>NZ_PVTT01000001.1 GCF_003003095.1 Hasllibacter halocynthiae
ACCGAATACGCCTCCGTCAGCCGCGCACGGCCCGACAGAAGCTGCGACTGAGACGGCAAACCGCCATGCGGAGAGGAATAAGAGGTCATGGGCCGGGGCTAGGGCCCGGACGCCCCGGCGTCCAGCGCCGCATGTCCGGCGGGGGCTGACCGCGGGCCGCGGCCGGGCTAGGGCGTCGCGACAGGACATCGCCCCGAAGAGATCCCCCCCGCCGTGAAGCACGCCCTCCTCGCCTTTCTCGCCGTCATGCTGCCCTTGGGCGCGGCGGCGCAGATCCCCCTGGTGCCGCCCGCCGCGGAGGCCCCCGCCGAGACGGCCGCGCCCGAAGCGCCCGCCGCCGTCACGCTGGACGAGCTGATCGCCACCCTCTCGGACGACGCCTCGCGCGCGGACCTCCTGGCGCAGCTGGAGACGCTGCGCGAGGTGGAGACGGCGGACGAGGAGGTCGTCCCCGTGCCCCTCGCGCAGCGGCTGGCCGACCGGAGCGCCCGCGCCGTGGAGGAGGGCTGGCGCCGCGCCCGCATCCTCGCGGTGGAGGCGGCCCGCCTGCCGGGCCTGGCGGTCGGCTTCGGGCGCGCCCTGCTCGTGCCGGAGACGGCGGGGATGCTGTGGCGGCTGGTCGCGGTGATCGCGGCGACGCAGGTGGCGATGCGGCTGGCGCACCGGGGGATGCTGCGCTGGCTGGTGCGCCAGCCCCTGCGCCGGCAGGGCTTCGTGCTGCCCTTCCGCACGCGGCTGCGGCGGTTCGGGATGCGGATGCTGTCGGGCGTCCTGGCGGTGCTGCTGGGCTGGGTCGCGGGCTATGCCGTGGCGCTGGCGCTGGGCGGCGGCGACGTCCCGCAGGAGGCCGCGCTCTACCTCAATGCCTACGTCGTCGTCGGCCTCTTCGGGATCGGCCTGTCGGCGGTGGTCTCGCGGGTGCCGGGGACGATGACCCTCTCTGACCTTCCGCTCCACGCGCAGAAGATCATCGCGCGGCGGGTGCGGCTGGTCGTGGCGACGGCCGTGTACGGGATCATGGTCGCCGTGCCCGTGGCGCAGGCGCTGGGCGGGCTGCCGGCGCGCAACTCGGTCCGCACGCTGGTGATCGTCCTGTCGGCGGCGATCGCCCTCTACGCCGTGGCACGCATCCGGCGGGCGATGGGCGCGGTACTCGACCACGAGCAGGCCGAGGCCGAGGCCCGCCGCCGGCGCCGCAGGGGCGCCGAGGACGGCGACGTCGCCGCCGACATGGGCCGCGCCTCGGGGCGCGCCTGGCTCGCGATCTGGCCGTGGTTGGCCTACGCCTACGTGCTGGGCTGCTTCGTCATCGCGCTGACGCGCCCGGCGCTGATGGGCGCGCTGGTGATCCGGGGCACGGTGTTCACGGTGATCGCCCTCGTCCTCGTGACGGTGGGGCAGCGGCTGCTGCGGGGCGCGCGCTCGGCCGCCGCGCAGGCGCCTGCGCCGGAAGGGGCGGTGGGGTTCCGGGCGCGGCTGAAGGGCCTCGCGGGGCCGGCGCGGATCGTGCTGGCGCTGGTCGCCTTCGCCTCTGCCGTCCTCGTCCTGCTGGACGGGTGGCGGATCGTCGACCTGGGCGAGCTGCTCGAGCGGCCGGAGGTCGGCGCGCGGGTCTGGGGCCTCGTCAGCGCGGCGGCCATCGTCGTGGCCTTGGTGATCCTCTGGTCGGCGGTGTCGGTCTGGATCGACCGCAAGCTGGCGGGCACCGGGATGGTCACGTCGCGGCAGCGGACGCTGCTCGCGCTGTTCCGCAACGCGTTCACCGTGGCGCTGGTGATCTTCGGCGCGATGATCGCCCTGAGCGAGCTGGGCATCGACATCGCCCCCCTGATCGCGGGCGCGGGGGTCGTCGGCCTGGCCATCGGCTTTGGCGCGCAGAAGCTGGTGCAGGACATCATCACGGGCATCTTCATCCAGCTCGAGAACGCGATGGACGTGGGCGACGTCGTCACCGCGGGCCCCATCACCGGCGCGGTCGAGAAGCTGACCATCCGCTCGGTCGGGCTGCGGACCCTCGACGGGGTCTATCACATCGTGCCGTTCAGCGCGGTGGACGTGGTGTCGAACTTCATGCGCGGCTTCTCGTTCCACGTCCGCGAGATGGGCGTCGCCTACGGCGAGAACGTCCCGGCCGTGAAGGCCGCCATGCAGGAGGCGTTCGAGCGCCTGCGCCGCGACCCCGAGCAGGGCCCGAACGTCCTGGGGGAGTTCGACATGCAAGGCGTCACGGGCTTCGCGGACAGCGCGGTCCTCGTGCGGGCGCGGATCAAGACGCTTCCGGGCGCGCACTGGGGCGTCGGGCGCCTCTACGACGAGCTCCTGAAGGCCGTCTTCGACGAGCGCGGGATCGAGATCCCCTTCCCGCACCGCCAGATCATGCTGAGCGACGACGCGCTGAAGGCGTTGTCGCCGCGGCCGCAGGCGGCGGCCGAGTAGGGGCGGGAGGCCCCCGCCGGGGATGGGCGGGGGCCGTTCGGGCGCCTAGTCGTAGGTCAGGTCCTGGGCCTTGCCGCGGAAGATCCAGTAGGCCAGCGCGGTATAGGCCACGATGGTCGGCAGGACGACCAGCGTGCCGATGAAGATGATGAAGAGGGCCTCGGGCGCGGAGGCCGCCTCGTAGATCGTCAGCCGCTCGGGCACGACGTAGGGGTAGAAGCTGTAGGCGAGGCCGAGGAACGCGAGCGCGAAGATCGCCATGGCCGCCGCGAAGGGCGTCCAGTTCCAGCGGTCGTCGTCGTAGGGCATCCGGCGCAGCTTCCACCAGAGGAACGCGATCAGCGCGGCCGAGAGGACCGGCAGGGGCGCGAGGAGGAGCGACTCGGGCCAGCCGAGCCACTTGCCCCAGATCCGCGGGGAGACGAGGGGCGAGGCCGCCGAGATCGCGCCGATCCCGAGGATCACCCCCCAGATGCCGCCCCTGGCCCATTCGACGGCCTTCCGCTGCAGCGGGCCTTCGGTCTTGATGATGATCCAGCAGGCGCCGATGAAGCTGTAGCCCACGGTCAGGAACACCGCCGTCAGCGAGGCGAAGGCGACGGTCGCCCAGCTCCACTCCAGGCCCATCACGTAGAGGCCGAGCATGAAGCCCTGGGAGAGCGAGGCCATCAGCGAGCCGCCCCAGAAGGCGAGGTTCCAGCGCTCCTTGTAGCGCACGTGCGCCTTCACCCGGAACTCGAACGACACGCCGCGCAGGATGAGGCCGAGGAGGAGGAGGAAGACCGGCAGGTAGAGCGAGGTCAGGATCAGCCCGTGCGCCACCGGGAAGGCGACGAGGAGGATGCCGATGGCCAGCACGAGCCAAGTCTCGTTCGCGTCCCAGAACGGGCCGATGGACGCGATCATGCGATCCTTCTCGGCGTCGGAAGCGAAGGGGAAGAGGAGGCCGACCCCGAGGTCGAACCCGTCGAGGACGACGTAGACCAGGATCGAGAGGCCCATCAGTGCCGCGAAGGTCCAGGGCAGCCAGACCGCCGGATCGCCGAACCATTCCATTTGACCTGCCTTCCGTGGTGCGGGTGGGGGCCGGGGCGGCGCGGCGGCCGCCCCGGGCGATGTCATTCGGCCGGCTGGAGGCCGCCGCCGCGCGTGCCGCCACCGGGCGCATCGCGGCCACCCCGGCCACCCCGGGGGCCGGCGCCGGCGATCGCCTCGACCTCGGCCTGGCCGGAGCCGGGGCTCTCGAGCGTGCCGACCGGGTTCCCGCGCGCCGCGCGGCGGGCGAGGTAGAAGATGACGGAGACGTAGGCCAGCGTCAGGAACGCATAGACCGCGAGGTAGCCGAGCAAGGTGGACAGGACCATCCCGGCGGGCACTTGGGCCACGGCCTCGGCCGTGGTCAGCACCCCGGAGACGAGCCAGGGCTGGCGTCCGATCTCGGTCACGTACCAGCCGGCGAGGGTCGCCAGCCAGCCCGAGAAGGTCATCGCCACCATCGCCCAGAGAAGGGGCCTGGGCAGGGTCGAGATGACCCAGCGGCGGCGCACGCCGTTCGCGTCCTCGCGCTTGCGGGCAAAGTGGAGCACCGTGATCCACGAGAGGGCGAGCATCGCCATCCCGGTGCCGACCATGACGCGGAACGCCCAGAACACCTTCGCCACGGGGGGGTGCAGCATCTCGCCGTCCTCGGTCACAAACTCGTCCAGCGACGGCACGACGTGCTCGGGCTTGTGGCCGAGGATCAGCGAGGCGCCGTTCGGGATCGCCACCTCGAAGCGGTTCTCGCGCGCCTCGGGGTCGGGGATCGCGAAGAGGACGAGGGGCGTGCGCCCGTCGGTGTCGGACCAGTTGCCCTCCATCGCGGCGACCTTGGCGGGCTGGTATTCCTGCGTGTTCAGGCCGTGCATGTCGCCGGCGAAGATCTGCACCGGGATCAGGACGGCCGCCAGCACCGCGCCGAAGCGGATCTGCGATCGGACCTCCTCGCGCTGATCGCCGAGGAGGCGCCGGAAGGCCGCGATGCCGAGGATCAGGAACGCCACCGTCAGGCCCGAGGCCAGCAGCATGTGCGCCAGGCGGTAGGGCATGGAGGGGTTGAAGACGATCTCCATCCACGAGGTGGCGTGGACGACGCCGTCCCGCAGCTCAAACCCCTGGGGGGTGTGCATCCAGGAGTTCAGCACGAGGATCCAGAAGGCGGACATGGTGGTGCCGAAGGCCACGAGGAAGGTCGCAGTCGTGTGCAGCCAGCTCGGCACCTTGCGCCAGCCGAAGAGCATGATCCCGAGGAACACCGCCTCGAGGAAGAAGGCGGTCATCACCTCGTAGGCGAGGAGGGGCCCGGCGACGTTCCCGACCGTCTCCATGAAGCCGGGCCAGTTGGTGCCGAACTGGAAGGACATCGTGATTCCGGAGACGACGCCCATCGCGAAGGAGAGGGCGAAGACCTTTACCCAGAAGCGGTAGGCCTCCATCCACTTGGCGTCGCCGGTCCATTGGAAGCGCAGCTTGAAGAACAGCAGCGCCCAGCCGAGCGCGATGGTGATCGTCGGGAAGAGGATGTGGAACGAGATGTTCGCCGCGAACTGGATGCGGGAGAGGACGAGGGTGTCGAGTGCTTCCATCGGTCTAGGCGCCCTTGTTCCTGAGGGGGAGGATCCGCCCGGGGGCGGTGGCGAGGTGGCTGATCGAGCGGCCCATCTTCATGAGCCGGACGAGCGACTTCGTCTCGAGGCGGTCGAGCTCCTCGTAGAAGCGCATCATGCCTTCGATGTGCTCGCGCAGCGCGGCGATGCGGGCATGGGCATGGGCGTCGCCCTCCGCGGGGGTCCGCAGCTCGAGCTCCCGCAGGGTGGAGAGGGTCGGGTCGATCTCGCGCTTCTTGCGCTCGGCGATCAGGGTACGGACGATCTGCCAGATGTCCTCGGGGGTCTCGAAGTACTCGCGCCGGTCGCCCGCGACGTGCTTGCGGCGAACGAGGTTCCAGGACTCCAGCTCCTTGAGGCCCATGGAGACGTTCGAGCGGGAGACCCCGAGCGCCTGAACCAGCGCATCCGCGCAGAGCGGCCGCTCGGAGAGGAAGAGCACGGCGTAGATCTGCCCCACGGTCCGGGCGATCCCCCAGCGCGAGCCCATCTCGCCGAAGTGCATCACGAAGTCGCGTTCCAGATCGCTCAGCGCCACGGTCCCGTTCTACCTTTCATGTCTTTTCAGAAATTTCTGAAACTCATGTAGCGAGGCGGGCGGCGGGGCCAAGCGGGTTCGGGCGCCTTTCGGTGCGACATGGGGTCCCGCCGGGACGGCGCGCCCGCGCGGCGGGCGATCCCGGCCCCGGGCCCGCGCGGCCCGAAGCCCCGTGCCCCCGGCGCGGCGATGGGATAGGGGACGGGCATGTCGATCTGGTCCCGCATCGCGGAGGTCCTGCGTTCGCTCGCGTCGGGCGAGGCGCTCCTCGCGCTCTTCTCGCGCACCCCGCCCGAGCGGTCGGTCGCCTTCACCATCGCGGTGATCGCGCTCGGGGCGAAGATGGCCAAGGCCGACGGCGAGGTTTCGCGCGCGGAGGTGAGGGCCTTTCGCGAGGTGTTCCACATACCCGAGGAGGAGTTGGCGAACGCCGGGCGGGTCTTCGACCTCGCCAGGCAGGACGTCGCGGGCTTCGAGGCCTACGCGGAGCGGATCGGACGGATGTTCCCCGTCGGGGACCCGGCCCTGATCGACCTGATGGACTGCCTCTTCCACGTCGCGCTGGCGGACGGGGACTACCATCCGGCCGAGGACGAGTTCCTCTCGGAGGTCGCGGCCCGTCTCGGCCTGCCGCAGCGGGACTTCGTGCGCCTGCGCGCCGCGCACGTCCCCGGGGCCGAGCCCGACCCCTGGGAGGTCCTGGGCGTCGCGCCGGAGGAGGGCGTCGAGGCCGCGCGCCGGGCCTGGCGCGCCCAAGTCCGCGAGTCCCATCCCGACCGGATGATCGGGCGGGGGCTTCCCGAGGAGGCCGTGCGCCTCGCGGAGCGGCGGATGCAGACGGTGAACCGCGCATGGGAGGCCATCCGCGAGGCGGCGTGAGCCGCGCCGGCCCGAATGGCCGGTGAAGGACGGAACCGCGGGCCGTCCGGGCGCTTGTGGGATCGAGCGCCCCCTCGAGCCCGGGGGCCCCCGTCCGGAGGTCCCATGATCCGCGCGCTGGCCCTGTCGATGCTGCTCGCCGTTCCAGCGGCGGCGCAGGAGAACGAGACCACCCGCGAGGGGGTGAACCTCATGGCGCGCGCCTTCGGCCTGATCCTGCAGGGCGTGGCGGAGGACATCGCCGAGGCGCCGCCCGAGGGCATGCCCGCGCCGATGGCGGAGCTCGCGACCCTGGGCGCGCGGCTCTTCGGGTTGATCGACGAGGTCGGCAACTACGGCGAGCCGCGGCTGCTGGAGAACGGGGACATCCTGATCCCCCGTCTGCAGAGGGCGACGGACCTCTGACGGGCGGGGCGCCGCGCGGGGCCTATGCCCCGGTCAGGTCCCCTCGAAGGACGTGAGCGCGTGGACGTCCATCCCCAGCGCCTCGAGCCGCTTGCGGCCGCCGAGCTCCGGAAGGTCGATCACGAAGGCGCACCCCGCGACCTCGCCGCCGAGACGCTCGATCAGCTTGATCCCGGCCTCGGCGGTGCCGCCCGTCGCGAGGAGGTCGTCGACGAGGAGGATGCGCTGGCCCGGCTCGACCGCGTCCTCGTGCACCTCCATCACCGCCTCGCCGTATTCGAGGACGTAGGCCTCCTCGATCCGGGGTCCGGGCAGCTTGCCCTTCTTGCGGATCGGCACGAACCCGGTGCCGAGCTGGTGGGCGATCGCACCCCCGAGGATGAAGCCCCGCGCCTCGAGCCCCGCGACGCGGTCGATCCGCGTGCCGGCATAGGGGTCGAGCAGCTGATCGACGCAGATCCGCATTCCGCGCGCGTCGGCGAACAGCGTCGTCACGTCGCGGAAGAGGATGCCCTCGTGCGGGAAGTCGGGGATGGTGCGGATGTAGTCGCGGACGCTGCGGCTCATGTCCCGGCCCCCTTGTGCAGGACCCGCCCCGCCACCGCGTCGAGCTTGGCGACGAGCGCGGGATCGCGGCGTTCGGGCGCGGTGAGGATGGCGTGATCGAGCGCCCGGTCGCAGCCGTGCGGGCAGGGCGCGCGCCCCGGCCCGAGAAGCCCGGGCAGGCGCGCGACCATGGCCCGGCCCCTGTCGGCGTTGCCCGACAGGACGGCGATGATCTCGGTCACGTCGACCTCGCCGTGGTTCGGGTGCCAGCTGTCGTAGTCCGTCACCATGGCGACGGAGGCGTAGCAGATCTCCGCCTCGCGGGCGAGCTTCGCCTCGGGCATGCCTGTCATGCCGATCACGTCGCATCCCCAGACGTCGCGGTAGAGCCTCGACTCGGCCAGGGTGCTGAACTGGGGGCCCTCCATCGCGAGATAGGTGCCGCCCCGGTGCACGGTCACGCCGGTGGCGCGCGCGGCCTCCTCGCAGGCGTCCGTCAGGCGCGGGCAGGTCGGATGAGCGACGGAGACGTGCGCGACGCAGCCCCGGCCGAAGAACGTGCCCTCGCGGGCGACGGTGCGGTCCACGAACTGGTCCACGAGGACGAAGTCGCCGGGGGCGTAGTCCTCGCGGAAGGAGCCCACGGCCGAGACGGAGACGATGTCGGTGACGCCGAGGCGCTTCAGCGCGTCGACGTTGGCACGGTAGGGCACGGAGGTCGGCGTGTGGACGTGGCCGCGCCCGTGCCGGGGAAGGAAGGCGAAGCGCACGCCCCCCAGCCGCCCCGTCATGATCTTGTCCGACGGGTCCCCCCAGGGCGATCGGACCTCGCGCCACTTCGCGTCCTCGAGCCCGTCTATCTCGTAGATGCCTGACCCGCCGATCACGCCGATCATCGTCTCGGCCATGCGCGGCCCTCCGTTCGCCGCCGGACCCCGCGCCGGCCGCGACAGGGTTAGGGCAGGCCGCGGGGGAGGGGAAGCGGGATGGCGCCCCCGCAGCCGGGACCGGAGGCGCGATCGCCGCCCTTGCGCCCCGCGCATGGCGGCCCGGCCGCGCCTGCCCTTCCCATGCCGCGCGATCCCGGCTAAGGGCCCCCTCCATCAAGCGACATTTCCCGCACGTTCCGGAGGGCTCATGGCCTCGACCGACCTGGCCGCCATGGCCAAGCGATTCTCGTTCACCGACTTCCGCGCCGAGATGACCCCGACCCGCCTGCGCACCGAGGTGCTTGCGGGGCTCACCGTCGCGCTGGCGCTGGTGCCCGAGGCGGTGGCCTTCGCCTTCGTCGCGGGGGTTCATCCGCTCGTCGGCCTCTACGCCGCGTTCATCGTCGGGCTGATCACGGCCTGCATCGGCGGCCGGCCCGGGATGATCTCGGGCGCGACGGGCGCGCTGGCGGTGGTGATGGTCGCGCTCGTCGCGCAGCACGGGGTCGAGTACCTGTTCCTGACCGTGATCCTCATGGGCCTGATCCAGATCGCGGTGGGCGCGCTGCGCTGGGGCAAGTTCATCCGCCTCGTGCCGCACCCGGTCATGCTGGGCTTCGTGAACGGGCTGGCCATCGTCATCTTCCTGGCCCAGCTCGGCCAGTTCCAGGTGCCGGGCACCGCCCATGCGGACGGGCACGGCTTCCTGCCCAACGGCGAGTGGCTTTGGGGGGCGCCCCTTCTCCTCATGCTGGGGCTCGTGGCGCTGACCATGGCGGTGATCTGGCTGCTGCCGCGCGTCACGACCGCCCTGCCGGCGCCCCTGGTCGGCATCGGGGTGACGGCCGCGCTGGTGATCGCGCTGGGGCTGGACGTGCTGACCGTGGGGGACCTGGCCTCGATCGAGGGCGGGCTGCCGGCCTTCCACGTCCCCTTCACCACCGCCGGTGTGCCCGTGCCGGGCCTCTACGGCGATTTCCTGGCGCCCATGACGCTGGAGACGCTCTGGATCGTGCTGCCCTATGCGGTGATCCTCGCCGCGATCGGCCTGATCGAGAGCCTGCTGACCCTGAACCTCGTCGGGGAGATCAAGGGCGAGCGGGGCGGCGCCTCGCAGGAGTGCATCGCCCAGGGCGCGGCCAACACCGTGACGGGCTTCTTCGGCGGCATGGGCGGCTGCGCGATGATCGGGCAGTCCATGATCAACGTGAAGTCCGGCGGGCGCACGCGGCTGTCGGGCATCTCGGCCGCCCTCTTCCTCCTCGCGTTCATCCTGTTCCTCGCCCCCCTGATCGAGCGCATCCCGCTGGCCGCCCTCGTCGGGGTGATGTTCATGGTCGTGATCGGCACCTTCGCCTGGAACAGCTTCCGCATCATGCGCCGGGTGCCGCGGGCCGACGCCTTCGTGATCGTCCTCGTCACCGCGGTCACGGTCTGGCAGGATCTCGCCGTGGCGGTGGTGGTCGGCGTCGTCGTCTCCGCCCTCGTCTATGCGTGGAAGAACGCGACCCGCATCCACGCCCGCGCCCACACCACGCCGGAGGGCACGAAGGTCTACGAGATCGACGGGCCGCTCTTCTTCGGCTCGTCCGAAGGGTTCACGGAGCTCTTCGACGTGGAGAACGACCCCGGGCTGGTGGTGATCGACTTCGAGACCAGCCGCGTGGCCGATCAGTCGGCGCTGAACGCCATCGAGGCCGTGGCCGCGAGGTATCAGGCGGCGGGCAAGACGGTCCAGCTGCGCCACCTGACGCGCGAGTGCCACCGCCTGCTGACCCAGGCGGGGCAGCTCATGGTCGATTCGGACGACGATCCCGACTACGAGATCGCGACCGACTACGGCGTGCGCACCGGGCGCATCGCGGCCGGGCACTAGGCCGGCGCGGCATTCCCGCGCCCGGGGGCGGGCCTTCGGTCACTCCCCCGGGCGCGTGAGCTCGAACACCTCGTCCACGACCGCGTAGTCGCGGTAGCCGCAACGGGCGAGGAGGCGGGCGCCGGCGGTGTCGAACCGGCCGTCCACCAGGAACTCCTCGCGGATGTGCACGCCGACCACTTCGCCGAAGGCGACGAGGTTGGTCTCGCCCGGCAGGCGCACGATCCGGGTCAGGCGGCATTCCAGCGAAGCGGGCGCGTCGGCCACGCGGGGGCAGGCGATCGCCTCGCATTCGGCCTTGGCGAGGTTCGCGTCGGCGAACTCGTCCACCTCGCGGGGCCATGGGCCCGAGGTGCGGTTCATCGCCTCGCGCAGGGCGTGGCCAACGAGGTTGACGCAGAAGACGCCGCTCTCGCGGATGTTGGACATGCTGTCCTTCGTGCCGTCGCGATCCTCCTTCGCCGACGTGCTGGCGAACATGACCTGCGGGGGCACGTAGGCGACGGCGTTGAAGAAGCTGTAGGGGGCGAGGTTGTCGCCCCCCGCCGCCCGGGTCGAGATCCAGCCGATCGGCCGGGGCGCGACGATGGCGCTGAACGGGTTGTGAGGCAGGCCGTGCCCCTTCTCTGGACGATAGAACATCCGTGCGCTCCCAAGGTTGCCATGCCCCTTGCGCTTGCTCCCAGGGGTCCGGGTTCGCCATATCGGCTGCGACGGGCGGGGGAAAAGGCTTGCGGCTTCGGCAGGAGGAGGAGGGCGACGGCGCGGCCGTCGAGACGCTCTACGACCTGGCCTTCGGGCCGGGGCGGCGGGCGCTCTCGTCCTATCGGCTGCGGCGGGGACCGCCCGTCCGGGGATGCGGGCACGTAGTGGACGCGGGCGAGGCGGCGGCCGGCCTGGCGGGCGCGATCCGGGCCTGGCCGGTCGCGGTCGGCGGGGCGCCCGCCTTGCTGGTCGGGCCGGTCGCGGTCCACCCCGCGCACCAGGGCGAGGGTTGGGGCGGCGCGCTGATGGCGGCGGCGCTGGGCGCCGCGGCCGCCGGTTGGAGGCGGGCGCTGCTTGTGGGGGATGCGCCCTACTACGCACGCTTCGGCTTCGCGCCGCTCGCCGGCGTGCTGATGCCGCCGCCGACCGATCCCGCGCGCGTCCTGGGGCTGGCCTTGGCGCCGGGCGCCTGGGAGGGCGTGGCGGGCCCGGTCCTTCCCGCGCCCCTGGCAAGCGGATGCGCCGACACCATCTGAGTGGGGCAACGAGGAGGAGCACCATGCCCGACGCCGCCACCGAAGCCGCCGCCCCCGAGCCGAACGGGACCGATCACCCCGCGGACCAGCCCTTCGCGCCGCATGTCGAGGCCGAGATCGCGCAGCTCGCGCAGGTGCATCGCGATGCGGCGGGGGCGGGCATGTCGCTCCTCTCGTCGCTGGGGGCGCAGGCGGAGGGCCTGCTCGACCGTCTGCCGGCGGCCGTGCGCGGCCAGCTCAACGGGGCGACGCGGCAGGCGCTGCAGCTGGCCTATTCCGGCGCGTCGATGACGCGCGGCGGCCGCCTGCCGGACACGGGCGAGCGGATGACGACCGCGCTGTCCACCGCGATGGGCGCGGCGGGGGGCTTCGGCGGCCTGCCCACCGCGCTGGCGGAGGTGCCGGTGACGACCGCCTTCCTGATGCGCGCGATGCAGGGCATCGCCGCCGAGCACGGGTTCGACCCGGCGGACGAGCAGACGCGGCTGGCCTGCGTGCAGACCTTCGCCGCGGCGGGCCCGCTTGCGGGGGACGACGGCGGCACGGCGGCCTTCCTGACGCTGCGGTTCGGCACGACAGGGGCCGGCCTGAAGGCGGTGATCGGGCAGGTCGTGCCGGTGTTCAGCCTGGTCCTGGGCCGGAAGGTCGCCGCGCAGGCGGTGCCGGTGCTGGGCGGCGCGCTGGGGGCGGCGGTCAACTGGACCTACACGAGCTACTACCAGGACATGGCGCGGGTGCAGTTCGGCCTGATGAAGCTGGCCCGCGACGAGGGGTTGGACCCCGAGGCCGTGATCGCCCGGTTCCGCGACGTGGTGCAGCCCCAGACGTGACCGCGGATCGCCCCGCGCCCGGGGCGGGGCGGGGCGGGGCGGGCGCTTCAGGCGGCCCGGTCCTGTACCCGAAGCCAGTCGCGGAGCGCGGAACGGACGGACTGGGCGCCCGACCCTCGCGCCTCGTCGATGCAGGCGCGTGCCTCGTCGAGGTTCACCCGGCGCAGGAGCGACTTCACCGGACCGATGCTCGCCGGACGCATGGAGAGGGCCCGCAGCCCCATCGCCGCGAAGGCCAGCGCCTCGACCGGGCGGCCGGCGTCCTCGCCGCAGAAGGAGAGGGGGGTTCCGGTGTCGGCGCAGCGTTCGACGATATGCTCGAGGAAGGTGAGGTAGGAGACGTTGAGCGTGTCGTAGCGCCTGCGCACGCGCTCGTTCTCACGGTCGGCGGCGAAGAAGAACTGCTTGAGGTCGTTGCCGCCGATCGAGATGAAGTCCGCCATCTCGTAGAACTGGCGCGGCGCGTAGGCAAGCGACGGCGTCTCGAGCATCGCGCCGATCTCGAGCCGGGCGGGGACGGCGCTGCCGCGCCTCTCCTCCAGGGCGACCTCGTCGAGGAGGCGTTGGCGGGCTTCCTTGAACTCCTCGAACTGGGCGATGAAGGGGAACATCACCGCGAGCGGGCGCCCCGCAGCCGCGCGGATCAGCGCCTGTAGCTGCATCCGCATGACGCCTTTCTTGTCCAGGCCGACCCGGATCGCCCGCCAGCCGAGGGCGGGGTTCGGCTCGACCTCGCGCTTCATGAAGGGAAGCACCTTGTCCGAGCCGATGTCGAGCGTGCGGAACACGACGCGCCGCCCTTCCGCGCTGTCCATCACCCGCGAGTATAGCGACGCGAGCTCGCCCCGGCGGGGCACGGCGTTGCGGGCGAGGAACTGCAGCTCGGTCCGGAAGAGGCCCACGCCCTCGGCGCCGGAGGGCCCGAGCGACGGCAGGTCCGCCAGAAGGCCCGCGTTCATGTGCAGGCCGACCACAGAGCCGCAGAGCGCCTTGGCCGGCAGGTCACGGATGGAGGCATAGCGTTCCTGCGCGGCGGCCTGCATGGCCAGCTTGTCGCGGAACGCCCCCTCGACGGTGTCGCTGGGGCGCAGGTGGACGGCGCCCTGCTCGCCGTCGACGAGGATGCGGTCGCCGTTGAGCGCGGCCTGCACCACGCCCTTCGCCTGGATCACGAGCGGGATCGCCAGCGCCCGCGCGACGATGGCGGCGTGGGAGCCGACCGATCCCTCCTCCAGCACGATGCCCTTGAGCTTGCGGTCGTATTCCAGAAGGTCGCCCGGCCCGATGTTGCGCGCGACGAGGATCGGCGCGGCGGGCATCTCGGCCCCCGTGTCCTGGCCTTGGCCGGTGAGGATCCGCAGCAGGCGGTTCGAGAGGTCGTCGAGGTCCTGCAGCCGCTCGCGCAGGTAGAGATCGGGCACCTCCTGCATCTTCGTGCGCGCGCCGGCCTGCTCCTTCTCGGCGGCGGCCTCGGCGGAGAGGCCGCCCTCGATGTCCTCCTCCATCCGGCGCATCCACGAGCGCGAGCGCGCGAAGGAGCGGTAGGCCTCGAGCACGGCGCGCTGGTCGGTGGCGCCGGGGGGCAGGCGGTCGATCATCGCGTCGACCTGCTGGCGAAGCTCGGCGGCGGCGGCGCGCAGGCGCTTCAGCTCGGCCTCGGGGTCCTCGGCGATGGGGGCGGTGACGACGACGCGTGGCTCGTGCAGCCAGACGGCGCCGGCAGCGGTCCCCTCCTGCGCCACGGCGCCGCGGAAGAGGGCGGGCTGGTCGTGGCGGGCCGCGCCGGCGGCCCCGGCGAAGGCGCCGAGCTCGGTCATCTCGGCGAGGACCATCGCCACCACCTCGAGGGCATGGATCTCGTCGTCGGTGAACTCGCGCGCCTCGCGGGATTGGACGACGAGGACGCCCAGACGTTCGCCCAGGCGGCGGATGGGAACGCCGAGGAAGCTGCTGAACCGCTCCTCGCCTGTCTCGGGCATGTAGCGGAAGCCCCGCTCGGCGGGCGCGTCGGCGGCGTTCACGTTGCGCCCGAAGCGGGCAACGCGGCCGACCAGCCCCTCGCCCAACCGCATCCGGGTCTTGTGCACCGCGTCGGGGTTCAGCCCCTCGGTCGCGCAGAGCTCGAGCGTGCCCTCGTCGCGGAAGAGGTAGATCGAGCAGACCTCCGTGCGCATGGAGTCCGCGACGAGGTCCACGACCTTGTCCAAGCGCGCCTGTCCGTCACCGGCATCGGCCAGCGCCCCGCGCAGGCGGCCCAGCAGCTTCCGGCTCTCGCTGACCCTCCGGGCCATCGCGCACCCCCCTTCGCGCCCCGGCGGGGCGCCCCGCCACACAAGTCCCACGCGGCGGGGCGCGGGGCAAGCGCCGGGCCGGGGTCCCCGGGACCGGGAAGGCGGCGCGCGCTAACGTCTCGGATGCGCCGCCTTCCAGCGAAGCCAGCCGACGAACAGCACGCCCGAGCCGGCGAGCGCGACGAAGTAGCCTACGGGCACCGCCCAGGGGGGCAGGCCAAAGGCGCCGGCGACGGCCGTGACGGCGAAGCCGCCGAGGAGCAGGGCGATGCCCAGCCAGGCGAGGCGGGAGCGGGTCAGGTAGCTGGGGGCCATGGGACGTCTCCTTCGTCCTGGGGTTCGTCGTCGAGAAGGATCCGTGCGGCGTCGCCCTCGAGATCGTCGTACTGGCCCGAGCGGAGCGTCCAGAGGCAGGCGGCGAGGCCGGCCGAGCCGAGAAGGACCGAGACCGGGATCAGGATCACCAGGACGTTCACCGCCGCACCGCGTTCAGGACCACCGTGACGGAGGAGAGCGACATCGCCAGCGCCGCGATCAGGGGGGTCGCGATGCCCGCGAAGGCGATCGGGATCGCCACGACGTTGTAAGCCGACGAGATCCAAAGGTTCTGCGCGATCCGCCGATGCGCCGTCCGCGCCCATGCCAGGGTGCGGGGCACCGCCCGCAGGTCCGCCGCGAGGATCACCGCGTCCGACGCCACGCGCGCCGCGTCGAGCGCGGAGGCCGGCGCCATGGAGGCTCGGGCCGCCGCCAGGGGGGCTGCGTCGTTGATCCCGTCGCCCACCATCAGCACCTGCCGCCCCTCCCGCTGCAGCATCGTGACGAGCGCGGCCTTCTCCTCCGGCCGGAGGGAGTGGTGGACCCGGTCGATCCCCAGGCGCGCGGCCAGCGTGCGGGCGCGCGCCTCGCCGTCGCCGGTGGCCATCCGCACCTCGCAGCCCGCGGCGCGCAGCGCCTCCACGGCCTCGGCGGCGCCGGGGCGCAGCTTTTCCCGCAGCGGCAGGGCGATCTGTCGTCCGTCCACCCGCAGCACCGTCCCGTCCGCGCCGCGCCCGAGGAACACGGGCCGCCCCCGCCAGAGGCCCGAGACGCCCATTCCCGCCCGTTCGCGGATCGCCTCGACCGGCTCGGCCCGGCGCCCGGCCAGCGCCGCCGCCAGAGCGCGCGAGACGGGGTGGCCGGAGGACCGCGCCAGCGCCAGCACGATCCCCGCCGTCTGGTCGCCCAGAGCAGGCAGGGCGGCCGCGCCCTCCGTCAGGGTGCCCGTCTTGTCGAAGAGGACGCAGTCCACCTCGGCCATCCGTTCGAGCGCGGTGCCCGACTTCACGAGGACGCCGTCCCGGAAGAGGCGCCCGGTGACGCTGGCGGTGACGGCCGGAACGGCGAGGCCGAGCGCGCAGGGGCAGGTGATGATCAGCACGGCCGTCGCCACGCCGATCGCGGTGTGGAGGTCCCGCGTCGCCAGCCACCAGAGGCCGAAGGCGATCGCGGCGAGCGCGTGGACGAAGGGCGCGTAGAGCGCGGCGGCCCGCTCGGCCGCGCCCGAGTAGCGGTGGCGACCGGTCTCGGCGACCTCGATCAGGGCGGCGAGGCGGCGCAGGGTGCTGTCCTCGGCCCGCGCGGTCGCCCGGACCACCAGGGGGGCGCCGAGCACCGCCTCGCCTGCGCAGACGGGGGCGCCGGCGGGCACTGATGCGGGCTCGGCCTCGCCCGTGAGGGCGGAGCGGTCCAGGATCGCGGCCGACTCGGCCGTCCCGTCCACGGGCGCCCGCGCTCCGGCGCAGAGGATCACGCGGTCCCCGGGGCGGATCGCCGCGACGTCGACCGTCCGCCGGCCGGCCCCGTCCAGCACGGTGGCCCGCGGCAGCTCCAGCGCGGCGAGCTCAGCGGCGGCGGAGCGCGCGGCCGTCCGCGCCCGGTGGTCGAGATAGCGCCCCACGAGGAGGAACAGCGTCAGCATCAGCGCCGCCTCGAACCAGGTGTGCGCCCCGGTCGCATGGGCCGTCTCGTACAGCGAGCTGGCCGTGGCCAGGACGATCGCCAAGGCGATGGGCACGTCCATGTTCACCCGCCCGCCCCTGAGCGCGCCCCAGGCCGAGCCGAAGAACGGCGCCGCCGAGAAGAGGAGCGCGGGCACCGCGATCCCGGCGGCGATCCAGTGGAAGAGGGCGCCGGTCGTCTCGCCCGCGCCGGCCCAGACCGCCACCGCGAGGGCCATGACGTTCATCATGCCGAACCCCGCCACAGCGATCCGCGCGAGCAGGGCCCGGCCCGCGGCGTCGCCTTCCGTCGCGGCGGCCGCCCCCTCGTCCAGCTCGTGCGCCTCGAAGCCCGCGCGCTCCAGGGCCGCGAGGGCCGGGGCGGCGCCCCGGCCCGGCGCGGCGACCACGCGTACCCGCCTGCGGCCGAGGTTCACCCGCGCCGCCCGCACGCCCGGCACGCGGGCGAGCGTGCCCTCGACCCCCCGGATGCAGGCGGCGCAGTGGATGCCCGGCAGGGCAATGTGGTGCACCTCGCCCGCGCCTTCCGCCGCCACCCCCGCCGCGGCCGGGGCGGCCGTGCAGGCCGGGCAGGCGGCATGGGACGTCATCGCGGCACCCGGATCGGGATGCGGCGTCGGAAGGCGGTTCCGTCCGGGGCGCGCAGCTCCAGCCGCAGGTTCCAGTTGCCGGGCGCCAGCTCGGCCGGCGCGACGAGGGCGGCGCCGTCCCAGGCGAAGGCCGGCACGCGGTCGCCCGCCACGGTCGTCGCGCGTCCCAGCACCGCCGAGACCACCTCGGGGCGGACGGGCGCGCCGTCCGGCCCCGTCACGGCGAGGCGCAGCGTCCCGGGGGCGTAGGCGGGCGAGAGCGTCCAGCCCAGCCCGTCCTGGGCCGCGCGGTCGGCGTCGAAGTTCTGCGATGCGACGTAGGAGCTGTCGACCTCCGTGCCGGGGAAGGTGCGGACGGCGCTCGCCGCGAGGACGAGGTTCACGGACACGATGATCCCGAAGCCGCCCGCGAACATCGCCGCGACGTGCCGTCCGCCGAGCCCGCCCCCGCCGGGGGCCCGCTCGGCCTGCGTGGTCGGCTCGCTCATCGAAGCTCTCCCCTTCCGTTGAATACCGTGTCGCCATGCGCCCGCTCGCCCGAGAGGGCGTCCTCGACCCAGAGGCGCACGGGCGTCCGCCCGCCCAAGGCGGCGGGATCGCCCGGGGCGGCGGTGACGTAGACCCGCTGCAGGCGCGTCGAGTCGGCCGGGACCGGCGCGGCGAGTCCCTCCTCGCCTTCCAACGCGATGCTCAGGGCGCCCGGCGCGGCGAGCGAGAACAGGAACGGGCGCTCCTCGCCGTGCTTGTTGCGCAGCCGCACGTCGTAGGCGTTGCGGACCGATCCGTCCGAGAGAGTCACGAAGGTCGGGTTCCGCACCGGCGCGACGGTCATGTCGATCTCGGGCCGCACGAAGAGGGCGACGAGGAGGCCGATCCCGATCAGCGCCCAGAGGGTGGTGTAGACCAGCGTGCGCGGGCGCAGGACGTGCTTCCAGAGTGGCTTGGGCGTCCAGTCCCGCAGCTCCGGCACCGTGACGGCCGGGCGCGGGGCGGCGTTCGGCGCGGGCGCGGGGGCGCCGTCGACCGGGATGGTCTCGACGGGTGCGCCGGCGGCGGCCGTGCCCATGGGGCGGACGGCCGCATGCTCGCCCGGGAGGGTCGGGGGGTGGTCGTCGAGCGCGAGATAGTCGATCAGGCCGCGCGGGCGGCCGATCCGGGCCATGACCTCGTCGCAGGCGTCGATGCAGAGCGCGCAGGTGATGCATTCCATCTGCTGGCCTTCGCGGATGTCGATGCCCATCGGGCAGACCGCTACGCAGGCCATACAGTCGATGCAGTCGCCCAGCACCTCGCCGTCGCGCGAGGTCCGCGGCGCGGCCACGTCCTTCGAGGCCGCCGCGCCGTAGCGGGCCCGCGCCTCGCCGCCGCCCACCGCATGCGCCGCGGCCCGCTGGCGCTTGACGCCGCCCTTGCCGCGCGGCTCTCCGCGCCAGTCGCGGTAGCCGACGGTCAGGGTGCCGGGGTCCATCATCGCGCCCTGGATGCGCGGCCAGGGGCACATGTAGATGCACACCTGCTCGCGCAGGAAGCCGCCCAGGGTGAAGGTGGTGGCCGTCAGCACGGCCATGGTGACGTAGGCGACGGGGGGCGCCGTGCCGGTCGCCAGCTCCCGCAGGAGGTTCGGCGCGTCGGCGAAGTAGAACACCCACGCGCCCCCCGTGGCGAGGGCGATCAGCAGCCAGGCGCCCCATTTCGTGAGCCGCAGCCGGGCCTTCCGCACGCTCCAAGGCGCCTTCTGAAGGCGGATGCGGGCGTTGCGGTCGCCCTCGAACCGGCGTTCGACCCAGAGGAAGAGGTCCGTCCACACGGTCTGCGGGCAGCTGTAGCCGCACCAGACCCGTCCGAGCGCGGAGGTGAAGAGGAAGAGGCCCAGCCCCGCCATGATGAGGAGGCCGGCGACGAAGTAGAACTCGTGCGGCCAGATCTCGATCCAGAAGAAGTAGAAGCGACGGTTAGCGAGATCGACCAGCACGGCCTGGTCCGGCAGGTTCGGCCCGCGGTCCCAGCGGACCCAGGGCGTGACGTAGTAGATCCCGAGGGTGATCCAGAGGATCGCCCATTTCAGGCGCCGGAACGTGCCCGAGACGCGGCGGGGGAAGATCGGCTCTCGCGCCGCGAAGAGCTGTGGGGCATCGGTCATGGGGACCGTCTCGCAGGATGGGGGCGCCCGTGCCTTGATCCAGGTCAACGGCGCCGCCCGCCGCGAAGGCGCGGCGGCGCCGATGCCGGCCCGCGCTAGTCGGCGACCGGCGCGACGGGCGGCTCGCCCGCCTCGCGCGGCGTCTCCTCGGCGGAGGCGGGGAAGCTGGCGTCCGGCACGTCCGGGCCCGCCTCGACCTCGTCGCCGATCATGGCCTCTTCCTCGCCGCCGCCCAGGCCGTGGACATAGGCCGCGACGGCCCGCACCTGCGCCTCGCCCAGGCGCGCGCCCCAGGGGGGCATGACGCCGAAGCGCGCGTGGCGGATCGTGCGGTCCAGCGCCTCGCGGTCGCCGCCGTAGAGCCAGATCGCGTCCGTCAGGTTGGGCGCGCCGATCTCGCGGTCGCCCGTCCCCTCGTCGCCGTGGCACGAGGCGCAGTTGTCGTAGAACAGCTCGGCCCCCACCACCGCGAGGTCGGGGTCGTGCTCCAGCCCGCCAAGGGCGCGGACGTGCTCGACCGTGGCGGCGATCTCATCGTCGGTCCAGAACTCGCCGAAGGCGGGCATCTGCGACCAGCGCGCGTCGGGGTCGTCCTCGTTGCGGATGCCGTGGCGCACCGTCGTGGCAATGTCGCGGATCGTGCCGCCCCAGAGCCAGTCGTCGTCGAGGAGGTTCGGGTAGCCCGCCGCCTGCACGCCCGCCGCCCCCGCGCCGTGGCACTGCGAGCAGTTGGCCGCGAAGACGCTCCGCCCGGCCTGCACGGCGAAGCGGTGCAGGTCCTCGTTCCTATCCAGCACGCCGAGATCGACGGTGACGAGGCTTTCCATGAGGTCCGCGCGCGAGAGGTCGACCCGCTCGATCTCCGCGGCCACCTCGCCGCGCGAGGACCAGCCGAGCGCGCCGGCCGTCGCGCCGGAGATCATCGGCCAGGCGGGGAAGAGGATGGTGTAGATCACGCCCCACACGGTCGTGGCGTAGAAGGTCCAGAGCCACCAGCGGGGCAGGGGGGTGTTCAGCTCCTCGATGCCGTCCCACTGATGCCCGGTGGTCTCGGTGCCGGTCTCGGCGTCGATGCGCTTCTCGTCAGACATCGCCATACCTCTCCAGGAAGTCGAGCGGGCGGCAGTCGCAGCCCGGACAGCCCTTGCCGCAGCCGGTGGCGGGCGGGCCGCGATCCCGCCGCCGGGCGGGGGCCGCGTCCTCGTCGCGCCTGACGGGCGCGCCTCCCGCGCCGTCGTGCCTGAAGGGCACGTTCGCCGCGTCGTCGTGGAGGGGCCGTGATCCGGGGCGGAATGCCCAGAGGATCACGAAGACGAACACCGCGAAGAGGGCGAGCAGCACCCAGCTGTCGGCGATCGCCCGGAGGAGGGAGTAAGTGTCCATCGGCTTCACTCCTGCACGGCGGCCTCGAGGACCGGCTCGGATTCGAAGGTGGAGAAGTCGACCAGCGTGCCGAGCATCTGGAGATAGGCGATCAAGGCGTCCATCTCGGTCAGCCCGGGCCGGCCATCGAAGTTGCGCACCTGGACGGCCTCGCCGTAGCGCTCGACCAAGCCGCCCCAGTCGCCCTCGGGGTCGGCCTGGACGCGGAAGTCCGCGCGGGCCGCGGCGACCATCTCGTCCGTGTAGGGCACGCCCACGAAGCGGTGGGTCCGGAGGAGGTCGTCCACGTGCTCGCCCGTGACCGGCGTCTCGCCGAGGAAGGCGTAGACGGGCATCACGCTCTCGGGGACGACGGACTGGGGGTCGGTCAGGTGGTCGACGTGCCACTCGTCCGAGTAGCGGCCCCCCACCCGCGCGAGATCCGGCCCCGTGCGCTTCGAGCCCCACTGGAACGGATGGTCCCACATGGATTCCGCCGCGAGGGAGTAGTGGCCGTAGCGCTCCACTTCGTCGCGCATGGGGCGGATCATTTGGGAGTGGCAGACGTAGCAGCCCTCGCGGACGTAGATCTCGCGGCCCGCCAGCTCGAGCGGAGTGTAGGGGCGCATGCCCTCCACCTCCTCGATGGTGTTCTCCAGCCAGAAGAGGGGCGCGATCTCGACGATGCCGCCTATCGTGACCACCGCGAAGGACGCCGCGAGAAGCAGGGTCGCGTTGCGTTCCAGCCGCTGGTGGAAGGTGATGGTCGCCGTCTCGGGCGGCAGCTCGTTGGGGATGTCGCCCTTCGCGGCCGCCTCGGAGGCGGTGGTGACCTTCGGGTCGTCCTTCGGGTCGTAGCGGGGGCTTTCGGGATCCTTGGTCATCTCGTCACTCCGCGGGGGTGGCGGCGGCGATCCGGCGGCCCCGGGGGGCGCGGATCGTCATCCACATGTTCCAGACCATCACGGCGCCGCCGGCGAGGTAGAGCACCCCGCCCAGGGCCCGCACGACGTACATCGGGAACTTCGCCTCGACCGTGTCGGCGAAGGAGTTCACGAGGAAGCCGCTCGCATCGACCTCGCGCCACATGAGCCCCTCCATGATCCCGGAGACCCACATAGAGGCCGCGTAGAGGACGATGCCGATCGTCGCGAGCCAGAAGTGCCAGTTGATCGCGGCGACCGAGTGCATCCGCCGGCGGCCCCAGAGGCGCGGAGTCAGGAAGTAGAGCGCCGCGAAGGTGATGAGCCCGTTCCAGCCCAGCGCGCCCGAATGCACGTGCCCGATGGTCCAGTCCGTGTAGTGCGAGAGCGAGTTGACCGCCCGGATCGACATCATCGGCCCCTCGAAGGTCGACATGCCGTAGAAGGCGAGGGAGGCGACCATCATGCGGATGATCGGGTCGGTCCGGATCTTGTCCCAGGCGCCCTGCAGGGTCATCAGCCCGTTGATCATGCCGCCCCAGCTCGGCATCCAGAGGACGATCGAGAACACCATGCCCAGCGTCGCGGCCCAGTCGGGCAGCGCGGTGTAGTGCAGGTGGTGCGGCCCCGCCCAGATGTAGAGGAAGATCAGCGCCCAGAAGTGGATGATCGACAGCTTGTAGGAATAGATGGGCCGCTCGGCCTGCTTTGGGACGAAGTAGTACATCATCCCGAGGAAGCCGGCCGTCAGGAAGAAGCCCACCGCGTTGTGTCCGTACCACCATTGGGTCATCGCGTCCTGCACGCCCGCGAAGACCTGCACCGAGCGCGAGCCCCAGATCGAGACCGGCACGCTCAGGTTGTTGACCACGTGGAGCATCGCCACGGTCACGATGAAGGCGAGGTAGAACCAGTTGGCGACGTAGATGTGCCGTTCCCTGCGGCGCAGGATCGTGCCCATGAACACCGCGAGATAGACGAGCCAGACGATCGTCAGCCAGATGTCCACGTACCACTCGGGCTCGGCGTACTCCTTCGACTGGGTCGCCCCGAGAAGGTAGCCCGTCGCCGCCAGCACGACGAAGAGGTTGTAGCCCCAGAACACGAACCATCCCGCGTTGCCGCCCCAGAGGCGGGCCGCGCAGGTGCGCTGGACGACGTAGAAGCTGGTGGCGATCAGCGCGTTGCCCCCGAAGGCGAAGATCACGGCCGAGGTGTGCAGCGGCCGCAGCCGCCCGAAGTTCGCGTATGGCTGTGCCCATTCGAAGTTCAGCCCCGGAAAGGCGAGCTGGAAGGCGATCCAGGTGCCCGCGAGGAAGCCCACGACGCCCCAGAAGGCGGTCGCGATCACGCCTGCGCGGATGGGTCCGTCCATGTAGCCGGTGGGCGCGGGGCGCGCGTCGGGCGGGCTGCCCTCGACGGGGATCGTCCGCAGCGTCCAGAGGAACATCCCCGCCGCGATCCCCATGACGAGCAGCGCGTGCAGCATGTAGGCCGCGTCGCGCGCGTAGTTCGCGGCGATCGCGGCGAAGAGCGCGACGAGGCCGAAGGCCGCCAATCTGAGATATCCGAGCATGCCAGTCCCTTCCGGTCGTGGCATCCCGCTAGCCGCCCCGGCAGGGGCTTTCCTTGACTCAGGTCAACCGCGGGACAGTCAGCCCGGCGACGTTCCGTCCCCGTCCTCGCCCGCCGCTTCCAGAAGGGCCGAGAGATCGTCGCAGAGGATCACGCGCGCCCCCTCCAGCCGGATCGTGCCGTCCTTGCGCAGCCTCGTGATCTGACGGCTCACCGTCTCGATGGTCAGGCCCAGGTAGCTCGCCATCGCCTCGCGCGTCAGGGGCAGCTCGGCCCACAGCGGGCGGTCGGCGGCCGCTGCCCGGTGCAGGATGTTCGCCAGAAGGCTCGCGACCTTCTCGCGCGCGGTCTTGCGGCCGAGAACGAGCATCCAGTCCCGCGCGGCGTCGAGCTCGTCCAGCGACATCTCCAGAAGGCGCGAGGAGAGGTTCGGCACCTCGCCGAGCATCCGCTCGAACGGCTTTCGCTCGAAGAGGCAGAGCGTCACGTCGGTCGCGGCGACCACTTCGTAGGGCGTGACGGCCCGCCCCGGCCGGCCGAGGAAGTCCGAAGGCAGCAGGAGGCCCACCATCTGCATGCGCCCATCCTCGAGCGAGCGGGTGAGCGTCGCGCATCCCGTCACCACCGAGCCCACATGCGCCAGCGCGTCCCCCTCAAGGGCGATCGTCTCGCCCGCCTTCCAGCTGCGGTAGCTCTTCATCGAGGCGAGGCGCTCCAGCTCCGCCCCCTCGCAGGATGCGCAGACCGCGCGATGCCGGATCGGGCAGGCGGCGCAGTCCGCACGCGCGAGTGACAGGGACAGGGCCGGGTCGAAATGCGACATGAGGGAGGTTCCGAGTAATTCGAGGGCGGCTTGACCTGCATCAAGGTGCGTCGCGCGGGATTGGCAAGGGCCGACTGCACGGGGGCCGGCGTCGGGGGCCGCCCGTCGCGACCGGTCGCGCCTTGGGCTCACGCTCCCCTCGGCCGGCGCCTGCTGTGCCGGCACTGCGCCTGCCGCACGCGTGGACGGATACGCGCCGCGCCACCATCCCACGATACGTTCGAAGCCGGGTCCGCGCGGCGCGGGTGGATCGTCGCCGGGCTTCCCGGCACGGCCGGCGATCGCGAGCGGCCCCCCGGCGCGGCGGGCGTCCCGTCGCCCGCGCCAGAGGGGCGGCACGGGCGGGCGGCTAGGACGCCCGCTCGAGCTCGAACGCGTCGTGAAGGGCCTGGACGGCCAGCTCCATGTACTTGCGGTCGATCAGGACGCTGATCTTGATCTCGGAGGTGGTGATGACCCTGATGTTCACCCCTTCGCGCGCCAGCGCGTCGAACATCTGGCTCGCCACCCCCGCGTGCGATCGCATCCCGATCCCCACGACGGACACCTTCGCCACGCTGTCCTCGACGTCGATGGCGCGGAACTCGATCTCGGCCTCCTCCATCGCCTTGCGGGCGCGGGCGACCTGCCCCTCCGGGCAGGAGAAGGTCATGTCCGTCCGCCCCTCCTCGGAGATATTCTGAACGATCATGTCGACGTTCACCCCCGCCCCCGCGAGCGGGCCGAAGATGGCCGCCGCGATGCCGGGCCGGTCCTCGACGTCGAGAAGCGTCACCTTCGCCTCGTCGCGGCTGTAGGCGATGCCGGAAACCAATGCGCTCTCCACGATGTCCTCCTCGGCGCAGACCAGCGTGCCGGCCTCGCCCCCGTTGTCCTCGAAGCTGCTGAGCACCCGCAGCGTGACCCCGTAGCGCATCGCCAGCTCGACCGAGCGGGTCTGCAGAACCTTCGCGCCGAGCGAGGCCAGCTCCAGCATCTCCTCGAAGGCGATGCGGTCCAGCTTGCGGGCCTTCTGCGCGATGCGCGGGTCGGTCGTGTAGACGCCGTCCACGTCCGTGTAGATGTCGCAGCGCACCGCGTCGAAGGCCGCGGCGAAGGCGACGGCGGTGGTGTCGGACCCGCCCCGGCCCAGCGTCGTGGTCCGCCCCTCGGGCGACACGCCCTGAAAGCCCGCGACCACGGCGACGCGGAAGCCTTCGGCAAACTTCCGGTCGATGGCCTCGCGCGGGATCTCCAAGATCCGGGCGCTGCCATGCGCCCCGTCGGTCCTGAGCGGCACCTGCCAGCCCTGCCAGGAGCGGGCCGGTACATCCATTTCCTGCAGCGTGAGGGCCATGAGCCCGGCGGTCACGTTCTCCCCCGAGGAGACCACCGCGTCGTGTTCCCGCGCGTCGTAGAGGGGCCCCGAGCCCTGGCCCGCCTCGCCCACGAGGTCGACGAGTCTGTTGGTCTCGCCCGCCATGGCGGAGACGATGACGATGACGTCGTGCCCGTTCGCGACCTCGCGGCCGACGCGCTTTGCGGCGCGGCGGATGCGGTCGAGCGTGGCCACGGAGGTGCCGCCGAACTTCATCACCAGGATGGACATCGCGGGCGGCCCCTAGCGGGGCGGCGCGCGAGGGGCAAGCTTCCTCAGAAGGGGTGGGGGCGCCCGTCCCAGGTGTAGAAGCCGCCGGATGTCTCGGGCCCCAGCTCGGCCGCGCGGTCCAGCAGACCGGCCGCGCTCTCACCCGCGGCGATGTCGGCCCGCGTTCCGCCCATGTCGGTCCGTACCCAGCCGGGGTGGTAGGCGGCGACCGCGACCTCGCCCGCCAGCATCTGCGACAGGGTCACGGCCAGGTTCGAGGCCGCCGCCTTCGACGCGCGGTAGATCGGGCGCCCGGCATGGCGGACCTCCGAGGAGCCGAGCTGCGAGGAGATGATCATCACCCTGCCGCGGGCCGCGCGCAGCGCCGGCAGGCAGGCCTGCACGCAGAGGAACGCCCCCGTGACGTTGATCCGGAAGGTCCGGTCCCAAAGGGCCGCGTGGAACCCGTCCTCCAGCCGCTCGCCGTCCTCCTCGAGGAGGACGCCCGCGTTGCAGACGAGAAGGTCCAGCCGGTCGCCCGCCGCGTCGCGCAAGGGGCCGGGGTCCGGGTCCAGAAGGTCCAGCGGGATCAGCCCTGCGCCGCCCCGCGTGGACGTGCCCGCGGCCTCCCAGCCATCGCCCTGCAGCGCCTTCAGCAGAGCGGCGCCCACCCCGCGCGAGGCACCGGTGACGACCGCGCGACC
Source organism: Hasllibacter halocynthiae (assembly GCF_003003095.1). Lineage (GTDB taxonomy): Bacteria > Pseudomonadota > Alphaproteobacteria > Rhodobacterales > Rhodobacteraceae > Hasllibacter > Hasllibacter halocynthiae. The sequence goes on from NZ_PVTT01000001.1 coordinate 26,301, forward strand.
GGCGCTCACGTCATCTTCTTGCGCGAGGGGAAGGGCAGGGGCAGCGCGGGCACGCCGTCCTCGAGGAGGGAACGGGCCTCGTCGGCCGTGGCCTCGCCCCGGATCGGGCGGTCCTCGATCTCGCCCTCGTGCATGGCGCGGGCCTGCCGGGCGAAGTCCTTGCCGACGTCGTCGGTGCCGGCCTCGACATGGGCGCGCAGCTCGGCCATCGCCCTGACCAGCTTGTCCGGCATCCCCGCGCCCATCGGCTTCGCCGGGGCCTTCGCCCCCACGGAGGTCTCGACGGGGGCCTCCGCGGCCTTGCGTGCCGGGCGGACCTTCGGCGCCATCAGCGATTTCTCGACCCCGCCGCCGCCGCAGGTCGCGCAGGCCAGCGCGCCGGAGAGGGCCAAGCGGTCGTAGGCGGCCGCATCCTGGAACCAGGATTCGAACACATGCCCTTCGGCGCATCGGAGCGTGTAGCGGATCATTCCGGCCAGATGGGCGCGACCGCCCGCGCGCGCAAGCGCGCTAGCGCCGCAAGGCGCGGGGATCGAAGCCCCGGATGATCGCCGCCAGCTCGGGCTCGGCCACCTTTCCGGCGGCCTTCTTGCGCGAGAACCAGCGCGGCTTGCGCTCGCCCGCCTCGGGGAAGTCCCGGCGGGTCCGGCGGACCTCGAGCGGGAAGAGCGCCACGGCGACCGGCAGGTCGGGCGTGGACGGCATGTCCTTGATGTAGGTGTAGAGGCCGAGGCAGAAATCGTCGGCCCGCCCCTCGACCCCGGCTTCTTCCCAAGCCTCGGCTGCGGCGGCCTCGGCGGGGGTGCGGCCGTCCATCGGCCAGCCCTTCGGCACGATCCACCGCCCCGTCCCGCGCGAGGTGACGAGCAGGACCTGGACCTTGCCGTCCCGCACCCGCCAGGGAAGGGCGGCGAACTGCGTCCGCATGTCCGACTTGCGCCCCGGCGCGTTGATGGGGAATTGCCGGGTTCGAAGAAGGCTCATGGATCGTCCCTGCCCGGTGCGGGGAACCCTGGTCACGATGCGCCCGCCCTTGAAATGCCCGGACCCGCGGCCCGATGTTCCGAACGTGAAAGATACGGCCCCACGCGCGCAAGGCCACCCCGGCGGCAAACAGGGCCGAACCGTCGCTGTTGCGCCCGTGCAACGGCGGCCCGTCTTGCTCGCGGCGCCGATCTTCCGCCACTCCTCCTACGGGAAGTGGCATCCGCTGCGCATCCCGCGCGTCTCGACCGTGGTCGACCTGTCCCGCGCGCTGGGCTGGATCGATCCCGGCGGCTACCGGACGGCGCCGCGCGCCAAGGCCGCGGCTCTGACCGGGTTCCACGATCCGGCCTACCTCGCCACGCTGCAGGCTGCCGAGGACGCCCAGGCCGTGACGGCGCAGGTGCGCGCGGCGCACGGCCTCGGCACCCCGTCGAACCCCGTCTTCCCGGAGATGTGGCGCCGTCCCGCGACCGGGGCGGGCGGCTCGCTCCTGGCGGCGGACCTCCTGGCGGAGGCGCCGGGACGCATCCACAACCCGGCGGGCGGGACCCATCACGGCATGCCGTCCCGCGCGGCGGGGTTCTGCTACCTCAACGACCCGGCGCTTGCGATCCTGCGGATGCGGGCGCTGGGCCTCTCGCGGATCGCCTATGTCGACATCGACGCGCACCATCCGGACGGCGTGGCCCATGCAGTGCGGGGCGACCCCGGCGTCCTGCTGATTTCCACCCACGAGGAAGGGCGCTGGCCCCGCACCGGCGCGCTGGACGACGCGGGCCCCGGCACGTGGTTCAACCTGCCCTTGCCCAAGGGCGCCGGGGACGCCGACCTGATGGCGGCGCTGCACGAGCTGATCCTTCCCCGCGTCGCCGCGCACCGGCCCGACGCGATCGTCCTGCAGTGCGGCGCGGACTCCGTCGCCGAGGACCCGCAGGCGGGCATGGCCACGGGCAACGGCCCCCACGTGGCGGCGGTGCGGGCGCTGGCCGGGACGACGGACCGGATGCTGCTGCTGGGGGGCGGCGGCTACAACCCCTGGACGGTGGGACGCCTGTGGACCGCGGCCTGGGGCGCGCTCTCGGGGCGGGAGATGCCGGACGGCCTGCCCCCGGAGGCCGAAGGCGTGCTGCGCGCGATCCGCTGGAGCGGCAGCCGCCACGCGCGCGACCCGGACCCGCGCCTCTTCACGACGCTCATGGATCCGCCGACCGGCGGGAAGGTGCACCCCGAGACCCGGGTGCGGCTGAACCTCCTGAAGCGCCGCCTCTAGACCGCCAGCACGGGGGCGAGCGCGTCCAGCACCGCCTCGCGCACCTTGGCCGCGCCGCCGGACAGCCGCTCGCGCGCGAGGGCGCCGAGGCTCGCGGCCTCCTCCGGGGGGAGGGCGAAGGCCCGCGCGAGGTCCTCCGGCGAGGCGACCCCGATCGCGGCGTCCCCCAACGCCTCGTAGCCTTCGGCGGCGTTCGACACGTCTGGTCCGTGCGCGATGGCGCAACCCTCCGCCGCCGGCTCGTAGGGGGTGTGCCCGCCCAATGGGGCGATCGAGCCGCCCACGAAGGCCAGTCGGGCGAGCGAGTAGAGGAACCGCAGCTCGCCCAGCGTGTCCGCGACGTAGAGCGAGCCGGGCACGTCCCCGCGCGAGCGGACGGTCGCCTCCGGGCCCGCCGCCTCCAGCACCTCCGAAAGGCGGCGGGGATGGCGCGGGGCGAGGATCAGGCGCAGGCCCGGCTCGACCTCCCTCGCGCGGCGCCAGGCGGCGAGGGCGAACGCCTCCTCCCCCTCGTGGGTCGAGGCTGCGAGGACGGTCCCCGCCCGCGGGAACGCCTTCAGCAGCGCGTCCGCGTCCGCTGGGGGGCGCATCGGCGGCAGGTCTGCCTTCAGCGTGCCGACGGGACCGATGCGCCGGGCGCCGAGGCCGCGGAGCGCGTCGGCCGTCGCCCGATCCTGCGGGCAGATCAGTTCCGGCACCGCCAGGAGGCGCTTCGCCGCCCCTGGGGCGATCCGGCCCCAGCGGCGGGCGCTGCGCGCGGAAAGGCGGACGGAGGCCCCGACGACCGGCACCCCCGCCGCCTCGAGCGCGAGGAGGCGGTTGGGCCAGATCTCCGACTCGGCGAAGAGATAGGCGGCGGGACCCCAGCCCTGCACCATCCGCCGTTGCGCCGCCGGCGCGTCCCACGGCGAGAGGCGGACGCTCGTCCGGTCCAGCCTCCATCCTTCGGCCAGCGTCCTGCCCGTCGCAGTGCCCGAGGTGACCAGCAGCCGCATCGCCGGGAAGCGTTCGAGCGCGGCGCGCAGCAAGGCCTCCGTCGAGGCGAGCTCCCCGTTCGAGGCCCCGTGCGCCCAGAGGAGCGGCCCGTCCCCCCGGGCGCCGCCGCGGCCCGCCCGCTCGGCCCGGTCCTCGCCCGTCCTGCGGGGCGAAGCCGCCAGCAGCGCAGGCACGACAGGCCCCAAGGCCGCGGTCAGAAGGCGATACAGGCCGAGCACGCGCCCCCTATGATAGCCCCGCCACGCTGCGGCAATGACGTGGAGCTCTTCCGACCCAAGGGCGGGTGTCGAGAGGGGGCCCCGCCGCCGCTCCGCACGGCAGCGCCGGCGTGCGGAGCGCATTGCGACCCGGCGACGGGCTTCCGACGCGAATGCCGGCCGAGGCGGGGCCAGGTTGGAGGCGAGTACCGGAATCGAACCGGTGTGCACGGATTTGCAATCCGCTGCGTAACCACTCCGCCAACTCGCCGCCGGCCGCGTGTCGTTACGCGCGGGGGCGGGGGGCCGCAAGCCCCGTTGCCCCCGGCGGAGGCGCGTGGCACTGCGGCGCGCGACCGCTGGAGACCCCCGATGACCGACTTCGCCACCCGCCGCCGCATCATGGTGGACACGCAGGTCCGACCCCAGGACGTGACCCGCTTTCCGATCATCGAAGCCTTCCTCGACGTCCCGCGCGAGCGGTTCCTTCCCGCCTCGCTCGCGGAGGCCGCCTATGTCGGCGAGAACCTGGAGCTGCCGGACGGCGGGGTGGTGCTCGAGCCGCGGACCCTCGCCAAGATGCTGGAGGGCGTCGCGCCGCGCCCGTTCGAGCTGGCGCTCGATATCGCTCCGGCGGGCGGCTACTCGACCGCCGTGCTCGCGAGGATGACGGAGGCGGTCGTCGCCGTGGAGGAGCCTGCCCGTGCGGCCGAGACCGAGGCGACCCTTCTCTCCGAGGGGGTGGACAACGCCGCCGTCCACGCCGGCCCCCTCGTCGAGGGCGCGCCGAAGTTCGGCCCCTACGACGTCATCCTCGTGCAGGGCGCGGTCGAGGTCTTTCCCGCCGCCCTTGAGGAGCAGCTGAAGGACGGCGGGCGCGCCGCCGCCGTCTTCCTGGATGGGCGACTCGGGACCGTGCGGATCGGGCTGAAGGCGGATGGCCGCGTCAACTGGCGCGATGCGTTCAATGCCGGCGCTCCGCTCCTCCCGGGGTTCGAGCGGCCGAGCGCCTTCGTGCTCTGATCCCCCCCTCGCCATTTCGAACGGGCTGGGCCAGTCTGCCATCCGAGGCATGAACCCGAGCGGAAGAGGATGACCGACATGCGCTTACTGATCCGGGCGGCCGCGGTCGCCGCGCTGATCCTGCCTGCCGTCCCGGCGTCGGCGCAGTCGCTGACGGACACCTTGATCTTCGCCTACCGCAACTCCGGCCTCCTGGATCAGAACCGCGCGCTCCTGCGCGCCGCCGACGAGGACGTGGCCCAGGCCGTCGCCGCCCTCGGCCCGGTCCTGAACTACACCGCGTCGCTCGATTACCGCAGCCCTTCACAGACGGAGGTGACCGCCACCTTCGGCCTCGCCGCGCAGATCACCCTCTGGGACGGCGGGCAGAGCGAGCTGGCCATCGACGCCGCCAAGGAAGCCGTCCTCGTCCTTCGCGAGCAGCTCGTCGGCGCCGAGCAGGAGGTCCTTCTCGCGGCGGTCGACGCGCACATGAACGTGCTCTCCGCGCGCGAGTTCGTCGCCCTGCGCGAGGCCAACGTCCGCGTCGTCACCCGCGAGCTCCGCGCCGCCGAGGACCGTTTCGAGGTGGGCGAGATCACGCGCACCGACGTCTCCGTCGCCGAGGCGCGGCTCGCGCTGACCCGCAGCCAGATCACCGCCGCGCAGGGCACCCTCGCCGCCGCGCGCGAAGGCTACCGCGCCGTCACCGGCCAGTACCCCACGAACCTGACGCAGCCCCCGGCACCCCCGGTTCCCTCGACGACGCTCGACGGCGCGCGCGGCGTCGCGGTCATCTCGCACCCCGCCATCCGCGAGGCGCAGCGCAACGTCACCCTGGCGGAGCTGAACGTCGAGCGCGCCCGCGCCACCCGCCGCCCGACCCTCTCGGCCAGCGGCGTCGTTTCCTACACCGAATCCCCCGACATTCCCGGCCCGTTCGGGCAATCGATCGGAACGGGCGGCACCAGCCGCTCCCTCGGGGTGGAGCTTTCCGGACCGCTCTATTCCTCCGGGCGGATCGACAGCCGGGAGCGGCAGTCCGTCGCCCGCTCGGAGGCGGCGCGGGCCGGGCTGCTGACGACCGTGCGGCAGATCGAGCAGCAGGTAGGGATCGCCTTCGCGAACCTAGCCACCACCCGCGCCATCGTCGAGAGCGGGCAGCGCCAGGTCCGCGCCCAGGAGCAGGCCTTCGAAGGCATCCGCGAGGAGGCCACGTTGGGCGCGCGCACGACGCTCGACGTGCTCAACGCCGAACAGGAGCTTCTCAACGCCCGCGTCGACGTGGTCGATGCGCTGGCGCAGCAATACATCGCCGCCTATCAGCTTCTGTCGGCGCAAGGCCTGTTGACGGTCGATTACCTGAACCTCGGCATCGTCACCTACGACCCGTCGGCGTACTATCGGTCCGTCTCGGACGCGCCCGTCACCTCGTCGGAGCAGGGGGCGGCGCTGGACCGGGTGCTGGAGGCACTGGGCCGCTAGCCCCCGCCTCCCGTAGCGAGAGGGCCGCGTCCGCCGCGCCGCCTCGGTCCATGGCGCGCCCGCCGCGTTGCTCCCGCGGGCCTCTCCACCCTAAGGTCGGCGCGAGCGTCACGGAGTTAGCCGGAGCAAGCATGTCCGAGAGAACCGATCCCGAGATCGAGCCCGAGATCGAGGACGTCCTCGCGTCCATCCGGCGGATGGTGTCGGAGGACGCGAAGGGCGGCGATCCGGATCCCGGATCCGGCGAGCGGCCGCCTGTCACCCCGCTCGGACCTTCCCCGGCGGCGCCCGGCGCGCTGGTGCTGACACCAGATTTCCGCGTGCACGGCGGGCAGGCGGGACGTGAAGATCCCAGGGCCGGGATCACCGAGGAAGAGCCGCGAGCCGGGCGAACCCCCTCCGCGGAAGCGGCCGGAGAGCGTGAGGCGACCGCGGGCGCGGAGGAGGCGGAAAGTGCCGACCCCGCCAAGAGAGCGGAAGAGGGCGCGCCGCTCGACGAAGACGCGTTGCGCGACGTCGTGAGGGAGCTCCTCCGTGAGGAACTCGCCGGCGGTGACTTGCGCCTTCTGATCGCGGACGTCCTCCGAGAGGAGTTGCAGGGCGCCCTCGGCGAGCGCATCACCCGCAACGTCCGCAAGCTGGTGCGCCGCGAGATCGGCCAGGCCCTCGCGGCGCGGGATATCGAGTAGAATCCACAGTGAAAACGGCGGCGGCCCGTGCCGCCGAAGCTTGCTGGGTGGGCCGGATCCTACGCGCCGACCGGCGGCGTCGTATTAAGGGAAAGGACCGGTGGCCCCGCGTCCCCGATCGCCGCGCCGACCGGGTTTTCCGGCACGCCAAGGGCGCGCCCCGGGCCAGGGCGCGCCCTTGGCGGCAGGTCATGGCTTGTGGTTCAGGCCGCGCGCTTGGCTTCCGCCTCAGCGAGGGCGGCGTTGCGACGCTCGCTCTCCTCGCGGGACAGGGCCACGGAGGTCCGCACGCCCTTGCCCACGAATTCCATCAGGCCCTGGACCACCCTCTCGTTCGGATCGATGCCCGCGCATGTCAGCACCTCGCGCCCGTCCTTCGAGCGGGCCCAGCGGGCGATCTGCTCGGGGCCGTTGCCGTACTTCTTGTCGTCGGCGATCGCGTCGTCGAGAGCCGCCAGCACCACGGCGGCGAAGAGCTTGCGCGCGCGGTTGCCCTGCTCGTGGTTGTAGGCGGTGGCGTCCATGTTCTCGGGCATGGTGGTCCTTTCCACGTCTATTCTATCGGGGGCTCCCGGCGAGAGCGCCCCCCAATCCTATGCTCGCAGCCCGGCCTCGACCCCGGTCGGGCCGGCGCGCGGGTCGCGGATGTGTCGGCATGACGGCGCTTATGACATATTCAAAACACTCGTGCTATGCTTTGAGCGCATATCTGGTATGCAGCAATCGCGAAACTCCGGCATCACGTGGCCGGAGCTGAGCGTCTTGCCGGCTGCCCAGCCTCCGGATATAGCCGCCGCACCGAAGAAAATCAACGTTCTACAAGGTTTCGCTCGATGCCCAGGATCAACGGAAACGAGATCAAGCCCGGCAACGTGCTCGAGCACGACGGCGGCCTCTGGTCCGCCGTGAAGGTCGATCACGTCAAGCCGGGCAAGGGCGGCGCCTTCGCGCAGGTCGAACTGCGCAACCTGCGCAACGGCTCGAAGCTGAACGAGCGGTTCCGTTCCGCCGACAAGGTCGAGCGCGTGCGACTCGAGCAGAAGGATCAGCAGTTCCTCTACGAGTCGGACGGGCAGCTTCACTTCATGGACCAGCAGACCTTCGACCAGGTCGCGCTGCCTTCGGACATCCTCGGCGACCGGCGGCCCTTCCTGCAGGACGGCATGGTCGTGCAGGTCGAGTACTACGAGGACGAGCCCCTGAACGCCACGCTGCCCCAGAAGGTCACCTGCGAGATCGTCGAGACCGAGCCCGTGGTGAAGGGGCAGACGGCTGCCAACTCCTTCAAGCCGGCGGTCCTCGACAACGGCGTGCGGATCACGATCCCGCCCTTCGTCGGCCAGGGCGAGAAGGTCGTCGTGAATACGGAGACGATGGAGTACTCCGAGCGCGCCTGAACTCCGCCGCTATGCGCCGGCGATCCCCTGCTCGGCCGTGAATCGATCGCGCAGCGCCCGCTTGCCGCGCATGATCGTGCCCGGGATCAGGAAGAGGTCGACGGCAAGCCAGATCAGCGTGACCAGGAAGAGCGGCGGCATCAGGAACCCTGCCAGCGTCACCCCTAGAAGGACGACCGTCGAGAGGGTGCGCCCCATGTAGAACCGGTGCAGCCCGAGGCCGCCGAAGAGGAACAGGAGGAGGTAGGCCACGCCTGCGGACTTCGCCTCGTTCGTGACCTTCTGCTCGACCAGGATCTGCTGTTCCGTCGTGATCGTCATGCCGTCGTTCTCCTCAGGGATTGAGGGGACGATGTGACGACAATGCTTAAGGAAGCGTTACGCCTCGCGCCGGGCGGGTGCGCCGTTCACGGTCAGCCCTTCGCGGTCGTAGCGCAGCATCGCGAGCGCCCGCCCTCCTGCCACGGTCGTCAGCCGGCCCGCCTCTCGGCCGGCGGCGTCGAGGACCGCGTCCCCAGCCGCGCCGGGGCCGCCAAGGCCGAGCCGCGCGATGCCCTTCCTCAGCTCCGTCTTGTGCTTCATCCTTGCGACGACCTCCTGCCCGACGAAGCAGCCCTTGCGGAAATCGACGCCGTGCAGCCGTTCGAACCCCTGTTCGAGCACGTAGCTCTCCCCCGGGATCAGCTCCGCCCCCTGGGCTGGGACGAGGTGCTCCACGCGGACGGCATCGGACAGCTCGCCCGGCCCTTCCGCCCCGTAGAGGCGCCAGGCCCCAGCGAGGCGCGGGTCGGGCAGGGCGCCCTCGGGCGGATCGCCGATGCCGACCGTGACGGACAGCGGCGTCGCCTCCAGCGTCACCTCGCGGCGCAGCCGGTATATGGTGAGCCGCTGTAGGAGGCTGGCCGCGGCCTCCTCCGGGACGTCGAGCAGGATCGTGTCCCCCTGCGCGAGGAGGAAGAAGTCCGAGACCAGCTTGCCCTGCGGCGTCAGAAGGGCGGCGTAGACCGGCCCTTTCGCCGCCCGCCGGACGTCGTTCGTCACGAGATCCTGAAGGAATTCCTCGCGCTCACCCCCGCCGATCCTGATGCCCGATCGTCCCGTCATCCGCTCGCCTCCCGCGTCCCCGGGGCGATATAGGGGGCGGCATGAAGGATGACGACCGCGCGCCCATCTCCGTCGTGATACCCACGCTGAACGCCGCAGGGGCGCTGCCCGGGCTTCTGGGCGATCTCGTGACCGGCGCCGTGCAGGGCCTCGTGCGCGAAGTGGTAGTCTCCGATGGCGGATCCTCCGACGCGACGGCCGCCATCGCGGCCGCCGCGGGGGCGCGGACCCTCGAAGGTCCCCCCGGGCGGGGGGGGCAGCTCCGCCGCGGTTGCGCGGCGGCACGGGGGGCATGGCTCTGGTCGCTCCATGCGGACACGCGCCTGCCGCCGGGCTGGACCGGCCCGGCCGAGCGTTTCCTTGCGCGCGGGACGGGGGCCGGTTGGGCGCGCCTCTCCTTCCGGGCCGGGGGTCTCCCCCCCCGATGGGTCGCCGGATGGGCGAACCTGCGGTCGCGCGCGGGCCTGCCCTACGGGGACCAGGGCCTGCTCCTGCCCCGCGCCCTCTACGACGCGTCGGGCGGCTATCCCGACCAGCCTCTGATGGAGGACGTCGTCCTCGCGAGGAATCTCCGCGGCCACCTCGCGCCGCTCGACCTCGTCCTCAGCACCGACGCCGCCCGCTATGAGGGGCGCTGGCTGCGGCGCGGCGCGGCGAACCTCGTGACGCTCGCGCGGTGGCGGGCCGGCACGTCCCCCGACCGTCTCGCGGAACGCTACCGGCGGTGAGGCGGCGGGCGCCCGGTCATCCGCGCCCGGCCGATGCCGCCTGCCCCGCCGCCGCTTCCTCGCGGAACTGCATCCGCCAGAGGGCGGCATAGGCCCCGCCGCGCGCCAGGAGCTCGTCATGCGTGCCCGTCTCCGCGACGCGCCCGGCCTCCATCAGGACGATCCGATCGGCGTCCCGAACGGTCGACAGCCTATGCGCGATGACCAGCGTCGTCCGTCCCACGGACAGGCGGTCCAGGGCGTCCTGGACCAGGGCCTCGGACCGGGTGTCGAGCGCGCTCGTCGCCTCGTCCAGCAGGAGGATCGGCGCCCCCTTCAGCAGCGCCCGCGCGATGGCGATGCGCTGTCGCTGGCCGCCCGAGAGGTTCCCGCCGCGCAGCCCCGCAGGGCTGTCGAGGCCGAGCGGCAGCCGGGGCAGGAACTCGGGGACCTGCGCGGCCTCCAGCGCCGCCGTCACCGCGCTTTCGTCGGGATCGCGCCCCAGAAGCAGGTTCTCGCGCAGCGTCTCGTCGAAGAGGAGGGTGTCCTGGGCGACGACGCTGATGCTCCTGCGCAGCTCGGCGAGCCCCATCTCCGAGATGTCCGTGTCCCCGACCAGCACCCGGCCGGCATCCGGCACCGTCCGGCGGGTCAGCAGGTGGAACAGCGTCGATTTGCCCGCGCCCGAGGGTCCCACCAGCGCCGTCGTCCTTCCCGCGGGCGCGGTCAGGCTCGCGCCGCGCAGCACCTCCGTCTCGCCGTAGGAGAGGTGGACGTCCTCGAACACGATGTCGGGCGCCTCCGCCGGCGGGGCCTTCGGCAACGCGGGCGAGGTGATGGACGGGCGCGCGTCGAGCAGCTCGAACAGCCGCTCGAGCGAGGCGTTCGCCTGCTGCCAGAGGCCGGCGAGCCCGCCGAGCTTGCGCAGCGGCTGGAAGGCCATCGCCATGGCCGTGAAGAAGGCCATGAACTGCCCCACCGTCTTGTCCCCCGAGGCGACGGCCGCCCCCCCGGTCGCGAGGACCGCGACGAAGCCGATGCCGGTCACCACGTCGACCATGCCCGGGATCAGGGCCTGCCCCGTCGCGACCCGCGTCTCGGTCCTGACGATGCGGTCGGCGAGGGCGCGGAAGCGTCCGGCCTGATACTCCTCCATCCCTTCCAGCCGGACGGTGTCGAGGCCGTTCAGGACCTCCGACAGCCGCACGGTCCGCTCGCCGGCGGTGGCGCGCAGGGCGCGGGTCTTCTTGCGGACGTAGCGCTGCAGGACCAGCATGGGCAGGATGAGGACGGGCACCCCGACCAGCGCGACCGCCGTCCAGAGCGGATCGATGCTGATCGCCACGGCCATCAGCGAAGCGAGGGCGACTGCGTCCCGCGCGCCCCCTAGGAGGAAGGATTTCCAGACGTTCTGGATGGCGAGCGCGTCGCCGACGACGCGCTCCATCACCGATCCCGGCGGGTGCCGTTCGAACCAAGCGGCGTCCAGCGTCATCAGGTGCCGCAGCAGGTCGGTCTGAAGGTCGGCGATCGAGCGCTGCGAGACCTGCGTGAGAAGCCAGCGCTGGACGACCACCGCCACCCCCCGGAAGAGGAAGAGGCCGAATATCACCCCGCCGATCCAGCCCAGCGCCCCGACGTCGCCGCCGACGAAGACCCTGTCGAACATCGGCTGGAGCATCCACGAGAAGAGGCCGAGCGCCGCCCCTTCGGTCAGCATCAGCACCGCCGCGACGGCGATGCGCGGTTTGTGGCGCGAGAGGTAGCCGGACCAGAGCCGGCCGAAGAGGCTGCGCGTCTTCATCGCGCCGCCCTATCGTGCGGGGCCCGCGGCGGGCAAGCGCGGCTGGACGCGGGGGCCGGGCGGCCCTAGCCCGTCCGGGTCAGCGCAAGGATCGACCATGCCATCATTCGGCCGCGAGCATCTCGCCATTCCCGGACCCTCGACCATGCCCGACCGCGTGCTGCGCGCCATGCACCGCGCCAGCCCCAACATCTACTCGGGCGAGCTGCCGGACATGATGCCCGGGATCCGGCGCGACCTGAAGGCGGTCGCGCGCACCGAAGGCGACGTCGCGATCTACATCGGGAACGGCCATGCCGCCTGGGAGGCCGCGCTCGCCAACACCTGCGCGCCGGGGGGGCGGGTGCTCGTGCCGGCCACGGGCCTCTTCGGGCACGGCTGGGGCGAGATGGCCCGCCGCGCGGGCGCCGAGGCGACGGTGCTGGAGTTCGGCAAGCGGACGCCTGTCGACCCCGCCCGGATCGAGGAGGCCCTACGCGCGGACCCGTCGATACGTTCGGTCCTTCTGGTGCAGACCGACACTTCTACCTCCGTCCTCTCGGACGTGCGTGCCGTTCGCGCGGCGATGGACGCGGCGAGGTCGGACGCGCTCCTGCAGGTCGACGCGATCGCATGCCTGGGCGTCGATCGGCTGGAGATGGACGAATGGGGCGCGGACGTCGTGGTCACCGGCTCGCAGAAAGGGCTGATGACGCCGCCGGGCCTGTGCTTCGTCTTCTTCGGCCCCCGCGCCGTCCGGGCGCGCGAGGGGCTGGACCGTGTCAGCCTCTACTGGGACTGGGTCCCCCGCACCGCGCCCGGGGCCTTCTGGCAGAACTTCTGCGGCACCGCGCCGACGCACCACCTCTACGGATTGCGCGAGGCGCTCGACATCCTCGTGCACGAAGAGGGCGTCGAGGAGGCGTGGGCGAGGCATGACCGTCTCGCCCGTGCGGTCTGGTCCGCCTGCGAGGCATGGTCGGCCGGGGGTGGCCCGACGCTGAACGTGGCGGACCCCGACCACCGCTCGCGCGCGACGACAACCTGCGCGCTGGATGGGGCCGAACGGCTGCGCGCCTGGTGCGAGGAACGGGCCGGCGTCACCCTTGGAATCGGCCTCGGCATGCAGGTGGAGGGGGCGCAGCAACGCAGCAGCCCCGACCACTTCCGCATTGGGCACATGGGGCACCTCAACGCCCAGATGATCCTGGGGACGCTGGGCGCGATCGATGCCGGGCTGAAGGCCCTCCGAATGCCCCACGGACCCGGCGCCCTCGAAGGGGCGAGCGCGGCGCTCGCCACCTAGCGGCGGTGGTCCTCGTCGGTGCGGACGGGGATCAGCTCGGCGGCGGCCGCGTCGGCCCGGGCGGCTTCGGCGAGGCCGACGATCGTGCGGTCCATCGCCCAGGCGAGCAGCATGGCGACCACGATGCCGGCCACGGCCCAGACCATCGAGAGGGCGCAGAAGGTCAGCACGAAGGCGCTGACGAGGAAAGGGTTGGTGTAGTCGGGGGCGGATCCGGGCGTGCGCATGGGGGTGTCTCCTGGGGCGAAGCGTCACGATCTTCGGAGGGGAAACCGCCTCGGGGGGGGCTGCTGTTCCCTTCGAAATTAATCCACCCGGCGGGAACCCGCATCGACGAGCGCTGGACCCAGGGCCGCGTCCAGCCTGTCGAGATCCTGGGAGTTCCCAGCGCTAACGCGGATGCACCGGTCGAGGGGCGGCACGGCCGGCATCCGCACGAACACCCCCCGCGCGGCGAGGCCGTCCAGAACCGCGCGGGCGAAGGCGCCGTCGCTTCCGCAATCGACCGCGACGAAGTTCGTCGCCGAAGGAAGGGCGCGCAACCCGTGCCGCTCCACGATGGTGGCGATCCTCTCTCGCGCGCCGGCGATCCGCGTGACCGTCGCCGCGAGATGCGCTCCGTCCCGCAGGGAGGCGAGGGCGGCGGCCTGCGCGGGGCGCGAGACGCCGAAATGGTTCCGCACCCGGTCGAAGGCCCCGATCAGCGTCTCGGGCCCGATCGCGTAGCCGATCCGTATCCCCGCCAGCCCGTGCGCCTTCGAGAAGGTCCGCATCCGCACCACCGGCTTGGCGAGGTCGACGCGCGGGACCGCCCCCGGCGGCGCGGTGTCGGCGTAGGCCTCGTCCAGAACGAGGATGCAGCCGCGCGGCAACCTTTCGATCATCGCCTCCACGGCGGCGGCATCGTGCCAGGAGCCCATGGGGTTGTCTGGGTTGGCGAGGTAGATCAGCCGCGCGCCCACCTCGCCGGCGCAGGCCAGCAGCGCCTCGGGATCCTCGCGGTCGCCCCGGTAGGGAACCGTCCGAAGAACGCCCCCGAACCCCCTTACGTGGTAGGAGAAGGTCGGGTAGGCGCCCGCCGAGGTGACGACGGAGACGCCGGGTTCGACCGTCAGACGAACGAGCGTGCCGAGCAGCCCGTCGATCCCCTCGCCGACCACGACGTTCCCTATGCCCGCCCCATGCCGTTCGGCCAAGGCGCGGCGCAGGTCGTGCGCCTCGGGATCGCCGTACATCCAGACGCCGCACCCGGCGATGGCCTCCAGCGCCCTGGGGGAGGGGCCGAACACGCTCTCGTTCGCGCCGAGGCGGGCGTCGAAACGCCGGCCCATGCTCCGTTCCTGCGCCTCGGGACCGACGAAGGGCACGGTAGCTGGAAGCGACGCCGCAAGCGCGGCGAGCGGCGTGTCCGCGCCCGCATCGGCCTTCGGCCTCATCGGCCGCGCCATGCCGACGGCTTCGTGCCCAGCCCGCCGGAACATCTCCTCCCCGCCGGAAGGGGGGTCATCCCATCGCCTCCAGCCGCTCGCGCGCGGTCTTCAGGCGCGCCTCCTCGGCCTCGCGTGCGGCGAGGTTCCCTTCCGTCTCGGCGACGACCTCCTCCGGCGCGCTCTCCCGGAACTTGGGGTTCCCCAGTCGGCCCCGCAGGCCGCCCAGTTCCTTGGCGAGCTTGCCGAGGGACTTGTCCAGCCGCGCCTTCTCGGCGCCGACGTCGATCACGCCCTCAAGCGGGACCGCCAGCGTCGCGCCCGGCAGGGCCATGGTCGCGGCGCCCTTGGGCAGCGTGGCCGCGTCCTCGACCCGCTCGACCCGCGCCATCCGCTCGAGCTGCGGCGCGAAACGGGCGAGCCGCTGGCGCGCGTCCGCATCCGCCTCCTGCACGAGGAGGGGCAGCTTCGCCCCCCCCGGCACGCCCATCTCCCCCCGGAGGGAGCGGACCTCCTCGATCAGGGCGACGATCCAGGCGGTGTCCGCCTCCTCCTCCGCCTCGGCGCCCTCCGGCCACGGGGCCAGCGCCAGCATCCCCTCCCGCTCCGCAAGGTCGCCCCACAGCGCTTCCGTCGCGAAGGGCATGAACGGATGAAGCAGCTTCAGGGTCCCGTCCAGCGCGCGCCGCAGCGCGGCCCGCGTCTCCTCCCGCTCGGCCGCGCCCTCCTGCAGGAGGGGCTTGGCCAGCTCGAGATACCAGTCGCAGAGGACGTTCCAGGTGAAGGCGTAGGCCGCGCGCGCCGCGTCGTCGAAGCGGTAGGCGGTGAGGGCGGCGTCCACCTCGGCCACCGCCGCGGCCAGCCGCCCCTCGATCCAGCGGTTCACGGGGTGGGCGGCCGGGGCGTCCGCGCCCTCGTAGGCGCCGTTGGCTTCCGCGAACCGGGCCGCGTTCCAGAGCTTCGTGACGAAGTTGCGGTTCCCCTCCACCCGCGATTCCGCCAGCTTCAGGTCGCGTCCCATCGAGGCCATCGAGGCCAGGGTGAACCGCAGGGCGTCCGCCCCGTAGCGCTCGATCAGGTCGAGGGGATCGACCACGTTGCCGAGCGACTTGGACATCTTCCGCCCCTTCTCGTCCCGGACGAGGGAGTGGACGTAGACCGTCTCGAACGGGGTGCGCTCCTCCATGGGGCGGTCGGTCAGGACGGCGTGCTGCATCATCATCATCCGGGCGACCCAGAAGAAGATGATGTCGAAGCCCGTGACGAGGACGGAGGTGGGGTAGTAGCGGCGCATCTCCTCGGTGTCCGCGGGCCAGCCCAGCGTGCCGATGGGCCAGAGGCCGGACGAGAACCATGTGTCGAGGACGTCAGGGTCTTGGGCGATTGTTATCTGAACGTGGATGAAGTGCTCGTCACGAGACATTGACCAGCCTTCGTCGCTGGTTGGGTCCGCCCTTTTACGGCCATCTGCATCACGGACAGTTCCGGCGTCTTCAGTCGAAGCGAACACTTCAACGCCGTCGAACGCTCCGCTGGTAGAATAAGCATGCGCGCCGATCGCATCGGCTAGTGCGGCATCTTCATTCAGAGCCCGGTAATGCTGCTCTGCCTTCTCTATCGCCAGTTCGTAGTTTTCAGCACAGAAAGTCTCGCCATCCGGCCCATACCAAACCGGGATCCTGTGCCCCCACCAGAGCTGGCGGGAGATGGTCCAGGGCTCGATGTTCTCCAGCCAGTTGAAGTAGACCTTGCGGTCCTGCTCGGGGATGATCTGGGTCCGCCCCTCGCGCACCGCGTCCAGCGCCGGACCGACGATCTTGGCCGAGTCCACGAACCACTGGTCCGTCAGCATCGGCTCGATCACGACCTTCGAGCGGTCGCCGTAGGGCTGCATGATCGGCCGCGACTCGACCAGCGGGACAAGGGCGTCCGTCCGCATCTCGCCGCCTTCGGAGGCGTCGGGGGGCGGGGCGTCCGTCACCTCGGTGGGGTTGGCCGAGGCCGCGCCGGCGCCCAGCCGGGGATCGGTCGGCGGGACCATCACCGCCAGCCCCTCGGCCGTGATCTGCTCGACCACCCGCTCCCGCGCCTCGAACCGGTCCAGCCCGCGCAGCTCCTCGGGGACCAGGTTCACCGCGTCCACGTCCACCGTGGCCGGGTCCACCTCGCCCCGCGCGATCTGGCCCGCGACCTCCGCCGCTTCCTCGTAAGGCATCCCGTCCGCGCGCATCGCGGCCTTCGTGTCCATCAGCCGGTAGAGCGGGATGCCCTGACGCTGCGCCACCGCGTAGTCGTTGAAGTCGTGCGCCCCCGTGATCTTCACCGCGCCCGAGCCGAAGAGGGGGTCGGGATACTCGTCCGTCACGATGGGGATCAGGCGGCGATGTTCCTTCGGGCCGACGGGGATCTCGCAGAGCTTGCCGACGATGGGGGCGTAGCGCTCATCGTCCGGGTGCACCGCCACGGCGCCATCGCCCAGCATCGTCTCGGGACGCGTCGTCGCGATCGAGATGTAGTCGCGCGTCTCGCGGAACAGCTCCTCTCCGTCCTCGCCGCGCTCGACGTACTCGTAGGTGGCGTCGCCGGCGAGCGGGTACTTGAAGTGCCACATGTGCCCGGGCGTCTCGAGGTTCTCGACCTCCAGGTCGCTGATCGCCGTCTCGAACTTCGGGTCCCAGTTCACCAGGCGCTTGCCGCGGTAGATCAGCCCCTTCTCGTACATGTCGACGAAGACCCGGATCACCGCGTCGTGGAAGTCCTGGCCGCCCGCCGACCCCTCCGGGTCGCCCGGCGCGCCGGTCATGGTGAAGGCGGACCGCGACCAGTCCATCGAGCAGCCCAGCCGCTTGTCCTGATCGACGATGGCGCCGCCGGATTTGCTCTTCCACTCCCAGACCTTCTCCAGGAACGCCTCGCGCGTGAAATCGGTGCGCCCCTTCCCCTCCTTCGCCAGCTCCCGTTCGACGACCATCTGCGTGGCTATGCCCGCATGGTCGAGGCCCGGCTGCCAGAGCGTGTCGAAGCCTCGCATCCGGTGCCAGCGCGTCAGGACGTCCTGCAGCGTGTGGTTGAAGGCGTGCCCGATATGCAGCGTGCCCGTGACGTTGGGCGGGGGCAGGAGGGTGCTGAACGTCTCCTCCCGCCGCTTGCCGGCGCCGGCGCGGAAGCAGCCCTTCGCCTCCCACTCGGCGTAGATCGCGCCTTCGCGCTCGGCGGCGTCGAAATGCTTGTCCATGCTGGGCCCCGTGATGTGTCGGCGGGGGACTAGCCCGGCGGCGCGGAGGGGTGAAGAGGGATGGTCCCGCCGCGCCGGGCGAGGGCCCCGTCAGAGCGCCCGGTCGATCCGGGTGGACAGGTGCACGAGGCTCTCGGTGTCCTCCACGCCGGGTATGCGGCCGATCGCGTCCAGCGCCTCGTCCAGCTCGGCGGTGCTGCCGGCGGCGACCTGAAGGGAAAGGTCGAACCGGCCAGAGGTCGTGTGCGCCACCTCGACCGCCGGCATCGCCTGCAGCCTCGGCATGACCTGCGCCAGCGCCTTGGGCTGCACGCCGACCAGGACCGTGGCCCGGATGCGCCGCGCGGTGGCCGCGTCGCCCAGGCGCACGGTGTAGCCCGCGATCGCGCCGGAGGTCTCGAGCCGCTCCAGCCGCGCCTGGACGGTGGTTCGCGCCGTGCCGAGCCGGCGGGCCAAGGCGGCGGCCGGCGCGCGGGCATCCTTGGCGAGCGCGGCGATCAGCTTGCGGTCGAGTTCGTCCATGTGATGCCTTCCCCGGTCGTTCCGCCCTGATGATGCCGGCGGATCGCCGGGATGACGAGGGAAATCGACACCCGCTGGGGTCATCATGGACTTCGACGCCGCCCCCGAGCCGGAGCCTTCCCGAACCCGATGCAGCAGCCCGCCCTCCACGAGACGCCCGCCCGCCATCTGCGCGCCGCGCGGCCCGCGCGACCCGTCCTCTACTTCGCGCCGAAGGCCCTCGCCGAACGCGCGGCCGCCTTCCGGGCCGGCTTTCCGGGCGAGGTGACCTTCGCCGTGAAGGCCAACCCGGACCCCGCCGTGATCGAGAACCTCGCGCGGGCCGGGATCGCCGGCTTCGACGTCGCCTCGCCCGCCGAGATGGCCCTCGTCCGGGGGATCGCGCCCGCGGCCCGCCTGCACTATCACAACCCGATCCGCTCGGATGCCGAGATCGCGGAGGGCGTGCGAAGGGGCTGCGCGTCCTGGTCGGTCGACGACCCGCTCCAACTCGAGAAGCTCCTGGCGGCCCGGGTGCCCGGGTTGATCCTCGTCCGGCTCAAGCTGCCCGTGAAGGGCGCCCGCTACGATTTCGGATCGAAGTTCGGCGCGGATCCCGCTGCGGCGGCGGCCCTCCTGCGCCGCGTGGCGCGTGCGGGGCGCAAGGCCGGCGTCACCTTCCACCCCGGCACCCAGTGCCCCGATCCCGCCGCCTGGACCGCCTACATCCGCGCCGCGGCGGATGCCGCCCGTGCGGCGGGCGTCCCGCTGGCGCACCTCAACGTCGGAGGGGGGTTCCCGTCCGCGTCGGCCGGCCCGCTCGCGCCCATCTTCGACGCGATCCGCGACGCCGTGGCGGCGGCCTTCGACGCGCCGCCCCCGCCGCTCTCCTGCGAGCCGGGGCGCGCGATGGTCGCGGACTGCTTCGCCCTCGCCGCCCGCGTCAAGGCGGTTCGGGCGGACGGCGCGGCGTTCCTCGACGACGGCATCTACGGCCATCTCTCCGAAGCCCCGCTGATCGGCACGCCGCGCTTCGCCGTCCTCTCCCCGGAAGGGGAGGAGCGGTCCGCACCCGCCATCCCCCGCACCGTCTTCGGCCCGACCTGCGACAGCCTCGACCGCCTGCCCGAGCCGGCGGCCCTGCCCGCCGACACCCGCGAGGGCGACTGGATGCTCTTCCACGGGGTGGGGGCCTACGGGCAGTCCAACATGACGCGCTTCAACGGGTACGGGCTCGCGGACACGGTCAACGTCGCCCGTCTGCTCTAACCTCTCCTTAACCTCTCGCGGTGCAGGAGGGGGCCATGATCCTTCTGGCCCTCTCCGCGCTCCTCACCCTCCTCGCGCTGCCTTCCGCGACGCCCGGCGCGCCCCGCTCCGGCGCCCGCCGCCCATGGCCCCCGCCGGCACCCGCGCCGACGCCCCCCGATCGACGCGGGTTGGCCAGAGCGTGCCGCAGGCGTAGGATGGGGCCCTCGGAGCACAGGGCGGGTGGCACGCCATGCAGGCATTCGGAAGCGGCCGTTCCCGCCGCCGCCGCGAGGATCCGCGCCTCCTGACCGGCGGGGGCCGCTTCGTCGACGACGCGGCTCCCGCCGGCGCGCTCCACGCCGCGTTCCTCCGCTCGCCCGTCGCCCATGCGCGGATCGCGGCGCTGGACGTCCGCGCCTGCCGCGCGATGCCCGGTGTCGCCCTCGCGCTGACGGCGCAGGACGTGCGCGCGGCGGGGTTCGACGGCGCGATCGGGGCCGCGCGCATCGCCACCGCCACGGGCCCGGGCGCGGCGCCTCGCCGGCCCTGGCTCGCCGAGGACCGCGTCCGCTTCGTCGGCGAAGCCGTCGCCATGGTCCTGGCCGAGACGCTCCAGCAGGCCCACGACGCCATCGAGGCGATCGAGCTCGAGACCGAGGATCTTCCCGTCTCCATGCTGAACGCGCCCGGCGGTCCCGCCATCCACGACGAGGCGTCCGGCAACCTCGCCTTCGACTGGTCCATCGGCGACCCGGACGCCACGAAGGCCGCCTTCGCCGCCGCGGCGCACGTGGTCGAGGCCGAGATCGCCCAGCCCCGCATCATGGCCGCCTCGCTCGAGCCGCGGGGCGCGATCGCCGAATGGAACGGCGGCGCGCTGCGCCTCGACTACAACGGCCAGGGCGTCTGGGGCGTCCAGCGCAAGCTCGCCGCGGCCTTCCGCCTCCAGCCGGAGATGGTCCGCGTCACCACGCCCGACGTGGGCGGGGGCTTCGGCATGAAGGCCTTCACCTATCCCGAGCATTACGCCCTCGCCCTGGGCGCGCGGCTCGCCGGCCGTCCGGCTCGCTGGATGTCCGGACGGGGCGAGGCGATGCTCTCGGACAACGGCGCCCGCGCCCTCGTGTCCCGCGCCGCGATGGCCTTCGACGCGGACCACCGCCTCATGGCATATCGGGTCGAGACCGACAGCGACCTCGGCGCCTACAACGGCGAGAACGCCCAGTTCATCCAGTCCGAGCTCTTCGCCAAGGTGCTGACGGGCGTCTACGACGTGCCAGCCGCTCATCTGCGCGTGCGCGGCGTCTACACCAACGCCGCCCCCGTGGACGCCTATCGCGGCGCGGGCCGCCCCGAGGCGCAGTACGTGCTGGAGCGGACGATGGGCCTAGCCGCGCGCCGCCTCGGCGTGGACCCGGCCGATCTGCGGCGCCGCAACTTCATCCGCCGCTTCCCCCACCGGACCCCCACGGGCGAGACCTACGACGTCGGGGACTTCCCCCGGGTCCTGGACGGCGCCCTCGCCGCCTCCGGCGGGTTCGAGGCGCGCCGCGCGGCGGCCGAGGCGCGGGGCCTCCGCCTCGGCAGGGGCCTCGCCTTCTACATCGAGTCGATCCTCGGCGACCCCGTCGAGGGCGCGCGCGTCGTCTTCGAGGAAGGCGGGACCGTCGCCCTCCATGTCGGCACGCAATCGAACGGGCAGGGGCACGAGACGGCCTATGCCGGCTTCCTCGCCGACCATCTCGCCTTGCCGGACGGCGCGATCCGGATCGTCCAGGGCGACAGCGCGCTGATCCCGAAGGGCGGCGGCACGGGGGGCAGCCGTTCGATGACCGCGCAGGGAACGGCGACCCTCGCCGCCGCCCGCGCCGTGATCGAGGGGTTCGAGGCCTTCCTGGCCGAGCTCGAGGGCGCCGAGACCGCCTTCGACGGCGAGCGGTTCCGGACCGCCGGCTCGAACCGCGCGCCCGACATGCTGGAGGCGGCGGCCATGGCGCGCGCCGCCGGGCGCGAAGACCTCCTCGACCTGTGGCGCGAGGGGCGGCTGCCGGCCCGGTCCTTCCCCAACGGCTGCCACGTGGCCGAGGTCGAGATCGACCCCGAGACGGGCCTGACCCGCGTCAGCCGCTACGACGTGATCGACGATTTCGGAAACATGGTGAACCCCATGCTGGTCGAGGGGCAGGTCCATGGCGGCGTCGCCCAGGGCATCGGCCAGGCCATCGGCGAGTTCGCCGCCCATGACGGGGACGGTCAGCTCCTGACGGCGAGCTTCATGGACTACGCCATGCCGCGCGCGCACGACGTGCCCCCCATCTCCTTCGGCACCAGGCCGACGCCGTGCCCGGCCAACCCGCTCGGCATCAAGGGCTGTGGCGAGGCGGGCACCGTCGGCGCGCTCGCGGCGATGGCGAACGCGGTGACGGACGCGCTCGCGCCCTGGGGGATCGAGACGCTGCAGATGCCTTTCACACCCCAGCGCGTCTGGAACGCCATCCAGGGCGCCGGAAGGGCCGCGGCGGGATAGCGGCTCAGGCCACGGCCGCCAGCGCCGGGATCCAGCCCATCGCCTCGGCCACGCGCAGCGTAGGCCCGGCGCGGTTCATCGCGTAGAGGTGTATATGCTCGATCCCGCCGCCCATCAGCGCGTCGGCCTGCTCGGTTCCGATGGCGGTCGCGTAGAGGTCGGCGCGCCCGTCCCGCGCGGCGGCGCGGAAGCCTTCGTCCATCTCGGGCGGCGGCGCCAGCCCGCAGGCCCGGGCGAAGCGGGCGACCTTCGCCCAGTCGTGGATCGGCAGCAGCCCCGCGTGCAGCTCCAGGGGGATGCCGGCGGCGGCGATGCGGTCGCGAAGGCGCAGGATCGGCTCGGCCTCGAAGGCGAACTGGGTCACGGCGATCCTTGCGCCGGCGTCCGCCTTGGCCCGCAGATGGTCGAGGTCGGCTTCCCGGCCCCGGCTGTCGGGGTGAGGGTTGGGATAGGCGGCGACGCGGATGTCCGTCTCGCCCGCCTCGCGCAGCGCCCGGATCAGCGAGAGGCTGCCCCCGTGACCCTCGGGGTGCGGCTCGAACGGGCCTTCCATGTCCTCCGCGTCGCCGCGCAGGGCCAGGAAGGCGCTCGCCCCGGCATCCCGCAGCGCGCCGATCGCCTCGGCGGTCTCGGCCTTGGACTGGCCGCCGCAGGTCAGGTGCGCCAGCACGTCGTGCCCGCGTCCCGCGATACGGCGCACGGTCTCGACCGAGGCCTCCGAGGTCGAGCCGCCAGCGCCCCAAGTCACGCTGACATGGCCTAGGGGGATCGCCTCGAGCCTGTCCATGGCGCCGTCCAGCCGCCGCACGGCGCCCGCGCCGCGGGGCGGGAACACCTCAAGGGAGAGGGTGGGGCTGGGCATCGACGCTCTCCTGCCGGGACGGGGTTTCCGGGACGGGGTTTCGCCCTTGTCGTCCGGGCGGGGAGTTGAGACAAGCTCACAAGTTCGAACCTCAACATGAGTTCCGATGCATATCGAGCTGCGCCACCTCCGCACGGTCCGCGCCATCCACGAGGAGGGCGGCCTCGCGCGGGCGGCCGACGCGCTGAACCTCACGCAGTCGGCGCTCTCGCACCAGCTCAAGGGGATCGAGGCGCAGGTCGGCCAGCCCCTGTTCGTGCGCCGCGCCCGGCCCATGCGCCTCTCCGCCGCGGGGGAGCGGTTCCTGCGCGCAGCCGAGCGGATCCTGCCCGAGATCGACGCCCTTCGGGACGAGTTCGAGCGTCTGGGCGCCGGCGCCGCCGGGCGCCTGCACATCGCGATCGAATGCCACGCCTGCTACGAATGGCTCTTTCCCGTGCTCGACGGCTTCCGCCGCGCCTTCCCGGAGGTCGATGTCGACATCCGCCCGGGCCTCGCCTTCGAAGGGCTTCCCGCGCTTCAGCGCGAGGAGGTCGACCTCGTCATCACCTCCGACCCGGAAGAGGCGCCCGGCCTCTCCTTCGCGCCGCTCTTCGACTACGCCCCCGTCTTCGTCGCCGCGGAGGGGCACCCCCTGGCCGAAAGGCCCTTCATCGAGGCGGTGGACCTCGCCGGCGAGACGCTCATCACCTATCCGGTGCCCGAGGCGCGCCTCGACGTGTTCTCGCAACTCCTGACGCCGGCGGGCGTGCGGCCCGCAGCCCGCCGCGAGGTCGAGCTGACGGCCGTCATCCTCCTTCTCGTCGCGTCCGGAAGGGGGGTGGCGGTGCTGCCCGACTGGGTGGTGCGCGGCACGCGGGGCACCGGCGGCACCGTAGCCCGCCCCATCGCCCGTCCCGGCGGCGTGACCCGCCGCCTCTACGCCGCCACCCGGGGCGAGGACGCGGCGCGTCCCTTCATGGCCCATTTCCTCCGCCTCGCCCGGACCGAGCCGGTGAAGCTCCAGCGCCTCTAGAGATCGACATCCGGCGCGGGCGCCTCGCCCTTCAGGAGGGCGCGCTCAGGCAGCCAGGGGTTCAGGCGCAGCGCGGCCCGCAGGTCCTCCTGCGCCTCGGCGTCCCGGCCCAGCGCGATCAGCGTCAGCGCCCGGCCCGTCAGCGCGCCCGTATGCCTCGGTCGCAGCGCCAGCGCCCGGTCGAGGTCGGGCAGCGCGGCCGCGAAGTCCCGCGCGAGGAAGCGCGCGAAGCCGCGCTGGTTCCAGCCCTCGGCATAATCGGGGCAATAGCCCACCAACCGGTCGAGGACGTCGATCGCCCCCAGGAGGTCGCCGACCCGGATCGCCTCCGCGCCCCGGTCCAGCATCGCCTGCGCCCGCGCGTCCGGCGCCCGCAGCCACAGATCCCATAGCCCGGCGGCGGTCCGCTGCCCGATGGCGCGGCTCGGCGCGGCCTGCACCTGCCGAATGATCTCGGCCTTCTCGGCGCGGGTGTCGGGCACGGGGGGGCAGGCATCCTGCGCGCCCGCCGGCGCGGCGAGGCACGAAAGGAGGGCGAGCGTCCGCATCCCCCCGAGGCTGGCGCGCGCGGGCCTCGCGTCAAGCGGTTGACAGGCGGCCCGGCCGGGCGACGTTCCAAGCCCATGTTCCCGATCCGCGACCACAACCCGTCCGAGGGCACGCCCTTCGTCACCTGGGCGCTGATCGCGCTGAACGTCGTCGTCTTCCTCGGCTACGTGCCGCGCCTCGGCGACCCGGTCCTCCTCATGGCGTTCTGGCAGGACTGGGCGCTCGTCCCGCGGGAGGTCACCGGCGGGGAGGGGTACGGGACCATCCTCACCTCCATGTTCCTCCACGGCGGCTGGCTGCACCTTGGGGGGAACATGCTCTTCCTCTGGATCTTCGGCGACAACCTCGAGGCCGAGTTCGGGCATCTGGGCTTCCTCGCCTTCTACCTTTTCGCCGGCGCGGCGGCGGGGCTGGCGCAGGTCGCGTCCGCGCCCCTCTCGCCCGTGCCGATGGTGGGCGCGTCCGGGGCCATCGCGGGGGTGATGGGGGGCTACCTGCTGCTGTTCCCGAAGGCGCGGGTGGACGTCCTCTTCATCATCGTCGTGATCGTCCGGATCATCCCGCTGCCGGCTTGGATCGTGCTCGGCGCGTGGTTCGCGATCCAGGTCGGCTCGGGCGCCATGACGCCGACCGCCGGGGGCGGGGTGGCCTACTGGGCGCATACGGGCGGCTTCGCGGCGGGCCTCGCGATGACCGTGCCGCTCTTCCTGCGCCGGGGCGGCACGGCGTTCTGGGCCCGCACGGACGGCCACCCGCCGCACCCGCCGGCGAAGGAGGGGCGCGCGGGCGGCCCGGTAGCCGCCCGCATGACGGGCTTGCCGCGCGTGCCGCGCCGGGGACGCCGCCCGAAGGGCCCCTGGGACCGCTAGCCCTCGCGGATCAGCTTGGCGAAGGCGTCGAACGTGCCCTCGCCGGCGGCGAGGACCGTGCCCGATTCCAGCACCCGCTCCTCCGGCAGGATCGCCTCGACCAGCGCGCCCGCCTCGCGCGCGATCACGAGGCCGGCGGCCAGGTCCCAGGCCTTCAGCCGCCGCTCCCAGAAGCCCTCGTAGCGACCCGCCGCCACGTAGGCGAGGTCGAGGGACGCCGCCCCCCAACGCCGCACCCCCGCACAGGTCGGCAGCACGCGCGCCAGCTCCCGCAGGGTGACGGGCAGGTCGGCGCGGCCCGCGAAGGGCAGTCCGGTGGCGAAGACGCTCTCGATCAGGCGGGTCCGGCCCGAGACGCGCAGGCGCCGCTCGTTCACGAAGGCGCCGCCGCCCTTCTCGGCGACGAAGGTCTCGTCCTTCACCGGGTCGTGGACGACGCCCGCGACCACCTCGCCCTTGTGCTCGAGCGCGATCGAGACGGCCCAGTGCGGCATCCCGTGAAGGAAGTTCGTCGTCCCGTCCAACGGATCGACGATCCAGCGCCGGGTCGGGTCCGCGCCCCGGATCTCGTCCTCCTCCTCGGCGAGCCAGCCGTAGTTCGGGCGGGTGCCGAGCAGCTCCTCCTTCAGGACGGCCTGGGCGCGGGTGTCGGCCTTCGAGACGAAGTCGCCGGGACCCTTCACGCCGACCTGCAGCTGCTCGACCTCGCCGAAGTCGCGCAGAAGGCCGCGGCCCGCCTTGCGGGCGGCCTTCACCATGACGTTGAGATTGGCTGACTGCATCGCGCGCTCTCCCGGATCAGGGCGCGCCTCTAGGCCGGGGGGCTGCGAAGCGCCAGCCCCGCGTGGGGCCTTGCCCGGCCAGGCATCGGGCCCTTGTCCGGACGACCGCGGGCGCGCCGCCCCCCGGACCCTCGGGGGGGAGGGTTTCAGCCGGTAGGGAGGGGGCCGCCTCGGAAGGCCCGGGCGGATGCGCCGGGGCGGCAGGCGGCTTGCCGCGGCCCGCGCGAGGCGGCAGTCAGGCGCCGGGCGCCCGTGGCGGAACTGGCAGACGCACCGGACTTAAAATCCGGCGCCTTCGGGCATCCGGGTTCGATCCCCGGCGGGCGCACCAACCCAGGCACCGATCGTCTCCGCGATCTCGCCCCCCGCCTGGGGGATCGGGGCGAGGCGCTCCCGCTCCTCCTCGCCCGTGTCGCCCTCCGTCGGAAGGGCGCCGCGGCCGGGGACCACCTCCAGCGGCGTGCGCAGCCCGTGCGCGAGGTCGGGCGAGAGGACGGGGCGGGCTTGGAGGATCGGCGACATGGCTTTGGCCGTGCGACGCGGCGGCGGAGGAACCGTTAAGCCCGCGTGCCTGCGAACCGCGCCTGCCAACCCTCCCGCTCCTCGTCGGTGATCTTGGCGAAGAGGTTCTCGGGCACCGCGAACCCGTGCCCCGCAGGCAGGGCGCGCAGCGCCTCCGCCACGTCCCCGGGCCACTCGGCCTGCGCCCCCAGCGCGCCCAGCAGCCGCTCGGCGGCGAAGGGCAGGAACGGCGCGGACAGCACCGCGAAGAGCCGGGCGAGGTTCAGCCCAACCGCCACCTGCGCCGCGGCGCGGGCGGGGTCCTCCTTGTAGGCGGCCCAGGGCGCGGCCTCCTGCAGGTACTCGTTGCCGGCCACCCAGATCGCGCGCAGCGCCCGGGCCGAACGGCGGACCTCGATCGCGTCCATCGCAGCCTCGTACTCGCGTACGAGGCCCTCCAGGCGCGCGGCCAGCGCCTCCTCCTGCGGGCCCCAGGCGCCGCCCTCGGGCACCGCCTCGCCGAACTTCGAGCGGCAGAACTTCGTCACGCGGGAGACGAAGTTGCCCAGGACGTCCGCGAGGTCCTTGTTCACGCCCTGCTGGAACCCCTCCCACGTGAACTCCGAATCCGACGATTCGGGACAGTTCGACAGCAGCCACCAGCGCCAGACGTCCGCAGGCAGGATCTCCAGCGCCTGGTCCTGGAACACGCCCCGGCCCTTCGACGTGCTGAACTGCCCCCCGTCATAGTTGAGGTAGTTGAAGGATTTGAGATAATCGACCTTCTTCCACGGCTCGCCCGACCCGATCAGCGTCGCGGGGAAGCTCAAGGTATGGAAGGGCACGTTGTCCTTGCCCATGAACTGGACGTAGCGGACGTCCCCGGCCCCTTCGTCCGTGCGCCACCAGCGGCGCCAGCCGGCCTCGCCGAGGCCGTGCGCCCCGGCCCATTCGCCGGCGCAGGCGATGTACTCGATGGGTGCGTCGAACCAGACG
The DNA here is from genome assembly GCF_003003095.1 of Hasllibacter halocynthiae. Lineage (GTDB taxonomy): Bacteria > Pseudomonadota > Alphaproteobacteria > Rhodobacterales > Rhodobacteraceae > Hasllibacter > Hasllibacter halocynthiae. The sequence continues at coordinate 53,739 of NZ_PVTT01000001.1, forward strand.
TAGAAGACCTTGCCCTCCATTCCCGGCCACGGCTCCGACCCCTTGCGCACGGGTATGCCCCAGTCGAGGTCGCGGGTGATGCCCCGGTCCTGCAGCCCCTCTCCGTCATGCAGCCACTTCTTCGCGATGGACGTCGTCAGGACCGGCCATCCGTCCTGCCCGTCGATCCAGGCGTCCAGCTCGCCCCGCAGCCTCGACTGGAGGAGGTGCAGGTGCTTCGTCTCCCGCACCTCGAGATCCGTGGACCCCGACAGCGCCGAGCGCGGCTCGATCAGGTCCGTCGGGTCGAGCTGCTTGGTGCAGTTCTCGCACTGGTCGCCGCGCGCGGCCTCGTAGCCGCAGTTGGGGCAGGTCCCCTCGACGTAGCGGTCGGGAAGGAAGCGGCCGTCGGCTTCGGACCAGACCTGCCGCTCGATGATCTCCTCGATCAGGCCGTTCTCGTCGAGCCGGCCGGCGAAGTGCTGCGTCAGCGCGTGGTTCTCTGGGCTTGAGGAGCGGCCGTAATGGTCGAAGCTCAACCCGAACCCCTTCGCCAGCTCCGCCTGCACCGCGTGCATCTCGGCGCAGTACTCGGCGACGGGCTTGCCGGCCTTGCCGGCGGCGATCTCGGCGGGGGTGCCATGCTCGTCCGTGGCGCAGAGGAACAGCACCTCCTCCCCCCGGGCGCGCAGATAGCGCGCGTGCAGGTCCGCCGGAAGCTGGCTGCCCACGAGGTTGCCGAGGTGCTTGATCCCGTTGATGTAGGGCAGGGCGGAGGTGATCAGGTAGCGCATGGGCCGTCCCTTAGCCCCGCCCTCCGCGCCGGGCCAGCCCCCTCCCGCCCGGCGGCGGGCTCAGGCCCCCTCCGGCCGGGCGACGCCGTAGGGCGGCAGGCGCAGCCGGCCCTCGTGCATGGCGGCGGGCCGGTCCTCCAGCGCGCAGCGCCACGCCGCCCCCGGATCGAAGCCGGGCACGCCCGGCGACACCTCCCGCCCCTCCGCGGCGAAGGGGAACACCGCCGGAAACGTTCCGTCGCTTGGCTGCCGCGCGCCCGCGTGCCGCTCCAGCAGCGCCCGCAGCCGCGTCTCGAACCGGTCGCCGTGAAGGTGCTGCAAGGGGTGCGCCGCGTCCCCGGCATTGCGCCGCCGGCGCATCTCGAAGAGGGCGGCGGCGCCCGGCGGGACGGGACGGCCTCCCAGCGGCACGGGGCCCGTCCCTAGCCCAGGCCGAAGCGCATGAGGCCCCGCCGGAGCCCGGGCGCGCGCGCCATCGCGGCGATGGCCGGGCCCCGCAGCATGCCCAGCGGCCCGCCGATCGACGCCGCGTTCAGCGCAGTCACCGCCGCGGCCTTCGCCATCACCTGCGGCATCCGCGCCCGTTCCCAGCGGCGCAGCGCCTCCGGCTCGCCCGGGTCCTCGCCCGCCGCCTCCAGCAGGCTCGCCACGTCGCCGAGCGACGTGTTCAGCCCCTGCGCACCGATGGGCGGCAGGGCATGGGCGGCTTCGGCGATCAGCGCGGCGCGGGGTGCGGCCATCCGGGCGGCGACGCGGGTGACGAGGGGGAACACGCTCGGCCGGCCCTCGGGCTCCAGCGCGCCCAGCGTGCCGCCCGATCGCTCCGTCGCGGCGGCGGCGAAGGCGTCCGCGGGAAGGGCCAGCAGCCGCTCCGCCTCCGGGCCGGTGGTCATCCACACCACGGCCGAGCGATGGGCGCCCCCCTCGTCCGGCAGCGGCACGAGGACGAAGGGCCCGTCCCGGTCGTAGAGCTCGGTCGAGACGTTCGAATGCGGCACCGCGTGGCGCACGTCGAAGCTCAGCGCGCGCTGGCCCGTCCGCCAGTTCCGGACGGGGATGCCCAGCGCCTCGCGCACCACGCTCTCCCTGCCGTCCGCCCCGATCAGCAGCCGCACCGACAGGGCGCGCCCGGCCACCCGGACGATCGCCTCGCCCGTGCGCGCGGTCACGCCCTCCACGGATCCCTCGATCCGCTCGACGCCCAGCGCACTGGCGCGCGCCTCCAGCGCGGCGCGCAGGGCGCCGTTGGGGATGTTCCAGCCGAACGCCTCCTCGCCGACCTCGCGCGCCTCGAACCCGGCGGAGGCGTTCGCGCGCAGGTCCACCACCCGCATCGCGGCCAGCGGGGCGGGCGCCCCCAGCGTGTCCCAGGCGCCCACCCCCTCCAGGAGCGTCCGGCCAGGCTGCAGGATCGCGGTCGTGCGCCTGTCGCGCACACGCTCCGCGCCGGCCGGGGCGGGGTCGGCCAGCGCGACCTGCAGGCCGCGGCCGGTGAAGGCGCAGGCCGCCGTCAGCCCGGCGGGACCCGCCCCCGCCACGAGGATGTCGATGCCATGCTCCATGCCCGTTCAGCTAGGCGCCGGCGTCCTTCCCGCCAGCCCGCCGAGGAAGGACGCGAGGTCACGCGCATGGTGGCGCACATGCGCCCCCTCGGCCCGCCGGGGGGCGACGTGGATCGTCTCCATCCCCCATTCGTGCGGCACGAGGAGGTTGCGCGCGTCGTCCTCGAACATCGCCGCGCCGGCCGCGTCGAACCCGTCGAGGCGACGGATCGCCTCGAAGGCCGCCTTGTGCGGCTTCGGGACCAGCCCGGCCTCCTCGATGCCGTAGAGCGCGTCGAACGCCTCCTCCAACCCCAAGGCCGCCGCCACCCGCCCGGCGTACTCGGCGGTGCCGTTGGTGAACACGATCCGCCGCCCCGGCAGCGCCCCCAGAGCGGTGCGCAGCGCCGGATCGGGCCGCAGCGCGGAAAGGTCGATCTCGTGGACGTGGCGCAGGAAGTCGTCCGGATGGGTGCCGTGACGCGCCATCAGCCCGGCCAGCGTGGTCCCGTGCTCGCGCCAGTAGAGGGCGCGGAGCCGGTCCGCCTCTGCCTCCGTCACCTCGAGGTCGCGGACCATCCACTCGCGCATCTTGGCCTCGATCTGCGCGAACAGGCGCGCCTCCGGGGGGTAGAGCGTGTTGTCGAGGTCGAAGATCCAGGTGCGGACGTCTGCCAGTGCCATGCCCGCCCCTAGATCGGCCCCGCCCCCTCCGGCAAGGCCTGCCCGTGGTCGGTCTTATCCCACCAGAAGGGCGCGACCGCCACCTCCCAGAGCGCCTTCCACGTCGCCGCGACCGCCAGCGGGAAGGTCAGGAGGCCCGCCAGAACCCAGAGGGGCCGCGCCCGCCCGCCGCTGCGCGCCGCGCCGAGGACCTGCCCGGCGACGTGCACACCGCTCGCCCCCAGCCAGAGCGCGCCCGCCCCGCCCAGCGCGGGCCCCGGCGCCGCCCCCGTGGCCGCCCACCGCCAGAGGATCGCGGCCCAGAGAGGCGGCATCAGCGCCAGCACCCCGATGCCGGACAGGAAATGCGCGTGGAAGGCCGCGAAGCCCGCGGGGCCCAGGTCGCGCCACAGCACGCGCGGCCGCCGCGCGTGGACCGCCCATGTCAGCGCATAGCCCTTGATCCAGCGCGAGCGCTGGCGGACCCACGGCCAGGGGCGGGCGACGGCCTCCTCCAGCGTCTCGGTATCCACGATCTCGGTCCGCCAGCCCCGGCGGTGGAGACGCACGCCGAGATCCGCGTCCTCCGTGACGTTGTGCGCGTCCCAGCCGCCGACCGCCTCCAGCGCCTCGCGCCGGAAGAACAGCGTCGTCCCCCCCAGCGGCACCGGCAGCCCGAGCCGCGCCAGCCCCGGCAGCACGAGGCCGAACCACGTCGCGTAGTCGGCCGCGAAGGCCCGTGTCAGCCAGCTCTCGCGCGGGTTGTAGAAGGCCAGCCGCCCCTGAAGGCAGGCCACCTCCCGCGGGGCGGCGGCGAAGCGGGCGGCGACGGTCTCGAGCTGGGCGGCTTCCGGCGCGTCCTCCGCGTCCCAGATGCCGACGATCGCGCCGGTCGCCTCGCCCAGCGCGTAGTTCAACGCGCGCGGCTTCGTCCGCACGCCGCCCGGCGGGACCGCCACCGCGCGCGCCCAGCCCGGCAGCCGCGCCGCGGCGAGCGCGCGCGCGGTGACGTGGTCGTCCGCCTCGTGGACCAGCAGCACCTCCAGCGCGTCGCGCGGCCAGCGCACCGCCTCGATCCGGCGCATCAGCCGCTGGGCGATCCGATCCTCCCGCAGCAGGGGGACCAGCATGGTGATCCTCACCGGGCCCGGCGCCCTCGTGCGGGCGGGCGCCGCCGTTCGCAGCGCGGCCGCCAGGCCCAGGCCCCGAAGCACCGCCCCGGCCAGCAGCAGCGCCAGCGCCGCCCCGCCCAGCACGGCCAGCGGCGCGAGCGCCAGCGCCACGAGCGTGGCCGCCGCCAGGGCCAGGGCGGGCACGGCCGGGGCCCCGAGCGACCGCACGCTGTCCGCCTCCGGGCAGCGCCGCTCGGCATGCCTCGCGGCGGCCTCGGCGGGCCCGCCGGCGCGGGCCAGCCGCAGCGCCCCGCGCGAGGCGCCGACGGGCCGGCAAGGCCCCAGCTCGGCCCGGAGGGCCGCGGCATGGCGCGGCCAGTCCTCCGGATGGGGCAGGGCGACGGGCACCACCGGTCCGGACGCGCGAAGCGGCATCGCCCGCCCGGACGCGGCGAGCCCCTCCGCCACGCCGGCGGGATCCAGCGCCAGCGGCGCGAGGGGCAGGTCGGCGGGCGGCGCGAAGCGCCGGCGCGCGACGGAGAGGGGGGCGCCGCCCACCATCCGCCCCGCGGCGAGGACCTCGCCCAGCGGTCGGCCGAGGAGGGCGGCCCGGCCCCGCGCGCGAAGAAGGTCCGCCGGCGCGACCGCGCCGCCATTCGTCAGAACGGCGCCCAGCGCGGCGTCCCCGGACGTGGCGAAGCGGTGGCCCGCCCGCGGGCTCGGGCGCGGTGCCGCCGGCCGTTCGGCGGCAGGCGCGGCGACGGCGCCGGGAATGTCGGGATCGACGCTCACCCCGCCCCCATGCCCGGGGCGGGGTTAACGGACGGTTAACGCGCCGCGCCGCGCCGCGCGTCGATCGCATCCCGGAACCGATCGAAGAGGTAGGCGCTGTCGTGCGGGCCGGGGCTGGCCTCCGGGTGGTACTGGACCGAGAAGACCGGCCTGCCCTCGACCCTGAGTCCGCAGTTCGTGCCGTCGAAGAGGGACACGTGCGTCTGCGTCACGCCCTCGGGCAGGGTCTGCGCGTCGACGGTGAAGCCGTGGTTCATCGACGTGATCTCGACCTTGCCGGTCCCGAGGTCCTTCACCGGATGGTTCGCGCCGTGGTGGCCGTGGTTCATCTTCACCGTCCCGGCCCCCAGCGCCAGCGCCAGCATCTGGTGCCCGAGGCAGATGCCGAACGTGGGCAGGCCCGTTTCGATCACCTCGCGGATCATCGGCACCGCGTAGGCCCCCGTCGCCGCCGGGTCGCCCGGCCCGTTCGACAGGAACAGCCCGTCCGGCTCCAGCGCGAGGACGTCCTCGGCCGTCGCCGTGGCCGGCAGCACGGTCACGTCGCAGCCCACGTGGACGAGCGACCGCAGGATGTTCCGCTTGGCGCCGTAATCGACCGCCACGACCCGCGGCCCGCCCTCGGGCGCCGCGACGTGCCCGTCGGGCCAGCCCCACTTGCCCTCGCTCCAGCGATAGCTCTGCCGGGTCGAGACGTCCCGCGCGAGGTCCATCCCCACGAGGCCGGGAAAGGCCCGCGCCTTCGCGACCAGCGCCTCGATGTCGAACGCGCCCTCCGGATCGTGCGCCAGGGCCACGTGCGGGGCGCCCTGCTGCCGGATCGCGCGCGTCAGACGCCGCGTGTCCACGCCGCCCATCCCGATCCGCCCCCGCGCGGCCAGCCAGCCCGAGAGGTCCCGCGCCGCGCGCCAGCTCGAGGGCTCCGTCGGATCCCACTTCACCACCATGCCCTCGGCCACGGGATCGCCCGTCTCGTCGTCCTCGGGCGTGATCCCGGTGTTGCCGACATGGGGGAAGGTGAAGGTCACGACCTGCCCGGCATAGCTCGGGTCGGTCATGATCTCCTGATAGCCGGTCATCGCGGTGTTGAAGCACAGCTCGGCGACCGTCTCGCCGGCGGCGCCGAAGCCGCGGCCCATGAACACCGTGCCGTCGGCGAGGGCGAGGCAGGCGGTCGGACGGGTCATGGCGCGCTCCGGGGAATGGTGTGCGTGGCTGGGCAAACGGGTGGCCGCCTACGCCCGGCCCCGCCTTCGGTCAAGCACGGCTTGAAGGGCGCGCGCCCTCCGCCTATCTGCGCCCCTTCACGAAAGCGAGGCTGCCCCATGGACATGCGCGAGAAGGTCTCCGCCGCGCTCAAGCAGGCGATGAAGGCCAAGGACGCCGAGCGTCTGGGGACGCTGCGCCTCGTGAACGCGGCCATCAAGGACCGCGACATCGCGCTGCGCGGCACCGACGGCGAGGGGCAGTGCGGCGACGCCGAGGTCACGGCGATCCTCTCCAAGATGGTCAAGCAGCGCCGCGAATCGGCCCGCGCCTACGAGGAGGGCGGCCGCCTCGAGCTCGCCGAGCAGGAGCTGCGCGAGATCGCCGTCATCGAGGAGTTCCTGCCCCGCCAGATGACCCCGAAGGAGGTCGACGCCGCCATCGGCGCGGCCATCGACGGCACCGGCGCCACCTCCATCCGCGACATGGGCAGGGTCATGGGCGCCCTCAAGTCCCGCCACGCCGGCCGCATGGACTTCGCCGCCGCCGGCCCGAAGGTGAAGCAGCGCCTGGCGGGGTGAGGGCGCGCGCCGGCGCGGAAGGCCGGCGACCGGCCCCCGGACGGGCGAAGCCCCAAAAGGCCGGACCGCAGGCCGCCTGGCTTTCTTGAGCTATACGTGTGAAACATCAGGCGCAGGACGCTTCGAACGGCAGCTCTCGAGCCCAAACTGATCGGTCTCTAGCTTGGGAAGTCCTCTTCGCTTTCTTCAGAAAACCGACCGCGTTCACAGAAGACAGCTAACGCTTGCTCGGAAAATCTGGACACGTTTACCCATTCCTCGGAATCTCTGAACCAATCGACCTTCCATGTGTCTTCGTCAGTCGCGTCCGCTGCGGCATTAGAAAGCATCAGGAATTTAGCAATGACAACCCTTTCTTTTTCGCTGAAAACCTTGGGCGCCGCAGCATAGTCGAGCGGCAACCAGTCGTCGACCATGTCAATCGTCTCAAAGGCGCCGAGAGTAGCGATGTCGTCCAAGGAGGAATACAAATCGAGCAGCTCGATCACTCGATTTCGAAGCCTCTGGTAGAGCAACTGTTTGCTGATTTCTTCCATGAAGCTTTTTGGCATCCTGGCGCCACTCTCTCAAGATCGGTTTGTCCGCACAGCGGACCTTGGGTGTCGCGGCGTATACCCCGTAGCACGTTCTCCGCGTATTCCCGTGGAGGCACGCCGGGGGATAGGAAGGCCAGATGAAGATATTCATCTACGGGCCGCCCGGAGCTGGTAAGACGACGCTCGCCCTATCCCTCGGAGCGCAGTTCGGCTGGCCCGTGCATCACCTCGATGCGATCTTCTTCGAACCTGGTGGCGCACCTCGAAGCATGACCGTCAGCCAGAACGCGGTCACACGGGTCGTTGGCGGGCCGTGCTGGATCATCGAAGGAAACCACGGCGGCGCCGTCGGTGCGGTTTCCACCAAGGCGGACCGTATCGTGATGCTCCGCCTTGGCAGATGGCGAAGTCTCGCTCGCATCCTCCGCAGGCGCTTCCACACCCCGCCGCATCTTGCCGATAAGGGCCCTGAAGGCGGACCGCCCCATCTCCCCCTTCACCTCATACGGCATACGCTATCGCCTATCCTCGGGACGAGGCAATTCACGTCGAGAGGATCCGATCCAGTGCAACAGGAGACGTACGGGTGTTCGACGCCCCGGCAGATGCGATCGCATGGTTCGACTAGGTGCACCCGAGCGGGGCGTTCCGGCCCGGGGGCGGTCTCGTTCCAGCAGGATCCTTGTGGACCGATCGCGACATGGGACGGGGCGGGTCCGGGACCGAACGCGACGACCGAACGCGATGGGGGCGGCCGGTCCCTAGCCGTTCCGCACGTCGTCGAGGGCTGCCGACAGCTCGCCTTCCAGGGCGGCGCGTTCCTCGGGGGTGAGGAAGGCGCCGATCTCGACCTCGCGGGGGCCGCCCTGGAGGGTCAGGTAGTTCTCGACCGGCCCGCCCTCCGGGTGCAGGCGGCAGCGCACCCAGTGCGGGTTCGCCTCCCAGTCGCGGCGCGCGCCGTCCGGCTCGCGCCGGTCGAGGCGGATCGCCTCGGGGCCGACGCGCAGCTCCTCCACGAGGTCGCCCGTGCGCCAGGACCGGCCGATGGCGAGCCAGAGCCCCCCGAAGGCCAGCGCGAAGAACCCCCCGACCGCGACGAAGACGAAGGTGCCCAGCGCCACGACGAGCGGCAGCGCCATCAGCGCGGCGGTGATCCCCATGAACAGCGCGAAGCCGCGCCTGGACAGGCTCCTGTGCGGCCAGAGGGAAAGGGTCCGCGTCCGGTCGCCGGCTTCGGTCCAGCTGTAGGGCATCGCCAGGTCCCCCTTCGGAACGGGAAGGGGGCGCCGAACCTGGCGCCCCCCGTCCTTCTGCGTCGCGGGGCGGATCACTCCGCCGGAGTCGACATCCCCTTGTTCCGCCCGTCGTTCACGGCGCGGTCGTGGGCATGGGCGCGGTCCCACATCTCCTGGGTGGGAAGCTGCTCGAACGTGTGCTCGGGCGGCGGGCAGGGCAGCGTCCACTCCAGGGTGTCGGCATGCTCGTTCCAGTAGTTGTTCTCGCGGACCCGGCGCCCGTAGAGCAGCGTCCAGAACACCACGCCGATGAAGAACACGAACGACGCGAAGGACAGGAACGCCCCCCAGGACGACACGTAGTGCCAGGTCGCGTAGGCCTCGTTGTAGTCGATGTAGCGGCGCGGCATGCCCTGGCGGCCGAGGAAGTGCTGCGGGAAGAAGGTCAGGTTGGACCCGATGAAGAAGGTCCAGAAGTGCAGCTTGCCCGCCCATTCGGGGTACTGCCGCCCCGACATCTTGCCGATGTAGAAGTAGATGCCGGCGAAGATCGTGTACACGGCGCCCAGGGACATCACGTAGTGGAAGTGCGCCACGACGTAGTAGGTGTCGTGATAGGCCCGGTCGATCCCGGCCTGGCTCAGCACGATCCCGGTGACGCCGCCGAGGGTGAACAGGAACAGGAACCCGAACGCCCAGAGCATGGGCGTCTTGAACTCGACCGAGCCGCCCCACATCGTCGCGATCCACGAGAAGATCTTGATGCCGGTGGGCACCGCGATCACCATCGTGGCCAGCATGAAGTAGGCCTGCTGCGTCAGGCTCATGCCCACGGTGTACATGTGGTGAGCCCAGACGACGAAGCCCAGCACCCCGATCGCGATCAGCGCCCAGACCATCGGCAGGTAGCCGAAGATCGGCTTGCGCGAGAACGTGGCGATGATGTGCGAGATCAGCCCGAAGCCCGGCAGGATGACGATGTACACCTCCGGGTGCCCGAAGAACCACAGGATGTGCTGGTAGAGGACCGGATCGCCCCCGCCCGCAGGGTCGAAGAAGGTCGTCCCGAAGTTGCGGTCCATCAGCAGCATGGTGATCGCGCCGGCCAGCACCGGCAGCGCGAGGAGGATCAGCCAGGCCGTGACGAAGACCGACCACGCGAAGAGCGGCACCTTGAACAGCGTCATCCCCGGCGCGCGCATGTTGAGGAAGGTGGTGATGATGTTGATCGCGCCCAGGATCGAGGACGCGCCCGAGACGTGGACCGCGAAGATCGCGATGTCCGTCGAGAAGCCCCCTTCGGTCGTGGACAGCGGCGGATAGAGCACCCAGCCGATCCCGGACCCCAGCTGCCCGTTGCCCCCCGGCGTGAACACCGACAGCACCGCGAGCGCGCTGCCGGCGACGAACAGCCAGTAGGAGAGGTTGTTCAGCCGCGGGAACGCCATGTCCGGCGCGCCGATCTGCAAGGGCATGAAGTAGTTGCCAAAACCCCCGAAGAGGGCCGGGATCACCACGAAAAACATCATGGTGATGCCGTGCGCGGTGATGAGGACGTTCCAGAGATGGCCGTTGGGCGTGCACTCGGCCTCCGGGCGCGGGAAGAGGGACGCGCCCTCCATGCACATGAACTGCACCCCGGGCTCCAGCAGCTCCATCCGCATGTAGACGGTGAAGAGGATGGAGATCAGGCCGACGAGGCCGGCCGTCCAGAGGTAGAGGATCCCGATGTCCTTGTGGTTCGTGGACATGAACCAGCGGGTGAAGAAGCCCCGCTCGTCGGGGTGGTGCTCGTCGTGGAGCGTCGCGTCGGCCATTCCGGGCGTCCCTTCGGATCGTTCTCGTGCGATGTCTCGGCTCTGGGGCGGAACCGGGCCCGCCCGTCCGACCGGCTTCTAGGCCGGGGCGCGGGGCGGGTGCAATGCGCGCCGAGGTCGCGGGGGCGCTTTGCGCGCGGCGGCGGCGGGCTGCCGCCCCAGCGATGCCCGTCCGGCGCCGTCCCGCACCCGCCGGGATCGGCCGCGGGGCGGGCCGGAGCGCGCGCTGGCGGGCCCCCCGCCGCGGCGCGCCCCGGCCCCGGCGCCGGGCGGCGCCCTTCGGAACGCGGGCCCGCGGGGCCGGCGGCGCCCCTCGCCCGGCGGGCGCCCGCCCCGTCCGCGCTGCCGTGGCGGGACCGTCCCGCGGAAGGCGCCGCCCCCGCCGCGCCCGTGCGGGCGGGGCGCCGCCCGCTCATGCGTCCTCCGCGGCGACGGGCCCGGCCGGACCCGGGGGCAAGCTCGCGGGCGGGATCGGGGACGGGGCGGCAAGGGCGCGCGGGAGGGGGCGGTCCGTGCGCGGCAGGGCCGCCTCGAAGGCGTCGAAGGTCCGCTTCAGCGCCGCGTCCAGGTCCCCCATCGTCACCGGCAGCCCGAGGTCCACCAGCGAGGTTACCCCGTGCCCCTCGATCCCGCAGGGCACGATGCCGGCATAGTGCGACAGGTCCGGCTCGACGTTGACGGACAGGCCGTGGAAGGCGGTCCACCGGCGCACCCGCACGCCGATGGCGGCGATCTTGTCCTCGCGCGGGGTGCCGTCCGGCAGGGGGGGAAGGTCCGGCCTGGCGATCCAGACGCCGACCCGCCCGGGGCGGATCAGGCCCTGCAGCCCGAACTCCGCCAGCGTGGCGACGATCCAGCCCTCCAGCGCGCGGACATAGGCACGCACGTCGCGCCCCCGCGCGGCGAGGTCGGCGACCACGTAGGCGACCCGCTGGCCGGGGCCGTGATAGGTGTACCGCCCCCCGCGCCGCGCCTCGTGGACGGGAAGCCGCGCCTCGCGCAGGTCCTCCGGCCGGGCGGAGGTGCCCGCGGTGTAGAGCGCGGGATGCTCCAGCAGCCACACGGCCTCGCCCGCCTCGCCCCGGCGCAGGGCGGCGACGCGGTCCTGCATGATCCGGTCGGCGTCGGGCCAGTCCACGGGCGCGGGCGAGGCGATCCATTCCATCGCCCCTAGATGGCCGCGGCGCGCGCCCGGCGCAATCGGCCGGCGGCCCCAGTCCACGGGCGCGCGGCGCGTCCCGCCGCCTGGGGCGCGTCCCGCACGGACGGCCCCACCGAAATCCCGTGCGCCAGGCGTCGCCGCGCCTTCCGCGACCGGGCGCCGTTCGGCGTGGCACGGGGTTCGGGGCGGGCACGCCGAAGGGCCCGCCGCCGGCGGTGCCCTCCGATCCCCCATGTGGCCGCTTCGTCGGTCCCGAAGTCCCATGCCCTGCCGCCGCATCCTCCGCCCTTCCTTCCGCGCGATTCCCGTCCCGCACGGGGTTCTAGCGGGGAGAGGTTAAGGGTCCGTTGCAGGACCGCGCGCCGTCCCGGGCTGGCGCTCCGCCGCCACCGGCACCAGGCCCAGCGCCCGCGCCGCCTCCATCGACAGGGTGCCGGCGGCGAGGCCCCTGGGCGCTTGGAACGCGAGGACGGCACGCCGGACCTCGTCGTCCATCGCGCCGTCGATCCGCCCGTCATAGAGGCCCCGCGCCGTCAGCGCCCGCTGCAGCGAAGCGACGAGTTCGGCCGTCAGCGCGGGCGCGCAGGGCGTCTCGAACCAGACATCCCTGCGGGCCTGCGCGATTCGCTGGCGCGTCCGCGTGACCAGGCCGCCCCCCGGCATCCGCACTTGGACGCTCCGCGAGACGACGCGCGCCGGGTCCTCCGCGCGATCCCAGCACAGCGCGGGGTCCGCCCCCGGCGGGGCGATGGCGCCCGCCGCCCCGGGCCCGGCGGGGATGGTCCCGATGGGGCGGGCCTCCCGCCGAACCTCCGGCCCCAGCGGAGAGCCGGGCGCAGGCCCGCGACCCGGCCCGCAGGCGGCGACCGCGAGGGCCGCGGCGAGGATCGGGACGAGGGCGCGCACCCTCGCGGGATGGCACGTCCCCCTCCCGCCGGCGAAGCCCCGCGCCGGCCGCCCGCGCCCTCCTGTCACGCGCCGGCGACACCCTCTGGCCCCGCCTCGCGGGCGCCGCTATCCCCCGCCGCGAGCCGCAAAGAGGGAGGCCCCATGCCCAAGATCACCTATGTCGAGCACGGCGGCGCCGAGCACACCGTCGAAGTCCCGCTGGGCAGCACCGTGATGGAGGGCGCGCGCGACAACGGCATCCCCGGCATCGACGCCGATTGCGGCGGCGCCTGCGCCTGCTCGACCTGCCATGTCTACGTGGACCCCGCCTGGACGGGCAAGCTGCCCCCCAGGGACGACATGGAGGAGGACATGCTCGACTTCGCCTACGAGCCGGACCCCGAACGCTCGCGCCTGACCTGCCAGATCAAGGTCACGCCCGAGCTGGAGGGCCTGCGCGTCCAGATGCCCGAGAAGCAGATCTGACGCCCCCCGCGACGGTTCTGGCCTTGGCCCTCGCGGCGGCCGGACCGGCCGCGGCGCAGGACGTCGCCGAGGCGCGCGGCACGGGCGGGGGCTGCATCACGACCCGGCCCGTGGGCCCGGTCGTCCGGGCGCCGGGCAGCGGCATCGCGGCGGCCTTCTACTGGGACCCGACGACCGCCTATCCCCACGGCGCCCTCGGCGACGAGGTCGAGGGGCGGATGCTCCTCGTCCGGCCGGAGGGCAGGGGGTTCTGCGACACGGTCCCGGCCCGCGACGGCGGCGTGTTCGAGGACACCGCCCCGCGCATCGCGGATGTCACCGGCGACGGCCGCGCCGAGGTGGTGGCCGTCTCCGCCCATCCCGCCCTCGGCGCCCGGCTGGAGGTCTGGGGCTATCCTCTCGGCCCCGGCGAGGGGCCCTCGCACGATCTGGCCCTCGTCGCCGCCACCGCCCCCATCGGCACCCGTTTCCGCTGGCTCGCCGTCGCCGGTATCGTCGACCTCGACGGCGACGGCCGGGTCGAGATCGCCTTCGTGGACCGTCCGCACCTCGCGCGCACCCTCCGGGTCGTCCGCCTCGAAGGGAGCCGTCTGAGGGAGGTCGCGGCCCTGGAGGGCGTCACCAACCACCGCTTCGGCGCCCCCGACATCTCCGGCGGCATCCGCGACTGCGGCACGGGCCCCGAGGTCGTCCTGGCCTCGGGGGACTGGTCGCGCCTCCTCGCCGTGCGGCTGGTCGGCGGGGCCCTTCTCGCGCGCGACCTCGGGCCTTGGTCGCGCGAGGCTGCGGACGCCGCGTCGGCCTGCACGGGCTAGGCGGCTCAGTTGCTCGGGCTGCATTCTGCGCCGAGGCCCGGGCAGACGACCGTGACCGCGTCGATGTCCGCGTCGCCCTTCGAGTCGTTGCCCGTGTTGACGTAGGCGATCGACAGGGTCTTGAGGCCCGCCAGAAGCTCCTCGGGATCGCTGATCGCCAGAAGGTCGGGCCGAAAGGCCAGCGACTCCTCCTCGACGGCGTCCGCGCCGCCGAACGTTTCGTAGAATTCGCCGCGCTCGTCCCGGCGCCAGTTCTCGAAGGCCCCCACGCTTCGGAAAACGAGGGTCCCTCTCGGCCCCTCCGCCGCCGAGAGGTCGAGCTGCGCGACGAACGGCCGGCCCGCAAGCGTCGCGAACGCCTCGGGCGAGATGTCCACCGCCTCGTCGGCGGCGAACCGAACCACCATCACGAGGTCAGGCAGCCCATCCGTGCCGGCAGTGATCACATCGACGTCCGCTGCATCCGATACGTCGCCGCCGGAGGCGTCCTGGGCCGCGGTGGGCGAGGCGAGAGCGGCGACGGCGAAGGCCGCCGGAACGAGGGCGGTGCGCATGACGTGGTTCCCGTGCTACGTATGTGCGACGGAGCAACTGATCGGCCGTTCGGGGGTTCCGATCCCCCCGGGCGAGAGGATCAGAGGGCGCGCCATCCGATGTCGCGCCGGAACGTGCCGCCGGGCCACTCCACCGCGCCCGCCAGGGCATAGGCCCGCCTCCGTGCCTCGGCCAGCGTGGCGCCCCGGCCGGTCGCGCTCAGCACCCGGCCGCCGGCCGAGACCGTCATGCCGCCCTCGCGCGCCGTTCCGGCGTGGAACGTCTGCTGGTCGGCCGTCGCCGGCAGCGCGTCCAGGCCGCCGATCCTCTCGTCCTTCGCGTAGCCGCCCGGATAGCCCCTAGCCGCCAGAACCACCGTCATGGCGTGGTCGTCCGCCCAGCTCGCCCGCTCGCCCTCCAGCCGGCCTTCGGCGCAGGCCAGCATCAGGTCCAGCGCCTGCGCCCCGAGGCGCATCATCAGCGCCTGGCACTCGGGGTCGCCGAAGCGGACGTTGAACTCCACGAGGCTGGGCGCGCCGTCCTCGATCATCAGGCCCGCGTAGAGGACCCCCGTGAACGGCGTGCCCCGGCGCGCCATCTCGCGCAGCACGGGCCGGACGATGCGGTCCATCGCCCGCCTCTCGACCTCGGGTCCGCAGACGGGGGCGGGGGAGTAGGCGCCCATCCCGCCGGTGTTGGGGCCCGTGTCCCCCTCGCCGGCGCGCTTGTGGTCCTGCGCCGTTCCGACCGGCACCGCCGCCTCGCCGTCGCATAGCACGAAGAGCGACGCCTCCTCGCCTCGCAGGAACGCCTCGACGACCACGCTGCCGCCCAGGGCCAGCAGGTCGTCCACGGCCCCCTCGGCCTCGGCCACGCTCTCGGCGACGACGACGCCCTTGCCGGCGGCCAGCCCGTCCGCCTTCACGACGACGGGCGCGCCGCCGGCCCGGACATGCGCCTTCGCGGCGTCCGCGTCCTCGAACCGTGCCCAGGCGGCCGTCGGCGCCCCGGCCGCGTCGCAGACCTCCTTCGTGAACGCCTTCGACGATTCCAGCCGCGCCGCCTCGGCCGAAGGGCCGAGCGTCGCGACGCCGGCCGCCCGCAGGACGTCCGCCACCCCCGCGGCCAGCGGCGCCTCGGGGCCCACGATCACGAAGTCGATCCCCCGGTCTGCGCAGAACCGGGCCACGTTCTCGCCGTCGAGGATATCGAGCGCGGCGTTCTCCGCCAGCGCCTCGGTGCCGGCGTTGCCGGGCGCGCAGACCAGCCGGTCGCAGGCCGGGTTCTGCGCGCAGGCCCAGGCCAGCGCGTGCTCGCGCGCCCCGCCGCCCAGGATCAGGATGTTCATGGCGCTTTCCCCTCTGGCCCGCGCGTCCTATGCCGGACGCCCCGAAGGGGAGCAACGCGCATGGACCTGATCGACGACGAAGGCGGCCCCGCAGTCGGCGGCGACAACGCCCACGCCTTCTCCGTCTCCGAGCTGTCGGGCGCGGTGAAGCGCGCGCTGGAGGACGGGTTCGGCCGGGTGCGCGTGCGCGGCGAGGTCGGGCGCGTGTTCGCGGCGCGGTCGGGGCACCTCTACTTCGACCTCAAGGACGACCGTGCCGTCGTGGCCGCCGTCGCCTGGAAAGGCCAGGCGGCCCGGCTGGCCCATCGCCCGGAGGAGGGGATGGAGGTCGTCGTCACGGGCCGGATGACCACCTTCGGATCGCAGTCGAAGTACCAGATCGTCGTCGACGACGTCCGCCCGGCGGGCGCGGGCGCGCTGATGGCCCAGCTCGAGGCGCGGCGGAGGAAGCTCGCCGCCGATGGGCTGTTCGACCCCGCGCGCAAGCGCGCCGTGCCCTTCCTGCCGCGCACGATCGGCGTCGTCACCTCGCCCGGCGGCGCGGTGATCCGCGACATCCTGCACCGCGTCGCCGACCGCTTCCCCCGCCGCGTCCTCGTCTGGCCCGTCGCCGTCCAGGGCCGCGGCAGCGCCGAGGAGGTCGCGGCGGCGATCGGCGGCTTCGACGCGATGACCGGGCCGTCCCGGCCGGACGTCCTCATCGTGGCGCGCGGGGGCGGCTCGATCGAGGATCTCTGGGGTTTCAACGAGGAGGTCGTCGTCCGCGCGGCCGCCGCCTGCAACATCCCCCTCATCTCCGCCGTGGGGCACGAGACGGACACGACCCTCATCGACCACGCGGCCGACCTGCGCGCGCCCACGCCGACCGCCGCGGCCGAGGCCGCCGTCCCCGTCCGGGCCGAGCTGCTGGCGGGGGTCCGCCAGCTCGACGCGCGGCTGATCCGTGCCGGGGCGGAGGCGGTGCGGGGGCGGCGGCAGAGGGTGCGCGACCTCGCCCGCGCCCTGCCGCGTCCCGAGACGCTGACCGAAGGGCCGCGCCAGCGCCTCGACCTCGCCGCCGAGCGGCTTCCCGGTGCCCTGCGCGGCGGCACCGCCCGCCGCCGCCTCGCGCTGGAGCGGCTGGCCGGCGCGCTGCGGCCGCGCCTCCTCTCGGCGGGGATCGCGGCGCAGCGGACCCGCCTCGGCGAGGCGGGGCGCCGGCTGGAGGAGGGGGCCCGCCGCGCCGCCGATGCCCGGAGGGAGC
This sequence comes from Hasllibacter halocynthiae, assembly GCF_003003095.1. GTDB lineage: Bacteria > Pseudomonadota > Alphaproteobacteria > Rhodobacterales > Rhodobacteraceae > Hasllibacter > Hasllibacter halocynthiae. The sequence continues at coordinate 70,471 of NZ_PVTT01000001.1, forward strand.
GCACGAAGGCGCAAGGCGACCGTGCCGCCGCCGCCCTCGGCCGCGCCGCCCGCGCCGCCAGGCGGGGCTTCGAGGAGAGGGCGGGACGCCTGCGGGCGGACGCGCTTCTCCGCGGGGCGCGGGACGCGCGCGGACGCCTGGGGACGGCGCAGGCCGCCTTCGCCGCCGCCGCCGGGCGCGATCACGATCGCCGCAGGCGCGCCGTGGACCGGCTGCGCGCGCTGAACGAGGCCCTCGGCTACCGCAACACGCTGCGGCGCGGCTATGCGGTGGTCCGGGGCCCCGGCGGCGTGCTGACCCATGCCGGCCCGGCCCGGGCCGCCGCCCGCCTGCAGATCGAGTTCCAGGACGGCGAGATGGCGGCCGTGCCCGAGGACGCCCCGGCCCGCCCCGCGCGCCGCGCCCGCCCGAAACCCGGTCCGGACGATCAGGGCACGCTCTTCTAGCGGCCCTCGCTTGCCTCGTGCCCCCCCGCGGGCCGCCCGCTTCGCCGGATCCCGCTTGCGGGGCCGGGCCCATGGGGACCTTTCACCGGGTTCGCGCACGGACTAGGTCGGGCGCGAAAGGCGGTGCTCCCATGTCCTTCTTCGGCAAGCTCAAGGCACGGATGTTCAAGTCCTCCTCGAAGATCGAGGAGGGGCTCGACGCCATCGTCGAGGAGGGAGGCGCGGAGGACGCACCGCCGCCGGCATCCGGACAGGCCCCGGCAGCCGGCCCTGCCTCGCCCTCCGTGCCCCATCCCGAACCGGACCTGCCCCCCGATCCCGTCGCGCCGCCCCCCGCCGAGCCCGAGCCCGAGCCCCAGCCCGAGCCTGAGCCTGCCGCGCGCGACGTGCCGCCCCCCGCCGAGGCGCCCGCGGAAGGCCCCGCGCCGCAGCAGAGGCCCGGCATCCTGGGGCGCTTCCTCGGGCGGGGCCCCGCGGTCGTCCGCCGCGAGCTCGACGACGCCATGCTCGAGCAGCTCGAGGAGGTGCTGATCCAGGCCGACATGGGCGTAGACACGGCCCTACGCGTCTCCGCCCGCTTCGCCGAAGGGCGGATGGGGCGGCGCTTCGGGGTTGAGGAGATCAAGAGGATCCTCGCCCGCGAGATCGCCCAGATCATGGAGCCCGTCGCGCGGCCCATGCCGCTCTTCCCGAAGAAGCCGCAGGTGGTCCTCGTGGTGGGGGTCAACGGCTCGGGCAAGACGACGACGATCGGCAAGCTCGCCTCGCAGTTCCGCGCCGCCGGGAAATCCGTGGTGATCGCCGCCGGGGACACGTTCCGCGCCGCGGCCGTCGAGCAGCTCCAGGTCTGGGGCGAGCGGGCGGGCGTGCCCGTGATGACGGCGCCCGAGGGGTCGGACCCCGCCTCCCTCGCCTTCGACGCCCACAAGCGCGCGGAGGAGGAGGGGGCCGACCTTCTGATGATCGACACGGCCGGGCGCCTCCAGAACCGGCAGGACCTGATGGAGGAGCTGTCGAAGATCGTCCGCGTCATCCGCAAGCGCGACGAGGGCGCGCCGCACAACACCCTCCTCGTCCTCGACGCGACGACGGGCCAGAACGCCCTGCGCCAGGTCGAGGAGTTCGGGCGCCTCGCCGACGTGACAGGCCTCGTGATGACGAAGCTGGACGGCACGGCGCGGGGCGGGGTGCTCGTGGCGCTGGCGGACAGGTTCGGCCTGCCGATTCATGCGATCGGGATCGGCGAGCAGGTGGGCGACCTCGCCCCGTTCGCCCCGGAGGAGTTCGCCGCCGCCCTCGTGGGGCTGGACGATGCCTGAGCCGGACGGGCCCGGCGGAGGCGCTCGGGCGGGCCGTGATCGCCGCGGGGGGGGCATCCGCCCCGCGCCGCAGGCCACCCCGGCCGCCCCGAGGGCCACACGCTCGCCCCGGTGGCGAGGTTCCGCACCCGGCCCGGCCGCCCGGGATGAGGATCGCTCCTGCGGCCATGAACGCGGTCCGGACGGTGACGGACCCGATCAGGCGCGGGGGACCGGCGCGCATGTCCGCGAACGCGACGCGTGTTCGCCGCCCTCATCGGCTGGCTCGTGCTGGGCGAGCGGATCGGCCCGCGGCGCGTCGCCCTGATGGGCTTGATCGCCGCCGGGGCGGTGTTAGTCGAGGCTGCCGGCCGAGGGGGACCATGACAGAACGATCCGACCAGACCGAGGCTGCCCGCGCGGCGGCCGACATGGCCTCAGCGGGGGCGGGCGCGGGTCCCGGGCGCGGACGGCCCGTCGCGCCTTGGCTCAAGCAAGCGCTGGAGCTGGGGCCGCCGCTGCTCTTCTTCGTGATCTACCTGCGGATGCAGGACCGGACCTACGACATCCTGGGAACGGAGTACTCCGGCTTCATCGTCGCCGCGGCGGTCTTCGTGCCGATCCTGCTGGCCGCGACGGGCACGCTCTGGTGGTTGTCGGGCGCGATCAGCCGGATGCAGGTGTTCACCCTCGTGATGGTCGTGTTCTTCGGCGGGCTCACCGTGTGGTTCAACGACGAGGCGTTCTTCAAGATGAAGACGACGCTTGTCTACGGGTTCTTCTGCCTCCTCCTCTCCGTCGGGCTGCTGCGGGGGCAGTCCTGGCTGAAGCCCCTGATGGGCGAGTACCTTCCCATGAACGACGAGGGATGGATGATCCTGACACGGCGGCTGGCCCTCGTCTTCGCCGCGATGGCCGCCCTGAACGAGGTGGTCTGGCGCACGATGTCGGACCGCACCTGGGTCATCTTCGAGACCTTCGGCCTTCCCGTCGCGCTGATGGCGTTCCTCTGGTTTCAGATCATGGCGCTGCAGCGGCACATGCCGCAGGAGGACGAGGGGGGGCCAGGCGCCGGCACGCGCTGAGGCGCGCCCTCCTCGAGCTCCGGTCGCTCACCGCCGGCGATGGCCGCCAGCCGCTCGGGCGCGAGGGGGCCCGCGAAGCGGATCCCGGCGAGCGGGCCCCGCGACCAGAGGACCGTCACGGTCACGTCCTCCCCCGCGAGGCGGATCGCCAGGCGCTCGCCTTTCGGGACTTCCCCGCCGTGGCGGAGCCTGGCGCCTGTGCGGCTGATGTTGTCGATCCGGCCCTGGAGCGGGCCCCGGCGCCCGTCGATCCGCACTGGCATGGCGGCGGGGCTTCGTCTGATGCGCGTCTGCATGGCATGTCCTCCTCCGCGCGGGCTCTGCCACGGGAGGGGTTAAGGGCGGGTGAACGGTTGACCGGCGGGCGCGCCCGGGGCTAACCCCGCGCGCGTGCCGATTTGTCCACCGGATTGCGGGGCACGTGAAACATGCCGCTAAAGAGGTCCGGGGCAGGACCCCGCCTTCCGGGCATCGGAGGAACCAAATGGCCGAGCGCCGCCCCCCCAAGCGCCACCCTCGCACCACGGCCGTCCATGGCGGCACCCGCCGCAGCCGTTACGGCGAGGTGTCCGAGGCGATCTTCCTGACCCAGGGCTTCGTATACGACAGCGCGGAGGCCGCCGCCGGACGCTTCGAGGCGCTCGGCGAGGACGAGTTCATCTACGCCCGCTACGGCAACCCCACCACCGCCACCTTCGAGGAGCGGCTCGCCGCGATCGAGGGCACGGAGGACGGGTTCGCCACCGCGAGCGGCATGGCCGCCGTCTCGGGCGCGCTCATGTCGATGCTGAAGGCCGGGGACCGGGTCGTCTCCTCGCGCGCGCTGTTCGGATCGTGCCTCTACGTCCTCGAGGAGGTCCTGCGGCGCTACGGCGTCGAGGTGGCGTTCGTGGACGGGACGGACCTCGACCAGTGGCGCGAGGCCGTCACGCCGGGGACGAAGGCCGTGTTCTTCGAGGCGGTCGCCAATCCCACGCTGGAGGTGATCGACATCGCCGCCGTCGCCGGGATCGCGCACGCCGCAGGCGCGCTGGTCCTCGTGGACAACGTCTTCGCCACGCCAGTCTTCTCGGACGCCGTGGCGCAGGGCGCCGACGTGGTGATCTACTCGGCCACGAAGCACATCGACGGGCAGGGCAGGGCCCTCGGGGGGGCGATCCTCGGCACGGAGGCGTTCGTGCGGGGCACCGCCGAGCCCTTCCTCAAGCACACGGGCGGCGCGATGAGCCCGTTCACATCCTGGATCATGCTCAAGGGCCTCGAGACCATGGACCTGCGCGTGCGCGCCCAGGCCGCGGGTGCCGAGCGGATCGCCCGCGCGCTGGAGGGGCACCCTGCTCTGCGGCGCTGCATCCATCCCGCCCTCTCCTCGCACCCGCAGCACGCCTTGGCGGCGCGTCAGATGGAGGGGGCGTCGACGCTGGTCTCGCTCGACCTCGCCGGGGGGCGGGCCGCGGCCTTCGCCTTCCTCGACGCGCTGGAGATTCCGCTGATCTCGAACAACTTGGGGGACGCGAAGTCCATCATCACGCACCCGGCCACGACCACCCACCAGCGCCTGACGGACGCCCAGCGCGGCGTTCTGGGCATCACGGACGGGTTCGTGCGCCTCTCGGTCGGCCTGGAGGACGCGGACGAGCTGATCGACGACCTCGTGGGGGCCCTCGACTCGGCGGGGTCGCGGCGGGTCGCGGCGGAATGACCTGAGCGTTCCCCGGGGGGACTCAAATGCACGGCCTTCCGCATTATGTAGATGGCCGCAGTGGAAGGGGGATGGCGCGATGAACGGCCTTTCCGACGACATCCGCACGCCGACCCGCCGCGAGGCGGAGGACGCGCTGGCCCTGCTGACGCGTTGGGCCCGGGGCCGCGGCGCCTTGGAGGTAGGCACGCTGAACCCCGCGCTGTCGGCGCTGGGCGGCGGCGTGGCCGAGGGCTATCCCGCCCTCTCGCGCCTCTATCCCGAGGGCTTCGTCGCGGACCCGGCCTACCGCGCGACGCTGCCCGACCTTCAGAACGGCCCCGCGACCCTGATCCGTGGCGCCCCGCGGCGCATCCAGCACGTGGGCGTCGCGGGCTTCCGCCTGCCGCTGCGCTGGGCGGTCGCGGACGGCGAGCACGTGCTGGAGACGGCCGTCACGGGCACCGTCTCGCTCGAGGCGGACCGCAAGGGCATCAACATGTCCCGCATCATGCGCGGCTTCTACGATCGTGCGGGCACGGCCTTCGACTGGGCCGTCATGGAGGACGTCCTCGACGCCTACCTGGACGGGATCGGCACCGCCGACGCGCGGCTGCACTGCGCGATCCGCCTGCCACTGGAGCAGGAGGCGCTTCGCTCTGGCCTCGTCGGCTGGCAGCACTACGACGTCGGCTTCGAGGTCGTCCGCGAAGGGGCGGCCCGCACGCGCATCCTGCACGTGGACTACCTGTACTCGTCGACCTGCCCCTGCTCGCTGGAGCTGTCGGAGCACGCCCGCCGCGCGCGCGGCCAGCTCGCCACGCCGCACTCGCAGCGTTCGGTCGCGCGGCTCTCGGTCGTGGTCGAGGGCGGGCTGGATCCCGCGGAGGTCATCGCGATGTGCCGCGCCAAGGTGCCGACGGAGGTGCAGGTGATGGTCAAGCGAGAGGACGAGCAGGCGTTCGCAGAGCTGAACGCCGCGAACCCGATCTTCGTCGAGGACGCCGCGCGCCTCTTCGCCGAAGGGTTGAACGGGCTGTCGGAGGCGGGGGACTTCTGCGTCGCCTGCTCGCATCAGGAGTCGCTTCATGCGCACGATGCGGTCAGCGTGCTCACGGAGGGCGAGACCTTCGCCGGGCCGTTGCCCCCCGACCTCTTCGCCGGATTGCGCCGGCCACTCTAGGCGAGGTTGCACCGGAACTTCCGGCGGGGTGGGAACGGCGTGCGCGACGCGGGCGTGCGCCCTGTGGCGCGTGGCTGGCCGCGTGCCGGAGGGGCCGTCGCCAGGGCGGCGCCGGCCGCGTTCGTGATCTCGGCCGCGCCCGGCCCGCCCGCGGCCTTGGTCCGGGCGGCGCGTGCCGGGTTCGATCGGGCCATGGGCCGAAGGCGCGGCCGGCTTCGGGCACACGCACCCGGGTCCCCTTGCACCAAGCCGTTGACCCCGCGCCCGGGCGGGGCGAACGCTGCCCCCCATGCCGGACCTCCGCCCGCCCCTCTACCTGATCGGTCTTCTCGTCGCGGCGCTGGGGGCCTCCATGACGCTGCCGATGGCGGTGGACTGGGCCGCGGGCAACGGCCACTGGGGGGTGTTCGCCTCTTCCGCCGTGATAACGACCCTGTCGGGGGGGCTGATCGCCCTCGCCTGCGCCAACGGCGTGACGCGCAAGCTGACCCTGCAGCAGACGTTCCTCCTGACGACGGGGGTATGGGTGGCGCTTCCCCTCTTCGCGGCGCTTCCCTTCGTGCTGGGCGCGACGGGCGCCTCGGCGACGGACGCCTTCTTCGAGGCCATGTCGGGCCTTACCACCACCGGCGGGACGGTGCTGACGGGCCTCGCCGGGCTGCCGGACGGGATCCTCCTGTGGCGGGGGCTGCTGCAATGGTTCGGCGGGATCGGGATCATCGTCGTGGCGATGGCCCTGCTGCCCGAGCTGAAGGTCGGCGGCATGCAGATCTTCCGCGCCGAGGCCTTCGACACCGACAAGGTCCTGCCTCGCGCCGCTGCCATCGCGGGACGGATAGCGGGGATCTACATCGGGCTGACGGGGGTCTGCGCGCTCACCTACCTGGGCTTCGGGATGAGGCCGCTCGATGCGGCCGTCCATGCGATGACGACGATCGCCACCGGCGGGTTCGCGAACTACGACAGCTCCTTCGCGGTGTTCGGCCCGGCGATCGAATGGTCCGCGACGCTGTTCATGCTACTCGCGGCGCTTCCCTTCGTCCGCTACGTGCAGTTCCTGAACGGCGAGCCGGCGCCCCTCTGGCGGGACCCGCAGATCAGGGCCTTCCTCCTCGTCGCGGCGACGCTGATCGGGGCCATGACGGTGTGGCGGTGGGCGGTGGAGCCCGGAGACATGTCGCTGCGCGAGACCGCGTTCAACGTGACCTCCATACTGACCGGGACGGGCTACGCCTCGTCGAACTACATGCTCTGGGGGGCGCTGCCGGTCGCGGCCTTCTTCTTCATCGGCCTGATCGGGGGGTGCGCGGGATCGACGTCCTGCTCGATCAAGATCTTCCGCTACCAGCTGCTCTTCGCGTCCATCAAGGCGCACATTCGGCGCATCCATCAGCCGCACGGGGTGTTCGCGCCGCGCTACGACGGACGCCCGGTGGGCGACGACGTCCTCTCCTCGGTGATGAGCTTCTTCGTCCTGTTCATCGGAACGCTGGCCATCGTGACGATCGGGCTGGGGACCACCGGCCTCGACCTCCTGACGGCCGTGTCCGGCGCGGCCACGGCGCTGGCGAATGTCGGGCCGGGCCTCGGCGACGTGATCGGCCCGGCAGGCAACTTCGCACCCCTGCCCGACGCGGCGAAGTGGATGCTGTCGGCCGCCATGCTGATCGGCCGGCTCGAGGTGCTGGCGGTCTACGTCCTCTTCGTTCCGGCCTTCTGGCGCGCCTGAGGCCCCCCAAAGGGGCCGGCCGCCGCGCGTGCCCTACCGCTCGTAGCAGGCGACGAGCACGGCCATCTCGGCCGCGGCCTCGGCCAGCTGCGGCGGAGACAGGGCAGAGGCGTCGCCGCCCGTGCGCACGGCGATGCCCCCCGCCGCGAGTGCTTCGGCCAAGGCGCGCCCGTCGAGGCCGAGCCAGGTCCCCGAAGGCAGGGTGCGCGCACCCCCTCCGGGCGGCAGGAGGAGACCCGCCACCAAGCCCGAGCCGTCGAGGACCGGCCCGCCCGCGTCGCCCGCCGCCGCGGCGATCTCGTAGCGGTCGCGCTCGGGCTCGCCGCCGAGGCCGCGGACGTCGCGTAGCGAGCCGTAGGTCAGGCTGGCCCGCCCCAACGCTCCGCCGAAGGGGAAGCCCGCCACCGCGACCTCGCTTCCGATGCGCGGCGGCTCCTGGCGGAAGGTCGCGACGGCCGGCGGCGCGAGCGGCTCCTCCGGCCGCAGGAGCGCGGCCCCTGCCTCCGCCCACTCCACCCTTGCCTCATGGATGTCGTCGATGCGCAGGGTTCCGCACCCCGCGACGACGTCCTCGGCCGTCAGGACCGCGCCGGTGGCGTCCACGAACACCCCCGCCCCCGTGCGGTCCGGACGCCGTATCTCCAGCCCCGCCAGAAGGTCGACGTCCTGCTCGTCCGCCGGCGTGGCGCGGCGTTCGTCCAGCACCCGGTCCGAGACCTCCGCGAGGCTGCCGCGCATCCGGGCCCATACCCGATCCAGCCGGTCGTCGCCCCTGGGCCAGACCAGCGTCAGCCCCCTGATCCGTCCGTCCTCGAGGCGGGCATAGGTGCGCGAGGTGATGTCGGCATCGGTGCCCTCGATCTCGAACTCGTCCTCCCGAAGGACGCGGGGCCCCTCCTCGGGCACGATCTCGAGCGCCTGCATGATCTCGTAGAGGCCCCCCAGCGCCGCGCGCGTCCCCTCCCGGCTGACGAGGAGGACCTGGACCACGCCGCCATCCGACGGAACGTACCGCACGAACGGGGTCTCGATCCCGCCGGGGGCGACGACGGCGAGCGGCATGTCGACGGCGAGGCCGGCCTCGCGGACCACGGTGCGTTCCATCCCGAGGTCGTCGAACAGGGCGTTCCACTCGGCCATCAGCCGGGCGCGCTGGCCCGTGGTCAACACGCCCGTCGCAGCGAGGCCGCGATCCGTCTGCCATCCGCGCATGGCCTCGCGGGTGCCGCGCCCGAAGGCGGCGTCGATGGCCGCGGTGTAGAAGCCGGCCCATTCCAGCGCGCGCTGGACGTCCTCCCGCTCCGCGCGGGTCAGGAGGGCTTCGGCCGCCCGCGCCTCCTCCACGGTCTCGTCGGACGCGCCGGCGGGCGGGGCGGGCACGGCGGTCGCTTCGCCCGGCGGTGGCGAGCCTTCGGCCCCTTCGGCGGGCGCGATGCCCGCGCCGCCGGCCTGGGCGAGCTGCGCGCCGACCGGCCAGAACTGCTGCCTGTAGGCGTCGCCGTCCGACACGAAGGCGTCGCCCGGCACGGCCCCCCCGGCGGCGCGGAGGGCCGCCCGCGCCTCGGCACGATCCCCGAACGGCCCCAGCGCGACCACGTACCAGCCGCCGGCCGCGCGGAAGCCCGTGACGTCGGGGGTGCCGGCCGCCGCATAGGTCCGGGCGCGCCCCTCGCCTTCCGCGAGGCTGCGAAGGGCTTCGATCTGCACCCAGATACCGTCCTGCTGCGCCTCCGCAGCGGTCCCGGCGAGGACCGTGGCGGCCAGCAGCCCAGCCTTCGTTGCAAGCTTCACCTGGCAGTTCCTTCGCATCTGGTCCGGCCGGCGGACCGCCCCGCCCGATGCTTAGCCCCGGCGGCCGGCCAGCACGAGACGTCGTGCGACCCACAGGGCACGTCTGTGCGGCCCCGATGCATCGCCGGTCATGCCGGCCGCCCGCGTTGACCCCATGCCGCGCGCCGCCTATCCGCCCCGCGACCCATTCCCGGAGGCCCCAGCATGGCGGACGCGCCCCGCTCGTTCCAAGGCATCATCCTTGCGCTGCAGGAATACTGGGCACGCCAGGGCTGCGCCGTGCTGCAGCCCTACGACATGGAGGTGGGCGCGGGCACCTTCCACCCGGCCACGACCCTGCGCGCGCTGGGGCCGAACGCCTGGGCGGCCGCCTACGTCCAGCCCTCGCGTCGCCCCACGGACGGGCGCTACGGCGAGAATCCGAACCGGCTGCAGCACTACTACCAATTCCAGACCATCATCAAACCCAGCCCGCCGAACCTGCAGGAGCTCTACCTCGGCTCGCTGGAGGCGATCGGCCTCGACATGGCGCTCCACGACGTCCGCTTCGTCGAGGACGACTGGGAATCGCCCACGCTCGGCGCCTGGGGCCTGGGGTGGGAGGTGTGGTGCGACGGGATGGAGGTCTCGCAGTTCACCTACTTCCAGCAGGTGGGCGGCCATGACTGCCGCCCCGTCTCGGGCGAGCTGACCTACGGGCTGGAGCGGCTGGCGATGTACGTCCTGGGCGCGGACCACGTCATGGACATGCCCTTCAACGACCCCGTCGCGCCGATCCCGCTTTCCTACGGCGACGTCTTCCGCGGGACGGAGGCCGAGTACTCGCGCTGGAACTTCGACGTAGCCGACACGGAGACGCTCCTGAGGCACTTTGAGGACGCCGAGAGGGAATGCGCCCGCATCCTCGCCGCCGACGAGGTCGACCCCCGCACGGGCCGCACCATCGTCATGGCCCATCCGGCCTACGACCAGACCATCAAGGCCAGCCACATCTTCAACCTTCTCGACGCGCGCGGCGTCATCTCCGTCACCGAGCGGCAGAGCTACATCGCCCGCGTCCGGGCCCTGGCGAAGATGTGCGCCGATGCCTTCCTTCGGACCCCCGCCGGGGGCGCGGAGGCGGCGTGAACTTCGCCGGCAAGCTCGCGGTGGCCTTCCTCGTGCTGACGGCCCTTCTGGGGGCGTTCGGCCTGTGGTGGACGGCCACGCGGCTGGGCTACGGCGACCCGGAGGAGATCCTCGCCGTCGGGCTGACGACGCCGGAGGGGGCGGTCTCGATCCCCGCGAGCGGCACGACGATCGGGCGCGACACCTCGCCCCGGTCCTACCGGTCCTGCTTCACCCTCGCCCAGCCCGCGCCGAAGGCCGTGCCCGCGCCGGGCGCCGTGCCCACCGTCGCCCCCTCGTGGTACGAGTGCTTCGACGCCGAAGCGATCGGCGCGGACCTCGCCGCGGGGCGGGCGGCGGCGGTCCTAGGCACGAGGGACGTCCGCTACGGGATCGACCGGCTGGTCGCCCTCTACCCCGACGGGCGGGGCTTCGCCTGGGACGAGATCAACGAATGCGGCGAGGTCGTCTTCGACGGCCGACCCACGCCGGAGGGCTGTGCCCCTCCGCCGCCCGAGGACGGATGACATGGACCTTCTGATCGAGCTCTTCTCCGAGGAGATTCCCGCCCGGATGCAGCGAAAGGCCCGCGAGGATCTCAAGCGCATGATGACGGACGGTCTGGTCGAGGCCGGCCTGACCTACGCGGGCGCCGAGGCGTTCAGCACACCGCGCCGCCTGACCCTGGCGGTGGAGGGGCTGACGGAGGAATCCCCGACCATCCGCGAGGAGCGGCGCGGCCCCCGCGTCGGCGCGCCGGAGAAGGCGGTGGAGGGCTTCCTGCGCGGCGCGGGGGTCGAGCGCTCCGCCCTGCGCGAGGTCGATGGCAAGAAGGGCGCGTTCTACGTGGCCGACGTGGTGACGCCCGGCCGCCCGGCCGCCGCGATCGTCGCCGAGGTGCTCGAAGGGGCGATCCGCGGCTTTCCCTGGCCCAAGTCGATGCGCTGGGGCACGGGCTCGCTGCGATGGGTGCGGCCCCTGCGCCGCATCCTCTGCATCCTCGTGCGCGAGGACGGGGCCGAGGTGGTGCCGCTCGCCGTCGACGGGATCGATGCGGGCGACGTCACCGAGGGTCACCGCTTCATGGCGCCGGCGCCGTTCTCCGTCGCCTCCTTCGAGGACTACGAGCGGAGGCTGAAGCGCGCGAAGGTGGTCCTTTCGGCCGATGACCGGGCGGAGGGCATCTGGAACGACGTGGCCCAGACCGCTTTCGCCGCCGGGCTCGAGCCGGTCGAGGATCCCGGCCTCCTCTCGGAGGTGGCGGGCCTCGTGGAATGGCCCGTCCCCCTGATGGGCGAGATCGCCGACCAGTTCCTCTCGCTGCCCCCGGAGGTGCTCGTCACCTCCATGAAGGAGCATCAGAAGTTCTTCTCGCTGAAGGACCGACAGGGCAGGGTGGTCCGCTTCGTCACCGTCGCCAACATCGAGGCCCCCGACGGGGGCGAGGCCATCCTGTCCGGCAACCGCCGCGTGCTATCGGCGCGGCTCGCGGACGCCAAGTTCTTCTGGGAGAACGACTTGGCCGTCGCCCGCGCCGGGATGAAGGCGTGGCTGGATAAGCTGGGGGCCGTCACCTTCCACGCCAAGCTGGGCACCCAAGCCGAGCGGGTCGGGCGCATCGCGGCGCTGGCGCGGGAGATCGCCCCATTCGTCGGCGCGGACCCGGACGCCGCGGAGCTGGCGGCCAAGCTCGCCAAGGCCGACCTCGCCTCCGAGATGGTCTACGAGTTCCCCGAGCTACAGGGCACGATGGGCCGCTACTACGTGGCCGAGGCGTTGCTGGCCGACCCATCCCTCGCCCCCGAGGGGCAGCACGAGGTCATCGCGAACGCCGCCGAGGCCCATTATCGGCCTCTCGGCCCTTCCGACGGCGTGCCGACCGACCCCGTCGCGGTCGCGGTGGCGCTCGCCGACAAGATCGACACCCTCACCGGCTTCTGGACCATCGACGAGAAGCCCACCGGCTCGAAGGACCCCTATGCCTTGCGGCGGGCGGCGCTGGGGGTGATCCGGTTGGTGATGGAGAACGACCTTCGCCTCTTACTTGGTGGAGTTTTCGTCCAACGATTCGAGAAGTTTCATTTGGCCCAAATCTACGAGGACAGAGCAATCGTGCTCCCGGACGGGATGGCCGATGAACGAGGAAACTGGCGTCAACCTTGGGATTACAATTCAGACGATGAAGACGCTGATGAACACACGCCGCCTCGCAGAATATTTTCGCCGGAAGGTGAGTTGCTCTCGCTCGTTCGGAGCGGGCGGGTTGCTGGGTTCGCGGAAATATTTGATGATCTCGACGGTGACGGAATGGACCAGCCGGTAAAGCGGTTTGCCACCCCAGAGCAGACTACTGCCGACCTCCTCTCCTTCCTCCACGACCGGCTGAAGGTCTTCCTCCGCGACCGGGGCGTGCGGCACGACGTGATCGACGCCGTGCTCCACATGCCGAACGCCGACGACCTCGCGCTGCTGACCAAGCGGGCCGCCGCGCTCCAGGCGCTCCTGGACACCGAGGACGGGACCAACCTGATCCAGGGCTTCCGGCGCGCCGACAACATCCTGCGCCAGGCCGAGGACCAGGACGGGGTCGAGTACTCCTTCGGCCCCGACCCCAAGTTCGCTGAGGCGGACGAGGAGAAGGCCCTCTTCGACGCGCTCGACCGGGCGGAGCCCAAGATCGACGAGGCGATGGCCGAAGAGGATTTCGAGGCCGCCATGCGCGAGATGGCCGCGCTCCGTGCGCCTATCGACGCCTTCTTCGAGGCCGTGCAGGTCAACGACGACCGCCAGGCGATCCGTCGCAATCGCCTGAACCTCCTCCACCGCATCCGCACGACGCTGCTGAAGGTGGCCGACCTCCGCCGCATCGAGGGGTGAAGCGCGCCCGGAGATCGGTCCAGCGAACCGAACTCAGCGCCGAACGGGCGAACCCCCGGAGGAAGCGCGCCCGAAGATTGGTTCGGTGGATCGACCGGGTCCGGCACCGGTGAGCCTCGGGCAATGCCGGCGAGAAGGGCGTCCTATCCCGAGAGGCCGGCACACGACGCTGCTGTCCAGGGCGTTCTCGCGTTCTTCAGGGCGAACGTTTCCGCCCGGGGGGTTCGAGGGACGGAGCGTCCCCGTCGCCCGGGCTGCCGAGGGCCATCTGCCCTTTACCGGATCGTGTGTCCGCCTATGCTGCCTTGCGAAAGGGGATGCCGCAGTGCAGCACGACACGCCCGACGCCCAGCCCTTCGTGCTCGTCACCCAGACGGCGCGGATCGACGCCGCGCGCCACGGGGGACGGGCCAAGTGCCTTCAGCGGCTCGTGCGCCTCGGCCTGCCGGTGCCTACCACCGTGGCGCTGCCCTTCGACACCGTGATCATGATCGCCCGCGGCGAGATGCCGGACATGGGGGCCCTCCTCGCGCATTTCGGGCCGGGGGCCGTCCTCTCGGTGCGCCCGTCCAGCCAGGATCCGGACTGGGGCGGGCCGGGGACGGTGCTCAACATCGGCCTCAACCCGGCGGTCGAGGCCGCGCTTGCCGCCAAGCTCGGGCCCGAGGCCGCCGCCACGCTCCATCTGCGCCTCGTCGAGACCTACGCCACCCAGGTCGCTCGCCTCGACCCCGAGCCCTTCGCCGACGCCGGCACCCCGGCAGCGGCCCGCGCCGCCTACGCGGACGAGGCCGGCGAGCCGTTCCCCGACGACCCCGCCACCCAGCTCGCGGGGGTGCTGCGCTCCATGGCCCGCGCATGGGAGAGTACGTCCGCCCGCCTCCTGCGGCAGGCGCACGGCGCGCCGGAGGATGCCGGGCTCGGCCTCGTCGTCCAGGCCATGGCGCTCGGCCTCGGGCCGGGCGCCTCCGGGGCGGGCGTCGTCCAGTTCGCGGACCCAACGACGGGCGATCCGGAGGTCACGGGCCGCTACCTGCCGCAGTCGCAGGGCCGGGCGGCGCTGCAGGCGCCCGAAGCCCTGTTCGTGCGCTCGGACCCGCGCGGGCCCGCCCTCGAGGATACCTGCCCCGAGGCGGTGGAAGCCCTCGTCGCCCACGGCGCGACCTGCCGCACCGGCCTGCGCGAGGAGATGCAGATCGAGTTCACGCTCTCTTCGGGGCAGCTCTCCGTCATCGACGCCGTCCGCGCGCCCCGGACGGAGCGGGCGGCCGTCCGCATCGCCGTGGCCTTGGCGGAGGACGGCGTCATCCCGCGCCCCGCAGCGCTCCTGCGGGTCGAGCCGCAGGCGATCTCGCACCTCCTTCATCGCAGCATCGATCCGGCGGCCGTGCGCGATCGCGTCGCCCGCGGCGTCCCGGCGAGCCCCGGCGCGGCGACCGGCCGCCTCGTCTTCACCGCCGAGGCCGCGCAGCAGCTCGAGGCCCGGGGCGACGCGGCCATCCTCGCGCGGCGCGAGACGGCGCCCGAGGACGTGCGGGGCATGCATGCCTGCGCTGCCATCCTGACCGAGCGCGGGGGCACCACCTCCCATGCCGCCGTCATCGCGCGGGGCCTCGGGCTGCCCTGCGTCGTGGGGATGCGGGACGTCCGCGTCGATCCCGCCCGCCGTACCCTCACGGCAGGGGGGCGGGTGCTCGCGGAAGGCGCCGTCGTGACGCTGGACGGGGCCGGGGGGGAGTTGCTGGCCGGCGCGCCGCAGCTGCTCGATCCGGCGCCGGGCGACGGGGCGCAGACCCTACTTGCGTGGGCCGACGACGCGCGTGACATCGGGGTGCGCGCCAATGCCGATACCGCGCAAGACGCGTTGAACGCGATGGCCTTCGGCGCGGAGGGGGTGGGGCTCTGCCGATCCGAGCACATGATGTTCGAGGCGGGCCGCCTCGCCCTGCTGCGCGAGCTCATCTTCGCCGAGGAGGACGCCGAACGGGATGCCGCCCTCTCCCGGCTCCTTCCGCTCCAGCGGCGGGACATGCGCGCCGTCTTCGAGGCGACGGCCCCGCGTCCGGTCTGCATCCGCCTCTTCGACCCCCCGCTGCACGAGTTCCTGCCGGCGACGCGCGAGGGCCTCCTCGAGATGGCGGAGGCCCTGGGCCGGCCCGTCTCGGAGGTCGAGCGGAGGATCGCGGGGATTGAGGAGGTGAACCCGATGCTCGGGATGCGGGGGGTCCGTCTGGCGGTCGCGTTCCCGCGCATCACCGGCATGCAGGCGCGCGCGGCGTTCGAGGCCGCGGCGGGCGCCCGTGCCGCGGGCCACGACGTCCCGCCGCCGGAGATCATGATCCCCCTCGTCACCGCCCGCCGCGAGGTCGAGCTGGTCCGCGCGCGGATCGAGGAAGTCGCCGCCGCGCTACGGGCCGAGACCGGTCAGGACGTGCCCTTCCGCCTCGGCTGCATGGTTGAGACGCCCCGGGCGGCCCTTCGAGCGGGCGAGATCGCGCCGCTCTGCGACTTCCTTTCGTTCGGGACGAACGACCTGACGCAGATGACCTATGGCCTCAGCCGCGACGATGCCGGACGGTTCATGTCGGAATACGTGAATCAGGGCGTCTGGCAGGAGGATCCGTTCCGCACGCTCGATCGCAGCGGCGTAGGGGAGCTTTTGTCCATCGCCGCCGAGCGAGCCCGGGCCGCGAAGCCCGGCATACCCCTGTCGGTCTGCGGCGAGCACGGCGGCGACATCGATTCGATCGCATTCTGCCGCGAGCAAGGATTCGATGCGGTGTCCTGTTCGCCGTTCCGGGTGCCGATGGCTCGACTTGCCGCAGCGCAGCTTACGCTTCTGAACCCGAAGCAAGGCATCTGATCCAACCTCCGCAACAACAGCATCAATCCCGCCGATCTGTTCCCACATCACCAGCAGGTTCCCGCCAAAGTGCGTTTTCTTAAGATTGTGGCAAGGTTGCACCGTTAGCCACGGCTCCGATACAGCTTCCGCGTCCGAGGTGGAAACGACCGCTCCGCCCGGACCGGCGGGCTGGGGAGCTGCGCCGGGAACTGCCAAGGGGATACCGCATACATGCTTCGCGCCTTTTCCGCAGCCGCTTTTTCGGCGGCCTCTCTATCCGTGCCCGTCTCCGCCTTGGCGGATGCATCGACCCTGGGTGCGATCGTCGGCCCCGATGCGGCGCATTCGGCTGCTCGAGCCGCCGCGCCCGGCGGCGTCGCCCCGCTCTGGTGGGAGAACGATTCATCGATGCTGCACGCTGCTTCCGCCACGCCCCTGGACACGGTCGACGACGATGGGGTCGAGGTCGAGTACACCCGAGCCTTCCTCGACGAAATCATCGCACCTGGCCTCGACGACGAGGGGGCCTGCCTTGCCGAAGCGATCTACTACGAGGCGCGGGGCGAGCCGGTGCGCGGCCAGTTCGCGGTCGCCGAGGTCATCCTGAACCGCACCCAGGACCGCCAGTTCCCCGATTCGGTTTGCGAGGTTGTGAACCAAGGCACCGGTCGGTTGCACGCCTGCCAGTTCTCATACACCTGCGACGGCATCCCCGAGCGCATGACCGACCGCCCGGCCGCCCGGCGCGCGGTGGCCATCGCCCATCTCGTCCTGGAGGAGATCGCGCCCAACGACCTGACGGGGGGCGCCCTCTTCTATCATGCGAACTATGTGCAGCCGTCCTGGGCGGAGGAGTTCTTCGAGACCGCGCAAATCGGGGTGCACATCTTTTACAACCCGGAGACGGAACTCGCCGAGGCGATCTGATCCCGGTGCCGCTTTGCGTCTGTCGCGAGGACCCGCGCCGCGCTAGGCCTGCCCCATGACGGAAGAGATCAGCCTGGCCTTCGCGCATCCATCCGAACGGGCGGCGGCGACGGCGTCGTCCGTCCCGCTCGACCGGATCTCGTTGCGGGGCCATGTCCGCAAGGCCGAGATCGGTGCTTTCCAGTCCGAGCGGGGGGTCTCGCAGCGGTTGTCCTTCGACGTGGTGGCGGAGGTCGCGCCGCCTCCCGCTGACGTGGCGGACGACGTCGACCGCATCCTCTCCTACGATCGTATCACGGAAGCCATCGACGACGAACTCACGGCCGGCCGGCTGAACCTCCTCGAGACGCTCGCCGAACGTGTCGCCGAGCGGGTGCTGGCCGAGCCGCGGGCCGTGCGGGTCTTCGTGCGCGTCGAGAAGCTGGATCGCGGCCCTGGCGCCCTCGGGGTCGAGATCGTGCGCACCCCGAGCCGCGGCGCGCCTGAAGCCGCTTCCGGGGATGCACCGGTCCCGGAGGTGCTGCTGCTGGGCGAGGCGTTCGTGAGCGCCTGGGACCTGCCGGCGCGGATCGACACCATCGAGGGGCGTCCGGCGGTCCTATGCCTCGAACTGCCGGAGAGGGTGCCACGGGCGGCCGGCGCCGCGGCCCAGCGGCGGATCGACCTTTTGGCGATCGAGCAGAATGGCTGGCGCTTGGCCGCGCGCGACCCGCGCTGCGTCGTGATCGGCACCCGGACTGAGATCGACCACGCGTTGCGCAACGGTCGGCTCGTCGTCTGGGCGCCGTCGAAGATGGTGCTGGATGCCTTCGACGCGCCCGTCGAGACGGACGGTGCCAGCCTCGCCGCCTGGCTGGCGGGAGAGCTGGGCGCAGGCGAGGTCCGGCGTCCGTGACGGCCGCGCGCCCGCACCGCGCCGCGTGAGGCTCTGGACGCCGATCCCGCTGGCCGGGCCGGACCCGGCCGGGGTGCCCCTCGCCGGCGGCCCGGCCCGCTTCGCCCATGCCATCGCGCCGGAGGGGGAGGTGGTGCCGGCGCGCGCCATGCCGGCGGAGGTGCTGCGTGCGCTGAGCGTGCCAAGGGCCGCACCGGGGGGCGGGGCCCCCGCGGTGTGGGGCATCCTCAACGTGACGCCGGACAGCTTCTCGGACGGGGGGCGCTTTGACCGCCCCGAGGCCGCGCTGGCACAGGCGGCGGCCCTGGCGCGGGTCTGCGACGTGATCGATATCGGCGGCGAATCCACCCGCCCCGGTGCGGCCGAGGTGCCCGAGGCCGAGGAGATCGCCCGGACCGCCCCCGTGATCGAAGCCATTCGATCGGCAGGGATCACGACGCCGATCAGCATCGATACCCGAAAGGCCGCCGTGGCCGAGGCGGCGTTGGCGGCGGGGGCGGGAATCGTGAACGACGTCTCGGCGGGCCGGTTCGACCCCGACCTCCTCGTCGTCTCCGCCAGGACGGGGGCCGGGTTGGTCCTGATGCACTCGGTCGGCACGCCCGAGACCATGCAGGACGACCCATGCTACGACGACGTCCTCGGCGAGGTCGCGGCCCATCTTGCCGAGCGGCTGGAGGCCGCGCGGACGGCCGGGGTGGCAGCGGACCGGGTGCTGCTCGACCCCGGGATCGGCTTCGGCAAGACGCAGGCGCACAACATCGCGCTCCTGCGAGGGCTGCCCGCGCTGCACGTGCTGGGGCGGCCGCTCCTGCTGGGGGCGTCCCGGAAACGCTTCATCGGCGTGATCGGGAACGCGCCGGAAGCTGCCGACCGGGCGCCCGGCTCGATCGCGGTGGCCTTGCGCGCGGCGCTGGGGGGGGTGCAAGCCTTGCGGGTGCATGACGCGGCGATGACGGCGCAGGCCCTGGCCCTCTGGCGCGTGGCCGGGCTGAAGGAGGAGGTGACATGAGCGGACTGTTCGGGACCGACGGCGTCCGGGGAACGGCCAACATCCACCCGATGACCGCCGAGATGGCCCTGAAGATAGGTCGGGCGGCAGGCGCCTTCTTCCGCAAGGACGGGCAGGATGCGCATCGGGTGGTGATCGGCAAGGACACCCGTCTGTCGGGCTACATGCTGGAGAACGCGCTGACGGCCGGGTTGACCTCCATGGGGATGGGGGTCCTTCTTCTGGGTCCGGTGCCGACGCCGGCGGTGGGGCATCTGACGCGCTCCATGCGGGCGGACCTGGGCATCATGATCTCGGCCTCGCACAACCCGGCCGAGGACAACGGCATCAAGTTCTTCGGCCCGGACGGATTCAAGCTCTCGGACGAGGACGAGGAGGCGATCACACGCTTCGTCGACGATCCCGGCCCCCTCGTCCCAGCGGAGGGGATCGGCCGCGCGAAGCGTATCGACGAGGCCGGGGGACGCTATGCGGAGGTCTGCAAGGCGTCCTCCGGCGTGCGGCTGAACGGGCTGAAGGTCGTCATCGACGCCGCCAACGGCGCCGCCCACCGCGTCGCGCCCAGCATCCTGTGGGAGCTCGGCGCCGACGTCGTGCCGATCGGGGTGGAGCCCAACGGCCGCAACATAAACCGCCTCTGCGGCTCGACCCACCCCGAGGCCGCGGCGGAGGTAGTGGTGGCACATGGCGCCGATGTCGGGATCTGCCTCGACGGCGATGCGGACCGCGTGATGATCGTCGATGAGACCGGCACCGTGGCTGACGGGGACCAGATCATGGCGCTCATCGCGCACCAATGGGCCGAGGCCGGGCGCCTGCGTGGCGACGCCTTGGTGGCGACGGTGATGTCCAACCTTGGGCTCGAGCGGTTCCTGAACGCGCGGGGCATCGATCTCGTGCGGGTGAAGGTGGGCGACCGCCACGTGGTCGAGGCGATGCGCGCGGGTGGCTACAACCTCGGTGGCGAGCAGTCGGGCCACATCGTCATGCTGGACCACGCGACCACGGGCGACGGGCTGATGGCTGGGCTGCAGTTCCTTTCGGCGATGCAGCGCACCGGCCGTCCGGCCTCAGACCTGGCCCGTCAGTTCGAGCCTGTCCCGCAGAAGCTGGTGAACGTCTCGATCCCGCGCGGCGCCCGCCCGCACGAGACGGAAGCCGTACGCGCCGTCGTCGCGGCCGCGACCGCCCGCCTGAACGGCGAGGGCCGCATCCTGATCCGTCCCTCGGGCACCGAGCCGAAGGTCCGCGTCATGGGCGAGCACGAGGACCCCGCCCTTCTCGAGGAGGTGGTCGCCGAGATCGCGGCCGCGGTCGAAGCGGCGGCATGATGGCCCGTCGCGCCATCCGGGACGAGGCGGCGCTCCGCACCCTCTTCCCGCCGACGTCCGAGATGGCGACGCGTAAGGTGCTCCGGCGGATCGATCCCCACGCTGCCGCCTTCATTGCCCGGTCGCCGTTCCTGACCATCGGGACCCAGTCGTCCGAGGGCCGCGCCGACGTCAGTCCGCGGGGCGACGCGCCGGGCTTCGTCCGCGTGCTGGACGAGCGGACGCTGCTGATCCCGGACCGGCCGGGGAACCGGCGGCTCGACACCTTGTCGAACGTCATCGCGAACCCGGCGCTCGGGCTGCTCTTTCTGATCCCCGGATTCGACGAGACACTGCGCGTGAACGGGCGGGGGACGGTGACGGACGAGCCGGCCCTTCTCGCGCTGACGGAGGTGGGTGGGCGCCGCTCGACGGTCGCGATTCACATCGTGGTGGAGGAAGTGTTCCTGCACTGCGCCAAGGCGCTGCGCCGCTCGCGCCTGTGGGATCCGGCGTCGCTCCAGGATCGGGCAGGGATGCCCTCCTTGATGCGCATGCTGCTGGACCAGACCGGCGGAACGACGGAGGAGGCCGAGCGCGCGCGCCTCGACGCCGACCTCGAGCGTCGCTACGGCGACACGATGTACTAGTCCCGGGGGGGCGAAGGCGGGGACCGTCCGCGAGGGCGGCCCCCTGGAGGATCAGTTCTTCGACTGGTCCACGAGCTTGCCCTTGCCGATCCAGGGCATCATCTCGCGCAGCTGCTGCCCGACCTCCTCGATCTGGTGGGCGTCGTTCATGCGGCGGGTGCCCTTGAAGAACGGCTGACCGACCGCGTTCTCCTGCATGAAGTCGCGAACGAACTTGCCGGTCTGGATGTCCCGCAGGACCGCCTTCATCCGCGCCTTCGTCTCGTCATAGGGCAGCACGCGCGGGCCGGAGACGTACTCGCCGTACTCGGCGGTGTTGGAGATCGAGTAGTTCATGTTCGCGATGCCGCCCTCGTAGATCAGGTCCACGATCAGCTTTACCTCGTGCAGGCACTCGAAATAGGCCATCTCGGGGGCGTAGCCGGCCTCCACGAGGGTCTCGAAGCCCGCGCGGATCAACTCGACCAAGCCGCCGCAGAGCACCGCCTGCTCGCCGAAGAGGTCGGTTTCGCACTCCTCCTTGAAGGTGGTCTCGATGATGCCCGAGCGCCCGCCGCCGATGGCGGAGCAGTATGAGAGGGCGATCTCCTTCGCGCGGCCAGACGCGTCCTGGTCGACGGCGATCAGGCAGGGTACGCCGCCGCCCTTCTGATACTCGCCGCGGACGGTGTGGCCGGGGCCCTTCGGGGCCATCATGATCACGTCGATCCCGGGCTTCGGCTCGATCAGGCCGAAATGGATGTTCAGCCCGTGGGCGAAGGCGATCGCGGCGCCCTCGCGGATGTTGCCCGCGACGTACTCGCGGTAGGTCTCGGCCTGCAGCTCGTCGGGCATGGTGAACATCAGAAGGTCGCACCAGGCGGCGGCCTCGGCGATGCCCATGACGGTCAGCCCCTCGCCTTCGGCCTTCTTCGCGCTGGCCGAGCCGTCGCGTAGGGCGACCACGACGTTCTCGGCCCCGCTGTCGCGCAGGTTCAGCGCGTGGGCATGGCCCTGGGAGCCGTAGCCCAGAATGGCAACCTTCATGCCCTTGATCAGGTTCACGTCGGCGTCGCGGTCGTAGTAGACGCGCATGGTGGATGTCCCTCCCGCTTGGATGTCGGGGACGGCCCTACAGAAGGCGGGGGAGGGGGAAAAGACCTGCGTTGGGCGTGGCGCCGTACCACGCGCCCATCTCCCCGCTAGGTGCTTCGCCGGCTTCGGTCGGCGCGACGGGACGTGGCGCGCCCCTCAGGATGCCCCCTTCACCACCACTTCGGCTTCGAGCGAGGCGCCCAGCGCCCTCAGCCGGGCGTCCGCCACCTCGCCGAACAGGCCGGCCGTCGCGCGGTCCATGCGAAACTCCAGCACCCTCTTCTTCGGCGCCCAACGCAGCTCGCCCATCGTGCCGGGATCGGACACAGACAGCATCGCCCCGAAGCGCATCGCCTTGCCCACGCGCTCGGCCTCGCGCACCCGATCCTCGGGCAGCAGCGACAGGACCTTGCCGAAACGCTCGTCGTCGCGGCTGTTCTTATAGCGGTGCATGAGCGCCAGCCCGAGGAACACCCGTTCGGGGTGAGTGAGGCCGCCGAGGTTCGCCCGGGTCGCGTTGTCGAAGCAAAGCTCGGCCCGGTAGTCGGGATGCGCCCGCCATGTGACGTCGTGCAGGAGGCAGGCCGCACGGATCAGGCGGCGCGTCTCCGGCCGGGCGGAGCGCCAGATGGGGCGGACGAAGCGGTAGAGCGTGCGCCCGAAACCGGGCAGGCGTGCATCCTTGGCCTCCGAGAACCGGCAGGCCTCGATCAGGGGGTCCCGTTCGCGGATGGCACGGGGCATCTGCTCGTAGAGCATCCCCTCGCGGATGCCGTAGGCGCTGACGCGGATCTCGGGCGGGCGCCACTCGTTGAGCACCGCTTTCAGCACCTCGCCCGCGAGCGGCACCAGCGAGATGCGCGACTCAGACAGCCCCGACCGCGCCTTGAGGTCCGAAAGGTCGTTCTCGGCGATCCAGCGGATCGTCTCCTTCGCTTCCTTCACCGTCATCCGGTACTCGTGGAGGACGTGGAGCGGGTAGTCCCGCCGCAGCATGTCCAACTTCGCGATGGCCCGCCACGAGCCGCCGACGAGGGTCAGGGGCTGCTTCTTGCCGCCGACCTGGGCCGCGAGGCGGGCGATGCCCTTTGAGATCGCGGCCTTGCGATCCTTCTTCGACCGGCAGCCCAGAAGTTTGAGCGGACCCAGATCGGAGGTCTCCCGCGCGCCGACGCGGCCCTTCTTCAGCTCGGCCAGCTCCATGGAGGAGCCGCCGATGTCGCAGACGAGGCCGGAGGCGCCTGGCCAGCCGAGCAGCACTCCCTGCGCGGAGAGGCGCGCCTCCTCCCGCCCGTCGATCACCCAGAGCTTCAGTCCGGTCGCGCGCTCGACCTCGGCGCGGAACTCCGGGCCGTCCTCCGCATCGCGGACGGCGGCGGTGGCGACGGCCGAAAGAGGGCGGATGCCCATGGCATCGCCCACCAATGCGAAGCGCCGCAGGGCGTCGAGGGCGCGGGACCTTCCTTCGGGATGCAGGCGCCCCGTCTCGGACATGTCGCGCCCGAGGCCGGCCATGACCTTCTCGTTATAGAAGTAGGCCGGGGAGCGCGCGGCCCCGTCGAACACCACCAGCCGGACGGAGTTCGACCCGACGTCCACCACGCCGACCCGCGACAGCGCCCGCGCCTCGGGCGACTCGAAGATCGGCCGGCCGAACGGCCCCCAGTCGGCGGCGCTCTCGTCGTTCATGGCAATTCCCCCGGGCGGTGCCTTCCCCCGGCGGACCCTGCTTCGCAATTCTACGGGCGGTCAACGTCACGGGGAAAGAAGTTCGACGCCCCGTCCTACGACGGGGCCGTCGCCCGCCCTCGCGCCCCTCCGCGCGAAGGCCTTCGACCTGCGGGATCCTTCCTACCCGTCGCGTCCCGGCTCGTCCGGATCGCTCGAGGTGAGAGCGACCTTATTTCCCTGCGGGTCCCGCAGATAGCCGACGTAGAAACGGGGGCCGTAGGCGGCACGAAAGCCCGGCGGCCCCTCGTCGGAACCGCCTGCGGAAAGCGCCGCCGCGTGAAGGTCGCGGATCTGCTTCTGGCTCCGGGCCTCGAACGCGACCATCGAGCCGTTCCCGGCCGAGGCCGGAAATCCATCGAATGTCGGCTTCACGTAGAAGTCCGGCGGCGCGGGGTGCCGGCCCGGCTTCGTCGGCAGGGCGTAACTCAGGCCTTCCGGCCCAGTCGTCAAAGAATATCCCAAGGGAAGGAGAAACGCGGAGTAGAACCGCTCAGCACGGGGGATGTCGTCCGCGCCGACCGTGACGTAGCCGATCACGCGGCGCCTCCCTCTCCGCGGCGTTCCGGGCAAGAGCGCGATGGCGCTTCCGGTCCGAAGCTGCGATGGGTCGGGTCTGCCGGCCCCAGACTCGACGACTGGCCTTCCACCTCCGCCGGCCCTTCATTCGGCCGCATGGGTCAGCGCCGGCACGTCCGCCGCGCCCGCCGTGCCGCGGCCCGAGAGGGACGGGTTCTCCATGAAGAAGCGATGGCAGGAGAAGGCCGCGTCGCCGGGATCGGGGCGGACGAAGGTTCCGTCGGGCCGCAGGACCCAGGACTGCAGCGTGTCGGCCATGTTGGCGGCCATGATCTGGCTGACGATCTGCGCCTTCACCGTGGGGTTGGTGCATTCCACCAGGGTCTCGACCCTGCGGTTCAGGTTGCGGCCCATCCAGTCCGCCGACGAGATGAAGACCCGCGCCCCCTTGCCGGGCAGCCCCTTGCCCGCGCCGAAGCACACGATGCGGCTGTGCTCTAGGAAGCGTCCGACGATGGACTTCACGCGTATGTTCTCCGAAAGGCCCTTCACGCCGGGCCGGAGGCCGCAGATCCCGCGCACCACGAGGTCGACATGCACCCCCCGCCCGGAGGCGGCGTAGAGGGCGTCGATCACCTCGGGCTCGATGAGGGCGTTCATCTTGGCCCAGATCGCCGCCGGGCGGCCGGCTTCGGCATGCTCGCCCTCGCGTTCGATCAGGTCGAGCAGGGTCGACTTCAGGTTCAGCGGCGAGATGGCGAGGTTCTCGAGCGCGGCGGGAGGGGCCGACCCCGAGAGGTAGTTGAAGATCTTGGCCGCGTCGCGCCCGAGCGCCGGATCGCATGTGAAGAGCGACAGGTCCGTGTATATGCGTGCCGTGATGGGGTGGTAGTTGCCCGTGCCGAAATGGGTGTAGGTCCGCAGGCGCGGGCCCTCGCGTCGCACCACGGTGCTTATCTTGGCATGCGTCTTGTAGTTCATGAAACCGTAGACGACGTGCGCGCCCGCGCGCTCCAGCTTGCGGGACTGGCGGATGTTCGCGGCCTCGTCGAAGCGGGCCTTCAGCTCGACGAGGGCGGTGACGGACTTTCCGGTCTCCGCCGCCTCGCAGAGCGCGTTCACCACCGGACTGTCGGCTGAGGTGCGGTAGAGGGTCTGCTTGATGGCGACGACGTCCGGGTCCTGCGCGGCCTGCACCACGAAGCGGACCACCATGTCGAAGGTCTCGTAGGGATGGTGCAGCAGCATGTCCTTCTGCCGGATGGCCGCGAACATGTCCCCGTCATGGTCCTGCACACGTTCGGGCACGCGGGGGCTGAACGGCGGCCAGAGCAGGTCGGGCCGGTCGGGCACCACCAGCTCGGAGAGGTCGGCCATGCCGATGAGGCCGTCGATCTCGACCACCTCGTCCTCGTCGACGCCCAGCTCCTCCATGATGGTGCGGCGCAGCCCGCTCGGCGCGCCGGCGGAGATCTTCAGGCGCACCACCTCGCCTCGGCGCCGGCGCTTCAGCGCGGTCTCGAACTCGCGCACGAGGTCCTCGGCCTCCTCCTCGACCTCGAGGTCGCTGTCCCGCAGGACACGGAAGACGCAATGCCCCTTGGTCCTGTAGCCCGGGAAGAGCGCGCCGAGATGCATCAGCAGAAGCGCGTCGAGCGGCAGGAAGCGCAAGGCGTCGCCATCGGCGGGCAGCCGCACGAACCGGTCGAGCTTGGCCGGGATCGGCAGGAGCGCGCGCAGCCTGTCGCCCCTGCGCTCAAGCGTCAGCGCTAGGGAGAGGCCCTCGTTCGGGATGAAGGGGAACGGGTGCGCCGGGTCGATCGCGAGCGGCGACAGCACCGGGAACACCTCGTCCATGAAGTAGGCTTCCGCGAAGGCCCGATCCCCTTCCGAGAGGTCGGCCGCCTCGCAGAGCACTATCCCGGCCTCGGCCATCTCGCCGCGCAGGGCGGACCATCGGTCCTGCTGAGCCTGCATGAGACGGCGGGCGTCCGCGTCGATCAGCGCGAGCTGCTCGGCCGGGGTGCGGCCGTCGGCGGCCGGGGTCTGGTTGCCGGCCAGGTCCAGCTCGCGCAGGCCGGCGACGCGGACGGTGTAGAACTCGTCGAGGTTGGTCGCCGAGATGGCGACGAAGCGCAGCCGCTCCAGCAGGGGAACGCGGGAATTCTCGGCCTCGTCGAGAACCCGCCAGTTGAAGGCAAGCCACGACAGCTCGCGGTTGAAGAAGCGGGAAGGGCCGTCCGGGTTGATCGCGCGCCCGGGCACGTCCGGCGCGATGGGCGGCGGGGGCGAGGCGGCGAGAAAATCGGTCTCGGGGACGCTCATGCGCTTCCTTGAGGGCTGGCGTGGCGGGAGCTGCGAGGATGGTGCACCCTTGGCACGAAGTCCAACACATCGACGGCACGACCCTCGCACCTGGGTGCCTCGGGCCGAGCATGCTTTGAGGGGCTCTCGCCCGGCCGAGGCCGTCATGCTCGTCCGGGGCCTCGTCCCGAACCCTTCTCCGTTCCTCCCTCCGCGACCGGAAGACTCCGGACCTGCAGTGTTCTCGCCTCTGCCGGGTCGGCATCGGCGGCGGACGGACGGCCGATTTCGACCTACCCCGGACGCTCCAGCGCGAAGCCGCGATTGGCCCCGGGCATCCGCTCTCGGTAGACGAAAGACCTGAGCAATCGGGTGGAGGGCAAGCATGGCTGGCGGGTGCGCGTGATCCGCCGCACGCTTGGGTCGAGGGCGATGCGGACCGACCACGTCGTTATCGGGACCTGTAGGCGGTCCGCGATCGCTACCGATCGGGGGCGAGGTGCACGGCGTAGGGCACGCCTTCGCGGCGAGGCAGTCAGTCGTCCCGAAGGTCGCGGGAAGACTCCGGAACCGGATGGGTGGGGTGGCCGTGTCACGGTCGGCCGCGACGCATGAGGATCAACCCGTCCGTGCCGCCATGTCGTCTGCAGCGGCGCCCGATCCGACCCTCATCGAAGCGTCTCGCGGGCCAGCGGTACGGTGATGGGCCGCTTGGCTGCCAGGGCCGCTGCGTCCAGACGGGCGACGGCGGCACGGATCGCCTCGGCGGACCGTTCCGTGTGCGTGGTCAGCCAAGCGAGGACGCGCGGGTCTGGCGCCACCCCCCGATCGGCGAACTGCTTGGCCGCCAGCGCCGCGAGCAGCGCATCGTCCGGGGGCGGAAGCGGTATCGCCAGCGCCTGCGCCGCGCGCGAGGCGAGGTCGGGCAATGCGCCCGCCCATATCCCCGGCGCGCCGCGCGCGGTCATCAGAAGGGGCGCTCCGGCCTGTGCCATCAGGTTGTGCAGGTGGAAGAGGGCCGTTCCGGCCCGCGGCGCCCGATCCAGGTCCTCGACCGCCAGCGGCCCCGCGGCGAGACGGGGCGCGGCCTCCTCGGTCACTTCCGCCGCCGGAACCACCAGCGCCCCCGACGAAGCCGCCCAGACCCGGGCGAGGTGACTCTTGCCCGCGCCCGGCGCGCCGATCAGCAGCGCCTTCGCGCCCGGCCACCCTCGCCAGCCGTCCAGCGCGGCGAGTACGGGCGCCGTCGCTTCCGTGACGAGGTAATCCTCCCGTCCCAGCGCCTCGCGCGCGGGCAGGGGCAGGGGAAGCTGCTCCGTCACCGCGCGCCGTCCGGGGGCGGGGCGAAGCCGTCCTCCGTGTCGGCCTCCTCGACTCGGTCCATCGCCTTCTCGGCGGCGTGCTCGTGCAGGAGGGGCGCGTCCGGCGGCCCCGGCTCGCCAGTGTAGAGCCGGCTTTCGCGGTAGAGCTCGATCAGGAAACGGATGATCACGCCGAGGACCGCGGCGATGGGCACAGCCGCCAAGAGGCCGACGAAGCCGAAGATCGCCCCGAACGCCGAAAGCGCCAGAAGCAGCCAGACGGGATGAAGGCCGACGCTGTCGCCAACGAGCTTGGGCGTCAGGAAGTTTCCTTCGGCGAACTGCCCGGACGCGAAGATGCCGGCGACCACGGCGATCCAGACCCAGTCCCCCCAGAACTGGACGAGGGCCATGCCGATCGCCGTTATCCCGCCCAGTATGGCACCTACGTAGGGGATGAAGGTCAGCAGCCCGGCGAACGCGCCGATGATCAGGCCGAAGTTCAGCCCGACCAGCGCCAGGGCGACCGCATAGTAAGCCCCGAGGATCAGCATCACCGTGCCCTGTCCCCTCAGGAAACCCGAGAGCGTCTCGTCCACCTCGCTGGCGAGGCGGCGGATGGTCTGCTGATGGTCGCGCGGGACGAGGGCGTCGATCGAGGCGATCATCCGGTCCCAGTCGAGCAGCATGTAGACCGTGACCACGGGCACGATGACGAGCAGGAGCACGACCCCCAGGAGGCCTTGACCCGCGGTCAGCAGGCCCAGGGCGATGGCGCCGCCCTGCTCGCGCAGCGCGGTGCCGACGCGCAGGGCGGCGTCCTCGATGCGTCCCGAGTATTCGGCGACGACCGGAAAACGCGTCAGGAACGGACCGTCCGGATCGATCAGGCGCTCGACCCATTCCGGGCCCTGGACGAAGAGCAGGCGGACCTGGTCCTCCAGCGTCAGGACGGTCGGGACGACGACGGCGACGAAGAGGAGGATCGCGCCGACGGTGATGACGGCGACCGAGAGGGCGCGGGACAATCCCCATTTCTCCAGCCGGTCGGCGACGGGGTCGAGGAAGTAGGCGATGGTCCCCCCGAGGACGAAGGGCAGAAGCACGTCCCCCAGGAGCCATAGCAGCACCAGGAGGAGCAGCGCGGCCACCCCCCAGTACTTGAGCTGCTGCGTCGGTGCGAGGGCCATGCGTCGTTCTCCTGTTCCGCATGGTTCTGCCGTTCCCCCGCGCGCCGCGCAACGCCCGAAGGCCGCGGGCCCCCGCATCGACGACGGGATTCGGGCATTGGGAGAGGTGCGGCGCCTCGGCCGGGCCATGCCGAAAGGTGCCCTCCCTCGGACGCGGCGGCCGTTCCAGGCCACGGCCGTATCGATGCCCCCCCGTGTCGCCGCGCGAGCAGGAACGACCAAGGCCGGCGACGGCGGCGATGGGGACGCGTCCGTCCGGTGGCAGCGACCATATCCCCTTCGGGTCGTTCTTCCCAATTCCCCGCGTTGCCGCCGCGACGGTGACGGATCCCGCGCCCGTGGATGGGCGACCCGACCTGCATGACCGGGAAGGGCAGCCGCACGTGCGCCTCGGACCCTGGACTCGGCGAAGCTTCGCCGGTCGGCGGTCGTCATTCGATAACGTCGGGTGTTCGAGCGCCTCCCGCGCACTAGCCCTTGAATGGGAGGCGCCCGAGTTCCCGGTGCGTCGACGAAAAAAGGAATCACTTATGAGAAAGATCCTGATCGCCCTTCCGGCCGCCCTGCTCCTGGCGGGCTGCGAGACTACCGGCGGCGTCGGAACCGCGAACCAGGGCGCGCTGACCGGCGCCGCGTTGGGCGCCGCCACCGGCCTCGCCGTCTCGGGCGACGACGACCGGGCCGCGGGCGCGCTCGTGGGCGCCGCCTTGGGCGCAGCGGCGGGCAACTTCATCGGCCAGACGCCGAGCGGGCAGTGCGTCTACCGCACCCAAGGCGGCGGTTCGGTCGTCGCGGCCTGCCCCTGACGATCCTTGGCGCCCCCGCCCCGGCGGCGGGGGCGCCATCGCGGACCATCCGCCCGGCGGTCGCGCCGGCGTCGCTGCACGTGGCCTCGGCGGGGGGCCGCATCGTTTCTCGAGCTTGGCCTGCGGGCCGCAAGGCGCTTGCCCGTCCCCGACGGCGCCCGTATCGCGGCGCAGGAGTCGTCCGGAGACCTCCATGCGCCTGAGCCGCTACTTCCTGCCCGTCCTGAAGGAGAACCCGTCGGAGGCGCAGGTCGCCTCGCATCGCCTGATGCTACGGGCGGGCATGATCAAGCAGCAGGCCGCCGGCATCTACTCCTGGCTGCCCCTCGGCTGGCGGGTCCTGCGGAACGTCGAGCGAATCGTCCACGAAGAGCAGCAGCGCGCCGGGCACCTTCCCGTGCTGATGCCGACGATCCAACCGGGCGAGCTCTGGCAGGAATCGGGGCGCGACAACTCCTACGGGCCCGAGATGCTGCGGATCACCGACCGGCAGGGGCGGAAGATGCTCTATGGGCCGACCAACGAAGAGATGATCACCGACATCTTCCGCGCCCATGCCAGCTCGTACAAGGAGCTGCCGCTGACCCTCTATCACATCCAGTGGAAGTTCCGCGACGAGATCAGGCCCCGCTTCGGCGTCATGCGCGGGCGCGAGTTCCTGATGAAGGACGGCTACACCTTCGACCTCACGCGCGAGGACGCGATGATCGCCTACGACCGGCACATGGTCGCCTATCTCCGGACCTACGAGCGGATGGGGCTGACGGCTATTCCGATGCGCGCCGACTCAGGGCCCATCGGCGGCGACGACACGCACGAGTTCCTGGTTCTGGCGGAGACCGGCGAATCCGAGGTGATGTACGACAGCGCCGTCACCGACCTGCGCCTCGGCGACCGCAGGGTCGACTACGACGACGCTGCACAGCTCCGGGCGATCTGCGAGGAGTGGACACGCCCCTACGCACGAACGGACGAGACCCACGACGTCGCCACGTTCGAGCGGCAAGTTCCGGAGGCGCGACGCCGCCTCTCCCGGGGCATCGAGGTCGGACAGATCTTCTATTTCGGCACCAAGTACTCCGAGCCCATGGGCGCGACCGTCCAGGGACCGGACGGCAAGCCGGTTCCCGTGCACATGGGCTCGCACGGGATCGGGGTCTCGCGCCTCGTCGGCGCCATCATCGAGGCCAGCCATGACGACAAGGGCATCGTCTGGCCCGAAGGGGTGACGCCTTTCCATTGCGGCATCGTCAACCTCCGGGCCGGCGACGGAGCCTGCGACGCCGCCGCCGCCGCGTTGGAGGAGGGGCTCGCAGCGCTCGGCCTCGAGGCGCTCCACGACGATCGGGACGAGCGGGCGGGCACGAAGTTCGCGACCATGGATCTCATCGGCCTGCCCTGGCGCATCACCGTGGGGCCGCGCGGGATCAAAGGCGGCGTCGTCGAACTGACCTCCCGCCGCACAGGGGAGAGCGAGGAGCTGCCCCCCGCCGAGGCGTTGGCGAAGGTAGCGGCCGCCTATGGAGTGCGCGCGGTGGTGGAAGGCTGACCGGCGGCCCTCCGCCGGAACGCCCTGCTAGGCGGACCGCCCGCTCAGCGCCATGATCCGCTCGTCGGCCTGCTCGCGGGTGAGGCTGGAATCCTCTTCGGCGCCCAACTCGCGCAGTCGCATCGCCTGCTCGTGCGTCATGGGCTCCGAAGCTTCGCCGCCGCGATGATCGCCGCCCTGCTGGGTCAGAACGCCCTTCATCGGGAACATGTTGCTGCTCACGACCCGCGTCCCGTCTTCTCCTGCAGGGCGTCGATGCGCTTGGACGCCTCCGCCTTGGAAAGCGAATCGTCGAATTCCTCGCCCGCCTCTTCGCAGAGCGTCTTGAGGTAGCTCGCCTGCGCGCCGGTCATCGCCTCGTCGCCGGTGGTCCAGTCGTCAGGATCCTTGGCCGCGTTTCCGGGGGCCTCGTTCTTCACGTCGTCCATGCCGTCCTCCGTTCACGGTGCGTTCGCAGCACCAACGCGCCATCCGCCCCGGCGTTCCGCTGGACAGGCGAAGGCAGGGGCGGCATTCAGCGCGGATGGACCACGCCGACCTGATCGAGGCCGCCCGCGACGCGCGCGAGGCCGCCTATGCCCCCCATTCCGGCTTCAAGGTCGGCGCCGCCATCCTTTCGGAGGGGCATGTCCACCGGGGCTGCAACGTCGAGAACGTCGCCTATCCCGAAGGCACCTGCGCCGAGGCTGGGGCGATCGCGGCCATGGCCCTCGCCGGCGGGCGGCGGATCGATGCGGTGGCCGTGATCTCGGGGGGGGCGGCCCCCGTACCGCCCTGCGGCGGCTGCCGCCAGAAGCTGAACGAGTTCGCGGAGGCGGACGTGCCCGTGATCATGGCCACCACCGGTGGCGCGCGAGAGGAGACGACCGTGGGCGCCCTCCTTCCGGGCGCGTTCGGCGCGGAGCACATGGATGCCTGAGTTGCGCCCGGCGGCGATGCTGCGGGCGATGCGAATGGGCGAGCGGCCAGTGTCGGGGGATCTCCGGGCGTTCGCGCTGGGCATCGCGAACGGCAGCGTCTCGCTCGAGCAGGCGGCGGCCTTCGCCATGGCGGTCTGCATGGGGCCGGGGCTGGGCGAGGGGGGCCGCGTCGCGCTGACCGAAGCGATGCGCGACGGCGGCGCCGTGCTGGACTGGCAACTCGACGGGCCTGTCCTGGACAAGCATTCCACCGGCGGTGTGGGGGATTGCGTGTCGCTGATCCTCGCCCCGGCGCTCGCGGCCTGCGGGGCTTACGTGCCGATGATCTCGGGGCGGGGCCTGGGGCACACGGGGGGCACCCTCGACAAGCTGGAGGCGATTCCGGGGCTCTCGGTCGCGGGCGACGTCTCGCGCCTGCGGCGCGTCACGGGCAAGGTCGGCTGCGCGATCATGGGCGCGTCCGAACGCGTCGCGCCCGCCGACCGCATCCTCTACTCCGTGCGGGACGTGACCGGCACGGTAGAGAGCCTCGACCTCATCGTGGCATCGATCCTGTCGAAGAAGCTCGCGGCCGGGCTCGACGCGCTCGTGCTCGACGTGAAGTGCGGCACGGGCGCCTTCAACCCAGACATGGAGGCCGCGCATGCCCTAGCCGAGGCGCTGGTGTATACCGCGAACGGGGCGGGGCTGCGGTCGGTTGCCCTCGTCACCGCGATGGACGAGCCGCTGGCCCCCGCGATGGGGAACGCGGTGGAGGTCATGGCCGCGATGGAGGTCCTGACGGAGGACACGGGCTGCGACCTCTCGGAGGTGACCTGCGAGCTCGGCGGCGCGCTCCTCGCGCTCGGCGGGCTGGTCCCGGACGCGGAGGACGGGGCAGACCGGATCGCCGGGGCGCTAGCCGACGGCCGCGCGGCGGAGGTCTTCGGGCGCATGGTCGCTGCCCAGGGCGGGCCCGGCGACTTCGCGCACCGCTGGCGCGACCGTTTGCCGGGGCCGAAATTCGTCGTCGAGGTCGGCGCGCCCCGGGCCGGCGTGCTGGCATCGGTGGACGGGCGCGCCCTGGGTGAGGCGGTCGCCGCGCTGGGCGGCGGGCGGCAGCGTCCCGGCGACCGGGTCGACCCGTCCGTGGGTCTGACGGGGATCGCCCGGATCGGCGACCGGGTCGAGGCCGGCCAGCCCCTCGCGGCGATACACGCCGCTTCGGAGGACGATGCCCGGGCGGCCGCGGTCGCGGTCCTCGGCGCGATGCGGGTCGCGGACCGGGCCGAGGCCTCGCCACCCCTGGTGTTGGGGCGCGTCAGATGAGGGACGCCCCTTCGAAGGTGCGATCAAAACCCCTCAGGCCGACCGGGGTGCTCGGTTTCCCGAACCTCGGCGAAATGTCGTCGCCGACGGAGAAGGAGCGACATGCATGAGACGGGTGTTCCTCATCGTGCTCGACAGCGTCGGGATCGGCGGGGCGCCGGACGCCGCGGATTTCGGTGACGAAGGAGCGGATACGACGGGCCATATCCGCGCGGCGGTTGGCCTCGACGTACCGGTGCTGGACGGGCTCGGGCTGGCCCATGCTCACGCGGCGGCTAACGGGCAGCCCGTCCCGAAGGCGTCCGTCACGGGGCGCTGGGGCGCCGCGACCGAAGCGTCCCGTGGCAAGGACACCCCATCCGGCCATTGGGAGTTGGCAGGCCTGCCCGTACCGTTCGAATGGACCTACTTCCCCGACGACGATCCTGCCTTCCCATCAGAGGTGATGACCGCAGTGGCCGAGGCAGCCGGAACGAGGGGCACGCTGGGCAATGCCCACGCCTCCGGCACGGATGTCATCGCGCGGCTGGGGGAGGAGCATCTGCGGACGGGCCGGCCGATCCTCTACACATCCGCGGACAGCGTGGTCCAGATCGCCGCCCACGAGGAGGCGTTCGGGCTGGAACGGCTTCTGGAGGTCTGCCGGGCCGTAGCGCCGGCCCTTCACGCGCGAAAGGTCGGGCGGGTCATCGCCCGGCCCTTCATCGGCGAGCCCGGCACGTTCGAGCGAACCGCGAACCGGCGCGACTTCGCACTCGAGCCGCCGGGACAGACGCTGCTCGACCTCGCGGCGGGGGCGGGGCGCGAGGTGGTCGCGGTGGGCAAGATCGCGGACATCTTTGCGGGCCGCGGCGTCACCCGCAGCCTCAAGGGTCGTGACGCCGCCCTGATGGCGCATCTCGACGCGCTCGCGGTCGAAGCCCCGGAGGGCGCGCTGGTATTCGCCAACCTCGTCGAGTTCGACAGCGAGTACGGCCACCGCCGCGATCCCGAAGGCTACGCGCGCGCGCTGGAGCGGTTCGATCGCTGGCTCGGCCCGTTCCTCGCGAAGCTGCGGGCAGGGGATCTCGTCGTCGTCACCGCCGACCACGGCAACGACCCCACCTGGCGCGGCACTGACCACACGCGCGAACGGGTTCCCGTTCTGATCCACGGCGCCGGGGTCGGGCCGCTCGGCCCGCTGGCCTTTTCCGACGTCGGCGCGACGGTTGCGTCATGGCTGGACCTGCCTCAGCCGCATCATGGGAGGAACGCCCTATGAACTGGCGGGACGCGCCGAAGGTCGAGCTGCACCTCCACCTCGAAGGAGCCGCCCCGCCGACCTTCATCCAAGGCCTCGCGGAGGAGCAGGGCATCGACCTGCGGGGCGTCGTGGATCGGGACGGTTATCGCTGGAACGGGTTCGCCGGGTTCCTGCGCTGCTACGAGGCCGCCACGAGCGTCCTTCGCGGCCCGCGGGAGTTCGGGCGCCTGACGGCGGCCGTTCTGGAGGATCTGGAACGACAGGGCGCGGTCTATGCCGAGGTCTTCCTGAGCCCCGCCTTCTGCGGCGGCGGGGACCTTGCGGCCTGGCGCGAGCACCTTGCCGCGATGGAGGAGGCGGCCCATGCCTCGCCGGTCGAGATGCGCGGGATCGTCACCTGCATCCGGCACGAAGGTCCCGAGGCGGCCAAGCGTTCCGCCCTCTGCGCGGCCGAAACGGGCGACGGCTCGGGGAGCGGCTTCGTCACGGGCTTCGGCATGGGCGGAGACGAGCGCGTCGGCCGTCAGCAGGACTTCGCTTGGTCCTTCGATTGCGCGCGCGAGGCCGGTCTGGGCCTGACCACCCACGCCGGCGAGTGGCGCGGTGCGGAGGAGGTGCGCGACGCGCTTGCCCTCGGGGTCTCGCGCATCGGTCACGGCATCCGCGCCGCCGAGGATCCCGCCCTGACGGAGACCTTGGCCGAACGGGGCACCGTGCTGGAGGTCTGCCCCGGCTCGAACGTGGTCCTGGGTGCGTCCGGGCCGCTCGAGGGTCACCCGATCGAGCGGCTGCGCGCCGCCGGCGTGCCCGTCACCGTCTCGACGGACGACCCCCCGTTCTTCGGCACCACGCTGACCAAGGAATGGGAGGGGCTGGAGCGTGCCTTCGGCTGGGACGAGGGCGACCTGCGCGCGCTCAACGAGGTGGCGCTTCGGGCCGCCTTCTGCGACGAGGTCACGAAGGACGCGATCCGCAAGAGGCTGAGCGAATGGACCACCTGACAGTCGTCGACCACCCCCTCGTGCAGCACAAGCTGACCCTCATGCGCGAGGAGGGGACGAGCACCCAGAAGTTCCGCCGGCTCCTGCGCGAGATCAGCCTGCTCCTGGCCTTCGAGGCGACGCGGAACCTGCCGATGACGACGCGCCGGATCGCGACGCCCATGACCGAGATGGACGCGCCCACGATCGACGGGCCGAAGCTGGCGCTGGTGTCGATCCTGCGGGCGGGGAACGGCCTTTTGGACGGCATCCTCGACCTGATCCCGAGCGCGCGGGTGGGCTTCGTCGGCCTCTACCGCGACGAGGCGACGCTCGAGCCGGTCGAGTACTACTGCAAGCTGCCCGAACGCCTCTCCGAACGGCTGGTGATCGCCGTGGACCCGATGCTGGCGACGGGCAACTCCTCCGTCGCGGCGGTGGACAGGATCAAGGAGGCGGGGGCGACGGACATCCTGTTCCTCTGCCTCCTCGCCGCGCCCGAAGGGGTTGAGCGCATGAAGGAGGCCCACCCCGACGTACCAGTCGTCACCGCCGCCCTCGACGAGCGGCTGAACGAGGTCGGCTACATCGTCCCAGGTCTGGGCGACGCCGGGGACCGGATGTTCGGCACCAAATAGGCACGCCGCCGAAACGGGGGCGCTTCCCCCGATTTCGCTTGCCTCGATGCGTTCGGCATTCATGTTCCTGAATGGACGGATGCTGGCGGAGGAGCTTCGCATGGGCTGGAAGATGATCCTCGCCGTGGCGGCGCTCTGGGCGGGCGGTCTGTCGGCACTACCGGTCGCCGCCCAGGGTCTTCGCCTTGCCGGGCCGCCGGCCGAACTGCCTCCATCCAGCTTCGAAGGCCGTCAGTACATCGACAGCCGGGGCTGCATCTACGTGCGTGCGGGCTTCGAGGGCGCCGAAAGTTGGGTGCCCCGCGTCGGGCGCGACCGGCGGCAACTTTGCGGGGCGCGGCCGACCGTCTCGGATGCGGGGATGCAGGCCGTCGCGCCGGGCGCGGGCCTGCCCGCAGCAGGGCCGCTCCCCGATCCCGCCGCCTTGAGTGGAGGCTGCCTGGGCCCGGCGGGCGCCCATGCCCCGACACGGGGTTGCGGAGCCGTGGACGGCGCGGCGGCGCTGCCTGCCGCGCAGTATGACGCGGTGTCGGACGATATCCCCGTTGGCGACGAGCGCCTCGCTTCGGACGGCGCGATTCGCCGGGTGCTCGCCGGAACGGTGATCGCCGATACCTCGCGCGGTCCGATCCGGGTGCGGATCGGGGCGGAACGGGCCCTTGCCGGTGCGCAGCCCGTTGTCGTCCCCGGCGGGCTGGTCGTGCCCCGCATCGTCGCCCGCCCCGAAGCCGTCGCTCCGGTCGCCATCCCGCCCGGCTACCGCGCGGTCGCGTTCGATGACGGGCGCCTGAATCCCGACCGCGGCCCGCGAAGCATCGCCGGGTCCTTCGCGGCGCAGCTCACTTGGACGAACACGACGCCGCGGCGCCTGCGCTCGCCCCTTCGGTCCGAGCAGCTGACCCCTGCATATCGCCGCGTGCTGGCAGGGCACTGACGCCTAGCCTGCGCACATCTCCTGAAGGGCGACCCAGGTCTGGTCGTCGATGTCCGCAGGGGATGGCTCTTCCAGGGCGGTGCCGATCGCGGCGCGAAGGGCGTCGCCATCGGGTCCGGGAACGGTCTCGGCATAGATGGGGGCGAGGTGCGGCCGCGCGGCGAACGCGGCTTCCAGCGCTGCGGGTGCCAGCGCCGGCCGCGCGACACCTTCCATCATGCGCGCCGCCTCGGCTTCGACGACGGCTTCGGGCAGGCGAGAGGTCGACCAATAGCGCAAAAGCGCCCCGGGCCCCATCCGCTCCGCCATCTCGGCGGGTCGGGCATTGCCCCCGCGAACACGCGCGGCTTCAATCCGAGCGGCGAGGGCCTCGGCCGACGGCATCGTCCGCAGCAAGGCCTCGGGCACCATGGCGCCACCGTCCGGAAGAAGGACCGCATCGCCCGTCCCGTCTGCGAGCACCAGCAGCGCCTCGCCTCCACGCACCTCGCCCATGCGCGCGGCGAGGTCCCAGGCGCTCCGCAGGCGGGCGGGCGGCTCGCAGAGATCGCCCTGCGCCGCCAGCTCGCCCTTAAGGGCGTCGAAGGACGGCGTGCCGTCCCGCTCCGCGGCGGTCGCGCGGATGTCGTCACGCAGGCGCTCGGGCACGGCGGCCGCCAGCAGCGCCGCCATCACGACGGCCGCCCCCAGCGCGATCCAACGCCCCAGGCGCAGGCGGCGTGGCCGCCGGTTCAGCGCGGCGCGCAAACGAGCGATGGCCTGGACCATCTCCCGGTCCTCGATCTCCAACATCTCGCCGGCGCCGGGCGTCAGAAGCACGCGATCCTCCGCCTCCTCGACAGCTTCGACGGCAGGCAGCGACCAATGCGCGAGCGGTCGATCGGCCATGTCCTTCAGCACCAGGGACGACTCTCCGAGCGAGACGATCACCTCGCGCCGCTCCGCCCCGACGGCAGGACGCCATCGGGCCGTCGCCTCGAGCCGGGCATATTCGGCGATGGCGGTGCGGGTCACGCCTTTGGCCGCCTCCACCGCCCGAGGTAGCCCGCGGGGCCGAGGGGGGCATCGGCGGGTCGCCCTCGCGGCCCGGTCGCGTCGCGTATGCGCCTCATCGGCAGATCCTCCCGCATCCGTTGTCGCGCCGGGGCTCGGTTTCGACAAGGTGGGGCGGTATCAAAGACGCCATGCACATCAGCCCCGGGCGCAACTTCATCTTCGTCCACATTCCCAAGACGGGCGGCACCTCCATGTCGCTGGCGCTTGAGGATCGCGCGCAGGCCGCCGACATCCTCATCGGCGACACGCCCAAGGCGCGCCGCCGCGCCGGGCGCCATCGGGGCGTGCCCGCCGCCGGGCGATTATGGAAGCACTCGACCCTTCGGGACGTGCCCGGGCTGGTGGACCAGCGCTTCGTCGACGGAGCCTTCGTCTTCACCCTGATCCGCAACCCTTGGGACCGCCTTCTGAGCTGGCACGCGTGGCTGGGGCGGCAGTCCTTCGACCATCCCGCCGTGGCATCGGCCAAGACGCGCACCCTCGGGGACTTCCTGCGCGAGCCGTCGATCCGGGCGATGGTCGCGGCCAACCCCCCTTCGGCCTACGTCACGACCGCCCGGGGGGAGGAGCGCTGCGCCGCCTATGTCCGCCTCGAGCACTATCCACAGGACGTCGCGCCCATCGCCGAGCATCTGGGCTTCGTCCCCGAGATGCCCCATGCGAACCGATCCCATCATCCGGTCAGACAAGACGCCTACGACGACGCGACCCGCGCGCTGGTCGAGACGCTCTGTCCCGAGGAGATCGGCCGCTTCGGCTATCGGTTCTGACGTTTCGGCGATGGGTCGGCAGAGGCTTCCATGGCCTTCCAGAAAGGCGTGGCGGGGGCTGTCCTAGCCGGAGGACCTTCAAGAAGAATTGCGCCGAGCAGTAGAGAAGACATATTTCAGCCCCATCCTAGCCGCACGAGCTTCGCCGCCGCGCCATACGAGGCGTTACTTCCATCTCCACCTGAGGGTCCGCCCATGCCGAGCCAGTACGAAGTCCGCATCTTCGGCGCGTCGAATTTGACCAACGGGTCCGGCGCGCAGGCGTTCACGTCCGGGGCGACCAATGGCTCGACTAGGACGGGCACCTTCACGACCGGCTCCGACACGGGCCAGATCGTCACCATAGTGGACGACTTCAACACGACCGGCCCGAACCAAGGGGGCGACAGCCTGACCACCTTCGACGACGGCACGGGTGCGCGCCAAGCGCTGGGTGAGCCGGTGACGCTGACCTACGACCAGAACGGCACGACGGTCACGAAGACCTTCCCCCCCGGCAGCCAGGTCCAGGCCGAGTTCGTGACCGAGTTCTCCGACGGGACCGAGATCGTCGCGATCCGCATCCAGAACCCCGACGCCGGCCAGCCGGGCCAGCCGAACCTCGTCACCGCCGGCTATGCGGTGGTCGGCGGCGCGCCTCCGCCGGGCACGACGCTGGGCACGATCACGGGCAACACTGGCAACGGGACAACGCCGTATTCGGACCTGCCCTGCTTTACCCCAGATGTCTTGATCGACACGCCCTCTGGCCCCCGCCCGGTGGGCCTGCTGCGTCCGGGCGACATGGTGCTGACACGCGACGACGGCGCTTGCGAGGTGACGTGGACCGGTGCCCGCGACGTCTCCCTCGCCGAGATGGCGGCCGAACCCTCCCTCTGCCCCATCCGGTTGGCCTCGGGGCCAGTCCTTTCGCCGCTGCACCGCGTCCTGCAGATCGGCGGGGCGATCCCGCTCCTGACCGGCGAGGGCGAGGCGCTGATCGAGGCGCGCTGGCTGGGCCGGGCGTTCCGGCCCGCGGGCGGCGTGCGCTACGTCCACTTCGCCTGCGCCCGCCACCAGATCGTGCGCGCGGCCGGCCTCTGGGCAGAGACGCTGCTGCGCCCCGTGGGCCGCGATCCTCTCATGGCCGAGGCGAAGGGGGCCGCCCGGCATCCCGCGCGGCCCCTCTTGACGGGCTATGAGTCCCGCGTGCTGGCTCAGGCAGCCTTCGCGTAGGCGTCCCCGCCGCCGTAGCGGCCGTAGAACGTGTCCCCTGCCTCCGCGATCTCGCACAGCAGGGCAGGGCATGCGAAGCGCTCCCCGTGGTCGGCCGAAAGGCGGTCGCACAGCTCCGCCGCCCAGGGCGCGCCCACGATGTCCAGCCAGGAGAAGGGGCCGCCCGACCAGGGCGCGAAGCCCCAGCCGAGGATCGCGCCGACGTCGCCTTCGCGGATGTCCTCCAGCACGCCCTGCTCAAAGGCGCGCACGGCTTCGAGGACCTGCGCCATCAGGAGCCGGTGCTGAACGTCGTGGACGTAAGGCTGTTGGTCCGCGACCGGGTACTTCGCAGGCAGCTCGGACCAGAGGCCGGTGCGCTTGCCCTTCTCGTCGTAGTCGTAGAAGCCCGCATTGGACTTGCGGCCCAGCCGGCCTTCGTCCGCGAAGGCGAACAGCACCTCGTCCACGGCACCGTCGGGATAGGCATCGCCCATAGCGGCGCGGGTGGCCTTGGCGATCTTCACACCGAGGTCGATCGAGGTCTCGTCCACCAGCTGCAGCGGGCCCAGCGGCATTCCGACCAGCTTGGCGGCGTTCTCCACCAAGGCGGGCTCGACGCCTTCCGCAACCATGCGGATCCCTTCGTTGATGTAGGGGATGATGCAGCGGTTGGCGTAGAAGAACCGCGCGTCGTTCACGACGATCGGCGTCTTCCTGATCTGCCGCACGAAGTCGAGCGCCTTGGCCACCGCGACGTCGCCGGTGCGCTCGCCCTTGATGATCTCGACCAGCATCATCTTGTCGACGGGCGAGAAGAAGTGGATGCCGATGAACTTCTCGGGGCGCTCGGACGCCTTGGCCAGCTCGGTGATCGGCAGGGTCGACGTGTTGGTGGCGAAGATGCAGTCCGGGCCCACGACGGCTTCGACGGCCTTCGTCATCTCGGCCTTGACGGAGACATCCTCGAACACGGCCTCGACGATCAGATCGCAGCCATTCAGCGCTTCCAGGTCTGTGGTGGCGTGGATGCGGCCGAGCACCTCGCCCTTCTTCTCCTCCGTGACCTTCTTGCGGGCGATACCCTTGTCCAGGATGCCTTCCGAGTAGGACCTGCCCTTGTCCGCGGCCGCCTGCTCGCGGTCGATCAGGACGACCTCGATCCCCGTATTGGCGGCGACGTATCCGATGCCCGCGCCCATCATGCCCGCGCCCAGGACGCCGAGCTTGCGAACGGCCTGGTCCGGCACCTCGGGCCGGTTGGCGCCCTTCTCCAGCTTCTCCTTGTTGATGAAGAGCGACCGGATCATCGCCTCCGACGAGGGGTTCAGGAGGACGGAGGTGAACCAGCGCGCCTCGATCCTGATGGCTGCGTCGAAGGGAACCAGCGCGCCCTCGTAGACTGCCGAGAGCAACGCCTTAGCCGCCGGAAAGACGCCCTTCGTGCGCCCGTTCACCATGGCCGAGGCGCCGACGAAGGTCATGAAGCCCGCGGGATGGTAGGGCGCGCCGCCGGGCATCTTGTAGCCCTTTTCGTCCCAGGGCTTGACGATCTTCGGATCCGACAGGACCCACTCCTTCGCCGCCGCGACGGGGTCGTCCACCACCTCGTCGATCACTCCGGCGGCCTTGGCGCGCCGCGGGTCGTTCAGCTTTCCCTCGAGGAGGAGGGGCGAGGCCGCCATCGCGCCCATCTTGCGGACGAGGCGCGTGGTGCCGCCCATGCCGGGGAAGATGCCGACCATGATCTCGGGTAGGCCGATCTTCGCCTTGGGGTTGTCGGCGGCGAAGATGCGGTGGCAGGCCAGCGGGATCTCCAGCCCGATGCCCAGGGCGGTGCCGGGCAGGGCGGCCGCGATGGGCTTGCCGCCCTTGTTCGTCTTGGGCTCCATCCCCGCGCGCTCGATCTTCCGCAGGATCGCGTGCGAGCGCATCAGCCCGTCCATAAGCCCCTTCGCGGGGTCGTCCCCGGCGGACGCCTTCATCTTGGCGATGACGTTGAGGTCCATCCCCCCCGCGAAGCTGTCCTTGCCGGAGGTGATGACGACGCCCTTCACGGCATCGTCCCCCAGCGCGTCATCCACCAGCGCCTCCAACTCGTCCCAGCCCTCTAGGCTGAGGACGTTCATGGACTTGCCGGGCACGTCCCAAGTGATCACGGCGACCCCGTCGTCGCCCTTTTGCATGGTGAAGTCGGTCATCGTCTCTCCTCGGCCGCATCGGGGCGGCGCTTGGGTGTCGTTGGGTGGAAGAAGGTCAGCGCGGCTGGCGTCTCGGCGAGCAGCAGGCTCGCTCCGCGCCACAGCCCGACGGCGCAGCGCAGCGTCAGGCGGGCGAGGTACGGCTCGACCGCGTAGCCGCCGCGTCGGAAGATGCAGGTCCGGTGGACGCCGTCGATGCGATCGGGATTCGCCGGGTGGTACTCCGCCGCTTCCGCCATGCGTCGGTAGGACGTCGCGCCCAGATCGGCCATCCGGTCGCGGAATGCCTGCATGTCCCTGGCGACCTGCTCTGGGGTCATGAGCTGCGCCTCCCCCTCCGGCGCGGTCCGCAAGTGGGGATAGTCCATGGCGCGGGCGGCGTCCCCGAACCGGCCTTCCCAGACGAGGGCCGTGACCCGGTCCAGATGCGCCTGATAGATCGTGAGGGCGGAGGGACGCATCAGACCCTCTCGATCACCGTCGCCGCGCCCATGCCCGACGCGACGCAAAGCGTCGCGAGGCCGACTTCCTTGTCCGTGCGCTCCAATTCGTCGAGGAGGGTGCCGATGATGATCGCCCCCGTCGCCCCCAGGGGGTGGCCCATGGCGATGCCCCCGCCATTGGGATTCACCTTGTCCGGGTCCGCGTCGAAGGCTTGAAGGAAGCGCAGGACCACG
Source organism: Hasllibacter halocynthiae (assembly GCF_003003095.1). Lineage (GTDB taxonomy): Bacteria > Pseudomonadota > Alphaproteobacteria > Rhodobacterales > Rhodobacteraceae > Hasllibacter > Hasllibacter halocynthiae. The sequence continues at coordinate 113,699 of NZ_PVTT01000001.1, forward strand.
GCGGCGAAGGCTTCGTTCACCTCCATCACGTCGAAGTCCGCTACGGTCATCCCCGTCTCGGCCAGCACCTTCTCGGTGACGGGCACCGGGCCGGTCAGCATGATCGTGGGATCGGTGCCGATCTTCGCCGTGTGCCGGATGCGTGCGCGAGGCTTCAGTCCCGCCGCCTCGCCGAAGGCCTTGTTGCCGATCAGGACCGCCGCCGCCCCGTCCACGATCCCGGAGGAGTTGCCGGCATGGTGGATGTGGTTCACCGACTCCAACTCCGGGTATTTCAGCAGCGCCACTTGATCGAAGCCGGGCATCACCTCGCCCATCTCCTTGAACGAGGGCTTCAGCGCGCCGAGCTTCTGCATGTCGGTGTCGGGGCGGATGAATTCGTCATGATCGAGGATCGGCACGCCGTTGCGGTCCTTGACCGTGACGACGGACTTGTCGAAGCGCCCTTCCTCCCAAGCCTTGGCGGCGCGCTTCTGGCTGTTCATCGCCAGCTCGTCCGCCTGGTCGCGCGTGATGCCGTAACGGGTCGCGATGATGTCGGCCGAGACGCCTTGCGGCACGAAATAGGTCTCCATCGCGATGGAGGGGTCGACCGCGATGGCCGCCCCGTCGCTGCCCATCGGCACGCGGCTCATCATTTCGACACCGCCTGCGACGTAGGCCTGGCCCGCGCCGCCGCGGACTTGGTTGGCGGCCATGTTCACGGCCTCCATCCCGGAGGCGCAGAACCGATTGACCGAGACGCCGGGCACCCGCTCGTCGTAGTCCGCAGCGAGGACGGCCGTCCGCGCGAGGCATCCGCCCTGCTCTCCGATCTGGGTGGCGTTGCCCCAGATCACGTCCTCCAGCTGCGCGGTGTCGAGATCGTTGCGGTCCCGGATCGCCTCCAGCGCGACGGCCGAGAGGCGGGCGGACGTGACCTCGTGCAGCGAGCCGTCGGCGCGGCCCTTGCCGCGCGGGGTGCGAACGGCGTCGTAGATATAGGCTTCTTCCACGGGGGAACTCCTTCAGGTGGGCGTCGCGGCCTGGGCCGAGAGCGACGAGATGACGAGGATGACAGCCGTGATCCCGGCGAGGATGCCGCCGATCAGGGCGGCGATGGCGAAGGGGCGGGCGGGCAGGTCCACCTGCCGGGACCGTCCGACGAACGCCCCTCCAAGAAGCGGGATCGCGAAGAGCAGCCCCCACCCGATCCCGAAGAGCGAGGCGACCGCCATGATCGCGGTGCCCCCGCCGATCAGCGCCAGCCGCAGCGCCTCGCTCGCCGCCGGGGCGGCGGCTAGGGCGACGGCGGCGAGCAGCACGGCGAGAAGGGCGTCGATCTGGACGAGGAGCGCGACCGTCACGGCAGCGCCCTTCGCATCAGGTCGTAGGGGTGGGCCCACCCGTCCAGCCCGGCGAGGCGATCGAGCCAAGCCGCCACGGCCGGATGGTCCTCGCGGGCCCAGCCGGTATCCTCCGGGTAGTAGAGATAGCCGCAGAGCGCGGTGTCCGCGACGGAGGGGCGGCCGAGCGCGAACCAGTCGTTCCCGGACAAATGCGCGTCCATCACCTTCAGGGCGGAGTTCAGGCGCATGGCCATGAACCCGTTCACCTCCGCAGACCGCCTCTCTTCGGGCAGGAAGTTGAGGTTGAACCGCAGCGGCCCCGCGACGCCCGACACCTTGTGGTTGTCGAACAGCATCCAGCGCAGCACCGCCCGGCGCTCGCCTGCGTCCGACCAGCCCAGCTTGCCGGACGTCTCCGCGGCCCAGTCCTGGATCACCCCCGACTGCGTCAGCACGCCGTCCGCGGTCTCCAGCACCGGCACCTCGCCCATCGGGTTCAGCGCGCGGTATTCCGGGCTGCGCGTGGCGCCCCGGAAGAAGTCGACATGGACCTCCTCCCAGTCGATTCCGCATAGGCGCAGCGTCAGGGCCGCCTTGTAGGCGTTCCCGCTCTCGCCGAAGCAGTGGAGGCGCGGCTTCACTCCAGCGCTTCCATCGTGCCGCCCGGGAACTCGACGCCGGCGAAATCAGGATAGACCGCCCGCAGCGCCTGCACCTGCGGCAGTTCGTCGATCCGGACGAGCCACCAGTCGTCGTTCGCCTCCAGCGCCAGGGTATGGGTCTCGGCGCGGACACGTCCGGCACCTTCTATGTCCATCACGGTCTCGGTCGGGATGAGCAGATAGGGACGGCCCGTGCTCGTCGCGCCTTCGGTCGCCGCGTCGAGGTCCATATCGAAGGACTCGATCTGCACCGTCGCGGCCACACCCTCCAGCGCCTCCGCCATCATCGTCTTCAGCGCGTCCGGCTCGAGGCCGACCTGCTCGGCCTGGTAGACGAAGACTTCCGGCGGAACGACCTCGGTCATTCCTTCGATGTCCCATTCGGTCGCGGCATCGCCGAGCGTCTCGATCCGCTCATCGATGGCGGCGCGATCGGCATCCGTGACGTCCTGCGCGGCGGCGGGAAGCGCCAGAAGGGCGCAGAGGGTGATGGGAACGTATCGGTTCATGGCATGTCCTTTCGGTGCTGGCGTCTCCCTACCTCCAACTCGCCGTCGAAGTGTCGCTGGCGAGTGGCCGGGTCCGTCTCGTCGATCGCGCCGGTCCAGTTCTCGAAGAGGAAGCCCGGCGCCTCGCCCTCGTCCAGGCCCGCCGCGCCGGCGAAGTCGCGGAGGCACCGGTCGGCATCCCCCGTCGTCGCAGCGTCGCAGCGGTGCGCCAGTCTGGAATGCTCGGGCAACCTTGCCCCCTTCCGGTCCTTCGTCGGAGCGGCAGGACGACTGTCGTCCTCCCGCCCCGAGGCCGATCAGAAATTCGCCGCGTCCAGCGTCATCACCGGCTCGGCGCCGGAGCGGATACGTGCGAGATGCGTGCCCGTGATCGGCAACTGGCGCGCCATGTAGTAGCGCCCCGTCTCCAGCTTGGCACGCAGGAAGTCGGCGTCGCCCTCGCCCGCGTCCAGCATCCGCTTCGCCGCCTTGGCCATGCGCGTCCACATCAGGCCGAGGCAGACCTGCCCGAAGAGGTGCATGAAGTCGTAGGAGCCCGAGAGAGCGTTGTCGGGGTTCTTCATCCCCTCCTCCATGAAGTACATGCCCGCCGCCTGGAGGTCCTTGGACGCGGCCTTGAGCGGGTCGAGGAACTGCGCCTTCAGCGCGGCGTCGTCCTCGCCGTCCTTGGCCTCGGCCTTCACCATCTCGAAGAAGGCCATGATGGTCTTGCCGCCGTTCAGTCCCAGCTTGCGCCCGACGAGGTCCAGCGACTGGATGCCGTTCGTGCCCTCGTAGATCATAGAGATCCGGGCGTCGCGCACGAACTGTTCCAGCCCCCATTCCTTCGTGAAGCCGCTGCCCCCCAGCGTCTGCTGCGCCAGCACGGTGGTCTCGAAGCCCTTGTCGGTCAGGAACCCCTTGATGACCGGCGTGAGGAGCGAGACCATCGCCTCGGCCTCCTCGTCGCCGCGTGCGGCGCGATCGATCATCGTGGCGCCCCAGAGCACCAGCGCCCGTCCCGCCTCCACGAAGCTCTTCTGGTCGAGGAGGTTCCGGCGCACGTCCGGGTGGACGATGATCGGGTCGGCCGGCCCGTCCGGGTTCTTCGCGCCCGTCACGTCGCGGCCCTGAAGCCGGTCCTGCGCGAAGCCCAGGGCGTTCTCGTAGGCCACGGCCCCCTGCGCGAGGCCCTGCATGCCCACGCCGAGGCGGGCCTCGTTCATCATGGTGAACATGGCGCGCATGCCCTTGTGCTCCTCGCCAAGGAGGAAGCCCGTCGCGCCGTCGTAGTTCATCACGCAGGTCGAGTTGCCGTGGATGCCCATCTTGGACTCGAGGCCTCCGCAGGACAGGCTGTTGCGCGCGCCAGGTGTGCCGTCCTCGTTTGGAAGGAACTTCGGCACGATGAACAGCGAGATGCCCTTCACCCCCTCGGGGCCGCCTGGGATCTTCGCCAGCACGAGGTGCACGATGTTGTCCGTCAGGTCGTGCTCGCCCGCCGAGATCCAGATCTTCTGGCCCGAGATGCGGTAGGTACCGTCCCCGGCGGGCTCGGCCTTCGTGCGGATGAGGCCGAGGTCCGTGCCGCAATGCGGCTCGGTCAGGTTCATGGTGCCGGACCACGACCCGTCCACCATGTGCGGAAGGTAGGTCGACTTCTGCTGCTCGGTGCCATGGGTCAGGATCGTCGCCATCGCGCCGTGGCTGAGGCCCTGGTACATGTTGAACGCCATGTTGGCCGAGACGAACATCTCGCCCGTGGCCGAGTAGACGATGTAGGGCAGGGCCTGGCCGCCGAACTCCTCTGGCATGTCGATCGACATCCAGCCGCCCTCGCGGACCTGCTCGTACGCCTCCTTGAAGCCCTTGGGCGTGCGCACGACGCCGTTCTCGAGGGTGCAGCCCTCCTCGTCGCCGACCGTGTTGAGGGGCTGCAGGACCTCCTCGGCCAGCTTCGCGGCCTCGCCGAGGATCGCCTCCGTGGTATCGCGGTCGAGGTCGTCATAGCCCTCGATGCCACTCTCGCCGACGTTGAGGACGTCGTGGAGGATGAACTGCATCTCGGCGAGGGGGGCGGTGTAGGTCGGCATCAAGGGCTCCCTTGGTTCTCGTCGGCTCAGGCCGCGTCGGTCTTGGAGCCGGGGCGCTTGGCGAGGAACGCCTCGCCCCGGTCGATGTGCTCGCGCAGGTCCGCGATCGCCTCGCCCAGCTCGATCTGCTGCGCCTCCATGGCGGCCAGCCGCTCGCGTCCGACGGCGACGGCCTCGCGGACCTGGACGGCGTTGGACGGATCGACCCCGTAGAGGTCGAGGAGCTGGCGGATCTGCTCGAGCGAGAAGCCGAACCGCTTGGCCTGCAGGATCAGCTGCAGGCGGGCGCGGTCGCGGCGGGTGAACAGGCGGCGCTGCCCCTCGCGGATGGGCGAGAGCAGCTCCTTGGATTCGTAGAAGCGGAGGGTGCGGGGCGTGACGTCATAGGCCTCGCACATCTCGCGTATCGTCATCACTTCGCTTGCCATGCGATGATCTCCGGGCATCGTGATGATCTTCGCGAAGACCATCGATGTATCGGAGGGCATGTCGCGGGCCATGCCCCCCGTTACAACTGACGTTGACGTTCGCGTAAGCGAAACGTCGCGTCACTGGGAATTCGGTCGGAAGGGCGGTCCGGCCCGCGCCGGCCGCCCTCTCAGAGCCTGGCCTTCACATCGTCCCGAAGCGCCTGCAACTCTTGCATGATCTCGCCCATCTGCCGCCTCTCCTCCTCCAGCTCGAGGAGCTTCCGGTCCGCGAGGGCGATCCACTCGCGCATCTGCGCCGCGTCGCCCTCCTCCTCGTAGACGCCGAGCCACTGGCGAATCTCCTCGAGGCCGAAGCCGAAGCGGCGGCCGCGAAGGATCAGCGTCATGCGAGCGACCTCGCGCGGGCCGTAGAACCGCGCGCGGCCCTCCCGCTCGGGCGAGAGGAGCTCGATGTATTCGTAGTAGCGCAGGGTCCGGGGGGTGACGTCGAATTTCTCGACCATCTCCTTGAAGGACAAGCGGACGGGTTCGGTCATGCGCGCAATATATGCATCCCGCCCCGGGCGGCGGAAGGGCTTGCGCGGACGTGCCGGGACGCGCAGGCATCGCGCATGGAAGAAGACGATCCCCGGATGCGGACCGCCCGCCAGTTCATCGACGCGATCCCCCATGCCTCGGCGTTGGGGATGACGGTCCGCGCGGTGGGGACGGGCCGCGTCGTGGTCGACATGCCCTGGGACGAGCGCCTGATCGGCGATCCGGCCCGCGGCGTGATCCATGGCGGCGCCGTCTCGGCCCTGATGGACACGACGGGCGGCGCCGCGGTGATCAGCCACGACGAAGCCCCCCTCGCCACCGCCACGCTCGGCCTGCGGATCGACTACATGCGCGCCGCCCGTCCCGGCGAGGCGATCCGCGCGGAGGCCGAGGTCTATCACATGACCCGCCACGTCGCCTTCGTGCGGGCCACCGCCACGGACGGCGGCGAGGGACCCGTCGCCACCGCCACGGGCACCTTCACCGTCGAGCGCGCGCCGGGCGGGACGCGCGGGAGCCGCGGATCGTGAAGCGGCCCGAGCCCGTCCAGGTCGTGAAGGAACGGCGCGACCGCGCCCTCGCCGCCCTCGTCGGGGGCATCCCCTACGTCCGCACCGTCGGCATCGCCTTCGAGCGGCGCGGCGACGAGCTGACCGCCCTGCTTCCCTTCCGGGAGGAGAACGTCGGAAACCCGGTCCTGCCCGCCCTTCACGGCGGTGTCACGGCCGCCTTCCTCGAGACGGCCGCCTTGATCGGGCTGGCCTGGGCCGCCCTCTGGGACGGGGTCGAGGGGGGCAGGATCGACGCCGCCTCCCTGACGCCCGACCGCCTGCCGCCCATGCCCAAGACCATCGACCTGACGATCGACTACCTGCGCGTGGGACTGCCGCGCGACGCCTACGCCCGCGCCCGCGTCACCCGCTCGGGCCGCCGCTACGCCAGCGTCTTCGTCGAGGCATGGCAAGACAACCGCGCCCGCCCCTTCGCCCAGGCGACTGGCCACTTCCTGATGCCGCCCCCTGATGGCTGAGACGACCCCGGTCACCCACCGCCGGGTTCTCGCCGTCGCGGGGCCGATCGTCCTCTCCAACGCCACCGTGCCCCTTCTGGGAATCGTGGACACCGCCGTGGTGGGCCGCCTGGGCGGCGCCGCGCCGATCGGGGCGGTGGGCACGGGCGCGATCCTCGTCACAGCGGCCCTCTGGATCTTCGGCTTCCTGCGCATGGGCACCGTGGGCCTTGCCGGGCAGGCCCTCGGAGAGGGCGACCGGGACGAGTTGTCGGCCATCCTCTCCCGCGCGCTCCTGATCGGCGGGGCGGGGGGCGCCGCGCTCGTCGTTCTCCAGTGGCCCATCTTCGAGGTCGCCCAGGCCCTCCAGCCCGCCACGGAGGAGGTCGAGCGGCTGGCCCGCACCTACATGAGCATCCGCATCTGGTCCGCCCCCGCGGCCATCGCGATCTACGGCCTTACCGGCTGGCTCATCGCGCAGGAGCGCACGCGCGCCGTCTTCGCCATCCAGGTCGGCCAGAACGGGGTGAACATCGCGCTCTCCTGGCTGCTGGGGCTCGGCTTCGGCTTCGGTGTCGCGGGGGTCGCGGCCGCCACGCTCGTCGCGGACGTCCTGGCAGCCGCGCTCGCCCTGTGGCTCTGCCGCGACGCCTTCGTGCGGCCGGCCTGGCGCGACCGGGCGCGGGTGCTGGACCCCGCCCGCCTGCGCCGCCTCGGGACGGTCTCATCGGATATCTTGATCCGCTCGCTCCTCCTTCAGGCGATCCTCCTTTCGTTCCTGTTCTACTGGTCCTCCTCGCTGGGCGAGGTGGCGCTGGCCGCGAACCAGGTCCTCCTCCAGTTCCTGTTTCTCACGGCCTACGGCATGGACGGCTTCGCCTTCGCCGCCGAGGCGCTGGTGGCGCAGGCCATGGGTGCGCGCGACCGGGCACGGCTGCGCCGGGCGGCGGTGCTGACGTCGATCTGGGGCGCCGTGACCGGTGCGGCGGCGGCCCTCGCCTTCGCGTTTCTCGGGGGGTGGATCGTCGACCTCCTGACCACCGTGCCCGAAGTCCGGGCCGAGGCGCGCCGCTATCTTCCCTGGATGGTGGCGACCCCGCTGGTGGGCTGCGCCGCCTGGATGCTGGACGGCATCTTCATCGGGGCGTCGCAGACGCGCGATATGCGGAACATGATGGCGGTGTCGGCCGCGATCTACTTCCTCGCTGCGCTGCCCCTCGTCGCCCTCTTCGGCAACCATGGCCTCTGGGCGGCCCTCCTCGTAGCCTTCGCCGCCCGCGGCGCGACCCTCGCCCTTCGCTATCCCCACCTCGAGGCCCGCGCGCTACGCTGACCTTTCTCAGCTAAGGAGCACGTCCCCGGCGGGGCGTCGCCCGGCCAGCATCCCGCGCAGCCAAGCCCCCATCCGGTCCAGCGCCGCACCCGCCGGGGGAAGGGCCTGAGGCCAGAGATGGGCCATGTGGAACGCCCCCGGCACCGTCTCCAGCCGCGTCTCGACCCCCGCCAGCCCCAGCCTGCGGGAGAGGAGGAGCGTATCGTCGAGCAGCACCTCGTCCAGCCCCACCGACAGGAAAGTCGGCGGCAGCACCCGGAGATCCGCGAGGAGCGGCGATTTCTCCGGGTCGTCGTCCCGGAGGCCGCCTAGGGCCATCTCGCCCAGGGCCCGGTCGCTCGCGTCGTCGTTCATCGCGTCGGCGTTCGCGTTCGCTTCTCGGGTTCGGCTCAGCCCCGTGCGGTCGGTGTTGGGCGACATCAGCGCCAGCGCCGCGACCCGCCCCCTGGCGGCGAGGGCGAGGTTCAGCGCCAGATGCCCCCCGGCGGAGATGCCGGCCACCGCGACGGATCCCTCCACGGCGTCCAGCGCCGCGCGCGCAGCGTCGAGCTGCGCGGGCCAGGGACGCTCCGGCGCGAGAGGGTAACGCGGCAGCACCACGCGCAGCCCCGCGGCGGCGAGGCGGGCGGCGGCGTGGCCATGGCTCTCCGGGCTGCCGAACACGTAGCCGCCCCCGTGGAAGAAGAGCACCTTAGGCCCCGATCCGAACGCGAGCCCGAAAGGGTGCGCCTCGCCCTTCGGCTGCGGGCCGGTGCGGTGGGGGAAGGCCTCGCGCATCGTCCGCGGGGTATCCCCCATGGGATGGGCTTCGATCAGGGCGAGGACGTCCTCGCGGCTGGTGGGTGTGCGGGACATGGCAGAAGGACGCACGGGGCCCCGCCGGCGTTCCCTCGGCAGCTACCGAAACGCGGCTTCCAGGTCGGCGACGGCCTCGCAGGCCGCCGCGCGGTCCCCGTCCCGCGCCAGCCGGTCCGCCACGTCCCGAAGCTCCGGCACCAGCGCGCCCGCCGCCTCGGGATCGGCAAGGGCGAGGGCCCGCGCCCGGGGGGCGATCGCGTCCAGCCGCTCGCGCAGCCGCGCGTCCGAGCATTCGTCGCCTCCACCGCAGCCCACGAGGACCGCGAGGGGAAGGGACAGGACGCGGATCACGGTCCGGGCCCATCCGCCAGGGCGGCGGCACGGCTGCCCCGCGCGTTCTCCAGCGTCGTGCCCCGCGCGAGGAGGAGGCGGTCCAATCCTTCGGGGATCCTCCGCGCGAGCGAGAGGCCGCCATAGACGAGCGCCGTGTAGAGCTGCACCGCCCCGGCCCCCGCCTCGATCCGCTCGAGTGCGTCCTCGGCCGTAGCGACGCCGCCGACGCCGACCAGCGGCATCGCGGGGTTCGCGCGGTGGAGCCGGGCCAGGGCGCGGGTGGCCATGCGCCGGAGTGGCGCGCCGGAGAGGCCGCCCGCCTCTCCCGCGAGGGGGCTGCCGAGCCCGCCGCGCGACAGGGTGGTGTTCGTCGCCACGATGCCGTCGATCCCGGCTTCTGCAGCGGTGCGGGCGATCCGGTCCAGCCCGGCGTCCGAGAGGTCGGGCGCGATCTTCAGGAAGACCTTCGCCCCCCCGGGCCCGCGCGCGTCCATCACCGCCGCAAGAAGCGCGCGCAGCGCCTCCTCCCCCTGCAGGTCGCGTAGGGACTCGGTGTTGGGCGAGGAGACGTTGACCGTCACGAAGTTCGCCGCCCCGCCCGTCGCGTTCAGGACGGCGACGTAATCGGCGGCGCGATCCGGGCTGTCCTTGTTCGCGCCGAGGTTCAGGCCGACCGGAATCCCCTCGGGGCGGCCGCGCAGGCGCGGGGCGATGGCCTCGATCCCCTCGTTGTTGAAGCCGAAGCGGTTGATGACGGCGCGGTCCTCCGGCAGCCGGAAGAGGCGGGGGCGGGGGTTGCCCGGCTGGGGCCGGGGGGTGGCCGCGCCGACCTCGAGGAAGCCGAAGCCCGACCGCATCAGCGGCGCGAGCGCGACGGCGTTCTTGTCGTAGCCCGCCGCGAGCCCGACCGGGTTCGGCAGCGCGATCCCCGCCAGCGTCGTGCGGAGGCGATCGGACGTGACCGGCCCGGCCCGCGTTCCGGGAACGAGGCCGGTGCGCAGCGCCCGCAGCGACAGGTCGTGCGCCCGCTCGGGATCGAGGCGGCGCAGCGTGGAAAGTGCGGCGGCCTCGATCACCGCGGGCCGTCCCCGCAGCGCAGGCGGGAGATGTCGGGAAGATGGCGGGTCGGCAAATCGTCGGCTCAATCGATGCCTTCGGGGAACCCGTGCCCCTCCGGCCCGAGGGGGAGGGGCTGCGCCCATTCCACGTCCGAAAGGCGCAGCTCGCGGTAGAGGTGGGGGAAGTCGGCGCCGCCGCGCGATGCTTCCCACCGGAGGTCGGCGCCAAGGCGGTCCGATGGGACGCTCAGCAGGAAGAGGTCCTCCGCCCCTGCGAAGTGGCGCGCGGCGGTCTCGCGCAGCTGTGCGGCGGTCGAGAGGTGGACGAAGCCATCCGCGAGATCGACCGGCGCGCCCGCGAGGCGGCCTTCCCGGCGCAGCGCGGCCCACTCTTCACGGCGGAGGATCTTGAAGACGTCCATGCCGGAGGGGTTAGGCATTCGGGGGCCGGGGTGCAAACGGCGCCGGACGATCGACTTGCTGGACAGGCCCGCCGCCGCGTCGCAGGCTGCGCGCATCGCCAACAGGGGGCCTTACGCACATGACCCGATTTCTCGCTACCACCGCTCTCGTCCTGACGGCGGGCGCGGCCACCGCCGAGACGCAGATCACCATCCTTCACACGAACGACTTCCACGACCGGTTCGAGCCTATCAACCGGTTCGACTCGACCTGCCCGGCTGAGGACAACGACGCCGGCGAGTGCTTCGGCGGGATCCCCCGGATGATCACCGCGATCGAGGACGCACGCGAGCGGTCCGACGCCCCGGTGATCCTTCTGGACGCGGGCGACCAGTTCCAGGGGTCGCTCTTCTACACGCAGTACGGCGGCGACCTCGCGGCCGAGTTTATGAACCAGCTCGGCTACGACGCGATGGCCGTCGGCAACCACGAGTTCGACGACGGGCCGGAGGGCCTGTCCGAGTTCCTTGATCAGGTTGAGTTCCCCGTCCTCAGCGCCAATATCGACGTCAGCCGGAACGACACGCTTGCGGACAAGGTGGGCAAGTCCGTCGTCCTCGACGTGGACGGCGCACGGATCGGCGTCGTGTCGGTCCTGGCCGAGGACACGCCCGAGACCTCATCGCCCGGGGCGGACGTGATCTTCTCGTCCATGGTGGACGCGGCGCAGGCCGAGGTGGACGCGCTGACCGAGGACGGGGTGAACAAGATCGTCCTCCTGACCCATGTGGGCCTGCCCGCCGACCGCCGGCTCGCCGAAGAGGTGACGGATGTCGACCTCATCATCGGCGGTCACTCGCACACCCTGCTGTCCAACACGGACGAGGACGCCGAAGGGCCTTACCCGACCGAGGTGAACGGCGTGCCGATCTTCCAGGCCTACGCCTATGGCAAGTATCTCGGCGAGATCGACGTGACCTTCGACGACGACGGCAACGTCACCGACGTCTCGGGCGACCCGATCCTGCTGGATGCCTCGGTCGCCGAGGACGAGGAGGCCGTCGCCCGCGTTGAGGAGCTGGCCGCCCCCCTCGAGGAGCTGCGCCAGATGCCCGTGGGCGAGGCCGCGGACGCCATCGAGGGCAGCCGCGAGGTCTGCCGTTCGCAGGAGTGCCCGATGGGCAACCTCGTGGCGGACGCGATGCTGGACCGCGTGGCCGACCAGGGCGCGCAGATCGCCATCCAGAACGGCGGCGGCGTGCGCGCTTCCATCGACGGCGGCGAGGTCACGATGGGCGAGGTGCTGACCGTGCTGCCCTTCCAGAACACCCTCTCGACCTTCGAGGTGACCGGCCAGGACGTGATCGACGCGCTCGAGAATGGCGTGAGCCAGTTCGAGGAAGGCGCCGGCCGCTTCCCGCAGGTCGCGGGGATGAGCTTCTCCGCCGACGTCTCGAAGGAGGCGGGAAGCCGGATCGGCGACGTCATGGTCGGCGGCGAGCCCATCGACCCCGATGCGACCTATCTCGCGGTGTCGAACAACTACGTCCGCAACGGCGGCGACGGCTACGCGATGTTCGAGGACGCGGCGAACGCCTACGACTTCGGCCCGGACCTCGCCGACGTGGTGGCCGAGTACCTGGGCGGGCAGGGCGCCTACGAGCCCTACACCGACGGCCGGATCACCATCACCGGGAACTGATCCCGCGAGAGCTGGGACGCGGGGGCGGTCCTTCGGGGCCGCCCTTCGTCGTTCAGCCCCCGCACGCGGCCCCCTGGAGGGCCGCGAACGGGCGCTCTGCCGCCGGTGCGCGAGGTCCTGCGACGGCCTTGAGGGCAGCGAGGCGGCGGGGGTCGGCCGCATCGAACGGGCAGAAGGGCGCTACGGCGACGTCTTCCAGCGTTAGGGGGGCAGCGGGCAGGACCTCGCGCTCGGCCTCCTCCGCGACGAGGGGCGCGGCGGCGGCGAAGGCCGCGGCGGCAAGGGTGACGATGCGGCGCTGCATGGGCTCCTCCGGTGTCGAAGGGCCAACCGGCCCGCCCGGCCGGGGTTCCAAGCTGCGCGTCCGTTGCATCAGCCGGGGCAAGGCGTTGCGCGCGGCGCTTGCCAGGGGGACGGGCGTGCGCTGTGATGAGGCCCATGGCGACGATCCTGATGCTGAACGGGCCGAACCTCGGATTGCTGGGACTTCGGGAACCGGCGATCTACGGGCACGACACGCTGGAGGATGTTGAGGCGGCCTGCCGCGACGCGCTGCAGGGCACAGGCCACGAGCTCGACGCCTTCCAGACCGACCACGAGGGCGCGATGCTCGAGCGCGTGCACGCCGCGCGTCAGGATGCGGATGCCGTCGTGATCAACGCGGGGGCATGGACGCACACCTCCATCGCGCTGCTCGACGCGCTCTCGGCCTTCGAGGGGCCCGTGGTGGAGGTCCATATCTCGCAGGTTCACCGGCGCGAGGCGTTCCGCCACCATTCCTACGTCTCGGCCCGGGCGGACGCGGTGATCGTGGGCTGCGGGGTGCAGGGTTATGAGTTCGCGGTGCTGCGGGTGGCGCGGCTGCTGGACTAGCGGTCGACCAGGATCGCGCGGAAGTCGTTCACGTTCGTCAACGTGGGGCCGGTGACCACTTGGCCACGGGCGCGCCCGAAGAAGCCATGCGCGTCGTGCTGCGCCAGCGCTTCGGCCCCGCCGTCCAGCGGGGTGCCCGGACCGATCAGGGCGCCCGCCACCTCGGACGCGCCGTCCACGCCGTCCGTGTCGCACGCGATGGCATGGATGCCGGGCGCGCCCTCCAGCGCGAGGGCAAGGGCCAGCGCGTATTCCGCATTTGGCCCGCCGGTCCCGCTCGCGTCCGGCGAGCGGGTCACGGTCAGCTCGCCCCCCGAGAGGATCAGCGCCGGCCCTTCGGTCCGGCGGGCGAGGGCAGCATGCTCGCGGGCGACAGCTTGCGCCTCGCCCTCCAACTCCCCCAGATCGAGGATCTTCAGCCCCGCCTCCTCCGCCAGCCTGCGGGCCACGAGGAGGGAGCGGGAGGGGGCGATCGCGACGCGGGTCTCGGCGCGGGCGAGGCGGGGGTCGTCGTCGGCGAGCGCGTTCTGCGCCCCGAGGAGAAGGGGGCGCACGTCGGCCGGCAGACGCGGCGCGAGCGAGGGAAGCATTCCCGCCGGCGCACGGCCGCCCGCCGTGGGGCCAGAGCCGATGAGGACGGGATCGTCCCCCCGCACGTCCGAGATGGCCAGCGTCAGGGTCCGGGCGGGAAAGGCCGCGGCGGCCACCGCGCCGCCCTTCGCCCCGTCGAGCTGCCTGCGGACCCGGTTCATCGCCCCGATCGGCAGACCCGAGGTGAGGAGCGCCTCGTTCACCGCGATCATGTCCCGAAGCGTGAGCGGCGCGCGCGGCGCCGTCAGCAAGGCCGACGCCCCGCCGGAGACGAGGAAGAGGAGGAGGTCGCCTTCGCCGAGGCCTGCCGCGAGGGCGAGAATGCGGCGCGTGGCCGCCTCGCCCGCCGCGTCGGGGACGGGATGGGCGGCTTCCACGCATTCGATGCCGCGAAGAGGCCTTCCGTAGCCGTAGCGGGCGATCACCAGGCCCTCGCACGGCCCCCACTCCGCCTCGACCGCCTCGGCCATGCGGGCGGCGGCCTTCCCCGCACCCAGGACGAGGGTCCGGCCCGGCGGCCGCTTCGGCAGGTGGGGTCCGAGCGCGCGCATGGGGTCCGCAGCGGCGACGGCGGCGTCGAAGAGGCCGCGCAGGAAACGGCGGGGGTCGGGGATCACCGGCACCGTCCAGCTTCGTCCGGGGCAGACCTTGATCTTCCGCTGGCAGGGCCGGGCGCTGCGGGGGGGACGGGAAGGGGCGCGAAACCCGTCTGTCCCGGCCGCGAGTGCTGCGGGACCGGGCATGTACGGGCGGCCCCGGTCACGGCGCCGCGTCGTCGAGCCAGATCGTCACCGGCCCGTCGTTGACGAGCGAGACCTTCATGTCCGCCCCGAAACGTCCGGTCGCGACCGGCAGGCCGAGGTTTCGGATCGCGGCGGCGAGGCGGTCCATGGCTTTCGACGCCTCCTCGGGCGGGGCGGCCGCAGAGAAGCCGGGGCGGTTCCCGCGCGCCGTGTCGGCCGCGAGCGTGAACTGCGAGACGACGAGGATCGCGCCCTTCGCGTCGAGCACGGAGCGGTTCATCCGCGCCTCCGCGTCGCGGAACACGCGCAGCTTGGCGATCCTGCCGGCCATCCGCTCGGGGGCGTCCGGGGCATCCCCCCGCATGGCGCAGGCCAGCACCAGAAGGCCCTCGCCGATCTCCCCGATGACGGCGCCGCCCACTTCGACCCGCGCCTCCGAGACGCGCTGGAGGAGGGCCCTCACAGCTCGTCCCTCCAGGGCGGGTTCGCGCCCGCGCGCGAGACCGTGACCGCGGCGGCCACCGCCCCGAGGGAGAGGGCGGCGCGCACGTCGTCCGCCGAGAGGCCGGGCAGCCCCGGGGCAAGGAGGCCCGCCTCCGACAGGGCGACGAGGACGCCTGCGTTGAACGTGTCGCCCGCGCCGACCGTGTCCACGACCTCGGCCCGTGCGGCCGGAACCTGGACGGGATCGCCCGCCCAATGCCCCGTCGCGCCCTTCGCGCCTTCCGTCACGCAGACGAGGGCCGGGCCCTTGGCGCGCATCGCCCCCGCCGCGCGGCCCATGTCGCGCTCGCCCGTCAGCCAGCGCAGGTCCTCGTCCGAGACCTTGACTACGTCCGCGGCCGCCAGCATCCGGTCCATCCGCGCGCGGAACGCCCCCTCGTCCGCGACGAAGGACGTGCGGACGTTGGGGTCGATCATCCGCGCGACGCCCCCCGAGCGGAGGAACAGCGCCTCGTAGGCCGTCCCGCACGGCTCGACCGGCAGGGAGATGCCGCCGCAGAAGAGGGCGGCGGCCCCGTCCGGCAGGTCCGGCATGTCTTCGGGGGAGAGCATGCGCCCGGCGGTGTTCTCGTCGTAGAACGCATAGGCGGCGTGGCCGTCCTGCAGCGTCACGAAGGCCAGCGTCGTCGGGCGGCCCGACCGCACGGCGGCGGAGCGATCGACGCCAGATCCGTCCAAGTGGTCCGTCAGAACCTTCCCGAAGAGGTCAGTGGAGAGGCCCGACACGAACCCCGTGCGCGCGCCGAGCCGGGCGGCGGCGACGGCCGTGTTCATGACCGATCCGCCCGGATGGGGCGCGAAGGCGGTGCCGCCGTCCGGCAGGTCGCGCGGCAGCATGTCGATCAGGGCCTCGCCGGCGCAGACGATCATGGTCGGTCCTCCTCGGGCGGTTGTTGCGAAAGGGATGCGTGGGGGCAACGCCCTCAGTCGAGGTCGAGGACCGGCGTGCCTAGCGGGCTGCCTCCCGTGGCGGGCGGCGCGCCGCCGGCGGGCCGGACGGGCTCGACCGGGACGAGGGTCGGGCCGCCGCCGAACGTGTCGAAGACAGCCCCGCCCGTCTGCGCGATGTCGTAGAGGTAGAACGCCGCCGCAGCGAGGATCACCGCGCCGATCACCGCGAAGGCGATCTTCCAGGGCGAGTAGGGCCGCTCGCCCCGGACGGCGCCGGACTGCCCGTTCACCACGAAGCGCCAGGACCTGCCGCCATAGCGGTAGGCCGCGATCCAGAGCGGCAGGAGGATGTGCTTGAACGTCTCGTCCTCGTAGCGGGTCTCCTTGGCGGTGATGCGCTGCACGTCGCCGCCGATGTCGCGGCGGATGGCGGCGTCGATCCCCGGCTGCATCCGGGTCTGCGCCCCGGTCCAGCCCTCGCGAATCCCGACCGTGTACGCCTCCGCCCGGAAGCCGGCCAGCGCGGCGGGGCGGTAGGGATCGAGGCGCTTCAGCTCCCAAGGGTGGAGGCCCTCGCGCAGATGCTCGGGCAGGGATGTCGAGGCCGGCACCAGCACGTCGTCGAACCGGACCCGCACCGTGCCGGAGGCGGGGTACCAATCCGTGCGGATGCGGGTGGCGGTCTTGCCGTTCGCGGTGCGGTAGCTCTCCGTCCGGTGGATGCCGCGCTGGCCGGCGTAGCGGGTCGTGGTGGCGGCGTCGAAGGTCCAGTGCGGTGCGTAGACCCCCTGCATCGGCCGGGTGTTGCGGGCGTATTTCCGCAGGGCGTTGGGGGCGAACCAGAGGCCGCGCAGCCACCGCCGCATGGCACCGCGCGCGTCCTTCTCGGTCAGGAGGAACGGCAGGAGGCCTGCGGGCTTCACGTGCCGGTCGGGGGCCGCGTCGGCGGCCACGACGGGCGTGTCGCAATAGGGGCAGGTGGCGGCGGTGACGCCGGGGTCCATCTCGGTCCGGGCGCCGCAGTTGGGACAGGCGACGACGCGCGTGGTCTCGGTGACGGCCTCAGCCGCGGCCCCGCCGCGCGCGAGGCCCTCGGCGAGGTCGATCTCGTGCATGGCGAGGGCGCGCGCGGCCCCGTCCGGCGGCGGCAGGGGCTCGGCGTTGCCGCAATGATCGCAGAGAAGCCCCTGCGAGGCGGGATCGAACCGCATGTCCCCCCCGCAGGCCGGGCAGGGAAAGCGGTGATCCTGGATCGGCGTAGGCGGAAGCGGCAGGTCGTCCATGGGTGGCGTCCTAGCCGTGCCGGGCGGAATGGCCAAAGGGGCGCCCCGTCATCCCTGCGGCGGCGGTGGCGGCGGCGGCATCACGGTGAAGAGCTGGGCGAGCTCGTCGACCTCGCCGGCGCGTTGCCAGCCATCCTGCCCGGCCGTCCAGACGAGCGTGTCGCGCGTCAGGGCGCCCTCCGCCGCCATCCGGCCCATCCTGGCCTTCGAGAAGGGCCCCTCCGTCCGCCCGTCTTCCGCGATGTGCCAGACATGCTCGACAGGCGGAGGCGGCGGGGCTGGCGCCGCCTCGACGGGGCGGGGGCCCCAGGGCCCGGGTTGCTGGCCGCCCGTCATCATGCCGCCCATCGCCATGCCCAGGCCCGCGCCGATCCCCGCGCCCATTCCGCCGCCGGCGGAGCCTTGGTTCTGCGCGGCCGCCGTCATCGCCTCGGCGGCGGAGTATTGGGAGAACTTGTTCAGATCCCCCGCGATCCCGACGGAGGTGCGCTTGTCGAGCGCCGCCTCGACCGCCGGGGGCAGCGAGATGTTCTCGATGTAGAGCTCGGGCAGCTCGAGGCCGTAGCCGCGGATCGTCTCCGAGATCGCCTTGGCGAGAAGCCCCCCCATCTCCTGCGTGTTGGCGGCCATGTCGAGCACCGCGATGCCCGAGCCGGCGACGATGCGCGAGAAGGCCTGCACGATCACGTTGCGGATCTGGAAGGTGATCTCATGGGTCGTGAACTCGCCGTCCGTGCCGACGATCTCCTGCATGAAGAGGCCGGGGTCGGTCACGCGCACCGCGTAGGTGCCGAAGGCGCGGATGCGGACGGGCCCGAACTCGGGGTCGCGCATCATGATCGGGTTCTTCGTGCCCCATTTCTGGTCGGTGAACCGGCGGGTGGCGACAAAGTAGATCTCGGACTTGAAGGGCGACTGGAAGCCGTGGTCCCAGTGCTGCAGCGTCGTCATCACCGGCATGTTGTTCGTCTCGAGCATGTAGAGCCCGGGCTTGAACACGTCCGCGAGCTGCCCCTCGTGGACGAAGACCGCCGCCTGCCCCTCGCGGACGGTCAGCTTGGCGCCGTACTTGATGGCATGACCCTGTCGCTCGAAGCGGTGGACCATCGTGTCGCGCGTGTCGTCCGTCCAGTGGATGACGTCGATCAGCTCGCCCTTGAGGAAGTCGAAGATGGGCATGGGTTCCTCCGGGATCAGGACGCGGTGACAGCGCAGGGCGGCGGCAGGTGCCAGTCCTCCCCGTCCGTCATGAACTGGGCATAGAGGGCCACCATGTCACCCTCCGCGTCAATCAGGCTGGCCAACGGATAGCCGCCGTCACCCCAGCCGCTGCCCGAAAAGGGGAAGGCCGACGTCCCGGGCAGGTCGACGAGGAACGGCCCGGGGTAGAGCGTCTCGATCTGCGCGGCGTAGAGGTCCCCTGGTCGTCGGCATGGCGTTCGAGGCCCTCGACGTCCTTGGGCGTGGCGAAGGCGGCGAGGCCGGTGTCCACGCCGATCGTGCTGAGGTCCTCGCCGCCGACCGGCGCGGCGTCCGACCAGACGAGCATCATAGCCGAGGTGCGCGCCCCGCTCTCCAAGTTGCGAAGGCCGAACACCCCCCGGGCAGGGCGGTCCGGCACGGGGATCGGGTCGTGGACGCTGCCCAGCAAGGTCAGCGGGTCGATGGCGAGGACCGTGCCGCCGAGCGGATGCCAAATGCCGGCCTTAACCACCTCGTCGGCCGGGCTCGAACCCGCCCGAATCCATGCCAGCGCCCCCGGCTCGGCCTTCGCCGCGGCCGGCAGCGCGACGAGGAAGAGCGCCGCGAGAAGCCTCACGACGGCCCCGGCCCCGCCAGCAGCTCCTCGGCGATGCCCCGCACGACGGGGCGCGCCTCCGCCGCGCCCATGCCGGGGCGCAGGCGGGGGTCGTAGAGGATCCGCAGCAGAAGCTCGTCGTGCTCGGTCAACAGGCCGAACTCCTCGTCGTCGTTGAAGATCGAGGGGCGCGCGGCGGGGCTGTCGTTCGCGAGGCCGAGGCCCTGCGCCACCTCCTCGTGGATGCAGCCCCGGAAGAGCAGGTCGGGATGCTCGGCGCGGATCACGGCGACGGCCTGGGTGTAGGTCTCCGCCCCGGGCGGCGTGAAGGCCAGCACGAGGCAGTTGATCGACCCGGGCATGTTCGTGACCGTCCGCACCGCGCCGGCCGAGATGCCGGGCACCAGCTCGCGCAGGAGGGGCGCGGCGGCGCGGCGGCCCGGCTCGGTCAGGACGAGGACGTGGAAGTTGGGCGGGGTGCCGAGGCCGACGGGATGGCGCGTCGCCTCCGAGAGGCGCCGGGCGTAGGCGGTCAGCTCGCGCTCGGCCAGCGCGCGCCGCGACGTCGGCACGCGCGCGTCGAAGCGCAGCGCGAGGCGCACCGGCGCGGCGAAGCGGCGCAGGGGCGACGGCGTGGCCCGCTGCCGCGAGGCGGAGTCGTACTCGTCGAAGAGGGCGACGCGGACGAAGCTCTCGGTCAGGTCGCGGGCGTCGAACGGGGCGTCGGAGGGCGCGCGCTCGGTCCGGAGAAGGCCGCGCGCGAGAAGGCTCCGCTGAAGGCCGGCGTAGTAGCGCGTCGTCTCCTCCACGAGCCGGTCGCCCCGAGCATCGGGCGAGGGCGACGTCTCGGGCGCGGCGGTGGGGGGAGGCGGCGGCGGCGGGGGCGGGGCGGCCTCCGGCACGGGGACGCAGCCGGAGAGAGCGGCGCCCACCAGCGCCGCGCCCGCCCACGCCTTGATGCCGGCCGTGCCCCCCATCTCAGCCGGCGGGCCGAAGGGCGGCGCCGGCGACCTTGCCCGACCCGCCAGCCTTGGCCGAGGCGAGGGTATCGCGCAGGTCGGCCTCCATCTTCTCCAGCTCGGCCTCGGCGGCGGCGCGCTTGGCCTTGCCCTCGTCGGCGATCTGAAGCGATTCCTGGATCGTGGCGATCAGCTCGGCGTTCGCATGCTTCACCGCCTCGATGTCGAAGACGCCGCGCTCCATCTCCTCACGGATGGCCTTATTGGAGGTGCGCAGGTTCTCGGCGTTGGACCGCAGCAGCTCGTTCGTCAGGTCGTTCGCGTCGCGCACCGCGCCGGCGGCGTCCGCGCTGCGCTGGATGGTGACGGCCTGGGCGAGCTGCGTCTCCCACAGGGGGACGGTGTTCACGAGGGTCGAGTTGATCTTGGTGACGAGGCTCTTGTCGTTCTCCTGCACGAGGCGGATCGAGGGCAGGGACTGCATCGTTACCTGCCGCGTCAGCTTCAGGTCGTGCACGCGGCGCTCGAGGTCGTCGCGGGCGGCGCGCAGGTCGCGCAGCTCCTGGGCGCGCATGACCTGGTCGTCCTCCGCAGCGTCCTGGACGGCCTTCTCGGCGGCGGGGATGTCGTCGGCGTCGATGCGGCGCAGCTTCTCCTCGCCGGCGGCGATGTAGACCGCCAGCTCGTCGTAGAAGTTCAACGTCTTGTCGTAGAGCGCATCGAGCGACTTGATGTCCTTCAGGAGCACGTGCTCGTGGCTCAGCAGGTCGTCGGTGATCTTGTCGATCTGCCCCTGCACGTCCTCGAACCGCGCCTGGAACTTCGCGATGGGCGTGGCCCGGCCCAGAAGCCGCTCCCACCAGGAGCGCTTGCGGCCCATGTCCAGCTCCTCGACGGAGAAGCCGCGGATGGTCGACACGATCTCCTGGAGGGAGTTGCCGGCCGGTCCGACGTCCTTGTTCTTCACGTCCGCCAGCATCGCCTGCGATATCTGCTGGAGCTCGGCCTGGGCGGCCGACCCGAACGAGACAATGGAACCCGTGTCCGAAAGGTCGATCTCGGCGATCCGCCTCTCTATCTCGGGCCGCGCGGCGGGATCGGTCGTGGCGGGCAGGTCGCCGGCGGGGGCGGGCTCGGGAAGGGACACTTGATTCACCTCGTCCACGAGGGTCTGCGAGGCTTCGGCCTTCTGGCGGATCTCGGTCTTCATGGGCGGTATCACTCCACTTTGATGCCCTCGCGCCGCAGGCGGTCGCGCAGGACGTCGATCTCGACGTCCATGCCGGTGCGGTCGTCGAGCATGAGGGTTTCGGTCCGCTGCGCGTAGCCGCCGCGCAGGTCGTCCAGAAGGGACAGGTAGCTTGCCCGCGCGTCCGGGGACGGGGCGCGGGACTGGAGGGCGACGAACTTCTCCGTCGCGTCATGGGCCGCCTGGAGGTAGACGCCCAGGTGCTTGCGGGCGCCCGCATAGTCTGCGGGGTCCGCCTCGACCTGGCGGAAGAGACGCCCCGCCTCGGCGGCGAAGGCGTCGAAGCGTTCCGTCGCCTCGCGGTCGCGAAGGGCGACGAGGCGCCCGCGCGCGGCGGCCAGCTTCGCCTCGGCCTCGCCGACGGCGTCGGCGACCCGGCCCGACTGCAGCGCGTCGGCCCCTTTCGCGCCCTTGTCGCGCAGCGGGTCCGGCCCGAAGGCCGCGAGGTGCAGCGCCGCCGCCAGCACGCCGAGCAGCACGCCCGTCAGGGGCGCGCCCGCCGGCACCGTCGCCGCCGCGACCCCGAGCCCGGCCGCGGCCGAGCCGAAGAGCTTGCGGGGGATCGCCGGGCGGCGCGCGACCTCGCGCGCGTCGAAGGCCGCCTCGGCCTGCAGCCCCTCGCGAGTCAGCCAGGCGCAGAGGAACAGCAGCCCCGCACCCGCAAGCCCGCCGAGCAGGGCCGCCCCGCCGGAGAGGAACGCCGTCAGCGTCAGGACCGCCGGCGGCACCCAGAGGAGGTTCGCGCGAAGCCCCACCGGGCCCTGCCGCAGCTCGGGCAGGGAAGGGGCGTCCGGCGCCCCGGTGCCCCCGCCCTTGGGCGAGTAGCGCCCCCCGTAGCGCCGCGCCATCAGAGCGCCCCGCCCGCACGCCCGAGGGCCACGGTCATCAGAAGGACGAACAGCAGCACGAAGGCGACCTTGTCGAGCGCGTTGCCGAACATTCCGGGACCCTTCTGCGGCGGCTACGGACGCTACCTAAGCGCGGGGGGCCGGGAAGGCCAACTCGAACCCGCGCGGCGGCGGCGCTTTGGGCGGCTCACAGGCGCGACTGCGTGCGCCGCTGGCCGTTCAACTTGCGCGAGTAGCCCGTCTGAATGATCTCGCAGACGAAGAGGACGATCACCGCGAAGTAGAAGGTCGTCTTCGACATGGGCACGATCGGATAGCCGAAGACCCGGATGACGTCCTCCTCGAGATGGGTCGCGTGCTCGGCCGCGACGCCCGCCTCGCCCAGGAGGACCACGCCGACGATCAGCAGGATGAAGAGGCCGAGCACCTCGAACATGCGGTTCTTCTCGATGAACTCGGTCACCGCGTCCGCGAGGACCAGCATCGCTACCCCCGAGAGGACGATCGCCGTCGCCAGAACCCAGAACACGTCCGTAATCGCGAGCGCCGAGAGCACGGAGTCGAAGGAGAAGACTAGGTTCACGAAGACGATCAGCGTGACGACCTGCACGGCCGACTTGCCGCCCTTGTGCTCGACCCCGTGGCCGAGCTGGTCCACCGATAGGAGGTGCGCGATCTCCTTCACGGCCGTGTAGATGATGAAGACCCCGCCGAAGACGAAGACCACCGTGGAGAAGTTGACCGCGCCGGTCAGCACCCCCTCCCAGGCGAAACGGAAGAACGGCTCGGACAACAGGCCGATCAGCTGGATCATCACGAAGAGCAGGACGACCCGCATCGCCACCGCGATGACGATTCCCCAGAACCGGACCGCCTTCTGCTGCGCGAGCGGCGCGCGCTGCGATTCGATCGAGATGTAGAGGAGGTTGTCGAAGCCCAGCACCGCCTGGAGGAAGCAGAGCATGAGCAGGTTGCCGAGGTTCTCCGGCGTGAGGATGTCGCCCATGTCTGGCTCCGTCTTGGGTGTCGGGGGGTTCTAGACCGGCATGCGTGGATGCCGCACCCCCGTTTCGTCCCCCCGACCGACAAAGGCGCGGGCTGGGGGATTCCGGTCCCGGCGGCGCCGCGGCGCCCCGGCCGGCATCGGACGGGGGTCCCGGCACCGCGGCCACGGGGATCAGCGCTTCGGGGCGCGGCGGCGCTTCGGCTTGGCCTGGGGGCCCTTCTCCGCGAGGCCGAGCTGGTCGCTCAGGACCCGGGGGCGGACCTCCTGAACCTCGCCAGGCTTGATCTGGCCAAGCCGGAATGGCCCGTAGGAGACGCGGATCAGGCGCGAGACCTTCAGGTCGATCGCCTCGAAGGCGCGGCGGACCTCGCGGTTGCGGCCCTCGCGCAGGCCGACGGTCAGCCAAGCGTTGCGGCCCTGCTGACGATCGAAGGACACCTCCATGGGGCGGAACCGCTCGCCCCCGATCTCCACGCCCTCGCGCAGCACGTCCAGCTTCGCCTCGGACGCCGCGCCGTCAGCCCGCACCCGGTAGCGCCTCAGCCAGCCGGTGCTCGGCAGCTCGAGCCGGCGCTTGATTCCGCCGTCGTTCGTCAGCAGCAGCAGCCCTTCGGAGTTCAGGTCGAGGCGCCCGACGCTCATCACGCGGGGCATGTCCTCGGGCAGGGCGTCGAACACGGTCGGGCGGCCCTTCTCGTCCGAGGCGGTGGTCACGAGGCCCGCGGGCTTGTGGTAGAGCCAGAGGCGCGGTGCCTCGGGCGCGTCGACGGGGCGACCGTCCACCGCGATCCGCTCGGTCCCCTCGACTGTGAAGGCGGGGCCGTCCAGCACGCGCCCGTCCACGCTGACGCGCCCCGCCTCGATCATGCGCTCGACCTCGCGGCGCGAGGCGATCCCCGCGCGGGAGAGGAACTTGGCGATCCGTTCGGCCATGCCGGCCCCTAGGGCGCGGCGGCTGGACTTGTCCAGCCGGCCGAGGCACCCGGACGCATGGGCTTCGAGGATCACATGCGGGCCGCACTCGCCGAGGCGCAGGCCGCCGCCCTTCGGGGCGAGGTCCCCGTGGGGGCCGTAATCTGCGATCCGTCCGGCCGCGTCGTCGCCCGGGCCGGCAACCGGACGCGCGAGCGCGCCGACCCCACCGCCCATGCCGAGATCCTCGCCATCCGCGCGGCCTGCGGCGCGCGCGGCTCCGAGCGGCTGGAGGGCCATGCCCTCTGGGTCACGCTCGAGCCCTGCGCCATGTGCGCCGCCGCCATCGCCGCCGCGCGGCTGGACCGGCTGATCTACGGCGCGCCCGATCCCAAGTCCGGCGGCGTCCGGCACGGCGCACGCGTCCTGGACCACCCCCAGGCCCACCACGCGCCCGAGGTGATCGCCGGCGTCGGCGCCGTGGCCTCCGCCGCCCTCCTGCGGGGGTTCTTCGCCGAAAGGCGCTGATCGGCCGGCGGAAAATGGCCGAACCCCGCGCGTCCGGGCGGGGCTCACGGGAACGCGCCCACCCCTGATCGGCGTTCTACGGTTGGCCCCCTGAAAAGGGCTCGCACACGCACAACGACATCACAACGACATCATGGAGAACTTCGATGAAGACGCTCTTCGCCACCGCCGCCTCGATCGCCGCGCTCGCCGCCGGCGTCGCCTTCGCCCAGACCGATATGGAAACGGGCATGATGGACTTCGACACCGATGCCGACGGCATCGCCACCATGGACGAATTCGACGAGGGCCTCGGCACCTCGGGGCTCTACACGTCGCTCGACGCGAACCAGGACGGCGTCCTGACCGAGGACGAGTACGGCGACTATTCCGACGACTTCGCCGGCTATGACGCCGACGCCTCCGGCGACCTCACCGAGGACGAGTTCAACAGGGGCATCTTCGGCGCCTACGACCTCGACGCTTCGGGCGATCTCGACGACACCGAGCTTCAGACCGCGGACGCGGACTTCGCCGAAGGCGGCCGCTACTACGTGGATTCCGACGACGTGATCGACACCGACAGCTGATCGCCGCACGCCCCCCGTCCGGATGCGGGGGGCGACGGCACCGCCCGCCGGGCCACGGTTGCCCGGCGGGCGGTCCGCATGCTGAAACGCCCGCATGTGGACTGAACGCGTCGACGGCTATTGCGAGCGCATCGGCTTCGCCTTCTGGGCCGAGCCGCTGAACGCGGCGACGAACGCTTCCTTCCTCTTGGCCGCCATCGTGATGTGGCGCCGGACGGTCGCCCGCCGCACGCCCGTCGAGACGGTCCTGATCGTCCTGCTCGCCGCGATCGGGATCGGCAGCTTCCTCTTCCATACCCTCGCGACGCGCTGGGCCTCCCTGGCGGACACGGTGCCGATCGGCCTCTTCATCCTGGCTTATATCTGGGCGGCGAACCGCGATTTCTGGGGTATGCCGCACTGGGCGACCGCACTCGGCACGCTCGCCTTCGTGCCCTACGCCGCGCTGCTGACCCCCGCCTTCGCGGCGCTGCCCTTCTTCGGCATCAGCGCGTTCTACTGGCCCGTTCCCCTGCTCATCGCCATCTACGCGGTCCTCCTGCGCCTCCGCGCGCCCATGACCGCGCGCGGCCTCGGGATCGGCGCGGCGATCCTCGTCCTCTCCCTGACCCTCCGCTCGCTCGACATGCCGCTCTGCGCGGCGATCCCCGTCGGCACCCATCTCTGGTGGCACGTCCTGAACGGCGTGATGCTGGGTTGGATGATCGAGGTGCACCGGCGTCACCTCGCCCGCCCTTGAAGGCCCCCCGCCCGCGCCGTATCGCGGCGCCGTTCCAGAGCCGGGGGTGCCCATGTCCGAGATCGACGCCGAGACGGCGCGCCGCGTCGCCAAGCTGGCGCGCATCGCCGTCCCCGAGGAGCGGCTCGCCCCCCTCGCGGAGGAGTTCGGGCGCATCCTCGGGTTCGTCGAGCAGCTGAACGAGGTGGACGTCGAGGGCGTCGAGCCGATGACCGGCGTGACCCCGATGCGCCTCAAGCGCCGCGAGGACGTGGTGACGAGCGGCGGGATGCCGGACCGCATCCTGAAGAACGCCCCCGAGGCCCGCGAGGGCTTCTTCGCCGTGCCGAAGGTGGTGGAATGAGCGCCGACATGCTGCAGGGCCTGACCATCGCGGATGCCCGCGACCGGATGCGGGCGGGCGACCTCCGGGCGACGGACATCGCCGAGGCGGCCATCGAGGCGGTCGAGGGCGCCCGGGCGCTGAACGCCGTGGTCCACGACACGTTCGAGATCGCCCGCACCCAGGCCGCCGCGGCGGACGACGTGCTGCGGGCCCGGGGGGCGGACGCGCCCGACCTTTGCGGCATCCCGCTGGGGATCAAGGACCTCTTCTGCACCGAAGGCGTGCCCTCGCAGGCCGGCTCCCGCATCCTCGAGGGGTTCCGGCCGGAATACGAATCGACCGTGACGCGGCAGCTCTGGGACCAGGGCGCGGTGATGGTCGGCAAGCTGAACATGGACGAGTTCGCCATGGGCAGCTCGAACGAGACCAGCACCTATGGCGACGCCGTGAACCCCTGGAAGGCGGGGGAGGGCGACGCGGCGCTGACGCCTGGCGGCTCGTCCGGCGGATCCGCCGCCGCGGTGGCCGCCGACCTCGTGCTGGGGGCGACCGGCACCGACACGGGCGGCTCGATCCGCCAGCCGGCCGCCTTCACGGGCATCGTGGGGCTGAAGCCCACCTATGGGCGCTGCTCGCGCTGGGGGATCGTGGCCTTCGCCTCCTCGCTCGACCAGGCCGGCCCGATGACGAAGACGGTGCGCGACGCCGCGATCCTGGGCCGCGCCATGATGGGGCACGACCCGCAGGACTCGACCTCTGCCGACCGCGCGGTGCCGGACCTCGAGGCGATGCTGGACGGCGACGTGCGCGGCAAGGTCATCGGCGTGCCGAAGGAGTACCGGCTGGACGGCATGCCCGGCGAGATCGAGGCCCTCTGGGCGGAGGGGCGCCGGATGCTCGCCGACGCGGGCGCGGAGCTGCGGGACATCACCCTGCCGCACACGAAGTACGCGCTTCCCGCCTACTACGTCATCGCGCCCGCCGAGGCGTCCTCGAACCTCGCGCGCTACGACGGGGTCCGCTACGGCCGCCGCGCGGCGCTGGACCAGGGCGACGGCGTCACCGAGATGTACGAGAAGACCCGCGCCGAGGGCTTCGGCGACGAAGTGCAGCGCCGCGTCATGGTGGGCACCTACGTCCTTTCGGCGGGCTTCTACGACGCCTACTACAATCGCGCCCGCCGGGTCCGCACCCTGATCAAGAAGGACTTCGAGGATGTCTTCGCGGACGGGGTCGACGCGATCCTGACCCCGGCCACCCCTTCGGCGGCCTTCCCCCTAGGCTCGGCGTCGGGCGATCCGGTGCAGATGTACCTCAACGACGTGTTCACGGTGACGGTGAACCTCGCCGGGCTGCCGGGGATCAGCGTCCCGGCGGGGCTCGACGCCCGGGGGCTGCCCCTCGGGCTGCAGCTCGTCGGCCGCCCCTGGGAAGAGGGGGAGTTGCTGAATCTCGCCAGCGCGGTCGAGGAGCGCGCGGGCTTCGTGGCACGTCCCCGGCGCTGGTGGTAGGCTGCGGGTCATGTGGCGGATCCTTCCCCTCGCGATCGCGCTGGCGGCCTGCCAGCCGCAGATCCCCGACAACGGCCCCCAGGGCCGCGTCGCCCGTGGCGAAGGGGTGGGCTTCGGCAATTACCGCGACTACCAGGCGGCGCAGGCGCAGGCCCGTGCCCAGCGGAACGCGGCCCTTCTCGGGGCGTCGGCGGATGCCGCGCCCCCCCCGGGCGGCGAGCCGGCTCCGGGCACGCCCGGCGCGGCCGGCCTGAACCCCACGATCGCCGCCGCCGTCGAGGCCGTGCAGCCAGGCGCCCCGGCCCGTCCGGCCGCGGCCGCCGTTCCCTCGGCGCCCCCTGCCACCCCCCCTGCCGTCCCGGCGCAGCCCTTCACGACGCCCGGTCCCGTCGCCGTCGGTCCCGCCACCCCCGGAACTCCGGTGATCGTGCCCGGTCCGCGCGGCATCTCCGACGAGCAGAGCTTCGACGCCGTCGCCGAGCGCGAGAGCATCCAGTCCGACGCGGAGCGCATGGCGCAGAACCGCGCCGCCTTCGAGGTCGTGCAGCCCACGGCCCTTCCCGCCCGGCCCGAGAGCACCGGGCCCAACCTCGCGCAGTTCGCACTCTCGACCACCAACGCCGTCGGGCAGCCGATCTACCGGCGCGGCGGCGTCTTCTCCGCCTCCCGGCAGGAGCGGAACTGCGCGCGCTATTCCTCCGCCGACCGGGCGCAGGCGGCATTCCTCGCCGCCGGCGGGCCAGACCGCGACCGCGAGGGCCTCGACCCGGACGGGGACGGGTTCGCCTGCGGCTGGTCGCCCGCGCCCTACCGGGCCGCGGTGGGCCGCTGACCGTCCGCGAGCATCCGTCGCCCAGTCACGGCCCCCGTCATCCGGGGTCGCGCATCGACATGGCGATCGTGCACTACACCGCGATGGCCTCGGCCGAGGACGCCGCGAGGCGCCTGTCGGACCCGGAGGCGCAGGTCTCCTGCCACTGGCTGATCGGGGCGGATGGCGGGATCTGGCGTCTCGTGGACGAGGGGCGGCGCGCCTGGCATGCCGGCCTGGGGCGCTGGGGCGGGGTGGCGGACGTCAACTCGAACTCCGTGGGGATCGAGCTCGACCATCCGGGCACGGGCCCTTTCCCCGACGCCCAGATCACCGCGCTCGAGCGCCTGCTGGCCGGGATCGTGCGCCGGCACCCCCTGATCGCCCCCGAGCGGGTGCTGGGTCATTCCGACGTCGCCATCGGGCGCAAGATCGATCCGGGCCCCTGTTTTCCCTGGCGGCGGCTGGCGCTGGCGGGGCTCTCGGTGTGGCCCGAGGGTGCGGGCCTGTCGGATCCTGCGGGCTTCCACGCCGACCTCGACTGGATCGGGTACGACTGGCATTCGGCGCCGGAGGCGCGGCTCGCCGCCTTCCGGATGCGGTTCCGCCCGGGCCATGACGGGCCGCTCGACGCGGTCGACGCGGGCATCGCGCGCGCCGTCGCCGAGCGATGGCCCAACCGCTCGCGCGTGACGCGGGTGGACGCCGCGGCCGCGGGCGCCTAGGCCGGGGCCGCGCGGGGGGCCGGATGGCCGCGGGGCGCCGGCCGCGAGGCGGGCTTCCCGAGGAAAGTCCGGACTCCACGAAGAGACGGCGGCGGGTAACGCCCGCCCGGCGAGAGCCGAGGGAAAGCGCCACAGAGAGCAGACCGCCCGCACCTCGTGCGGGCAAGGGTGAAACGGTGGGGTAAGGGCCCACCGCGGCCTCGGCGACGGGGACGGCAAGGCAAGCCCCGCCGGGAGCAACGCCGAATAGGGACCCCTCACGGGCGCTTCGGCCCGGGGTCCGGGTAGGCGGCTCGAGCGCCCCGGCGACGGGTGCGCCAGAGGAATGGTCATCGCCCCGTCGCCGGAAGGTGGCGGGGAACAGAATCCGGCTTACAAGCCCCCCGCGCACCTTAACCCTTCTTCAATGCCTGGGATGTATCGCGGCGTCATGACGCATGGCATCACACGCATCGAACCCCCGCCCGAGGCCGCGGTGACGGCGATCCAGCAGGCGCCCGGCCTCGCCGCCCTGATGACGCCCCAGGGCCAGGTGGTCTTCCTCAACTCCCGGGCTCGCCGCGAACTGGCGGGGGGCGGGATCCGCGCCGACTGGTGGGATCTCTGGCTCACGCGCGAGCGGCCGCGCCTCGCCTCCGCGGTGCGCGACGCCGCCGCGGGAAGGACCGTCCGGCTGCCCGCCAGGCGCGCCGCCGGCCCCGAAGGCGACTGGGACGTCTCGGTCAGGCCGGCCCATGCGGACGCGGAAGGCCGGGTGCGATTCATCTCGGCCAACGCCCGCCCGCCGATGGGCGCCTGACCCGGAACGCCCCTAACGGCGGCGGCGCGTTGACAGACGCGGGCGCGGCTGTAGAAGGCGCGGACTTCCGATTTCACGGGCGCGCCCGCGCGCCTCGGCCCGCCGGCATGGCGGGCCCCCGACAGGAGCCGCGCCATGGCGAAGCCGACGACCATCAAGATCCGCCTCAACTCGACCG
The DNA here is from genome assembly GCF_003003095.1 of Hasllibacter halocynthiae. Taxonomy (GTDB): domain Bacteria; phylum Pseudomonadota; class Alphaproteobacteria; order Rhodobacterales; family Rhodobacteraceae; genus Hasllibacter; species Hasllibacter halocynthiae. Next base: position 143,715 of record NZ_PVTT01000001.1, read on the forward strand.
CCGGGACGGGTCACTTCTACGTCACGAAGAAGAACGCCCGCACGATGACCGACAAGTTCTCGATCAAGAAGTACGACCCGGTCGCGCGCAAGCACGTCGAGTACAAGGAAGGCAAGATCAAGTAGATCGCCCCGAGGGCCGGTCCCGCGCGCCGCCGCGTCCCCGCAAGGGCGCGCGGGCATCGCGTCCGGGCCGTCGATCCCCCGGCCGGAGGGCCGGTTCCGTCGCGGCCCCTCCAATCGCGACGGTCGCGCGATCGCAAACCGGTTCCTTGAACCAAGCCTGTCTTCGCTGCCGGTGCCAGCTAAGGCTGGCCGTCATCGGGCTCGCGCCAAGCCCGTGCCTCGTCCAATCGGCCACCGCTCGCCCCTGCCGTCCTGAAGGAATCGCCACCGAAGCGGAGGCCGCAACTGCGGTCATGGCGAGTCGCTCCACGCCTTCGTGCTTGTCGCTGCCGTCCTCGTGATCCGGGTCACGGCGACGCGGCCCGCCCGCCGGGCCGCGCGTGCAGGAAGCTGTGAGCGCGCCGCTGGCGTCTTCTTCGGACGCGGGACTGCCTGTCATCGCCTTTGCCTGCACGCGCCCGTCCCGATCTTCGCGCATGAAGGGCGACGTCGCCGCCCGCAGATGATCGCCCCATCGCACGGGCCAGGAGACGCCGGCGCGGAGCGGGCCGGAGCGAAAGTCGTCCAGCGAACGAAAAGGGCCGCCCCGAGGGGCGGCCCCGTCCGCGTCATGCGCCTGCCGTCACTCGCGGTTGCCGAGGAACTGCAGGAGGAACATGAAGAGGTTGATGAAGTCGAGGTAGAGGCTCAGCGCGCCCATGATGGCCGCCTTGCCCAGCCATTCCGCATCGCCCGTCGCGGCATGCTGCACGTATTCGGTCTTGATGCGCTGCGTGTCGTAGGCGGTCAGGCCCGCGAAGATCAGCACGCCGATCGCCGATACCGCGAAGGTCAGCGCCGAGGAGGCGATGAAGATGTTCAGGATCGAGGCAGCGATCAGGCCGATCACGCCCATGATCAGGAACGTGCCCCAGCCGGACAGGTCCTTCTTCGTCGTGTAGCCGTAGAGCGACAGGCCCGCGAAGGCGATCGCGGTGACGAGGAAGGTCTGCGCGATCGATACGCCCGTGAAGACGAGGAAGATCGACGAGATCGACGCGCCCATCACCGCGGCGAAGGCGTAGAACACCAGCTGCGCCGTGGCAGCGGACATGCGATTGATGCCGGCCGCGAAGCCGAAGACGAAGATCAGCGGGGCGAACATCAGCACCCAGCGCAGCGGAGAGGCATAGAGCGCCTCGCCCAGGCCGGTCAGGTACACCCCCTCGCGAAGGGCGAAGGTAGCCTGCCCGGGATCGGTCGTCGTCGCGAGGCCCGAGAGCGCGAAGGCGACGGCGAAGGTCATCAGCATGCCCACGGACATGGTGCCGTAGACCTTGTTCATGTGGGCGCGCAGGCCCTCGTCGATCTGCGCGGCGCGGGCGCCGGAAACCGCGGTATCGTAGCCGCGGGTCGTCTGGAAGTCTGCCATCTGAGGCCTCCCCTTGTTCAACGATCCGCCCGGCCGCGTCGCCGCATCCGGGAACTGCTTCGAATATCATCATCCTGAGGGGGTGTTTCAAGACGCCTATCGCCGCACTCGGCGCTGCCGGAACCAGCTCGCGGAGGGGCTCCGCGTAACTCGCGCGGGCCCCGCCGTGCGGTTGAGTGGCCAGGGCCCCGGTGGTGGGCCCATGGCATGCTGCTCCAGTTCAATCGCCCGGCAAGCCACTGAAATGATGGGACGGACGGCTCGTCACCATGGTCCTTCCATTGGGAAGTCGATGCATCCATGCCACCTGGGATTGCATAGGCGCAAAACCGCAAACTGTTTCCCAGTTCGGAACATCGCCGCCCGATGCCGCTTGATGCCCCAAGGGACGGCGCGCCGAGACGTCGCGCACCGGATCACGGCCCAACCCGCCGCGCGCCGGGAGATCGAAGGAAGCCGAGACCATGAACGCCGCAAAACATCCCGTCGACATCCACGTGGGCAAGCGCGTCCGGCAGCGCCGGTGGATGCTGGGCGTCACCCAGCAGCAGCTGGCCGAGCGGGTGGGCATCAAGTTCCAGCAGATCCAGAAGTACGAGACCGGGATGAACCGCATAAGCGCCTCGCGCCTCTGGGACATCGCAGGCGTGCTGGACGTGCCGGTGTCCTTCTTCTTCGAGGGGCTCGACGGGCCGGAGGCTGCCGCCCCGGACGTCGAGGGCGATATCCTCGCCGACAGGGAGGCGCTGCAGCTCGTCCGTTCCTACTACGCGATACCAGAGAACCAGCGCCGCCAGCTCTTCGAGCTGGCAAGGGTTCTTTCCGCAGCCTGAGCATGCCATGGACGGCGGCATGAACGCTGCGGATCCCGCCCTGCGCGACGCCTTGCGCATCGCGGCCCATGCCGCCGCCGACGCCGCCGCGCCCGAGACGCTCGCCAGGTTCAGGTGCGGCGTGGCCGTCGACGACAAGGGGGGCACGGACGCCCGGCCAGGCTTCGATCCCGTGACGGAGGGCGACCGCGCCGCGGAGGCGGCGATGCGATCCGCGCTGGCGGGGCTGCGGCCGCAGGACGCCATCCTCGGCGAGGAGGAGGGACGCTCGCCCGGCACGAGCGGCCTCGAATGGGTGCTCGATCCGATCGACGGAACCCGCGGCTTCATCGCCGGGACGCCGGTATGGGGCACCCTCGTCGCGGTCTGCCCGGAGGGGGGGCGGCCGTGCTACGGCATCGTGGACCAGCCCTGGACCGGCGAGCGCTTCGCCGGCGGATGGGGCGAGGCCGCCCTACGCCGCCAGGGCGTCGAGAGGTCGCTGCGAACCCGGAAGGTCCGCGCCCTCTCGGAGGCGACGGTGCTGACGACCTTTCCCGAGGTCGGCACCAAGGCGGAGGGCGCCGCCTTCGCACGGGTGGCCGAGAGGTGTCGGCTGACGCGGTACGGCCTCGACTGCTACGCCTACGCGCTCGTCGCCTGCGGCACGGCGGACCTGGTGATCGAGGCGGGGCTGGCGCGCTACGACATCGCCGCGCCCATGGCGCTGGTCGAGGCGGCCGGCGGGATCGTCACCGCTTGGGACGGCGGGCCCGCCCAGCATGGCGGGCGCGTGGTGGCCGCCGGCTGCCGGGCGGTCCACGACGCCGTCCTGGAGCTTCTGGCGGGGGCCGGCGGCCCCGGCTGACCGACCCGTGCCGCGACCGCTGCCGGGCGGTCGGGACGAACCCTTCCCATCGATAGCGGATTCGCATGCGGGATCGATGCTCCGTCCCGGCCACGGTGCGGCCGCGATCTTGCCCTGCTTCGGCGGAATGGTGCGGATCATCGGCGACGCGTCGACCTGCAGCCGGGCGAACATCGGCCGGATCGGGACGGGCTGTCCGCCCCGACCTCGCGCGTCGGGGGCGGGGTGCTATCGACTGGCCCGGGATGCGGAGCCGGCCGTACCGGCGGGCCCTCCGCACGGCGCGCGCCCCTTCGAAGCGGCGGCGGGCCTGTCGCCTTCAACGCGGCGCGCGGCGAACGGGGCCGCGGGCCCCCAGCGAACCGATGGAGCAGTCCATGCGATCAACCCTCATAGCGATCCTCGCCGCGCTCGCCCTCTCCGGCTGCGGCACGACCCCGGCCTCCGGTCCCGTCGAGGCCCGCGTCTCGGCCTCGGGCGCGACCGAGGCGCAGGCGCTCGCGGTGACGAACGCGAACCGCCGCGCGGCGGGCCTGCCGGCGATGCGGGTCGACCCGGCCCTGGGCCGCGCGGCGCAGCGACACGCACGGGACATGGTCGCGCGCGTCGGGCTCAGCCACCGGGGATCGGACGGCTCGGGCGTGATGCAGCGCATCCAGGCGGAGGGGTACGGCGCGTGCTACGCGGCGGAGAACATCGCGATCGGCCCCTGGAACGGGCAGGAGGTCGCGGAGGCCTGGCTGCGATCGGCCGGCCATCGCACCAACGCCATGGCTCGCCTCAGCCGCGACGTCGGGATCGCCCAGTTGGGCCGGGCCTGGGTGATGGTCTTCGCCTCGCGCTGCTGACCAAGAAATTGTTCCACGTGAAACACTTAAGGAATTCTTAGCGAAGGCCGGCGCCTCGTCGGGGAACCGGTCCGCCCCCGTTCGGCGTTAAGGGGGCAGGGCCGGACGAGGGTTAGATGCCCGCCGTCCGGTCCGCCCCTCGCCCTTCGAGCCTTCGCCCTTCGAGATAGACCGCCCGCACGGCCCTGTCGTCGCCCATCATGATCGTGGGGAACGCAGCCTCCCATGCCGTTTCGGCCCGTGCGGCGCGCTGCGCGATCGCGGGGGTCGAGGCGAGGTCGAGCACGAGGAGATCCGCTTCCATTCCTGGGGCGATCCGCCCGATCCGGTCCCCGAGGCGCAGCGCCCGGGCCGAGCCGGTCGTGGCCAGCCAGAGAAGCTGCGCCGGATGCAGGGCGGCCCCGGTGAGCTGGCCGACCTCGTAGGCCGCGGCCATCGTGCGGAGCATGGAGAAGGACGATCCCCCGCCGGTGTCCGTCGCCAGCCCCACCGCGATCCCGTCGGCCTTTCGACGTGCGGTGTCGAAGAGGCCGGAGCCGATGAAGGCGTTGGAGGTAGGGCAGTGGACGAGGGCGGACCCGCTCTCGCGGAGGCGGGTCACCTCCCGCGCCTCGAGATGGATGGCGTGGCCGAACACCGCGCCCTCGCCGATCAGGCCGTGCCGCTCGTAGGTGGCGAGGTAGTCGCACGCCTCGGGCGCCAACTCGCGAACCCAGGCGATCTCCTCGATCTGCTCGGAGAGGTGGGTCTGCATGAGGCAGGTGGGGTTCGCGGCCCAGAGCGCGCCCAGCGCCTCGAGCTGCTCGTCGGAGGAGGTGGGGGTGAAGCGGGGGGTGATGGCGTAGACCGCGCGGCCCCGCCCGTGCCAGCGCGCGAGAAGGTCCGCGCTCTCGTCGTGGGCCCGCCTCGGGGTGTCCAGCAGCTCGCCGGGCGCGTTGCGGTCCATGCAGGTCTTGCCGGCGACGACGCGCATCCCGCGCTCGGCGGCGGCGGCGAAGTAGGCATCGACGCTGCCGGGATGCGTGGTGCAGTAGCTCGCCGTGGTGGTCGTGCCGTTGGCCAGCGCCAGGTCGAGGTGCCGGGCCGCGACGTCGGCGGCGTAGAGCGGATCGCCGAAGCGGCCCTCCTCCGGGAAGGTGTAGCGGTTCAGCCAGTCGATCAGCCGCTCGCCCCAGGAGGCGATGATCGCGGTCTGCGGGTAGTGCACGTGCGCGTCGATGAGGCCCGGCAGGACGAGGGCGTCCCCGTGGTCGTGCACCGCCGCGTCCGGGTGGGCGGCGCGCAGGTCGGCGAGCGTTCCGGTCGCGCGGACGGTGCCGCCGGCCACTGCCACGGCGCCCGAGGCGACGGTCAGCGCCTCCTCCGGGGGGGTGCTGAACGGGTCGGCATGAGTTTGCAGGACCTGTCCTGCGATCAGCGTGGTCTCGGTCATGGGGCGCGGGATGCCGGGGCCCGTGCGCGGGCGCAAGCGGCTGTTGCGACGGGCCCGCGCCGGCCGTAAGCCGCGCACGGCAGGGTGGCGGGGGACGCGGCATGGCAGGCGACGACGTGATGGAGCGCCCCCGCGAGGACGAGGACGAGGCCTACGCCCTGACCCCCGAGACGATGGACGGGATCGTCGAGGCCGCCGAGGCCGGCGACGACGCCGCGCTCCGCAAGCTGCTGGACGTCCTGCACCCGGCCGACATCGCGGACCTGATCGAGCAGCTGGGCGGCGAGGACCGCCAGCGGCTGCTCTCGGTCATGGGCGACGGCCTGGACGGCGAGATCCTCTCCGAGATGGAGGAAGGGCTGCGCGAGGAGGTCATCGGAAGCCTCGACCCCGGCCAGCTGGAGGCTGCGCTGGGCGACCTCGAATCCGACGACGTGGTCGAGATCATCGAGGATCTCGAACCCGAGCGGCAGGCCGAGGTGCTGGAGGCGCTGGACGCGGAGGATCGCGCCGCCGTCGAGGCCGCCCTGAGCTACCCCGAGGACAGCGCCGGGCGCCTGATGCAGCGCGAGGTCGCGGCCGTGCCGGAGCACTGGACGGTCGGCCGCGCGATCGACTGGCTGCGCAAGTCCGAGAACCTGCCCGAGCAGTTCTACCACCTGATCCTGACCGACCCGCGGATGCACCCGGTGGGCTACGTGACGCTGGGGCGCGTGCTGGGCGCCCGGCGCGACGTGCGCCTCGACACGCTGCGCGAGGACAGCTTCCGCGTGATCCCCGTCACCCAAGACGTCGAGGACGTCGCCTACGCGTTCAACCAGTACCACCTGATCTCGGCGCCCGTGGCCGACGGGGACGGGCGGCTCGTCGGCGTCATCACCATCGACGACGCGATCCGCGTCCTCGACGAGGAGAACGAGGAGGACCTGCTCCTCCTGGCCGGGGTGGGGGATGAGAGCCTGAACGACCGCACATGGGCGATCACGAGGCAGCGCTTCCCGTGGCTGGCGGTGAACCTCGTCACGGCGATCCTGGCCTCGGCCGTGATCGCACAGTTCGAGGGGGTGATCGCGGCCCTGACGGCGCTGGCGGTGCTGATGCCGATCGTCGCCTCCATGGGCGGGAACGCGGGCACGCAATCCATGACCGTCGCCGTGCGGGCCATCGCCACGAAGGACCTGACGGGCGCGAACGCCTGGAGGGTCCTCCGCCGCGAGGTCGCGGCGGGCCTGCTCAACGGCCTGGCCTTCGCGGTGATCGTGGGGATCGTCGGGCTGCTCTGGTTCGGCTCGCCCATGCTGGGGGTGGTGATCGGGGCGGCGATGATCATCAACCTCGTCGTGGCGGGGTTCGCCGGCCTCCTGATCCCTCTGGCGCTGGAGAAGGTCGGCATCGACCCGGCGCTCGCCTCGGGCGCCTTCGTCACGACGGTGACGGACGTGGTGGGCTTCTTCGCCTTCCTCGGCCTCGCCGCGGTGGTGCTGCTCTAGCGATGGACAAGGCGGCGATGCGCCAGGTCGCGCTGGCCCGGCGGGTGGGCGCGTCGGGCGAGGTGGCGCCCCCGCTCGCCGAGGCGCTGCGGGCGCGCGGGGGCGCGGCGCTGTCCGGCTACCTCTCCGTCCGCGGCGAGGCCGACCCCATGCCGGTCATGCGGGATTGGGACGGCCCCGTGGGCGTTCCGGTGGTCGAGGCGAAGGCCGCGCCGCTAGGCTTCCGGCGCTGGTCGCCGGGCTGCCGCCTCGCGCCCGGCACCTTCGGCGTCCCCGTCCCCGTGGACGGCGCCCCCATGGTGCCCGAGGTGCTGATCGTGCCGCTTCTCGCCTTCGACGCGCGGGGCTTCCGGCTGGGCTACGGTGGCGGCTTCTACGACCGCACGCTGGAGCGGCTGCGCGCGCGCGGGCCCGTCCTGGCGGTGGGCCTGGCCTTCGCCATGCAGGAGGTCGACGCCGTGCCCACGGAGGCGACGGACCAGCCCCTCGACGCCGTGGCGACCGAAGAGGGGGTGCGGTGGTTCGGTTCGGGCGCTAGCTAGCCGGGAATGCGGATCCTCTTCCTAGGCGATGTGGTGGGGCGCGCGGCGCGCGCGGCGGCGATCGAGCGGTTGCCCGCCCTGCGCGAGGACTGGCGCCTCGACTTCGTGGTGGTCAACGTCGAGAACGCGTCGGGCGGGCGGGGCTGCACCCGCGCGCATGCGGACGCGATCCTCGCCGCGGGGGCGGACGTGCTGACGCTGGGCGATCACGCCTTCGACCAGAAGGACATGCTGGCGGCCGTCGAGCAGGAGCCGCGCATCCTTCGCCCCCTGAACTTCGCCAAGGGCGCGCCGGGGCAGGGGGTGCGGGCCTTCAAGGCGGGCCAGCGCAAGGTCGTGGTGGCGCAGGTCCTGGGCAACGTCTTCATGAAGCGCGCCTTCGACGACCCTTTCTCGGCGGTGGATGGCGCTTTGCGGGCGCACCGCCTCGGGGCCGCGGCCGACGCGGTGATCGTGGACGTCCACGCGGAGGCGACCTCCGAGAAGGTGGCGCTGGGCCACTTCCTCGACGGGCGGGCTTCGCTGGTGGTGGGGACGCACACGCACGTCCCGACGGCGGACGCGATGATCCTGGACGGCGGAACGGGCTACATGACGGATGCGGGGATGTGCGGCGATTACGGCGGCGTGATCGGCATGGCGAAGGAGGAGCCGCTGCGCCGCTTCGTCACCGGCATGGCCCGGGGGCGGTTCGAGCCGGCGCGCGGCGCGGCGACCCTGTCCGGCGTCTTCGTGGAGACGGACGACCGGACGGGGCTGGCGAGGCGGATCGTGCCCGTTCGGCAGGGCGGGCGGCTGGCGGAGCAGGGGCCGTGATCGGACGTTCGCGGCGAAGGGGGGCCGGCGCGCCCCGCATGCCGGCGGAGGGGCGCGGATGATCGCGGAGTGGCTGGGACCGGACGGGGCCGCGATCCTCGCGCTCCTCACCGTGGCGGCGATGTTCGTCCTCTTCCTCAGGGAGGCCTACGCCACGGAGGTCGTCGCCCTGGGGGGCGCGGCCTTCCTGCTGGCGACGGGTCTTCTGCCCTACGAGGACGCGCTGGCGGTGCTGTCGAACCCCGCGCCGTGGACCATCGGCGCGATGTTCGTCGTCATGGGCGCCCTGGTGCGGACCGGCGCGCTCGACTGGTTCACCGCGCTCGCCGACCGGCGCGCGCAGAACCGGCCAGGCATCGCGGTGGTGGGCCTGCTGGCGTTCGTGATGCTGGCCTCGGCCATCACGAACAACACGCCCGTGGTCGTCGTGATGATCCCCGTGATGATCCAGCTGGCCGGCACCCTGGGGACGCTGCCGTCCAAGCTGCTGATCCCGCTGAGCTATGCCGCGATCATGGGCGGCACGCTGACCTTGCTGGGCACCTCGACCAACCTTCTGGTCGCGGGCGTCGCGCGCGCCGAGGGGATGGAGCCCTTCACCATCTTCGAGATCACGCCCATCGGCCTCGTCGTGTGCCTCTGGGGGGCGCTCTATCTCGGCCTCGTGGCGCCGCGGCTGCTGCCCGAGCGCGAGTCCATGTCCTCGCTGATGTCGGATCGGTCGCGGATGAAGTTCTTCACGGAGGTCGCGATCCCCGAAGGGTCCGAGCTGATCGGCCAGAACGTGAAGGACGCCGACCTCTTCTCGCGCGAGGGGGTGCGCGTGATCGACGTGGTGCGCGGCGATGCCTCGCTCAGGCGCGATCTGAAGGAGGTGGTGCTGCAGGAAGGCGACCGCGTCGTCCTGCGCACCCGCATGGCCGAAGTCCTGTCCCTGCAGGAGAACCGCGACCTGCGCGCCGTCGACCGCATCGGCGAGGCGCAGGAGACGATCACCGTCGAGGTGCTGGTGACGCCCGGCGCGCGGGTCGTGGGGCGCAGGCTGGGGCAGCTGCGCCTCCGGCGCCGCTACGGCGTCTATCCCCTCGCGGTCCACCGGCGGAACCAGAACCTCGGGCAGAAGCTCGACGACATGGAGCTGCGGGTCGGCGACACCCTCCTGATCGAAGGATGCGCCGGCGACATCCAGAGGATGACCGAGGACATGGGGATCGTCGACGTCGCCCAGCCCTCGGACCGGGCGTTCCGGCGCGGGCGCTGGCCCATCGCCGTCGGCGCGCTCCTCGGGATCGTCGTCCTGGCGGGGCTGGGGGTGGTCCCGATCTTCCTCGCCGCGGTGCTGGCGGTCGCGGTGGTCCTGCTGACCCGCTGCATCGAGCCGGACGAGGCGTTCGGCCACGTGGAGGGGCGGCTTCTCGTGCTGATCTTCTCCATGCTCGCGGTGGGGGCGGGGCTGCAGGCGACGGGCGCGGTCGCGCTGATAGCGAACGCGGTGGCGCCCCTTCTCGAAGGGTTGCCGCCCTTCGTGCTGGTCTGGGCGATCTACCTGCTGACCTCCGTCCTGACCGAGATGGTCAGCAACAACGCCGTCGCGGTGGTCGTCACGCCGGTCGCCATCGGCCTGGGCACCGCGCTGGGCGTCGATCCGCGCGCGCTCGTGGTGGCGGTGATGATCGCGGCCTCGGCCTCGTTCGCGACGCCGATCGGCTATCAGACCAACACGCTGGTGTTCGGCCCGGGGGGCTACCGGTTCGGGGACTACCTGAAGGTCGGGGTGCCGCTGAACCTGACCATGGGCCTCGTCGTGTCGGCCGTGATCCCGCTGATCTGGCCGCTGTGAAGGGTTGCGGCCGCGTGCGGGCGCCCCCTATATCGGCCCGCCGCGAGAGAGGGAGAGGAACATGGCCGGCCATTCCAAATGGGCGAACATCCAGCACCGCAAGGGCCGCCAGGACGCCGCCCGGTCGAAGCTGTTCTCGAAGCTCTCCAAGGAGATCACCGTCGCCGCGAAGATGGGCGACCCCGACCCCGAGAAGAACCCGCGCCTGCGCCTCGCCGTGAAGGAGGCCAAGTCGCAGTCCGTGCCGAAGGACGTGATCGACCGGGCGATCAAGAAGTCCCAGGGCGGCGACGCGGAGAACTACGACGAGATCCGCTACGAGGGGTACGGGCCGAACGGCGTCGCCGTGATCGTCGAGGCGATGACGGACAACCGCAACCGCACCGCCAGCACCGTCCGCTCGACCTTCTCGAAGAACGGCGGCAACCTCGGCGAGACGGGCAGCGTCGCCTTCATGTTCGAGCGCAAGGGCCAGGTGGTCTATCCCGCGGATGCCGGGGATGCCGACGACATGCTGATGGCCGCGATCGAGGCGGGCGCCGAGGACGTCGAATCCGGCGAGGAGGAGCACGTGGTCTGGTGTGCCGACACGGACCTGAACGACGTGTCCGCCGCGTTGGAGGACGCCTTGGGCGAGTCCGAGGCCACGCGCCTGACCTGGCGGCCCAACACGACGACCGAGCTGCAGCTCGAGGACATGCAGAAGCTGATGAAGCTGGTCGACGCGCTCGAGGACGACGACGACGTGCAGCGCGTCATCACCAACTTCGAAGCGTCCGACGACGTGCTCGCGCAACTCTAGGAACCCCCTCGGGGGGAGGGCGTTGGCGCCCCATGCCGCAGATCGCACCGCACCTCGCGAACGAGAACATCTCGGATTTCGCGTCCTTCTCGGGGTTGGCGGGTTTCGCCGGCATCCTCTGCATGGCCGTCGGCGTGATCGCCGGGGACATGATGGTTCCCGGCAACGACTGGATCGCGGATACGATCAGCGCGATGGCGGCCGGCAACCCCCTCTGGTGGATCGTGGACGGGGGCATCGTGCTCTACGGGTTCGCGGTCCTCGTCATGGCGCTCGGCTGCGCGTCGGTCCATCCGGGCGGGCGGCGCTTCAGCGTCGGTTGCGTCGGCCTCGCGCTGCTGGGCGTGACGATCTTCCTCATCGGCTTCCGCAACGAGTACGGCGACGGCGACGCCGAACGCGGGGAGGAGTTCCACACCTACTTCGTCTACCTAATCGGCGCGCTCTTCGCAGCGGTGCCGTGGATGCTGTCGGGGGGGCTCGCCGCCTTCTCGCGTCCGGCGGCGCGGGCGCTGCGGTGGGGCGCGGCGGCCTGGATCGTGGCGGCGCCGTGGTTCTTCTTCATGCCCGACGGCTATGACGGCCTCTACGAGCGGGGCCTGGGGCTGATCTCGTTCTGGATCGTCGGCGCGATCGCGGCCGCCTTGCTGCCCGCCGAACGGGGCGCCTGACGCCGCGGAGGCCGATTCGGTCCCGGCGGTCCTTGCCCGGGACTTCGCCGCGCCCTTACCTCCCCCGCATGGCCGCCGTCGATCCCCCCGCGCCCGAGCGTCCCGTCGCGGGGATCGCCTGGATGGTCGTGACCGGTTTCCTCTTCGTCGGGGTGACGGGAACGGTGAAGTGGGTCGGCGACGGGGTGCCGCCCGCGCAGGGCGCGTTCCTGCGCTACCTCCTCGGCCTGCCGCTGCTGCTGCCGATGCTGGGCGCGTTCGGCCGGGCCCGCCGCGAGGGGGCGCTGGGCGCGCCGGTGCTGCGCCTCTTCGCGCTGCGCGGCGCGGCGCACACGGGGGCGGTCATCCTCTGGTTCTACGCCATGACGCGCATTCCTATCGCGGAGGTGACGGCTATGGGCTACCTCACGCCGGTGCTGACGGCGGTGGGCGCGGTCCTCCTCCTCGGCGAGCGGATGACGCCGGCGAGGGCGGCCGCCGTGGCTGCGGCGCTGATCGGGGCGACGCTGATCCTCCGGCCCGGTATGCGGGCGCTGGACCCCGGCCATCTGGCGATGCTGGGCACGTCGCTGGGGTTCGCGGCCTCCTACCTCATCCTCAAGCGCGTCTCGGGCCTTCATCCGGGCGTGGTCGTCGTGATGCTCTCGCTGACGGTGACGGTGATGCTCGCGCCCTTCGCGGCCCTGGACTGGGTGACGCCGACGCCCGGCCAGCTCGCGCAGCTCTTCCTCGTCGCGGTGCTGGCCACGGCGGGGCACTACACGATGACGCTGGCCTTCCGTGCCGCGCCCGTGACCGTGGTGCAGCCGGCGGTGTTCCTGCAGCTGGTCTGGGCCACGATCCTCGGCGCGCTGGCCTTCGGCGAGGCGGTGGACCCGTGGGTGATCCTCGGCGGGACCGTGATCGTCGCGGCCGCCTCACTCGTCGCGCTGAGCGAAGGCCGCCGCGCCGCCCGCGCACGCTGAGCCGGAGGCCGCCGACGTTCCGGGCGGGCCGGAGGCCGCCGCTTCGCGGGGTCTGGCGTTAACGGTTCCATCCGGTATCTTAACGAAATGTTAAGACTTCGTTCCGCGCTCGTTCTCCTTCTCCTCTTTCCGTTCGGCGCCGCCGCCCACGGCTTCGAAGGGGCCGTCCGCGTCGTGGACGGCGACTCCCTCCATGTGGGGGCGGTCGAGGTCAGGCTGCATGGCATCGACGCCGTCGAGCGGGACCAGACCTGCCTGTCCCCCGAGGGGGTGGAATGGGCGTGCGGGCGATGGGTGACGGGCCAAGTCCGCGAGGCGTTCGAGGGGCGGCACGCGACCTGCGATGCCGTGGAGCGGGACCGCTACGGTCGGACCGTCGCGACCTGCGCGATCGGCGGGCGGGACGTCGGCGGCCGGATCGTCGCCGCGGGGCTCGCGGTCGCCTTCTTGCGCTATTCGGCCGCCTATGCCGGCGAAGAGGCCGCGGCCCGCGCCGCCGGTCGGGGCCTGCACGCAGGCACGTTCGAGCGTCCCGCCGATCACCGCGCCGCGACCCGCGCCGCGGCCGGGGGGCCGCCGGACCCCGGCTGCGCCATCAAGGGCAACCGCTCGGCCTCGGGGCGCGTATTCCATGTACCCGGCAGCCGGTTCTACGAGCGGACCGGCATCGACGAGAGCAGGGGCGAGCGGTGGTTCTGCTCGGTGGAGGAGGCGCGGGCCGCCGGCTGGCGCGCCCCGCGGGGCTAGCGCGGCCCTTCGGGCGGGCGCGCGTCCTCGATCAATTCCTCGAGGTTGGCGAAGAAGCGGTCGGCCATGGTCCGGGCGAAGCCCCCGACGACCCGTCCGCCCAGCTGCGCCAGCTTGCCGCCGACCTTTCCGTCGGCCGCGTATTCCATCAACGTGACGCCCCCGTCCGCATCCGTCAGCCGCACGTCCGCGCCGCCGCGCGCGAAGCCGGCGACGCCGCCCTTTCCGGCGCCCTCTATGCGGTAGCTCGCCCCCGGGACGACGTCGGACAGGGTCACGGTGCCCCTGAAGGTCGCCTTCACCGGCCCGACCTTCTGCGTGACGACCGCGTCGAACCCCTCCTCCACCGAGCCGGTCATCTGCGTGCAGCCGGGGATCGCCTGCCGGAGGACGGACGGGTCGGTGAGGGCGGCCCATACGGCCGCGCGCGGGGCGGCGATCGTGCGGCTGCCGGTGAACTCCATGGCGGTCCTCCTCTTTCCGGCAGGCTTAGGGGAGGGCGGAAGGGCCGTCTACTCCGCCGGGGCGCGCGCTAGCCGCCGGGTGCGGGCGATCACGAAGAGGACGGACGCCACCGCCAACCCGGATGAGGCCGTCATGAGGACGAGCAGCGGCGTCTCGTCCCTGCCGGGCCCGAGGATCGAGCTGGCATAGGCCGACAGGATCGCGCCGCCCCCGATCATCGCCGCGCCGCCGAGGCCCGACGCCGTCCCGGCGAGGTGCGGGCGCACCGACAGCATCCCCGCATTCGCGTTCGGCAGCACCATCCCGTTCCCGAGGCCCACGAAGGTCATGAACCCGAAGAAGAGCCAGGGCGAATGCCAGCCGGTCAGCGCGATCGCCGTGCCGACCCCGAGGCCCGCGAACGTGAGGCTGGAGCCCCAGAGCATCATCCGGTCGATCCCGAAGCGGGTCGAGAAGCGCCCGGAGATAAAGTTTCCCAGGAAGTAGCCCACTGCCGGGGCGCCGAAGAAGAAGCCGACCGTGGACGGGGGAAGGCCGAACACGTCCGAGCCGACGAAGGGCGCGCCGCCGAGATAGGCGAAGAACGCGCCGGAGGAGAACATGGCTGCCGCGACGTAGCCCCAGAACCGGGGCGAGGCCATCAGCTCGGGGTACTCGCGGAACTGGGCGCGCAGGCCTCGGCCCGGATCGCCCGGGTGCGTCTCGCCGAGGTCTGCCCAGATCAGCCAGACCGCCCCCACGCCGAGCACCGCGAACATCCAGAAGTTCGCCTGCCACCCGAGCACCTCGTCGATCCAGCCGCCCACGGCGGGCCCCAGCATGGGGACGACGGACATGCCCATCGTGACGTAGCCGATCATCGAGGCGGCCTCGGCCTGGGGGACCATGTCCCGCACGATGGCGCGCGACAGCACCATTCCCGCCGCGCCCGCCGCCTGGACGACGCGCAGCGCCAGCAGGGTCTCGACGTTCGGGGCGAGGGCGATCCCGACGGAGGCGAGGGTGAAGATCACGAAGGACCAGATCATCACCGGCCGCCGCCCCCAGAGGTCCGAGAGCGGGCCGATGAACACTTGGATCACCGCGTTCGCCCCGAGGGTGATCGGGACGGTCAGCGCGACGACGCCATAGGGGACGTCGAAATGCGCCGCCATCGCGGGCAGCGAGGGGAGGAAGGCGTTCAGCGCCAGGGCAGGCAGCCCCGCGATCAGCACGAGCGTCGCGATGTGCGGCGCGGTGCGGCGGTCGAGGAAGCGGATCGGCGGAAGGGTCATGGCGGGAACTCGGCGGCTGGCCCTTCCGGACCTAGGCTGCCCGGATGCCCCCGTCATGCACGAAGTGCCTGTGCGGATACGCTCTCCGGGGCGGGTCAGGCCTGCCGGGCGCGCGCCCGGGGCTCGCGGTTCCGGTCCTCCTCGGCGTCGTCGTCGGATTCCAGACCGAAATCCGTCACCTTGCGCGAGACGTCGTAGAGGAAGGTCGCCGACCAGGTGATCAGCATGAACCCCCCGAGGGCGGAGGCGCCGACCACGATCCGGATCGGCCCCTCGATCACCTGCGGGCCGTATCCCAGCGTCGTGAAGGTCATGAAGGCGAGGTAGTGGTAGTCCCACCATCCGTCCGCCTGCGCCGCGATCACCTCGTGCGACCAGAGGAACTCCTCGCCGAGAAGGAACGCGAGCGCGAGGGCGGCGATCTGCGCCATGTGCGTCGCCGCGAGGCCGAGGAAGGTGAGGAGAACCAGGCGGCGGGTCCCGTCCGACCGCTCGCCCGCCTCGTCGATGCCCAGGACCCGCGCGAGCAGCAGGAGGGCATAATAGTGGCTGAGGCCGAGAAGCGCGAGCACGGCGAGGCCGTAGACGATGGGCATGGAGGAGGTTCCCGTTCTGGCGGATCCGATGGACGGGGTACGTCCGCCGCACACCTTACCGGCGAAGTCATAGCGGCGCAGGGTCGAAGGTTCCATCCTCGCCTCTCCACGCTTGGCCCCGGGGCGATGCGGCCTTATCACCGCACGGAGGCGGGGAGGGCGCATGCGGGACATCCTGGCGGAGCTTGAGGAACGGCGCGTCCGGGCCCGCTTGGGCGGCGGCGCGCGGCGGATCGAGGCGCAGCACGCCAAGGGCAAGCTGACCGCGCGCGAGCGGGTCGAGCTCCTGCTCGATCCGGGCTCCTTCGAGGAATACGACACGTTCGTCACGCATCGCTGCGGCGACTTCGGCATGGAGGGGAACCACGTGCCGGGCGACGGGGTGGTCACCGGCTGGGGCACCGTGAACGGGCGGATGGTCTACGTCTATTCGCAGGACTTCACGGTGTTCGGCGGGTCGCTCTCCGAGACGCACGCCCAGAAGATCTGCAAGGTCATGGACATGGCCATGCGCAACGGCGCCCCCGTGATCGGGCTGAACGATTCGGGCGGCGCGCGCATCCAGGAAGGCGTGGCGAGCCTCGGGGGGTACGCGGAGGTCTTCCAGCGCAACGTCCTGGCCTCGGGCGTGGTGCCGCAGATCAGCGTCATCATGGGGCCCTGCGCGGGGGGCGCCGTCTATTCGCCTGCGATGACCGACTTCATCTACATGGTGAAGGACACCTCCTACATGTTCGTCACCGGCCCCGACGTGGTGCGGACCGTCACCAACGAGGTGGTCACCGCCGAGGAACTCGGCGGCGCGTCCACGCACACCCGCAGGTCCTCCGTGGCGGACGCGGCCTTCGAGAACGACGTGCTCGCGCTGGCCGAGACGCGGCGTCTGATCGACTTCCTGCCCCTCTCCAACCGCGAGAAGCCCCCGCGGCGGCCCTTCTTCGACGACCCCGCCCGGATCGAGCCGTCGCTCGACACGCTGGTGCCGGAGAATCCGAACCAGCCCTATGACATGCGTGAGCTGATCGCGAAGCTGGCCGACGAAGGGGACTTCCTCGAGATGCAGGAAGGCTTCGCGGCCAATGTCCTGACGGGGTTCGTCCGGCTCGAGGGATCGACCGTGGGCGTGGTGGCGAACCAGCCGATGGTCCTGGCCGGGGTGCTGGACATCGACTCCAGCCGCAAGGCGGCGCGCTTCGTGCGGTTCTGTGACGCCTTCTCGATCCCGATCCTCACGCTGGTGGACGTGCCGGGCTTCCTGCCGGGCACCGCGCAGGAATACGGCGGGGTCATCAAGCATGGGGCGAAGCTGCTCTTCGCCTATGGCGAGGCGACGGTGCCCAAGGTCACCGTCATCACCCGCAAGGCCTATGGCGGGGCCTATGACGTCATGGCCTCGAAGCACCTGCGCGGCGACGTGAACTACGCCTGGCCCACCGCCGAGATCGCCGTGATGGGCGCGAAGGGCGCGGTCGAGATCCTCTACCGGTCCGAGGCGGGCGACGCGGAGGCGATCGAACGCCGCACGAACGAGTACGAGAGGGAGTTCGCCTCCCCCTTCAAGGCGGCCGAGCGGGGGTTCGTCGACGAGGTGGTCCAGCCCCGCTCGACCCGCGCGCGCGTCTGCCGGGCCTTCGCGAGCCTGAGGAACAAGGAGCTGACGAACCCGTGGAAGAAGCACGACAACATCCCGCTGTGAGGCTTGCCCTCCTCCTCCTCGCGCTCGTCTGGGGCGGGCCGCTTCATGCGCAGGAGGCGATCCCGCTCGGCGACGGGCGGGTGCTGACCGCCCTCGGAACGGGCGTGGAGGAGGGGGCGAACGGGCTCCGCACCCTCGTGCTGGAGACCCGCGCCGAGTTCGATCCCGAGCCCTACGGCCCCGTGCCGTCCTCGGCCTTCGGGCGGATCCATCAGGCCATCTGCGAGAACGTCGTGCGCGGCAATCCGGGCGCCGTGGCTGCGATGGACGTGCAGCGGTTCCGCCTGATCCAGACCTTCCGGCCGGAGGAAGGGGCGCCGGTGGTCCATCGCTCGCTCTTCGACCTGGACGGCGGCGACTGCCTCCACGTCCCTGCGCTGGGCCCGGGGGTGCCGGCCGTCGTCACCCTGCCGGGCGGACGGGTCGTCGCGCTGCGCCACCTGGAGGCGGGCGACACCCCGGACGAGCTGGAGATGACCCTCGAGACTGCGACGGAAGGGGACGCGCGCTTCTCCCTCTCCAACCAGAACATCGCGTTCGAGGCCTGCGCCGTGCTGGCGCCCCGCGTCCTCGCGCGCCGCGCGGAGGGCGGGGCCCCGCCGCCGAGGGCGATCCGCGTCTCGATCGAGAACCGCCGGCCCGGCCCGCCGGACGCCCGCGCGATCGAGAGCTACCGCTTTGCCGTCGTGGACGGAGCGTGCGTCACGGGCCTCGGCCCCGCGATCGAGGCCGAGCTGCGCGAGGCGTTCGCGCCATGAGGCGGGCCGCCCTCCTCTGCCTCCTGGGGGGCGGCGCCCTCGCCGACGGGCTGCCCTCGGGCCTTGCGCCGGTGCTGGAGGACGCGCGGATCGAGACCCGCCCCGGCATGGCCGGCGAGGAGGTCTGGGCCACGTTCCGCTTCATCGCCGAGGGGCTTACAGACTACGAGCAGGTGGCGGGGGATTTCGACCCGCTCTGCGCGGGCGTGGCGCGTCCCGCCCTCGTCGCGGCGGGACGCGAGGCCGACGTGATCGTGGTGGCCCTGACCGACCGGCCGGTGCCCCGTGGCGCGGTAGACCTCGACGCCGTGCAGTTCTTCGAGAGCTTCGTTCCCTCGGCCGCGGGGTGCGATCCGCTGCAATGGTGACCGGCCCGCAACAAGGCGCGAAGCGAATCCATTCTCGCCGCAACCGCGCCGTGATCGAAGGGTTTCCCTATCACGACGCTCGGCCATGCGTGGCCGCATCCAACGGCGCCCCGGCGCCCCGATCGAGCAGGAGAGCACCATGCGCGTCCCGGCGATCCTTTCGCTTCTCCTTCTGGTGGCGGCCTGCAACCGTTCCGCCGAGGAAGAGATCATCATCGTGGATCCGATCCCCGTGGTCCCGGCCGAGCCGGCCTTCGACGGCAAGCTCTGACACGGCCGCACGGCCCGTCCGGCGGACGCGCGGAGCGGCGCCATGATGAAGCATCGCGGGTTCCCGGGCCGGCTGCCGGGGACGGACCACCAGTTCACCTTGCGCCGGGCCAGCCCCAAGGGGCCCACGCCCATCAAGGCGCGCGAGCGCTATGCCGACCGCCGCGCGGACGACCGCCGCGCCGACGCCGCCTTCGTCCGCGCCCTTTGGGAGCATTTCGGCGACGAGCCCTTCGAGCGGGGCAACCTCGACGCGGGGCGCCTCTCCTGGCTGATCGGCCGCGAGGTGGCATGGGCCAGCGACCCGTTCGACCCGGCCGATTACGGCCAGCTCCTCCGGCTGGACCCGGGCCGGGCGCGCGCGAGCTTTCCCGAGGCGTTCGCGTGACCCGCATGCATCGCTCGGGCGCGTTTCGGCAGGGCCCCGCCGATCGGCGCGGGGCGGCGTCATTGCCCGGCGCCGGCTGGCTCCGCATAGCTGCGGGCATCCAGAAGCCGAAGGAGGCCCCAGCAGCATGTCCACCACCATCCGCACCGTCCTCGCCGCCGCGCTCTGCGCGCCGCTCCTCGCCGCCTGCGGCACCAACGACACCGAGCGGGCCCTCACCGGCGCCGCCGGCGGCGCGCTCGCCGCGGAGGTCCTCGATGAGAACCTTCTCACCGGCGCCGCCGTCGGCGGCCTCATCGGCGCCGTCTCCTGCGACGTGGCGCCGAACGCGCCGAACTGCATCTGACCTGACGACCGCATCCGGCGGGAGGGGGCCGTCCGGGCGACCGGGCGGCCCCCTCGCGCATCCGAGAGGCCCCCGATGCCGCTGTTCGACAAGATACTGATCGCCAACCGGGGCGAGATCGCCTGCCGGATCATCAAAACCGCGCGGCGCATGGGCATCCGGACGGCGGCCGTCCATTCCGACGCCGACGCGAACGCCCTCCACGTGCGCATGGCGGACGAGGCGGTCCGCATCGGCCCGCCCCCCGCCGCGGAGAGCTACATCGATATCGAGAGGGTCATGGGGGCCGTCCGCGAGACGGGGGCGCAGGCCGTCCACCCCGGCTACGGCTTCCTCTCCGAGAACCCGCTCTTCGCCGCCGCGCTGGCCGCCGAGGGGATCGCCTTCATCGGCCCGCCCGAAGGCGCGATCGAGAAGATGGGCGACAAGATCACCTCGAAGAAGATCGCGGCCGAGGCCGGGGTCAACACCGTGCCGGGGCACGTGGGCCCGGTCGAAGACGCCGACCAGGCGGTCCGCATAGCCCGCGAGATCGGCTATCCCGTAATGCTGAAGGCCAGCGCGGGCGGCGGCGGCAAGGGCATGCGGATCGCGTGGGACGACGACGACTGCCGCGAGGGTTTCCAGGCGTCCAGGAACGAGGCGAAGGCGTCCTTCGGCGACGACCGGATGTTCATCGAGAAGTTCGTCACCCGGCCCCGCCACATCGAGATCCAGGTTCTGGCGGACCGCCACGGCAACGCGATCTACCTGGGCGAGCGGGAATGCTCGATCCAGCGCCGCAACCAGAAGGTCGTGGAGGAAGCGCCGAGCCCGTTCCTCGACGAGGCGACGCGCCGTGCGATGGGCGAGCAGGCCGTCGCACTGGCCCGCGCGGTGGATTACAGCAGCGCCGGCACTGTCGAGTTCATCGTGGACGGCGACCGCGATTTCTACTTCCTCGAGATGAACACCCGCCTCCAGGTCGAGCATCCGGTGACGGAGCTGGTCACGGGCGTCGACCTCGTGGAGCAGATGATCCGCATCGCGGCGGGCGAGCCGCTGGCGATGACGCAGGACGACGTCGCGTTGAAGGGCTGGGCGATCGAATCGCGGCTCTATGCCGAGGATCCCTATCGCGGCTTCCTGCCCTCGACGGGGCGCCTGACCCGCTACCGCCCGCCCGCCGAGACGGAAGGCTACGCGCCGGGCACCGCGCCGGGGCAGGCCGGCGACGCGGTGATCCGGAACGACGCGGGCGTCTTCGAGGGCGGCGAGATCAGCCGCTTCTACGATCCGATGATCGCCAAGCTCTGCACCTGGGCGCCGGACAGGGCGGGGGCGGTCCGGGCGATGCGCGGCGCGCTCGACGGGTTCGAGGTCGAGGGGATAGGCCACAACCTTCCCTTCCTGTCGGCGGTGATGGGCCACCCCCGCTTCGCGTCGGGCGACGTCACGACCGCCTTCATCGAGGAGGAGTATCCCGATGGCTTCGGCGGGGCTGTCCTGCCGGAAGGGGACCTGCGACTCCTCGCGGCCTCCGCGGCGGCCATGCACCGCGTCGCCGAGGTGCGGCGGGCCCGCATCTCGGGCCGGCTCGACCACCACGAGCGGCAGGTGGGCGACGAATGGGTGGTGGCCTTCGAGGGCCCCGGAGGCGCCCCTCGCGAGCGGTTCGAGATGAAAGTCGAGGCGGACCGGGACGGTGCATCTGTGCGGATGGCGGGCGGCACGACGTTTCGGGTCGCTTCGGACTGGCGGCCGGGGGCGCGCCTCGCCCGGCTCGACGTGGGCGGCGAGCGGCTTCTCGTGAAGGTCGACGCGATCACCCAGGGCTTTCGCCTTCGCTGGCGCGGCGCCGACCTTCGGGCCCGCGTCCGCACCCCGCGGCAGGCCGAGCTGGCCGCGTTGATGCCGGTGAAGGCCCCGCCCGACACGTCCAAGCTGCTGCTCTGCCCGATGCCGGGCCTCCTCGTGTCGCTGGCGGTCGCGGAAGGAGACGAGGTCGAGGAGGGGCAGGCGCTGGCGACCGTCGAGGCCATGAAGATGGAGAACGTCCTGCGCGCTGAGCGGAAGGGCCGCGTGGCCGAGGTGAACGTCGCCCCCGGTGAGAGCCTCCAGGTCGATCAGGTGATCCTCGGCTTCGCGTGACGGCGCGCGACAGGGTGGCGGAGGATCGCCGGATGTTCTATGTTTGTTCCATTCCGCCGGACGGATCCGGCCGGGATGTGGAATACCTTGGACTCACAACCCCGAGGCCCCGTTCGCATGATCTGGCTGGACCCCTACATCGATCCGCGCGTGCAGCAGGCCGTCGTCGCCGGCCTGTTCCTCGCGCTCGGATGGGTGGTCAACGGCTGGGCCACCCGCCGCCGCGAGGATCGAGCCCGGGCTGACCGGGTGCGCGACGTGCAGCGCGCTCTCTTCGCTGAGATCGGGAACAATGTCGCCAACCTCGGCTCCGAGTCGCAGCTGCGGACCGAGACGGGCGGCCTGATCGAACGGATGGAGGAGGACCCGGACTTCACCCCTTTCATCCCGCGCGAGCGGGGGGACATGGTGTTCCACGCCGCGCTGGAGGACCTGTCAGTGCTGCCGCGGGTGACCATCGATCCGGTCGTGGCCTATTACGCGCAGATCAGCGCGATCGCGGCCCTCGCCGAGGACATGCGCGAGGCCGATTTCCGGGCGCTCGGCCCGACGCGGCGGCGGGCGATCTACCGCGACTACGTCGAGATGAAGGTGCAGGCCCTGCGCTACGGCCAGCTGGCGACGCACCTCATCACCGTGTTCGCACGCGAGGGAAAGGAGGCCGCGGAGATCGAGGCCGTGCGCCTGCGCTCGGGCGTTCCGGTGCCGCGCGTCAGTAGCCCGGCCGCGGACCCGTCCGGCCGGTGACCGGTATCGGGGTGTAGGGTATCGGGACCGGCTTGTTCTTCTGCGCCATGGCTGCAGCGTAGCGGCCCGCGTCCGCGCGATCAATCGAGGTCGTCATCCCCCCTCCGATCTGAACGACCGCTGGTCCCGCAGCTCCTGCCGGCGCAGCGGCATGGCGTCGATGGCGCGGTTCAGCTCGCGTACGCTCCAGGGGGCGGGCTTGCGCTGGCGGACGGTGCCGTCCTTGCCGAGGAGCGCCAGCATGAACCCGCGCGGACGAAGCTGACGGCGGATGTCCGACAACGCGTCCGGGTCGGTGTCGAGGATCAGCACCACGTCCCGCGCGACGAGGTCGTCCACCGCCTCGGCCAAGAGGTCCACCTGCCGCCCGAAGGCGGGGTCCCGGTCGGTGTTGGCGAAGACGACGACCGGCCGCGCGATCCACTGGAAGTCGCCGAGGTCCACCTCGGACGCATCGAACACCGTGGTCGGGTCCGCCTCCCACCGCTCCAGCGCCGAGAGGGGCGCGTCCGGCCCGGCGGCGATCCCGGCGCCACTCGCCATCTCCTGCGCGGCGAGGGGGAGGGCCGCGAGCGCCGCGAGGCCGACGATGAAGGGGCGTCTGTGCATGGCCTCGATATAGGGGCGATCCGCCCCCCTGCGAAGAGCGCGGCGCCCCCGGCGCCCGCGCTTCCACCGGACGCGGCGATCCGGTAGTCCGGACGCGGCATCGGGAGGGCGCGTCATGGACGGATCACGCAGGGACGGACGCCCCAACTGGCGCGCCCGCGCCGAGGCGGAGCTGAAGGGCCGCGATCCTGGAGAGCTGGACTGGAAGACGCCCGAGGGCATCACCGTGCGGCCCGTCTACGGACCCGGCGACCCGGCGATCCCCCATTCCTGGCCGGGCGAGGCGCCATACACCCGCGGCGTCAAGGCGACCATGTACGCGGGCCGCCCCTGGACGATCCGGCAATACGCCGGCTTCTCGACGGCCGAGGAATCGAACGCCTTCTACCGCCGCGCGCTGGAGGCGGGACAACAGGGGGTCAGCGTGGCCTTCGACCTCGCGACCCACCGCGGCTACGACAGCGACCACCCGCGGGTCGAAGGGGACGTGGGCAAGGCGGGCGTCGCAATCGACAGCGTCGAGGACATGAAGGTCCTCTTCGACGGCATCCCGCTTGACCGGGTCAGCGTGTCCATGACCATGAACGGGGCGGTGATCCCTGTCCTGGCCAGCTTCATCGTCGCGGGCGAGGAGCAGGACGTCGACCCGGACGCCCTGTCGGGGACTATCCAGAACGACATCCTCAAGGAGTTCATGGTCCGCAACACCTACATCTACCCGCCCGGGCCTTCGATGCGAATCGTAGCCGACATCATCGAGTACACCGCCGAGAGGATGCCGAGGTTCAACTCGATCTCGATCTCCGGCTACCACATGCAGGAGGCCGGGGCGAACCTCGTGCAAGAGCTGGCCTTTACCCTGGCGGACGGGCGCGAATACGTGCGCGCCGCCGTGGCGCGGGGCATGGACGTGGACCGGTTCGCCGGGCGCCTCAGCTTCTTCTTCGCCGTCGGCATGAACTTCTTCATGGAGGCCGCGAAGCTGCGGGCCGCCCGCACCCTCTGGCACGAGGTCATGGAGGAGTTCGCCCCCGCGGACCCGCGGTCGTCCATGTTGCGGACGCACTGCCAGACCTCGGGCGTCTCCTTGGCCGAGCAGGACCCCTACAACAACGTCGTGCGCACCGCCTACGAGGCGATGTCGGCCGTCCTGGGGGGCACGCAGTCTTTGCACACCAACAGCTTCGACGAGGCCATCGCCCTGCCGACCGACTTCTCGAGCCGCATCGCGCGCAACACGCAGCTGATCCTGCAGAACGAGACGGGGGTGACGCGGGTCGTCGACCCCCTGGCCGGCTCCTATTACGTCGAGGCCCTGACGAAGGATCTCGTGGACCAAGCGCGTGCCCTGATGGACGAGGTCGAGGGGCTGGGCGGGATGACCCGGGCCGTCGCCTCCGGGATGCCGAAGCTCAGGATCGAGGAGGCCGCCGCCCGCCGACAAGCCGCCGTGGACCGGGGCGAGGAGGTGGTCGTCGGCGTCAACAGGTGGCGCCTGGAGGCGGAGGACGCGATCGACGTCCGTGTCGTGGACAACGAAGGCGTCCGCCGCGCCCAGATCGCCCGGCTGGAGCGGGTGCGTGCGGAGCGGGACGAAGGCGCCTGCCGCGCCGCGCTGAAGGCGTTGACGGCCGGTGCGGAGGGGGACGGCAACCTCCTGGCGCTGGCTGTCGAGGCGGCGCGCGCGCGGGCCACGGTGGGGGAGATCTCCGATGCGATGGAAGCGACCTTCGGGCGGCACCGGGCGGAGGTGAGGACCTTGGCCGGGGTCTATGGGTCCGCCTACGAGGGCGACGAGGGGTGGGAGCGCATACGCGAGGACGTCGAACGGTTCGCGGAGGAAGAAGGCCGCCGGCCGCGGATGCTCGTGGTGAAGATGGGCCAGGACGGGCACGACCGGGGGGCGAAGGTCATCGCGACGGCCTTCGCGGATATCGGCTTCGACGTCGATGTCGGCCCCCTCTTCCAGACGCCGGAGGAGGCGGCGCAGGACGCGCTGGACAACGACGTGCACGTGGTCGGCATCTCCTCCCAGGCGGCGGGGCACCGGACGCTGGCGCCCAAGCTGGTCGAGGCGCTGCGCGCGCGGGACGCGGGCGAGATACTGGTGGTCTGCGGGGGGGTGATCCCCCAGCAGGACTACGGCTTCCTCCGCGGCGCGGGCGTCGCGGCGATCTTCGGTCCCGGGACCAACGTCCCCGAGGCCGCGCGCGAGGTGCTGGACCTGATCCGGGCGGCGCGGGGATGATGGAGCTCGACCATCTCGTCGTCACCGGCGGGGATCGGGACGTCGCTGCTGCATGGGTGGGGCGCTGCCTCGGCGCCGCGCCGTCGGGCGGGGGCGCGCATGCCGTGATGGGCACCCACAACCGCCTTTGGGGGCTCGGGCCGGACTATCTCGAGGCCATCGCCCCCGATCCCGCCGTCGGGGCGCCCGGCCGCCCCCGCTGGTTCGAGCTCGACGGGCGCGAGGGCGCTCCGGCTCTGACCCACTGGGTCGCCAGGGTGCCGGACATCGAGGCCGCCACCGCCGCCGCGCCGGGGGAATGGGAGGTGCTGGACGCCGAGCGCGACGGGCTGCGCTGGCGCATGGCCGTCGCGCCCTCGGGCCGGACGCCCCTCGGCGGCGCGCACCCACAGATGATCCAGTGGCTGACCGAGCCCGCCTTCGAACGGCTGCCGGTCCAGGGCCGGCTGACGGCGCTCCTCGTGATCTGCCCCGAGGCGGAGGCCCTTCGTGCCGCCCTGCCGCTCGCGGACGGGCGCGTCCGGATCGAGGCCGGCCCGCGGGGTATGCGGGCCGAGTTCGAGATCGGCGGCGCGACCCGCCGCCTGTGATCCGTCCGGCGAAGGAGGGGGACGCCCCGGCCGTCGCGGCCCTCCTGAACGCGGTCGTGCTGGAGACCACGATCTCCTTCCGCCACGAGGCCTGGAGCGCGGAGGAGGTCGCGGCCCGGATGGCCCACCTGCGCGGCGCGGGGCGCGAGTACTTCGTCGCCCTCGCCCTCGCGGGCGGGGCGGTCGTCGGCCATGCCTCCTACGACCAGTTCCGGGGCGGCTCGGGCTACCGGACGGCGATGGAGCATTCCGTCGCCTTGTCCCCGGCCGCGCGGGGCCGGGGGCTGGGACGCGCCCTCGTCGAGGCCGTGGCCTCCCATGCCGCGGAACGCGGGGCGCGCACCCTGTGGGCGGGCGTGTCGGGCGAGAATCCGGAGGGCGAGGGGTTCCACCGCGCCTGCGGCTTCGAGCGCATCGCCCGTTTGCCTGGGCCGGGCTTCAAGTTCGGCCGCTCCCTGGACCTCGTCCTGATGCGGCGGGCGCTGGCCTAGCCCTCGCTCGGCAGCGCGACGCGCCAGACGGTCATCTGCCGGTAGACCTCGCCCGGATCGAGGCGCACGGAGGGGAAGCCTCCGTGCGAAGGCGCGTCGGGCCAGCGCTGGCATTCCAGCGCGACGCCCCGATGGGGCCCGATGGGCCGGCCCTGATGGTCGGGCGCGCCCACGTCCTTCAGCTTCCAGCCGTCATAGACCTGCATCGCCGGCTCGGTGCTGTCGACCTCCAGCCGGATGCCGGAGGTGCCCGTCAGAACCGCGGCGGGGGCGATGGAGCGCGGCTCCTCGGCCAGCACGAGGCAATGGTCCAGATGCGGCGGACCGGCCGCGAGCGTCCTGCCCTGCCGGAAGTCCAGCGGCGTCCCCTCGACCTCCTCGATCCGTCCGGTCACCAGCCCTTCCTCGTCCGCGTCGAGGTACCGCTCTGCCGGGCTGACCAGCGCGTGGCCCTCCGCCGATCCCGTGCCGTCGAGATTCCAGTAGGAATGGTTGGCGAAGTTGATCCAGGTCGGCGCGTCCGTCTCCGCCTCGACCGTGAGGGTGAGGGCGGGGCCCGCGACCTCCCACCGGGCGGTGACCGTGCGGTTGCCGGGAAAGCCCCCTTCGCCGTCCGGCATCGCGAGGCGGAGCGTGACGTGACGGGGGCCGTGATCGGCCAGATCCCACAGCTTGCGATGCGTGCCCGCGCTGCCCGAGTGGAGCGTCGCACCGCCGGCGTCCTCGCGCGGCTCGAGGCGGTGCTCGGCGCCGTCCAGCGTCGCACGGGCGTCAGAGATGCGGTTGACGACGGGTCCGATCAGCCCGCCGGCGGTGGCCATCGGCCCCTCGTAGAGCGACAGCTCGTCCGTGCCCATCGTCAGCGAATGGGGGATCGCGGAATGGCGGACGTCCTGCAGGCAGGCGCCCCATTGCAGGACGCGCGCCCCGAACGTCCCGCCGCCGGCGAGGTCGTCGGTGATGTGGAATACGTGGGCCGTGCGGCCGTCCGTAAGCTCGTAGGGGGTCATGCGTCGTCCTCCGGATCCGAAGCCCTACGCGCAGACCCCGTGATGGGTTCGCGGATCACCCCCGCGGGGGGCAGCCGGCCGGCGGGCGTGTCGCGCGCCTCGGCGGCGTAGTTCAGCCAGACGCGGTGCGTGGGCGTGCGCCGGGTGCGGACCCCTTCGGGCAGGTCCCGGACGGCCAGCCCGGCTGCCTCCGCCTCCCTCCGCACGATCCGCAGCGCCGCCGCGTCGTCGGGCCAGCCGCCGAGATAGGTGAGGCGCCCGCCGCCCTCCGTTCGGGCGGCCATCGCCGCGGGGCGGCCGTCCCGGAGCGCCTCCACCACGTCGGCCCCGCCCTCCAGCGCCTCGCGCCACCGCGTCAGCGCCCCGCCCCCCGCCAGCGGCATGTCCGCCGAAGGGGGCAGCGATTCGACCAGCGCGACCGTGCAGTCGAGGCCGGGCAGGTCCGGGGGCAGGGGAAGGGGGATCGCCATCTCGGGCGTCTTCGCGTTCGCGCGCGGCCCCGCCAGCACCCGTGCCCCATGCGCCGCGATGGCGCCCCGCAGCGCGTCCGGCACCGTGGCGAGGCCCGGGATCAGCACCAACGGCCAAGGCGAGAGGTCCGCCGTGCCCGCGGGGATCACGTCGAGGTCGAGGCCCAGCTTCCGCGCCGCCCGGTAGAAGGTCAGGCAGAGGTGCAGGTACTCGAAGTCCGCGCCCTGGGGCTGCGTCTCCCAAGCCCAGGCGGAGGGGTAGTCGAAGACCAGCGCCACCTGCCCGGGGGCGGTGCCGGGGGCCTCGTCCGCGACCTCCCCGGCGACCTCGGCGGCCTCCGCCAGCCCCGGCGCCGCCACCGAATCGGGCCGCAGGAGGCCGGCGTGCTGCTGCTCCTGCGCGAAGGGCGCCTGGCGCCAGCGGAAGTAGAGCACGGACTCGGCCCCGTGGGCGAAGGCCTCGTGCGCCCAGAGGCGGGCCATGCCGGGCAGGGGCGCGGGGTTGTGCGGCGCCCAGTTCACGGGGCCGGGCTGCTGCTCCATGATCCACCATCGGCCGTCGGACGGGGATCGTCCGTCCTTGGCGGAACCGACGCTGCGGTAGAGGTCGTGGTGGAAGGCCTGCATGTCCGGGTCGCCCTGCCGCAGGTAGAGGCGCTTGTGCTCGGCCGGCAGGTCCAGGCGGTCCGAGAGGAAGCCGATCGGATAGCTGTCCCAGGACGCCACGTCGAGGTCGGCGCCCACGTCCCAATGATCGAATCCCGTCTCGCGGCCCATGTAGTTGTGGATGAGATCGGCGTCGGTGCGCTTCCGCAGGACCTCGGTCTGCTCGCGGTTGAAGGACGCCACCTGGTCGCTGCTGAACCGCCGGAAGGCGAGGACGTGGGCCGGGTTCGGTTCGGTCACGGTGAGGTTGGGAAGCTCGACCTCGTCGAAGTCGCGCACCTCCATCGACCAGAACACGTTGCCCCAGGCCCGGTTCAGCGCGTCCGGCGACCGATAGCGGCGCGCGCACCATTCCTGGAAGGCGTGCCGGGCGGCGGGCGAGTAGCTGACCGCCGTATCGTGGCAGCCGTACTCGTTGTCGGTCTGCCAGGCGGTGATCCGGGGGTCGCGGCCGTAGCGCCCGGCCATCGCCTCGACGATCCGGCGGCACTCGGCCCGGTAGCCCTCGTGGGAGAAGCAGTAGTGCCGACGCGAGCCGAAGCGCCGCGGGCGGCCGGCCCCGTCCAGCGCGACCATGTCCGGCATCCTGTCCACCAGCCACTTGGGCGGCGTCGCGGTGGGGGTGCCGAGGACGACCTCAAGCCCGGCGTCGGCCAGCACCCCGATCGCCCGGTCCAGCCAGCCCCAGTCGTAGCGCCCGGGCGCGGGCTCGCAGCGCGACCACACGAACTCGCCGATCCGCACCTTTCGCAGCCCCGCCTCGGCCATGCGGCGGACGTCCTCGGGCCAGACGCCCTCGGGCCAGTGCTCGGGGTAGTAGCAGACCCCTACGCTGCGGGAGGTCATGGCCGCCTCGCCGGGCTTGCGGGAACGCCGCGGCCCGCGCCCGATCCCGGCGCGGGATGGCAGGCTGTGCAGCGCCGTCTCGCGCCCCTCATCCCAGCACCACGCGCGGCTCGGGACGGCCCTGCGCGCAGCCCTTCAGCACGAAGGTCCGTCCGCTGAGGGGCGCGCGGTCCAGCGCGGCGGCGTCCATCCCTTGCCGCGCCGTCGTCGCATGGAGGGAGGAAAGGTCCGCGCCCCCGAACGCGGGGCAGGAGGGTTGCGGCGCTTCCAGGGCCACCGCCCGCAGGAAGACACCGTCCGGGGCGTGGCAGGCGATGCGCGACGCGCCCCATTGCGCGATCCAGAGGTTGCCGTGCGCGTCCGTCACCGCGCCGTCCGGGTTCAGCCCCTCGCCGCGGAAGTCGATCAGCACCTCGGGCCCGCCCTCCGGCCAGCCCTCCGGGTCCAGCGGCTGCCGCCACAGAAGGCCCCGCGCCGTATCCGCGTGATAGCCCGTGCGCCCGTCCGGGGCGAAGCAGATCGCGTTGGGGATGGTGACGCCTTCGTGCAGCGCGCGCAGGTCGCCCCGGTGCAGGCGGTAGATCGTGCCCACGCCCTCCTCCGCTTCCTTGCCCATGGTGCCGATCCAGAACCCTCCCATCGGATCCGCCCGCCCGTCGTTCGAGCGGGTGACGGCGTCGCCCTCCTCCAGCGGCAGGACCGTCTCGAGCGCGCCGGTGCGGATGTCGAAGCGCCGCAGCGCCGTCTCCGTCGCGAGAAGGAGGGTGTCCCGATCCACCCAGCCCGCGGCGGAGGCCATCTCGCCCAGGTCCCATTCCAGCGCCTCGCCCCCGGCGCGCGACATCAGCCGCCCCCCGAGGATGTCGAACCAGAAGAGCTGCCCGCGTCCCGGATGCCACAGGGGGCCCTCGCCGAGCTGGCAGGGCCGGGGGTCGAACACATCCATCATGGCAGCGCGTCCCAGGCATCGACGATCGCCTTCGCCTTCGCCGCCGTTGTCGCGGCGTCGTCGCCCGGCGCGTAGATCGCCGTGCCGATCCCGAACCCGTCCGCGCCCGCCGCCCGCCATTCGGCGAAGTCGTCCGGGCCCGCGCCGCCCACGGCATAGACGGGGGCGTCCGGCGGCAGCACGGCCTTCATGGCCTTCAGATGCCCCGGCCCGCCGGTCGAGCCGGGGAACAGCTTCAGCCCCGTCGCGCCCCAGCGCAGGGCGGCGAAGCACTCGGTCGGGGTCAGCACGCCTGGCCAGCTCTCCATCCCGAGGGCGCGGGTGGCGCGGATCACCCCCTCGTCCGCGTTGGGCGAGACGACGAGCCGCCCGCCGGCGCGGTGGACATGGGCGACCTCCTCCATGGTCAGCACCGTTCCCGCGCCTACCAGCGCCTCGTTCCCGTGGGCGGCCGCTACGGCCTCGATCGAGGCGAGCGCGTCGGGCGAGTTGAGCGGCACCTCGATCCTGGCGATCCCCGCGTCCACGAGCGCCCGCGCGGCGGCGAGGGCGTCGGGCGGCGTGATGCCACGAAGGATGGCGATGATCGGTCGCATGCGGCGGCCTCCCTGGCACGGCATGGGTCAGCCCTACGCGGGCGGGACGGGGTTTTGTAGGGCGGCGTTCACCCCGCCATCGCCGTGCGGGCGGCGGCGAGGCCGCGGAGGGTCGCGGTCGCGGCGTCGTGGGGCATGACGGGCACCCCCTGCGCCCGCAGGGCGGCGGCGTAGGCGTCGCGCACCTTCTCCGCCCCGATCAGCGCGACCGGCCGGCCCAGCCACCAGGGCCGGGTCGCGGCCAGCTCGGCGCCGACCAGGAGGCCCGAGAGGCGCGAGGTGCCGGTCCCGTCCCCGTCCAGCAGGTGCGCGGCGCGGATGCGGAACAGGTCGGTCACGATCCGCTCGGGGCGGGACATCGCCTCCGACACCGCGTCGAGGAACGGGGCCTCCTCCCATTCCCCGAGCGAATGGCGGAGGGTGGAGGATTTCAGCAGGGCGAAGAGCTCGCCCGTCATGGCGGTGCGGAAGCTCACCACCTCGCCCGCCGACACGTGCGCCCACTTGGAATGGGTGCCGGGCAGGCAAACGGCGCCGTCGAACTCGGGCTCGCGGGCGAGGAGGCCGGCGATCTGGGTCTCCTCGCCGCGCATCACGTCGGGCGGGTCGGCCTGCGACAGGCCCGGCAGGATGCGGACCCTGAGGCGCGGGTCCGAGACCGGCGGGACCGCCGCGTCGCCGCTCCCCGGCGGGGCCGGCACCGGAACGTAGGGCGCCTCGGCCCAGCCCTGGCGAGAGCCGGCCATGCCGCAGGCGAAGACGTCGGTCGGCCCGTCCAACCTGTCCCCGACGGCGGCGAGGAGCGCGGGCTCGAACCCCTCCGGGTCCAGGGTGGACATCCCCTCCGCGGTCGCGACCTCCCAGACGGGGGCGTCCCCCTCCATCCCCCAGGCGCGAAGGTTGGACGTGCCCCAGTCGACGGCGATCCACCCCGTCACGCGGGCGGCTCGCGGCGGTGGCTCCCCCCGAGGGGCGGTCGAGGGCCCGCCGCGCGGCTCGCGGCGCTCCGCCCGCCGGGCGCCCTGGCGATATCGGCTGCGCGAAGGGGGGTCATCCCGTCACCACGACGCCGCCGTCGATCACCAGGGCCTGCCCCGTCATCGCCCTCGAGGCTTCCGAGGCGAGGAAGAGCGTGCCGCCGACCATGTCCTCGGGGCGCAGGTGGTCAGGCAGGCACATGCGGGCCGCGTGGTCGCGAAGCCCCTCGTCCGTCGCCCATTTGTCGAGTTGCTTCTCCGTCAGCACCCAGCCCGGGGTCAGCGTGTTCACCCGGACGCGGGCGGGCCCCAGCTCCCGCGCGAGGGAGCGGGTCATGCCGTTTATCCCGGCGTTCGCGGTCGTGTAGATCGGATAGCCCGCGTTCCCCATCATGTAGGAGATGGACGAGAGATTCACGATAGAGCCGCCGCCCCGCGCCTTCATCGAAGGGGCCACCGCGCGGCAGGCGAAGAAATAGGCCTTCAGGTTGATCGCGATCATCCATTCCCAGAACGCCTCGTCCGCCTCCTCCAAGGTATGGCGCTGGTCGTTGCCGGCATTGTTCACGAGGGTGCGGATCGGGCCGTGCGCCTCCGCGGCGTCCGCGAGCGTCCGCTCGAGCGCGGGGATGTCGGCCAGGTCGCAGGAGAGGAACAGGGGCCGGTTCCCCGTCGCGGCCTCCATCTCGTCCGCGAAGGCGGCGCCGTCGCGGCGCTGGCAGAAGGCGACGCGCGCGCCCTGGCGCAGGAACCCCTCCGTCAGGGCCGCACCGATGCCGGAGCCGCCGCCGGTCACGAAGACCGAGCTGTCCCTGAGGTCGGGGTATATGGCGTTCACAGGCGTCTTCCTTCCATGACCCACATGGTCTCGGGAAAGGACCAGGGGAGGGCGATTCCGGTCTGCATCAAGGCCGCGCCCGTCAGGACGAGCGGCCCCTCCTTCAACGCGAGCGGCGCGCGCGAGAGGGCGGGCGCCTCGGCGCGGTTCGCCAGCGCCACCTCGTAGCGGGCGGCCGGGTCGAGGCGGGTCAGCCGCAGGGGGCGCGGGGCGATCTGGGCCGACGCGGCGGCCCGGCCGGCGAAGACGACGAAGCGGCGCCCGTCGCGTGCGAGCTGCGCCTCGGCGACGATCGCGGGGTCGGCTGACTCGAGGCGCAGGACGTCGGCCGTCATCGTCCAGTCGCGGTTGCGCTTCCACCAGGCGGTGACGCCGGCAAGGGTGCCCGCCTCCTCCTCGGTCAGCTCGCGGGGGTCCATCTCGAAGCCCATGTGGCGCTGGGCGGCGACCCACGCGCGAAACGGCATGGAGAGGGTGCGCCCCGAGGTGTGGCAGCGGCGCGGGCCGACATGGCTTCCCGTGACGGCGGCCGGCAGGAAGAGGGCGGCGTCATGCTGCATCCGCAGCCGCTCGAGCGCGTCGTTGCTGTCCGACAGCCAGACCCGCCCCGCGCGGGAGAGGACGCCGAAGTCGACGCGCCCCCCGCCGGAGGCGCAGGACTCGATCTCGACCGCCGGATGGGCGGCGCGCAGGCGGTCGAGAAGGGCGTAGAAGCCATGCGCCTGGGCCGCGTCCGGCACCGGCAGCACGCGGTTGTGGTCCCATTTGACGTAGCTCACCGCATGGGCCGAGAGGATCGCGTCGATCGCGGCGAACAGGTGGTCGCGCACCTCCGCCCGGGCCATGTCCAGCGCCATCTGCCCCCGCCCGAGGACCTGGTCCGGAGGGCCCAGCGCCCAGTCCGGGCGGGCCCGCAGGAGGGCGCTGTCCGGGCTGGCCATCTCCGGCTCGAACCAGAGGCCGAACTCCATCCCCTCGGCGTGGACGTGATCGATCAGCGGGTCCAGGCCACCGGGCCACTTCCGCGCGTCCACCTGCCAGTCCCCGAGGGAGGTGGCGTCGTCGTCGCGCGCGCCGAACCAGCCGTCGTCGAGGACGAACCGCTCGGCCCCGAGGGCGGCGGCGCGGGTCGCGATGTCCTTCAGCACGGGAAGGGACTGGTCGAAGTAGACCGCTTCCCAGCAATTGTAGTGGACAGGGCGCGGGCCGGGCCGCTTCGGGACCAGCCGGTCGCGGACATGGCGTTGGAAGGCCGTCGCGCAATCGTTCGTGCCGGCGGCGCCGTAGGTGGCGAAGAGGGTGGCCGTGGCGAAGGCAGTCCCCGGCGCGGCCTCGGATCCGGCGGCGTGGCCCCACTGGATCTGGCGCCGGCCGTCGGGCAGCTCCTCGGCGACCATGCGGTGGCCGCCCGACCAGCCGTAATGGAAGGCCCAAGCCTCGCCGGCGGTGGCGGTGGCGCCCCTGCCGGGGACGACGAGGCCGGGGAAGTGCTCGTGGCCCGTGCGGCCGGTCCGGTTCTCGCGCAGGCGGATGCCGGGGTGCCAGGCGGCGCGCCGAAGCTGGAACTCGCCCACCCAGCGGCCCGAGACCTCGATCAGCTCGTCCGACAGCTGGGGGCCCGGCAGCACCGGCGCGGCCAGCCATTCGAGGCGCAGCGGCCGGTCCGAGGTCAGCCGCGCGGACAGGGCCAGGACATGCGTCGCCGGGTCGAGGTCGAGGCGCGCCTCGTAGGCGACGCCTTCCGCCTCGTCGCGGCAGCGCACCGTCAGCCCGCGGGGCCGCTCCTCCACGGCGGCGCACCCGAAGCGCGGAAGGATCGGGCGGCCGTCCCCGTCCCTGCAGATCAGGCCCGGCTGCCCGGGAAAGGACCGCGCGGCCTCCGGGCAGATCGAGAGGTCCGGGTTCTCGTCCAGCATCCCGCCCGTCACGTCCATCTCGGACGCGGCCGCGAGCGCGGCGAGGTCCTCGCCCCGGGGCAGGGGCGCGCCCCAGTGGACGACGCCGGGCAGCCGCCCCCCGCGCGAGGCCAGGACCAGCGTCTGGCGCGTGTCGTCCAGCCGCCAGGTCCGCACGAGCGGCCGCAGGGGCGGGGGCGGGGGCGGCCGCTCGGCCTCGCCCGGCGTCACTTCACGGCGCCCAGGGTCAGCCCGGCGATGAAGTGCCTCTGCATGGCGAAGAACATCACGACCGGCGGCAGCGCGGCGACGATGCTGCCCGCGCTCATCAGGTGGTAGGACGCGCGGTATTGCGCGTTGAACGAGGTGATGCCGGCCGTGACGGGCTGGGTCGCCTCGCCCTGGGTCAGGACGATGGCCCAGAAATAGTCGTTCCAGATGAAGGTGAAGACCAACACGGAGAGGGCCGCGATCGCGGGCTTCATCAGCGGCAGGACGACGAACCAGAAGATGCGCCATTCGGCGACTCCCTCGACGCGGGCGGCCTCGATCAGCTCGTAGGGCAGGGCGCGGATGAAGTTGCGCATGAAGAGCGTGCAGAACCCCGTCTGGAACGCCACGTGGAAGAGGATCAGCCCGAGGAACGTGTTGTAGAGGCCCATGTCGGCCGTCAGCTCGCGCACGGGGACCATGA
Source organism: Hasllibacter halocynthiae (assembly GCF_003003095.1). Taxonomy (GTDB): domain Bacteria; phylum Pseudomonadota; class Alphaproteobacteria; order Rhodobacterales; family Rhodobacteraceae; genus Hasllibacter; species Hasllibacter halocynthiae. Next base: position 179,001 of record NZ_PVTT01000001.1, read on the forward strand.
GGATCTGGAAGGGCACGAAGTTGCCCGCGACGAACATGAAGAAGATCCACAGGTTGCCGCGGAACCGGTAGGTGCCCAGCGCGAAGCCGGTCATGGTCGACAGCGCCACCGCCCCGACGACCGTGGGCACCGTGATGAGGACGGAGTTCAGCAGATAGCGCGGCATGTTCGATTCGAAGAACACCGCGCGGTAGTTCTCCCATCCCGCGAAGTAGGACGGCAGGCCCCAGTAGTTGCCCACTGCGAAGTCCGCGCCCGGCTTCACGCTGAAGAGGGCGACGGCGATCAGCGGGATCAGCCAGAGGACCAGCGCGACGGGCAGCAGCGTCTGGTAGGTCGCGCTGGCCGCGGGGCCGGCCTGCTGGACGGGTTTGGGGAACATCTCAGGCGCCCTCCCTCGGGGCCAGGGTCCCGCGCGTCGCGGCAGGCAGCCCGGCGCGGACCTTGTCGTAGGAGACCGCGAGGCGGTGGCGCGCCTCGTCCGGTCGCAGGTCCGGCATCGACAGGCTCACCCAAGAGCGGTGGAAGTAGGCCGCCTTGCCCGCCGCCCCCGTCCCGATCAGCATCTCGGCGGTCTCCACGTCGGGGCACTTGACCGATACGGCCGCGGCGTTCTCGGTCCGGGTCTCCTCGTGGCCGAAGCATGCGAACATCTTCCCGCCGACCTTCCACGCGTCGAGCTCGCCCGGCCCGGACAGGACCGCGCCGGGGAAAGCCGCGCAGATGGCGTCGATCTCGCCGCGCGCCACGCTCATCGCCGGACCGCCCGCTCGTCGCGCCACATCGACCAGATGAAGTAGGAGATGAAGACCATCATGATCCCGAAGAGGATCACCGCGATGGCGCTGGCGTAGCCGTATTTCAGCCCGCCCTCGCCCAGCGAGACGTCCCAGATCCAGAAGGACAGGATGTTGGTCTGCCCGAACGGCCCCCCGTTGGTCATGATCGCCACGAGGTCGAAGGACCGCAGCGCGCCGATGACGGTGACGACGAAGGCGATGAACGTAGCGGGCTTCAGCTGCGGCAGGATCACGTGCCAGAGCATCCGCCAGCCCTTCGCGCCGTCGAGGCGCGCGGCCTCGACCTGCTCGGGGTCCACGGCGTTCAGCCCCGTCAGGTAGAGGATCATGCAATACGCCGTCTGCGGCCAGAGGCCCGCGGCGATGATCCCGAAGGTCGCGGTGTCCGGGTCGCCGAGGATGTTCACCCCCTCGCCGCCGAAGAACTCGAGGATCGCGTTCAGCAGGCCCTCGTTCGGAAGGTAGAACCACGAGAAGACGAGCCCCACGATCACCTGCGAGAGCACGAACGGAAAGAAGAACAGCGACTTGTAGAGGCGGATGCCCGCCACGGTCTGGTTGAGGAAGAGCGCGATCCCCAGCCCGAACGGGATCGCGAGCAGATAGAGGGTCAGCCACCAGAAGTTGTTGCGGATCGAGATCTCGAAGTCCCGGTCCATCGTCTCGTCCGGCCCGATCCCGAGGATGTCGCGGTAGTTGGCGAGGCCGACGTATTCGCCGTTCTCCGCGACGCTGCCCAGCCCGGACCACTCGTAGAGCGAAATGTCGAAGCTCTGGAAGATGGGTACGATCACGTAGACCGCGAAGAAGAGGATGCCGGGCGCGAGGAACAGCCAAGGCGTGATCGCGATCTCGTTGCGCCGGTACCAGCCCCGGCGGGGCGGGACATGCTCTTCCTGCGGAACGGCGGGGGCTTCTACCATCGGCTCGGCTCCGGGGGTGGTTTCGGCGCCCCCGCGGGGGCGCCGACGGCGGAACTCGCTCCGCCGGTCAGTAGATGTCCTGGCGCGCCTCCTCGAGGCGTTCGAGGATGTCGTCGAGGTTGTCCGGGAACACCATGAACTCCTGGAAGCCCTCCATCGCGACGGAGGCCATCTCGGCCGGCGCGTCGCGGTCGAAGAACTGCGCGATCCCGCCCGGCGCGTTCGAGGACAGCATCTCGAAGCCTTCCTGCAGGAACTTGTCGTCGTCCACGGACGACGAGGCGTTGACCGGAAGCTGGCCGAGGTTCTCGCCGTTGTTGATCAGAGTCTGGTTCTCCGGCGAGACGACGAAGCGCAGGAACTCGCGCGCGGCCTCGGGGTTCTCGGCGCCCGACGGGATGTGGAACGTGTCCGTGGGCGCGTCCTCGGCCAGCTCGACGTCCGGGTTGATGACGGGGAACTGGTAGAAGCCCAGCTGGTCGTCCGTCAGCCCCCCCTCGCGCATGGGCGCGACGGCGAAGTTGCCCATCAGGTAGGACGTCGCCTCGCCGTTCACCATGAAGGGCAGCGCCTCCTGCCAGGAGTAGGTCTGGTGATCGTCGATGAAGGCGCCCATGTCGATCAGCTCGCGCCAGTTGGCGAAGGTCTGGCGCACGCGCTCATCGGTCCAGGGGATCTCGCCGTTGGTGAGGGCCGCGTGGAAGTCGTAGCCGTTGGTCCGCATGTTGAGGTAGTCGAACCAGCCGCCGGCGGTCCAGAGGAACTTCGTGCCGATCGTGTAGCACTTGCGGCCCGAATCGATGATGGCCTGGCAGTTGGCCAGCTCCTCCTCCCAGGTCTCCGGCTCCTCGAGGCCGAGCTCGTCGAAGATGTCCGCGCGGTAGTACACGCCCCACTGATAGTAGGTGTAGGGCACCCCGTACTGCGCGCCGTCCACGGTCAGCGCGCCGCGGGTCGAGGCGAGGTTCTCGGCGATCTCCGGCTCGGCCCAGAGGTCCGACACGTCCGCGAACAGGCCCGCCTCCACGTAGGGCAGCATCCGGTTGGCGGCGTACCAGTTCGCGACGTCGGGCGGGTTGGCGGTCAGGAAGTTGCGGATCTGGGTCTTGTAGGCCTCGCGGTCGATGACCGTCAGCTCGATGTTCAGGTCGGGGTGCATCTCGCCGAAGCGCTCGACCATGCCTTCCATCACCGCGCGGGGCGCAGGGTTGGACATGTCCGAGAAGATCACGAGGTCGCCGCTCAGCGCGTCCTGCGCGAGGGCGCCGCCGCCGGCGAGCAGCGTGGAGGCGGCGAGGGCCGCGGTCATGGAACGCATCAGTGTCCTCCCTTGCGTCGTTCTATGTCCCGGCCCCGCCACTGCGAACCATCGTGGTTCCACTATTCGGCACCGGGTTTTGCATGTTGAAGTCGTAGCACCCGCTGCCCTAGGGTTGTCAACGACCGAAGGTAGTATCGCGGCGGGCGGGCCGGACGGGTCCGGCGCGTCACGAGGGGGAGGGGAAGCCATGGCCGACGCCTTGCGCCGCGCAGCGCCCGACGGCGGCGGCACCGTGGGAAAGGCGCTCGACGTCCTCGAGGAGGTGGCCGCCTTCGGCCGCCCCGTCCGCTTCGCGGAGCTTCAGGCGCGGTCCGCTCTGCCCAAGGCCACGCTCTACCGCCTGGTGCAGACGCTCGCGGGGCAGGGGATGCTGATCCTCGACCCCGAGACGGGGCGCTACGCGATGGGCCGCCGCCTCGTGCGGCTGGCGCATGTCGCCTGGTCGCAGGCATCGCTCGCCCCCGTCGCCCGCCCGCACGTCGAACGCCTCGCGCACGAGACGGGGCGGACGGTCCACCTCGCCGAGCTGGAGGGGGGGCACGTCCTCTACCTCGACAAGCACGCCCCCGAGGCCGCGCCCGACACCTACTCGGCGGCCGGCCGGATCGGCCCCGCCTATTGCACCGGCGTCGGCAAGGCGATGCTGGCCCACCTTCCCGAGGACGCCCTGGCCGAGGCCCTGGCCGAGCAGAGCTTCAAGCGCCACACGCCCGCGACCCTGACGGACGAGGCCGCGCTGCGCGCCGATCTCGCCGCGATCCGCCGGCGCGGCCACGCCTTCGACGCGGAGGAGCACGAGCCCGGCGTGGTCTGCGTCGCCATGCCGGTGCTCAGCGGCGGCGGCCACGTCCTTGGCGCGCTGTCGGTGACCGGGCACGGCACCCGCGCGGGGCTTGGGGGGATGGCGCGGGCGGCCCTGGGGCCCCTGCGGCGGGCGGTGGACGCCGTCGCGCGCGCGGCGGATGACTGGCGCTTCCCCGAAGGGACGCGGCAAGGCGGGGGAGGGACGCGATGACGGGTGTCGTTCTGGACGGCGTGGTCAAGCGCTACGGCGAGACGGAGGTGATCCACGGCATCGACCTTCGGATCGAGGACGGCGAGTTCTGCGTCTTCGTCGGCCCCTCGGGCTGCGGCAAGAGCACCCTCCTGCGGATGGTCGCCGGGCTGGAGGAGACGACCGGGGGCGCCATCCGCATCGGCCAGCGGGACGTGACCCGCATGGACCCGTCCGCGCGGGGCGTGGCGATGGTGTTCCAGACCTACGCCCTCTACCCCCACATGACCGTGCGCCAGAACATGGGCTTCGGCCTTCGGATGAACGGGCATCCCCGCGCCGAGATCGCCGCGAAGGTGGACGAGGCCGCGCGCATCCTGAAGCTCGGCGACTACCTCGACCGCAAGCCCGTCGCCCTCTCAGGGGGGCAGCGCCAGCGCGTCGCGATCGGCCGGGCGATCGTCCGCGGCCCGGAGGTGTTCCTCTTCGACGAGCCGCTCAGCAACCTCGACGCCGAGCTCAGGGTGGACATGCGCGTCGAGATCGCGCGCCTGCACGACGAGATCGGCGCGACCATGATCTACGTCACCCACGACCAGGTCGAGGCTATGACGATGGCCGACAAGATCGTCGTGCTGCGCGCCGGCCGGGTCGAGCAGGCGGGCAGGCCGATGGACCTCTTCCGCGATCCCGACAACCGCTTCGTCGCGGGCTTCATCGGCAGCCCCTCGATGAACTTCGCCCCCGGCGAGGTCGTGGAGGGGGGCGTGCTCGCGCCGGCCTACGCCTCCGCGCCCATTCCCGCGCCCGTCGCCCTGCCGCCCCTCGGCACCAGGCTCGAGGTCGGGCTGCGGCCCCAGCACCTGCGCCTTGCGGGCGGGGCGACGCACGAGGTGGACCTGACCGAGAACCTCGGCGGCGTCTCCTACGTCTACGCCGACGCCGCCGACGGCACCCGCGTCACCATGGAGGCCGGCGAGATCGACCCCCTGCGACGCGGCGAGCGGGTCGGCGTGTCCTTCGATCCCGCGCGCCTGTACCTCTTCGACGCCGAGGGCCGCCGCCTGCGCTAGCGCCCTCCCGCCTGGCTTCCCCCGGGCCTCCCGCGCGCCACGGGGCCGGGCGACGATGCCGGCGGGCGCCCCGCGTCCTCCGCGGCGGGGCGGACGGGCGCGCTACCCCGCCGCCTCGGCGATCAGGTCGCGGCCCATCTGCCGGAAGAGGTCCACGTAGTCGAGCAGCACCCAGTTCTCGGCGATCCGCGCCCCTCCGGCCACTCCCGTGCAGCGATAGAAGTCCATCACCCGCAGCGTCATCGCCCGCCCGTCGGCGGGCCCGTGGCCGAGGTAGTCGCGCTGCCAGGTCATCGTCATCGAGGGCCAGCCCGAGACGGCGGCGTAGTCCCCCGCGCCGATGCGGCAGTAGTGGTTGCCGCCCTTCCGGTCGGGGAACGCCTCCACGAAGGGCTTGCGGTGGTCCTTCACAAACCCCTCCCAGCGGAAGTTCGACCCGATCCCCGCCGGACCCCACCAGAGCATGTCGTCCGCCCAGGCGCCGCCCTCGCCCGTCTGGCCCGCCGAGCCGATCGTCTCGGGGTCGTAGACGTGCAGGTCGCCCAGCATCCGCTCCACGAGGTCGAGCGAGGCGGTGCCGTCCGCCCCGGGGCAGATCCCGTCCTGCGTCGCGGGGGGCGGGAAGGCGATCTCCGTGCCGTAGGAGAAGGGGAAGGGCAGGCGGCCCCCCTGCCGCATCAGGTCCGGAAGGTCGAGGATGATCCGCGCCTTCACGATCCGCCCCCCCTCGACGCGGTAGAATTCGCCCGCCCGCAGCATGGCGAGGCGGCCGCTGGCCGGCACCCCCCAGAGCGGCGCGTCGAGGTTGCCGACGTAGTGGCAGATCGCCGCCATCCACTCGCCCCCTTCCTCGCGCCGGTTCGAACCCGCCAGCGCCAGCACGTCGCGGCGGTGCAGCCCGGTCAGCGCGCCGCGCAGCGCGTCCGCGAAGGCGCGGGGCTCGCATTCCTCGACCGGGGCCGAGACGTGCCAGTCGCAGCCTTGCGCCACCGCCGCGCCGTCGCCCGCCAGCAGGCCGTGCAGCCCGGCCAGGATCGCCTTGCCGCCGTCTTCCATCGCTTGCCTTCCCCCATGCTCCCGCGCGATGCTGTTGCAAAACGCGCCCCGTGCGTCCAGCTTGGAATGCACACGTGTGCAAGATCGTTCCGGGGAAGGGTCCTGATGGCCGAGATCAAGCTGAACCACGTCTCCAAGCGCTGGGGCGAGTTCGTCGGCGTGGACGACTTCGACCTGACCATCGCCGACCGCGAGTTCCTCGTCCTTCTCGGGCCGTCGGGCTGCGGCAAGACGACGACCATGCGGATGATCGCGGGGCTCGAGGACGTGACCGAGGGCACGATCGAGGTGGACGGGCAGGTGGTGAACGACCTCGACCCCAAGGACCGCGACATCGCGATGGTGTTCCAGTCCTACGGCCTCTACCCGAACATGAACGTCTACGAGAACGTCCGCTTCCCGCTGAAGGTCCGCAAGGTCGAGGGCGACCACGACGCGAAGGTCCGCCGCGCCGCCGAGATGGTCGAGCTGACGCCCTTCCTCGACCGCAAGCCGGCCGAGCTGTCGGGCGGCCAGCGCCAGCGCGTGGCCCTCGCCCGCGCCATCGTGCGCGAGCCCAACGTCTTCCTCATGGACGAGCCGCTGTCCAACCTCGACGCCAAGCTGCGCGTCTCGACGCGGGCGCAGATCAAGAACCTCTCCCACGAGCTGCAGGTGACGACCGTCTACGTGACCCACGACCAGATCGAGGCGATGACGCTGGCCGACCGCGTGGTGGTGATGTCCAAGGGCGTCGTCCAGCAGGTCGGCACCCCCGTCGAGATCTACGACAACCCGGCCAACACCTTCGTCGCGGGCTTCATCGGCAGCCCGGCAATGAACCTGATGCAGGGCACGATCCGCGGCGGCACCTTCGAGGGGCGGAACGTCCGCATCCCCGGCCTGACGGCGCCGGACGGCGAGGCGACGGTGGGCTTCCGCGCCGAGGACGCCGCCATCGCCCCCACCTCGGCCGAGATCGACGCGAAGGTCTACACGATGGAGCTTCTGGGCGACGCCACCATGATCGCCGTGAAGGCGGGGGGCGAGCTCGTGTCCGTCAAGGCCCCGAAGGAGTACCGGGCCGAGATCGGCGCCCCGGTCAGCATCAGCGTGCCCGCCGCCATCTGCCACGTCTTCGACGGCACGTCGGGCAGGCGCGTCGCCGGGCCCGCGCCCCTCGTGGCCGAGCCGGCCTGACGCTGCGGACGACCTTGCGGTCGCGGCCGATGCGCCCCTAGCCTCGGCGCCGATGTCCACGATCGCCCTCCGCCTCGCCGTGCTCGCGGCCTTCGTCGCGCTGCTCTGGGTGGTGCAGGCGGTGAACTGGCTCCTGGGCTACGCGCTCACGCCGCTCTTCGGGCTGGTTCCGCGGCACCTCTACGGGCTCGACGGCATCGTCGGGATGCCGCTCCTGCACGGCAGCTTCGGGCACCTGATGTCGAACACGCCGCCCCTTCTCGTAATGGGCGGCCTCCTCGCGGCGACGGCCACGCGCGCGCTCGCCGCCGTCAACGCGGTGATCGTGGGGCTGGGTGGCGCGCTCACCTGGCTCTTCGCGACGCCCGCGATCCACATCGGGGCGTCCGGCCTCGTCTTCGGCTGGTTCGGCTTCCTGCTCGCGCGGGGACTGATCGACCGCTCGCCCGTCACGCTGGGCGCGGCGGCGCTGGTCGGGGCGCTCTACGGCGCGATGATCTGGGGCGTTCTTCCCGGAAGTGTCGGCATCTCGTGGGAGGGGCACCTCTTCGGCTTCCTCGCCGGGTGCGCGGCGGCCTGGCTCGTGCGCACCCACGTCCACGCCCCCCGCATGCGCGAGGTCGAGCGGCGCTAGCCCGGCCCGCCGCCACGAAATCGTCACCTCACGTCAACGGAACCGAACACGATGCGCCCTAGCTTCCCCTCCATGGCGAACGCTGATTTCTTCCCCCCCGGCCACCGCCGCTACACCGCGCGCGAGGAGGTGCTCCACGCCCTGTCGCACGGGATCGGGGTGCCCCTCGGGATCGCCGCGCTCGTGGTGCTGGTCCTGCGGGCCGAGGGCGGGGTCGCGGTCTCGACCGCGGCGATCTACGGCGCCTCCGTGATCGCGGTCTATCTCGCCTCGACCCTCTATCACGCGACCTTCCGCACGCGCTGGCAGGGGTTCTTCCGCACGATGGACCACGCCGCGATCTACCTGAAGATCGCCGGGACCTACACGCCGCTCGCGCTCCTGGCGCTGCCGCCGACCACGGGGATCGTCCTCCTGACCGTGGTCTGGACACTTGCCGTGACGGGCATCGCGACGAAGGTCTGGAACCGCAACCTGCCCGCCGCCGCCCGGGCCGAGCGTCTGTCCCTCCTCTTCTATCTCGGGATGGGCTGGGCTGGGGTCTTCGCGGTCTGGCCGCTCTGGCAGACGCTGGGGCCGGTCGGGTTCGCCTGGCTCCTCGGCGGCGGCTTCTGCTTCACCGTGGGCGCGTGGATCTACTCCATGCACGAGCGGATGTACTCGCACCTCTGGTGGCACGTCTTCACCATGGCCGGCAGCGCCTGCCACTTCGTCCTGATCTGGCGCGTGCTCGGCCCGGCGGGTTGAGGGGCGAGGCCCTCAGCCCGTCGCCAGCACGATCTGCCGCCAGACGGCCGTCTCGTCGAACAGGGTCCATTCCCGCCGGATGCCGCGGGGCCCCAGCTCGGCGTGGGTCATCCCCATGACGTGGATCTCCGCCCCCGAGGGCGCGCCGAACGTGCCCGGCCCGTCGTGCCGCCCGCTCAGCGACCAGCGGACGGCGGCGCGGGGCGGCATCATGGGATCGTCCCGGCCCATCGCGTGGTGCACCTCGAAGCGTCCGGACGGCACCGCCGAGGCGAGCCCGGCCCAGAAGGCGGACGCGTCGTTCCAGCCGTGCCCGTCGCGGTGCCCGGGATGATGCAGCGCCGCGCCCCTGTCCCAGCCCTCCCGGATCGTGGCGGGGTCCTTCGTCGCGCCGCGCAGCGCCTCGGCCAGCGCGGCGCCCGCCTCGTGCCCGTCGCCCGCGCCCCCGTACGGCCCCGCCACGTCGCGCGCGGGGGCGAAGGGCCTCACGCACCGGTCCGGCCCCCCCTCGCGGGCGATCTGCAGGCGCACCCAGGCCGGCACCTCCCAGCCCATCTGCCGCACGATGGCGCCCTGGTCGCGCACCAGCCATTCGTCCCGGACCGCGCCGCCCTCGCAGTAGCAGTCCGCGATGATGCGGTAGCGCAGGCGCCGCCCCGTGGGCGGCCCGTAGGCCCCCGGCGCCGAATGGGTCGCCCAGCAGAGCAGCCGGTGCGAGGAGAGGAAGCCCTTCCCCCAGGGCATCCAGATCACGTCCTCGCCCGGAAGCTCGCGGTCGGGGAACTCCGCGAGGGTGCCCAGCGTGGCCGCGACGATGCCGCCGTTGCCCACCACGACCGACGCGGGCGAGCGGACGACCAGCCCGTCCGCGTAGAGGCCGCGCAGCGTGTCCACGCGCCGCTCCTCCCAGATCTCGCGGGTGATGCCGAGGACGTAGTCCTCCGGCGTGGCGAACCGTTCCTGGAAGCCTGCCGGGATCAAGTCGTCCGCCCCCCCGGCGCGCCGTAGTAGAGGCCCACGGTATGCTCCGCCTCCGCGAAGAACAGCCACCGCTGCGCGAGGATTCCGGCCGCGAAGCACAGCAGCGCGACGAGCCCCGCCGCGTGCGAAGGCACCAGCAGCAGCAGGAACGTCGGGGCCACGACCGCGAGGAGAAGCGCGATCAGCCGCAGCCGATCGGCATGGCGGCGCCCGACGCGGAACACCATCTCGTGCGTCAGGTAGCTCTCGCCCGTATGGGGGCGCTCCAGCGGCTCGACGCGCGCGCCCAGCCCCGTGGCGGTCCCGACCGTCTGCCCCAGGGCGGCGAACGCGTCGTCGCCGCGGCGCCACGTCGCCACCTGCAGCACCCCCGCCGCGAGGAGGATCATCGCAGCGAGCCAGGTCTGCGCCGCCAGGATCGCCCCCCCGCCCAGGCACCAGAGGAGGAAGGTCGCCGGCGTCGTCCAGTGGTGCCAGCGCGGCACCGCCCGGATCGAGGCGTAGATCATCGCCGTGCACAGCACCGTCAGAAGGCAGAGCGCCGCCGACAGAAGGCCGAGGAGGGGGACGGGCGCCCCCAGCACGGCCGTGAGCGCGAAGAGCGACGCCGCCAGGAGCGCGCCCACCGCCGCCCAGGCCTCCCGCGAGAGCCAGGAGGTGCGCCATTGCGTGAACGACCGCCAGGCCCGCTCCGGCCGGCCGAGGTGGAAGGTCGAGGACACGAGGCCCGCGACCGCCAGCCCCAGCCCGATCCCGTGGAAGGCGGCCGCGGCCGGGCCCACCGGCTGGATCGCCCCCACCCCGAGGAAGACCAGCAGCCCGAAGCCCAGCCCCGACAGGGTCGAGAAAAGGATGATCGATGGCGCCGGATGCATCAGAGCTTCCCCAGCTGCCGGTCGAGCCAGCCCAGAAGGCCCGAAGGCTCCTCCGCGACGGGCTCGAGCAGGGGGGCGAGGACGTCGACCCTCTCGTCCTTCGGACGCGGCGGCAGGTACTTGTTGACGGGCCGCGTGCCGAGGTCCGGCATCAGGTCGAACCCCTCTCGCGCGGCCACCATGCGCGACGCCGCGCTCTCCGGATCGGCGAGGTCGCCGAAATGCCGCGCGTTCGAGGGGCATGTGCGCACGCAGGCCGGCTCGCGGTCCCGCTCGGGCAGGGCGTCGTTGTAGATGCGGTCCACGCAGAGCGTGCACTTCTTCATCACCCCGGCGGAGGGGTCGCGCTCGCGCGCGCCGTAGGGGCAGGCCCAGGCGCAGAGGCCGCAGCCGATGCAGGCCGCCTCGTTCACCAGCACGATCCCGTCCTCCGCCCGCTTCAGCGAGGCGCCCGTGGGGCAGACGGTGACGCAGGGCGCGTCCTCGCAGTGCAGGCAGGACTTGGGGAAGTGGACGGTCTGCGCCGCCCCCTCCTCCGGCACGACCTCGTAGGAGTGGACGCGGTTCAGGAACGTCCCCTCGGGCTCGGCGCCGTAGGGATCGCGGTCCGACAGGGGCGCGCCGTAGGCCGCGTCGTTCCACCCTTTGCAGGCGATCACGCAGGCATGGCACCCGACGCAGATGTCGAGGTCGATCACCAAGCCGAGGCTCCGCTCGGTGCCGGCCGGAAGCATCGTCATCCCTCGGCCTCCGGCTCGCGCCGCGCGCCGTCCGGGCGGCCGTCCCCCGTCACGGGCGGCACGCCCAGCGGGTCGAGGACGGGCCGCGCCTGCGCCCGGGCCTCGGCCTTCTCGACCCGGACGCGCAGGTCGAACCAGGCCGCCTGGCCCGTCACCGGGTCCGAGTTCGCGAACCGTTGCCCGCCCTTCGGCGGCAGCAGCTCGTGAATCAGGTGGTTCATCAGGAAGCCCTTGGTGGCCTCGGGCGCGTCCGCGTCCAGGCCCCAGGCCCTCTTGCGCTTGCCGATCGCGTTCCATGTCCAGACCGTGCGCGGGTTCAGCGCCCGCTGCACCTGCACGGGCACGGTGATCTCGCCATGGGGCGAGGTGACGCGCGCCCAGTCCCCGTCCCGCAGCCCCTCGGCCTCGGCGACGGCGGGCGGGATGAACAGCGGGTTCGTCCCGTGGATCTGCCGCAGCCATGCGTTCTGCGAGCCCCAGGAATGGTACATCGCCATCGGCCGCTGCGTCAGCGCGTGCAGCGGATACTCCTCCGCCCCGTTCGCTTCCGCGCAGTCCCACCAGACGGGCAGGGGGTCCATCTGCCGGTGCAGCGCCGCGCGCCGGTCCTCGGGCGGGCGGGGGTCGCGCTTTCCCTCCGCCGCCAGCTGGAACCGCCTCAGGGGCGCGGACCACAGCTCGAACAGGTAGGGCTGCGGCACGTCGAAGAGGCCGATCCCCACCGCCCAGTCCTGGTAGCCGGCGTTGAACGGCTTCATGTAGCGCGCGCCCTCCGGGACGTGGGACGTCCAGAAGCCCCCCGCCTCCTTGTAGCGCTCGATCTGCTCGGGGTTCGGCCCGCCGCGCCCGTGGCTCTTCCCGTCCCCCCTCCAGCCCGCGAGGGGCCCCACCCCGGGCCGCCGCTCGTGGTTCTGGATGTAGTCGGCGTAGTCCGCGTAGGCCGGGGTGCCGTCCTGCTCCACGAAGCCCGGCAGGCCCAGCTTCGCGCCCAGCTGCACCAGCGCCGTCTGGAAGCCGCGCACCTCGCGGCCGGGCTCGACCACCGGCCAGCGGATCGCGTCCGCGGCGGCGTCCGCCTCGCAGATCGGGCGGTCCAGCAGCGAGATGCAGTCGTGCCGCTCGAGATAGGTCGTGTCGGGCAGGATCAGGTCGGCATAGGCCACCATCTCCGAGGCGTAGGCGTCGGAGTAGATCACCTTCGGGATGCGGTAGCCGCCGTCCTCGCCCCGCGCGGTCAGCGCCTCCATCGCCCGCCCCGGCGACATGGAGGAGTTCCACGCCATGTTCGCCATGTACATCATCACGACGTCCACGCCGTAGGGATCGCCCTTCGCCGCGTTGCCCAAGACCATGTGCATCAGCCCGTGCGCGGCCAGCGGCGCGTCCCAGGAATACGCCTTGTCGATTCGCTTCGGGCCGCCGTCCTCCCCGACCAGCAGGTCCTCCGGGCCCCTGGGATAGCCCAGGTGCGGGCCGTCCAGCGGCTGCCCGGGCACGGCGTTCGCATGGGGGCGGGGATGGGCGTCCACGGGCTTGGGGTAGGGCGGCTTGAACCGGAAGCCGCCCGGCGCCTCGACGCTGCCGATCAGCGCCTGCAGCAGGTGGATCGCGCGGGCCGTCTGGAACCCGTTGGCATGGGCCGACACGCCCCGCATCGCGTGCATCGCGACGGGGCGCGCCTGCCAGCCCTCGTGCCGCTCGCCGCGGAAGTCGGTCCAGGCGCCGGGGACGAACTCCGCGTCCTCGAAGGCCGCGCGCGCGATCTCGCCGGCCAGTTGTCGGATGCGCGCCGCCGGGATGCCCGTCCGCCCCTCGACCGCCTCGGGCGCGTAGTCGTCCGCGAGGTATCGCCCGGCGATGCGGTGGAACGCGCTCTCGTGGCGGTGGCCGCCCCGGTCCAGCGTGCCGGTCAGGAGGGGGCGCACCCCTTCGCCGTTCCAGGGCGCGGGCCTCCCCGTCCGCCGGTCGATGACCAGGGGCTCCCCGTCCTCGCCGGTGAGCGGCAGGAGGTGATCGGGGCTCTCGGGGTCGCCGTCCAGGAGGACCGGGGCGTTGGTCCACCGCGCGAGGTAGTCCGCGTCGATCCGCCCGGCCTTCAGGAGAAGGTGGATCAGCGAGAGCACCAGCAGCCCGTCCGTGCCCGGCGTGATCCCGTACCAGTCGTCCGCGACCGCGTTGTAGCCCGTGCGGACCGGGTTGATCCCGACGATCTTGCCGCCCCGCCCCTTCAGCCGGCCGATCCCCATCTTGATCGGGTTCGAATCGTGGTCCTCCGCCACGCCGAACAGAAGGAACAGCTTCGCGCGGTCCCAGTCGGGCTGCCCGAACTCCCAGAACGCGCCGCCGAGGGTGTAGATGCCCCCCGCCGCCATGTTGACCGAGCAGAAGCCCCCGTGCGCGGCGTAGTTCGGGGTGCCGAACGCCTGCGCCCACCACGACGTGAAGCTTTGCGACTGGTCGCGGCCGGTGAAGAAGGCCAGCTTCTTGGGGTCGCTCTCGCGCACGGGGGCCAGCCAGGACGCGGCGAGGTCCAGCGCCTCCTCCCAGGTGATCTCCTCGAACCGGCCCTCGCCCCGCTCGCCCACGCGGCGCAGCGGCGCGCGCAGCCGGGCGGGCGAATGGTGCTGCATCAGGCCGGCGCTGCCCTTGGCGCACAGGACGCCCCGGTTCACCGGATGGTCGCGGTTGCCCTCGATGTAGGTGACGACCTTCCCGCCGCCGGGCCCGTCCCGGACGTGCACGTCGATCCCGCAGCGGCAGGCGCACATGTAGCAGGTCGTCTTGCGGACCTCGTCGCCGACCCGCGGCGTCAGGTTAGGATGATGTCCCATGCGGGCCTCCCCGCCGGGCGTTGTGGGAACGGGTGCACAGGTTTGCAAGGGCCGCCGCGCGGCGCGGCGATGGACCCTGCGGCGCCGGCATGCTGAAAGGCCCCATGCAAGAGGCCGAAGCCGCCGTCGCCCGCGTCCTGGGCGAGTACGAGACCGCCCTGGGGGGGCTGCGCGCCGCCGTTCCCGCCCTCGCCCCCGCGCTGTCGCGGGCCCGTGCGCTGATCCTCGCGATGAAGGGCCGCCTCGTCGTCGCGGGCATGGGCAAGTCGGGGCACGTGGGGCGCAAGCTCGCCGCGACCTTCGCCTCGACCGGCACGCCCGCGATCTTCGTCCACCCGGCCGAGGCGTCGCATGGCGACCTCGGCATGGTGGCGGCGGACGACGTTCTCCTGATGCTCTCCTGGTCGGGCGAGACGCGCGAGCTGTCGGACCTGATCGGCCACGCCAAGCGCTACCGCATCCCCATCGTCTCGCTCACCGGGGCGAAGGGGGCCACGCTCGCCCGCCGCTCGGACGTCGCCCTCGTCCTGCCGATGGAGCGCGAGGCCTGCCCGATGGAGCTGGCGCCCACGACCTCGACCCTCCTGCAGCTCGCGATGGGCGACGCGCTCGCCATCGCGGTGCTGGAGGCGCGCGGCTTCGGTCCCGAGGACTTCCGCGGCTTCCACCCCGGCGGCAAGCTCGGCGCCGCCCTCCTGCCGGTGTCCGAGGTGATGCACGCCGGCGACCGGCTGCCGCTCGTGGACGCCCGCACCTCCGTGCTCGAGACCGTGGCCGAGGTCGGCCGCAAGGGCTTCGGCATCGTGGGCGTCACCGAAGGGGGGCGGCTGGCGGGCGTGGTCACGGACGGCGACCTGCGCCGCTACCTCGAGGCGAACGTGGGCGGCACGATGGCCGAGGTGATGCAGGGCCGCACCGCGGGCGAGATCATGACCCCCGGCGGCATCACGATCGAGCCGGACCGCCTGGCCATGACGGCCCTTGCCACCCTGCGCGAGCGGCGCATCGGCGCCGCCTTCGTGACGGAAGGCGGCCGCCCCGTCGGCCTCGTCACCCTGCTCCAGCTCCTCGGCGTCGGGGTGGCCTGAGGGGGGCGCGGGGCTCCTCTCCCGGCGACTCCGGCGCGCGAAGCGCCGCGCGGAACGCGCCGCCTTCCTGGAACGGGCACGGCCCGCACGCCCCCGGCACGCCCCCGCCTGCCGCGCCCGGGTCCCATGCCGGACGGCCACGCCGCCGCATGGCCCGTCGCGCCCGGCCGGGGCCCGGACCGTTCCACGCCGCCCGTCCCGTCCCGGCCCGGCGCCGGGAACCTCCGCCCGAAGGAATCGCGTCGCCCGCGGGTCGCCGCGCCCGGCCTGCGCCGCGGCGCCCGGCCGGCGGGGTCTCGCCGCCCTCGGGCGATCGCAGGCCGGATCGCGCGTCCCCGCTTCCTCCACCCGGCCGGCCGGGGCAGCCCCCGCGCCTTCGGGCGCCCGTCGCGGGTCCGGGCGCCGAATCCGCGGCCTGCGCACCCGGGCCGACCCGGCAAGGCGCCCCTTCGGCTGCGGACGGGCCGGTCCCCTTCGCCGGCAGCGCGGGGGAGGCGGGCGCTCAGATCATCCGGACGCCCTGCCGGCCGAGGCCCTCGACCTCGGCGGCCACGACCTGCCCGGCGCTCAGGAAGGTCGGCGGGTCCATCCCGAGGCCCACCCCCGGCGGCGTTCCGGTCAGGATCACGTCCCCCGCCTCCAGCGTCATGAAGCGCGAGAGATAGGCGATCACCTCCGCCACGGGGAAGATCATCGTCGCCGTCGATCCCGTCTGCCGCCGCGCGTCGTCCACGTCGAGCGAGAGGTCCAGCGCCTGCGGGTCCGGCACCTCGTCCGCGGTGACGAGCCAGGGCCCCATCGGCGCGAACCCGTCATGCGACTTGCCCAGCGCCCACTGCCCGCCCGCCCGCTTCTTCTGGTCGTCCCGCTCGGAGAGGTCGTTGGCCGTGCAATAGCCTGCGACATGCGCCAGCGCGTCCGCCTCGGCCACGTCCTTCGCGCGGGCGCCGATCACCACGCCCAGCTCCACCTCCCAGTCGGTCCGGGTGGAGTGCGGAGGGATCCGCACCCGGTCGAACGGCCCGGCATGGGCGGTCCCGGCCTTCAGGAAGACCACGGGCTCGTCCGGGATGCTCGACCCCGTCTCGGCGGCATGGTCCGCGTAGTTCAGGCCGATGCAGACGATCTTGCCGGGGCGGGGCACGCAGGGGCCGGTGCGGACGGTGTCCGGCACGCGGGGCAGGGCGCCCGGGTCGACCGCGCGCAGCCGGTCCAGCCCCCGCGGCGAGAGCTGGTCGCCCGCCAGCTCCGCGCAATGCGCCGAGAGGTCCCGCACCGTTCCGTCGGCATGGAGCACCGCCACCCGTTCCGCCCCCGGATCGCCCATTCGCATCAGCCGCATAGCACCGTCCCCTTCCTGTCCCGCCGCCGCCTCGCCGCACCGGCCAGGACCTTGAACGGCCCTTGCCCGGCCCTTGCAAGGGCGAAGCGCCCCGCGCGGCCGCGCGGCGTCCGGCCGAACGCCTCGATCGCGGGCGTCGCGAAAGTCGCGCCCCGCATCCCGGCGCCCCGGCGCCCCCGCGCCCCGGCCCCCCGTGCCCCGGCCCCCCGTGCCCCGCACGCCCGTGCCCCAGCGCGGCGTGGTCCTCGCCGCCCCGGGCGAGCTGCGCCTCGTCGCCCCGCGCGGCCGCACGGCCCGGGACATCGGCCATCCGGAACGGTCCGGTCCCCCCGCCCGGCGCGACCGCCCGCCGTCACCGGCACCGCCATCATCGCCGCCAGCCCTGGCCGCCCCGTCCGGCCGGCAGGCGATGGGATGGGGAGGTTCCGCCGGCCCTTCCGGAAGTCGCCCGGCGGCATTTGGGCATGCGCGGCCGCCCGCCCCGGGCCGACCCGAAACCGCCCCGAAGCTGCGTCGTTCCGCGCCCGCCTCGGCCCGCGCAAGGCACGGCTCCGCCGTCGCCCTGCGCCGGGCCGGGATCGGGGCGCCCGCGATGGGGGTGCTTCGTCGCTTCGGAATCGGACCGTGATCGTTCATGCGTTCATTTCACCACGGAGATCTTTCCAGGGGGTTAAGCGGGCGCGCGGTGGTCTAGCCCGTTGATATCGCGCGTTCTCTAGTCGGGCCGATCCTCTTCGATTGATTCCCGCCGCCCCGCGCCGCATGACGTGCCCATGACCGACCGAAAGCTCCGCTCCCGCGACTGGTTCGACAACCCCGACGATCCCGAGATGACCGCGCTCTATCTCGAGCGGTACCTGAACTACGGCCTCACCCCGGAGGAGCTGCGCGGCGGCGGTCCCATCATCGCCATCGCGCAGACGGGCAGCGACCTCTCCCCCTGCAACCGCCACCACCTCGTCCTGGAGGAGCGGGTCCGCGACGGCATCCGCTCCGCCGGCGGCATCCCTCTCCAGGTCCCGGTCCATCCGATCCAGGAGACCGGCAAGCGCCCCACCGCGATGCTCGACCGCAACCTCGCCTACCTCTCCCTCGTCGAGACGCTCTTCGGCTACCCGATCGACGGGGTCGTGCTGACCATCGGCTGCGACAAGACCACCCCCGCCTGCCTCATGGCCGCGGCGGCGGTGAACATCCCGGCGATCGCGCTGTCCGTGGGACCCATGCTGAACGGCTGGCACCAGGGCACGCGGGCAGGCTCCGGCACGGTGATCTGGCTTGCGCGCCAGCAGCTTGCCGCCGGCGAGATCACGCCCGACCAGTTCATGGAGATGGCCGCCAGCAGCGCCCCGTCGGTCGGCTACTGCAACACGATGGGCACCGCCTCCACCATGAACGCCCTGGCCGAGGCGCTGGGCATGGAGCTGCCCGGCGGCGCCGCCATCCCCGCCCCCTACCGCGAGCGGGGGCAGGTCGCCTACCGCACCGGCGCCCGGATCGTCGAGATGGTCCACGCGGACCGCAAGCCCTCGGACATCATGACCCGCGAGGCGTTCGAGAACGCCATCGTCGTCAACAGCGCCATCGGCGGCTCGACCAACGCCCCGATCCACCTGAACGCCATCGCCCGCCAACTCGGGATCGAGTTGACGAACGAGGACTGGCAGAGGATCGGCCACCACGTCCCGCTCCTCGTCGACATGATGCCTGCAGGGCGCTTCCTGGGCGAGGATTTCCACCGCGCCGGCGGCGTGCCCTCCGTCATCGGCGAGCTGATGCGCGCGAACCTCCTTCCGCACCCGGACGTCCCGACGGCGAACGGCCTGACCATGCGGCAGTGCTACGAGGGCACGGGCATCATCGACGCGGAGGTGATCCGCACGGCGGACGCCCCCCTCCTGGAGGAGGCCGGCTTCCTCGCCCTGACGGGCAACCTCTTCGACGGCGCGATCATGAAGACCTCCGTCATCGACGAGGAGTTCCGCTCCCGCTACCTCTCCGACCCCGCCGACCCGATGGCCTTCGAGGGGCCCGCCATGGTGTTCGACGGGCCCGAGGACTTCCACGCGAGGATCGACGACGAAACCCTCGGGATCACGCCGGATTGCATCCTGATCATGCGCGGCGCCGGGCCCATCGGCTACCCCGGCGGGGCGGAGGTCGTGAACATGCGCCCCCCCTCCTACCTGATCCGCGAGGGGGTCTACGCGATGCCATGCATCGGCGACGGGCGGCAGTCGGGGACCTCGGGCTCGGCCTCCATCCTGAACGCCTCGCCCGAGGCGGCGGAGGGCGGCGGGCTGGCGCTGGTCCGCACCGGCGACCGGGTCCGCGTCGACCTGAACGTCGGCCGGGTCGACATGCTCGTCCCCGCGGGGGAGCTGGCCGCGCGCGCCCGTGCCCTCGAGGCCGCGGGCGGCTTTCCGGTCCCTCCCTCGCAGACCCCCTGGCAGGCGATGTTCCGGCGCGAGGTCACGCCCTTCACCGCAGGCATGGGCCTGCGCGACGGCCCGCTGTTCCAGGACATCGCCCGGAAGGGGCTGCCGCGCGCGAACCACTAGCCGAGGCCGGCGCCGCGCTCGTCCTCCGTCAGCCCCGCCCACCAGTCGGCATAGCTCGTGTTCCAGGGGGCATGGCGGTTCACGTCGGGCGCGCCGTCCGTCCACCAGACCGGGCCCCGCTCGCCCAGGCGCCGCTTCGCAGCGTCCACCCGCGCCCGGGCCGCGCGCACCGCCTCGCGCTCGCCGCGTGCGTCCCGCACCGCGCGTCGGGCCCGCATGAGGGCGCGCACCGCCTCGTCCCGCTCGGCCTCGGGCAGGGCGGGGTCGCTGCACCGCCACAGCCGGCCCTTCGCGACGAAGTAGCGTCCGTCGGGCGTTGTCGGATAGCGTCTTCCCATCCCTGCCAGGTCCGATCCTTCTTGGCGGCGTGGCATGCGGCATCCTAGACCGGATGCGGCGCCTCAGCCACCGAGGCCCCACCCAGAGGAGCGCAGCCCTGCCCGAGACAGCAACCCATCATGGACAGACGGCTTCCGATCGCGCGGCGAGGGGCGAGTGATGGCGACCCACGCAGACCTCGTGGCCGCGCTGGCGGCGGGCGACCTCGACTATCATGCGCAGCCGGTGCTGGACGTCGCCGCGGGCCGCATCGCCGGGTTCGAGCTCCTGCTTCGCTGGCAGACGCCGGAGGGCGAGGTCTCGGTCCCGCCGCAGCTCCTCGCGCTGCTGCGCGTGCGCCCGGGGGGCGGCCCGCGGCCGCCGCTGCGCCGCGCCGCCGCTGCCGCCACGACCCTTCTGCAGAGCGATCCGGAGGCCTTCGTCAGCTTCAACGTCACCGAAGGCGTGCTCGAGGCGGAGCTTCCCGACCCGGGCGGCTGGATCGACCGGTTGTTGGAAGACCTGCCGCGCGAGCGGGTCGTGTTCGAGATCG
Organism: Hasllibacter halocynthiae; assembly: GCF_003003095.1. GTDB lineage: Bacteria > Pseudomonadota > Alphaproteobacteria > Rhodobacterales > Rhodobacteraceae > Hasllibacter > Hasllibacter halocynthiae. The sequence goes on from NZ_PVTT01000001.1 coordinate 199,017, forward strand.
TCGAGACCGCCCGCGTCGCCGATCTCGCGCGGACGGTGCGCACCCTCGCGATCCTGAGGGAGAGCGGCGTGCGGATCGCCGTCGACGACTACGGAACGGGGCTGTCGGACATGGAGCGGCTGCGGCAGCTGCCCATCGACATCGTGAAGCTCGACCGCCGCCTCGTCCGCGAGGGGACCCGCCGTCCCGAGGCGCTGGACGAGGTCTTGGCCTTCGCCGGCGGCCGCGCCCTTCCGGTGATCGCCGAGGGCGTCGAGACCCCCGCCGAGCGGGACGCCATGCGCGCGCGGGGCCTCGTTCTGCAGCAGGGATTCCTTCACGGCCGCCCCGGATCGCCCGCCGCATGGGCCGAGGCCGCGGGGGGTGGGCCGGTCGCGCCTGGAGGCAAGCGCACGAAACCGTGATCGGGGGTGCCGCGCCGTCCGCCGCGCGCCGTGCCATGGGGATGACGTCGCGTGGCTGGTGGACCTTGACCCCGGCCCCGCAGGTTATGATCTTCGATACGCACCTTTCGAGGGGAGTCGACGGATGCAGAGACGATCTTTCATGGGCGCCGCGGCGGCGGCCCTGGGTGCCGTCCCCATGGGGCTGGCTCCCTTCGGCGCCGGGGCGCAGGAGTTGCCTGACCAGTTCCTGCCGCGCATGGTGCGCACCCGCGCGGGCTTCGAGGCGAACGAGATCCACGTCGATCCGGGGCAGTTCGCGCTCTACTGGACGCTGCCCAACGCGCAGGCGATCCGCTACTCGGTCGGCATCGGCCGGCCCGGCCTCTACGAGGCGGGCGAGTTCTACGTCGGCGCCAAGCGCGAGTGGCCTTCCTGGACGCCCACGCCCGACATGATCGAGCGCGACCCGGCCAGCTACGCGCAATACGCCGACGGGATGCCCGGCGGGCCCGAGAACCCCCTGGGCGCGCGGGCGATCTACCTCTTCACGCCGTCGCGCGGGGACACGTTCCTGCGCATCCACGGCACCAACGCGCCGCGCACCATCGGCACGGCCGTCTCGAACGGCTGCGCGCGGCTGGTGAACCCGCATGCGGTCGACCTCTACGATCGGGTGCCGCTGAACAGCCGCGTCGTCCTCTACCCGCAGGTCTGAACCCCGTTCCGTGCCTGACAGGCGGCCCGCCCCCTCCGGCGGGCCGTTTCTCTTCGTGCATCTCCACTTGGCAGCGCGGCGGGCCGGTCCTAGCGTCCGGTGACGGCCGGCAGGGAGGGCAGCCGCCATGTGGGACGCGCCCGAGGGGGACCGCTACGACGTCGTGATCGCGGGCGGGGCCATGATGGGGTCCTCGACCGCATGGTGGCTGTCCGAGCTGGCGCCCGAGCTGTCGGTGCTGGTCCTCGACCGCGACCCCTCGTTCGAGTTCGCCTCGACCACCCGCACCAACTCCTGCATGCGCCAGCAGTTCTCGAGCGAGCTGAACGTCCGCCTTTCCCGGTTCGCGGCGGAGTTCGTGCAGGATCTGCCCCGCTTCCTTCGCGAGGACTGGGCGCCGCGGCTGAGGGTGCAGAGCTTCGGCTACCTCTATCTCGCCGCCGACGAGGGGTCCGCGGAGATGCTGCGCGCGAACGCGGAGGTGCAGAGGCGCTGCGGCGCGGCGACGGAGCTGCTGACGCCCGGTCAGATCGCGGAGCGCTATCCATTCTATGAGCTGGACGACGTCGCCCTCGGCAGCATCAACCTCGTGAACGAGGGCTGCTGGGACGGGCAAGCCGTTCTCGACGCGTGGCGGCGGTCGGCGCGGGGCAGGGGGGCGGAGTTCGCGCGGGGCGTCGTCACGGGGATCGAGACCGCCGGGGGCCGCGTGACGGCCGCGCTGCTGGAGGACGGCACGCGGATCGCCTGCGGCACCCTTGTGAACGCCGTGGGCCCCCGCGCCGCCGCCCTCGCCCGCATGGTCGGGACCGAGCTTCCCGTCGCGCCCCGCAAGCGCTGGACCTGGGTGTTCCACGCCGAGACCCCGCTCGACCGGCCGCTTCCGCTGACCGTCGATCCCTCCGGCGTCCATGTCCGCGAGCTGGGGGGCGGCACCTATCAGGCGGGCGGCCATCCCGAAGACGACCCCGACGTCGATCCGGACGACTTCGCGCCCCGGGACGGCCTTTTCGAGGACCACGTCTGGCCTGCCCTCGCCCGCCGCATCCCCCTCTTCGAGCGCATCCGCGTCACCCATGAATGGATCGGCCACTACGCCTACAACCGCTTCGACCGGAACGCCGTCGCGGGCCCGCATCCGGACGTGCCCAACTTCCTCTTCCTCAACGGATTCTCGGGCCATGGCCTGCAGCACGCGCCTGCCATGGGGCGCGGCACCGCCGAATGGATCGCCCATGGCGGCTACCGGACCCTGGACCTCTCGCCCTTCCACTACGACCGGATCCCCGAAGGACGGCCGATCGTGGAGCGGGCCGTCATCTGAAGGAACCGACATGCTCGAGAAACTCGTGCTCACCGGCGCGGCCGGAAATCTCGGCGGCCACCTGCGCGCGCCTCTCTCGCGGCTCTGCAGGGAACTCGTCTCGTCCGACATCGCCGAGGGCGTCGGCGACCTCGCCCCGAACGAGACCTACGTGAAGGCCGACCTGGGGGACCCGGGCGCGATGCTCTCCCTCTTGGAGGGGGCGGAGATGGTCGTCCATTTCGGCGCCATCGCCGACGAGGCGCCATGGGAGGCGATCCACCGTTCGAACCTTCTCGGGGCGTTCAACGTGTGGGAGGCGGCGTATCGGAACGGCCTGCGCCGGGTGGTCTACGCCTCGTCCATCCACGCCGTCGGGATGGTCCCCAAGACCGAGGCCATCACCGTCGACACGCCCCACCGGCCCGACACCTTCTACGGTCTCGCCAAGTGCTTCGCCGAGGACCTGGGCCGCCTCTACTGGGAGAAGCGCCGCCTGGAATCGGTGCACATGCGCATCCTCTCCTGCACGCCGAAGCCGAACAACGCGCGGGCGATCGGTTCCTGGCTGTCCTATGACGACCTGACGCGGCTGGTGACGCGCGCCATCGACACGCCGGTGACGGGCTTCTCGGTCATCTACGGCGTGTCCGACAACGACCGCTCGCCGGTGGACAATTCCGGCGCCTCGCATCTGGGCTACCGCCCCCGGGACAACGCCGAGAAGTGGGCCCGGGAGATCTACGCCGCCTCGCCCCCGCTGGACCCGACCGACGACGCGAACCTTCGTCATGGCGGCCCGTTCGCGACGACCCCGCTGGGCGAGGGGGCCGAGGCGCTGCTGAACCCTAAGGGCTAGAAGTCGAGGAACACAGTCTCGCCGGTCCCCTGCAGCCGGATGTCGAACCGCGCCGTCGCGCCGTCCCATGCCGCCATGAGCGTTCCGGCCCGGTCCCCGGCCGCGCGCAGCACGTCGTCCTCGGCGGGTTCGAGATAGGCGCGGGTGTGGAGCGCGGCGTTGATGCCGCGCGCGAACACCAACAGCGAGACGAAGGGCGCGCCGGGGCGGATCGTCTCGAACCGGTAACGCCCGGCGGCGTCGCAGGCGCAGCGGCCGTAGCCCCCGAAGGCCGAGTCCGCGCCGGGCGTTCCGGGAAAGCGTCCTGCGGCGTCCGGCTGCCAAAGCTCGATCAGCGCGTCGCCGCAAGGCTCGCCCGCGCCGTCGCGGACAGTGCCCCCCAGCTCCATGGCCTCGCCCCGCACGCCGGGCGCGCGAAGGTCGCGGCCGAAGCTGGCCCGTCCCTCGGGGGCGAGCCCGATGTGAAGGTAGGGCCCGGCTGTCTGGGACGGGGTCTCGCGCATCTCAGAGGCCCTCGGCGCGGTTCTCGAACGGGGTCTGCGCGCCGCCACGCAGGACGACGTCGAAGCGCCAGGCGACCAGGTCCATCGGCACGGTCCCCTCCATGTCCAGCCGCGCGACCAACCTGTCCCGCGCCGCCTGCGAGGGCACCGCGTTCAGGATCGGGCAGAGGGGGGTCAGGGGATCCCCCTCGAAATAGAGCTGCGTCACCAGCCGCTGCGCGAAGGCATGTCCGAAGAGCGAGAGGTGGACGTGCATGGGCCGCCAGTCGTTGCCCCCGTTGGGCCAGGGATAGGGGCCGGGTTGGATCGTGCGGAAGGCGTAGCGCCCCTCGGCATCCGTCATCACCCGCCCGCAACCTCCGAAGTTCGGGTCGAGCGGCGCGAGGTAGCCGTCGCGCGCGTGCCGGTAGCGCCCGCCCGCGTTGGCCTGCCAGAGCTCGAGCAGCGCATGGGGCACGGGGCGCCCCCCCTCGTCCCGGACGGTGCCGTGGACGCGGATGCGGGGGCCGATCGCGGTCTCGCCCGGCGCGGCGTGGTTCACGAGGAGGTCGCCGTCGAGCGGACCCAGGGAAAGATGGCCGAAGACCGGACCTGCCTCCTCTGCCGGTCCCGGAGGCATCGCCAGGGGCGGATGCGAAGGCGCGCGCAGGCGGGTGCTGCGATAGGCCGGGGTCAGCGCGGGCGGGTGCCAGCCTTCGGGGCGGGGACCGATGCTCACAGGTCCACCCCCATCTCGGCGTAGACCTCGCGCGCGATGCGAGTCGCGGTGTTCGCGCGCGGGATGCCCGCATAGGCCGCGGCGTGGAGGATCACCTGCATCACCTCGGCCGGCGTTGCCCCCGTGTTGGCCGTCGCGCGGACGTGGAGGGCGAATTCTTCCGGGTTGCCCGTCGCGGCGAGGATGCCGAGCGTGACGAGCGACCGCTCGCGCCGGGTCAGCGTGTCGTCCGCCCAGAGACGCCCCCAGGCGACGTCCGTGGCGAAGTCCTGGAACGGACGGTCGAACGCCGTCGCCCCGGCTAGCGAGCGGTCGACATGCGCGTCGCCCAGGACGGCGCGGCGGGCTTCCTCGCCCTTCGTCACAGCGGCAGCCCCACGTAGTTCTCGGCCATGGCGGCGCGGGCGCTCGCGCTCTCCTTCAGGAAGGCGAACTCGGCTCGCTGCATCCGGCGGTCGAAGGCCGACTGGTCCGGGTATCGGTGGAGGAGCGAGGTGAACCACCACGAGAAGCGCACCGCCTTCCACACCCGCGCCAGAGCCCGGTTCGAGTAGGCGTCGATCGCCCCGTCGTCGCCGCCGAAATGGTCGATCAGCGCGCGCGAGAGGTAGTGGACGTCCGAGGCGGCCAGGTTCAGCCCCTTCGCGCCCGTGGGCGGCACGATATGCGCCGCGTCGCCGACGAGGAAGAGGCGACCCCAGCGCATCGGCTCGCACACGAAGGAGCGCAGGGGCGCGACCGACTTCTCGACCGAGGGGCCGGTGACCAGCGCCTCGGCGTGCTCGGGCGGCAGGCGGCGGCGCAGGGCGTCCCAGAAGGCGTCGTCGGACCAGGCTGCGGGGTCCTCCTCCGCCCCGCACTGGACGTAGTAGCGCGAGAGCCCCGTGCTGCGCATGGAGCAGAGGGCGAAGCCCTTCTCCGACCCGCTGTAGATCAGCTCGTCGTGGACGGGCGGCGTCTCCGACAGGATGCCGAGCCAGCCGAAGGGATAGACCTTCTCGTGCTCGGTCCGGCGACCCTCGGGGATCGTCCGGCGCGAGACGCCGTGGAACCCGTCGCATCCCGCGACGAAGGCGCAGCGTACGCGGCGGGGGCGCGCTTCGTGCCGAAAGGAGACCGACGGCGCGTCGGTGTCCGCACCCTCGATCACGACGTCGTCGACCCCGTGCAGCACGGGCGCGCCGGCCGCGTCGCGCGCCTCGTAGAGGTCGCGCGTGACTTCCGTCTGACCGTAGACCGTGACGGCGTGCCCGGTCGCCTCGCGGAAGCTCAGCCGGAAGCTCTCGTCGCCCCAGCCGATCAGCGTGCCGGCATGGCGGATGCCCTCCTCCCGGCAGCGCGCCCCGACCCCGACCTCGTCCAGAAGGGCGACGGTCCCCCGCTCGAGCACGCCCGCGCGGATGCGCGAGAGGACGTGCTCGCGCGATCGCCGCTCGAGGATCAGCGTCTCCACGCCCGCGCGATGGAGGAGCTGCCCCAGCAGCAGGCCCGACGGCCCGCCCCCGATGATGACGACCTGCGTTTCCATCGCGCGACACTTGCCCGCCGGCCGGGCGCGCGCAACCGCGCTTGCAATATCCGAGCGTTCTTGTCAGGAACTCGGCATCCCAGCCAGCGGCGGCCTCCCCCCCCGCGAGCCCGGTCCGCCCTTTCCGAACGGAGACAATCATGACCCGCACCTCGATCCTCGCGCTGCTCGCGGCGGCCACGGCCGCGCCCGTCCTCGCGCAGGAGCTGAACCTCTACTCCTCGCGCCACTACGACACGGACGAGCGCCTCTACTCGGACTTCGAGGACGCGACCGGCATCACCATCAACCGGATCGAGGGCAACGCAGACGAGCTGATCGCCCGCATGGAGGCCGAGGGCGCGAACAGCCCTGCCGACGTCCTGTTGACCGTGGACACCACCCGGCTGGAGCGGGCCAAGGACCTCGGCCTGCTGCAGCCGGTCGAGTCGGAGTTGCTGGAGGAGCGCATCCCCGCGAACCTGCGCGATGAGGACGACGAATGGTTCGGCTTCTCGCAGCGTGCGCGGATCGTCTTCTACGACGAGGACGAGGTCGGGAATCCGCCGCAGACCTACATGGACCTCGCCGATCCGCAGTACGAGGGGATGATCTGCCACCGCTCGTCGACCAACGTCTACTCGCAGACCCTCCTCTCGGCGATCATCGAGCACTACGGAGAGGAGGCCGCGGCCGAATGGGCGCAGGGCTTCGTGGACAATTTCGCGCGCGATCCCCAGGGCGGCGACACGGACCAGCTTCGCGGCCTCGTCTCGGGCGAGTGCGACATCGCGATCTCGAACACGTACTACTTCGCCCGCGCCATCCGCAAGGACGTGGACGGCCTCGGCCAGGAGGAGCTGGACGGCATCGGCTGGGTGTTCCCGATGATGACCGACGAGGAGGGGGCGCACGTGAACCTCTCCGGCGCGGGCGTCGCGGCGAACGCGCCGCACTACGACAACGCGGTCGCCTTCCTGGAGTACCTCGCCTCGGACCAGGCGCAGGAATACTTCGCCAACGGCAACGACGAGTATCCGGCCGTGGAAGGCGTGCCGGTGTCCGAGTCCGTCGCGACACTGGGCGAGTTCGAGGGCGACACCGTCGACCTCTCGGCCGTGGCGCAGAACGTCGACGCCGCGAACCGCATCTTCGGCGAGGTCGGCTGGGAGTGATCCGCCAACCTTGGTGACGCCAGCTTGGGGGGGGGCGCCTTCGTATCGGGGCGCCCCCTATCCTTCGAGGGAGAAGGCGCTACCCGCGCTCCGGCTAGTCCCCGCGGCCCAGGCGGCGCACCAGGAGGAGCACCGGGACCAGCCCGACGGCGGCGATCACCAGCGAGGGGACGGCGGCGCCCTGCAGCCGCTCGTCCGCGGCGAGACGGTGGGCCTGCACGGCGAGCGTGTCGAAGTTGAAAGGCCGCATGATCAGCGTTGCGGGCAGCTCCTTGGCGATGTCGACGAAGACGATCAACGCCGCCGCGGCCAGGGAGGGCCGCAAGATCGGCAGGTGCACCGAACGCACGGTGCCCCAGGCGCTGCGCCCCAGTACCCGGGCCGCCGCGTCCGTGCTGGCGGTGACGGTGGCGAGCCCCCCTTCGTAGGCGCCGATCGCCGCGGCGAGGAAGCGGATCGCGTAGGCCGCCACCAGAAGCCAGATCGAGCCGGTGAAGAGAAGGCCCGTGTCGACCCCGAAGCGGGCCTCCATGAAGGCGTCGACCGCATTGTCGAGGGCGGCGAACGGCACGAGGAGGCCGACCGCGATCACCCCGCCCGGCACCGCGTAGCCGAGGCGGGCGATCGTCAGCGCCCCGGCGCTGGCCCGTCCCGGCGCGAGGCGCGCGAGCGTGCCCAGGAGCACCGCCGCGCCCACGGTCAGCGCCGCGCCGACGGTCGCCAGGGTCAGCGTGTTCGTCACGAAGCCCGCATAGCGGCGCGAGAGCAGCGACTGCTCCGACCCCGTCGCCATCGCCAGGAGAACCCCCGCGGGAAGTACCGCGCCGAGAAGGACCGGCGCGGCGCAGGCCGCCGTCGCCGCCCATCCGCGCGCGCCCCTCAGACGGACCCGCCCGGGCCGGGCGCCCGGGCGTCCGGCATAGTCCGCGCCGCGCCGCCCCCGCCGCTCCAGGATCGCGAGGAGGAGGGCGAAGGCCAGAAGCCCCAGCGCCAGCTGCGCCGCCGCGGCCCGGTCGCCCAGGCTGATCCACGCCGTGTAGATGCCCGTCGCGAAGGTCGGCACCCCGAAGAAGGCGACCGTGCCGTAGTCGGCGATGACCTCCATCCCGACCAGGAGTACCCCCGCCGCGATGGCGGGCCGGGCCATCGGGACGGCGACGGCGGCGAACGCCCCCCAAGGCCCCCGACCGAGCGAGCGGGCGACTTCGTAGGCCTCCCGGCCCTGGAGCTGGAAGGCGGACCTCGCGAGGAGGTAGACGTAAGGGTAGAGCACCAGCGTCAGGACCATCGCCGCCCCGCCCAGCGAGCGGATCTCCGGGAACCAGTAGTCGCGCGGCCCCCAGCCCGTGACCTCGCGGAGCAGCGTCTGCACCGCCCCCGGATGGTCGAGGAGATGGGTGTAGGCATAGGCCAACACGTAGGCGGGGAAGGCGAAGGGAAGGACCAGCGCCGGTTCCAGAATCCGGCGGCCGGGGAAGTCGGTGGCGGTGACCAGCCAAGCCGCGCCCGTCCCGATCCCCAGCGTTCCGGCCCCCACGATCCCTAGCAGCGCGAGCGTGTTGGCCGCGTAGGCCGGCAGCACCGACCCGGCGAGCTGCCGGGCCGTCCCCGTCGAGCCCGTCGTCGCGGCTAGCAGGACGCCCGCATGGGGCAGGGCGCACATCGCGGCGATCAGCGCCGCGGCGGCGATCAGCGGGGCGGGCGCGCGGCGGCCCCGGCGGGCCGGGGGGGCGATCTGGTCCGTCATGGCGAGGGTCCTCGGGCGGCGACCTCCTATCGGTCCACGGCTTCCTCCGGTCAACCGGGCCGGTTCGGGGTACGCCGGCCGACGAGGGGGACGCGGGCCTGTTCCCTCACGCCGCCCCGGTCCGGTCCCAGGCCGCGAGCGTGCCCGGCGAAGGGTCGGCGTCCGGGACGAACCCTTCCCGCAGGGGATGCGTCACCGGGTCCTTCGCTCGCAGCAGGTGGGTGCCGATCACCTCCGCGTAGGAGCGGTAGCGGTAGCCCCCGTTCCGGACGAGCGTCGCCTCCCGTTCGGCATCGTAGGCCGCGGGGAGGGCGTACCACGGCAGGCGGGGGCGGGCATGATGGAGCGCGTGGAGGTTGTTGTTGAGGAAGAGGAAGGCGAGCAGTCCGCGGTCCTCGATGACGACGCTGCGGGCACGGGGCAGATGATGGGCCCGATGCTCGAGGAAGGTGCGGATCTTCAGGACCGATACCGACCCGTAGGCCGCCGCCCCGTACGCCCAGAGCGGCAGGGCGGAGAGGGAGACCGCCCACAGCACCAGCGCTAGGCCCGGCAGGTGCAGCGCCCAGGCGAGGAACACCGCCCCGTCCTCCCGCGCCATGGCCCGGAGGTCGTCGCGCCAGAGACGGAAGGCCGACACCGCCGGACCGAACGCCATCCGCCCCAAGAGCGTGTTCTGCATTCGCAGCACGACCTTCCAGGGTGCCGGCAGCCCCGCCCAGTCGGCTGGATGGACGAAGTTCGACTCGGGGTCGTCGTAGGGATCGGTCAGCGCGGGGTCGCGGTGATGCGCGAGGTGGGTGTCCCTGAACCGCCGGTAGGGCAGCCAGAGGCCGAGGGGCAGGAACACGCAGCCCTCGTTCAGCCGCGCGGAGCGGAACGGATGGCCATGGAGCACCTCGTGCTGCAGCGAGGAGTGGAGCGCCAGGAGCGGCACGAGGAGAAGGAGGGAGGGCAGGGGGCCCAGCCAGCCGGCGCCGGCAAGGATGGCCGCCCAGCCGCCATGCGTGAAAAGGACGAGGCCGATGGTCGGCCACTCGATCCGATGCCCCTCGGACGCCGTGCCACCCGCGCACGCATCCGAAGCGGGGCTGAGGCCCTTCTTCATGGTCCCTCCGTTCCAGGACGACGATATTCGGAGAGCGGACCGGCCGGACGGGTGCCGTAGGGGCGCGCTCGCGCGGAGGCTAGCCCAGGATGGATCGGCTAGACAAGATACTGGAGGCCGAACGGTGGCACATGCGACATGGAGCAACCTGTCCCCGGCGCCCCGGTGCCCGGTCCGGCGAAGCATCCGGTGCAGCCTGCATGTGCGGCACGCAGCATGGGGGACGCCGCGCCGGTCGTGCTGGACGCCGTCGTGGGGGCGCGCCCGCCGTCACGTCTGCGCGTGCGGGCGGCGATAGGCCGCCGCACCCCCTTGACCCGGCGGCCCGGCGCCCCCCTCTAGGACGCATGATCGCCGAGCTGGGACATCTCGCGCTTACGCTCGCCCTCGCGGCGGCGCTCGTGCAGTCGGTCCTGCCCATGGTCGGGGCCGCGCGCGGGGACGCCGCCCTGATGGGCAGCGCGCGGGCCACGGCCATCCTGCAGGCGGGGCTGTCGGGCTTCGCCTTCGCCGCCCTCGTCAACGCCTTCGCGGTCTCCGACTTCTCGGTCGTCAACGTCTACGAGAACAGCCACACGCTGAAGCCGATGATCTTCAAGATCGCGGCGGCCTGGGGCTCGCACGAGGGATCGCTCCTCCTCTGGGTGCTGATCCTCGCGCTCTTCGGGGCGGGGGTGGCGATCCTCGGGGCGGGCGTGCCGGAGCGGCTTCGGGCCCGGACGCTGGCCGTGCAGGCCTGGATCGCCGTGGGGTTCCTGACCTTCCTCCTCTTGACCTCGAACCCGTTCGACCGGCTCGACCCTGCGCCGCTGGAGGGCACGGACCTGAACCCGCTCCTCCAGCATGTCGGCCTCGCGCTGCACCCTCCGCTGCTCTATCTCGGCTATGTCGGGTTGAGCATCGTCTTCTCCTTCGCCGTCGCCGCCCTGATCGAGGGGCGGGTCGATCCGGCCTGGGCCCGCTGGGTGCGGCCGTGGACGCTGGCGGCCTGGGTGTTCCTCACTGGGGGCATCGCGCTGGGCTCCTGGTGGGCCTACTCGGAGCTCGGATGGGGCGGCTGGTGGTTCTGGGACCCGGTCGAGAACGTGTCGTTCATGCCTTGGCTCGCGGCGACGGCCCTTCTGCACAGCGCCATCGTCACCGAGAAGCGCGACGCGTTCAAGTCGTGGACGATCCTCCTGGCTATCCTGGCCTTCTCGCTTTCCCTCTTCGGGACGTTCATCGTCCGGTCGGGGCTCCTCACCTCCGTCCACGCCTTCGCGGTCGACCCCGAGCGGGGGATCTATATCCTCGGACTCCTCGTCGTCGCGATCGGCGGCTCGCTCGCGCTTTTCGCGGTGCGCGCCCCGGCGATGGAGCCCGGCGGCCTCTTCCGCCCGATCTCGCGCGAGGGGGGGCTTCTGATGAACAACCTCGTCCTCGGGACGATGACGGGGACGGTCCTCTTCGGGACGCTCTACCCCCTCGTCTTGGAGGGGATCACGGGCGAGCAGATCAGCGTCGGCGCGCCCTATTTCGATGCGACCTTCGTGCCATTGATGCTGGTCCTCGCCGTCTTCATGGGGCTGGGCCCGCTCCTGCCGTGGAAGCGCGCGGACCTCGCGGGGGCGCTGGCGCGGCTGCGGGTGGTGGCGGTGCTGGTGCTCGCCGTCATGGCGGTCGTCTGGTGGTGGCGTACGGACGGGCCCGTGCTGGGGCTCGTCGCGGTCGGGGTGGCGACCTGGCTGATCGGCGCCTCGCTGGCCGAATGGGCCGGTCGCGTCAAGCTCTTCGCGGATCCCGGCGCGGCCCTGCGCCGGGCCCGATCCCTGCCTCGGGCGGCGCACGGGATGATGCTGGCCCATGTCGGCGTGGGCGTGCTGATCCTCGGCGCGACCGCCTCGACCGCCTGGAAGGAGGAGGCGCTGGCCTTCGCCGCGCCCGGAACCTCGGTCGAGGTCGCGGGCTACACCGTCACCATGACGGACCGGGTGCGCGTGGACGGGCCTAACTGGATCGCCGACCGAGGCGTGCTGAGCGTCTCGCGCGGGGGCGAGGCCATCGGCGACCTCACCGCCGAGCGGCGCTTCTATCCGGCCGCGAACCGCTGGACGACCGAGAGCGGCATCCTTCGGCGCGGGTTCTCCGACCTCTACGTCACGGTGACGGAAGCGGTGAACGAGGACGCCGCGGGCGGCGCGCGCGTGCTGCGCGCCGTGTACGAGCCTTGGGTCAACCTCCTCTGGATCGGGTCGGCCATGCTGGTCGTCGGCGGGGCGTTGTCCCTGTCGGACCGCCGCCTGCGCGTCGGCGCGCCGCGGCGCGCGGCCCCTGCCCGGGGGGCCATGCCGGCGGAATGAGGCGGCTCCTCTTCTTCCTGCCCTTCGCGGTGTTCGGCGCCGTGGCGGGCTTCGGCCTCTGGGCGCTGACCTCAGGGCGCGACCCGAACGCGTTCGACTCGCCGGTCGTGGGTCGCGACCTTCCCGCCCTCGCGCTAGAGCCGCTGGCGGACCTGCCGCTCCTGCAGACCGGCGAGATCGGCGGCGGGGTGCAGGTGGTGAACGTCTTCGCGTCCTGGTGCGTGCCTTGCGTGGCCGAGCATCCGGTCCTCGTCTCCATCGCCGAAAGCGGCGTGCCGGTGCACGGGATCGCCTATCAGGACGCGCCGGAGGATACGTTGGCCTTCCTCGATGAGCACGGGAACCCCTACGCGAGCGTCGGACGCGACGCGGGTCGGCAGGTGCTGGAGCTGGGGCTTTCCGGCGTGCCGGAGACTTTCCTCGTGGTGGACGGGGCCGTCGCCTATCACGCCGCCGGGCCGATCCTCGGCGCGCCGGGGGACGCGTTCCTCGCGGCGCTGGATGCCGCGCGGTGAGGGCCGCGATCCTCGCCCTCCTCCTTATGGCGGCGCCTGCATGGGCGGCGACGGAGCCGGACGAGGTCTTGGCGGACCCCGCCCTCGAGGCCCGCGCCCGCCAGCTCGGCACGGAGCTGCGCTGCGTCGTCTGCGCGGGGGAGAGCATCGAGTCGAGCTCGGCCGGGGTGGCCCGTGACCTGCGCCTTCTCGTGCGCGAGCGGCTGGTCGCGGGCGACACCGACGACGAGGCGCTGGACTACGTCGTCGCGCGCTACGGCGAGGGGGTCCTCCTGCGGCCGCGGTTCGGGGGTCACACGCTGGCCCTGTGGCTGATGCCGGCCGGGCTGCTGGTCCTGGGCGGCGTCGGCGCGGCGACCGCCCTGCGGCGGCGCGGCAGGGGCACGGGCCGCGCGCTGAGCGCCGAGGAAGCCGAGGAGGTCGAGCGCCTGCGCTAGCGCGCGGCCTCGATGGCATCCTCGACGGCGCGGGTCGTCAGGATCTCGGGCAGGACGATGCCCTCAGGCGCGGCGGGCCCATAGACCGCGTTGAAGGGAATGCCGTAGCGGCCGTTCTCGATCAGGTAGTCCAGGATCGCGGGGTCTGGGCGGGTCCAATCGGCGCGCATGGGCGTCACCTCGTCCAGGAAGGCCGCGCCGTCGAGGACGGCGGCCTCGTTCACCTTGCAGGTCAGGCACCAGTCGGCCGTCACGTCGACGAGGACGACCTCGCCCCGGACGGCCCGGGCCATGACGTCGCCGCGGTCGAACGGAACCCAGAGCGCGTCGGCCTCCGGCGCGGCGCCAGCCGGGCGGTCCACGGCGAGCGGAACGAGAAGTGCGGCCAAGGCCAGCGGCAGGGCGGCCGGCGCGAGGCGGCGCAGCGCCGGGGCGAGGGCGGCGGCCAGCGCCAGGAACGCGACGAGGGCGGCGGCGGTCTGCCCCGCCACCCCGGACAGGACCCAGAGCAGCCAGAGCGCCGTACCCGCCAGGAGGAGCGCGAGGACCCCCTTCAACGCCAGCATCCAGCGCCCGGGCCTGGGTAGCAGGCGCACTGCGCCGGGGAAAGCCGCGACGAGGAGGTAAGGGAGCGCGAGGCCGACGCCGAGCGCCCCGAACACCGCCAGGATGACCGGTCCGCCGGAGGCGAGCGCGAAGGCCACCGCCGTGCCCAGGAACGGCGCCGAGCAAGGCGTCGCGAGGATCGCCGCGAACGCCCCCGTGGCGAAGTCGCCCGCCAGGCCCCCGTGCCCGCGCGACAGGAACGTCGAGAGGGCCGGGGGAAGGCGCAGCTCCCACAGCCCCGCTAGGTTCGATGCGAACAGCGCCAGGATCGCGACGAGGGCCGCCAGAAAGACGGGCGACTGGAACTGCATTCCCCACCCCACCGCGAGGCCCGCGGCCCGGGCCGCCCAGGCGACCCCCCCCAGCACGACGACGAAGGCGAGTGCCCCGAGGCCGGAGGCGAGGAACCCGGCGCGAACCCGTGCGGGCGACCCGCCGGCGGCCGAGGCGGCATGGGCTAGCTTTATCCCCAGAACGGGCAGCACGCAGGGCATGAGGTTCAGCACCGCCCCGCCCGCGAAGGCCAGGATCAGGACCCAGCCCAGGCCGGCGGCCCGGCGCGGCATGGAAGGTGCGACGGCGAGGGGTGCGGCGTCCATTCGCCAGCCGGCGTCCCCATCCGTCACGACGATTTCGACCGGACCTTCCTCCGGGTCGGAGGTCAGCGGGAAGCGCGCGGTGACGGTGGCGCCCTCGGCGGCGATCTCGGGGGCCGCGAAGGCGGTCCGGCCGGCGACGGGGAACACGTCCGGCGCGGCGAGGGTGCGGGGCGCTTCGATCCGCACGGTCAGCGCGTCCTCGTCCATGTGCGCCTGGGCCCGCCCCCCCTCTTCCGGAACGGCCGCGGCCGCGGCGGCGATCAGCGCGGCAGAGGCCGGATCGGCCGAGGCGAGGCCCGCGGGCAGATCGAGGGCGAGGGTCATCTCCTCGGGCACGCAGATTTCCGCGCAGACGAGGAAGTTTGCGTCGAGGCGCAGGCGCGCCGCCTCGCCCGGGCGCTCCAGCGCGATGCGGACCGGCAGGACCAGGCGGCCCTCGTAGCCGAAGTTCTCGATCCCGAAGGCGGTGAAGCGTGTGGGTGCGGGCCAGAGGATCTGCGCGCCGGCCACGTTCTCGGACCGCGACCAGTCGAGGCGCGGGGGCAGCCCCACCTCGCCCGGCGAGCGCCAGTAGGTCTTCCACCCCCCAGCGAGGTTCATGTCCACCGCTGCGGACAACGTCCCTGCGTCGGGCGCGACCGCGTTCTCGGCCGAGATCAGCCGCGTCTCGGCCACCGGGGTGACGTGTGCCTCGCCCGTGGCCGCGAAGGCGGCCCAGGGAAGGAGCAGCAAGAGAACGAGCGCGCGGAGCATGGGTCCGCTGTTGGCGGCCCCGGCGCCGTTTTGCAAATCAGGAGCATGTTAGGGAATGTGACAGGGCGCCCGCCGATCGCGGCCATTCGAACGGACCGCGCCGGTGAAGGCCGTTCCTGCGATGACCGGCAGGGGCCTTCGGCGACGACGATAGGGTCCGCATGCATGGGAGTCGTGGTGCTGCCGGAGAGATTTGAACTCTCGACCTCTCCCTTACCAAGGGAGTGCTCTACCCCTGAGCTACGGCAGCAGCGGGGCGGCCTCTAGCCGGGGCGGAGCGTCCGCGCAAGGGCGGCCGGGGGGATTCGGGGGGCGTCGCTGGACGGGCCCGGCGGGGGCGGCTAGACGAGGCGGGAACCCGGGTGGGGCGAGGCATGTCCGACGATCGGTCGAAGGATCCGAAGGCGGCGCGTGAGGCGCGGCTGAAGGCGGCGCTGAAGGCCAACATGGGCCGGCGCAAGGCGCAGAGGCGCGCCCGGGACGAGGCGGAGAAGCCCGAACGGGCCGGGGAGCGGGACTGATGGACCAGATCGTGGTGCGCGGCGGGGGCGAGTTGAACGGCCGTATCCCCATCGCCGGAGCGAAGAACGCAGCCCTGACGCTGATGCCCGCCACGCTGCTCTCAGACGAGCCGCTGACGCTGACCAACGCGCCGCGCCTCAGCGACATCCGCACGATGGCGACCCTTCTCGGCTCGCTCGGCTCGGAGGTCGCGTCCATGGCGGACGGGCGGGTCCTGGCCCTCTCCTCGCATGGGCTGCGAAGCCACCGGGCCGATTACGACATCGTGCGGAAGATGCGGGCCTCGATCCTCGTCCTCGGGCCGCTCCTCGCGCGGGACGGGCAGGCGGAAGTGTCCCTGCCGGGCGGCTGCGCGATCGGCGCGCGGCCCGTCGACCTTCACCTGCGCGCGCTCGAGGCCATGGGCGCCGAGCTGGACCTGCGCGACGGCTACGTCCACGCCAAGGCCCCGGGCGGGCTCAAGGGCGGCCGGGTGTCCTTCCCGTTCGTCTCGGTCGGCGCGACGGAGAACGCGTTGATGGCCGCCACGCTCGCCAAAGGGACGACGGTGATCGCGAACGCCGCGCGGGAGCCGGAGATCGTCGACCTCGCGCGATGCCTGCGTGCGATGGGCGCGCAGATCGACGGAGAGGGAACCGGCACAATCACCGTGCAGGGCGTCGATCGGCTGGGCGGGGCCACCCATCGCGTCGTGGCCGACCGGATCGAGTTGGGGACCTACATGCTGGCCCCCGCGATCGCCGGCGGAGAGGTCGTGTTGGAGGGCGGCGCCCTGGAGCTGGTATCGGCCTTCGTCGAGAAGCTGGCCGGCGCCGGCATCGACGTGGAGGAGGTCGAGGGCGGGCTGAAGGTCACGCGTGCCGACCGCGCAAGGGCGGTGGACGTGACAACCGAGCCCTTCCCCGGCTTTCCGACCGACCTGCAGGCCCAGATGATGGCGATGCTCTGCACCGCCGAAGGCGTCTCGGTCCTGGAGGAGCGCATCTTCGAAAACCGGTTCATGCACGCGCCCGAGCTTGCCCGCATGGGCGCCGGCATCGACGTGAGGGGCGGCACGGCCACCGTCACCGGCGTAGACCGGCTGAAGGGCGCGTCCGTGATGGCGACGGACCTGCGGGCGTCGGTCTCGCTCATCTTGGCCGGGCTCGCCGCCGAGGGCGAGACGCGGGTGCGGCGGGTCTATCACCTCGACCGGGGCTACGAGGCGGTCGAGGAGAAGCTGCGCGCCGTGGGCGCCGACATCGAGCGGGCGCCCGAGGATGCCTGACGCCCGCTTCGCGGATGGCGACGGCAGGCCGTTGCGGCTGCTGGCGCGGGATGCCGACGATCTGGGGGTCCTCGCCGCGCTCTGCCAGGACGCCGTCCTGACCGGCGCCGACATGGCATGGGATCGCAGAAGCCGCACGTTCGGGCTGCTGCTGGGCCGGGTGCGCCGCGAGGTCCCCTCCGATCCGCCCGAACGGGTCCGCGCGGTGCTGGCCTTCGAGGACGTGACGCGCGTGCAGTCCGACGGCGTCGGCCGGGGCGCCGACGAGGTGCTGTCGCTGCTGGACCTCTCGTGGGAGGGTGGCGAGGACTGCGCCGGCGTCCTGCTGCTCACCTTCGCGGGGGACGGCGCCGTCCGGCTGGAGGTGGAGGCGCTGGGCGCGCAGCTTTGGGACGTGACGAAGCCCTATGCCGCCGTCTCGGGGAAGATTCCCGACCATTCGGACTAGGGGCCGCGTGAGGGTCCGCACGGCGGCCCTCCGAACGAAGAATCAGGGGATCGGCAGGAGGCGCGGGCGGTTTGGGTCGGATGCTGCGGACATGGGATCACGGGTTCGAGGCGGCCTTCGAGGCGCTGCTGACGGCCAAGCGCGAGGATGCGCCGGAGGTCGACGAGGCCGTCGCCGGGATCATCGCGGACGTCCGCGCCCGCGGCGATGCCGCGCTGGTCGAGCTGACGGCGCGTTTCGATCGGGTGGATGTCGCGGGGCGGCTGCGGGTCCCGGAGGGGGAGATCGACGCCGCCCTGGCTGCCGTGCCCGAGGCCGAGCTCGCCGCGCTGCACCTCGCCGCGGAGCGGGTCCGGGCCTATCACGAGCGGCAAGTTCCCCGCGACGAGAGCTGGGAGGACGAGGCCGGCGCGACCCTGGGGTGGCGCTGGACGCCGGTGGATGCCGCTGGCCTCTACGTGCCGGGAGGTCAGGCGAGCTATCCCTCGTCGGTTCTGATGAACGCGGTGCCCGCGAAGGTCGCAGGGGTCGCGCGGCTTGCGATGGTCACGCCGATGCCCGAAGGCCGGGTCAACCCGCTGGTCCTTGCCGCGGCGCGGATCGCCGGGGTGGACGAAGTGTGGCGTGTCGGGGGGGCGCAGGCGGTGGCCGCGCTAGCCTACGGCACCGCGAGCATCGCCCCCGTCGACAAGATCACGGGCCCGGGCAATGCCTACGTAGCTGCTGCCAAGCGCCGGGTCTTCGGCAAGGTCGGAATCGATTCCATCGCGGGGCCATCCGAGGTGCTGGTGATCGCCGATGCTGCCAACGACCCCGATTGGGTGGCCGTGGACCTGATGAGCCAGGCGGAGCACGACGCCTCCGCTCAGGCGATCCTCGTCACCGACGATGAGGGGTTCGGAACGGCCGTGGCCGCCGCCGTCGCCGCCCGCCTCGAGACGATCGAGCGACGGGCCGTCGCCGGCGCCTCCTGGCGTGACTTCGGCGCGGTGATCGTCTGCGGGAACCTGTCGGAGGCGGCCGAACTCGCCGACCGGCTCGCACCCGAGCACCTCGAGCTTCTGGTGGAGGACCCGGACGCGCTGGCGGCGCGCATCAGGCATGCCGGCGCCATCTTCCTCGGCCGCTGGACGCCCGAGGCGGTGGGCGACTACGTCGCAGGGCCGAACCACGTGCTGCCGACCTCTCGCACGGCGCGTTTCTCGTCTGGCCTGTCGGTGCTCGACTTCATGAAGCGTACCACGCTGACCCGGATGACGCCGCAGTCCCTCAAGGCGATAGGTCCCGCTGCCGAGACGTTGGCCCGAAGCGAGTCGCTCGAGGCGCATGGCTTGTCGGTGGCGCTGAGGCTGGCACAGTTGAACCGATGACCCGCCTCGCCTCCGTCACCATCGACGACAGCGCCCTGCCACCGCCGACGCCCGAGATCGAGCAGGAGCGCAAGGTCGCCGTCTTCGACCTTCTCGAGGACAACGCGTTCGGGCTTCCGGGCCGCGGGGCCGGGCCCTTCGACCTGACCCTCGCGATCCGCGACCGGCGGCTGGTCTTCGACATCTCCCATGCGGGCGAGGAGGCGGCGCAGTTCCATCTCGCCCTCGGCCCGTTCAAGCAGGTGGTGAAGGACTACTTCGCCATCTGCGAGGCTTATTTCGACGCGGTGAAGACGCTGCCCCCCTCGAAGATCGAGGCGATCGACATGGCGCGGCGGGGCATCCACGACGAAGGGGGGCGCGTCCTCCTCGAGCGGCTGGAGGGAAAGGCGGAGACCGACCTGCCCACGGCGCGCCGGCTCTTCACGCTGATCTGCGTGCTCCACTTCGGGGCCAGCGGATGAGCGGCTTCCCGCAGGCCGTCCTCTTCTGCTGCGACCACAACTCGGTCCGCTCGCCGATGGCGGAGGGCATGATGAAGTCGCTCTACGGCACGAGGGCCTATGTCCAGTCGGCCGGCGTGAAGGGCGAGAGGGAGATCGACGGATTCTCCGTCGCGGTGTGCCGCGAGATCGGGGTCGCGCTGGACGCGCATCGCGTCCGCTCCTTCGACCAGATGGAAGCTCTGGGCGACGATCTCGGGGGGTTCGATCTGATCGTCGCGCTGTCGCCGGCCAGCCAGCACCGGGCGCAGGCGCTGGCAGAGGAGCACGCGCTGTCGGTCGAGTACTGGCCGATCCTCGATCCCACGGGGCTGGGCGAGGACCGGGAGGCCAAGCTGGCGGCCTACCGCGAGACGCGCGACCAGATCCGCGAGCGCATGGTCAGCCGCTTCGGCGAGCCCGGAGCGTAGCCCGCCCGCCACCTCGGGGCCAGCGCGGGGCGACCTCCTCTCGGTCCGACGCCGCGACTTGAAAACCGTGTCCTTCCGTCGCATATGCGCCCGGCCTCCAATCGGAGGCAGCTGCAAGGAGTGCTCATGGCCAAGGAAGAACTGCTCGAATTCCCGGGCGTCGTGAAGGAGCTCCTGCCGAACGCGACGTTCCGTGTCGAGCTGGAGAACGGCCACGAGATCATCGCGCACACGGCGGGAAAGATGCGCAAGAACCGCATTCGTGTGCTGGCTGGCGACAAGGTACAGGTCGAGATGACGCCCTACGACCTGACCAAGGGCCGCATCAACTACCGCTTCAAGTAGTGCGACTGATCCTCGGCTCCGGCTCGCCCCGGCGGCTGGAGCTTCTGGCGCAGATCGGCGTGGTGCCTGACGAGATCCGCGCTGCCGATATCGACGAGACCCCGCGGAAGGCAGAGTTGCCGCGCCCCTACTGCGTCCGCATGGCGCTTGAGAAGTCCGAGGCGCTGGAGGTTCGTGCGGGCGAGGTCTTGCTGACTGCCGACACCACAGTCGCCGTGGGCCGCCGCATCCTCGGCAAGCCGTCGGACGAGAGCGAATGCCGGGCGTTCCTGTCCCTCCTGTCCGGGCGTCGCCACAAGGTCGTGACGGCCGTTGCGATGCGCACCGCCGGTCGCACGTGGCAGCGGGACGTCGTCACGACCCTCAAGATGAAGCGGCTGGCGGGCGAGGAGGTCGATGCCTACCTCGGCACCGGCGATTGGAAGGGCAAGGCGGGCGGCTACGGCATCCAAGGGCCTGCAGCGGCCTTCATCCCCTGGCTGCAAGGATCCTATTCGGCGGTGGTGGGCCTGCCGCTGGCCGAGACGCGGGGGCTGCTGACGGCAGCGGGCCTGCCATGAAGGGGCGCGTCGCCGCGCTCGGGATCGTGGAGGGGCGCCAGGTCGCGGGCCTCGTCGTCGATGGGCGGGTCGAGGATCTGCTGGTCGAGGGACCCGGCCTCGCCCCTGGGGCGGTGCTGCGGGGGGTGGTCGACAGGCCGCTGAAGGGCACGGGGGGGGTCATCGTGCGCCTGCCGGGAGGCACTGGTTTCCTGCGGGGCGCGAGGGGGCGTCGCCCCGGCGAGGCGATCCTCGTTCAGGTCGTCGGCTGGCCCGAAGGTGGCAAGGCCGTACCGCTGACCGACCGCGTCGTCCTGAAGTCGCGCTACGCGATCGCCACGCCGGGCGCGCCGGGAATCAACGTCTCCCGCGCGATCCGTGACGAGGACATGCGCGACGAGCTGACAGTGCTGACCCGCGAGGTGCTGGTGGACGCGCCCCTGCCGGACGGGGTGGGACTGATCCTGCGCTCCGCCTGCGAAGGCGCTGACATGGACGCGGTCGCGGCGGACGTGGCGGCCGCCGCGGGCCTGGCCGCGCAGGTACTTGGCGATGCCGGGGGTGGGCCCGAACTCCTCGTCGATGGCCCTGACCCTCATGTGGCCGCATGGCGCGACTGGGATGCGCGGCCCGACGACGCCCCGGATGCGCTAGCTCGGCACGGCGTGCTCGACGCGCTGGACGCGCTCTCCCGCCCCGACATGCCGCTGCCCGGCGGCGGCACGCTCGCGGTCGAGGCGACGCGGGCGCTGGTTGCTGTGGACGTGGACACGGGGTCCGATCGCTCGCCGGCCGCGGGTCTCAAGGCCGGGATCGCCGCCATGCGCGAGCTGCCCCGCCAGCTCCGCCTCAGGGGGCTGGGCGGCATGGTGGTCGTGGACCTCGCGCCCGTGCCGAAGAAGGACCGTCGCCAGATCGAGGCGGCGCTGAAGGCCGCGCTGCGCGCCGACCCGGTCGAGACCTCGGTCGCGGGCTGGACGCCTCTCGGCAATCTCGAGATGACCCGCAAGCGCGAGCGGCTGCCCCTGTCGGTAGCCCTTTCCCGGCGCTGACCCCACACCCATATCGGCGGAGAAGGAGATGCCGATGGCTTGCCCGATCTGTTCGAAGGAGGCGGACGCCAAGTACCGCCCGTTCTGCTCCAAGCGGTGCGCGGACGTCGACTTGGGACGCTGGATGACGGGCGCCTATGCTGTCCCCTCGCGCGATCCCGACGACGCCGAGAAGGCCGCCGACGCGTTCGAGCGCGGCATCGGCGACTATCCGACCCGGCACTGACCGGGCCCCTCTTGCGGCACCTGGGAGGGGTCGGTAAGGGATGCGGACCCCGCGGAGGCCCAGCTTCCGAAGGACCCGGTGCCTGGGTAGCTCAGGGGTAGAGCAGTGGATTGAAAATCCTCGTGTCGGTGGTTCGATTCCGCCCCCGGGCACCATCTCATCCTATCTGTCCCGCGGTCGCCTCAGCGCCTCTCTGATGGGGCATCTCCGGCGTCATGATTTCGGCGCCGATCCTTTTCGGCAGCCGCCTCGTGACGAAGGCGCGCCTCCCGTGCGGGGGGTGCGGTCCGGTCGGCCGCCGGGTCCGGGCGGCACGTGCTGATGCCGGGGGCGGTCAATGGAAGTCGCGCGACTTCGGAATGACGCGTGCCTCGCGCGGATGGGTGCGAGGCACCTGAGCCATCGCGTCCACCTGGTGCGGGATCGGCTTGGTCGGATGGTCGCCGCGCACGGTGACGGCGCGCATATCCTCGTTCGAAAGGGCGGCGAGGCGATCCGATCGGTCGTAGAGCGCCTCGGCCACCAGATGCGTGACCCGCCCATCGGACTGAACCGTTCCTTCCACGGCCATCAGGCGAGCAGACATGATCCGTCCCCGCCACAGCGCAAACCGATCGGGCCAGATCACGAGGTTGATCACCCCCGTCTCATCCTCGAGCGTAACGAAGCACACCCCCTTGGCGCTGCCGGGCTTCTGGCGGACGAGGACCAGCCCGGCCGCCTTCGCGCGCCGCCCGTGGCCGACTTCGCGTCCCAGGGCCCGGGCGGGAACGTAGCCCTGCCGGGCGAGCGAGGCGCGAAAGAAGGACATGGGGTGGCGCCGCAAGGAGAGGCGGGTGGTCTGATAGTCGGCGACCACCTCCTCCGAGGAGGGCATGGGTGGCAGCGCCACCGGACGATCGGGCCCTTCGGATCGGGCGTGGGCGGCGTCGAACGCGGGCAGGGCGCGTCGATCCCCGAGCGCGTTGACGTCCCACAGAGCCTCGCGCCGGGCGCGGCCCAGCGAGGCGAGCGCGTCTGCCTCCGCGAGAAGGCGCATGGCGCGGGCGTCGAGGCCCGCCCGGGCCCGCAGGTCGGTCGCGTCGCGGAACGGGCCCTCGGCGCGGGCCCGGGATATCCGCCTCGCGTCCTCCTCGCCGAAGCCGTCGATCTGGCGCAGGCCGAGGCGCAGGGCGTGCATCATCATTCCTGCGCGGGGGCCCCAGGCCCGCGGAACGGAAGGCTCGGGCGCTCCGCCGTCTTCCACCGATCGCGTCCATCCGGCCGCCGGGGGCGAAGGCGCCGCAGTCCCGTCCCCGCCGGCCCGGCTCGCGGCATCAACGCGGCGTGGCCCATCATCCTTCGCCGGCTCCAGCGTGCAATCCCATTCCGAACACGAGACGTCCGCTGGCCGCACCTTGACCCCGTTCTCGCGCGCGTCCCGCACGATCTGGGCGGGTGCGTAGAACCCCATGGGCTGCGAGTTCAGCAGCGCAGCCGCGAAGGCGTCCGGAAAATGGCACTTCATCCAGGACGAGACGTAGACCAGCTTGGCGAAGCTGGCCGCATGGCTCTCGGGAAAGCCATACTCGCCGAAGCCTTCGATCTGGGAGAAGCAGCGCGCGGCGAACGCGCGCTCGTAGCCCCGCGCGACCATGCGTTCGACCATGCGCTCCTTGTAGGACGAGACCTTGACCCCCTTGTCGCGGAACGTCGCCATCGCCTTGCGAAGCTGGTTCGCCTCCGCGGGGGTGAACTCGGCGGCGACCATGGCGATCTCCATCGCCTGCTCCTGGAAGATCGGCACGCCCAGGGTCCGGCCGAGGATGTTCTCCAGCTCCATCGGGTCGTGCCCGGGACCCGGCCGGGGATACTCGATCGTCCCGATCCCCGAACGCCGCTTGAGGTACGGATGGACCATGTCCCCCTGGATCGGCCCCGGACGGACGATCGCGACCTCGATCACGAGGTCGTAGAAGCACCGTGGCCGCAGCTTCGGGAGCATGGCCATCTGCGCCCGGCTCTCGACCTGGAAGACGCCGAGGCTCTCGCCGCGGCAGAGCATGTCGTAGGTCCGCGCGTCGTCCTTCGGGATGGTGTGCAGCTCGTGCCGAGGACCGCCATGGGCGGCGATCAGGTCGAATCCCTTGGCCATGCATGTCAGCATTCCCAGAGCGAGGACGTCCATCTTGTAGAAGCCCATCGCATCGACGTCGTCCTTGTCCCATTCGATGAAGGACCGCTCGGGCATGGCGCCGTTGCCGACGGGGACCAGCTCGGTCAGGGGGGCGTTCGTCATGACGAAGCCGCCCACGTGCTGAGAGAGGTGCCGGGGCAGGCCGATCAGCTCCCGTGCGAGCTTCACGCACAGGGTCAGCCTCCGGTCGCTCATGTCCAGGCCCGCCTCGGCCACGCGGTCGTCGCCGACCTGGCCCTCGAAGTGGCCCCAGATCGTCCCGGCGAGCTTGGCGGTGACGTCCTCCGTCAGCCCCAGCGCCTTGCCCACCTCGCGGATCGCGCTGCGGGGGCGGTAGTGGATCACCGTCGCCACGAGGCCGGCCCGGCGGCGCCCGTACTTGCCGTAGATGTACTGGATGACCTCCTCGCGGCGCTCGTGCTCGAAATCGACGTCGATGTCGGGCGGCTCGTTGCGCTCGGCCGAGAGGAACCGCTCGAAGAGGAGCCTGTGCTCGTCCGGGTCGACGGCCGTGATCCCCAGGCAGTAGCACACGGCGGAGTTCGCCGCCGAGCCGCGCCCCTGGCAGAGGATCGGGACCGGACGGGTCCGCGCGAAGCGGATCACGTCGTGGATGGTCAGGAAGTAGCCTGCGATCCCGCGTGCGCGGATCAGCTCGAACTCCTTCTCGATGGCCTTGGCAACCTTCCCGGGCACCCCCTGGGGATAACGCTCGGCCGCCCCCTCCCAGGTCAGGTCCTCGAGATGTTCCTGGGGGGTCTTTCCCGGCGGCACCGGCTCGTGCGGGTAGTCCTGGCGTAGCTGGTCCAGCCGGAAGCCGATCCGGTCGGCCAGTTCGCGCGTGGCGCGGATCGCATGGGGCCATTCGCCGAAGAGGCGGACCATCTCCTCCGGGGGCTTGAGGTGACGCTCGGCGTTGGCCTCGAGGAGAAGGCCGGCCCCGTCCACCGTGACGCCGTGCCGAATGCATGTGAGGACATCCTGCAGAGGGCGGCGGGAGGGGACGTGGTAGAGCACGTCGTTCGTCGCCAGAAGCCGCAGCCCGTGCCGACCCGCCAGGGCGTCTAGACGATTGATCCGCGCCCGGTCGTCGCCCCGGTGAAGGTGGCTCGCCGCGAGATATCCCATTCCGGGCAGCGCCGCGGCGAGGCGCGCCAGATCGCCCTCGAAGGCATGGAGGTCCGGCTTCGGCAGGGCGATCAGATGCAGCCCTTCGGCATGCCCGGCCAGCATGGGAAGGGTGATCTCCGTGACGTCCTTCGCCTGCCACTTTCCTTCCGGCGTCTCCATCTTGCCCCGGGAGAGGAGCGAGGAGAGGCGGCCATAGGCAGCGCGATCCTGGGGATAGGCCAGAAGCTCGGCCCCGCATGTCAGGGCGAGGCGGCAGCCGATCAGGGCATCAACATGGGCCGTGCGCCCCTCGACCATCATGCGGACGGCCCCCGCGAGGCTGTTGCGATCGGCAAGGCCCACCCTGTCATAGCCCAGGAGGTTCGCCGTGGCGGCAAGGTCCATCGGCTCGGACGCGCCGCGGAGAAAGGAGAAGGCCGAGGCCATCCCCAACTCGACGAAGGGGGCGGGCGGGTTCGGGTGGAACCGCTCGTCCGGCGCGAGGGTGCGCTTGGCGGGGCCGTCGTTCAACGGCATGGCGCAGCCTCCCGGAGGGGGGCAAGGGACAGCCCGCCCGCGGGCGGCGGGGGCGGCACGCTGCTCCAGGCAGGGCCGCGGGGCGTGGGGCACGACTTCGGCGGGGATGTCCTCGCCGACAAGGAGAGGGCGGGGCGCCCTTGCGTCCCATGCCGCGCCGCGCCGGCCCGGCGCGCCATGCCGACATCAGGGCCTTCCGGGCAGGGCGAGGGATTTTCGCCCCTCGCCCGCATGCCCTTCGACTCCGTCCATGCAAGCATCCTGGGTGCCCGTGAAGGCGGCGTTCCCTCGCGCGGCCCGGTGGCGGAGGCCGAGATGCCGAGACGGGCGGGGGTGCCTTCTTCCGGTCCGCGCGCGCCGCTCATGCGAAGAGGCCGTGAAGGTACCAGGCGGGCCAGTCGCCGCGTCCGTCGTCATGGGTGCCTTCGCGGTAGATCCAGAAGCGCCGCCCGTCCGCGACCTCGACCTTCCAGTAGTCGCGCAGCCGCGTGCCGGGCCGGTCGCGCCACCATTCGGGGGCGATCCGTTCCGGCCCCTCCCGGCGAGCCACGTCCATGGACACGCCGCGCCAGGCGAAGCGGCGGGGCGGGCCGTCGGGCATGGCATGGATCACGCGCACCTCCTCGGGGTGCGGAAAGAGGCGCAGGGGCCGCTCGGAACGGGCTGGCGAGGAGACGAAGGCGGTCTCGACCGGCGGGGCGTCGATGGCCGGCACGGGGCGCTCGCACCGTTCGGGCAGGTGGCTCTCGCGCCAGTCGGTCCAGGTGACCGCGCGTGGGCCGAAACGGGCGGTCAACCGATCGACGAGGGCGCTCAGGTTCCCTTCGGGGTCCGCGCGACCCGTCAGGTCGGTTTGACGGGCATCCATCCGCTCGGCGCGCACGGCCTCCAGCACGGCGAGGTCGAAGCCGAAGCCGGGGTCCATGTTGTCCAAATGGCCGGCCAACAGCCGAGCGACATGGCCCGCGTCCCGCGTCGCCGCAGCGGTGGAGACCCGAGCCTCGCGCCGTTCGCCGTCGATGCGGTAGATCGTCAGCCGAAGGAGGCGCGCGCCCACCCCCTCGCGGTCCAGCGCGCGGCAGAGGTCCACCGCCAGCCCCTGGAGGAGGGGGGCCACGTCCATCACCGGCTCGACCAGCCGGGCGCGGGCGAGGAAGCGGGGCACGTCGGCGTCGGGGACGACCGGCTCGGGCATCCTGCCCGTCGCACGGTCGAGTTGCAGCACCGGGTCTGTCAGCCCCCTGCGGGGCGGGAAGCGCCGGGCCAAGGCGACGCGGTCAACTTCCGAAAGGGCACCGATCGTCTTCAAGCCCACCCGTTCCAGAAACTTCGCCTGGTCCGCGCCGATCCGCAGTGCCCTGACGGGCAGAGGGGCGAGCGCCGCTTCCAGGTCCTCCGTCCCGACCACCGCCCGCGCCGGGCCGAACCGGGCCAGCGCCCATGCCGCCCCGCGCGTGGGCGCGACGGCCGTGCGGGTGGACAACCCGAGAAGGCCTAGCCGCTCCTCGATGTCGAGGAGGGTTCGCTCGGCTCCGCCCTGCAGGTGCTCCGCGCCCGTCAGGTCCAGGACCAAGCCGTCCGCGCCGTCGGTGGCCGTCCAGGGACACCAGCGGCGCGACCACCCCGTCAGCCGGCGCAGCGCGTCCTCCTCGAAACGGAGGTCCGCATCCTCGACGTGCAGCGGGGGATAGGCCGCGCGGGCGTCCACGATGCGTTGCCCGATCCGGATCCCGGCGGCCTCCGCCCCGGTGCTGAGCGCATGGATCACCGCACCGTGCGCCCCTTCCACCTTCAGGGCGACGAGGTCGTCGTCGGAGGGCAGGTCGCGTTCGCGTGCGGCGGTGCGACGCCACAGGTCCATCCCGAAGCGCGGCAGCCAGACGGAGGCGATCGATCGGTGCTGGGTCATTCCTACCCTCCGGCACGCATGGGAGAGGGGCGGGGCGGGGCGGGGCACGGGGAACGGCGTCCTGGCCAGCCAACGCAGCGGCGCCTCTCGAACGAACGGGGCCCGTGTCCCGAAAGGGTCCGCAGAGCGAAGGGGAGGGAGCGGGCGTGAAGCCGTTCCGGCCGCACCTCGGTGAGATCATGTGGCCTGCGAGGCCGCGACAGCGCGCCGGTCGTGGCGGGAGCCATCCGGTTCATGCCACGAAGCCATCCATCCCCCCCGCCGGCCGGAGGTCCTTCGGGCGCCCTTGCCGCCATCCGGTCAGCCCATGAAGACGCGGCCTTCCATCCCCGAAGGCCCGCTCCTTGCTGCGGCTTGATCCGGCAGAAGGCCTTCGCCGCCCTCATTGCAGAACGTCCATTCGCCGGGTGGGCGTCCCTTCGCGCGTGTCAGCGCCGCGCGCCATCGTGGGCATCCCGGCGCGGCGGGATCGTGCGGATGCGCCGCCGCCGGTGCGGAAGCCAGCCTCCAGCGCGCGCGTGCTGCCGACAAGCCGGCGGCGTCCGCCCCTCGCAGGAGGATCGCCGGCACGCCCGTTGCCTTGGCCCGAAAGGCCAGGCGCTGCGTCGCCACCATGTCGAGCGTGGGCGACCGGCCGTCCACCTCGCCCACCACGGCTGCGAGGGCGTTGCATCCCAACCCTTCTTCCATGGCGCGAAGGGCGTCCCTCGGGTGGCCGACGCGGACCTGCAGTATCGGTCCCTCCAAGCCGAATGCATGTCGCAGCCCCGCTTCGTAGAGGACGCCCCCCTCGCGGCGCGAGGCATGATCCTGCACCCAGAGCACGGGTCCGTCGCGCCCCGCCGCCAGCGCGGCGGCGAAAGCTGTCGCCGCGGCATCCATGACATGCATCCCCGAGACGTCGTGCAGCAGCCCAGCCACCTCCAGCGGACCCGGCGCCGATGGCGCATTCCATGTGGCGCTCGTCCCTTCCAGTCCGCGATCCTGGGCCGGGATGCCTCCACGGCTTCCCGAACCGGAGGTGCGTTGCAACGGGTGGGGCGGGGTGGCGCATCGAGGCATCCGTTCTCCGACTCGGGATATTTGTTCACCTAATGTTCTGCAAAAGATTCGGGTTCCGGCTCAAGCGATTCTTGCTCGGCACCCCGACATTCGGCAGCGCGCCCCCCGGTGAGAGGCTCGCCGGTGCGGCGACTGCCCCTTCAGGGCGATCATCCGTGCCCACGGCGAACAGGCTTCTTCATGCCTCCGCTGCATAGGGACGGGTGGTGGATGCAGGCGGCGAAGCCGCTGAGGCAGGGAAGCCGGCTTCACTCTCTAGCGGGGGGCGTCCCCCCGCTAGAGCCGCCGAATCGGCGTTCTCTTCCCCTCGTCGAGGAAGGGGATCTCTTCGGGTGGGTCCTCGCCCCGCGCGGCCGCGATGACCTCCTGGAGGGCGATCTCCGTTACGAATGCGATCTCGCGTCGGGGCGCATCTTCCAAGGGCACCCACTCCAGGGGCTCCAGCTCGCCCGATCCCGCTAGGGCGTCGGGGTCGTCCGCTAGGGCCCGTGCGTCGGCCAGAAGGAAGCGCGCATCGAAACGCCGGGAATGCCCGGGCGGAGTGACCGCGCGGAAGACGAAGCGCAGCGCGCCCGCGTCGGGGCGAAGTCCGAAACCAGGCCATCCCTTCGGTTCGGGACCCGGCACGCCGAACCGCAGCCCCGTCTCCTCCCAGAGCTCCCGCAGCCCGGCGGCGGCGATGGCGTCCGGAACGCCAGGGCACGGCCGCACGAGCGTCACGCCGGCGTCGTCCGGATCGACGGCGCCGCCGGGGAAGACCCATTTCATCGGCATGAACACCGCGCCGCTGCGGCGGCAGCCCATCAGGACGTGTCCCTCCCGCAGAAGCGCCACGGTCGCGGCGTCGCGGATGGCCGTCAAACGAACGCCTCGTTCCGCCCCGCCCACATCCACCCTACCATCGCCCCCTTGAAACGTGGCAGGAGGAACAGCGAAAGCACGAGCGCGAGGCCGCCGAACACGGCGAAGAGATGCAAGGGATCGGGCCGGACCTCGACGAAATAGACGTGCAGGGGCACTACCAGAAGGTGGCCGACGAGCAGGATCGTCAGGTAGGCTGGCCCGTCATCCGCCCGCACGCGTGACAGATCGAGGTCGCAGACAGGGCACTCGGTCCGCAGCTTCAGGTAATCGTGCAGGATCCGTCCTTCGCCGCAGCGGGGGCACCGGGTCCGCAGGCCCCGCCAGATCGAGCGGGCCATGGGGCGTTCTTCGGTATCGGGCTGATCGGTCATCATGCCTCCATCGAACGGCAGAAGGAACGCCCCCCCGCGACGGGCCCCTCGTCCCACCTTGCAGAATATGGGTCAATGCAGGGGCACCGCGGGACGTTCCAGCCTCCCGAACGGCCATGTCCGACGAGATGCGGCCGCCGGCAGCCGCCTTCAAGGCTTGCGCGCCGGCGGCGCTGCCCAATGCCGGGAAAAGAGCCCGATCCGTTTCGCCGCCGCCGAAGCGCCGGCTCTTCGCACCGCACGCTTGGCCCATGCGTCGCACGGCGCTAGGCGGCGTTCCGACCCACCGTCACCCGATCCCGGCCCCCGCCCTTCGCGCCGTAGAGCGCGCGGTCGGCAGCCTCCATCAGGCGCTTGACAAGGGCCGGCCCCTCCGTCCCGGCCAGCTTGCGACCTTCCGCATAAGCCACGCCTATGGAGAGCGTCATGGGAATGGACGTCTCCTCGTGCTTCACGGGCATGGCCGCGACGAGGCGGCAGAGCCGCTCGGCCGCCGCGGTGGCGAGGGGAAGCGAGGTGTCGGGCATCACGACGAGAAACTCCTCCCCGCCGATCCGGCCCAGCATGTCGACGCTTCGCAGGTTCTCGCGCATCCTTCGGGCGACCTCGACCAGCACCGCATCGCCGCCAGCGTGCCCGTGCCTGTCGTTGACGGCCTTGAAGCGGTCGAGGTCGAGCACGAGCAGCGCGAGGTCGCGCCGCTTCGTCGTCGCGGCCTCGGCGGCCCGCTCGAGATGCGAGATGGCATAGCGCCGGTTGAAAACCCCTGTCAGCGGATCGGTCACGGCCATCTGCAGGCCGTCCCGCACGTGCTGGCGCAGGCGGTCCCGCTCGCGCTTGCGGGCGAGCTGATGGTCGATCCGGAGCGCCCATTCCCCCGGCTTCGACTCTGCCGAAAGCGCATCGTCCACCCCGAGATCGAGTGCGAGCGCCGAGGTCCCGGTCTCGGCCTCCGGCAGGACGGCGAGGATGCCCGCATGCCGCGTTGCCACCCGCGCGCGCAGCTCGGGCACCAAGCCTGAGATCGTCTCGGCCGCGCCACCGGGCTCGCTTCCCGTGCCATCGACGAGCAGGATGTCGATCGGCGCCTCGCCGAAAGCACCGGCGAGCGCATCGTCGGGATCGGCGAGCGTGAGCGTATGGGGCAAGCTCCCGCGCAATTCGTCCAAGAGGCGGGAGCCTCGCGCCCAATCCGCCGTGACGAGCGACACGCGGGCAGGTGCGTCGTCCTCGCCGAAGGCGGCCGGACCTTCGGCGAACCCCAGCGCACGGGACGTGCCTTCGCGCAGCTGAAGCTCCTCCGCCGCATCCGAGCCACGTAGGAGCGAGCGGATTCGCGCGAGTAGGTGCCGCTCGTCTACGGGCCTCGCGAAGACGTCCTCCGCCCCGGCGCGAAGGTGGGCGATCCGGTCGAGATCCGGCGCATCGCCGACCACGATGATCGGCACGCCCGACAAGGCGGGATCCGCGCGCAACCGGCGGCAGGTGCCGGGGCCGCCCAGCTCGGCCGACAGAACCACCAGCTTGGGTCGCCTGAGGCGCGCGACGCGCCGCGCGGATGCCGGAGAGTCCGCAAGATCGACCTCGTAATGCGCGGCGGACAACTTGACCTTGAGGACGATCCTGTTGGTCGTCACGTCATCCGCGATGAGGATTCGCCCCGTCATGGCATACGTTCCTCCCAGCCCGGCCGCGCCCCCCGCGCCGCCGATGGCCATGAGCGAGCATGGGGGGATAAAGGTTAACGAAACCTTTAACGGATGAGGGAGAGCGGAATGTCGCCGATCACCTATGGCCCAGAGGCCGCGGAACGTATCGCCTTGAGCGCCTTGGCCTTCATCGCGGCCGATGAAGAGATCGGCGGCGCGTTCCTCGGCGCGACGGGTGCGACGGCCGATGATCTGAGGGCCGCCGCGACCGATCCGGCTTTCCTCGTGTCGGTGCTCGACTTCTTGACGGGCCGGGACGACTGGACGTTCGCCTTCGCGGAGGCGGAGGGGCTGCCTCCGGAGGCGCCGCTGGCAGCGCGCCGGGCGTTGCCGGGCGGCGAGGAAGTCGCTTGGACCTGACGCTTCCCCAGCCGTTGCCATCCGGGTGCCGATCCCGTTGGGACCGAGAAGCCGGAGCAAGCCGTACTGCCCCCTGAAGAGGCAAGCCCGACGTTCACGTAACGACCGATATGAATGACTCGTTGCCCATTCTCGTAGGGGGCCGGCTAGCCATCTACCTCCGGAAAGGCGTCCATCTCCTCGGCGGGGGCCGCCACCACGACCCTCAATCCGTTGCCACCCATCTCCGCCAGCACCGCGATACGGTCGAGCGGCACCGCGATATCCGTATCGAAGAGGCCGAAGAGGCCGCCTTCGCCTATCACCGCAGCCTCGATCCCCTCGAAGGTTTCGGCATCTGCCGGCCACCACGAGTCGAGCGTGCCGATCCGTGTCCCGCCCAGATCGTAGGCCCGCACCCTGAGAAGCTGGGAGGGGTCCATCGTGCGGTAATCGACGATCTCGAAATTCTCGGGAACAGCCGAGTTCGGCAGCAGGTCCGGCGCGGTCAACGGCGTGGCAGCCGTATGGGTGGGCGAGGACAGTCCGGTCTCGGCATCCCGTTCGACCGGCACCTCCGCCTGATCCGGCGCGTCCACGATGAGGGGGACGACTTCCGGCTCGTTGTCCAGCAACGTGTCGGCGTGGGCTGCCGGGACGAGCCAGAGAAGAGCCACCGACGGGACGATCGCCGCCTTGGCGGCGGCCTTGCCGAGCGTGCGTGCCGATCGGCGGGAGCGGGGAGGGCATGGCGTTGCCACGGGACGGGCGTCGTTCCCCTCGATCCGAGGGTCGCGTTCGTTTCCGGCGGGGAGCTCCTCCGGCGCCGGCGAGGGTGCGTCGCAAGCCGTCTCGTCAGGCGAGGCGGGGGCGGACCGGGACATGTCATGCATGGAGAACCTCCGATGGCGCGCGATGGCGCCGGTGCGTGTGCGCTGGGGGCCGAACGCCGGTCACTGGGGGAAGGGTTCCGGGCGTTGTCGCCGCACCCCGCACGGTCTAGCGGGGCCCTATGACGATCCGTGGTATCCTCTTCGACAAGGATGGAACCCTCTTCGACTTCCAGCGCACCTGGGGGCCTTGGGCGGTCGGGTTGACGGCTCGGCTGGCCGAGGGAAGTCCGGCCTGCCGCGATGCCCTTCGCAAGGCGATGAAGCTCGATCCCGAAGCCGCCCGCTTCGCGTCCGACAGCACGGTGGTCGCCGGCACCGTGCGCGATCAGGTCGCCCTCCTGCTTCCACACCTGCCCGGCTGGACGGCGTCCTCCCTCGAGGAGCGGCTGAACCGGGAGGCGGCGTCGGTCGATCCGATCCCGGCGACCGACCTGCCCGCCCTGATGGCGGCGCTGCGGGCGAGGGGGCTGGCCTTGGGCGTGGCGACCAACGACGGCGAGGCTTCCGCCCGAAGGCAGCTCCGGCACGTGGGCATAGAGGACGCGTTCGACTGGATAGCCGGCTACGACAGCGGCTGGGGCGCGAAGCCGGCGCCCGGACAGATCGAGGGGTTTCTGGCCGCGCTCTCCCTGCCCGCCGGGGAGGTGCTGATGGTGGGCGACGCCCTTCACGACCTTCGCGCTGCGAAAGCGGCGGGCACCCCCGCGCTGGGCGTGCTCACCGGTGCCGCCCGCCGTGCGGACTTGGCACCCCATGCGATGGCCGTCCTGAACGACGTGGGTGCCCTTCCCGGCTGGCTCGATGCCCGTGCGGACCGAGCCCCGGCCATGATCTGACGGAAAGGTTCCACCAGTTGGCGAGAGCCTCAAGCGTGGTCGGGCAACGAGCAAGAAGGACGGGCCGGAACCTCCGGGTACGAAGGCGGCGCCCCGCTACCAGTACCCGACATTCTCCATCGACATCCAAGGTTCGGCCGGGGGTTTGGCGTCGCCTCGTTGGAGCAGCTCGACGCTCACGTTGTCGGGTGAGCGGACGAAGGCCATGTGCCCATCGCGGGGCGGGCGATTGATCGTGACCCCGGCGTCCATCAGCCGCTGGCACGCTTCGTAGATGTCGTCCACTCGGTAGGCGAGGTGGCCGAAATGGCGGCTGTCGGAGGGCAGCGCCTCGTCGCCGTCCCAGTTGTAGGTCAACTCGACGTCGGCATGACCGTCCTGCTGGCCCGGCGGCGCCATGAACACGAGGGTGAAGCGGCCCTGCTCGTTTT
This sequence comes from Hasllibacter halocynthiae, assembly GCF_003003095.1. Lineage (GTDB taxonomy): Bacteria > Pseudomonadota > Alphaproteobacteria > Rhodobacterales > Rhodobacteraceae > Hasllibacter > Hasllibacter halocynthiae. Next base: position 233,206 of record NZ_PVTT01000001.1, read on the forward strand.
CGATGCGGCGACGCTCGGTGAGGCCGAGAAGCTCGTAGAACCTCTTGGACGCGTCGAGGTCCTTAACCCGGACCATGGTGTGAAGGTACTCGATGGCCATTCAGCCCTCCCGGTGGATGCGGTCGCGATAGACGATCGTGACGGTCACCCACGCTACATAGAGCAGAAGGTACCACGAGCCGAATTTGGAGACGGCGACGAGATCCCAGCGGTCCTGTCCGGCATAGGCCCAGGTCCCCGAAAGGGTGCCGGCGTTCTCGGCGCCCCACAGCAGGAGCGCTGCGGCCAACGCCGCGACCGGCAAGCGGACCACGACGCGGCGGTGAAGGGTCATGCGTACCCGCGCGCGCCAGAAGAGGACAAGCGTCAGCGCCATCAGCGCCCAACGGGCATCTGGCACGAAGTGGTGCGCCCAGAAGTTCACGTAGATCGCCCCGCCCAGCGCGAAGGCCGCCCAGTGCGGCGGGTAGGGGGCGATGCGCATGTCGAAGAGACGCAGCGCCCGGGCGATGAAGCTGCCGACGGACGCGTACATGAACCCTGTGAACAGCGGGACGCCGAAGGCCCCGAGCGTCCCCGCCTCGGGGTAGGACCAGGAGCCGGCGGAGACCTTGAACCACTCCATCGCCGTGCCGGTCAGGTGGAAGAGGACGATGACGAGCGCCTCGCGCGGCGTCTCCAGCCGGAGGGCCAGCATCCCGACCTGCACCGCGAGCGCGTAGAGCACCAGGAAGTCGTAGCGCGCGAGCGGCCAGTGAGGCTGCCAGACGGCGGCCGTCAGGACGATGGCCAAGAGGAGCAGCGCGCCGAAGAGGCCGGCCCGGACCAGCCGCGCGGGCAGCGACAGCCACCCGGACAGGATGCCGGGCGCGGTCCGGGAAGGCTGGGCGCGGTTCATCCCCACTCGTTGCCATGGCGGGCCGGTGGGCGGAACCGTCCGTTCGCGCCCGGCGACGGGGGGGGCGCCGCGGGCACTCGGGCTTCGGATCGCTGGGCCGGCGCGTATGGCGCGCGCACTACGGCCCCTTCCGGGGACTGATCGGGGCGCTTGCCGTCCAGCCGGGGCGGGGAGACGGTGGACGCCCGATTCCGCCGGAGACGCCCATGCCCCTGTCGCCCGACCAGCAGGCCGAGATCGACGCCCAGCGCGCCGAGACCCGGCCCACCCGCCGTGCCGTGGCCGAAGGGATGGAGGCGCGCCTCTACCGGGCCGAGCCGGTGCTCGACCATGGCTTCGTGCGGGCGATCGACTACATGGGCGACGACGCCGCGATCGTGCAGGCGGCGCGGGTCAGCTACGGGCGCGGCACCAAGGCGGTGCAGAACGACGCTGGCCTCATCCGCTACCTCATGCGGCACTGGCACAGCACCCCGTTCGAGATGTGCGAGCTGAAGCTGCACGTGAAGCTGCCCGTCTTCGTGGCCCGCCAGTGGATTCGCCACCGCACCGCCAACGTGAACGAGTACTCCGCCCGCTACTCGATCCTCGATCGGGAGTTCTACGTGCCGGACCCTGCCCACCTCTCGGCGCAGTCGGAGGTGAACGCCCAAGGCCGCGGCGCCGTGCTGGAGGGGGAGGAGGCCGAGCGCGTGCTGTCCTGGCTGCGCGAGGATGCGGGCCGGGCCTACGACCACTACGAGGCGATGCTGTCCACGGACGGCCAGCAGGGCCTCGCGCGCGAGCTGGCGCGCATGAACCTGCCGGCATCCGTCTACACGCAGTGGTACTGGAAGGTGGACCTCCACAACCTCCTGCATTTCCTGCGCCTGCGCGCGGACGCCCACGCCCAGTGGGAGATCCGGGCCTATGCGGACGCGATCTGCCGCATGGTCGCCGACTGGGTCCCCCTGACCTGGGCCGCCTTCGAGGACTACCGCCTGGGCGGCGTGCAGCTGTCGGCGGCGGGGGTGACCTGCTTGAAGCGGATGCTGGCGGGGGAGAGAGTGACGCAGGAGACGAGCGGGATGTCGAAGGGGGAATGGCGGGAGTTCGAGGGGGTTTGGGGTGGCTGAACGGAACGCGACACTAAGCGCGCGCCGGGCATATTTCTCTGAAGAGTTCGATAGCTCTCTCGAAGACCTGCTGATCGCAGTATTTCAGAAGGCAGACAAGCCGCGAGATCGTGTCTATACGGCGTCAAGCGGTAAGTCGTTTGTCTTCGGGTCGGTCGACCGAATGCCCACCAATCAGGGCATATTCGTTCGAATCTTTGAGTACGAGGAAGGCGCGACAGGAGTCGTCGATCTAGACTATGATTCCAAGACAGCCGACATCGAGGAATTGCTACCGCCAGGAAAGCGTCACTTCCTTCTGACGCAGATTGTCGTTCTAATAAGAAAGAATGAAATATTTGCCTGCGGTTTGGGAAACAAGAACGGCATAATTTCTCAAGCAATCAGAAGTCTGGGGCTTAAGAACGGCGCCATCTCGGAACAGACTGTTGTGGCAATCCACGATTTGCCGGCTTCTGCTACAGTAGAAGAGATTCGAAGGGTCGGTATCCGAGAAATCGTACTGCCTGTCTCGGATTACTTACAAGCACTTCCGCCAACTGCGGGATTGGGCAGTTTGGGCGCAGCATTGTTTGAGAGAGCAAAAGACAAGAGTGTGCACAAAAAGCGCCAAGCTACATCAGGCCGTCTGATTTTGAAAAGAAATCGGTTCAAGAAAGACGAACTTCGGAGGGATGAGTGGTTAACGTCTGTAGGGATTGCAGCCATTAATGACGATGAAGTAGAGAGCTTCACCATTGTCCTTGAGAGCGGGAAGAAGATCACCGCTTCGCGAACCAAGAGGCAGAAAGTCGCCAAGCTGAACCGGTTCGGAAATACCGTTAGTTATCTGTCCGCAAAGAATGCAATCCTTACCTTTGTCGGGGAGCTAGACGAGGACGATGCGGTGATTGAGTAATGCTCGTTCGGTACGCCATAGCAATACTGATCGGAGTGACCGCCGCTGGGTACGGATGGAGCTACCCACAGGCTCTCAGCGATTTGACCGAGCATATAGTTGCCGCATTAAGTGTGGTAAGTGCCGGTTCTCTTGCGGTCTTTGCTATCATTGCAAGTCGCTCGACTACCATTACCAACGATAAATTAGGTACGAGAGATCGTATCGAAGCTGGCCTACGTCGAGAGAAGGAACTCTTGAGCAAGCAGCAGCAAATCTACTTCGGTCTCCTCCTAATTGGGATCATCGCAAGTTTGACGCTGTCAGCGACAGTAAGTGTTATCGCCGTGGACAGTTACTTTGCAAGGACAATTGGAGCAGTATCTGGTTTTTTGATTGGGGTAAGCTTCGGAATCGGGTTTTCGATCCCAGTGCTGATTTCGGAGCTAATAAATACGACAAGAGAGCTGCGTTGACGCGGCGGGCTGAAGCCCGCCCCACGTCAAACCAACTCCAAATCCGTTGCCAGCTGCCGTCCGTCGCGGCCCTCGCTCAGCTCGTAGCGGACCTTCTGGTCGTCGGCGAGGCCGGTCAGGCCCGAGCGTCGGGCCGCCGAGATGTGGACGAACACGTCCTTGCCGGCATCGCCGGGCGCGGGGAGGCCGCCGCCGTCCCCTTCGGCCCGGACTCGGAACCCTCCCCCCCCTCGTCCGTTGGCGCAGCAGAAACGGACGGAAGGAGGCCCCATGGCCGACGAGTACATCACCCCGCGCGCGGTCGCGGAATCGACGTTGGACCGGGGCGGGCGATCCGCCTGGGGGGCCATCTTCGCCGGCACCGCCGTCGCCTTGGCGCTGTTCCTCGCGCTCCTGCTCCTGGGCCTCTCGCTCGGGTTCGTGAACATCGACCCGAACCAGCCCGACCCGCTGAACACCCATTTCGTCGGCGCCGGCATCTACCTCTTCGTCGCGCAGCTCGTCGCGCTCGGCGCGGGCGGCTACGTGGCCGGGCGCCTCGCGGGCGTCCTTCACACCATCGGCAGCGCGCTGCACGGCGCGACCGTCTGGGCGCTGACCACGCTGGTCGCCGCCTGGCTCGCCACCACCGCGGCGTCGGGCCTCTTCTCGCTCGCCACGGGGGCGGTGACGTCGGCGGCCTCGGCCGTCTCCTCGGCGACGCAGGCGATCATCCCGGACGATCTGTCCCTGCCGGACATCAGCGCCTCGTCCTTCTCCTTTGACGACCTTCCCGACCCCGTCCAGCAGACCCTGCGCCGTAACGGGCTGACGCCCGAGAACTTCCAGGCCGAGGCGCGCGAGGCCTTCCGCGACGTGGTCTCGCAGCGCGAGCAGCGCCAGATCGTGCAGGAGGGGCAGGCCGCCCTGCGGGACGCCATCGCCAGCCCCGGCGACATCGGCCGCGACGCCGAGCAGTTCGTCGAAGGCGTGTTCGGCCGTGGCGGCATCCTCGGCGAGGAGGACCGGCGCCAGGCGGTCGAGGTCATGCAGCGCCGCTTCGGCATCAGCCCCGCGGACGCGGAAGCCTTCGTGGCCGAGGTCCAGGCCGACGCCGAGCGGCTGCAGGCCGAGGCCGAGCAGGCCGTCGAGGCCGCCAAGCAGGAGGCGATCGACGCCGCCGCCGCCGCGAACGAAGCGCTGCGCACCGCCGGCATCCTGGGGTTCATCGCCTCGATGATCGGACTGGCCGCCGCCGTGGGCGGGGCCGTCGCCGGTCGGGTGAAGTTCATCGCCTGACGGAACGGGGGCGCCTTCGGGCGCCCCTTCTCACACCAGCTCGAGGTCGGTCGCCAGCTCCCGGCCGTCGCGTCCCTCGGACAGCTCGTAGCGGACCTTCTGGTCGTCGGCGAGGCCGGTCAGGCCGGACCGCTCGACGGCGGAGATGTGGACGAACACGTCCTTCCCTCCTTCGTCCGGCGCTATGAAGCCGTAACCCTTCGTCGTGTTGAACCACTTGACCGTCCCCATGGGCATGGGTCTTCTCCTTGCGCGTCCCGGGGGGCATGCCCGCCCCTCCCGAAAACCTTCCCGCCGCGCTTCGGCGCTTGTCCAGCGGGAGGTTGACCCTAGGGTAGCGGCGGCGGGGAACCGCCCAAGGAGGCGGCGATGGCGACGATCTGGGGGCTGAGGGCGTGCGACGCATGCCGCGCGGCACGCCGGGCGCTGCCCGAGGCGCGGTTCATCGATGTGCGCGCGGACGGGGTGGCGGAGGCCGACCTCCGGCGCTTCCGAGAGGCGTTCGGCGAGGCCCTCGTGAACCGGCGCTCGGCTACTTGGCGCAATCTCTCGGGGGCCGAGCGTGCGCACGACCCTCTCGCCTTGCTGATGGGCCATCCGACGCTGATGAAGCGCCCGGTCGTTGAGGACGATCAGGGCGCGCTGAGCCTCGGCTGGAACCCCGCCGGCTGAGCGCCGAAGGCCAGCCGGTCGAGGGAGAGGGGCCCCGCGCCTTTAAGGACTAGGACGAGGAAGGCGAGGGTCCAGAACGCCCGCTCGTCCGCGAGCCCCTGGGCGCGGTCGAACCACGCGCCCAGTTCGGCCCCGTGACCCGTCACATCGACGAAGGTCTGGACCGCAACGAACCCGATCATTCCCAGCGCGGCGAGCCGCGTGAGGAGGCCGAGCACGATCGCGAGGGGCAGGAGGAATTCGGCCCAGGTGCCGAGGAAGGCCACCGCCCGGTGGATCAGGCCGAGTTGCGAGAGGTCGTAGGCAGCCGCCTCGACCGCGCGCGGGAAGATCTGCGCGTAGGCCCCGAGCGAGAGCGAGAAGGGCGTGCCTTCGAGCTTCGTCAGCGCACTGGCCCAAAAGTACCAGAGGAGGGTGCCGGCGAAGACCGCCCGGGCCAGCGTGGGCAAAAGCCAGTCGCCGGCGCGGTTCAGACGGACCCGGATACCGGTCAGCATGAGGTCACGCCTCCAGATCGGTCAGCGCGCCGGCTTGCAGCCAGGCAGCTAGGAGGGGGGCGAGGTCGGCGCCCTCGGCCGCGTCGCCGAGCGGCACGCCGTCCATGAGGGCCCGCGTGACGGCAGCGCCGCCCGGTGGCAGGAGGGTCGCGACGGGATGGAAGCCCCGGCGGCCGACGAGCACCTCCTGCGGGCCGTGGCCCGGCTTCGGCCCGTGCTGGGCATTGGCGGCCCAGATGGCGTGCACCGGGTGGGACGAGGCGAGGGTCCAGGCGGCGGGCGCGAAGTGCAGCCGCGCCGTCACGAGCGCATCGGGGGCAAGCCTGCCGAGGCGGGCGGTGTCGAGCGCGGGGGCATCCGCGGCGTGGTAAGCGCGGCGCAGCGCCAACTCGAGCCGGGCGACGTCCGGAAGATAGGGAAGCGGCGCGGCCGGTCCGAACCCTGCGAGGAAGTGGGGAAAATCCTCGCCCCAGCGGGTGAGCATGGGCGAGGCGGGGGGATGGGCGCGTAGGAAGACGCCGGCCATGGCCCGAAAGAACCGCTCTCCGACAAGCTTGGCGACGACCGGGAAGCCGTTCGCCAGCGCTTCGGTGAGCGAGGCGGCGACGTTGTTGCGGTAGACTGCGAAGCGCCTCGGGGACGTGGCGCCCGCAGGCCCCGTCAGCCCCGCCGGAGTGGCCGCCCGGGGGTCGAGCAGGGCGGCCCGAAACGTCCCTTGGGTGACGATGGAGGTCATCGGACCGGGGCCAGAAGGGCTTCGGCCCGCTCGGCCTCGGCACGCAAGGTCGGCCAGTCGGGAACGTCGTTGTCCCATTCGATGAGGGTCGGCCGGGGACCGGCCTTCTCCAGCACGTGGCGGTAAAGCGCCCATACAGGGTCTGCGACCTCGCGTCCGTGACTGTCGATGAGGAGGGGCGCGCCGTCTTCGTCCCGGTCTTCGTCGTGCCCGCCGAGATGGAGTTCGCCCACGGCATCGAAGGGGAAGGCGTCGATGTAACCTTCCGGCGAGAAGCCGAGGTTGGTGGCCGAGACGAAGACGTTGTTCACGTCGAGGAGCAGGCCGCAGCCCGTGCGGCGCACGACCTGCCGGAGGAACTCGGTCTCCGGATAAGTCGATTCGGCGAAGAGGAGGTAGCTCGACGGGTTCTCCAGCAGCATCCGGGTCCCCGTCGCCTCCTGCACCTCGTCCACGTGGTCGCAGACCCGGGCGAGGGTCGCCGCGGTGTAGGGCAGGGGCAGCAGGTCGTTCAGGTACTCGGGCGCGCCGTCATGGGCCAGATGCGTGGCCCACGCGAGATGTTCGGAGAAGGAGGCGGGCCGCGACCAGCCGATCAGGTGCTTCAGCCGGGCGAGATGTTCGGGGTCGAGCCGCCCTTCGCCGCCGATCGACAGGCCGACGCCGTGGACGGAGAGGGGGAGGCGTTCGGAAAGGGCGCGGAGTTGGGCCAAGGGGCGGCCGCCGGCACCCATGTAGTTCTCGGCATGGACTTCGATCCAGCCGACGGGGCCGGGATCGTCCATCAGGCCGTTGAAGTGGGCGGCCTTGTAACCGACGCCCGGGGCATGCGGCAGGGAACGGGGCGTGGCGTCGAGCATCGAGCGTCTCCCGAGGGGGAGGCCCGCACGCCGGGGAAAGGAGCGTGCGGGCCGGGGGCACGCCGCCTGTGGCGGCGCGACGAGCGGGGATCAGGCGGGCAGGTCGCGGTCGAGCGCCTCCAGCGAACCCATCCGTTCCATCCCGTCGGCAGCGTCCGTGACGGTGATCTCCTCGCAGGTGCCCGTGGGCACGAGGGTCCAGGCGTTGCCCTGGTAGTCGATTGTCGAGGTGCCGGCGCAGGTGGTGCCGGGGCCGGCGGCGCAGTCGTTCTCGCCGGCGAGCGAGACGCCGTAGCACTTCTCGGTCTCCTGGGCGGCGGCGCCGTGGGCGGCGAGGACGGCGGCGACGGAAGCGGCGGCAGCGAGCGCCTTCGTATTGGTGGACATGATGCGGTTTCCCTTCGGGAGTCTCGGCGGGCGGCCGGACCGTCCGGCGACCTCGGGGATCAGGCTAGGGGGAGGGGGGGATCACGGACGATACACAGCCGCGTAGGTGACGGTGCCGTGAGCGATCTGGCAACCGCCGTGAAAGGCGCGGCCTTGCAGAAATATCAAAATTCGCAGCGAAAAGAAGGCGTTGCGGATTGCGGCGGCCACCCGGTCCGGATGCAGCCCTGCACGCGCCCTGCCGCCGATGTTACGGGCCGGGCGCCGCAGCTTCGGGTGCGGGTCCGGGCCGATCGCGCCGCCGTGAAGGCCGCAGAGGCGTGGCCCGTGACCTCAGCGAAGATCCGGCGGAGTCGCCTCGGCCGCGAGGGACGCCGCCGCCTCCTCCAGCGGGAGGACCCTCGTGCGCTTGTCGCCGAGGCGCCGGAGGGTGACGGTTCGCTCTTCGACCTCGCGCTGGCCGAGGGCGAGGATCACGGGCACCTTCGCGAGGCTGTGCTCGCGCACCTTGTAGTTGATCTTCTCGTTGCGGATGTCTGCCTCGGCCCGGATGCCCATCGCGCGCAGGGTCTCGACCACCTCGGAGGCGTAGGCGTCGGCATCCGATACGATGGTGCTGACCACCACCTGCCGCGGCGCCAGCCAGAGGGGCAGGTGCCCGGCGGAATTCTCGATCAGGATGCCGATGAACCGCTCGAACGAGCCGAGGCAGGCGCGGTGCAGCATGTAGGGGACGTGCTTCTCGCCATCCTCGCCGACATAGCTCGCCCCAAGCCGCGCAGGCATGTTCGGGTCCACCTGGAAGGTGCCGCACTGCCAGACGCGGCCGATGGCGTCCGTCAGGTAAAAGTCCAGCTTCGGCCCATAGAAGGCGCCGTCGCCCTCCTCGACGCGGTAGGGCACCCCCGCCGACTCGATCGCCGAGTGCAAGGCACCCTCGACCCGGTCCCAGGACGCGTCTGACCCGACCCGCTTCTCCGGCCGGGTGGCGAAGGCAATCTCGAACGTCTCGAATCCGAGATCGCGGTAGACGCGCGACAGGAGCGTGATGAACTTGGCGCACTCCGCCTCGATCTGGTCCTCCGTGCAGAAAACGTGCGCGTCGTCCTGCGTGAAGCCGCGCACCCGCATGATCCCGTGCAGCGCGCCCGACGGCTCGTATCGGTTGCAGGCGCCGAACTCGGCGAGGCGCAGGGGCAGGTCGCGATAGGACTTCAGGCCCTGGTTGTAGACCTGCACGTGGCAGGGGCAGTTCATCGGCTTCAGGGCGTTGACCGACTTCTGCTGCGCGTGCTCCTCGTCGACCTCGACGATGAACATGTGCTCCTGGTACTTCTCCCAGTGGCCCGACGCCTCCCACAGCTTCCGGTTCACGACCTGGGGGGTGTTGATCTCGCGGTAGCCGTCCGCGTTCTGGCGCCGGCGCATGTAGTCCTGCAACGTGACGTACAGCGTCCAGCCATTGGGGTGCCAGAACACTTGGCCGGGCGCCTCCTCCTGCATGTGGAACAGGTCCATCTCGCGGCCGAGCTTGCGGTGGTCGCGCTTGGCAGCCTCCTCCAGCATCATGAGGTGGGCCTTCAGCGCCTTGCGGTCCTTGAAAGCGACCCCGTAGATCCGCTGCAGCTGCGGGCGCGCGCTGTCGCCCAGCCAGTAGGCCGAGGCGACCGACATCAGCTTGAACGCGTCCGCGGGAAGCTGCCCGGTGTCCTGCAGGTGCGGGCCGCGGCAGAGGTCCATCCAGGGCCCGTGCCAGTACATGCGCACGTCCTCGCCTTCCGGGATGCGGTCGATCAACTCGACCTTGAAGGGCTCGCCCGCCTCTTCGTAGTGCCGGCGGGCGCGATCGCGGTCCCAGACCTCCGTGCGCACGGGGTCGCGGGCGGCGATGATCTCTCTCATCCGCGCCTCGATCCGGCCGAGGTCCTCGGGGGTGAAGGGCTCCTCCCGGTCGAAGTCGTAGAACCAGCCATCGCCGCGCACGGGGCCGATGGTGACCTTCGTATCAGGCCAGATCTCCTGCACGGCGCGGGCCATCACATGCGCGAGGTCGTGGCGGATCAACTCCAGCGCGGCCTCGTCGTCCTTCATCGTATTGACGGAGAGCGCGCCGCCCTCGGACAGGGGCCAGGCGAGGTCGACATGCCGGCCGTCCAGCGTCGCGCTGACCGCCTTCTTCGCCAGCGAGGGCGCGATGTCGGCGGCGACCTCGGCGGCGGTCGTGCCGACGGGATAGGCGCGCTCGGCGCCGTCGGGCAAGGTGAAGGTGATCTGGGGGGATGCGCCGTCCACGGGCGTGCCTCCTCGTCGGTTCGGCGCCTACGGGTGCGCCCGGTTGCGGGTGATGGCGATGTGGTCGGACGAGGCCGCCCTGTCAACGAGGTGTTGACCGGGATCAAGGCGGCCGGGCGGGCGGGGTGTCATACCGTCCCTCAGGCAGAGGAGGGATCGATCCATGGGCACGATCTTGGTCGCGACGGACATGAGTGCGCGGGGTGACCGCGCGGTCACGCGGGCGGCGGGGCTGGCCAGGGCCCGCAAGGACGCGTTGCGCATCTTCTGCGCGGTGGACGAAGTGGCGGACGCAGCCTCCACGCTGGCCCGGATCGAGGCCGTGGAGGGGGCGTTGCGCCGGGTGGCGGAGGGGATCGACGGGGTGGAGGTCTCCTCCGCCTGCGAGGCGGGCGCCCCAGCCGAGCTGGTTCCGAAGGCCGCCGCGGAGGCGGGGGCCGCGCTCGTCGTCCTCGGCGCGCACGGGAGCCGCGGTCTGGCCGAGATGGTGCGGACGCCGACGCTGGTGCGGATCGTGCGGGCGCTTGACCGTCCCGCGCTGGTCGCCCTCGGTCGGCCGGAGGGATCCTACGGCACCGTGATCGTCGGCTGGGACTTCTCTCCCGCGGCGGCCGAGGCGCTCGCCCTGGCGGGCGATTTCGCGCCGGACGCCTCGATCATCCAGGTCACGGCCACGCACGAGCCATACTATGTCGTCGGTCAGGCCGTCTCCTACGCCACCCTGCCCGAAGAGCAGCACGCCGAGCTCGAGCGAGAGATGCGCGAGGCGGTGCCCCCCGGTCTGCGTGGGCGGACGGGCGATCCCGTGGTGCGCATGGGCGGGCCGGGCGTCGCGCTCCTGGGCGCGGTCCGGGATGGCGGCGCCGACCTTCTCGCGGTGGGCCGGCATGCCCGTTCGGGCTTCGTGCGGATGCTCCTCGGCGAGACGTCGAGCGACATGATCCTCTCCGCGCCTTGCGACGTGCTGGTGGCGCCGCCCCGCGGCTAGGCGACGCCGTCCATCCGGCCGATCACGGTCTCGCCGGTCTCGAGCCAACTCTTGAGGTTCGAGGCGAAACGGGCCCAGCCATCCTCCGCCCTGTCCTGGGCGGCGTCGCCGTAGTGCTCGATCGTGAGGCGCTGGGCGGCGCCGACCGCCTGGAGGCGGAAGACGACGCGGGACGTGGTCGGCGGGTCGGCCCATCCGGGCGTGAAATCGACCGCGAGGCGGGATTTCGGCAGGGCTTCGACGACCTTCTGCGTCAGCACGGTCGCGTCGCCGACATGGTGGGTCTGCACGTCGCCGGTAGCCGTCAGGTCGCCCCGCGCGGCGATGCCGGCGAAATGGTGGCTGGCGACGGCGCCGGCCCGGGTGAGGGCATCCCAGAGGGCATCGCGGGTGCAGCGGATGTAGGTCATGTGGACGTGGTCGGGCTCCATGGCGCGGAGGCCTCCGCTTCCCAAAGGTGATCGCCGCCGAAGTTGGCGGCCTCGCCCGTCTCCAGCCAAGTCTTGAGCCCGGCTAGGCTGCGGGTCCAGCCATCGGCCGTGCCCTCGGAATGGTGGTGCTGCAAGCCCGTATGGGTAACAGTCAGCTTGCAGAATTCGCCCTCGATCTCGATGTCGTAGATGACCTGCGAGGTCTTTGCGCCTTCCTCCCATTTCGGCTCGAACGTGGTCACAAGGCGCGTCTTGGGCGTGACCTCGACGTCCCGGGCATGAAGTGTCTCGGTCCCATCGGGAGTGCGATAGATGACGAGGCCGCCGTTCCGCGCCGCGCTCTGACCGAGAAAATTCCACTTGTCGTAGGTCCCTGCATCGGTAAGCGCGTCCCAGAGGGCGTTCTGGCTGCAGCGGATATAGGTTCTGAGGACGAAGTCGGGGGCAGGATACATGTCGGTCTCCAGTCTAGCCTTCAGGTCGAGGATCGCCCCTACCGCGGGGGCGACCCGGAAAGGCTCGATCCATCGCTCCAGCGCCTCGGCGAGGGGGACGGCGTTCAGGTAGTGATGGATTAAGCGTCCCCGCCGCACCCGGGTCACGAGGCCCGCCGCCTCCAGCGCCTTGAGGTGCTTGGCGACCCCGAAGCGCGACATGGCCAGCCCCGCCTCCAGCTGGGACAGGGTCTGCCCGTCCTCTCGGCGCAGGGCGTCGAGTAGGAGGCGTCGGCTGGGATCGGCGAGCGCCTTGAAGACCGAATCCATGGTTCGACCTAATAGGTGACAGAATGGTCACATGTCAACGCAGGTCACGAGATGGATCGCGCGGCCCTTCGCCGTTTCGCCCGCGGACGGGCTTGCCCTTCGGTGCGCGGGCGGGCCTTCTCGGCGGGAAGAGCGGAGGGATTTGATGCCGGACTATCTCGACACGCCGCAGGAACGACGGATCGCTTACGAGCGGACGGAGGGGACCGGCCCCCCCGTCCTGTTCCTCGGCGGGTTTCGGTCGGACATGCAGGGCGGCAAAGCTATCCACCTGGAGGACTGGGCCCGGCGCACGGGCCGTGCCTTCCTGCGCTTCGACTATTCAGGCCATGGCGAGAGCGAGGGGCGCTTCGAGGACGGCACGATCGGGCAGTGGGCCGAGGACGCGGAGGCCGCGCTCGGTCTCGTGGACGGGCGGGCGGTGCTCGTCGGCTCTTCCATGGGGGGGTGGATCGCCCTTCTGCTGGCCCGGCGCGCGCCCGAACGGGTGCATGGGATGGTGCTGGTCGCCCCCGCGCCCGACTTCACCGAGCAGGGGCTCTGGAACGGATTCGACGATCTGATGCGTGCCAAGCTGATGCGCGAGGGACGGGTGGCCGTGCCTTCCGATTACGGCGATCCCTACATGATCACGAAGGCGCTGATCGAGGACGGGCGCCGCAACCTCGTCATGGACGCCCCGCTGGAGGTTCCCGGCAAGCTGCGGATGCTGCTGGGCACGGCGGACACGTCCGTTCCGGTCGAATGGGGCACGGACCTTCTGGCCCACGTGGGAAGCGCGGACGCGCGGCTGACGCTGGTGAAGGACGCAGGCCACCGCCTCTCCGAGCCGCACGAGCTGGGCTTGATCGCGGGCGCCGTCGAGGACGTGACTTGAGGGCGCTTGGCAGATGGCTGGCGGGGGCGCTGCTCGTGCTGGCCGTTCTGGCGGCGGGGATCTGGACCTTCGGACCGCGGGCGACCGCCGAGATGCCCGAGGCGGCGGTCGCCGTGCCCGGCGCGAACGAGGTCGATGCCTGGCTCGCCGGGAGGGAAGGCGCGGTGCCGGGCATCCGGCCCGGAGCGGAGAAGCGCGTGATCTGGGCTGGGATGCCTGGCGAGCGCACGGAGTGGGCGGTGGTCTACGTCCACGGCTTCTCCGCCACCTCCGAGGAGATCCGGCCCGTGCCCGATCGGGTGGCGGATGCGCTGGGCGCGAACCTCTTCTTCACGCGGCTCGCCGGGCACGGGGTGGACATGGGCACGGGCGGCGATCGCCTCGCCGAAACGACCGCGCGCGAATGGATGGACGACACGACGGAGGCCGCGGCCATCGGCGCCGCCATCGGCGAGCGCGTCCTTCTGGTGACGCTGTCGACGGGGGGAACGCTCGCCGCGCTGGCGGCTGAGGAGGGGCTTCTGCCGCCCGAGATCGCCGGCATCGCGTTCCTCTCGCCCAACTTCCGCATCAACAACCCGCTCGCCGACCTCATCACGGCCCCGGGCGCGCCGATCTGGCTGCCGCTGGTGGGGGGGCGCACGCGGTCCTTCGAACCGCTCAACGACGCCCATGCGGAATGGTGGACGACGGCATACCCGTCGGCGGCCGTCTTCCCGCTCGGCGCCGCCGTCGCGGCTGCCCGTGCCGGCCGCTACGAGGGACCGTTGCCGCCGGCCCTGTTCCTGTTCGACCCCGAGGACCGGGTGATTGATCACGAGGCCACCCTGGCCGTCGCGGCGCGCTGGCCGGGCGAAGCGCTAGTCACGAGGATCGACGTGCCGGACGAAGGGGGCGACCCCGAGAACCACATTTTAGCAGGGGACATCCTGTCGCCGGCGATGACCGACACGGTGACGGAGGCGCTGCTGAGATTCGCCCGGGGATTGTGACGACGGTTTGCACACGTGTGCAAAATCCGCTTTCGGGCAGGCGCGGCGCGCGTTAAGGGTGCCGGCGAGCCGCTCGACGAGGAGGACCCGAATGGCCGAGCATCTGAAGATCGCCCGACCGGAGGCCGACCGCGCGGAGGACGACGCGAAGGTCCGGGCCGTGGTCGAGGCCGCGCTGAAGGATGTCGAGGCACGAGGCGACGTGGCCGTGCGGGAGATGTCTGTCCGCTTCGACGGCTACGAGCGCGAGGGCTACCGCCTCGGCCGCGAGGAGATCGACGCCCTCGTCGGCGAACTCTCCGAACGCGAACTGGCCGACATCCGCTTCGCCCACGACCAGGTGGTCGCCTTCGCGAAGGTTCAGCGCGACTCCATGCTCGACGTGGAGGTCGAGACGATGCCCGGCGTGGTCCTCGGGCACCGTCACATCCCCGTGCAGTCGGTCGGCTGCTACGTGCCGGGCGGCAAGTTCCCCATGGTCGCCAGCGCGCACATGTCCGTGGCGACCGCGAAGGTCGCGGGCGTGCCCCGCATCGTGGCCTGCACACCGCCCTTCAAGGGCAAGCCGAATCCCGCGGTGATCGCAGCGATGGACATGGGCGGCGCCCATGAGATCCACGTGATCGGCGGCATCCAGGCCGTCGGCGCTATGGCCCTGGGCACCGAGGCGATCCCGGCCGTCGACATGCTGGTCGGTCCGGGCAACGCGTTCGTGGCCGAGGCCAAGCGCCAGCTCTTCGGACGGGTGGGGATCGACCTCTTCGCCGGCCCGACGGAGACCATGGTGATCGCAGACGACACCGTCGACGCCGAGATGGTCGCGACGGACCTGCTGGGCCAGGCCGAGCACGGCTATAACTCGCCCGCGGTGCTGCTGACGACGTCGCGCGGGCTGGCCGAGGGGACGCTGCGCGAGATCGATCGCATCCTCGGCATCCTGCCGACCGCCGAGACGGCTCGCGCCTCCTGGGAGGAGTACGGCGAGGTGATCCTCTGCGCCGATCACGACGAGATGCTTCAGGTGGCGAACGACATCGCGTCCGAGCATGTGCAGGTGATGACCGACAGGGACGACTGGTACCTGGAGAACATGCATTCCTACGGCGCCCTGTTCCTGGGTCCCCGCACCAACGTAGCGAACGGCGACAAGGTCATCGGCACGAACCACACCCTGCCGACGAAGAAGGCGGGGCGCTACACGGGCGGGTTGTGGGTCGGCAAGTTCATCAAGACGCATTCCTATCAGCGCATCACCACGGACGAGGCGGCGGCGACCATCGGGGAGTATGGCTCGCGACTATGCATCCTGGAGGGCTTCGTCGGCCATGCCGAGCAGTGCAACCTCCGCGTGCGTCGCTATGGCGGGCGGAACGTTCCCTATGGCGAGGGCGCGCCGCATCGCGAGGCGGCGGAGTAGCGGCGGCGGACGCTCCCGCCCGCTGGGACTCGCGGCGTCCCGGGGCCGGGGGCCTTGCGCTTCCAGTTCCGCCGCGGGGTTATTTCCACTGGCAGAGAAAGGCCGCGAGATGGGCTTGGACGGGTTTCGACGGGCGCTCTATGCCGGCGACCACAATGCGGCGCGGGAGGACCTGCTCGCAACCTGCGCGCCGGATGCGCGCATGCATCTCTTCACGCCCGCCGGGGACCGCGAGGGGCCGAAGGCGGCCTGGGAGGCGATCTGGGCGCCCCTGCTCGCGGCGATGCCGGATCTGGAGCGGCGCGACCACATCTTCGTCCGGGGCGGCGCGCCTTCGGGCGAGTGGGTCGGCTCGTCGGGTCAGTACTGCGGCACCTTCCGGCACCCGTTCATGGATATCCCGGCGACGGGGCAGGTGGCCCATCTGCGCTTCGCGGAGTTCTTCCGGATTGATGGCGGACACGTCGTCGAAGCCCACGTCCTCTGGGATTTGCCGGAGCTGATGATGCAGGCGGGGGTCTGGCCGATGGGGCCGTCCCTGGGCCGTGAGATGAACGTGCCGGGTCCGGTCACGCAGGACGGACTGGGCCCGCACGACGCCGCGCGAACCGCGGCGTCCGAGGCGCTGGTGCTGTCCATGCTCGACGGCATCCAGAAGCACGAGGCCGAGGGGCCCGATGCGATGGGCCTGGCGGAGCACTGGCACCCGCACTTCCTGTGGTACGGCCCCTCCGGCATCGGCACCGCGCGGGGGGTCGAAGGGTTCCGCCGCTGGCACCAGATCCCCTTCCTCGAGGCCATGCCGGACCGGGTCGGGGGCAACGGGCGCGGCGCGCTCTTCGCGGAAGGGGACTACGTCGCCTACACGGGCTGGCCGGGTATGGAGATGACCGTGACGGGGGCCGGTTGGCTGGGCATCGCGCCAGCGGGGCAGCGGATCACCATGCGGTCCCTCGACTTCTGGCGGTGCGAGGACGGGTCGATCCGCGAGAACTGGGTGCTGATCGACCTCATCCACGTCTGGAACCAACTCGGCGTGGACGTGCTGGCGCGGATGCGGCAACTGGCATCCGCGCGAGGGATCGTCGTAGGGGGCGAGCCGGTCTTCCCCTACTCCGAGAAGACGCACGTCAGTAGATGATGCCGGCTTGGCGGCCGGACGGGCGCGGACACTGCGTGGCGGGGCCGGGCCGCCCCCGCTCCGGCAGCGGGGCCCTCGGGCCGCTTGCGGCAGCCGGTCGCAGGGCGTAGTCTTTGCACACGTTTGCAAGAAAGGTCCGCTCGTGATCCTTCCCCGCACCCCATCCTTTCGCCTCGACGGCCGGCGGGCTTTCGTGGCGGGCGGATCTCGCGGGATCGGCCTCGGCTGCGCGGCGGCCCTTGCCGAGGCCGGGGCCGCCGTGACCATCGGGGCGCGCGGCATCGGCGAGGCGCAGCGTGCCGCTGCAGCGATCCGCGATGCAGGGGGCGAGGCGCATGCCGTTCCTCTGGATGTGACCGAAGTGGCCGCCGTGCGGGACGCGCTGGCCGAGCATGCGCCCGACGTTCTCGTCAACTCGGCGGGGCTCGCCCGCCATGCCCCGGCCCTGGAGACGACGGAGGCCGATTTCGACGCCGTCGAGGCGGTGAACGTGAAGGCCGCGTTCTTCCTCGCGACAGAGGCCGCGCGCGGGATGAAGGCCCGCGGCGGTGGCAGCATCGTCCAGATTGGCTCGCAAATGGGGCATGTCGGCGGGGTCGATCGCGCGATCTACTGCGCCACCAAGCACGCGGTGGAGGGCATGACCAAGGCCATGGCCATCGAATGGGGGAAGGCCCGCGTGCGGGTGAACACCGTCTGCCCCACCTTCGTGCGGACCGACCTGACGGCCGCGACGTTCGCCGATCCCGAGAAGCGCGCCTGGATAGAAGGCAAGGTCAAGCTGCCCCGCGTCGCCGAGGTCGAGGACGTTATGGGCGCGGTCCTGTTCCTTGCCTCCGACGCGGCGGCGATGGTGACGGGCACCCATCTGCTGATCGACGGCGGCTGGACGGCGGGATGAGCGGCAGGGTCACCTCCGCCGAGGTTGCCGCCCGCGCCGGCGTATCGCGCAGCGCGGTCTCGCGCGTGTTCTCCGGCGCGTCCGCCTCCAAGGCGACGGAGCGGAAGGTCAGGAAGGCGGCCGCCGATCTGGGCTACCGGCCGAACGTCCTGGCGCGATCGCTCATCACCGGGCGCAGCAGGATCATCGGGCTCGTCGTGTCCTATCTCGACAACCAGTTCTATCCCGACGCGCTGGAACGCCTGTCCGAGGCATTGCAGGCCGAGGGCTACCACATCCTCGTCTTCACCGCCCCGGAGGCCGAGGAGCCCGACGCCCTCGTCGAGCAGATGCTCGACTATCAGGTGGACGGGATCATCGCCGCCTCCGTGACCATCGGGGGCGACCTCGCGGCCCGCTGCCAGGCGGCGGGCATCCCCGTGGTCCTCTTCAACCGAGGCCAGGATGCCAGCGGCCTCTCCCAGGTGACGTCCGCCAACCGCACGGGCGGGGCCGAGGTGGCGCGCTTCCTCCGCGCGGGAGGGCACGGGAGGATCGCGCAGATCACCGGCTGGCTCGGCGCCTCGACGGGCCGCGACCGGGCCGAGGGGTTCCGCGCCGCCGCGGGGCCGCTCGTCGCCGAGGCCGACGGCATGTTCGACCGCGACCGCGCGGCGGAGCTGGCCGCCGCTATGTGGCGCGACGCACGGCCCGACGCGATCTTCGTGGGCAACGATCATATGGCCTTCGGGGCGATCGACGCGCTGCGGTCAGAAGGCGCCGCGGTCGGGCGCGAGGTCTCCGTGGTGGGCTACGACGACGTCGCGGCCGCCGCCTGGGGGGCCTATGACCTGACCACGTTGCGCCAGCCCGCGCGGCGCATGGCCGAAGCGACGGTGGAGACGCTGCTGGCCCTCGTGGAGGATCCCGACCGGGGCGCCGCGCGGATCGAGATAGAGGGGCCGCTCGTCGTGCGTGGATCGGCCCGGGTGCCGGAGGGATGGGCATGAAGGACCTGAGCAACGAGACTTTCCCCGACTGGATCCTCCGCATCACGGAGGAGATCTGGGAGGGACGCGGCCTCGCGCCCCGGATGAAGGACTACTACGGCGCGGACTGCATCGTGCGGACCCCCATGGGCTTCTCGCGCGGCGAGCGGGCGATGACGGCCGCCACCTTCGCCACTCTGAACGAGATGCCGGACCGAGAGCTGCTCGGCGAGGACGTGATCTGGTGCGAGGAGGAGGGGGGCCGCCTCTCATCGCACCGCAACTGCTCGGTCGGCACGCACAGGGGCGGGGGCCTCTTCGCCGATGCGGGGACGGGGCGGCGGGTCGTGTTCCGCGCCATCGCCGACTGCTGGGAGGAGAACGGCCAGATCACCGACGAGTGGCTCGTGCGCGACAACGGCGCGGTGCTTCGGCAGATCGGGGTCGATCCGGCCGAATGGGCCGCCCGCGCCGTCGCGGCGGGTCGCCGCGCCTTCAACCCCGCCATGGATGAGGTAGGCCCCTATGGCGGCCGGGGCAACGAGAGCGAGTGGGGCGCACGCTACGCCGACTGCCTTTCGCGTCTCATGGGCGGCGAGCTGTCGGTTATCCCGGCGCTCTGGGACCGGGCCTGCCATTGCGAGTATCCCGGTGGGGTCGCCGCGCACGGCTGGGCCGAGGCGGACCGCTTCTGGCTGCCCCTCCGGGCGTCCTTCCCCGACGCGGAGTTCCGGGTCCACCACGTCATCGGCATGGAGGAGGCCATGATGCCCCCCCGCGCCGCGGTGCGCTGGTCGTTGACGGGCCACCATTCGGGCTGGGGCGCCTTCGGCGTGCCCACGGGCGCGCCCGTGCACGTCATGGGCATCTCCCACGCGGAGTTCGGCCCCTTCCGCGGCGGGCGGCACCGGCCGGGCGATTGGTCCGTGCGCCGCGAATGGGTGCTGATCGACGAGGCCGCGATCTGGATGCAGATCCGCGAGGCGACGGGGTGAGGGGGGCCTGCGAAGCGCGGGTTGGGCCCCCTCGCGCGCCGTCGCCGCCACCCCCGATGAGGTCCGCGTCATCCTCCAGCGCGGCCTCGATGCGCTGGCGCCTCAAATCGTCGCCCCCTGACACGCCCCCTGACACGGAGACCCCCCATGCCCCTCGAAGCTCCACGCACCGCCGAGGTCCAGGTCGTTCGATACGGCGAGCTGCAGCCCTGCAAGACGGCCTTCATCGACGCCCACACCCCGGGCTCGGACCGGAAGGAGAACTTCACCATCATCGGGGGCGGGGTTTCCGAATCGCCCGATCAGCACGTCCACATCACCACGCCGCACGGGTTCAACATCGGCGCGGCGGGCCAGCCGCCGCGGTGCCGCAACTCGCTCCACTCCCATCGCACGGCGGAGGTGTTCTTCGTCCTCTCGGGTCGCTGGCGCTTCTTCTGGGGGCGTTGGGGCGACGCCGGCGAGGTCGTGCTGGAGGAGGGCGACATCATCAACATCCCCACGGGCATCTTCCGCGGCTTCGAGAACGTCGGCACCGACTACGGGATGATCATGGCCATCCTCGGGGGCGACGACGCGGGCGGCGGGGTGATCTGGGCGCCTCAGGTGATCGAGGACGCGAAGGATCACGGCCTCGTCCTGGGCGAGAACGGTAAGCTCTACGACACGAAGGAGGGGCAGGCGTTGCCAGAGGGCGTGGCACCGATGAGGGTGCTGACGGAGGAGGAGCTGGCTGACTACCCCGAGCCCTCGACGCGCGACGTGCTGCCCCGGCACGTGGCGCGCTATCTCGACCTCGTCGCGCTGGCGGACCGCGCACCCGTGACGGTGATCGGCGAGCGGGGCGTGCTGCCCGACCGCCCGGGCTTCGAGGTGGCGCTGGTCACCCGCGGGTCGGCGACCCGGGAGAGGCACGACCACGACAGGCCCTCGGTGCTGATGCCGGTGGCGGGGCATTGGCGCGTCGAGTGGGACGGCGGGTCCGACATCCTCGCGCCCGGCGACACGATGTCGGTACCGGCGGGTCTGTCGCACGCCGCGTGGCCGTCGATGGAGGGGGACGCCGCGCTCTACCACGTGGTCGGCACGGGGGACCTGGCGGGGGCGACGTGGAAAGGGTGAGCCGCTGAGCCGCTCGGACCCCAACGCCGCCGTCTACGAGGCCGAGGCGGCGGCATGGGACCGCGACCGGCGGCGTGGCCTGGAGATCGAGGGCGCTTGGCTGCGCCGCTTCGTCGATGTCCTGCCTCCGAATGCGGCAGTGCTGGACCTCGGCTGCGGGGGCGGCGAACCGATCGCCGCGTGGCTGCGCGTTCGGGGCCTCGCGGTCACGGGGCTGGACCTGTCGGAGACGATGCTGGCCCTCGCCCGCGCCCGCCATCCGGAGGGCGACTGGCGACGGGGCGACATGCGGACTCTCGACCTGCCGGAACGGTTCGACGGCATCGTCGCGTGGGACAGCTTCTTCCACCTGACCCCGGCCGAGCAGCCCCCGGCGCTGGCCCAGATGGCGACGCATCTGCGGCGGGGCGGAACGCTGTTGACTACGGTCGGGCCGCGGGCGGGCGAGGCGACGGGCACCGTGGGCGGCGCTTCGATCTACCACGCCTCGCTCTCGCCCGCCGGATACGCAGCGGCTTTGGAGGCGGCGGGGCTGCGGATGACTCGCTTCGTGGCCGAGGACCCGGAGGCGGATCGACACAGCGTGCTGATGGCGGTCCGCGAGGGTTGAAGCCCGGCCCGCCCCCGTGCCACCCCCTCACAACCCTGCGACCGCAGACCGGAGACCACGATGACCATCCGCACCACGCACACCGGCTCGCTCCCTCGCACGCAGGAGGTCGTGGACATGATCTTCGCCCGGGAGAACGGCGAGGACTACGACCCGGGCGCCTTCGCCCGCACCATGCGCGAAGCGTGCTCTGAGACGGTGAGGAAGCAGGTGGAGGCCGGGATCGACGTCGTGTCGGACGGCGAGACGTCGAAGATCTCCTACGCGACTTACGTCAAGGACCGCTACACGGGGTTCGGCGGGGACAGCCCCCGCAACACGCCGGCCGACCTCAAGCTGTTCCCGTCCTTCTCGAAGCGGCTCAGCCAGGACAAGGGCGCGCCGACCTATGCCCGCCCGATGTGCGTGGGCGAGGTGCGGTCCAAGGGGCAAGGCGAGCTTCGGCAGGACATCGACAATCTCCTGGCCGCGATGGCCGAGCACGGGGCCTCGGAGGGCTTCATGAACGCGGCCTCGCCCGGCGTCATCTCGCTCTTCCTGCAGAACGACTTCTACCCCACCCGCGACGCGTACCTCTCGGCCCTCGCCGACGCGATGGCCGGGGAGTACCGGACCATCGTCGACGCCGGCCTGATGCTGCAGCTCGACTGCCCCGACCTCGCGCTCTCGCGGCACATGCTCTTCACCGACCTTTCGGACGAGGAGTTCCTGCGCATCGCCGCCACCCATGTCGAGGCGCTGAACGGCGCCCTGTCGGGCATCGACCCGTCCCGCGTGCGGGTCCACATCTGCTGGGGCAACTACGAGGGGCCGCATGTCTGCGACATCGGCATGGACAAGGTGCTGGACACGTTCCTTTCGGTGAACGCCTCGCACCTCCTCTTCGAGACGTCGAACCCGCGCCACGCCCACGAATGGGCTGTCTGGCGCGACCGGGCGGCGGACGTGCCGGAGGACAAGGTCCTCGTGCCCGGCGTCGTCGACACCACCACCAACTTCGTCGAGCACCCCGACCTCGTGTCCGAACGCCTGAGACGTTTCGTCGACATCTTCGGGGCCGAGCGGGTGATGGGGGGCAGCGATTGCGGCTTCGGCACCTTCGCCGGCTTCGGCGCCGTCGACCCCGAGATCGCGTATGCCAAGCTGGCCGCCCTGGTCGAAGGGGCGAAGAAGGTGGGTTGAATGCTGGGAACGATCACGCGCTGGCCGGGGGCGCGCGTCGCATGACCCCGGGCCCCGCTCTCGCCAAGGGCGGCGCAGAAGGTGCTGCACGCCATGCGGCTCCGCCGAAGCCCGGCCGCTCAAGCATGCACCTTCTCTGACGCGTTATGCGGATTGTGCCCGCCGCCTGCGCCCCCCCGGCGCCGCTGGTCCTCCTTCCGGGGATGATGTGCGACGCGCGCCTCTTCGCGCCGCAGATCGCCGAGCTGGGGCGGGACAGGCACCTGCACCTCGCCCCAATCACCGGCTCGGACCGCATCGCCCCACTTGCCGAGGCCGTGCTGGAGGCCGCGCCGCCGCGCTTCGCGCTCGCCGGCCTTTCCATGGGCGGGATCGTCGCGATGGAGGTCGTGCGCCGCGCCCCCGAACGGGTCGAACGGCTGTGCCTGATGGACACCAACCCGCTGCCCGAGACGCCCGAGATCGCCGCGAGCCGCGAGCCGCAGATCGCTCGCGTGCGCGCCGGGCGGCTGGTCGAGGTCATGCGGGACGAGATGAAGCCCAACTACCTCGCCCCCGGCCCGGGTCGGGGGGGCGTTCTGGACGCGGTGATGGAGATGGCCGTCGCCATGGGCCCCCTCGTGTTCGAGCGGCAGTCGCGCGCCCTGCAGACCCGGCCCGACCAGCAGGCCGCCCTGTCGGGCTACCGCGGCCCCTCGCTCGTGCTCTGCGGCAGGCATGACGTGCTCTGCCCCCTGCGCCGGCACGAGCTGATGGCGGCCCTCCTTGCCGATGCCGAGCTTTCGGTGATCGAGGATGCCGGCCACCTGCCCACCCTCGAGACGCCCAGGGCGGTGAACGAGGCGTTGCAGCGCTGGCTGGCGCGCGCGCCGCAGGGCTAGCGGGGCGGGGCGTCGTAGGGCGGCAGGGGCGGGCCTTCGGGAAAGGCGGCGGAGACCTCCTCCGGGGTGGCCGGACGGGCCTTCGGGTAGCGGCCGTCCGCTTCCATGAGCGGGTCGTTCCGCCAGGCGCGGCGGAACCGGGCGGCGGCCGTCCGCCGCGCGAACTGCGCGATCAGGTATCCCGCCCCCTCGTGCCGTCGCAGTCCGCCGGCGCGGCGCGGGGGCAGGAAGGCTCTGGCCTGCTCGGGGCCGAGGGCCTCCGGGTCGGCGAGGACGCGGTCCACGGGCCCTGCCACGGGCCAGCGGGGGGAATCGCCTGACGAGAAGAGAACGTCCCCGCAGCACCGCGTCCGCCATCGCCGCACGAACGAGCGGGGCGAGAAGCGCAAGGGTTCGATCAGATCGCGCCCGGCCGCGAAGGTCAGACGGTCCGGCGTCGTCTGGAAGAGGGCGACGCCGTCCGCACCGGGGTCCGCCGCCCCCGCGAGGCGCGCCGCGCCCCGGCAGGACTGGCAGAAGCAGCGCAGGTGCACCCCGTCCGAAGGGTCGAGCGTGCCGCGCACCGCGCCGCACCGGCAGGAGAAGGGCATCGTCATGTGGCCTATCTTGCCTCTCCGGCGAACCCCGGGGAAGCCCTAGACGGGGGTCCGCCCCCCGACCGGCCTGCCGGATCCGTCATGGATGGTCCTGCCGCGCTGCTCGCCCCGCGGCGCCGGCACGTCCGCATGGGCGTCGATGAAGTCCAGCACGAGCGGGCGTATGTCGCTTCGCCACGCTCGCCCCGCGAAGATGCCGTAATGGCCCGCGTCCGGCTGCAGGTGCGCCGCCTTCCGCCCGTGCGGCAGGCCGGTCAGCAGGTCCAGCGCGGCGAGGCACTGGCCCGGTGCGGAGATGTCGTCCTGCTCGCCCTCGACCACGTTCACGGCCGTCCGGTCGATCCGCCCGAGGTCGGCATGGACCCCGCCGACATGGAAGGCGTTGCGGGCGATCTCGCGCGCCTTGAAGATGCGCTCGACGGTGGAGAGGTAGAACTCCGCCGTCATGTCCATCACGGCGAGGTACTCGTCGTAGAAGCGGTTGTGCCGGTCGTGGTCGCCGGCCTCGCCCTTCGCGACGCGGATCGTCTGGTCCCAGAAGGCGCGCCCGTGGCGCCCTCCGTTCATGGCGATGAAGGACGTCAGCTGCAGAAGGCCCGGATAGACCATCCGCCCCGCGCCCCGGTGCTTGAACCCGACCCGCTGGATCGCGAGCTCCTCCAGCTGCCCCATCGTCATGCGGGCGCCGAAATCGGTGACCTCCGTGGGTGCCGCGTTGGGGTCCACCGGTCCGCCGATCAGCGTCAGCGTGGCGGGCTGGGCCTCGGGCGCCTCGGCGGCGACGAGGGCGGTCGCGGCCAGCGCCAGCGGCACGGGCTGGCAGACGGCGATCACGTGCAGGTCCGGCCCCAGAGCGCGCAGGAAGCCGGCGATGCAGGCGGTGTAGTCCTCGACGTCGAACTTGCCGGCGCTGACGGGGATGTCGCGGGCGTTGTGCCAGTCGGTGATCCAGACGTCCGCATCCGGCAGCAGCGACCGGACGGTCGAGCGCAGGAGCGTTGCGTAGTGCCCCGACATCGGCGCGACGAGCAGGATGCGCCGCGGCATGGCGGAACGGCCCGCGACGTCGAAGTGCAGCAGGTCCCCGAAGGCGCCGGGTCCCACGACCGTGGGCGTGACGACGTGGTCGCGCCCGTCCGCGCCGGTGACGGTGTCGATCCCCCAATCGGGCTTGGCCACCATGCGGGCGAAGCTGCGCTCCGCCACTTCGCCCCAGGCCGCCAGCGTCGCGATGACGGGGTTCGGCACGAGACCCAGGGAGGGCGCGCCGAAGAGCGCCTTCGCGGTGGAGCCCATCCACTGTCCCATGATACGCGAGGACTCCATGAGGTCGTAGCTCATCATGTAGCGCATGGCCGATCTCCCTGCCGCGGGACGGCGCGCGGCGGTGCGGCGCAGCGTCATGCCGCAGGTGCGAAGGTTAGCGGAGGGCTGTCCTGTGACAAGCGAGAAATCCGGTGACGCCACGGACATGTCGCGCCTGGGCGCCAACCTCGTCCGCGTCGAGGAGCTGTCCCAGCGCCTCGTGTCTGCGCTGTCGAAGGGCGGCAAGGTGCGCCCCTCGCTGCAGGGGCCGGGGCGGGACCTCTTCGCGCGGGCCGCCGCTGCCAGCATGGCCGACATGCTGAGCGACCCCGGCAAGATGATCGAGCATCAGACCCGCTACTGGGGCAGGGCGCTGAAGCACTACGTCGAGGCGCAGTCGCGGCTCGCCAAGGGGCAGATGACCCCGCCGGAGGACGCGACCGGGCGCGACAGGCGCTTCCGCGACCCCCGTTGGCAGGAGCATCCCTACTTCAACTACCTCAAGCAGCAGTACCTCATCGCGGCGGAGGCCATCGCGGAGGCTGCCGGCGACCTCCAGGGGCTGCCCGAGAAGGACCGCCGACGGCTGAGCTACTTCGCCGGGCAGATCGTCGATATGTTCAGCCCCGCGAACTTCCTCGGCACCAACCCCGAAGCCCTCGCCCGCGCGGTCGAGACGGAAGGCCAGAGCCTCGTCGACGGGCTCGAGAACCTCGTCCGCGACCTCGAGGCGAACGACGGCGAGCTCCTCGTCACGCTGGCCGACCGCGACGCCTTCGAGGTGGGCGGGAACCTCGCCACGATGCCGGGCGAGGTCGTCTTCCGCAACCGCCTCTTCGAGCTGATCCAGTACGCGCCCACGACCGGCGAGGTGCGGGAGGTGCCGATCCTGATCTTCCCGCCTTGGATCAACAAGTTCTACATCCTCGACCTGACCGAGCGGAACAGCCTGATCCGCTGGATGGCGGCGCAGGGCTTCACCGTCCTGGTGGTGAGCTGGAAGAACCCCGGCCCCGACTACGCGGACGTCTCGCTCGACGACTACGTGGCGGAGGGGTTCCTCGCGGCCATCGAGCAGGCGCGTGACGCCACCGGCGCGCCGGAGGTCAACGTCGCGGGCTACTGCATCGCCGGCACGACCCTCGCCCTGACGCTTGCGCTGATGAAGCGGCGGGGACTGGGCGGGGTGCGATCGGCGACCTTCCTCACGACGTTGACGGACTTCTCGGACCAGGGCGAGGTGGGGGTCTTCCTCGACGACGACTTCTTGGACGGAATCGAGGCCGAGACGCGGGAGGCGGGTGTCCTCTCTGCGCTCTTCATGTCGCGTACCTTCTCCTTCCTGCGGTCGAACGACCTGATCTACGGGCCTGCCATCCGGTCCTACATGATGGGCGAGCGGCCCCCCGCGTTCGACCTGCTCTATTGGAACGGCGACGCGACGAACCTGCCCGGGCGCATGGCGATGCAGTACCTGCGCGAGCTCTGCCAGGCGAACCGCTTCGCCGAAGGGGGCATCGCGGTCTGCGGCGAGACGCTTCGCCTCTCGGATGTCGATCTGCCGCTCGTCGCCATCGCCTGCGAGACGGACCACATCGCCGCCTGGGGGCAATCCTATGCCGGGATACGGAAGATGGGCGCGACCGACCGGACCTTCGTCCTCTCCGAGAGCGGGCACATCGCCGGCATCGTGAATCCGCCCTCGAAAGGCAAGTACGGCCACTACGTGAACGGCGACTGGTCCGGCGACGCGAATACCTGGCGCGCGGCGGCGGAGCGGCGCGAGGGTTCCTGGTGGCCGCTCTGGTCGGAATGGCTGGACCTCCGCAGCGGCGCCCTCGTCCCCGCGCGAACGCCAGGAGGCGGCCGCGCGACGCTGGGCCCCGCGCCGGGAACCTACGTGACGGAGGCGCCGGATCCCGGACGGAACGCGTGAGCCGCTGCCGCGGCGTCATTCTTTTCGCGGCAGTGCGGCATCGGACCCTTGCAGTGCTGCATTGCAGCATCCATGTTCCTCGCAGCCGCAGCGACGCGGGTTCGAGAGGAGCGAGATCATGATGAACAACGCCAACGACATGCAGAAGATGCTCGCCGACATGCTCGGCGCCTTCCCGATGGATACTTCGGCGATGCAGGACGCGTGGAAGACGCAGGCCCAGCTCGCCGAGAAGATGAGCCGCGTCGCCCTCGACGCCGCCGAGACCTCGACCGAGATCTCCGCCGGCTGGACGAAGCGCGCCCTCGCGAAGATGAACGAAGTCGCCGCCGTGAAGGACGAGCCCGCTGACTACGGCAAAGCCATGACGGACTTCGCCTCGGCCACCGCCGAGATGACCGCCGAGACGATGGCCCAGTTCGCGGAGGTGGCGAAGAAGGTCCAGATGGAGACGGTCGAGCTGATGCTCGCCGCGGGCCGCGAGGGCGCGCAGGACGGGGCTGCCGCCACCACCTCGGCGACCGGCGCCGCCGATGCGGCGGCTCAGAAGACCGCTGCGGCCGTCAGGAAGCCCGCCACCGTCAAGTGATCCCGGTGGCGGGGCGGCCGATCGGTCGCGCTATGTCGGCTCCGTCCTTCGAAGGCGCGCCCTCGCGGCGCGCCTTTTTCCGTTTGCGCCCGCTGCATGGAGGCCTAGGGTCGTTTCCGCGGCGCGGCACGGGGGAGGGCGAGACGATGGCGGCCAAGGGCGAGGGCGAGGGCGAGCCCCTCCTGATCAAGCGCTACGCGAGCCGGCGCCTCTACAATACCGAGACCTCCGATTACGTCACCTTGGAGGACATCGCGGCCTTCATCCGCGCCGGCCGGCAGGTGCGGATCGTCGACCTCAAGACCGGCGCCGACCTGACTAGGCAGTACCTCCTCCAGATCATCGCCGAACACGAGTCCAAGGGCGAGAGCGTCCTGCCTATCGAGGTGCTGACCGACCTCGTGCGGTCCTACAGCGGCGCGGCACGGTCCGTGGTGCCCGATTTCCTCAAAGCGTCCTTCGAGATGCTCCAGGGCGGCCAGTCCAAGATGCTCGAGAACATGACCGCCATGAACCCGATGGCCGGAATGCCGGGCTTCGAGGCGATGCGCGCGCAGCAGGCGGCCTTCATGAAGATGATGACGGGCGGCGTGGTCGACGCTCCAGGCCCCGAGGCGGGAAAGGAGGGCGAGCTGGACGACATCAAGAAGCAGCTCGCCGAACTGCAGGAGAAGCTCTCGCGCATGAGCTGAGGCCGCCGCGGCCCGGGCCGCCCCGTCAGGCGACCGCGTCGAACACCGATCCTAGCGCCTTCTCCAGCTTGCCGAACATCTCGTCGAACTGGGCGGGCGTCATGATGAAGGGCGGGCAGAGGACCACCGCCTGCCCGAGCGGGCGACAGATCAGGCCGACGTCGTGGCAGGCGTTCGCGATCCGCTCCGAGACTTGAAGATCGGCCGCGAAGGGCGCCTTCGTCTCCCTGTCCGCCACCGCCTCCAGCGCGCCCATGGTGCCGCGATAGCGCGCCTCGCCGATGTTGGGATGCCGGGCCAGACGATCCATCCCTTCGGCGAAGAGGGGCATGGTGCGGCGGACGTTCTCGATCAGGGGCTCGTCGCCGTCGGCCCCTTCAAGGATGACCTCGGCGGCCTTCAGCGCCACCGCGCAGCCGACCGGATGCCCCGAGGCGGTGAAGCCGTGCGGGAAATCCGTGAACTCAGCCGACGCGGCGAAGAGACGGTCGGCCAGCTCGGGCCCGAGGATCACCGCGCCCATGGGGAAGTATCCCGCCGTCATGGCCTTCGAGGCGATGATCGCGTCGGGGGTGAACCCGTAGCTCTCGCATCCCCAGGGCTCGCCCGTGCGGCCGAAGCCGGTGATGACCTCGTCCGCGATCAGCGGGATGCCGTGCTTCCGCAGGATCGGCTGGACTGCTTGGAAATAGCCCTCCGCGGGGGGGATCGCGCCGCCCGCGCCCATCACGGGCTCGGCCACGAAGCCGGCGATGGTGTCAGCCCCTTCGCGGGCGATAACCTCCTCCAGCTCCCGCGCCAGCCGCCGGACGAACTGGGCCTCGCTCTCCCCCTCGCGGGCCTCGCGCCAGTAGTGCGGGCAGGTGAGGTGGATGAAGCCGGGCAGGGGCAGGCCGAACACGTCGTTGTAGGGCTTGCCCGTCATCGATGCCGAGACGGCCGTGACGCCGTGATAGGCGTTGACCCGTGTCAGGATCTTCCGCGCCTCGGGCCGCCCCTCCATCCGGTTGAGGAACCAGAGCATCTTGACCAGCGTGTCGTTCGCTTCCGACCCGGAGTTGGTGTAGAACACGCGCCCCCGCTCGAACGGGGAGACCTCGACCAGCTTCTCCGACAGCTCGACGGTTCGGTCCGACATGCGCCCGAAGAAGGCGTGGTAGCCCGGCAGGCGCTCGTACTGCTCCTGCGCGGCGCGGATCAGGCCCCGGTGGTCCCAGCCCGCCACCATGTTCCAGAGGCCCGCGTTCGCGTCGAGGAAGCGGTTGCCGTCCGTGTCGACGACGTAGGGCCCCTCGCCGCGGGCCAGCACTGTGGTCCCCCGCTCGGCCAGCGTGGGGTAGTCGGTGAAGCCGTAGAGGGAGGCGCCCTCGGCGCGGGCTTCCCAGGAGTTGGGGGTCAGGTCCTTCATGCCTCCTGACTAGGCCCCCGCGGGCCGTCGGTCCATGCGGTGTCGCCGGTGCGGCAGGTGGCGACGGCGATCCGCCGCCGGAATCGGCGGGCCGCCGGTCAAATGCCCAGTCGGTCGCGCAAGGCGTACCAGCTCATCGCCGTGGCGAGCAGCGGGGTGCGGAAGGCCGTGCCGCCCGGGAAGGCGCGATGGGGCAGGGCGGCCATCGCCTCCCATCCCGGGGAGGGACCGGCGCTCGCCTCGGCCGCGAGCCGCCCGGCGAGGCAAGCCATGGCCACCCCGTGCCCGCTGTAGCCCGCGGCCGACAGCACGCCCGGCGCCATCGCCGCCATGTGCGGCATCCGCGAGATCGTGATCCCCAGCGTGCCGCCCCAGGCATGGGTGATCCGCACCCCGCGGAGCTGGGGATAGATCGCCTCCATCGGCCGCCGGACGAGCGCGGCGACGTCCTTCGGAAAGCGGTAGCCATAGCTCTCGCCCCCGCCGAAGAGGAGGCGGCCGTCCTCCGACTTCCGCCAGTAGTCGACGACGAACCGATCGTCATGGGCGGCGACGTCCTCGGTCAGCGGTCCGTCGAGCGGCTCGGTGGCGACGATGAAATTGTTGATCGGCATGACCTGCGGGCGCCCGAACCCCTCCAGGTAGCCGTTGCCCGCCAGGATCACCCGCTCGGCCAGGACCCGGCCGCGGTCCGTGTGGACCACGGGCCCGGACGACAGGCGGTGCGCGGGCGTCCCCTCGTGGAGCCGCACCCCCGCCGCCAGCGCCGCGCGCGCCATCCCGAAGGCCAGCCGCAGGGGGTGGATGTGCGCGCCGCCGCGGTCGAGCGAGCCGCCCGCGAACGCCTCCGACCCCGAGAGGGCCCGCGCCGCCTCGCGGTCCAGGGGCTCGTCGAGATGGTAGTCGTAGCGCGCGGCGAGATGGTCGGCGTAGCGGTGCGCCTCCTCCGCCGCCCTGGCGGAGCGGGCGAGGAAGGCGATCCCCGGGCGCCAGCAAGCTTCCGGGGCGTGGGCCTCGACCAAGCGGCGGCACTCGGCCACCGCGTCCTGACCCAGATCCCACAGGCGCCGCGCCGCGCCCGGTCCGTGCCGTGCCTCCAGGGTGATCTGGTCCACGCGCTGACCCGTCCCGACCTGCCCCCCGTTGCGCCCCGAGGCGCCCCAGCCGGCGCGCCGCGCGTCGAGCAGGACGACGTCCAGCCCCTTGGCCCGGGCCGCCAGCGCCGCCGCGAGGCCCGTGTAGCCCGCGCCCACGACGCAGAGGTCGCAGCGTACCTCGCCGCGGAGGGGAGGCTGCTCGGGCGGCGCTTCGGCGGTCTCGGCGTACCAGCTCGCCGGGTAGCCCGAGGGCGGGTCGTTCGCGTAGAGCAGCTTCACCGGCGTCCCCCGGACGGTCGGCGGCGGGCGGCCGGGATACGCGGGGCGCGCGGGCTCACACGCTGACCAGGAGGTGCTCGCGCTCCCAGGGGGAGATGACCTGGAGGAACTCGTCGTACTCGGCCGTCTTCACCGCCTCGTAGATGGCGCAGAACCTCTCGCCCATGAGGTCGCGGAAGGGCGCGTCCGCCTTGAGGGCGTCGAGCGCGGCGAAGAGGCCGCGGGGGATCGCCTCCTCCGCGTCGTAGGCGTCCGTCTCCAGCGGCGGCGTCGGATCCCGGCCCTCGCGAAGGCCGAGAAGGCCGCAGGCCAGCGATGCCGCGATCCCGAGATACGGGTTGCAGTCCATCCCGGCGAGGCGGTTCTCCACCCGCCGCGCCTCGGGCGGGGCGACGGGCACGCGGATGCCCGTGGTCCGGTTGTCGTAGCCCCATTCGAGGTTGATCGGCGCCGAGAAGTCCCGCGTGTAGCGCCTGTAGGAGTTCACGTAGGGCGCGAGCATCGCGATGGCCGCGGGCAGGTGGTTCTGCATCCCGGCGACGAAGTGGCGGAAGGCGGGCGTCTCCTCCTCGCCGTCCGAGAAGATGTTGACCCCCGGGGCGTCGAGGACGGAGTGGTGGACGTGCATGGCGCTGCCCGGCTCGCCCTCGATGGGCTTGGCCATGAAGGTGGCGAAGCAGTCGTGCCGCACCGCCGCCTCGCGGATCAGGCGTTTGAAATAGAAGATCTCGTCCGCCAGCTTCACCGGCTCGCCGTGGCGCAGGTTGATCTCGACCTGGCCGGCGCCGCCTTCCTGGGTGATGCCGTCGATCTCGAAGCCCTGGGCCTCGGCGAAGTCGTAGATGTCGTCGATGACGGGCCCGTACTCGTCCACCGCGGACATCGAGTAGCTCTGCCGCGCGGCCGCCGGGCGGCCCGAGCGGCCCATCATGGGCTCGATTGACCGGGCGGGGTCGGTGTTGCGCGCGACGAGGTAGAACTCCATCTCCGGGGCGACGATGGGGGTCAGCCCGTCGGCCGCATAGGCCGCGACCACGCGCTTGAGGACGTTGCGGGGGGCCATGGGAACCGGCCGGCCCTCGCGGTCGTGGGCGTCGTGGATGACCTGCAGCGTCGGGTCCTCCGCCCAGGGCGCCGCGCTCGCCGTCTCCATGTCCGGCGTCAGGATCATGTCCGGCTCGGTCCATTGGGCGCCGGTCTCGGCGTAGCCGCCCGTGATGGTCTGGTAGAAGATCGAGTCGGGCAGGTGGAAGCGGTCCTGGCGGGCGAACTTGGTGCCGGGCACGGCCTTTCCGCGCGCGATGCCCGGAAGGTCGGCGATCACGCACTCGACCTCGTCCGGGCGGCGGCCGTTCAAGTAGAGGCGGGCGGCCTCGGGCAGCCGGTCCAGCCAATCCCCGCCGCTGCGGTCGTCACGCATCCTGCACCTCCCGCACGCTCTCCAGCACCTCGAGCAGCTTCTCCGCGATCCGGTCGCCGTCCGTCGGCAGCGACGTGCCTTCCAGGGCGGCGTCCATCCGGTCGTCCTCGTAGTCGAGCGTGCCCTTCCGCTCGGGCACCATGAGGGCGATCCGCTCGTTCGTGAACTCGGGGTGCGGCTGGATCGTCCAGAGGTGCGGGCCGTAGGACAGGGCGGCCGTCGCGCAGTGCCCCGACTGGCCGACCACGCGCGCGCCGGGGGGGATCACCGTGACCTGGTCCTGGTGCCAGGCGTTGAGGTGCAGCCGGCCCAGCCCCTCGATCTCGTACTCGGTGCGACCCACGGCCCATCCTTCGGGAAACTTCTCGACGCGTCCGCCGAGAGCCTGCGCGACGATCTGGTGGCCGAAGCAGATGCCCACCGTCGGGACATTCGCCTCGTGCACGGCGCGAATGAAGTCCTCCAGCCGTGGGATGAAGGGCAGGTCCTCGTAGGCGCCGTGTTTGGAGCCGGTGACCACCCAGGCGTCGGCCTCGCGGGGGCCTTCGGGAAACTCCATGTCGACCACGCTCCACGTGCGGAACTCGCGCCCCGGCCCGCCCAGAAGGTCGCGGAAGGCCGCGTCGTACTCGCCGAGCCGTTCGAGCGCGGCGCCCGTAGTGTGACCGCAGAGAAGGATGCCTATCAGCACGGGGGACCTCGGTGGTTGCACCTGCAGCCTACGCTTGGCCGCGAAGGCTTCCAAGCGCCTATACGGTGTCGAGGTAGAGGTCCGCCCGCTCGGCCTCCGGGGTGTCGTCCCAGAGGGTGCGTTCCTGGCGCTTGGTGGCGACGAAGTTGCGGATCAGCTCGTCCGGCAGGATGCGCCGCGTCCACGGGTCCGTCTCGAAGGCGGCGATGGCATCGTCCCACGTATCGGGGATCGCCCGCAGGTCCTGCGCGTAGGCGTTGCCCGAGAGGGGGTCGGGCGGCTCGGCCCCGTCCTCGATGCCCGCCAGCGCCGCGCCCAGGACCGCCGCGAGGAGGAGGTAGGGGTTCACGTCGCCCCCCGCCACGCGATGCTCGATCCGCCGCGCCTCGGGCGCGCCCGAGGGGATGCGGATGGCGGCCGTCCGGTTCTCGTAGGCCCAGCCGATCCCCGTAGGCGCGTGCGCGCCGTCCACGAAGCGGTCGTAGCTCGTGCCGTGGGGGGCGAGGACCAGCGCGCTGGCCGGCATTGCCGAGAGGCACCCGGCGACGGCATGGCGGAGGGTGGCCGTCCCCCCCTCGCCCCCGTCGTCGAAGACGTTGCGCCCGCCCTCGTCCAGAACGGAGAAGTGGACGTGCATCCCGTTGCCCGAGTGGTCCGCATAGGGCTTGGCCATGAAGGAGGCGGCGAACCCGTGCCGCCGCGCCAGCCCCTTCGCCAGCAGCTTGAAGAGCCACGCGTCGTCGGCGGCCTTCATCGCGTCGCCATGCGCGAGGTTCACCTCGAACTGCCCCATGCCGGCCTCCGAGATGGCGGATTCGGCCGGCACGCCCATTGCCTCGCAGGCGGCGTAGAGGTCGTCGAAGAAGCCGTCGAAGGCGTCGAGCGCGCGCAGGCTCAGGATCTCGCCCCCGAGGCGGCGCTTGCCCGAGCGGGGCGAGGGCGGCGGGCGCAGCGCCGCGCCCGCGTCGTCGATCAGGTAGAACTCAAGCTCGGTCGCGGCGACGGGCGAGAGGCCGCGCGCCCGCCACCGCGCCAGCACCCATTCGAGGGCCTGGCGCGGATCGCCCAGGAAGGGGGCGCCGTCCTCGCGGAAGGTCCAGCAGGGCAGGAGGGCGGCAGGCGCGTCGAGCCAGGGCATCGGCACGAAGCCCCGCCCGCTGGGCCGCAGGAGGCCGTCGCGGTCGCCGCTCTCGAAGACCAGCGGGCTGCCTTCGATGTCGTCGCCCCGGATGTCGACGTTCAGCACCGAGAGGGGGATGCGCGTCTCGCCCGCCAACGCCTTGGCGGCGTGGCCTGCCGGAAGCCGCTTGCCGCGCGCCTGCCCGTTGAGGTCCGAAGCCGCGACGCGGATGGACCTGATCCCGGGTCGGGCGGCCAGCCAGTCGGCGGCGTTCATCGGACGATCTGCGGGCGGGCGCGGACGCGCCCCGCGGCGTCCGGCAGGTGCCGGTTCAGCCGCCGGTTCACGGCGCCGAACCCCGCGATGACCAGAAGCGTCAGCGCGACGAAGTAGAGGGCGACGATGGGGTAGGGCACGAACGGGTTGAAGGTCTTGTCCGCGAAGTAGTTCGCGTAATACAGCGCGTCGCCCATCTGCCGCCAGGCGGGGAAGCCCGAGAAGAAGACCAGCGTCGTCGCGTGGAAGAGGAAGATCGCCTCGTTCGTGTATCCCGGCCAGGCGAGGCGCAGCATGGTGGGGAAGGTGATCCGGCGGAACTTCGTCCACCCGGTCAGCCCGTACGCCTCCGCCGCCTCGAGGTCGCCCTTGGGGATCGAGCGCAGCGCGCCGAGGAAGATCTCGGCCGCGTAGGCCGAGGTGTTGAAGAATAGGACGATCAGCGCCCCGGCCCACGCCCGGGTCAGCCAGCCCGTCTCGACCGTCACGCCGAGGATCTCGAACCCTGCGCGCGGCAGCAGGACCAGAGCCTCGTAGGCGAGGAAGAACTGGATGAAGAGGGGCGAGCCGCGGAAGAGGAAGACGAACCAGTCCGCGGGCTTTCGCAGCAAGGCGTTCTCGGAGAACCGCGCCATGGCCAGCCCGACGGCGAGGAAGAACCCGAAGGCGAGGGCCAGCACCCCGAAATAGACGTTCCAGATCATGCCCGAGCCGATCAGCGTCACCTGCTGGCAGAGCGTGAAGTCCGACCGGGGCAGGAGCCGCTCCGAGGCCGGGATCAGCCACCAGTCCGAGAAGTCGTGCACGGACCGGAAGGCGTAGGCCCGGACGGTGTCCCAGCAGCTCATGCCGGGGCGCCCGCGGGGACGGCGCGGCGCAGCCGCTCGCCGGCCGCCGTCGCCTGCCCGCGCGAGAAGCGGCGCTGGACGCGGCCCAGCACGACCTCGGAGACCTTCGTGAGAAGGAGATAGAACGCCAGGAGCGCCAGGAAGTACCAGAGCCGCCAGTCGGGGTGCGGGTAGTCGAACGTGCTGGTCTTCATCGCCCCCAACTCGCGCGCCCAGTAGACGACGTCCTCGACCCCCAGGAGGAAGAGGAGCGGCGTGGCCTTCACCAGGATCATCCAGAGGTTCGACAGCCCCGGCAGCGCATAGGTCCACATCTGCGGCAAGAGGACCCGGCGCGTCGCCTGGCGGCGGGTCATGCCATAGGCCTCGGCCGTCTCGACCTGGGCGCGGGGCACGGCCCGCATCGCGCCAGAGAGGACGTTCGCCGCGAAGGCGCCGAAGACGATGGCGAAGGTCAGGACGGCGGTGGCGAAGCCGTAGGCCTCATGCATCCACTGGGGGGCCGAGTTCGAAGGCAGCTTGGCCGCGGCGCAGACGACGAAATCGTTGCCCTGCCTGACGGGCATCGGCCAGTCCGGGCAGAGGGCCTGGTGGCGCAGCCATTCGAACCCCTGGTCGAGGGCGATCACGAAGAAGAGGAAGAAAACTACGTCCGGCACGCCCCGGACGATGGCGGTGTAGCCCTGCCCCAGCCAGCGCAGCGGCGCCACGGCGGAGCGCGTCGCCAGCGCCCCCCCCAGCCCGAAGAGCAGCGCGAGCGGCGCCGTCACGGCCAGGAGGACGAGCACCGTCCCGAAGGAGGCGTAGAACGCCATGTGCTTGCCCGTGGTCAGGTAGCACGCCATCCAGCGCGCGCCCTCGAGGGCCGAAGGGTCTTCGCAGAAGGGGAACATGGGGCGCGGTGCCTGCCTTGGAGGACGGGCCGCAAGGGCCCGTCCCGGTTGGCCTTACTCGTAGACGGCGGCGTCCTCGCCGAACCATTCGACGATGAGGTCGTTCAGGCTGCCGTCGTCCTTCATGGACTGGATCGCGCCGTCCAGCGCCTCGCGCAGGTCGCCGTCCGATTCGCGCAGGCCCGCGCCGACGCCGCCGCCGAGGGGGACCTCGTCGCCGACGATCATCAGGTCGCCCGATTCGGCGGCGATGGGCAGGAGGTACTCGCCGTCGGCGAAGACCGCGTCCGCCTCGCCGTTGCGGACGGCGGCGACCGCCTCGTCGGGGGTCGCGAACTCGAGGAGGGTGGCGCCCGAATCGGCGACGTGGCCGGCCTGGATCGTGTTGACCTGCGCGGCCACCACGCCCCCTTCGAGATCCGCCCCTTCGTCCATCGCCAGATAGAGCGAGGCGGCGGGCGGGATGTAGTTCTGGGTGAAGTCGATGACCTCGTCGCGCTCGTCGGTGATCGACATGCCGGCCATGA
This sequence comes from Hasllibacter halocynthiae, assembly GCF_003003095.1. GTDB lineage: Bacteria > Pseudomonadota > Alphaproteobacteria > Rhodobacterales > Rhodobacteraceae > Hasllibacter > Hasllibacter halocynthiae. The sequence continues at coordinate 270,240 of NZ_PVTT01000001.1, forward strand.
TCACGTCGTAGTTGCCCGAGACGAGGTTGGGGATGATCGAGTCCCAGTCGTTGCTGACGAACTCGCAGGCGAGGTCGGCGCGGGCGCAGAGCTCGGCCCCGAGGGCGATCTCGTAGCCGTCGAGATCGCCAGCGTCGTTGATGAAGTTGTAGGGGGGGTAGGCGCCTTCCGTGCCGATGCGGACGGTGTCCTGCGCGAGGGCGGCGGTCCCGAGCGCGGCGAGGGCGGTGGCCCCGAGGATGGTCTTCATGCGGTGGTCTCCCTTGTTGGATCGCGGGGCCGGGGCCGCCGCGTCCGTCCCAGCCTTACGCCCGGCGCCTGCGAAGACAAGGCCGCGGGGCCGCCGGACGGGCCCGTTGCCCGAATCGGCGGCGGCGGGCGGAGGGGGTCCGCGCGGCGGGCGCGGGCGGATGCACCGAACATTCGGCCGGGGTTTCGGAACATCGGGATACCAACGCCTTGCAACCCAGACCCGAGGCGGCGCCGGGCGCCGGGTCCGCACCGTACGCGGCGTTAACCCCGCCAAAGGCCCCCCGGCGCATCCTCTCCGGGCGAGGGGGGAGGCGTGCGGGATGATCCGACGAAGCACCGACATCGCCGGGGCCGGCGCCGCCCCGGGTGCGCGAGAGGGGCGCACGGACGCGGGCCGCGGGGCCGGCGAACGGGAGAGGTGCGCCGCCGGCGGACGCCCGCGCGTCGGAAATCGCGCCGGAGGCGGGCGCGCGGCCGGACCGGAGCGCGGGGCGGGGCGGGGCGATCCCGCCGCCGCGGCCTCAGGCGGCGGCCTGCCCGGCGGAGAGGAAGCCCTGGAGACGCTCGGTCCCCGGCGCGTCGAAGAGGCGCCCGGGCGGCCCCTCCTCGCAGACGAGGCCCTGGTGGAGGAAGACCACGTGGTCCGACACGTCGCGGGCGAGGCGCATGTCGTGGGTGACGAGGACCATCGTGCGCCCCTCCGCGGCGAGGGCCTTGATGACGCGCACGACCTCCTGCTCGAGCTCGGGGTCGAGGGCGCTCGTCGGCTCGTCGAAGAGGAGGGCCTCGGGCTCCATCGCAAGGGCGCGCGCGATGGCGACGCGCTGCTGCTGCCCGCCGGAGAGCTGTGCCGGCCACGCGTCCGCCTTGTCGCCCACGCCGACCTTGTCGAGATAGCGGCGGGCGGCGGCCTCGACCTCGACCCGATCGCGCCCGAGCACGGTGACGGGGGCCTCCATCACGTTCTGCAGCACCGTCATGTGCGCCCAGAGGTTGAACTGCTGGAACACCATGGCGAGGTTCGTGCGGATGCGCGTGACCTGCCGCGGGTCGGCGGGGCGGCGGTGGTGGCCCGCGCCGCGCCAGCGCACGTCCTCGCCCTTGAAGCGGATCGCGCCGCTCTGGCTCTCCTCGAGGAGGTTGGCGCAGCGCAGCAGGGTCGACTTGCCCGACCCCGACGAGCCGATGAGCGACACGACCTGCCCCCGCTCGGCGCGCAGGGAGACGCCCTTGATCACCTCGAGCTCGCCATAGGCCTTATGGATGTCCTCAAGTTCGATGACGGCTTCGGGCACGTGACCTCCCCCTGCGGCGTTCTTCGGACTAGGGCGCGAATTCCGTCCGATTGCAACGCGGACGGCGCGTCCGGCGCCCCCTCAGGCCGCGGCGGGCGGATCCGCGGGCAGGGGGACGGCGGCATAGGCGGCATCGGGCGGCACGGCGAGGGCGCGCCCGCCCAAGGCGCGGCGATGGGCGCCGGAAAGGGCGGCGAGGGCGTCGCGGACCGCCTCGCGAAAGGGCGCGGGGTCGGGGTGCCGGGTGACGAGCGTCTGGCCGGGGACGGGCGCCGTCCGGGGGCCCAGGTGCAGCGCGCGCGGCCCGCCGCCGAGCCGGGCGTCGATGGCCAGCGTCACGAGGTCCACGCAGGCGAGGTCGGCGCGCCCCTCGCGGAGCGCGGCGAGCGAGGCGAGGTGCCCGCCGGTCCGCAGGGTGGCGGGCAGCGGCGGCAGGCCCCGCGCGGCGCGCCACGCCTGCGCGGCGCCCCAGCCCGAATGCGAGCAGGGGGAGTTGTAGGCGAAGCGCAAGCCCTCGGCGGCCGGATCGCGCGGATCGTCCGCGCGCGAGACGAAGACCGAGCGGTAGAACCCCGCCGGGGTGTCCGGCAGGCCGTGGTCGAGGCAGCCTATCCTGACGAGGTCCCGATGCTCGCGCAGGAGGGGGCGGACGCAGACCTGCCCGAGCACGAGGTCGGCGCGGCGCCACCCCTCGCGGTGGGGGACCGTGCGGTCCAGCCGGTCCGGCGCCGCGATCCCGCGCGCCCGCAGCCCGTCCCGGATCGCGGACCAGAGCGCGTCGTGGGCGGCGGCGTTCCCGGGCCGGTCGTACATGGGCAGCGAGGCGAGCATGGCCCCCCCTACCGCGTCACGGGCGGGGGTCTAGGGCGCGGCCTCGACCCGCTGGCGGGCCAGGGCGCTGTCCTTGTCGGTCACGCCGAGAAGGTTCGCGAGCATCCTCAGGAGGCTGTCCTCCTCGGCGTCGCGCTCGCCGTCGGCGAGGGCCACGGCCCAGAGCGCCTCGATCACACCGATCCGCTCCTCCCAGGGGACGGAGTCCTTTATGGCGGTGGTGAAGCGGTGGGTGCCGGGGGCCTCGCGCTCGAGGTCCTCGCCCTCGCGCCGCAGGGCCTCGGCCGCGGCGGGGTCGAGCGCGTAGCGGCGCGCGAGGATGCGGTCGATGCGCGCGACCTCCTCGGGGGCGTACCGGCCGTCCGAACGGGCGATCCGCACCATGAGGCCGGCGAGCGCCCGGCGCTGGTCGAGGTCCTCGAGGGGCCGCGGCTCGGGCCCGTTGAGGGAGCGGAGGAGGTTGGAGAACATGGGCGGGAGCTAGGGCGCGGCGGCGCCCTCCTCAAGGGCTGGAACGGGGGCGGACTGTGGCCGGGGGGTCACGCCTTCGTACGAAATGACGCCTGGCGGCGCCCGGCGGGAACGGACATCCTATCTGTTGCTTGTGAGCCATATCCCGCCGCCGGAGCGCCGCCGCCCATGCGTCCAACCATCGCCGCCCTCTCGACAGCTGCCCTCCTCCTCGCGGGGCCGTCGCTCGCGCAGTCGAACGAGTTGGCCTTCTCCCTCCGGGGGGGGGTCGCCGCGGCGCCGGCCTATCCCGGCGCGGACGAGTACGAGGTGGGCCCCGACCTCGGCTTCTCATTCGGCTCGCTCGAATGGGCCGGCCGCTCCTTCGGGGGGGTGGACCGCACCGGCCCGGCGCTGCGCGGCAGCTTCCGCTACCTCGGCGAGCGCGACGACGAGGACTATCCCGAGCTCGCCGGCCTCGAGGACGTGGACCCCGCGCTGGAGCTGGGCCTGGGCGTGATCTACCGCCAGCCGTCCTGGCAGGCCTTCGCGGACGTGCGCCGGGGTTTCGGCGGGCACGAGGGCACCGTCGGGGAGCTGGGCGCGGACCTGATCCTGCGGCCGGGCGCGAAGACCACCGTGACCGCCGGCCCGCGCCTGTCGTTCGGGGACGGCGCCTATGCGGGCACCTATTTCGGCGTCGCCGAGGCGGAGGCCGACGCGTCGGCCTTCGAGGCGTTCGACGCCGAGGGCGGCCTTCTCGGCGCGGGGTTCGAGGTGGTGCACACCTACCGGCTGAACGACGACTGGGCCGTGGAGAGCGGCATCGGCTACGAGCGGCTGATGAACGACGCCGCCGACAGCCCGATCACGCGCGACGAGGACCAGTTCTCGGTCCGCGTGGGCATCAGCCGGGCGATCCGCCTCAACTTCTGAAGCATCCGCTTCCGCGGCGTGCCGGGCGCGCGCCTCGCCGAAGCGGTGGGGGGCGGCCGCCCCCGACCACGGCATGCGGGGCAGCGCGCGAGGCGACCCGCCTCGTCCCGGAGCATTGGAGCGAGGCCCGCCGCGGCGATGCGGGGGCGGCGGGCCGATCTCGCGCATGCGGGGCGGCGCGCGCACCGCGCCTGCCGGCCGCCGAGGCGCGGGCAGAGGAGCCGGCCTTCCCCCGGGGAACATGATGAGGGGAAGGGCGAGCGGCAGGGAGCCGCGTCGGCGCGGGGGCCGCTCCCTCGGCCCCAGGCGGAGGAGCGCCCCCCGGAACGAGTGGGGAGCCCCCACTCCTCCGCGTGCGGGGGTGACGCCTAACGACCTGATGCGAGCCCAGATCGCAGCCCCCCTCTCCGCGCGCGGGGTTGACCTCTCTGGGTCGCCTGCCTTCCGCGCTCCGCGACTCACCCCCCGCACGCGGGCGGTTGAACGGACCTTCAGGAGGTTCTGGAGGGTAATCGAGCCCACCCCCACCCCACGCGGGGGACGCGCAAGAGGCGGGGCCCACCGGGTGGAGAGGCGACGTCAGGGAAACGCGCGGGAAATGCGCGGGGGTCCGGGCCGACTGCACGGGACGGACGACGCCCATGCGCGGCCCGTGCGCGCGAGGGGCCGGGCCCATCGGTCGGGGATCGGCGCCAGAGGGCGCGCAGGGGAGGCGAGGGGTCCGGGCCGACGGCCGTAGCGGACAACGCCCATGCGCGGCCCGTGCGCGCGAGGGGCGGGGCCCATCGAGCGGGGAAAACGACGCGGGGGATGCGCTGGGGGCCGGCCGACTGCACGAAGTGGAGGATGTCCGGGCGGGATGCGCGGGGGCGGTCCCGCCCCGCGGGGGACGGCACCCGGGGGAGGGCCAGGCGCGGGGGCGGAACCGCTGCCCCCGGGGGGGCATTGGCACCCCGATGATCCGAACTCTCCTCCTTCTCGCCGCGCTGCTCGGGGGGCCGACGGCCGCCGTGGCGCAGGTTCCGGCCCCCGGTCCATCCGCCGCCGCCCTCGTCCCGGACGTGCTGCGGGTCGGCGTCATCGACCGCCCGCCCTATGCCTCGGTCGGCGAGGACGGGCTGCATTCGGGCTTCGTCGTCGGCATCTGGCGCCTCGTGGCCGAGCGCCTCGGGACCCAGACCGAATGGGTCACCATCGAAAGGGCCGAGGTCCGCGCCGCCGTGGCGAGCGGCCTCGTCGACCTCGCGCTGCCGGTCGACGCCGCCGCGCCCCTGGAGGTCGGGCTGGACCTGACGCATCCGCTCCATTCCTCGCATGTGGGCGTGGTGTCGAAGGCGGAAAGCCGCATCTGGTCGACGGTGCGGGGCCTCGCCTCGACCGAGTTCCTTCGGATCGTCGCGGGCCTCGCGCTGCTGCTGCTGGCGGTCGGCGCGCTGGTCTGGGCGCTGGAGCGGCGCAGCAACGGCGAGCAGTTCCAGCGCGATCCGGTGCGCGGGCTGGGCGACGGGTTCTGGTGGGCCGGCGTCACGCTGACCACCATCGGCTACGGCGACAAGGCGCCCGCCACGGTCGCCGGCCGCGCGGTCGCGATGCTGTGGATGCTGGCCGGCCTCGCGGTGAGCGCGGCGCTGACGGCGGCGGTCATCAACGTGTCGAACGCCGGCAGCGCGCCCGAGCTGCCCGAGGATCTTCGCGGCTACTCCGTCCTCGCGCTTCCCGAAGGGGCGGCGGCCGCGTTCCTCGCGCGCGAGGACATCGACGCCGGCACGCGCGAGGACGCGGAGGCGCTGCTGCAGGCGGTCGCGGACGGCGAGGCCGACCGGGCCGTGGGCGCGGCGCCGGCGCTCCGGGCTGCGCTGTCGGGGTCGGACCTGAACCTTCAGGTGCGCGAGACGCTTCTCGACCCGGTCCTCGTGGCCGTCGCGCTGCCGGAGGGAAGCCCCCTGCGCGAGCCGCTGAACCGCGCCATCCTGGAGGTCGTCACCTCCGAGGCGGGGATCGACCTCATCCGCCGCTACCTGCCGGAGGATTGAGGGCCCGCCCGCTTCCAAGGAGGAGGAGGGCAATCGGCCGTGGAAGTCCCGTTCGTTCCCGAAGGATCAGCGCAGGAAGGCGGAGATTTTCGCCTCGACCTCGTCGAGCGTCGCCCCCAGCCTGTTCACCTCGGTGTGGGAGCGGGTCATGTCCGGCGCGTAGCGCGAGATCAGATACTCGCGGCGGCGGGTCATCTCCGCGAGGTGCTCGGCGGTCTTCTTCCTGAGGCGCAGGGTTTGGCAGAAATCCGCGTCCACCAGATCGTGGTGCCGTGCCCTCACCTGCGCCGGGGGTGCGCCGCCGAACCTCAGGAACGCGTTGAGGAACAGCTCGACGGCGTGGATCGCGCAGAGGCGTGCCGGGGCGTAGGACAGCGGCCCGCCCGCACCGGCCGATCCCGGGAGCGCCCGCGCGGCAGCGGCATAGGCCGAGGCCAGGACGAGGATCTCGTCCGGCGTCGCGCTGCTGCCGGGGTAGCCGTCCGGGTCCTCGAGCAGGTCCTTCATCCGCCATCTTCCGCCTGCGGCGATCCCCGAAGGTTCTCGCGGCAATCGGGCGGAATGATGTCGCCGGGCGGACGGCGCCGGGCCGGTCGGGACCGCCCGGCCGGGCCTTCGGATCGGATCCGGCCGGATCTCGGCCGCCCGCCCGATCGCGCGTCAGACGAGGCGGGAGTTCTCCTTCGCGGCGCGCACGAACCCCTCGAAGAGGGGGTGGGGGTCGAAGGGCTTGGACTTCAACTCGGGGTGGAACTGGACGCCGATGTACCAGGGATGGCCGGCCGCCTCGACGATCTCGGGCAGGCGGCCGTCGGGGGACATGCCCGTGAAGCGCAGGCCGTTCGCCTCCAGCGCGTCGCGGTAGCGGACGTCCACCTCGTAGCGGTGGCGGTGCCGCTCCTCGATGCGGGGGGCGCCGTCGTAGACCTCGGCCACCTTCGATCCGTCCGCGAGAACGGCATCGTAGGCCCCGAGGCGCATGGTGCCGCCCTTGTCGTCGGTGACCTTCCGCTCGACCACGTGGTTGCCCTGGACCCATTCCTTGAGGTGGTAGACCACGGGCGTGAAGCGGCGGGGATCTGCGCCCGGCGGCGCCTCGTGGTCGAACTCCTCCGAGCCGGCGTCGGCGAGGTCGGTGAGGTTCCGCGCCGCCTCGATCACGGCCATCTGCATGCCGAGGCAGATGCCGAGATAGGGCACGCCGTGGGTGCGCGCGAATTCGGCTGCCCTGATCTTGCCCTCGGTCCCCCGCTCGCCGAAGCCGCCGGGCACCAGGATGCCGGAGAACCCCTCGAGCACCTGGGCGGGGTCCTCCCGCTCGAGCCGCTCGGAGGCGATCCATTCGGGGCGGACCTTCACCCGGTTGGCGAAGCCGCCATGGGTGAGCGCCTCGTTGATGGATTTGTAGGCGTCCTCCAGCTGGGTGTACTTGCCGACGACGGCGATCCGCACCTCGCCCTCGGGGCGGTCGATCCGGTCCTGCACGTCGCGCCACCGCGACAGGTCGGGCCGCGGCGCGGGCGAGATGCCGAACGCGTCGAGCACCGCCTGGTCCAGCCCCGCCTCGTGATAGGCGAGGGGGGCCGAGTAGATCGAGGGAAGGTCCTTGGCCGCGATCACCGCGTCCGGCCGCACGTTGCAGAAGAGGGCGAGCTTCTCGCGCTCCTTCTCGGGGATGTCGCCTTCGGAGCGGCAGACGAGGATGTCGGGCGCCAGCCCGATCGAGCGCAGCTCCTTGACGGAGTGCTGGGTCGGCTTGGTCTTCAGCTCGCCCGAGGCCTTCATAAAGGGCAGGAGGGTGAGGTGCAGGAAGATGCACTGGCCGCGGGGCTTGTCCTGGGCGAACTGGCGGATGGCCTCGAAGAAGGGCAGCCCCTCGATGTCGCCGACGGTGCCGCCGATCTCGCACAGCATGAAGTCGACCTCGTCCTCGCCGATGGCGATGAAGTCCTTTATTTCATTCGTGACGTGCGGGATGACTTGGATCGTCTTGCCGAGATAGTCGCCCCGCCGCTCCTTCTCGAGGACGTTGGTGTAGATGCGCCCCGAGGAGATGGAATCGGTCCTGCGGGCGGGAACGCCGGTGAACCGCTCGTAGTGGCCGAGGTCGAGGTCCGTCTCGGCCCCGTCGTCGGTGACGAAGACCTCGCCGTGCTCGAACGGGCTCATCGTGCCGGGGTCGACGTTGAGGTAGGGGTCGAGCTTGCGCAGCCGCACCGTATAGCCCCGCGCCTGCAGCAGCGCGCCCAGCGCGGCCGAGGCGAGGCCCTTGCCCAGCGACGAGACGACGCCCCCGGTGATGAAGATGAAGCGCGCCATTGGGACCCCCGGAGCAGGCCTGCCTGCCGTGTGCGTTGCGGTGTGGGACGTGTGCGGGTGGCCCCGGACGCGCCGCGTCACGGGGGGCCCGACTAGCGCGGCCCCGAGGGGGCCGCAATGGGCGGCGGCCTCAGTCGGCCGGCGGCGGGACGGGGACCACCTCGCCCACGGGGGCGGCGGGGGCGGCGGGGGCGGCGGGGGTCTCCTCGACCACCACGGGGGGAAGCGGCGCGTCCTCGGAGAGGGGGGCGATCAGGTCCTCGCCCGAGGGCCCCGATTCGCCGACGCCCAGACGATCGAGCACGGACACCCCCTCGGCCTGCTGGGCGGCGAGGATCGTCAGCGACAGCGAGGTCGCGACGAAGGCGATCCCCAGCGCCCAGGTCGCCTTGCCCAGCGCCGAGGTCGAGCCGCGGCCCGACATCGCGCCGCCGCCGCCCCCGCCCATCCCGAGGCCGCCGCCCTCCGACCGCTGAAGCAGCACCACGGCGATCAGCGCGAGGGCCAGCAGGAGATGGACGGTGAGAACGACGGTCTGCATGGGGGCGTGTCCCTGGGGAGAGGCAGGGCGCTAGCTATGCGGGCGCGGGAGGGGCCGCAACCCCGGCGTGCGGCGTCACGCCGGCGCGCCGAGATAAGCGGCCAGGACGTCGCGCGCGGCCAGGAGGTCGCCGCGGTGGACCGTCTCGCAGACCGTGTGGATGTAGCGCGTGCCCACCACGATCCCGACCGCCTTCGCGCCCGCCGCCGCCTGCTGCGCGGCCGCCCCGTCCTGCCCGCCCGAGCGGAGCATGGTGCGCTGGAAGGGGATGCCCCGCGCCTCGGCGAGGGAGGCGAACTCCTCCGCGAGGCCGCGGTCGGACACGAAGGAGCCGTCGCGCAGGTGCAGGCCGAAGCCGTCGCCCTGCCGGGTCGTGCGGTCGGCCTCGGGCACGCCGGGGGTGTCGCAGGCCAGCGTCGTGTCGATGCCGATGCCCACATGGGGCCGCACCGCGAAGGCGGCCGTGCGGGCGCCGCGCAGGCCGACCTCCTCCTGGACGGTGAAGGCGACGTGGATCTCGTCCTGGCCGCGCGCGTCCCCGAGGGCGCGGATCGCCTCGATCCCCAGCCAGCAGGCGATGCGGTTGTCCAGCGCCTTCGAGACGATCCGCTCGCCCATCTCCTGCAGGGGGCCGTCGAGGACGACCATGTCGCCGACGCGCAGCCGGTCCCGCGCCGCCTCGCCGAGGCCGGTGTCGACGAAGAACTCGGAGAGCTCGGGAACCTTCTTGCGGTCCTCGGGCGTGGCGATGTGGACCGGCCGCCCGCCGGGGTTGAGCACGCCGGGGACGTCGCCGTCGCGCGTGCAGACCGTGACCCGGCGCGCGAAGAGGGTGCGGGGATCGAAGCCGCCGACCGGCTGGATGTAGGCGAACCCCTCCTTCGTGACGTGCGAGACGAGGAACCCGATCTCGTCCATGTGGCAGAGCAGCATGACCCGGCGCGGGTCCCGCGCGCCCCCGGCCGCGTCCCTGCGGCAGAGCAGGTTGCCCATCGGGTCGGTCCGCACCTCGTCGAAGAGGCCGGCGACCTCGTCCTCGATCAGCGCGCGCACCCGGTCCTCGGCGCCGGGCACGCCGGGGGTCTGGGTCAGGCGCCGCAGGAGGTCGAGGTCGAGGGCGTGGTCCGTCATCGGAAGGCTCCGCAAAGGGTTTCGCGCCCAGGTTGCGACGCCGCGCGCCGAAGGTCCACCCGCCCGCGCGCCCCCCGCGCCTTGCCCCTTCAGCCGCGCTGCGGCAGATGCCGCCCCGGCATCGGCGGAGGGCGGGCATGGCGAACGTGGTGGTGGTCGGCGCCCAGTGGGGCGACGAGGGCAAGGGCAAGATCGTCGACTGGCTGTCGGCGCGCGCGGACGTCGTGGTGCGCTTCCAGGGCGGGCACAACGCGGGCCATACGCTGGTGGTCGAGGGCGAGGTCTACAAGCTGCACGCCCTGCCCTCGGGCGTGGTCCGGGGCGGCAAGCTCTCCGTGATCGGCAACGGCGTGGTCCTCGACCCCTGGCACCTCGCCGAGGAGGTCGAGGGGCTGCGGGGGCAGGGCGTGGAGATCACGCCCGAGACGCTGATGATCGCGGAGAACGCCGTCCTGATCCTGCCCCTCCACGGCGAGCTGGACCGCGCCCGCGAGGCGCAGGCCGGGCGGGGCACGAAGATCGGCACCACGGGGCGGGGCATCGGCCCGGCCTACGAGGACAAGGTCGGGCGCCGCGCCGTCCGCGTCGCCGACCTCGCCGACCCCGCCACGCTGGAGGCGCGGGTGGACCGGGCCCTAGTCCATCACGACGCCCTGCGCCGCGGCCTGGGGCTGGAGGCGGTGGACCGGGCCGCCCTCCTGGCGGCGCTGCGGGACATCGCCCCGAAGATCCTGCCCTTCGCCGGCCCCGCCTGGCATGCGCTGGACGAGGCGCGGGGCGCGGGGCGGCGCGTCCTCTTCGAGGGGGCGCAGGGCGCCCTTCTGGACGTGGACTGGGGGACCTATCCCTTCGTCACCTCGTCCAACGTCGTCGCGGGGCAGGCGGCGGCCGGATCGGGCGTGGGCCCCGGCGCGCTGGGCTTCGTGCTGGGGATCGTGAAGGCCTACACCACCCGCGTGGGCGAGGGGCCCTTCCCGACCGAGCTGCCGGGCGAGACCGGCGAGCGGCTGGGCACCCGCGGGTGCGAGTTCGGGACCACCACCGGGCGCAAGCGGCGCTGCGGCTGGTTCGACGCGGCCCTCGTGCGGCAGACCTGCACCCTCTCGGGCGTGCACGGGATCGCGCTGACCAAGCTGGACGTCCTCGACGGGTTCGAGCGGCTGCGCATCTGCACGGGCTACGAGCTGGACGGCCGGCGGCTGGACCACCTGCCCACCGCCGCGGACGCGCAGGCCCGCTGCGCCCCCCTCTACGAGGAGATGGACGGCTGGAGCGAATCGACCGAAGGCGCGCGGTCCTGGGCGGATCTGCCGGCGGCGGCGGTGAAGTACGTCCGCCGCATCGAGGAGCTGATCGGTACGCCGGTCGCGCTGCTCTCGACCTCGCCCGAGCGGGAGGACACGATCCTCGTGCGCGACCCCTTCGCCGATCGCTGATAGGGCGCTATCTTCCCTGCCATGCCGATGCCCTACAAGACCCGCCGCCGCCTCTCCGCGCTGGTGCTGATCGTGCTGCTGCCGGTCTATATCGCCTTCGCCTGGTGGCTGATGTCCCTCTTCGAGCGCCCGCCGATCCTTCTGGAGCTGCTGGTCTACGTCGCGCTCGGCGTGGCTTGGGCGCTGCCCCTGCGGCAGGTGTTCCTCGGCGTCGGGCAGGCGGACCCGGACGCCGGGCGGGGGGACTGAAGCCCCCCAAGGGGGGGGCGCTCAGCCCGTGCGCGCGGCGGGGCCGGGGCCGTAGCGCTTGGGGCCCAGCTTCACGATCCGCTCGTCCCGCAGGAGGTTGCCGAAGGCGCGCATCCGCGCCTCGCGATCCTCGCGGGTCTTGGGGGGGCCGAGAAGGCGCATCGCCTGCCGGCGCGAGACGCCGCCCCCTTCGGCGGCCTCGCGGGCGAGGAAGGCGACCGCGGCCTCCAGGCGCTCGTCCAGCTCGCCGGCCTCCGTCCGGGCGAGGAAGGCGTCGAAGCCGCCGGTCCCCTCCGCATCGCCGCCGGGCGCGTCGTCCGCAGGGCGGGCCGGCGCCGACATTCCGGCGTCGCCTCCCGCGAGGTCCGCGATCGCGGGGTCGACCTCGTGGACGGGGGCGGGCGCCTCCGGGGCTGGGGCGTCGTCCCCGCCCACCCGCTGCGAGGACACGAGCATCAGCGTCGGCTTGCGCCGGGGGCCCGGCCCGTCGCCCGGCGTCGTCGCGGCGAGGTCCTGGCGGAAGGCGTCCGCCTGCCCCTCGGCCCGCCGAGGGGGCGCGACGTCGGTGGCGCGCACCGCATGGCGTAGCCGCTCGAGCGCGGAGCGGCGGCGCGTGCTCTCCGGGGCGGCGAGACGCTCGTCCGTCTCGGTCATCAGGCGCGCGAGGGCGTCGTCGCCCCGGCGCCCGGCGGGCGGGTCGCCGGCCCGGTCGTCCTCGGCCGCGTCCCTGTCCGTGCCCGCGGCATCCGCATGGGGCGCCTCGGCGGGCTGCCTTGGCGCGGGCCCCTCCCCGTCCTCGCGGGGCGGGCCTTCCGGCGCGATGGCCTCGATCGCTTCCTCCTCCGAGGAGGCGGGGATCTCGACGGCCTCGGCGGGATCCTCCTGGTCCGCGCCCTCCACGGGGGGCTCGGCGGGATCCTCCTGGGCGGGATCGGCGCGGGCGGCCGAGGCGGCTTCCGCTTCGGCCCCCGCGACCCCGGCGTCCTCCCCCCCCGGCTCCTCCGGGGCGGCGTCCTCGCCGGAACCTTCGGGGGCCTTCGCGGCGATATCCTCCGGGACCGGCCCGGCGGCTTCCTCCTCCGACCCGTTCGGGGCCGCCTCGGCGGGCGGGGCTTCGATGTCCCCGACCTCGCGGGCCGCGTCCGCCTCGGCGGCGGCCAGCTCGGCCTCCAGCTCGGCCTCGGCTTCGGCGGACAGGGGCTCCGGCTGGGCGGCCATCGCCTCGGCGAGGGCGGCGCGCGCGGCCTCGGCCTCCGCCTCGCGGGCGCTCGCGTCCTCGCCCTCGGCGCGGCGGCGCGCGGCCTCCAGGTCCACGCGCTTCAGGCGGGCCACCCGGACCCGGCGTCCCCCGGCCGCGCGGCCCCCCGGCGCGGGGGCGGGCGCATCGTCCGCGCCGTCCGCCAGCCCCGCCGAACGCCTTCCGCGTATGCGCCGCCGGCGGGGCACCACGGCGCCCTCGGCCTCTCCGGCGGGTCCCTCCGCCGCCCGCATGTCGCCGCCCGGGGCGTGGCCCTCCCCCTCCGGCGCGTCCCGCGTCTCGGCCGCCTCGCCTCGCTGCACCTCGGCGCCCAGCACGGCCAGCAGGGCCGCGTCCGAGGACGGTCCCCCCTGCGGCCCTTCGATCCCGGGCCGGCCCGGGCCGTCCTCGTCGTCGTGGGCGGCGCCCGGCGCCCGGTCCTCGGTGTCGGGGGCGTCGGGGGCGTCTTCCTCCAGGGGCTGGCCGTCGCCGTCCGGCCGCTCCTCCGCGAGCGGGGCGGCGACGACGTCCCCCCCGCGGGGCCCCGCGGGGTCCCCGGTCCCTCCGGCGGGGGCGTCGGCCCGGTTCTCCGCGACGAGGGCGAGGCTGAGCGGAACCTTCCGCACGCCTTCCCCGCCCAGCAGGGCGGCGACCGCGTCCTCCACGTCCGCGCCGTCCGCCTCCGTGCCGTCCGGCCCCGGTTCGGCCCCCTCCCGCGCGTCACCCGCGCGGGGCGGGGCGGCATCGGCGGCACCGCCGTCCGCCTCGTCGCCGAGGAGAAGGGCGGCGAGGTCGTCCTCCGCCGCGATCCCGCCCTCGTCCTGGGGGGCGCCTTCGGCATCCTCTTCGTCCGCGAGGAGGGCGAATCCGTCCTCGGGCGCCTCCTCCTCGTCCTCCTCGTCGAGAAGGGCGGCGATCGGGTCCTCCCTCTCCTCCTCCGGCGCGGCCTCCGGCGCGGCGCCGGTGGGAGAGGGGTCCTGTCCCGCCGCCTCCGCGACGGCCTCGAGCAGGGCGGCGACGCTCGCGGGGCCTTCCCCGTCTTCCCCATCCTCCCCGTCCGCATCCTCGCGCGCGGCCCCTCCGTCGTCGAAGGCGGATTCGGGGGCGCTGGCGCCGGCGGCGCCTTCCCCTTCGGCGGGCCCGTCCCGCACCGCGTCCGCGGGGTCCCCGGCGAGCTCGGCGTCCTCCCGGGGCCCGTCGGCGTCGGGACCGGCCCACGCCCCGGGCACCGCGGCGGGGGGATGGCCCTCGCCGGTCGCGTCCGGCTCCGGCCGGGCCGCCGGGACCGGGTCGCTGGCCGTCAGGGCGATCCCGCTCTCCGTGGTGCGCCCCTCGACCGGGCGCTTGATCTCCCGCTCGGCGATCCGGGCGAGGTGGTCGGCGTCCGGCCGAGGCCCCTCGGCGCCGAAATGGCGGTCGTCGGCGGCGAGGTCGCGGAAGTACTCCGCCACGGAGCGCATCGTCTCGAAGTTGTCGTCGAACCCCTCGAGCGTGCAGGAGAAGGTGCCATAGGACACCGTGAGGATCTTGCTCGTGCCGACCATGGGGATCACCTGCCTGAATGCGTCCGCGGACGGTTTACGCCCGAATGAGCCGATGCTTTGCGCTCCGCAGGGAAATTTGCGGGGCGGGCCGAGGGCGAGATTGTGTCGAGGGACGGAACAATGCAACGCGGCGGCGATCCTCCGCCGGTGCTGACGGCGGCGGAACCGGTCGCGCTGGTCGGGGCGGGGCCGCCGGACGGCCTCCGGGCGGTGCTGTCTCGGGCCGGGCCGGTCGTGGCCGCCGACGGGGGCGCGGCGGCCTGCCTCGCCGCCGGGCGGGTGCCGGACGCGGTGATCGGCGACCTCGACTCGCTGGACGGGGCGGCGCGCGCCGCGATCCCGGCCGGGCGCGTGCACCGCATCGCCACGCAGGACGACACCGACTTCGAGAAGGCGATGGCCCACGTCCGGGCGCCCCTCGTCCTCGGCGCGGGGTTCCTCGGCGGGCGGGTGGACCATGCGCTGGCCGCGCTGGGGGCGCTGCCGCGCCTGCGGCCCTGCATCCTCGTCGGCTTGGAGGACTGCGCCTGCGCCCTGCCGGCGGGCGAGACGCGGCTGGACCTTCCCCCCGGCACGCGTGTGTCGCTCTTTCCCATGGGCCCCGTGACGGGAACCTCGGAGGGGCTCGAATGGCCGATCGACGGTCTCGCGCTCCGGCCGGCGGGGCGGGTGGGGACCTCGAACCGCGCGAAGGGCCCCGTGCGGCTGCGGATGGACGGGGCGGGGTGCCTCCTCATCCTTCCGGCGGCCGCGCTCGACGCGATGATCGGCGCCCGCCTGCGCGCCGCGGGCGGCGGATTCGCCGCGCTTCCACCTTCGGCCCCGTCCGGCTAAGCCGGGCCCGACCACCCCGGGGGAGCTGCGCGATCATGTCCAACCTCTCGCCCGTCGACCGGGCCAAGTTCATCGCCGCGCGGCGGGCCTGCGACTACGTCGAGGACGGGATGAAGGTCGGCCTCGGCACCGGGTCCACCGCCGCGTGGATGGTCCGCCAGCTCGGCGAGATGGTCCGCGAGGACGGGCTGCGCATCAAGGGCGTGCCCACCTCCTCGCGCACGGCGCACCTCGCCCGCGAGACGGGGATCGAGGTGATCTCCCTCGACGAGGCGAAGTGGCTCGACCTGACCATCGACGGCGCGGACGAGTTCGACGGCGACCTCGCCCTGATCAAGGGCGGGGGCGGCGCCCTCCTGCAGGAGAAGATCGTCGCGACCGCCTCCGACCGGATGGTGGTGATCGCGGACGCCGCCAAGGAGGTGCAGGCCCTCGGCGCCTTCCCCCTTCCCGTCGAGGTCGTGCCCTTCGGCTGGCAGACGACGAAGGCGCTCGTGGAGGAGACGCTGGCCGGGGTGGACGTCCTCGGGCGCGAGGCGACGCTGCGCATCAGCGGCGACGGCCCCTATGTGACCGACGAGGGGAACTACATCCTCGACCTCGCCCTCAGGCGGATCGGCAACCCCTGGCAGACCTCGCTGGTCCTCAACCAGATCCCCGGCGTGGTCGAGAACGGCCTCTTCGTGGACGTCTGCGACGTCGTGGTGATCGGCCGGCCGGACGGCGTGGTCGAGGTGCGCGACGTCGAGAACGGCGCCTCGACGCAGCGGGTGGACATCCTCGGCGAGGACGCGAACCTCTTCGCGGACGAATAGCGCCCGCCCCCCGCCCCGTGCGGGGGGGAACCCGCCCCTTCGGCCGGGGCGTTCGGACCGGCGCGCCCAAGGAAGGACATCCCCCATGGCCCACACGGCCCACGACTACGACCTCTTCGTCATCGGCGGCGGATCGGGCGGGGTTCGCGCCGCCCGCCGCGCTGCCGCGGCGGGCGCCCGCGTCGCCCTCGCGGAGGAGTACCGCCTGGGCGGCACCTGCGTGATCCGCGGCTGCGTGCCGAAGAAGCTGATGGTCTTCGCTTCCGAGTACGGGCCCGACTTCCACGACGCGAAGGCCTTCGGCTGGGATGTCCCCGAGGCGCCGGCGTTCCGCTGGCCGCCGTTCCGCGAGCGGCTGCACGCCGAGCTCGACCGCCTGGAGGGGGTGTACCGCCGCCTGCTGGAGGATTCGGGCGTCGAGGTCGTCGACGCCCGCGCGACGCTGACCGGCCCGAACGGCGTCGCCCTCTCGAACGGGCGCGAGGCGGGCGCGGACACCATCCTCGTCGCGACGGGCGGGCGCCCCGCGCTGCCGGACTTCCCCGGCGCCGAGCTCGGCCTGACCTCGAACGACATGTTCCTCCTCGAGGAGCTGCCGCGCCGCCTCCTCGTCGTGGGGGGCGGCTACATCGCCTGCGAGTTCGCCGGCATGATGAACGGCATGGGGTCCGAGGTCTGCATCTACCATCGCGGCGCCCAGATCCTGCGCGGCTTCGACGACGAGGCGCGCGGCCTCATCGCCGAGGGGATGCGCGACCGGGGCATCGACATCTCGCTCGGGACGTCCGTGCTGGAGATGCGCAGGAAGGACGACGGCACGATCTGGACCAAGTCCACGAACGGCCACGAGGGCGAGTTCGACGCCGTCCTCCTCGCCACGGGGCGCACGCCCAACACCGAAGGCATGGGCCTTCGGGAGGCGGGCGTCGAGATCACCCGCAAGGGCACGGTCTGCGTGGACGCCATGTCGCGCACGAACGTCCCCTCGATCTGGGCCATCGGCGACGTGACCGACCGCGTCGCCCTGACCCCCGTCGCCATCCGCGAGGCCATGGCCTTCGTGCGCACCCGCTTCGGGGGCGAGGACTGCCCCCCCGACCACGACCTGATCCCATCGGCCGTCTTCACCCAGCCCGAGATGGGCGCCGTCGGCATGACCGAGGAGCAGGCGCTCGAGCGGGACGTCCCGGCCGAGATCTACGCCACCTCGTTCCGGCCCATGCGGACCGCCTTCGCCGGCCGCCCCGACCGGGTGCTGATGAAGATGGTCGTCCACGCCGAGACGCGCGTCGTCCTCGGGGTGCACATCGTCAGCCCCGGCGCGGGCGAGATGATCCAGTTCGCGGGCGTCGCCGTGAAGGCCGGATTGACGAAGGAGCAGTTCGACGCAACCTGCGCCGTCCACCCCACCGTCGCCGAGGAGATGGTGACCATGGACGCCCCCGTCCGCACCCTCTGATACGGCCGCGCGCGACTCGCTCGGCTTGCGCGAATGGATGGAACACTACCCTTGGTGGTGCGCGTTCAAGGTTCGACCGGCCGACGCCAACCCCCCCACCGGCGTCCGGGCGGCCGGAGGATGAGATGAACGACCGCATACATGGCGGCGAGGCTGGGACGTCCGGCCGCGCGCCCGACGAACTCGCGGGCCGTCTGCGCCAGCAGAAGCTGCTCGCCGATTTCGGCGCCTTCGCCCTCTGCGCGGGCAGCTTTCACGAGGTCGCCGACGAGGCCGTGCGCGTCGCCGCCGAGGGCCTGGACGTCCGGCTGGCAAAGTATCTCCACTTCCGCGAGGCGGAGGGCGACCTCCTCATGCTCGCGGGGACCGGCTGGGGGCCGGGCGTCGTGGGAAGCGCCACCTTCTCCGCCGATCCAGGAAGCCCCGCCGGCTACGCCTGGCAGAAGGGCGAGGCGGCGATGGCGAACGACCTGCCCTCCGACGGCCGTTTCCGCACGCCGCCCCTCCTGGCCGAGCGCGGGGTCCGCCGGGCGATCAACGTGCCCGTGAAGGATTCCGGCCATCCCTTCGGCGTGCTGGAGGGCAACGACACCGCGCCCGGCATGTTCACCCAGGCCGATGCCGACTTCCTGCAGGGCATGGCGAACGTCCTGTCCGGCGCCATCTTCCGCGAGCGGCGCGAGCGCGAGCTGCGCGCCGCCGAGATGCGCCAGACCCTTCTCGCCGACGAGATGCGGCACCGCGTCAAGAACCTCTTCTCGGTGGTGCAGGCGGTCATCTCCCTCTCCCGGCGCGAGGCGTCGCGGAACGGCGCCTCGGACCCGCTCGCCCTCCTGACGGGGCGGATCGACGCACTGCGCGCGGCCGGCGAGGCGGGGCTGAGCGGCACCCGCGGCGCCGTCCCGACCGCCGAAGGGGGCGGGTGGGTCGACCCGATCGAGCTGTCGCGCCACGTCCTCGGCGCCTATGGCGACCGGATCGAGATCGAGGGCGGCGCGCCCGCGTTGACGTCGGGCCAAGCCGGCCCGGTCGCCATCATCCTCCACGAGCTCGCGATCAACGCTTTGAAATACGGCGCCCTTTCCGTTCCCGAAGGCCGCGTCTCCCTCTGCTGGAACGCGGCGGAGGGCGCCCTGCTCCTTCTTTGGCGCGAGGTGGACGGCCCGCGCGTACTCGGACCGCCCGAGGATTCGGGGTTCGGCCTGGGCCTGATGCGGCGCATCGCGGCGCCGCTCGGGGCGGACCTCTCGCTGGACTGGTCGCCGCCCGGCCTGGCAGTCACGCTTCGAATGATGCCGGAGGCGCGACCAGCCGCCGCTTGAATCCCCGCCGCGCGTCCGTAGGTAGGTGGCGAGCCAACAAGGGAAGGCATCGACGCGATGGCAGGCAATTCCGGCGGTCCCTGGGGATCGGGCGGCGGCGGAAGCCGTCCCCCGCGCGGACCCGAAGGCCCTGGGGGCCCGGGGGATCGTCCCCCCCGCCGCCCCGGACAACAGGGCCAGATCGAGATCGACGACCTCGTCCGCAAGGGGCAAGAGCAGCTTCGCGTCCTGATGGGCGGCCGGGGGCGGCGGCGCGCGGACGGCCCGGGCGGCGGCGGCGGCGGCGGCGGCCCCGCGCTGACGCGCGGCACGATCGCCCTCGTGGCGCTGGTCCTCGTGGTCCTGTGGCTCTTCGCCAGCTTCTACCGCGTCGACACCTCCGAGCGCTCGGTCGAGCTGTTCCTCGGCGATTTCTCCGAGATCGGCGAGCCCGGCCTCAACTTCGCGCCCTGGCCCTTCGTCACGGCCGAGGTCGTGCAGACCGACGTCCAGCGGACCGAGCAGATCGGCGTGAACACCGACCGCGGCGCCACGCGGGGCGCATCCGGGCTGATGCTGACGACGGACGAGAACATCGTCGACATCGACTTCCAGGTGGTCTGGAACATCACCGATCCGGCCAGCTTCATCTTCAACCTCGCCGACCCCGAGCAGACCATCCGGGCGGTCAGCGAATCGGCCATGCGCGAGGTGATCGCCCAACGCGCGCTGGCGCCGATCCTGAACACGGACCGCGACCAGATCGCCGACGAGGTGCGCCTGCTGATCCAGGCGACGCTCGACCGCTACGACGCGGGCGTGAACATCGTGCGCCTCAACCTCGACCGGGCCGACCCGCCGGGGCAGGTGATCGACGCCTTCCGCGACGTGCAGGCCGCCGAGCAGGAGCGTGACCAGCTCCAGCGCCGGGCGGATCGCGACGCCAACGTCGCCGTCGCCCAGGCCAACGGCCGCGCCGCGCGGGTCCGCGAGGAGGCCGAGGCCTACCGCGCCCGCGTCGTGAACGAGGCCGAGGGCGAGGCCGCGCGCTTCACCTCTATCCTCGCGGAGTACCAGCGCGCCCCCGAGGTCACGCGCACGCGCCTCTACCTCGAGACCCTCGAGGAGGTGTTCGGCCGCGTCGACAAGATCATCCTCGACGAGGCCGTGTCGGGCGGCCAAGGCGGCGGCGGCGTGGTGCCCTACCTCCCCCTCAACGAGCTGCGCCGCGGCGCGGGAGAGAGCCAATGAACCGCAACGTCTACCTCGCCATCGCCGGGGTCGTGGCCCTGGTGGTCCTCCTCTCCTCCGTCTTCATCGTGGACGAGCGCGAGAAGGCCCTCGTCCTCCAGTTCGGCCAGATCGAGCGGGTCGAGGAGGAGCCGGGCCTCAAGTTCAAGATCCCCTTCATCCAGGAGGTCGTGCGCTACGACGACCGGATCCTCGCGCTCGAGACCGACGTGATCGAGGTGACGCCCTCGGACGACCGACGCCTCGTGGTGGACGCCTTCGCGCGCTACCGCATCAGCGACCCGGTGCGCTTTCGGCAGTCGGTCGGCGCGGCCGGCCTCGCCTCCGCCGAGCGGCAGCTCGAGGACATCCTGACGACCCAGACCCGCGCGGTGCTGGGCGCCGACGGCGTGACCTCGAACACCATCCTCTCGCCCGAGCGCGGCGTGCTGATGGAGCGGATCGCCCGCGCCGCCGACGCGCGCGCCGCCTCGCTGGGCCTCGACATCGTGGACGTGCGCCTCAAGCAGACCGCGCTGCCCGAGCAGAACCTCGAGGCGACCTTCGCCCGGATGCGCGCCGAGCGCGAGCGCGAAGCCGCGAACGAACGGGCGACCGGCGCCCAGCTCGCCGAGGAGATCGTCGCCGCCGCCGAGCGGACGGCCGTCGAGACCACCTCGACCGCCGAGCGCGACGCCCAGATCATCCGGGGCGAGGCCGACGCCGCCCGGACGCGCATCTTCGCCGAGGCATTCAGCGCCGACACGGAGTTCTACGAGTTCACCCGCCACCTCCAGGCCTATCGCGAGGCCTTGGAATCGCAGGGGACCACCATGGTGATGACCCCGGACTCCGAGTTCTTCGACTACCTGCGCTCCAACAACCCCGGCGGCATCACGCTGCCCGAGGCGGTCACGAGCGCGCGCGTGCCGGCCCCGCTGGACCCGCCGCCGGCGGTGGAGGACGACGAGGGCGTCGAGGTACAGGTCGTCCCGGTCGAGCCGGCCGAGACGAACTGACCCCGGACGCGGGGGCCGGCTTCCAAGCCGGCCCTCCGCCGTCCCTCGCGGGCCCGCCACGGTCCCTCGGCGACCGGCGGCGGGCGCCTTTCCTTCAAGGGCGTCACGCGAAGGTGAGGCGGTCGT
The DNA here is from genome assembly GCF_003003095.1 of Hasllibacter halocynthiae. GTDB lineage: Bacteria > Pseudomonadota > Alphaproteobacteria > Rhodobacterales > Rhodobacteraceae > Hasllibacter > Hasllibacter halocynthiae. Next base: position 291,278 of record NZ_PVTT01000001.1, read on the forward strand.
GGGCCGCGCGCCGTTGCGGCGGGGCCATGAAGGGAAAATATTGCGGCGATCGCGGGATCTGCGCCCGACCGCGTGCGGGCCCGCGTCCGGACATGCGACCGGCGGCCCCTCCGCGCCGCCCGACATGAGGGAGACCACCTTGATCCACTCCACCCAGCGCCTCGCGCTCGCCGCGGGAACGGCCATCGCCCTCGCGATGCCGACCGCCCCCTTCGCCCAGAACGTCACGGAGGAGGTGCCAGCGCGGATCGAGCGTCCCGTCTCCTTCGCCCAGCTCGCCGAGACGATCAGCCCCTCGGTCGTGAACATCACGACCACCACGGGCGTAGAGCGGCCCGCCGACGACATGCTGCCCCAGGTTCCCGAGGGCTCGCCCTTCGAGGACTTCTTCCGCGAGTTCCAGGACCGCCAGGGCCCGAACGGCCCGCGCCGCGGCAACGCGCTCGGGTCGGGCTTCGTGATCTCGCCCGACGGCTACATCGTGACGAACAACCACGTCATCCAGGGCGCCGACGAGATCATGATCGAGTTCTACCCCGGCGGCGGCGACGACGTCCTGGAGGCCGAGATCGTCGGCACCGACCCGAACACCGACCTCGCCGTCCTGAAGGTCGAGCCCGAGGGCGACCTCGACTTCGTCGACTGGGGCCCCTCCGAGGACAGCCGCGTCGGCGACTGGGTCCTCGCCATGGGCAACCCGCTGGGGCAGGGCTTCTCCGTCTCCGCAGGCATCGTGTCGGCCCAGGGACGGGCGCTGCGCGGGGTCTACGACGACTACATCCAGACGGACGCGGCCATCAACCGCGGCAACTCGGGCGGCCCGCTCTTCAACATGGACGGCGAGGTGGTGGGCGTGAACACCGCGATCCTCTCGCCCACGGGCGGCTCGATCGGGATCGGCTTCGCCATGTCCTCGGCCGTGGCCGAGGACGTCGTCGACCAGCTGATCGAGTTCGGCGAGACCCGCCGCGGCTGGCTCGGGGTGCGGATCCAGAACGTCGACGACGACCTCGTCGAGGCGCTCGGGCTCGACGACGCGCAGGGGGTGCTCGTGACCGACGTGCCCGAAGGCCCGTCCGCCGAGGCCGGGATCGAGTCGGGCGACGTCATCCTCTCCTTCGACGGCCAGCCCGTGACCGACGTGACCGAGCTGGTGCGCGTCGTGGCCGGCGCCGCCGTCGGCTCGGAGGTGGACGTCACCGTCTTCCGCGACGGCGAGGAGCTGACGCTGCCCGTCACCCTCGCCCGCCGAGAGGACGCCGAGGACGAGGCCGTGCCCGTCGCCGCCGAGAACGACGGCGCCGGCCCGGCGACGACCGAGGCGTTCGGCATGACCGTCTCCGAGATCGACGATGGCCTGCGCGAGGCGATCGGCCTCGGGGACGACGTCGAGGGGCTCGTCGTGGTCGAGGCCGACGACGACGGCGAGGCGTTCGAGAAGGGCCTGCGGCGTGGCGACCTCGTGATCGAGGTCGGGCAGGAGCCGGTGGACACGGTCGACGCGTTCGACGCGCAGGTCCAGGCCGCCCGCGACGCCGGGCGCCGCTCGGTGCTCATGCTGGTCCGGCGGGAGGGTGAGCCGCGCTTCGTCGCGCTCAACCTCGAATGATCGGTCCCTCCGGGGGATGACGGGGGCGCCTTCGGGCGCCCCTTCTCGTTGCGCCGCCCGCGCGCACCAGGCCCGGATCAGGGTCCGTAGCCCGAAGGGGCGCCACCAGGGGCCGGATGATGGATTCGCGTCCATGGGGCCCAGCATAGGGCCCAGACGTTAAGCGAACGTTGCCCTGGCGGACGATGCCCGAAGGTACCGTCAAAGACCTCGCGACGCGAAAAGAATCCGGGAAGGTTAAAGATCCACCACCACCCGTCCGCGCACCTTCCCCCCCAGGATCTCGGCCCCCAGCCGGGGCACGTCCTCCAGCGTGGCGGGCACGACCATCGCCTCCAGCTTCTTCATCGGCAGCAACTCTGCGATGCGGCCCCAGGCCCGCACCCGGTCTTCGTAAGGCTTCGTCACGCTGTCGATCCCCAGGAGGTTCACCCCCCGCAGGAGGAAGGGTATCACCGTCGCGGGAAGATGCGGCCCCCCCGCGAGGCCCACCGCCGCGACCGAGCAGCCATGTCGCATCTGCCCCAGGACCCGCGCCAGCATCGCGCCGCCGACCGCGTCGATGCATCCCGACCAGACCTCCGACTCGAGGGGGCGCCCCACCGTCTCGGCCAGCTCGGCGCGGGGCACGATCCGGGTGGCGCCGAGGTCCCTCAGATAGCCTTCCTGCTCGGGCCGGCCGGTCACCGCCGCCACCTCGCGCCCCATCGCCCCCAGGATCGCCGTCGCGACCGAGCCGACGCCCCCCGACGCCCCCGTGACGAGGACCTCGCCCGGCGGCAGGCCCTGATCCTCCAGCGCCTGGATGGCCAGCATCGCGGTCAGGCCAGCCGTGCCGACGGCCATCGCCTGCCGCAGGTTCAATCCTTCGGGCAGGGGCACCAGCCATTCGCCCTTCACCCGGGCCATCCCGGCATAGCCGCCCCAATGCGCCTCGCCCACGCGCCATCCGGTCAGCACGACCTCGTCGCCCGGCGAATACCGTTCATGGTCAGAGGTTTCCACGACGCCGCCGAAGTCGATCCCCGGCACGTGGGGATAGTGGCGCACCAGCCCCCCGCCGCCCGGCATCAGGCAGAGCCCGTCCTTGTAGTTCACCGTGGAATGGCAGACCCGCACGGTCACGCCGCCTTCTGCCACCTCGGGCAGATCGGCCTCCGAGAGCTCGCGGATCGCCGGCGCGGCGCCTTCTTTCTCGATCATGAGGGCGTCGAACATCACGCGGCTCCTTCGGGCATCAGGAAGAGGTCGGTCGCCTCCGGGCGCGCCCCGGCGGCGGTCAGCATGGCATGGATCTGGCCGCGGTGGTGGACCTGGTGGACGAACACGTGGGTGACCACCCGGCCCGCGGGGAGGGCCACCTCGCCCCCGGCCGAGGCCGAGCGCCAGCGCACCTCGCCGCGCAGGAACTCGTCCGTCAGCCCGGCGGCCCACCCGGCGAGCGCCGCGTCCGTCTCGCCCCGGCGGGACTGCAGGCGGCCCCAGTCCGCCTCCTGGCGCGGCGATTCGGCCAGCCCCGCCTCCGGCGCCGGCGTCCCCGTCAGCCTCGACAGCCAGAGCAGGTCCGCCCAGAGCAGATGCGACATCGTCCCGTGGATCGAGCCGAAGAAGGCGCCGCGGTCCCGCTCCCGCTCCCGCGGGGGGAGGGCGTCCGCCGCGCGCATCTGCGCCTCGTTCTGCCAGGCGTTGTAGCGGGCCATCATCACGGCCCAGTCGCGGTCGATCAGCGTGTCGGTCATGGCGTCCGGTCCTCTCGCGTCGCTCCCGTCACCACGCCGGACCCGGCACCGGGGTTCCGCCCCTTTCCCGCCCGTCGCGGGCCGCCCCGGCCGGGGCGATGGCGGAAGCGGTGGGATTCGAACCCACGGGACGGTTGCCCGCCCGGCGGTTTTCAAGACCGCTGCCTTCGACCGCTCGGCCACGCTTCCTCTCCCTCGGGCGGTTACCGCGCCGCCAGGCGAAGGGGAAGGCGCGACCTGCCGGACGCGGCATGCCGCCGACGAAGGGCGGCGCGGCTTCCCCCGCCCGGCACGAGCGGCTAGAATCCGCCCAAACGATGGGCAGGGTCCGGCAACAATCCGGGCGGAGGGGCAGCTTCATGGACAAGACGCGTCGCATCTGGGGCGCGCTCGCCCTGGCGGGACTTCTGGCAGGCTGCGGGGAGGAGGGGTTCAAGCCCTCCGCGCTCCTGCAGGGGGAGAGGGCCGAGGCGCCCGCGACCACCGTGATCGAGCAGCGCGACGTCGAGGCCCCGGAGGTGTTCCAGGTCACCGAGCCGGCGATATGGGACGGCCGCCCGTCTCTCGGGGGGATCTGGGTCGCCCATCCCGAGGTGCAGGAGCCCGAGCGCGTCATCATCCGCGATACCGGCTCGGGCCGCTTCGTGGTCGGCGCCCTCTTCCGGCGCGAGCGGCTCGGTCCCGGCCCGCGCCTCCAGATCTCCTCCGAGGCGGCCGAGGCGCTGGGGCTGATGGGCTCCGTCCCCGCCACGCTCGAGGTGACCGCCCTGCGCTCGGAGGACGTGCCCGTGACTGTTCCCGCCCCCGCGGCGGGCGGCCTCGACGCCGTGACCCCCATCGAGGCCACGCCGCTGGCCGGGCCCGACCTCGAGAATCCCTCCGAGGACGAGCTGCGCGAGATCGCCCTGGCCGGCATCGAGGCGCCGGCCGCCGCCGTGCCGCCGGCGTCGGACGTCATCGCCGCCCCCGCGCCGGACGCCGTGGTCCCGACGCGGCCCTTCGTGCAGGTGGCCATCTTCGGCGACGCGGCCAACGCCCGCCGCGCCGAGGCGGCGCTGGGGGGCGAGGGCCTTCCCGCGGCGGTCCGCGAGGAGGCGCAGGGCGCGCGCACCTTCTTCCGGGTCGTCATCGGACCCGCCTCCTCCTCGCAAGACCTCGACCGCCTCCTCGCGGAGGCCCGGCGCCTGGGCTATCGGGACGCCTACGCCGTCCGCAACTGACCGGAGATCCCGCCATGCTGCGAACCCTGCTCGCCGCCGCGATCGCGCTGACGCCCCTCGCTTCGGCCGCCTTCGACACCGAGGCGCGCGCCGCCTACGTGCGCGACATCACCACGGACACCGTGCTGATGGACCTCGACGCGGACACGCCGCTGCCGCCGGCGTCCATGTCGAAGCTGATGACCCTCTACATGCTGTTCGACGCGCTGCGCGACGGGCGGGTGCAGCTCGACGACACGTTCGGGGTCTCGGCCCGCGCGGCGGCGATGGGCGGCTCGTCCATGTTCCTGACCGAGCGGGACCGCCCCACCGTCGAGGAGCTGATCCGCGGCGTCTCCGTCCAGTCGGGCAACGACGCGACGGTGGTGATCGCCGAGGGCCTCGCCGGCACGGAGGAGGCGTTCGCGCGCCAGATGACGGACGTCGCGCGCGACCTCGGGATGACCAACTCGACCTTCGTGAACGCCTCGGGCTGGCCGCACCCCGACCACCGGATGAGCCTGCGCGACCTCGGCATCCTCGCCGAGGCGCTGATCACCGAGTTCCCCGACTACTATCCCTATCTCGGCGAGACGACCTTCGCCTATGACGGGCGCGTCCCCTCCAACCACAACAACCGCAACCCCTTGCTCTACCTGGACATCGGTGCGGACGGGCTGAAGACCGGCCACACGCAGGAAGCGGGCTACGGCCTCGTCGGGTCGGCGGCGCAGGGCGATCGCCGGATCGTGTTCGTCATCACGGGGCTCGACAGCGGCCAGGCCCGCGCCGACGAGAGCGAGCGGCTGGTCAACTGGGCCTTCCGCCAGTTCGTCGAGCGCGACCTCGTGGACGCCGGGACCCGGCTCGCCGAGGCCGAGGTCTCGCTGGGCGACGTCCCGTCCGTGGGGCTCGTCGTGGGCGAGGACGTGACCCTCCTCGTCTCCGCCCTCGCGCAGGACGAGATCGCCGCCGAGATCGTCTATGACGGCCCCCTCGCCGCGCCGATCGCCGCCGGCGACCCCGTGGGCGAACTGGTCATCACCCGCGACGAGCTGCCCGAGCATCGCGTCCCCGTCTATGCCGAGGCCGACGTCGCCGCGGGTGGGCCGATGGCGCGCATGACCCTCGCCGCGCGCCTCCTCGCCGGCGACCTGATCGCGCGCACCGGCCTCGTGGACGGGCCGGAAGGCGATGCCGTGGCGGCGCCGGAGGTCGAGGGCGCCGGCGGGTAGGGCGCTTCACCCCGCCGGGCGGCTCGGCTAGGCGGCAGGCATGACGGCGCGCTTCATCTCGTTCGAGGGCATCGACGGCTCCGGCAAGTCGACCCAGGCCCGCATGCTCGCGGACGCCATGCGCGGCCGGGGCGAGGGGGTCGTCCTGACCCGCGAGCCCGGCGGGTCGACCGGCGCGGAGGAGATACGCGCCCTCGTTTTGACGGGCGATCCCGGCCGCTGGTCGCCGGAGACGGAGATATGCCTCTTCACCGCCGCCCGGCGCGACCACCTGGAGCGGAGGATAATTCCAGCGCTGCAGCAAGGACGTACGGTCATCACCGACCGCTTCGCCGATTCGACCCGGGCATATCAGGGGGGCGAGGGCACCGGCCATGCCGGGTTGGTCGACACCCTCCACCGGGCCATGATCGGGCTCGAGCCGGATCGGACCTTCATCGTCGACCTTCCCCCCGAGGAGGGGCTGAAGCGCAGCTATCTGCGCGCCGCCAGGGCAGAGGAGGCGAGCCGCCTCGACCCGCAGGGCGATCCGCGATCGCAGGAGGAGGAGGTCCTCCTCTCGCAGCTCCGCAGCCGCGCGGGACGGGAGGCGGCCGAGATGCGCTTCGAAAGCCTGGGCCTGCCCTTCCAGCAAAGGCTTCGCGCGAACTTCTTCGCCATCGCGAAGGCGTTCCCGGACCGCATCCGCGTGATCGACGGCTCCGGCACGCCGGAGGCCGTCCACGCCCGCGTCCTGGCGGCGCTCTGATGGTGCGGGCCGTTCAGGTGCCGGAGGTCGAGGGCCCGCCCGAATCCGACCGCCTGCCCGGCGCGCCCCATCCGCGCGAGGCGCCCCGCGTGGTCGGCCACGGGGCCGCCGAGGCGCAGTTCCGGGCCGCGGCCCGGTCGGGCCGGCTGCACCACGCCTGGCTGCTGACCGGCCCGCGCGGCATCGGGAAGGCGACGCTGGCGCACCGCCTCGCCGCCTGGCTGCGCGCCGGGATGCCCGAGGGCGACGTGCCGGAGGACCACCCCGCGCTGCGCCGGGCCCGCGCGGGCGGCGAAGGGGGGATCCACGTGATCCGCCGGGGCACGAACGCCACCGGCAGCGCCCTCGCGCAGCAGATCAGGGTGGACGAGGTGCGCGCGGCCGCGCCCTTCCTGGGCCTCTCCGCGCCCGACGGCGGCTGGCGCGCGCTGATCGTCGACGCGGCGGACGAGATGAACGTCCAGGCACAGAACGCCCTTCTGAAGACCCTGGAGGAGCCGCCCGCCCGCACGGTGATCTTCCTCGTCGCGCACGCGCCCTCGCGCCTCCTGCCGACGATCCGCTCGCGCTGCCGGGTCCTGCGCCTCGCGCCCCTCGCCCCCGGCGAGACGTCCGAGGCGATGGCCCTCGCGGGGGCCGAGGCCGATCCTGCCCTGGGCGAGCTGTCGGGCGGCAGCGTGGGCGAGGCGATCCGCCTCGTCGCCGAAGGGGGGCCTGCCTTCTACGCCGATCTCGTGGGGCTCGTCGGGAAGGCGCCGGGGATGCCGCGGCCCGCGGCGATCAAGCTGGCCGAATCCTGCGCCGGGCCCAGAAACGCCGGGCGGCTCGACGTCGGGATCGACCTCATCGACAGGATGCTCGCCCGCCTCGCACGGCAGGCCGCGACCGGCGAGGCCGCCCCCGAGGCCGCCCCCGGCGAAGCCGCGGCCTTCGCCCGCCACGCGGGCCGCCCCCGCCGCTGGGCCGACCTCCACGCCGAGCTGGTCCCGCGCCTGCGCCATGGCCGGGCGGTGAACCTCGACCCGGCGGGGCTGATCCTCGAGGCGCTTCTTTCCATCGACGCGGCGGCAGGCTAGCTGCGGGCGGCCGGCGCGGACCCCGATCGCGCCGGCTTCCTCCATCCCCGCTTGCGCGGCACCGGCCCGCGCCGTAGCCGGTCGCCATGCCGCCCGCGATCACCGACAGCCACTGCCACCTCGACTTCGACGCCTTCGACGGCGAGCGCGAGGCCCTCGTCGCACGCGCCGCCGAGGCCGGGGTCCACAGGATGGTGACCATCTGCACGCGCCTGCCTGCCGCGCCAGGGGTGCGCGCGATCGCCGAGGCCCACGCTTCCGTCTTCTGGGCCGCCGGGACGCACCCCATGTCCGTCGCGGAGGAAGGCGTCCCGACGCCCGGAACCCTCGCGGCCCTCGCCGAGCATCCGAAGATGGTCGGGATTGGCGAGACGGGCCTCGACTACCACTACACCGCCGACAGCGCCGCCGCCCAGCAGGAGTCGCTGCGCGTCCATGTCGAGGCCGCGCGCCGGACGAAGCTGCCGTTGATCATCCACGCCCGCGACGCGGACGAGGACATGGCGCGCATCCTCCAGGAGGAGCACCGGGCCGGGCCCTTCTCCTGCGTGATGCACTGCTTCTCCTCCGGCGGGGCGCTGGCGAAGGCGGCGCTGGACCTGGGCTTCTACCTCTCCATGTCCGGGATCGCCGCCTTCCCCCGCTCGGCGGAGCTACGGGACGTCTTCGCCGCCGCCCCGCTGGACCGGATCCTCGTCGAGACCGACGCGCCCTACCTCGCCCCGCCCCCCCATCGCGGCAAGCGGAACGAGCCGGCCTTCGTCGCCCACACCGCCCGGGTCGGCGCGGACGTGTTCGGGATCGACTACGACGCCTTCGCCGCAGCGACGGAGGCGAACTTCGAGCGCCTGTTCTGGAAGACGGTCGCGGACCGGCCGCCGGAGGCCGCTTGACCCTGCGCTTCACCATCCTCGGCTGCGGCTCCTCGGGGGGCGTGCCGCGCCTGCCCGACGAATGGGGCGAATGCGATCCCTCGAACCCGAAGAACCGGCGCCGCCGCTGCTCGCTCCTCGTCGAGCGGGTGGGGCGGGGGGGCACCACGATCGTCCTCGTGGACACCTCGCCCGACCTGCGCGAGCAGCTCCTCGGGACGCGGACCGGGCGCCTCGACGGGGTGGTCTGGACCCATGCCCATGCCGACCACGTCCACGGCATAGACGACCTTCGGATGATCTACTTCCGCACCGGGACGCGCATCCCCTGCTGGGCGGACGAACCGACGCGCGCCGCGCTGCTCGCGCGGTTCGGCTATGCCTTCGCCGCGCCCGAAGGCTCGCCCTACCCGCCGATCTGCGACCTGCGCGACCTCTCCGGTCCGGTCGAGGTGGACGGCCCGGGCGGCCCGATCGGGGTGGTGCCGTTCGCGGTCGATCACGGCGCGACGCCCTGCCTCGGCCTCAGGATCGGCGGTCTGGCCTACGTGCCCGACGCCGTGGCCATCCCCGATGATAGCTGGCCGCATCTGAAGGGGCTCGACGTCCTCGTCGTCGACGCGCTGCGCCGCCGGCCGCACCCCACGCACGCCAACCTCGACCTCGCGCTGGATTGGATAGGGAGGGCCCGGCCCCGACGCGCCGTGCTGACGAACATGCACGTGGACCTCGACCATGCCGCCGTCGATGCCGAGACGCCGGAAGACGTCGCGCCGGCCCATGACGGCATGACCATCGAGCTGCCCGTCCCCCCCCGATGGAAGACCTGATCGCCGTCACCGGGCCGGTCTTCCTGGTCATCGGCTTCGGCTACGCCGCCCGCGGCACGGGGGCGATGACCGACGCCACGGTCGAGGGGCTGATGCGCTTCACCCAGAAGTTCGCGATCCCTGCGCTGCTCTTTCGCGCGATCTCGACCCTCGACCTCGGGGCGGAGTTCGACCCCCGCCTTCTCGCCGCGTTCTACGTCGGCGCCGTCCTGTCCTTCGCGCTGGGGGTCCTCGGGGCGCGGCGTCTCTTCGGACGGGGGTGGGAGGACAGCATCGCCATCGGGTTCGGCGCGCTCTTCTCGAATTCGCTCCTCCTCGGGCTGCCCATCACCGAGAGGGCCTTCGGGCCGGACGCGCTGGCGGGGAACTACGCGATCATCGCGATCCACTCGCCGGTCTGCTACGGCCTCGGGATCACGGCGATGGAGGTCGCTCGCGCCCGCGCCGCAGGGGCCGGCCTGGCCGGGCTGCCGCCGAAGGTCCTGCGGTCGATGTTCTCGAACGCCCTGATCCTGGGGATCGCGCTCGGCCTCGCGTTCAACCTCCTGGCGCTGCCGCAGCCGGCCATGCTGGCCGAGGCGCTGGACCTTCTCGTGCGGACGGCGCTTCCGGCCGCGCTGTTCGGACTGGGGGGCGTCCTCTGGCGCTACCGGCCGGAAGGCAGCCTGCCCACGGTCGCCTTCGTCTGCGCCCTCTCGCTCGTGCTGCATCCGGCGGTGACCTTCGGCCTCGGGACGTCCTTCGGGCTTTCCACGGACGCTCTGCGTTCGGCGGTGGTGACGGCGGCGATGGCGCCGGGGATCAACGCCTACATCTTCGCCGACCTCTATGGCCGCGCGCGCCGGGTGGCCGCGACGTCGGTGCTGGTGGGAACGGCGGCCTCGCTCCTCACGGCGCTGGGCTGGCTGGCGATGCTGCCGTGAAATCCGGGGACGCGGCGTCCGGCAAGCGAGCCTTCGCGACTTGGGGCCCATGAACGCGAAACGCCGCCCCGAAAGGGACGGCGTGTCATGGTGCGGTCGAGAAGACTCGAACTTCCACGGGTGTTACCCCACAGCGACCTCAACGCTGCGCGTCTACCAATTCCGCCACGACCGCATCGTCGGCGTGGCGGGGCGATATCCCCGCCGGCGGGCGCCCGCAACCCCTTCCAGGCATGATCGTACGGGCCGGACATGATCTTACGGGTGGCTCCGGGGGGCGGCGCGCGATAGGCGCGAGGGCATGGACGACGACGTGATCCTCACCGCCGCCCCCTCGCCCGCGCGCCGCTTCCTCGCGCTCGGGATATTGGGGGGGCTGGGCGCGCTCGTGCTCTGGATGGCCGCCGCGGCGCCGGACCTCTCGGCGGGCGGGCGCCTCGTGCTCGGCGTGCTGGGCCTCGGGGCACTGGGGATGGCCGGATGGCTGCGGGCCGCGACGCGGACCCGCCTCGTGCTGACCTGCGAAGCGCTGAGCGAGGAGGGGGGCGAGATCCTCGCCCCGCTCGCCGCCATCAGTCGCTCGGAGAGGGGGCCGTTTGCCGCCAAGCCCTCGGCGGGGTTCGTGCTGCGCCTGAACCGCGCTGTCGGCCCCGTCGCCTGGCGGCCGGGCCTCTGGTGGCGGCTGGGGCGGCGCGTCGGGGTGGGCGGCGTCGTCGCAGGGGCCGAGGCGCGGGCCCTGTCTGAAGCGGTGGCGGCGGCCGTCGCGGCGCGGGGCCCGACTACCTGAAGTCGATCGTCGTCGAGAACCGGGGGCGGGTGGCCGACCTCTCGGTCATCAGCTGGGGCGCCAGCTCGCCGAAGGACCGGATCGGAACCCAGGAGCGGAACACGTCGACGATCAGGAGGTGCTCGCCCGCTACCATCGGCGGGACGCCCCCGTCGCTTGCGATCGCCTCGTAGCTCGGTGCCCCCGAGACGCCGCCCGACTGCTCGGACCAGCGAAGGGAGTGGAGGAGTTCGCTGTCGGGATCGTCGGGATCGCTGAGCTCGGCGGTGACGAGCGATACCCTGATCGCCGTCTCGCCGCGCGAGGCGGAGACGAGCCGGAAGAGGGTGTTGTAGTCGTCGAGCATGCCCTGGGTAATCCGTTCCGTCTGCCGCGAAGCCAGGTCCGCGACCACGTAGTTCGCCCTGAGGGTCTTGGTGCGCGTGCTGAAGCCGTCCCAGAGGACCATCATCAACGCGCAGCCCATGAAGAGAAGCGGCCAGGTCAATGCGGCCTCGATCGACAGGACCCCGTCCTCGTCGCGGAAGAAGCGGCGGAATGCGGCGGCCATCCGGTGGGGGATGCGACGCGTCATGGGTTTAACTCCGGCTCGTGGACGAAGGCGTTGATCGAGACGATGCGGAAGTCGCCGTTCGCGTCCCTCGGCAGAAGGGCCAGGGGCCCCGCACCGGGGAAGAAGCTGTCGATCGGCATGCAGGCGCGTACCAGCTTGATCGTGTTCTGGAACCCCGGTGCGTAGGTCACCGAATCCGCGGGCACGAGGTCGGCGCCTCCGCGGGCGGCGCAGACCGAGGTGCTGCGCCAGGTCCCCGCGTCGACGTCCCTGAAATCGACGACCTCGACGATCAGGCTCGACTGGCAATCGCCGATGATCGCGACCTTGTCGCAGATGCTTTCCCGGAACTCGTCGTAGGAAAGCGGGCTGACGGTGCCGAGCCTCAGGTCGCGCGAGGCGATGTCGACGGCGCGGTCGAGCATCGCCGAGCGCGCCATCAAGGTCCCGACCTCGATGCCGAAGCACAGGAAGAGGAGCATCGCGGGCATCAGGATCGCGAACTCCATCGCCATGAACCCGTCCTCGCGCCTCGCCGCACGAGCCAGGCGGCGAATGACGCGTATCATCGGACGAGCCTCAGCGCGTTGATCTGCAGGGATATCTCCTCGAACGCCTGGGCCAGGCTGACCGTCTCGCTGTCGCTCGTGATCTCGGTGTCGTAGTAGTAGGACAGTCCGCTGGCGCAGTCGCGCAGGAGATCGCGGGCGTTCTTGCGGCGATTATCGCGCGTGGTGATGCCGTCCATCTCGAACCCGATCGTGTAGATGAGGATGTTCGGGCGGGTGTCCGTCACGGTGCGCTGCTGTCTCGCGAGGTTGCAGAGATCCATCATCCGGCTGTTGTGCCCCGCCCGGTCGTTCGTGTCCGAGCGCGGGTTGCTGATGACGCGCCAGTCGTCGTCGCTGACATGGCCTTCGCGGCGGGGATGCCAGTAGAGGGTGTTGGTGAAGTCGTAGATCGTGAACCGGTCGAACACCTCGGCGTAGGTCAGGCGCCGCAGCTCGCCGCCGATTTCGTCCCAGTCGTTCCGCTCTTCGTCGTCATCCCCCTCGCTCGTGTAGGGATAGCGCTCGAACCGCCCCACGTTGCTGCGCCGCTCCCGCTCCGTGACCTGGTCGTCGTTCACCCAGTACCAGAGGGCGTGCTGCTCCAGGTCGTCCTCCTCGAGCTCCGCATAGGTCTCGTACTCCGGGTCGGCGCCCGGGAAATGGGTCATGCGGGGATAGTCGGGCTGGGTGCCCCGGTCGTCCACGCCGCCGGTGCTGCGCCCGTCGTCGTCGTCCTCGGGGCGCCCCGTCACCTGCCGGTAGTCGCGCAGCAGGATCATGTACTTGCCGGTGGCGGTGTGCTGGAAGACGTTGGACAGGCCGTCGCCGCGCAGGGCGGGGTTGAGGTTCCGCTGGCCGTCCGGGTCGCCGTCGGTCATGAAGACGATGATCTTCACGTTGTCGTTGCGCGCGTAGCCCACAGGGCGGCCGTCCGCATCGGCGTCGATCGCGTTCTCGTCGACCAGGTCGGCGATGATCGGGCGCGCGCTAGGGTCGAGCAGGTTCACCGCCCAGCGCATCCCGTTGTCGATCCCGGTCGACGCCACAGGCTCGAGGGCGTCGATGGCGTCCACGAGGGGGCCGCTGCGGGTGGCGAAGGGGATCATGCGCCCGACGTCCACGCCGCCTGTCGCGATGCTGGCGTCGCGGGGGCACAGCAGCGTCTCGGGGCGGCGATAGGGGGCCCACTCGTGCCGCCCCTTGTCGTTGTGGATGAAGTGGTCCGCCTGGCGCATGTGCGCCGGGTTCAGCGCGAGGGTGTCGAATGCCTCGTCCTCGAAGGCCGCGCAGAATGACAGGTCGTGGATCAGCGGGGTTCCGGACGGGTCCGACGAGTTCATGAAGCGCCGCAGCAGATCCTCGCCGACGTTCACCGACATGGAGTAGGGCACCAGCGAGACGGTCGTGACGCCCGCCCCCACCTCGTCGTCCGTTTCGGGCAGGACGTCGATCACGAACTGCTTCGCCGCGTTCTGCATCGCCTCCAGGCGCCCGCTCGTGCGCATGGAGGTCGAGATGTCGAGCACCAGGCTGATCTCGACGTCGGAGGTGTTCTCCTCCGCGACGGCACCGCCGACCACGGGCAGGGTATCGAAGCCTAGCATCCGGATCAGCAGGGTGTCCTCGGGCCCGCGGGAGTAGGCCGAGACCCGGCGCGTGAGGCCGTTGTCGAAGACCTCCACGTCGAGGGGCAGGTCCTGCAGCCCTTCCACCGCCATGTAGTTCCGGACGACCGTCTCCTGGTCGCCGGTCTGGTCCAAGTCCGCTGCGGCCAGCACCGCGCGGTCCAGCGTGCCCTGCAGCCGGGCGCGCTTGTACTCGTTGTTGGCGACGTCGACCGCGAGGCCGCCGGCGATGACGATGAGCATGAAGATCACGACGGCCAGCCAGGTGAGGCCGCCATCCTCCCCCCGGAGGAACGCCCGCGCCCCTCGGCCCGTCTTCTCGAACGAAATCCGCGGCATCGCCAGCCTCCCGCAATCAGCATGTCGGGCGCGAACCGCCCCAGAGACCACTGCGCAGCGTATCGCGGCAAAAATGTGACGGTTCGATCTCGGAAACGGTTTGTTTGCACGGCGCGCGGGAGGCTTTTGCAAGGGGATGCGAAGCGCCGCGGTCCGCGCTAGGTCCACGGGGCGGCCGCCTCGGGCCGCTGCGGGAGAGGACGGACCATGGCCCATGACGGCGGCGCGCGCGGCGCCGAGCCCGGCTTCCGGGAGAGCGTGAACACGATGTTCGAGAGGGCCGCCGCCCTCTCGGGGCTCAGCGCCGGGTTGATCGACAAGATCCGCATCTGCAACTCGACCTACACGGTGCGCTTCGGCGTGCGTCTGCGGGGCGAGATCCACACCTTCACCGGCTACCGCAGCGTCCATTCCGAGCACATGGAGCCCGTGAAGGGCGGCATCCGCTACGCCCTGTCCGTCAACCAGAACGAGGTCGAGGCGCTGGCCGCGCTGATGACCTACAAGTGCGCCTTGGTGGAGACGCCCTTCGGCGGCTCGAAGGGGGGGCTTTGCATCGACCCGCGCGAGTGGTCCGAGGAGGAGCTGGAGAAGATCACCCGCCGCTTCGCCTACGAGCTGGTGAAGCGCGACCTGATCAACCCCGCGCAGAACGTGCCCGCCCCCGACATGGGCACCGGCGCGCGCGAGATGGCTTGGATCGTCGACCAGTACCAGCGGATGAACACGACCGACATCAACGGCCGGGCCTGCGTCACCGGCAAGCCCTTGAACGCCGGCGGCATCCAGGGCCGGGTCGAGGCGACGGGCCGCGGCGTGCAGTACGCCCTGCGCGAGTTCTTCCGTCACGAGAGGGACGTCGCCCGCACCGGCCTCTCCGGCGGGCTGCGGGGCAAGCGCGTCGTGGTGCAGGGCCTCGGCAACGTGGGCTACCACGCGGCGAAGTTCCTCCAGGAGGAGGACGGCTGCGTGATCGTCGGCATCGGCGAACGGGACGGGATGGTCTCGGGTCCAGGCGGGATCGACGTCGAGAAGGCGGCGGCCCACCTGCGGGAAACGGACGGCGTGAAGGGCCTTCCGGACGCCGAGTACGACCCCGACGGCGCCCGCGTGGTCGAGCTGGACTGCGACATCCTGATCCCCGCCGCGATGGAGGGAACGATCCACCTCGGCAACGCCGACCGCGTGATGGCGCCCCTCGTCATCGAGGCGGCGAACGGTCCCGTCACCGCCGGCGCCGACGAGCTACTACGCGAGCGGGGCTGCGTCATCATCCCGGACATGTACGCCAACGCGGGCGGCGTGACCGTGTCCTACTTCGAATGGGTGAAGAACCTCTCCCATATTCGGTTCGGGCGGATGCAGCGCCGGGCAGAGGAATCGCGCCACCAGCTCCTCGTCGACGAGCTCGAGCGGCTTTCGGCCCATTCCGGCGTGCCCTGGACGCTTTCGGACAACTTCAAGCGCGACTACCTGCGCGGCGCCGGCGAGCTGGAGCTGGTCCGCTCGGGCCTCGACGACACGATGCGCGAGGCCTACCAGGCGATCTCGGAGGTCTGGAACGCGCGCGACGACGTGCCCGACCTGCGGACGGCCGCCTTCCTCGTCGCGATCGAGCGGGTGGCGAGGTCCTATCGCTCGAAGGGGCTGTGAACGCGCGGCGTTCGGCCATGCCCGGGGAATGTGGAACGCCGCGCGGTGGTCGGCCGTTGGCCCTTCGACGCACGAGGAGGGTTCCATGACCGAGCCGAAGATCAAGAACGCCGACCGCCCGTCCGAGGATGTCGGCCTGCCCAAGACCGGGGATGCCGCCTCGGGGGCGGGATACCTGCGCGACGTCGACACGAAGAAGCACAAGGCGCAGACCCCCGAGCCGGCGGAGGCGCCGGACGACCTGCTGGAGGATCCCGACACCCGCGGCGATCACGGCCGCCCCGACTGAGGGCGGCTTCACGCCTGCCGGCGGGTTCCGGCGAAGGATGCCGCCCCTATGCCGGGATGGCGTATATAAGACGGAAGGAGCTTGCCGCGCCCCGGGGACCGAGACCCATGGCGACGGCGGCACGACGAGGGAGGTGAAAGGTGCGGAGCACGATCTTCATTGGCGGAGCGGCCGCGCTCCTCCTGGCCGGATGCGCAGCGGAGGCGCCGGACGGCGGCATCCCGCGGACGCTGCCCGGCCCCGCCGATGGCGGCGAGACCGGCGCCGCGGGCGCCGAGATCCGTGCATTCGCCGTGGAGGAGCAGCTGCGAGGGCAGGTGGGCCAGGATGCCGGCGGCGCGCGGGTCACAGGCGTGACGAGGGATGGCTCCGACGTCGCGATGACGATCCGGGTGGACGCCCCCGTCGACGCCTCGGCCGGGGCGCGGGTCGGCGACGCCATCGCCGGCACGTTCGCGCGGGGCCTTTGCGACGACGCCGGCCTTCTGGATTTCTTCGCGGGCGGGGGTACGCTCGCCGTCAGCGTGCGGAACGCGGGCGGCGCGGAGATCGCGCGACGCACAATCTCCTCCTGCAGCTGACGACTGCCGCTGCGGCGACCCTTGCCGGGCCCGCGCCGGGCGGGCGCGCTTCTCGCAAGACGGGGCAGGTATATGACGAAGGGGCAATCCGCCTGTAGCGGCAGATGCGGGCGCATGCCCTCGACTCTCGGCCGGCGGGGCCGATATTCCGGGGCATGGCGCTTCCGGATGGATTTCTCGACGAGCTGCGGAACCGGCTGTCGCTGGCGGACGTCGTGGGGCGCAAGGTTGTCTGGGACCAGCGCAAGTCTAACCGCGCCAAGGGCGACTGGTGGGCGCCGTGCCCGTTCCACGGCGAGAGGACTGCAAGCTTCCACGTCCTCGACCGGCAAGGTTACTACTACTGCTTCGGCTGTCACGCGAAGGGCGATGCCATCTCCTTCGTGCGCGAGACCGAGAATGTCGGCTTCATGGAGGCGGTCGAGATCCTGGCCACGGAGGCCGGGATGACCATGCCTGCCCGCGATCCGGACGCCGCCAGGCGCGAGGAGGCGAAGCGGGGCCTGTCGGACGTGGTGGAGGCGGCGTTCAGGCACTACGCGACACTTCTGAACGGCGCGGCGGCCAAGGATGCGCGCGGCTACCTCGCGCGACGCGGCCTGGGCGAGGAGGCCGTCCGCCGCTTCGGCCTGGGCTTTGCGCCCGACGCTCGGCGCGGCGTGATCGACGCGCTGGGCAAGAAGGGCATCTCCGAGGCCGAGGCGATCGCCGCGGGCCTCGCCGCGAAGCCGGACGGGCCGGGCGACGCCTATGACCGGTTCCGCGACCGCATCGTGTTTCCCATCCGCGACGCGCGGGGGCGGGCGGTGTCCCTCGCGGGGCGGGCCATGTCGAACGGGGCGAAGGCCAAGTACCTGAACGGCCCCGACACGGTCCTCTTCGACAAGGGCGCGATCCTCTGGAACGAGGCGAACGCCCGCGACCGCGCCCGGGACGGCGGGCCGGTGGTGTTGGCCGAGGGGTACATGGACGTCATCGCCCTCGACCTGGCCGGCATCGCCACGGTCGCGCCGATGGGGACGGCGGTGACCGAAGGCCAGCTCCGCCGGCTCTGGCGCCTCGCGGACGAGCCCGTCGTCGCGCTCGACGGGGATCGGGCGGGGCTGCGCGCGGCGGAGCGGATAGTCGACCTGGCCCTGCCGCTGCTGGAGGCCGGGCGCTCGCTGCGCTTCGCCCTCATGCCCGATGGCAAGGACCCCGACGACCTGATCCGCGAGAAGGGCCCCGAGGCCGCGAAGGAGGCGCTGGAGGGGGCGATCCCCCTCGTCGAGATGCTGTGGCGGCGGGAGACGGCGCGCCCGCTCGACACGCCCGAGCGACGCGCCGCGGCCGACAAGGCGCTGCGCGAGGCGATCCGGCGCATCCCCGACCCCGGCCTGCGCCGCCACTACGCCGACGCCATCCAGGAGCGCCGGACCGCCGCGTTCGGCTCGCGCGAGGCGAAGGCGCGAAGCGGCGGCTTCGCCCCGCGTGGGCAGGGGGGCGGACGGGGGTTCGGGCGCGGCTTCCGCGACGCGCCCCGGCCGGTGATCCCCGGCCCGGGCCGGGCCTCCGCCCTCGCGCGCGGGGGCGAGGCCGAGGTCGAGATCAGGGAGGGGCTGGTCCTCGGGGTGCTGCTCCTCCACCCCGGGCTGCTCGACGCCGTGGAGGACAGGATCGAGGCGCACGATTTCGGCCCGCTCTGGTCGCGCCTCGCCTCCGCGGTCCTCCAGCACGCCGCCTCCCCGGACCTCTGCGCAGAGAGCATTCCGGGCGGCGCCCTTGAAGCGTTGCGCGCCCGTCCCCACCTCCGCGAGCACCCGGCCATACGTGCTCCGGGCGACGCCGCGCTCGCCCTGGCGACCTTGCGCGAGGAGATCGGCAAGCTCGAGGCCGCGCGCGTGCTGGCTGCCGAGGTGGCCGAGGCCGCCGAGGCGCTGGAGGGGCTGCCGGGCGAGGGTACGGACTGGCGGCTGGGCCGCGCCGCCCGCGCCCATGACGAGGCCCGGCGCGCGGCCGCGGAGGACGACACGGTCTACGAGACGGCGCCGAACGGCGTGCCTCTCTCGCGCACCGAGCGGGAGGCGTGGGCCGAACTGGAGCGGCTTCTTCCCGGCGGCGCCCGGGACGGAGGCGAATGAAGCACCGGCGGGATTGCGGTTCCGCCGTTCGGGGTGTTCCCCGGGATCAGGCGGGATAAGGATTCGGTGGGCGAATCACCCCGAATCATCGGCGAATCACTATCGGGGCCCGGTGGGCGCCGAGCCGCCGAGGGAGGAGAGCGAGCGATGGCGAAGGACACGGACGGTACCGAAGCCCCCGATCGAGGCGAGGCGATGTCGCTCGACTTGAGCCAGGCCGCCGTGAAGAAGATGATCGGCGAGGCGCGCGAGCGAGGGTACATAACCTACGATCAGCTCAACGCGGTCCTTCCGCCCGAGCAGGTGTCCTCCGAGCAGATCGAGGACGTGATGTCCATGCTCTCGGAGATGGGCATCAACGTCATCGAGGACGAGGAATCCGAGGAGGAGGTCGAGGCGGCGAAGTCGACCGCCATCGCTACGAAGGAGCAGCAGGGCGGCGCCGTCGCCGTGGCGGGCAACACCTCCGAGAAGCTGGACCGGACGGACGACCCCGTCCGGATGTACCTGCGCGAGATGGGCAGCGTCGAGCTGCTGTCGCGCGAGGGCGAGATCGCCATCGCCAAGCGCATCGAGGCCGGCCGCAACACGATGATCGCGGGCCTCTGCGAATCCCCCCTGACGTTCCAGGCCATCACGATCTGGCGCGACGAGCTTCTGAACGAGGACATCCTGCTGCGGGACGTCATCGACCTCGAGACGACGTTCGGCGACCAGATGGGCGAGGAAGCGGCCGCCGCCCCCGTCGCCCCCGTCGCCGGAGCCGCCGGCCAGCCGGGTGAGAGGAAGCAGGAGGTCGACGCCGACGGCAACCCGATCCAGGACGAGGAGATCGACGAGGACGACGAGGACGACGTCGCGAACCTCTCGCTCTCGGCGATGGAGGCGCAGCTCAAGCCCCGCGTCCTCGAGACGTTGGAGGTGATCGCGCACGACTACGCCGAGCTCTCGGAGATGCAGGACAGCCGGATCAGCGCCCAGCTGAACGAGGACGGCTCGTTCGGCGAGGGGGACGAGGCGAAGTACCAGGAGCTGCGCGCGACCATCGTGGCGCTCGTCAACGAGCTGCACCTTCACAACAACCGCATCGAGGCGCTGGTCGACCAGCTCTACGGCATCAACCGGCGGATCATGTCCATCGACAGCGCCATGGTGAAGCTGGCCGACCAAGCCCGCATCAATCGGCGCGAGTTCGTCGATGCCTACAAGGGCGCCGAGCTGGACCCCGGCTGGATGGATCGCATGCGCGAGAAGTCCGGCCGCGGCTGGGCCTCGCTGTTCGAGCGGTCGACCCCGAAGATCGAGGAGCTGCGCGGCGACATGGCCCAGGTGGGTCAGTATGTCGGCGTCGACATCCCCGAGTTCCGGCGCATCGTCCAGCAGGTCCAGAAGGGCGAGAAGGAGGCCCGGCAGGCGAAGAAGGAGATGGTCGAGGCGAACCTGCGCCTCGTGATCTCGATCGCCAAGAAGTACACGAACCGCGGCCTGCAGTTCCTTGATCTTATTCAGGAAGGCAACATCGGCCTGATGAAGGCGGTCGACAAGTTCGAGTATCGCCGCGGCTACAAGTTCTCGACCTACGCGACTTGGTGGATCCGTCAGGCCATTACCCGGTCCATCGCCGATCAGGCGCGCACGATCCGCATCCCCGTCCACATGATCGAGACGATCAACAAGCTGGTGCGGACCGGGCGCCAGATGCTGCACGAGATCGGCCGCGAGCCGACGCCCGAGGAGCTGGCCGCCAAGCTGCAGATGCCGCTGGAGAAGGTCCGCAAGGTGATGAAGATCGCCAAGGAGCCGATCAGCCTCGAGACGCCCATCGGGGACGAGGAGGACAGCCAGCTCGGCGACTTCATCGAGGACAAGAACGCCGTCCTGCCGCTCGACTCCGCGATCCAGGAGAACCTGAAGGAGACGACGACGCGCGTGCTGTCCTCGCTGACGCCGCGCGAGGAGCGGGTGCTGCGGATGCGCTTCGGCATCGGCATGAACACGGACCACACGCTCGAGGAGGTGGGCCAGCAGTTCTCCGTCACGCGCGAGCGTATCCGCCAGATCGAGGCCAAGGCCCTGCGGAAGCTCAAGCACCCTAGCCGGTCGCGCAAGCTGCGCAGCTTCCTCGATCAATAGGGCGGAACCCGTTCCGCCATCCCTGGAGTCGCCCATGTCCTTCCTCAAGAAGCTCTTCGGCGGCGGCGGCGGCTCTGCGTCCGAGGTGCCGCCCGAGACCCATGAAGGCTTCACGATCCGCCCCGAGCCCGCGCCCGAGGGCGACAAGTGGCGGATCGGCGCGATGATCGAGAAGGACGGCCGGACCCATCACATGATCCGCGCCGACCTTCTGGAATCGCGCGAGGCGGCGGCCGACGCCTCGCTCCGCAAGGCGCGGCAGATGATCGACGAGCAGGGCGAGGGGCTGCTGGGCGGCTGATCCGACCCCGCGCGATCCGCGGACGCTTGACGGCGGCGGGGGCTATGGGGGAACGATCGGGGAACGCACACCGCCGGAGTCGCCCGCCATGACCGACCCACTCCTTCCCGCCGCGATTCTCTGCGGTGCGCTTGCGCTCCTCTTCCTCGTCCTCTGGCTCTCGGCCCGGGGGCACGCGCCCCGCGCGGCCTCGGCCGAGCGGCGGCTGGCGGAAGGGGCGGACCGGGCGGAGCGGGACGGCGCCGAGATCGTCCGCCTCTCCTCCGAGGCCGCGCGCCTGCGCGAGGGCGCCGAACGGCTCGAGCGCCAGGCGGAGGGCCTGCGGCAGGAACGGCGCGAGGCGGACGCCCGCGCCGAGGATCAGCGCCGCGCCATCCAGGCCACGCTGGACGAGGCGCGCGAGGAGGTCGCGGGCCTGCAGGTCACGAACGAGGGGCTGCGCCGCCAGCTCGCCGCGCGGGCCGAGCGGCACGACGAGGAGGTGAAGCTCCTCACACGGATGCGCGAGGACATGACCGACCGCTTCAAGGCGCTGGCCGAGCAGACCCTGAAGGATCAGGGCGAGCGGTTCGGCACCCTCAACCGCGAGCGGGTCGAAGCGTTGATGAAGCCCATGCGCGAGCAGGTCGACCACTTCCAGCGCGAGCTTCGCACCGCCCACGAGGGCGCCGCGAAGGATCGCGAGCGTCTGAAGGCCGAGATCGAAGGTCTCTCCCGCCGCTCCGAGGAGGTCTCGAAGGAGGCGGTCGCGCTGACGAACGCCCTGAAGGGCGAGAAGCAGCGCCAGGGCGCCTGGGGCGAGATGATCCTCGAGCGGGTGCTCGAGGACAGCGGCCTGCGCCGGGGCGCGGAGTTCGAGACGCAGTTCTCGGTCGACGACGGCGAGGGGGGCCGCCGCCGCCCGGACGTCGTGGTGCGGCTGCCCGGCGACAAGGTCGTCGTGATCGATTCGAAGGTCTCGCTGGTCGCCTACGAGGCGGCCGTGAACGCCGGCGACGAGGAGGAGCGCACGCGCCGGATGCGGGCGCATGTCCAGGCGGTGCAGAGGCATATCGACGAGCTCGCCGGGCGCGACTATTCCGGCATGGTCCGGGGCGCGGTCGACTACGTTCTGATGTTCATGCCGGTCGAAGGGGCGCTGGCCGCCGCGCTGGAGGTGCAGGACGACCTGACCTCGCGCGCCATAGCCAAGCGGGTCGGCATCGCGACGCCGACGACGCTGATGATGGCGCTCAGGACGATCCAGCATGTCTGGGCGGTCGAGCGGCGGGAATCCAACGCTGAGGACATCGCCCGCCGGGCGGGCCTCCTCCATGACAAGATGGCGGGGGTGCTTGAGGCGTTCGAGAAGGTCGGCGACCATCTGGACCGCGCCCAGTCGGAGCATTCGACCGCGCTCGACCGCCTCTCTCGGGGCAACGGCAACGTCCTGAACCAGTTCGACACGCTCCGCCGCCTCGGGGCTCGGACGCGGAAGGACATGCCGGTCGGGTTCGACGCCGAAGGGGACGAAGCGGCGGTGCTGCCGCCGTCCGTCGCCCCCCATGCGGCCGAGTAGGGCCTAAGGCCGTTCGTCCTCGCCCTTCTTGGGCGGGTAGTAGTCGTCCTTCCCGTCGGGATGCGGCTCGGCGTCCGTCATCGTCGTGACGGAGTTCGGGTCGTGCGTGGTGCCCGGCATGCGCCCCGCGGCCGTAGCGGCGCGGGCGCGTGCCATCTCGGCCTCCTCCGGGCGGGCGGCGCCCTGCGGCTCGCTCGCGCCGTCGCCATGACCGAGCGGGTCGGCACGTCCGCGGCCGCGCTCGTCTTCCGCGGGGCGGGGCCGCGCCTCGTCGCGGGCGGGATCGTGGTCGTGAGGGAACGCCGCCTCGCGGGCAGTCACCTCGCGGCCGTCCTTCGTGGGGTCGTTCCTTCCGGCCATGCCGTCCTCCAGTATGCGTGCGTCCGAGAGGGAACGCCTGCACGGGACCGGCGTTCCATATTCGGCCTGCCCTGGAAGGAGGACCACCCATGCTACGCGCCGTCCTGACCGCCGCCGTCCTTCTCGTGCCGGGGTCCGTCCTGCTGCCGGGACAGGGCGACGCCTACCCGGCCGACAACGGACTGCGGGTCTTCCCGACCGATGAAGGCGCGGTAGTTCGGTCCATGGGCGGCGCCGCCGCGCGCGAGTTCTTCTGCGCCGCCGCCGACTGGGCCGTCCACACGCAGGGCCTGCCGCGTGGGGCGTCGATCGTCCTGACGCGCGACGTGGCGCCCGATCCGGCGTTCGACGGGGCACGGACCGCCTATTTCGCCTTCGGTGCCGACGGGCGCGGCACCGGCCTCATCGTCCGGCCCCTCGCGGGCGAGAGCATGAGCGCGGCACATGCCCTGTTGATCTGCGACCAGGAAGGGCTGTTCGTCGATTGATCCTCTCCGAGATCGAGATCCCGACCCGCGGGCCCGGCCTAGTCGAGTTCACGGACCGGGCCCGCGACGGTCTTCCGGCGCGCGACGGCCTTCTGACGCTCTTCGTGCGCCACACCTCCTGCTCGATCCTCGTGCAGGAGAACGCTGACCCGGACGTCCGCCGCGACCTTCAGGCCTGGGCGGAGCGTCTCGTGCCCCATGCGGACGACCCCGGCATGACGTTCCTGCGCCACCGCGCGGAAGGCCCCGACGACATGCCCGCACACATCCGCGCGGCGCATCTTCCGGTTTCGCTGTCCATCCCCGTCATGGCAGGGCGACCGCTGCTGGGCACCTGGCAGGGCATCTATCTCTGGGAGCATCGGTCCCGCCCGCACCTGCGGCGGGTGGCGCGTCACTTCGCCTGATGGACCTCCCCCCGTGGAACCCGCCGGGGGAGGCCCGGACGTGAGGGCCGGGATGGCCTAGGACGCGGACGTCCGTCCATTCGAACCTCGCCCACCGGCCACGTCCACACGGCTCGCCCGTGCGCGCCCCCGCATCCTGTGCCCTGTGCGGGGGGCTTCCCCAAGGGCTCGCGCGGCGCCATAACCGAGGCGCAAGGGGAGGGACCCGTCCATGCGCTGCCCGTTCTGCGGAAACGTCGATACCCAGGTGAAGGACTCCCGACCCGCCGAGGATCACGCCGCCATCCGTCGCAGGCGCCACTGCACGCAATGCGGCGGCCGCTTCACCACCTACGAGCGCGTGCAGCTCCGCGACCTCGTCGTCATAAAGTCCAACGGCCGGCGCGAGGAATTCGACCGCGACAAGCTCTCCCGCTCGATCCGCATCGCGCTGCAGAAGCGGCCCATGGAGCCCGAGCGCATGGATCAGATCATCTCGGGCATCGTGCGGCGGCTGGAGTCGCTCGGCGACACGGACGTCCGCTCAGACCGGATCGGCGAGATCGTGATGGAGACGCTGCAGCGGGTCGATACCGTCGCCTATGTTCGCTTCGCCAGCGTCTACAAGAATTTCCAGGCCCCGGACGACTTCGAGGACTTCGTGAGCGAATTACGCCCCAAGGCCCCCGAGGGGTGACGGGGGCCGCTTCCGACGACCTGCGCTGGATGGACGTCGCCCTCGCCCTGGGGCGCCGCGGGCTGGGGCAGACCGCGCCGAACCCGGCCGTCGGCTGCGTGATCGTTCGGGAGGGCAGGGTGGTCGGCCGGGGCCGCACCGCCCCCGGCGGCAGGCCCCACGCGGAGCGGGTGGCCCTCGACTTGGCGGGCGCAGCGGCGCGGGGCGGGACCGCCTACGTCACGCTCGAGCCCTGCGCCCATCGGGGCGCGACGGCGCCCTGCGCGGACGCGTTGATCGAGGCCGGCATCGCCCGATGCGTCCTGGCCCTGCGCGATCCCGACCCCCGCGTGGACGGCGCGGGCGCGGCAAGGATGCGCGCCGCGGGGATCGAGGTGGTGGAAGGCGTGCGCGCCGGCCGGGCCGCGCGGGATCAGGCGGGCTTCCTCCTCTCGCGCACCGAGGGCAGGCCCTTCGTGACCCTCAAGCTCGCCGCGACGCTCGACGGGCGGATTGCAACCGCGACGGGCGAGAGCCGCTGGATCACCTCGACCGAGGCGCGCCGCCTCGTCCATGCCGAGCGGGCCCGCCACGATGCCGTCCTCGTCGGCGCGGGCACCGTGCGCGCCGACGACCCCGACCTTTCCGTCCGCGGCTTCCCCGTGCCCCGGCAGCCCGTGCGCGCGGTCCTCTCGCGCCGCCTCGACTTGCCGCTGGGCCGCCTCGCCGCCACGGCGCGCGAGGTGCCCGTGATCCTCGTCCATGGCGAAGGCGCGCCGGGTGACGCCCGGACCGCCTGGGATGCCGCCGGCGCAGAGCGGATCGCGATCCCGAGCCCGCGTGGACGGCATGTCGATCCCGCCGCGGCTCTACGGGCACTCGCGGGGAGGGGGGTGACGCGCGTGCTCTGCGAGGGCGGCGGCACGCTCGCCGCGGCGCTCCTCCAGGCGGGGCTGGCGGACGAGCTCCTCGTCTTCGGCGCGGGCGTCGCCCTCGGGGCCGAGGGGCGCCCGATGCTCGGTGCGCTCGGCGTGGATGCCCTCGCGGACGCGCCCCGCTTCGCCCTTCGCGAACTGCGCCCCGTGGGGCCGGACACCCTCGCGCGGTGGGGCCGTGCCTGAAGGCGGGCAGGTCCTGCGGAACCCTCCCTCGGTGCATCGCCTCATCGCCAGAGGTGGGTCCGGCCCGCCAGCAGGCCCTGCGCCTTCGCCAGCGCACGCAGGCCGGGGCCGCGACGGGGCACTGCGCCCGAGGCCAGACGCTCGATCGCCACCTCGACGGGGCAGGGCGCGTTCGTGGCCGGGTCGTGGTAGCGCGGGTAGTCGATCAGCGCCGCATGGACTAGCGCCTCCAGCGTCGCCGCGCCCCGCCGGGCGGGGGCGCCCTCCAGATCCGTCGTCAGCCCCCAGCCGGCATAGAACGGCACGCCGAGGCAGGTGACGGGCACCCCCCGCAGGAGGGCCTCGAATCCCAAGGTCGACGTCATGGTCCAGACTTCGTCCACGGCGTCCAGCAGCGCGGCGGCGTCGACCCCCTCCAGAACCATGTCCGCCAGCGCGTGCGCATCCGGCAGGGCGCCTGGCCGCAGCCCCCTCTCCACGTCGGGGTGAGGCTTGTAGAGGATCGCGGCACCCGGCCGCGCGGCACGCGCCGCCTCGAGCAGCGCCCGGTTCGTTCGGACCTCGCCCGCGCCGAGGCGGATCGACGCGTCGTCCTCGACCTGACCGGGCACCAGGACGCGCGGCCCGTCCGGCAGGGGCGGGACGGTGCCGCCGAGGTTGTACTTGCCCACCCCCGCGGCCCTGAGCGAGGCGATCAGCCGCTCCGCCCGCCGCGCTTCCCAGTCTCGCAGGGGCCGGACCGCCGCCTCTAGGTCGCTGGGCCGGGACGGGTCGTAGTAGAGGCCGCGCCCGTCGGTCACGAGGCTGAGCGGCGGGACGAGATCGGCCCCAAGCCCCCGCGAGCGGAGAAACCCGTCCTCGGCCCGCCGCAGGGCGGGCACGCCGGGAAGCTCGGCCGTTCCCCAGACCAGCAAGTCCCGGCCCTCCGCCTTTGCCTTCTCCACGGCGGGCACCGGGCGGTCCTCGAACGCGACGCGGCGCCAGCGACCGAACATCCGCTGGATCGACCTGCGCTTCCACAGTCGCATTCCGACTGCCACATGGCCGTGCCGGTCCTCGCGCCAGGCCCGAAGTCGCGCCTCGAGCTCGTCGAGGGCAGTCTCGAACGTGCCCTCGCGCCCCCGGAACCCGTCCCACCAGAACGGGTGCAGCAGCATCGCCCCAGCGAAGATCTGCGCACGCGTGAGCGTCCGGCCCCGGCGTGCCCGCGGCACGAGGCCTTCGGGCGCACGGTCGTCCGTCAGCCCCCAGCCCGCGTAGAAGGGCGCGCCGAAGACCGCCGGACGGTGCCCCGCGAGGATCGCGTCGAAGCCGCCCTGGGAGGAGAGGGTATAGACCCCCACCGCCCCTTCCAGCAGCGCGCGCAGGCCCACGGCCGGATCGGCCAGCTCGCCCGCGCCGGGCGCGTAGTGCCCCGGGCGATGACCCTCGGCCGTCTCCGGATGCGCACGGATCAGGATGCGGGCCCCGGGATGGTCCTCGCGGGCTGCGAACAGCATCTCGGCGAAGACGGCCTGTGTCCCGCGCGAGGCCGTCACGGCGGCGTCGCCCCGCGTCTGGTCCAGCACGAGGGCGTATCCCGGCTCCGGCGGCGGGACGGCGGGGTCGTGGGCCGAGTATTTCGATGCCCCCATCGCGGCGAGCCGCTCCATCCCGTCCCGCGCCCGCGACAGGAGGGCGGCGTCATCCAGCGGATGGGTCGCCAGGAGCGTCTCGAGATCGCTCGGCCCTGAGGGGTCGAAGTGCACGCCCGATCGATCGAGCGTCAGGCCCAGCGGCGCCTCGCCCGACCGCCCCGGCAGGACCGAGCGGATCGGCGCGTCCTCGATTCGCAGCACCGCCGCGCCCGTGCGCGCCGCGACCTGCCTGCCCCGCGCCGAGGCGGGCGAGGCGCCCCAGATCCCGACCGTTCCCCGGGCGTCCGGCCATCCGAGGCGCGGCGACCAACCGGCGCCGCGCAGCATCGCCCGCAAGCGGCGGTCGGTCAGGAAGCTGCGCGAGAAGACGTGGAGCGGGACCATCGGGTGCGCCTTCTTGCCGGAGAAGGGCGGCCCAGGCGAGGTCCCGCCCCCCGATCCTCAGCCACCCGCCAGCGTGTCCGGCAGCCCGGTCGCCGCCGTGGCCGCCCCGGTGATCGAGGTGATGATCCGCGTGAACTGCGCGTAGGGCGCCTCTGTCACGTAGACCGTGTCGCCGTCCCGGATCAAAAAGTCGCGCGCCTCGAAGAGGCCGTTCGGCCGCGTCAGGTCGAGGACGTAGATCATCCGCTGGGCGCCTTGGAGGTCGCCGCGGCCCAGCACCTGCGCGGCTACGGGCTCGGCCTCGTTGCGCAGGACGAACACGCCCGTCGGGTCCGCGGTGGTGGGCGAGAGGCCACCGACCTGCGCGATCGCCTCCAGCGCGCTGGTAGTCCTCTCCTCGAAGCGGACCTGCGTCTGCGCCCCCGTCGCGCCGAGCGCGGTGAAGGACAGCGGCGGGTTGTCCACGACGATCGCGTCGCCGTCGCGCAGCGCGATGTCGAGCGCCGGCTCGCGCAGGAGCTCGTCGTACCAGACGGACCTGGACCGCCCGGCCCGCGTGATCGTCACCTGCGCCGTCTCGGGGTTCGCGGGCACCGCACCGGCCGCCGCCAGCGCCGGCAGGAGCGTCCGGGTAGCCCGCTGCAGCGGCACCACGCTGGAGCCTGCTCCGGGAAAGACGATGGACACGGACGCCCCGTCGCCGGCCACGCGCTGGACGAGGACCTGCGGGTCGGGCGTCTGCTCGTCGAGGCGGGCGGTGATGATGCGCCGCAGCGCCTCGGGCGTCTGGCCGGCGGCGCGGATGCGGCCCGCATAGGGAACGAAGATGAAGCCGGATTCGTCCACCTGCAGCTCGGGCAGGGCGGCCGCCCCGGCGCCGCCCGTGGCCAGCAGCCCTTCCTCGACGTTCTCGAACACGGTCAAGCCGATGACGTCGCCCGGCCGGATCGTGTCCGCGCCGATGGCCCCGGCCGCCAGGAAGTGCCGGTCGAAGGTCAGCGCGGGCACCACGGCCGTCGCGCGGGTCACGCGGTCGTTCACCTCGACCACGAACGCGTCGCCCGAGCGCAGGACCGAGCCTTCGTAGATCTCGCCCTTGGAGGGGCCGATTCGCGGCAGGATCCCGCAAGCCCCGAGGCCGAGCACGGCCGAGAGGGCGGCCCCCGTCATGATCCGGGTCCGGCGGCCCGCGATGGATTGGCTCAACTGCCCGCCCCCCTCGTCCTGGGCCATGCCTCGGCGAGCGGCCCCCGGTCGTCCGTCGTTCGTGCGACGCTAGCGCGCGCCGTCGATCCGGGCCAACCGGCCCTCAGCGGACCACCCGCAGTTGTTGCCGGGGCGACGCACGGCCCGAGCTGAGCGCGTCGTAGGGATTCTCGGGGGCCAGGACCATGTCCACCACCTGCCGCAGGAGCTGCCGCCGCCCGCGGGCGCTGTAGAAGCCGCCCGCGACCTGCGAGGTCTCGAGGAGGTAGCGGCGGTAGTCCTTGTAGGCGCGGCTGTCGGGGCGCCCGGGGCGGGCGAAGAAGTCGGGAAGGGGCTGCGGGCTCACGAACTCCGGCTTGTCGTAGACTGCCGCGCCGAAGGTCTTAAGGGGCAGGCCGCGCCAGAGGACCTGCTGCCCGGCCGTGCTGTTCACCGTCACCGCGCTGCGCGCGTCGTCCAGCAGGCGGGCCAGCTTGCCGCCGGGCACGTAGTGGACGCGTCCCTCGACGCCGTGCCGGCGGGCGGCCGCGCGGACCGCGTCCCGGGGCCGTGCGCGCCCGTCCTCCAGGGGATGAGCCTTGAAGACCAGGCGGTGATGCGGCGGCGCCCCTTCCGCGAAGCCCCGGACGACCGTGTCGGCGAAATCCCGCGGGCTGGAGAAGTCGGAATGCGCGGTCAGCGAGGCATCGTGCGCGAGCTGCAGAAGGACGAGGTGGAACGGCCAGCCGCCGCGCTGGATGCGCGCGGTGACCCCGCGCCGCAACGCCGCCGCCGCCGGCATCCCGCCGAGGCGACGGGCGTGAAGCATCGCTTCCTGCCCGATGCCGATCGTCCGGTGCGGCCGGAAGGCCGGCCATCGCCGCGCGCCGAGCAGGACGGCCCCGTGATAGGCCGCGCCCCAGAACACGTGCTGGCGCGTGTCGCCCCAGTGGCCGGGCGTCTCCGGGCCCTCCATCCCGCTCGCGGCTAGGGCGGCGCGCATGTCCGCGATCGACGTCGTCATCAGCCGCGACCGGCCGTTCGAGCCGCCCCGTTCGTAGGTGACCCAGTAGGGCCGCATGTAGCCTTCCTCGAAGACATGGACGCGGATCCCCCGCGCTTCGGCGAGGCGGATCGCCTCGGCGTGGACGGGGCGGACGTCGCCGTAGAGGACGAGATCCGTGGTCCCCTCGCGCGACATGAGGTCATCGGCGAAGGCGGGCCACGCCTCCTGCGGGGCGTCGAAGCGCACGAACCCGGGGCCGTGCCAGAAGGCCGCGTCGCCGGCGTTGAAGCCGACGCGGCGGACCTGCGCCCCCGCGTCGCGCAGATGCCGGGCGAGCTGCGAGAAGAACGGCCCGTGCGGCCCCTGCAGCAGAAGGAACCGCCGGTTCGGTCCCCTGCCCGGATGGGCGGCCCTCACGATGTCCCCCTCGCGCGCATGCGCCATCGATATTCCTCGCGTGTGTGGAAGGCCATACCACGGAACATGGGCGGGACGATGGCGGCCCTTCCGGGGGGCGGAGGGGTGCCGTCTGGGCGCGGCGCGGCGGGGCGCCCGTCAGGAAGGCCCCGCCTCCCGCCGGACCTCCTGCTCCTGCATGCCGAGCCCGTCGACCAAGCCCGGGCGTTCCGATCCCGGTGTCTCGTAGTGGGAAAGTTTCGTGACTTTCTCCGTTCCAGCGATGTCGCGGGACGCTTCATGGATCGCCTGGCCGCCGGAGAGGTCCCAGACCGCCCCGGTGATGGGCGAGTTCCCCGGCGAGGCGAGCCGGCGGATCACCGCGGCAGCCGCGTCCACCTTCGGAAAGCGCCTCCGCGGGATCTTCGGGAGCATGTAGTCGATGTGCTTCCGGCTCATCTGGTCGAAGATCCGGGTGCGGGCGGCGGTCGGGGGCGCGCGTCGTCGGCGATGTCGCGATCCGCCTCCTCCTCGCCGATGGACTTGGCCGGGGTGATCACGGCCGCCTCCGGGACCGAACGGGCCGGATGTCGGGATTGCCCTCCTTCCCGGCGATCGAGGCGATGTTGACAATCGGGCCCCAACCCGCCGCCCGCATCGTCCCCGGCACGGCCCGGGTCACGGGGAACGTGCCGTCGAGGTGGGTCCGCACGCGATGCCTCCCCCCGTGCGGTCCCGCTCGAGCCGGTGTTCGACATGTACCGCGGCCGCCGAGGCGCACCGCGCCGTTGCGCCGAACCGGCCCGACGCGTAGTCCCGTCGCCATGTTCACCGGCATCGTCACGGACATCGGGGTCGTCCTCGCCCGCGAGGACAGGGGCGACGCCCGCTTCCGCATCCGCACCGCCTACGACATCGCCACGATCGACCTCGGCGCCTCGATCGCCTGCGACGGCTGCTGCCTCACCGCGGTCGCCCTCGGCGACGACTGGTTCGAGGTCGACGCATCCGCCGAGACGCTGTCGAAGACCGCCCTCGGCGGCTGGTCCGAAGGCACCCGCGTCAACCTGGAGCGGGCGCTGCGCGTGGGGGACGAGCTGGGCGGGCACATCGTCTCGGGCCATGTGGACGGCACCGCCCCCATCGCCGCGATGGCGCCTGAGGGCGACAGCCTGCGGATGGTCTTCGACGCCCCCGAGGACGTCGCACGGTTCATGGCCCCGAAAGGCAGCGTGACCCTGAACGGCGTCTCGCTTACCGTGAACGAGGTGGAGGGCGCGCGCTTCGGCGTGAACCTGATCCCCCACACGCGCGCGCACACGACCTTCGGCGACCGGAAGGAGGGCGACCGCGTGAACCTCGAGATCGACACCCTCGCCCGCTACGTCGCACGACTTCAGGAGACAGCAGGATGACGAAGCCGCTCGCCCTCGTCACCGGTGCCTCCGCCGGGATCGGCCGCGAGATCGCGCGGCTCCATGCGGCGCGCGGAGGCGACCTGATCGTCACCGCGCGCAGGGCCGACGCGCTCGAAGCGCTCGCCGTCGAGTTGAAGGACGCCCACGGGACCGAGACCCGGGTGGTCGCGCAGGACCTCGGCGCGGCAGGCGGGGCCCGCGCGCTGATCGACGCGGCGGGCGGGCGCATCCCCGACTACCTGGTGAACAACGCGGGCTTCGGGGGAACGGGCGCGTTCACCGACCGCGACCTCGACCGCGACCTCGCCATGATCGACCTCAACGTCACGCGCCTGGTCGAGCTCTGCCATCACTACGGGCGCGCGATGAAGGCGCGCGGTTCGGGACGCATCCTGAACGTCGGCTCGACGGCGGGCTTCGTGCCAGGGCCGTTCCAGGCGACGTACTACGCGACCAAGGCGTTCGTGAACTCCTTCTCGCAGGCCCTCGACGAAGAGCTGCGCGAGCACGGCGTCACCGTCACCGTCCTCGCCCCCGGCTATGTCGAGACCGAGTTCGCGGACGTCGCGCAGATGCGCCATACCGATCTGGTGAAGGCCGGCGGCGCCACGGCCGAGAGCGTGGCCGAGGTGGGCTACGACGCGATGCTGCGCGGCGACCTCGTCGCGATCAACGACCGCAGGCTGGCCGCCATGCTCCGCACGATCGGCCTCGCGCCCCGGCGGCAGGTGCTGAAGATGATACGCAAGCGCCAGCAGTGATGGCCCATGCGCCGCGCGGAGCCTCCGCCCCGGCAGGGCGGGCGCGAGGGCGGGGCAGGGGGGTGGTACCGCCTCCCCGGCTCGAACGGGGGACCTCTTGATCCACAATCAAGCGCTCTAACCTACTGAGCTAAGGCGGCACGCGGGGCCGCACCTAGCGCCCCCGGCGCCGTGCCGCAAGGGCGGCGAGGTTCCCTTCCCAGAGCTGCTCCACCGTGGCCTGCCCGAACGCCGTCACGGGCTCGGCCGCGGTCAGGCGCATCCCCTTGCGGGCATAGAGGCGACCCGCCGCGCGGTGGCTCTCGTGGGTGCGCAGGCGCAGGCCCCGCTGTCCCTTCGCGGCCGACCAGTCCACCAGGGCGTCGAACAGCCGGTCCGCCAGCCCCGTCCCGCGCGCCTCCGGCAGCACGAGGAACATCCGCAGCCGCGACCATCCGGCGCCGTCGTCCATGCAGAACACGCAGCCCACGCGCCGGTCCCCCGACCAAGCGATCCAGCCGCGCGAGAGGGGGTCCCCCGCCTCCAGGAAATTCGCCGCCACCCGCGCTACGAGGGCTTCGAAGGCCGGGCCGTAGCCTTCGTCACGGGCGTAGAGGCGCCCGTGCTCCATGACGGCCCAGCCGATGTCCCCGGGCGCGACGCCGCGCAACTCGCATGCCTTGTCCACTCGACAACCTCTTCCCGCCGGCCCATCTGCGCGCGTCGAAGGAGTACGCGACATGGGCATCAACGACGAGAGCGACGCCGAGGCCGGGCTGCAGATCGGCCCGACCGACAAGGGCATGGTCCGCATCTACATCGAATCGGGCGGGCACGGCATCCCGATGGACTTCGACCCCGAGGAGGCCGAGGAGATCGCCGACGAGATCAGGGCCGCCGCCGCCCGTGCCAAGGCGTTCGGCGCCTAGCCTGCGGACCAGCCCGGGTCGCGCGCGTAGGACAGGCGCTGGGCGGCGCAACGGGCGAAGCGCTGGGTCAGCGCCTTGCGCCGGGCGCCGGCCATCCGCTCCTCCGGGGCGGGGCGGTGGATCACGGCGTCCCAGGCGTCGGCCAGGATGATCCCGGTGCCGTCGGGCAGCAGCTCCTGCGGGAAGGCCCCGTCCACGGCCCAAAAGTAGCGGTCGCACCATTCGAGGTAGCCCTGCCACTTGCCGTCCGACTGGAAATCGGCGCGGGACGACTTGCACTCGACCACCCAGACCTCGCCCTTGGGCCCGAGGGCGCAGACATCCGTGCGGAGGCCGCGGGTCGGGCTGAACTCCTCCAGGCAGGCGAAGCCGTGAGAGGACGAGAGATGCCGCACCACGCCCCGCGCCAGGCGCTGCCCCGGCTGCATCGCGCCGAGCCGCTCGGCGTCGTCGCCGGGCCGGAGGTCGAGGAGCTGTCCCATGAGGTCGCAGCATGAACGGAGGGCGAACGGAAGCCAAGCGAGTCGGAAGGTCGCAGGGCCCCGCGCGCGGCTTCGCGCGGTCCGCGGTTCGCCGCGGGGCGGCGGGTCGCCCTGTCCGGCCGACATGGCCGTCGCGGCCCGCGTCCCCCTTGCCCGGACCTTCCCCCGCGCCTAGGTCGTCTGCCGTGACGGGTGCTGTCCTTCCCGTGCCGGGCGAACTATTCCGGTGGCCTTACGCACATCCGAGGGGGCTGGCGCTGACCGGATCTTGGTCCGGCTACCTGGCTCCCACCTGATTTATCAGGTCCTCGGGAATGCACCGACCCGACGGTCGCGTACGGGCCCGTCACGCTTTCCCCGCCTCGGCGCCAGCGTCCGCCCGGTCCCGGCATGCACGCGAACCGGCGCAGCCCGGCCCGTGCGGCGGGCGCGTCTCGTCATCCGTCGTCCGCTTCGGCGAGGCGGAAGACGGCGATGCCGCATTGCGCCCCGGCGAAGACGATCCCGTTGAAGAACCACAGCAGGAACAGCGCCAGCGCCGCCACGTCTGAGCCGAGGATCAGCCCCCGCAACCCGGCCGTGTCGGTGACGAGCAGGAGCGCGACGAACCCCGCGGCGGCCCCGAAGCCGATCGCGCAATGCCTCAGCCAGAAGCGGAAGATGGGCGGCACGGTCGACCCTCCTGGCGGCAGAGGTGGCGCGCGGCGCGCCGGCATCAACGCGCCTCGAACGCCTCGGGCCGCATCTCGCGCGCCATGTGGTCGAGGACGGCGTTCACGAACTTCGGCTCGCGGCCTTCGGGGAAGAAGGCGCGGGCGACCTCCACGAACTCGGTGATGGCCACCTTCGGCGGGGTATCTCCCTTCAGCTCGGCCCCGGCGGCCCGGAACAGGGCGCGCAGGGTCGGGTCGATCCGCTTGAGCGGCCAGCGCTCGACCAGGGCGCGGTCCGTCGCCTGGTCGATCCCGGCCTGCTCGTCCACGGCCCTTTCCAGGAGGGCGCGGAAGTGATCGACGTCGCCCTCCTCCATCTCGTGATCCTCGAAGCGCTCGCCGAAGCGGTGATCCTCGAACTCCCGCCGGACGGCGTCCACGGTGCGGTCCGTCACCTCCATCTGGTAGAGCGCCTGCACCGCGAAGAGGCGGGCGGCAGACTTGCGGCGACGGGCCTGCTGGCGAAGGGACTGCTTGTCGGTGTTCGGCATGGCGGCGGCAGGTAGGCGCGGCCCGCGAGGGGGTCAACCAGGGCCCCGGCGTCAGGCGCGCCGAGGCGCCCGCATCCTCATCTCGTCGCCAGCCGGAACCCCACGCCCTTCTCCCCCGGCCCGAGGGACCGTTGCAGCGCGATCAGGTGCAGCGCCGCGGCCGCCGCGCCGCCCGCGGTGTCCAGGCGGGCGGGGTCCGCGCGCTCGTCCGCCTGCTCCCGGTTCTCGACCGTGATGATCCCGTTGCCCACGCACGCGCCCGACAGGCCGAGCATGGTGATGGCGCGCGCGCTCTCGTTCACGACGACGTCGTAATGCGAGGTCCGGCCCCGGATCACGCAGCCCAGCGCGACGAACCCGTCGAACTCGCCCTGCCGGTGGGCCATCGCGATGGCAGGCCCGATCTCCAGCGATCCGGGGACGTTCAGGACCTCCCATGTCGCGCCGGCGGCCTCGATCACTGCCTTGGCCGAGGCCAGCTGGGCGTCGCCGACGGCCTTGTAGTAGTGCGCGATGACGATGGCGATCCGGGGCGCCTCGTCGAAGGCGGGCAGGTCGGCGACGTTGTCGGAATGTCCGGCCATGGGGGCTACTGCTCCGTGATGCGGCGGGTCGCGACGATCTCCAGCCCGTAGGCGTCGAGGCCGACCACCTTCGGGCGGGGCGAGTTGGTCAGCAGGACGAGCTTCGACAGCCCCAGCGACGACAGGATCTGCGCCCCCAGCCCGTATTGCCGCAATGTGCGCGGGCTCACCTCCTCCGAGGTCTGGAGCTTCATGTGCAGGTCGCGCAGCAGCACCAGCACGCCGCGCCCCTCCTCGGCGATCAGGCGCATGGCGTCCGCGAACTCCCCCGTGCGGCCCGCGGGACCCAGGCCGATCACGTCGAGCATCGGGTCGAGCGTGTGCATCCGCACGAGGACGGGCGCCTCGCCCGAGATGTCGCCCTTCATGAGGGCGATATGCTCGGCCCCCTCGGTCTGGTCCGTGTAGATGCGCAGGGTCCAGTCACCGCCGAACTCGGACGCGACGGTCTGCTCGTCGCGCATGGTCACGAGGTTATCGTGCCGGCGGCGGTAGGCGATCAGGTCGCTGATGGTTCCGATCTTGAGCCCGTGCCGCTGCGCGAAGGCCACGAGGTCGGGCAGGCGGGACATGGTCCCGTCCTCGTTCATGATCTCGCAGATCACGCCGGAGGGGTTCAGCCCCGCTAGCCGCGCGATGTCGACGGCCGCCTCCGTGTGCCCCGCGCGGACGAGGACGCCGCCCTCGCGCGCGCGCAGGGGGAAGACGTGGCCCGGCGTGGCGATGTCCTGGGGGCCCTTCGCGGCATCGATGGCCACCGCCACCGTCAGGGCGCGGTCATGGGCGGAGATGCCCGTCGATACCCCCTCGCGCGCCTCGATGGACGTCGTGAACGCCGTCTCGTGCCGGGACGAGTTCTGCGTCGCCATCAAGGGCAGGCCCAGCGCGTCCACCCGATCCGAGGCCAGCGCGAGGCAGATCAGGCCGCGCCCGTGCGTGGCCATGAAGTTGATCCTCTCGGGCGTGGCCATCTGCGCTGGGATCACGAGATCGCCCTCGTTCTCGCGGTCCTCGTGATCGACGAGCACGAACATCCGCCCGTTGCGCGCGTCCTCGAGGATGTCCTCGGTCCTGGAGATGACGTCGGACCAGTCGCGCTCGACCGGGCCAGGGGTCTCGTAGGGCAGGGGGTCGTTCTGGGCGTCGTCCATGGCGGTGGACCTAGAGGGCCGCGGGCCGAAGGGGAAGGCGCGTCAGCGCAGCTCGACCGTGCGCCGCAGCGTCCCGGCGGCGTCGTAGATCAGGATCGCGTCCGGCGTGGCCACCGCCAGCCAGTCCGGCCCGCGGGTGAAGGCGACGGGCTCGGCCCCTTCGGGAAGGTCCAGCGCGTCCGGCAGCGGGACGGTGCCGTCTGGCAGGCGCGTGACGAGCAGGGCGACGATCGCTAGGACCCCGAGGATCATCGTGACCGTCAGCGTCGTCACGAGCACCTTCAGGAAGCGCAGCTCGGGGATCGCGGGCTGCTGGGGATCGGGATCGGACATGGGGCGCCTCGTCAGGGTCGAGATCGGGCTAGAGCCCCCCGCGCGCCTCGACAAGGCGCTCGCGCGCGACGTGGACCCGGGCGCGGCCCTCTCGCGCTCGCGTATCGCGGCGTTGATCGCGGCGGGGGCGGTGTCGCGCGGCGGGGTGGCCGAGACCTCGCCCAAGGCCGCCGTCCGCTCAGGCGAGGTCTGGTCGATCGCCGTCCCGGACCCCGCCGAGAGCCATATCGAGGCCGAGGCCATCCCCCTCGCGGTCGTCTACGAGGACGACGCCCTGATCGTGGTGGACAAGCCCGCCGGAATGGTCGTCCACCCCGCGCCCGGCACCCCTTCGGGCACGCTGGTGAACGCGCTGATGGCCCATTGCGGGGACCGCCTGTCGGGCGTGGGCGGTGTCGCGCGGCCGGGCATCGTGCACCGGATCGACAAGGACACCTCGGGCCTTCTCGTGGTGGCGAAGACGGACGCGGCGCACGCGCACCTCTCGGACCTCTTCGCGCGACATGCGGTCCGGCGGGCCTATCTCGCGGTCTGCCATGGGGTGCCGGACGGGGGCGACCCGCGGCTGCGCGGGGTGCCCGGCGCCTCCCTCGAGGATGGGTGGGTGAAGGTCACCACCCGGCTGGACCGTCACCGCACCGACCGTCAGCGCCAGGCGGTGTTCTTCGACCGGGGCCGCCACGCCGTAACCCGCCTGCGCGTCCGCGAGGCGTTCCAGGGCGCCGCCCTCGTCGAATGCCGGCTCGAGACCGGGCGGACCCATCAGATCAGGGTCCATATGCAGCATATCGGGCACGGGCTGATCGGCGATCCCGTCTATGGCGGTCGCCGCAAGCTGCCGAAGGACGCCCCCGGCGCGGCCGAGGCCGCGGCCTTTCCCCGGCAGGCGCTTCACGCCGCCACCTTGGGCTTTCCCCACCCCGGCACGGGCAAGCCCCTCCTCTTCGAGAGCGCGCCGCCCCCCGACATGGCGGCGCTGATCCGCGCGCTGCGGGGGTAGGCGGGCGGCGGATGCCGGGGGACGTGTGCGCGGCCGCGGGGATGCCCGTGCGCCCGAAGGGGATTGGAACAGCGGGGACTCGCGGGTCATTCTTCTTCCGCCAGGCGCCCCGTAACCGTCGAGGCAGATATTGAACCGATCGGTTCAGTTCCTATATCGATACCCCAAGAGAGGGAGAGTGCATTTTGGCGACATACGCGAACCTTCCGGCCCCCTCGCCCGAGCAGGGGCTGAACCGCTACCTCCAGCAGATCCGGCAGTTCCCCATGCTGGAGCCGGAGGAGGAATACATGCTGGCCAAGGCCTGGGTCGAGCAGGAGGATACGGAGGCCGCGCACAAGCTGGTCACGTCCCACCTGCGCCTCGCGGCCAAGATCGCGATGGGCTATCGCGGCTACGGCCTGCCGCAGGCGGAGGTCATCTCCGAGGCCAACGTGGGGCTGATGCAGGCCGTCAAGAAGTTCGACCCCGAGAAGGGGTTCCGGCTGGCGACCTACGCTATGTGGTGGATCAGGGCGTCGATCCAGGAATACGTCCTGCGGTCCTGGTCCATGGTCAAGCTGGGGACCACCTCGGCGCAGAAGAAGCTGTTCTTCAACCTCCGCAAGGCGAAGAACCGCATCGGCGCGCTGGAGGAGGGCGACCTGCGCCCCGAGAACGTCGCGACCATCGCGAACCAGCTCGGCGTGACGGAGGCCGAGGTGGTCTCGATGAACCGGCGGATGGCCGGCTCGGACGCCTCGCTGAACGTGCAGGTCGGGGCGCAGGACGGCGATTCCGGCGCGCAGTGGCAGGACTGGCTGACCGATGACAGCGCCGACCAGGCCAGCGAGGTCGCCGAGCGCGACGAGCTGGAGGTGCGGCGCGAGATGCTCGCCGGGGCGATGGACGTCCTGAACGAGCGCGAGGCCGACATCCTCACCCGGCGCCGCCTGGCCGACGAGCCCGAGACGCTGGAGGATCTTTCCAAGGTTTACGGCGTCTCGCGCGAGCGGATCCGCCAGATC
The DNA here is from genome assembly GCF_003003095.1 of Hasllibacter halocynthiae. Lineage (GTDB taxonomy): Bacteria > Pseudomonadota > Alphaproteobacteria > Rhodobacterales > Rhodobacteraceae > Hasllibacter > Hasllibacter halocynthiae. Next base: position 330,486 of record NZ_PVTT01000001.1, read on the forward strand.
GAGGTCCGCGCTTTCGAGAAGCTGTCCGGCCGCATGCGCGAGCTGGCGGCCGAGAAAGGCCTTCTGGAGGAGGAGCCGGCCTAGACCGGCCCCCTTCGACCGAGCCGCGGAGCGCCCCCTTCGCGGGGGCGCTTCCTTTTTCACCGGAGGATATGCCATGGCTGGCGGATGGACGCGCGACGGCGCGGTGAACGAGCAGATCGAAGCCTCGATCCAGGACGAGCTGGCGCGCCTGCGGGCCCATCGCGCCCCTTCGGGCGAGAGCGCGTATGACTGCGCCGAGTGCGGCGAGCCCATCCCCGAAGCGCGCCGCGAGGCCCTGCCGGGCGTGAAGCTCTGCGTGGAATGCGCGGGCGGGCGCGAGCGGCGGCCCGAGGCGCGCGGCGGTATCAACCGCCGGGGCTCGAAGGACAGCCAGCTGAAGTGAGGACCGACCCGGCCGCCCCGCCCAGGCAAGCCGCATGGCGGGGCGGCCGCGATCAGGCGTCGAGCGCCTCCAGCTCGTCGATGAGGCCTTCGATCATCGAGAGGCCCTTGTTCCAGAAGGCCGGATCCGAAGCGTCGAGGCCGAAGGGCTTCAGCAGCTCGGAATGGTGCTTCGAGCCGCCGGCCTCCAGCATGGCGAAGTACTTGTCCTCGAAGCCTTCCTCGCCTTCCTGGTAAACGGCATAGAGCGCGTTCACGAGCCCGTCGCCGAAGGCATAGGCGTATACGTAGAATGGCGAGTGGACGAAGTGCGGGACATAGGCCCAGAAGCTCTCGTAGCCGTCCATGAAATCGAAGGCCGGGCCCAGGGATTCGCCCTGGACGGACATCCAGAGCGCGCCGATGTCCTCCGGCGTCAGCTCGCCCCTGGTGCGGCGGGCGTCGTGAAGCTTCACCTCGAAGTCGTAGAAGGCGATCTGCCGAACGACCGTGTTGATCATGTCCTCGACCTTGCCGGCGAGCAGGACCTTCCTCGTCCGGTCGTCCGGCGCCTCGGCCAGCATGGCGCGGAAGGTCAGCATCTCGCCGAAGACCGACGCCGTCTCGGCGAGGGTCAGGGGGGTGGCGGACAGCAGCTCGCCCTGCCGCGCGGCGAGGCGCTGGTGCACCCCGTGCCCCAGCTCGTGCGCGAGGGTCATCACGTCGCGCGGCTTCCCTAGATAGTTCAGCATCACGAACGGGTTGGCATCCGCCACGGTCGGGTGGGCAAAGGCGCCGGGCGCCTTGCCGGGCTTCACGGGCGCGTCGATCCAGCCTTCGGTGAAGAAGGGCCGGGCGAGGTCGGCCATGCGCGTATCGAACCCCCCGTAGGCGCCCATCACGGTCGCCTTCGCCTCGTCCCAGGGAACGAGGCGGTCGTCCTCCATCGGCAGGGGGGCGTTGCGGTCCCAGACCTGCAGCTTGTCCAGCCCGAGCCACTTCCGCTTCATCTCGTAGTAGCGGTGCGAGAGGCGGGGATACGCCTTCACGACGGCGTCGCGCAGGGCCTCGACCACCTCGGGCTCGACGTCGTTGGCCAGGTGGCGGGAGGCCATGGGGCCGTCGAAGCGGCGCCAGCGATCCTCGACCTCCTTCTGCTTGGCGAGGGTGTTGTGGACGCGCGCGAAGGTCTTCTCGTTCGCCTTCAGGACCTCTGCGACGGCGCGAGCGGCGGCCTCGCGCCTGTCGCGGTCCGGGTCGGTGAGGAGGTTCAGCGTCGCCTCGATCCCCATCTCCTCGCCGTCCACCTCGAAGAGGAGGCCGGCGATCGTCTCGTCGAAGAGCTTGTTCCAGGCCGACGCCCCGACGGTCGAGGCGTCGTGGAGGAACCTCTCCAGCTCGTCGGAGAGCTGGTGCGGCTTCATGGCGCGCATCCGGTCGAAGACGGGCTTGTAGCGGGCGAGATCGCCGGTGGTGAAGGTCCGCTCGTAATCCCCGTCCGGGATCTCGTTCATCTCGAGCGAGAAGAAGACCAGGGGCTTCGTCGCCTCGGTGATCCGGTCCTGGGCGTCCGACATGGCCTTGGCGCGGGCGGCGTCGGTCGTGTGCTGGTAGTAGCGCAAGCCGAAGAAGGACATCAGCCGCCCGGCCATGAGGTCGATCCCCTCGTAGCGCCGCACGCATTCCAGCATCCCGCCGGAGTCGAGCGAGGCGAGCCTTCCCTCGTAGTCCGTTGCGAAGGAAGCGCATTCCGTCTCGGCGCGCTCGAAGTCCGCCTTGATGCGGGGATCCTCTGGGCCGTCGTAGAGGGTGCCGAGGTCCCATTCGGGAAGCGTGCCGAGCGTGTCGTCGAGCATGGGTGTCTCCGGGTTCGGGTCGGTGGCGATGTAGGCGCGGCGGCCCGGGATGTGTAGCCGTGCCTAGAAGCCGTAGAGGCGGGCGGGGTTGTCCACGAGGATCCGCTGGCGGTCGCCGGGATCGGGCACCTGCTCCATGAACCGGTCGAGGAGCCTGCCGGCGTCGGGCATCGTGGCGCCGCCGAGCATGATGTGCGGCCAGTCCGAGCCCCAGAGGCAGCGTTCGGGATTGGCGGCGACGAGCGCCCGGACGAACGGGTCCGTGTCGTCCCAGTCGGGCGAGAGCCGGTAGGGCGCGGAGAGCTTCGCCCAGACGTTTCCGTCCTTCAGCGCGTCGCAAAGCGCGGCGAATCCGGGGGATCGCGGGCCAGGGCCCAGGTCCGAGGGCCAGCCGGCATGGTCGATCACGAGGGGGCACGGCAGGGCGCGCGCGTCCTCGGCCACCTCCTCCATGTGCCGGTCGGCATGGAGAAGCATCTGCACGTGCATCCCCCGCGCGGCGAGGCGGGGCGCGAGGGCCTTCGCGCCGGGCCAGTCGAGGACGCCGCCGTGCACGTAGTTGATCCGTATGCCCTTCGCGCCCCTCCGCGCGAGGTCGTCGAGCGTGCCGTCCGAGACGTCCCCGGTCACGAGGACGATCCCCCTGGCCATGTCGCCGAGACGCTCGACCGTCTCGAGCGTGACGGTGTTGTCCGTGCCGTAGAGAATGGACTGGACGATCACCGCGCGGGTGCATCCGAGCGTGTCGAGATGCAGCCGGAACAGGGTGAGCCATTCCTCGTAGCCGCCTATCTCGGCAGGGCTTTCCGCGTGGGTGCCCGACAGGGCGTGCTCCGGGCCCGACAGCATGTGGACATGGGCGTCGCAGGCCCCGAGGGGCGCGCGGGTGGTGGGCACCTTGGGCATCCGTGCGGGCGCCTCGCCGGCGGGGATGCGGTCCTGGGGGGCGTCTGGCATCGGTCGGTCCTTCTCTGGTCCGGCGCAGGTGGGGCGCGAGGGGTCTTCGTCCACCGCGTCAACCTTCGGTTCACGTTTCGCCCCTATGGTGGGCGTCATGCGACGAATCACCTTCATCGCATCCCTGGTCCTCGCGCTGATCCGCGGGGCGGGGGTGCCGGCGGACGGGGCCTCCGGGGGCGCCGGCGGGGAAGGTGCGCCCGGCGCACCGGCAGGGGTGCCGGAACGCGCGCCCTCAGCCGTAGGCGGCGAGCATCTCCTTCAGGTCGCCGAGGGTGTTGGCCTCGGCGATGGGCTTGTCGTGCCGCCAGCGGAGCATCCGGGGGAAGCGCAGCGCCACGCCCGACTTGTGCCGGGGCGAGGCCTGGATCCCCTCGAACCCGATCTCGAACACGTGGTGGGGCCTCACGGCGCGGACGGGGCCGTACCGCTCCAGCGTGTTGCGGCGGACCCAGGCGGTGATGCGCCGGAACTCCTCGTCCGTGAGGCCGGAATAGGCCTTCGCGAAGGGCGTCAGCTCGTCCCCGTTCCAGACCGCGAAGGTGAAGTCGGTGAAGAGGCCGGCGCGCCGGCCGTGGCCCTGCTGGGCGTAGATCATCACCGCGTCGACGGTCAGGGGGTCGACCTTCCACTTCCACCAGTCGCCCTTGCGGCGCCCGTCGCGATAGGGGCTGTCGCCGCGCTTGAGCATCACGCCCTCGGCCCCGAGCGCGCGCGAGCCCGCGCGGATCGCCGCGAGGTCGTCCCAGCCCTCGAAGGCGAGAAGGCGCGAGAGGTCGAGGGGCGCGTCCTTCGGCACCCCCTCCATCAGCCCCTCGAGGATCGCGCGCCGCTCGTCGAAGGGGCGCGCGCGGACGTCCCGACCCTGCCATTCGAGGACGTCGTAGGCGCGCAGCACGGCCGGCGCCTCCTGGAGCAGCTTCTTCGGCACCGTCTTGCGGCCGATCCGGGTCTGGAGGCGCGCGAAGGGCAGCGGGGCGCCCGCCTCGTGGTCCCAGGCGAGCACCTCGCCGTCGATCACGGTGCCGTCGGGCACGAAGTCGCGGGTGGCGGCCATCTCGGGGAAGCGGTCGGTGATCAGCTCCTCCCCGCGGGACCAGAGGTGATGCTCGCCCCCCCGCCGGACGAGCTGGCCGCGGATGCCGTCCCACTTGTGCTCGGCCCGCCAGGCCGCGGGGTCGCCGAGGCCCTCCGGCGGGTCGTCGAGCTGGTAGGCGAGGTAGAAGGGATAGGGCCGCGAGAGGTCCGCCGAAGGGTCGGGCGTCAGGATCAGCGCGTCCCAGGTGACGTCGTCGGGGGCCCACCGGCCCATCAGACGGTGGGCGATCTCGGCCTCCTCGATGCCGGTGGCCTGGGCGAGGGCGCGCGACATCAGCTTCTGCGAGACGCCGACCCGGAGCTGCCCGGTGATGAGCTTGTTGAAGAGGAACCGCTCGGTCCCGCCGAGCGTGTCCCAGGCGTCGAGCACGTCTGCGCGGCGCTCGGCCTCGGGAAGGGCGGCGAGCGCGCGGATGCGGTCGATCCAGCCGGAGAGGGTGAGGTCCGCCGTGCGAGAGGGGTCCGGCAGGACGAGCTGGATCGTCTCGGCGAGGTCGCCGACGATCGGGTAGCTCTCCTCGAAGAGCCAGAGGGGGATACCGGCGGCCCGGGCCGCCCATTCGCGCAGGAAGGTGGCGTTCACCGTGCGCTTCGGCCGCCGCCCGGAAAGGAGCGCCACGGTCCAGAGGCGGTCCCGTTCGGGCGCGTCCTCGAAATAGGCCTTCAGCGCGGCGACCTTGGGCAGCACCCGCGTGGTGGCGTCGAGCGCCTCGTAGAGCTGGGCGAAGCGCTTCATCCGGCACGCCCGGGAAGGGCGGTCCCGCGCCCGCGGGTGCCTGCGGACGGGGCGAGCGGCAGGGACGGTCCGGCCCGGCGGCCGAGCGCCCGTTCGCGGCGGAGGCGCGCCCGAGCCGCCGTCGAGGCACGGGGAGGGACGAGCGGCGCGTCGAGGGGCGGCGGCCGGGTCATGCGGCGTCCTCCGCCGTGCCGGGGTCGGGCGAATCCAGCGTCTCGCCCTCGTACTCGGTCTCGACGGGGCGGGCGTCGTAGCCCTGCTCGCGCAGCCAGCGGGCGAAGATGGAGGTGTAGCCGTGGGTGACGAAGACGCGGGTGGCGCCGGTGGCGGCGACGGCCTCGTTCAGGCCGGGCCAGTCGGCGTGGTCGGACATGACGAACCCCTTGTCCGCCGCTCGGCGGCGGCGGACCCCGCGCATGGCCATCCAGCCGCTCGCGAAGGCGGTGGCCGCCTGCGGGAAGCGGCGCATCCACGGCCCGCCCATGGCCGAGGGGGTGGCGACGACGAGGGCGCCGGGATGGTCCTTGATGCGCGTCTCGGGCGTCACGCGGATCGTGTCCGGCAGGCGGATGCCCTGGGCGCGCATGACGGCGTTGGTGTTCTCGACCGCGCCGTGGGTGAGGATGGGCCCGATGGAGGCGTCGACGGAGGCGAGGATGCGCTGCGCCTTGCCCAGGGCGTAGGCGCCGACGACGGCCGGGCGCCCATCGGCGGCCGCGGCGCGCCACCAGGCGTCGATGGCGGCGTTCTCCTCCTCGAAGGGGCGCCACTTGAAGACGGGCAGGCCGAAGGTCGATTCGGTGATGAAGGCGTGGCAGCGCACGGGCTCGAACGGCTCGGAGAGGCCGTCGGGCGCGGTCTTGTAGTCGCCCGAGGCGACCCAGACCTCGCCGCCCACCTCGACCCGGATCTGCGCGCTGCCGGGGACGTGCCCCGCCGGGTGGAAGGAGACGGTGGCCCCGCCGATCCGCCGCCGCTCGCCATAGGCGATGCCCTCCAGCACCGCCTCCGGGCCCAGGCGGTGGCGCATGACCGGCAGCGCGGCCTCCGTCGCGAGATAGCGGCCCATGCCGTCATGCGCGTGGTCCGCGTGGCCGTGGGTGACGAGGGCGCGGTCCACGGGGCGCCACGGATCGATGAAGAAGTCGCCCGCGGGGCAGTGGATGCCCCGTTCGGTGAAGCGAAGGACGTCGGCCATGCGGCTGAGTCCTAGCGCACGGGCCCGCGCGGGCCATGGGGCGCGTCCCTGCCCCGAGGGGACACCCGGTGCGCCATGGCCTGGGCCGGAAACGCGCAGGCGGCCGGATGACGGGCCTTCGGGCAGGGGGCCGGGCGGGCGCCCCTTGCGGAAGGTCCCGCCCCAGGACGAGGCATCCGGGCGTCCGGCGCGACTGATCCGCGCCAACGTGCCGCCCCCGAAAGGTCCGGCCGCCGGCATGCGCGCCCTGCCGTCCATCGTGTCCGCCGGCGAGGGCGGCAACCGGCAGATCGCCGCGCGAGCGCCCATGCCCCCGACGTGGTGCTGGCGGAGTGCTGGCGGCCCTTGCCCGGCCGTCGCCCGCGCGGCGGCCCCGAAGAACGCCCCTGGCTGCGGAGGACCGGCGGCCCCGCCCATTCGGGCCGTCCCGCCGTCCAATCGTTCCTCTGCGCTTCCGCCTGGCTTCCGCGTGCAGGCCCGCGCATGCGGCGGCGCCGCGCGCGCCTGCACGCCTGCGAGCAGGCAGCCTGCGCCTTCGAGCCTGCCCGCGTCCGCGCACGCCCACTCCGCGCACGTTTATGCCCGGGGGGTGGGCCGAGGGGGGGCGGCCATTCGGCGAGGGCTTCGGACGGGCGAGCCGGCCCGAGACCGGCTGGGGGCGGGCGGGGGCCGCGATCATGGACTGCCATGCGGTGCGCCCGATCCCGCGCCCGCCTGCGGGCGTCGCGGCGTGCGGCGCGCCTTCCGGGTTCGGGGCTTGGGGGCCTGGGGGCGTGTTCGGTGGTCGGGTTCGCGACCGGGCTCGAGGGGGCGGGCTTCGAGGCAGGGATCGGAAGGCGGGGTTCGGGAGGCCGGGGCCAGGGCTGGGGCCGGCGCGGGGCGGGATGCGGGACGCCGCGGGGTCCGGCGGTCGGGGCGGCATGGAAGGCGGGGCGTCTTAGGGGCCCTGCCGCCGGTGAGGCGGGCAGGGGGCGGGCGATCTCGACCTTTGGCGGGCGGAGGCCTAGGCCGGGGCGGAAGAGGGAGGGATGCGATGGGCGAGCGGACGGCGGGATTTCGGGCGCGGCTCGGCCGGGGCGGGCGGATGGCGGGGACGTTCCTGAAGACACCCGCGCCGGAGCTGGTCGAGGTGCTCGCGCTGTCGGGCCTGGACTTCCTCTGCCTCGATGCCGAGCACGCGCCCTTCGGGCGCAGGGAGATGGACCTCTGCTGCGGGATCGGGCGGGCGCTGGACCTGCCGATCCTCGTCCGCATCCCCGCCGCGCGGGAGGAGCACGCGCTGCAGGCCCTGGACGCGGGGGCGGTCGGCCTCGTGGTGCCGCACGTCCTGTCGGCCGGGCGGGCCGCGGCGATGGCGCGCGCGGCGCGCTTCGGGCGGGGCGGGCGCGGCTACGCGGGGTCCAGCCGCTGGGCGGGATGGGCGAGCCGGGCCATGCCGGACGTGCTGGCGCAGGACGCCGAGACCTGCGTGATCGCCCAGATCGAGGAGCCCGAGGGCGTCGAGGCGGCCCGCGAGATCGCCGGGACCCCCGGGATCGACGCGCTGTTCGTGGGGCCGGCGGACCTCTCGGTGGGATACGGGCACCAGTCCATCGACAACCCGGACGTCGCGGCCGCCTTCGCCGCCTGCCGCGAGGCGGCGGAGGCGGCGGGCGTGCCGCTCGCGACGTGGGTGCCGAACGCCGCGAAAGCGGCGGAGTGGGCGGACCGGGGCGTCACGGCCTTCGTCGTCGGGTCCGAGCACGCGTGGATGCTGGCCGGCGCGCGCGAGGCCGCGCGGATCGCGGACGGCTGAGCGGCGCGCCCCCACGGCGGAGGGCGCGGCCCACTCAGCGGCGCAGGTGCGCGAGGATCTGCGCGCGGAACGCGTCGCGCAGGGCGGGCCGCTCCATCAGGAGCTCGTGCTCGCCGCCCTCGTGGAGCACGAGCCTGCCGCCGGGCCAGCGGGCCATGCGGCTGCGGATGCGGGCCGGATCGACGACCCGCTCGGCGGTGCCGAGGCCGGTCAGGCAGGGCACGTCCGGCGAGGGCGCGCGGTGGAGGCGGCGCATCTCGCGCAGCGCCTCCCATAGCCAGCCGAGCGAGGGGCCGCCCAGCGCCAGCGCGGGAACCTCGGCGGTCTGACGGCGCATCCAGTCGAGGGTCTCCTCGTCCGTGGTCAGCATCCCCGCCTCGGCCGGCACGTCGGCGACGGGCGCGGGGCCCCGGCCCGGCGCGTAGCGGTTGGCCCGCCCCGTGCGCCCCGCGAGCCAGGAGAGGGCCCAGGCGAACGGCCGCTCGTGCCGGGCGATCTCGATCCCCCACATGGGCGCCGAGAAGGTGGCCGTCGCCACGGACAGCCCCTCGCCAAGCGCCCGCAGCCCGATGCAGCCGCCCATGGAATGCGCGAGCAGGTGCCGCCGGCCGCCCCCGCAGAGCGAGACGAGCGCCGCGACGTCCCGCTGGTAGTCCTCGAAGCGCACGACGTGGCCGAGGGCCGGGTCGCCGTCGAGCCGGTCCGAGAGGCCCTGTCCGCGCCAGTCGATGGCGAGGACGCGGAAACCCTCCGAAGCGAGCCAGAGCGCGGTGGGCCAGTACTTCTCGACGTATTCGGTGCGGCCGGGAAGAATCAGCACCTCCTCGGCGGCGTCCTGCGGGCCGACGAGGAGCGTGCGCAGCCGTACCCCGTCCGCCGCCCGTATCCAGCGCGCCCTCGTGGGCGCGTCGGGCTGCGGGTCGCCCGCGGGGGGGCGTGCGACCGCCCGGTGGAACGGCGCGTCGCCCGGAGAGGTCGCCTCGCCGTCCACCGCCCGCGCCCCCCGCGTCAGGAGAGGGCCGAGCCCAGCTTCATCGCCTCGCCCATCGAGCCGTCGACCTTCAGCTTGCCGGTCATGAAGGCGGAGGTGGGGTTCATGTCGCCCTCGAGGATGGCGCGGAAGGTCTCCGCGTCGGCGGTCATGGTGACGTCGGCGTCTTCGCCCGCATCCGCCGCCTCGCGCGCGCCCTGCTGGTCGAGCATGATCGCGCCCTCGTCTTCGATCACGAACTTGGCGGAGCCGTCGAAGCCGCCGTCCAGCTTGGCGTTCAGCTTCCGCACGGCTTCGTCGATGACTTGGGACATGGGCTTGGGCCTTCCTTTGTCGGCGCGGGCCTTCCGCCCGGCGCGCGTGGGTCTATGTTGGGGGATATGGAACGGATCGCACCCCCGCCCAAGCGTGCCGTGGCGTCCCTTGCGCTGGCCGCTGCCCTGGCCGTCGCCGCCGCCGCGCCCGGCGGACCCGCGACGGCGCAGGACGCCCTTCCCGAGACGCTTCCCCATGCCTCGCCCGGCGGCGCCCCCGCCGCGGCGCCGGAGCGCCCCGCGCCCCGCGTGCCGGAGACGGCCGAGGAGCTGCTGGAGGCCTTGCGGATCGCGCCCGAGGGGCAGCACGACCGCATCGCCCAGCGGATCGAGCGCCTCTGGTCCCGGTCGGGCAGCCAGAGCGTCGACTACCTGCTGAAGCGGGGCCGCGACGCGCTGGAGGACCAGGATCCGGAGGCGGCGATCGACCATCTGTCGGCGGCGATAGACCACGCGCCGGACTTCGCGCAGCCCTATGTCGACCGGGCGGAGGCGTACTACCTGGCCGGGCGGCCGGGCCTCGCGCTCTACGACCTGCGCCGGGCGATCGAGCTGGAACCCCGGCATTACGACGCGCTGGCGGGCATGGGCCTCGTCCTGTCGGAGCTGGACGAGCCCGAGATCGCCCTGGAGGCGCTGCGCGGCGCCCTGGCGATCCACCCGGCCTATCCCGACGTCGAGGCCCTGATCGAGATGATCGAGGCGGAGCTGCAGGGCACGCCGATCTGACGGACCCCCGGAAGGGCATCCCATGAGCAATCCAGAAGGACGGGTCACCGCCGTCCTCGGCCCCACCAACACCGGCAAGACGCACTACGCCATCGAGCGGATGCTCGCGCACGGCACGGGCGTCATCGGCCTGCCGCTGCGGCTGCTCGCGCGCGAGGTCTACGACCGCTGCGTCGCCGCGCGGGGGCCGAACGCCGTGGCGCTGGTGACGGGGGAGGAGCGGATCGTCCCCGCCCGCGCCCGCTACTGGGTCTGCACGGTCGAGGCGATGCCCATGGGGCAGGGGCACGACTTCCTTGCGGTGGACGAGATCCAGCTCTGCGCCGACCCCGAGCGGGGGCACGTCTTCACCGACCGCCTCCTGCACGCGCGGGGGCGGCACGAGACGCTGCTCCTGGGGGCGGACACGATGGCCCCGGCGATCCGCGCCCTGGTGCCGCGCGCCCAGTTCCTGCGGCGCGAGCGGTTCAGCACCCTGACCTACACGGGCGAGAAGAAGATCAGCCGCATGAAGCCGCGCAGCGCCATCGTCGGCTTCTCGGTCGAGAACGTCTACGCCATCGCCGAGCTGCTGCGCCGGCAGCGGGGCGGGGCGGCCGTCGTGATGGGCGCGCTGAGCCCCCGGACGCGCAACGCGCAGGTGGAGATGTACCAGGCGGGCGAGGTCGACTTCCTCGTCGCGACGGACGCGATCGGGATGGGCCTGAACCTCGACGTGGATCACGTCGCGTTCTCCTCCACGCGCAAGTTCGACGGCACGCGGATGCGCCCCCTCCAGCCGGGCGAGCTGGCGCAGATCGCGGGGCGCGCGGGGCGGCACACGGCGAACGGCACCTTCGGGGTGACGGGCGAGGCGGCGCCGCTGGACCCCGAGGTGGTCGAGGCGATCGAGGAATCGCGCTTCCTGCCCGTGCGCAAGCTGCAATGGCGCAGCAGCGACCTGCGCTTCGGATCGGTCGGCGCGCTGCTCGCCTCGCTCCAGCAGCGGACGGAGAACCCCTGGCTCTCGCGCACGCGGGACACGGACGACCTGTCCGCGCTGAAGGCGCTGGCCGAGGACGCGGAGGTGCGCCGCCGCGTCCGCGCGCCGGCGGATGTCCGCCTTCTCTGGGACGTGTGCACGATCCCGGACTTCCGCGGCATCGGCCCGGGGGAGCATGCGGCGATCCTGACCACCATCTTCGGCCACCTGGGCGAGCTGGGGCGCGTGCCGGACGACTGGTTCGCGCGCCAGGTCAAGCGGACGGACCGGGTCGACGGGGACATCGACACGCTGTCCAAGCGCCTCGCCTACGTGCGGACTTGGACCTATGTCGCCCAGCGCGCCGGCTGGCTGGATCAAGGCGAGCATTGGCGCGGCGAGACGCGCGCGGTAGAGGACAGGCTGTCGGACGCGCTGCACGAGGCGCTGACCCGGCGATTCGTGGATCGGCGGACGTCCGTCCTGCTGAAGCGCTTGAAGCAGAAGGAGGCCATCGTGGCCGAGGTGAACGCGGAAGGCGAGGTCATCGTCGAAGGGCAGCCCCTGGGCCGGCTGGAGGGGTTCCGCTTCCGCCCGGCGAAGGGCGGCGGCGACGCGGGCGAGGCCAAGGCCGCCCGCCAGGCGGCAGCGCAGGTCGTGGGCCCGCAGATCGCGCGGCTGGCGGACCGGTTCTACAACGCCCCGGACACCGAGATGGACGTGACCGAGCAGGGCGGCCTGATGTGGGGCGACCAGGCGGTCGGCAAGCTCGTCCGCGGCGACGATCCGCTGTCGCCGAAGGTGCATCCCTTCGTGGACGACGGCGCGGAGGCGGAGGTGCGGGACAAGGTCGCGCGGCGGCTGCAGCACTTCGTGGACCGGCGGGTCGCCGCCCTCTTCGAGCCCCTGATCGCGATGCGGAAGGACGAGGCGCTGACCGGCCTCGCCCGTGGGTTCGCCTTCCGGCTGGTCGAGAACCTCGGCGTGATCCCCCGCGGCGACGTCGCGCGCGAGGTTAAGGAGCTGGGGCAGGAGGATCGCGCGCTCCTGCGGAGGCACAAGGTGCGGTTCGGGCAGTTCACCGTGTTCGTGCCGGACCTGCTGAAGCCCGCGCCGACGCGCCTGCGGCTGGTGCTGTGGGCGCTGTCGAAGGGTCTGGACGAGTTTCCCGAGGCCCCGCCGCCGGGCCTGGTGACGATCCCCGCCGAGAAGGGGGCGGCGCCCGGCTACTACGCGATGGCCGGCTATCGCGCCGCCGGAGAGCGGGCGGTCCGGATCGACATGCTCGAGCGGCTGGCCGACATGATCCGCGGGGAGGACACACGCGGCGGCTTCGAGGCGAAGGCCGACATGCTGTCGATCACCGGGATGACCCTGGAGGGCTTCGCCGACCTGATGCGCGGCCTCGGCTACAAGGCCGAGCGCGGCGAGCGCCCGAAGCTCCGCGCCGGACGCCCGCCGGCCGAGCGGCCGGGCGAGACCCCCGGCGAGCGGCCGGGCGAGCTGCCGGACGTTCCCACCGGGCCCGACCGTCCCGACCCTATGCCCGAGCCCGCGCCCGGCCCGGATCTGCCCCCCACCCCGGCCGGCCCCCCGGGCACCATGGAGGCCCCTGCCGAACCCACCGCGGACGGGGATGCCGCGCGCGAGGACGGGGGGGAGGCCGTGGACGCCGCGCGCGCCGAGCAGGCCGTCGAGGAGGAGGCGCGCGGGGCCGCGCCGGCCCCAGGCGGGCCCGAAGAGGCCGCGGCGGGTTCGCAGGCGGGCGAGGGGGCTGCGCCCTCCGGCGGGGGGGCCGCGGTGTCCGACGCCTCCACCGGGTCCGAGGCGGAGGCGCCCGCGGAGGCCGAGAGGGAGGTGTTCTACACCTTCACCTGGGCCGGAAGCCGCCCGAACCGCCAGGGGCGCCGCCCGCAGGGCCAGGAAAAGGGCCGGTCCCAGGGCAGGCAGGCGAAGGGGCCGAAGGGCAAGGGCGCCCAGGGCGGCAAGCCCAAGACCTACGCCGCCGCGCCGGACCGGCGCAGCAAGGACCGGATCGATCCCGACAACCCGTTCGCTGCCGCGCTGGCCGGCCTGAAGAAGTAGTTTGGAGGGGCCGCGCGAGACGCAGCGGTTGGACCGCTGGCTCTTCTTCTGCCGCTTCTTCAAGACCCGTGGCCTCGCCGCGCGCCTGGTCCAGGAGGGACGCGTCAGGATTGACGGCGAGGCCACGGGCAAGCCCCATCGCGGCGTCGCCCCGGGTGACACGCTGACCTTTCCCCAGGGCCGCCGGGTGCGCGTCGTACGCGTCCTGTCGCTGCCGCCCCGGCGCGGTCCCGCCCCCGAGGCGCGGGCCTGCTACGAGGATCTGTCCCCCCCGCCGCCGCCCCGCCCGGACCACGTTCCCGATGCGCCCCGCCGCGAGGAAGGCGGCCGCCCCACCGGGCGCGACCGCAGGAGGATGGACCGATTGCGCGGTGAGGGGCCGGGGGGCGGTTGAACCCCGCCCGGGCGGTGGATACGTCCCATCGCGAGAAGCGGCGGCGCCGACGCAAGCGGCAGCGCCGACGACCGCCGAGCCGAAGGGACGCAGATGACCTACGTCGTCACCGAGAACTGCATCGCCTGCAAGTACACCGATTGCGTCGAGGTGTGCCCCGTGGACTGCTTCTACGAGGGCGAGAACGCCCTCGTGATCCACCCGGACGAGTGCATCGACTGCGGCGTCTGCGAGCCGGAATGCCCCGCCGATGCGATCCGGCCCGACACCGAGCCGGACATGGAGAAATGGGTCGAGTTCAACCGCAAGTACTCGGAGATCTGGCCGGTCATCATCACGAAGAAGGACCCGCTCCCCTCCGCCGAGGAGATGGACGGCAAGCCCGGCAAGATGGAGCTCTTCTCCGAGGAGGCCGGCGAGGGCGGCTGAGCGGCCCCCCCCTATTCCCGCCCGCGGGACCGTCCCCCGGGCGTGGCTGGGGGCCTGCGGCCTTCCCGAGGGGGCCCGACGTCCGCGACGGGCGGGCTCCCTTGGGGCGGGGCGCGATCCGTGATACCGGCCCGCTTCACCATACCCCGGAGGACCATCCCCGAATGGCCAAGAAACGTGCTTTCGAGATCGGCGAGAATGTCGTCTATCCCGCCCACGGCGTCGGCACCATCACCGGAATCGAGACCCAGGAGGTCGCGGGAACCGAGATGGAGCTGTTCGTCGTCGATTTCGCCAAGGACAAGATGACCCTGCGCGTCCCCACCGCGAAGGCCGAGGCCGTCGGCATGCGCGCCCTCGCGGCCGGGGACATCGTGGACAAGGCGATGAAGACCCTGAAGGGCAAGGCCCGCGTGAAGAAGGCGATGTGGTCGCGCCGCGCCCAAGAATACGAGCAGAAGATCAACTCGGGCGATCTCATCGCCATCGCCGAGGTGGTGCGCGACCTGCACCGGACGGACGACCAGCGCGAGCAGTCCTATTCCGAGCGGCAGCTCTACGAGGCCGCGCTGGAGCGGCTGACGCGCGAGATCGCCGCCGCCAAGGACATCCCCGAGGATCAGGCCGGGTCCGAGATCCAGTCCGTCCTGGCGTCCCGCGCGCCCGCGACCCCGCCCGCCGAAGCCTGAGGCGGGCCCCTCAGGCGGCCCCTTCCTCCGGGGGCGTCCCGCCGGCCGCGTCCTTCTTCCGGCTCTCCTGGAGGGAGGCCATGATCGCGGCCTCCATCTGGCGGTTCCCCTCGCGGGCGCGGGCCATGTAGGCCGCGTTCTCGGTCAGGGGGACGTCCGGGTCCCAGACGTCCGCGAGCTCGCGCAGGTTGTGGCGGTCCTGGGCGTAGAACGCCTGCTCGGCGCGCGCGGCCTCGTAGTCGGTCAGGCCGAGATGCTCGAGGACGTAGCGCCCCGCGCGGAGCGAGGAGTCGAACATCTCGCGCACGATGTCGTCCGCCCCCGCCTCGTAGAGCTCGTAGACGTGCAGGCGGTCGCGGGCGCGCGCGACGATGTGCAGATCGGGCCGGCGGCGCCGCGCCTCGCGCACGAGGCGGGTCGCGGCGTCGCGCACGTCGACGGCCACCACGAGGGCGGCGGCGTCCCTGAGGCCGGCGGCCTCCAGCACCTCCGGGCGGGTCGGGTCGCCCAGATAGGTGCGGAACCCGAAGCGGCGCATCGTCTGCACGATGGAGAGGTCCGCGTCGAGCACGGTCGTCGCGAAGCCCGAGCCCGAGACGAGGCGGTTCACGACCTGCCCGAAGCGACCGACGCCCGCGATCAGCACCTCGCCCTGGTGGTCGACCTCGTCGGGGGGGTGCTGCTCGCTTTCATCGCCCATCCGGCGCACCGCCGCCTCGTAGAGGATGAAGAAGAGCGGCGTCAGCAGCATCGAGAGGGCTACGACCACGAGCAGCGTCTCGGGCAGCGCGCCGGGCAGCGCGCCCTGTCCCCGCGCGAAGGCGACGAGGACGAACCCGAACTCGCCCGCCTGGGCGAGCGACAGGGTGAAGAGCGCCCGGTCACGCCCCCCCAGCCCGAAGGCCAGCGCGAGCCCGAGGAGGATCGCCGCCTTCAGGGCCATCAGCCCCAGCGTCAACGACAGCAGCGTCATCGGCGCCGCGGCGATCAGCCCGAAGTCGATGCCCGCCCCCACGGTGATGAAGAAGAGCCCGAGGAGGAGGCCCTTGAACGGCTCGATGTCCGATTCCAGCTGGTGCCGAAACTCGGACCCGGCGAGGACGACGCCAGCGAGGAAGGTGCCGAGCGCGGGCGAGAGGCCGACCATGTTCATCAGCGTCGCGATGCCGACGACCAGCAGGAGGGCGAAGGCGGTGTACATCTCGCGCAGGCCGGCCCGGTCGATGAAGCGGAAGGCGGCCGGGATCAGGTAGACCCCCGCGAGGATCACCGCCCCGACCGCGGCGAGCGTGGCGAGGGTCACGCCCCAGGCCGGCATCCCGTCCGTCAGCCCCAGAAGGGACGCGGCCAGCGCCTCGGCCGGGACGGCGGCGGCGTCCGCCGCGGGGGCGGCGTGGCCGTCGCCGCCCGTCCCTTCCGTCACCGCCAGCAGCGGGATCAGCGCCAGCATCGGGATCACGGCGATGTCCTGCGTCAGGAGGACCGAGAACACGTTGCGCCCCCCGC
Organism: Hasllibacter halocynthiae; assembly: GCF_003003095.1. Classification (GTDB taxonomy): domain Bacteria; phylum Pseudomonadota; class Alphaproteobacteria; order Rhodobacterales; family Rhodobacteraceae; genus Hasllibacter; species Hasllibacter halocynthiae. The sequence continues at coordinate 346,629 of NZ_PVTT01000001.1, forward strand.
CGGTCTGCATCAGCCCCTTCTCGTCCAGGGTCTGCAGCACGATCGCGGTGGAGGAGAGGGCGAGGATCGCCCCCACCGTCAGCGCCGTGCGCCATTCGAGGCCGAGGAGGGTGGCGACGCCCGCCACGGCGCCGGCGGTCAGCGCGACCTGCAGCCCCCCCAGCCCGATCAGCTTGCGGCGCATGTCCCAGAGCGCGCGCGGCTCGAGTTCGAGGCCTATGAGGAACAGCATCATCACTACGCCGAACTCGGCGACGTGCTGCACCTGCGAGGTCTCGGCCCCCACGAGGCCGAGCACCGGCCCGATCGCGATCCCCGCGAGAAGGTAGCCGAGCACGGAGCCGAGCCCGAGGCGCGTCGCGAGCGGCACCGCCACCACGGCGGCGAGCAGGTAGATCGTCGCCGAGAGGAGCGCGGCATCCATGCCCCGCAATAGCGCGCCGCGCCCGCCGCAGCCAGCGCGCGCGGGGCTTGCGCGCGGGGGCGCGCCCGGGCCAGTGTCCGCCCGATGAAGGGATGGGTCACAGCGGCGGCCGTGCTTCTCGCGGCCGGGACGGCGGCGGCTGAAGGAACCGGCGGCACGGGGCCGGGGGCCAGCGTGGCGGGAGGCGGCGGGGGTGCCGTCGCGGCCCCGCCGCCGCGGCACCCCGCGCTGCAGCCGCTGCCCCGCCCGGCGGACTGGGCCCGCCTGTCGCGCGCGGGGCAGGGGCCGGCCCCAGACTGGGCGCTGCGCCTCGCCTGCGAGGGCAGGGGAAGCCCCACCGCCTGCGTGCAGGTGTTCCGCAGGATGCCCCCCCAATCGCGAGGGTATCCCGTGCCCTTCCTTTGCCGGGCTGATGCCGGTCCCGAACGGCGCTGCGTCGCCGAGACCGCCGTGGCCCGGGGCGAAGCGATCACCCTCTACCGGCTGGAGGGTGGCGGGCGCGCGGAGGTGCGGACCGGCCCGCCCGCCATGCTGGACGGGGCGGAGGCGGCGCGGGAGGGGGCCTGCTGGCGCGCGGGCGAGCGGTCCTTCTGCGCCCGCCCCGGCTGAACTGGGCCTAGACCGGCAGCGGCGCGCCGGCCTTCAGCTGCTGCATCACGATCTGCGAGCGCACGCGCCCCACCGCGGAGTGCGGCAGCAGCCGCTCCTGCACGAGGCGGTTGAGCGCGGCGAGGTCGGCGCACCAGACGCGCAGGAGGTAGTCGGCGTCGCCCGTCAGGGTGAAGGCCTCGGTCACCTCGGGCAGCGTCTCGGCGAGGCGGGCGAAGGCGGCGTGCTCGTCGCGGCCGTGGCTGGCCATCCCGACCTGGACGAAGGCCTGCACCCCGAGGCCCGCGGCGCCGGGGTCTATGCATGCCGCGTAGCCGCGGATCGGCCCTTCCTCCAGCCGCTGGCGGCGCCGGCCCGCCTGCGAGGCCGAGAGGCCCAGGCGCCGTCCCAGCTCGTCCGAGGTGAGGCGCGCATCGCGCTGGAGAAGGCGCAGGATCTCGCGGTCGGTGTCGTCCATGCGAGTATCCTGCATCGGGGGCGGGACCGGCGCAACATCGCCGCATCCGCAGCTGATCGTGCGCCGAGAATGCGCGGAACGCGCATCCCCATCAGGCTAGGTCACGGCCGAGCCACCGAGGAGGAGAATTTCATGGGCCCCTTCCCGCACGACGCCCCGGCCACCGGCATCACCGAGGACAACCCGGCCGGACTGGACGGATTCGAGTTCGTCGAGTTCGCCGGCCCCGACCCCGAGGCGATCCGCGAGCAGTTCCGCCGCATGGGCTACGCCCATGTCGCCACGCACCGCCTTAACGGGGCCCAGCTTTGGCAGCAGGGCGACGTCTCCTATCTCCTCGGCCTGGCCGAAGGCTCGCACGCGATGCGCTTCGCGGGGGAGCACGGACCCTGCGCCCCCGCCATGGGGTGGCGGACCGCCGACGCCCGCGCGGCCTTCGACCACGCGGTGGCGAGAGGGGCCGAGCCGGCGTCCGAGGGGCTGACGATGGACCGCCCGGCGATCCGGGGCATCGGAGGCAGCCTGATCTACTTCGTCGACGGCCACCGCGAGGGGTCGGTCTACAACGACGAGTTCGACTGGCACGCGAAGGCGCATCCCGAAGGGGTCGGCTTCCACTATCTCGACCACCTCACGCACAACGTCTTCCGCGGCAACATGGATCGCTGGTTCGAGTTCTACGGCCGGCTGTTCAACTTCCGCGAGATCCGGTTCTTCGACATCCAGGGGCGGCACACGGGACTGATCTCCCGCGCGCTGACCTCGCCCTGCGGGCGCATCCGCATCCCTATCAACGAGGACAGGGGCGAGACCGGGCAGATCGTCGAGTACCTTCGACGCTACAAGGGCGAGGGCATCCAGCACATCGCCGTGGGCACGGACGACATCTACGGATCGGTCGCGGCCATCGCCGAACGGGGCCTGACGTTCATGCCGCCGCCGCCCCCGGCCTACTACCCGATGTCGCGCGACCGCGTGCCCGGCCACGAGGAGCCGCTGGACCGGATGGCCGAGCACGGCATCCTGATCGACGGCGAGGGGACCACGACCGGGCCGGACGGCACGCGCGACACGTCGATCCTGCTGCAGATCTTCTCGAAGACCATGATCGGGCCGATCTTCTTCGAGTTCATCCAACGAAAGGGCGACGACGGCTTCGGCGAGGGCAACTTCCAGGCCCTGTTCGAGGCGATCGAGCGCGACCAGATCGAGCGTGGCGTCCTCGAGGCCGGCTAGGAGCCGGGAACCTCGATCACCACGGCGCGGCCGCCCCGGACGTATTGCAGGCGGTCGCCCTGGATCGCCTGCACCCGCCCGCCGTCGAGGCGGTCGCCGACGCGGACCCGCTCGTACCGGCCGGAGGGCAGGCGCACGAGGGCGCGGGGCTGCGCGGTGCTGCCGTACACGCCGATCAGGTTCACCCGTCGCAGGCGGATCGCGTTGTCCTGCGTCGCCGTGCGGGCCACGGAGGCGCTGGTCGGGATCGCCGGCGCCGACGAGGGGGCCGCCTGCGTGGGGGGCGAGGCGGCGCGCTCCTGCTCGGCGCGGGCCTCCCGGATCGAGGTCGCGCGGGACGCGAGGCCCGAGGGACGGTCCCCCGGCCGGAGGGACCGGACGACCGCATAGACGGAGGCGCCGGGCACCTCCTCCTCCAGGGCGGCCTGGGCGTCCTCCGGTCGGAACAGGGAGGCGCCCGCGGCGGCCACGGAGGCGGCGGCGAGCGCGGATTCGATGCCTTCGGAATCGACGGAACGCTCGCCCGCCGTGGCGGCGCCTGGCCGCCCGGCGGGTCGGCCTGCGACGATGTCCGGGCCAAAGACGAGACCTGTGACGAGGCCCGTCTCTGGCTGAGGCGCGGCTTCGGCCGTCGCCCCCCCGCGCGCGGGGGGGCGGCCTTCGGTGCCGAAAACGAGGTCCGCCGCGCCGGAGGCCTCGGCCGTTCCGCCGGAGGTGCCTGCGGCCCCGGGGCCCTCTGCCGGCGCGGTGGCGGGCGTCGCCCCGCCAAGGATCGCCGACGCGGCGGCGGCCGCGAGGGCTTCGGCCTCGGCGACCTGGGGGCCGGAACCCTCGTCCGCGGGGATGGCGGCGGCGACCCCATTGGGCAGGACCGCCGCACCGGCGGGGGCGGGACGCGCGGAGGGACGCGCGCCCGCGAGGCGGAGGTCGGGCCGGGCCGCGCCGGCGGGCGCGGGCGATGGCGGACGCTCGGGCGGGCGGCGGGGCGGCTGAGCGGCGAACACGGTGACCTGCCCAGGCGCGAGCGTGCCCTCCGGGGTCGCGGTCACGAGACCGCGCTCGTCCAGCTCGAACACGATGTCGGGCCCGGTGGGCGGGAACGACACGAGGATCGGCGCCGCCTCGGCCGGCACGTTGCCGGGCGCGCCCGGGACGGGGCCGGCGGACGGGGCGCCCTCGGCCGCGCCGGGCAGGCGGACGGGTCCGCCGACGCCGGCGGGGTCCGGCAGCGCGCGGGGCGCGAGCTGCCAGATGCCGGTCGCGGCATAGGAGGCACGGGCGTCGGCCTCGCCGGGGTCGCTTTCGGTCGCGGCGGTCTCGATGGCCGACGGGAAGGGCGCGGGCGGCGCGATGTCCACGGTGGCGAGGCGAGGCCGCTCCAGCTCGGCGGGGGGCTGCGCCGCGGGCTCCACCTCGCCCGGGGTCGGCGCCGCGGCGTCCACGGGGGCGTCCACGGTGGCGTCCGCCGGGGCGTCCACGGTGGCGGGGGTCACGGGCCCGGGCTCGGGCGCGGCGATCACGACCGGGGCGGGTGCTGCCGAGCCTTCCTCTTCCGGCGCTGGATCGGCTGCCAGGATCACGGGGGCCGCGGCCTCGGGCACGTCGGCGAGCGGATCGCCCTCCATCAGGCTGCGCCACGCCCACCACGTCCCGCCCGCGAGGGCCGAGACGACGAGGACCACCGCCAGCGCCAGCGCGGCGGCCGCGGGCCAGCGCGAGGGCTCCTCGAAGTCGCGGGCGCCGAAGATGGTCATGGCCTCCGCCTCGTCGCGGGGCAGCGGCGCGGGCGCCGGGGGCACCGCGACGGGGCGGGAGGGGGCGGGGGCGGCGCGGGCCTCCTCTCGGCGGCGGCGCAGCTCGACGAGGAAGCTCGGCTCGGCCTCGTCGGCCTCGTCGGCCTCGTCGGCATCGTCGGCGGGGGCAGGGGCGGGGTCGCCGCTCCGCGCGAGGCGCGGGGTGGTCACGGGGACGGCGTCGTCCCCCTCGGGCGTGGAATCCGGCCGCGGGGGCAGGAAGGCCGGAAGGCCGCCCCCGTCGGGATCGGCGTCCGCCATGGGACGCGCCGGGGCGGGAAGGTCCCCCGGCGCGCGCGGCCCTTCGGGGTCGCGGCGCGCCACGAAGAGGGGCGGCGCGACGGGCGAGGGATCCGCCGAAGGGGGCGGCAGGTCGGCGGCGGCGCCGAAGCTCAGCCGCGAGGCGGTGGCGCCGAGACGCGCGGCGGGCGCCATAGGGTCGTCCACGTCGCGCGGCGCGGAGGGCTGGAAGACAGGAAGCGCGGGCGGGGGGCCGGCGTCGGGTCCGACGACCCGGATCGGCGGTCCGCCACGCCCGGGGGTCTCGCCCTCCGGAAGAAGGTCGGCGGCGGTCTCGGCGGTTCCGAAATAGGGCTCGGCCCGGAAGCCGGCGGCGGGGCCCGGCCGGCCCACGTGGCAGAGGGGCGCGAAGCCGTGCGCGGCGGCGAAGCCGTCCGCCTCGGCCAGCGTCTCGCGCGCCACGACGGCGAGGAGGCGCGCGTCGCCCGTCCCGTCCTGCAGGTCGAAGGCCAGTTCGGAGACGTCGTGGCCCGTCCGCTCCTCCAGCGCGGCCTCGGTCGCGGCGAGGCGCTCGGCCGGATCGGCGCCCGGCGCCTCGACCGTGAGATAGAGGATCTGGCTGTCCGGGATCACGAGCCGGACGGGAACGCGCGCGCCCTCCGGCAGCTCGGCGGCGGCGCGGGCGCGCAGGTCCGCGAAGGCGGCGTCGCGGTCGGGGTCGTCGAGGCGCACGCTCCCCATCTCGCGCCAGCCGTCCGGGCGCCTGACGAGGAGGGAGACCGCCTCGTGGTCGAGATCGAGCGCATGTCGCGGATCGTTCACCGGCGCCTCCGTCCCTCGGCTCGGCGGCCCGTGCCCCGTCCCCACGGGGCGGCGAGAGGGCCGCCCCTCCTTTGCTAGACCAAGGGGGCGGCCGGGAAAAGCCGGTGCCTCGCCCGAGGCGGGAACCCGCCCGGCCGCGCGCCGCTCAGGCGGCGGCCTGGGCGAGGGCCTGGTCGAGATCGGCGATCAGGTCGTCCGCGTCCTCGATCCCGACGGAGACGCGCACCACCTCCGGGTCGGCCCCGGCGGCGCGCTGCTGCTCCTCGGTCAGCTGGCGGTGCGTGGTGGAGGCCGAGTGGATCACGAGGCTGCGCGCGTCGCCCAGGTTCGCGACGTGCGAGAAGAGCCGCAGGTTCGCGATCAGCGCGACGCAGGCATCGTAGCCGCCCTTCGGCGCGAAGGTGAAGAGCGCGCCCGCCCCCTTCGGGCAGATGACCTTCGCCCGCTCGTGGTAGGGCGAGGATTCCAGGCCGGCATAGGTCACGCGGTCCACGCGGGGGTCCGCCTCCAGCCAGCGGGCGACCTTCTCGGCGTTGGCGACGTGCCGGGCCATCCGCAGGCTCAGGGTCTCGACCCCCATGAGGGTGTAATGCGCCGCCTGCGGGTTCATCGTCATCCCCAGGTCCCGCAGCCCGATCGCGACCTGGTGGAAGGTGTAGGCCATCGGGCCGAACGTCTCGGCGAACCTGAGGCCGTGATAGGCGGGCTCTGGCTCCGACAGGGAGGGGAACTTGCCCGAGGCGGCCCAGTCGAAGCGGCCCGAATCGATCACGCAGCCGCCCGTCACCGTGCCGTTGCCCGTCAGGAACTTGGTGGTCGAGTGGACGACGACGGTCGCCCCCATCTCGATCGGACGGACGAGCCAGGGGGTCGCGCTGGTGTTGTCGATGATGAGCGGCACGCCCGCCGCGTCGGCAATGCGCGCGATGGCCGGCACGTCCATGACGTAGCCGCCCGGGTTGGCGATGGCCTCGCCGAAGAGGGCGCGGGTGTCGTCGTCGATGGCCGCGCGCACGGCGTCCTCGTCGTCGAAGTCGACGAACCGCGCCTCCCACCCGAACCGCTTGATGGTCTGGGTGAACTGCGTGACCGTGCCGCCGTAGAGGCGGGTCGAGACGACGATGTTCCGCCCCGGCATCATCAAGGGGAACAGGGCCATGATCTGGGCCGCGTGCCCCGACGAGCAGCAGGCCGCGCCCGCGCCCCCCTCCAGGGCGGCCAGCCGGTCGGCCAGCGCCTGCACGGTCGGGTTCGTAAGGCGCGAGTAGATGTACCCCACCTCCTGCAGGTTGAAGAGGGCGGCGGCGTGGTCGGCGTCGCGGAAGACGTAGGCGGTGGTCTGGTAGATCGGCACCTGCCGCGCGCCCGTCGCCGGGTCGGGCTTCGCGCCCGCGTGGATCTGCAGCGTGTCGAAGCCCTGGGCGTTCTCATCGGTCATGGCGGTCCCTCCTGCCGGGGTTTGTGCGCCGCGTCGGCTAGAGGGTCCAGCGCCGCATGGCGACGGGGCGTCCGGTCACAGCGCCCCGAGACGGCCGAGCGCGGCCTCGATCTCGGCCAGGCCCTCCGGCGGGACGGGCGTCTGCGGCGGCGCGGGGTCGCCGCAGTCGAGGCCCTGCAGCCGCAGCCCGGCCTTGATCGCCGCGGCGAGCTGGTAGCGCGCGAAGAGCTCGTTCATCGACCAGAGGTCGCGCTGCAACGCCATCGCCGCGTCCCACCGCCCCGCCCGGCAGAAGTCGTAGAGCCGCACCGACGCCTCCGGCACGAGGCAGGAGGGGCCGGCCATCCAGCCCCGCCCGCCGATCAGCATGACCGCCGCCGTGACGTGGGAGGAGGCGGCGAAGACCCCCAGCCGGTCCCCCAAGCGGTTCAGGATCGTCAGAAGGCGCCCCGTGTCCGTCGACGCGTCCTTCAGGTACGCGATGCGCGGGTGCCGCGACAGCCGCTCGAGCGCGCCGAGGCCGAGGTCGCTGCGCTGGAAGCTGGGATTGGTGTAGAGCGTCACGGGCAGGCCCGTCGCGTCGGCGATGGCCGTGAAATAGGCGACCACGCCGTCCTCGGGGACGGGGAAGTAGGCCTCCATCACGGCGAGGATGCCGTCGGCGCCCAGCGCCTCCCATTCGCGGGCCTGCGCCACGGCGTCCGCCGTCGCGGTGGCGGCCGCCCCGGCGATCACCGGCACCCGCCCGGCCGCGGCCTCGACCACCGCCTCGACCACCGCGCGCTTCGCGTCCCGGCCGAGATAGGCGAACTCGCCCGTCGAGCCGAGCGGGCAGAGGCCGTGCACCCCCCGTCCGATCAGGTGCTCGCAAACCCGCGCGAGGGCGCCGCGGTCCACCTCGCCGGCCGGGGTCAGCGGGGTGGGCAGATAGGGGATCACGCCGTGCAGCTCGGTCATCGCATCCACAACCCTTGAGACTTCAGCCTGTTGCGGACCGCTTGCTCCTTGCGGGGCAGGCCGTCCTCGAAGAGGGCGCGGGCCCTGCGGCCGCGGTTCTGGTAGAGGAACAGCCTGAACGGATCGTAGCGCTTGAGCACCTTCTTCACCGGGTTCGGCGCGGCCGCGGCCCGAAGCGCCTCCAGCGCGGCATTCGTTCCGGTCGCCCAAGCCAGCGGCAGGGCGCGCCAGTGCCAAGTGGCCCCGTCGTCCAGCGCGGCGAATCCCGCCCCGGGCCGCCCCCCGCCGAGGGAGTGGACGACCAGGGGCAGCACCACCTGATCGAGCCACGGGTCGTAGGACTGGAACCGCGCGGCCGCCGGCGGGTCGTCCCGCACCCGCGCGGCCCAGTCGGCGTATCGCTCCGCGAAGGGGCCGGCTTTCGGCCCGCAGAACCAGCCCGCGTTGAAATAGAGGTTCCGCCGCCAGGCCCCCGGGGGATGGTCCGTATCCAGCGACGAGGCGTAGTCGAGGTCGAACATCCCGTAGAGCGAGGCCCATATCTCCTCCCGCTCGGGGCCGTAGAGCGTGTACTCCGTCGGCCAGGTGTCGCTGCGGTTCATCGAGGCGGTGGGCGCGGAGGTCGCGACCGGCAGCCCGCCGAGAGGCGCGAGAACGGCCGTGTCGCTGTCCAGGAAGAGGAACCCCCGATCCGGCTCGAGCACGCGCAGCGCCTCGATCTTGTTGCCGTGGGGGTAGTCGTGGCCGAAGCGGCGGCTCTCGAACGGGCGGATCTCGGCCCCGAGGTCGTGCAGGAGGCCGCGCTGCGCGTCGTCCATCCGCGGATCGTCCGGCCAGAGGGGGCCGGGCTGCGGCTCGGCCACGATCAGCCGTCCCGGAAAGCCGCGGTCGTGCGCGGCAAGGGTCGCCGCCAGAAGGCACGCCTCGTACCCGACGCGGCCCCGCTGGCCCACCGCCAGAAGATCGAAGCCGCCCCCATCGGGCGGCCGGGCGGGATCGACGGTTGGTCCGGGGGGCATGGGACGTCTAGTATGGCGGCTGGCGGGGCGGCGCAACGCGGCCTCGCACGCCATCGGAGGACACGCGTGATGCTCGAACTCTTCTTCCTGGGCGGCCTGGTGGTCGCAAGCGTCGTCGGGACGGCCGGCGTCCCGATGCAGCCGATCCCGCCCGCCGCCTTCGACGCCACCCTGCCGCCTCAGGGCGAAGCCGCGGCCCGGCCCGCCCTGGCACCGATCCCGACCTTCGCCCCCGAGGAGGACACCGGCCAGTTCACCACCGCCGCGGAGGTCCGTCCGATCCTTTCGCGGACGAAGGATCAGTGGGTCTCCCTCAGGGAGTTCGAGGGTCAGGACCTGCTCTACTTCACGCAGATCGACAGCTGGCGCTGCGGCCTGTCGGAGGTGCGCGTCTCCGTGAACGGCGGCCCCCTCGACGTCCGCGAGATGGAGCCCTGCTACCGCGACGCCGACACGCCCAACGAGATCCGCGGCGAGGTGGCGCCCTACCGGACCTACGGCGCGGGCGAGGTGGGGCAGGTCGCGCTGCAGATCGTCTACGACGACGGCACCTCGGACGTGGCCACGTTCGACCGCGCCCAGATCGAGGAATAGCGCCCGGGCCGCGCCGCCGGCACGGGAGGGGCCCGTCCCTTCCCCCCGGCGCGGACCGCGGGGCCGCCTAGCCCGACAGCAGGAGGCGTGGCAGCCACATCACGATGGCGGGGAACGCGACGAGCGCCGCGATGGTCAGCGCATCCGCGATGAAGAAGGGCGTCACGCCGCGGAACACGTCCTGCACGGAGAGGTCGTCGCGCACGCCGGCCACCACGAAGCAGTTCAGGCCGATGGGCGGGGTGATGAGGCAGAACTCGGCCATCTTCACGACGATGATGCCGAACCAGATGCCCACCTCGACCGAGGAGAGGCCGAAGGGGCTGTCCGCCGCCGCGACCCCGGGCCCGCCGTTCAGCGCGATCACGGCCGGGAACACGATGGGCAGCGTCAGCAGGAGCATCCCGATCGCGTCCATGAACATGCCCAGCACCGCATAGGCCAGCAGGATCAGGACCAGCGTCATGTAGGGCGACTGCTCCAACCCGCCGATCCAGCCGGCGAAGGCCGAAGGCAGGTCCGCGAAGCCCAGGAAGCGCACGTAGATCAGCACGCCCCAGATGATGGTGAAGATCATCGCCGTCAGCTTGGCCGTCTCGAGGAGGGCCGAGGCCAGGTCGCGCCATCCCATCCCCTTGGCCAGCGCGATGACGAGGATCAGCGCCGCCCCGAGCGCGCCGCCCTCCGTGGGCGTGCCGAAGGCGTCGCCGAACGGGTTGTAGACGAAGAGGATGATGATCGCGATCACCCCCACGATGGGCAGGGCGCCCGGCAGCGAGGCGAGGCGCTGGCCCCAGGTGAACCCCCGCACCGGCGGGCCGAGGCCCCGCCACGCGACCGCCATCCCGACGACGAGCCCGCCGTAGACGAGGGCCGAGAACGCCCCCGGCACGAACCCCGCGAGCAGCAGCGTGCCCACGTCCTGCTCGACGATGATGGCGTAGATCACGAGGATCGCCGAGGGCGGGATCAGCGAGGCCAGCGTGCCGGCCGCCGCCACGACGCCCGCGGCGAAGCGCCGGTCGTAGCCGATGGACAGCATCTCGGGGATGGCGATGCGCGCGAACACCGCCGAGGTCGCGACGGAGGCGCCCGAGACGGCCGCGAATCCCGCCGTCGCGAAGACCGTCGACACGCCGAGGCCGCCGGGCAGCCATCCGACCCAGCGCTTGGCGGCCTCGAACAGCGCCCGCGTCAGCCCAGCATGATAGGCGAGGTAGCCGATCAGGATGAAGATCGGGATCAGCGATAGCGCCTGGGACGCGACCTTGGAATGCGGCACCTGGCCCGCCTGCTGCGCGGCGACCGAGATGGCCCAGCCCAGCTCGCCCCAGGCGTAGTCCTTCTTCTCCCAGAAGTTCCAGACGAGGCCCGCGAGCCCTGCGAGCCCTGCCGCGAAGCCGACCCGCATCCCCAGCACCACGAGGACGAGGAGGAGTCCCGTCACCCAGAGGCCCATCTCCAGCGAGGTCATCGTTCCCCCTTCGCCGGTCGCGCGGACCCCCGGCCCCCCGCGGTGCGGGCCGCGCCCTTCATCGGCCGGCCCGCTCCAGGGCGGCGGCCTCGGCGGCGGCGACCTCGGCCGCGCTCTCGATCAGGGGGACGGCGACGGGCCGCTCCTCGCCCCGGGCGAAGGCCCGTCCGAACCCCCAGAGCTGCAGCGCCAGCCGCAGCGACAGGATCGCGAAGGCGACCGGCACGACCAGCTTCGCCGGCCAGAGCGGCAGGCCGATGTCGATGGACGAATCGCGCGAGAAGCGCGGCATGTCCCAGTCGAAGCTTCGCCCGAAATGCTGCCAGGTGCCCCAGCACAGCGCGACCGCCAGCGCGAGCGTCAGCAGCGTCGTCAGCCATTCCGCCGCCCACAGCGTCCGCCCCCCGAGCCGCCCGATCACGATGTCCATCCGGACGTGCCCGCCCAGGCGCTGCGTGTAGGAGATGGCGAGGAAGGCGATGAAGGGCATCGCCAGCTCGATCCAGTCCACGTAGCCCGAGAGGGGCCGGCCCAGGAAGTTCCGCCCCCCGACGCTGACCACCGCAAGGGCCATCAGCCCCAGCACCGCGAGGCCCGCGATCAGCGCGAGCCAGCCCTCCACGCGAAAGAGCGCGCGGTCGAGGCGGCTCAGCGCGGAGCCGTCCGAGAGGATGTTGGTGGGGCCGGCCATGGGGTCGGGTTCGGGGCAGGCCGGGAAGGGCCGGCCCCGCGCCGATCAGCCGTCCTGCTCGACCATGCCGGTCACGAAATCGTAGAGCTCCTGCGCGGGAAGGCCGCGGGCGGCGTTCTCCTCGATCCAGGCCTGGGCGGCGGGCTCGGCGACGGCTTCGCGGAAGGCGGCGAGGTCCTCGTCGGAATAGGTCACCTGCTCGATGCCCTTCTCGTCCAGCATCGGCCCCCAGGCGTCCATCGTCGCGCCCTCGTAGTTGGTAACGTAGTAGTCCAGCGCCTCGTCCACGGAGGAGAGCAGCGCCTCGCGGTACTCGTCGGGCAGCGCCTCCAGCGCGTCGGTGTTCACCACCACGGGGCAGTTCACCGTTCCGGGGTTCAGGTTCGTGGTCCACCAGTCGGCGTTCTCGACGGTGCCGAAGCTCATGTGGGCGTGGGGGGCGAAGCTCGCGGCGGTGATGACGCCCGAATCCATGGCCTGCCGGACCTCGGACGCGGTCATGGAGGTGGGGACGGCGCCGACCTCCTCCATGGCGCGGCCGATGCCGCCCGTCGCGCGCACCGCCAGGCCGGCGTAGTCGTCCAGCGTCCGGGGCGCCTCGCCGGTGCCGACGATGTTGTACTGGGGCAGGGGGCTGGGCATCAGCAGCGTCGCGTTCCAGCGGGACAGATCCTCCTGCACGGCGGGATGCTCGTAGAGGGCCTGGCTGATCTCGCGCTCCTGCTCGAGGGTCGAGATGCCGAGGAAGGGCAGCTCGAGCACGGTGATCGAGGGGTTCTTGTCGGCGTGATAGCCCGCGCAGAACTGGGCCATCTCGAAGGCGCCGATCGAGATGCCGTCAAGGTTCTCGCGGTTGTTGGAGAGCCCCCCGTAGGAGATGTTCAACGTGAACTCGCCGTCCGTCTTCTCCTCGACCAGCTCGGCCAGCTTCTCGACGTGCTCGGTGAAGGCCCGCCGCGCGCCCCAGAGCGAGACGTCCCACTCCTCCGCGAAGGCGGGCAGGGCGGTGGCGGCGGCCGTGGTGGCCAGGACGATGTGACGGAGCATGACGCTTCCTCCCGTTGGGTCGCCCTCTTCGGCGGGGCGGATGCGCGCACACTAGCCATGGGAGGGGGAAAGGGAAGGCGCGCCGTGCCGCCTTCCCGGAAAGGTCATCGGGACGCGGGGGCCGTGCCCGATTCGTGGTCCATGCCCCCGTGGCCGGCCCCATCGCGCGCGCCCCGGGCCTCGACGTCGAACACCACGTCCAGCCTGCCGGCGTCGCGGAAGGTCAGCGTCGCGGGGATCTCGGCGCCCTCCTCCAGCGGGCCGGCGAGGTTCATGAACATCACGTGCAGCCCCCCCTGCGCCAGGGTGACGGTCTCACCCGAAGGCAGCTCGATCCCGCCCGCGACCTCGGACATGCGCATGACGCCGTCCTCGTTCGTCATCTCGTGGAGCTGGACGATCCCCGCCACCTCCTCCGGGATCTCGGCGGAGAGGAGGACGTCGTCCGCGCCCTCGTTCGTGATGGTCATGTAGCCCCCCGCGACGGGCGCGCCCGGCGGAGTGGCGAAGACGAAGGGGTGATCGACGGTGATGCCGCCCACCGCGTAGTCGTGCGCGAGGGCGGGGGTTGCCGCGACGAGGATGGCGGCAGCTTGGAAAAGTCTCATGTCGGCCTCTCTGGCTTAATCGGAAGGGTGCTCGTGGATCAGGCAGGAAGGGGCGGTCCATGGCTCGGCGGCGGTCCGCGCCAAGTGGCGCGCGCGGGCAGCGCGGGCGGCGGCGGAAGGGCCAGCGCGAAGACGGCGGCCAAGGCCCGCCAGGCGTCCGGCGCCGCGGCGGGCGGCGGGGGCGGCGCGGCGGGGGCGCAGCGCGCAAGCTCCGGCAGGTCGACCTCGACCGGGACGCCGCCGCGCAGATGGATCACGCGCATCCCGTCGCCGGCGCAGATCACGACCCTCTCGACGCCCGGCGCCAGCCCGGCCAGCGCCGCGCCCATCTTCGGCGCGAGGAGCCCCAGGAGCACCGCCAGCGAGAGAATCAGCCGCATGGCCCGAGGGGATGGATCGTCCGGCCGGGACGGGCAAGACGTGGCGATTCGTGTCTCGGGGGACACATACGGCGGGGCGGATCGACCTCTCCGATCCTTTGCGGCGCGTATCGCGGCCTCCACAGTTCCGCTGCGGCAACCGCTTGTCTAAGCTGCCGCCACATTGACGACGAACTTTCATCCAGAGGACGACATCAGATGCACATTTTCAAAGCCGCCCTCCTGTCGGCGGTCGCCCTGCCGGGCGCGGCATGCGCGAACGGGTTCGGCGAGGATCGGCCCTGGCAGTTCCGTACGCCGGCCGAGCGGCAGGTCCTCCTGCAGCAGGAGCAGACGCGCCTGAACTTCATGATCTTCGAGCAGTCCGGCCTCGGGGCCGCGGGCCTCGGCGGGCAGACCGGCAACGCGATCACGATCAGCATCTCGGGCGACGGCGACAACACGATCGACGTCGGGCAGGAGAACACCGGCGACCAGACGATCCAGGATGCCGAAGGGTCCGGCACGAACACGGTCGGCGGGGCAGGCGCGTCCGCGCCGGCGGCCCTCGCCCCCACGCCCGAGCAAGGGGTGCAGGACGCCGCCGCGGCCCTGCAGGCGCTGGACTGATGCGGGGCCTCCTCTCCTCCGTCGCCCTGGTCGGCGCCATGGCGTCCTGCGGCCCCCTCCCGCCCGAGCAGAGCCTGCCACGCGCCAGCTACAACGGCCCGATCCCGGTCGTCGCCGCGACGCCGGCGGACGCTGCCCTCGCCTGCCTCTCCCGCAGCCCGGAGGTCCGGCGCGACGGGACGGTCTTCGCCGTGCACCAGATCGGCGACCTGACGCAGAAGATCGCCGTGGACGAGACGGGGGGATACGTCCCGCGCGACGTTGCCGGGATGCTGGTGACGGCGCTCTCCCGGGCGGGGGTGTCGCAGGTGAACCGCATCAACACCACCGTCACCGAGTTCGAGATCGCCCGCGCGCGCGAGCAGATCCTGGGCGACGGCGGCCCCGTCTTCGTCGAGGGCGAGCAGCTGCCCTACCGCCCGCTCGAGCGGGGGGCGCTGCGCGGATCGGACGTGGTGATCGACGGCTCCATCACGCAGCTCGACTTCAACACCTATTCGTCCGGCGGGCAGATCAGCCTGTTCGGCGCTGGCGCGGGGCGGCGCACCTTCGCGCTGACCGTGGGCGCGGACGTGCGCGTCACCGACACCCGCTCGACCGAGTTGGTGATGGCGCAGGCCTATTCGAAGCAGGCCGTGGGCGTGGAGGTGTTCGGGTCGGTGTTCCGCTTCTTCGACGACGAGCTCTTCGACGTGAACATCGGCCGCGAGAGCCAGGAGGGCCTTCATGCCGGCCTTCGCTGGATGCTGGCCGAGGCCGCCTACGACATCGTCGCGCGCGTGACGGGCCATGACGGCAGCTGCGACGCCCTCCTCCCGCCGGGCGCGGCCGCGCGGCCCGTCGCCGTGCCCGTCGCCGCGCCTGTCGCCGCGCCCGTCGTCGTTCCCGTGGTCGAGCCGGCGAGCGCCGCGATCGTGGTCGAGCCGGCATGAGGGGCGCGATGCTCGCGCTCGCGCTCGGGGCGGCCGCCCAGGCCGCCCCCGCGCAGCAGGCGGCTTACGACCCGGAGAGCTTCCTCGACGCGATGGTCCGCTACCGCACCCTCGCCGCGACCTGCGAGGAGGTGCTTCCCGGCTCGCCCATGGGCGACAGCGCGGAGGTGCGCCTGTTCTTCGAGGCTTTGGACCAGGTCGAGCCCGCCGGGACGGATCTGCGGCTTGGGCGGCTCCTGGATCGCCTGGTGCGATCGCATGGCGCCTCGATCTGCCAGGAGCGTCTGACCCGCAGCGCCCTTCGCTATGGCCAGGAGGCGGTGCGCTACCAGGCGGGCAAGGGCGAGGGCTGGCCCAACGCGCCCCGCATCAGCGCAGGGCCGTGGTGCGCGTCCGTGTCCTGCGCGGAGCTGCTCTTCTAGGTCAGCGCTCGATGGCGGCGGCGTTGCCGACCTGCCCGTGCGCGCCCTGGCCGATGCCGACGGCGCTCTGATCCTGGCTCGCGCCCTGGACCGCCGACACCTCGCCCCCCGCCCCGCCGGGCGAGGGGCGGATGCTGAGCACGTTCACGAGGTTCGTGGAGCCTTGGGAATAGGCCGTCCCGGAGGCGTCCAGATCGGCCAGGGTCGTGCCGACGAGGACGTTCTCGACCGTCTGCGACCCTTCGGAGATCTGCGTCAGGTTCGTCACCGTCCGCGCCTCGACGAAGTTCGCGATGTTGACGCCGTTCTGGTTCAGGCTGACCGGGATGCCTCCCGCGGCGTCGAAGGTGTTCGTCACGACCTGCTCGCCGGTGAAGATGCGTGCGACGTCGCGGATCTCGTCGGCGACGAGGACGTTGCCGACGTTCGTGCCGTCCTGCCGGATGTCGACCGCCGAGGAGGCGTCGTTCACGACGCGCTGCACCGAATCGGCCGGGAACAGCTGCTCGCCCGCGCCGATGGAGATGCTGGCCGTCACCACGTTGGCCACGTTCAGCCCTTCCTGCCGAAGCTCGCCTGCGGGCGCGGTGGAGGCGAAGCGGTTCGCGACCGATTGCTCGGCCCCCGGGCCGAAGGCCTGCGAGATGCGGTCGACCTGCTGCGCCGCGATCACGTTCGCGATGTTCTGTCCGGTCTGCTCGATCGACGCCCCGCCCAGGCCGCTTTCGGCCAGCAGCGCGTTCTCGACCGTCTGCGTGCCGACGAGGCGCTGCGTCGCAGCGCGGACGCGGATGCCTTCGGTCATCATGACGTTGGCCGCGTTCGTGCCAGACTGCGCCAGCGCGGTCTGACGGCCGGAGAGGCCCGGGCCGCCCACGGTCAGCGCGCCCATCGCGCCCCCGTTCAAGATCGTGGTGTTCCGGCCCGTCTGCGCCCCGTCGAAGAGCTGCGTCATGGTCGTGCCGCCGTCCTGGGCGCCTGCCGCCATGGGGATCGCGGCCGCGAGGAGCATCGTGGGGATGGTGCGAACGGACATGGGGACCCTCGGGGCACGCGTGGGGCGGCGGCGGCCTTCCGGCCGCCGCCGCGATCGTCATCGATCCGCGATCACTCGCCGGTGATGGTGCTGATCGAGTTGGCGACGTTCGTCGTGGCCTGCGTCACCATCGACAGATCGTCCGCGTGGAAGATCGCGTTGCTCGAGAACTGGACGCCGTCGAAGGTCTGCGTCAGGTCGGACGCCCCCGCGAGGTCCGGCAGCGCGCCGACGCTCAGGATGTTCGCGACGTTCGTCGCGGACTGCCCGAAATTGTCGATGTCGGCGTCGATCGAGGTGTACCACGAGCCGTTCTCGGCGACGTTCGTGGCCGTCTGGTCCGACCCGAGCGAAAACTGCGCGATGGTGCCTTCGGGCAGCGCGACCTCGGCGATGTTGATGCCGTTCAGCGCCGTCTGGTCGATCACGTCGGCCAGCTCGCCCATGTCGTCGAGCTTCGGCTCCTCGCCGCTGAGGCCGAGGTCGCGGAACTCGACGTAGTTGGACGCGTCCTGCACCGAGTCCTCGTAGTTCTGCTCGATCGCGTCGGTCGCGACCCCGCCGACCGTCAGGACGTTGGCGATGTTCGTCGCCGCCTGGAGAAGGTCGTTGATCTCCGCGTTGCGCCTCGTGTCGTGCGCGACGTTCGCAGCGCTCTGGTCGGAGTCGGTGAGCTCCTGCAGGAGCGTGCCGTTCAGGTCCTCGGAGATGTCCGCCATGTTGATGACGTTCGTCGCATCCTGGGTCGACTGCAGGACGTCGTCCGTGTTCGTGTCCGTGATGCCGTCGCGGATGTCGAGCTCGTTGTAGGCGCTCTGGAAGATGTCGTCGCCGTCCTGCTGCATCTCGAAGGCGGCGCCGATGCTGTTGACGCCGTTCACGTCCTCGAGCGTCGCGAGGTTCAGCGCGTTGGTCGCGGCCTGCGAGATGTCCTCGCTGGTCGCCGGGCCGGACAGCTCGATGTCGTTGAACGCGTCCTGAACGACCTCGTCGGCGTCCTGGTACAGCGTGTTGACGTCCGGCAGGCCGCCGTCCTCGCCCACGCCGCCAATGCTGTTGAGCACGTTGGTCGCGTCCTGGGTGACGCCGGACAGATCGGCCGAGTTGAAGGACGCCGGTCCGGAATCGAGGACGTTCGAGGCGACCTGCTCGAAGTCGATCCCCTCGTTCCCGTCGTCGAGGTCCGCGTCCTGCAGAACGTCGTCGAGGTTGTCCTCGAGCGAGATGAGGTTCGCCGCGTTCACCGCCGTCTGCGCGACGTCGGTCGCGTCGTCGGCGATCTCGATGCTGTTCAGCGCCTCCTGAAGTCCTTCGATGGTCTGCGTGATGTCGGTCTGCTCCGCCATGGCGGGGAGCGCGAATGCGGCGACGAGCGCCGTGGTCGTCATGAGCTTCAAGGTCGTTCTCCGTCCTGTCGCGGGGACGGAAACAAAAACCCGCCGGCCCGCCTGTTGGATGTACCGGACGTTACAATGCCGGCTCGTCTCCAAGGTGGGGGGGGCCGTACGAAGCCGGAGGAATGCCCGGTCTTCGTGTCTGCCAGCCGCTACCGTGCCCTTGGGACGAGCACGGGGTCGCATCGGAGGGAGGACGACCTAAAGTCGGCAAAAACCTTACATGTCGCACCCTGCGGTTGACACGGGCGCGATCTCAGATGGTTGCGGACCGGGATTTGCATCTCACGCAAAGGTGACCCTACGGAATATTCCGTAGCTGAGCGAACGAATCCGGGTGACGCGGGGTCACTCAGCAGTTAGCCTAGGGTCACTTTTACCGACGGTCGGTTAAGACCAACCACTTTTTCACCGTGGCGGTGCAATTGGGCGATTCTGTGCCCCGACCGTTACAAAGACGCGGCAGTTATCCGCCGCCTACGTTCGATGCTACA
Source organism: Hasllibacter halocynthiae (assembly GCF_003003095.1). GTDB lineage: Bacteria > Pseudomonadota > Alphaproteobacteria > Rhodobacterales > Rhodobacteraceae > Hasllibacter > Hasllibacter halocynthiae. The sequence continues at coordinate 365,305 of NZ_PVTT01000001.1, forward strand.
TTTCCATGCAGGAGTTCAGGATGTCGATTATCTTCCATCCCGCTGATCGGCCGGCTCGATCCGGGGCGCTCGCGCATCCTTCGCAGGATTGCGCCGCGGACCCCTCCGGCCCGATCCCGGCGCAGCTTCTGGAAGCGCTTCTCGATCCCGGGCATCCCCAGAACGCCAAGTCGCCGCTCTGCCAGTCCGGACCGCCCGCCCGCCGCAGGCCGGGCGTCGCCCACGAGATCCAGCACCTCAGCCCGCGCGAGCGCGACGTCCTCGTCCTGTGGTCCCGTGGCCGTACGCTGAAGGCCATCGCCGCCGAGCTGGGCATCTCCCCCAAGACGGTCGAGACCTACAAGATGCGGGGCAGCGCCAAGCTCGGCCTGCGCGGGCGCGCCGCCGTCAGCGACTACTTCGCATTGCTCGCCGCCCTGAGCTGATCGACGACGCCATCGGGGAAGGGTGGTGGACCCAACGGGAGTGGAATCGAACCGCCTGTTTGAAGTCCTCCAGGAATGGGAACACCATCTCGCACCTTTTGATCTAAGCGATCTGAGGTGCGGCGATGGGCACCTTAGATAGACGTTTCAATAAGTTAGCGAAAGAACAGCGGCCTAAGTACCCGCCGCCGTTCTCGCTCCGCTTGACCTTCGAAGAGCGGGCGAAGCTGGACATGTTGCGGGGCAGCATGCCGCTGGGGCGGTATATCCGCGAGCAAGTGCTCGGGGATGATGCTGCGCCGCGCAAGAAGCGTGGGCGCTATCCGGTCAAGGATCATGAAGCCCTCGGGCGTGTTCTCGGCGCGCTCGGATCGTCGCGCCTGTCCTCCAACCTCAACCAACTCGCCCGCGCCTCCAACACCGGCTCGCTTCCGGTCACGCCGGAGACGGAAGCCGACATCAAGGAAGCCTGCGAGGCGGTGATCGCCATGCGCAAGGAACTGATGCTGGCGCTCGGCAGCATGCTTGAGGGGGGTGAGCCATGATCTTGAAAGGTTCCCAGCGCGGCAACGCCGCGAAGCTCGCTCGCCACCTGATGAACGTTCAGGACAATGAGCATGTCGAACTGCACGAGCTGCGGGGCTTCATCTCTGATGAGCAGCTACTGGATGCACTGTTGGAGGCGCAGGCCGTGGCCAAGGGCACACGCTGCCAGCAACATCTGTTCTCGCTCAGTCTGAATCCGCCGGAAGGCGAGCGCGTTGATGTCGCAACGTTTGAGACGGCCATCGATATGGCCGAGCAACGGCTCGGCCTGGATGGACACCCGCGCGCCATTGTCTTCCATGAAAAAGAAGGCAGGCGGCACGCGCACGCCGTCTGGTCGCGGATCGATGTCGAGACAATGACGGCCAAGAACCTGCCGTTCTTCAAGCGCCGCCTGATGGAAGTCTCGAAAGAGCTGTATCTCCAGCACGGCTGGGACATGCCGAAGGGCATAGTCGATCAGGCCTTGCGCAACCCTCTGAACTTCACCCGCGCCGAGTGGCAGCAAGCCAAGCGGGCGATGGCTGATCCGCAGCTCGTCAAGGCCATGTTCAAGCAGGCTTGGCAGGCCTCTGACAACGCCGAAACCCTGCAAGCCGCGCTGAAAGAAAAAGGCTTCTTCCTTGCGCGTGGTGATCGGCGCGGCGTTGTCGCGCTCGATTATCAGGGCGAAATATATGCGCTCGCCCGCTGGTCGGGCGTGAAGACGAAGGATGTCAAAGCCCGCTTGCCAGAAACTGACAAGCTGCCGAGCGTGCAGGAGCGCCGCGAGGAAATCGCGCGCGCCATGAGCGGCCAGCTTCACAAATACGCCCTCGAAATCAACAAAACCTATTGTCAGAAGTATCCGTCAATCGAGTTCAAGCGCACGCAGGCCGTGGAGCGTCACCGCGTCGAGCGCAAGGCGCTGGATCAGATGCAGCGCGCACGCTGGGACAAGGAGACGGCGGCGCGCGCCGCGCGCCTGCCAAAAGGCATCGGCAGTCTGTGGAGCCGGGTCACGGGGAAATACTCCAAGATCAGGACGCAGAACGAGCTGGACGCCTGGCAAAGCTATATCCGTGATCAGGCCGAGCGGGACTCGATGGTCGCCCGTCAGCTCGATGAGCGCCAGCAGCTCCAGCGCGCCATCAAGCAGATACGCGAGAAGCGCACGCAAGAGATTGCGGAGCTGCACCTTGAGCTGAGCGCCTACCTGATGATGGAGCGCGACCATGCCGCCACAGCCAGGATCAAGCCCGAGAAGGCGAAACAACCGGACCAAACACCGAAGGACAAGACCCGCGAGCGGGACCGCTCACGGGATAACGGCCCTGATTTCAACCTCTAAGCATAGAAAGGAAACTCTTATGCGACATACACTTATGCTGAACCTGGACGAGGCGCATGCTCGCCAGCTTGATGAACTGCGCCAGCATTTTCACCTGGCGGCGGAGGACACAGTGCGCCTGCCATTCGTCTGACGCACGCCCGGCACAAGCAAAAACCGGACGTTTTGGTGCCGGAGTTCAAGCCTCGCGCAGCGCGTGATGACTGGCACGACGAAGACGACCACACACCGGAGTAAGTTCGCCGCCCCCAGAACCTGTTGATGCCGTACCAGCCGCAAAGCTAAGCTACGCTGAACGCCGTGGGGGCTTTGATGGCTGGTACTTGAACATGACTCTTACATCACAGAGTTGCCCGCACTGCGGTGGGGTTGCAAACGGCGGTGAATGCTATCGCTGCGGCTGGGTGCATCCCGAAAAGGTCCACGGGGCAAAACCGCCCCCCCAGAAATCGGCTCCATCGCCGCCTCCACCTAAGCCCGAGCCCAAGCCGAATTCAAAGCGATCACCGAAGACACCACCAAGGATACCTAGCCAGCCATTGAAGGCTGCCGAAGCGCCCAAGAAAGAAGCGCCCGGCTTCTTCAATATAGATTTCATTGCCATTGCCGGTTTCTTCAACCTGAAGGTCGTGGCGATTGCATGCATAATTTTGATGGCTTTGGGTTTCTTCTCTCGAAAGGACATACCATGGCAACCCGGAGGCACGCATCCATCGCGGTCAAACGTTATCGCCTCTGAACAAGAAGGCGTTTGCATACCTGCGCCCGGTTACACATGGACCGGCGACGAGAGCGACGAGGTTGCCTGGAGCGGCGGGCAGCTTCATCCCAATGGCAAGCTTGTATCAAGTTTCTACGAGAATGAATGGTTTCCAGCGGACGAAGTCGTGGTCGATTATACCCCTTCAGGAACACCGATACTCAGAGGCCGCGAAAAGGACGCTGCTCCTGTTATTGGAGCCTCAGGCGTTCTGCCCGGACGCCCGTTCCTAGCCAGTAGCGCAGGGGATAGTCAAATTCTTCTGATGTACAGCGATCCTGACTCCGCCACGCAAGATATTGACCATTTTGTTTACGGGACAGAATACAGGTGGCTTGCCGCAGTCCTCAATGATGGGGAAATACTAGAGGTGGATAGATGGGTTCCTGTTGTCTTTTCTCGCGATTTCCGGGAATCGTCGTCTGTTCTTGTTATCGATCATCACGACCCGAATTTTTTGAATAATGGGTTTGATCCAGAGATTCACACCGGATCGTCCTATCCTCTCGAAAAAACGTCATCGGCGACACCTGCTGGAAGGTAGAGAGCTTACTCTGGTGCCGCAGTTCGAGCCGCGCGCGAAGCGCGCCGGCTGGTGCGGCGACAAAGATCACATGCCGGAAAAACGCCGCCCATGCGAAGGCGGCATTAGCGCTAGAGCAGATCAAACAAGCTGGTTTGCTGCGGCAGACTGTCCAGCAAATCGAGATGGGCGAAGTCGTTGTAGATATGAGCGTATTTCAGGCTCATCGACGTGTGGACGGCTTCGCTGCAATTCGGGACTGGCTCCCCTGCGTGGCTTCTGCGGTAGGCATGAAGTTCTCGTGCGACTTCGCGGTAGCGCGAGATGTTGGCGCTCAAAGAGTGCTGAACTTCGCCGCGGATTTTGCTGAGCAACTGCGAGCGCTGCGGCTCCGGCTTGCCCGCCGCAATGAGGATTTCTTCCTGCCGGTATCCTTTGTACCCGGCGAGACGGGCCTCGAAACGGATGACCTTCGGGGACAGAACCTCGCCGCCCAGAAGGTAGTACCATGGATGGCCGGGACGGTAGCCGCGTGTGTCGGGGGCGCTCATGAGCGCCCCGCTTCGTTCGCGGTTTCGGCGGGCTCTTCCAGCGGCATGCGCAGGACGATCCGGCCATTGATCGGGCAGGTCTCAAGTTGGAGCGTGTAGCCGCGCTCGTCCTTGTGCTTCCATGCGGCTCCGACCTTGTTCCAGAAGGACTTCTCGCCTTTCTGGGTGACGTGCCAGGCCAGATAGTCCGGCGCGTTGAGGGGTAGTGTCTGGTTTGTGTTCTCGCGTGCCATGATCTTTGTCTCCTTGTCTTTCGGGTTGGCTTGCTAACGCCCTCCCGATGGGCCGGAGCGAAGGATCAGGCTTCATGTTCAACACGGATTTTTGGAGCGGGCAGAGCATTGAAGGCTGAGCCGCTTCGGCCAGGGATTTGGGGCTTTTGTCGCAAGCCCACGCGGGAGACGAAGGGGATCGATCAGCACGGCCTAGAAAGCTGGCCAGCCTGACGATCAGCCGCGAGCCGGACCAGCCGCCGCTCGCCATTATCTCACCATCGAAATAGAGCATCTGGAACAAGGCCGCGCCGCTCATGGTGATGCACGGGAACGCCCGTGCAAATGCTGCTGCCAGACCTCGCCCGATAGGCCGCCCGTCCTGCCAGCGCTGCCGGAATTCACCGCCTCAAACCGATATCGAAGCGCTCCATGCGCATCCGCCTGTTTGCAGGATCAAGTTCCCCTCCCGAACCATCAGCGCCTTCATGGGCCGATGATGGTGTGCCGGGGCCGAAAGGCCCTGAGTGGTTCGGGGCCTCCTTGAAGCAAAAGGAGGATACGATGAAACTCGTCTCACGCTTTGAAGCGGCATCCCGCAGCACGGCAGAATTGCACGGCCTGTTGGCCGAGGCTTTCAACGCCTTTGCCAGCGCACCGCGCGCCAGCCAGGAGCGCCGCGCCGCGCTGGCCTCGATGCGCAATATCGAAGATGAGCTGGCGACACGTTCGCCAGGTCTCTAACCTCAAGCGGCTGGCCGTGAGGCCAGCCGCTACCATCGTGATACTTCTGCTGGGAAGGAGACCACTATCCTATCGAAACTGTTAGATTTTTGTTGCTCCAGACAGTATTATTTTGAGAGTGCGGAACGGCGAACAAATGAATCCGAAGCAAAGAATTCGGATCGCCACGAACATGGCGCGGCGAAAGGCATCGTAATGATTCCCGAAATTTCAGAGTTTAGCTATGGATTTGCATTGACCAACGAGATTGTTGGCTGGTTGCCTCTGTCCGCCGCCCCGGTCTTTCCAAGCCTCATTGAGGAAGGTAAAGAAAACGGCGGTTATGATGTCAAGCTAGATAAGCCTGGCGCGCCGCTGTATCTGCAATTCAAGCGTGCTGACTATATGACACGCTCAAGCGCTACCGAGATCAAGCACTATGGCTTACCGCTCTCACTGCCTTTCCACAGGTTTCCCATTACACAGCGAAAGAAGTCCTTTCAGCACACATCATTAGTGGAACTGGACGACGGAACAAACCTGGTGTTCTACGCTGCTCCGCGCTTCCACATGGTTTCGGAAATCAATGATGCGTGGCGAAGCGTGCAAGTTGCGGGGCGCTCAATCTTTGTCGCCCCTAGCATGATTGGGTTGATTCACGATGATGATAAACACCACGTCGCATACGATGCTCAGCATGCCTATTTCTGTTCGGAGCCGAAGGAGATTTCTCCCCTTACTGCAAGTGCGTTAGGCGAGAGAATTCTAGAGCGCGTGGCCAGCGATAGCAGGCCAGTCCGAGAGCAATTGCCGGAATGGCTGGGTAATATTCGGTCGAGACGAGCTCAAGCCCGTCAGACGCAACAGAAGATCGTAGCGGAAATCGTGGCTGTCAGGCGTGCAGTGAGAGCAACGCCGGACGACACTGACGAAATCTATGCTGCCGTCCCCAGCGGGCGTGCTGCGCTGGATTCTGGGGAGCAGGAAACGGCTGTCCCATCAGGGCCCGAAATAAGGGAGAGTAGACCGCTCTCACCAGAGGAGCAGACCCTTAGGGCTATCAGTGACGAGGCGCTTCATGGCTTTGGCGCTCAACTCTTTGTCGTGCAGCCCAAGAGCTAATATCCGAAAAAAGTCCCTGGTTCTGGGCGTTCACTCATCTTTCGGACCGCGAATAAACTCATCAAACGCGCTCAGGTCATGCTGCAACGGGGTGGTCATTCCCGGCAGTGCGCGGATGCCATCAGCGACGTTTCGGCGATTGAGTGTGCCGATGCTGTATCGTCCGTTTTCAAGTTCGTAGTCGAGGGAGCCGCAGAAGTAGTTTATTCGTCCGTAACCTGGCCGCAGTGCCACCGATCCAGATTGTCTGCGAACCTCGTGTTTGGCCAGCGACATTCTAAGATGCTCTAGCTGCGTAAAGAGGACGTGGATGCGCATCAAGTCGGCTTCGGCACGCTGAATAAGACTTGCGTCTCGGATGACTTCTTCTAGTTGCTTTGCGCGCATTTGTTTCGCCATGTGCAAATAGCCTTCATTCCTCGTCAGCGCTTCAACTTTGGCCGACAGCCCGCCGGAATTTGACCACTTGATGATATCCCTGCAGCGCTGCCGCCAAGTCCGCAGGATTTCATAGGCCATAAAGAGCCACATTTGCGACTGAGCATTGAGGAAAGATGGTGATGCGCCAGGGGTGCGCTCGGACTCGATCAATTCTCTCAACACATCGTATTCAAGTTCCATGATGAACTGGTCAACGGCGTCAAGGTTGAAGGCCTGCATGCTGAGAAAAGGATCGTCGCCAAAGAACGTCAGCGAACATAAAGCGCTTCGTAGCGCGCCCGGCTCGATAGCTTCGGGCCGCCTGTAATCGGGTTCATGATCTTCTGGAGTATAGTCGTCGTTTTGTTCATTACTTTTCGTTTTTCAGCCTTAGTAATCTAATCCCAACCGCGCCGGATGTCCGTTCGTTTGCACTCAGGGCATTGCACAGCAGAGGTCGGCCTGTCCCGAAGGCGGGCCTCGCGTTGCTCGGCCTCGCTCAGAACTTCGGTCTCGAAGCGGTGTCCGCAATTATTGCATCGAAATCTGACAGTATCAGTCATAGGAAATTCCGGCTTGTTGCAAAACTTCCGCCCAAAGCGTTTCAGCGGCGGTTTCTGGATTCATGCGGCGCTCGTTATGGGAGAAGCCTACCGAGCCTTTAAGATGAAGCTCATACTCATCAGCCTCGACACTGAACCAGCCATTCGCTGTGTTCTCGGCGGCATCTTCGGAAAACGAATAGTAGACGTCGCCGAAGTGATGCTTGCCGCGTCCGCCATGTACGGTGAGATGCGCTGTCCCATGACCCAGACCGCGATTGACAATGACGCAACCGAACGAAGTATCGGAGTAATCGGTAAAACGTCCGCGCAATCCTTCTACGGAATCCAACTCCTTAATCGCGCTCTGAAAGTACGATCTTATGGCCCGAAAGGCGCTCTCCCGATACTCGGCCTTGTCGATGTCGTCAAACTCGCGCCGGACGCGGTATCGCCGCTCCGGCGCTGATTGCTCTGCAGCATCACTTTTGTCCGGCGCGGCAGTAGTATTGCCCTTCGGCACAGATGCGGGTGGCTCGTGATGCAGAATCCGGCGTAGTTCCTGCACGACATTCAGATACGCCGTGTTCGGGTTCGTCCAGTCGCTGATTGGTTTTCCGTCTTTCGGCAAGGCCTTAAGTGCACGCAGCCGCGACGCCGCCCACTCGCAAGGCTCGATGATGATCGGAACCACGCGGGCTTGCCGGGCGTCGTGGCGCTCCAGAGCCCGATTCATCTCGGTTTCAACGCAGTAATCCGATGCGAGGAAGTCAGGGCTGACGAGAAGCAAGAACAACCCGCAGCTTTCGAGCTGCTCTTTGATTTCGGCGTCCAGTTCATCCCCGGCCAGAATGTCGCGGTCATACCATGCTTCAATGCGCCCTTCGCGTTTTAGCGAGGCAAGATGAACATGCAGGCGCTCCAGAGCGCCGCTGTCGCGGTGAGAGTATGAGATAAAAGCCTTCACTGCCTCTTACTTGCCTTTCTTGCCGCCATGCTTGGTCGGGTCGGCCATCTTATACTGCTGGCCGGATTTCAGCGGCGGAGGCAGCGGCTCGCCCTTCGTCACGGTGCGCTCGATGCCGGTTGGCCCGCCGCGCGGACCTGTGATCTCGTACTGTCCGCTGCGCGGGGCCTTCTCACCGGGCTTGTATGTCTTTGCCATCGCTGTCGTCCCCTACATCCTGTGTGAAGTTTATGGAGACTCGCAACATAGCATGTTCCGCTCGGAACACAAAGAGAACACCTCTTGAGCGGCTGGCCTGAGGGCCAGCCGCGAAACTTTTCTGCGTCAGGGGAAAGTCGCCGCTTACGCGGCGACTCCTTCCTCTCTCTCTTCTTCCTCGATCAGCGATTGCAGACCGTGCAGGAAATCTGCGGTGCGCTGCGCATGGGCGGCGGCGGCAAAGATCGCGCGCTTGTCGTCCTTCAAAACCTTAAGCCAGCTCTGGATATAGGCGGCATGGTCGGTGCCAGGCTCGGGGGTCAGTTCCAGATCGGCGCAGAGGACGCCGCGCCCAGCTCGGCCACCAGCTCTTCGCGGGCGTAGCCTTCATCACCCCAGCGCTTGCGGCCAAAGTCACGATCAAGGCGGGTTTTGTGCTTCGTCCAGTGGGTCAACTCATGCGCGAGGGTCGCATAGTAGGCTTCGGGGCTGCGGAACGTCTCGAAGGCGGGCATCTGCACATGATCGCTGCCGCCGCTATAGTGGGCGCTGTTGCCGCCGTGGCGAATGTCGGCGCGGGTTGCGGTGAAGAACCCTTCCGCGTGCTCGATGCGTGACGCGGGATCAATCACAGGATCGGGCTTTGTGTAGTAGTGCTCGGGCAAGCCTTCGATCTGCTCGACATTGAAAACGCTGTAACCCTTCATGAACGGAATTTTGCGCTCTTCGTCCTGCCCGTTCTCGCCTTCTTCCGTCTTCGTGATGGTGTTGGCGTAGACCACCAGATTTCCGCGCTCGCCCTTCTTGACGAACGCCCCTAGCTCTTTGGCTTGGCGGAACGTCATCCAGTACGGGGAGAGATAACCGGCCTCGACGCTCGCGCCCCACAGCATCAGGATATTGATACCGTTATAGGGCAGCCCGTTGTGCCGTAGCGGCTTGGTGATCCGCCCCTCAAGGTTGCCGCTGCTCCACGGCTTGAGCCAGCTCAGTTCGCCCTTTTCCAGATCGGCAACGATCTTGTCTGTTACTTTCTGATGAACATCTGCTTTCATGTCTTTTTTCCTCCTTTGGAATAGTCGGTTGCGCATGCAACCGGACTAGGCCCGCGCCAATGAGCGGGGGGAGGCCGTCCAGACCACGGGCGGCGGAGGGGGATCGCCCGTCCTGCACGACCGAAGGGAGGAAGGATGGGGAGACCGCCGCCTGTGTCCGAAGCCATAGCGAAGGACTTGGTCTTGACGGATGATGGGGCCGGAAGGCCCCCGGAAACGAAACGCAAAAACCCGCGCGGCTCCTACCCAAGCCGCGCTCGTCCGAGAGGGGCGCACGGGTGCGCCCCGACCCTCACGCGAGGGATGGAAGCCAGCAGGGCCGAGACTACAGGCTCGGTTCACGACAGCCCGGCCTCGCCCCCGGCGAGGCGCGAGCGAAAGTCTCCTGATATCAGTCACTTACGTGCAGAGTAGCGAGCACTTGACCAAAGGGCAACGCATCGCAAGAGAGCTGCCAGCCGGGCGATCCGCAATTTACAGTATGCGGGGCTTGCTGCTACACAACATACAGCGAAGAAACTCAAGAATCGTGTGGGGCAGGAATGGGACTGAACGGCGCAGTCGCGACATTGATGGAAGCAGACAGCGCGTCAGCCTTCAAAAAGATCAGAGCGGAACTTCTGGACGAATATCGCCAGGATCACGAATACCCCTGGATTATCGGCTATTCCGGCGGCAAAGACAGCACGCTCGTCGCGCATCTCGTCTTCGAAATGCTCATGGGCTTGCCGCCAAGCGAGAGAAAGCGCCCCGTCCATATTGTGGCCAATGATACGCTGGTCGAAAGCCCCCTTGTCGTTCAGCATATTATCGACAGCGTTCAGGAAATCGAGAACGCAGCAAATGCCTTCGGCCTGCCTGTTCTGACCAAGATCACACGGCCTGCGCCCGAACAGTCATTCTGGGTGAATTTGATCGGGCGCGGCTATCCATCCCCGAACCGCTCCTTCCGCTGGTGCACCGACCGGATGAAAATCCTGCCCACCAGCCGCTACATCAAGAGCCAGGTGGATGAGGCCGGACAGGTCATCCTGCTCCTTGGCGTGCGCCGCTCGGAAAGCTCGACGCGCGCCGCCTCTGTTGGGCGCTACGACAACGGCGAGCGCCTGAACAAGCACAATGATCTGATCGGCTGCATGGTCTTCCGGCCTATTGTCGAGCTGCACACCGATGATGTCTGGGAGTTCCTGGCGCTGCACGAGCCCCCATGGGGCGGCTCGCATCTCAAGCTGATCGGCCTTTACCGTGAGGCCAGCGGCGGCGAATGTCCTGTGGTCACGTCCAAGGACGACGCGCCGTCATGCGGCACCACATCCTCGCGCTTTGGCTGCTGGACGTGCACGGTGGTGGAGAAGGATCGGAGCCTGGAGGGCTTTGTTGAGTACGGCTACACCGAGTTCGGCCCGCTGCTGGACTTCCGTGACTGGCTCGTCACCATCCGCAATGATCCCGAGCGCCGTCAGGCGCGGCGGCGCGACGGGCGGATCACGATCACAGACGGCGGCACCTTCATCCCCGGCCCCTTCACCTTCCAGACGCGCGCGGAAATCCTGGCTAAGCTACGGGCACTGGAGGCGGAAACCGGACAAGTCTTGATTTCAGAAGAAGAAATCGGTCTCATCCACGACATCTGGGCGGGGGAGCATGCATCTTACGCGAGCGCGAGACCCTTGAGCGTCCGTGAGGTGAGGAAGGAGAAGTAAGATGCCGCGCAACGTAGTTGTCTTGCTCGACAACGCCGATGGTCGGGCAATGATCAAGGATGCCTGCAAGGCCAGCGGCCTTCTTTTCTCAGAGTTTGTCGAACTGGTGCAAGCGGAAGTCGAGCAAACCGGCAAGCAGCGCCGCGCAGGCCTGTGGGACTCCTTTGATGATATCCTCGACCGCATTCAGGTGGACGAATAAACACGCATGTATATTTCTCAGATCACGCTTCGCGACTGGAAAGCCTATACCACGGCCAGCTTTGATTTCCCGCGGCCAACGGCTGACAAGAATATCATCCTGATTGGCGCGCCGAATGGCTACGGCAAAACAAGTCTCTTCGAAGCCATTGTGCTCGGGATGTTCGGGCGCGACGGCCTGCCGCTGATCGCGCGCTCGCCCTTCTCGGGCGGTGATAAAGAGCGCCTGGCCACATCCTACAAGAACTTTCTCGAAAAGGCGCTGCACAGAGGTGCAACGGCTGCGGGGCGCAATTCGTGCTCGGTCAAGCTGGTCTTTGTCGATGATGATGACGAGCCGCTGGAAATCCAGCGCATCTGGCACTTCAACGATTCCGGCATCTATCGCCCGCAAGATGAAGAGGTCCACATCTTCCAAGGGACGACGCGCAAGGCGGTCGGCCCCGGTGCCTTGCAGGGCGCGGAACGCACGAACTGGTTCCGGGATTACATCGCCGAGAACCTGCTTCCCTTCACGCTCGCGCATTTCTTCATGTTTGACGGCGAACAGGTGAGCGTACTCGCCGAGCGCGAGATGTCGGCGCAGGTGCGCGCTGGCATCGAAGGCTTGCTCGGGATTCCGGTGCTGAAAACGCTGGCGCGGGACTTGCGCTCTTATGCCGAAGTGCGCCGCAAGGACTCGCCGAATGTCTCGGACAAGACGATTGAGAAGCTGGAGTTGGAGCGCCACCAGCTCACCTTCGAGTATGAGAAGAAGTCCGAACGCTATACCGAAATCGAGCCCTCGCTCGCTGAACTCAAGGAAGAGCGCGAGCATCTGACGCGCGAACTGGCCAGCTTCGGAGCGGGCTCGCAAGCCCTGCTGCAAGAGCAATTCGAGCAGATCAAGAATTATGAGCGCGCCATCGAGCAAGGCCGCGCCCAGCTCGAAGACCTGATGATGAAGGACATTGCCCTTGCGCTGTCCGGCCTCGGGCTTCGCGAAGCCCTGAAAGAGCGTCTTGCTGGTGAGGGGGTGCGCGAGCGCTGGGAGAGCGGGCGCAATCAAGGTGATAGCAATCTGGAGCGCTTCATCAGCGCGGTCGATAGCGGCATGGAGGGCATCGATCCGGCGCTCAGCTCCGGCCAGCGCAGCGCCGTGCTGGATAGCGCCCGCAGTGCCTGGGAAAAGCTGTGGTTCCCACCGCCGGAGAACTGCGCGGACGACTATCTGCACCCCTATCTGAACGAGGTCGAGCGGGCGAAGGTGATCGACCGCCTGGATGAGCTGGACGAGCTCGGCGCGCCCGCCATTGTCGAGCTGTTGAACATGATCGCGTCCAATGAGGATGCGCTTCGCCGCTTGCAGGAGGAAGTGACGCGGACGGAAGCCGTCGCCCCCCATGTGGATTCCAAGCGCGAGCGACTGTCTCAACTGAACGGAGAGATTCAGGCGCTCGATCAGGAAATCGGCGCGCTGAAACGTGAGATGTCGGCGCTGGAAGCGCAGATAAACCAGAAGAACACTGAACTGACCAAGCTGGCCGGACAATGGGACCAGGCCAAGCCTTCGGTGCGCCGCGCCATGCGCGCTCTGAAAGTGGCCTCGATGGTCGATGAGATCGTGGCCAAGGCCGTGCCAAGCCAGATCGAAGCCATAGCCTCAGCGATGACCAAGGCGCACCGCTCGATGGCGCACAAGAAAGACTTGGTCGAGCGCATCGCGATTGACGAAAACTGCGATGTCAAGCTGCTGAACACGGACGGGATGGACTTGCGGGGATATGACCTTTCGGCGGGCGAGAAGCAGATATTCACCCAAGCTCTTATTTCTGCGATCTCATCCGTGTCAGGGCGCGGCTTTCCCATGGTGGTCGATACGCCGCTCGGGCGGCTTGATATCGAGCACCGCAAGGGCGTGCTGAACCATCTTGTCCAGCGTGAGCATCAGGTGATCCTGCTCTCGACCAACACAGAAGTCGTGGGGGAATACTTGCGGGAAATCGCGCCGCATGTGCAGAAGAAATATCTGGTCCATTTCGAGCGGGTCGGCGATATCGGCCAGTCCACGGCGCGGCCCGGCTACTTTGAAGAGACGGAGGCAAGGGTATGAGCCTGTCTCTGGTTGAAGTTGCGGGCGCGAATTTCCGCACCGATGAGCAAAGCGATACCCTGAACACCGCCTTCATGGGGCGGCTCGGGATGAGGAAGCGCTATCTGCCAGCGCGCCTTGCCATCTCGCGCTCACTGGCAATTGCCGCGCCGCCGCCGCTCCTGGGCGATGAGCTTGATCCCGGCAAGGTCATTAAGGGCGATACGCTCTTTGGCACGGGAACGGCGCTGTCAGTCTGGGTAGCGCTGATCGCGCAGCGGGCTGGCCAGCCTGATCTGGACGTGCGGGGGCTGATCGCGCTGGTCGGCGCGCACTGGAAGCGCGGCCTTGGGCATCTCGATAAGGATTGGGAGCAATCCGGCCAGGACGTGACCAAGTTCATCAAGCGCCTCGTGGAAGTGGCCGAGCTGCCGATGGCAGGTGGTTCGCTCCCCGGCGTCGGCGGCACCGTCTCGGGCGCGACCTTCTCCAGCGGCCAGATTGAAGTGCCGATTGGGGAAATCGGCGAAGATGCCACCACGAAAGAGAAGGTGCTCTGGAACGTCAACGGCAAAGGCGGCTCGCCCCATAGCGCGATCATGGGCGGTAGCGGCTCGGGCAAGACCGTCATGGCAGCGGCCATGCTGCGGGCGATCCGCGAGCAGGCATCCGTGCCGATGCTGGCTTTCGACTTCAAGGGCGATCTCTCCGACTTCTCGGGTACGCGAGGGCAGACACCGCTCGGTGAAGCTTTCGAGGCGCAGGTGATCGAGCCGCCGCGCATGCCGATCCCGCTTGATGTGCTTCGGCTCACCGCCAGCGATCAGTACGGCATTGATGAAGCGGCGCTGCGCTTTCGCGAGTCCTTCTCCCGCCTGAAAGGCAGCCGCCTTGGTGATCGCCAGCGATCTGCCGTCCATGAAGCCGCCAGCCGGGCGCTCAAAAGTGAAGAGCCGTGCGAGTTGCATCACATCCGTGACCGCCTGCTTGAGGTCTATCAGGAACACGAGATGAAGGAGGACGGCGCAACGGCCAGCATGGAAGAGCTATGCCGCTTCCCGCTGTTCAAGCCGATGCACTCCCCTGCCGAGTTCTTCCAGAAGAGCTGGATCATCAAGCTGCCGCCGAACGTGCCGGAAGACAGCCGGACGATTGTGGTCAATCTGCTTCTGGACGCGCTGGATCAATATCTCAATAGCCTGGTAGATGCCGCAAGCAGCCCGGACGGCGCGCGCGGCCTGCGCATCATCTGCATGATCGATGAAGCCCACCAAATTCTGAGCACCAAGCTGCCCTCGCTCTCTCGGCTAATCCGCATGAGCCGCTCGAAGGGCGGCGCGATCATGCTGGTCTCGCAATCGCCGGACGATTTCTCCGGCGAAGATGATGATTTCCTCGACCAGATGGGGCTGGTCGGCGCGTTCTCGACTAACGCCAAGCCGGGCAGCGCTGCCCGCGTCCTCGGCAAGGGCGTGAACCTGACCACATTGCAGACGGGCCAAGCCTATATCCGGCGGCGCGGCGATCTGGCAGCGCGCAAGATCAAGGCTTGGTAGCGGGTAGGCGGTGGATTCATCAGGTTGAGCATGCAGGAAGATACGAAATCAGATGTATATCGTCGTTTCTGGAATGAATTGAAGCGACGCACAAAAAGCCCACTGACGGATTTGACCTTCATATTCTACGTCTTCTTCGGCGTCCTTGTATTTGGAGGGCTGGGCGTATGGATAGAGGTCGTGAAGACTTACATTCCCGGCCAATCTGGAGACATGCAGGGCATACGTACCGCGCTCAGCGTTTTCTATCCTGCGCTGATCGGGGCCGCATCATTGCAGCTTGTCCTGGAGTCGGTCAGGAAGTCAGAAACGCTCATGTCGGTCTTTGCCGTCAGCGCGCTCTTGATCATGATAATCGCGGCGATACTACTCGGGCTCATTGAATTCTTTCAAAGCTCAGCGACATTGGTATTCTGGGCGTCTTGCGCGCTATCTGTCTTGGGAATCTGGGTTTGGGTTGTGACTAATGCAGATAATCCCGATCTTAAGACCAAGCCGAATCCCGAGAATGCAAGCGGAGGCGATGTTTCCCGAAAGCTCAAGGGTGACGTCACTGGATTCCAGGAATGAGCAGCTTCACCTTCCCTTACGAAACGCGCGCCCTGCGGGTCGAACAGCGCCTCGGAACATTCTACGTCGTTTCCCTTCCCTCAGAATTGCTATTGCAGGTCGCCGCCAGCGACAGGATGCGCGCCACCTTGAACGCGGACGGCACGGGCTACACGCTGGAAGGGACACAGCGTCTTGTGCAGGACAAGCGCTTGAACGAGATCGCCGACTATATCAACCGCGTCGATTCCGCTTTCCCGAATTCCATCATAGTTGCCGCTAACTACGATCTCGAGACTGGGTTCGACCAAGGAGAGCTGGAATACATCTCCACTGAGGAAGAAGGAAAGCCTCTTGACGCATCTCGCGTCTGGACAATCACCGAGTCGGAAGATGGTTGTCATACCCTGACAATCCCATCGTCCGACAAGCTGGCCGCGATAATTGACGGTCAGCACCGCCTGTTTTCGTTCGCACGTGCGGAAGCCACGGCCATGCAGAGCACAAATTTATTGTGTTCGGTCTTCATCGATCTGCCGAAAGCTCTTCAAGCGCAGATATTCGCGACGATTAACTCGACGCAGAAACGCGTGGACCGTAGCCTGACCTACGAGCTCTTTGGCTACAATGTGTCCGATGAGGATGAGGAATACTGGACGCCGGACAAACTGGCGGTGTTCCTCACGCGCAAGCTTGGGACTGATGCAGACTCACCGCTTCAAGGCAGGATCACTGTTGCTCCCAAGCGGGATGCTGCCCTGGAGGAACTTGCCGAAATGGCAAGGTGGCGAGTTTCCACAGCGGTCATTGTCGATGGGATATTGCGGCTCTACTCCAGCAATCCCAAGCGGGACGCCAATCTCATGCGGAAGGATGAAGCCAGCCCACGCAGTGAGCTAAGAAACGGCCCTAAAGACAACACACCATTGCGGGATGTTTTTATCGACGGCAATGATGCGCTGATCTACAAGATGGTACTCAATTACCTAAAAGCAAGTGAAGACATCTTCTGGAGTAAGGCCAGCGAAGAGTCGTTCATATTTCGTACCATTGGCGTCCAAGCAATTTTTGACATCCTGCGGAAGATCGCGGCACGCTCGCTAGAGGCGAGAAATATCCGCGTCGAGTATTTTTCTGAAATCCTGGAGGACGCTCGCGGCATCGATTTTTCTGCAGAGCGTTTCCGTAATCCATCAGGCTCTGGTCGAACGGTCATCAGGCGGGCCATTGAGGAGACAATCGGGATTGCATAGCAGCGCTCTCTGCGGCGGCTTAGCTTTCCGAAGCAGAGATGCTCATGGCGACCCAGCGGATGTTACTGCGACCAAGCAGGTCCGCTTGCTCATCCAACTTTCCAGCCTTCAAGGAGAGTTCCGCGAGTTGGTCTTTCAGAGCCTCTTCCGAGACTCGGTAAATGCCGCGCGCAGGTTCGGAGGGGCCGATCCGCAATGTGAGGTAAATCTGTCCGCCCGGTTTCAGTAGGCTGGCAAGCGTTTCGAGCGCCTGCTCTCGGTCATCCGGTTTGACGTGCATCCAAACGGCGCTGAGGATGATGAGATCGAACGTCTCGCCTGATGCCCGTGTCTCGGCAAGGCCCGGCAGGCTGTCCTGACGCCACTCGATTTCAGGCGGCGGATGAAGCCGCCTGCCGATGGTTTGCATAGCTTCCGAAGGCTCGACGGCCACGATCCGGTGTCCGTTCGCTGCAAACCATGAGGCATCGCGCCCTGTACCAGCGCCGACATCAAGCACCGCAAGCGGGCCGTCCTCGAAATGCTCGTTGATGAGCGTGAGCAGCGCCGGGTGGGCAGTTTCCAGCGACAGAGTTTCGTAGCCGTCCGCGAGGCTGGCCGCGTGCTGCTCATAATAGGTCAAGGCGGGGTCTTGCGGCATGATGCCAAACACCTCTTCACGGCTGGTCCAGGCAGTAG
This sequence comes from Hasllibacter halocynthiae, assembly GCF_003003095.1. Lineage (GTDB taxonomy): Bacteria > Pseudomonadota > Alphaproteobacteria > Rhodobacterales > Rhodobacteraceae > Hasllibacter > Hasllibacter halocynthiae. The sequence goes on from NZ_PVTT01000001.1 coordinate 382,690, forward strand.
CGATCAGAAGAATCAGACTGAGGATCGCTGCGAGGCCTAGCATGAACTGGAACAGGGAACGAACAAGGAACGGCTTGTTGTACCACTGAGTGCCCTTGGCGGAGACATGACCGGCTGGATATGTATTCTCCAACCAGTCGAGATGCTGCTGCATGACGAATCGCAGACGCAGAATGATGACGAAGAGCGCGCCGTTTCCCGCAGCCGCGAGAAATAGCAGCGCCACCTGGAAGAGCGGAAAATCCTCAACGCGTGAGACGCCGAACCACAGTCCACCGGTGAGCGTCATCGAGATCAGCGGAATTTGCCACATCTGCTGGTTCAATGAGCGAAACGAGGCATGGTTCTGGTCGAACGCGGCCTTGTGCATCTCGTGTTCAATTTCTTCCGGCGTCACGCTCTTCATTCCAGTTGCAGGTGCTTCTCGGGCCTCACAGTAGCGGGACGCTTGGCGGCAAACCAGCCGGGATGGCAAGGCCGGGGTTTCAGGGGGAGGCGACAAGCCCCATGATCGAGTTCAGCGCCGATGCGCTGGCGGCATCCAACCGGCGGACGGTTGGTCAGGGGTCCAGCGGGGCAGGAACGCCCCTTGGTCGATGGGATGGTTCCAAGGCAAGGGTAGCTATGAAGTGCTCCCTTCCTGGTCTCGATGAAATCGTCTCCATGACATGGCGCGTATCCAAACTGCGGAAGGTTGGTCTCCATGAAGTGGTCATGGGGGTATTGGGGGTGGCAGGAACGCTCCCCCTGATTGGTGGTGCAGTCGGCCAGACGCTGCGAGTGGGTTCCAATGGGGCGCGATAGCCCCGTGGTCCGCCTGAAAGGATCGATGGGTGCAGGGAGAGCGAAGTCTTCCGCGAGTGGTTGATCGGCGATACGATCTATGGCTCTGGAACGGGCTCAATGCCCTGTAAGAGACACCAGCCGGGGGGATGCAACGGGGGCGCGCAGCGAGACCCTTTGCCAAGCAGTTTTGTACTACAAAACACAGCTTGCGGTCCGACTTAATGTAGCAGTTATCATAACGGGGCGGGTAAGTAGTACAAAGGTAATAAGGAGCTAAGAAAAGAAAGCATGCGTTCATTCTCAACTCGGATCGGCCAGGCAAGCTAACCACGTTGATGGTGTCTACTGGCAGGCGTTTCCACTATTGTGCAGTACAGCAACGTCACCAGCAGTAAGCACCCTGTCATAGATGCGGACTTCATCGATCCGACCCTGATAGTATTGAGTCGCACCTGGTCGTATACCAAAGCGAAGATTTGCTAGGCCACTAGCATCAGCATCCAAAGTCGATCCGCTGCTGTAATTACTATTATTGATGTACATTTGTGTTTCACGGGTTGTGTAATCCCAAGTGACTACCGCATGGTACCACTGATTATTGTTGATGATAAATGAGGACTAAACCTTTAAACTATTTCCAAATAGATCGCTGTCAAAACGCGCCGGCGGCCCTTCACCTCTTAGCCGCAACTCATACGTGTCGCCACTTCCAAAAAATCTTGATTCTGTTCCTACAGCAGTCGGATAAATCCACATCGAAACGCTGCCAACATTCGGAATAGGAAAATTACTGATATCGACATAATCATTCGTGCCGTCAAATTGGAGTACATCACCTTGGACGCCAGCCACCCAAGAACTGTTGATGTCCATGAGCGTCATCGTTCCATCATGTCCGCCAACGCTGTCTGCGACAGTAACGGACCCGGTCCCATCATCGAAACTCCAGTAGGAAATCAAGCCGTCGCTAACACAGCCGGGTAACACAGTGCCCGGACATTGCCAGTCCGTACCGTTGCAGTACTCGGCGCAGCTCGTGGCGGAGTTGTAGCGGATCGCGCCTGCGATGGTGCCGTCGCAGGTGCGGGTATCCGCGCCAGGGATGATCGAGCCGCCAGGGTCCACCCCGCCACGTCCGTCCCAAGAAGTCTGGGCGTAGCCAGCGGCGCCCCACAGAATCATAACGCATATAACCAAAGCCTGAAAAATGAAAGTCTTCAATAAATTTCTCCTATTCTATTTTCCCCAATCCGTCCACTGGTAACTCCCGAGCTTGTCGGTGCAGACTTGAATGACTGCTCTCTGAGCATAAAGAGCAGAAATCTCGTCACCGCTCAGTTGCTTCTCGTATAAACGCACATCATCCAACGCGCCATCGAAGCCACCTGAACTACCATTTCGCAGGTTCCCCAATATTACTGACGCAGCAGGATTTGTCATTCCGTCTGTTGCGGGGGATGTTTCAGCTTGTTTATTTCCGTTTACATACATCTGTAACCCCGCAGCCCCGAAGCTTACGACGACGTGCGTCCATGAATTGGCTTGGATTGGAGAGTCTGACGTTATATATGTCTCTGTTACGCCATCATCTACGTAAAGCATAATTTCGTTTGGATCGAGCCCATTGGTGCTTGTATTGAGACGAACGTGAAAATCTCCAGCGTTACGTCCAGAGTTGTCCTTCGAGAACACAAAGCGGTTCGCGGCATCCGAAGCGTTTGCCGTTCTAAACCAAAATGAGACTGCACCATTAACGATGTCAAGCATGGTGCTGGAGGCCATCTCGATAAATTCAGTGTTTTGAGACGAGAAATCGAGCGCGCCGCCAATAATTCCCTGGACGCCATCGTTTACTCCATCTAATCCACCGCCCATGGTGCCGTTCAAGCCATTACCTGTACTGTCGAAAGCGGTTGTCCCGGCTGTCTCGTCCAATTTCCACCATGCTACGAGACTGCCTTCGTAGTGAACATTTCTCATTGCGCCCTCTATGCCAGCAACGCAAGTTCGGCTGTCGTAGCCTGGGATGACAGCTCCACCCCCTGAGACATCAAGAGACGTTTGTGCACGCGCAATCTCGCCATTCAGTGCCATTGCAAGGATGCCGATCAACAAGGCACGTGCCGTCCAAGAGGTCATTTAACCTCCTGTGCGGATTTCTCCATTATATCGCCTCCGGCGTCGCGCAAAGTCTCGCCGTACTCGATGTTGCCACGCACTTTCAGACCATCGCTGGTCAGGCGCGCCTGCTCGATACCGTCGATGATGAACCGGATTTCGCTCGCCTCCTCATCGACTTCGATGCGTGTTTCCGGCACTTTCTCCGACTCCACTACTGGTTCTTGAGCAAAGGCTGGAACTGATACCAAAAGAATTGTGATGGCTAATAGTTTTCTCATTTTAATCTCCCCATCATTGATTTTAACCAATTATTTCTTAATATTCGGTAAGTTGCAATGAATTAATTCATTTGGCATTATTTCAAGAGCATCCGCAATATCCGCCATACTAATTTAGTCGGCATCCCAAGCTTCTGCCGGTTTCCGATCCGTTTCCGGTCCGTCACCCGGTGAGCGCATCGCAGGATCGGCCTTCTCATCAGACATGTGAAGCACGGCGCAGTGCGCGCTGTGCAACGCAACCTGATGAGAAGGACCCAACATGAAACCTGATAAACCCACACCGCTCCCGCCCGAGGCATACATGCAGGGCGGCGGTGCTCCCCGTTTCAAGCAAGTCGCGGCCTTCGCGCTGGCAGCTCTACTAGAGCTGTCAATGCTGGTGCTGCTGGCCTCGACCTACACCGAGACCATGGGGCTGGCCTCCAATCAATACCTTTGTGATCTGCCCGGCGCTGGCGGCCTGTTCTGCATCATTGATGAGGACATGACCGTCTCGCACCTGCTGGCCTTCCTGCTGGCGGTATTTTCCGTAGCGGTGCCGATCATGATCTGGACGGCGGTGCTGGATGAAAACATCCACGAAGACCCGCGGGCCTGGCTGGCCAGCCCGATGAACCGCGTCAAGGCGGGCATGGCGGGGCTGGTCTACGGAGCTGTCGTCGCGCTGGAGGTCGTCAACCTCTACACCCTCATCGCTCAAGAGGCCGCGCCCAATCCCTTCGGCGCGGCGCAAGACACCTCTGCCATGATGGATTTCCTCGCCCAGAACCAAGGGCTGGGCGTCTTCGTCGCTCTTCTGATCGCGCTGGTGAACACCGTGCTCGCGCTGATGACCGTCCGCGCCTCCCGCTCCCTTATTCAGAAAGGCTGAACAATGCTCTCGAAGTACATCACATCAACAATTCTTGCGGGCGCGATCACGATGCAATCTGCCGCTACCGCCAAAGCATGGGGCGAGACAGACGAAGGTCCGACCTTCTTCATCGTCATCGAAAACGGCGGCGTTGTCACCGATCCTGAAGGCCAGATGGTTACGGCCCGGCATTTGCTGGGCGAGCTGACGGAACTGCGACGCAGACGGGCAACGCGAGACTCCACAATCCACATCATCACTTCCGCGAACCCGACAGAAATCACCTGGTCGGGCACGCCGGAACAGCTCTCCCAGCAAGGGGCACACGTACTGGAAGCCATCCAGTTCCGCCCGACCTGCTCGGACCTTAACCTCGCCTGGCAGGAAGTGCGCAACAATGTGCGCATCACAAGGCCGGACGATCTGCGCCTGGTACAGATCGGGCCGTTCATCCATGCGGGCTACCCTTGCGATGAAGGGGACGGGCTGATCACGCTGCCCCAAGCCGTGCCTGCAGACGTGCAACTCGGTAGCCTTGCGGTGGAGGCCAGCTTCCTGCGGCTTCTGAACGTCCACGCCGATCAAGACGAGATGGTGCTGGAGCATCTGGAAAGCGCAGGAGCGCTGGAGCACGCCCGCGCCGGGGCGCTTGATTTCGACCTCATGGATGCAGCGCGAACGCGCAGCAATCTCGGCAGCATCCTGGGGAGGAACTGAGCGATGGCTATTCGTTCCCTCCTGCTGTCCTCGGCGCTAGTAGCGACCCTGGGCAGTGCAGCACTCGCCGATAACCCGGTGCGGATCGATGATCCGCGCTCCGGTGGCTCGCCGGTCAGTATCGGCATTCAGGAACAAAGTGCAGGCGGCACTGTCGCCTTGAGGCTCGCCCCCCGCGTCGATCAGAATGTCACGGCTGATCTTAGCGTCGAGCGCTGGCTGGATTTCAAGAATGATATCTTCTTGAACATCCGCACCGATCCGGCACTGGTGCCAAGCGCCCGCGTGCTGGAGATGGTGGCCTCGATCCGCATAGTGGATGATTATGGCGCGGTCATCGCCAGCGATTACGATATCAACGCGGAGCACGATATCGTTCTCGCCTTCTCAGGCGGCTCGGCGGAAATCACCCACATCGCCCGAGATGATCAAGGTCTGATCATTACAGCGCTCGTCCGTGATGAAGCCGGGAACGTCATCGATCCGCCGCAAAGCGCACTCGCGCTCTACACCACGGGCGGCGAAAAGCTTTGCTTCACAGAAGAGGTGATCAACGCGCGAGAAGAAGTCCGAGAGGATATCTTCGCGCCAGGCAGCGCATCAACGATCCCCATGACGTTTGCGGTGTTGATGGATCGCTCTGGCTCAATGGCTGGCCACATGGAAGAATTGCAGGATGCGGCGCGCGGCTTCATCGATGCGCTGCCAAACCGCGCCGGGTGCTTGGTCGGCGCATTCTCCGAAGGCACGGCTAGCTTCGCACCTGACGAGGGGTTCGGCTTCTTCCAGTGCCGCGCTCGGCACTTCCCGATGAGCGGCCTTCAAGCTGGCGGCGGGACGGACCTCTACGGCTCGCTGGCGCATCTCTACGATTGGATGAACCAGAGCGCCCTCGAAAACCATCAGCGGGCGGTCATCATCATCACGGATGGGGCGGTCAACCGGAACCTGGAGCGCGAAGCAGAAGTGATTGCCGCGAAGGGCGATGTTGTCACCTTCGTTTATTTCCTGGGCGGCGATGAAGAGCGCTTCCTGCAATCCCTGGCCGATAGCTATCTCAGCCACGAAGGGGATTTGCGAGATGAGTTGCCCCGCTTCTTCAACGTGGTGCGGGACGTCTATACCAGCCAGACCGTGCTGCGGCAGAGCCAGTGCGCGGCAGAAGAAGGCGCGGGGCAATGATGCCTCGCGATCTCAAGAAAGAGCAGGCCCAGCGGCGGCTCTGGAGCTTTGATCCGGACGCCCACGGCTCTGCGAGATGGGCGGATTCCGCCCATCTCACCGCGCGGGGCTATGGCCCCGCCGGTCGCCATACGCTCGGCTACCTGCCAGCGAAGGACGCCAAGAGCGGCGCAGTGCGTGTCTCCTACGGCGGGGACCGGCATGAGCTGATCGTCGCCCCCACGCGCGGCGGTAAGGGGGTTTCGGGTGCAATCCCCCGGCTGCTGGAGCACCCTGGCAGCGTCATTGTGCTTGATATCAAAGACGGTGAGCTGGCGCTCATCACGGCGCTCTATCGCCGCGATGTGCTGGGCCAGAACCTCATCATCATCGATCCGTTCGATGTGGTGGCAAGCAGGCTGGGTGTGCCGCGCGCCTCCTTCAATCCGTGCGCCCGCATCCAGCCCTTTGGCGATGATGCCTTCGATGATGCCATGCTGGCCGCCGATAGCCTCATCATCCACGATGGCGGAGCCGACAGCCATTGGTCGGGCGAAGCCGCCAGCTTGATCGCAGGACTGCTGCTCTACGCCGCCGAGCATGGCACGGCGAGCCTCAAGTCCGTGCGCCAAGCGCTGAATTCGAGCCGCGATGAATTCCGCAGCCTGATCGATCAAATGCTGGCCTCGCCATTTGATCTCGTCAGGGCTGCTGGCGGGCGGATCGACAACAAGGAAGAGCGCGAGCTTTCCGGCGTCATCTCGACCGCACACCGCAATACCCATTTTCTAGAAAGCCGCCGATTGGCGTATGCGCTTTCTGAGCAAAGCTTTAATTCCAAGGACATCGGAGAGCGTACCAGCATTTACATCGTGCTGCCCGCGCGCCGGATCGGCACGGCGCGGCGCTTCCTGCGCGTTGTGATTGGCGCGCTCATCGCCGCGATCACCACGCTGCCGCAAAAACCGTCCTCGCCGGTCATGTTCCTGCTCGAAGAAATGGCCACGCTGGAGCGTATGGCGATCATCGAGCAAGCGGTCGGCCTCATGGCAGGCTTTGGCATGCAGTTCGTGATGGTCGTGCAGGATTTCACACAGCTTAAGGACCTCTACAAGAACCGCTGGGAGAGCTTCCTCGCCAATAGTGCATCCATTCAGTGCTTCGGCACAAATGACCGATTTACGGCGGATTACCTCTCGGCGCTATGTGGGCAAACCAGCCTGCACCAGCTTAGCCTCGATAGCGCCATGGAGCGCGCGCGGCTGCTGGGCGATCCAAGTTTACGCTCGGCTTCCGATGCCAGCCAGCCACGTCGCCTGATCACGCCGGACGAGCTGATGAGCCTGCACCCTGCCGTGCAAGTTATTGCTCTGGCTGCGGCCCGTCCGGCAATCGGCTATCGCCCCGTCTATTTCTTGGAGAAGCGTTTCAGGGGCCGTCAAGGACGGCCCCTCTATGGCACTCACCCGAGCCGCGCGGGCCTGCCGATCAGCCGCGCCGTGGACTTCACCGCCCCCGGCCTCGCGCTCGGCGCGCTGCTTGGCGACTATCTGGACGTGGGGTGAGGCATGGCAAAGTTCCTCATCCTCACCGCCGCCAATATCGTCTTTGGCTATGCCGCGCTTGTCATCTTGGCGAGCGGCACGATCAATCTGCCGCTCTTCCATCCGTATTTCGCGCAAGTCATCGGCTTGGCCGGACCTATCCCGCTGCTGGTCTCGGCGCTGTGGAGCGCTCTCGCGCTTTGGCAAGTGCGGAAGGTGTCCGGCATGCGCACGGTCGATCTGCCGGATGTCTCCGGCGCGCTAGCACGGGGGCAGCACGATCCGGCGCGTCTCGTCGCAAATGGTCCAAGCGGGCCTGAGAGAATGGCCCGCGGGCTGATCTGGCTAGCGCTCTTCGCCCTGCCGGTCTGGCTGAGCTGGCCGCTGCCCTTCCTTTGGCCAGCCATGATCTACGGTCTTTGGTTGCTCATGGGGTTGATGCTTCGGATTTAACAAACGGCAAGCAATTTTTTGTTGTGTAACACCAATAAATTATGTCGGAATAAAATATTACCGCTTTGCCGTAGAGAAGTATAACTTACGGGGCTGGCAGTTTTGCCAGCCCTATTTTTTTCGGACACTTGTCTTAGTTCATCTTATTTCTAGAGCTTTCTGCGTTTAGCCAGTTTATTGACCCAGAGGGCTTAAATCGATAAAGAAGTTTATGGCAAGACATCCTGAAGACATATTTTGCCACAGATAAAATCCTTTTGAACAGGGGGGCCTCTGAGGTCAGCACTCATGTGCTGGCCTTTCTTTTTATCGATGACTCTACTATCATCAAACTTTTAATTTAATTTGTGGAGATATTACACCAATGCCAAGTACTGGTTTCTTGAGAAGATATGGGATTCTAAGTGTGAAGACGGGTAACATAAGGATTGAGCCAGATGGCATTTACTTTGAGGCGCAGTGGAAGAGCGATAAGGGAGAGGATTGCAACAGCAGCATTTTTGTCTATTACGAACAAGAAAGGTCATTTGTTACGATCTCTGTTGTTGAAACGAAGCAAGGCCGCGAGGATTTTCGCAAGATGTACTTTCCCGAAACACTCGCTATCGCATCACCGGGCATGTTCAGAATGGTTTGTGATACGCTCAGTGCCTGCAATGATCCTCTCGCGCGCAACATCGTATCTTTGATCTTGAAAGAGGCGCAAGTGCCTTGAACGCTTATGTCCGTATGTACTGACCCCGAAGCGCGCGAGACGCTTCGAGGTCTGAGCCATCCTTTAAACCGGAGCCTCTAGGCCCCTACCGCTGCAAGGGTTATTGAGGCGGCAATACAATTCGATCACTCGCACGCGGTTGTAGGTGATCGGGCTGGCGTAGCGCCTGGGCGCTGAGCCGCACGGGGCGGCTTCAAGGAAGAGCCCCATCCAACGATTGCCGATATCGGAGAACATCTCCAGAATTTCGGGGTGCCGGAACGGGCGCTGATCAGGGAAATACAGGCGGCCATCGTAGTCCTCGATTTCGACCAGAACGCGCCGCCAGGCAGCGTAGGAACCAACTTCTTCATGCATGGCGCGGGCGGGCTGCCAGATGCGCTCTCTGTAAAGGCGGCGGTTGGCGATGTGGTGATCGGCCAAAACGGTGATCTTCTCGTCCTTTGTGCTGGTGGTATCAAACATGTGCGGGCTTTCTCATGGTTATGTTGTCATGGGTTTGCTTTCGTGAGGTGCTGGTGTCGGCATGCGTGTTCATCGGTCTCCTTCTCTTCCGGCAGGGGCCTCTTGCCTGTGCTGGAGGGGATGTGGGAAGCTTCCGAGAATTTTCAGATTCGGGGCTCGAACACGGGGATAAATGAAGATCAAAAATTACACTCTTTTCATATCATTAGGCGATACAAACTGCCTCTCAGAACGACCGTGAAGAACCGCTACTGCATAGGCTCGCAGCTGCCCGAGGCGACCTTTCGGGCGCTCGCGCGCGCCTACTTCGTGGGCGAGAAGACCGAAGAGGCAGCGCGAAGCCTCAAGCTCAGCCAGGCTACGGTCAAGAACCTCTACCGCCGCATCACTTACAGGCTGATTGATGACTTTGAGCTCTTCGAGTTCCACCGTCAGCTCTTGACGGACTGCTTCGAGACCGGCGGGCGGCGCGTCGAGACGCTCAAGCGCTGCCTGTGGCAGTGTCCGGGAGACAAGGGCTATGGGGAGCTTCCTGATCGCGATATCTGCGCCGAGTGTCCGTTCGCCGCCGAGTTTCGGCAGGACATGCAGTTCGACCACGCGGCACTGACCATGTTTTTCGAGCGCCGTTCGCTTGCGCCTCTGACCTCGTTCAGTTTCGTCAACCGCGCTGCCTATATGTTTGCTCAGAAGCGCTTTCTGTACGGCCCAGTTGCAGAACGCCGCCGCCAGGCCGGGCAATTCATTAAGGTGCTTAAAGCGAGGCCGCTCGGCTCAACAGGAACAAAGGAGCAAATCGCAGACCGCTATGTGAACCTCAAGGGTGTTCGACCTCTCTGGTATGTCGCCACTCACAACGAGGCGTACTACTTGCCGGATCACGAGATGATGTGATGGCGTCTTTCGCATCCGTTTCCAACTATGTGCAGGCAGCCTTCTCGAGCAGCGTCAAACCTCCAAGGCATGGGTCGCCAGATTTCCATCATCGATCAACGATGATGGGAAACTTGATGCCAAAGAGAAGAACCAGAACCGGAAAGCAAGCGCAGCCGCAAATTTGCGGTGCGCGCATAAATTATGCTAAACTGAAAGTAGATAGAGGAAGTCAAACTTCCAAAAGCGCGGCTGAGCCAGATGAAGCTCTGCGCGGCCACCAAAACTCCAAGGCCAACGACATTGAAAACCAAGGGCACGGTCTAACCGGCGCTCTTGCGCCCCAAAGCGCGGCAACGCGCAGATGGGTAGGTATTGTCATGGATGGAAATGGTTTTGAGAATGCGCCCGATCTTGGCAGTGCTCTCAGTATTGCGATTGATGAAACGGGCAAGCCGAAATGCCGGATTGATTATAGCCGGTATGAGAATTTCTTTGATGATCTTGATGTCAGCGATGCTCAGAAACACCAGATGATCGAGATGCTGTTCATCATTGGTCATGCGTTCTACGATGCTGGCTTTGCTTACGAATTCGTGGGCGGCCCCTGTGGAAAACTTGAAGAAAGTGAGGATGACTCTGCCGCAGCATCGCAAGATGTGGTAGGCTCATCCTCGATCACCCTAAGAGAAACGTTCAACCTGTGCGCGGCTGAGTAGCTTCGCGCGAAGACAAGGAGGAGTCATGAATCATGCAGTAAAAAATGTGGAGGCCGGGACGAGCGCGCTGATCTATTGCCGCGTCTCGGACAAGAAGCAGAAAACGCAAGGCCACGGCCTTGAAAGCCAGGAGCATCGCTGCCGCCAGTTCGCCGAAGAGCGCGGCTATGATGTCGAGATGATCTTCCCCGACGATATCACCGGGGGCGTGGATTTCATGAAGCGGCCCGGCATGCGCGCCATGCTGGCCTATTTGGACGCGCAAGCTGGCAAGCCGTATGTCGTCATCTTCGATGATCTCAAGCGCTTCGCCCGCCATACAGAGTTTCACTTGAAGCTGCGCCGCGAGTTCGCGCAGCGCGGAGCGCGCGTCGAATGTCCGAATTTCAAGTTCGAAGATACGCCCGAAGGCGTGTTCATCGAAACCGTGATCGCTGCGCAAGGTCAGCTTGAGCGCGAACAGAACCGCCGCCAAGTCATCCAGAAGATGACTGCCCGCGTCGAGAAGGGCTACCATGTTTTTCATCCGCGGGTCGGCTACCAATACACAAAAGACCGCGTGCACGGCAAAATCCTCTCGCCTGATGAGCCCGTGGCCTCCATCGTGCGCGAAGCGCTTGAAGGCTTCGCTGCCGGGCGTTTCCGCTCTCAGGTCGAAGTGAAGCGGTTCCTGGAAGGCAAGCCAGACTTCCCGAAGAGCGGAAAGAGCGGCTATGTCCATCCGACTAAGGTTCGGGAAATGCTGGAGCGCTCCGTCTACGCAGGCTGCGTCGAGGCCCCGAATTGGGGCGTCTCCTTACGTAAGGGCTATCACGAGCCTCTGATCAGTTTTGCCACATACGAGCGTATTCAGGAGCGCCTGAAAGGCACGCTGAACGCTCCAGCCCGCAAAGACATTAATCAGGACTTCCCGCTGCGCGGCTTCGTCCTGTGCGATGATTGCGGGGAGCCGATGACATCGTGCTGGTCGAAGGGGCGCAGCCAGCTCTACCCATACTATCTCTGCGACACGCCCGGCTGCTGCTCCAAACGTAAGTCGATCCGGCGCGCAGATATCGAGGACGGCGCAGAAAGCCTCCTGCGCGGCCTTCAACCAGCCAAGCAGCTCTTCAAGCTGGCCAAGGCCATCTTCACCGATATCTGGGAGATGCGCCGCTCTGAGGCGGCTTCCGCCCGCGCCATACTGGAGACGCAGCTCCATGAGACTGGCAAGCAGATTGAAAATCTACTTGACCGGATCATGAGCGCTTCCAGCCCGAGCGTAATTGGGGCTTATGAGAAGCGCATAGCTGAACTGGAGCGCCAGAAGATCAGACTGACTGAGAGAGCCGAGTCGGCAGTGCCCAGCGAGGCACGCCTAAGCGAATTTATCGAACCGGCCCTGACATTCCTCGCAAACCCTTGGAATATATACACAAATGGAAGCTTCCCCCTCAAGAGAACGGTGCTCAAACTGGCCTTTGCACAGCCACTGAGATATAGCCGGAATGAGGGTTATCGAACCGCTGAAATCACCTTCCCTTTCAAGGTGTTAGCGGATTTTCAGTCCCTAAAGTGCGGGGTGGTGGGCGACCCTGGAATCGAACCAGGCGTGGGTCTCCCCGGCGGAGTTACAGTCCGCTGCCGCACCTTGCAGCTCGTCGCCCGTCAGGGCCGCGGCCCGGACGGCGCGGAACTAGGCGGCGCGGCACGGGGCGTCAAGCCGGCCCGTGCCGCGCCCGGTCCGGCCCCCGCGCGAGGTCGCGGCCCCTATGGCACGCCCGACAACCCGGTTGCGCGGCGCCGGCCGCGCGCGCAGTTGGCGGTCATGAGAAAGCCCAAGCACATCGTCGAGAAGGAGCGGGCGCGCCGCGCCGAGGGGCGGCGGACCCACTGGCTCTTCGGGTTGCACGCCGTCGCCGCCGCGCTGGCGAACCCCGCCCGCGAGAAGCTGCGCCTCGTCGCCACCCGCAACGCGCTGGAGCGGCTAGGCGACCTGCACGGCGTCGAGCCGGAGCTGGCCGACGCCCGCAAGTTCCCCGCGCCGCTCGATCCCGGAAGCGTGCATCAGGGCGCCGCGCTCGAGACGCGGCCGCTGGAATGGCCCCCCTTGGGCGACCTGGCGGACGGGCGGCCGCTCGTGATGCTCGACCGGGTGACGGACCCCCACAATGTCGGCGCGATCCTCCGCAGCGCCGAGGTGCTGGGCGCCGCCGCCGTCGTCGCGCCCGCCCGTCACGCCGCGCCCGAGACCGGCGCCCTGGCCAAGACGGCGTCCGGGGCGCTCGAGCGGCAGCCGTATCTGCGCGTCGGCAACCTGTCGGAGGCGATCCGGCAGGTCCGCAAGGCGGGCTACGTGGCCCTCGGCCTCGACGGGGGGGGGGATGCGGCGATCCACGACGCGCTCGCCGCCGATCCGCGTCCCGTCGCCCTCGTCCTGGGGGCGGAGGGGCCGGGCCTGCGGCACGGCACGCGCGAGGCGGTCGACCGGCTGGTGCGGATCGACGCAGCCGGGCCGCTCGCTTCGCTGAACGTCTCCAACGCGGCCGCGATCTCCCTATATGCCGTCAACCGGAGGGACGGATGACCAAGATCGCGACCTGCTGCTACTGCGGCACCCGCGCCGCGCTGCGTTTCGACCGCGGCCGCCACGAGCTCGTCTGCGCGAGCTGCGGCGCGCCCCTGCACGAGATGAAGGCGCTGAAGAAGGGGCACGAGAACGCGCCCCGCCACGACCTGATCCAGCCCTCCGCCGTCCGCGGCACCGCCTGGGCCGCGGCGGCCGCGGGCCTCGCCGGCGCTGCGCTGGAGGGGAAGGGCAGGAAGAAGGGCAAGAAGGGCAAGCGCCGCAAGTCCTTCGGCAAGAAGCTCTTCGAGGAGGCGTTCGACTTCGTTGAGGACATCTTCGACTGACGTTCCAGTCACGTCCCCGGCGCCCTATCCCCGCCCCGCCTTCTCCTCGATCCCGGAGGTTCCGGCGCGGCGGGCCAGCTCGGCCTCGACCTCCGCGAGGGTGACGTCCCGCGCCGCCAGCATCACGAGAAGGTGGTAGAGCACGTCCGCCGCCTCGCGCACGAGGGCGTCGCGGTCGCCCCGCACCGCCTCGACGATGGCCTCGATGGCCTCCTCGCCGAACTTCTCGGCGCATCTCTCCGGCCCGCGGGAAAGCAGCTCCGCCGTCCAGCTCGTCGACGGGTCGGCGCCCTTCCGGGCCTCGACGGCCTTCGCCGTGCGGCGCAGGGTCACGTCGCGGACGCCGGGCGCATGGGGATGCCCGCCGCCTCCATGTGGCGCTTCGCCTCCGCGATGGTGTGGGTGCCGAAGTGGAAGATGCTGGCCGCCAGCACCGCGGAGGCGCCCGCCCGCACCCCCTCGACCAGATGGTCCAGCGTGCCGACCCCTCCGCTCGCGACGACGGGAACCGGGACGGCGTCGCCGACCGCTCGGGTCAGCTCCAGGTCGTATCCCGCCTTCGTCCCGTCCCCGTCCATCGAGGTCAGCAGGATCTCCCCCGCGCCGCGCTCGGCCATGTCGCGGGCGAAGCGGACCGCGTCGATCCCGGTTCCGCGCCGGCCGCCATGGGTGAAGATCTCCCACCGGCCGGGCGCGGCCCGCTTGGCGTCGATGGCCACGACGATGCATTGCGCGCCGAACCGCGACGCCGCCTCGCCCACCACGTCCGGGTTCGCCACCGCGGCCGAATTGAAGCTGACCTTGTCCGCCCCTGCGAGCAGCATGGCGCGCACGTCCTCGGGGGTGCGGATGCCGCCGCCCACCGTGAAGGGGATGAAGCACCGCTCGGCCACGGCCGAAGCCAGCTCGCGCACCGTCTCGCGGTTCTCGTGGCTGGCCGAGATGTCGAGGAAGCACAGCTCGTCCGCGCCTTCGGCGTCGTAGCGGGCGGCGATCTCGACTGGGTCGCCCGCGTCGCGCAGGCCGGTGAAGTTCACGCCCTTCACGACGCGGCCGTTCGCCACGTCGAGACAGGGGATGAGGCGGGTCTTCAGCATGGCCCTGGCCTTAGGCGGAACGACGCCGCATCGCAAACCCGTGACCGGGGCGGGGCAGGGGACGCGCTAGGCTCGCCCCGTCCCTGAAGGAGAGACCTCGCATGCGCCCCGCCATCCTCGCCCTCTCGCTGCTCGCCGCGCCGGCCGCCGCCCAGACCATGATCGACGTCGAGACGGACCGTTCCGTCCCCGAGGCCGTCGCCGCGCTGACCGACGCGGTCGAGGGCGCAGGCGCCCGCGTCGTCGCCACGGTGGACCACCAGGCGAACGCGGCGACGGTGGACGCTGAGCTGCGGCCCCTGACCAAGGTGATCTTCGGCAACCCCGCACTCGGCACGCCGATCATGCAGGCCGATCCCCGCGCCGGGATCCTCCTGCCGCAGATGGTCCTCGTGTGGGAGGACGCGGACGGACAGGTCCGCCTCTCCTATCTCGACCCGGCGGAGGCGATGGGGGGTCTCGACGTCCCGCCCGAGCTGCTGGAGCCGGTCGCCGGCGCGCTGCGGAACCTGACGGCGGCGGCGGCCGGCTGACGGCGGCGCCTCAGCGCAGGGCCTCCAGCGCCGCGCGCAGGTCCAGCGCCCCGTCGTAGAGCGCCCGGCCCGAGATGGCGCCCGCCACGGTCCCCGTGTCCCTCAGCGCGACGAGGTCGGCCAGCGACGACACGCCCCCCGAGGCGACGACCGGGACGGCCACCGCGCGCGCCAGGGCGTCCGTCGCGGCGACGTTCGGCCCCTTCATCGCGCCGTCCCGGTCGATGTCGGTATAGACGATCGCCGCGATGCCCGCGTCCTCGAACCGCCGGGCCATGTCACCGGCGTCCTCCTCCGTCTCCTCGGCCCAGCCGCGCGTCGCGACCCGGCCGCCCCGCGCGTCGAGGCCCACCGCCACGCGCCCCGGGAACGCCGCCGCGGCCTCGCGCACCAGCCCGGGCTCCTCTACCGCGACCGTGCCGAGGATGACGCGCGCCACGCCCCGGTCCAGCCAGCTCTCGATGGTGCCCATGGTGCGGATGCCGCCGCCCAGCTGCACGGGCACCTCGCCGGCGGCATGAAGGATCGCGCCCACCGCCTGCGCGTTGGCGGGCCGACCGGCGAAGGCGCCGTCGAGGTCGACCACGTGCAGCCATTCGCACCCGGCGGCGACGAAGCTGGCCGCCTGCGCGCCGGGATCCTCGCCGAAGACGGTGGCGGAGGACATCTCGCCCCGCAGGAGGCGCACGCAGGCGCCGTCCTTCAGGTCGATGGCGGGAAAGAGGATCATGGGCGGCACTCCTTGGCCCCGGGCCCGTGCCACGGGCGGACGGCGCGGGAAACCCCCGGACGCCGCGTCACCGTTGCCCCGGCCCTTCCCTGGCGGAATGCTCGCCGGAGGGAGACCAGAGGGAGGCCCCCATGAAGAAGCTCATCGCCGCCGCCGCGCTCGCGCTGGCGGGCACCGCCGCCGCCGCCGACCCGATCGAAGGCATCTGGCAGACGATTCCCGACGACAACGGGAACTTCGGCTTCGTGCAAGTCGCGCCCTGCGGCGCGAACTACTGCGGCAGCCTGATTCGCGCCTTCGACGGCGCCGGGAACGAGATCGGCAGCCCCAACGTGGGCCGACAGATCATCATCGACACGTCCTCGGACGGGAACGGCGCCTATTCGGGGCAGATCTACTCGCCCGACCGGGGCCGGACCTATTCCAGCCGCCTGCGCCTCTCGGGCGACAGCCTCTCCGTGTCGGGCTGCGTCCTGGGTATCTGCCGCGACGGCGGCACCTGGCGCCGGGTCCAGTAGGGCGCCGAGGGGCGGGCGGCCCCGTCCGGGTCGCCCGCACCCGCGCTCACGGGTCCCAGCGCAGGAAGTTCGCGATCAGCCGCAGCCCGGCCTCCTGGGACTTCTCGGGGTGGAACTGGGTTCCAAGGCGGTTGCCCTCCGCCACCACGGCCGTGACCGGCCCGCCATAGTCGGCGGTGGCGAGAAGCTGCCCCTCGTCCAGCATCTCCATCTGCCAGCCGTGGACGAAGTAGGCGTGCGCTCCCGATCCGATCCCCTCCAGCACCGGATGGGGGCGCAGCACCGAGAGGTCGTTCCAGCCCATGTGCGGCACCGGCCGCCCGCCGGCGTCGATCCGGCGCACCTCGCCCGCGATCCAGCCCAGCCCCGGCGTCTCGCCGTGCTCGAAGCCGCGCCGCGCCATCATCTGCATCCCGACGCAGATGCCGAGGAAGGGCCGCTCGCGCGCGACCTCCTCCACCGCCTCGCGCAGGCCCGAGGCGCCGAGCCGCCCCATGCACCAGCGGAACGCCCCGTCGCCGGGCAGCACCAGCCGGTCCGCGCGCCGCACGGCGTCCGGATCGCCCGTGACGACGATCTCGCTTCCCTCCGGGGCCATGCGCCGGAATGCCTTCTCCGCCGAATGAAGATTGCCCATCCCCGCATCGACGAGGACGCAGCGCCCGCTCACAGCGCCTCCTTCGTCGAGGGCAGCCGTCCCCCCCCGCGCGGGTCCTCCTCGACGGCCATGCGCAGCGCGCGGGCGACCGCCTTGAAGATCGCCTCGACCGCGTGGTGCGCGTTGACCCCCCGCACGAGGTCCACGTGCAGCGTGACCCCTCCGTGGACGCTGAGCGCCTGGAAGAACTCGCGCGCCAGCTCGGTGTCGAACGTGCCGATCCGCGCGCTGGTGAGCCGCGCCTCCCAGACGAGGTATGGCCGGCCCGACAGGTCCAGCGCGGCGCGCGCCAGCGCGTCGTCCATGGGCAGCGCGCACTCGCCGTAGCGGCGGATGCCCCGCTTGTCGCCCAGCGCCTCGCACAGCGCCTGCCCGAGGGCGATGCCCGTGTCCTCGACGCTGTGATGGTCGTCGACATGGGTGTCGCCCTCGCAACGGACCTTCAGGTCCAGCATCCCGTGCCGGGCGATCTGGTGCAGCATGTGGTCGAGGAAGCCTACCCCGGTGGCGATGTCCGCCTCGCCGGTGCCGTCGAGGTCCAGCTCGACCGTCACCTCCGTCTCCGCCGTCTGGCGCGTCACCGACGCCTCGCGCATGGCCCGTTCCCCTCCCGTCCCGTCCGGGCGGGGCGATAGCGGCCCGGGGGCGCCTTGCAAAGCCGGCGCGGCGCGATTCGTGGCCCACCCGCCGGGCGGGGCTTGAAATGACCCCGCCCGCGCGCTTCATCATGGGGGCCGGCGCATTCCCGCCGACGCCGCGTCTGGAAAGGACAGACCATGCGTCTCCTCGTCCTGCTGCTCTCGGCCTCGCTGGCCCTCCCCGCCGCCGCGCGCGAGACGCGCACCGTGCTCGGCATCACCTACGAGACCTCCGAGGACTTCGCCGACCTGGAGTCCCGCGACGGCTCGGTCCGCCTCTCCACCGGCGGGGCGGTGGTGACGGTGACGCCGGACGGCACGTTCCTCGGCGTCGGCCGCATCGCGCCCCGCCCGCGCGAGTCGCTGCAGGTCCGGCAGGAGGAGGGGAACCTCAGCATCGCGGTCGACGGCGTCGTCGTGTGGCGCGGGCCGGCGGGGTGACATGACCCAGCGCGTCTTCGTCCAGCTCCGCTGCCGTCCCGGGACCACCTACGCGGTCGCGGCCGCGCTCGCCCTGCGCGAGCTCCACTCCGAGCTCTACTCGACCAGCGGCGAATGGGACCTTCTGCTGAAGGTCTACGTCCCCGGGGGCGAGGATGTCGGCCGCTTCGTGAACGAGCGGCTCCTCGCGGGGGTGGACGGGATCGACCGATCGCTGACGACCATGACGTTCAACGCGTTCTGACCGGCCCGGACGGGCCGCCACGAATGGCCGGGGACCGGATCGGCCGGGTTCGTATCGGATGGACCGATGGAGCGGGCGATGAGATTCGAACTCACGACCCTTACCTTGGCAAGGTAATGCTCTACCCCTGAGCTACGCCCGCGCGCCATCGGTGAGCGGGCAGATACCGGCGGCGCCGGGGGGGTTCAACCCCGGATCGGCACAAACTGCCGGGGCAGGGCCCCCCCCGTTGCGCGCCGGGCGTTGCACCGCGCGCAGCCCTCACGCCTCGTTAACCTCTGGCCGCTAGAACCTCTCCCGCATGCAACGGACGGCCGACGACCGGCTCGCGCCCACCACGCCGCATCGAACGGCAGGGCGTCCGAGCCCCGGGGGACGGACAGCGGGGGGAGACCCCCGACGAAGCGAGACAGGCCGGTCAGGCCGATAGGCCGATCGACACTCCGATCGCCCATCGCACGGGCCGATCGACATACGGGCGGGACAAGAGGCGACCCACCCGGAACGCATAGGGCAGCGGGAAAGCTGCCAACGCGTCCCCGGCTGGGTCCACCGACCCTGCGCCGGGACGCCGGCGTTCCGGCCCCCGCTTCCGAAGCGCTCAGCCCTCCGCCGCCGCGGCCCGCCTGGCCCGGCGCGCCCGCCAGAGGTTCAGCGCCTCCACGCCCCCCGCGAAGGCCATCGCCGCATAGATGAACCCGCGCTCGACATGGTAGTGGAACCCGTCCGCCACCAGCGCCATCCCCACCATCACGAGGAAGGCCAGCGCCAGCATCTTCGTCGACGGGTGCGTCTCGACGAACCGGGCGATGGGGCCGGCGGCGACCATCATCACGCCGATGGCCACCGTCACGGCGGCGATCATCACCTCGACATGGTCCGCGATCCCCACCGCCGTGATCACGCTGTCCAGCGAGAACACGAGGTCGAGCACCATGACCTGCACGACCACGCCCGCGAAGGCCGCCTTCACCGCCTCCTTCCGGACCGTCTCGACGCCGCCGGTCTCGACCTCGTCGAATATCTCCGTCGCGGCCTTGTAGATCAGGAAGAGGCCCCCCGCGATCAGCACCACGTCGCGCCAGGACAGCTCGAACCCGAAGGGCGCGGCGAAGGGCCGGGACAGGGACACGATCCACGTGATCGAGAAGAGCAGGAGGATGCGCAGCACCAGCGCGCCCGAAAGCCCGATGATCCGCGCGCTGCGCTGCTGCTCGCGGGGCAGGCGGCCCACGGCGATGGACAGGAAGATGACGTTGTCCACACCCAGCACGATCTCCAGGATCGTGAGCGTGAGGAAGGACGCCCAGACGGCGGGGTCGGAGAGAAGCCCGATCACGCCGCCGGGCCCCCGGCGCCCACAGCGCACCCGGCCATCAGGACCGCCGCAGGAACCGGCGGGCGATCTGCCAGATGGCGAACCACTTGAAGAGCCGTCTCATCGCAAACCTCCCTCGGCGCCGCGTGCGGCATCCGAACGCCGCCAGGGCCCGGGCGGTTCATCGCGCGCGCCATTTTCCCGTGGGAAGGGGAAGGCCGCTACTCCAGCTCGACCAGGAGGTCCTTCGCGTCGATCTGGGCGCCCGGGGTGACGTGGACGGCCTTGATGGTCGCGTCCCGCTCGGCGGCGATGCCCGTCTCCATCTTCATCGCCTCGATCGTCAGGAGGAGGTCGCCGGCCTTCACCTCCATGCCCGGCCGCGCGGCGATCGACGCGACGACGCCGGGCATGGGCGCGCCGACATGCGCCTCGTTCCCGGGCTCGGCCTTCGGGCGGGCAACCACGTCGCCCTGCACGGCGCGGTCGGGCACCCGGATCGTGCGCGGCTGGCCGTTAAGCTCGAAGAAGACGCGCACCTCGCCCTCGGCGTTGGTCTCGCCCACGGCGGCCAGCCGGACCTCCAGCGTCACGCCGGGCTCGATCTCGGCGGAGATCTCGTCGCCCGGCTCCATGCCGTAGAAGAAGGCGTGCGTCGGCAGGGCGCGGACGGGGCCGTACTCCTCGT
This sequence comes from Hasllibacter halocynthiae, assembly GCF_003003095.1. GTDB lineage: Bacteria > Pseudomonadota > Alphaproteobacteria > Rhodobacterales > Rhodobacteraceae > Hasllibacter > Hasllibacter halocynthiae. The sequence goes on from NZ_PVTT01000001.1 coordinate 403,135, forward strand.
GGCGGCGGGCGTAGTCCTCGAAGACCTTCGGGTACATCAGCCAGCCCATCAGCTCCTCGTCGGTCGCCGCGCGCTTCAGCTTCCCCTCCAGCTCGGCCCGCGCGGCGCCGAGGTCGACGGGCGGCAGGTGCTTGCCGGGGCGGCCCGTCAGGGGCTTCTCGCCCTTCAGGACCTTCCGCTGGATGCCCTTCGGGAAGCCCCCCGGCGGCTGGCCCAGGTCGCCGCGCATCATGCCCACGACCGAGTCGGGGAAGGCGACCTCGACGGACGGGTCCTCGACCTCCTCGCGGGTCAGTCCCTGGGCGACCATCATCAGGGCCATGTCGCCCACCACCTTCGACGAGGGCGTGACCTTCACGATGTCGCCGAACATCAGGTTCACGTCCGCATAGGTCTGCGCGACCTCGTGCCAGCGCGCCTCCAGGCCCATGGACCGAGCCTGCGCCTTCAGGTTCGTGAACTGCCCGCCGGGCATCTCGTGAAGGTAGACCTCCGAGGCGGGCGCCTGCATCCCGCTCTCGAAGGCGGCGTAGTGCAGGCGCACGGCCTCCCAGTAGTCGCTGATCCGGCGGATGGCCGCGACGTCGAGGCCGGTGTCCCGCCCCTGCCGGGCCAGCGCCTCGACCACCGTGCCCAGCGTCGCCTGGGAGGTGTTCCCCGACAGGGCGTCCATCGCGCAGTCCACCGCGTCCACCCCCGCCTCGGCGGCGGCGAGGATTGTCCCGATCGCCCCGCCGGCGGTGTCGTGGGTGTGCAGGTGGACCGGGATCGACACCGCGTCCTTCAGCGCGCGGACCAGGTCGCCCGCCGCCGTCGGCTTCAGCAGCCCGGCCATGTCCTTCAGCCCCAGCACGTGCGCGCCCGCGGCCTCCAGCTCCTTCGCCATGGCGACGTAGTAGCGCAGGTCGTACTTGGACCGCGCCGGGTCCGCGATGTCGCCAGTGTAGCAGACCGTCCCCTCGCAGATCTTCCCGGCCTCCTGCACGGCGTCCATGGCGACGCGCATGTTCTCGGTCCAGTTGAGGCTGTCGAACACCCGGAAGAGGTCCACGCCCGATTCGGCGGCCTGCAGCGTGAAGGCCCGGACCACGTTGTCGGGGTAGTTCGTGTAGCCCACCCCGTTCGACCCGCGCAGCAGCATCTGCGTCAGGATGTTGGGCATCCGCTCGCGGATGTCGCGCAGGCGCCGCCAGGGGCTCTCCTGCAGGAACCGATAGGCGACGTCGAAGGTGGCGCCGCCCCAGCACTCGACCGAGAAGAGGTCGGGCAGCATGTGCGCGTAGGCCGGCGCGACCTCGATCATGTCGCGCGACCGCATCCGCGTGGCCAGCAGCGACTGGTGCCCGTCGCGCATGGTGGTGTCGGTGACGAGCAGCCGCTCCTGCGCGAGCATCCAGTCCGCGACGCCCTCGGGCCCTCGCGCCTCCAGCAGCTGCCGCGTGCCGGCGGGCGGGGCCTCGGGCGGCACCTCCGGCGCCTTCGGCGCGCGCGCCTCGGCGGGGGGCAGGGGACGGCCCAGCGTCTCGGGGTGGCCGTTCACCGTGACATCCGCCACGTAGCGCAGCAGCTTCGTCGCCCGGTCCCGCCGCGGCTTGAAGTCGAAGAGCTCGGGCGTCGTGTCGATGAACTGGGTCGAATACTCGTTCGACAGGAATTTCGGGTGCTTCAGCAGGTTGATGACGAAGTCGATGTTCGTCGCCACGCCGCGGATGCGGAATTCGCGCAGGGCGCGGTCCATCCGCTTGATCGCCGCCTCGGGGGTGGGCGCCCAGGCCGTCACCTTCTCCAGGAGCGAATCGTAGTAGCGCGTGATGACCGCGCCCGAATAGGCCGTGCCCCCGTCCAGGCGGATGCCCATCCCGGTGGCGCTGCGGTAGGTGGTGATGCGGCCGTAGTCGGGGATGAAGTTGTTCGCGGGGTCCTCGGTCGTCACCCGGGTCTGGATCGCGTGCCCGTCGAGCTTCACGTCGTACTGGCTGGCGACACCCGTGGCCTCGACCAGCGACTTGCCTTCCGCGATCAGGATCTGGGCGCGGACGATGTCGATGCCGGTCACCTCCTCGGTGACGGTATGCTCGACCTGCACGCGGGGGTTCACCTCGATGAAGTAGAACTCGCCCGTGTCCATATCCATCAGGAACTCGATCGTCCCGGCGCATTCGTAGCCGACATGCTCGGCGATGCGCTTGCCCAGGGCGCAGATCCGCTCGCGCTGGGCGGAGGAGAGGTAGGGCGCGGGCGCCCGCTCCACGACCTTCTGGTTGCGCCGCTGGACCGAGCAGTCCCGCTCGTAGAGATGGTAGATGTTGCCCATCCGGTCCCCCAGGACCTGCACCTCGACGTGCCGGGCGCGCTGGATCATCTTCTCCAGGTAGCCCTCGTCGTTGCCGAAGGCGGCGTCGGCCTCGCGGCGGCCCTCCAGCACCTTCTCGCGCAGCTCGTCCGGGCCGTGGATCGCCCGCATCCCGCGCCCTCCGCCGCCCCAGGACGCCTTCAGCATCACCGGATAGCCGATCTTCCCCGCCTCGCGGGCGATGGCGTCCCAGTCGCCGCCCAGCACCTCGGTCGCGGGGACGACCGGGACGCCGGCCTCCTGGGCGACCTTGCGGGCCGACGCCTTGTCCCCGAGGCGACGCATGGTCTCGGCGCGCGGGCCGATGAAGACGAGGCCGGCCGCCGTGACCGCGTCGACGAACTCGGGGTTCTCCGAGAGGAGGCCGTATCCCGGATGCACCGCGTCCGCGCCCGATTCGCGCGCGACGCGCACGATCTCCTTGATGGAGAGGTAGGCCTGGACCGGCCCCAGCCCCTCGCCGACGCGGTAGGCCTCGTCCGCCTTGAAGCGGTGCAGGCCCAGCTTGTCCTCCTCGGCGTAGATCGCGACGGTGCGCTTTCCCATCTCGTTGGCGGCGCGCATGACGCGGATCGCGATCTCGCCCCGGTTGGCCACGAGGATCTTCTGGAAATCGGCCATCGGCACGGGGCCCCCATCGGTCATGCTGCGGTTGCGAAAGGGGTCTAGGCGGTGGGGCGGGCGCGGTAAACTGCGCGCGGCCGCGATCCCCGAAACGTCGAGACCCCCCGCCTGGGGCGAGGGGCCTCTTGCACACACACAACGAAGGTTCCGTTCCTAGGACCGGAAGCGTTGCGCCCTTCACTTAAGACCGATCGGCCGCCGATTGGAAGGCCTATGTCACCCCATGGTTGCATCATTGTGACGCGGATGCCGCACTCTGCATCGCGGCGCGGGCGGCGGGCGGCGAACGGATGGCGAACGGGGGCTTCCAACGATCGGGCCGGCGCGCTACCTGACGGGGCATGCCCATGGATGACGAAGCCGCCTTCGAAGCCGCCGCCGCGCCTGCCGCGCCACGTCGGGGGGACGGCCTCGCCGCGCGTGCGATGGGCGCGATGCCCGGCGCGACCGACTATCTGAGCGACTTGAACGACGCCCAGCGCGACGCCGCCACGACGCTGGAGGGGGCGGTCCTGATGCTGGCAGGCGCGGGCACGGGCAAGACGAAGGCCCTGACCGCGCGCATCGCGCATCTCGTCCGCACCGGCACCGCCCGCCCGAACGAGATCCTCGCCGTCACCTTCACCAACAAGGCCGCGCGCGAGATGAAGGACCGGGTCGCCCGCGCGACGGGCCTCGTGGAAGGGATGCCTTGGCTCGGCACCTTCCACGCCATCTCCGTCAAGCTCCTGCGGCGGCACGCCGAGCTGGCGGGGCTGAAGTCGAACTTCACCATCCTCGACACGGACGACACGATCCGCCTGCTGCGCCAGGGGATCGAGGCGGCGAACATCGACACGAAGCGCTGGCCGCCCCGGCAGCTCGCCGGGATCATCGATTCGTGGAAGAACCGCGCGATCCGCCCCGGCGCTGTCCCCGCCTCCGAGGCCGACGCCTTCAACGGCCATGGCCCGCGCCTCTACGCCGAGTACCAGCAGCGCCTGCGCGACCTGAACGCCTGCGACTTCGGCGACCTGCTGCTGCACGTCGTGACGATCTTCCAGAACCACGAGGACGTGCTCGCGCAGTACCGCCGCTGGTTCCGCTACATCCTCGTGGACGAGTATCAGGACACCAACGCCGTCCAGTACCTCTGGCTTCGCCTTCTCGCCGGCGGGCACGGCAACATCTGCTGCGTGGGCGACGACGACCAGTCCATCTACGGCTGGCGCGGCGCCGAGGTCGGGAACATCCTGCGCTTCGAGAAGGACTTCCCCGGCGCCAAGGTCGTCCGGCTCGAGCAGAACTACCGCTCCACCGGCCACATCCTCGCCGCCGCCTCCGGGGTGATCGCGGCCAACAAGGGGCGGCTGGGCAAGACCCTCTGGACCGCGGGGGAGGAGGGGCACAAGGTCCGCCTCATCGGCCACTGGGACGGCGACGAGGAGGCCCGCTGGACCGGCGAGGAGATCGAGAGCATGCAGCGCGGCACCCGCGGCATGCGCCCCTTCGGCCTCGACGAGATGGCGATCCTCGTGCGCGCCTCGCACCAGATGCGCGCCTTCGAGGACCGGTTCCTGACCATCGGGCTGCCCTACCGCGTGATCGGCGGCCCGCGCTTCTACGAGCGGCTCGAGATCCGGGACGCGATGGCCTATTTCCGCCTCGCCGTCTCGCCCGACGACGACCTCGCCTTCGAGCGGATCGTGAACACCCCCAAGCGCGGCCTGGGCGAGAAGGCGCAGCAGAAGATCCAGGTCGCCGCCCGGTCCAACGACCTGTCGCTCCTCGAAGGCGCGCGCCTCCTGGTGCGCACGAAGCAGATCGGCGGCAAGGGCGGCGCGGCCCTGGCCGAGTTGGTCGACGGGCTCGGGCGATGGCACCTCATGGTCCGCGAGGAGGCGAGCCATGTCGAGACCGCCGAGACCATCCTGGAGGAGGCGGGCTACATCGCCCACTGGCAGAACGAGAAGACCCCCGAGGCCCCCGGCCGGCTGGAGAACCTCAAGGAGCTGGTGAAGGCGCTCGAGAACTTCGAGAACCTCCAGGGCTTCCTCGAGCACGTCGCCCTCATCATGGACAACGAGCAGGAGGAGGGCGGCGAGAAGGTCACCCTCATGACCCTCCACGCCGCCAAGGGCCTCGAGTTCCCGGCCGTGTTCCTGCCCGGCTGGGAGGACGGCCTCTTCCCGTCCCAGCGCGCCATGGACGAGGGCGGCCTCAAGGGCGTCGAGGAGGAGCGGCGCCTGGCCTATGTCGGCATCACCCGCGCGGAGGAGTGCTGCACCATCTCCTTCGCGGCGAACCGGCGGACTTACGGGCAGTGGCAATCCTCCATGCCGTCGCGCTTCATCGACGAGCTGCCCGAGGAGCATGTCGAGGTGCTGACCCCGCCCGGCCTCTACGGCGGGATGGGTGCGGCCGGCGGCTCGATGGCCGCCAGCGCCTCGCCCGAGATGCAGACCCTGGCCGAATCCCGCATCTGGCAGCGCGCGCAGGAGGCGGACGTCTACGCCTCGCCCGGATGGCGGCGGATGCAGGCCCGCGCGGGCGAGCGGCCCGCCCGCGCCCCGGCCGAATCGCGCACCACGATCGACATGACCGCCGACAGCGCCTTCACCGCCGGCGACCGGGTGTTCCACAAGAAGTTCGGCTATGGCGAGGTCCGCGCGATCGAGGGCGACAAGCTGGAGGTCGCGTTCGACAAGGCCGGCACGAAGAAGATCGTCGCCCGCTTCGTGCTTCCCGCCGAGGGTGCGGGCGACGTCCCGTTCTAGGCCGGAGGGCGGGCGTCGTCCTTCGCCGCTCCCGTCATCGGGGCGGGCCTTCGCCACCCATGACCGCATGCGGATCCGCGGCGTTCGCCGGCAGGGCAAGAAAAAGCGGCGGTGCCAGGGAGGAGGCACCGCCGCCAGTGAAAGAGTGCCCCAAGGGAGGAAGGGACGCTCGTCTTCTCCCGCGTCGCCCCAAGGGAGGAAGGGGCGGGCGGGAAACCTGTGTCAGCGGCCGTAGACGGCCTCGCGCGCGGCGGCCTTCACGCCCGAGCGCGACAGGCCCAAGTCGGAGAGCTCGCGCGCCGTGAGCTGGTCGAGCTCGCGGATCGTCCGGCGATAGAGCACCCAGTCCAACGCGCGCGCGCGGACGTCGCGAAGGGTGGCGACGAGGCCCGTGCCGTAACCGGCGTTGCGGGCGATGCGGATGTCGTTGGCCAGTGCCATTGGGTCGTCCTTCGGTGTCCTGCAGGCCCGCCCCCATGGCGGACCGGTCCGGGACCGTCCTGCGGCCCCTCCGGCCCTCGGGGCCCATCCCCGCGCCGGTGATCCACATCTACGCGCTCGCCGTCCCCAGACAATCCGCTGCGGCTGCATTGCCGCCATGCAGCATCCGCATGCCGCCTTTCCGGGCATCCCCGCGCCGGGTCTTGCGCCCGCGAGGGGCACGGCCATCTAGACCCGTGGAAGAGGGGGCCCCGCATGACCGATCGCACCGCCGTAGAGAACGCCCTTGCCGGGATCCCGCTACCGGGCGGCGGCAGCCTCGCCGGGGCGGACCTCGTGCGCGCGCTCCGGGTCGAGCCGGGCGAGGCGGGCACGCGCGTCTCCTTCGTGATCGAGGCGCCCGACGCCCGGGCCGCGCAGGCCCTCGCCCCCGTGCGCGACGCGGCGGAGCGGGCCGTCGCCGCCCTGCCGGGCGTGGCGGGCGTCTCGGCGGTGCTGACGGCGCATGGCGGACCGTCCAAGGCGCCGCCGCCGCCGGACCTGAAGCCGGGGCTGAAGATCGGCCGTCACCCCGATCCGGCCCCCGCAGGCCCGCAGCCCGTCGCCGGGGTGGACCGCATCCTCGCGGTCGCCTCGGGCAAGGGCGGGGTGGGCAAGTCCACGGTAGCGGCGAACCTCGCGGTGGCGCTCGCGCGGAAGGGTAGGCGGGTCGGCCTCCTCGACGCCGACATCTACGGCCCGTCGCAGCCCCGCATGATGGGGGTGCAGAAGCGCCCCGCCTCGCCCGACGGCAAGACGATCCTTCCGCTCGAGGCGCACGGGGTGCGCTTCATGTCCATCGGCCTGATGGTCGATCCGGACAAGGCGGTGGTCTGGCGCGGCCCCATGCTGATGGGGGCGCTGCAGCAGATGCTCAACCAGACCGAGTGGGGGCGCCTCGACGTCCTGATCGTCGACCTGCCGCCCGGCACGGGCGACGTGCAGCTCACGCTGTGCCAGCGGGCGCAGGTCACGGGGGCCCTGATCGTCTCGACGCCGCAGGACGTCGCGCTGATCGACGCGCGCAAGGCGATCGATATGTTCGCCACCCTCAAGACCCCCGTGCTCGGGCTGATCGAGAACATGGCCCACCACACGTGCGAGAGGTGCGGCCACGTCACCCACCCTTTCGGAGCGGGCGGCGTGCGCCACGAGGCCGAGCGCATCGGCGTGCCGTTCCTCGGCGAGCTGCCGATCGACTTGGCCACGCGGGTGGGCGGCGACGAGGGTCGGCCCGTCGCCGCGGACGAAGGACCCGTCGCGGAGGCCTTCGCGACGCTCGCCGACCGATTGGTGGGCGGCGGCATGGCCTGAGGTCGATTCGCCGGGTCCGCATGGGCCGGCATGGGATTCGGCACCTCTTCGGAACATCCGGCGAACGAAGTGTGGCGTCCTCCGGGCCATGTCCCAAATCCATCCACAGAACGGTGCTTGTTGTCCACAGATCGGGCGTGATCATGCCCATGCGGGTAGCCGGCTCGGGAAAAAGTTCGGGCCGTCCCATCGCACCGTCCGGCACAACATCTGGTAACTGAACCGCCGGTTTTACTGGATATTCCCCGCGCCAGCCCACAAACGCCGCCGGCCCACTCGCCTTCCGCGTGCACTGCTTCCCATGAAATCCCAAACTTCGGCGTTGCTTCCCATCCCGCCGATATGGCATCCCATCTACACGACGAGGGACGGGCACCAGGGTCGGACAAAATCGACCTGAGGCTTGAAAAAAACAAACGAAACAGGCGGGTAGCATACAGGCAACCGTTCTTCGGAGTGTGAGAGAGATCCGGCGCGCATGCGAGCAGACACATCCCCCCAGACGTGGTGTGCGCTGTCGGTGACAGGCCCGGAAGGGTCCAGGAGGGGTCTCGCGGTGGCAGCGGCGAGGCCCTTCTTGCATCCTGGGGTTACGTCATGAGGCCGACGTTCCGGGGCAACTTCCGCAACAAGCTGGACGCGAAGGGCCGGGTGTCGATCCCGGCCGACTTCCGCAAGACCCTCCTGGCGAACGACGACGCCCGCTCGGACGACAACGCGCGCCTCCTCGTCGTCTACGGCAAGCACGTGCGCGGGCACCTGGCCTGCTACTCCGCCCGCTCGGCGGCCGAGTTCGAGGCGCGCATCGCCATCCTGCCCGACGGCAACGCGATCAAGAACTTCTACCGCCGCAACTTCTCGGGCATGAGCCGGGAGTACGTCGTCGACGACACGGGCCGCCTCGTGCTGACGGCCGAGATGCGCGAGAAGGCCGGCCTGGAGGGCGAGGCGTTGTTCCTGGGCACGAACGACACGTTCGAGATCTGGAACCCCGACGCCTGGACCGCCGCCACCGAGGACGAGGACGCCGCCGTCCTGGCCATGCTGGAGGGCGGGGCGGATCCTCTCTCCCTCCTGTCGGCGGAGCTGGCGAAGCTCGCCCCGGAGGGCTGAGTGCGCCGGACGGAGAGCGCGCCCCACGTCCCGGTCCTGATCGACGCCTTGATCGCGGCCGTCGCGCCGGTGCGCGGCACCTGGCTGGACGGCACGATGGGGGCGGGGGGATACGCACGCGCGCTGCTGGCGGCGGGGGCGGGCCGGGTGATCGGCGTCGACCGCGACCCGCTCGCTCACGAGATGGCGATGCGGTGGGGCGCGTCCTACGGCGACCGGCTGGCGACGCGGCTGGCCAACTTCGCCGATCTCGACGCGGTCGCGAAGGAGGCCGCGCCGGAGGGGCTGGCCGGCGTCGCGCTGGACCTCGGTGTGTCGTCCATGCAGATCGACCAGGCCGAGCGGGGCTTCTCCTTCGCCAAGGACGGCCCCCTCGACATGCGCATGGGCGGCGACGGCCCTTCGGCATCCGACTTCGTGAACGAGGCCGCCGAGGACGAGATCGCCTTCGTCCTGCGCGCCTACGGCGAGGAGCGGCAGGCCCGCCGGATCGCCCGGGCCATCGTTCGCGCCCGCGCCGAGGCGCCCATCGCGACGACCCTGGCCCTGGCGGAGGTGGTCGCCTCGCAGTTGCCGCGCCCCAAGCCCGGACGCTCGCACCCCGCGACGCGCGCCTTCCAAGCCATCCGCATCCACGTCAACGACGAGTTCGGCGCCCTCGTCGCGGGGCTCGAGGCGGCCGAGCGCGCCCTGCCGGAGGGCGGCTGGCTCGCGGTGGTGACGTTCCACTCGCTCGAGGACAGGGTGGTGAAGCGTTTCCTGGCCGCGCGTGCCGATCCGGGCGGGCCCGTCAGCCGCCACGCCCCCGCGGTCGAGGGGCCGGACCCTAGCTTTCGGGTCACGGTGAAGGGCGTTTCGCCCTCGGAGGGCGAACTGGCCGTGAACCCCCGCGCCCGATCGGCGAGGCTGCGCGTGGCGCGACGGACGGACGCGCCGCCCCTGCCGCCCGTGCGCAGGGGCCTTGGGCTGCCGGGGGAGGGACGACGTTGAAGGGACTGGCGATCCTGGGCGTGGCCGGCACGCTTCTGGCGATGGCGTTCTTCGCCTACCGGGAGAACGACCGCACGCATGCCGTGCTGCGCGACCTCGCCCGCGTCGAGCGCGACATCGGCCGCACCCGCGAGAGCCTCGCCATGCTCGAGGCGGAATGGGCGTTCCTCAACCGTCCCGAACGGCTGCGGGACCTCGCCGCCATGACATGGGAGCAGCTCCGCCTCGAGCCCATGCGCCCTTCCGCCTTCGGCCGCATCTCCGAGGTGCCCTATGCCGACGAGCTGCCCGACCCCGTCGGCGCCGACATGACCGGCGGCGTCCTCCTCGCGGGCGAGCGGCCCTGATGCGCGCGCCCCTGCGGCCCCTCGCGCGGATCCTGCCGGCCCGCGCGCGCGGCGAGGACACCGCCCCGATCGAGGCCGAGAGCCGCCGCGTCCGCGCCCGCGAGGCCGGGCGCCGCGCCCACCGGACCGCCCAGCTGCGCCTCGCCCTGCTCGGGCTGTTCTTCGTCGGGGCCTACGGCGCGGTCGGAATGAAGATGGCCGTGATCGCCGCCACCCCCCCGGCCGAGCCGCTGCGCGCCGGCAGCGCCGCGCCCTTCGTCGCCACCCGCGCCGACATCACCGACCGCGAGGGGCGGGTTCTGGCGACGAACCTGGCCACCGCGGCGCTCTACGTGCAGGTGCGCGACCTCGTGGACCCGCGCCGCGCCGCGGACGGGCTGGCGGCGGTGTTCCCCGATATGGACGCGGACCGCCTTCACGCGCGCTTCACCTCGGGCGCGCGGTTCATGTGGCTGCGCGGCTCGCTCTCGCCCGAGCAGCAGCAGGCAGTGCACGACATCGGCGATCCGGGGCTCCAGCTCGGGCGGCGCGAGCGGCGCCTCTATCCCGGCGGCAACCTCGCCGCGCACGTGATGGGCGGGGTGCGCTTCGGCGACCAGGCCGTCGACGCGGCCGAGATCGTCGGCATCGCCGGGATCGAGGCGGCCTACGACGAATGGCTGTCCGACCCCGCCAACGAGGGCGCCGCCCTGCGGCTGACGCTGGACACGCCAATCCAGGCCGCCATCGAGGAGGTCTTGGCCGGCGCCGTCGGCATCTACGACGCGCTCGGCGCCTCGGCGGTGCTGATGCACGCGGAGACGGGGGAAATCGTCTCGATCGTGTCGCTGCCGGATTTCGACCCGAACGACCGGCCGGTCCCGCTCCTCGAGGGCTCGCCGGACGAGAGCCCGCTCTTCAACCGCGCGGTGCAGGGCGTCTACGAGCTGGGATCGGTGTTCAAGATCTTCCCGGCCGCCCAGGCGCTCGAGCTTGGGCTGGTCGAGCCGTGGACCATGATCGACACCAAAGGGCCCCTGCGGACGGGCGGCTTCGCGGTCCGCGACTTCCGCAACTACGGCGACGAGCTGTCGCTCACGGACGTGATGGTGAAGTCGTCCAACATCGGCACGGGCGAGTTGGCGCTGATGATCGGCCCGACCCGGCAGCGCGCCTTCCTCGACACGCTCGGCATGCTCGACGTGACGCCGGTCCAGCTGCAGGAGGCGCGCCGGTCGGTGCCCCTCCTGCCGCCCCGCTGGGGCGAGACGGCGTCGATCACCATCTCCTACGGGCATGGTCTGTCGGTCTCGCCCGTCCATGTCGCGGCCGGGTACGCCGCGATGGTGAACGGCGGCCTCCTCGTCGAGCCGACGCTGGTGCAGGGCGAGGGCGGCCCCACCGGCGCGCGCGTGATCTCCGAGGAGACGAGCGGCCAGACCCGCGACATGCTGCGGCAGATCGTGACGCGCGGCACCGCAAGCATGGCCGAGATCCCGGGATACTTCCTCGGCGGCAAGACAGGCACCGCCGACAAACCCCGCCCGACGGGGGGCTACTACGACGACCGGGTCATCGCGACCTTCGCCGGCGCCTTCCCGATGCACGACCCCGAATGGGTGATCGTCGTCACCCTCGACGAACCGGAGGAGACCTCGGGCCGCGAGGTGCGCCGCACCGCCGGCTGGACCGCCGTTCCCGTCGCGGCCGAGATCGTCAGCCGGGTCGCGCCGCTGCTCGGCATGGCACCCGACATGGAGCGCCAGGATCCCCACGAGTTCACGCGCGCCGCGCATGAGTGACGGCGCGGCGTCCGGCGCTTTAGGATGTAGCGGGCCGGGCGGGGCTGCGATAGCGGGGGCCGGATGAAGACGCGCACCCTCTCCTCGCTGGGGCTGACGGCCCCTTCGGACGTCGCCGTGACCGGGCTTTCGGTCGACAGCAGGAAGGTGGGCCCCGGCGAGCTTTTCGCCGCCCTGCCGGGGTCGGCCGCGCACGGCGCGCGCTTCGCCGCCATGGCCGCCGAACGGGGCGCCGCCGCCATCCTCACCGACCGCGAGGGGGCCGGGATGCTTCTTGAAGGGGTGCCGGTCGTCGTGGCCGAGGACCCGCGCGAGGCGCTGGCGCGTGCCGCCGCCCTCTGGTTCGGCGCGCAGCCCGAGGTGATCGCGGCCGTGACGGGCACCAACGGCAAGTCATCGGTCACTGCCTTCGTGCGCCAGATCTGGGAGGGGCGGGGGATCGCGGGGATCAACCTCGGGACCACGGGGGTCGAGGGGGCCTGGACCGCCCCCACCGCCCACACCACGCCCGAGCCGATCACGCTGCACCGCCTTCTATCCGAGGCGGCGGCGGCGGGCGTGACCCATTGCGCGCTGGAGGCGTCCTCCCACGGGCTGGACCAGCGACGCCTCGACGGGCTGCGGCTGCGGGCGGCGGGGTTCACGAACTTCTCCCGGGACCATCTCGACTACCATGGCACGTTCGAGGCCTACTTCGCCGCCAAGATGCACCTCTTCGAGCGGGTGCTGCCCGAGGACGGCATCGCCTGCGTGAACATCGACGACCCGAAGGGCCTCGAGGTCGCCGCCATCGCCCGCGAGCGGGGGCAGGACGTCCTGACCCTGGGTGCGACCGAAGGGGCGGACGTCCGCCTCCTGGCGACGCGCTTCGAGGAGGACGGGCAGAGCGTCCGCTTCGACTGGCGCGGCGGGGTGCACCAGGTCAGGCTGGGCCTCGTCGGGGACTTCCAGGCGGCGAACGCCCTGATGGCCGCCGCCCTGGCCCACGCCTGCGGGATGGAGGCGGGCGAGGCGATCGAGGCGCTGCCGAGGCTGGGCACGGTTCGGGGGCGGATGCAGCTCGCCGCCGTGCGGGCGCGGGGCGGGGCGATCTTCGTGGACTACGCCCATACGCCAGATGCCGTGGCGACGGCGCTGCGGGCCCTGCGCCCCCACGCCATGGGCCGCCTGATCGCCGTCGTCGGCGCGGGCGGCGACCGCGACCGCGCCAAGCGACCCCTGATGGGCCGTGCCGCGGCCGAGCATGCCGACGCGGTGATCGTGACGGACGACAACCCCCGGTCCGAGGACCCCGCGGCCATTCGCGCCGCCGTCCTGGAAGGCGCGCCCGGCGCGCTGGAGGTCGGCGACCGGGCCGAGGCGATCCTGCGCGGCACCGCGATGCTGGGGCCGGGCGACGTCCTGCTGGTCGCGGGCAAGGGCCACGAGGCGGGGCAGGAGGTGGCCGGGACCGTCCACCCCTTCGACGACGTCGAGCAGGCGTCCATCGCCGTCGCCGCCCTGGAGGAGGCCGCCCGTGGCTGAGCCGCTGTGGACCGGGGCGGAGATCGCCGAGGCGACGGGCGGCGCCCTCAAGGCGCCGTTCGACGCCGCGGGCATCGACATCGACACCCGCACCTTGCGGCCCGGCGACCTCTTCGTGGCGCTGACGGCGGCGCGCGACGGGCACGATTTCGTCGCGGACGCCCTGGCCGAGGGGGCGGCGGGCGCCCTCGTCTCCCGCGTGCCGGAGGGGGTGCCTGCGGACGCGCCCCTCGTGGTCGTGCCGGACGTCCTCGCGGGGCTGGCCGCCCTCGGGCGGGCGGGGCGGGCGCGCACGAGGGCCCGGGTCGTCGCGGTGACGGGCAGCGTCGGCAAGACCTCCACGAAGGAGATGATGCGAACTGCTTTCGGGGCTCAGCGGCGCACCCATGCCGCGCAGGCGAGCTACAACAACCACTGGGGCGTTCCGATCACCCTCGCGCTGATCCCGAAGGACGCCGAGATCGTCGTCGCCGAGATCGGGATGAACGCCCCCGGCGAGATCGCGCCCCTTTCGGACCTCGCGCGGCCGCACGTCGCGCTGATCACGGCCATCGCGCCCGCGCATCTGGAGGCGTTCGGCCGCATCGAGGGCATCGCCGAGGAGAAGGCGAGCATCGTCAGCGGCCTGACGGGCGAGGCGCATGCCGTGCTTCCGGCCGACGCGCCGACCTTCCCGATCCTCCGCGCCGCAGCGGAAGCGAAGGGCGCACAGATCCGCACTTTCGGGACGCGGGGCGACTGGCGGCTCGGCGACGTGACGCCGAAGGACGGGCGTACCCGCTTCCACGCCGCAACGCCGGCGGGCGCGCTCGAGGTGACGCTGGACGCGGCCGGCCGGCACTTCGCGTCGAACGCCCTGGGGGTGCTGGCCGTCGCGGAAACCCTCGGCCTCGACGTGGAGCGCGCGGCGCGCGACCTCGGCCGTTGGCGTCCGGCGGACGGGCGCGGGGTGCGCGAGACGGCGCGCCTGCCCGGCGGAGGCGAGGTCACGCTGCTGGACGACGCGTTCAACTCCAACCCCGCCTCGCTGGGGGCGGCGCTGGAGGTGCTGGCCTCGACCCACCCCGGTCCCGAGGGGCGGCGGATCGCCGTCCTGGGCGACATGCTGGAGCTGGGCGAGGACGAGGCCACTATCCATGCGGCCGTCGCGGACGACCCGCACATGGCGGCGATCGACCGGGTCCATGCCGTCGGCCCGCTGATGCGCCACCTCCACGACGCGCTGCCGGCGAACTGCCGCGCCGGCTGGCATCCGGATGCCGCGGCCGCGGCCGCGGCGGTGGGCAGTATGCTGCGGGCCGGCGACGTGGTGCTCGTGAAGGGAAGCAAGGCGTCCAAGGTGTCCCGCGTGGTGGCGGCGATCCGGGCGTCGGGACGGGCGGACCGCCCGGAGGGAAGCTAGGCGATGCTCTACTGGCTCAGCGCGCTGTCGGATGGCGGCGACATCTTCAACCTGTTCCGCTACATCTCGTTCCGGGCGGGCGGCGCGTTCTTCACGGCGCTGGTCTTCGGGTTCGTGTTCGGCAAGCCGCTGATCGCGTTCCTCACGGCCAAGAAGGCCGGCCAGCCCATCCGCGACGACGGGCCCGACGGCCATGCGCGAAAGGCCGGCACGCCGACGATGGGCGGCGCGCTGATCCTCGGCGCGCTGTTCCTGGGCACGCTCCTCTGGGCGCGCTGGGACAATCCATGGGTCTGGATGACGCTCTTCGTCACGGCGGCCTTCGGCGCGATCGGCCTTGCGGACGACTGGCAGAAGGTGGCCCACGCGAACCCCAGGGGCGTGCCGGGCAAGCTGCGCTTCGGCATCGGCCTGCTCGTCTCGGCTCTCGCCGCGCTGTGGGCCGCGTGGTGGCATCCGCCGGCGCTGGAGGGGGCGCTGCTCTTCCCGTTCTTCAAGGACGCGGTCCTCGACATGGGGATCGTCTACGTCCTCTTCGTGATGGTGGTGATAACGGGGTCGGCCAACAGCGTGAACCTGACGGACGGGCTGGACGGCCTGGCGGTGATGCCGGTCATGATCGCCGCCGCGACGCTGGGGATCATCGCCTACGTGGTCGGGCGCGTGGACTTCACGGACGCGCTGGTGATCTCCTACGTGCCGGGGACGGGCGAGATCGCGGTGTTCTGCGCGGCGTTGATCGGCGGGGGCCTGGGGTTCCTGTGGTACAACGCGCCGCCCGCGGCGGTGTTCATGGGCGACACCGGGTCGCTGGCGCTGGGCGGCGCGCTGGGCGCCATCGCGGTCGCGACGAAGCACGAGCTGGTGCTGGCCATCGTCGGCGGCCTCTTCGTGGTCGAGGCGCTGTCGGTGATGGTCCAGGTCCTCTACTTCAAGCAGACCGGGAAGCGCATCTTCCTGATGGCCCCGATCCACCACCACTTCGAGAAGAAGGGCTGGCCGGAATCGCAGATCGTGATCCGGTTCTGGATCGTGTCGATCATCCTGGCGCTGATCGGCCTCTCGACGCTGAAGATCCGATGAGCGCGGTCCGCGACGGTGCCGCGATGATCGCCGGCATGGCGCCCGAGCGCAGGCCCGGCGCCTGGACGTTCGCGGCGTGCGAGGGCACGCCCCCGGCGGGCGCCATCGCCACCTTTTGCGAGGTCGAGGGTTGGTCCTGCATCAGGCCTGCCGCAGAGGGGGAGGAGGCGTTCGCGCTGATCTCGCTGCGGGTCCACTCGGCGCTGGACGGGGTCGGGCTGACGGCGGCCGTCTCCGGGGCCTTGGCGCGGGAGGGGATCGCCTGCAACGTGGTCGCGGCGCTGAGGCACGACCATCTCTTCGTGCCGGAGGCGGACGATGCCCGCGCGCTCGCGGTGCTGGAACGGCTGTCGGAGGGATCGCGATGAGGCGCGCGCTGGTCACGGGCGGCAACCGGGGGATCGGACGGGCCATCGCCGCAGGCCTGCTGGCCGAGGGGCTGGAGGTGGTGATCGGCGCGCGAGACCCCGCCGCCGGGGCCGAGGCCGCAGACGCGCTCGGCTGCCGGTCCGTCGCGCTGGACCTGATGCGCCCCGAAACCTTCGCGGACGCATTGGCCCAGGCGGGCGACCTCGACGTCCTGGTCAACAACGCGGGCGTCCTGCGGGACGTATCGCTGCTGGACGATGACGGCGCCTTCGAGGAGGCGATGCAGGTCATAGTCCGCGCGCCGATGGACCTGATCCGCCGGGTCGCGCCGGGCATGGGCGCACGGGGCTACGGGCGGATCGTGAACGTCTCCTCGGGCTGGGGCTCCTTCGCCGAGGGGCTGGGCGGGCCGGGAGTATACGGCGTGGCCAAGGCCGCGTTGAACGCGCTGACCCACGTCCTGCCGCGCGACCTGCCCGATGGGGTGAAGGTCAACGCCCTCTGTCCCGGCTGGGTGCGCACGCGGATGGGCGGCCCGAACGCCGCCCGCTCGCCGGAGGAGGGGGCGGACACGGCGATCTGGCTCGCCACCCTTCCGGTTGACGGCCCCACGGGCGGCTTCTTCCGCCGCCGGAAGGCGATCGGATGGTGATGGCGCGGAAGGCGGCGGGCGCGCGGGCCCGCGCCGACAGGGAGCCGCAGGCGGGCCCTCGAGGGCGCGCGCTTCGTCCTGGGGGCGGCCCGGCCAAGCCGGGCGTGGCCCCGCCAAGGGCCTTCGGCGGGGCGGGAACGTGATCCCGGTGCGCGGCCTTTGCGGCGCGCGCGTGGGCGTGCTCGGGCTCGGGCGCTCCGGCCTGTCCGCCGCCCGCGCCCTCGAAGCGGGGGGCGCCGAACCCATGCTCTGGGACGACGGCGCGGCGGCGCGCGCCCGGGCGGAGGCCGAGGGCTTCGCGTCGACCGACCTCCGGGACGACGTCGGGCGGTTGGACCTTCTCGTCGTCTCGCCGGGAATCCCGCACCTCTACCCCGCGCCGAACCCCGTGATCGCGGCGGCCATGAGGGCAGGCGTGCCGGTGGACAACGACATCGGCCTCTTCTTCCGTTCGCTCGCCACGCCGGAATGGGACCGGATGGATCGGCCGCCGCGGGTAATCGCGATCACCGGCTCGAACGGGAAATCCACGACCTCGGCACTCGTCCACCACCTCCTGTCCCATGCCGGACGCGCGGCGCAGCTCGCTGGGAACATCGGGCGCGGCGCCCTCGACATCGATCCGCCGGGTGATGGGGGCGTCGTGGTCCTCGAGCTGTCGAGCTACCAGACCGACCTGGCCCGCGCGCTGACGCCCGACGTGGCCGTGTTCACCAACCTCTCGCCCGATCATCTCGACCGGCACGGGGGCATGGGGGGCTACTTCGCGGCCAAGGCGCGCCTCTTCACGGAAGGGGGGCCGGACCGGGCGGTGATCGGTGTGGACCAGGTCGAAGGGCGGTTCCTCGCGATGCGTCTCGCCGAGGCGCCCGCCGACGACCGCGTGATCCGCGTCTCTACAGCGCCGCCGGAGGGACCGGGCTGGACCGTGTCCGCCGTGGAGGGCGTCTTGGAGGAGCGTCGCAAGGGCCGGAAGGTATCCATGATCGACCTGCGGGGGATTCCCGGCCTGCCTGGCGCGCACAACCACCAGAACGCCGCGCATGCATTCGCCGCCTGCCGCGCGCTCGGCCTCGGCCCACGCGAGATCGGGGCCGGGCTGGCGAGCTTTCCCGGCCTGCCGCACCGCTCGCAGCTCGTCGCGGAGATCGGCGGCGTGCGCTTCGTGAACGACTCGAAGGCGACCAACGTGGACGCCGCCCGGCAGGCGCTGCGGGCCTTTCCGCGCATCCGCTGGATCGTCGGCGGGATCGAGCCCGAAGGCGGCATCGCGCCCCTTGCGGACGAGGCGGGCGCCGTCGCGAAGGCCTATCTCATCGGACACGCGGCCGAACGGATGGCCATTCAGATCGCCGCCGTCCCGCAGGAGGTGTGCGGCGACCTCGCCACCGCCGTCGCCCGCGCCGCCGAGGAGGCCGAGCCCGGCGATACGGTGCTGCTGGCCCCTGCCGCCAAGAGCTTCGACCAATTCACCGACTTCGAGAAGCGGGGCGAGGCGTTCGTCGAGGCGGTGCGCGCCCTGCCGGGCCGTTCGGACCGTTAAGAAGCCGCGCATCCGCGGCCCGGCCGTAAACCCTTTGGTGACGGTTTCCGTGGCATCTCCTTCCGTGGCCGGGCGCGGAGGATGCGATGCATGGGCTGATGAACCGGGCGGTGCAGGATTTTCTCACCGTCACCTACGGCGAGGCTGCCTGGCGCAGCATCGCCGCCGAAGCTGGCGTGCCCGAGCGCGGGTTCGAGGCGCTGCTGACCTATGACGACGCGCTGATCGGGGTCGTCCTGCGCGTCGCTTCGCGGCGCCTGCGCAAGCGGTCCTCGGACCTGCTCGAGGACATGGGGACGTTCCTCGTCTCCCACCCGCGAATGGAGCGGGTCCGCCGCCTGCTCCGTTTCGGCGGATCCGACTTCGACGATTTCCTCCAATCGCTGGAGGATCTGCCGGCACGTGCGGAGTTGGCCCTGCCGACCCTCGACGCGATCCCCCGCTTCGTCCTGCGGGACGACGGCAGGGGACGCTTTCTGCTGACCGCGACATACGCGATCCCGGGCATCTCGCACATCATGATGGGGGCGCTCAGGGCGATTGCGGACGACTATGGTGCGCTCGTCCTGATCGAAGCGGTCGAGCCGGCGGAGGGACGTCCCGATGACGGCGAGAGCGTCCGCATCACTCTTTCTCTCGCGGATTTCAGGGCGGGGCGGGGCTTCGACCTGGCCGGCTCGGGCGAGGGGCGGGGCGGATGACCGGCAGCCCCCTGATGCTGCGTCCCTGCGCACTGGACCGGCTGATGCCGATGCACCTTGCGCTGGACGGGTCGGGGCGCGTCACCTCGGCCGGGCGCACCTTCGCGCGGCTGGCCGGGGTCGATCCGGCCGGGCGGGCGGTGTTCGACCTTTTGCGTTTGCGCCGGCCGGAGGGGGTGGCGGACGTGGACGGGTTGCGCTCGGTCGTGGGGCAGAAGCTCCACCTCACCCTCCTGCACGCGAACCTCAGGCTGGCTGGGATCGCGGTGCCTGCCCGTGGCGGGGCGGGCAATGGGCTGCTGCTGAACCTCTCGCCCGGCCCGGGCGTGGTCGCGGCGGTGCGGCGGTTCTCCTTGTCGAACGGGGATTTCGCGCCGACCGATCTCGCCAACGAGCTGCTCTTCCTGGCCGAGGCCAACGCCGCCATCGCCGCCGAGGCCGCGGCTCTGACCGCCCGCTTGCAGAACGCGCATTCCGATGCGGAGGAGCGGTCCTTCACGGATGCGTTGACGGGCCTACGAAACCGCAGGGGGCTGGATCAGGCGATGGATACGCTCGCCCGCGGGGGGGGACGGTTCGCCATGCTCGCGGTCGATCTCGACCGGTTCAAGGCGGTGAACGACGCGATGGGCCACGCAGTGGGAGACACGGTGCTGCGTGCGGCGACGGAGGCGATGGTCCGCGCGGCGCGGGCCGCCGACCTCGTAGCGAGGATCGGCGGGGACGAGTTCGCGATCCTCCTCTACGGCGCGATCCCCCGCGATCGGCTGGGCAGGATCGCCGACGACCTGATCGCCGCGATCGAGCGGCCCATCCCGGTCGAGGGCGGCCTCGCCCGGATCTCCGCCTCGGTCGGGATCGCGATATCGGACGACCACGCCATCGGGGACGTTGCAAGCGTGACGGCGGCGGCGGACGCCGCGCTCTACGCCTCGAAGCAGGCAGGGCGGGGGTGCTGGACGCTGATGGGTGGGTCGACCGCGCCAGAGGCTTCCTGACGGGGAAGGGTCACGGCGCGGCTGGTACCCCGTAGGGGAATCGAACCCCTCTTTCCAGGTTGAAAACCTGGCGTCCTAACCGATAGACGAACGGGGCATCCCGCGCCGTGCCGCGTGATCTAACGGCCTGCCTCGGGGGCGGCAACCCCCGAAATCGCGCTTGTCAGCTTAGGCTTCCGCCGCGTCGATCAGCGCGAGCTGCACGCTTTCGCGGCCTTGCCAACGGTTCACCTCCAGCCGTCCGGCAAGGTGGAACCGCCCCCCCCCGTGGGACAACAGGCGCGGCCCGATCGGCCCCGACATCGCACCGAAGGCGATGACCTGAAGGCGTGGGCCGATCCCGTCCGACACGGTCAGTCGCAGCCCGTCCTGGCCCACGGGGCGGGCATCGTGGATGCGGACCTCGGGCACGGCGAAGCGGGGCGCGGACGCGCCTTCGCCCCAGGGGCCCGCCGCCTCGAGCTGGCGGGCGAGGGCCATGTCGCAGGCCCCCGGCATCAGCATGGAATCGAGCGCGAGGTCCGAAGGCTCGCCGCCGCCAGCCCCTTGCCGCGCCAGAAGCTCCCCCAGGCGCGCCATCGCCGCCTCGACGCAGCCCGCCCCTACCGAGAGGCCCGCGGCCATCACGTGCCCGCCACCCGAAGCGAGCTCCCCCGCCCGCGCCATGCGCGCCACGCACGAGCCCAGATCGACCCCTGCCACCGACCGGCCGGAGCCTTTCGCCATCCCGTCCGCGACCCCCAGCACGACCGCCGGCCGCCGGAAGCGCCGCGCGAGCTGTCCCGCGGTGATCCCGAGGACCCCAGGATGCCACCCTTCGCCGGCCGCCCAGACAAGAGGCGCATCGGGGTCGGCGTCCAGTCGCGCCTCGGCCTGGGCGAGGGCCGCGACGCGGGTCGCGCCCTCGACCGCCTTGCGCTCGGCGTTCACCTCCTCCAGCCGGTCGGCGAGGGCGGCCGCCTCATGCCGGTCGGCCGAGGCGAGGAGGCGGGCGCCGAGGTCCGCCCG
Source organism: Hasllibacter halocynthiae (assembly GCF_003003095.1). GTDB lineage: Bacteria > Pseudomonadota > Alphaproteobacteria > Rhodobacterales > Rhodobacteraceae > Hasllibacter > Hasllibacter halocynthiae. The sequence continues at coordinate 424,173 of NZ_PVTT01000001.1, forward strand.
GCCCACGCGCCCGGCGGCGTTGATCCGCGGGCCCAGGACGAAGCCAAGGTGATAGGGCGTCGGCGGTCCCGACAGACGCGCGGTAGCGGCCAGCGCTTCGAGCCCTGGCCGCCCCCCGCGGCCCATCGCGCGCAAACCCGCCTGCACGAAGGCCCGGTTCACCCCCATCAGCGGCGCGACGTCCGCCACGGTCGCGAGCGCCACGAGGTCGGTCATCCCCATCAAATCCGGGGCCTCGCGTCCGGCCCCGCGCCTCTGCCGGTTCGCCTCGACGAGGCAGAGGAAGGTCACCGCGGCCGCGCAGAGATGGCCCAGGGCGCCGTCCTCGTCCGGCCGGTTCGGATTGACGCAGGCGAGGACGGGGGGCGGGGTCTCGGTTCCGAGGTGGTGGTCGAGCACGATGACGTCCGTTCCTCCGGCCGCCTCCAGCGCCTCGTGCGCGGCGGTGCCGCAGTCGACGCATACGATCAGGTCGTGGGAGGCCGAGAGCTGCGCCATCGCCTCGGGGTTGGGTCCGTAACCCTCGCGCAACCGATCCGGGACGTAGAGCGTCGCGTCACGTCCCAGCGCGCGCAGCCACCAGATCAGCAGGGCCGCCGACGCACCGCCGTCGACATCGTAGTCCGCGAAGATCGCGATCCGCTCTCCCCGCTCGGCGGCGGCGTCGAGGCGGGTTGCGGCCCTCTCCATGTCCCGCAGGCCGCGGGGGTCGGGCAGGAGGTCCTTCAGCTTGGGCGCGAGGTAGGCGGCCGCCGTCTCAGCCCGCACCCCCTGACGGGCGAGCACCCCCGCGAGCGCGGCCGGAAGGCCCGTCGCCTGCGCGAGCGCCTCGCCCAAGCGTAGGGCGTCCGCCGAAGGTCCCGTCCACCGGCGCCCGGACAACGAGGATTCGACGTGAAGGAAGGCGGCGTCGTGATCGCGTGGCATGATCGGCAGGCTAGACGATGCGTCACCGCCGGGAAAGGCGGCGGGGGGCCGGGTGCGTCATGAGGGCCGGCCTTTCGCGACCTGCCCCGTCACCGCGCCGCCGAGCGGAGGCCGATGGCGCTCAGGGCGCGACGGCGGGTCCGCCGGTGGTGGGGTTGCGATAGGACATCCGCCGGATGCTGCCCGTCTTCGACCGCATCAGCACCGTCTCGGCCGTGAGGAAGCCCGGCTCGCGCTTGATGCCGTGGACGATTGAGCCGTCCGTCACGCCCGTCGCCGCGAAGATGACGTCCTGCGTGACGAGGTCGTCGCGCGCGTAGACCCGGTCGAAATCCTCGATCCCCGCCTTCTCGGCGCGGCCCCGCTCGTCGTCGTCGCGGAAGAGGAGGCGCCCCCACATCTGCCCGCCCATGCACTTCATCGCCGCGGCCGCCAGCACGCCCTCCGGCGCGCCGCCCGAGCCCATGTAGAGGTCGATGCCGGTCGTCGGCTCGGCCACGTGGATGATTCCGGCCACGTCGCCGTCCGTGATCAGCCGGATCGCCGCGCCGGTCTCGCGCAGCTCGGCGATCATCTCGGCGTGGCGGGGACGCTCGAGCGCGCAGACTGTGATGTCCTGCGGGCGGCAGGCCTTGGCCTCGGCCAGCGCGAGCACCCGCTCCTTCGGGGACATCTCGAACGAGACGACGTCCTTCGGCAGCCCCGGCCCGACGGCCAGCTTGTCCATGTAGACGTCGGGCGCGTGCAGCATCGAGCCGCGCGGGCCCATGGCGATCACGGTCAGGGCGTTGGGCATGTCCTTGGCCGTCAGGGTCGTCCCCTCCAGCGGGTCGAGGGCGATGTCCACCGAGGGACCGTTCCCGGTGCCGACCTCCTCCCCGATGTAGAGCATGGGGGCCTCGTCGCGTTCGCCCTCGCCGATGACCACAGTGCCGTCGATGTCGAGAAGGTCGAGCTGCTCGCGCATGGCGTTGACCGCGGCCTGGTCGGCGGCCTTTTCGTCGCCGCGCCCGATCAGGTCGGCCGAGGCCATGGCGGCGGCCTCGGACACCCGGGCGAGCCCGAGGGAGAGCATCCGGTCGTGGAACTTGCGGTTGGCAGCCATGCGTGGGGCCTCCGGGTCGGCATGTGCGTCGCGCGCAGCTAGCGCGCGCCGGGCGGGGGTGTCCACCTGGCAGTCCCCCGAAGGTGTTCCTGTGCCTCGCGAAGGTCTGGGGTCGGTCGGCCCGGCCGGTCAGACGGTCTCGATCCGCAGGGCCACGGGCGGCTCGGCCAGGACGCCCGAGGCCTCCGTCGCCTCGATAGCCTCGCGGATGGCGGCGCGGCGGGCGGGGTGGGTGACGATGAGGACCGGCGCGTCGCCCTCGTGATCGTACTGGCGCATCCGGTCGATGGATACGCCCCCTTCGCCGAGCGCGACGGCGATCTTGCCCAGGGCGCCCGGCTTGTCCTGAAGCGTCAGCCGCAGGTACCACGAGGCGGGGGCGGCCGACTGCGCCGGCGGGATCACCCGGAGCTGATCGACCGGGCGGCCGAAGGCAGGCACGCGCAGGCCGCGCGCGATGTCCATGACGTCGGACCAGACCGCGCTGGCGGTCGGGCCCTCGCCCGCGCCCGCGCCGCGCAGGACGATCTGGCCCGCGGCGTCGCCCTCCAGCACGGTCATGTTCGTCGCCCCTTCGAGCTGTCCCAGCGGCGAGTTCGCAGGCACGAGGCAGGGCGACATCCGCTGCTCCAGCCCGCGGCCCGTCACCTGCGCCACCCCGAGCAGCTTGATCCGGAAGCCTAGGTCGGCGGCGAAGCGGATGTCCTGGATCGAGACCCGCTCGATCCCCTCGATCTCGACCGCGTCGAAGGCCGGCGGGGTTCCGAAGGCCAGCGCAGAGAGGAGGGCGAGCTTGTGCGCCGCGTCGATCCCGCCCACGTCGAGGGTCGGGTCCGCCTCGAGGTAGCCGAGGGCGCTAGCCTCCTCGAAGACCTCCTCGTAGGGCAGGCCCGCGCCTTCCATCCGGGTCAGGATGTAGTTGCAGGTGCCGTTCATCACGCCCATCACGCGCGAGGTCTCGTTGGCGGCGAAGCTCTCCGACAGGACCTTGACGACGGGGATCGCCCCCGCGACGGCCGCCTCGTAGCGCAGGGCGGCGCCGTTCGCCTCGGCCAAGGCGGCCAGTTCGGCGCCGTGGAGGGCCAGCATCGCCTTGTTCGCGGTCACGACGTCCTTGCCGGCGCGCAGCGCGGCCTCGACGGCCGATTTGGCGGGGCCCGCGTCGCCGCCGATCAGCTCGACGAGGACATCGACGTCCTTTCGCGCGGCGAGGGCGGCAGGGTCGTCCTCCCAGGCGTAGTCGCCCAGGGGCATGCCACGGTCGCGGGACCGATCCCGCGCGGAGACCGCAGTGACGACGACGACGCGGCCGGCGCGGGCGGCGATCAGGTCGGCGTGCCGCCGGGCGATCTTCACGACGCCCGCGCCCACGGTGCCCAGGCCCGCGATTCCGAGGCGGAGAGGCTGCGTCATGCTCGGTGTCCCTTCGTCTGCCGCGCCGGTCCCTAGCGTGCGCCCCCGGGCGGGTCTAGCGCCCGAGGCGCGCGCGCTCCGCCTCGGTCAGGACTGGGTCGCGCAGCCGGGCCGCGCGCGCCTCGAGGTCGGACTGCCGGCCTTCCAACGCCTGGCCCGCCTCGGGGGAGAGGCGCTCGGCCGGGGCGGCGTCGAAGGCCGCCGTGGGAAGCAGGGAGGGGAAGGGGGCGTTCCGCGCCGCGGGCGGGATCGCGGCGTCGACCTCCGGAAAGGTCGCGCAGGCCGCGAGGGCCAGGGGCGGGAGGAGGGCGCGCATCAAGGCCGGACCCTAGCCGCGCCCGCCCCCGGGCGAAAGCCGTCAGGGCGAGAGGCATTCCTCGAACGCCGCCGACACGTCGGCCATCAGCGCAGGCCAGAGCGCGGGCCCGGGCTCGTGCGCGCGCCCCAGAGGGTCGAGCGTTACGACCGGTAGATTCCCGGCCGCGGCCAGAAGGCGCGCGTCCGCATCGGGCGGGGCGATGACGCACGCGGCCTCGCCGGCGATCGCGGACAGCTCGCGCAGTCGCGCCGCGCCGGGCGCGAGGTTGTCCACGTCCATGACCGCCCCGGCCGCCGGGGCGCCGACCCAGCGGGAGGCGTAGGCGTAGGCATCGTGCCCGGCGATCCACGGCCGCGCGTCGACCGCCGGCGGCGTCAGAACCTCCGCCGCGGCGACGAAGCTGTCGCGGTTCGCTTCATATGTGGGGCGCCCGTCGGGGTCGATCTCGGAGAGGCGCGCGGCGATCTCGGCCGCGAAGGCGGCGGCCGTTTCCGGGTCCAGCCAAGCGTGCGGATCGAGCGGGCCATGATCGTGCCCGGAATGGTCGCCGCCGTGATCGTCCTCGTCATGCTCTTCGGCTCCGTGTGCGTGCCCTTCTTCCCCGTCGTGGGGGTCCTCGACCTCGATCAGATCCAGGCCTTCGACATCGAGGAGCTCCAGCCGCAAGGCGTCGGGGGCCAAGGCCGACAGCGGCCCGCCGATCCAGGGGGTAAGGGCCTCTCCCATCAGGACGACGAGGTTGGCCTCCTCCAGCGCCGTCGCCTCCGACGGGCGGAGCGAGTGGGAATGCGGATCCGCGGCGCCCGTCAGCAGCAGCGCAGGCGCGCCGCGCCCCTCCATCACCGCCGCGACGAGCGAGTGGACCGGCGGGATGTCCGCGACCACCGCCGGAGCATCCGCGACGGCCGGCGAGGCGAGAACGGCGAGGGATAGGGCAAGACGCATGACGGGTCTCCGGGTTGCGGCCAGGGGAAGTGTTATACTATATCATCCGCTGTCAACCTCGGACCCTTGTATGATCGATTTCGCCCCTCACGACCACGATGGCTGCATCGCCTCGGCGCTCGCCGCGGCGGAGGAGGGCTGCGCCGCGCGCGGCCTGCGTCTGACCGACGCCCGGCGACGGGTGCTGGAGATCCTGCTCGAGTCGCATCGCGCCCTGGGCGCTTACGACGTGCTGGATCGCCTGCGGGCCGAGGGCAGACCGGCGCAGCCACCCCTGGTCTACCGCGCGCTCGACTTCCTCGTGGCGCAGGGTTTCGTCCACCGTATCGAGCGGCTGAACGCCTTCGTCGCCTGCGCCCGCCCCGGTGCCGAACATGCGCCGGCCTTCCTGATCTGCCGCGCTTGCGAGGCCGTCGCCGAGATGCCCGTGGCACCGGAGGAGGGGCGCCTGGGCAGCGCCGCACGGGCCACCGGCTTCGCCTTGGAGGCGACCACGTTGGAGGCCGAAGGACTGTGCCCGAACTGCCGGGGCGCCGTTGCATGACCAAGCTGATCGAGGCGCACGCCCTGCGGCTGGATCGGGGCGGGCGGACGGTCCTGTCCGATATCGACTTCGCCATCGCGGCGGGCGAGATCGTGACCCTCGTCGGGCCCAACGGATCGGGCAAGTCGTCCTTGGTGAGGGCCCTCATCGGCGCGCTCGAGCCTGCGGGCGGCACGGTGCGCCGCGCGGCCGGCCTGCGGATCGGCTATGTGCCGCAATCCATGGCGGCCGGATCGGCGATGCCGCTGACCGTGCGACGGTTCCTTTCCCTGCCGGAGCCGCGGACGGACGCCGAGGCCGAGGCCGCGCTTGCCGCCGCTGGGGCGGAGGGGTTGGGGCCGGCGTCCCTCGGGGCGCTCTCGGGCGGACAGCTCCAGCGGGTCCTCCTGGCGCGCGCGCTGGCCGGGGCGCCCGACCTCCTGATCCTCGACGAGCCGACCGCGAGCCTCGATCAACCCGGCGCTGCCGCTCTCTACCAGACGATCGAGAGGGTGCGGCGGGACGCTGGCTGCGCGGTCCTCATGGTCAGCCACGACCTCCATGTCGTGATGGCGGCGTCGGATCGCGTCATCTGCCTCAACGGCCATATCTGCTGCGAGGGCGCCCCCCACGTCGTCGCGGACGCGCCGGCCTATCGCGCGCTCTTCGGTTCGGGCACGGGCGGGGCGCTGGCCCTCTACCAACACGACCACGACCATTCGCACGATCACGATCACGATCACGGTCACGGTCACGGGCGCGACGGCGAGCGCTGCGAAGCCGTCGCGGGGCCGCGGGGTGCTTGACGATTTCCTGATCCGGGCCGCTCTGGCAGGCCTCGCGCTGTCGGTCGCGGCCGCGCCTCTGGGCTGCTTCGTGGTCTGGCGGCGCCTCGCCTATTTCGGCGAGGCGGTCAGCCATTCGGCCATCCTCGGCGTCGCCCTCGCGCTCGCGCTGTCGATCGCGCCGATCTGGGGGGCGCTCGCGGTCGCCGCGGGCATGGCGGTCGCGGTCGCGCTCCTCGATGCGAGGGGGCTGCCCGATGCGATCCTCGGAACCCTTTCGCACGGCGCGCTGGCGGCTGGGCTCGTGGCGCTCTCCCTTTCGGGCGCGCGGGTCGATCCTTCGGCCTTCCTCTTCGGCGACGTGTTCGGCGTCGCGCGTCAGGACCTCGCCGGCCTCTGGATGGGGGCAGCCCTGGTCGCGGCCCTTCTCGCCTGGCGCTGGCGCCGGCTGCTGACCTCGACGCTCGATGCCGATCTCGCCCGGGCCACGGGGATCGACCCCCGCCGCGAGGGGCTGATCCTCTCCCTCGCGCTGGCGGTGGCGGTGGCCATGGCGATCGAGGTGGTCGGGGCGCTGCTGACGGTGGCGATGCTGATCATACCGGCAACGGCCGCGCGGGGGCTCGCCCGCAGCCCGGAGGGGATGGTCGTGGCGGCCGCCCTGATCGGTGCCGCGTCCGTGGGCCTGGGGCTGGCTGCGTCCCTAGCGTTCGACACGCCGGGCGGACCGTCCATCGCCCTCTCCGCGGCGGCGCTCTTCGCCCTGACCTTGCCGCTCCGGAGAAGCTGACGGCCCAGGTCCTGCACGACGGACATCAGGGCGTCGGTGCGGGGCCGGGTGATCTGTGGATCGTTATTACGACCACTAGGCAGTAATCTACGATATATTTTTCATGTCGAAGGTCGGTCGCCAGATCTTTTCCTCATCTTCCCTGCCGAAGAAAATGATGGACGCCAATCAGGACCCGCGCCTACTGTAGAGAGGCAGGGGGGACACCGAGGTGGAGAGACCGACCGTACAGGACGTCGCCGATCATGCCGGCGTCTCCATCGCGACCGTGGACCGGGTGCTGAACGCACGCGGCGGGGTGACGGAGAAGTCCCGCGCCAAGGTCCGCTCGTCGGTAGAGGCACTGGGCTACGAGCGCGACGCCGCCGCGACCGCCCTTTCCACCGGACGGTCCGACCGGTTCGTCTTCGTGCTGCCGGAGGGGCCGAACGCGTTCCTCGGCGCCCTGCGCACGGCCATCGCCGCCGAGCGTCCCGCCGCGCGCCGCTTCCGCCAGTCGCTGGAGGTGCTGGACGTTCCCGCGTTCTCCTCGGAGTCGCTCGGCGCGGCGCTGGACGCGCTGGACCCCGGAAGCGTGACCGGAATCGCCGTGTTCGGCGCCGAAGGTATCGAGAGCGCGCGCGCCCTGGTGGGGCTTCGCGCCGCGGGCGTTCGGGTCGTCACCCTCGTCTCGGACCTGCCGGCCGAGCAGCGCGACGCCTATGTCGGCATCGACAACGTGGCCGCGGGCCGCACGGCGGCCCGCTTCCTGGGGCGTTTCCTCGATGCCGCTCCGGCGGATGTCATGGTGATCCTCGGCAGCGCGATCGCCCGCGACCATGTCGACCGGCGCCTCGGCTTCGACATGGTGATGCGCGCCGACTTCCCGCACCTGACGGTCGGTGCGTCGGCCGAAGGACGCGACGATGCCGATCTCGTCGAGGCGATCGTTCGCGGCGCGCTGACTGGCCGCCGCCCGCCCGCCGCCATCTATGCCGCCGCGGCGGGCACCCGGGGCCTCGTCGCCGCGCTGAAGGGGTTGCGGTCGCGCCCCGTCACCGTCGTGCACGAGCTGACGCCGCACAGTCGCCGGGCGCTCGAGGACGGGCTGATCGACCTCGTGATCGACCAGAACCCCGCGCAGGAGGTTCGGATGGCGATCGGGGCCCTCGCCGCGCTGCGCGAAGGGCGCGCGCCGCCAGCGGCACCGCTGACCCTCGACATCTACGTGCGGGACAACCTTCCCGCCCGCGCCGCCTGAGAGGAGGACCGGATGCCCCGCGACTACTTCCAGCGATCCGAACCCATCCCCTACGATCCCGAGGCAGGGCCGCTGGACCTTGCCTTCCGGCACTACAGGCCCGACGAGGTCGTGATGGGCAGGCGGATGGAGGACCACCTGCGCTTCGCCGTGTGCTGGTGGCACAACTTCGTCTGGGAGGGGGGCGACCCGTTCGGCGGGCATACCTTCGAACGGCCTTGGTTCCCGGCCGACACCATGGAGATGGCCCGGCACCGCGCGGACGAGGCGTTCGAGATGTTCCGCCTTCTCGGCGTGCCGTTCTACTGCTTTCACGACCATGACATTCGCCCCGAGGGCGAAACACTCGCCAAGTCCGTCGCAAGGCTGGACGAGATGGCCGACTATCTGGGCGAGAAGCAGGACGCGTCCGGTATGCGTCTGCTCTGGGGGACGGCGAACCTCTTCTCGAACCGCCGCTTCATGGCCGGGGCCAGCACCAACCCGGACCCGGACGTCTACGCCTGGTGCGCCGCCACGGTGAAGGCCTGCCTTGACGCGACGCACCGTCTGGGCGGGGCGAACTACGTCCTTTGGGGCGGGCGTGAGGGGTACGAGACGCTGCTGAACACGGACCTCGGGCGCGAGCTGGACCATATGGGCGCGTTCCTGTCGAAGGTCGTCGACTACAAACACAAGATCGGCTTCCGCGGCGCGATCCTGATCGAGCCCAAGCCGCAGGAGCCGACCAAGCACCAGTACGACTACGACGTCGCCACGGTCCACGGCTTCCTCCGCCGTTTCGGCCTGGAGGACGAAGTGAAGGTGAACATCGAGCAGGGGCATGCCATCCTGGCGGGTCACAGCTTCGAGCACGAGATCGCGCTGGCCAGCGCCCTGGGAATATTCGGCTCGATCGACATGAACCGGAACGACTACCAGTCGGGCTGGGACACGGACCAGTTCCCCAACAACGTTCCCGAGGTCGCGCTGGCCTACTACGAGATCCTAAGGGGCGGGGGCTTCGCCACCGGCGGCACGAACTTCGACGCCAAGCTGCGCCGGCAGTCGCTGGACCCGGGCGACCTGCTTTGGGCGCATGTGGGCGGGATGGACGTCTGCGCACGGGGGCTGAAGGCCGCCGCCGCCATGCTAGAGGACGGCACGCTGGAGCGCCTGCGCGCTGAGCGCTACGCCAAGTGGGAGGGGTCGGACCTCCTGGAACGGCCGCTGGAGGCCATCGCCGAGGAGGCCGTCGCGAAGGGCATCGATCCGCAGCCTCGTTCCGGACGGCAGGAGATGCTCGAGAACATCGTCAACCGCTTCGTCTGAGGAGGGACGCGCCATGAAGACGATCAAAGGCCCCGCGCTTTTCCTCGCGCAGTTCGCCGGCGACGATGCGCCGTTCGACACGTGGGACGGGATCACGAGGTGGGCAGCCGATTGCGGCTACGAAGGGGTTCAGGTGCCGTCCTGGGATGCGCGGCTGTTCGACCTCGCCCGCGCGGCGGAATCGAAGGACTATTGCGACGAGTTCCTCGGCCAGGGGCGTGCGAACGGTGTCGAGGTGACGGAGCTTTCCACCCATCTGCAAGGCCAGCTCGTCGCCGTGCACCCGGCTTATGACGAGGCGTTCGACGGCTTCGCCGTCGCCGAGGTGCGAGGCAACCCGAAGGCCCGTCAGGAATGGGCGGTGAGTCAGGTGAAGCTCGCCCTGCAGGCCTCTCGCAACATGGGGATATCGGCGCACGCGACGTTCTCCGGCGCCCTTGCGTGGCCCTACGTCTATCCCTGGCCGCAGCGTCCCGCCGGACTGGTGGAGACGGCGTTCGACGAGCTGGCCAGGCGCTGGCGCCCGATCCTCAACATGGCCGAGGAGTGCGGCGTCGACGTCTGCTACGAGATCCATCCCGGCGAGGACCTCCATGACGGCGTCACCTACGAGATGTTCCTCGAGCGGGTCGGAAACCACGCCCGCGCAAACATGCTCTACGACCCCTCGCACTACGTGCTGCAGGCGCTGGACTACCTAGACAACATCGACATCTACAAAGACCGCATCCGCATGTTCCACGTGAAGGACGCGGAACTGAACCCGACCGGGCGGCAGGGGGTCTATGGCGGCTACCAGTCCTGGGTGGACCGGGCCGGGCGCTTCCGCAGCCTGGGCGACGGGCAGGTCGACTTCGGGGCGGTGTTCTCGAAGATGGCCGCGAACGACTTCGACGGCTGGGCCGTGGTCGAGTGGGAGTGCGCCCTGAAGCACCCCGAGGACGGCGCGCGGGAGGGTTCGCAGTTCGTCCGCGACCACATCATCCGCGTGACCCCTCACGCCTTCGACGATTTCGCCGATGGCGGCACGGACGATGCCGCGAACCGCAAGATGCTGGGGATCGGGTGATGGAGAGGATCAGGCTCGGCATGGTGGGCGGCGGAGAAGGCGCCTTCATCGGGGGGGTCCACCGGATCGCGTCGCGGATCGACGGCCGGTTCGATCTTGTAGCGGGGGCGTTCTCGTCCACCCCCGAGCGGTCGCGCGCGTCCGGCGAGGCGTTGGGGGTCGATCCGAAGCGGACCTATGACGACTTCGCGGCGATGGCCAAGCGCGAGGCGCGGCTGAAGGACGGGATCGAGGCGGTCAGCATCGTGACGCCGAACCACGTCCACTACGCAGCCGCGCGCGAGTTCCTGAAGCGCGGCATCCACGTGATCTGCGACAAGCCGCTGACCTCGACCCTGGCGGACGCGAGGAAGCTGGTGGCGCTGGCGGAGAAGTCGGATGCGATCTTCATCCTGACGCACAACTACACCGGCTATCCGATGGTCCGGCAGGCGCGGGAGATGGTCGCCGCGGGCGAGATCGGCGTGATCCGCGTGGTGCAGGTCGAATATCCGCAGGACTGGCTGGCCGAGGACCTGGAGAGCACCGGCCAGAAGCAGGCGGGCTGGCGCACCGACCCCGAACAGTCGGGGGCAGGCGGCTCGACGGGCGACATCGGCACCCACGCCTACAACCTGGCGGGGTTCGTCACGGGCCTGCGCTGCGAAGCCCTCTCGGCCGACCTCGACAGCTTCGTCTCCGGCCGGCGCCTCGACGACAACGCCCACGTGATGCTGCGCTACGAGAACGGCGCGAAGGGGATGCTCTGGTGCTCCCAGGTCGCGCCGGGGAACGAGAACGGGCTGCGCCTGCGCGTCTACGGCGAGAAGGGCGGGCTGGAATGGAAGCAGGAGGATCCGAACTACCTCTGGCAAGCGCCGCTGGGCGAGCCGAAGCGCCTGCTGACGCGGAACGGGGCAGGGGCCACGGAAGGCAATCTGGCCGGCTCCCGCATCCCGGCCGGGCATCCCGAAGGCTACCTGGAAGGGTTCGCCAACATCTACGCCGACGCCGCCGAGATGATCTTGGCCGCGCGCGAGGGTGAGACGGCCGAGACGCTGGCCCCGACCGTACACGACGGACTCGACGGGATGCGCTTCGTGGACGCCTGCGTGCGGTCGTCGAAGAAGGACGCGGGGTGGGTGACGCTGTGACGGCCCCACTCGCGCTCCGGGACGTCGACCGCCATTTCGGGCCGGTGCAGGTGCTGCACGGCATCGGAGTGGACCTGCGGGCGGGCGAGGTCCACGCGCTGATCGGCGAGAACGGGGCGGGCAAGTCCACGACCATGAAGATCATGTGCGGCTTCCTTGTCCCCACGGGCGGCGAGGTGCTGGTCGACGGCAGGACGCGCCGCTTCGCTGACCAGCGCGAGGCCGAGGCAGCCGGGATCGTCATGATCCATCAGGAGTTCAACCTGGCCGAGCCGCTGACCGTCGAGGAGAACGTCTTCCTCGGCGCGGAGCTGCGGCGCGGGCCGCTCCTCGACAAGCGCACGATGCGGGAGCGGACGGCCGAGCTGCTGGACCGGCTGGATTGCCGGGTGCCGCCGACCGCGCGGGTGCGGGACCTTTCCAACCCCGACAAGCAGATGGTCGAGATCGCCAAGGCGCTGCGCCAGGAGGCCCGCGTCCTAGTCATGGACGAGCCGACGGCGGTGCTCACCACGGCGGAGGTCGACACCCTGCTCGAGCAGGTGGACCGGCTGCGCGCGGCCGGCACGGCCATCCTGTTCACCTCGCACAAGCTGGGCGAGGTGAAGCAGGTGGCCGACCGCGTGACCGTGCTGCGGGACGGAAGGGTGGTGCATCGGGGTCCGGCGGACATGTCCGAGCACGCCATGGCCAACGCGATGGTCGGCCGGGACGTCTCGGACCTCTACCCCGCGAAGGCCGCGCCACGCGGCGAGGTCGCGTTGCGCGTCGAGGAACTGGACGTGCCGGACCACGCCGCCGACGTCTCGTTCGAGCTGCGACGCGGCGAGGTCCTGGGCTTCGCCGGCCTGATCGGTTCCGGCCGGACCGAGGCGATGGAGGGGCTGGTCGGGCTGCGCCCGCACCGGGGCCGGATCGAGGTCGACGGCAGGTCCGTCACGATCCGCAGCCCGCGCGACGCGATGCGGGTAGGGATGGTCTATCTCACGGAGGACCGGAAGGGGCGGGGCCTCCTCCTGGACAAGGGGATGCGCGAGAACCTGACGCTGCAGTCGCTGCCGGACTTCTCCGGGCTGACCGTCGACACCGCCGCCGAGGAGCGGGCGCTGGACGACGCGATCGCCCGCTTCGACGTGCGCGCGCCGATGCGGGACGTTAAGGTCGGCAACCTGTCGGGCGGCAACCAGCAGAAGCTGCTGCTGGCCAAGACGATGCTTGCCGATCCCGAGATCGTCATCATCGACGAGCCCACCCGCGGCATCGACATCGGTACCAAGCAGCAGATCTACAAGCTGATCCGCGAGCTGGCGGACGAGGGGAAGGCGGTCATCGTCGTCTCATCCGAGATGCAGGAGGTCATCGGCCTCGCCACCCGCGTCCTCGTTATGCGCGAAGGGCGGATCGTCGGGGCGCTGGAGGGCGATCAGATCGACGAGGAACGGATCAACGGCCTCCAGATGGGCCTGGGGAGGGCAGCCGCATGACCGGTGCCGCCGCCACCGCGCCGCAGAGGCGGGACCGGAGCCACTCGCTCCTGGACCTCCACGTCCTCGGACCGATCCTCGCGCTCGCGGCGCTGATCCTTCTCGGGACCGGCATCTCGGCGACCAACGAGTCGACCTTTCTCTCGGCGTCCAACATCTCGAACGTCCTCTCGCGATCGGCCTTCATCGGAATCATCGCGGTGGGCATGACCTTCGTCATCACCGCGGGCGGACTGGACCTGTCGGTCGGATCGATGGCGGCCTTCATCGCGGGGCTGGTGATCCTGACGATGAACTCGCTGGCGGGGACCGTCGAGTCCGTGCCCATGCTGGTCCTCGTCGGGATGGGGGCCGCGCTTTCTGCGGGGCTGGCGGCCGGGGCGATCAACGGGTTTCTCGTCACCAACATGCGGATCGAGGCGTTCATCGTTACCCTGGGCACGATGGGCATCTACCGCAGCCTCGTCACCTGGCTTGCCGATGGAGGGACGCTCTCCCTCGACTTCACGCTGCGGACCGCGATCCGGCCCATCTACTTCGGCGGCTTCGGCTGGCTGACCTGGCCGATCATCGTCTTCGCCTTCGTCGCCGTCCTGGGCGAGCTGGTCATGCGCCGCACGGCCTTCGGGCGCTACTGCGCGGCCATCGGATCGAACGAGCAGGTGGCGCGCTATTCCTCTGTCAACGTGAACCGGGTACGGATGGCGACCTACGTGCTGCTCGGGCTGCTCGTGGGGGTCGCGACGATCCTCTACGTTCCCCGCCTGGGGTCCGCGTCGCCCACGACCGGCGTCCTGTGGGAGCTGGAGGCCATCGCCGCCGTCATCATCGGGGGCACCGTCCTAAAGGGCGGCTTCGGCCGGGTCTGGGGCACGGTGATCGGGGTGCTGATCCTGTCCCTCATCGGAAACATCCTGAATCTGACCGACGCCGTCTCGCCCTATCTCAACGGGGCGATCCAGGGGGTCATCATCATTCTCGCCGTCGTCTTGCAGCGGGAGAAGAAGGCCGGGACCTGAACGTCCCGGCATCCAAGGGAGGAAGCACAATGCACATGAAGGTCATTCTCGCGGGGACCGCGATGGCGCTGGCGCTGCCGGCCGCCGCGCAGGAGACGCAGACCGTCGGCGTCTCGATCCCCGCCGCCACCCACGGCTGGGCGGGTGGCATGAACTACTTCGCGCAAGAGGCCGTTGACCGGCTGGAAGAGGTCTATCCCCAACTGGACTTCGTGCTCGCCACTGCCGGCGACGCGGCCGAGCAGGTCAGCGACATCGAGGACATGCTGGCGACGCGGAACATCGACGCCCTCGTCGTCCTGCCCTTCGAATCCGACCCGCTGACCGGCCCCGTCGCGGCGGTCGCCGACAGCGGCGCCTGGGTCACGGTCGTGGACCGGGGCCTTTCGCAGGAAGGGATCGAGGACCTCTACGTCGCGGGCGACAATCCCGGCTTCGGCCGCGTCTCGGGCGAGTTCATGACCAGCCAGATGCCGGACGGAGGGGACATCGTCGTCCTGCGGGGCATCCCGACGACGATCGACAACGAGCGCGTCGAGGGCTTCGAGGAGGCGATCGACGGCTCGGGCATCAACGTGCTGGCGATGGAGCATGGCAACTGGAACCGTGACGACAGCTTCACGGTCATGCAGGATTTCCTGTCGCGCTATCCGAACATCGATGCGGTCTGGGCGTCCGACGACGACATGGCGATCGGCGTGCTCGCCGCGATCGAGGCGGCGGGGCGCGACGACGTGCAGTTCGTCCTCGGCGGGGCGGGCATGAAGGAGATGATCGCCCGTACCCGCGACGGCGATCCGATGATCCCCGCCAACGTGACCTATCCGCCCGCGATGATCGGCACGGCGATCGAGCTGACGGCGGTCGGCCTGACCTCCTCGGCGCCCGTCTCGGGCGAGTTCACGATCGGCTCGGTTCTGATCACGCCGGACAACGCGGAGGACTACTACTTCCCCGACAGCCCGTTCTGATCGGGTCGGGGGCGGGCCGCGCCGGCGCCGCCCCCACGCGCGTCAGCCCGATTCGGTCCCGAGGAACCCGCCCGACCGCTCGCCCCAACGCTCGCGCGGCAGGGCTTCCTCCTCGACGGCGACCTCGCCTTCGAAGAAGGCCCAGCCGAAGGGCGCCAGGGCGGACCCGTCCCAGCCTTCCGCGGGGCCGGTCCGTTCCTCGCCTGTCAGCCCGAGCGGCTCGGCGGAGAGGTTGAAGACGCCCTTCAGCCCGTCCCGGTCGATCACGAGACCACGCGCGCCCACATGCGGAAAGGCGATGTCGCCCGTCAGCAGTTCCTGCCGGGCGCGACGCTGGGCCAGCAGGGCCTTGTAGCACGCCAGCACCGAACCCTCGCCCTGGAGGTCCACCGCCCGTTCGAGCTGCGGCTCCTTCACGGGCAGCCAAGGCGTGCCGTCGGTGAACCCACCCTCTTCGTCCTGGGCGGTCCAGACCATAGGCGTGCGGCAGCCGTCGCGGCCCTTGTAGTCGGGCCAGAAGGCGAAGGCGGGCGGATCGGTCAGTTCCTCGTAGAGGATGTCCGTCTCGATCTGGCCCAGCTCCTCCCCTTGGTAGAGGCACACCGACCCCCGGAAGCTGAGGAGGAGGGCCGCCGACAGCTTGGCGACCGCGTCCGTGACGTCCCGGTCGTCGTCGGTGCCCGTCAGCCGGCGCGAGAAGCGGGTGGCGTGTCGAGTGACGTCGTGGTTCGAGAACGCCCAGCACGGCCATCCGTCGGGAGCCTTCTCACCGTACTCGGTAATGCGGTCTGCGTAGAAGCGGGGGCTGAAGTTCGGGCCCAGCATCTCGAACGAGTAGGCCATGTGCAGCCGCTTCTCGCCGCGGGTGTACTCGGACATGATCTCCATGGGGATCAGGCTCTCGCCGATCTCGCCTACCATCATCCGGGCATCGTACCCGTCGGTCATGGTGCGCAGCGTCTCCATGAACCCAAGGTTCTCGGGCTGATTCTTCGAATGGAGGTGCTGCTGCATCTCGTAGGGATTGGCGGGGGGCCATTCGTCCCAGCGCCGGTCCTCGGGGACGGGTGGGTTGGATCGCAGCTGCGCGTCGCAATAGTAGTAATTCACCGTGTCGAGGCGGAAGCCGTCGATCCCGCGGTCCAGCCAGAACCGCATCGTGCCGAGGATCGCCTCGCGCATGGGGGCGCAGTGGAAGTTCAGGTCTGGCTGCGAGGGCAGGAAGTTGTGGAGGTAGTACTGCCGCCGCCGCGCCTCCCAGGTCCAGGCGGAGCCGCCGAACACCGAAGGCCAGTTGTTGGGCGGCGAGCCGTCCTCCTTCGGGTCTGCCCAGACGAACCAGTCGGCTTTGGGATTCGTGCGGTCCTGGCGCGACTCCTCGAACCACGGGTGCTTGTCCGAGCAGTGCGAGATCACTTGGTCCACCACGACCTTCAGCCCGAGGTCATGCGCCCGCTCGATCAGGGCGTCCATGTCCCGAAGCGTGCCGAAGAGCGGGTCGATGTCCGTGTAGTCCGAGACGTCGTAGCCCATGTCCTTCATCGGCGAGGTGAAGACGGGACTCAGCCACACCGCGTCGGCGCCGAGGTCGGCGACGTGGTCGAGCCGCCGGGTGATGCCCGGCAGGTCGCCGATGCCGTTGCCGGTGCTGTCCTGAAAGCTGCGGGGGTAGATCTGGTAGATCGTGGCGCCGCGCCACCATTCGTCGGCCATTCCCATGACTCCGCGAGGATACGTTCCCGGATCCGCTAGGGCAGCCCGCAGGCGATTGGAAGCGCCTCGGACGGATCAGGCAGCGCCGCGCTGCGGAAGATGGGCCGTCAGCGCAGGGATCGCCTTCTTCAGCTTGAAGAATCCCGCCGTGGCCTTCGGCCAGGCACGGGCGTCGTAGCTGCGCAGCGCCCGGACGAGGGGCAGGCCCGACCGCTCGGCCGCCCTCAGCGCGTCGGCTGCGGGGCCCGCGGGGGCGTAGGGCGTCACCACCTTCGCGAGGCTTTCGGTCCGCGCCCAGGCGGCGGCCTCCTCTGGCCCGTCGAGCCACCGTGCCGCGATCCCCCGCTCGCGCATGGCGTCCTCCGCGGCCGCACGGGTCCAGCCCAGCACCTTCGGCGCGACCCTCAACGGCGAGCGTCCCTCCGGCGAAAGGAGGACCGCGGTGGGCGCGCCCTCCATGCGGGGCAGGACATGGTCCGCCCAGAGGTCGTCCTCGTGGATCAGGACGCCGTCCGCGTCCGACCAGTCGTCGCCTTGGGGCGGCGCCCCCGGGGGCGGGTTGGGCATGCCGCCGGCCGGCTCGGCCCGGCCGGCCAAACGGTCGTCGGGCTCGAAGCGTCCGTTCGTGTAGCGCGTGATGTTCCCGTTCCTCGCGAGGTAGGTGCGTCCTTCGGTATGCAATCCGACCACCCAGCGCCAACTCAACGTGTTGGAGGCTGCATCGCCATCCAGGAGGTGCCGGATGAAGAAGTCGGCCCCCAGCTCCCATGGCAGGCCGAGCGTGTGGGTCCAGAGCGAGGCGAACCACATCCGCGCGTGGTTGTGCACGTAGCCCGTCTCGACGAGCTCCCGGGCCCAGTGATCGAACGCCTCATACCCCGTCTCGCCCTTGCAGGCCGCCTCCCATTCCGAACGCAGGCCGCTCTCGGCCTGCACCCGGTCGAGCTGTCGGCGCACGTCCCTGCCATATCCGGCCCAGAGCGACGGGCGCAGCTCCATGAAGCCCTTGAAGTAGGTGCGCCAGTGGACCTCCGACACGAACTTCGCCGCCGCGTCGGGAGCGTGCCGGGCGAGCACGGCATCCAGCACCTCCGCCTCCGTTACGAGGCGGTGTCGCAGCCAGGGCGAGAGGACGGAGACGGCGGGATAGCCATTCTCGCTATCGTCGGCGTTGCGTCCCGTGGCGTAGGCTCTCCCGGCTTCGGGCGCGAATGCCTGAAGCCGTTCCAGGCCGGCGGCGCGGGTAGGGGAGAGATCCAGCATGGCGCGAAGACTAGGGCCGCGGCCGCACCGGGCGAGGGCGGGTTGCGGCTCCGGGATGCCGCCCCTACCTTCGCTCTCCGGGCGGCGACCGCGGCCCTGATCTGAGCAGAGGCGACCCGAACATGCGCGACCCCGTCGACACCTACATGAACCTCGTCCCCATGGTGGTCGAGCAGACCTCGCGCGGAGAGCGTGCCTACGACATCTTCTCGCGCCTCCTGAAGGAGCGGATCGTCTTCGTGAACGGACCGGTGCACGACGGGATGAGCCAGCTGGTCGTCGCGCAGCTCCTCCACCTGGAGGCGGAGAATCCGACCAAGGACATCTCGATGTACATCAACTCGCCCGGCGGCAGCGTCGTCGCAGGGATGAGCATCTACGATACGATGCAGTACGTGCGCCCCAAGGTGTCGACGCTGGTTTGCGGCATGGCCGCGTCCATGGGATCCGTGATCGCCATCGGCGGCGCGAAGGGGATGCGCTTCTCGCTCCCCAACGCCGAGTTCCTGGTCCACCAGCCCTCAGGCGGCTCGCAGGGCACGGCAGCCGACATCCTGATCTCTGCAAAGCACATCGAGCAGACGCGCGAGCGGATGTACCAACTGTACATGCGTCATTCCGGCCAAGACTACGAGACCGTCCGCGCGGCCCTCGACCGGGACAAGTGGATGACGCCCGAGGAGGCGAAGGATTGGGGGCATGTCGACGAGATCGTCGAGAGCCGCGATCAGGTCCCCTCGGACGACGCGAAGTAGGCTGGTCGGTACAAATGCGGGGGCCCCCGTTGCGGGCCCCCGTGGCCCGGCCTAGGGTCCGGGTGAGCAGGGGCGGGCCGCAAGTGGCCCGACGGGATGGCGACCCGGCAAACGCCAGCACACTCAGGCGGTTGTCCTTCGGGCGGTCGCCGAACGCCGGAGGACGGACATGGCGGGCGCTCAAGGCAAGGATGGCAAGAACACCCTCTACTGCAGCTTCTGCGGGAAGTCGCAGCACGAGGTACGCAAGCTCATCGCGGGACCGACCGTGTTCATCTGCGACGAGTGCGTGGAATTGTGCATGGATATCATCCGCGAGGAGACGAAGTCAGCGGGCCTGAAGTCCGCAGGCGGCGTGCCCACGCCGAAGGAGATCTGCGAGGTCCTCGACGACTACGTGATCGGTCAAGCCAAGGCCAAGCGCGTCCTCTCCGTTGCGGTGCACAACCACTACAAGCGTCTCGAGCACGCCGGGAAGGGTGAGATCGAGCTGGCGAAGTCCAACATTCTGCTGATCGGTCCCACGGGTTGCGGCAAGACCCTGCTGGCGCAGACGCTCGCGCGCATTCTCGACGTGCCGTTCACCATGGCCGACGCGACCACGCTGACCGAGGCCGGCTACGTGGGCGAGGATGTCGAGAACATCATCCTCAAGCTGCTGCAGGCCAGCGAGTACAACGTCGAGCGGGCGCAGCGTGGCATCGTCTACATCGACGAGGTCGATAAGATCACACGCAAGTCGGACAACCCGTCGATCACGCGCGACGTGTCGGGCGAGGGAGTGCAGCAGGCGCTCCTGAAGATCATGGAGGGCACCGTCGCCTCCGTGCCGCCGCAGGGCGGGCGCAAGCATCCCCAGCAGGAGTTCCTGCAGGTCGACACCACGAACATCCTGTTCATCTGCGGGGGGGCCTTCGCCGGGCTCGACAAGATCATCGCGCAACGTGGGAAGGGCAGCGCCATGGGCTTCGGCGCAGACGTCCGAGCGCCCGACGAGAAGACCGTCGGCGACCACTTCAAGGATCTCGAGCCGGAGGACCTCCTCAAGTTCGGCCTCATCCCCGAGTTCGTCGGCCGCCTGCCGGTCATCGCGACGCTCGAGGATCTCGACGAGGATGCGCTCGTCACCATTCTGACCGAGCCGAAGAACGCCCTCGTCAAGCAGTACCAGCGCCTGTTCGAGTTGGAGGATACCCAGCTGACCTTCACCGACGACGCGTTGACGGCCATCGCCAAGCGAGCGATCGCGCGGAAGACTGGTGCACGGGGATTGCGATCGATCATGGAGGACATTCTCCTCGACACGATGTTCGACCTGCCGGGTCAGGAGAGCGTCAACGAGGTCGTCGTCAACGAGGAGGCCGTCGGTCCCGCTTCGCAGCCTCTGCTCATCCATGCGGAGGAGAGCGCGGAGGCCTCCGCCTGACCCGCCGCATCCGCTCTGGCGGACCTTTCGAGGATAATGTCGGCTACTGCCGTGCCGTAGTGCATGAAGGTTTAGTCCATGTTGCCGGTACGGTCGGCGAGGGCGAGGACGTGGTGGCGCAGTGTCACGCCGCCCTCGCCACCATTGAGGCGGCACTGGAGGAGGCGGGTACGGGTTTCGCTCACGCGCTGCGGGTGCGCTATGTCCTGCCCGACCCGGCCGAGTTCGAAACCTGCTGGCCCCTTCTCCGAAAGACCTTCGCCAGCAACCCTCCGGCGGCGACGATGATATCTGCCGCGCTGATCGACCCCCGCTTTCGCATCGAGATCGAGCTGACGGCGGCTATCGGCTGAAGGACGCTAGATCCCTCGTTCGACACTTTTCGTGGGCCCGGCGCTCGCGATGCCGAGAACGATCGCGAGCAATCCGATCACGATGTCGTTCACCGTCGCCCCGAAGGAGTAAGGGGCGAGGACAAAGGGTGCGATGACCAACCATGCACCGATGCCGGCGCTGGTGTAAGAAGCCCAGACGTTGTCCAGCGGCTTCCCCCACCGGATGGCGCCGAGGATCAGCAGAAGGACGCCGCACACCACGTCGTTGTAGGGCGCGGGGATCACGATGTCCGGCGCGGCGAAGTATGGCAGGATGAACGGCGCGATGATGAGCCATGCACCAAGGCCGGCGATGGTGCCGCTGAGGTGCTTGACGGTCTGGGCGGCGTTCTCCCGCATGTCGGGCATGTCCCGCATCGCCCCTCCCGCCCTCGGGGAGGTGTCGGTGACTTCGGGTTCGCGAAACTCGTCGTTATCGGCAGGCATGATCATCCCTCCGTCGGATGTGTGCCATGACGGAACGGCGTAGGGGCGGGTGGCGTTCCCCAGAATGCTGGACGCCCGGTCCGGCCTGCGCCACAAGGGGGCGCGCGCAGCGGGGAGCCTTTGCAATGGGCCTGTTCACCTACATCAAGCAGGGGCTGACCTGGTGGAACGGCCAGACGCTTGGCACACGTCTGTTCACCTGGCGCCGGGGGAAGCGCGTAGGATCGGACGATCTGGGCAACATCTACTATCAGGATGGCAAGCGGCGCTGGGTCATCTACGCAGGCGAGTCGGACGCGTCCAAGGTCCCGCCTGAGTGGCACGGTTGGCTGCATCACAGCTGGGAGGAGCCCCCGACCGTGAAGCCCGTCCCGAACAAGCCGTGGGAGAAGGAGCATCTTCCCAACCTCACCGGCACGCCCGCCGCCTACGCGCCGCCAGGATCGCTTCGGCGCGTTCGGCCCGAGCCCCGATCGGACTACGAGGCATGGACGCCGGAATGATCCGTCTTGCCGTTCTCCTGACGGTAGCGGCCTTGCTGCCGGCTCATGCGCAGCGGGCGGACACTGGGGCTGGCGTGGTCCTGCGCGCTATAGACCGGATCACCGGTGAGCGGCGGGATATCGAAATGCCCAACAGCTCGATCGCTACCTTCGAGGGAATGGAGGTCGAGCATGCCGAATGTCGCCATCCTGCAGACAATCCTTCGGGGGATGCCTACGCATTGCTGCAGGTGCGGAACCTGGAGGATGAGACGGTGCTGTTCCGGGGTTGGATGATCGCCTCCGCGCCGGCGCTCAACGCGCTCGACCATCCGCGCTATGACGTCTGGGTCCTGCGCTGCACCATGTCCTGAAGAACCTCCTCGAGAGAGGGTTCGGGTCCCAGCCGGTCGGGGCGAAGGGCTAGCGCAGCGCCCAGCCTGCGGCGGTAGTCGTCCTGCCTGATCTCCTCGGCGCCGAGCGACAACAGATGCGAGGTGACGAACTGGGTGTCGAACAAGGCGTATCCCGCCCGGCGAAGCCGGTGGACCAGTACCGCAAGCGCGATCTTCGATCCGCCGGTCTCACTCGAGAACATGGATTCGCCGAAGAAGGCTCCGCCTATGGCCACCCCATAGACACCGCCGATCATCCGGTCGCCGCGCCACACTTCCTGGCTATGTGCGAAGCCTGCCGCGAAGAGCTGGCGGTAGAGGTCAATCAAGCGGCCGGAGATCCACGTCTCGTCCCGTGCCGCGCAGCCTGCGAGGACCCCCTCGAAGTCCAGATCCAGCGAGGTCGTGACCGATCCCGTCCGCGTAGCGCGCCGCATCTGCTTGATGGTGCTGCGGGACAGACGGAAACGATCCAAGGGCAGCACCCCTCGCCACCGAGGCTCGACCCAGAAGAGGTCCGGGTCGTCCCGGGTTTCCGCCATGGGAAAGACGCCCTGCATATAGGCCCCGAGCAGACTCTCTGCCGTTACTGGGGCCCCGACGTCCTTCATAGGATCACGTAAGCGGGTCGGTCTCGAGCCACTTCTCGAGCCAATGGATGTCGTACTCCCCCGCCTGAATCGCATCCTGCTTCAGCAGGGCGTGGAACAGCGGCACCGTCGTGTCGACCCCGTCGACGATCAGTTCGCCAAGAGCCCGTTCGAGCCTGGCGAGCGCTTCGGGTCGATCACGTCCCTCCACGATGAGCTTCGCGATGAGCGAATCGTAGTAGGGCGGGATGCGGTAGCCCTGATAGAGTGCGGAATCCATCCGTACCCCGAGGCCACCGGGCGCATGATAGGCGGTGACGGTTCCGGGGGAGGGGGAGAAGCTCGGGAGCTTCTCCGCGTTGATCCGGACCTCGATCGCATGGCCTCGCACGCCAAGGTCGTCCTGCACGAAGGACATCGGCAGGCCGGCGGCGACGCGGATCTGCTCGCGTACGAGATCGACGCCGTACACGGCCTCGGTCACCGGATGTTCGACCTGAAGTCTGGTGTTCATCTCGATGAAGTAGAACTCGCCGTTCTCGTAGAGGAATTCGATGGTGCCCGCGCCGATGTAGTCGATGCCCGCGACGGCCTTGGCGCAGATCGCACCGATCTCGGCGCGCGTCTCCTCATCTATGGCGGGGCCGGGGGCCTCCTCGAAGACCTTTTGGTGGCGGCGCTGGAGCGAGCAGTCCCGCTCGCCCAGGTGAACCGCGTTCCCCTTGCCGTCGCCGAAGACCTGTATCTCGATATGGCGGGGCTTCTCGAGATATTTCTCGATGTATACCTCGTCGTTGCCGAAGGCGGCCTTGGCCTCGGAGCGGGCGGCGCCGAAGGCAGTCTCCATCTCCTTTTCGGAACGGGCGAGCTTCATGCCGCGCCCGCCGCCACCCGCCGTCGCCTTGACGATGACGGGATAGCCGAACTCCTCCCCGATGGCCTTGGCAGCCTCTAGGTCTGGAACCCCCCCGTCCGAGCCCGGCACGCAGGGCACGCCGAGCTTCCGCATCGTGTCCTTGGCGGTAATCTTGTCACCCATCACGCGGATGTGCTGGGCGGTGGGGCCGATGAACGTCAGTCCGTGCTCTTCGACCACCTGCACGAACTGTGCGTTCTCGGAGAGGAAGCCGTAGCCGGGATGGATCGCCTCGGCCCCCGTGATCTCGCAGGCCGAGATGATGGCCGGGATCGAGAGGTAGGACTGGTTCGAGGGCGGCGGGCCGATGCACACGGCCTCGTCGGCCATGCGAACGTGCATCGCCCCTTCGTCGGCGGTGGAATGCACCGCGACCGTGCCGATCCCCATCTCGCGACAGGCTCGGATGACGCGTAGCGCGATCTCGCCCCGGTTGGCGATCAGGACCTTCTCGAACATCAGTCGACGATGACCAGCGGGGCGCCGAACTCGACGGCGTCGCCATCGGCGACCAGGACCTCGCGCACCGTTCCGGCCTTCGGAGCGGGAATCTGGTTCATCGTCTTCATGGCCTCGACGATCAGTAGCGTCTGCCCCTCGGCGACTTGGTCGCCCTTCGACACGAAGGCCGCGGCCCCGGGTTCCGGGGCGAGGTACGCGGTGCCGACCATCGGCGAGGTCACTGTACCCGGATGATCGGCGGGATCGGCATCGGCGGACGGCGTGGGTGCGGCCTGCTGCGGAGCGGCCGGTGCCGGCTGATACGCAGCCGCAGGGGCAGCGGGAGCCTGCGCGGCATAGCGCGAGACGCGCGCCTTCAGCGAGTCGTCCTCGCCATAGTCGCGTCGAACCTCGATTTCCGCCAGATCGTTCTCGCGCAGCATCCGCGCAAGCGCCTCGATGAAGGCTACATCGGCATCCTCGCGTGCGTCTTTGCTGCTACCGGTCATCCATTCCTCGCCTTGCCCGCCGACCCGCAGGTCCGTCGCCGCCTTACACCGGCGGCGGCACAGGCGAAAGGGATGGCGGACGACCGCTTCGCCTGCCGGGCTCGGCATCAGGCAAAGTCGCCGGGCGGAATGGCAGATGGCGAAACGCAAACGGGCCGCCCGATAGGGGCGGCCCGCAAGCTCATCCTATGTCCGTTTGCTTACCGGATGTAGGCGTCGCCGATCCGGCCATCGGCGGGCAGGAACTCGACCATGTCGTTGTCGTACTCGTCGAGGCCCTCGAGCACCGAGGCGCTCATCTGGACGACGAGGTCGTCACCGACCATCGAGAACCGCTCCAGGGGAAGGGCGACGTCGTGCTCGCCCAGCCCGAGGAAGCCGCCGACGCCGACGATCGCCACAAGGCGGTCGCCCATCAGGCCGATGTTGTCGACCTCGCCGATGTCCTCGCCGTCCGCGGCCAGCACGTCGCGGCCGACGAGATCGGTTACGAGCGCGTCGTCGAAGGTCGAGTAACCCTGCAGGCGCGTGGCCTCGTCCTCGACGAACAGGTTGTCGCTGCTCGTGGCCATGTCGGTCACGATGACGTTCGGATCACCCTCTTCCTGGAGGTCGATCTGCGCGTCGGCCTGCTCGACTTGGATGTCCGCGTCGCCACCATCGACGACGTTCACCTCCGCGTCGGCCGTCTCGACCGAAACCTGCGGCTCGCCAGCTTCCTGGATCTGCACCTCGGCGTCGGCCTGCTCGATGCGGACGTCGGCCTGCGTGGTGCGGTTCACGTCGATCTGGGCCTCGGCCTGACGGACGTCGACCTGAGGCTCGGCTTCCATGATCCGGATCTGCGGCTCGGGTCGCACGAACCGGACGACGGGCTCGGGCTGGTCCACGGCGACCTCGGCGTCACCTTGGGCGACCTGCACGTCGGGCGCGGGCATGCGGATGGTCACGACGGGCTCGGGGATGCGAACGGTGACGACCGGTCGGTCCTGCTCGACCGTGACGACCGGGGCCTGCTGCTCGACCGAGACGCGCGGCGGCGTTTGAGTCACGGTGATCTCGGGCTGCGGCTGCTGCACGGTCACCTCGGGCTGGGCCTGGTCGACCGAGACGACCGGGTCGGGCACGTCGACGGTCACGTTGGGATCGGCCTGCTCGACGATGAACTGGCCACCCATCCCAGCGTCGGCCGTCGTCCGGCGCGCGAACGAGCGGTTGCCCTCCGCATCGACATCGGCCATCGCGAACTCGCGGTCGATCAGGTAGGGCGTGCCTTCGGCGTCGATGTCGTAGGCGCCGGTCGGCACGCGGGTGCCGTCGGCCATGACCACGATGTAGTTGCCGTTGTCGTCGATCGCGCGGCGGTCGCCGTCCATCTGGAACTGCAGCGCTTCGTACTGCTGTCCGTCGATGTCGATCATCTCCTGCGCCATGGCGCCGGTGCTCATCAGGGTCGCGATCGCGACCGTGCCAAGAAGGTGCTTGGTCTTCATGGGGGAGTTCCCTCCGTTTCGGTGCATACGGCGAGGCAACGGGAGGGGGGGCTTCCATGTTCCCCCATATGTAAAAAAATGTCTTCCCCCCTCTAAGGCGGCGGCAGGCGGGGGCGCCGGAGGCGTCGGAGAGGCTTCCGCGACGCTTCCGGTTCCAATCAACGCATCTCAGTCGCTCCGGTTCATCCGGTTCTCGATCAGGTCATCCACGACCTGGGGCTCGGCCAAGGTCGAGATGTCGCCGAGGCTGCCGAAGTCGTCCTCGGCGATCTTGCGAAGGATGCGCCGCATGATCTTGCCTGACCGTGTCTTAGGCAGTCCGGGCGCCCACTGGAGCAAATCGGGCTTCGCGATCGGCCCGATCTCGTCGCGGACCCAACTCTCCAGCTCCTTACGGAGGTCGTCGGACGACTCGCGCCCCGACATCAGCGTGACGTAGGCGTAGATGCCCTGGCCCTTCACCGGATGCGGATAACCCACGACGGCCGCCTCGCTGACCGCCTCGTGGGCGACGAGCGCGCTCTCGACCTCGGCGGTGCCCATGCGATGGCCGGACACGTTGATCACGTCGTCCACCCGGCCGGTGATCCAGTAGTAGCCGTCCGAGTCCCGCCGGCACCCGTCGCCGGAGAAGTAGTAGCCTGGGTATTGTCGGAAGTAGGTGTCCATGAACCGCTGATGATCGCCCCAAACGGTCCTCATCTGGGCGGGCCAGCTGTCCGCGATGCAGAGCACCCCTTCCGCCTCGACCGTCTCGATGGGTTTGCCGGACTCGGGTTCGAGGATGGCGGGCTCGACGCCGAAGAAGGGCAGGGTGGCGCTGCCGGGCTTGGTGGGGATCGCGCCGGGCAGGGGCGTCAGAAGGTGACCGCCCGTCTCCGTCTGCCACCAAGTGTCGACGATGGGGCAGGTGCCGCGGCCGACCACCTCGTCGTACCAGCGCCAGGCCTCTGGGTTTATCGGCTCCCCCACCGTGCCGAGGACGCGGAGAGAGGAGAGGTCGTGATTGGCGACCCATTCGTCGCCCTGACCCATAAGGGCGCGGATGGCGGTGGGGGCGGTGTAGAACTGGTTGACGCTGTGCTTGGCGCAGACCGCCCAGAAGCGACCTGCATCCGGGAAGGTCGGCACCCCCTCGAACATCAGGGTGGTCGCGCCGTTCGCCAAAGGGCCATAGACGATGTAGGAATGGCCCGTGACCCAGCCGACGTCAGCGGTGCACCAGAACACCTCGCCCGGCCTGTAGTCGAACACATGCTCATGGGTCATGGCGGCATAGACGAGATAGCCGCCCGAGCTGTGGACCACGCCCTTGGGAAGGCCCGTGGAACCTGAGGTGTAGAGGATGAAGAGCGGATCCTCGGCGTTCATCTCCTCGGGCGGGCAATCGTTCGAGACCTTCGCCTCCTCCTCGTGGAGCCAGAAGTCGAGGTCTTCGCGGAAGGCGATCTGCTGGCCCGTGCGCTTCACCACGAGGCACTTCACCTCGTCGAAGTCGTTCAGCAGCGCCTTGTTGACGTTGTCCTTGAGGTTCGTGACCCGCCCGCCGCGCGGCGCGCCGTCCGCCGTGATGACGAGCTTGGCGTCGCAGGCGTTCACGCGCGCGCCCAACGCATCGGCCGAGAAGCCCGCGAACACGACCGAATGGATCGCCCCGATCCGCGCGCAGGCCAGCATGGCGTAGGCTGCCTGGGGGATCATCGGCAGGTAGATGACGACCCTGTCGCCCTTGCCGACCCCGAGCGCCTTCAGGACGTTCGCCATCTTCGAGACGTGGTCGTGAAGCTGGCGGTAGGTGATGTGCTGCGCACCGCCCCCTTCGACGGAATCGGGGTCGTCCGGCTCCCAGATGATGGCGGTCTGGTCGCCGCGCTCCGCGAGGTGGCGGTCGATGCAGTTGGCGGCGACGTTCAGCGTGCCGTCCTCGAACCACCTTATGGAGACGTCGGGGTAGCGGAAGTTCACGTCCTTCACGGTCGTGAAGGGCTTGATCCAGTCGACGCGGCGGCCGTGCTCGGCCCAGAAGCCCTCCGGGTCCTTCACGCTGCGCTCGTACATCGCGTCGTAGGCAGCGCGGTCGATGGTGGCCTTCGCGGCGAATTCCTCGGACGGGGGGCGGGTGCCGTCTGGCATGTCTGGTCTCCCTTGTGGCACATGGGGCCGGGGCGGGCCCGTCCCCGCGGTCGTCAAATCAGATCGCCAGGTATTCCTGGCGAAGCCGCTCGTCCTCCAGCACCTCCCTCGCGGAGCCGTCGAAAACGACGCTGCCCGTGTCGAGGATCACCGCCCGGTCCGCGAGGTTCAGCGCCCGCACGGCGTTCTGCTCGACGAGTATGGTGGTTAGGCCCTGGTCGCGCACCACGTTTAGGGTCTTCTCGATCTCGTCCACGATGACCGGGGCCAGCCCCTCGTATGGCTCGTCGAGAAGGAGGACCTTGATGTCACGCGCGAGCGCGCGTGCGATGGCCAGCATCTGCTGCTCGCCCCCCGAAAGGGTCGTCCCCTCCTGCTTGCGACGCTCGCCGAGGCGGGGGAAGAGGTCGTAGATGCGTTCGAGCGACCAGCCCACGGGCGGGGCGATCTGGGCGAGCTTGAGGTTCTCCTCGACCGTCAGACCCTGGATGATGCGGCGATCCTCGGGTACGAGGCCGATCCCGGCCTGTGCGGCATCGTGTGCCTTCATCTTGTGCAGGGGCTTGTGGTCCAGCCAGACCTCTCCGTGTCGGATCTCGGGCTCGGCCACCCGGGCGATGGCACGCAGGGTCGAGGTCTTGCCCGCCCCGTTGCGTCCCAGCAGCGCGAGGATCTCGCCTTCGTGGACGTTGAAGGAGATGCCCTGAACGATGAAG
This sequence comes from Hasllibacter halocynthiae, assembly GCF_003003095.1. Taxonomy (GTDB): domain Bacteria; phylum Pseudomonadota; class Alphaproteobacteria; order Rhodobacterales; family Rhodobacteraceae; genus Hasllibacter; species Hasllibacter halocynthiae. Next base: position 452,860 of record NZ_PVTT01000001.1, read on the forward strand.
CTCTCGCCGTAATAGGCCTCCATCTCCCAGACGGAGAGGAAGGCCGGCGCGGTGCTGGCGTGGTTGGCGTTGGGATCGAAGGGCGCGTGCTGGTTCATGGGGCTGGCTCCTTACGCCGCTTCCTCGGCCGGCTGGCCGAGATAGGCTTCCTGGACCTTCGGGTGGCCCTTGATCGCCTCGGGCACGTCCTCGACGAGGGGGGTCCCCTGGGCGAGCACGGTGATCCGCTCTGCGAGGGAGAAGACGACATGCATGTCGTGCTCGATGATGCACATGGTGATGTCGCGCTTCTCCTTGATCTCCCGCAGAAGGTCGATCGTGTTGTTCGTGTCGGCGCGGGCCATGCCCGCGGTGGGCTCGTCCAGGAGCAGCAGGCGCGGCTCCTGCACGAGGCACATGGCCATCTCCAGCCGCCGCTTGTCCCCGCGCGAAAGGGCGGCGGCGTGGATGTCGCGCGCGGAGGTCATGTTCATGTCCTCCAGGATCGCCTCGGCCTGCTCCCGCACGCCCGTCTGCCGGCGCACTGCGGACCATGCGTTCAGCGCGAACGCCCCGTCGCGGTGCGCGAAGCAGGGGATCATCACGTTCTCGAGCACCGAAAGGTCGCCGAAGATCTCGGGCGTCTGGAACACGCGGGAGATGCCCATCTGGTTGATCTCGTGCGGCTTGCGCCCGAGGACGGACTGACCGTCGAACATGACGGACCCCGTGTCCGGTATGAGCTTGCCTACGAGGCAGTTCAGCAGCGTCGACTTGCCCGCCCCGTTCGGCCCGATGATCGCGTGGACCGTGTTCTCCGCGACCGAGAGGTTCACGTCCCCGAGCGCTTGCAGCCCGCCGAAGCGCTTGGAGACGTTCTTGACTTCCAGAATGCCCATCGGTGTCACTCCTCGGCCTTGGCGCGGGTGTCTGCGGCGGGCGCCTCGACGCCCAGCCCTTTGCGGTCGCTGCGTCGGAAGACACGGCCCAGGCGCTGCCCGCCCTCGACGAGGCCCCCGGGTAGGAAGATGACCACCAGCATGAAGACGATTCCCAGGGTCAGGTGCCATCCCTTGCCGACGAAAGGATAGACGATCGTCACGAGGACGTCCGACAACCCGTCCGGGAAAACGGAGAACCAGCCCTCGAGCACGCCCTTGTTGATCTTCGAGAAGATGTTCTCGAAGTACTTGATGAGCCCGGCGCCCAGGACGGGGCCGATAAGGGTGCCCGCGCCGCCGAGAATGGTCATCAGGACCACCTCGCCCGAGGCGGTCCACTGCATCCGCTCGGCCCCTGCGAGGGGATCCATCGATACGAGGAGCCCGCCCGCGAGGCCGGCGTAGACGCCCGAGATCACGAATGCCGCCAGCGTGTAGGGCCGCGACGAGACGCCCGTGTAGTTCAGCCGCTGCTGATTCGACTTCACCGCCCGCAGCATCATCCCAAAGGGCGAGCGGAAGATGCGGATCGAGACGTAGAACGCGACGATCATGACGGCGGCGCAGAAGTAGTAGCCGACGTTGAACGGGAACGCCCAGACGCCAAGCCCCTCGATCCGGAAGGTCACGAGCTCGGTCGTGCGCATCTCCAGCCCGAAGAGCGAGGGCAGGGGGATGTTCCCCGAGGCGGTCACGCTCTCGCCGAGGATGCGGGGGTCGTTCAGCGCGAGTTGAAGCCCTGTCTCGCCCCCCGTGATCGGCGTCAGGACCGAGTAGGCGAGCGCGAAGGACATCTGCGCGAAAGCGAGCGTCAGGATCGAGAAGTAGATGCCCGAGCGGCGCAGGCTGACATAACCCACCATCAGCGAGAAGAGGGCGGCGACCGCCATCGACGCGCCGATGGCCAGCAGGACGTTCATCCCGAGCAGCTTGAACATCCACACACCCGCGAACGAGCCCGCGCCGAGGAAGGCGGCATGTCCGAAGGAGAGGTAGCCGGTCAGCCCGAAGAGGATGTTGAAGCCGATGGCGAAGATCCCGAAGATCACGAAGCGCTGCATCAGGTCCGGATAGCCGGCGTTGAACTGCGCAAGGCTGCTCGTCGCGGGGAAGGGATTCAGCAGGACCGGCGCTGCCATCGTCAGCACGATCACCAGCAGCAGGAGACCGGCGTCCCGGCCCGTGAGCCCGAGGAAGCCGGAGCGTTCCCTTCGGGCGGCGGTGCGCGTGCCGCGCGCGGCGTCGGGGCGGCCGAGTTCGGGGTTGGCGGTCATGGGATCAGTCCTCCATGACGCCCTTGCGGCCCATCAGGCCGCGCGGACGCGTGAGCAGGATCAGGACGGCGGCGAGGTATATCACCACCTGGTTGATACCGGGGATCAGCTCGATCACCGCGTTCAGCGAGGCGAGGGACTCCAGCACCCCCAGGACGAACCCGGCGAGGACCGCCCCCCCGAGGCTGCCCATCCCGCCGACGACCACCACGACGAAGGAGATCACGAGGAAGTCCATCCCCATGTGGTAGTTGGGCGAGTTGATGGGCGTGTACATCACCCCCGCGAGGCCCGCGACCGCCGCCGCGATGCCGAACATCACCGTGAAGCGCTTGTCGATGTCGATGCCGAGGATGCCCACCGTCTCGCGGTCGGCCATGCCGGCGCGGACCACCATGCCGAAGGTCGTGAACTGGAGGAACGCGAAGACGCCCGCGATGATGATCAGCGCGAAGACGAAGTAGATCAGGCGCCAATAGGGATAGATGATCGTGAAAGGATCGAACCCGAGCACCGCGCCGAGGTCGAAAGAGCCGGAGAACGCGTCGGGCGCGGGGGTCGGGATCGGGTTGGCGCCATAGAAGTACTTGATGATCTCCTGCAGCACGATCGCGAGGCCGAAGGTCACGAGGATCTGGTCGGCATGGGGGCGTTTGTAGAAGTGCCGGATCAGGCCCCGCTCCATCGCGAAGCCGATCAGCAGCATCACGGGGATCGCGAAGAGGATCGCCAGCGGCACGGACCAGTCGATGATCGCGTTGCCCGCGGCCTCGCCGAACCATTCGACGACGTAGGGGATGTCGACCTGCATCGGATTGCCGAGGAAGTCGGTGCGGCTCTCGTCGACGACCGTGTGCGAGATGGTCAGGAGCTGCGAGAGGAGGACGGCGCAGAACGCGCCGAGCATGAAGAGCGCCCCGTGCGCGAAGTTCACCACGCCGAGCGTGCCGAAGATCAGCGTGAGGCCGAGGGCGATCAGCGCGTAGGCGCTGCCTTTGGAGAGCCCGTCGAAGAGCTGAAGGATGATGCCGTCCATCTGTCAGGGACTCCCCTTGGTGGTGGCGTGCGCGCGGAAGAGAAGGGGTGGGCGGCCCCGGACAACGGGGGCCGCCCCGCGGCGCCTAGGCGCCGTTGTTGCACGACCCGAGGTCGCCGCCTGCGAACTGCGGGTGGTCGGGCGGGTAGGTGACCTGCTCGACCGGGGTCACCTCGACGATCTCGACGAGATCGAACTCGTTCTCCGGGTTCTCCTTGCCGCGCACGACGACGACGTCCTTGAAGCACTGGTGGTCGGCCGCGCGGTACAGGGTCGGGCCGTTGCCCAGGCCGTCGAACTCGAAGCCCTCCAGGGCCTCGACCACGGCGCAGGGCTGGAAGGACCCGGCGCGCGTGACCGCGTCCGCGTAGAGCAGCGTCTGCACGTAGCAGGTATGCGCCGCCTGAGAGGGCGGGAAGCCGTACTTCCGGCCGAAGGACTGCACGAAGGCGTTGGTGCCGGAGTAGCGGTCGCCCAGCTCGTTCTCGAGCTTCCAGTCCCAGTTCTGCGAGCCCAGGATGCCGGCGATGTTCTCTCCCGCGCCGCGGGCCATCAGCTCGGAGTAGAGCGGGACGACGATCTCGAACTGCTTGCCGTTGGCCTCCTGCTGGCGCAGGCCGAACTGCACGGCGTTGGTCAGCGAGTTGACCATGTTGCCGCCGTAGTGGTTCAGCACCAGAACGTCCGCGCCGGAGCCCAGGACAGGCGCGATGTAGGACGAGAAGTCCGTCTGCGTCAGCGGCGTGCGGACGGTGGCGACCGTGTCCCAGCCCAGAGCCTCGGTGGAGGAGGTGATCGCCTCCTCGGTGGTGTAGCCCCAGTTGTAGTCGGCCGTCAGGTGATAGGCCCGGCGGTCCGTCCCGTAGCGGTCCGCGAGGATCGGCGCGAGCGCGGCGCCCGACATGTAGGAGTTGAAGAAGTGCCGGAAGCCGTTGGCCTTCCGGTCCTTGCCGGTCGTGTCGTTCGAATGGGTGAGGCCCGCCATGAAGATGACGCCCGCCTCCTGCGCGAGCGCCTGCACCGCGACCGCGACGCCCGAGGACGAGCCGCCGGAGATCATGACCGCGCCGTCGCGCTGGATCATCCCCTGCGCCGAGGCGCGCGCGGCGTCCGACTTGGTCTGGGTGTCGCCGGTCACATACTCGACCCGCTTGCCGAGGATGCCGGTGCCGTCGAGGTTCTGCTCGGAGAAGGTGGACAGCATGCCGCCGTCGCCCTCGCCGTTGAGATGCTCGACCGCCAGCTCGAACGCGCGCAGCTCGTCCGCGCCCTCGTCGGCGTAGGGGCCGGACTGGGGCACGTTGAAGCCGAGCGTGACGGTGTCGCCAGTGGGCGCGTTGGTGAAGCCGCTCTCCTGCGCCCAGGCGGCGCCGGTGAAGATCGTCGGCGTGGCGAGCGCCGCGCCGGCGCCCGCGCCGGTCTTGAGCGCACCGCGGCGCGTCAGGTTCTTGGACATGGATGTCCCTCCCTAGAAGTTCCTTGCGGTCGGGCCGGCCGTCACGAGAGGCGGATCCCGCCGATCCCTCATTTGCAGGGGACGCACCCTGTATCGCAAAGCCGCCATTCTCCCGCCACCAAACTGCCGCTGGGAAAGGAGCTTTTTGTTAAGAAGTTTGCAAAGCTCATCGTCGAGCCGTATGTTCGTTATCAACGCGACGCGGCGGGAATCGAGATGCACACGCGGCAAGACGATGATCCGCAGCGGTTATCGGGAAGCCGTCCCATGAGCGCGAAGGGCAATGCCGGTCCCGCCATCCGTCGGCGCCGTCTCGCGCTGGGGCTGAAGCAGGCGGAACTGGCGCGCAGCTGCGGCATCTCCCCATCCTATCTCAACCTCATCGAGCATGGCCGCCGCCGGATCGGCGGGCCCCTCCTCGAGCGGGCGGCCCGTGCGCTCGGCGTCGATCCCGGGGGGCTGGAAGACGGCGCCGAGGTCGAGGCGTTGCGCGCTCTGGCCGGATCCGGTTCCCTGCCCGCGGACGAGCCTGCGGACGCGTTCGCGGCACGGTTCCCAGGATGGGCCGCGTTCACGCTGCGCCAGGCGGAGAGGATCGCCGCGGCGGAGGAGCGGCTGCGAGCCCTTTCGGACCGGATCGCGCACGATCCGGCGCTGGCGACCTCGCTGCACGAGATCGTCTCCGCGGCGACTGCGGTGCGGGCGTCGGCTTCGATCCTCGCGGGGGACAAGGTCGACCCCGACTGGCAGCGCCGCTTCCTGCGCAACATCCGCGAGGACGCGCTGCGCCTCGGAGCGGCGGCGGAGGATCTGTCGGGTTTGCTGCGCCCCCGGGGGACCGATGCCGAGGACGGTGTGGTCGTCACGGCGCGGGAGGCCGCCGAGCGCTGGATCGCCGAGGGCGGCACCCGGCCCGAGGGACCGGCAGGTGAGATCGCGGAAGCGCTCGTCGCCCTTCTGGAGGACGCGGGCGACGCCGAGGACGGCGCCGCGGACCCGTTCGAGGGCGACGGGGATCCGGTGCGGGCGGTGCGACGTGTGGGGCGGCAGGCCGGCGCCGGCCTCATCCTCGCCGACGGGACCGGCGCGCCGCTGCTGCGCCTGCCGCCGGACGGTTTCGGCTGGCCGCGCGCGGGGCCGCCATGCGGGCTGCTGCCGCTCTTTGACGCGCTGGGCGATCCCGGCCGCCCCGTGACGGCCACGCTCGAGACGCCGGACGGCCGGCTCTGGACGGCGCACGCGGCAGCCGCGCGGCGGTGGCCGTTCGGCGCGGACGGCCCGCCGGTCACCGAAGTCGCTATGGCGTTGGCCCTGGGCGGCGGGCCTTCCCCCCGTCGCGCCGTCGGCCCTGGCTGCCGTCTCTGCCCCAGGACCGACTGCCCCGCGCGGCGCCGGCCGGCGATCTCGGGGGCGGGGTGATCGCGTGGTGGCGGCAGGCGACCCTCGCGCCCTCTTGCGCCGCGCCCCTCGGCCCGGCACGCTGCGCCCGTCGTTTCGGGGGGGAGGCCGGATCGCATGATGGGTGTCCAGGACGGCCCGGACCGCCCGCGGCGCGTGGCGCTGGTGGAGGACGAGCCCAACATCCGCGAGGCGCTGCGCTTCATCCTGTCGCGCGCGGGCTGGCGGCCCTTCGTGATCGGTGACGGAGCCACGGCGGCCGAGCGATTGGCCGAGGACCCGCCCGATGCCGCCATCCTCGACGTGATGCTGCCGGGCCGATCGGGCTTCGACGTGCTGCGGGCCCTCCGTGCCGATCCGGCGACGGCGGCGTTGCCCGTGCTGATGCTGACCGCGCGAGGGCAGGACAAGGACCGGGCGCTGGCGCTGGCGCTGGGGGCGGACGACTTCATGACGAAGCCCTTCTCGAACGCCGAGGTGGTCGAGCGGCTGGACACCCTCGCGCGCGCGCCGCAGGCGAACTAGCGCCTTGGTCCGCCGCGCGTCGCCGATCTTCCTCGAAAGGCGCTCATACCGGCGCCGGCGGTTGGTGGACGCGGTGCGGCTGCTGCCGTTCGCGGGTATCGCTTTCTTTGCCGTGCCGATCCTGTGGCCCGTGCAGGGAGGGCCCTCGCTGGCGGGGCGGACGGCGGCTCTGTTCGGAGGCTGGATCATCCTGATCCTCGGCGCGGCCATGCTCGCCCGCGCCTTGGGCCGCCCGCCGCCCGCCGGCGAGGACTAGCGTGATGACCGCGCAGTCCTTCGTGGTTCCGGCTGCGCTGGGATATGGGGCCTTGCTCTTCGCGATCGCGGCTCTGGCCGAGGCGAGGGCCCGGCAGGGACGTGCCCGCTGGCTGCGAGGCCCATGGGTCTACACCTTGTCCCTTTCGGTCTACTGCACCGCTTGGACGTTCTACGGCGCGGTGGGCTATGCCGCCCGTTCGGGGTTGGAGTTCGCGACGATCTATCTCGGGCCGACCCTCGTGATGATCGGCTGGTGGTGGGGCCTTCGGAAACTCGTCCGGATCGCGCGGGTCCAGCGGATCACGTCCATCGCGGACCTCGTCTCCTCGCGGTTCGGCAAGTCAGGGCCGTTGGGGGCGGGGGTGACGCTGCTCGCGCTGGTGGGCACGATGCCCTACATCGCCCTCCAGCTGCAGTCGCTGACGGTGTCCTTCGCCGTCCTCGGCGGCGACCCGCGGCCCGCGTTCGAGGACCTCCAGGCCTTCGCGCTGTGGGCGGCGGCGGGCCTCGCCCTCTTCACCATCCTCTTCGGCACGCGCGCACTCGACGCGAGCGAGCGCCATCACGGCGTGGTCACTGCCATAGCCGTCGAGGCGATCGTCAAGCTCGTCGCGCTGGTCGCGGTCGGCCTCTTCGTGACTTTCGAGGTCCTCGGCGGTCCGGGACCGGCCATGGCGCGAATCTCCGCCTCGGACCTGCCGGCGGCGGTCGCTCCGGGGCGCTGGGTCGGCATCATGGCGCTTGCCGCCGCGGCCTTCCTCACGCTGCCGCGCATGTTCCACGTCGCCGTCGTCGAGAACGCGGACGAGGGGCACCTGCGGACCGCTTCCTGGGCCTTCCCCCTCTATCTGTTCGCGATGTCGCTCTTCGTCGTCCCGATCGCGGTCGCTGGGCTCGAGGCGCTGCCGCCGGACGCGAACCCCGACCTCTTCGTGCTGACCCTGCCAATGGCCGCCGGGCGCGAATGGCTCGCGCTGCTGGCGTTCCTGGGCGGCTTCTCGGCCGCCACGAGCATGGTGATCGTGGCCGCGCTGGCGCTGGCGACGATGGTATCGAACCATATCGTCGTGCCCATGTGGCTTTGGTCGCAAGGGGGCGGGGCTGCGCTGTCGGGCGACGTGAGGCGCACGACGGTGCTGTCGCGGCGCGTCGCCATCGGCGCGGTGCTGCTGCTCGGCTGGGCCTATTGGCGCGCATCCGATGGGGGCGAGGCGCTGGCAGCGATCGGCCTCGTCAGCTTCGTCGGGGTGGCGCAGATCCTGCCGGCGCTGCTGGGGGGCATCTTCTGGCGCGGCGGTACCCGCTGGGGCGCCGCCGCAGGCCTCGTGACCGGCTTCGCGGTCTGGTCCTGGACGCTGTTCCTTCCCTCTTTTGGAGACGGCATCGTTCCTGCGGCGGTCATGGTAGATGGCCCCTTCGCCATGGGCTGGCTGCGGCCGACAAGCCTCTTCGGGCTGTCCGGCATGGATCCGGTTGTCCATGCGTTCGTGTTGTCGATGCTCCTGAACTCCTTCGCGTTTGTGGCCGTCTCGCTGGTGACCTTTCCCACCCCTCTGGAGCGTCTTCAGGGCGCCGCCTTCACCGGCGTGTTCGAGAGCCGCGCCTCCGGGGCCGACGACGCGCGCGGCGCCGATCCGGAAGCGCTCATGGTGATGGCCCAGCGTCTGCTGGGGCCGGGCAGGGCACAGGCGTTCTTTCGGGGCTGGGCCGCGCGGCAGGGCCAGGACGGCTACCTTCCGGACCCGACGCCGGAGTTCCTGATGGCGCTGGAGCGCGAGTTGGCCGGAAGCGTCGGCGGCGCGACGGCGGACGCCATGATGGCGCAGGTCATGGGGCGGCGGGCGATCTCGGTCGCCGACTTGGTGGCCGTCGCCGACGAGACGGCGCAGGTGCTGGAGCAGTCGCATGCGCTGCAGCTGAAGACCGAGGAGGCCGAGCGGGCGGCAAGGGGCCTGCGGGATGCCAATGCCGCCCTGACCCGGCTGGCGCGCCAGAAGGATGCGTTCCTCGGCCAGATCTCCCACGAGCTGCGGACCCCCATGACCTCGATCCGGGCCTTCGCCGACATTCTGATGTCGAACGACCTCTCCGACGCGGAGCGGGCGCGCTATGCTGGCACGGTGCATGACGAGGCCATGCGCCTGACGCGGCTGCTGGACGACCTTCTCGATCTTTCGGTGCTGGAGAACGGGCAGGTGCGGCTGAACCTCGCCGAGGCGCGGCTGGACGCCGTGATCGATCGGGCGCTGCTCGCGGCAGGAACGCACGGCCTTGCCGTGCGGCGCGATCCGGTGGACGAGCGGGTGACGCTCTTCACGGATGCGGACCGGTTGGTGCAGGTCTTCGCGAATCTCGTGACGAATGTCCGCAAGTACTGCGACGCCGAATCGCCGGAGTTGCGCTTCGAGGTGAGGCGGCGGGACGCCGAGGTGCTGGTCGACGTGGTGGACAACGGCACCGGGATCGCGCCTGCGGACCGCACGGTCATATTCGAGAAGTTCGCTCGCCTCGGCGATCATGCCGCCGCTGGCGGGGCGGGGCTGGGCCTCGCCATCAGCCGCGAGATCATGGAACGCCTGGGGGGTGGGATAGCTTACCTGCCGGGGCAGGGCGGCACGGCATTTCGGGTGCGCCTGCCGCGGCGCGTCGCCCCGGCCGGACATCGCGAGGCGGCCGAATGACGGGCGGCTAAACGGTTTCTCAACCCTTTGCGGGCAAGAGATCGACATGGCCCTCGCCGCGCCCGACCTCCTGCCGCGCCTCCTGCGCCGCCCCTCCGCCGCCCGCACCCCCGCGAGGGCGGCTGTCATGGGGGCGGTGCCGCGTCTCGCCGAGCGCTGGACCGGAATGCCTCTGGTGCCGAGGAACCTCGACATAGTCCTCGGCGAGCGCGAGCGCCTCGCGCCCCTGCCCGAAGGACCGCTGCTGGCCTTCTCGGCAGAGAATGCCCCGCGGGACGGGTTCGCCGTGTTCACCCCGAACCTCGCCGATGCCGTGGCGGAGTGGCGCCTGACCGGCCGTCCGCTGGCCGGCACCGCGCCGACCGGCGGGGGTATCGCCGCCGGCGCGCTCTGCGCATCGTTCGCGGCGGAGTTGCTGGCGCTCGTGGACGAGGTGGCGTCGTGGCTATCCGCCGGACCGCGCCCGGCCCGCCCGCTGAACATCCTCCTCGAACCCGGCCTCTACGAACGGATCGAGCTGCACCTAGCGGGCAAAGGAGTGGATGGACGGATCGTGCTCCTGCGACCAGTCGAGGGGCGGGAAGGCATGGCGCCCGACCTTTCGGGCGGGCCGGTGCCGCTGTCGCGCAAGGGCAGCCGCGCGCCCCTCCGCGCGGTGCTGGCGCGCGCGCGGATACCTTTGGCGCAAATCGAAGGATTGACCGTGGGGACGGTGCTGCCCTTGAACGGGATCGGGTTGTCGGGCGCCACGTTGGAAGCGAAAGGCCGTTCTATCGCCAGTGGACGTGTCGGGCGGGCAGGAACGGTGCGCGCGCTCCGCCTGCATGGCACCGGCCGTCCGAACGGATCGGTGCCCGACGTCCTCTCGCCCGCGGACGTCATGGGCACCGCCTTCGGCTTGGAGCGGCCCATCCAGCCTGTTTCCGGGGCGTTGCAGGAACAGGACCGGCCGGATGAGAGGGACGGCGAGCCGAGCACGAGGGCCTTCGGCGGCCATTCCACGCCAGCACCCGGAAACGATCCCCCGACCTCCGAGGCCGGCGAGCCGGCAGGTTCGTGAAGCCCGTCCATCAGCGGACGATTGCGCCGTAGCGGCCAGCAAGGTGCGCCGCCCTGGACCTTTCTGTCTCGAGATCTCGCGCCGGCCGAGCATTTCGAGATGCTCCGACCAAGCCTCCGATCGGGGGGTCAGCCCAAGCGGCCGCGGAGACCGCCGAGGTCGTAGCCGGCCGCTGCGGCGTTGGCGATGATCTCCTCCTCCGGCATATGACCCGCCTCGCCCAGTGCCCAGAGGATCGTGCAGCGCGTGCCGGAGGCGCAGTAGGCCAAGACCGTCCCGCTCCCTTCGGTCGACAGCCGAGCCACTTCGGCCCGCTGCCGCGCCGCAAGCTCCGGCCCGATCTCGGCGTGATGAGCTGGCAGTTCGGCGAAGGCGAGGCCGGCAGCCTCGGCAGCCGCGCGCAGGTCCGCCGCACGAAGGCCAGCGGGCACTTCCCCGTCGGGCCGATTGCACAGGATGGCGGTCACCCCTTCAGCGGCGAGAACGGGAACATCCTCAGGCTCGATCTGGGGTGAGACGGCGTGGCGGTCTGTCAGCGGGCGGATCGGCATGGGCTGGATCACTACCGGGCGGAAGGTCGTCAGGCCAGCCCCCCGAGGCGCTGAACGGAGCCCAGGGGTCGCCCGCATGCCTTCGACCGATCGGGCAGCCCGCGTGATACGGCGAACGGCGGCCGGCATCGCCATAGGAATGGTTCGGACCGCTCAGGCCGATGCCCGGCAAGGGCACCGGGCGTGGAAGCATCGATGGCAGAGCCGCATGCCTCACGGATCAGGACGCCCGCAGAGCCGCCGAACGCGGTCTAGAGCTTCGTCCGCCGTTCACCCGCGAGATGGCGGACACGGGCCAGAAGGTCGACGCCCATGTCGGTCGCCGCTCCGACCACGTCGATGGGCAGCCAGTTCTCCGCGATGCGCCCGTCCTCGCGGACGCGGTAGAAGTCCATCACGGGTATCCGCACGCGCCGCCCTGTCGGCGCCATGCCCAGCCATTCGGCGGAATGGGTGCCGATCACGGCGCCGCCCGTCACGGCGTAGGGCCCGTCGGACAGGCGCACGTGATGTCCTTCGGAAGCCCGGTCGGGGAAGGCCCGAAGGAAAGGAATCTGATGGCAGGCGCGGAAGCCTGCGAGACCCTTCATCGCGCCGATGCCCCCGCCAGCCATGTAATCGAAGTCCGGCGTCCAATGGTCCGCGTGCGGCATCGAATCGAGGTCCTGTCCGTCGAAGGCGTGCAGGGCCTCGTGCATGGCGAACACCGTCTCCAGCGCATCCGGCCCCGCCCATGGGCCGGCGCGATGGATGCCGTCGCCCGTGGCGGGACCGGGCCAAAGATGCTCGGCTCCGAGCGACGGGGGAAGGGGAGGGGTGCCGCACTGCCGTGCGAGGTCCACGAGGTCGAGGATGATCCGTGACTCGGCGATGCGCCCGCCCTCGACGGCATGCGTCTCGCCGTAGCGCAGATGGACCGTGCCGTTCGTCGCCGGGATGCCCCTGAGCGGGGCGCGCATGGTGCCCGAAAGCGTCCCGATCGCCGCGACGAGGGATGGACGGCGTGGTCCGGCCAACCGCTCGTCCGGGCGGTTCGTCCCTCCGGCGAGGACTATGTCCCGGCGGGTCATGTCGGGAATGGCGGCACGCAGCTCGGCGACGAAGCGCGGCACGGCCGCACCCGCGAGGCGTCCCCAAGGCTGCGAGACATGGAGCACCGCACCGGGGGCGTAGATCCCATCCGCATCGGCCCCATCCGCAAGCCGCAGGAGGAGGTCGCGCGCCGTGCGCTTCAGGGCTTCGGCCTCGATCATGTCCGGCGCTTCCTCCTTCGGGACCGGTAGGGGCGCCTCAACCGAGGAAGAGCCCGACGACGATCATCATCAGCCCCAGCGCGGACACGAAGAGCGCGCCGAGGTTCAGCGGCAGGATGCGCAGGAGCGCGGCGCGCAGCGCGTCGTCGTCCCCGCCCGCCACGCGGCGCGCGCGCGCGACCCGGAAGATGGAGAGGACCAGCCCGCCGAGCCCCAGCACCGTGAGGGCCACGCCGGTCCAGAGCGTGATCGTGGCTGCCATGCCGCGCCATTAGGCCGGCCTTCGGCGCCCGGCAAGCATCCCGCTGGCGACTTGCATCCAGGCAGTCTACGCCGACCCCCCAAGCTGCGAGGAGGGCAGGAGATGGATGGATCGGAGACGCCGGAGAGCTATCGCGTGACCGCCGAGGAGCTGCGTCAGTTCGTGGAGCGTTGGGAGCGGCTCGATCAGGAGAGGGCGGACATCGCGGACCAGCAGAAGGAGGTCATGGCCGAGGCCAAGGGCCGCGGCTACGACACCAAGGTGATCCGGAAGGTCATCGCGCTGCGCAAGCGCGACAAGGACGACATCGCCGAGGAGGAGGCGGTCCTGGACATGTACAAGCAAGCGCTCGGGATGTGACGCGCAGCATGCGCCGCCACGCCGCCCGGGCGCCCGGGGCGACGGCGCATCAGTCCAGACCCCATCGCCGCTCGTTGGCCTCGATCGCCGCGATGCGTTCGTCGACCTTGGGGTGCGTCAGCAGCCAGGCCGGCGTGCCGCCTCCAGCGCCGCCCGTGAGATGCTCGAGCTTGCGGAAGAGCGATTTCTGAGCGGCGGTGTCGATCCCGGACTTCACCAGGAGCGCGGTGGCGTAGGCGTCGGCCTCGTACTCGTCCTTGCGGGAGAGGCCGGCGGCGACGAGGCCCACGACCGCGTTCGCGATCAAAGGCCCGATCAGGGGGACGAAACGTCCTACCAGCCCCATCAGGATGACGCGGATGGCGTTCTGGCCCGAGAAGTCGATCATCCTGCGGCGGGAATGGCCCAGCGCCACGTGCCCGATCTCGTGGGCGATCACGCTGGCCAGCTCCTCCGCCGTGACGAGGCCCTGCTGGTACTTCTGCAGAAAGCCTCGGGTGACGAAGATCCGCCCGTCCGGCGCTGCGAGGCCGTTCACAGGATCGATCTCGTAGATCATCACGCGCACCCGCTCGACGTCGAGCGCCTCGGCCATGGGGGAGAGGAGACCGAGGAGGCGCCTGTCGGCCAATTCGGTCGACTTCGCGTCCAGCTCCTTGCGCGTGCGCCATGCGGAGAAGCGGTACATCAGAAGCGCGTAGCCGATTGCCAGCAGAATTGGGGTCAGCTTGAGCATGACCTGAGAATGGGGATCGTATGGCCCGAGGGAACCCCCGCAGGGTGCGGCCCATTCGCCCGGAGAAGGAGACGCCCATGCCCGACATCCCCGACTGGATCACGCCGCTGACGGATGCCCTGATCCTTATCCCGCTGATCATGCTCTACGTGCGCATCTCCGGCCTCCGGACCTTTGCTAAGATGAGCGCGCATGACTTCATCTCAACGGTCGCGGTCGGATCGACGTTGGCGGCGACCGTCCTGAACTACACGATCCCCTGGTGGCAGGGGGCGATCGGGCTGGCCGGATTGATCGGGGTCCAATGGCTCGTCGGCATCGTCCGCTCCCGCGCCCCGGCCGTTCAGCGCTGGAGCGACAACGAGCCCCTCGTGCTGATGCGGAACGGCACGGTGCGGCACGACGCGTTGCGGACGGCGCGGATCACGGACGACGATCTGCGGCAGAAGCTGCGGGTGGCGGGCATATCGGATCGTTCCGAGGTGGCGCTGATGGTCCTGGAGACGACAGGCGACACGTCGATCCTCAAGGAGATGCCCGAGGAGGACCTTCTCGTCGAGGTCAGGGGCGTTGAGGGGCCGCCGCGGCAAGGCACCGCCGCCTAGGCCAGAAGCCGCATGCCGCGCGTCAGCCCTTCGAGCGTAAGCGGAACCATCCGGTCCTCGCCCGTTATCGCGCGGATCATCTGCGTGGATCGGGTCAGGCGCCATTCGTCTTCGTGAACGGGGTTGATCCACAGGAAGCGACGCCAGGCTTCCGCGATGCGGCGCAGCCAGACCTCGCCGGCCTCCTCGTTCCAGTACTCGTTGGCGCCGCCGGGAAAGGCGATCTCGTAGGGCGACATGGCGGCATCGCCGACGACGATGCAGGTCCAGCCCGACCCGTGGCCGTTCAGGACCGCCCGGGTCGGCACGGCGTCGTCGGGGCGTCGCCGGGCCGTTCGCCAAAGGGTCTCGTAAGGGCAATTGTGGAAATAGAACGTGCCGAGATCCGCGAACTCGGCGCGAGCGGCGGAGAAGAGATCCTCGGCCGCGCGGACATGGTCGTCCATCGACCCACCGACGTCGAGCAGGAGGAGGACCTTCGCCGCGTTCCGCCTCTCGGGACGCGTGCGGACGTCGATGAAGCCCGAGCGGGCGGTCTCCCGGATGGTGGTGGCGAGATCCAGCTCCTCGGCGGCCCCGTCCCGCGCCCAGCGCCGCATGCGCCGGAGCGCCATCTTGATCGCCCGGGTGCCGATCTCCCGCGTGTCGTCGTAGTCCCGGAACTCGCGCCGATCCCAGACCTTCGCGGCGCGACGATGGCGCGACGTGTCCTGACCGATCCGAACGCCGTCGGGATTGTAGCCGTAGGCGCCGAAGGGCGAGGTTCCGGCGGTGCCGATCCACTTCGAGCCGCCCTGATGACGACCCTCCTGCTCCTCCAGGCGCTTGCGAAGAAGGTCCATCAGCGCCTTGAAGCCGCCGGGGCCGTTCACGGCGCCACGCTCCTCCTCCGTCAGATGCCGTTCGGCCAGCTTGCGGAGCCATTCCTCGGGCAGCGCGGCAGCGCTCAGCACGTCCCCGATGGGAACGGCCCCGGCATCCTCGAACGTGCGGGCGAAGGCGCGGTCGAACCGGTCGATCCGCGTCTCGTCCTTCACGAGGGCGGTGCGGGCGAGCCAGTAGAAGCCGTCCGGGGTCAGGCCCCCCTCGCCGGCCCGTAGGGCCGCGAGGAAATCGAGCCATTCGCCCAGGGTGGTGCCGCTTCCCTCCGCCCGAAGGGCGTGGAAGAAGGTCAGAAGCATCAGGACGACAGGCGCGTGACGACCACCGCGACGAGAAAGCCGACGAGGCCGAAGGCGATGCCGTAGCCGGCGGCGTATTGGGCCATGTCCGCAGCCTTGCCGCCGAGGGCCTTCGCCTTGCGTGCGCCGAGGAAGCCGCCGATCACAAATCCCAGCACGAAGAGCGGCATGACTGAATCCCCTCTAGCGAGGCGCCAAGCCCCGTATCTCAGCGACGCGGGCCGCCAAGGCCGTGCCCGAACCGAAGCCGTATCGCGCCCAGCCGAGGCTGTCCACGCGCAGCGCCTCCGCTTCGGCCGTGCGGCCGAGGAGTTTCAGCGCCTCGGCCTCGATCAGGCCGAGCGAGGCGAGGACGGAGGCGTTCTGCGCGGCATCGGCAGCGGGACGGTGCTGGCGCGCGATGGCGATCGCCGTCCGGGGCCGACCGGCGGAGAGGGCGAAGGCAGCCATCTGGACCGCGACATGCGCGCTCTGCACGGGAAGGTCGGCGCGGGCGTATATCTCGCCCGCCTGCAGAAAGGCGGCAAGCGCAGCGCTGCCATCGACGGACAGCGAGAGCCGGCCGTACACGTAGAGGGCGAAGGCCCTTCGGGTGTCGGGGAAGCGCCGCGCCTCCTCGGCGGCACGGACGGCGCGTTCGCGCCGCACCCTCGCCTGCCCGGGCCCCAGGGCGGCCGCCATCAAGGCCGACCATCGGGTATCGGTGGCAGGGTTGGTCAGGTCCACGCTTCCGCCTCGCGGGTTCAGCCTTGCGAGGATGCGCGGCAGGGCGGCCGCGGCGACCTCGCGCGACATGCCCGACCGCAGCTCGGGGGCATACGTCATTCGCAGCACGAGCATGTCGAAGGACGTCAGGACCGCATGGAAGTTGTCGTCGTTGAAGACCGAATCCGCGAGGTGCCAGAGATCGTTGAGCGGGCCGAGCGCCTGGGCCACCTCCTCGTGCAGGCAGTCGCGCTGCTCCTGCGGGGGAAGGTCGGAGGGGATGAAGACGACGACGTGCCGGCGCTCGGCGAGGGCGGCCCAGTCGGTCGTGCCGGCGCGGCGGCCGGCTTCGTACTCCGCCCAGGAGGAGGCGCGCGGCGCGACGAAGCAGGCGGCCGTGGGCACGATGCGCCGCACCACGTGCCCTGGAAGGATCTGCACCGTGATCGTGCGATCGCCCGCGGTGTCCAGGCGGATGTCGACGTCGGCCTCGTCTCGCAGGCGCCGCGTCAGCAGGTCCGCCTCGCCTGCAAGGTGGGGCGGCGCGCCGACGAGGCGCAGCGTGACGGGGCCTTCGAAACGGGTCAGGCGGGGCAGGGTCCGACCCGATTCCAGCGCGAAGTGCAGGTCGAGGAAGTCCCGCGCGATCGTCGCGTTGGAGCGGCGCAGGGGTCCCGGTGCAGAGGGACCGAATGTTTGCATCGCCGGCAGCGCCAAGTGCATCGGCACGGCGCGCGTCGTCTCCGGCGCCGGCGCGCAGGCCGCGAGGAGGGTCGATACCAGAAGGGCTGCCGGACGGATCACGACGGTCTCTGGTACTTTATGAATGGCGTCAGCTCGCCTACGCGGTCGTAGAGGCGCCGACCTGCGGCGTTGAAATGCTGGGTGGTCCAGTACACGCCCTTGGCACCGCGCCCGTCGGCATTGACGTAGACCCTTTCGATCAGAGCGCGGCCCGTGCCCGTTCCCCGGGTGGCTGGGTCCACGAAGAGGTCTTGAAGGTAGCACACCGGCTCGGCCTGCCATCCATGGGCGTGTAGGCAGTAGTGGGCGAGGCCAACGGGGCGGTCCACTACCGCGAGGAGGCAGTGGTAATCGTGCGCATCGCCCGAGAGAAGGCGTTCGAAATAGGCATCGAAGTAGGATGCGGGGCGCGTCGTCTCGTAGAACGCCAGATAGTGTTCCCAGAGGCGTCCCCAGCCCGCGCGGTCCGCGCGTGCGAGTGGACGGATGGCGAGGCCCGATGATTCCATGACCCTAGCCTAACGATGCCGGGGCGGATCTGTCCCGTCCCGCGGGGCGATCGCTCCGTGCGTTCGCGCAGGGCCGGGCCAGCCTTCCCCTTATCCTCGCGCACGTGGATCTCGACGGCCCGACCTTTCGACGGTCGTCCCTTCAGCGGCGCGTGCCCCGATCCATGAAAGCCAGGCGCTCGAAGAGGTGAAGGTCGGCTTCGGTCTTCAGCAGCGCCCCGTGGAGCGGGGGCAGGGCGTCGCCACCCCGCGCGCGCAGGTCCGCCGGCGCGAGGTCCTCGGCGAGGATCAGCCGCAGCCAGTCGAGCATCTCGGAGGTGGAGGGCTTCTTCTTCAGCCCGGGCGTCTCGCGGAGCTCGAAGAACCGCTCGAGCGCGGCCTCCAGGACCGCGTCCTTCACGCCCGGATGATGCGCCTCGACGATACGTCTGAGCGTCGCCTCGTCCGGGAACGGGATGTAGTGGAAGAAGCAGCGGCGCAGGAAGGCGTCGGGCAGCTCCTTCTCGTCGTTGGACGTGATGACCACGACGGGCCTGTGGCGGGCGCGCACTGTCTCGCCGGTCTCGTAGACATGGAACTCCATCCGGTCGAGCTCCTGAAGGAGGTCGTTGGGGAACTCGATGTCGGCCTTGTCGATCTCGTCGATCAGCAGGACCACGCGTTCGTCCGCGGCGAGCGCCTCCCACAGCTTGCCGGGGCGGATGTAGTTGGCCACGTCCGAGGTCCGCGCCTCGCCGAGCTGGCTGTCGCGCAAGCGGTTGACGGCGTCGTACTCGTAGAGGCCCTGGGCGGCGCGGGTGGTCGATTTTACATGCCATTCGATCAACGGGGCGCCGAGCGCAGCCGAGATCTGCCGCGCGAGCTCGGTCTTGCCGGTCCCGGGCTCGCCCTTCACGAGGAGCGGACGGCCGAGCGCGACGGCGGCGTTCACGGCGACGGCGAGGCCCTCGGTCGCGATGTAGCTGTCGGTGCCCTCGAAGCGCGCCATGGACTTCCTCCGATCCGGTGCGGCCCGGGCCGCTAAGCCACCGGGCAGCCGGCGTCAAACGCCTGCGGAGGCATGTCTTAGCATAGTGACACCCTGGCTTGGTGCGGATAGACGGGCGCCGGGGAAAGGCCGGCACCCCCCGCCCGGTCGCCAGGGAGAAGACGCGCACATGAAAGCCCAGGTTTTCTTGCCGGAGGATTACCGTCCAGCCGAGGACGAGCCATTCATGAACGATAAGCAGATCGAGTACTTCCGCCGGAAGCTGCTGGCGTGGAAGCAGGACCTGATGTCGGACACACGCGACACGGTCGAATCGATGAAGGACGGCACCCGCAACATTCCGGACGTCGCGGACCGTGCCTCCGAGGAGACGGATCGGGCGCTCGAGCTGCGGACCCGCGACCGGCAGCGCAAGCTCGTCGCTAAGATCGACGCCGCCCTGCGCCGGATCGACGAGGGCGAGTTCGGCTACTGCGAGGCCACGGGCGAGCCGATCTCCCTCAAGAGGCTCGACGCGCGCCCCATCGCCACCCTCTCGCTCGAGGCGCAGGAGAAGCACGAGCGGCGCGAGCGCGTCCATCGCGACGACTGACCTCTCCGAGGCCGCCGCGCGGGACAGGCCGGCAGGATCGAACAGGGGCCGCGACGTCCTGATTGCGGGGGGCGGGATCGCGGGACTGGCCGCAGCGCTCTCCTTCGCCCGGCTCGGCGGCCGCGTCGTCGTCTCCGAAGTCGCGCCCGTCCTTCGCGAGGTCGGCGCGGGCCTGCAGCTTTCCCCGAACGGGCATCGCGTGCTCGACGCGCTCGGTCTCTCCTCCGAGATGGAGGCCGCCGGCGAGCGGACGCGGGCGGTATGCCTGGTATCCGGCCGAACGGGCCGGGACGTGGCGCGACTGCCTCTCGATCGTCTGCACGGTTTCCGTCTTCTCCACCGCGCCGACTTGCATTCCATCCTCGAACGGGCTTGCCGGGAGGCGGGGGTGAAGCTGCTCCTCGGCCGCCATGTGGGGGCGCTGATCGACCGGGGCCGGCGGCCGACACTGCGTGTCGAACAGCGCGGCGAGAATGAGCTTCTCGACGCCGATCTGGTGATCGGTGCGGACGGCGTCGGGTCGCGCGTACGCGACGCGCTGGCGCCCGGTGCGGAACCGGCCTTCACCGGCCAGGTGGCGTGGCGCGCGACCGTGGAAGGGGAGGGGGCAGGCGATCCGGTCGCGACGGTGCACCTGTTCCCGGGTCGGCACGTGGTGACCTATCCCCTTCGCGGCGGAGCCCTTTGGAACGTGGTCGCGGTGGCCGAGCGAGGGGAGTGGAGGGCGGCGGACTGGCGGCTGCTCGGCGATCCCGACGAGATGCGGGCGGCCTTCGCCGATGCATCTCCGGGCCTGGCTGGCCTTCTCCAGCGGGTCGGGACCTGCTCGCACTGGGGGCTGCACGCCCTGCCGAAGCTGCCGCCGTTCACCGGCCAGGGGGTCGCGCTGATCGGCGATGCGGCGCACCCGACCCTGCCCTTCCTGGCGCAGGGCGCGAACTTGGCGCTGGAGGATGCGCTGAGCCTGGCGCTCGCCACCGATGCGCCCGCGACCCTGGACCGGGCGCTGCGGGGCTGGGAAGCGGCGCGGCGGGACCGGGTGGCCAGGGCCTTGGCGGCAGCGCGGGACAACGCGCGCAACTACCACATGGGCGGGCCTGGGCGGCTGGCTGGCTGGGCGGCCCTTGGAACCGCGAGCGTGCTGGCCCCTGGGCTTCTCCTGCGGCGCTACCGCTGGCTGTGGGACGCGGACGTCACCGCCTAGGCGGTCCTCCCGCTGCCTGCCGAGGAACCCCGGGCCAATCATGCATGGCGCGGGCCGCCTTCCCGACCATCCAGGCCTTTCAGGCGCCTAGCTCGATCCAGACGGGCGTGTGGTCGGAGGGTTTCGCCTTCGCCCTCGGCGCGGTCTCAATCCATGCGCCCGCCAGCAGGTCGGCAGCCTGCGGGCTGAGGAGGTGATGGTCGATCCGCAGCCCTTCGTTCCGGTCGAAGGCGCCGCGCTGGTAGTCCCAGTAGGAATAGTGGCCCGGCCCCGGCTCGCGCAGGCGGAACGCGTCGAAGTAGCCCATGTTCTCGATCCGGCGGAAGGCCTCGCGCGTCTCAGGCCTGAAGAGGGCGTCGTCCTCCATGACCTCGGGTCGGGCGACGTCGATCCGCTGCGGGATCACGTTGTAGTCGCCGCCCATCACCACGGCCTCCTCCGTGCTGAGAAGTTCGTCCGCGCGCAGGCGCATCCTCTCCATCCAGCGCAGCTTGTAGTCGTATTTGGGGCCGGGCGCAGGGTTGCCGTTCGGCAGGTAGAGGGCGCAGACCCGCACCGCCACGTCCCCGACGACGGTCGCTTCGATCCAGCGCGCCTCCTCGTCGTCGGCGCCCTCCCGGCCCGCGCCCTCCGCGCCAGGCAAGCCGCGCCGCACGTCCTCGATCGGATGCTTCGCGGCGATGGCGACGCCGTTGAAGCCTTTCTGGCCATGCGTCTGTAGATTGTAGCCCGCGTCCTCGAAGACCTCGCGGGGGACGGCCTCGTCCACCGATTTCAGTTCCTGCAGGAGGGCGATGTCCGGCGCGCTGTCGCGCAACCAGTCCGCGACGATCTGCGCGCGGGCCTTGATGCCGTTGACGTTGAAGGTGGCGATACGCATGGAGCCGGGGATGGCGCGACGGGTCGGTGCGCGCAAGCCTGTCCGGGGCCCCTGGATGCCCCGCAAATGATCGGATAACGCCCGATCCACGCCCCAGGCCGGCATCAGTTCGGGCGGGCCGGAAACATGGAAGGCCTCACGAATGCCGTTGACTTGGAACGCTATCTTTCTCGGATCGAGGCGGGACTTCGATACGGACGAGAGAACGTCCGCGACCGAGTTACTCTTCAGTCGCGGCGTGACCTTCGGCAGCGCCAACGATCCGCTGGCAGGGAAATTCGCTAAATTTACAGTGAACGATACCGACGGCGACAACCGCTGGGATCGTGACAACAACCCTTCCACCCAAGAGACCGCCACCCTTGTTGAGGGCAACGATACAGAATTAGTGTTGTTGGATAGCGCCATGGGCTACGACGCGACGCTGACCTATGCGGACGGCACAACAGCAAATATCTCGGCCGTCTTGGCACAGCTTGCCGACGGCCGCTTCTATTTGCTGCCCGAGTTTCAGAACAATTCGGATGTCGCGGCGATGGAGGCGGGGCCGATCCGCTCGCTCAGACTTAATCGATCCCTTACTAACGATGCACAAATCGTTGCGGACCGCGTCGCCACAAACTTCGTTCCCTGTTTCGAGGCTGAAACGCGGATCGCGGTTCCAGGTGGCCGGGCGCGTGCCGGGAACCTAGTCGCAGGGGATCTGTTGGTGACGCCAGATGGCCCCGTGCCGATCCTCTGGGTCGGCCGCAGCCGCGTTCCGGCGTCGGGCGGGAACGCCCCCGTCCGGTTTGCGCCGGGTGCCATCGGGAACGCGCGGGTGCTGAGGGTGTCGCCCGAGCACCGGATGCTGGTGACGGGTTGGCGGGCCGAACTCCTCTACGGCGAGGCGGCGGTCCTGGTGCCGGCGAAGTCGCTGCTCGGCATGGCCGGCGTCACGAGGGAGGAGGGCGGATGGATCGACTACGTCCACATCCTGACGAAGCGCCACTCCATCCTCGATGCCGAAGGCGCCGCTGCCGAAAGCTTCTTCCCCGGAGCCGAAGCGATGGCGCGCCTGTCGCCGGTCGATCGCCTGCGGATCCTGGCCGCCCTGCCCGACGGCATCGCCGCCTACGGGGCCGCCGCCCCCATCATCCGTTCCCGCTCGGCCCTGCCACTGGCAGCATAGCGATCACGTCGCAGCGTCCGGGCCGGACGCGCGAGGCCTACATGGCGAAGGATACGCCGCAGCCGCAGGCCGAGGCGGCATTGGGGTTGTCCACGGTGAACCGTGCGCCGATCAGCTCCTCGGTGAAGTCGATCACGGCGCCGGTGAGGAAGGGCATCGAGACCTCGTCGACCAGGACCCGCTCGCCCGCGCCCTCGAGGACGGTATCCCCATCCTCCGGTTCGCCAAGCTCGATCCGATACTGAAAGCCCGAGCAGCCCCCGCCGTCCACTGCGACGCGCAGGGCCTTGCCCTGCGCGGCGGCGCCGATCTCGGACAGGCGCTCGTAGGCCCTGTCGGTCACTTTCGGCGGAAGGAACATCCGGGACCCCCGTGGATTCACCCTTTTCCAATGTTTGCATATAAGGATGGTGGAGGACGTTCCAACGTCCGCCAAGAGAAAGGGTCCTTCGATGACGGCGCCGCTTCGCAAGCAGGACCTCGGGCCCGTGCCGCGGACAGGCCCGTTGCCCGCGCCCGCCTGCCGCCCGGACGCGACGCGCGGGCGCCTTCACGACGAGGAGGACTTCGATCACCGCGGGCCGTTCCAGCGCGACCGCGACCGCATCATCCACGCGAGCGCCTTCCGACGGCTCAAGCACAAGACGCAGGTCTTCCTGGAGCATGAAGGCGATCACTACCGCACCCGCCTGACCCATTCGATCGAGGTCGCGCAGGTCGCGCGAACCATCGCCCGCGCATTGGGCCTGAACGAGGATCTGGCGGAGGCCGTCGCCCTGGCGCACGACCTCGGCCACACGCCATTCGGCCATACGGGCGAGGACGCGCTCTCCGAATTGATGGCAGTCCATGGCGGCTTCGACCACAACGCCCAAGCGATCCGCATCGTCACCCGGCTGGAGCGATCCTATGCCCGCTTCGACGGGCTCAACCTCACGTGGGAGACGTTGGAGGGCATCGCCAAGCACAACGGTCCCGTGCCCGCCCCTCTGCCCTGGGCCTTGGCGGAGTACGACCGCGTTCAGGATCTCGAGCTGACCACCCACGCCTCGGCCGAGGCGCAGGTCGCGGCGCTGTCGGACGATGTGGCCTACAACAATCACGACATCCAGGACGGGCTTCGCGCGCGCCTCTTCACCGAGCGTGAGGCGTCTGAACTGCCGCTGGTCGGTGCGGCCTTCGCGGAGGTGGGCACCGTGTTCCCGGGCCTCGACGCCCGCCGCCGGAGGGCGGAGGCCCTGCGACGGGTCTTCGGCGCCA
Source organism: Hasllibacter halocynthiae (assembly GCF_003003095.1). Classification (GTDB taxonomy): domain Bacteria; phylum Pseudomonadota; class Alphaproteobacteria; order Rhodobacterales; family Rhodobacteraceae; genus Hasllibacter; species Hasllibacter halocynthiae. Next base: position 476,469 of record NZ_PVTT01000001.1, read on the forward strand.
TGGTCGCCGACGTTATCGAGACCAGCAGGACGCGCATCCGTGAGGTCGCGCCCACGGACGCGGACGCCGTGCGCCGCGCCGGCGTCCCGGTGATCCGCTTCTCGGACGCGATGTGGGCGGACCTCCAGGTGATCCGCGCCTTCCTCTTCACTCGGATGTATCGGGCGCCGGCCGTGATCGAGATGCGGACGCGTGTGACGGGCGTGGTGCGGGAACTGTTCCCGATCTATCTCGACCAGACCTCGCTCCTCCCCCGGGAATGGCAGGACGACGTTCGTGCGACCGAAGGCGATGCAACGCAGACGGCGCGCCTCGTCTCGGACTACGTCGCGGGGATGACCGATCGCTTCGCCCTGCGGGAATGGAGCCGCCTGACCGGCCGCGCCTTGGGGTGAGGGTGCGGCGCGCCTTGCCACCCCCGCGAAGGGGCGGCTAGGGCGCAGGGGTGGACCTTCTCGGCGCCATCCTGTCGGACCTTCGGTCCGCGCTCCCCGAGGGCTTGAACTTGGACGCCGTCGTCCTGCGGAAGGCGCCCACGACGTCTCAGGGGGATCTGGCGACGAACGCCGCACTCGTCGCCGGAACCGATCCGGCGGTGCTGGTGCGGCGGCTTTCCAAGGATTTCCGCATCGATCGCGCCTCCGCCGCGGGCGGCTTCGTCAACCTGAGGCTTTCGAAGGCGGCCCTGGACGATGCGCTGAAGGTCGCCGCCGACATGGGGCCTGATTGGGGCACGGCGGGTGACCGAGGTGAACCCGTCTCGATCGAGTTCGCCTCCGCCTATCCGACGCCCGGCCTCAGCGCCTCGCACCTTCGGCAGGCGGCCTTCGGCGACGCCCTCGCCCGGACGCTGGAATTCGCCGGCCATGCCGTGACGCGCGAATACTACGTCGGCGACGGGGGCGCGCAGGCCGATACGTTGGCCCGCGCCGTCCGTGGCGTGCAGGAGGGTCGCACCACGGACCCCGCGCTGGCGCCGATCGCCGCTGATGCGCCCGACGGCGGCGATGACGAGGACGGATGGCTCGCTCCTCTGAGGGCCCATGCTGTGCGCGGCGCGATGCGGATGGTGCGATCGGAACTCGAGGCATTCGGCGTACGCATGGATCGCTTCATCTTCGAACGGGCGCTGATGGAAGGCGGCGCCGTGGCCGCCGCGGTCGCGGACCTCGATGCGGCCGGTCACGTGCGGGACGGCTACATCTTCGCCGCCGACCGGTTCGGGGACGAGCGTGCGCGCCCCATGCGCCTCGAGGATGGGCGATGGACTTACTTCGCAGGCGACGTGGCCGCCCATCGCCTGCGGCTGGAAGGGCACCGAACGCTGATCGACGTCCTCGGAACCGATCACGCCGCCTATCGACGTCGGCTTACCGCCGCGGTGACGGCCCTATCGGGGGGCGCCGCGACGCTCGATCTGCGGCTGGTCGGTCCGGCCGACGGTCCGCCTGCGGCCGAGATCCTCGAGACGCTCGGGCCGGACATCGCGCGGCTCGCGCTGTTGGCGCCGCGCGCGGAGGTGCCGATGACCTTCGACATGGCGGGCGCCCGCGGTGTCGCATGGGGGAATCCCGCCTGGCGCGTGCTGTCCGCCGCGGCGCGGCTCGGCGAGGTGGGGGCGAACGGCGGGGGGGCCCCGCGCCCCCTAGCGCTGGCGATCGCTTCCTGGCCGCACGTGGCACGATGCGCGGCCGCCGAACGCAATCCGAGGATCGTCCTGTCGCATTTGCTGGATATCGCTGAACGTTCCATCGCCGCGCTGGACCGGCCCGAAGGCCTGGACGATGCCGGCCGGCGTGCCGCGGCGGCGTCGATGGCGGCGGGCCTTTCGTGTCTCGGCGTCCGGCCGCCGCCCGACCTCGGCTGAAGGCGCGGACCGTCGCGCAGGGGCCACGGCGCGGTGGCGCCGTTGCCACCTCCGCGGGTCCGGCGGTTGCCGGGCGGGCGCGACTCGGGACAGTCTGTGGAGGTCAGCGGAGAGCGACGGAAGATCGCCACGCCGCCGGACATCGAGCGAGGGCACGAGATGACCGACATTGAACGGACCGGCATGGCCGGGGGGCCGGATATACGCATGGCTTTGGCTGCCGTGACCCAGCGCACCGTGCAATGGGTCGGAGCCGGCGCTTCCCTCGCCTTGGTCGCCGGTGGGCTCTGGTGGGGGTGGCAGACCCTCAGCCGTGAAGCGTCCGGCGTCCCGGTGATCCAGGCGTTGGCCGATCCAATGCGCGAGCGGCCCGCGGATCCGGGCGGACGGGTGATCCCGCACCAGGGATTGTCCGTGAACGCGGTCGCGGGCGGGGACGGCGTCCGACCCGGGGCCGACCGGGTAATCCTCGCCCCCGGGCCCGAGGCGCCGCGCGAGGAGGACGTGATCCTCGCCGTCCTGCGGGAGGAGGCGCCCGCGCCAGTTCCCGTGGCGGTCACGTCGCCCATCGAGGACGCGATCACCGCTGCGCTGAACGCTGATGCCGAGGTGCTGCCCGCCTCCGTGCCGGGGGTGACGCTGTCGCTTCGGCCGCGCGTGCGGCCCGGCGCGCTCGCCCGCCGGGCCCCCGTGCCCGACGCGCCCGAGATCGCCCCGGAGGCGTTGACCGCTGGTGCGCTGCTCGCGCAGATCGGCACCTTTCCCGACGAGGACACGGCCCGTGCCGAATGGACGCGCCTCGCCTCCGCGCATCCGGCCCATCTCTCCGGGCGCGAGCGGGTGATCCAGCGGCGCGAGACGGGGGGACGGTCCTGGGTGCGTCTGCGCGCCGCCGGGTTCGGCGGGCGTCCCGAGGCGGTGCGCTTCTGCGACGCGATGCTCGCGGGGGGCGTCGAATGCGTCCCGGTCGAGCACCGCTGACATGCCGGGCGCCTACGCATTCGGCTGCGCCGGCACCACGATCACCCCGGGGGAGAGGGCCTTCTTCCGCGAGGCCGACCCGTGGGGCTTCATCCTCTTCGCGCGCAACGTGCAGACGAAGGATCAGCTGCGCGCGCTGACCGGCGACCTGCGCGAGGCGGTGGGTCGGCACGTGCCGATCCTGATCGACCAGGAGGGGGGACGCGTGCAGCGGATGGGCCCACCCGTCTGGCGCCGCTACCTGCCCGCGCTGGACGCGATCCGCGCCGCGGGCGAGCGGCCGGAGAGGGCGATGTGGATCCGCCAGCGCCTGATCTCGCAGGAGCTGCACGAGGTCGGCATCGACGTGAACTGCGTTCCCTGCCTTGACCTCCTCTACCCGCGGACGCACCCGATCCTGGCGAACCGCCTCTACGGCTCGACCGTGGAGGAGGTCGTCCGGATCGCCCGCGCCGTGGTCGCAGGGGGCAAAGCGGGCGGCGTGCTGCCGGTCGTCAAGCATCTGCCGGGCTACGGCCGGATGCGGGTCGACCCGCACTTGGGCCTGCCGCGCCTCTCTGCGCCGGTTGAAGAACTGTCCGACACCGATTTCGCCCCGTTCCGCGAATTCGCCGACGAAGCGATGGGAATGACCGCCCACGTGCTGATCCCCCAGATCGACGAGACCACGCCGGTCACCCTCTCGCGCGAGGGGATCGACTTCCTCCGCGCGGAGATGGGTTGGGACGCGCTTCTGATGACCGACGACATCTCGATGGAGGCCCTGCAGGGGACGGCGGCGGAGCGGGGCGAGCGGGCCGTCGCCGCCGGGTGCGACGTCGTCCTGCATTGCAACGGCGAGATGGCCGAGATGGAGGGGATAGCCGCGCGGTGCGGAATGCTTTCCAACGGCGCGTTACGCCGCGCCGCCGCCGTGCCTCCGGCCCCCGCCCCCCAGGAAAGTGACATCCCCGCCCTGATCGCCGAATACGAGGAGATCGTCGGGAGGGTTCCGTGAGCGAAGTCGAAGAGAGGTTGCAGGCCGAGGCGTTCCTCGTGGACGTGGAGGGCTACGAGGGCCCGCTCGACCTGCTGCTCGCCATGGCGCGGACGCAGAAGGTCGATCTGCGCCAGGTCAGCGTCCTGTCCCTCGCCGAGCAGTATCTCGCTTTCACACGCGAGGCGGCGGCCGTCAGGCTCGAGCTCGCGGCCGACTACCTCGTGATGGCGGCGTGGCTGGCCTTGCTGAAGTCCCGCCTCCTCCTGCCGCCCGACCCGGAGGAGGAGGGGCCGGGCGCGGAGGAACTGGCCGATCACCTGGCCTTCCAGCTCCAACGGCTGGAGGCGATGCGCGAGGCGGGCGCACGGCTCATGGCGCTGGACCGGCTAGGGCGCGAGCGGTTCGCGCGCGGTGCGCCGGAGGCGGTCGAGACGGCCGTGACGATCCGCTATCGGGCGAACGTGCTCGATCTGATGCAGGCCTATGCGCGCATCCGCACCCGCGACGAGTTTCGGCCCTACGCGGTGGACCGCACGGACCTCGACACGATGGAGGCCGCGCTGGAGCGGCTCCGCCGCATCGTCGGCGGCGTACCCTCCTGGACCAACCTGATGGACTTCCTGCCTGATGGATGGACCCGTGGGAAGCGGGGGCGTTCGGCCGCGGCGGCGACTTTCGCGGCCTCGCTCGAGTTGGCGAAGGCCGGCCGGATCGCGATCCGCCAGGCGGGCACATTCGAGCCGATAGAGATCCGGACCCGTGACTGACGGCAGCGCCAACACCGATGCGCCGCCCGCAAGCGCGCCCGCGCAGGAGCGCCTGTTCGACGCGCCCCCCGCGGCCGAGCAGGAGCGGATGGCCGAGGCGATCCTCTTCGCCGCCGCCGAGCCGATGCGGCTGCAGGACCTCGCCGCACGCCTTCCCGAGGGATCGGACCCCGCGCGGGCCATCGAGGCGCTGCGCCGTCGCTACGAGGGCAGAGGGATCGTGCTGGAGGGCGCCGGCGGCGGCTTCGCGTTCCGCACGGCGCGCGACCTCGCCTTCCTGATGCGGCGCGAGACGCTGCGGACGCGCAAGCTGTCGCGCGCCGCGATCGAAACGCTCGCCATCGTCGCCTACCATCAACCGACCAGCCGCGCCGAGATCGAGGAGATACGCGGCGTCTCCGTCAGCACCGGCACGCTTGAGCAGCTTCTCGAACTGGACTGGATCGGCCTGGGCAAGCGGCGCGAGACCCCGGGGCGTCCCGTCACCTACGTGACGACGCGCGCGTTCCTCGATCATTTCGGCCTCGGCAGCCCCCGCGATCTGCCGGGCCTGAAGGAGCTGCGGCAGGCCGGGCTCCTCGAGAACCGCCCGCCGCCGGGAACGCCGTTGCCCGAGGACGACCAGCGCCCGCTCCCCATCGGGGGGGACGAACGAGACGCATCCGAGGAGGACCGATGAGCTTCGACCGCATCGTGCAGATGATCCTGCGCCAAGTGATGAACCGGCTGATCCGGGGCGGCGTGAACGCCGGGATGGATGCCGGGGGGCGCGCTGCACGGCGGCGGAGCGGCGCCTCGAAAAGCGACCGACCCCGCCGCTGAGGGCCTATTCCGGCGCCCCTAGGGCAGCCCGTCAGGCGAAATGCTTGGAGAGCTTCAGGCCCTGACCCTGGTAGTTCGACCCCAGCCCCGCGCCGTAGAGACGGCTGGGGCGTTCGGCCATCCGCTCGTACACGAGGCGCCCGACGACCTGTCCGTGCTCGAGGACGAAGGGCGCCTCGTGGCAGCGTACCTCCAGCACGCCGCGCGCGGGGGTGCCGTGACCGAAGCCGGGATCGAAGAACCCCGCGTAATGGACCCGGAACTCGCCCACCATGGCGAGGTAGGGGGCCATCTCGGCCGCGTATCCTGGCGGGATGTGCACCGCCTCGCGGCTGACGAGGATGTAGAACGCCCCGGGGTCCAGGATCAGGTGGTCGCGGCGCGCGTGAAGCGGTTCCCAGAACTCGGCTGCCTCGTGCGCGGCGACGCGGCGCATATCGACGGCGCCGGAGTGCGGCTTGGCCCGCCAGCCGACGATCCCCTCTCGCGCGAGGTCGACGGAGAAGCGCAGGCCGTCCTCGATGAGGGCGGGGCGGTCGACCAACCTCTCGGCCTCGTGGAGGGACGCGAGCGCCTCGTCGTCCAGCCGCGCCTCGCCGCGGCGGAAACGTATCTGGCAGAGCGCCAGGCCAGCGTCGATCACCACGGAGAAGGACCTCGGGCAGATCTCGACCCAGAGCGGCCCTCGATAGCCGGGCGGGACGCGGTCGAACTCGCTTCCGTCGTCGGTGATGACGCGGGTCAGAAGGTCCAGGCGACCTGTCGAGGACTTGGCGTTGCAGGTTGCCGAAAGGTCCGGCGGAAGGGCCAGCGCCTCCTCCAGCGGCACGAGATAGACGCACCCTCGCTCCAGCACCGCACCGTTCCCGATCGCGAAGGAGTGCATCTCGAACTCGGCCAGCCGGTCCGCTACGCTTCGTCCCTCGCCCGCGAGGAAGGATGCCCGGACCCGGTGGGCCCGCTGCCCGAGCCGCAGGTCGAGCGACGCTGGCTGCACCTGCCCGTCCGTGATCGGCGCGCCCTTCGCGAGGATCGTTCCCTCGACGATCAGCGCGTCGATGCTCTGACAGGGAAGAACGCCGTCGGTCATTTCGGTCCTTCGGAGCGAAACGCCCCGCCCCGGCGGAGGCGAGGCGTTCTCTATGGTCGGGCTAGCAGGACTCGAACCTGCGACCTTCCGTCCCCCAGACGGACGCGCTACCAGGCTGCGCCATAGCCCGCCGGAGGCCCCTCTACCAAGCGCGGCGGCGGGGGCAAGCCCCTTGGGGGCGCTTCATCCCTCCATCCTGTGGAGAAGATCGCGCATGCGGCCTTCGATCCGCCGGAGCGACGCGCGCTCGATCGCGCGAAAGCGACGCCAATGCGGTCGGGACGGTCGCAGCGGAGGCAGCGGAACCTCGTCGTCATCCGCGGGATCGGACGGCAAGGCGGCGAGGAGGCCCGAGAAACGGCCCGCTTCTTCCGGCACCAAGGCAGGCCCCAGACGCTGCGCTGCGAAGAGCCGGGACGGAGGGGCGTCATCGGTTTCTCCGGCCATGACTTTTCCATCCTCCGAAGGAACCTTCTCCTTGACGAAGCGATCGTCGCCCGCCGCTGTCTCGCCCATGGCGTGGGCGGCCATGTCGGAAAACGCCGCGGGGTCTTCGTGACGGGCTCCTTCACCGGCGGACGGCAGGCCGGAGGAGGGCTCGGTTGTTCCGTCGGCGTCCGAACCGTCCTCGCTGCCCGTGGCCTTCGACTGGGGGTGGGAGAGTCCATCCGCGGCCGGATCGTTCTTCTCGAAGGGCGCCACGTTCCGATCCCCTGCAGGTTCCGATCCGGCGGGGGGGGCATCTCCATCGGCAGGAGGCGCGGGGGCTGCGGGAAGCGGGCGATCGTCTCCGGCTCGCGGTGAGGCGCCATCGCCGGCCGTACCCAGGCCGCCGCCCTCCACCGTGCCGCCGGTGGGTCGCGGCATGTACGCTGCCGCTTCGGCACCCCGGGACGCATCCGTGCCGCCGTCCTCGTCCGGCTTCGCGGCGGAGGTGCCTTCGACCGCGTCGTCCTCCGGATCGACGGGGGCGCCCTTGGCCGCGACGGCTGCCGGACCGTCCTCCCGCATCATCTTCTGGACGCCCTTGATCGTCATCCCTTCGTCATGGAGGAGCGTCCGGATCCCCGACAGCAGCGCCACGTCGTCCGGCCGGTAATAGCGACGGCCCCCGGCGCGCTTGACGGGCTTCACCTGCGTGAACTTCGTCTCCCAGAAGCGGATGACATGAGCCTGGACGCCCAGTACTTCGGCCGCCTCGGAGATCGTGCGGAACGCCCCGGCGGCCTTCGCCATGGCGTCAGCTCACCGGGGCCGGCGCATCCGCCACCCGGTCGCGCATCAGGTGCGACGGCCGGAAGGAGAGGACCTTGCGCGGCGCGATCGGCACCTCTTCGCCGGTCTTCGGGTTGCGGCCGATGCGCTCGGCCTTCTGACGAACGCTGAACGTTCCGAAGCCCGATATCTTCACCTGCTCGCCCCGCACGAGCGCGTCGGAAACATGCTCGAGCACGGATTCGACCAGGCCAGCGCTCTCGTTGCGGGAAAGGCCGACCTCACGGTACACAGCCTCGCTCAAATCCATACGCGTCAGGGTTTTCCCGGCCATCTGCTTTCCCCATCCCTATCCCCCCAAGCCTGCCGGAAGGAACGCGGGGCGGTCAACCCGAACAGGGGCGGAACGACGGCGGCCCCGTTCCGGTCAGAGGCGGAACGCGACCGCGCCCCAGACGAGCCCGCCGCCGATGGCTTCGCAGACCACGATCTGCCCCTCTCGCAGCCGTCCGTCCGCGCGGCCCGCTGCCAGCGCCAGGGGGATCGAGGCGGCCGACGTGTTGCCGTGGTCCTGGACGGTGACGATCACCTTCTCCATCGGGGTCCGCAGCTTCTTCGCGGTCCCTTCGATGATGCGGACGTTCGCCTGGTGGGGAACCACCCAATCGACGTCGCCATGATCGAGGCCCGCGTGTTCCAAGGCGGCCGTCGCCGTCTGCGCGAGCTTCGAGACCGCGTGGCGGAATACCTCGCGCCCCTGCATCCTGAGCTTGCCGGAGGTGCCACCCATGCTGACGCCGCCATCGACGTAGAGAAGGTCGGCGTAGGAGCCGTCGGAGTTCAGGTCGACCCCGAGGATGCCGCGCTCGCCCTCGCGCGCCTCCAGCAGGACCGCTCCGGCGCCGTCGCCGAAGAGGACGCAGGTGCCGCGGTCCTCGAAGTCGAGGATGCGGGAATAGGTCTCCGCCCCGACCACGAGGACCCGCCGCGCGAGGCCGGCGCGGATCAGCGCGTCGGCGTTCCCCATGGCGAAGACGAACCCCGCGCAGGCCGCCATGATGTCGTAGGAGAAGCCCCGCACGCCCAAGGCGGACTGGGTCTTCACCGCCGTGGAGGGAAACGTCTGGTCCGGCGTGGTCGTCGCCACGATCACCGCGTCGACCTCGGCCGGATCGACCCCGGCATCGACGAGCGCGGCCCGTCCCGCGGCGATGGCCAGATCGCTCGTCAACTCGCCGTCCGCCGCGAAGTGGCGGCGTTCGATCCCCGTCCTCTCGCGGATCCAGGCGTCGGACGTGTCGAGGAAGCCCGAGAACCAGTCGTTCGGGACGACGCGGTCGGGCAAATGGGCGCCGATGCCCGTGATCACCGCACGTACGGTCATTCTTCGACCTCCCCGGCGATCTCGCCCACCTCGGCAAGGCGCATGGCCAGCCGCTCCTCGAATCCGGATCGGACGAGCCGTGCGGACAGCCCGATCGCCGCGGCGACCCCGGTCGCGTCCGCTCCGCCATGCGACTTCACCACCGTCCCACCGAGCCCCAGGAAGACGCCGCCGTTTACGCGGCGAGGATCGATCCGCTGGCGCAGGCGCCTGAGCGAGCTCAGCGCGAAGAGCGCGCCGAGGCGCGACAGGGGGGAGTGGGTGAACGCGCCCTGCAGAAGGTCGCCGACCAGCTTGGCCGTTCCCTCGCCCGTCTTCAACGCGACGTTCCCGGTGAAGCCGTCCGTGACGACGACGTCCACGCGGTCGCCCGGGATGTCGCCCCCCTCGACGAAGCCGACATAGTCGAACCCGGCATCGTCAGCGGCGGCTGCGATGGCCTGCCCGGCCTCTCGTATCTCCGGGCGGCCCTTGTGATCCTCGGTTCCGACGTTGAGCAACCCGACCCGCGGGCGCCCGAGCCCGAGCCCGTTCCGCGCATACGACGCCCCCATGAGCGCGTACTGGACCAGATCGCGCGCGTCGGCACGGATGTCCGCGCCCACATCGAGCATTACGTTGAAGCCGGACGGGTTCCGCGACGGCCAGAGGCAGGCGATCGCCGGGCGCTGCACGCCGGGAAGCTTCCGCAGCCGCAGCATCGAGACCGCCATGAGCGCGCCCGTGTTCCCGCAGGAGACCACGGCCCGTGCATGACCGTCCCGGACCGCCTCCACGGCGTTCCACATGGAGGTTCCCGCGCCCCGGCGCATCACGGTGGACGGCTTGTCCTGCATGGACACGACCTCGGAGGTGTGCCGCACCTCCGCGATCGCCCCGAGCCCCCTCCGGTCGATCTCGGCGGTGAGGGCCTCGCCGTCGCCATGAAGGATGACAGCGAGATCGGGGTCGTGCGCCGCGGCCTCCGCAACACCTTTCACGACGGCCCCCGGCCCCCGGTCACCGCCCATCGCATCGACCGAGATCACCGTCCGACGCGGGGGGGACGGATCGCCGGCCCGGATGTCGGCGGGTTCGGTCACGGTCGGACCGGGCAAGGAGGCTTCAGGCCGCGTCGTCGTCTAGTTCGACGGTGTCCTCCGCGAGGACTTCACGGTCCGCGTAATGGCCACATGCGCCGCAGACGTGATGCGGGCGCTTCAGTTCCCCGCAGTTCGGGCACTCGGCCGGGTTGGACGCCGTCAGGGCATCGTGCGCGCGGCGCATGTTGCGGCGCGACTTCGTGACCTTGTTCTGCGGGACGGCCATTTGGGAAACCTCGATGTCGGGCGGGGTCGAAGGACGCCCCGGATGCGTGTCGGATGCCTCGCCGGGCGGCGTGCGCGGCGGACCGGCGCGGGGGATCGGGCCGGGCCGGAAGTCGCGTCGATATACGCCGATTCACCCGTGGCGCAACCCTGCGAAGGCGGTGCCTTCAGTCCCCCATCCGATCCCTCAGGGCCCGGAGCCCTGCGAGCGGCTTCGCGTCCTCGTCCGTCATCGCCTCGACGCCCGGGGCGGCGAACACCGCCTCGCCCAGCTCGGCGCCCTCGGCGCGGGGAAAGGCCGGCAGCGCCAGCGAGAGCGCTTCCTCGAAGAGGGCGGCTGGATCGAACGTCTCGGGCGCCTCTTCCCACTCGTCGTCGTGCCGGGCCATCTCGCGCTCGCCCGCCGGGGCGGGCGGCGCCTCGCCGTAGCGGCGGACGAGGTCCTCATCGATCCGGGTCGACACCGGAGCGAGCGTCACCCCGCACGGCTGGCGCACCGTGGCGCCGAGCCGCCCGTCGAAGAGCCATCCCCCCGAGGCCGCGCGCAACGTCCCTTCGAGGCGCGCCTTGGAGAGGCCGGTCAACCCCAGGCGCCCGGCCATGTCCGCAGCCTCGGGCGCGGAGGGAGCCCAGGACACCGCCATGCCTTCCGGCCCCACGTCCGCCAACCTCAACCGTTCGCTCATCGCACGCCTCCGACTTGCCCCGCCGCGCCCGCACCCTGTAAGCCGCTGCAAAGGGGCGGACCAGACCGCCCGGCGCACGGGGACGACCGATGGCATCGAAGCACCTGACGATCCTCGCCGCCGCCCTGGCCTTCGCCGGCTGCACGCCGATCGTCAGCGAACACGGCTACATCCCCCCAGCGCAGGAGCTGGCGCGCCTGCAGATCGGGGTAGACACCCGCGACACGGTGGCCGAGGCCGTCGGCCGCCCCTCCACTTCCGGGGTCACGGAGGGCGACTGGTACTACGTCGCCTCCACCCGCCGGACCTTCGGGCCCTTCGCTCCCCGCATCACCGCGCGGGAGGTGGTCGCGATCACCTACGACGACGCCGGCCGCCTCGCGAACGTCGAGCGGTTCGGGCTTCGCGAAGGGCGGGTCGTGGCCCTCTCGCGTCGCGTCACGCAGAGCACCGTGCGCCGGCCCGGCTTCCTGAGCCAGCTCCTGACCAGCGTCGGCCGCCTGCAGGCCGGCGACTTCCTCGCCGACTAGCCTCAAGCGTCGCCGCCCGGCGGGCTTGGCTCGAAGTCTAGGGCGACGCCGTTGATGCAGTAGCGCAGGCCCGTGGGCTTCGGCCCGTCGGGGAACACGTGCCCGAGATGCCCCTCGCACCGCTCGCAGTGAACCTCCGTCCGGCGCATGAACCACGATCGGTCCTCGCTCTCGCCGACGTTCTCCTCGTTGATCGGCTGGTAGAAGCTGGGCCAGCCGGTGCCGCTGTCGAACTTCGTGGCCTGCTCGAAGAGCGGCAGCCCGCACGCCTTGCAGACATAGACCCCAGGCTCCTTCGGGAAGTCCTCATGGGTGCCGGCACGCTCGGTGCCGTGCTTGCGCAGGACCTTGTAGGCCTCCGGCGACAGCTCGGCGCGCCACTCCTCGTCCGTCTTGGTAACCTTTTCCATGATCGACCGCCTTCCTTGCTTGACCGTTGATCGCCCGTAGTGCGGGTGCATCCTCGGGATATCTAGGAATCGCGCCGCCCGGTTCCAAAGGGTGGGAGGAGATCGATGCGCTACCGCGTGCGTCATGCCGAGACGGAAGCCGACCTCGCGCTCGCGCTCGGGCTGCGTGCCGCGCGATTCCGCGCCGGCGGCGACGATCGGGACCGCTTCGACGGCATCTGCACCCATGTCCTGATCGACGACGCGGAGGGGCCGGCCTGCACCTTCCGCCTCCTTCCGCTGGCCGACGGGGGCGAGGTCGGACGCTCCTACGCGGCGCAGCACTACGACCTGAAGGCGCTCGAGCGCTTCGACGCCCCCATGCTGGAACTCGGCCGGTTCTGCACCCGCGGGGGCGAGGCGAACGCCGACCTGCTGCGCGTCGCCTGGGGCGAGCTGGCGCGGATCGTGGACGAGACGGGGGCAGGGATGCTGTTCGGCTGCTCGTCCTTCGCCGGCACGGAGGCCGCGGCCCATGCCGACGCGCTCGCCCTCCTGGCCGAGCGGCACCAGGCGCCCGCCCGTTGGCGCCCGCTGCGGCGCGCGACGGAGGTGCTGCGCCTGCCACGCCGCAAGCCGGACCCGCGCAGCGCGATGAAGGCGATGCCGCCGCTCCTGCGGACCTATACCGCGATGGGGGGCTGGGTGTCGGACCATGCGGTCGTCGATCGCGACCTCGGGACGCTCCACGTCTTCACCGGGCTCGAGATCGGCAGCATCCCGCCCGCCCGCGCCCGCGCCCTGAGGGGGCTGGCGATGTCCTGAAGGGGCTCGCCCCGGGGCCGGACGTCCGGCGCGGCGCCTAGTCCGCCAGGGCCGCGATGCCGGGCAGGGCCTTGCCTTCCATCCATTCGAGGAAGGCGCCCCCGGCCGTCGAGACGTAGGTCAGATCATCCGTCACGCCCGCCTTGGCCAGCGCGGCCACCGTGTCGCCGCCGCCCGCGACGGATATCAGCTCGCCGTCCCTGGTGCGATGCGCGACGTGCTCGGCCACGGCGAGGGTGCCCGCGTCGAACGGCTCCAGCTCGAAGGCGCCGAGGGGGCCGTTCCAAATCACCGTGCTCGCGTCCTCGATCGCTTGGCCGATGTGGAAGACGCTGTCGGGGCCGGCATCGAGGATCATCGCGTCCGCGGGGACGTTTTCGGCCATCACGACGTCGTTCTCGGCATCCGCCTCGAACTTCCACGCCACCACCACGTCGCGGGGCAGAAGGAGGGTGCATCCCTTCTCCTCCGCCTTGCGAACGATCTCGCGGGCGGTGTCGGCCATGTCGTGCTCGGCCAGCGACTTGCCGATGTCGATCCCTTGCGCAGCGAGGAACGTGTTGGCCATCCCGCCGCCGATGACGATGGAGTCCACCCGGTCGATCAGGTTCCGAAGCACGGCGAGCTTCGTGCTGACCTTCGCGCCGCCGACGATCGCCAGTACGGGCCGCTTGGCACGGCCCAAGACGGATTCCAGCGCGTTCAACTCGGCCTCCATCAGCCGGCCGGCGGCGGCCGGAAGCATCCGCGCCAAGGCGTGGGTCGAGCTGTGCGCGCGGTGCGCGGCGGAGAAGGCGTCGTTCACGTAGACGTCGCCGATCGCGGACAGGCGGCGCGCGAAGCCCTCGTCGTCCTGCTCCTCGCCGGGATCGAACCGCAGGTTCTCGAGCAGCAGGACGTCGCCCGGCTTCATCGACCCGGCGGCCGCCGAATAGTCGCCATCGGCGAACGCGACCTTCTGGCCGAGGGCGTCCTCCAGCGCGGGAACGATCTGGCGCAGCGAGAGCTCGGGCCGGACCTCGCCCTTCGGGCGGCCGAGATGCGCCAGCAGCACCGGCATCCCCCCCCTGGCCTGGATGTCCTTGACCGTGGGCACGATCCGCTCGATCCGGGTCGCGTCGGTGACGGCCCCGTCCTTCATCGGAACGTTCAGGTCCACCCGCACGAGCACGCGCTTTCCGTCGATCTCAAGGTCGTCGAGCGTCTTCCAGGCCATCGCGTTCCCTCCGGGCGGTATCGGCGTCCCCCTGCCGGCTTCGGCCCGCCGGACGCAAGGTCTTTCCAACGCACGGGTCGGGGCCTAGGTCCGCCGAAAGCGAACAAGGAGGGCCGCATGGCTGCCGATCCCGAAAATACCGTCCTGATGGAGCTGGAGAACGGCACCGTCACCATCGAGCTTCTGCCCGACGTCGCGCCCAAGCACGTCGAGCGGATGAAGGCCCTCGTGCGGGAGGGGGCCTACGACGACGTCGTCTTCCACCGCGTGATCGACGGTTTCATGGCCCAGACGGGCGACGTGGCGAACGGCAAGAAGGCGTCGCTGAACCTCTCGGCGGCCGGCACGGGCGGCAGCGACATGCCGGATCTTCCGGCCGAGTTCTCGAAGATCCCGCACGACCGCGGCACGGTCGGCGCCGCCCGGTCGCAGAACCCGGACAGCGCGAACTCGCAGTTCTTCATCAACTTCTCGGACAATAACTTCCTGAACGGTCAGTACACGGTCTACGGGCGGGTCACGGACGGGATGGCGCACATCGACGCCATCACGCGCGGAGAGCCGCCCCAGGACCCTGACCGGATCGTCAGCATGAAGGTGGCCGCCGATGCGTAGCGTTCTGATCCTGGCCCTGTCGGCCGCCCCCGCCTTCGCGACCGGCCTCGAGATCGACGTCGCCGGCGAGGCAAACGGCACGATCGTCGTCGACCTCTTCGACGATGTCGCGCCCCAGCACGTCGAACGGATAACCGAGCTGGCGGAGGAGGGCGCCTATGACGGCGTCGCTTTCCACCGGGTCATCGACGGATTCATGGCCCAGACCGGCGACGTCGAATGCGGCGCGCCCGGCGCGACCTGCCCGGCCGGCACCGGCGGCAGCGACCTGCCGAACGTCCCGGCCGAGTTCTCGGACCTTTCCTTCGAACGGGGCGTGGTCGGCATGGCGCGCACGCAGGACCCGAACAGCGCGAACTCGCAGTTCTTCATCATGTTCGCCCCGGGCACCTTCCTCGATGGCGAGTACACGGTCGTCGGCGAGGTGACGTCCGGCATGGACGTGGTCGACGATATCAAGCGCGGCCAAGGCCAGTCGGGCGCGGTCGCGGGCGAGCCCGACCGCATGACCGAGGTTCGCGTCACCGAGTGATGCCCGGCGCGGGGGGCGGGCCTGGCATGGCCCGCCCCCCCCCCCGCATCTGGCGCACGCCGGAAGGGGCGGCCCTCAGCCCATCCGCACCAGGGCGTGCCGCTTCTTGCCGGCCGACAGCTTCAGCGGCTCGGCAAAGTCGCGCGCGGTGAACATCCGGCCCGCGTCCTGCAGGGGCGCGTCCGCCGCCTGCGCCCCGCCGCCCGCGATCAGCCGCTTCGCCTCCTTGCCCGTGGGCGCGAGCCCCGAGCGCACGAGGAGTTGCGCGGCGGAGATGCCGTCCCCCACCTCGTCGGCGGAGAGGGTCAGCGTGGGCAGGTCGCCGCCCGCGCCGCCCCGCTCGAACACCTCGCGGGCGGTCGCCTCGGCCGTGGCCGCCGCCTCCGGCCCGTGGGCCAGCGCCGTCACCTCGTTGGCCAGCCGCACCTTGGCCTCGTTGATCTCGGCTCCCTCCAGCGCGCCGAGGCGCTCGCACTCGCCCACGGGAAGCTCCGTGAAGAGCTTCAGGAACCGGCCCACGTCGGCGTCCAGCGTGTTCCGCCAGAACTGCCAGAACTCGTAGGGGCTCAGCATGTCGGGGTTCAGCCAGACGGCGCCGCCCTGGCTCTTGCCCATCTTGCGGCCGTCGGCGGTGGTCAGCAGCGGCGTCGTCAGGCCGAACACCTCGCCCCCGTCGACGCGCCGGGTCAGGTCGATCCCGCCCACGATGTTCCCCCACTGGTCGGACCCGCCCATCTGGACGCGGCAGCCGTGGCGGCGGTGCAGCTCCAGGAAGTCGTAGGCCTGCAGGATCATGTAGTTGAACTCGAGGAAGCTCAGCGACTGCTCGCGGTCGAGGCGGGACTTCACCGATTCGAAGGACAGCATCCGGTTGACCGAGAAGTGCCGCCCGACATCCCGCAGGAAGCCCAGGTAGTTCAGCCCGTCCAGCCATTCGGCGTTGTTCAGCATCAGCGCGCCCGCGGGCCCGTCCCCGTAGTCGAGGTAGCGGTCGAACACCCGCTGCATCGAGGCGATGTTCGCGTCGATCGCACCCGCGTCCAGCAGGGGCCGCTCGTCCGAGCGGAAGGAGGGGTCGCCCACCTTCGTCGTGCCGCCGCCCATCAGGGTGATGGGGCGGTTCCCCGTCCTCTGCCACCAGCGAAGCAGCATCACGTTCAGCAGGTGCCCCACATGCAGCGAGCGCGCCGTCGCGTCGTAGCCGATGTAGGCGGTGACGGGGCCGGCCAGCAGCGCCTGGTCCAGCGCCTCCATGTCGGTGCAGTCCTGCAGGAAGCCGCGCTGCGACATCACCTGCAGGAATTCGGAGCGGGGCTGGTAGGGGGTCATCGCTTCCGTCCATCCTGGGCGTGTGGAGGCCGCATAGCGGGGGCGCATGGGAAGGAAAAGCGTGGAGGCTGCGGGATGCATGTCCGGCACCTCGCTGGACGGGGTGGACGCGGCCGTCCTGGTCACGGACGGCACGCGGATCGAGGGGTTCGGCCCATCCGCCTACCGGGCCTATTCGGGGGCCGAGCGCGCGATGATACGTGCCGCCCTTGGGCGCTGGCCGGGCGAGGACGGGGTGACCGAGGCCGCCGCGGCGGTCGAGGGTGCCCATGCGGGGGTGCTCGCGGATTTGCCGGGCGATCCCGTGGGCTTCCACGGCCAGACCCTCGCGCACGAGCCGGGCGGGCGCGGCACCCATCAGTGCGGCAGCGGCGCGCGCCTCGCCGCCGCGACGGGCCGGACGGTGGTCTGGGACTTCCGCTCCGGCGACGTGGAGGCCGGCGGGGAGGGGGCACCCCTGGCGCCGGTCTTCCACCACGCCTGCGCCCGGTGGGCGGGCCTCGGGACCTGCGCGTTCCTGAACCTCGGGGGGGTCGGCAACCTGACCTTCGTCGGGCCGGGCCCGCCGGAGGAGGCGCTGCTCGCGTTCGACACGGGGCCCGCCAACGCCCCCCTCGACGACCTGATGGCGGCGCGCGGCCTCGGGGCCTTCGACGAGGGCGGCCGGCTCGCCGCCTCCGGCGCGGTGGCCGAGAGGGTGATCGAGCGCCTCCTCGCCCGGGGCTACTTCGCGCGGATGCCGCCGAAGTCGCTCGACCGGGACGATTTCCCGGGCCTCGCCGGCGAGGTCGCGGCGCTGTCGGACGCAGACGCCGCTGCCACGCTGACCGCCGCCGCCGCCGCCTGCGTCGCGAAGGGGCTTGGGCATCTTCCCAGCCCCCCGGACCGCATCCTCGTGACGGGCGGCGGGCGCCTCAACCCGGCCATGATGGCCATGATCGCCGACCTCTGCGCGATCCCGGCCGTCCCGGTGGAGGAGGTCGGCCTGGACGGCGACATGCTGGAGGCGCAGGCCTTCGCGTTCCTCTCCGTGCGGGTGCTGAACGGCATGCCGATCAGCTTTCCCCGCACCACCGGCGTGCCGGCCGCGATGGCGGGCGGACGGGTCAGCCGACCCAGCCGCTGACCTTCTCCGCCAGGAGGGACCACGGCACCACGGTCGCCAGCCCCCACGCCGCCACCGCGGAGGCCGCGAACGCGCCCAGCATCAGCAGCCCGTCGCGGAAGAGGAAGGCCAGCCCGAACACAAGGATCGCCCCCATCGGGATGGTCGAGGCGAACGGCACCAGCTCGAGCGGGGGCACGGTGAGGCACAGCGCCAGCACCACCGCCGCGGCGGCCTGCCGCGCGGGCTTGCCGGTCAGGGGCGACAGGCGGCCCCGGAACCATCCGTCGAGGCGGTCGGCGAGGGGCCGCAGCTTGTCGGTCGCGCCCTGCAGCCTCCTCCCCTCGACGCCGCGGCGGGCCAGCTTGCCCGGAACGTGCGGCTCCTCCCGGCCGAACGCGATCTGCCCGGCGAAGACCGCGATCACCAGGGCCAGGAATGTGGGCACGCCGGGGATGCCGCCGATGGGGCTGATCTCGATGAGGGGCGGGACGATGAGGAAAGGCGCCGTGCCGCGGTGGCCCATCGCCTCCGCCATCTCGCCCACGGTTACCTTGCCGTCATGCGCCGCGTCCCGAAGGTCGTCCAAGATCTCGTTCACGCTGCTCATGGCGGGCAAACCGCCGGTGCCGCGCCCCGTTCCGGCCCGCCGCGAGGAATGTCGAACCCTTCGGGGGCGAGCTCGAACCCATCGAAGCGGAAGCCCGGGGAGACCGTGCAGGAGACGAGGGTGAACGCCCCCTCGCTGCGCGCCGCCTGCCAGAATCCGGCGGGAACGACGAGCTGCGGCGACTGCCCCCCGAGGACGTCCGGGCCCAGGGCCCGGTCCTCGGCCCGCGCCGCCGTCTCCGCCATCGAGAGCGTGAGCGGCGCGCCCGCGTGGAAGAGCCAGATCTCGTCCGCGTCCACCCTGTGCCAGCGCGAGACCTCGCCCGCGCGCAGGAGGAACAGGATCGCCGTTCCGGACGGCCGGCCGTCCCGATCCGGCCCCGCCCAGGTCTGGCGGTAATGCCCGCCCTCCGGGTGGGGGGCGAGTCGGAGCGATTCGATCAGGCGGTCCGCAAGGGGCATGGAACATTCTCCTGGGGCGGCGGCTTGGACAGACCAATGAAACAACCGGAAGAACGCAACATGCTCCGCACGATTTCCGCCATTGCCCTCGCCGCCGCGACCGCCGCGCCGCTGGCCGCGCAGGCCGACATCCTCGACACCGCGGACCTGATCCGCACCCGCGACATCACGGGCGGGCCGGTCTACTCGGTCGCCGATCGCTACGACGAGGACGCGTGGCTCGACCTCGACGACGACGCCTACTACGGCTACGAGAACTACGGCTACGGCACCGATTTCGACCAGATCGGCGAGATCGAGGACATCGTCCTCGACCGTTCGGGCCAGATGATCGGCATCGTCGCCGAGGTGGGCGGCTTCCTCGACATCGGCGACAAGCACGTGATGGTGCCGGTGGACGACATCCGCCTGACGGCCGTGGACGATGCGAACTACAGCTTCGTCACGCGCCTCTCGGAGGAGCAGCTGGAGGAGCTGCCGTCGGTGGACGAGGGCTTCTTCGACTGATCCCGAAGACAGGCACGACGGATGGAAGGGGGCCGCTCGGCCCCCTTCTTTCGTTGGGCGAACGGGGTAGGGCAGGGCACCGTGCGCCGGATCAACCTTTTCGCAACCCCCATCCCCTAACCTCCTTCCCACGTGGCGGGGGAGGCGTGCGGAATGCGGTGGCGAAGCGGCGACATGCCGGGGGCGGCGGGCCCCCGGAGGTGCGGGAGGGCCGCACGGTCGCCGGAGCGGGTTCCGGCGGACGGACGGGGTGCGCCTGCCGCCCGGTGGACGACGGCGCGAACGGCACGCGCCCGGGGCCGCCGCGGCCCCTCCGGCGGGCGGCCGGGCGGCAGGGTCGCGGGCGTATGGCCCGCCGTCCGGGCGACCCTCGGGGCGATCGTCCGATCAGGAGGGCGCGGGGCGGCCGGCGACCAGCACGATCTCGGGGCTCTGCGGGGTCCAGGGGCTGCCGTGCCAGTCGCCGTGCACCGCCCGAACGGCGAGGCCGGCGCGGCGGGCGGCTTCCTCGACCTCCTCGCGCGGGGGGAAGGCGAGGCGGGCGGTCGCGCGCCGTTCGGCGCCGCGCTCGACGAGGACGGTGTCGTAGCGGACGAGGTCGCCCTCCTCCCGGGTCTCGACCCAGGCCCGCACGCCGGGAAGGGGGCGGTGGCCCGTGTTCGCGGGGGTCCACCCCTCCCACGCCCGGCGAAGGGGGTTGCGCGTGTCGAGGACGAGCCTGCCGCCCCGCGCGAGGTGCCGGGCCGCCCCTTCGAGCATTGCGGCCCGGTCCTTCGGCGCCAGCAGGCACTGGAAGGCGTGGCCGGTCATGCAGATCAGGTCGAAGCGGCGGGGGAGGGCGAGCGCGGCGGCGTCGCCCCGGACCCAGCGCACGCGGTCCCCGCCGGGCCGCGCCCGGGCGACGGCGAGCATGGCCTCCGCCGGGTCGAGGCCCCACACCTCGCGCGCGCCGGCATCGCCGGCCGCCGCGAGGGAGGCGGCCAGCTCGCCCGTGCCGCAGCCGAGGTCGAGGACGGAATCCGCGTCCCCGGCGAAGCGGCGGACGAAGGCGAAATCCGCCCGGTCCCGGACCCCCTCGCCGTTCCGCGCGTCGTAGAGGGAGGCGAAGGCGGGGTCGTGGTAGAGCGGCTCGGGCATCGGCGGGACTTTCAGACGGGTCGCGTGACGGCGGCATCCGGCCGGGCAGAGAGGCGGAGCGGGTTCCGTCCGGTGGTGCGGCGGGGCGGCCCGGCGGACGCCCCGCGTGCCCCTTCAGCGCAGGACCGCCCGGCCCATGTAGCGGGCGACGGGGCCGAGCTGCTCCTCGATGCGGATGAGCTGGTTGTACTTGGCCAGCCGGTCCGACCGGGCGAGCGAGCCGGTCTTGATCTGCCCGCAATTCGTCGCGACGGCGAGGTCGGCGATGGTCGCGTCCTCCGTCTCGCCGGAGCGGTGGGACATGACGCAGGTCATGCGGCTCCGGTGGGCGAGGTCCACGGCCTGGAGCGTCTCGGTCAGGGTGCCGATCTGGTTGACCTTCACGAGGAGCGAGTTGGCCGTGCCGCGCGCGATCCCGTCGGCGAGGCGCGCGGGGTTGGTCACGAAGAGGTCGTCGCCGACGAGCTGGACCTCGTCGCCCAGCGCTTCCGTCAAGGCGGCCCAGCCGTCCCAGTCGTCCTCGGCCATGCCGTCCTCGATCGAGAGGATCGGATAGTCGCGGGCGAGGGCGGCGAGGTAGTCGACGTTCTGATCTGGCGTCAGGGCCTTCCCCTCCCCGCTGAGCACGTACTTCCCGTCCTCGAAGTACTCGGTCGCGGCGCAGTCGAGGGCGAGCATGACGTCGTCGCCGGGCCGGAAGCCGGCCGTCTCGACGGCCTTGAGGACGAAGTCGAGGGCCTCGCGCGTGGAGGGAAGGTCGGGGGCGAACCCGCCCTCGTCCCCGAGGCCCGTCGAGAGGCCGGCCTTCGCGAGGCCCTTCTTCAGGGTGTGGAAGATCTCGGACCCCCAACGGACCGCTTCGGTGAGCGAGGCCGCGCCGACCGGCATGACCATGAACTCCTGGATGTCGATGGGGTTGTCGGCGTGCTCGCCCCCGTTGACGATGTTCATCATGGGCACTGGCAGGACATGGGCGGAGGTGCCGCCCACGTAACGGTAGAGCGGCTGGCCCGCGTAGTCCGCGGCGGCCTTGGCCACGGCGAGCGAGACGCCGAGGATGGCGTTCGCGCCCAGGCGGGACTTGTTGTCGGTGCCGTCCATCTCGATCATGGCGTGGTCGATCGCGGCCTGCTCGAGCGCGTCGAACCCCTCCAGCGCCTCGGCGATCTCGCCGTTGACGGCGGCGACCGCGTTCAGGACGCCCTTGCCGCCGTAGCGGGCCTCGTCGCCGTCGCGCAGCTCGACCGCCTCGTAGGCGCCGGTGGAGGCGCCGGAGGGGACGGCGGCGCGGCCCATCGTGCCGTCCTCGAGGGTGACGTCGACCTCGACGGTGGGGTTGCCGCGGCTGTCGAGTATCTCGCGGGCGTGGATGTCGATGATCTCGGACATGGGGACTCCTTCGGGTTGGGGCGCGGCTTAGCCCGCTTCGACGCCCCGGGGAACCGCCACCCGCCCCTCGCGCAGGAGCGCGTAGAGGCCCGAGGCGATGACGATGCCGGCCCCGATGAGGGTCGCCGCCTCGGGCCGCTCGCCGAAGATCAGCGCGGCGAGGGCGAGGGCGAAGACGAGGCGCGCGTAGCGGAAGGGCGCGACGGCGGACGCCTCGCCGACGCGCATGGCCTGGGTGACGGCGAAGTAGCCCCCCGCGCCGAGCGCGATCAGGAGGGCGATGGGAAGGGCCAGGTCCGCAGTATAGGGCTGCGCGCCGCCCGTCGCGCCGAGGAGGAGCGCGCCGCCGGGAAGGATCGCGAGATAGGCCCAGAACGAGACCTGGAGCGTGCCCAGGTGCGGCGGGATGCGCCGCGTCGCGAGGTCCCGCGCCGTCAGGAGGACCGTCGCCGCGAGCGCGAGGAGGTCGGAGGGGCGGACCCCGTCCTCCCACGGGCGGATGATGAGGAGGACGCCGGAGAGGCCGACCGCGACGGCCGTCCAGCGCCGCCAGCCCACCCGCTCGCCGAGGAAGAGCGCGGCGCCCGCCGTGATGAGGAGGGGGGTCGCCTGGAGGATCGCCACCGCCGCGGAGAGCGAGCCGAGCGTGAGCGCGGAGATGAAGCAGACCGTCGCCACCCCTTCGGCGAGGTTGCGCAGCAGGAGCGCGCCCCGCAGCGGCGCCATGCACCAGAGGCGCTGCCCCGCCGCCGCCGCCGCGACGCCGAAGAGGAGGGTGCCGCCGACCCCCAGGGTCAGCATGACCTGCCCGGCGGGCATCCGCTCGCCCGTCCACTTGATTGCGGCGTCCTCGGCCGCGAAGGCCGCCATGGCGAGGAGCATCCAGAGGATGCCGGCGCGGTTGTCCATGACCCGCCGCTTGCCCGCACGCGGTGGGCCGCGCAAGGCGCCGCGGCGGATCCGGGGCGGCTGCCTTACCGGCGGCGGCGGCCGAAGAGCTCGAGGCGGTGATCGACGAGCTCGTAGCCAAGGCTTTCGGCGATGCGGCGCTGCAGCTCCTCGATCTCGGGGGAGGTGAACTCGATCACCTCGCCGGTGGCGACGTCGATCAGGTGGTCGTGATGATCCTGCGCGGCGTCCTCCCAGCGGGCGCGGCCGTCCCCGAACTCGCGCTTCTCGACGAGGCCGGCCTCCTCGAAGAGGTTGAGGGCGCGGTACACGGTGGCGATCGAGATGCCCGGATCGCGGCGCGCGGCCGCCTCGTGGACGGTCTCGACGTCGGGGTGGCCGCCGCCCTCCAGCACCTCGGCGACGAGGCGGCGGTGGCCGGTCATCCGCAGGCCCGCGGCCTCGGCGCGCTGGAGGAGGGTGGTCATGCCGGCCCGATAACGCGCCGGGACCTCTAGAACCAGCGGCGGACGTAGAAGAACGCGGCGAGCGCGAGGCCGAGGGCGACGCACGCGCCCGAGAGGACCCAGAACGCCCCGCCCCAGTCGAGGCCGGGCATGCCGCCGACGTTCACCCCGAAGAGGCCGGTGAGGAAGCCGAGCGGCAGGAAGATCGCCGCGACGATCGTCAGCATGTTCGCGTGGCGGGCCAGCCGCGCCGCCTCGCGCCCGTCGAGATGGTCGTCGAGCGCGGCCAGCCGGTCGCGGCTCGCCTCCAGCTCCTCGAAGGTGCGGGCGGCGCGGTCGGCGGTCTCCCGCAGGGAGGCGCGGGCGGGGCGGCCGAGGATCGCCCGCTCCTCGGCGAGGAGGGCGAGGGCGGCGGCCTGCGGGGCGGCGTAGCGGCGCAGCCGGATCGCCTGCGCCCGCAGCGCGCCGACGCCCGACCCTTCGGCGCCTTCGGTCAGGATCGCCTCCTCCAGCGCGTCGACCCTGTCGTCCAGCGCGAGCGACACCTCCTCGACCCGGCCGGTGATGGCGCGGGCGAGGAAGGCGACGACGTCGCCCGCCTCGGCCGGTCCCGCGCCGGCCCGCAGCGCCTGGCGCAGCGCCTCGATGGAGGCGAGCGGTCGGTGCCGGGCGCTGACGACGAGGCCCGGCGCCGCGTGGACCCGAAGGGAGATCATGTCCTCGGGGGCGGCGCCCTCGTTCAGGTTGGCGCCGCGCATGTTCACGACGAAGCCCGATTCGTAGGACGCGAAGCGCGGCCGCGTCTCGGGCGCGAGGAGGGCGCGCGCGATGGGGTCGGGCAGCGCGCCGCGGACCCAGGCGGCGAAGGCGGGGTCGGCGAAGTCGCCATGCACCCAGCGGGTCGCGCCCTGGGGGCGGGGGGCGCGGAGGTCGGCCCGGGCCGCGCCGCCGCCCGAGAGGTCGCGGCATTCGAGCGGAAGGAACGCGGCCATCCTCAGCGGACGAGGCGGGCGGCGGCCAGGAGGTCGCCCATCAGCGCCTCGCCCTCGGGCCATTCGCGGTAGCCGTCCGCCGCGCCGAGATGGCCGGCCGCGCCCATGTCCGCCAGCGGCGCGTCCCATGCCCGGGCGAGGGCGGCGGCGCGGGCGTAGTCGCACCACGGGTCGGATTGCGAGGCGGCGACCACGGCCGGGAACGGAAGGGCGCCCCAGGGGCCGCCGCCCTCGGGACCGGTGCCGAAGCGGGCGACCGCAG
Organism: Hasllibacter halocynthiae; assembly: GCF_003003095.1. GTDB lineage: Bacteria > Pseudomonadota > Alphaproteobacteria > Rhodobacterales > Rhodobacteraceae > Hasllibacter > Hasllibacter halocynthiae. The sequence continues at coordinate 500,821 of NZ_PVTT01000001.1, forward strand.
GCCGGGCCAGCCCCTGCGCCGCGTCGGGCGGCGCGGCCAGGAGCGCGCCGACGACCGGCGCCACCGCGGCCGGCGCGCCCTCCGCCAAGCCGGCGAGGACGAGGCAGCCCAGCCCGTGCGCGATCACGGCCACGGGGCCGCCGGCGTCCGAGATCGCCGTGGAGAGGGCGGCGCGCCATTCGCCCGGGTCGGGGTCGCCGGGGTCGGGCGGCGCCACCATGCGCCAGTCGCCCGGCCCCTCGGACCACGCGGTCAGCCAATGCGCCGGCTCGGGCCCGCCGAGGTCGGGCAGCGCGACGAAGGCCGGGTCAGACATGGAGTGTCCCCGACATCACCCGCACCGCCGGGCCGGCGACGCGAACCTCCGTCACGGCGCCACCCTCGACCACGGCGCGGGTCAGGATTCGCGAGGGGCGGCCCATCTCACCGCCCTGGCGGACGGTCAGGCGGTCGGGCCCGCCCCCTTCCGCGATCAGGGCGGCGAGCGCGGCGGCGGCGCTGCCGGTGGCGGGATCCTCCGGTATCTCGTCGAGGGGGGCGAACATGCGGGCCCGCACCTCGCCCCCGGTCCGCGTCCAGAGGTAGATCGCGAAGTCGAGCGGCGAGGGGAAGTCCTCGGCCGCCTGGCGGAACGCGTCCACGTGCGGCGCGGCCTGCGACAGGACGGTGGCGTCCGGCACCTCGGCGATCACGAAGGGCAGGCCGACGGACGCCCGCTCGCACGGGCCGAGGTCCGCCTCGGCGAGGCCGGTGCAGCCGGCGACGACATGGGCGGGGATCGCCTCGATCCGGCGGAGGGGGCCGGGGACGGTGAAAGCGGCGCCGCCGCTCTCGGCCAGGACGCGGATCGGGCCGACGGCGAGGTCGAGGACCATCCCGGGGCCGTGCCCGTCGGCGGCGAGCGCGCAGGCGGCTCCGATCGCGGGGTGGCCGGCGAAGGGCACCTCCTGGGTGGGGGTGAAGATGCGGGCGCGGGCGCCCCCGGGGGAGGCGTCGGCGAGGAACACCGTCTCGGAGAAGCCGAACTCGGACGCGATGGCCTGCATCTCGGGGGTGTCGAGCCCCTCGTCCCAGACGACGGCGAGAGGGTTCCCGCCGAAGGCCGCTTCGGTGAACACGTCCCAGACCTCGTAGCGCATCCATTTCCCCCGTCTCGCCCGGTGCCTAGCACGGGGGGCGCCGCCCGGCGCAAGTGTTTCGCGCTGGACGCCGCCCGCGGCCGCGCGCAGGAGCGGGGCATGGCGACTCGCACGCGCATCGACGGGATCGGGGCGGCGGCCCTGGCGGGCTTCTCGCTGCTGCTGGCGTTCAACCAGGTCGTCATCAAGCTGGTGAACGAGGGGCTTCAGCCGATCTTCCTCGCGGGGGTGCGGTCGCTCCTCGCCGCGGGGGTGCTGGTCGCGGTCATGGCGCTGCGGGGCGCGCCGGCGCGGTTCCGGCGCGAGATGTGGGGGCCGGGGATCGCGATCGGCCTCGTCTTCGCGTTCGAGTTCGTGTGCCTCTTCCTCGCGCTCGACCTGACCACCGTGACGCGCACGAGCGTGATCTTCTACTCGATGCCGGTGTGGATGGCGCTGGCGGCGCACTTCCTCCTGCCGGGGGAGCGGCTGACCCGGACGCGCGCGGCCGGGCTGGCGCTGGCCTTCGCGGGCGTGGTGGTGGCGATCCTCTGGCGCGGCGGGGGCGGGGAGGCGTCGCTGGTCGGCGACCTCTTGGCGCTGGGGGCGGCCTTCGGCTGGGCGGGGATCGCCCTCATCGCCCGCGGGACCCGGCTGCGCGAGGTCCGGCCTGACATGCAGCTGGTCTGGCAGCTCGCCGTGTCGGCGCCGGTGCTGCTGGCCGCGTCGCCCTTCTTCGGGCCGTTCCTGCGGGAGTGGGAGCCGGTCCTCTGGTGGGGGGTGGGCTTCCAGGTCGCGCTGGCCTCGGGGGGGTTCCTGTTCTGGCTGTGGCTCCTGACGGTCTATCCCGCGTCGGGGGTCGCCGCCTTCGCCTTCCTCGCGCCCTGCTTCGGCGTCCTGCTGGGATGGGGGATGCTGGGCGAGCCGATCGGCTGGCCCATCGCGGGCGCGCTGGCGCTGGTGGCGGGGGGGCTCTTGCTGATGAACCTGCCCGTGCCGCCCCCTCAGGTGCCGCAGAAGGTCGCCTCGACCACCTCCTCGGGGCGGGGCGGGGCGTCGTAGCCTTCGGGGGCGGGCCCGTAGGGGTCCGCCAGCGCGGCGTGAAGGGCGCGGAAGGGGCTGAGATCGCCGCCCGCGGCCGCCTCGATCGCCTGCTCGATCCGGTGGTTGCGGGGGATCACGGAAGGGGAACGGGCGCGCATCAGCGCCGCCGCCTCGTCCGGGCCGAGGGGGTCGCGGCGGCGCCGCTCCTTCCAGTCCCCGGCCCAGGCGTCGAACGGGGCGGGGTCGTCGAAGGCGTCCCGCGCGGCGCCGCCCGCGAGGCCGCGGAAGGCGTTCGTGAAGTCCGCCCGCCCCTCGGCCATCGCCGTCAGGAGGCCCTCGGTCAGGGCGAGGTCGCCCTCCTCCTCCGCGCCGAGGCCCAGCTTGGCGCGGAAGAGGCGCAGCCATTCGGCCTGATAGAGCGGGGCGAACCCGTCCACCGCGGCCTGGTAGGCGGGGATCGCGCCCTCGCGGTCCTCCTCCAGCGGGAGGAGGGCGGTCGCGAGCTGGGCGCAGTTCCACGCGGCGATGCCGGGCTGGTTCGCGTAGGCGTAGCGCCCCCCCCGGTCGATGGAGCTGAAGACCCGCGCGGGGTGGTAGGCGTCCATGAAGGCGCAGGGGCCGTAGTCGATGGTCAGTCCCCCGACATGGGCGTTGTCCGTGTTCATCACCCCGTGGATGAAGCCGAGCGACATCCAGCGCGCGACCAGCCGCGCCTGCGCCGCGACCACCGCCCGGAGGAAGCCCGAGGGGCCGTCAGCGTCCGGGTGGTGCCGCTCGGTCCCCACGCGGAGGAGGAGGCGCAGCGCCTCGGCGTCGCCGCGCACGGCGAAGTACTGGAACGTGCCCACCCGCAGGAAGGAGGGCGCCGCCCGCGCCAGCACCGCGCCGGGCAGGGGGCCGGCCTCGCGCAGGACCTCGGCCCCCGTGGCCGAGGCCGCGAGCGCGCGGGTCGTCGGCACCCGGAGGGCGTGCATCGCCTCGGAGACGAGGTACTCCCGCAGCACCGGCCCGAGCCAGGCCCGCCCGTCGCCCCCGCGCGAGAAGGGCGTCCGGCCCGATCCCTTGAGCTGCACCTCCCAATGGTCGGGGCCCTCGCCCCCCTCCCAGATCAGGTGGGCGCGGCCGTCGCCGAGCTGCGGCACGAACCCCCCGAACTGGTGCCCCGCATAGGCCGCCGCGACGGGAGAGGCGCCGGGAACGGGGGCGGCGCCCGTCAGCACCTCGACGGTCCGAAGGTCGGCCGGGAAGCCCATCGCGTCCGCCAGCCCCCCGTTCAGGACGAGGAGGTCCGGGGCGGGCGCGGGCTCGGGCGGGGTGGGGACGGCCATGCGCGGCGGCAGGGCCATGGTGCGGAGGGTCATGGACCGCACCTAGGTCCGGGGCGGCGGTCCGCAAAGGCCCGTCGCGGCGCCCCCCGCTGCCCCCGGCGGCCCCCGGCGGCCCCCGGCGCGGGAAGCCGGCGCGGGCCGGCCTAGCCGGCCAGCGGGGGCGGCCCGGATGCTCGGCCGCCGACGCCGGGCGGAAGGGCCTGCGGAAGGGCCTCTCGCCGCGGGGTCACGGCAGCCGTCCGATCCGTTCCGCCAGGAGGTCGTAGAAGGCGTCGGCGTCGACGTCCCCCAGGAAGAGGGCGTTGGGGGGGCGGTCCGTGACGCCCCACCAGTCGGCGACGGTCATGCCGCGGGTCAGGTCGCTCTCGGTCTCGATCTCGACGTTGATCTCGCGGCCCGTGAAGAGGTCCGGCCGGAGGAGCCAGGCGATCGTGAGCGGGTCGTGGAGGGGGCCGCCGTCGGTGCCGTACTTGTCGCGGTCGAACCGCTCGAAGAAGTCGAGCCAGCCGGCGACCACCGGCCCGGCGCGGTTGGGCATGGCGCGGAACCGCTCGATCCGGTGGCGCAGGGTCAGCGCCTTGTGGGTGCAGTCGAGTGGCACGACCGTCAGGGGCACGCCTGAGCGGAACACGATGGCGGCCGCCTCCGGGTCGGCCCAGATGTTGAACTCGGCCGCGGGGGTGATGTTGCCCACCTCGAAATAGGCGCCGCCCATCAGGACGATGCGCCCGAGGCGGCCGGCGATGTCTGGGGCGCGCCGCAGGGCGGTGGCGACGTTGGTGAGGGGGCCGAGGGGCACGAGCGTCAGGCCGTCCGCGGCGCGCGCCGTCTCGACGATCACATCGACGCCGTGGCGGGGGTCGAGGGGGATCGTCGGCTCGGGCAGGTCGGCGCCGTCGAGGCCGGTGTCGCCGTGGACGTGCGCGGCATGGGCGGGTGCGCGCCGCATGGGGCGGTCGCAACCCATCGCGACGGGGACGGCCCTGCCGGACAGCTCGACGGCCTGCAGCGCGTTGCGGGCGGTCCGCGCGACCGGCACGTTGCCGGAGACGGCGGTGATGGCGCGGACGTCCAGCTCGGGCGAGGCGAGGGCGAGGAGGATCGCCACCGCGTCGTCCTGGCCGGGATCCGTGTCGATCAGGATCGGGCGCGGGGTCATCCCTTGGCCTCCTGCCATGCCCTTTCCATCCGGGCGCGATGCTCGGGCGCGGGGCGCAGGCCGTCCCTCGCCAGGGCGTCCTCGACGGCGGCGAAGCGTTCGACGACCTTCGCGTTCGTGCGGCGCAGCGCGGCCTCCGGGTCGACCCCGAGGAGGCGGGCGAGGTTGGCGGCCGTGAAGAGGAGGTCGCCCATCTCGGCCTCCGTGGCGTCCCCGTCGCGCGCGGCGCATGCCTCGGCCAGCTCGGCGGCCTCCTCGGCGATCTTGTCCACGGCGCCATCCGCGTCGTCCCAGTCGAAGCCCACGCGGGCGAGGCGCCTGGAGAGCTTCTGCGCCCGCATCAGGGCGGGCAGGCCCAGCGCCACGCCGTCGAGCGTGCCGCCCTCGCCGCGCTCCGCGCGCTCGGCGGCCTTGGCGGCTTCCCAATCGGCGGATTGCTGGTCCGGGCTCTTGTCGCGCGAGGCGTCCCCGAAGACGTGCGGGTGGCGGGCGATCATCTTGGCCGAGATGCCGGAGACGACGTCGCCCAGCGTGAAATGCCCTGCCTCCTCGGCCATTTGCGAGTGGTAGATCACCTGGAGGAGGAGGTCGCCCAGCTCGCCGCGGAGGTCGTCCCAGGCGCGGCGCCGGATGGCGTCGGCGACCTCGTGGGCTTCCTCGATCGTGTAGGGGGCGATGGAGTCGAAGTCCTGCTGGACGTCCCAGGGGCAGCCGGTGCCCGGGTCGCGCAGGCGGCGCATGACCTCGCGCAGGCGCGAGAGGTCGTCGGGCGTCCGGTGGATCGGGTCCGTCACGAGGCGGCGAGGGCCTGCATGATCGGGGCAAAATCCCCTGGCTTCAGCGAGGCGCCGCCCACGAGGGCCCCGTGGACGTGGGGGACGGCGAAGATCTCGGCCGCGTTCGAGCCCTTCACGCTGCCGCCGTAGAGGAGGCGGGTGCCCGCCGGGACGCGGCCGGCCAGGAAGGCGTGAACCTCGGCGATCTGGTCCGGGGTCGGCACGCGGCCGGTGCCGATGGCCCAGACGGGCTCGTAGGCGACGACGAGGCCGGGGGCGCGGTCCGGCACCGATCCGGCGAGCTGCGCGCCGACCACGTCGAGGGCCCGGCCGCCCTCGCGCTGGTCCAGCGTCTCGCCCACGCAGATCACGGGGGCGAGGCCGGCGGCGACGGCGGCCTCGGCCTTGGCGCGGATGGCATCGTCGGTCTCGCCATGGTCGGCGCGACGCTCGGAATGGCCGAGGATCACGGCCGTGGCGCCCGCGTCGGCGAGCATCGCGGCGGCGAGGTCGCCGGTGTGAGCGCCCTTCGCGGCGGCGTGGCAGTCCTGCCCGGCGAGGGCGACCCCGGCGTCCCGCGCCCGGTCGAGGAGCGTGGCGGGCAGGGCGAGAAGGACGTCGATCCCCCCCGGCGCGGCCTCGGCGACGGCGCGGACGGCCGCGAGGTCGGCCGAGGTGCCGTTCATCTTCCAGTTGCCGGCGGCGAGCTTTCGCATGGGATCACTCCAGTTCCGAGAGGGCCTGCCGCGCCCAGTCGCAGGCCGCTTCCGCGTCGTCAACGGCGGCGGGCGGCAGGGTGAGCCAGGGCAGCGCGGGGTCCGGCCAGCGCCGCGCGCCCGCGGCCTCGAGCCGGGCGGCGAGGGGGCCGGGCGCGCGCAGCCAGAGCGTGCCGGTCCGGTCCAGGCGGGCGAAGAGGATGCGGCGGCCAAGAGCCGGGCGGCGGTAGAGGAGGACGGTGCCCTCCAGCGTCGCGGACCCCGCGCGGAGCCGGCCCAGAGGGGCGAGGAGGCGCAGGGCGGCGGCGACGTGATCGGGATGAACCTCGCCCCGCAATACGTTCATCCGAGGCGGGAAAGCGCTTCTCCCGCGAGGGCGGACGCGGCGTCGGGATCGTCCGCGGCGTCCGGCGGCAGGGACCAGTAGCCCATCGTGGCGACCGAGCCGTCCTTGCGGACAATGGAGAACCGCCCGGACCCCCGGGCGGCGAGGCGTTCGGCGAAGGGACCGTCCGCCTTCGGGCGCGTCACGCCGTCCCTGCCGATCATCGCGAAGATCGTGCCGGAGCGGCAGAAGGAGGCCCCGCCCATCATGCGGCGGTGGGTGAGCGGGCCGAGATCGGCGAAGAGGTCGTGGACCGCCTCGATCTGCTCGGCGGAGACGGCCACTAGAGCGTGGGGGGCGCGCCGGGGGCGGCCGTCAGGGCCTCGTCGAACTTGATCGACTCGCCGCAGCCGCAGGCCTCGGTCACGTTGGGGTTGCGGAAGACGAAGCCCGACTCGAGCAGCTTCGTCTCGTGGTCGATCACCGTGCCGAAGAGGAACATCTGCGCCATGGGGGCGATGACGACGCGGGCCTCCGTGCCGTCGGGGGCGCGGGTGGCGACGACCTCGTCGTGCGGCTCGGCCGCATCGACGTAGTCCATCGTGTACTCCATCCCCGCGCAGCCGCCCTTCTTCACGCCGAGCTTGAGGCCGAACTTGCCGTCCCGGCCGGCGAGGCGCGCGATATGGGCCGCGGCGGCGGGCGTGATCTCGACGGGGGACTTTCCGGGGATGCCGAACATGGGTGCGCCTCCTCGCCCGAGAGGTAGTCGCGCGGGCGGCGTGGATCAAGCGGCGCCCCCCCGGGAAAGGGGCGGGAGAGGAGCGCGGGAGGGGCGCGCGGTGCGTTAACGCCCCCGAAAGGCGTGCAGGGCAGGATGGGGGCATGAGGCGGCGAATCCCATCCGCGCGAAAGCGAACCGGCCCCATCGCGGGCGCGGCGTTCCCGGTCCGGCGCCGGATGCCGGGCGGGGTGCGCCCGCCGCACGCGTGGCTGCGGGGGATCCGGCCGCGGAGGATCCGGACGGGGGCGGGCGGCCCCTCCTCAGGTGGCGCCGCCCCGCGCCGAGAGCCATGCGCCGAGCGCGTCGAGGGCGGCGCGGATCGGGGGATCGTGGCGCGCCTCGTGGTGCGAGACGAGCCATTCCTCGGACCGCAGCTCCGGGATCGGATCGCCGAGGCGCAGGAGGGCGGAGGCATCCCCCACGCCCGTCGGCAGCACGACGCGCCCCAGCCCCGCCTCCGCGAGCGACAGGGCGAGGCGGGGGTCGTTTGCTGCCGTCGTCACCGCGTCCCCGTGCCGGGCGGCGACCCAGGCGGCCGATGGCGTGCGCGCGGCGTCGTCGCCGGCGCCGATCCAGCCATGCACCCCGGGGTCCGCGCCGTAGACGGCGAACTCGGTCGTGCCGGTCCGCCGCCCGGCGAGCCAGGGCTGCGCGGGGCGGCGGTTGCGCAGGCCGACGTCCACCTCGCGCCGGGCGACGTCCATGTCGAGGTCGCAATGCACGAACTCGGGGATCCAGGGGGCGTCCGGCGACCACCATTCGCCCACGTGCCGCGCGAGCGAGAGGGCCGACCACGTCCCCGCGGTGACGCGAACCCGGGGCCGCGCCGCCGCGCCGGCCCATGCCGCGACGGAGGCGGCGGCCGCCTCCATCCGCCCGGCCCGCGCGAGGAGGGCGCGGCCGTCCGCGGTGGTGGCGTAGCCCTGCGGCCCGTGGAGGAAGAGGCGCCGGCCCAGCCGCGCCTCGAGCGCCTTCATCCGCCGGGAGAGGGTGGGCACGGATGCGCCCGTCTCCTTCGCGGCGGGGGCGAGGGCGCCGTGCCGGGCGACGGCGGCGAAGAGGGCGATGTCGTTCCAGTCCACGCGGGCCGGCATAGCGCGGCAGGGGCCCGGGCGCGACTTTCACGGACGGAACCGCCGTCTCGGACATGGGGGCTGACGGGCGGCGCGGCGGGCGGTCAGGCCGGGGGCATCCCGAGAGGAGACGCGCCATGGCACGACACGACTGCGGACACGACTGCGGAAACCCGCTGGAGACCCTCTACACCATCCCCGAGCGCGCGCCCCGAACGGAGGCCGAGCGCCGCGCCCGGGCCGAGATCGCCCTGCGGCGGGCCGAGCGCCGGAAGGCCCGGTGGTGGCGCCGCGCCCTCGCCGCCCTGCGGCGCGCCCAGGGGGAGCGGGCGAGCGCCCGGATCGGACAGGGCGCGCCGCATTCGTGCAGGCGAGGGGCCGCGAGGATCGGGGAAGGCGCCGCGCCGCGTGGCGGCGGGCGTGGCGAACGGGTCGGCCCGGATGCCGGCCGGCGGTCCGGGGAGGGGTGCCGGGGCGCGCGAGGGGCTACATGAACCCCAGCTCGAGCCGGGCCTCGTCGGACATCATGTCCATGCCCCAGGGCGGCTCCCAGGTCAGCTCGACGTCGACCTGGCGGACGCCCGGCAGGGGCTCGATCGCCTCGGCGACCCAGCCGGGCATCTCGCCCGCGACGGGGCAGCCGGGCGCGGTCAGGGTCATGATGACCTTCACCGCGTTCTCGTCGTCGATGAGGATCGTGTAGACGAGGCCGAGGTCGAAGATGTTGACCGGGATCTCGGGGTCGTAGACCGAGCGGCACGCCTCGACCACCTGCTCGTGCAGGGGGTGGTCGGTGGAGGAGGGCCGGATCAGCGGCGCGCCCTCCATCGGGGCGCCCTCGGCGGCGTCGGCTTGGTCCTCGGGCATGGTGCACCTCCCGCAAATCCTGATGGGGGACGTAAGGATTGCCGCGCCCGGGGTCCAGCCCCGGCGGCGGGACGCGGGTCACGAGGTGTGGGCCGCGCCCCTGCAGAGGGCGGCGGCGGAGGGGCTGGCGCGAAGGGCGAGGCCGGCGCCCGGCGGGTCGGTCCGGACCGCGCGGAACCCCGCCGCGTCCCTGGAGGGCCGCCAGCACTGGTCGTCGATCGGGCCCTTCAGGGCGACGTAGCAGAAGCCGTCGTCCCCGGGCGCGGGCGCCAGGATCCGCAAGGTGGCGCAGGACCCGTCCGGAAGCTCGACCGTGGAGGTGCGGGCGTCCGCGGCGAAGCGCTGGCGCACCACGAGGGCGCCGCGGTCGTCCCGCCAGTCGAACGTCCGTCCCGCCACGGCGGCGAGGTAGCGGGCCGGGTCCATCGGTTCGGCGGCCGCGGGATGCGCCCCGCCCGCGAGCGCGAGGACCAGCGGCGCGAGCAGCCGCCCGGACGCGGCGCCGGCGGTCACACGGAGGGCGCCGTGCTGCACTGCAGGGGCTGGTCGCCGAGGAGCGCCACGATGCCCACCGTGCCGTCCGCCGCGCCGACGAGCGCGAGGTCGCCGTCGCGGATCACCGTACGCCAGCAGGAGGGGGCGCCCTCGATCGTCTCGTAGGCGAAGCAGAGCTGGCCTTCCTTCACGAAGACTTCGCCCTCGTGGCAGGTGCCGTCGTACCAGATGTAGCGCACCCGGCCCTGGCCGAGGAACCGCTCGAAGTCGACGCGCCCGGGGTTCTCGGGGTCGTCGTAGCGGACGGTCTGGCCCTCGACCGCGGCGAGGAAGTCGGCGGGATCGACGGGCTCGTCGGCCTGCTGGGCGGCGGCGGGCAGGGCGAGGCCCGCCAGGAGGATGGTCGTGCGAAGCATGTCGGGGTCCCCGTGCGTGGCGGCGGTCGGCATGCCTCTAGCATCCCGCCGCCGCGCGCGGAACGGGGCGTCCGGCCGCCGCGGGGGGGCGTGGAACGGCGGCGCCGGGGCCGGGCCCCGTGGGGCCGGCCGTGGGGCGGGCTGGGTGAGGGGTGCACGCGTTCGGGCGAAGCGCGTCCCATGCAGGGTCGTGGGCGCGGGGCCGCGCCGGCGCGGGCATCGCGACCCGTTACGCTGGCATCGCGGCCCGTTCCGAGGTCGATGGGACGTGGCGCGTCCGGCCGAGCCGGAGCGCGTCCCGTGAGCCGGTGGCGGAGCATGGGGCGGGGGCCGCGGCCGGGTCAGGGAGCGGCGGGAAATCGGGCGTCGGCGCGTTCGGCCGAGCCGGAGCGCCTCTCAGGTGGCGGTCGTGGGGCCGGGGCCTTGGCCGGGTCATGGGGGCAGCTGGGCGTGGGGCGGCGGCGCGTTCCGCCGGGCGAAGCGTGCCTCCGGCGCCTGCGGAGTAGGCCCTCGCCAAGCCGTGCCGGGCGGTGCCGGGCGTGGGTCGGCGGTGCGGCCTGGTGCGGCCTGCCGGGGTGACGCCCGTCTCGCGCGGCCGGTCTGCCGCGCCCGGCGGGTGATGCGCCGGTCGCGGCAGACCGGCCGCCGCCGGGCGGGCGGATCACACGGAGGGGCGGCCCTCGCACTGGACGGTGGCATCGACGGGGGTGGCCCGCTGGACGTCGGCCGCGCCGGGGCGGGCGAGGCGGACGTGAAGGTCGCCCTCCGCCTCGAAGGGCCACCAGCACCACCGTTCGTCCCCGTACTCGTCCGGGTAGCGAAAGCAGATGGTCGGCCCCTCGACGGTGACGAAGCCCACGACGCAGGTGCCGTCTGCCTCGGCCCAGACGGTGCGGGTGCGGGATAGGAACTCCTCCGTGCCGACGGGGGCGCCGGAGAAGGTGTCCGTGAAGCGGATGGTCCGCCCCTCGACGCGGTCGAGGAACTCGTCCGGGGTGAGCGACTGCTGCGCCGCGGCGGGCAGGGCGGCGAGAAGGGCGAGGAGGAGGGCGCGCCTCATGCCGTGGGCCGCCCCTCGCAGGCGACGGGAACGTCCGAGGGCGTCACCTCCTGCACATGGGACGGGTCGTCCACGGAACGAACGAAGAGCGCGCCTCCGTCCTCGAACGGCCACCAGCAGTGCCGGGTCTGGCCGGGGGCGAGGTCCGGGTAGTCGAAGCAGAGCTGCGGGCCCTCGACGGAGAGGAAGCCGACCGCGCAGGTCCCGTCGTGATGGGCGTAGATGGACCGCTCGCGGGAGAGGAACTCCTCCGCGCCGATGAAGTCGCCATCGCCGGGATAGGCGAAGATGGCGCTGCCGGGGGCGAGGCGGTCGAGGAACTCGTCCGGGGTGAGCGACTGCTGCGCCGCGGCGGGCAGGGCGGCGAGGAGGACGAGGAGGAGGGCGGGCGCGCGGGTCACGATATCGGCTCGCCCTCGCAGCCGACCATGTCGTCGGAGATGCGGGCGATCCGCTGGACCTCGAGGGTGGAGGTGGAGCGGACCTTCAGCGTGCCGTCCTGGCGGAAGGGCCACCAGCAGTGGAGGCGGCCGGCGTCGTCCTCGTACTCGAAGCAGAGCTCGGGGCCCTGGGCGAAGACGCGGCCGTAGGAGCAGGACCCGTCGGCGCGCGCCCAGACCGTGCGTTCCCGCGAGAGGAAGCGTTCGGTGCCGACGAGGGCGCCGGTGTCGTCGCCCACGAAGGTCATCGTGCGCCCCTCGGCCGCATCGAGGAACTCGGACGGCGAGGCGATCTGCTGGGCGGAGGCGTGCGCCGCGGCGAGAAGGGCGGCGACGAGAAGGAGGGCACGGGTCATGGGGGGATGATCGCGGCGGCGCCCGCCGGGATCAAGGCGGGTTCTCGATGCCCCTCGAGGCGGCCTAATCCAAGGTCCCCGTCGAGGCCTCGTGTTCGTCGGCCGGCCCGATCGCCCACAGGAAGACCTTCGCGATGTGGGCGCCGCGCACGGCGTTGCCCGCGTTCATGACCGAGCAGATGTCGGCGTTATTGGGATGGTCTGCGGCGTACTCGTCCTCCCGGCCGGTGCGGGTGTTCATCAGCATGTGCCCGTATTCGTGGGCGGCGGTGGACTGGTACCCGCATTCGGTGGGGCGCATCGCGTTGGCGTGCTGGGTCAGGATGACGGTGTTGCGGGCCATCGGGCCCGTGCCCAGGCCGAAGCGCCCGCCCTGGTAGACGAAGCCGCGGACCGTCACGCCGGTCGGATCCTCGAACAGGCCGTCCGCGTCCTTGCGGACGATCACCTCCCAGTGGTCGAGCGGGTAGACCCCGCCGATCCGGGACTTGAATCTCGTCCGCATCTCGATCCGCGCGCCCCCGCGCGTCGCGCCGATCGAGCGCCGGTTCCAGACGCGGCCGACGACGCGCTCGAACTCGCTCGCGAAGTTGGATTTCTCGGTCTGCGTCCAGGTGCCGCCGTCGCCGTCCTCGAAGAGGAAGTGGAGGTCCATGAACACGTCGACGCGGTAGTGCGGGTCGCCCAGGTCGATGGCGCGAAGCTCCAGCCGGTAGTTGCCGAAGCGCTGGACCTTGACGATGTCGTCGGGCTGGCGGGCGGCGCGGGCGCGGCGAGCCATCGTGGCTGCGGCCTGGGGGGTCGCGTGGATCACTGCGGCATCCTCGGTCCTGCTGCGATGCCCCAGCGTAAGCCCGCCCGCGCCGATCGGGAAGCGCGGGCGGGGCGGGCCGTCGGCCTGGGCGGCGGATCGGCGGCGATCCGCCCGCGCCGTCAGGCGGCGGCGTCCATCGCGGCGCCCTCGGGCAGCATGGCGATCCCCCGCTCGTCCTCGATGCGGGCGGCGGCGGCGAGCAGCTTCTCGCGCAGCTCGCACTCGACGTCCCAGCCGGTGGAGGGGTCGGGCACGGGGAACTGGAAGCGCGCCGTGAGGCCGAGCGCGTCATGGTCGGTGACCCGAAGCTGGCATTCGTCCTCGTCGGTGATGCGGTCGTCCTCGGCGACGAGCTTCTCGAACTCCTCCCGGAGGGGGTCGAGCTGCGCGCCGTGCGCCAGGGTCAGCCGGATCGTGCGCGTCATCTCGGTGTTCTCGAGCGTGTAGTTGACGAAGCCGGAGGACACGAATTCCTCCACCGGAACGATGAGGCGGTTGTCCGTCCAGATCTTGAGCTGGACGAAGGTGAAGTGGATCCGCTCGACCGTGCACCACTTGTCCTCGTAGAGGATCTGGTCGCCGATCCGGGCCGAGCGGTTCAGCGCGATCTGGATCGAGGCCATGATGTTGCCGAGGACGCGGCGGGCCGCGAAGCCCAGCACGATGGTCAGCGCCGTGGACGAGGCCAGGAGCGACAGGCCGAGGCCCTGGAAGACGTTGGACACGGTGAGCACGATGCCGATGCCCGCGACCGCGAGGATCACGAGGACGATGCGGCGGATCGCGGAGAGGCCCGTCGCCCAGGAGCGGCGCTGATGCTCGCCGGGGTCGGATAGCTCGCCCGTGTCGAAGGTGACGAGCCGGTTCAGGATGGCGTCGAACACCATCATGAAGAGGAGGAGCGCCGCGAGGACGTAGCCGATCGCGACCGCGGGCTCGACCACCGTGTCGACGGCCGCCGAGAAGACGAAGAGCCAGCCGGTCAGCACGTCGAGGAGGAGGGTCGTGACGAGGACGGCGGCGGGCCAGCGCAGGGCCTCGACCACGTCGCCGACGATGGTCTCGCCCATGCGGCGGCCGAGGTCGCGCAGCACCCGCCAGGTGAGGGCGCCCGCGCCGAACGCGACCGCGAGCACGAGGGGGAGCATCGCCAGCTCCCACACGGCGAGGCCGGCGACCACGTCGCGCTTGGCCCATTCGGGCAGCCACCGCTCGAACTCGGACGGGCCGTAGAGGTCGTAGAGGGCCGGGACGTTCTCGACCGTCTGGCGGGAGAAGACCCAGACGGGGTCGGCGTCCTCGCCGGGCTTGAGCCGGTTGAGGCGCGCCTCGACCTCGCGCTCGCCGAGGCCGAGCACCCCGAGGAGGAAGGAGCGGCGGACCTGCCCCGCCGTCGCGCTGTCGGAGGTGGCGCGCGCGTCGAGGCCGTCGGGCCGGTCCACGAGCTGCCCCCAGGAGAGGACGACCTTGCGGTCGAGCACCACCGCCAGCCGCTCGGCCAGGAGGGGGCCCCGGACGGACTGCTCGGCGGGATCGACCTCGGCGAGGTCGAGAAGGTGGGCGGCGGCCTCCCAGCGGCCCTCGTCGGCGTAGCGCAGGAAGGATTCGAGGGCGGCCTGCGGCGTCTCGCGGTCGAGATCCTCGGGCGGGGGGCCGAGCCCCTCGTTGAGGCCGTCCACCTCGAAGAAGGGCTCGGGCTGGGCCTGGGCGGCCCCGGCGAAGAGCGCAGGAAGGATCAGCGCGAGGAGGAGGGCGCGGAGAAGGGGCATCGTCTATTCCCGGTGGTGCGTTCGGTCGCGGCCTCAACCGGGGGAGGGGGGGATCGTTCCCGCTGGCGGCCGGAGGGGGGCGGCGCTAGGCGGGGGCCATGGCGCTGACGTTCGACTTGAAGGCCACCGACGGGGCCGCCCGCCTGGGCGAGGTCGGGACCGCGCGGGGCGTCGTGCGGACCCCCGCCTTCATGCCCGTGGGCACCGCCGGCACGGTGAAGGGGATGCTGCCAGGGCAGGTGCGCGGGACGGGCGCGGACATCGTGCTGGGCAACACCTACCACCTGATGCTGCGCCCGGGCGCGGAGCGGGTCGCGCGCCTTGGCGGGCTGCACCGCTTCTCGGGCTGGGAGGGGCCGATCCTGACGGATTCGGGGGGCTTCCAGGTCATGTCGCTGGCCGGTCTGCGGAAGATCACCGAGGAGGGGGTGCGCTTCGCCTCGCATGTGGACGGCACGCGCCATTTCCTCAGCCCCGAGCGGTCGATGGAGATCCAGGCGCTGCTGGGCTCGGACATCGCGATGTGCTTCGACGAGTGCCCCGCGCTGCCCGCGGGGCGGGACAGGATCGCCGCGTCCATGGAGATGTCGATGCGCTGGGCGGCCCGCTCGCGCGAGGCGTTCGGGCATCCGGGGGACCGCGCGCTCTTCGGCATCCAGCAGGGCGGGCTGGAGGAGGACCTGCGCCGCGAGAGCGCGGAGCGGCTGCGCGAGATCGGGTTCGAGGGCTACGCGGTCGGCGGCCTCGCCGTCGGCGAGGGGCAGGAGGCGATGTTCGGGGTCCTGGACCACGCGCCCGCCCAGCTGCCCGCGAACCGGCCGCGCTATCTGATGGGGGTGGGCAAGCCCGACGACGTGGTGGGCGCCGTGAAGCGCGGCATCGACATGATGGACTGCGTGCTGCCCACGCGGTCGGGACGGACGGGGCAGGGCTGGACGGCGCGGGGCATGGTCAACCTGCGCAACGCCCGCCACCGCGACGACCCCCGCCCGCTGGAGGAGGGGTGCCCCTGCCCGGCCTGCGCGGGGGGCTACAGCCGGGCCTTCCTGCACCACGTCGTCCGCTCGAAGGAGATGATCGGGGGGATGCTGCTGACCTGGCACAACCTGACCTATTACGGCCGCCTCATGGCCGCGATGCGCGGCGCCATCGGCGCGGGCCGGTTCGCGGACTGGGAGAGGGGCTTCCACGCCCGCCGCGCGGAAGGGGACCTCGAGCCGGTCTGAGGGCCCTCCGGGCCCGTGCGCCGCGGTCCCCGCGAAGGTGCGGGACGCCCCTTGCCCCGGCCTGCCGGGCGGCGCATCGTCGGGGGCCGAGGGACCTTGGCGCATGGTTGAACCGGCCACCCGCAGACCCCACTTCCGGGCGGACAGGGAAGGGCGCGGCCGCTGCCGAAGCGGGGCCGGGGACCCTTCGCCGCCAAGCAAGAGGAGCCATCCCACATGGCCGAGACCGAGCAGAAGACCGCCCCGTCCCCCGAATCCCATCCCGTGCTGCCGCTGCGGGACATCGTCGTCTTCCCCCACATGGTCGTCCCGCTCTTCGTGGGGCGCGAGCGGTCGGTGCGCGCCCTTGAGGAGGTGATGCGCGACGATCGGCAGATCCTGCTGTCCGCGCAGAAGGACAGCGGCGTCGACGAGCCCACGGAGGACGGCATCTACGAGACCGGCGTCCTAGCGGGCGTGCTGCAGCTGCTGAAGCTGCCGGACGGCACGCTGAAGGTCCTCGTGGAGGGCAAGCGCCGGGTGCGGATCACCCAGTTCGTCGAGAACGAGAAGTACTTCGAGGCCCACGCCGAGCCGCTGGAGGAGCTGGACGGCGAGGAGGCCGAGCTGCGCGCGCTTCAGAAGTCCGTCCGCGAGGAGTTCGAGCGCTACGCCCGCATCAAGAAGAACATCCCCGAGGAGGCGATGGGCGCCGTCGGCGACGCGGAGAGCGCGTCGAAGCTGGCCGACCTCGTGTCCGGGCACCTGGGCGTCGACGTCCCCCTCAAGCAGGAGCTGCTGGAGGCGCTGCACGTCGGCCAGCGGCTGGAGAAGGCCCTGGGCCACATGCGCGGCGAGGCGTCCGTCCTGCAGGTCGAGCGGAAGATCAAGACGCGCGTGAAGTCGCAGATGGAGAAGACCCAGCGCGAGTATTACCTCAACGAGCAGATGAAGGCGATCCAGAAGGAGCTGGGCGACGGCGGCGAGGGCGCCGGCGAGGTCGCCGAGCTGGAGGAGCGGGTCGCCGCCACCAAGCTGTCCAAGGAGGCGCGCGAGAAGGCGGAAGGCGAGCTGAAGAAGCTGAAGAACATGTCGCCCATGTCCGCCGAGGCGACGGTGGTGCGGAACTACCTCGACTGGATGCTGTCGATCCCGTGGGGCACGAAGTCCCGCGTCAAGAAGGACCTGGGCCGCGCGCGCGGCATCCTCGACGACGACCATTACGGCCTCGACAAGGTCAAGGAGCGGATCGTCGAGTACCTGGCCGTGCAGCAGCGCTCGAAGAAGCTGAAGGGGCCGATCATGTGCCTCGTCGGCCCGCCGGGCGTGGGCAAGACGTCGCTGGGCAAGTCCGTCGCCAAGGCCACGGGGCGCGAGTTCATCCGCATCAGCCTGGGCGGCGTGCGCGACGAGTCCGAGATCCGGGGCCACCGGCGGACCTATATCGGCTCGATGCCCGGCAAGATCATCCAGGCGCTGAAGAAGGCCAAGACCACGAACCCGCTGATCCTGCTCGACGAGATCGACAAGATGGGCCAGGACTTCCGCGGCGACCCGGCGAGCGCGATGCTGGAGGTGCTGGACCCCGAACAGAACGGGACCTTCGTCGACCACTACCTCGAGGTTGAGTACGACCTCTCGAACGTGATGTTCCTGACCACGGCGAACTCCTACAACATGCCGGGCCCGCTCCTGGACCGGATGGAGATCATCCCGCTGGCCGGCTACACGGAGGACGAGAAGCGCGAGATCGCCCGCCGCCACCTGATCGGCAAGCAGGTCAAGGCGAACGGCCTTCGCAAGGGCGAGTTCGAGATCACGGACGAGGCGCTGACCGACGTCATCCGCTACTACACCCGCGAGGCGGGCGTGCGGAACCTCGAGCGCGAGATCGCCAAGCTGGCGCGGAAAGCCGTGACGAGCATCGTCACCAACGAGGCCGAGGAGGTCCGCGTGACGGCGGAGAACCTCAGCGACTTCCTCGGGGTGCGCAAGCACCGCTTCGGCCTCGCCGAGGAGGAGGACCAGGTCGGCGTGGTGACGGGCCTGGCCTACACGAGCGTCGGCGGCGAGCTGCTGAACATCGAGGCGCTGCGCCTGCCGGGCAAGGGCCGGATGAAGACCACCGGCAAGCTGGGCGACGTGATGAAGGAGTCGATCGACGCGGCCGCGTCCTACGTGCGGTCCATCGCGCCCCGGATCGGCGTGAAGCCCCCCCGGATGGAGCGGTGGGACATCCACGTGCACGTGCCGGACGGGGCGACCCCGAAGGACGGGCCGTCCGCGGGCCTCGCCATGACGACGGCGATCGTCTCGACGCTGACGCAGATCCCGGTGCGCAAGGACATCGCCATGACGGGCGAGGTCAGCCTGCGGGGCAACGCGATGCCGATCGGCGGGCTGAAGGAGAAGCTGCTGGCCGCGCTTCGGGGCGGCATCAAGACCGTGCTCATCCCCGAGGAGAACGAGAAGGACCTCGCCGAGATCCCGGACAACGTGAAGGAGGGGCTGAACATCATCCCCGTCAGCCACGTCTCCGAGGTTCTGGAGCACGCCCTAACCCGGAAGCCCGAACCCGTCGAGTGGGACGAGGCGGCCGAGGAAGCGGCCGCCGCCGCGCGGGCGATGCGGCAGGGCGGGGAGGGCGCGGTCGCGCACTGACCCTTCCGTTCCGTGATGCGACGAGAGGGGGCGCGCCCAGCCGGGCGCGCCCCTTCTTCGTGGGAGGGGACGCATCGGCGTCGTGTTCCGCCCGGCGGGCTGGCGGGGCGGCGGCGCCCGCTCTAATGCATGCGCGGACACCGATCCCAGGAGCGCCTTCCATGCCGACCGAAGAACCCGCCGCCCCCGCCGAGGACACGATCGCGGGCGAATCGCGCGGAGCCCCCGGATCCGCCGATTCCACCGAATCCCCCGAGGCGCCCGCCGCGGCGGCGCTGCTCGGGCGCAAGCAGCTGATCGAGCGGGCCGTCGCGCGCTCGGGGCTGAAGCGGAAGGACGTGAGGCCGGCGGTCGAGGCCGCCCTGGCGGTGATGGGCGACGCCCTGGCCGCGGGGGAGGGGTTGAACCTTCCGCCGCTGGGCAAGCTGCGGGTCCAGCGCCGCAAGGCGGTGGGGAACGGCGAGGTGCTGATCGCGCGCATCCGCCGCAAGGACGCGCCCGCCTCCGCCCCGGCCTCCGCCGCCGCCGCGCCCGAGACCCCGGCGGGGTAGGCCTTGCGCGGGGGGCGGCCGCAGGATAGGGCCCGCGCCGGGGGCGATTAGCTCAGCGGTAGAGCACTTCGTTCACACCGAAGGGGTCACTGGTTCGATCCCAGTATCGCCCACCACCTCCCCCCCCGGAGAAGCCCAGGTGCCATTCCCGCACGAGCTGCTGGTCCTACGTCACGGCCAGACCCGGTGGAACGCCGAAGGACGCTGGCAGGGGCGACTGAACTCGCCCCTGACGCCGCTGGGGATAAGGCAGGCGACGCGACAGGGCGAGATCCTGGCGGGGCTGGACCTTTCGGGCCTCGCGGCCTTCTCCAGCCCCTCGGGCCGGGCGATCGAGACGGCGGGGATCGCCGTCGCGCCCCATCTCGACCCCGTCCGCACGGACGACCGCCTGATGGAGATCGACGTGGGCCGCTGGTCCGGCCGACTGCGCGGCGAGCTAATGCCCATGCGCCCTGACGAGGAGTTCGGCGACGAGGCCCTGGACCTCTACTGGGGCGCCCCGGGGGGCGAGGGGCCGGGGCCGCTGCGGGCACGCTGCACGGCGTTCCTCGGGGGGTTGCGCGGCCCGGCGGTGCTGGTCTGCCACGGCATCACCGGCCGGATGCTGCGGGCCGTCGCGCTGGGGCTGGGGGACGACGCGCTGGGCGACCTGCCGGGCGGGCAGGGCGTGGTGCACCGGATCGCGGGCGGCGCGCAGGAGGTCCTGCGCTGACGCTGGACCGGGCCGCGCCGGAGGGGTATCGGCGGGGCCGGGGGCGATTAGCTCAGCTGGCAGAGCGGCTCGTTTACACCGAGTAGGTCGGCGGTTCGATCCCGTCATCGCCCACCACGATCCGGTTCCATTACTTGACGCCACGTCACCCCTTTACCGGCCGGGCGCCGGATCGATGCTGCCCCCGGGACGGAAGGGGCGATCCATGGATGGTCTGAAGATGCTCGGAACGGTGGTCTCGGGGGCGGGCGCGGCGGCGACGCTGGACGGGATGCTGGCGCCCGGCGCGCGGCGCCGCGACGCCATGCGCGCGCTGGCCGCCCGCATACAGGAGCGGGCCTGGGACTGCGCCGCCGAGGGGCAGCTTCGCGAGACGGACGAGATGGTCCGCCTCGCCGCGGGGCTGGAGCGTCGGGCCGACGCGGCCGATCCCGTGATGCTGAAGGCATGCCGGGCGAACCGCGACGCGCCCCCGAAGATGCGCCTGCTGAAAGGCTGATCGCGCGATCCTCCGGCGCCCCGCCCGGTTGCGCCTGCCGCGCGGCCGCCGCTCGCCGGCCCGTCGACGAAAACCGGGCGCGGGCCGCTTGACGCCCCCCAGGGCCGCCGGTAAGCGCACCGGGCGCCCTGCGGGGCGCGCAGCGGGCGGTTGTAGCTCAGTTGGTTAGAGTACCGGCCTGTCACGCCGGGGGTCGCGGGTTCGAGCCCCGTCAACCGCGCCACCGCTGCCGCCGGAAGGCCCCCCTCGCGGGGGCCTTTCGCGTCTCAGTGGCCCCTTTGCCATACGCGGTCCCCTTCTCGCCTTCGCCCGCCTTGTCGGCAACTTGCCGCCGCCGCTAGCCGCGGGCGGAGAGGCGGCCGGTGGGGGGGGCGGGCGATGAAGGTTCGGGACGCGCCAGGGATGCTGCGGCAGTCCCGCCATGGACCCGTCGCAGCCGTGACCATGGTCCGCGACGACGCTTTCTTCCTGCAAAGGTGGGTGGCCCATTACGGCGCGCTCTTCGGGCGCCGGAACCTCTACGTGATCAACCATGGCGGCGGACGGGTGGTCCCAGAGATCGCGATGGGCTGCAACGTGATCTCCGTCCCGCTGAACGACCCCCACAAGCTGGAGATGCATCGCTGGCGCAGCCTGAACGCGATGGCCTCGATGCTGCGCCAGTGGTACCGGCACGTGATCGTCGGCGACGTGGACGAGCTGGTCGTCGTGGATCCGGCGGAGGGGACGGACCTTGCCGGGTTCCTGGAGGGCATCGGGCGCACCGGCGTGCTCACCCCGTTCGGGCTGGAGGTCGTTCACCTTCCGGACGAGGAGCCGGACCCGATCGGGGGGAGAATCCTCGGCCCGCGCCGGCACGTGCGTATGGCGATGCACTACGCCAAGCCCTGCATCCTGTCGAAGCCGGCGAAGCTCGCGCGCGGCGGGCACTATTCGGACTACCCGAAGCTGGACATGCCGGACTGCCTCTACCTGCTGCACCTGAAGTACTGCGACCGGGACGTGTTCGCGCAGGTGGCGGACGCGCGCAACGCCGCGACCGCCGACCTCGGCGGCGCGGAGCGGCGCGGCAGGGGCAGCACCACGGGCGGCCACTGGCTGAAGGCGGCGCGCGACGACGACGGCATCTACGAGGCGTTCGCCAGGATGCCCCGCGTCGACGGGATCGACTTCGACGACGTCCGCGCCGGGATGCGCGAGAGCTGGCGCCGCCGGAAGGGCGCGAACGAGTTCTGGGAGTACGACCGCTTCCCCGCCGAGACGCTGCATCGCGTCCCGGACAGGTTCGCGGGCCTCGTCTAGGCGCCCGCGACCGCGTCGAGGACCCGCGCCCAGGAGCGGGTGCCCCGCACGAAGCTGTCGAGGTCGTACTTCTCGTTGGGCGAGTGGATCGCGTCGTCGTCGCGGCCGAAGCCGATCAGCATCGAATCCATCCCGAGGATCGTCCTGAAGTAGCCTGCGATCGGGATCGAGCCGCCCGAGCCGATGAACGCGGCCTCGTTCGGCCATTCGGCCGAAAGCGCGCGGCGCGCGGCCTCGAAGGCGGGGTGATCGGTGGACATCACGGAGGCGTGGGAGGCCCCGTGCCCGTCGAACGCGACCTCGCAATCCGCGGGGACCATGCCCCGGACCATCGCGCGGAAGCTCTCGCGGATGGCGTGGGGGTCCTGCTCGCCCACGAGTCGGAAGGAGATCTTGGCCGACGCCTTCGACGGCAGGACGGTCTTGAAGCCCGCGCCCGTGTAGCCCGAGATCATGCCGTTCACCTCGCAGGTGGGGCGCGACCAGATCATCTCCAGCCCCGAGCGGCCCGATTCGCCAGCGGGATCGGCGAGGCCGACGGCACCCAGGAACGCCCCTTCGTCGAAGCCGAGCGCGGCCCATTGGGCGCGGATCGCATCCGGCAGCTCGGGCACGCCGTCGTAGAAGCCGGGGACGGCGACGCGGCCCCCCTCGTCGTGGAGGGCGGCGATCACCTTTGCCAGCACCCGCGCGGGGTTCATCGCGATGCCGCCGTACATGCCCGAATGAAGGTCGAGCGAGGGGCCGGTGATCGTCACCTCCTCGCCGAGGAGGCCGCGCAGCATGGTGGTGATCGCGGGCGTCTCGGGATCGAAGAGGCCGGTGTCGCAGATGAGGGCTATGTCGGCCGAAAGCTCCTCCGCGTTCTCCTTCAGGAAGGGGACGAGGGAGGGGGAGCCCGACTCCTCCTCCCCCTCGAAGAGGAAGGTGACGCGGCAGGGCGTGCCCCCTTCCGCCTGCCAGGCGCGGGCGGCCTCGACGAAGGTCATCAGCTGACCCTTGTCGTCCGAGGCGCCGCGGGCGCGGATCACGGGGCCCGAGGGGCCTTCTTGGAGCGCGGGGTTGAACGGGTCGCGGTCCCAGAGGTCGAGGGGATCGACCGGCTGCACGTCGTAGTGGCCATAGAAGAGGACGTGGGGCGCGCCATCGGGGCCCGGCAGGTGGCCGACGACCATGGGCCGGCCGGGCGTGTCCCGGCGCGAGGCATCGACGCCCATGCCCTTCAGGTCCTCGACCAGCCAATCGGCCGCCCGGCCGCATTCCCCCGCGTATTCGGGATCGGTCGAGATCGACGGGATGCGCAGGAGGTCGAAGAGGCGTTCGAGCGCGGCGTCGCGGTCGCCGTCGAGGCGGTCTAGGACGGAATCGAGGCTCATGCAGGGGGGGCTCCGGATCGGGGGGATGTCTGGGGGGGCAGGCTATCGGGCCGCGTTCGGGTGTCCAGTAGGCGGAACCGCGCCGAAAAAGCCGCGTTCAGGCCACAATCAGGTGCAAATCACGGCGCCCGGGCAGAACCGGACCTGGAGCGCAAATCGGGCGTGGCAAGGCGCGAACGGACTGTGGTAGGTTGTCCACAAGGCGCCCGGCCGCGAATCGAGGCGCCATGGGGACAGGACAGGAGCGAGGCATGACCAGAGGCGGCAGCGCGCCCGGGCAGGACGACGTGAGGGGCTTCGACGACTACGAGGTCTCGCTCGGCGACACCATGCGGGGGGAGCGGGCGACCCTGGGCAAGTCGCTGCTCGACGTGCAGCGCGAGCTGAAGATCAAGGCGACCTACATCGCCGCGATCGAGAACGCCGACCATTCCGCCTTCGAGACGCCCGGCTTCATCGCCGGCTACGTCCGGTCCTATGCCCGCTATCTCGGGATGGACCCCGAGGAGTGCTTCGCCCGCTTCTGCCGCGAGAGCGGGTTCGAGGGCCCGCGCTCGCTCGGCGGGAAGCCGGCCCGCCGCTCGGGACGGGCCGCGCCCCTGGCCGCGCCGGTCGAGGCGCCGCTGGGCACCCGCGACATCTTCGACCAGCCCCAGCCGGGCTTCCTCGCCGGCGACGGCCCGCTCGCGCGGATCGAGCCTGCGGCCGTCGCGTCCGTCGCGGTGCTGGTCGCGCTGATCGGCGGCATCGCCTGGGGCGGGTGGACCGTCCTCCAGGAGGTGCAGCGCGTGCAGCTGGCCCCCGTGGACGCCGCGCCCGTGGTGGCGGTGACGGTCGACCCCCTCGCCCCGGAGGAGACGGAGGTCGCCGAGGCGGAGCTGCGCGCGCCCTCCGCCCCCTCGGCGGAGGCGCTGGACCGCCTCTATCGGCCGCGCGCGCTCGAGGTGCCGGTGCTCGTGGCACGGGACGGGCCGATCGCGGCGCTGGACCCGCGGGCGGCCGGCGTCGTCACCGGCGCGGAGGAGCGCCAGTTCCGCCGCGGCGCGCCCACCCCGGCGCAGACCGAAGGCGTGGCCCGGGTGGCCGAGGCCCCGGGGGCCCCGGGGGCCCCGGGCGGCGCCGCGCGCGGGGAGCTGCCCGACGCGATCGGCGCCGCGGTCCTCGCCGCGCTGGCCGAGGGCGAGGCGGCGCCGGAGGGCCCCGTGGTCCGCGAGGACGTGCCGCAGACCGTCGCCCTCGTCGCCGCGCGCGAGTCTTGGGTGCGGGTGCGCGACGCCGAGGGCGCGACCCTCTACGAGGGGGTGATGCAACCCGGCGACCGGGTCGACCTGCCCGCGACGGAAGGCGCGCCCGACCTTCGCACGGGCAATGCCGGCGCCGTCTACTTCGAGATCGCCGGCCAGACCTACGGGCCCGCCGGCGGCGACGGCGAGGTGGCGAACGTCGCGGCGCTGACGCCGGACGCGCTGACCGCCGCGTTCACGGTCGCCGACCTGGAAGCCGACGCCGACATCGCGCGGGTTCTCGCTGAGGCGACGGTGGACTAGCGCCTGTCCCGGCGGCGGCCTATGTCCGGGGCACACCCGGAGGTGCCCCGATGAGCCACAACCCCGTCCGCCCCTGGCGCAACATCGACCGGCGCGACTCGCGCCGGATCATGGTCGGCGACGTGCCCGTGGGCGGCGGCGCGCCGATCAGCGTCCAGACGATGACGAACACGATCACCTCGGATGCGAAGGCGACGATAGAACAGATCCTGCGCTGCGCCGAGGCGGGGGCGGACATCGTGCGCGTGTCGGTGCCGGACGAGGGATCCTCCGCCGCTCTGCGCGAGATCGTCCGCGAGAGCCCTGTGCCCATCGTGGCCGACATCCACTTCCACTACCGCCGCGCGCTGGAGTCCGCCGAGGCGGGGGCCGCCTGCCTGCGGATCAACCCCGGCAACATCGGCAGCGCCGACCGCGTCGCCGAGGTGGTGCGCGCCGCCCGCGACCACGGATGCTCCATCCGCATCGGGGTGAACGCGGGCAGCTTGGAGCGGCACCTCCTGGAGAAGTACGGCGAGCCCTGCCCCGAGGCCATGATCGAGAGCGGGCTCGACCATATCCGCATCCTGCAGGACCACGACTTCCACGAGTTCAAGATCAGCGTGAAGGCGTCGGACGTGTTCCTCGCCGCCGCCGCCTATCAGGGCCTGGCGGAGGCGACGGACGCGCCGATCCACCTCGGCATCACGGAGGCCGGGGGGCTGACGTCGGGCACGATCAAGTCGGCGATCGGTCTGGGCAACCTCCTCTGGATGGGGATCGGGGACACCTTGCGCGTCTCGCTGAGCGCCGATCCGGTCGAGGAGGTGAAGGTCGGCTTC
Source organism: Hasllibacter halocynthiae (assembly GCF_003003095.1). Lineage (GTDB taxonomy): Bacteria > Pseudomonadota > Alphaproteobacteria > Rhodobacterales > Rhodobacteraceae > Hasllibacter > Hasllibacter halocynthiae. The sequence continues at coordinate 526,038 of NZ_PVTT01000001.1, forward strand.
GAGATCCTGAAGGCGCTGGGGCTGCGGCACCGCGGCGTGAACATCATCTCGTGCCCCTCCTGCGCGCGGCAGGGCTTCGACGTCATCAAGACGGTGGAGGCGCTGGAGAAGCGGCTGGAGCACGTGAAGACGCCGATGTCGCTGTCGATCATCGGCTGCGTCGTGAACGGGCCGGGCGAGGCGCTGATGACCGACGTGGGCTTCACCGGCGGCGGCGCCGGGCGGGGGATGGTCTATCTCGCCGGGGCGAAGTCCCACTCCCTCTCCAACGAGGAGATGATCGACCACATCGTCGAGCAGGTGGAGAAGAAGGCCGCCGAGATCGAGGCGGGACGCGTCGGCGACGCCGTGGCGGCGGAATAGCGGGCCCCCGTCGCCCCGTCCGGCCGGGCCCGCCCCGTCAGTGGTCGCGCAGGGCGGCGATCAGCTCGTCCTTCGTCATGTGCGAGCGGCCCTCGATCCCGATCTCGCGGGCGCGGTCCATCAACTCGTCCTTCGTGCGGTCCTCGTAGGGCTCCGCCTCGCCGCCCTTCCTCGAGGGGCGGTCGCCTGCGGCGCGGGCATTGGCGATGCGGGCGGCCTTCTCCTTCGAGGCGCCGTCCCGGCGAAGCGCCTCGTAGGTCTCGTCGTCCTTGATCTGCGGTCCGTGGTCGCGGGTCATCGAAGCCTCCCGTCGTGGTGGTGCAGGGCCCAACGCGCCGCGGGGCGAAGACGATCCCGCCCGCTTGACCGCCGGCGGCGGCCGGCCGAAACGGTGGCGGCATGACCCCTTCAGCCCGATCCGAAGTCGATCCGTTCATCGTGATGGACGTCGCCCGCCGCGCCGCCGAGCTGGAGCGGGACGGCCACCGCGTCGTCCACATGGAGATCGGCCAGCCCGGCACCCCCGCGCCCGAAGGCGCGCGCCGGGCCCTCGTCCGGGCGATGGAGGAGGGGCCGCTCGGCTACACCGAGGGGCTGGGCCTGCCCGCCCTCCGCGCCCGCATCGCGCGGCACTACGGCGCATGGCACGGGGTCGACCTCGACCCGGCGCGGGTGGTCGTGACGGGCGGCTCGTCCGCGGGGTTCGTGCTGGCGTTCACCGCGCTCTTCGACGCGGGCGCGCGGGTGGGGCTGGGGCTGCCGGGCTATCCGTCCTACCGGGCGATCCTCTCGGCGCTGTCGCTGCGGCCCGTGGGCATCCCCCTGGCCGCGCCCGCCTTCCGGCCCGCGCCCGGCGACCTCGCGGGGCTGGACGGGATGATCCTCGCCAGCCCGAACAACCCTACGGGCACCATGATCGGGCGCGCGGACCTCGCCGCGCTGATGGAGGCAGGCCGCGAGAGGGGCTGCCGGATCGTCTCGGACGAGATCTACCACGGCCTCGCCTGGGGCGGGCGGGGGGTCAGTGCGCTGGAGGTCGGCGACGACGCCGTGGTGGTGAACAGCTTCTCGAAATACTTCTCGATGACCGGCTGGCGGGTCGGCTGGCTCGTCGTGCCGCCGGGCATGGTCCGCACCTTCGAGCGGCTGGCGCAGAACCTCTTCATCTGCGCGTCGCATGCGGGGCAGGTCGCGGCCCTCGCCGCGATGGATTGCGGCGAGGAGCTGGAGGCCAACGTCGCGCGCTACCGCGCGAGCCGGGCGCTGATGCTGGACCGGCTGCCGCGGATGGGGCTGGGGCGCCTCGCACCGGCGGACGGGGCGTTCTACGCCTGGGCGGACGTCTCGCACCTGGGTGACAGCCGCGCGCTGGCCGGCATGATCCTGGAGGAGGCGCACGTAGCCGTCACGCCTGGCGTCGACTTCGACCCGGCGCGGGGCGGCGACTGGCTGCGTCTGTCCTATGCCGGCCGCCCCGAGGACGTCGCCGAGGGGCTGGACCGGCTGGAGCGGTTCCTGAAGCGGCGGGCCGCGGCTTGAAGGCGCTGCTGGCGGCTGCGCTGCCCCTGCTGCTGGCGACGGCGCCGGCCGCCGCGGAGGAGGGGCCGGCCCGCGCGGCCATCGTCCCGGAGGTGACGGTGGCCGCCGACGCGGGCCGCGCGGCGCGGGTGGAGCTGGGGCTGAGCGACGCCGTCCCGTGGCGGCTGCGCCTCCTGGACGGGCCGCCGCGGCTCGCGCTGGACCTGCGGGACGCCGACCTCTCGGCCTTGGCGCCCTCCTCGCTGACCCGCGCGCGCGCCATCGAGGCGGTCCGCGCCGTCCGCGCGCCCGGCGGCTGGGCGCGGCTGGAGATGCGGCTGGCCCGCCCGATGCGCATCGCCCGCGCCGGCATGACGGTCGGGGACGAGGACGAGGACGTGGGGGCGGTCCTCGTCCTGCGCCTCGAGGAGGTGGACGCCGGGCGGTTCGCCGGCCTCGCGCACGAGGAGGAGGGGGCGGAGGCGTCCGCACCGGCCCCGCGGACGCCCCGGATCCGCCCCGTCATCGTGATCGACGCCGGCCATGGCGGCATCGATCCCGGCGCCGTCGCGGGCGGGCGGCGCGAGGCGGACATCGTCCTGGCCTATGCGCGCGCCCTGAAGGAGCAGCTTCTCCGCTCAGGGCGGTTCGAGGTCGTGATGACCCGCGAGACGGACGATTTCGTGCCGCTGCGCGACCGGGTGGCGGTCGCGGTGGCGGCGGACGCGGACGCCTTCCTGTCGCTGCACGCCGACAGCCTGGGCGAAGGGGCGGCGCGGGGCGGGCGCGTCTTCACCTTCGATGCCGGACGCCAGAGCGAGGCGACCGCCCGACTGGTCGAGCGGCACCAGAGGGATTCGCTGGTCGGAGACCTGGACCTGACGGAGACGGACGACGCGGTGACGACCGTCCTCGTGGACCTCGCGTCCGCCCGCGCGCGGCCCCGGTCCGAGCGGCTGGGCGACGCCCTCCTGATCGGGATGGAGGAGGCGGGCGTCGGCCTCTACCGGGCCGCGCCGCGGGCCAGGGGGGACTTCGCCGTGCTGCGGGCCGCCGGCGTGCCGGCCGCGCTGGTCGAGGTCGGCTTCCTGACCGGGGACGGGCCCGAGGCGCTGGCCGACCCGGACACGGTGCGCCGCATGGCGCGGGGCCTTCTGGAAGGGCTGATCCTCTGGTCGGCCGACGACGCAGCCCGCGCGGGCCGCGAGATGCGCTAGGGCAGGCGGCGGCCCGCCGCCGCCGGCCTTTCGCCCGCGCCTCCGAACGGGCATACCGGCGGGGCGCAGTCCGGGACAGGCCACGCCATGATACGCTTCCTCTTCGCCATCGCCGGGTCGGTCTTCTCGTGGGTCACGACGGCCCTCGTGGCGGCGGGCGTGTGCGCGATGGTGGTCCTGGGCCTCTATGGCAGCGACCTTCCCAGCGCCGACGCGGTCCGCAACTACGAGCCGCCGGTGATCAGCCGCATCTATTCGGGCGAGGGGCGCATCCTGGGCGAGGTGCAGGACCCCGACGGCGACCGGCGCCTCTTCGTGCCGATCGAGGACATCCCGCCCTTGGTGCAGAACGCCTTCATCGCGGCCGAGGACGGCAACTTCCGCGAGCATGGCGGCTTCGACCCGCGGGCCATCGCCTCGGCGGTGCGCGACCTCGTCGTCTCGCGCGGCGAGGTGGTGCGCGGCGGATCGGGCATCACCCAGCAGGTGGTGAAGAACTTCATCGTCGGCGGCGGGCGCAACGTCGAGCGCAAGCTCGAGGAGCTGCTGCTGTCCGTCCAGGTCGAGACGATCCTGACCAAGGACGAGATCCTCGAGCTCTACCTCAACGAGATCTACCTGGGGCAGCAGTCGGCGGGCGTGGCCGCGGCGGCGGAGGCCTATTTCGACAAGAACCTGGACGAGCTTTCCGTCGCCGAGGCCGCCTATCTCGCCGTCCTGCCGCGCCGCCCCTCGGGGCTGCACCCCGTGAACAACCGCGACAGGGTCATCCGCGCCCGCGACAACGTCCTGCGCGAGATGCACGAGAACGGGTTCATCGACCGCGCCGCCTACGAGGAGGCGCTGGAGGACCCGCTGCGGACCGTGCAGGGCGGCGACTACCCCTCGTTCCGCGCGGGCATCCCCGACGACGACTACTTCACCGCCGAGGTGCGCCGCCAGATCGTGCAGGACTACGGCCGCGAGGCGCTGGAGACGGACGGCCTGACCATCCGCGCCACGGTCGATCCCGACATGCAGCGGATCGCCGAGGAGGCGCTGCAGCGCGCGCTGGAGGATTACGACCGCTCGCTCGGGCGCTGGCGCGGCACGGGCGAGCGGATCGAGGAGGCGGCGCTGGAGGACTGGCAGGCCGCGCTGCGCCGCGCCCCCGTGCCCCGCGACGTCGAACTGGAAGGCCCTTGGCTGCCCGCCGTCGTGCTGGAGGTGGCCGACCAGTCCCTGCGCCTCGGGATCGAGGGCCGGGAGGAGGGCGACCCCGCGCCCGTCGTCCCGCGCGAGGACATCGCCTGGATGCAGGGCAGCTTCTTCGACAACTTCGAGCGGGGCGACGTCGTCCTGGTCCGCCGGATGACGGCCGACGCGGATGGCGGCTTCATCCGCTGGACGCTGCGCCAGGTGCCCGAGGTGCAGGGCGCGTTCATGGCGATGGACGTGAACACGGGCCGGGTGATTGCCATGCAGGGCGGCTTCTCGGTGCAGGACAGCGTGTTCAACCGCGCCACGCAGGCGCAGCGGCAGCCGGGATCGTCCTTCAAGCCCTTCGTCTACGCCGCGGCGCTGGATTCGGGCTACACGCCCGCGACCATCGTGGTCGACGCCCCCATCGAGGTGGACACGGGCAACGGCGTCTGGCGCCCGCAGAACGCCAGCAACCAGTTCTACGGCCCCACCCCCCTTCGCACGGGGATCGAGCAGTCGCGCAACCTGATGACCATCCGCCTCGCGCAGGAGGTGGGGATGGACGTCGTCGCCGGCTACGCCGAGCGGTTCGGGGTCTATGACGACATGAACCCGTTCCTCGCCAACTCGCTCGGGTCGGAGGAGACGACGCTCTTCCGGATGGTGGCGGCCTATTCGATGTTCGCCAACGGCGGCGAGCGGGTCGAGCCGACGCTGGTGGACCGCGTGCAGGACCGCATGGGGCGCACGATCTACCGCCACGACCAGCGCATCTGCCTGGACTGCAACGAGACGGCGCTGCCGGCCGGGGCCGCGCCGCAGGTGGTTTCCGACAGGGCGCGGGTGATGGATCCGGTCACGGCCTACCAGCTGACCTCGATGATGCAGGGCGTGACCCAGCGCGGCACCGCGCGGGGCGTGGGCGCGGCCCTGGACGTGCCCGTCGCGGGCAAGACCGGCACGACGAACGACGCCAAGGACGTCTGGTTCGTGGGGTTCACCAACACGATCGCCGCGGGCTGCTACATCGGCTACGACACGCCGCGCAGCCTCGGGCGGGGGGCGTCGGGGGGCGGCATGTGCGGGCCGGTCTTCACCCGCTTCATGAGCGAGGCGGTCGAGCGCTACGGCGCCGGCCCGTTCGAGATCCCCGAAGGGGGCACCTTCATCAACATCGACCGCGTCACCGGCGCCCGCCTGCCGGACGGCTCGTCCGGGGAGAACGTGATCGCCGAGTACTTCCGCCTCGGGGAGGAGCCGATCTTCGGCCTCGCGCTCGACGGGGGCTGGGCGATGGGTTCGGACCTCCAGCTCTTCTCGGACGGGGGCGGCGGCACGGAGCGGCAGGTCACCACCTCGACCGGCGAGACGGTGACCGTGGCGCCGCGCGCCTCCTTCGGCTCGCTCTCCTCGGGGGGGCTCTACTAGGGCGGGGCGTCCGCGGGGGAAGTATTTGGGCCCACGGGGGAGGGGGCGGGTTGTCCGGCGGCGGGGCGGGACGTATCTGCCTGGCCTCGAAGGGAGCCTGCCATGCGTGCCGAGACGAAAGACGCCGCCGAGGCGATCCGGGGATCGCTCGACCTCTACGGCAAGCGGCTGGGGATCGACACGGCCGACCACCGGCTGGAGGAGCTGAACGCCCGGATCGAGGACCCGAACCTCTGGGACGACACGGCCCGCGCGCAGAAGATCATGCGCGACCGGCAGGCGCTGTCCGACAAGATCGAGACCTATCGCGGCCTCTCGGGGGAGCTGGACGACCAGCTCGGCATGATCGAGCTGGGCGAGGCCGAGGGCGACGCCGAGGTGGTCGCCGAGGCCGAGGCCGCCGTGCTCGCCCTGAAGGAGCGGGCCGGCGCGATCGAGATCGAGGCGCTGCTGGACGGCGAGGCGGACGGCAACGACACCTTCCTCGAGATCAACTCGGGCGCGGGCGGAACCGAGTCCTGCGACTGGGCCGCCATGCTGGCGCGCATGTATGTCCGCTGGGCCGAGAAGCAGGGCTACGACGTCGAGCTACAGTCCGAGAGCCCGGGCGAGGAGGCCGGGATCAAGTCCGCCTCCTACAAGATCAGCGGGCCGAACGCCTATGGATGGCTGAAGTCGGAATCGGGCGTGCACCGGCTGGTGCGGATCAGCCCCTACGACAGCAGCGCCCGGCGGCACACCTCGTTCAGCAGCGTCTGGGTCTATCCGGTCGTCGACGACGACATCGAGGTCGAGGTGAACCCCGCTGACATCCGCATCGATACCTACCGCTCCTCCGGGGCGGGGGGGCAGCACGTGAACACGACCGATTCGGCGGTGCGGATCACGCACGAGCCGACGGGGATCGTGGTGACGTCCTCCGAGAAGTCGCAGCACCAGAACCGGGACATCGCGATGAAGGCGCTGAAATCGCGCCTCTACCAGATGGAGCTGGACCGCCGGAACGCCGCCACCCTCGAGGCGCACGAGGCCAAGGGCGAGGCGGGCTGGGGGAACCAGATCCGGTCCTACGTCCTGCAGCCCTACCAGATGGTGAAGGACCTGCGCTCGGGACACGAGACGTCTGACACGCAGGGCGTGCTGGACGGCGACCTGACGCCGTTCATGGCGGCCACCCTGGCCGCGGACGTCGCGGGCAAGTCGCGCGCCGAGGCCGAGGAGGCGGCGTCGAGCTGAAGCCCGGCCTACGCAAGGCCCAGGCGCTGGTGTAGGGCGGGCTTCAGCCCGCCATGCCTGGAGCCGACATGCTCGAATACGCGAAGACCCAGATCGACCACGCGATCACCCGGGACGACCTCAAAGGGCACTCCTTCGAGAACGCGTTCGGCGGGGCGACCAGCTTCCTGCGCCGGAAGTACACGAAGGACCTCTCGGGCGTGGAGCTGGCCGTGACGGGCGTGCCCTTCGATCAGGCGGTGACGAACCGCCCCGGCGCGCGCTTCGGTCCCCGCGCGATCCGCGAGGCCTCGACGCTGCAGACATTCGACCCGCCCTATCGCTGGCCCGTCGATCCGATGACCGACGTGGCGATGTGCGATTACGGTGATCTCGCCTTCGACTATGCCGACGTCGCGGCCTTCCCCGTCCGGCTCGAGGCGCATGTCGCAGGCATCCTCGGGGCGGGCGCGGCCTGCTTGGCGCTGGGGGGGGACCACTCCGTCACCTACCCGATTCTCAAGGCCCATGCGGCGGTGCACGGGCCGCTTGCCGTGGTGCAGTTCGACGCCCATTCAGACACCTGGCCGGACGGCGATCCGAAGCGGATCGACCACGGCACGATGATGACGAAGGCGATCCGCGACGGGATCGTGGACGTCGAGCGGTCGGTCCAGGTCGGCATCCGCACCACGAACGCCGAGAACCCGGTGCCGGAGATCGACGCCCTGACCGTGCACGAGATCGGCCCCGTCGAGACGGCCCGCCGGATCCGCGAGGCGGTGGGGGACGCGAGGTGCTACGTCACCTTCGACATCGACTGCCTCGATCCCGCCTTCGCGCCCGGGACCGGAACGCCCGTCTGGGGCGGGCTGTCGAGCGCGCAGGCGCAGCGGATCCTCCTCGGGCTGGCGGGGATGAACGTCGTCGGCATGGACGTGGTCGAGGTCTCGCCCCCCTACGATCCCACGGGCTGCACCGCCGTCGCCGGGGCCCATGTGGCGACCGACCTCGCCTGTCTCTGGGCGGCTGGGGCCCGGGGGCGTTGATCCCGCGCGCGCCCGCTCCATCTGGGTCTTCATGACGCGCAGGGGATGGATCATCGGATCGGCGGTCGCGATCGCCGGGATCGCGGCGGGGGGCGCCGCCTTCGTCAGGCTGGCGCCGACCCGCCCGGCCGAATGGGACGTCGATCCCGCGCGGGAGGGGCGCACCGGCCCCGGGCGCCATCTGATCGCCGAAGAGGGCGACGCGCCGCCGCTGCAACTCGCCGCGCCGCCTGGCATGGTGCTGGACGCGCTGTCCGAGATCGCCGCCGAGGAGGGCGGGACCCGCATCGTCTGGCGCCCGGACGACGGCCGCGCAACCTGGGAGGTCCGCAGCCGCGTCATGGGCTTTCCCGACTACGTATCGGTCCGCGCGGTGCCCGCAGGCGGGGGCACGGTGCTGACCGCCTATTCGCGGCTCCGCTACGGGGCGGACGACATGGGCGTGAACGAGGACCGGCTGAACCGGTGGACCGCCGCCCTGAAGGCGCGGCTGCCCGGTTGACCGGGCGTCCTCGGGGCCGCACATCGGGCCGATGCTGCCCGAGGACGCCCTGAACCGGATCACCGAACGCCTCGCCTATCTCGAGGCGGCGATGGCGGACGCGTCGGGCGACGTCGCCGCCTTGGGGCGCGAGTACGCCGAGGTGAAGCCTGTCGCCGATCAGGTGACCGAATGGCGCCGCCTGCGGGGCGAGGTCGCCGAGGCCGAGGGCATGCTGGACGATCCCGAGATGCGCGCCCTCGCCGAGGAGGAGCTGCCCCGCCTGCGCGCCCGCCTGCCGGAGGTCGAGGGGGCGCTGCGGGTGGCGCTGCTGCCTAAGGACGCCGCCGATGCCAGGCCCGCCATGGTCGAGATCAGGCCGGGCACCGGCGGCGAGGAGGCCGCGCTGTTCGCGCGGGACCTCTTGCGGATGTATCAGAGGCACGCCGAGTCAAAGGGTTGGGGGGCGGAGCTCGTCTCGCTAGCCGAGACGGAGCTGGGCGGCGTGAAGGAGGCGGTGCTTCACGTCGCGGGCGAGGGGGTGTTCGCGCGCCTCAAGTTCGAGAGCGGCGTGCACCGCGTCCAGCGGGTGCCTGAGACCGAATCGGGGGGGCGGATCCACACCTCGGCCGCGACGGTGGCGGTGCTGCCGGAGGCGGAGGAGGTGGACGTCGACATCCCCGCGCAGGACGTGCGGGTCGACACGATGCGGGCCTCGGGCGCGGGGGGGCAGCACGTCAACACCACCGATTCGGCGGTGCGGATCACCCATCTGCCGACGGGGATCGTGGTCACGTCGTCCGAGAAGTCCCAGCATCGCAACCGCGAGATCGCGATGGGCGTGCTGCGGTCGCGCCTCTTCGACCTGCAGCGGCAGGAGGCCGACGCGGAACGGGCGGCGGCGCGCAAGGGGCAGGTGGGGTCGGGCGATCGGTCGGAACGGATCCGGACCTACAACTTCCCCCAGGGGCGGGTGACGGATCACCGGATCGGGCTGACCCTGCACCGGCTGCCTCAGGTGCTGGCGGGCGATCTCGACGAGATCGCGGATGCCCTGATCGCCGCCGATCAGGCGGAGCGGCTGGCGGCGGAGGGGCTGTGATCCACGCCCCCCACGGGTTCGGGGAACGGGGCCGAGAGGCAGGAAGAGTCGCATGTAGGCAGGGTCTTGTGGCATGTTCTTCATCTCGTCGTGCGGCAGCGTACGTTCGCTTAACGTTCCTTTCATGCTTGCGCTGTAGCTTCCTCTCACGAGCGGGAGGACCGGCATGGGCCGACGAAGCATCTCCATCGCTGCCGGACGCGTGCCGGCAGCCGCGCAGGGGCGCGGGACCGCATCGGGGGCCTCTCCGGTGGACGGCATTCCTTCGTGGGGCGCGTCGGCGGGACGGGCCGGAACGCGGCGGGTGCGCGATCGGCGGGTGCGGGTTCGGCCGCGCGCCGACGGCCGCGTGAGCGGGGAAGGACGCCCCGTCCCGGAGAGGGACGTCCGGAAAGCCGGTCGAGGGGCGGCCGCCGACTGGCCGGACGTCGAGGGGGCAGCATTCGACGCGGCCCGCCGTGCGGTGGCGGCGCGGCTTCGCGGCGCGGTGCCGGACCCCATGGCCGATGCCCGGCACCTCGTCGCGGCGGCGGCGGGCGTTCCGCGCGACCGGCTGATCCTCCTGGGCCCGGAGGCGCTGCCCGCCGGCGCGGCGGCACGGCTTGGCGCGCTGGTCGAGGGGCGGCTGGGCGGGGCGTCCGTGGCCGTCCTGACGGGGCGCAAGGCGTTCTGGGGGCGCGACTTCCTGGTGACGAAGGACGTGCTGGCCCCGCGCCCCGAGACGGAAGGGATCGTGGCCGAGGCGCTGCGGGAGCCGTTCGAGGCGGCCCTCGACCTCGGCACGGGGTCGGGCTGCCTCGCGGTGACGCTGCTGGCGGAGCGTCCGGCGGCGCGGGGCGTCGCCACGGATCTGTCGGCGGCCGCCCTCGCCGTGGCGCGCCGCAACGCCGGGACGCACGGCGTGGCGCCCCGCCTGCGGCTGGCGCAGGGCGACTGGTGGGGGCGGTCGAAGGGCGGTTCGACCTCGTGGTGTCGAACCCGCCCTATCTGGCCGAGGGCGAGATCGCCGCCCTCTCTGCCGAGGTCGCCGCCGAACCCCGGCTGGCGCTGACGCCGGGCGGGGACGGGCTGGGCGCCTATCGCGCGATCGCGGCGGGGCTGCGGGACCATCTGGCGCCGGGTGGGCGGGTCCTGCTGGAGATCGGGCCGACCCAGGGCGCCGCGGTGGCCGCGATGCTGGGGGAATTGTCCGAGGTCCGGGTGCTGAGCGACATGGACGGCCGCGACCGGATCGTCGCGGGGCGGATGCCCGCTTGACGGGGCCTTTCCGCTTGCCGTGGCCCCCCCTACATGATTTGACGCAGGGGCGCTTGGCAGGGGCGCGGGCCGTCCGGCCCGAGGGGACCCGCCGCGCGACCGACCTGAACGCATCGCATGGGCGCGCTTTTCCGACCGCGCGGCGAGCCGAACCGGCCAGTAGGACGAAAGCATGAGATCATCCAAGAACCGCTCGCGGTCCAAGAGCAACCGCGGTCGCCCGTCGGGCAACGTCGTGAACCGCGTGTTCGACTCCTCGGGGCCCGAGGGCAAGGTGCGCGGCACGCCGCAGCAGATCATCGACAAGTACGCCGCCCTGGCGCGCGACGCGCAGCTGGCCGGCGACCGCGTGGCGACGGAGAACTTCCAGCAGCACGCGGAGCATTACACCCGCATGCTGGCCGAGGCGACGGCCGAGCAGGAGCAGAAGCGCCAGCAGCAGGAGCGCGAACAGCAGGCCCGCCAGCAGCGCGAGGCCGAGAAGCGCGAGCGCCGCGAGCAGCAGCAGAACCAGGGCGGAGGCCAGGGGAACGATCAGGGGAACGGGCCCGGGAGCGACCAGGGCGGCGGCCAGGAGGATGGGCAGGGGCAGGACCGGTCCGACGGCGGCCCGGTCGACGTGCCCGAGGGGCAGCAGGGCGGCGGCGACCAGCCGAAGAAGCGCAGCCGTTCGCGCAAGCGCGGCGGCGGAGGCGGCGACCAGTCGGAGCAGCAGCAGCCCGCCGAGAATGCGGACGGCTGACCCCGCTAGGGGGCGAAGGCGCGGGCGAGGGCGCAGAAGCCCTCCACCGACACGGTTTCGGCCCGCTGGGTGGGCGCGATCCCGGCGGCGCGGATCCTGTCCTCGGCGTCCGGGGCGAGGGGTTTCAGGGACTGGCGGAGCATCTTTCGGCGCTGGCCGAAGGCGGCGGCGGTGACGCGCTGGAGGACGCCGGGATCGGCGGGGAAGCGCGGCGCGTCGAGGGCCACGACGTGCACCACCGCCGAGCGGACCTTGGGCGGCGGGGTGAACGCCTCGGGCGGCAGGGTCAGGGCGATGCGCGCCTCGCTGCGCCACTGGGCGAGGATCGCGAGGCGGCCATAGGACTTCGATCCGGGCGCGGCGGTGATGCGGTCGGCGACCTCGCGCTGGAACATCAGCGTCATGTCCCGCCAGGCCGGGGGCCAGGCGGGGGGCGTCAGCCAGCGGACGAGAAGCTCGGTCCCGATGTTGTAGGGCAGGTTGGCGGCGATGCGGATCGGCGGGTCGAGCCGGCCGAGATGGCCACCGTCCAGGGCGTCGCCCTCGACGACCTCGAGGCGGCCGGGATAGGCGGCCGCGATCTCGGCGAGGGCGGGGATCGCGCGGGCGTCCTTCTCGACCGCGAGGACGCGGCGGGCGCCCTCGGCCAGCAGGGCGCGCGTCAGGCCGCCCGGGCCGGGCCCGACCTCGAGGAGGTCCATCCCCGCCGGCCCGCCGCCGATGCGGGCGATCTTCGCCGTGAGGTTCAGGTCGAGCAGGAAGTTCTGCCCGAGCGACCTGCGCGGGGCCAGGCCGTGGGCCGCGATGACCTGCCGCAGCGGGGGCAGGGGATCGGGCGTCATCGGCGGCCCCTGCGCGGCGGGCCGGGCAGGGCGTTCATGCCTTGCCGCGGGCACGGGCCATGCCGTCGGCGAGGAGGAGGGCGTTCACGAAGCTGGTCGGGTCGGCCTCGCCCGTTCCGGCGATGTCGAGGGCGGTTCCGTGGTCGGGCGACGTGCGGACGATCCGAAGGCCGAGCGTGACGTTCACGCCGCCGGCGAAGTCGACCGTCTTCACAGGGATCAGCGCCTGGTCGTGGTACATGCAGACCGCCACGTCGTAGCGGGCGCGGGCGGCGGGGTGGAACATGGTATCGCCCGGCAGGGGGCCGGCGACGTCCAGCCCCTCGGCGCGGCACGTCTCGAGCGCGGGGACGATCAGCTCGATCTCCTCGCGGCCGATCTTGCCGCCCTCGCCGGCATGGGGGTTCAGGCCGGCCACGGCGATGCGCGGTCGCTCGATCCCGAAATCCCGCACCATGGACCGGGCCGCGATGCGGATCGTGCGCGCGAGGTCGGTGCGGGCCAGCGCCTGCGGCACGTCGGCGAGGGGGACGTGGATCGTCGCGGGGACGACGCGCAGCCCCTCGCCGACGAGCATCATGACCTCGTGGTCGGCGCCAGTGAGATGGGCGAGGAACTCGGTATGGCCGGGGAAGCGGAAATCCGCGCCCTCGATCAGGGCCTCCTTCTGGATGGGCAGCGTGCAGAGGGCGGCGGCGCGCGCCTCGCGCACCTCGAGCACCGCGCGCTCGATGGCGGCGACGGTGGCGGGCGCGTTGCGCGGGTCGAGCCGGCCGGGCATGCGGCGGGCGGGAAAGCCCAGCGGCAGGACGGGAAGCCCGCGGGCCGCCGCCGCGGGCGCGTCGCGCATGTCGGAGAGGATCTGCGGGTTCGCCCCCTCGGGCAGGTGCCGGGGATCGCCGATCCATGCGAAGGGCAGCGCCGCCCGGAGCTGGCGGTGCGCCATCACGGCCAGCTCGGGGCCGATGCCGGCGGGATCGCCGCAGGAGACGGCGACGGGAAGCGCGCTCATCCCCGGGACCGGGGAGGGAGGGGGGCGAGGCCCCGCAGCGCCTTCGGGCGGCGGGGGCGCGGCGCGCGGGTCCGCACGCTCAAGGCAGGATCTCGATGCGGGTCTCGGCGCGCAGCGTCTGGAGGAGGGCGTCGGCGCGGGCGTCGAGCGCGCGGTTCTGCAGCGCGGCGCGAATCGCCTCGCGGTCGGCCTCGCCGGGGAGGGGATACTCGCGGTCGCAGAGCATGAGGAAGATCAGGGTCTGCCCGCCCGCGCGCGTCAGCACGGTCGATGCCTCGCCCGCGTCGAGCAGCGCCAACTCCTGCGCGATGTCGGCGGGAATTTGCGAGGGCGGCAGCGTGCCGCGGTCGAGGCGGTCCTGCCCGACCTCGCGCGCGATGGGGTAGAGGTCGTCGCAGGTGTCCACGCGCGCCCGGATGGCCGCCGCCTCGGCCAGGGCCTGGGGCGTGCGCCCGCCGGGGATGTAGAAGGCGGCGTAGTCGATGGCGGTGGGGGCCGGGGCGGGGCGCGGGGCCTCGCGCACCTCGCGCAGTTGGAAGATCGCGACTGCGCGCCCCTCGGCGAGCGGGACGGGGGCCGAGACCTCGCCCGGGGCGAGGCCCGAGAGGAGCTGCCGCAGGGGTCCGGGCAGGTCGGCGGCGTCCATCGCGTCGATCAGGCCGCCGGCAGGGCCTTCGGGCGCGACGGAGAACTGCCGGGCCTCGGCGGCGAAGGCGGCGAGCGAGGGCGAGGAGCCCAGGGCGTCGATCCGCGAGCGAGCCTGCGCGGCGAACTGGGGCGTGTCGACCCGGTAGACCACGCGCGAGAAGGCGTAGCGCAGGCCGGGATCGCCGGCGAGGCGCCGAATCTCGCGGTCGACGTCGCGCTCGTCCACCTCGACCTCGCGCAGGAGGCGCTGGCGCACGATTTCGCGGAAGCCGAGGCCGGCGGCGACGAAGTCGCGGAAGGTCGCGGCGTCGACGCCGTTCTGGGCGAGGCCGGCGACGAACTCGTCCGTGGAGAGGCCGGCGCGGCCGGCGAACTCGGCCATGCCTTCCATCACTTGCTCGTCGGTGAGGTCGATGCCGGCCTCCTCGGCCGCCTCCTGGCGGACGCGGTCGTCGATCAGCCCCTCGAGCGCGAGCTCGGCCGGATCGCCGGGCTGGCCGATCACCTCGACGAAGCGGGTGCGCTGCTGAAGCTCGTAGGCCGTGACGACGCGGTCGCCGACGCGGGCGACGGGCTCGAAGAGGCCCTGCGCGAAGGTGGCCGTTCCCAGCAGGGCGCCGAGCGCGACCCCGCGAATGAGGCCGATGACGGCCCCTGTCCTGATGCGTCGCACGCCCGTCCCCCGTGTTCCGTCCCGTCGCCTCATCCGGCCGGCCCGCAGGCGCGCGTCCGGCGGGCCGGCCTGTCGCCGAAGCCCGTCAGCGCGAAGGATACACCCACGCGGGTCTCGGGCGAAAGGGCGCTGGCGGCGGTGAACTCACGTTCGGCGGTAAGCTCCATCTCGGCGCAGTCGCCGCGCCAGCGCGCGCCGACCCGCGCCTCCTGCGCGCGGTTGGCGAAGAAGTCCCAGCGCATGCCGAAGGAGGCGTCCCAGGTCCGGGTCAGGTCGAGCGTGCCGTCGAGCGTCATCTCGGACACACGGGGCCGCCGCGAGCCGTCGAGCGCCCGGTGCCCGCGCGCGTAGACGAAGCCGCCCGTCAGGGCCGCGGTGGGGCCGGAATAGGTCAGCCGCGTCTCGTTCCGGGTGACTTCGAGCGTGTCGTCGAAGAGCACCCGGCCCGTCGCCGCGAGGCGGCCCGTGGCGAGCGACGTCTCGAGCAGCCAGTCCGACGATCGGCCGGCGAGGCCCGACCCGTCGGGGAAGAGGCCGGGGTCGTCCGGGCGCAGCACCCGCCCCAGGGTCAGGCTGGTCGTCGCCTCCGGGCCGCTGCGGGTGAGCGTGACGCCGATGTTGGCGCGGGCGCCGGTCTCGACCGCGTCGCCGCCGGGAAAGCGCGAGAGGGCGAAGAGGTTGCCTGCGTCGAGCTCGACCCGGACGGAATCCTCGTTGGGGTAGTCGCCCGCGCCGCCCGTCCAGAGGAGCTGGGCGCGCGGCTCGACCAGCCAGGAGGCGCCCGCGGTGGCGCGGCTGCCGATCCAGCGCAGGTCCACCCCGGCCGTGGGCGCGAGGCGCGTCCCGTCGTAGCGGGCGGCGTCGTCCTCGACCCCGAAGGCGGTCGCCTCGAGGCGGCCGATGGGGGTCACGCGGAGCCCGCCGCGCGAGAAGGTCCGCGCCCAGTCGAGCCGGGCGGTGACGCGCGCGCCGTCGCGCCCGTCGGCGATGACGTCCGCGTCGCCGCCGGGCAGGTCGACGGGGGTGTCCAGATCGCGGCGGTAGCGCAGGGCGTCGATGCGCATGTCCAGGTCGCCGCCGTGGAACGCGAAGCGCCTGTCGTAGAGCAGGGTCGCGGCGGCGTCGGGCACGGTGTCCCCTTCGGACGCCCGCAGCGAGCGGTAGCCGACGAGGCGTGCCTCGGCGTAGTCGTCGGCGCGGGTCCGGGTGATCGTGAACCCCGACTCCAGCCGGTCGGCGTCCGAGAGGCCGTAGTCGGCGAGGTAAGCGTCGTCGGAGGCGGTGCGTGCGGCCGCCGAGAGCCTAAAGCCGCGGGGCAGGTCGAAGCTCCCTTCCGCCAGGAGGTACCCGCGCGGGCCGTCGCGCACGTCGTCCCGCGAGGCGCCGAGGCTGATCCGGTAGGTGCCGAAGCGCAGCGCCTGCCGCCAGCGCAGGTCCACCGTCCGGGTGCCCGAGGCGAGGTAGGGGGTGATCGTGAGGTCCCGGCTCGGCCCCAGGGGAAGGAAGTAGGGCAGGCGCACCCCCGTGCCGAGACGGGAGGTGCTGCGGAACTCGGGCGTGAGGAAGCCGGCGGCGCGGTCGTTGCCCGGGCCCGGCACGCGCAGGGCGGGCAGGAAGGCGATCGGCACCCCCAGGAGGCGGAACTGCGCGTCGCGGAAGTAGATCAGCCGCGCCTCGCGATCCTGGATCACGCGGTCGGCGCGTATCTCCCAGAGGGGGGTCGGGTTCGCGGCGCAGACCGTGCAGGCCGACGCCGTCACGCGCGACAGCGCCGTGTAGCGCGGCCCCGCCTGCACGAGCGCCGCCGCGGCGAGCTGGAGCTGGCGGTCGATCACGAGGCGCGCGCCCGTGACGATCCCCTCGCGCAGGTCCGGCGAGAGGTCGGCGGCGTCCGCGAGGATCACGTCGCCCCCGCCCTCCGAGATGCGGATCGGCCCCTCGATCGTCAGGCGGTCGGCGTCCGGGTCGTAGCGGACGGAGGAGGCGGTGAGGCGCGTGCCGTCCCGGAGCACCTCGACCCGGCCCGTGGCGGTGAGCGTGCGGTCCGGCGCGACGAAGACCTCGTCCGCGACGAGCTGGGCGGGCGCCTGCGCGAGGGCGGGGGCGGCCAGCACGAGGAGGAGGGCGAGGAGCGCGCGCATCAGCCGTCCTCCCGGTCGAGGACGAGGCCGAGCCCGGCGAGGATCGCGGCCACCGGCGGGGCGAGCGCGGCGAAGGGGATCGGGATCTCGCCCCCCGCGCCGAGCACCGCGGCGAAGTTCCGGACGAAGTAGAGCGCGAAGCCCGACACGAGGGCCGCGCCGACGAAGATGCCGGTCCGCCCGCCGCGCTGCTGGCGCATGGTGAAGGCCGCGCCGATCAGCGCCATCGCCACGAGGAAGAGCGGGAGCGTCAGCTCGGACCAGAGGTGCATCCGGTGCTGCAGGGCGGAGAAGCCCGCGCGCTCGAGGTCGGCGATGAAGCCCGGCAGCTGCCAGATCGGCACGGAGGCGGGCGCGCCGAAGCTGTCGCGTATCTGCTGCGCCGTCAGGTCAGTCGGAATCCTCCCCTCGGGCATGCTGCTGGCGGCGGCCTCGGGGTTGGGGACGCGAAGGTCCCAGCGCCTGACGTCCTCGAGCGACCAGTGCCCCTCGGCGAGCGAGGCGCGCGCGGCGTCGATCCGCAGGACCGGCCCCTCGCCCGGGCGGAAGGTGACGAAGCTGGCCCCTGCGAGCTGCGTGCCGTCGAGCGAGGCGCGCGCCGCGCGGATCACGGTCTGCCCGTCCGCCGTGCCCTGCCGAAGCCAGATCCCGTCGCCCGAGAGGGTCAGCACGGAGCGGCCCTCGGCGTTCCAGTCGGCGACGACGGCCTCGGCCCGGACCATGGTGGCGGAGACGACAGGATTCAGGATCGCGACGGCCAGCGCGCCCAGCGCCAGCGCGACGAGGGCCGGCGCCAAGAGGGCGCGGACGAGCGACCGCCCCGCCGCGCGGATCACCACCCATTCGGAGCTGCGCGCCAGCCCGAGCGACAGCGAGAGCGTGCCGAGCAGGGCCACGAGGGGCAGCACCTCGTGGAGGAGGGCGGGCAGGTTCAGCAGCGCCAGCCGCGCCGTCTCGCCGAAGGCGCGGTCGTCGAAGCGGCGCACCTGCTCGACCAGGTCGACGAGGCCGAGGAGCGCGGCGAAGATCCCCAGCGTGGCAAGGAGCGCGGTCGCCTCCCGCCGGGCGAGATAGAGCGAGAGCGTCATGCCGGCACCATCCATCGGCGCCGGGGCCGCCGCGCCCGGTCGGCGTTCCAGAGAAGGAAGGCGGCCAGGGCGGCGCCCGCGAGGGGCGAGACGAAGTGCAGCGGCCACCCCGTGCCGTCCCGCCCGATGGCCGAGGTCGCCGCCCCTTCGAGGAGCTTCATCGCGATCACGAGGAACACGCCGAGGACCACCTGGCGCCAGGTCCCGCCGCGGTTGAAGGCGCCCTGCATCATCGCCGAGAAGCCGAGGAGCGCGCCCGCCACCGCCGTCAGCGACTCGGCCGTGCGGCGCGCGACCTCGTCCCACCGGCGCGCCCCGAGGTCGTCGCGCCGGACGAGCGCGGCGGTGGTCAGGTCGCGGGGGCCCGGGGGCGCGGCCTCGCCCCCCGAGGAGAAGAGGGCGAGGTCGTAGAGGAAGTCCTCGAACCGGGTGGTGTAGAGGCGCCCGCCCCGCAGGACCTGGGAGAGCCCGTCGAACATCAGGAGCTGGGCGCCGCGCCCCTCCTCGGCCGGAAGCAGGAGCGCGCGGCGCGCGGTGAAGAGGGCGCGGCGTTCGGGATCGCGGGCGTCCGAGAGCAGGACGTCGAGAAGCTCGGACGCGGGGGTGATCTCGCGCACGTAGAAGGTCACGCCGTCCGCGGGCTCGACGAAGGCGCCGGGGGTCAGGAGGCGGGCGGTCGCCCCTTCGGCGACCTGGGCCGTGCGGACGTCCAGCCGCTCGCGCGCGAGGGGCAGCAGGAGGTGGACCACGAGCGCGAGGAGCAGCCCCGCCACGAGGCCGAGGAGGAGGACGGGCCGCGCCAGCCGCAGCGACGAGGCGCCGGCGGCGTGGGCGGCGACCACCTCGCTGTCGGCGCGCTGGCGGTTGGCGACGTAGAGCGCCGCGGCCACGGCGGCGAGCGGCACCGCGATGCGGACGACGCCGGGCAGCGAGAGGGCCGAGAACTCAAGGAAGGTACCGACGTTCTGGCCGTCGCGCAGCAACGTGTCGACGAGCGCGACCGCTCCGTTGATCCACCAGACCATGGCGAGGATCAGCGCGAAGACCCCGAAGGCCTGCACCTGGGCGCCGAGCGCGTATCTGTCATAGCGTGTCAGCGTCGCGGCCCCTTCGTCCCGGGGCGGGTCTAGCGCGGGCGGCGGGGGCCGGGAAAGCGTTAACCGGCTGGCCGGGCCTCCCATGGGCGGATCGGGCGGCGCCTTGCCGGCGGGCGCGGATGTGGACGATCCGCGGGGCCGGGCGTAGGCGGGCCGCGAGCCGCCCATAGGAGGAAACGCCATGACACTGCCCGCCACCCCGCTCGCCGAGCTGACGTTGACGCAGACCGACCTCGACGGGATCGAGGGCCGCGAGGGGGTCGTCGCCGTGCTGGTCGGGCCGGAGGGCAAGCTGGACCCCGGCGCCCGGCGGGTGGACGCGCGCGCGAAGAAGGCCGTCTCGCGCATGGTCGCCTCGGAGGAGGGCGGGAAGATGAAGCCCGGCGCGGTCGCCGCGCTGGACTTCCCAGCCGGGATGGCCGCGGAGGCGGTGCTGGCGCTGCGGCTGGATCCCAAGGCCACCCAGGAGGAGGCGAGGAAGGGCGGCGCGGCGTTGGCCAAGGCGGCCAAGGGCAGGGCGATGACGGTGCTGGCCAGCTCGCTGCGCGAGCTGGAGGCGCTGGCCGAGGGGCTGTGGCTGGGCGGCTACAAGTTCACCGCCTCGCGCGGGGAGGCCAAGAAAGGGCCGGAGCCGGTCGCGCTGATGGCCAAGGACGCGGGCCGCGACCTTTCGGCCGCGCGGGCGGTGGCCGAGGGCGTGTTCCTGACGCGCGACCTCGTGAACCTGCCGGCCAACGTCCTGACCACCACGAGCTTCGCCGAGCGGCTGGAGGGGCTGCGCGACCTCGGGGTCGAGGTCGAGGTCCTGGAGGAGGACCGCCTGGCCGAGCTGGGGATGCGGTGCCTCCTGGCCGTGGGGCAGGGGTCGGAGAGCCCGTCGAAGGTGGTGACGATGCGCTGGAACGGGGGCGGGGACGAGGCGCCCCTGGCCCTGGTGGGCAAGGGCGTCGTCTTCGACACGGGCGGGATCAGCCTTAAGCCCGGCGCGGGGATGGAGGACATGACCATGGACATGGGCGGCGCGGGCACCGTGGCCGGGGTCGTGCACGCCGTCGCCGCGCGGAAGGCGAAGGCCAACGTGGTGGGGCTGGTCGGCCTCGTGGAGAACATGCCCGACGGGCGGGCGACGCGGCCCGGCGACGTGGTCCGCAGCATGAAGGGCGACACGGTCGAGATCATCAACACGGACGCGGAGGGGCGCCTCGTCCTGTGCGACGTGATGTGGCACGCCCAGGAGGCTTACCGGCCGCGCGGGATGATCGACCTGGCGACGCTGACGGGCGCGGTGATCGTCGCGCTGGGCCACGAGAACGCGGGCGTCTTCTCGAACGACGACGCGTTCGCGGGGGAGTTCCTGCGCGCCGCCGAGGCCGAGGGCGAAGGCGCGTGGCGGCTGCCGATGGGCCCGGGCTACGACGAGCAGCTGAAGTCCCGTTTCGCCGACATGAAGAACGTGGGCGGGCGTCCAGCCGGCTCGATCACGGCGGCGCAGTTCCTCCGCCGCTTCGTGCAGGAGGGGGTGCCCTGGGCGCATCTCGACATCGCGGGCACGGCCTCGCAGTCGAAGGGCACCGATCTGGGCCCGGCTGGCGCGACCGGCTGGGGCGTGCGGGCGCTGGACAGGATGATCGGGGGGTGAGGGGCGGTCCGGCGGAGCCGGCGGTCGGTCCGGGGGACCGATCGAGCCCCGAACGGGCGCAGCCCCGGAGGAGGGGCGGTCCGGCGGAGCCGGCGGTCGGTCCGCGAGGCCGATCGGCCGGGACCGCCCGCGCCGGCGCCCTCAGCGCACGAGGCGCATCACGCCGTCCTCGAAGGTGATCTCGTCGAAGCGGGAGAGGTAGCTCATGCCGAGGAGGGAGATGGAGAGGTCGCCCTCGCCGATGGACACGAAGAGGACCGGATCGACGATGTCACCGAGGCGGACGTCCTCGACCCGGGCCTGGGCGGTGCGGACGGGGCCGTTCGCGGTGTTCACCACACCGTCGAAGCGCAGGGCGGCCGTGTTCACCCCGACCCGTGCGGCGTCCGCCATCGTCAGCGCGGTGTCCGTCGCGCCCGTGTCCACGAGGAAGCGGACCGGCGTTCCGTCCACCTCCAGCGTGGCATAGTAGTGGCCGCCGGGGCCGCGCGGCAGCTCGACCACCTCGCCGTTCCCGGAAGGGGGCGGGGGAGGCGCGATCTCGGCGGCGATCTCGGGCCAGAAGACGAGGGCGAAGCCGGCGCAGCCCGCCGCGAGCAGCCATTTGCCGAGGCCCCGCAGGCTGTCCCCGAGGCGGGGCGCCGCGGCCGTCCATGCGATCACGCCGAGGACGACGAGCCCGAGGAAGACGACGCGGACGAGGTCTGACGGCTCGCTCACGGCGTGAGGGTCAGGACGCCGCGGCGGATCGAGACGCTGCCGAAGCGGTTCAGGTAGCTCATCCCGAGGAGCGGCGTTCGAAGGCCGCCGCCGTTCACCGCGACGGGGACGTCGCGGTCCACCCGGTCGCCCAGGGCGACGGTGCCCACCCGCGCGCGGGCGAAGGGAACGGTGCCGTTGGCCGTCATGGCCTCGCCGTCGAAGGCGAGGGCGTCCACGTCGATGCCGACATCGGCCGCCACGTCGCGCGGCAGCGAGATGCCAGTCGCGCCGGTGTCGACAAGGAAGCGCACCGGGCGGCCGTCGAGGCGCAGCACGATCTCGTGGTGGCCGGAGCGGGCGCGCGGCACCTCGACCGCGCCGTTCGCGAGATAGGTCTGCGGCGGGAACCAGTCGTCGCGCAGATCCTCCCACGCGGCGAAGCCGAGCGCGGCGATCCCGAGGATGGCCGCCCAGATCAGCCCGTAGCGCAGGAAGCCCGAGAGGTTCTGCCCGCGCGCGACGACGAGGATCAGGAAGGCGCCGAGGAGCGAGAGGTAGAGAAGGCTGGCCGTGTCGTCGCCGGTCCACATGAGCGGGGTATGCCCCTAGCGGGGGCCGGGCGCCAGACCCGCGGCGAGGAGGCCCGACAGGACGAACTGCACCGCCAGCGCCGCGACGAGAAGACCGAGGAGGCGCGTCAGGACCGCGATGCCGATGGGGCCGAGCAGCCGCTCGATCAGGCCGGCGGCCATGAAGAGGGGGATCGCGATGCCCACGGCGGCCAGCATGGCGAGGTGCAGGGTGATCAGCTCGCCCGCGTCGTCCGCGCGCCCGGCCAGGAGGATCATCGTCGCGACCGCGCCGGGACCGGCGAGGAAGGGGATCGCGAGGGGGAAGACGGACGGATCGTCCCGCGTGGAGGATTCGGCCGTCGCCTCGCGCCGCTCGGTGCGCTTCTGGAAGAGCATCTCGACCGCGATGAGGAAGAGCAGGAGGCCCCCCGCGATGCGGAAGGCGGGCAGGGAGACGCCGAGATAGCGCAGCACCGCCTCGCCCGTCAGGCCGAACAGGGTGAGGATCGCCGCCCCGACGACCGCCGCGCGGATGGCGACCCCCGTGCGCTGGCGCTGGGTCATGCCCTGCGTCAGCGCCGGCACCAGGGGCGCGGTGCCCACGGGGTCGATGGTCACGAAGAGCGTGACGAAGGCGGTGACGAAGTCGGACCAGTCCATGCCGGGCGCGGTGGCGGGCGAGGCGCGCGGCGTCAAGGCTCCGCGCGGCGCGCGGCGCCGGGCGGCTCAGCCCTGGGCGGCGGCCAGCTTCTCCTCCGCGCGCAGCCAGAGGGTCTCGGCGCGGTCCATGGCCTCGCGGACCTCGGCGTACTTCTTCTGCCAGACCTCGCGCTCGCCCCCGCGGGCATCCTCGTAGAGCGCGGGGTCGGCGAGGCGGGCGGCGAGCTTGTCCTCCATCGCGGAGAGCTTCTCGATCCGCTCCTCCGCGCGGCGGACCTCCGCCCGCAGGGCGAGGACGGCCTCGCGCGAGGGCCGGGGCCTGGGCTTGGCCTTGGGCTTCTCCTCGCGGGGGTTCTGCGCGCCGAGGAGGTGGGCGCGGTAATCCTCGAGGTCGCCGTCCCAAGGCGCCACGCGGCCCCCGGAGACCAGCCAGAGGCGGTCCGCGACGAGCGAGAGGAGGTGCATGTCGTGGCTGACGAGGATCACCGCGCCCGTGTACTCGGTCAGCGCCTCGACCAGCGCCTCGCGCGATTCGATGTCGAGATGGTTCGTCGGCTCGTCCAGGATCAGCATGTGGGGTGCGTCGAGCGTCGCCAGCAGCAGCGACAGCCGCGCCTTCTGCCCGCCCGAGAGGCGCGCGACCGTGGTGTCGGCCTGGTCCGCCGTCAGCCCGAACCCCGCGAGGCGCGCGCGCAGCTTGCCCGGGGCTTCGGCCGGGAAGTGGCGGCGGAGGTGGTCGAGGGGGGTCTGGTCGACGACCAGCTCCTCGACCTGGTGCTGGGCGAAGTAGCCGACGCGCAGCGTGCGGGCCTTCGTCACGGTCCCCGCGAGGGCGGGCAGCTTGCCCGCGAGGAGCTTGGAGAGGGTCGACTTGCCCTCGCCGTTGCGCCCCAGCAGGGCGATCCGGTCGTCTTGGTCGATCCGCAGGGCGAGCTTCGACAGGACCGGGCGGCCGTCGTAGCCGACGGCGCCGCCGTCCATCGCGACGATGGGGGGCGACAGCTCCTCCGGCTCGGGGAAGGTGAAGCGGCGCAGCGCCGTCTCCTGCGGGGAGGTGATCGGCTTCATCCGGGCGAGGGCCTTCAGCCGCGACTGGGCCTGGCGCGCCTTGTCCGCCTTGTAGCGGAAGCGGTCCACGTAGGACTGGAGGTGGGCGCGCCGCTGCTCCTGCTTCCTGGCTTCGGCCTCCTGCGCCGCGAGCCGGGCCGCGCGGGTCTCGGCGAAGGCGTCGTAGCCGCCCGCGTAGAGGGTGAGGCGGCGGTCTTCGAGGTGGAGGATATGGCCCACCGCGCGGTTCAGGAGGCCCCGGTCGTGCGAGATCACGAGGACGGTGTGGGGGTAGCGGGCGAGGTAGGATTCGAGCCAGAGCGCGCCTTCGAGGTCGAGGTAGTTCGTCGGCTCGTCCAGGAGGAGGAGGTCGGGCTGCGCGAAGAGCACCCCGGCCAGCGCCACGCGCATCCGCCAGCCGCCCGAGAAGGCGCTGCAGGGCATGTGCTGCTGCCCCTCGTCGAAGCCGAGGCCCTTCAGGATCGCCGAGGCGCGCCCCTCGGCCGACCAGGCGTCGATGTCGGCGAGCCGCGTCTGCACCTCGGCGATGCGGGCAGGGTCCTGGCTGGTGTCGGCGAGGAGGGCGGCGCGTTCGATATCGGCTTCGAGAACGGTGTCGAGGAGGGTCGCCTCCGACCCCGGCACCTCCTGCGAGACGCCGCCGATGCGGGCGCCCTTCGGAAGCTGGATCGTCCCCACCTCCAGCGGCAGCTCGCCCCGGATGGCGCGGAAGAGGGTCGTCTTGCCCGTCCCGTTGCGCCCCACGATGCCGACCTTGTGCCCGTCCGGCACGACGGCCGACGCCCCCTCCAGCAGGGGGCGTCCGGCGACGGAGAGCGTGATGTCCTCGATGCGGAGCATGGGGGGGCGTTAGGATGCCGCGCGAGGCACCTCAAGGCTGCGAGGGCGGGCCCTTCAACTCGAGAAGGTTGCCGGAGGGGTCGCGGACGTAGAGCGCGAGGCCCATGCCGCGCGCCCCGACCTGCCGCACCTCCTTCACGACGGGCACGCGGTGGGCGGCGAGATGGGCGCGCAGGGCGTCGTCCGTCACCCCGTTCACCGCCAGCGCGAGGTGGTGGGCGTTCTCGCCCCGGGACGGCGGGGCGGCGTAGGCCGCTTCGGGCGCGTGGCGGTCCCAGAGGCCGATCACCATCGGGCCGAACCAGAGATGCTCCATCGCGATGTCCGGGAAGGACCAGGCGGGGCGGCAGCCGAGGACGTCGACGTAGAAGCGGAAGGCGTCGCCCATGTCGTCTACCCAGAGGACGACGTGGTCGAGGCCGGCGGGCGTGAAGGGCGGCATGCGGGGCTTCTAGCCCGGGGGTTTGCCCGTGGCGAGGAGGGTGCTAGGCGCGCGCCGGAATCCACATGGAGGCGGCACATGGCCACCGAACGCACCCTTTCGATCATCAAGCCCGACGCGACGAAGCGGAACCTGACCGGCGCCATCAACAAGAAGTTCGAGGACGCGGGCCTGCGCATCGTCGCGCAGAAGCGCATCCGCCTGACCGAGGAGCAGGCCGGCCGGTTCTACGACGTCCACCGCGAGCGCCCCTTCTTCGGGGAGCTGACCGAGTTCATGGCCTCGGGCCCGGTGGTCGTGCAGGTGCTGGAGGGAGAGGGCGCGATCGCGAAGAACCGCGAGGTGATGGGCGCGACGAACCCCTCCGACGCCGCCGAGGGGACCATCCGCGCCGAGTTCGCCGAATCGGTCGGCGAGAACAGCGTCCACGGCTCGGACGCACCGGAGACGGCGAAGGAGGAGATCGCGTTCTTCTTCTCGGGCCTCGAGATCGTCGGCTAGCGCCGGCGCATCGTCCCGATCCCGTCGAGGGCCGCTTCGAGATCGGGGCGGCCCTTCGTCTTTCGGGTCAGCGCGTCGAACCGTACCCGAAGCGCCTTCTTCTCCTCGGCCTTGCACTCGTTCCAGGGACGGCTCTGCAGGCCCATCCCGATCACGCGATGGCCGATGGAGCGCTGTCGGTGTCCGCTTTACAGCGGGCGGGCGCAGGCGGCGTCGGCGCCCGTCTAGCGCAGCTCCTCGGCGGCGGTGATCCCGGCGCGGGCGAAGGCAGCCTCCAGTGCCGGGGCGAGTTTCGGATGCCGGAAATCGCGGTCACGCGCGACGATCAACCCTGCGACCGCACGCCCGGCAAGGGCGGGGCGATCACGTCGGGCGCGAGGTTCAGGGCGTCCATCCGAACGGGGATCGTAGGCTGGCTCCGGCGGTAGGGATCGAACCTACGACCAATTGATTAACAGCTCCCCGGCGCACGCCGTGGGCGGTCGTGCAGAGTCTTGCCGGGGTTCGCGAAGGTCCTGAAACGGCGCACTTTTCTTGTGACGGTCCATGTCGGGCGGTGCTCGGCATCGGGCCTCGGGCCGGGCCTCACGAGGAAGGAAAGCCATGACCACCAAGCTCACACAGGCCACCGTCAGGAGGGCGCTCGACAAGCACCCGCCGGGCGTCCAGCTCCACGACGACCAAGTCTCGGGCCTACGCCTCGTCGTGGGCAAGACCTCCGCCAGCTATAAGCTGGTTGGCCGGATCAACGACGGGTCGAAGCGCTACGTCTCCATCGTCGTCGGCCGGACGGACGAGGTGTCGCTGAAGGACGCCCGCGACGAGGCCACCCGCCTGCGCCTCGCGCTGCGCCGGGGCGAGGACCCGCGGTCGAGGAAGACAGCCGTCCCGAACGTCGGGGCCGCGCTGGACGCCTACCTCGCAGGACGGCCCGACCTCTCGCCCGCGACCGTCGAGTGGTATCGGAAGCTGATGCGCGGCCCCCTCGCGCCCCTTAGGACCGTGCCGATGGACAAGCTAGAGCGGACCAAGGTGCGCGCCCTCCACGAGCGGATCACGAAGACCGCGCCCACGATGGCGAACGGGGCAATGCGGCTGCTGAAGGCGCTCGCGAACGACGTGGCGCGCACCCACGACCTGCCGCCGAACGTGGTCTCGCGGGCGGTGAAGATGAACAAGGACAAGGTGAGGGACTGGGCGGTGCGGCCGGAGGACATGTCCGCCCTCTGGTCAGCGATCGACGGGCTGGAGGACGAGAGGCGGCGGACGGCCTGGACGGCGCTCCTCACGACCGGCCTCAGGTCCCACGACGTCAGGTCGATGCGGTGGGAGCACGTCGACCGGGACCGCGTGCTGACGGTGCCCTGCCCGAAGGGCGGGGAGGACCGAGCGTTCCGGCTGCCGCTGACCCGCTTCCTCCTCCAGCGGCTGGAGGCGCTGCCCCGGACGTCGGACTGGATCTTCCCCGCGGCGTCCAGGACCGGCTACCTATCCGAGCTCCGCAGGACGGACGCGTTCCCATACGCGCCCCACGCCATGCGGCACACTTGGAGGACGATGGCGCTGGAGGCCGGCGTGGACCTGTCGATGGCGATGGTCCTGATGAACCACAAGCCGCAGGGCGTGACGTGGAACTACGTGACGAAGGCCAACCTGCTGGGGCCGATGCGCGACGCCGCCGAGCGCGTCTGCTCGACGCTGACCTCCTACCGCGGCCAGGAGGCGCCGTAGGCCGTGCGTGTCTCGTGCTGAGCGCCTTGGCAGCCGTCCGAGGCGTTCCGGTAGCCTGAGGCCGCCGAGAGCCGCCGAAAAGCTCTGCAAGAAAAATTGGCGGCGGGCGCCAAGGCCCGCCGCCCTCCGTTCCTCCCCCGGGGGGCGCGGGCTACCCGCGCCGTGCCTCCTCGGGCCAGGTCTCGTGCCTCTCGAACACGCCGTCGCCAGGGTCTGCTGCGACGTGTCCTGCGTGAGGAGGTATCCGACGACCTCCTGGAGCGTGGACCGGACCTCCTCGTCGTCGGGGAACACCTGCTCGAGGAACGCCAGCCAGGCCGTCGGCTCGGGCGCGGACGGGTCGTAGCGGACGGGCGAGGCGTTCCGGTTCACGAATCTCGGGTCCGCCGGGAGGAGGCGGCCCGTCGAGAGGTCGAGCAACCCGTTCCTGACGGCGAGCAGGTCCTCGGGGTCGGGATCGGCCGCCCTGGGCGGGTGCCAGGCGGGGAGCGCCCTCGGCCCCTGCCGCTGCGCGGTGGCGGCCCTCGTGACGTTCGACACGAGCCCGCCGTCCGCCGTCAGGCGCGCGACCTCCGCGCCCTTCCGGTAGGGTCGCCCGTCGGTCCAGCGCCAGACCCGCGACTCGAACGCCTCCGGCTCCTCCTCCACGTAGGAGTTCGCCGCCCCGTCGTAGCGGAGCCAGTCGCCGTTGCTGCGCACGAGCTCGACGCCTTCGAGCATCGCGCTCGCGATGACCATGGGCGCGCGGCCGGGGAGCGCCTCGGCCGGCGGCGGCGGCGCCGGGAGGGCGCCCTCGGGAACGTCCGCATCGTCCCCCTCGAAGTCGGTTGCGGCCGCCTCGTGGTCCGGCGGGACGAGGTGCGCCGCGCCCGAGGCGATCACGTCGCGGAACAGGGTGCGCTCGGTCACGCGTCGGCCCTTTGTGTCGGCGTGCAGGCTGTCCCAGCGACGGCCAATGATCCAGGAGTCCGCGGCGTATTGCGGGTCGGACGTCGACCACTCGATGAACTCCTGCCGGCCCTCGCCCGCGGTGGCGTGGTGGCAGGCCATCATCATCGTCAGCCACCGATCCTGGTCCCGGTAGGCCGTCGGGTCGAGCACCCCGAGGATCGCCTCTAGCCTCTCTGGTGTCACCGTGCCGACCGCAGCGGTCCCGACGACCTCTGGCTTGGTCAGCGCAGAGATTAACTCCGCCGGGGCATTCACGGCCACCGCGTCGTCCAGGGGGTCGAGTTCGAGCTGGTAGGTTCTGCCCGTCTCTGGATGGACCGATCCCGGCGCGACGACTTGGCGGCCGTGGGTCTTGAACTCGACACCGGGGTAGCCGTCCAAGGTCTCGACTATCATGACCTCAGCGGGTTTGGTCAGGTAAACGTGGAGCCCTCCGCCTCCGGTGACCACTCGGGGATGGGTGGGGAGGCCAAAGTCGGCAGCAAGCCGCGCAAGCGCGTCGTCGCCTTGCTCATAGTGCCTGGGGTCCGCATTTCTGATGCCGGCGTCGGACGTCCGTGCCAACCTTCCGC
The DNA here is from genome assembly GCF_003003095.1 of Hasllibacter halocynthiae. Classification (GTDB taxonomy): domain Bacteria; phylum Pseudomonadota; class Alphaproteobacteria; order Rhodobacterales; family Rhodobacteraceae; genus Hasllibacter; species Hasllibacter halocynthiae. The sequence continues at coordinate 554,771 of NZ_PVTT01000001.1, forward strand.
GGGTGGTTACGACCGACGGGATCGTGAGGCTCAAACGTCGGTGGGGTGTGTCAGCCGTAGCGCTCGCATACCGGCTCCATAAGATGGGCCGAATGACCGAATGGCAGTACGTCCAAGTCAGTCGCCAGTACCGGACCGAGGAGCCCAACCCGATGGATCGCGAGCGATCCGCTGTCTGGGACGCGGTCCTGCGCGAGCTCTGGCAGGACGGCATGTCCCGCGGTCGGGTGGCACGCGCCCTCGGCATTCCCGAAGACGAACTCCACGCCCTCTTGTTCGGCCTAACCGAGCAAGCCCCGACTCCTGCTTGTGGTAGCGGGCGCGCCCTTCGCGCTCTTTGAGGACATGAAGAGCGCGCCCGCGCAGGTCACTCCCGTATCTTCCCACGGAAGCCATGGCAGGAGGGACCATCGGACGGACGGCTAGGATCAGCGATGCAAATCGCGAGCGGATAAGCTCCAGGAACGATGATCGGTTCGAACGTGGCCTACGTCGGGCCTCGGGCCGGACAAGGAAAAGGCGTCGAGACCGTCAGGTGCTCAACGCCTTGTTCCAAATGCTGTTTTTGGCTCCGGCGGTAGGGATCGAACCTACGACCAATTGATTAACAGTCAACTGCTCTACCGCTGAGCTACGCCGGACCAGCGCCGGCGATCTAGCCGGGGGGGGGCGCCGGCGCAAGGGGGTGGAAGATGGCCCCTTCGGAAAGCGGGCCGTCCGGGCGGGCGCGCCCCTGGCGGGTCTGATCGAGGAGGTGGGCAAGGACGTTGCGCGCGGCGGCGGGCATCAGCGGCGCCGGCACGTCGTAGAGGCGTTCGGCGAGGTCGTGGGCGGTGCCCGGCCGCGCGCGAAGGGCGGCCGCGATCTGGCGGTCGCGCAGGGCGCGGTGGGCGAGGACCGCGTCGATCCGGGCGGCGGGGTCCTCGACCGGGTCGCCATGGCCTGGCAGCAGGCGCGAGAAACCCGCCGATCGGACGCGCGCGCAGCTCGCGCGGAAACGTTCGAGATCGCCGTCGGGGGGCGAGATGAGCGTCGTCGCCCAGCCGAGGATGAGATCGCCGCACAGCAGGTCCGGTCCGGCGGCGAAGGCCAAGTGCCCGCCGAAATGCCCCGGCGTGTGGAGCGCCGCGATGCGCGCGCCGCCCGTCTCGACCACCTCCCCGTCGCCCAGGGTGCGGTCGGGTCGGAAGGCCGCGTCGAGGCCCTCGCCGCCGCCCAGTGCGGCCAGTGCCGGCCCGGCCGGGCGCCCGGCCTCGGGCGGCCCGAAGGCGAGGACGGGCGCGCCCGTCTCGGCGGCGAGGGCAGGCGCGCTGGCCGAGTGGTCGAGATGGGCATGCGTGACGAGGATGGCGGCGATCCGCTCGCCCGGACCGAGCGCCGCGAGCAGCGCGCGGCGATGGCGGGGATCGTCCGGCCCGGGATCGACCAGCGCCACGGCGCCCGTGCCGACGACGTAGCCGTTCGTGCCGGGCCCCGTCAGCGGCGAAGGGTTCGGCGCCACCACCCGCCGCACGAGCGGCGAGAGCCGCACCGCACGGCCCGGGGCGAGGTCGTCGGACGGGTCCATGGGCGCGAGCCTGCCCCGGACGCGGGGCGGGGTCCATCGGGGGCGGCCGGCGCCCCCGCCTTGCCCGCGGAGGGCCCGCGGGGCAGGCAGGGGGGATGCGGCTTCCCCTTCCCGGCACGAACGTCCTCAAGCGGCTGACGCCGCGCGGCCTCTACGGGCGGGCGGTGCTGATCCTCCTGCTGCCGGTGGTGACGGTGCAGCTCGCCGTGGGGGCGGCCTTCATCCAGCGCTACTACGCGGACGTCACCACGCAGATGACCGGCAACCTCGCGCGGCCCCTGGCGGCGGTGGTGGCCCTGGTGGACGAGGCGCCGGACCTCGCAGCCGCGCGCGAGATCTTGGCGCAGGCCGCCCCCGCGCTGGGGGTCGAGATGCGCCTGCCGGGACCGGACGTGCCCGCCTTCCGCGAGTGGATCGACTTCTCCGGCCGGTCGGTCGTGACGACGCTGGAGCGTTTCCTTCCCGGGCTGGGCGACGTCTACCTCGCGCCGGGCCAGCGGGTGGTGCGGGCCGAGGTGGCGACCGTGCACGGGCGTCTCGTCGTGCAGGTGCCCCGGCGCTTGGTCACGGCCCGGAACCCGCATCAGCTTCTGGTGATCATGGTCTTCGCGAGCGTGGTGCTGACGGCGATCGCCTTCCTCTTCCTACGCAACCAGGTCCGGCCCGTGCAGGAGCTGGCGCGCGCAGCGACGGCATTCGGCCGGGGGCAGGCGGTGCCCTACAAGCCCTCCGGCGCGACGGAGATGCGGCAGGCGGGGCAGTCCTTCCTCGACATGCGCGCGCGGATCGAACGGGCGCAGCAGCAGCGCACGATCATGCTTTCGGGCGTGGGGCACGACCTTCGGACCCCGCTGACCCGGATGCGCCTCGCGCTGGAGATGTCGCAGGACCCCGAGGCGCCGGCCCTTCTGGCCGACGTCGCCGAGATGGAGACGATGACCCAGGCGTTCCTGGACTTCGCCCGCGCGGATGCCGGCGAGGGGGCCGAAACGGTGGAGATCGGCGCCCTCGCCCGGGAGGTCGTCGAGGGCGCGCGCCGCGCCGGGCGCGCGGTGGAGGAGGGGGAGATCGACGACGTCTCGGCGACCGTGCGGCCCGGCGCGATCCGGCGGGCGTTGGACAACCTCGTCTCGAACGGGGCGCGGTACGGCAGGCGCGTGATGGTCACGGTCCGTGCCGGCGAGCGGTCGGTCGTGCTGCAGGTCGAGGATGACGGCCCCGGCATCCCGGAGGCCGAGCGCGAGGCGGCGATGGCGCCATTCGTCCGGCTGAACCATGCGCGACCCCGCGACGGCGGGGCGGGCGTGGGCCTCGGCCTAGCCATCGCGCGGGACGCGGCGCGCGCCCATGGCGGGACGCTGCGCCTGGGCACCTCGGAGGCACTGGGCGGCCTCAGGGCGGAGATCGTCCTGCCCCGCTAGGCCCGCCCGGCGAGGTGGGCGTCGATCTCGGCGCGGGTGGGCATGGAGGCCGCCGCGCCGGGGCGGGTGATCGACAGGCCCGCGAGGGCGTTGCCGAAGCGCACCGCATCGAAGGGCGCGCGCCCCTCGGCCAGCGCGGTCGCGAAGCCGGCGTTGAAGGCATCGCCCGCGCCCGTCGTCTCGACGACCGGGCCGGCGGGGCGGGCCGGCACGACTTCCGACACCCCCCGCGCGTGGAAGAGCGCGCCGCGCGCCCCGAGGGTGAGGATCACCGCCTCGGCCACGCCCTTGGCAAGCAGCGCGTCCGCAGCGCGGCGGGCGCCGTCCTCGTCCGCCACCGCGATGCCGGTCAGCGCCTCGGCTTCCGTCTCGTTCGGGGTGACGTAGTCGCACATCGCCAGCACCTCGTCCGGCAGGGGCATGGCGGGCGCGGGGTTCAGCAGCGTCACGACCCCGGCCTCGCGCGCGATGCGCAGGCCGGCGGTGGCGGCGCCGACGGGCTGCTCGAGTTGGGTGACGAAGACCTTCGCCCCCCCGATCAGATCGCGCCGCGCCTCGACGTCCGCGGGGCCGATGCCGGCCGCCGCCCCCGGCACGATGACGATCGCGTTGTCGCCCGACGCTTCGTCCACGAAGATCATGGCCGACCCGGTCGGCTCGTCGACGCGGTCGCCGGCGAAGGCGACGCCGGCGGCGCGCCAGGTCTCCTCCGCCATGTCGCCGAACGTGTCCCGGCCGATCCGCGCCAGCATGGCGACCCTCGCCCCGGCGCGGCCGCAGGCGACCGCCTGGTTCGACCCCTTGCCGCCGGGCCCGAGCGCAAAGCCCGACCCCAGGATCGTCTCGCCCATCCGGGGCAGGCGTCCCGCCCGGTAGGCAGCGTCGGCGACGAAGACGCCGAGGATAACGATGTCGGCCATCCGGGCCCCCCTGGTTTTCCGATGCCCGTCCGTATGGCCGTGGCCGCGCGCGCTGTCACCCGCGGGGGGAAGGCGGCCGTCATAGAGGGGAGTGGTAGGCCTGGTAGGATTCGAACCCACAACCTCAACCGTTATGAGCGGCGCGTTCTAACCAGTTGAACTACAGGCCCCCGGCAGGCGGAATAGGGCGGCGGGCGCCCGGAGCGCAAGCGGTCCGGGTTTTGGGCGCGCCGGGGCGCTGATAGGCGGGCGCGCGAGGGGCACGGGGGATTCGGATGGCCAAAGGCATGACCTATGCGGGCGCGGGCGTGGACATCGCCGCCGGGGACGCCCTCGTCGAGCGCATCAAGCCCGCCGCGAGGGCGACCGCCCGGCCGGGGTCGATGGGCGCGCTCGGCGGCTTCGGCGGGCTCTTCGATCCGCGCGCCGCCGGATACGACGACCCGGTGCTGGTCGCCGCGACGGACGGGGTGGGCACGAAGCTGCGGATCGCGCTGGATGCCGGCGACCTCTCGGGGGTCGGGCAGGACCTCGTGGCGATGTGCGTCAACGACCTCGTCTGCCAGGGGGGCGAGCCGCTCTTCTTCCTCGACTACCTCGCCTGCGCGCGGCTCGACGTGGACCGGGCCGCCACGGTGGTGGAGGGGATCGCCGCCGCCTGCGCGGAGGCGGGCTGTGCCCTTCTGGGCGGCGAGACCGCCGAGATGCCGGGCATGTACGGCGAGGGCGACCTCGATCTCGCGGGCTTCGCCGTCGGCGCGATGGAGCGGGGGAAGGGGCTGCCGCGGGACGTCGCCGAGGGGGACGTGCTGCTGGGGCTGGCCTCGTCTGGGGTGCACTCCAACGGCTTCTCGCTCGTGCGGCGGGTGGCCGACGCTGCCGGGTTGGCCTGGGGCGATCCCGCGCCGTTCGGGGATGGGACGCTGGGCGAGGCGCTGCTGGCGCCGACGCGCCTCTACGTCCGGTCGGCGCTGGCCGCGGTGCGGGCGGGGGGCGTGCATGCGCTGGCCCACGTGACGGGCGGCGGGATCACGGAGAACCTGCCCCGCGTCCTGCCCGAGGGCCTGGGCGCGGAAGTCGATCCCGGTGCATGGCAGCGGCCTGCGATCTTCGATTGGCTGGCCGGGCAGGGCGTGGATCCGGCCGAGATGCTGCGGGTGTTCAACTGCGGGATCGGCATGGTCGCGATCTGTGCCGAGGACGAGGCGACCCGCCTTGCCGGCCTCCTGCAGGCTGAAGGCGAGCGGGTGTTCCGAATCGGGCGCGTGGTCCGGGGGCAGGGGGTCGCCTACCGGTGAGGGTGGCGATCCTGATCTCGGGCGGCGGCTCGAACATGGCCGCGCTGGCCGATTCGATGATCGGCGACCACCCCGCGCGACCGGTTCTCGTCCTCTCGAACCGCCCCTGCGCGGGCGGCCTGGAGAAGGCGCGCGAAAGGGGCATTCCGGTGGCGACCATCGACCATGCGGCCTTTTCGGACCGCGAGGGCTTCGAGGACGCGCTCGACGCGGCGCTGCGGCGGGCGGCGGTCGACCTGATCTGCCTCGCGGGGTTCATGCGCGTCCTGACGCCGGGCTTCGTCGCGCGATGGAAGGGGCGGATGCTGAACGTGCACCCCTCGCTCCTGCCGAAGTATCCGGGGCTCGGCACCCATGCGCGCGCCATCGCCGCGGGCGACGCCGAGGCGGGCGCATCGGTGCACGAGGTCACGGCCGAGCTGGACGCCGGTCCCGTGCTGGGCCAGGCGCGCGTGCCCGTCCTGCCGGGCGACGACGCCGACGCGCTGGCCGCGCGGGTGCTGCGGGCCGAGCATCTCCTCTACCCGGAGGTGCTGCGCCGCGTCGCCGCGGGGGATCGATCACGGGTGGACCTTTCCCTCGGGCCCCCCGCGGATTAGAGGGCCGCGACCCGAACGGGACATGAACATGCGAACGATAACGACCACGGCCGACCTGTCGGCCTACTGCGAGGCGGCTGCCGCTCACCCCTACGTCGCCGTCGACACCGAGTTCCTGCGCGAGCGGACCTACTGGGCGAAGCTGTGCCTCGTGCAGCTGGCGATGCCGACGGAAGGCGATCCGGCCGACCCGGACGGCGCGGTGCTGATCGATCCGCTGGCCGAGGGGATCGACCTCGCGCCGCTCTGGGCGCTGATGGTGGAGCCGTCCGTCGTCAAGGTGCTGCACGCCGCCCGGCAGGACGTCGAGATCATGCATCACGATGGGGGGGTGATTCCTGCGCCGCTCTTCGACACGCAGGTCGCCGCGATGGTTGCGGGCTTCGGCGAGCAGGTCGGCTACGAGACCCTCGTGCGGAAGATCGCGCGCCAGCAGCTCGACAAGACCTCCCGGTTCACGGACTGGTCGCGCCGTCCGCTGTCGGATGCGCAGAAGCGCTACGCGATCGCCGACGTGACGCATCTTCGCGCCATCTACGAGCATCTGCGCGAGGAGCTCGACCGCACCGGCCGCGCCGCCTGGGTGGAGGAGGAGATCGCCGTCCTGAGCGATCCGGCGACCTACGTGACCGAGCCGGAGGATGCATGGCGGCGGCTGAAGCTGCGCTCGAGCAACCCGCGCTTCGCGGCCGTGGCCGCCGCGCTTGCGGATTGGCGCGAGCGCGCCGCGCAGGAGCGGGACGTGCCCCGCGGCCGGGTGCTGAAGGACGACGCCCTGCTGGAGGTGGCGGGCCTTAAGCCGAAGACCGCCGAGGAGCTGGGGCGCTCGCGCCTCGTGCAGCGCGAGGGGCGCAAGCCGGAGACCGCGAAGGGCATCCTCGATGCCGTGGCGCGGGGCATGGCGGCGGACGAGGCGCCCTTCGCCCGCCGCGACAGCGAGCGGCTTCAGGTGAACCCGGCCCTTTCGGATCTCCTGCGGGTCCTCCTCAAGGCGAAGGCCGAGACGTTGGGCGTGGCCTCGAAGCTGATCGCGACCTCCGCGGACCTCGACCGGATCGCGGCCGGAAAGCGGGACGTGCCGGCGCTGAAAGGCTGGCGCGCAGAGGCGTTCGGCGAGGACGCGGTGCGCCTTTGCGAAGGGCGGCTGGCCCTCGCGGCCGAAGGCGAGGCCGTGCGCGTGATCGCGCTGGCCTAGCGGCCGGCGGTGCGGGCGTTCCGGGCCGCCTCGACCCTGATCGTGGTGATCCGGCGCAGCACCTCGTCCGGCACGAAGGCGGCGACCACGATCTCGCGGCTGGGCGTGGGACCGACGGGGCGGGGCCCGGGCGCGGCGTTGACGCGGAAGGCGTAGCGCAGGACGCCGCCCTCCTCACCCTCCTGCGTCAGTTCGGCGTCCCACTGGCCTTGGACGGCCGGCAGGCCGACCGCGCGGACGAGGGCGCCGCCGGGCACGGGCTCGACCGCGAGGGCGGTGACTTGGTCGATGTAGCCGCGTTCGTCGGTCTCGTCCCGGCGTGTGGGGACGAGGGGCGCGGGCGGCGCCTCGGCTGACGTGCCGAAGAGACCCCCGGCGGATCGCAGCCCGTCCGTCGCCGCGCATCCGGCCACGGCCGTGCAGAACGCCAGCGCTATGATCGGCCGCATGTCTTCCCCCGTTCCGCCCGGCGCATGGCTAGCGCGGACGTCCCGCTACGCCAAGCCTTGCGGCGTGGGGGCCCGGGGCCTAGGTCGCCCGCGAGCCCAGAGGAGCGTCCCATGGCCCAGCCCGCCTTCGAGGAGATCGTCGAGACCTTCGAGTTCCTCGAGGACTGGGAGGATCGCTATCGGGAGGTGATCGACATGGGCCGCAGGATGCCGCCCATGGACGCGGCGCTGAAGGTGCCTGCCACCAAGGTCGACGGCTGCGCGAGCCAGGTCTGGATCGCCCCCCATACGGAGGGCGGCGTGCTGGAGTTCGACGGCGATTCGGACGCGATGATCGTGAAGGGCCTGATCGCGGTGCTCCACGCGCTCTATGCCGGGTTGCCGGTGGGCGAGGCGGCCGGCATCGACGCGCGAGCCGAGCTGGCGCGCCTGAATCTGGCGGATCATCTTTCCTCGCAACGGTCCAACGGCCTGCGCGCGATGATCCAGCGGCTGGATGGGATCGCCCGCGAAGCCGCCTAGCCCAGCGTCGCGAGCGCGCCGTAGCCCGTGAGCCGCCGCTCGAAGGCCCAGCCGAAGCGCGCCGCGATGCGCCGGGCTTGTGCCGTGAGGACCGGATCGTCCGTCTGGGCCTGGTAGATCAGTCGCTCGTACCCGGCGAAGTAGTCGTCCGCGAGGTGGGGGTGCCGGTCGAGGCCGAGGGGCCGGGCGACGAAGGCGTCGAACTGCCGCACGAGGAAATCGGTGACATAGAAGGCGCGCATGTCGCCTGCGCCGAACGCCTCGACCCCTTCGTAGAAGGCATAGCAATGTGCGCCGGGAAGCATGTCGATCCCGCGCTCCGCGCAAAGGCGCGCGAGCGCCCCGCCCGTGCCGCAGTCCGCATAGGCGAGGATGGCCCGCTCGTGCGGGATCGCGTCGAGCGCGGCGGCGGCGGCGGGCACGATGCGGTCCGGATGGTTGTGAAGGATCGCCGGTAGGCAGTGAAGCCGCGCATGGGTCCAGCCGTTTGCGCGGATCAGCGCGGCGATCTCGCGCCCGAGCGCGCCGCAGGCGAGGATCAGGAGCGGGGCCGGGCCGCCGCTGTCGTAGCCCCGTGCGAGCAGCGCGGAATCCGACAGGGTCGCCGCGGGGGCCGCGGGCCGTTCGGACAGGCGGGCGGCACGGCCCCTTCGGCGCGTGGCGGCCCCGCCTTGTCGATCCGTGGGGCGCGCTTGGCCCCCGTGGTCGGACGGCCTGGGCACCCCCTAGCGAAAGCGCACGGCGGTGCCGTAGGCCATCACCTCGCTGGCCTGCTGGGCGATGGTGGAGGTCTCGAACCGTACACCGATCACCGCGTCGGCGCCGAGCGCGCGGGCCTCGTCCAGCATCCGGTCGAGCGCCTGCTCGCGCGCCGCGCCCAGAAGCGCGGCGTATTCCCGGATCTCGCCGCCCACGAGGTTGCGCAGCCCGGCCACGATGTCCGATCCGATATGCTTGGCCCGAACCGTCGATCCGCGGACGAGGCCCAGCGCCTCGACCTCGCGTCCGGGAACGCTCTCCAGCGTGAATATGGGAAGGGTCACTTTTCGATCCGATCGTATCCGCCCTTCTCGGACAGGCGATCGGACACGACGCGCCAGAGGAGGTAGGCCACCAGTCCCACGGGGATCAGCGTCAGCCAGCCATAGGGAACCATTCCCGCCGTCACGAGCAGCGCGCCCAGCCAGACGGTCGCGCCGGCGGCCGCGATGACGATCACGAGGATCAGGACGAGGCGGTCGAGGGGCATAGGTCGGATCCTCCTCCCCCGAAGGTGGAGGCTCCGCCCCATGCGCGCAAGGCTCAGTCCTCGACCGCGTCGCGGACCACGCCGCAGGCGATGCGGTCGCCCGCGTTGCCGGCCGGCTGGCTGGTGTAGTCGTCCGACTGGTTGTGAAGGATGAAGGCGCTGCCGTCGTCATCCATCATCGTGGCGATGTCGATGCGATCGGTGAAGAACTCGGCCGCGACGACGCCGTCCTCCTGGATGTGGACGTTGGGCAGGTCGCCGGGATGGGGGCCGTTCTCGGCGAAGATGCCGTGCTCCTTGTCGCCGGCGATGTGCCCGCCGGCGGAGGAGAAGTCGCCTTCGCATTCGCCGGTCTCGTGGAGGTGCGCGGCGTTCACGCCCGCGTCGAGCCCCTCGAGCTGGACGATAACCTGGAGGTAGCCGCTGGGCGATTCGAGAAAGCGGACGTTGCCGATCTCGTTGCCGTCGCGGTCCTGGACGACCGCCACGGCGGTGGGAACGTCCGCGTCGGGGTTCTGGGCCAGGGTGGTGAGGGGGAAGGCCGCGAGGGCGGCCACGAGGATAGTCGAGCGCATGGCGATGCTCCGGTTTTGTGCGTGCGTCCGGAAGGTTAGCGCGCTGGCGGGCTTGGGGAAGGATCGTTTCCCGAAGCGGCACCCGGGCGGGGCGGCGGGCCGACCATCGGCCGCCGATCTGGACGAGGCGGGTGATGGCCGGATGCCGGGCGTCGCGGGGCCGATGCGGAGGGTCAGCGCCGCGAGGGCCGTCGGGACGGGCGCAACGGTCGCCAGGGATGTCCGCGGATCTGGGTCGTATCCGGAAGGTGCTGCGGTGGAGCGGCCGGGGAAAGGGCGCGGCGGCGCGCCTATCCGGCCGCCATCTGGTTGTGCTTCCTCGCCATGAAGTCCTTCGCCGTCTCGACCGCGACGGCGGCATCGCGGCAATAGGCGTCGGCGCCGATGGCGCGTCCGAACTCCTCGTTGAGGGGGGCGCCGCCGACGAGCACGGTGTAGTCCTCGCGGATGCCGCGCTCGACCAGCGTGTCGATGACGACCTTCATGTAGGGCATGGTGGTCGTCAGGAGGGCGGACATCCCCAGGATGTCGGGCTTCTCTGACTCCAGGGCGCCGAGATATTTGTCCACGTCGTTGTTGATGCCGAGATCGACCACCTCGAAGCCGGCCCCCTCCATCATCATGGAGACGAGGTTCTTGCCGATGTCGTGGATGTCGCCCTTCACCGTGCCGATGACCATCTTGCCGACCCGCGGCGCGCCCGTCTCGACCAGCAGGGGTTTCAGGATCGCCATGCCGCCCTTCATGGCGTTGGCAGCCTGCAGCACCTCGGGCACGAAGAGGATGCCGTCGCGGAAGTCGTTGCCCACGATGGTCATGCCGCCCACCAGGGCCTTGGTAAGGATGTCGTAGGGCTGCCACCCCCGACCGAGCAGGATGTTCACCCCTTCCTCGATCTCCTCGCGGAGGCCGTCATAGAGGTCGTCGAACATCTGCTGCACCAGCTCGTCGTCGTCGAGCTCGCTCAGGATGATCTCGTCTTCGTCGGACATGACGTTCTCCAGGGATTTCCGTCGATCTTCTACGGTGAGATGGCGCGTGCGGGACGGTTTGCGACGTGCGCGGCGCCCTGCGCGACGGCGGTGACATGCGTTCGCTTTTCGTTCATGGTGATGGTCATGGAATCATCCCTTCCGAGAGCGGCGCGGACAGGGGCCGCGCCGGGCCGCGCGGCCGGCGCGAACGAAGCCGGACGGTTCGAGCGGCACGCCCGCGAAGCCGTCGACGACGGCTGGGACAGGGAGGAAGACCTGCCCCCGCTGCGCACGCAGGTCGCGGAGGAGAGGCCGCGCCGCGCCGTCACGCGCAACGACAGCCCCGACATCGGCTTCGATCGTTCCATCAATCCCTACCGCGGGTGCGAGCACGGTTGCATCTACTGCTTCGCCCGGCCGACGCACGCCTTCCTCGGGATGTCGCCCGGCCTCGACTTCGAGACGCGGCTGGTCGCCAAGGAAGGGATCGCCGAGGCGCTGGAGCGGGACCTTCGCAGGCCCGGCTACCGCCCCAGGCGCGTCGCGATAGGCACGGCGACGGATCCCTACCAGCCGGAGGAGGCGAAGCGCGGCCTGATGCGCGACGTGCTGGAGGTGATGGGCCGGTTCGGGCACCCCGCGACCATCACCACGCGCGGCGCGACGATCGAGCGCGACCTCGACCTTCTCGGCCCCTTGGCCGAGCGGGGGCTGGTCCGCGTCGCGATCAGCGTCACGACGCTCGACCGCGCCCTCGCCCGCGCGATGGAGCCGCGCGCGCCTGTGCCGAAGCGGCGCCTGCAGGCGATCGAGGCGCTGGACCGCGCAGGGGTGCCGGTGATGATCAGTGCCTCGCCCATGATCCCCGCGCTGACCGATCACGAGCTGGAGGCGATCCTCGGGGCCGCGCGCGAGGCGGGGGCGGTCGCCGCCTCGTGCATCCCGCTGCGCCTGCCGGGCGAGGTGGCGCCCCTGTTCCGGCAATGGGTCGAGGAGCATCGGCCGGACGCCGCCAAGCGCATCATGGGCCGCGTGAACGAGCTGCACGGCGGGCGCGACTACGATCCGGACTTCGGCAAGCGGATGACGGGGCAGGGGGTTTGGGCGCGGCTCCTGCGGCGGCGCTTCGACGTCGCGGTGGCGCGGCTCGGGCTGTCGGACGGCTGGGGGGGCGATCTGCGGGCGGACCAGTTCGGCGTTCCGCTGGGCACGAGGGAGCAGCCCTCGCTGTTCTAGCCGGCCGCTCCACCTGCTAGCATGCAGGCCGGAGGGTCGATCATGGCGGGACCGTACGAGGGGGCGGCGTTCTGGGACGCGAAGTTCGCCGGACCGAAATACCGCTTCGGCACCGAGCCGGCGGCGTTCCTTCGCGACCATGCGGACGTGATACCGCCCGGGGCGCGGGTGCTCGTCCCCTGCGACGGGGAGGGGCGCAATTCCGTCTGGCTGGCAGAGCGGGGGCACGCGGTCACGGCCTTCGACGTCTCGCCGGTGGGGCTGCGCAAGGCGCGCGCGCTGGCCCGGCGAAGGGGCGCGCGACCCGAACTCGTCCCCGCGGGGATCGACGACTGGAACTGGGACCAGCCCTTCGACGCGGTGGTCGCCGTCTTCGTCCAGTTCGCGGGCCCGGACCGGCGCACGCGCCTCTTCGAGGAGATGGCGCGCGCCCTGCGGCCGGGCGGCGTGCTCCTGCTGCACGGCTACGCGCCCCGGCAGGTGGGCTACGGCACCGGAGGGCCCGGCGCGGCCGGGAACCTCTACACTCTGCCGATGCTGCACGAGGCGTTCGAGGGGTGGGACGTCCTGCACGAAGCCGACCGTGACGCCGTGATCGAGGAAGGGGACGGTCATTCCGGCCTGTCCGCGCTGATCGACTTCATCGGCCGCAAGCCCCGCACCTAGCCGCGCCGCCTGCCGCGCCGGCGGGCCGGGGCGGCGCCGCCAGTGCCGTCCGCCTCCGAGGAGAAGCCCCCCAGCTTCGCCGCGACCTCGTCCAAGGTGGGCGGAGGGCCCTTGGGCGTGGCCTCCAACGCGGCGCGCATCTCGCGCAGGTGCGTGGGCGTGGTGCCGCAGCACCCGCCGATTATCGAGGCGCCCGCGTTCCGCGCCATCACCGCGTACTCCGCCATGAGCGCCGGCGTGCCGTCGTAGTGGATGTGCCCGTCCACGTATTTGGGGATGCCCGCATTCCCTTTGGCGATCAGCGGGATGTCGTTCTGGCCGGCCATCCCCAGCACGGTCCGCACGAGGTCGGAGGCCCCGACCCCGCAATTGGCGCCGACGGCTACCGGCGGATGGTCCAGCCGCGCGGCAAGGCGGGGCAGGCGGTCGGCGGTCACGCCCATCATCGTGCGCCCGGCGGTGTCGAAGCTCATGGTGCCGCACCAGGGCATCCCGGCCAGCTTCGCCGCCTCGGCCGCGGCGCGGTACTCCTCCTCGGCGGAGATCGTCTCGAGCCAGAGGACGTCGGCGCCGCCCTCCTTCAACCCCTCGGCCTGCTCGTGGAACATCTCGACCGCCTCGGCGTGCGAGAGGGCGCCGACCGGCTCCATGATCTCGCCGGTGGGGCCCATGCTGCCGGCGACGACGACGGGCCGGCCGGCGGCGTCCGCCACCTCGCGGGCCAGGGCCGCGGCCGCGCGGTTCAGCGCGCGTACGCGATCCTGGGCGTCGTGCAGCTTCAGCCGGGCCGCGTTGCCCCCGAAGGAGTTCGTGAGGAAGAGGTCGGCCCCCGCCTCGACGCTGCCGCGATAGAGCGCGCGGATGTCGCCGGGGCGGTCGTCGTTCCAGAGCTCGGGCGGGTCGCCCGCCTGCAGCCCCATGTTGAAGAGCGCGGTACCCGTCGCGCCGTCGGCCAGCAGCCAGCCACGCTCGGAGAGAAGGTCGGTCAGGATCATGCCCGCGCGCTGGCACGCGCGCAGGTGGCCGGCAAGGTCAAGCGATCTCAATCACCGCTTGAGGCGGCCTCAAGACTTGTTCTCGGTCTCGATCTGCTCGGCCGCGGTCACCTTCAGCTCGGACATCTTGGCGCGTATCTCGTCCTCGTCCGCCTTGCCTTGGAGGTCGCCCGCCACCTTGCGGAAGACGTCCTCGTCGCCCGCCTCCTCGAAGTCGGACCGGACGACGTCCTTGGCGTAGGCCGTCAGCTCGTCGCCCGACTTGCCCAGCTTCGCGCCCGCCCATTCGCCCAGGAGGCGGTTGCGGCGGGCTTCGGCCTTGAACCGTAGTTCGGCGTCGTGGGCGAACTTCGACTCGTATGCCTTCTTGCGATCGTCGAACTGGGACATCGGGGCCCTCCCTCGGATTGGCGTCGCCTCCGATATGGCGGCGGCGCGCGCCGCTGCCAAGCGTGGACGGGCGCGCGGCGGCCTGATAGGCGCGCCCCGTTCCAACCACGGGAGTCGCCCGCATGGCGCGCCGCAAGAAGGTCTACGAGGGCAAGGCGAAGATCCTCTACGAGGGCCCCGAGCCGGGCACCTACGTCCAGTACTTCAAGGACGACGCCACGGCCTTCAACGCCGAGAAGCGCGAGACGATCGAGGGCAAGGGCGTCCTGAACAACCGTCTGTCGGAGCATTTCATGACGGGGCTGCAGTCCATCGGGGTGCCGACGCACTTCATCCGCCGCCTGAACATGCGCGAGCAGCTGATCCGCCAGGTTGAGATGATCCCGCTGGAGGTGATCGTCCGCAACTACGCGGCCGGCTCGATGTCCAAGCGCCTGGGGCTGAAGGAGGGCGAGGCCCTGCCGCGCCCCATCGTCGAGTTCTGCCTGAAGGACGACGCCTTGGGCGATCCCCTCGTCACGGAGGAGCACATCGCCGCGTTCGGCTGGGCGACGCAGCAGGACATGGACGACATGATCGCGCTGGCGCTGCGGGTGAACGACTTCCTCTCCGGGATGATGCTGGGGGTCGGCATCCGCCTGATCGACTTCAAGATCGAGATCGGCCGCGTGTGGGAAGACGACTACGCCCGGCTGGTGGTCGCCGACGAGATCAGCCCGGATTCCTGTCGCCTCTGGGACGTCGAGACGGATCGCAAGCTCGACAAGGACGTGTTCCGGCACGACCTCGGCGACCTCGCGGACGCCTATTCCGAGGTGGCGCGCCGGTTCGGGCTGATGCCGAAGCAGTCCTTTACCTCCGGTCCCAAGCTGGTGCACTGATGCGGGCCCGCGTGACCGTGATGCTGAAGGACGGCGTGCTCGACCCGCAGGGCGAGGCGATCCGCCACGCCCTCGGCGCCCTCGGCTTCGAGGGGGTGGAGGGGGTGCGCCAGGGTAAGGTGATCGAGCTGGACCTCGCGGACGGGACCCCCGAGGGGGCGGTCGACGCGATGTGCCGGCGGCTGCTGGCGAACACGGTGATCGAGAGCTACCGGATCGAGGTGGCGTGAAGGCCGCCGTCGTCACCTTCCCCGGCTCGAACTGCGATCGGGACATGCGGGTCGCCTTCGCCGCCGCCGGGGCGGAGGTCGTGCAAGTCTGGCACAAGGACGACGCGCTGCCGGCAGGCACGGACGTCGTGGGCGTACCGGGGGGCTTTTCCTACGGTGACTACCTGCGCTGTGGTGCCATCGCGGCCAATGCGCCCGTCATGGGGGCGGTGCGCGCCCATGCGGGGCGGGGGGGCATGGTCCTCGGAATCTGCAACGGGTTCCAGGTCCTTTGCGAGGCAGGGCTGCTGCCGGGCGCCCTGGTGCGGAACGCGGGGATCGCCTTCGTCTGCCGCCGCGTCGCGCTGGATGTGACGGGAGACGGGCCGTTCCTCGCGGGCTACGCGCGGGGCACCCGGATCGAGCTTCCGGTCGCCCATCATGACGGGAACTACGTCGCGGACGACGAGACCTTGCGCGCGCTGGACGGCGAGGGCCGGGTCGCATTCCGCTACGGCGAGGCCGTGAACGGCAGCCTCGGCGGCATAGCCGGGATCACGTCCGCGAACGGCCGGGTCCTCGGCATGATGCCCCATCCCGAGCGGGCCGTCGACACGGTCCATGGTGGCGCGGAAGGGCTGCCGATCTTCCGGGCGGCGGCGGTCGCGCTGGCCCGCGCCTAGGCGGGGCGCCGCCCATCGCATCCGCCGGCGCGGCTTGTGGGGTGCCTGACCCCCGCCTAGCTTGCATGCCATGACGGGGACCCATGAGACGCGCCACACGTCGTGGCGACTGCGGATCGCGGTGTTCCTGGTGATCGCGGTCGCGATCGTGACGGTGGCCCTGACGAACAACTTCCTGACGGACCGCTACACGAACCAGACCCGCCAGCGCGCGGAGATCCGCCTCGCGCTCTATGCGGGCAATATCCTCGCCGAGCTGCGCAAGGCGCAGGTGATCCCCCAGCTCCTGGCGCGCGACCCGGCGCTGATCGGCGCGCTGTCCTCCGGCGACTACCAGCAGACCACGCAGCGCCTGATCGAGTACGCCGAGGAGACGGGCGCCGCCTCGCTGACGCTCCTCGACTCGGGCGGACGGGTGGTGGCCGCGACGGACCGTGCGCTCCTCGGGGCGAACCGGCGGCAGTCGCCCTCCGCGGTCGCCGCCCTGCGCGGCTCGGGCACGGTCTTCATACCCGAACGGTCCGAGGCCGGCCCGACCGGCTTCGCCTACGCCCGCCGCCTGGAGGTGGGCCGCGACCTCATCGGGATCATAGTCGTCGAGGTGGACCTGCGGCAGTACGAGACGCGGTGGGCCGGCTTCTCGGACGCGGTGTTCGTCATGGACTCCTCCGGCGAGATCATCCTGTCCACCGAAGGCCTTTGGCGCGGCCGCACGGAGGACGAGGCGCTGGCCGCGACGGACGCGACCTCGGCGATCCGGCGGGCGGCGCAGAGCGCGACCGAATGGTCGGATCTGCCCTTCGGCAAGCTCTTCGACAGCGGCGCTGTCGTGCGATCGGAGGCGCGGGTGCCGTTCCAGGGATGGCGGATCGTGGCCTACACCGCCTATTCCAGCGTGCGCGAGCGGGTGAACGGCGTCCTCGCCGTCGAGCTGACGGTATTCGCGCTGATCATCGCCGGCCTTCTTTGGGCGGCGCAGCGCCAGGCGACGGGGCGCATCCGCTCGCTCGGCCGCGAGAGCGCGCAGCTCCGCGAGCTGAACGCCCGTCTGTCGCGCGAGATCGCGGAGCGTCAGCGCGCCGAGGAGAACCTCGAAGCGGCCGAGGCGACGTTGGAGCAGTCCTCGAAGCTGGCCGCGCTGGGCGAGATGTCGGCGGCCGTCAGCCACGAGCTGAACCAGCCGCTCGCGGCGATGAAGACCTATCTCGCCGGCGCCAAGCTTCTCGTGCAGCGGCGCCGGCCCGAGGAGGCGCTGACGTCGTTCCAGCGCATCGACGACCTGATCGAGCGGATGGGCGCGATCACCCGGCAGCTGAAGTCCTATGCCCGCAAGGGCGGCGAAGGGTTCACCCCCGTCGACCTGCGCGAGTGCATCTCGGGCGCCCTCTCCATGATGGAGCCGCAGCTGCGATCGCGCGCCGCCGCCATCGAGCGGGACATGCCCGGCGAGCCCGTGATGGTCATGGGCGACCGCCTCCGGATCGAGCAGGTCCTGGTGAACCTCCTGCGCAACGCCCTCGACGCGACGCGCGGAGAGGACGAGCCGCGGATCGAGATCCTCCTCGCCGCGGGCGAGGAGGCGGTGCTGACCGTAAGGGACAACGGGCCGGGAATCGCGGACTTGGACGCTTTGTTCGAACCGTTCTACACCACGAAGCGCCCCGGGGACGGGGTGGGGCTGGGGCTGGCGATCTCCTCTGGGATCGTGTCGGACCTCAAAGGGCGCCTGACGGCGCGGAATGGCAGGACGGGCGGCGCGGTCTTCGAGGTGCGCCTGCCGATCCTGCAGGATCGAATGGAAGCGGCGGAGTAGGCATATGGCACAGGCGATGAAGATCGCGATCGTCGACGACGAGCAGGACATGCGGCAGTCGATCAGCCAGTGGCTGGCGCTGTCGGGCTTCAACACGGAGACCTTCCCGTCCGCGGAGGACGCGCTGAAGGGCCTTTCGCAGGACTACCCCGGGATCGTCGTGACCGACGTGCGGATGCCCGGCATGGACGGCATCCAATTCCTGAAGCGCCTGATGAGCCAGGATTCGGCGCTGCCCGTCATCGTCATCACCGGGCACGGCGACGTCCCCATGGCGGTCGAGGCGATGCGCCTCGGGGCGTTCGACTTCCTCGAGAAGCCCTTCAACCCCGACAAGATGACCGAGCTCGCCAAGCGGGCGACGACCGCCCGGCGCCTGACGCTGGACAACCGCGCCCTTCGCAAGGAGCTGTCGGGCGGCGGCGCCATCATGGAGCGGCTCATCGGCTCGTCCGAGCCGATGCAGCGCCTGCGGGAGGACATCCTCGACCTCGGGCAGGCCGACGGCCACGTCCTGATCGAGGGCGAGACCGGGACCGGCAAGACGCTGACCGCGCACGCGCTGCACGCCGTCGGCTCCCGCGCGGGGAAGAAGTTCGTCCTCGTCTCCTGCGGGGCCTATGACGAGACGGCGCTCGCGATGCGCCTCTTCGACGGGATGGACGACGGCCTGCCCGCCATCGAGGAGGCGCGCGGCGGCACGCTGGTGCTGGAGGACGTGGAATCGCTGTCCTCCGGCCTCCAGTCGCGGCTGATGACCGTCCTGAACGAGCAGGGCACCCCCGCCGAGACGCGGATCATCGCGATCTGCAACCTTCAGGACGAGGGCAGGACCTGCGAGGACACGTTGCGGTCCGACCTCTACTACCGGCTCGCGGCCATGAAGATCGTCTGCCCGCCGCTCCGCGCGCGCGGCGAGGACATCCTAACCCTCTTCACCCGCCTCTCGGAAGGCTTCGCGGACGAGTACGGGTGCGACGCGCCGCAGGTCACGGCGCAGGAAGCGGCGCAGCTCCTCCAGGCGCCTTGGCCGGGCAACGTGCGCCAGCTGACCAACGTGGCCGAACGGGCGGTCCTGCAGAACCGCCGCGGCACGGGAACGATCGCGTCCCTCCTGATGAACGACGACACGCAGGTCGCCCCCGTGATGACGACCGAAGGCAAGCCGTTGAAGGAGTACGTCGAGGCGTTCGAGCGGATGCTGATCGACAACACGATGCGCCGCCACAAGGGGTCCATCGCGTCGGTCATGGACGAGCTGCGCCTGCCGCGCCGGACCCTGAACGAGAAGATGGCCAAGTACGGCCTGCAACGTGCCGACTACCTTGGCTGACCGCCCGCGCGCGCGCCCGGAAATGGGGATGTCCGCTTGGGGATTGCGCCCGGGAGGCACGCGCCCTTAGATGGCGCGACGCCCCCGGGACGCCCGGCGCCCCGTGGGTCGACAAGATTCCGCCCGCCCAGGCGCGCCCGTGCAGCGGCGCGGCGGCGCGGCGGTCCGGCCGGGCTTCTCCCGGTCCCCGACGTGCCAGGGGCGGTGCCCCGGCAATGAACGCGGCCCCCAGGGGCCGGAACAAGGAACGCGATGCGGAGCATGGCAG
The DNA here is from genome assembly GCF_003003095.1 of Hasllibacter halocynthiae. GTDB lineage: Bacteria > Pseudomonadota > Alphaproteobacteria > Rhodobacterales > Rhodobacteraceae > Hasllibacter > Hasllibacter halocynthiae. Next base: position 574,014 of record NZ_PVTT01000001.1, read on the forward strand.
AGGACAGGGCAGGGGCAGCGGCAACGCCGTTCCCGGTGCCGTCCGCCGGACCCGCGCTCGCCCCATCTCGCCGATCCGCATCCCGCGCCGCCCCCCGGGCGGCCGCGCCACCGGGCGGCACAGGACGCATGCAATGTCAAAGAAGATGCTCATCGACGCCTCCCATCCCGAGGAGACGCGCGTCGTCGTAGTGGACGGCCAGAAGGTTGAGGACTTCGATTTCGAGTCCGAGAACAAGAGGCAGCTCGCGGGGAACATCTACCTCGCCAAGATCACCCGGGTCGAACCCTCGCTCCAGGCGGCCTTCGTGGACTATGGCGGGAACCGGCACGGCTTCCTCGCCTTCTCGGAGATCCACCCGGACTACTACCAGATCCCCATCGCCGACCGGGAGGCCCTTCTCGCGGAGGAGCAGGCCCAGGCCGAGGCCGAGGCCGCCGAGGAGGAGGAGCGCGCGAAGAAGCCCGCCCGCGGCCGCGGCCGTTCCAAGGCCGCGAAGGCCAGGGAGGAGAGCACCTCGACCGAGCCCGAGGGCATGGAGACCATCGAGGCATCGGACGCGCTGGACGACTATGCCGCCGTGGCGGGCGACCCCGATACCGGCGCCCCGGCCGAGCCCCTCGGCGAGGAGGGCGAGGCCGCCGATCCCGTCGAGCCGGAGGAGGACCTGCCCGAGGCCCCGATCGAGCCCGTCGCCGAGAAGGAGGTCGACGAAGCCGACAGCGACGCCATCTCCGAGGCGCGTCCGCCGCGTCGCAAGCAGCCTGCGCGCCGCTACAAGATCCAGGAGGTCGTGAAGGTCCGGCAGATCATGCTGGTCCAGGTCGTCAAGGAGGAGCGGGGCAACAAGGGCGCCGCGCTGACCACCTATCTCAGCCTCGCCGGGCGCTACTGCGTGCTGATGCCGAACACCGCCCGTGGCGGCGGCATCTCGCGCAAGATCACGAACGCCGCGGACCGCAAGAAGCTGAAGGACGTCGCGTCCGAGATCGAGGTGCCGAAAGGGGCCGGCCTCATCATCCGTACGGCGGGCGCCAAGCGCACCAAGACCGAGATCAAGCGCGACTACGACTACCTCCAGCGCCTGTGGGAGCAGATCCGCGAGCTGACGCTGAAATCCGTCGCGCCGGCGAAGATCTACGAGGAGGGGGACCTGATCAAGCGGTCGATCCGCGACCTCTACAACAAGGACATCGACGAGATCGTCGTGGACGGGCAGCGTGGTTACGACTCCGCCAAGGAATTCATGACGATGATCATGCCGTCCGCCGCCGGGTCGGTGAAGCGTCATGACAGCCCGGTGCCCCTATTCACCAAGGCGGGGATCGAAGGCACCCTGAACGCGATGTTCAACCCGACCATCCAGCTCAAGTCGGGCGGCTACATCGTGATCGGCGTGACCGAGGCACTGGTTGCCATCGACGTGAACTCGGGCCGGGCCACGAAGGAAGGCTCGATCGAGGAGACGGCGCTCAAGACCAATCTCGAGGCCGCCGAGGAGGTCGCCCGCCAGTGCAAGCTGCGCGACCTCGCGGGGCTCGTCGTGATCGACTTCATCGACATGGACGAGCGACGCAACAACTCCGCCGTCGAGAAGCGCCTGAAGGACGCGCTGAAATCGGACCGGGCGCGCATCCAGATGGGCCGCATCAGCAGCTTCGGCCTTCTGGAGATGTCGCGCCAGCGGATGCGCCCCGGGATGCTCGAGGCGACGACCCAGCCTTGCCCGCACTGTCACGGCACCGGGCTGTTGCGGTCCGACGACTCCTCCGCGTTGCAGATCCTCCGCGCGTTGGAGGAGGAGGGGGCGAAGCGCCGCGCGCGCGAGGTGCTGCTGAAGGCGCCCGTCGAGGTGGTGAACTACCTTTTCAACGAGAAGCGCGAGGCCATCGCCGCCATCGAGCAGCGCTTCGGCATGGCCGTCCGCCTGGAAGGCGTCGCCGACATGGTCGCGCCCGACTTCAGCATCGAGAAGTTCAAGACCCAGACTCGCCGGGTCGAGGCCGCCGCGGTCGTCACGGGCGGTGCCGCGCTGATGGACGACATCGACGAAGCCGCAGTCGCCGAGGAGGCCGAGGCCGAACGCGACGCCGAGGCCGACGCCCCGGATGCCTCCGAGGGCGAGGACGGCGCACCGAAGAAGAAGAAGCGGCGTCGCCGCTCGCGAGGGGGGCGCGGCCGGTCGAAGAACGGCGAGGCTGCCGAAGGCAGGACCGAGGACGGCGAAGGGCTGTCCGAGGCTGCCCGTGCCGAAGGGAACGATGCCGCCGAGGATGCCGCCGGCGGGGCAAACGGCCCTGCCGAGGTGCCGGAAGGCGGGGAGAAGCCGAAGAAGAAGCGCACCCGCTCGCGCAGCCGTAAGAAGCCGGCCGAGGTCGAGGCGACCGAGGCGGTGGCCGATGGGCCGGGCACGGACGAGTCCGCCGGCGCCCCGTCAGCCCCCGAGGCCGAGCGCGAGGCCCCGGCTGCCGAGCCCACCCCGGCCCCCGAGCCGGTGACGGAGCCGGAAGCCGACGTCGCGCCCGACGCTGCCGATGCGGCCCCGGAGGACGAACCCGACAACGAGCCGGCCCCCGCCACCCCGAAGGAGCCCGAGACGGTCGGCGCCGAGGCCGAGCGGGAGGCGCCGAAGAAGACGAAGAAGCGTGGCTGGTGGTCGCTCGGCCGCTAGGCTCGTCGCAGCCACCATCGCGTCACCCCGTCCTCCTCGCGCTGCGCGAGGAGGACGGTTCCGCTCTCGGCGCAGTAGTGGGGCACGTCGACGACCGCCGCCGGATCGTCCGACCGCATCAGAAGCACCTCGCCGGGGGACATGGCGCGCAGCCGCTTGGCCGCCTTCAGAACGGGCAGGGGACAAAGCAGCCCCGTCGCGTCGAGCTCGTGGTCGTGGTCGATCATGAAGGCTGCGCTAGCTCCGCGCGTCGCGAGGGTCCAGTCCGCCTTATGTCGGCCATGCGGCAGCGCTAGTCTGACCGCCGTGAACGCTCATCCGCAGACCGTCAGGCCCGATCGGCCCGTGCGTCGCCGACGCGCCTTCTATCTGCCCGGCTACGACCCGTTCCACCCCCGCCGCTACCGCGAGCTCTACCGAAGGGAAGGCGCCCGGCAGGCGGAGCTGTCGGGCTACGAGATCGCGCTGACCCCGAAGGAGGGGCCGCGATACGGATGGACCGTCACCTCGGTTCAGGACGGCGCACCTGTCCGGACGGAGGTGGATGTCTTCGTCTGGTCCGATCTCGTCAGGGGATCGATGTCCGCGTCGATCTCGGCGACCTACTGGCAGCTCGTGCGCACGGCTTGGGTCTACGTCGCCTCCGGGACGCTGCGGCGGCTGACTTGGTTGCGCAGGGGGCCGGTCGTCGCCGCGCTCTACCCTGCCGCCGTGCTGATCGGTCAGCTGCTCCTTTCCCTGCTCGCCGCGTGGATCGCCGCGTCGATCTTGGCCTCAGGGCTGGCCGCCCTCCTGGGCTTGGCAGGCCGAACCCCCTGGCCATGGCTGACCTCCGGGCTTTGGTGGGCGGCGTTCCTCGGGGGGATCGTCGTCGCCCTGCGCTGGTGGAAGCGTCAGGACCGCAGGTTCTATGCCCATTATCTGATGCACGACTACGCGTTCGCCGCGAAGCTGAAGGGGGCCACCCCCCCCGAGCTGAAGAGGCGGACCGGGGCGTTCGCGTGCGACATCGCCGCCGCGCTGGAGGGTGATTGGGACGAGGTGCTCGTCGTGGGCCACTCCTCGGGCGCCCATCTGGCGGTGTCGGCCGTCGCGGAGGCGGTCCGCGGTGGTGCGGTTCGGCCCGGCGGGCCGGTTCTCTCCCTTCTGACGCTGGGACAGGTGATGCCGATGGTGTCCTTCCTCCCGCGCGCGGAGAAGCTGCGCGGCGACCTCGCATTCCTCTCCGCCTCGGATGCGCTGACCTGGGTGGACGTCACGGCGCCCGGCGACGGCTGCGCCTTCGCGCTGTGCGATCCGGTGGCCGTCTCGGGCGTGCAGCCGGATGGGGCGCGATGGCCGCTCGTCCTCTCCTGCGCGTTCACCCGGTACCTTCGGCCGGAAACGCTGCACGCCCTGCGCCACCGCTACTTTCGACTTCACTTCCAGTATCTCTGCGCCTTCGACCGCCTGCGTGGCGAGCCGGGAGAGTACGACTACTTCCGCGTCACCGCCGGCCCCCTGACGCTGGCCGAGCGGTTCCGCGGCCGCCGCCCCTCGCCCAGCCGGATCGACGTGCCCGCGTCGGCGCACGTCTCGGTCCCGGCGTGATCCCCCCGAAACCGGCGGCCCGGCCCCACCGTGTGGGGCCGCTACGCTACCTGCGCCTTCTGCGGCGCGACGTCCTCTCGGCGCAATCGGACCGGCTCTATCGTGCGAAGATGGCCGATTATCGCGTGCCCGGCCTCCTGCGGTCGGTCCTCGTGAATGACCCTCCCCTCGTGGACGAGGTGCTGCGCCGCCGCCCAATGGACTTTCCCAAGTCCGCCCGCGTCGGGCGCGGCCTGCGCCCGCTGCTCGGCCGTTCGGTCTTCCTGACCAACGGCTCGGAATGGGAACGTCAGCGCCGCATCATCGATCCGGCCTTCGAAGGCGGGCGCCTGCGCGACGCGTTCCCCGGAATGGTCGCCGCAGCGCGTGCGGGCGCCGGACGCCTGTCGGAAGGAGAAGTCGAGATCGAGGAGGCCGCCTCGCACGCCGCCGCCGACGTCATCTTCCGCACCCTCTTCTCCGTGCCGATCGAGGATGCGGATGCCCGCGCCACCTTCCAAGCCCTTCAGGCCTATCAGCGCAGCGGCGCCGTGATGCGAGCGCGGCACTGGCTGCCGCTGCCCGGGTGGATTCTTCCCCCGTCGCCCCGGCCAGTACGGGCGGCAGGGGCCGCCGTGCGGCTGCTGATCGAGCGCATGGTCGCCCGCCGCGCCGCGGAGATCGAAGCGAAAGTCGCGCCGGACGATCTGGCGACCAAGATCATGACGCAGCCCGACCCGGAGACGGGAGAGCGGTTCGGCCCGGCCGAGATGGTCGATCAGGTCGCGATCTTCTTCCTTGCCGGGCACGAGACCAGCGCGGCGGCCCTCTCCTGGGCCCTCTGGTGCCTCGCCGCGGCACCGGATTGGCAGGATCGCGCGGCGGCCGAGGCGGCGGCTTGGCCGGAGGTGCCCGGCTTCGGCGACCTCTCGAAGCTGCAGGTGATCCGCGACGTCTTCCGCGAGACGCTGCGCCTCTACCCTCCCGTCCCGATGATGATGCGCACGACCACGGCCCCCGAGACTTTCCGTGGCCGACGGCTCCGTGCGGGCACCCAGGTCGTTCTCTCACCCTGGCACCTCGGCCGCCACGAGGCACTTTGGGACCGTCCCGACACGTTCGATCCCGGTCGCTGGGGCGCGGCCGGCGCGCGGGAGGCGGCGAGGCACGGGTTCCTTCCCTTCAGCGCCGGCCCGCGGGTCTGCACGGGTGCGGGCTTCGCGATGGCCGAAGGCGCGGTGCTCCTGGCCGAAATGCTGCGCGCCTGGCGATTCGAGACGGCGGGCGAGGTGCCCATGCCGGTGGCGCATCTCACGGTGCGTTCGGCCAACGGCATCCGTCTGCGATTGTCCCGAAGACAGGGAGACGCCCGCATGCGGCCCGAACCGCCCCCCTAGGTGGACGGACCACAGCCGCGCTTCTCTCGCCAGGCGCCTTCGTCGCCGGCGCAGCTCGCGCGGCGGCCGAGGCGGGATGGATCGCGGTCGAAGGCATGGGCGTCGTCCGGGCCGGGCGGGGTGCCGGACATCACGGGGGGCTTCAGCAACCTGCGAAGGCTCAGCCCCTCGCCGCCCGCTCCAGCACGAAGACCCGGATCGCGCTCGCCAACCCGCGGCCGGTCCCACGCGCCTCGTCCACCTCGGCGGCCAGGTCGTTGAGCGTGCGCCCCTCCCGTGCCGCGATGGCCCGGAAGGCGGCCCAGAATTCGGGCTCGAGCGATACGCTGGTTCGGTGCCCCCGCAGCGTCAGCGAGTGTTTCTCGGGTCTCACTCCCGCTTTGCGCCGTCCAGATCGCGCCGGGCCCGCTCGGCCTCCCGCCGGTCTCCTTCGCGCTCGGCCTTCGTGCGCCCGAAGCGGGCGGCGTTCTCGTCGGCCTGCCGCTTCGCTTCGGCCCGCGCACGGGCCTTGCGGGCGCGGTTCAGGTTCATCGGCTTCATTTGGGGCCGATCATCGTCTCGGGGCGGACCACCTCGTCGAAGCGCTCGGGCGTGACGAAGCCGAGGTTCACCGCCTCCTCGCGCAGCGTGGTGTCGTTGGCGTGCGCCGCCTTGGCGACGGCTGTCGCGTCGTCGTAGCCGATCTCGGGCGCGAGCGCGGTGACCAGCATCAGCGACTCCCGCATGAGGGCATCGATCCGCCGCTCGTCCGCCTCGATACCCTCGACGCAATTGTCGGTGAAGGCGACCGACGCATCCCCCAGAAGCTGCATGGACTGCAGCAGGTTGTAAGCCATCATGGGCTTGTAGACGTTCAGCTCGAAATGGCCCTGGCTCGCCGCGAAGCCGGTGGCGGCGTCGTTGCCCATGACGTGCGCGCAGACCTGCGTCATCGCCTCGCACTGGGTCGGGTTCACCTTGCCAGGCATGATCGAGGACCCCGGCTCGTTCGCGGGCAGCTTCAGCTCGGCCAGGCCGCAGCGCGGGCCCGACCCGAGGAACCGGATGTCGTTCGCGATCTTGAAGAGCGAAGCCGCCACGACCCGGCAGGCGCCAGACATCTCGGACATGGCGTCATGCGCGGCCAGCGCCTCGAACTTGTTGGGGGCTGTGACGAAACCGATCCCCGTTATGCGCGCGACGTTGGCCGCGACGGCCTCGCCCCAGCCCTTCGGGCTGTTCAGGCCCGTGCCCACGGCGGTGCCGCCCTGGGCCAGCTCGTGGATGGCCGGCAACGCCGCCTCGATCCGGCGGATGCCCATCCGGACCTGATGGGCGTATCCCCCGAACTCCTGCCCGAGGGTCAGGGGGGTGGCGTCCATCGTATGCGTGCGGCCGATCTTGATGATGTCCGCGAAGCTCTCCGCCTTCGCCTCGAGGGCTTCGGCGAGCTTCCTGAGGCCCGGCAGCAGGACGTCGCGCGCGGTGGTGGCGACCGCGATGTGCATCGCCGTCGGGAACGTGTCGTTCGAGGATTGCCCCATGTTCACATGATCGTTGGGATGCACCGGATCCTTCGAGCCGACCTCCCCGCCGAGGATCTCGATCGCGCGGTTCGCGATGACCTCGTTGGCGTTCATGTTCGACTGGGTGCCCGAACCGGTCTGCCAGACCACGAGGGGGAAATGGTCGTCCAGCTCGCCCTCGTGCACCTCCGTCGCGGCCTTGATCACCGCGTCCGCGATGCGGTCGTCCAGGGCGCCGCGGGCCTTGTTGGCCTCCGCGCAGGCGTGCTTGACGACGCCGAGGGCGCGGACGATGGCGACGGGCTGCCGCTCCCAGCCGATGGGGAAGTTCAGGATGCTGCGCTGCGTCTGCGCGCCCCAGTAACGATCCGCCGGAACCTCGAGCGGTCCGAAGCTGTCGGTCTCGGTGCGCGTCGCGGCCATTGCTTTCCCTCCCTGGCGTTCGAGCGCTTGCTAGCTGCGCGCCTCTCCGGGGGAAAGCCTCCGGAGATCAGTGCTTGCGGAACTGGTCCAGGCTGACGACCTCGGCGGCCGGACGGTCGGCGTCCTCCTCCTCCTGGGGGGCGTCCTCGGCCAGCGGGGCTGGTAGGCCTGCGACGGGGGCGTCGGCCTCCTCCTCCGGCTCGTCGGCGGCGGCTTCGTCCTGCGCCTCGAAGCGCAGGCCGAACTCGACGGACGGGTCCACGAAGGTGCGGATCGCCTCGAAGGGCACGCGCAGCCGTTCGGGGGCGTCCCCGAAGTTCAGCGTCACGCCGAACCCCTCCTCGTCGACCTCCAGCGCGTCGAACCAGTGCTGCAGCACGATGGTCATCTCGCCGGGATAGCGGTCCGAGAGCCAGTCGGCGATGCCCACGTCCGGGTGCATCGTGTCGAAGGTTATGAAGAAGTGGTGCTCGCCGGGAAGGCCGTTCGCGCCGACATCCTCCAGGATGTCGCGGATCAGGCCGCGCATGGCGCGATGCATCAGGCTGCCGTAGTCCAGGCGGCGCGTCATCTTCAGGTTCCCCCCGGGGTGCTTCCCGGGCAGCCTAGGCCGGGCCGCCGGGGGTTCCAAGAGGGTCAGCGCAGCGCTGCCGTCGCAAGCCCGGCGAAGGCCATGATGCCCAGCGCGGCGATCAGCGGCAGACGGTTCGGCAGGATCAACCCCGCCGCCAGCGCGGAAAGGCCGGCGGCCGCCGGGTCCAGCGTGCCCCATTCCGGCCAGGGCATCGACAGCGGCCCCGCCTCCAGCCGGCCGACCCCCCCGAACACGACGTGCAGCGCGAACCATAGCGAGAGGTCGGCGATCACCCCGGCCACCGCCGCCGTCACGCCGCGCAGCGCCCCGGCGAGGCGGGGCTGCGCGGTCAGACGTTCGAGCCACGGCGCGCCGACGAGGATCCACAGGAAGCAGGGCGCGAAGGTCGCATGAAGCGCGACGAGCCCTCCGGCGAGCAGCCCCCAGGCGCCGGGCCCGTTGGCGAGCGCGCCGACGAACTGCGTGACTAGGATCAGCGGCCCCGGCGTCGTCTCCGCGAGGCCTAGCGCATCGATCATCTGATCCGGCGTCAGCCAGCCCCGGTCCTCCACGACCTCCTGCGCCATCCAGGCGAGGACGGCATACGCGCCCCCGAAGGTGAGCACGGCGAGCTTGGCGAAGAACCACCCCACCGCCGCCAGGCGCTCCGCCCCGGCGAGGCTGAGGACCACCAGGGGGATGAGCCAGATCGCACCCCACATAGCGGAGGTCCGCGCCATGTCCCTCATCGAGGCCGCCGGCCCCTCCGCCGGCGCGCCGGGCCCTTCCGTCGCCAACGCCCCCCAGAGAGCAGCGGCCGCCAGGATCGAGGGGAAGGGGGCATCCAGGGCGAAGATGGCCACGAAGGCCAGCACGGCGATCACCCGGCCCGACGTGTCGGTCAGCGCCTTCCGCGCGACCTTGGCCAGCGCCTGCACGACGACGACGACGACTGCCGCCTTGATCCCGAGGAAGGCGGCCTCGACAGTCGGCAGATCGCCATATGAAAGGTAGAGCAGCGCCAACGCGAAGATGGCGACCGCCCCCGGCACGACGAAGAGCAGCCCGGCCAGCAGCGCGCCGCCCGTGCCCCGCAGCCGCCAGCCGCAGAAGGTCGCCAGCTGCATCGCCTCCGGGCCCGGAAGGATCATGCAGAAGCCCAGCGCGCGCTGGAACCGCTCCTGCGTCAGCCAGGGCCGCTCGTCGACCAGCTCGCGCTGCATCAGGGCTATCTGCGCGGCCGGTCCGCCGAACGACAGGACCCCTATGCGCCCGAAGACGCGCGTCATCTCGGACCAGTCGGGGGTCATGGGTGGCGATGCTCCTCGTCCCGGGTGTCTCGCGCCCATCCGCAGGGCGCGTCACGGAGCGTAAGCGCCGCCTGCATCAGTTCCGCGTCATCCGTTTGAAGCCGGGCGGGCCGGACCGAGATCGCGTGAAGCCCCCCGCCTCGTCCGCATCGCTTCCGGCAGACGACGACCACCGGCATCTTCAATGGCATCCCCGGGACATCCACGACGGGCATCCCCCAGGCCATGGGAATACGTCGCATGATCCTTCGGCAGGGTGAGGTCTAGGACAACCAGCGCATAGGCCTGTGCCCGGCGAGCTATCAAGTGGGTCGGGCTGATATTGGGGAAAGGCATGCGGCATCGGCGATCCGGCGGGTGCGAGACTTCGGCGCTGACCTCGCAGGGCGCTCGTGGAACCCCTCTGGGCTGGCACACGGCGGCGGTGCGGCAGGTCAAGACGTCACGCGGCTGATCTCGCGCAGGATCTTCCGGCGGATCGCCGCGGGGAAGTCGCGGTGGCCCCGCGCAGTCATGACGAACCCGTCCCGCGTGCGGATCGCGGCGCGGTAGAAGTTCGTCACCGGCAGCCCCGGGCCCAACGCCTCGATGGCGAGGCCGTTGATCGTGATCCCGGCCGCTTCCGCCTCGCGGGGCAGGGGGCGGACGTCACCCCCCCCGTTCGGGGTGCCGTCGCCGGACACGTCGATGACACGCCGCCCGCATTCGGGCGCCCCGGCCATGAGGCGCAGCCCGAATGCCAGCGCCTCGGCCGGTGCGGTCCCGTCCAGCGCCCCCGAGCGGGGCATCGTGCGGGCCCGCTCCGCCAAAGCGGCCAACGCTGCCGGGCCGTCCACGACCGTCCAGGGGATCGCCACCCGCTGCAGACCCGTGCCGGACCACTGCACGACGGCCAGGGCATTCCTCTCGCGCGTCATGATCTCGGCTATGGCGGGATCCTCGAGCGCGGCCGCCAGCCCTTCGGACTGCAGCCGCCACTCCGCCCGATCGACCGAGCCCGAGACGTCCATCAGAAGGAGCAGCGCCGTGCCGCAGGCCCGCGCCGGAAGGGCCAGGCAGCACAGCAGGAGGGCGGCCGCACGCATGCCGAAGGTTGGCCGGGGCATGGGAAAAGGTAAAGTGCAGGCTTCTGTTGCCAGGTGCCTGCGAACCCCGCGCTACGCGGCTAGGCGCAGCGGCTTAAGTTTCGGTCTTGCGGACTGCTTACGCAGCCAGCGCGACCGGAGCACGGTTGTCGTTGGCAACTGTACAAATCGGACCGATGACGGTGGTACCTCACCGAGACAAAGCAGACGCCTTTACACGTTCGTCGATCCTGTTTCGGCCCCATGATCCCCCAACGATGGGATGGTGGTGGAGCCGCCGGGTACCGCCCCCGGGTCCGAACCGCTTATTCCGCGCGCGTTTATGTCCATAGTCCCCGAGGGGACATCACAGATATAGGCGCCCGAGTAGGCGCTGTGAAGGCTTCTCCCGACCAAACGTTCGTCAGGGGCGGCGCTGCGCTCCGGCGCCGCCCTCCGCAAGGGGTGGGCAAGAGGCCGCGCGGCTTCCGGCGCCGGGCGGGCCGGAAGCCTCGGTTTCAGAACCCTGCCTTGATCATCTCGAACGCCTCGATCTGCCGCTCCCGCAGGTCCGCGGACTGCGGGAGCTGCGCCAGAACCGGACCGCTCACCTCGCCCAGCCCCGCGGCCTCGAGATCATCGGCCGACACGTCCGCCATCGCTGCCGCGTTGGCATGCCCGAACCCGTCCTCTAGAAGCGGCCGGGTGGAGCTCGGTGCATAGTAGGCGTCGAGGTAGTCGTAGACCTGGTCCTCCGACCCCGGGCCGTCAGCGAGGTTGACCCAGCCGCAAACCCATAGGGAGGAGCCTTCCTCCGGCTCCCGCTCGAACCCGATGGGGAAGCCCTCGTCGGCGAGCGTCGGATAGGTCTCGTTCCATGCCCAGGAGATCAGGACCTCCCCCGAGGCCATGAGCTGCGCCAGCTCGGCCGGATCGGCCCAGTAGGTGCGGATGTTCGGATGCACCTCGCGTAGCCATGCGGTCGCGGCCTCGAAATCCTCTTCGGTGGCCTGTGTCCAGTCCGTCACTCCGGTGGCGAGGTAGGCCAGCGCATAGGCGTCGGCGACGTTGTCGGGCATCGTGACCCGTCCCGCGTAGGCAGGGTCCTTGAACACCTCCAGCGAGGCGACGTCCTCGGCGGGCACCTCGTCCGTGTTGTAGGCGATCGCGGTCGATCCGAAGTCGGCCGGAAGGTAGAACACCTCGCTCTCGCCGCTCTGGGCGCCGATCAGCTCGTCGTTGAGGTCGTCGTAGGCGGCGACCCGATCCGTGTCCCAAGGCTCGATCAGGCCGGCCTCGGTCCATTTCGGAACGGAGTCGGAGCAGATATGCGCCAAGTCCGCCTCGAATCCCGTCCGCAGCTTCTGGAACGCCTCTTCCTCATCGCCGAAGAAGGAATAGTCGGGGCTGCCGCCATACCGCTCGGCATAGGCCGTATGATATCGGGGATCTTCGAACCCGGCATAATCCATGATCAAGAGGTCGGCTTCCTGCGCGGCGGCGGGCAGCGCGAGAAGGGCGGTGGTGCCGGCGAGAAGGCGGCGCATCATAGTGTCCTCCCTGGACGGTGACTTGGAACGGGAACGCTAGCAGGGCGGCAGGGGCACGCAAGCGCCCGCCTTCAAGGCCGGACCGGCAGCGCGGCGAGGCCGTGAAAATGATAGATCGGCGCGTATCGCGCCTCGCCGGCGAGGCGCAGGGCAGGGCGGCGCGCGAAGAGACGCTCCAGCGCGACCTCTATCTCCAGCCGGGCGAGGGGCGCGCCGACGCAGAAGTGGATGCCCCCGCCGAAGGCGGCGTTCGCCTTGGGTGCGCGTTCTGGATCGAACCCGTCCGGGCCGTCATGGGCGGCCGGATCGCGCCCCGCGCTGGCCAGGAGGGCCGCGACCTCGGTTCCAGCCGGGATCGCGATGCCTTCTACGACGACGTCCTCGTAGGTCTGGCGGGTGAAGAGATGCAGCGGCGGGTCGAACCGCAAGGCCTCCTCGGCGGCCCGCGCCGGGTTCCCGGGCACCCATCCGTCCGCCAGCAGCCGGGCCACCGCGTTGCCCAGCGCATGAACGGTCGCCTCATGCCCTGCGTTCAGCAGGAGGATGGCCGTCGTCACCATCTCCTCCTCCGAGAGGCGGTCCGCGCCGTCCCGCGCTGCGATCAGCTCCGACAGCAGGTCGTCCTTCGGAGCGCGCCGCTTCACCGCGATCACGCAGCGCAGGTAATCGACGAACTCTGCCGTGGCGGCGACGGCGGCGTCCTCCATCGCACGCGTGCGGCCCGCCTGGTACATCCCGACCATTCCCGTGGACCACCGCAGCAGGTCCGGCGCGTCCGCGTCCGGCACCCCGAGCAGGCGGGCGATCACCGTCACGGGGATCGGCGTGCAGTAGGCGGGCAGGAGGTCGAACGGCCCCTCGGGAAAGGCGTCGATGAGCGCGTCGCAGAGGGTCGCGACCTCCGGCCGCAGCGCCCCGACCCGACGCGAGGTGAAGGCCCGCAGCACCAGCCCCCGCAGCCGAGTGTGGCGCGGCGGCTCCAGCTCCAGCATGGAATGGGCCTCGATGGCGTAGAAGGGCGCCAGCCGTGCCGGAACCTCCAGCGCGGGCCGCCTTTCGCGGCCCATGCCGCGATGCTTCAGAACCGCCATGACGGCGGCGTTCGTGGTGGCGCAAGGCATCCTGTACTCCTCCCAGAACACCAGGGGGCCGAGGGCGCGCATCCGGGCGTAGTGGGGGTAGGGGTCCTGGACGAAGGCTGGCTCCGTCGGGTCCTGGCTGATCCGGGGCATCTCCATGTTCCAACCCATCCCGCCGCCGGCTGCGTTGTCCACCCTGAAGCCGCGGATTTCGGGGCGATCGCAGCGATCTCCGGTGCTCAAGGTCATCCGGCGTTCGCGGCGCCCTAGCTTTGGCGCTCGGGGGGGGGGCCGCCACCGCGGAAGGCGGCGTCGACGAAGACGGCGGTGCCTGCGCCGAACACATCCGCCACGCCGTAGCGACCCCCGGCGCATCGCCGGCGAGGATTAGCGCCGCCAGCGGCAGGAGGTCGGCGTCGTCGATCGAGGCCACATCCGTCGGCGAAGCCGTCGAGTTCCACGCACGTGGACGCAGGGGATGGCACGACCGGGGCGCCGATGACCCCGTCGCGGAGGCGAGGATGGCGGCTGCCAGGATCCAAGGCGGTGCGAGGGCGGGCAGAAGCCGTCGGCGGGAAGGGCGGCGGAACAGGGCGCACGGGCGGAAACGTGCGCGAAGGTCGAAGGTCACGGTTCCTTGGGGCAGGGCGACGTCCGGAACGAAGAAGGCGCCGCGGGTGCGGCGCCTCTGCTCGTTCCGGTGATGGACTGTCGCCTCAGCCGGCGGGCTTCGGGACGGGCGCGCCCCCGCCGCCCGCGCCCCCGGCCTTCGCGCCGGCGAGCGGGTCGTCCTGCCGCTGGACCGACCCTTCGAACTGGGCGCCCGATTCGATGGCGATCGTCTTGTGGATGATGTCGCCCGTCACCCGCGCGGTGGCCGTCAGCCGGACCTTCAACCCGCGCACCGTCCCGTCGATTCGGCCGTTGACCACGACGTCGTCGGCGATCACCGTGCCGTTGACGGTCGCGCCTTCGCCCACGGTCAGCAGATGGGCGCGGATGTCGCCCTTCACCTGTCCTTCGACCTGCACGTCGCCCGAAGTTCTGATGTCGCCGTCGATGTTCAGGTCGGGCGAGAGGACCGAGGCGGGCGGCTTGGCCTTAGGCGCGCCGGACGTCGCCTGCGAGGGGGCGGGCTTGTACTCGGCCGGGCGGCTGCCGGCGGCGGCGGGGGTGGCGGCGGATTCTGGCTTCGCGCTCTCGCCCGGCTTGTTCTTAGAAAACATCTCGTCCTGCCCTTATCCATGTCATCGGGTTCACCGCCCGGTCCCCGATCCGCACCTCGTAGTGCAGATGGACTCCCGTGGACCGTCCGGTGGTGCCCATACCACCGATCCGCTCCCCGCGCGAGACCTGCTGGCCCACGTCCACCGAGATCGAGCTGAGATGCGCATAGCGCGTCATGACCCCATGGGCGTGCCGGATCTCGACCGTCCTGCCATAGCCGGAGAACCAGCCGGCGCGGATCACCTCGCCCGACGCGGTCGCGTGAATCGGCGTGCCGCGCGCGCCCGCGAAGTCCAGCCCGTTGTGCATCCGCGTGCCGCCCCGGATCGGATCGCGGCGCGGCCCGAAGGCCGAGGTCTGGCGGTAGTTGCCCGACGGCACGGGATTGGCGAAGGGCAGGGATTGGGCCGCGATGCGGTAGAGGTCCATCTCCTCCATCTGCTCGAGGATCGCGGCGGCGCGGGCGGCATCGACGGAGGAGCGTCCGGAGGTCGAGAGAATCTCCTCCATAGGGCCGCCTTGGCCGCTGTAGCCGCGCCGGACCTCGTCCAGGATGCGGTCGGGCGGCATGCCGGCGTTGCGGAACATGGTCTCGAGCGGGGCGATCGAGACGCTCACCGCTTCCTCGAGCTGGGTGAATATCTCGTCGTTGCGCCGCTCGATCAAGGTGAGGTCGGCGCGCAGGCGGTCCGCTTCCTCCTCGGCGAGGGCGGCCGTCCGGGCGATCTCGTCGCGCTCCGCGGCGGTGGTCGCCAGGGCGGCGACCATCGCGTCCAGCTCCGCCCCCTCCGCTGCCGGTACGACGCCCTCGCCCTCGGACAGCGCCGCGAGGCGCGAGCCGAGGGCGTCGCGCTCGCCCAGGCTCTCGCGCAGGCGGGCATGGGATATCTCGATCCCGCGCTCGAGCTCGGCGCGCGCGTGCTCGGCCTCCAGCAGCTGCGTCTGAAGGTCGCCCAGCTGGGCCAGGGCCGTGTCGAACCGCTCGCGCGCTTGGGCCGCCTCGGCGGCCCGATCGTCACGCTCCCCCGCGAGGGCGTTGAGCCGCCGCTCGTAGATCTGCTGCTCGCGCTTTGCCTGATCACGGACCGACCCCGACCCGATCGAGTCCATCAGGACGATCGCGGAGGCGATGATGCACCAAGCAAGTATCGCGGAGCCGCCCAAGAGCGCGACGAGCTGCGTTCCGGGCCGCAGCCGAATGTAGCGCGTGGTGGTGTCCGACCGGAGGAATACGCGGCGCTCGGGGAGGATCCGTTCGAGCCAGACGTGCAGGCGATAGATGGTCGGTGTCTTCACGCGTGGGTCCCCGTCGCCGTTGCAAGGACCGGCGGCGGGGCCGGTCCGGGACGTTCTAGAGGGCATGACGGGACAACTCCAAGGCGCCAGCCGGAATTCCGGCCAAACCGGCACCGAAGGGCTGCAGGTTGTGCGGATTGTTGCCGAGATAACGCGTGGTAAAGCTGGTTATCGGCCGCCGTCAGCCCCTTGCGCCCCCGGCCTCACGCCGAATCGGCAGGTTCGCCGCCGAGGGCGCGCGCGTCCCGGAGCACCTCCTCGACATGCCCGGGGACCTTCACCTTCCGCCAGACCCGGCGCACGGTTCCGTCCGCGCCTATCAGGAAGGTAGACCGCTCGATCCCCATGCTCTTGCGGCCGTACATGTTCTTCTCGACCCAGACGCCGTAGCGCTCGCAGACGTCGCTCTCCGCGTCGGACAGGAGCCGCACGGAAAGGTCGTGCTTGGCGGCGAACTTGTCGTGCTTGGCGACCGTGTCCTTCGACACGCCCAGCACGGTCACGCCCGCATCGGCGAACCCTCCTCCCGCGGCGGTGAAGTCCTTCGCCTGCGTGGTGCAGCCGGGCGTGTCGTCGCGCGGGTAGAAGTAGAGGACGACGGGTCCCGCAATGGCCGACAGCGTCACCTCGCCATCCGCCGAGGGAAGGGTGAAGTCCGGGGCCTGGTCACCTTCGGTCACGGTCATGCCTGTCTCCTTCCGGTTGCACGCTCGGACTGTGGGCGAGGGGGGTTGAGGCGGCAAGGGCGGCGGCGTAGCGGCGTGCCCCATGCGACTGGACGCGTTCGACTTCGACCTGCCCGAGGAACTGATCGCCGTGCGCCCCGCGCGCCCGCGCTCGTCCGCACGGCTTCTCGTGGCCGAGGCGGGCGCGATCGCGGACCGCCGGGCGTCGGACCTGCCGTCCGTGCTGCGACCGGGCGACCGCCTGGTGCTGAACGACACGAAGGTCATCCCGGCGCGGCTGACCGGTACCCGGCGGCGTGGCGAGGCGGAGGCGCGGATGGACGTGACCCTCCTCGAGCCGCGCGGGGACGGCCGCTGGTCCGCGCTGGTCCGCCCCCTGCGCAAGCTTTCCGAAGGCGAGATCATCGTGTTTCCGGGCGGCCTCTCCGCCACGTTCGCGGGCCGCGAGGGGGACGCCGCCATCCTTTCCTTCCGGGCGGAGGAAGATTTCGACACCGCGCTGGAGCGGGCAGGCCGTATGCCTCTTCCCCCTTATATTGAGGGCCGCCGCGCCGCGGACGACGCCGATCGGACCGACTATCAGACCGTATGGGCGCGCGAGGCCGGGGCCGTCGCCGCCCCCACGGCGAGCCTCCATTTCGACGAGCCGCTGCTCGCCGCGCTGCGGGCGCGGGGGGTGGGCTTCACGCACGTCACCCTCCATGTCGGGGCCGGCACGTTCCTTCCCGTGAAGGCCGAGGACACCGATGATCACGTCATGCACGCCGAGCGGGGGCGCATCGCCCCGCGGGCCGCGGCCGAGATCGCAGCGACACGTGCCGAAGGGGGGCGGGTGATCCCCGTGGGCACCACCGCCATGCGCCTGCTCGAAACCGCCGCGCGCGAGACGGGTATGGTGCAGCCCTGGGAAGGTGCGACCGACATCTTCATTACGCCGGGCTTCCGGTTCCGCGCCTCGGACGCGCTGATGACGAACTTCCACCTGCCGCGCTCGACCTTGATGATGCTGGTCGGCGCCTTCATGGGCATGGACCGCATCCGAGGGATCTACGCATACGCGATCGCCGAGCGCTACCGCTTCTTCTCCTACGGCGACGCGAGCCTTCTCGTCCCGTAGCGCCCCGAGCGCCTCAGGCCGTGTGCCGTTCTGTGGCGCACCTCGTCCGTCTGTCGCAGAATGCGGGTGAAACGTCAGCGAGAAGGCATCGATCCATGTCCCAAACCGATCCCGAACGCCGCCGCATCGTGTCGAGCCGCCATCTGGCCGACGGCGAGGGCTGGGAGGCGTCCGAGCTCGAGTTCGGGCTCATCGTCGCCTTCAACGCGTTCTCGCGTTGGACGGTCCGGTGCATGGCCGCCGCCGGCAGCGAGCTTTCCCCGCTGGAGATCCTGGTCCTGCACAACGTCAACCATCGGGAACGCGACAAGCGCCTGACGGACATCAGCTTCCTGCTGAACATCGAGGACACGCACACGGTGAACTACGCGCTCCGCAAGCTGCTGCGGGCGGGTCTCCTATCTTCCGAGAAACGGGGGAAGGAAGTGTTCTACGCCACGTCGCCGAAGGGCCGCGACCTCTGCGACTCCTACCGCGAGCTGCGTGCCCAATGCTTCCTGGAAGGGCTGGGGCGGACCGACCTGACGGGCCCGCAGATGCGCGAGATGGCAGCCCGTCTTCGTGCGCTCTCAGGTCAGTACGACCAGGCCAGCCGTGCGGCCGCGTCCCTCTAGCGGTCACATCAGCGAAGGCAGCCACAGCACGATGGACGGAAAGGCCACGATGAGGCCGACCCCCGCCAGCAGGAGCAGGAAGAACGGGAACGCGGCCTTCGCGATCCGGACTATGTCGATCCCGGTCAGCCCCTGGATCACGAAGAGGTTGAACCCCACGGGCGGCGTGATCTGCGACATCTCCACGACGATGACGAGGTAGATGCCGAACCAGATCGGGTCGATTCCCACCGCCTGCACCATCGGCAGGATGATCGACGTGGTCAGCACGATCACCGAGATGCCGTCGAGGAAGCAGCCGAGCACGATGAAGAACACCGTCAGGGCCGCCAGCAGCGCCAGGGGCGAAAGGCCCATCCCCCCGATCCACGCGGCCAGCGCCCGCGGGATGCCGGTGAAGCCCATCGCCACGGAGAGGAAGGCCGCGCCGAGAAGGATGAAGGCGATCATCGCCGAGGTCCGGACGGCCGCCATGGCCGCCTCGCCGAGCCGCGCCCAGCTGAATCCCCCCGTCCCGAACGCCAGGATCACCGCCAGCACTACGCCCAGGGCCGCGGCGTCCGTCGGCGAGGCGAGGCCCGTGTAGATCGAGCCGATTACCCCGAGGATCAGCAGCATCACGGGGATCAGCCGCCGCGACGCCGAGAGACGGGCGAGGAACGACGCACGCTCGCCGGGCGGCGGGATGAGCGCGGGGTTCATCCAGGCGCGCGCTGCGACGTAGAGGCCGAACATCGCCGTGAGCATCAGCCCCGGAATGATCGCCGCCACGAACAGGCGCGCGATGCTCTGCTCGGTCGCGACGCCGTAGACGATGAGGATGATCGAGGGCGGGATCAGCAAACCCAGCGTGGCCGAACCGGCGAGCGTGCCGATCACGAGGCCCTCGGGATAGCCGCGGCGCTTCAGCTCGGGCACGGACATCCGCCCGATGGTCGCCGCCGTCGCAGCGGACGATCCCGAGACGGCCGCGAAGATGGCGCAGCCCAGGACGTTGACGTGTAGCAGGCGACCCGGCACCCGGCCCAGCCAGGGCGCCAGCCCGCTGAACATGTCCTCGGACAGTCGCGAACGCAGCAGCACCTCGCCCATCAGGATGAAGAGCGGCAGCGCGGCCAGCGACCACGAATGGGAATGCCCCCAGAGCGTCGTCGCCAGCACCAGCCCCGCCGGCGCGTTCGAGAAGGCGAGCAGCGCCACCAGCGCCACGCCACCCAGCGCGATGGCGATCCACACCCCCGCCGCGAGGAACGCGAGCAGCACCCCCAGTAGCGCGAGGCCGACGAGGATCAGGTCCATCAGGCCTCTTCCCCGCCGCCCAAGACGGGCCGGCGCGCGGCCCAGGTCTCGAACAGCGACTGGCCCAGCGCGGCCGTCAGCAGCGCCAGCCCCGCGACCATCGGAAGCTGGACGATCCATGTGGGGATCGCGACGATGCCGGACGAGACGTCGCCGAAGCGGCGGCTCTCCTCCGCGAGGATCGCGGCATAGGTCGTCGCGTAGCCGGCGAAGCCGGTTCCCGCCGCGAGCACCACCAGCTCGACCGCCCATGCCGCGCGCTCCGGCAGGCGCGAGGTGACGAGGTTCACCCGGACGTGCCCGCCCGTGCGCAACGTCCAGGGCAGCGCGAGGAACGTCGCCGCGGCCAGCAGGTAGCCGGCGAAGTCCGCATAGGAGGGGATGGTCGGCGGCAGCGGCAGGCCGGCGCGCGTTCCGGCGTTCAGCAGCACCTGCGCCGAGATCAGCAGGCAGATCGCGGCGATGCAGCACGCGGCGAGGACGGCTGCGCCCCGGTAGAGGGCGTCGAGCGCTCGGGACATCATCGGCTGGCCTCTCGTGGGCTCGGGCGGAACCGGGGCGGCTCCGCCCGTCTTCATGCGCGCGCGGTCACTCGCCGCGATATTCCGACAAGACACGGAGGGCCGCGTCCGAGGCCGCGTCCTCCCAAGTGCCCAGCATGGCCTCGCCGATACCCTC
Source organism: Hasllibacter halocynthiae (assembly GCF_003003095.1). Classification (GTDB taxonomy): domain Bacteria; phylum Pseudomonadota; class Alphaproteobacteria; order Rhodobacterales; family Rhodobacteraceae; genus Hasllibacter; species Hasllibacter halocynthiae. Next base: position 594,073 of record NZ_PVTT01000001.1, read on the forward strand.
GAGGTCGGTGAGCAGCGTCTCGCCCGGCTCGTAGATCGTCATGCCGTTGTCGGCCATGACCTGCGTCTTCTCCTGCGTCTCAGTGCGCGACAGGTCCCATCCACGCGCCTCTGCGGCCTCTGCGGCCTCCAGCACGGCGGCCTGCACGTCCTCGTCGAGGCGCTGGAAAGCGCGCTGGTTCACGACGACGACGTTCTTCGGCAGCCAGGCGTCGACTTCTCCGTAATGGGTGACGAAATCCCAGGCCGACGAGTTCGCGCCCGTCGAGGGCGAGGTCATCATCGCCTCGACCTGTCCCGTGGCGAAGGCCTGCGGGATGTCGGACGCCTCCACCTGCACAGGGGCCGCGCCCGCGAGGGCGGCGAACTCCTCCAGCGCAGCGTTGTAGGCGCGGAACCGCAATCCCGCGAGATCGGCCGCGGAGGTGATCTCGCCGTCGGTGTAGAGGCCCTGCGCCGGCCATGGCACCGAGAAGAGCGGCATCAGCCCCTGCTCGGCCAGCAGCTCCGTCACCACGGGCTCCTGCGCGTCCCAGAGGCGGCGCGCGTCGTCGTAGGAGGTCGCGAGAAAGGGCTGGCTGTCGATGCCGAAGGTCGCGTCCTCGTTGGAGAGCGTGGATAGGAGGAACTCCCCGATCGGGACCTGCCCGGAGCGGACGGCGTTCTTGATCTCCGAATGCGGGAAGAGCGACCCGGCCGAATGGACGGTGATGTCCAGGGCGCCATCGGTCGCTGCGCGTAGGTCGTCGGCGAACTGCGCGATGTTCTGGGTATGGAATGTCGCGTCGCCATATGGCGTCGGCATGTCCCAGGACTGGGCCAAGGCCGGCGCCGCTGCGGCCAGCGCGAAGGCGGATGCCAGGATGCACTTCATCGATCGATCTCCCTGAATTCGGCGCGCTCGTCTCGGCTCGCCTGCAGGACGCTGACGTTTTGTCGCCATATCGTCAAGCAGGCGCACGGCCCCCTTCCTCCGCACCCCGCGGACCGGCGGAGGATACGGCGCCCCGCGGGCACGACCATACGTCCGCCGACGTCCCGCGCGCCATCTCCGAAACCGACGCCGGGGGTCGTTTCCAAGCTATCGGCGGCCGGCGGGCGGGCCTAGGGCGGCCCGGAAAGGATTCCCCGATGCTCTCCATCCTGAAACGCGCCTGGGCGCTTTATCTCGGCATCGGCCTCCTGATGGTCGGGAATGGGCTGCAGGGCTCGCTCCTGGGGGTGCGGGGGGCGATCGAGGGGTTCACCACCCAGCAGATGTCCTACGTGATGTCCGGCTACTTCGCCGGCTTCCTCGTCTCGGCCTCCGTCACGCCCATCATGATCCGACGCGTCGGGCACGTTCGGGTGTTCGCGGCGCTGGGCTCGCTGATCTCGGCGGTGTTGATCCTCTACCCGGCGCTGACCGACTGGTGGCTGTGGCTCGGGCTGCGCGTCGTGATCGGGTTCTGCTTCTGCGGGGTCTACGTCACGGCCGAGTCCTGGCTGAACAACGTCACCACGACCGCCAACCGGGGCAGCGCGCTGTCCCTCTACATGGTGACGCAGATGGCCGGCATCGTCAGCGCGCAGGGCCTGCTGGCGATCGGCGACCCGTCGGGGTTCATCCTCTTCATCGTGCCGTCGGTCCTCGTCTCGCTGGCCTTCGCGCCGATCCTGCTGTCGGTGAACCCCGCCCCATCCTTCGAGACCACGAAGCCCATGTCCCTCGCCGAGCTCTGGCGTGCCTCGCCGCTCGGCACGGTAGGGATGGCGCTGATCGGCCTCGTCTTCGCCGCGCAGTTCGGGATGACGGCCGTCTATGGCACCCTGGCCGGATTCACGGTCGCGCAGATCTCGCTCCTCGTGGGGGCGACCTACGTGGGGGGGCTGGTGCTGCAGTTCCCGATCGGCTGGGCGTCGGACATGATGGACCGACGGGTGCTGATCCTGGGCTGCGCGGTCGTCGCAGTCGGTGGCGCGGCGGCCGGCCTTTCGGGCGGGTTCGCCGGGGCCGTAGTGGCCGGCGCGATGGTCGGCGGGTTGTCGAACCCGATCTACGCGCTGCTCATCGCCTATGTGAACGACCACATCGAGTACGAGGACATGCCCGCCGCCTCCGGCCGCTTGCTCTTCGTGAACGGCCTGGCGGCGGTGGCCGGACCGGTGGTGGTCGGCTCCGCGATGAACGTGGCCGGTCCGACGGGATTCTGGTGGTTCCTCCTCGTCGTGATGGCGGTGCTGGCGGGCTACACCGGCTGGCGCATGACCCGTCGTCCCGCACCCTCGGCCGAGGAGACGGGAAGCTTCGCCCCCATCTTCGCCGAAGCTTCGGCCGTCACCTGGGAGGCCGTCTCCGAGGAGATGGAGGAGACCTCCGGCGAGGACGAGGAGCGGGCGGCCTGAACGGCGGAGGGGGCCGCCGCCGCACGTTTCGCCCCAGGGGGTACCGGCCCCGTACTTCCCTCAGGCTACCTGGGGGGAGGCACGGCCCGGCGGGACCCGCCCCGTGCCGCAGATCGTTGGGAAAGAGATGGCGGAGGGCGGCATGAGCGGCACGGACGAGGTGGACGATGTCCTGGCTTTCTGGCTGGACGAGGTCGGGCCCGAAGGGTGGTACAAGGGCAGCGAGGCGCTCGACGCGCGGATCCGCGCCCGGTTCCTGGGCCTCTGGCACCAGGCGGCGGCGGGGGCGCTCTCCCTCTGGCTCACCTATCCCGAGGGCGCGCTGGCCTACTGCATCCTGACCGACCAGCTTCCGCGCAACATGTTCCGCGGCACGGGCAAGGCGTTCAGCACGGACCGGATCGCGCGCCGGGCGGCGTGCATGGCCGTGAGCCGCGGGTGGGATCGGCGGATCGAACCCCCCGCGCGGCAGTTCTTCTATCTGCCCTTCGAGCATTCGGAGGCCCGCGCCGACCAGGACCGCGCCGTCCGCCTGATCGCCGAACGCCTGCCCGCCATGGACGAGACGCTCCTCCATGCGCGCGCGCATCGAGAGGTGATCCGCCGCTTCGGCCGCTTCCCGTTCCGCAACGATGCCTTGGACCGCGCCCACACCCCGGAAGAGCGGGATTGGATGTCCTCCGGCGGATACGGGCGCACCGTCCGCGCCATGGGCGGGGACATGCCGGACGGCGCGCCGTGAAGAAGGTTTCCCGAACGGGCCGGGCGCGTTAGGCTGCCTCCAACCCTATAGAGGATGACGGACCATGCAGAATCGTACCCTCTGGGCCGTTATCGCCCTGATCGGACTGGTGACGGTCTCCCTGACGCTCTTTGGATGGGTGGACGCCGGACCGTCCTGGATACAGGGGTTGGGCTACCTGATCTTCCTGTTGGGCGTGTGCGGGTTCATCTGGTCGTGGATCGTCGAGGCGCGGCGCGCCCGGCGTCCCGGCGACGACCGCTACAATCCCCCCCGCAACGGCTGAGGCGGTTCGCAGCGCAGCCATGCGCAGCAGGGCCCTTCCGCTCGACGCCCCGAGATGGCACGTTGAGATAGTTCAACGTTAAACCATCCCGTGGGAGGGGGCCGCCGCATGGCCGAGACCAAGTTCGACATGATCGTCATCGGCGCCGGCCCCGGGGGCTACGTCGCCGCGATCCGAGGCGCGCAGCTCGGCCTGAAGGTCGCCTGCGTCGAGCGCGAGCATCTGGGCGGCATCTGCCTGAACTGGGGCTGCATCCCCACGAAGGCGATGCTCCGCTCGTCGGAGGTGTTCCACCTGATGCACCGCGCGAAGGAGTTCGGCCTGAAGGCCGAAGGGATCGACTACGACCTGGACGCGGTGGTCAAGCGCAGCCGTTCCGTGGCCAAGCAGCTCTCCGGCGGGATCGGGCACCTCTTCAAGAAGAACAAGGTCACGTCGATCATGGGCGAGGCCCGGCTGGCCGGTAAGGGCCGTGTCGAGGTTAAGGGCGAGAAAGGCACCCAGACGCTGGAGGCGCCCAGCATCGTCGTGGCGACCGGGGCGCGGGCGCGGAACCTGCCGGGGCTGGAGGCGGACGGGAAGCGCGTCTGGCATTACAAGCACGCCCTGCAGCCGCCGCACATGCCCGAGCGGCTGCTCGTCATCGGGTCGGGCGCCATCGGGATCGAGTTCGCGAGCTTCTACAACACCCTCGGCGCCGAGACGACGGTGGTCGAGGTGATGGACCGCATCCTGCCCGTCGAGGACGAGGAGATCAGCGCCTTCGCGAAGAAGCAGTTCGAGAAGCAGGGCATGACCATCATGCAGAAGGCCATCGTGAAGGGGCTGGACCGTCAGAAGGACAAGGTCGTCGCCACCATCGAGGCCAACGGCAAGGCCGAGACGCACGAGTTCGATACGGTCATCTCGGCCGTGGGCATCCAAGGGAACGTCGAGGGGATCGGCCTGGAGGAGGCCGGCGTCACGGTCGAGAAGTCGCACGTGGTCGTGGACGAGTACTGCCGCACGGGCGTCGAGGGGGTCTACGCCATCGGCGACATCGCGGGCGCGCCCTGGCTTGCCCACAAGGCCTCGCACGAGGGGGTGATGGTGGCCGAGCTGATCGCGGGCAGGAACGACGTCCACCCGATCCGTCCGGGCGCCATCGCGGGGTGCACCTACTGCCATCCGCAGGTCGCCTCCGTCGGCATGACCGAGGCCGCCGCCAAGGAGGCGGGGCACGAGATCAAGGTCGGCCACTTCCCGTTCGTCGGCAACGGCAAGGCCATCGCCCTGGGCGAGCCGGAGGGGATGGTGAAGACCGTCTTCGACGCCAAGACCGGCGAGCTTCTGGGCGCGCACATGGTCGGCGCCGAGGTCACCGAGCTGATCCAGGGATACATCGTCGGTCGCCAGCTCGAGACGACGGAGGCCGACCTGATGGAGACGGTGTTCCCGCACCCGACCCTCAGCGAGATGATGCACGAGAGCGTGCTCGACGCCTACGGCCGCGCCATCCACTTCTAGGGTCCTGCGCGCGGTGGAGGCCGGTACGCTTCTCCGCCGCGCGGGCCTCCGAGGGCGGTCCGGTCGCTCCGGCCTCGTCGCCCGCCGGGCCGGCACCGAACGTCGCGGGCCGGGCGCCGCCTTTCGGGCCCTCTGGCACGACGGCGCCGGATACGTTAACCGTTCCTTATATGTTCCACGTGGAACCCTGCCTCGCCGGGCTTGCCGCAGGGGAACGACGTTCCTAGCTGTCGCGTTCGGCGTCGTCCCGCGGAGGGGCAGGGGCCGCGCATCCTCCGAGGTCGGCCCATGGCAGAAATGAAGAAGATCGAGGTGCGCGGCGCGCGCGAGCACAACCTCAAGTCCATCGACGTCTCGATCCCCCGCGACGAGCTGGTGGTCATCACGGGGCTCTCGGGTTCGGGCAAGTCCTCGCTGGCCTTCGACACGATCTATGCCGAAGGGCAGCGCCGCTACGTCGAATCCCTGTCCGCCTACGCCCGCCAGTTCCTCGACATGATGGAGAAGCCGGACGTCGACCACATCGCCGGCCTCTCGCCCGCGATCTCGATCGAGCAGAAGACCACGTCGAAGAACCCCCGCTCGACCGTGGGCACGGTGACGGAGATATACGACTATCTCCGCCTCCTCTTCGCGCGGGTCGGCGTGCCGCACAGCCCCGCCACCGGCCTGCCCATCGAGGCGCAGCAGGTGCAGGACATGGTCGATCGCGCCATGCGGATGCCCGAGGGCACGCGCGGCTACCTCCTCGCGCCCATCGTGCGCGACCGAAAGGGCGAGTACCGCAAGGAGATGCTGGAGCTGCGCAAGCAGGGCTTCCAGCGCGTGAAGGTCGACGGGCAGTTCTTCGAGCTGGACGAGCCCCCCACGCTGGACAAGAAGTTCCGCCACGACATCGACGTGGTCGTCGACCGGATCGTGATCCGCGAGGGGATGGAGCAGCGCCTCGCCGACAGCTTCCGCACCGCGCTGGACCTCGCGGACGGCATCGCGATCCTGGAGACCGCTCCGAAGGAGGGCGAGGCCGAGCGCTTCACCTTCTCGGAGAAGTTCGCCTGCCCCGTCTCCGGTTTCACGATTCCGGAGATCGAGCCGCGGCTCTTCTCCTTCAACGCGCCCTTCGGCGCCTGCCCGGAATGCGACGGCCTCGGGGTCGAGCTCTTCTTCGACGAGCGGCTGGTCGTGCCGGACGCCGCCCTGACCCTGGCCGACGGTGCGCTGGCCCCCTGGCGCAGGGGCAAGTCGCCCTATTTCCTCCAGACCATCGAAGCCATCGCGAAGCATTACGAGTTCGACGCCGCGACCCGCTGGAAGGATCTACCGGCGCATGTGAGGCAGGTCTTCCTCCACGGCTCGGGCGACGACGAGATCACCTTCCGCTATGACGAAGGGGGCCGCGTCTATCAGGTCGCCCGACCCTTCGAGGGTGTGATCCCCAACATGGAGCGTCGCTACCGCGAGACCGACAGCGCCTGGGTCCGGGAGGAGTTCGAGCGCTACCAGAACAATCGTCCTTGCCACGCCTGCGACGGCTACCGCCTGCGCCCCGAAGCGCTGGCGGTGAAGATAGCGGGGCTGCATATCGGCGAGGTGGTCGAGAAGTCGATTCGCGAGGCGGCGGCATGGATGGAAGGCGTAATGGAGACGCTGACCCCCCAGCGGCGGGAGATCGCGCGCGCCATCGTCAAGGAGATCGCCGAACGCCTGGGCTTCCTGAACAACGTCGGCCTGAACTACCTGACCCTGTCGCGGAACGCCGGCACCCTCTCGGGGGGCGAGTCGCAGCGCATCCGGCTGGCCAGCCAGATCGGCTCGGGCCTGACGGGGGTGCTCTACGTACTGGACGAGCCATCCATCGGCCTGCACCAGCGTGACAATGACCGCCTTCTTACGACGCTGAAGAACCTGCGCGACGCGGGCAACACCGTAATCGTGGTCGAGCACGACGAGGAGGCCATCCGCGAGGCGGACTACGTCCTCGACATCGGCCCCGGCGCGGGCGTCCACGGGGGCGAGGTGATCGCCGCCGGCACCCCGGCCGAGATCATGGCGAACCCCCGGTCGGTAACGGGCGACTACCTCGCCGGTCGGCGCGAGATCGCGGTCCCGGCCAGGCGCCGGAAGGGAAACAGGAAGAAGGTCACGGTCGTGAAGGCGGCGGGCAACAACCTGAAGGACGTCACGGCCGAGTTTCCCCTGGGCAAGTTCGTCGCCGTCACGGGCGTCTCCGGCGGGGGCAAGTCCACGCTGACCATCGAGACGCTGTTCAAGACCGCGTCCATGAAGCTGAACGGCGCCCGCCAGACCCCCGCGCCCTGCGAGACGGTCAAGGGGCTGGAGCATCTCGACAAGGTCATCGACATCGACCAGCGGCCCATCGGCCGCACGCCCCGGTCGAACCCCGCGACCTACACCGGCGCCTTCACCCCCATCCGCGACTGGTTCGCCGGGCTGCCCGAGGCCAAGACCCGCGGCTACAAGCCGGGCCGCTTCAGCTTCAACGTGAAGGGCGGGCGCTGCGAGGCGTGCCAGGGCGACGGCGTCATCAAGATCGAGATGCACTTTCTTCCCGACGTCTACGTCACCTGCGAGACCTGCAATGGCGCCCGCTACAACCGCGAGACGCTCGAGGTCACCTTCAAGGGCAAGAGCATCGCCGACGTCCTCGACATGACCGTCGAGGACGCGCAGGAGTTCTTCAAGGCGGTCCCCTCCATCCGCGAGAAGATGGACGCCCTGGTCCGCGTGGGCCTGGGCTACATCAAGGTCGGCCAGCAGGCGACGACCCTCTCGGGCGGCGAGGCGCAGCGCGTGAAGCTGTCGAAGGAGCTGGCGAAGCGATCGACGGGCCGGACGCTCTACATCCTGGACGAGCCGACGACCGGCCTGCATTTCGAGGACGTCCGCAAGCTGCTCGAGGTGCTGCACGAGCTGGTCGACGCGGGGAACACCGTGGTGGTGATCGAGCACAACCTCGACGTCGTGAAGACCGCCGACTGGGTGATCGACATCGGCCCCGAGGGCGGCGACGGCGGCGGCACCGTGGTCGGCACCGGCACCCCGGAGGACATCGCGGCGATCCCGGAGAGCCACACGGGGACCTACCTCGCGCCGATGCTGAAGGCGCGGAAGATCGCGGCGGAGTGAGTATGGATCGAGCCGATATTCGACGGCTACCGGAAAAACCTAAGATCGACGAAGCGAACTACGGTTGGACAGGGAAATTTAACGACCAGCCGTGTTTGATTATCGGGCACAATCAGCTGAATTGGAACCCGGAATTAAAGACCTCCGTCATCGATACGAGGAACTGGCTGAAGGGCGACTTTTCCGCACCCCAGCTCCGTCGAAGCAAGAGGTTCCACGATCTTGCGGCTGATCAGCAGGATGTCGGTATCCTAGTCTATGTCTTCGAAGACGTCGGGGGCGGGACGACCAGCAAGGGTGAGTACCAAGCCAAGCGTGGCCGGAAGCGGCTGACAGGGTGGTTCGAGATCGTCGAAGTAGGCGAAGAGGATGGCCGAGGTTGGATGCGGGCGGTGATGAGAGCGCGCGACTGATCTGATAAGCTGCTAGCCGCCGGTGTGGGACATGTGACGGCGCATCTTGCCGCCCTCGGTCCCGCGCGAGTAGTCGAAGTCGTGCCCCTTGGGCTTCTCGCCGATGGCGCGCCGGATCGCTGCCTCCAGCGGACCGTCCGTTCGACTAGCGCGCAGGGGCGCACGGAGGTCCATGCGGCCCTCCTGGCCGAGGCAGGTGTAGATCTCGCCCGTGCAGGTGACGCGGACGCGGTTGCAAGATTCGCAGAAGTTGTGCGTCAGGGGCGTGATGAAGCCGATGCGCTGACCCGTCTCTTCCAGGCGGACGTAGCGGGCGGGGCCGCCCGTGCGGTCGGGAAGGTCGGTGAGGGTCCACGTCTCGGACAGGCGCCGCCGCAGGTCCGAGAGCGCCCAGTACTGGCCGACGCGGTCCGCCTCGGGGCCGAGGTCGCCCATGGGCATGACCTCGATGAAGGTCAGGTCGTGTCCCTCGGCGCCGCACCATTCGACCAAGCGCTCCAGCTCGTCCTCGTTGAAGCCCTTCAGGGCGACCGTGTTGATCTTGACCCGCAGCCCCGCGGCTCGCGCCGACTCGATGCCCCGCAGGACCTGTGGCAGCCGTCCCCAGCGGGTGACGCGGGCGAACCGCGCCTCGTCCAGCGTGTCGAGCGAGACGTTGACCCGCCGCACCCCGGCCGCCGCGAGGGGGGCGGCGAAGCGGGCGAGCTGCGAGCCGTTGGTCGTCAGCGTCAGCTCGTCTAGGCCGCCGTCCTCCAGATGGCGGGACATGCCCTCGAAGAAGCGGACGATGTCCCTGCGAACCAGCGGCTCGCCGCCGGTCACGCGCAGCTTGCGCACCCCGAGACGGACGAAGGCGGTGCAGAGGCGGTCCAGCTCCTCCAGGGTAAGGAGTTCCTTCTTCGGCAGGAACTGCATCTGCTCGGACATGCAGTAGACGCAGCGGAAGTCGCACCGATCCGTCACCGAAAGGCGCAGATAGGTGATCGCCCGCGCGAACGGGTCGATGAGTGGGGCGGGGCCGGGCGCGTTCATCCTGCCGAGGCTAAGGTCCGCGAAGGCCCGCCACAATGGGCGCGCCCTCGGCAGTGGGGGGTGCGTCCGCGGAAGGCGGCGCATAGGGTCGCGTCATGAGGACCATCCTGATCGCCCCGCTCGCCCCGTTCGCCCTTCTCGCCGCATGCGCGGCCCCGCCCGGGGCGCCGCAGACGGCCTCCGCGCCCGGTGGGGGTCCGCTCCCCCAGGTCACGCTGCCCGAGACTCCGGGCGCGACGGATGCCGTCGTCGCCGAGGCCGGGACCGCCCCTCCGCCGCGCGGCGCGCGGACCGCGGACCAGTTCGACACCACCACCGCGGAGGAGCGCGCGGTCGCCGTCACCGCCGCCGCCGAGCCCGAGGCCGCGCCGCAGCGGCTGCTGGGCACGCAGGTGGTCGCCCTGGGCGATCCCTCCGAGACAGGGTTGTGGCTGGCGACGGACCTCGTGTCGTCGGAGACGCCGGGGCGGGTGGTCGACCCCGCCAACGGCAACGGCGTGCTGGTCGAGCTGAGGCCCCTCGCGGGTTCGGGCGCGCCGCAGATCAGCCTCGCGGCGCTGCGCCTGCTCGGCGCTTCGCTGACCGCGCTGCCAGAGGTCGAGATCTACGCCCGCTAGGGCCGTTCGCCGGGTTCAGCCCGGGCCGGACCCCCGCTCGGGGGGCCCGACCCGGACCGGAGACGTCCCGTGGCAGCCCGTCGGCCGCCCCCCAGCGGCCTCCGGCGGTCCGTCTCGTCTTTGGGTCACCCCGCCGGGACGGGCCCCTCCGCGAGGCCGAGGGCCTCCGGGGTCAGGCGGGTGACGATTCGTTCGGCGCCGGGAAAGGCGCGATGGGCATGGCGCGCGCCCGGAAAGGCGACGACCCGGAGGCCGGCTTCCCGCGCGGCGGCGGCGTTCTCGGGGCTGTCCTCGACCGCGACCGCGCGCGAGGCCGGAACGCCGAGCGCGTCCAGCGCGGCGTGCCAGATGTCGGGCGCCGGCTTGGGGCGCAGGTCGGCGACCCGCGTCCCGTCGAACCCGATCGCGCCCGCGGGCAGGCCCGGCCGCCCGCGAGCGAGGATCAGCTCGACGGTGTCGGGCGAGGTGGTCGAGCAGACGGCGACGGGGACGCCCGCCTTCCATGCGGCCTCCACGACGTCGGACACGCCGGGGCGCAGGGGGACGCCGTCCTTCAGGGCGGCGTTGAAGATCTCGGTCTTGCGGCGATGGATGGCGCGGGCGTCGATATGCGCGCCGCGGGCGCGGTTGTATTCCTCGATCCGGCGCAGTCCGCCCGGACGTTCGAGAAGGGCGGTGTACTGCTCGTCCGTCCACCTCCAGTCGAGGTCGGCCTCGGCGAAGGCGCGGTTGAACGCCTCGCGCTGCATGTCCGAAGTTTCGGCCAGGACACCGATGGATCCCAGCAAGATGGCTTCCGTCCGCATTCGGCCCCCGGCGTCGTGTGCTGCCACTATGCGGCGGGGCGCCCCGCCGGTCCACCCTGAACCTGGGATTTTTCCATCCGCACCGGGGGTTGCGCGTTCGAAGGATGCTATTCGACCGTCACGGACTTGGCGAGGTTGCGGGGCTGATCGACGTCCGTCCCCTTCAGGCGGGCCGTATGGTACGCGAGCAGCTGCAGCGGCACCGCGTAGATCATCGGGGCCAGGATCGCCGGCACCTCGGGCATTGTCAGCACGCGGACGGGCCCCTGCCCGGCGGCCTTCGCCCCAGCGGCGTCGGTCAGCAGGACGACGCGCCCCTCGCGGGCCATCACCTCCTGCATGTTCGAGATCGTCTTCTCCAGGAGGGGGTCGGTGGGCGCCACCACGATGACCGGCATGTCGCGATCGACGAGGGCGATGGGCCCGTGCTTCAGCTCGCCCGAGGCGTAGCCTTCCGCGTGGATGTAGCTCAGCTCCTTCAGCTTGAGCGCGCCTTCCAGGGCCAGCGCGCTCATCGCGCCGCGGCCGAGGAAGAGGGCGTCCGAGGCCAGCGCGAGCTCCTGCGCGGCGGACTCGATCCCCGGCTCGGCGCCGAGCGCCTCGTTCATCAGGCCCGGCAGGCGGTCCAGCGTCGCGAGGTCGGGCGCCGGATCCCGGCCGAGGAGGTCGAACGCGGCCTTCAGCGCCAGCAGCGCCAGCACGGCCAGCTGGCAGGTGAAGCCCTTGGTCGAGGCGACCGCGATCTCCGGCCCCGCATGGATCGGAAGGACGATGTCGGACTCGCGCGCGATGGTCGAGGTGGCGACGTTCACCACGCCGACGATCCGGTCCGCCTTGCCCTTCATGTAGCGAAGCGCGGCCAGGGTATCGGCGGTCTCGCCCGACTGCGAGACGAAGATGGCCGTCGTCCCTTCGGGAACGGGCGGCTCGCGGTAGCGGAACTCGGACGCGACGTCGACCTCGACGGGGATGCGCGCCATCCGCTCGATCCAGTGCTTGGCCACGAGGCCGGCGAGGTAGGCGGTGCCGCAGGCCACGATTGTCACGCGCCGGCATCCGCGGAAGTCCAGCGTCTCGGGCAGGCGCAGGGCGCCGCCGTCGGCATAGGCGCGCAGGCAGTCGGCGAGGACGGCCGGCTGCTCGTGGATCTCCTTCAGCATGAAGTGCTTGTAGTTGCCCTTGTCCGTCACGGCCGAGGCGGCGATCCGCTGCTCGGCGCGCCGCACCTCGCGCCCCGATCCGTCGAAGAACGTGGCCCCCGCGCGCGTGACGACGGCGCGATCCCCCTCCTCGAGATAGGTGATCCGGTCGGTCAGCGGGGCGAGGGCGATGGCGTCCGAGCCCACGAACATCTCGCCGTCCCCGTGCCCGACGGCCAGTGGGCTGCCCTGGCGGGCGACGACCATCAGGTCGGGATGCCCGTCGAAGAGGAAGGCAAGGGCGAAGGCCCCCTTCAGCCTGTCGACGGTGGCTAAGGCGGCCTCGACCGGCGTCATCCCGGCGGCGAGGTGCCGCGCGGCGAGGGCTGCCACGGTCTCGGTGTCGGTCTCGGATTCGAGGGCCGCGCCGTCGGCCTCCAGCTCCTCGCGGAGGGCGCGGAAGTTCTCGACGATACCGTTATGGACGACCGCGACGGGTCCGGTCCGGTGCGGGTGCGCGTTCGAGGTGGTCGGCGCGCCATGGGTGGCCCAGCGCGTGTGGCCGATGCCCGCGAAGCCGGGCAGGGGGTCCGTCACCAGGAGGTCGGCGAGGTTCGCCAGCTTGCCGACCGCCCGCCGCCGGTCGAGACGCCCGTCGTCCACCGTCGCGATCCCGGCGCTGTCGTAGCCGCGATATTCGAGCCGCTTGAGCGCCTCGACCATGATCGGGGCCGCCTGATGCCGGCCGAGGACGCCGATGATGCCGCACATGGGGTAGCTCCTTCAGGAGGGGCGCTTGGACTGCCGCAGCCGCGCCATGAGGGCCGCGCCGCGGCCCGCCTTGTTCACCTGCCGGCCCCGGCCGAGCGCGAGGTCGCCGGGGGGCACGTCCTCGGTCACGACCGAGCCCGAGCCGACGACCGCGCCCTCGCCCACCGTGACCGGGGCCACCAGCATCGAGGACGAGCCGACGAACGCGTCCGCGCCGACGACGGTGCGGTGCTTGTGCACGCCGTCGTAGTTGCAGGTGACGGTGCCTGCGCCGAGATTGGCGCGCGGCCCGACCTCGGCGTCCCCCACGTAGGAGAGGTGGTTGACCTTCGCGCCCTCGCCCAGCGTGGCCTTCTTCACCTCGGAGAAGTTGCCGACCCTCGCGTTCGGGCCGATCTCCGCGCCGAGCCGCAGCCGGGCGAACGGGCCGATCACCGCGCCGGGCGCGACCGTGCACCCCTCGAGATGCGAGAAGGCGCGGATCACGGCCCCCCCCTCGACCCGCACGCCGGGGCGGAAGACGACGTTGGGCTCGACGGTGACGTCCGGCGCGAGCGCCGTGTCGTAGGCGAAATGGACCGTCTCGGGCGCGACGAGCGTCACCCCCTCGTCGAGCGCGCGGAGGCGGGCGGCGTCCTGGAACGTCCGCTCCGCCGCGGCGAGGTCAAGGCGCGAGTTGACGCCCATCGTCTCGACCTCCTCGCAACGGACGACGCGCGCGGACCAGCCCCGCCGGCGGGCGATGGCGGGGATGTCGGTCAGGTAGTGCTCGCCCGCGGCGTTGTCGTTCCCGACCGCGGCGACCAGCTCCAGCAGGAGCGGTGCGGGCCCCATGACCACCCCCGAATTGCAGAGCGTGATCGCCCGCTGCCGCTCGTCGGCGTCGGCATACTCGACGATATCGAGCAGCTCGTCGCCGTCCGTCACGAGCCGGCCGTAGCGCCCGGGATCGGCGGCCTCGAAGCCCAGCACGACGAGGTCGGCGCCCCCGTCGCGGGCCCGCACCATCCGGCGCAGGGTGGCCGCCGTGACGAACGGCGTGTCGGCATAGAGGACGACGGCGTCGCCGCCGAACCCTGCCAGGACCGGCGCCGCCTGCGCGACGGCATGGGCCGTTCCCTTGCGCTCGGGCTGGTGGACGACGTCGGCGCGGGGATCGACGAGCCGCGCCGAGGCCGCGACGAGGTCCGCGTCGTGGCCCGTGACGACCACGGTCCGGGCCGGCCCCAGCGCCGCGCCGCCGCGCATCGCGTGGTGGAGGAGCGGGGCGCCCGCGACCTCGTGCAGGACCTTCGGCAGGGCCGAGCGCATCCGCGTGCCGGCGCCCGCCGCCAGGATGATCAGTGCCGTCTCGCGTGCGCCCATGCCCGTCCCCCGTCGTGATCCGCGCGGGGTATCCCCGCCCCGTGGGGGCGGCAAGACATGCGCCGTCGCGGGATGTTTCAGCCCGTTGCGCCCGCCGCCCGCCATGCTAGGGGCGCGTCCATGCGGACGGTGATCCTGGACCTCGACGGAACGCTGATGGACACGGGCGCCGACCTGCTGGCCGCGGCGAACGCCGCCGTCGGCGCGGACGTGCTGGACCCGGCGGAGGACAAGGCGACCGCGTTCCGCGGGGGGCGGGCGATGATCCGCCTCGCGCTCGGGCGGATGAACGGCGCCTGGACCGAGGCGGAGGTCGACGCCCTCTTCCAGCCGCTCCTCGACCGATACGAGGCGCGGATCGACGAGCGGACCACGATCTATCCCGGCGCCATGGAGGCGGTCGACGAGATGCGCGGCCGCGGCTGGCGCGTCGGCATCTGCACCAACAAGCCGGAGGGCCTGGCCGAGACCCTGCTGCGCCGGAAGGGCGTGAGGGATCGGTTCGATTCGCTCGTGGGGGCGGACCGGCTGGCGGTCAGGAAGCCCCATCCCGACCACTACGCGCTTTCGGTCGGGGAGGCCGGGGGCGACGTGGCGCGCTCGCTCCTCGTGGGCGACACGGAGACGGACCGCGAGACTGCGCGCCAGGCCGGGGTGCCGTGCGTCCTCGTGGCTTTCGGGCCCGAGGGGCGCGCCGTGGAGCGGATGGCGCCCGAGGCGCTGCTCAACGGCTACGAGGATCTCGTCGCGATCGCCGAGCGGCTGATCCCGTGACGGCCGCCGGCGGGACCAAGCGGCTGACGGCCCGGCCCTATGTCGGCCGGACACCAGAGGGAGGACGCGCATGATGCGAAAGGCGATGGCGGGGCTCGCGGCGCTGCTTCTTGCGGGGCCGGCGGCCGCGCAGGACGCGACGCTCCCGGCGCTGATGGCGGAGAACCGGGTCGAGGTGACGGACCTCTTCCTCGCGGACCTCGATCCGCGCGATCCCTCGGCCGGCAGGGCGCTGGAGATGCGCGTCGAGAGCGCGATCCCCGTCGAGCCCGCCGCCCTGCGCGCCGGCGAGATCGACGCCGGCAAGCTCGCCCTCTTCGAGGGGCTGTGCGCCGAGGTGCTGATGCCGATGGCCGAACGGATGAACGCGGGGACGGGCGAAGGGATGCTGGCCGGCATCCGCATCCTCTTCGACGAGACCCCCGGCGCCGCGATCGGCGCGGCCAGCCGGATGCGGGGCGTCACCTTCGCCGTGACGATGGAGCAGGGCTGCGGCCACTTCTCGGGCTGAGCCGCCGTCGCATCCGCGCCACGCCCGCGGGCGGAGGTTCGCCGCGTCGCCCTCGTCCCGGTTGCGGGCCGGGCCCGCGGGCGGGAGAGTCCGCCCGGAGGAGGACCTTCCCATGCCGAACCGCCGTCTCTTCGTCCTGTCGGGGCTCGCGCTGGCCGGGTGCGGCGGGGGCGGCGTGCCGGCGTCGGCGCCCCCCGCGGCGCAGGCGCGCTTCGTGGCCGTCCCGAACGCCGGATGGGACGCCTGGGTCGCGGCCTACCGCGACCGCGCCGCCGCGCGCGGCATACCCGCCGCCACGATCGACGCCGCCTTCCGCGGGGCGGGCTTCCTGCCCGAGGTGATCGAGCGCGACCGCAACCAGGCCGAGTTCAGCCGTTCCTTCGAGGACTACCTCCAGCTCGTCGCGTCCGAGCAGAGGGTGCGCGAGGGGCGGGCCGCCTTCGCCCGCCGCGAGCGGACCCTGCGCGCCGTCGAGGCCCGCTACGGCGTCCCGGCCGAGGTGCTGGCCGCGATCTGGGGCGTCGAGAGCCGCTACGGCACGCGGCGGGGCACGGTTCCCGTGATCTCGGCCGTCTCGACGCTGGCCTATGACGGGCGCCGGGGCGCCTTCTTCGAGCGTCAGCTCGACGCGGCGCTGCGGATCCTCGGCGCGGGCGACGTCTCGCCGGACCGGATGGTCGGCTCCTGGGCTGGGGCGATGGGGCACACGCAGTTCATCCCGACGAGCTTCCGGCAGTCCGCCGTGGACTTCGACGGCGACGGGCGGCGCGACATCTGGGGCGCGGATCCTGCCGACGCGCTCGCGACTTCGGCGAACTACCTCGCCCAGGCCGGCTGGCGGCGGGGCGCGCCCATCGCGTCCGAGGCCGCGTCCGGCCTGCGCCCGGACCCCGGCGGGCCGGCCTTCGCCACGGGGCCGAACTTCCGCACGATCAAGCGCTACAACAACTCGGACAACTACGCGCTCGCCGTGGCCTACCTGGCGGGCCGCATCGCGGGGGGCGGGCCGCTCGGGACGGCGTTCGGGCCGGACCGGTTCGGGCTGACGCTGGAGGACCGGATCGCGCTGCAGGAGCGTCTGAACGCCGCCGGGTTCGACGCCGGAAACGCGGACGGGGTGATCGGCGACGGCACCCGGGCCGCGATCGAGGCGTTCCAGCGTTCGCGCGGGCTGGCCGCCACGGGTGACCCGTCGCCGGTGCTTCTGGGGGCGCTGGCGGGGTAGAACACGGCGCCGCGCCCCCGTTGACCCCCGGCGGGACCGGCCGTACTGCCGGTGGCAGCGAGAGGAGTTGCCGCGATGGAGAACGAGGTCGTCGTCCTGATCGACACGATGGGCCCCTACCAGGCCCTCCTGCGGGAGTATCTGCCGATCGTCATCTTCCTCGGCCTCGCCATCGCGCTGGGGATCGTGCTCGTCCTCTCGGCGGTGGTGCTGGCGGTGAAGAACCCCGACCCCGAGAAGGTGTCGGCCTACGAGTGCGGGTTCAACGCCTTCGACGACGCGCGCATGAAGTTCGACGTTCGGTTCTACCTCGTCGCGATCCTCTTCATCATCTTCGACCTCGAGGTGGCGTTCCTCTTCCCCTGGGCGGTCGCCTTCCCGCATCTGTCCGAGGTCGCGTTCTGGTCGATGATGGGCTTTCTCGGCGTGCTGACGATCGGCTTCGCCTACGAGTGGAAGAAGGGCGCGCTCGACTGGGAGTGACGCGGCCGCTAAGGCGCGGCGCCCGGCCTTGATGCCGCGTCGCCGGAGGGAAGACCGACCTGCTTCCGAAGGTCGCGCCGCGTTGACCCGCCCGTGCCGCGCGCATAGGTCGGGGCCGATCAAGGAAAGGGTATCCGCTATGGGCGTGATGACCGGCGCGAACACCGCGGGCGCTGACCTCGAGTACGGCACCCAGACCCTGAACAGGCAGCTTCAGGACAAGGGCTTCCTGCTGTCCTCGACCGAGAACGTCATCAATTGGGCCCGCACCGGCAGCCTTCACTGGATGACCTTCGGCCTGGCCTGCTGCGCGGTCGAGATGATCCAGACCTCGATGCCGCGCTACGACATCGAGCGTTTCGGCGCCGCGCCCCGGGCCTCGCCCCGCCAGTCGGACCTGATGATCGTGGCGGGCACGCTGACCAACAAGATGGCGCCCGCGTTGCGCAAGGTCTACGACCAGATGCCCGAGCCGCGCTACGTCATCTCGATGGGCTCCTGCGCGAACGGGGGCGGGTACTACCACTACTCCTACTCGGTGGTGCGGGGCTGCGACCGGATCGTGCCGGTGGACGTCTACGTGCCCGGCTGCCCGCCGACGGCGGAGGCGCTGCTCTATGGCGTGCTGCAGCTCCAGAAGAAGATCCGCCGCACGGGGACGATCGCGCGATGAGCATGGTGGTGACCGCCCGCGGCGGTGACGAGGCCGCGCTGGCCGAGCTGGGCGAGTACGTCGAGGCCAGGCGCCCCGACTGCGTGCTGGGACGCGATGTCCGGCTGGGCGAGCTGACGATCGAGGCGACGCTCTCCTCGCTGCCCGGGTTCGTCGACTTCCTCAAGCGCGACGACCAGACCCGCTTCTCGACGCTGGTGGACATCACCGCGGTCGACCACCCCGGCCGCGAGAAGCGGTTCGACGTGGTGTACCACTTCCTGTCGATGTACCTGAACCATCGCATCCGCGTCCGCATCCAGGCGCGCGAGGACGATCTCGTCCCGTCGCTGACGGACGTGTTCCCGTCCGCCGACTGGTTCGAGCGCGAGGTGTTCGAC
Organism: Hasllibacter halocynthiae; assembly: GCF_003003095.1. Taxonomy (GTDB): domain Bacteria; phylum Pseudomonadota; class Alphaproteobacteria; order Rhodobacterales; family Rhodobacteraceae; genus Hasllibacter; species Hasllibacter halocynthiae. Next base: position 612,327 of record NZ_PVTT01000001.1, read on the forward strand.
CTGTTCGGGCTGATGTTCAGCGGACACCCTGACCTGAGGCGCATCCTGACGGACTACGGCTTCCGCGGGCATCCCCTGCGGAAGGACTTCCCGACCACCGGCTACACGGAGGTCCGCTACGACGAGACCCTCAAGCGCGTGGTCTACGAGCCGGTGAACCTCGTGCAGGAGTACCGGCAGTTCGACTTCATGTCCCCCTGGGAGGGCGCCGACTACGTCCTGCCGGGCGACGACAAGGCGGAGGAGGAGAAGGCGTGATGGACGGCGACCTGACCACCGCGCGGGGCTTCGAGGACGCCGCCACGGGCGAGCAGAAGATCCGCAACTTCAACATCAACTTCGGCCCGCAACACCCTGCGGCGCATGGGGTCCTGCGCCTCGTGCTCGAGCTCGACGGCGAGATCGTCGAACGGTGCGACCCCCATATCGGCCTGCTGCACCGCGGCACCGAGAAGCTGATGGAGTCGCGCACCTACCTGCAGAATCTGCCCTATTTCGACCGCCTCGACTACGTCGCCCCCATGAACCAGGAGCATGCCTGGTGCCTGGCGATCGAGCGGCTGACCGGCACGGAGATCCCGCGCCGCGCCTCGCTGATCCGCGTCCTCTACTGCGAGATCGGGCGCATCCTGTCGCACCTCCTCAACGTCACGACGCAGGCCCTCGACATCGGCGCGCTGACCCCGCCCCTCTGGGGCTTCGAGGAGCGCGAGAAGCTGATGATCTTCTACGAGCGTGCTTCCGGCGGGCGGCTCCACGCGGCCTTCTTCCGCCCCGGCGGCGTCCACCAAGACCTTCCGCCCGAGCTGCTGGAGGACATCGACGCCTGGTGCGACGCCTTCCCCAAGGTCCTGGACGACATCGACGGCCTTCTGACCGAGAACCGCATCTTCAAGCAGCGCAACGCCGACATCGGCATCGTGAGTGAGCAGGAGGCCCTCGACTGGGGCTTCTCGGGCGTGATGGTGCGCGGCTCGGGCATGGCCTGGGACCTGCGCCGGGCCCAGCCCTACGAGCTCTACGACGAGTTCGAGTTCGACATCCCCGTCGGCCGGAACGGCGACTGCTACGACCGCTACCTCGTCCGCATGGAGGAGATGCGCCAGTCCGCCCGCATCATGAAGCAGGCCGTCGCCAAGCTGCGCGCGCCCGAGGGGCAGGGCGACGTCCTGGCGCGCGGCAAGATCACGCCCCCCAAGCGCGGCGACATGAAGACGTCGATGGAAAGCCTGATCCATCACTTCAAGCTCTACACCGAGGGCTTCCACGTCCCTGCGGGCGAGGTCTACGCCGCCGTCGAGGCCCCGAAGGGCGAGTTCGGGGTCTATCTCGTCGCCGACGGGACCAACAAGCCCTACCGCGCCAAGCTGCGCGCGCCGGGCTACCTGCACCTTCAGGCGATGGACCACATCTGCCGGGGCCACCAGCTCGCCGACGTGGCGGCCATCATCGGCACGCTCGACGTGGTGTTCGGCGAGATCGACCGGTGAGGGTCGCGCATGGCGGGGGCGGCGCCTTCGCCATGCGGCCTATGCCCGCGCCGGGTTGAACCCCGTGCCCGGGCCGCCCTATCTGCGCCCGACTCCGCACGAGGGACCCCCATGCTCCGCCGCCTCTACCACGACCAGCCCGAGGGTTTCGCCTTCACGCCCGCCAACCAGGAATGGGCCGAGGCGCAGATCACCAAGTACCCCCCGGGCCGGCAGGCCTCCGCGATCATCCCCCTCCTCTGGCGCGCGCAGGAGCAGGAGGGGTGGCTCTCGCGCCCCGCGATCGAGCACGTGTGCGAGATGCTCGACATGGCCTTCATCCGGGGGCTCGAGGTGGCGACCTTCTACTTCATGTTCCAGCTTCAGCCCGTGGGCCGCGTGGCGCACGTGCAGGTCTGCGGCACCACCTCCTGCATGATCTGCGGGGCCGAGGACCTGATCGCCGTCTGCAAGGAGGAGATCGCGCCGAGGCCCCACCAGCTCTCCGCCTCGGGCGACTTCTCCTGGGAGGAGGTCGAGTGCCTCGGCGCCTGCGCCAACGCGCCGATGGCCCAGATCGGCAAGGACTACTACGAGGATCTCACCGCGGACATCCTGCGCGACCTCCTGCGGCGCATGGCGGCGGGCGAGGTGCCCCAGCCGGGGCCGCAATCCGCGCGCTTCGCGTCCGAGCCGATGATGGGCCTGACCTCGCTGGGCGAGCGTGACGGCGAGCGCTACGACCACAACGCCTCCGTCACCCTGGCGACGGAGATCGGGGACACGCTGAAGCGGATCGACGGCACGGAGGTGCCGCTGAGCGCGCCCTGGCGCAAGCCCGAGCCCGACGGCGCCGCCCACCCCGAGCGCGACCCCCTGACCAGCCCCGGGGCGGGCCCCTCGCAGGCCGAAGGCGGCGCGCCCGGATCGGGCCCGGAGGACGAGCCCGAGGCGGCCGAGCTGTCGGACGCCCCGGTCGACGGCACGCATTACCGGAAGGGCGAGGGCGACGCCGTGTCGACCGCCCGCCCCCGCGAGAGCGAGCCGGCCGAGGCCGCGCAGTCCGGCGCCACGGCGGGCGACGACCCGCGCGTCGGACGGCAGGCGGTCGTCGGCGCCGAGCCCACCGTGGCCGAGACGAAGCCCGAGGATGCCGGCCCGGTCGCCGAAGGGCTGACGGGTCGGGACGTTCCGGACGGCGCCGAGACGCGCGGCGGCGTGACCACGGGCAACGCCGCGGCGGCGGACGGCCCTTCCGGCGGCGTCACCCCGGCCGAGGGCGACGACGAGCCCGCGCCGGTCCGCGAGCCCGATCGCGACCGGCCGGCGGCGCACCCCGCGCCGGACGCCGAAGGCGACGCCGGCACGGAGGGACCCGGTCCGCACGGCGGCGCCGACGCGCCCGAGAGCGTCCCGGAGACGCCCCCCGCCGAGACGAGGCGCCCCCTTCCCACGGACGAGGCCCCGATCGGCACGCGCCCTTCGGGTCTGGACGAGCCGAGGGAGGGCGGTCCCGACGACCTCAAGCGGATCGGGGGGATCGGCCCGAAGCTGGAGGCCATGCTCCACGACCTCGGGGTCTATCACTTCGACCAGATCGCCGCCTGGGGACCGGAGGAGGTGGCCTGGATGGACCGCAACCTCCGGGGTTTCCAAGGCCGCGTGACCCGCGACGACTGGGTGGGGCAGGCGAGGGCGCTGGCGGGGTGACGGCCGGCCGGCGCGCCCGCACCGCACGGGGGCGGGACTTCGCGCCGCAGTTGCGCTAGGTAGGGACGTCACAAGACGCAGATACCGCACGAAACGGGGATCCCGCCATGCCGACGAAGCACCGAAACTCGCCCAGCGCCCTCTTTCCGGCGTCGCTCTTCGCCCTGATGGTGGGCGTGATCGCGGCGACGGTCCTTCTCGTCATGTACGACGACTGGTCGTGGATCGGCGCGCTCGGCATCGCGGCGCTGATCGCCTCGGTGGTGTTCGTCGTTCTTCTCGTGATGCTGCGGGCCCCGAACCCCCCCGCGGCCGAGAGCGCGGACGCATTCGAGCCGCTGAACGACACCCGCAGCGCCCCGCCCGCGAGCGCGGAGGGCGCGGCCGTCGGCCGCCACCTGGGCGAGGGGACGACCACCGCCGCCGCCGTGACCTCCGCAGGAACGGCCAGCGCGCCGTCCGTGGCGGTTCCGGCCGACGCGGCCCGCCGTTCCCCCCTCGATCCGGCGGAGATGCCCCTGCCGGGCGCGGGCGACGTCGGTCCGCCGGCGGGCGGCTCGAGCGAGGGGGCGGTCGACGCGCTGGCGGAGCGTGGCAAGGCCATCGAGACGGCGGAGTCGGCCCCGCTCGCGCCGGAGGTGCCCCGGAAGGGCGCGCTCGACGGCGGCACCGTCGCCAGCGAGGGCGTCCCCCACGACGAGAAGCCGCAGGCGAAGAAGGTGCCGCCTGCCGCGACCGCCCATCACGCCGAGGAAGCCGGCGGCGGCGATCCCGGCGGCGTCGATCCCATGATGCCGGCGCCGACGAAGCCCGACCCGGCGGCCCGCGACGACGCCCGCGCCGCCTTCGAGGCGGAAGCAGGCGGCGGCGATCCGGGGGGCGTCGATCCCATGATGCCCGCCCCGGGTGCGGGCGCAGCCGCGGATCGCGCCGATGCCCGCGCGGCCTTCGGCGCGGAGGCCGGCGGCGGCGATCCGGGCGGGGCGGACCCGATGATGCCCGCCGTGGACGCCGCCCCCGCCGGAGAGAGCCGCGAGGACGCGCGCGCCGCGTTCGCCGGCGAGATGGCCACGGGCCGCGCCCCCGGCGCCATCGAGGGCGCGCGGGCGGGCGGCGCGGACGACCTGAAGATGATCAAGGGGGTCGGCCCGAAGCTGGAGGCGATGCTGAACGGCATGGGCATCTACCACTTCGACCAGATCGCCGCCTGGGGCAGCGACGAGATCGCCTGGGCCGACGCCAACATCGAAGGGTTCAAGGGCCGCGTCAGCCGCGACGACTGGGTCGGCCAGTCCCGCACCTTGGCCGCGGGCAGCGATCCGGCGGCCTGATCCATGGCGGAGTCCCGGCAGGTCAGGCGGGCGAGGGCCAGGCGGGCCGGGGCACCTTCCACGGGCCAAGGCCCCCCCCCATCCGTCCGGCGCGAATACGGCCCCGAGCGCCTGGCCCTGGCGCGGCAGGCGCGATCTGCCGCACTCGTCATGGCGGGGACGATGGTTATCTGGTTCGGGCTGAACATGCTCGGGCGCGAGATGGGGATGCCGGGGGGCTATGCCCTCGTCTTCGACCTCGCGGCCGTCGCCGCGTTCATTTGGGCCCTTGCGGTCGTCTGGCGCGTGTGGCGCAAGGGCCGCGAACTGGATCAGGAGGGGCGGTGATGCTCGCCGACAAGGACCGGATCTTCACGAACCTCTACGGGATGCACGACCGCTCGCTCGCGGGGGCGAGATCGCGCGGGCAGTGGGACGACACGAAGGGCATCGTCGCCAGGGGCAGGGACGCCATCATCGAGGAGATGAAGACCTCCGGCCTGCGGGGCCGGGGCGGGGCGGGCTTCCCCACCGGCCTGAAATGGTCGTTCATGCCCAAGGAATCGGACGGACGGCCGCACTACCTCGTGGTGAACGCCGACGAGTCCGAGCCGGGGACCTGCAAGGACCGCGAGATCATGCGGCACGACCCGCACACCCTGATCGAGGGATGCCTGATCGCGTCCTTCTGCATGGGCGCGAACGCCTGCTACATCTACATCCGGGGCGAGTACATCCGCGAGCGCGAGGCCCTGCAGGCCGCCATCGACGAGTGCTACGACGCCGGGCTGCTGGGCGCGAATGCGGCCCAGACGGGATGGGATTTCGACCTCTATCTCGTGCACGGCGCCGGCGCCTACATCTGCGGCGAGGAGACGGCGCTGCTGGAGAGCCTCGAGGGCAAGAAGGGCATGCCGCGCATGAAGCCGCCCTTCCCGGCGGGCGCGGGCCTCTACGGCTGCCCGACGACGGTGAACAACGTCGAATCGATCGCCGTCGTGCCCACCATCCTGCGCCGCGGGGGCGAGTGGTTCGCGGGCTTCGGGCGCAAGAACAACACCGGCACGAAGCTCTTCGCGATCTCGGGCCACGTGAACGAGCCCTGCGTCGTCGAAGAGGCCATGTCGATCCCCTTCGAGGAGCTGATCGACAAGCATTGCGGCGGCATCCGGGGCGGCTGGGACAACCTCAAGGCGGTGATCCCGGGCGGGTCCTCCGTGCCGCTGCTGCCGGCGGACACGGCGCGCGAGGCGATCATGGACTTCGACTGGCTGCGCGAACGGCAGTCGGGCCTGGGCACCGCCGCCGTCATCGTCATGGACCAGTCGACAGACGTCATAAAGGCGATCTGGCGGTTGTCGAAGTTCTACAAGCACGAGAGCTGCGGCCAGTGCACCCCCTGCCGCGAGGGCACCGGCTGGATGATGCGCGTCATGGACCGGCTGGTGCAGGGCGACGCCGAACCGGCCGAGATCGACATGCTGCTGGACGTCACCAAGCAGGTCGAGGGGCACACGATCTGCGCCCTCGGCGACGCCGCCGCCTGGCCGATCCAGGGGCTGATCCGTCACTTCCGCGACGAGATCGAGGAGAGGATCGCCCACAAGCGCCGCCGTCCGGTGCCCTTCGCGGCGGAGTGAAGGGACGGGCGGGACGCCCCGCCCGGCCCCGGCATGGGCCGTCGGCGCGGCGATCACGGGCGACAGGGCGGCCCGGCGCGGGGATCGCGTGCCGCCGCCGGGTGCCATAGCCCGGACGTCGCACGCCGCGCGTCGGCTCGGCCGGGCGACGCTGCGGGGTGCCATCGGCGGCGAAGGAAGGGGCATGCAATGCCGGAGACGAACGCGACGCTGGGCGCATTGCTGGCGCAGGAGGGGCGGAGGGCCTGCTGGCCTTCGGCCTGATCGCCGGGGCGGGCATGGCGCTGGCCCTGGCCGGGCTGCCGCCCCTGCGGGCCGTGCTGCGGGCCATTCGGCGCTGATCGTACGCCGCGGTGCGGCGGGCCCTCGTCGTGCCGCGGGATGGCGGGGCAGGGTCATTGAATGACCCGTCCCCGATGGCCAGTTCGGGGCACGAACGGAACCGAGCAAGGGGAGGTGCGCCATGCGCATCCTGACCGCCACGATCCTCGCCGCCGCGCTGGCCCTTCCGGCCCACGCCCGGACGCCGTCCGACATTCCCGAGGTGGTCGAGCGGTTGCTGGTCGTCGGCATGGCCGACGAGCTGCGCGAGCAGTGCGGCGACGTCTCGGCCCGTGTGGTCCGCGCGATCGGCTACCTGCGCGAGACGGCGCAGGTGGCGCTGGACGCCGGCTTCACCCGCGCGGAGGTCGAGGCCTATGTCGACGACGACGCCGAGAAGGAGCGGCTCCGCGGCATCGCGCACCGGCTGCTGCTGGACCTGGGCGTCCAGGAGGGCGACGAGGCCAGCTACTGCGCCGTCGCGCGCGGCCAGATCGAGGGCGGCACGGCGGTGGGGCGATTGCTCCGATAGGTCGCGGGGGGGGCGGCGGCGGGCGCCCTTGAAGGCTTACCGGGGCCGGCGTAGGTGGACGCCGAACGCCTTCCGGCCAAGGGGTCCTTTCCGCGCATGTCAGACCTTCGCACCATCGTCATCGACGGCAATGCGGTCGAGGTGGACCCCCGCCTGACGCTGATCCAGGCCTGCGAGGAAGCGGGGATCGAGATCCCGCGCTTCTGCTACCACGAGCGTCTGTCGATCGCGGGCAACTGCCGGATGTGCCTTGTCGAGATCGTGGGCGGGCCGCCGAAGCCCGCAGCCTCATGCGCGATGCAGGTGAAGGACCTGCGGCCGGGCAAGGACGGCGAGCCGCCGGAGGTCCGCACCAACAGCCCCATGGTGAAGAAGGCCCGCGAGGGGGTGATGGAGTTCCTGCTCATCAACCACCCGCTCGACTGCCCGATCTGCGACCAAGGGGGCGAGTGCGACCTTCAGGACCAGGCGATGGCTTACGGGGTCGACTTCTCGCGCTATCGCGAGCCGAAGCGCGCGGTCGTGGACCTCGACCTCGGGCCCCTGGTCGAGACGCACATGACGCGCTGCATCTCGTGCACCCGCTGCGTGCGCTTCACCACGGAGGTCGCCGGGATCACCCAGATGGGCCAGACCGGACGGGGCGAGGACGCCGAGATCACGTCCTACCTGGGCGAGACGCTCGATTCGGAGCTGCAGGGCAACATCATCGACCTCTGCCCCGTGGGCGCGCTGGTCTCGAAGCCCTACGCCTTCACCGCCCGCCCTTGGGAGCTGACGAAGACCGAGTCGGTGGACGTGATGGACGGGCTGGGCTCCAACATCCGCGTGGACACCAAGGGGCGCGAGGTGATGCGCTTCCTGCCCGTCAACCATGACGGCGTGAACGAGGAATGGATCTCGGACAAGACGCGCTTCGTCTGGGACGGGCTCAGGCGGCAGCGGCTGGACAAGCCCTACATCCGGCAGGGCGGCAGGCTGCGGCCCGCCACCTGGCCCGAGGCGCTGGCCGTCGTGGCCGAGCGGATGAAGGGCGCGGCGCAATTGTCTGGGATCGTTGGCGATCTGGCGCCGGTCGAGGCCGTCTTCGCGCTGAAGCAGCTGATCGAGGGGCAGGGCGGCATCGTCGAGTGCCGGACCCTGGGCGAGGCACTGATCCCTGGGAACCGGGGCGCCTATGTCGGCGACGCCCGCATCGAGGAGCTGGACGACGCGGATCGGATCGTGCTGATCGGCACCAACCCCCGCACGGAGGCGCCCGTCCTGAACGCACGCATCCGCAAGGCGTGGCTGCGCGGCGCCACCGTCGAGCGGCTGGGGATGGCGGCGGACCTGGGCTACGACGTGGAGGAACGGGGCGACGATCCCCGCGAGGTGTCGAAGCTGGACGGCGGCGGCGTGTTCGTGATCGGCATGGGCGCGCTGGCGCGGCCCGACGGGAAGGCCATACTCGCCGCCGCGCTGGAGGCGGCGGGCGACGGCAAAGTGCTGATCTTGCATCATTCCGCCGCCCGCGTGGGCGCCATGGACGTCGGCGCTACCTGCGAAGGCGGGATCGAGGCGGCGTTGGGTGCTCAGGTCGTCTGGAACCTCGGCGCGGACGAGATCGACGTGCCGCCGGGGGCGTTCGTGATCTATCAGGGCAGCCACGGGGACCGGGGCGCGCACCGGGCGGACGTGATCCTGCCGGCAGCCGCCTACACGGAGGAGAACGGGCTTTTCGTGAACACCGAAGGTCGCCCGCAGCTGGCCTTCCGCGCGAGCTTCCCGCCGGGAGACGCCAAGGAGAACTGGGCCATCCTGCGCGCCGCCTCCGGCGAGATGGGGGAGGTGCTGCCCTACGATTCGCTGCCCCAGCTCAGGCAGGCGCTGGTGAAGGCGCATCCCGTCCTGGGGCGGGTGAACGAGGTCACCGAGAGCGTGCGCGCGCCCGTCGAGCCGGGGGGCGAGGTCACGGACGTGCGCCTCGTGAACCTGATCGCCGACTTCTACATGACGAACCCGATCGCCCGCGCGTCGGAGGTCATGGCCGAGCTGTCCGCGAACCGGAAGGCGCGGCGCGAGGCGCCGCCCATCGCGGCCGAGTAGTGCGCGGGGCCGTGGCGATAGCCCTCCTTGCCGGATGCGCCGCCGGCGGGGCGCCGAGGGGCGCGGTAACGGAGCCCGTGCACGTCGGGATCGAGACGCGTCTGCTGGACGACGACCTGACGCAGTTCCTCGTCGAGATGCGGGGCGGCGCGGGGCCGGAGGACGTCGACGCCTACGCCCGCTGCGCCGCGGCGCAGTACGCCCTGATCCGGGGCTACGCCTTCGCGCGGCAAGTGCGCACGCAGGCGGCCGAACGGGGTGGCACCTGGTTCGGGGATGCTGTTTACGTCATCTCGCCCGGCCTGCCGCGCGGCGCGCGGACCATCGACGCCGAGGTGACGGTGCGGGACTGCCAGGCCCGCGGGATACCGACCGTATGAGGACAGCATGATCCTGATCGAATCGCCCTTCTGGGCCACGGGCGCAGGGCTCGCGCTGCTGGCGCTGCTGCAGTCGCTGCTGCTGGTCGTGCTGCTGCTGCTGAGCCTTGCCGTGCTGCTCTACGCGGACCGGAAGATCTGGGCGGCGGTGCAGATGCGCAAGGGACCGAACGTGGTCGGCGCGTTCGGGCTGCTGCAATCCTTCGCGGACTTCTTCAAGTACGCCCTGAAGGAGGTCGTCGTGCCCGCCGGGGCCGACAAGCCCGTCTATTTCCTCGCGCCGATGCTGAGCTTCACGCTGGCGCTGATGCTGTGGGTGGTGATCCCGTTCGACGAGGGCTGGGTGCTGGCCGACATCAACGTCGCCATCCTCTACATCTTCGCGATCTCGTCCTTCGAGGTCTACGGCGTGATCATGGGTGGCTGGGCCTCGAACTCGAAGTACCCGTTCCTGGGCTCGCTGCGGTCGGCGGCGCAGATGATCTCCTACGAGGTGTCGATCGGGCTGATCCTGGTGGGGGTCATCATCTCGACCGCGTCGCTGAACCTGACGCATATCGTCGAGGCGCAGCGCGGGGCGGGCCTCCTGTCCTGGTACTGGCTGCCGCACCTGCCGATGGTGGCGCTGTTCTTCATCAGCGCCCTGGCGGAGACGAACCGCGCGCCATTCGACCTGCCCGAAGCCGAGTCCGAGCTGGTCGCGGGCTATCAGGTGGAGTACTCCTCGACGCCCTTCCTGCTCTTCATGATCGGCGAGTACGCGGCCATGGTCTTCATGTGCGCGCTGATCTCGGTCCTGTTCTTCGGGGGCTGGCTGTCGCCGGTGCCGTTCCTGCCGGACGGGGCGTGGTGGATGGTGCTGAAGATCGGGCTGTGCTTCTTCATGTTCTCGATGGTCAAGGCGGTGGTGCCGCGCTACCGCTACGACCAGCTGATGCGGATCGGCTGGAAGGTGTTCCTGCCGCTGTCCCTGGCCTGGGTCGTGATCGTCGCATTCCTGGCCCGCTACCGGGTGCTGGACGGGTTCTGGGCCCGCTGGCCCGAGGCGATCCCCCTGGTGGTAAACTGATGCGCCGCGCCCCACATCACGAGGACCGCAACCGTTCGGGAGGCAGGTCATGACGACGCAATCCATCGACTACGGGCGGGCGGCCAAGTACTTCTTGTTGTTCGACTTCTGGAAGGGTCTGGGCCTCGGGCTGAAGTATTTCTTCCGGCCGAAGGCGACGGTGAACTACCCGCACGAGAAGGGCCCGCTGAGCCCCCGATTCCGGGGCGAGCACGCCCTGCGCCGCTATCCCAACGGCGAGGAGCGGTGCATCGCCTGCAAGCTCTGCGAGGCGATCTGCCCCGCGCAGGCGATCACCATCGACGCCGAGCCGCGCGAGGACGGCTCGCGCCGGACGATCCGCTACGACATCGACATGACGAAGTGCATCTACTGCGGCTTCTGCCAGGAGGCATGCCCGGTCGACGCCATCGTCGAGGGGCCGAATTTCGAGTACTCGACCGAGACGCGCGAGGAGCTGTTCTACGACAAGGAGCGGCTTCTGGCGAACGGCGAGCGCTGGGAGGCCGAGATCGCCCGCAACCTCGAGCTGGACGCTCCCTACCGCTGAGGAGGGCCGCATGGCCGCCGTGATCTTCTTCTACCTCTTCGCCCTCCTCTCGATCGTGGGGGGGCTGGGGACGGTGCTGGGGCGCAACCCGGTGCACAGCGTGCTGTGGCTGATCCTGAGCTTCATCAGCGCCGCGGGCCTCTTCGTGCTGGCCGGGGCGGAGTTCGTCGCCATGCTGCTGGTGATCGTCTACGTCGGCGCGGTCGCGGTGCTGTTCCTCTTCGTCGTGATGATGCTTGACGTGGACTTCTCGGCCCTGCGGGCCGAGACGTCGCGCCTGCTGCCCGTGGGGCTGCTGATCGGGCTGGTGATCCTGCTGCAGCTCGGGATCGCGTTCGGGGACTGGCACGCCGCGCCCACCGCGCCCGAGCTGGCGCGCGCGCCGGTGCCGGACGCGACGCTGATCCAGAACACGGCCGCCATCGGTCAGATCCTCTACGACGAGTACTTCCTGGCCTTCCAGATGGCGGGCCTCGTTCTGCTGGTCGCGATGATCGGGGCGATCGTGCTGACGCTGCGGCACCGCCAGGACGTGAAGCGCCAGAACGTGATGCTGCAGATGTCGCGCGACCCGAAGAAGGCGATGGCCGTGATCGACGTGAAGCCGGGGCAGGGCCTGGGTTGAGGAAATCGGGACGCACCGCGCGGTGCGTTAACGAAGGGGGCCGGGATGATCGGCATCGGACATTATCTGGCGGTCGGGATGGTCCTGTTCGTGACGGGCATCTTCGGGCTGTTCCTGAACCGCAAGAACGTCATCGTCATGCTGATGAGCATCGAGCTGATGCTGCTGGCGGTGAACGTGAACTTCGTCGCATTCTCGACCTTCCACAACGACTTGCAGGGACAGGTCTTCACCCTCTTCGTGCTGACAGTCGCCGCCGCCGAGGCCGCAATCGGGCTGGCGATCCTGGTCTGCTTCTTCCGCAACCGCGGCACGATCGACGTCGAGGACGTCAACGTGATGAAGGGCTAGCGCGCGGTGGGGCAACGGACTGTCAACCTCTTGCGGGTAGTCTCAATCCCCGTGACTAGAGGCGCGGATTCGAGGGAGCGCTGAGACAATGGCGACGATCATCCTGTTCGCGCCCCTTCTGGGCGCCATCGTCTGCGGCTTCGGCTGGCGCGCGATAGGCGAGGCCGGGGCCCAGTGGTTCGCCACGGCGCTGATGTTCCTCGCCGCGATCCTGTCATGGGCGGTCTACCTCACCCATGACGGCGTCACGCAGACCCTCACGCTGATGACCTGGATCGAGAGCGGGACGATGGCGGCCGACTGGTCGATCCGCATGGACCGGCTGACGGCGACGATGCTGATCGTCATCACGACGGTCTCGGCGCTCGTCCACCTCTACAGCTTCGGGTACATGGCACACGACGAGAACTTCCGCGAGGGCGAGAGCTACCGCCCGCGGTTCTTCGCGTACCTGTCGTTCTTCACCTTCGCGATGCTGATGCTGGTGACGGGCGACAACCTCGTGCAGATCTTCTTCGGCTGGGAGGGGGTGGGCCTCGCCTCCTACCTCCTGATCGGGTTCTACTTCCGCAAGCGCAGCGCGAACGCCGCCGCGATGAAGGCCTTCGTCGTGAACCGGGTCGGGGACTTCGCCTTCCTCCTGGGCATCTTCGCGATCTACGTGGTCTTCGACACGGTCAGCCTGCAGGCGATCTTCGAGGCGGTCCCCCTCGCGCGGGACGAGACGATCCGCTTCCTCTGGACCGACTGGCCCGCGCTGGAGGTGATCGCGATCCTCCTCTTCGGGGGGGCCGCGGGCAAGTCGGCGCAGCTTCTGCTGCACACGTGGCTGCCCGACGCGATGGAGGGGCCGACCCCGGTCTCGGCCCTGATCCACGCGGCGACCATGGTGACGGCGGGGGTCTTCCTGCTGTGCCGGATGTCCCCGATCATGGAGTACGCGGATTCGGCCATGGTGTTCGTCACCGTGCTGGGCGCGCTGACGGCGTTCTACGCCGCGACGGTCGGCCTCGTGCAGACGGACATCAAGCGGGTGATCGCGTACTCGACCTGCTCGCAGCTGGGGTACATGTTCGTCGCCGCCGCCGTCGGGGTCTATTCGGTCGCCATGTTCCATCTGCTGACGCACGCCTTTTTCAAGGCGCTGCTGTTCCTGGGGGCGGGGTCGGTCATCCACGGGATGCACCACGAGCAGGACATGCGGAACTACGGCGGGCTGCGCCGCAGGATGCCGCTGACCTTCTGGGCGATGATGATCGGCACGCTGGCGATCACGGGGGTGGGGGTGCCGCTGCTCTATATCGGCTTCCCGGTGGGCTTCGCGGGCTTCGTGTCGAAGGACGCCATCGTGGAGAGCGTCTTCGCCGCCGCGCAGGTCGAGGGGGCCGCCCACGCGACCTTCGCCTTCTGGGCGCTGCTGGTGGCGGCGACGCTGACCTCGTTCTACTCGTGGCGTCTGATGTTCCTGACCTTCTTCGGCGCGCCGCGGGGCAACGCCAAGACCCACGAGCACGCGCACGAGAGCCCCTGGACCATGCTGGTCCCGCTGGGCGTGCTGTCGGTCGGCGCGGTGGTCGCGGGCATGGCGTTCTACAAGCCCTATTTCGGGGACCACGACGCGGTGGCGAAGCATTTCGGCATCCCCGCGCACCACGCCGAGGCTGCCGAGCCCCCCGCCGAGGGGGCGGCGGTCGAGAGCGACCTCGCCGAGAGCGACGCGGAGGAGCTGACGCACGCGCTGCCGGGGCAGGGGGCCATCTACATGGCGCCGGACAACGAGGTCCTCGACGGCGCGCACCATGTTCCCTACTGGGTCAAGCTGTCGCCCTTCGTGGCGATGCTGCTGGGGCTGGTGCCGGCTTGGCTGCTCTACATCCGCCGGCCCGAGCTGCCAGCGAGGATCGCCGCCGCGAACCGGCCGATCTACCTGTTCCTGCTGAACAAGTGGTACTTCGACGAGATCTACGACTTCCTCTTCGTGCGGCCGGCGCTGTGGCTGGGCCGGTTCTTCTGGAAGAAGGGCGACGGGGCGGCGATCGACGGGACCGTCAACGGCGTGGCGCTGGGGATCGTGCCCTTCTTCACCCGCCTCGCCGGGCGGGCGCAGTCCGGGTACCTCTTCCACTACGCGTTCGGGATGGTGATCGGCATCGCCGCCCTGCTGACGCTGATGACGCTGCTGGGCTGACCCGATGAGCAACCTCCTCTCCATCGTCCTGTTCCTGCCGGCCATCGCGGCGGCGATCCTCGCGCTGTTCCTGCGCGGCGACGACGAGGCCGCGCAGCGCAACGCCAAGTGGCTGGCGCTGATCGCGACGACGGCGACCTTCCTGATATCGCTGGGCGTCTGGTTCCAGTTCGACCCCCTCCAGCCCGGTTTCCAGTTCGTGGAGGAGCGGGCGTGGATCCTGGGCCTGAACTACAAGCTGGGCGTGGACGGGATCAGCCTGCTCTTCGTGATGCTGACGACGCTGCTCATGCCGCTGGTGATCGCCTCGGCCTGGGAGGTGACGAGCCGGGTGAAGGAGTACATGATCGCCTTCCTCGTCCTCGAGACGCTGATGATCGGCGTGTTCGTGGCGCTGGACCTGGTCCTGTTCTACCTCTTCTTCGAGGCCGGCCTCATTCCGATGTTCCTGATCATCGGCATCTGGGGCGGCAGGGAGCGCATCTACGCGGCGTTCAAGTTCTTCCTCTACACCTTCCTCGGCTCGGTCCTGATGCTGGTCGCGATGATCGCGATCTACGTCGCGGCGGGGACGACCGACATCCCGACCCTGCTGGCGACCGATTTCCCGTCCGAGACGGTGTACATCCTGAACGGCGCGGTGCCGGGAGGCTTCCAGACGCTGCTGTGGCTGGCCTTCTTCGCGTCCTTCGCGGTGAAGATGCCGATGTTCCCAGTCCACACCTGGCTGCCGGACGCGCACGTGCAGGCGCCCACGGCCGGGTCGGTCGTGCTGGCGGCGATCCTGCTGAAGATGGGCGGCTACGGGTTCCTGCGGTTCAACCTGCCCATGTTCCCCGTGGCGAGCGAGATCATGGCCCCGCTGGTGCTGTGGCTGTCGGCGATCGCGATCGTCTACGCGTCCCTCGTCGCCCTGCGGCAGGAGGACATGAAGAAGCTCGTCGCCTATTCGTCCGTGGCGCACATGGGCTTCGTCACCGCGGGCATCTTCGTGGCGAACCAGCAGGGACTGGACGGGGCCGTCTTCCAGATGATCTCCCACGGGTTCGTCTCGGGCGCGCTCTTCCTCTGCGTCGGGGTGATCTACGACCGGATGCACACGCGCGAGATCGCCGCCTATGGCGGCCTGGCGAACCGGATGCCGGCCTACGCGCTGGTCTTCCTGCTGTTCACGATGGCCAATATCGGCCTGCCCGGCACCTCCGGCTTCGTGGGCGAGTTCCTGACCCTCATGGGGATGTTCCAGTACGACACCTGGGTCGCGGTGGTGGCGACGACGGGCGTGATCCTCGCGGCGAGCTACGGCCTTTGGCTGTTCCGGCGCGTCGTCCTCGGCGACCTCATCCGGGAGAGCCTGCGCTCGATCACCGACATGACGCCGCGCGAGAAGTGGATCTTCGCGCCCCTCGTCGCCTTCACGCTGTTCCTGGGGATCTACCCCTCCTTCATCCTTGACCCGATCCAGCCGGCCACGGCCGCGCTGCTGGAGGAGGTCGAGACCGCGCGCGCGCTTCACGACGGCGCGCTGCGCTTCGCGGAGTCGCCTGAATGATCGGACCGTCCCTGGAAGTCATCCTGCCCGAGCTGATCCTCGCGCTCTACGCGATGGGGGGGCTGCTGCTCGCGGTGTACACCGCGAAGGACCGGGTGGCGAAACTGCTGACCTGGGTGACGGCGGCGGTGTTCGTCGCCCTCGCGGTCTGGATCGGGACCATGCAGGGCGTCGGCGTGGGCTTCGGCGGGATGTTCGTGGCGGACGGGTTCGCGCGCTTCGCGAAGATCGGCATCCTGCTGTCTGCGGCGGCCGTGCTGCTTATGGCGGTCGACTACCTGGAGCGGCGGGACCTCCTGCGGTTCGAGTATCCGATGCTGGTCACGCTGGCCGTCGTCGGGATGATGGTCATGGTTTCCTCGGGGGACCTGATCATCCTCTACATGGGGCTCGAGCTGCAGTCGCTGGCGGCCTACGTGATCGCGGCGATCCGGCGCGACAGCGTGAAGTCGACGGAGGCGGGGCTGAAGTACTTCGTCCTCGGCGCGCTGTCCTCGGGGCTGCTGCTCTACGGGATCAGCCTGGTCTACGGCTACGCGGGCACGACGCTCTATGCGGGGGTGTTCACCGTCGCCTTCGGCGAGATGCCGCTGGGGCTTCTCTTCGGCCTCGTCTTCGTGATGTCGGGGCTGGCCTTCAAGATCTCGGCCGCGCCGTTCCACATGTGGACGCCCGACGTCTACGAGGGCGCGCCCACCCCGGTCGCGGCCTTCTTCGCCACCGCGCCGAAGCTGGCGGCGATGGCCTTGCTGGCGCGGGTCGTCTGGGACGCGTTCGGGCTGGCCGTGGCGGACTGGACGCAGGTCATCGCCCTGCTCTCGGTGCTGTCGATGATCCTGGGATCCGTGGCCGCGATCGGGCAGCGGGACATCAAGCGGCTGATGGCCTACTCGTCCATCGGGCACATGGGCTACGCCCTGATCGGCCTGGCTGCCGGGACGGCCTTCGGGGTCGAGGCGATGCTGCTCTACATGGCGATCTACATCGCGATGAACGTCGGCGCCTTCGCCTTCATCCTCCTGATGGAGAGGGGCGGGCGCCCGGTGCCGGACATCGGCGCGCTAGGCGGCCTCGCACGCTACGAGCCGGTCCGCGCCTGGTCGATGCTGGTCCTGATGTTCTCGATGGCGGGCGTGCCGCCCTTCCTCGGGTTCTTCGCCAAGTTCGTGGTGCTGCAGGCGGCCGTCGCGGCGGACATGGTCTGGCTGGCCGTGATCGGCGTCGTGGCGAGCGTGGTGGGCGCGTTCTACTACCTGCGGATCGTGTACCTGATGTTCTTCGGCGAGGAGGCGGACGAGCTGGACCGCGGGGGCGACGCCATCCAGCGCGTCATGCTGGTCGGCTCGGCTGCGGTGATGGTGCTGGGGATGATCTCGCTTCTCGGGGTGGACGACGCGGCGGCCCTCGCGGCGGCGGCGTTGATCGCGGGCTGAGGCGCGGCGCAGCCATGGCCAGGCCGGAGGGAGAGGGCGCCGGCTGGCCCGCCGGCGTGGAGCGGATCGTCCTGCCCGAATGCGCCTCGACCATGGCGGAGGCGCGCAGGATCGCCGACGGGCGGGAGGGGCCGTTCTGGGTCCTGGCGCACCGGCAGACCAGCGGGCGCGGCCGGCGCGGCCGGTCCTGGCTGATGCCGGAGGGGAACTTCGCCGCGACGGGCGTGTTCGAGGCGCCCCCGGCGGAGGCGCCGCTTCGCAGCTTCGTCGCCGCGGTCGCGCTGCGGGATGCGCTGGAGGGCGTGCGGGGGCAGGCCGGCCTGTCGCTGAAGTGGCCGAACGACGTCCTCCTGGGCGGCCGGAAGCTGGCGGGCATCCTTCTGGAGGGGCTGCCGGGGGGGCGCGTCGCCGTCGGGGTCGGCGTCAACCTCGCCGCCGCGCCCCCTTCGGACGCGCTGCCGGAGGGGGCGCTTCCGGCCGTGGCGCTGGATCGGCCCTGCACGCCGGAGGGCTTCCTCGACCGGCTGGCGCCGGCCTTCGCCCGCTGGGAAGGGGCGCTGCGCGCCGGGGGCTTCGCCGAGGTGCGCGCCGAATGGATGCGGCACGCCGCCCGGTTGGGCGAGCGGGTGGCGGTGCGCCTTCCGCGCGGGGTCGTGGAAGGGCGGATGGAAGGGATCGCGCCGGACGGCGCGCTGGTCCTGGCGACGGTGACGGGCGAGCGGCGCGTGTCGGCGGGCGACGTGCTGCCTTGAGCGGTTGCCGTCCGGGATGCTGCCGGGTGCCCCGTCGGCCGTCCCCAGGCCGGGGCGGGGCCGCTTTCGCTTGCCCCCGCCGCCGCTGCGCGTAGAGGGGGCGGCATGCTGCTCTGCATCGACTGCGGGAACACGAACACGGTCTTCTCCGTCTGGGACGGAACGCGCTTCCTCGCCACCTTCCGCACCGCGACGGAGTGGCAGCGGACGGCGGACCAGTACTGGGTCTGGTTCGAGGCGCTGGCCCGGCACCGGAAGCTGGACGCGGACATCACGGACGTCATCGTCTCGGCCACCGTGCCGCGCGTCGTGTTCAACCTGCGCGTCATGGCGGATCGCTATTTCGGGTGCCGCCCCCTCGTCGTGGGGCGCGACGCGGCCCTGCCCACCCCCCCGCGGGTGGACGAGGGCACCACGGTCGGGCCGGACCGGCTGGCGAACGCGGCGGGGGCATACGACCGGCACGGCGGCGACCTCGTGATCGTGGACTTCGGCACCGCCACCACGTTCGACGTGGTGGACGCCGACGGCGCCTATGTCGGGGGGGCCATCGCGCCCGGGATCAACCTGAGCCTCGAGGCGTTGCACCAGGCGGCCGCCGCGCTGCCGCACGTGGACATTACCAAGCCCCAGCGCGTCGTGGGGACCAACACCGTCGCCTGCATGCAGTCGGGCGTCTTCTGGGGCTATGTCGGCCTCATCCGCGAGATAACGACCCGCATCCGCGCCGAGAGGGCGCGTCCGATGAAGGTCATAGCGACGGGCGGGCTGGCGCCCCTGTTCCAGCAGGCCGAACCCCTCTTCGACGCGTTCGAGGAGGACCTGACCATGCACGGGCTGACCGTGATCCATAAGCACAACGAAAGCATGAAATGACCGAGAGACTGATCTACCTCCCCCTCGGGGGCGCCGGCGAGGTCGGCATGAACGCCTATGTCTACGGATGGGGCGAGCCCGGGGCCGAGCGGCTGGTCCTGGTGGACCTCGGCGTGACCTTCCCCGACATGGACAGCACGCCCGGGGTCGACCTGATCTTCCCCGACACCGCATGGCTGGAGGAGAACCGGGACCGGCTGGAGGCGGTGTTCGTCACCCACGCGCACGAGGACCATGTCGGCGCGGTCGGGCATCTTTACAGCCGGCTGGGGGACGTGCCGGTCTATGCTCGGAAGTTCACCGCGATCCACGCCCGCCGCAAGCTGGAGGAGCAGGGCTTCGACGCCGGACGCATCGTCAGGGTCGTGGGCCCGATGGAAGGGGTGCCCGTCGGGCAGATGACGCTGAGCTTCATGCCGGTCCCCCACTCGATCCCCGAGGCGTCGGGGATGCTGATCGACACGCCCGCGGGGCGGATCTTCCACACGGGCGACTTCAAGCTCGACCCCGATCCGGTGGTGGGCGAGGGCTTCGTCGAGGAGGATTGGCGCGCCGCGGCCGGGGACGGGGTGCACGCGCTGGTCTGCGACAGCACGAACGTCTGGGTGCCGCATCCGGGGCGGTCGGAATCCCTGGTCGGGCCCAACATCCGCGAGCTGGTCGCCGAGGCGTCCGGCATGGTCGTGGCCACGACCTTCGCGTCCAACGTCGCACGGGTCCAGTCAATGATCCGCGCGGGCCAGGAGGCGGGGCGCAGCGTCTGCCTGCTGGGCCGGTCCATGCAACGCATGGTCGCCGCCGCGAAGGAGGCCGGGGTGGTCGAGGACTTCCCCGAGACCGTCGACCTGGAGGACGCCCGCGACATCCCCCGCGAGAGCCTGATGCTGGTCGTCACCGGCAGCCAGGGCGAGCGGCGGGCAGCCTCGGCGCAGCTGAGCCGCGGCAAGTACCTGGGGCTGACCATGGCCGAAGGGGACACGTTCCTCTTCTCGTCCAAGACCATCCCGGGGAACGAGCGGGGCGTGCTTCAGATCGTCAACGCCTTCTCGGAGCAGGGGGTGGACGTCGTCTCGGACGAGGAGACGGCCTATCACGTCTCGGGCCACGCGAACGGGCCGGACATCCAGCGCGTGCACGAGATCATGCGCCCGGCCATGGTGATCCCCATGCACGGCGAGCACCGGATGCTGCGCAAGCAGGCCGAGATGGCCCGCGCCGCCGGGATTCCCAGCGCCGTCGCGACGAACGGGACCATGCTGGACCTGACCGGCGAGGCGCCGAAGGTGGCCGAGCACATCGAGGCCGGGCGCATCTACAAGGACGGCGAGGTGCAGATCGGCGCCCTGGACGGCGTGGTGCGCGACCGCATCCGCATGGCGCTGAACGGGACCTGCGTCGTCACCCTGATCGTGGACGAGGATGGCGACGTCCTGGGCGAGCCCTGGGTCGAGCTGATGGGCCTGCCCGCCGAAGGCAGGTCCGGCCCGTTGGCCGAGACGATGGAGGCCCGGCTGGGCGCGACGGTGGACGCGCTGTCGCCGAAGCAGGTCGCGGACGACGACAAGCTGGACGACGCGCTTCGCAAGGCCGCGCGCGCGGTGTCGAACGACGAGATCGGCAAGAAGCCGGAGGTGATCGTCGTGGTGTCGCGGCTGTCCTGAGGGGCGGGGCGGCGGGCCGGGGCCCGCGCCCCATCGGGTCGGCGGGACGGGCTTCGACCCGCCCCGCCGCCGTCACGATGCGAGGCGTTCCTCGAAGGACTTCTCGATGAAGCCGGGAAGGTGATCGCCCATCCCCACGACCTTCGGGCCGGTCGGGCCGCGGTCGTCGTCGTCCCCGCGGCCCCGGCCGCGCCCACCGCGGGAGCGGCCGCGAGGCGAGCCGTCGCTTTCCCCGCCCTCGGCCTTCACCGGGACCTCGGGGGGGCGGGCAGGCCCTTCCTCGCGCTCGCCCGCCGGGGCGGCATCCTGCCCGGCTTCGGCGGGCTTCTGGGCCTCGTCCTTCTTCTTCCGCGAGCGGGAGGAGCGGGACTTCTTCGGCTTCTCCTCGGCGGCTTCCTCGGGCGTGGGGGCCTCGTCGGGCGCGCCGCCGGCGCGGGGGATGTCGCTCTTGATGAGGCGCTCGACGTCCTCGAGGTTCCTCTCGTCGGCGGTGGAGCAGATCATCACCGCCACGCCCGAGCGTCCGGCCCGGCCGGTGCGGCCGATGCGATGGACGTAGTCCTCGGCGTGTGAGGGCACGTCGTAGTTGAAGACGTGGCTGACGGCCGGGATGTCGAGGCCGCGCGCGGCGACGTCCGAGGCGACGAGGAACCGCAGCTGGCCCTCGCGGAACGAGGCCAGGGTCGCCATCCGGGTGGACTGGTCGAGGTCGCCATGGATCGGCGCGGCGTTGTAGCCGTACTTCTTCAGGGACTTGGCGACCACGTCCACGTCCGTCTTGCGGTTGCAGAAGACGATCGCGTTGGTGCAGCCCTCGCCCTCGGCGTCGATGACCTGTCGCAGCAGCTTGCGCTTCTCGGTCGCGGCGCGGTCGCGGCGCGAGGCGCGGAACATCACGACGGACTGGGCGATGTTCTCGCCCGTGGTGGCGGCGCGCGCGACCTCGATCTTGGCAGGGTCGTTCAGGAAGGTCCTGGTGATCCGCTCGATCTCCGGCGCCATGGTGGCGGAGAAGAAGAGGGTCTGCTTGCGCGAGGTCTGGGTGATCTGGAAGATGCGCTCGATGTCGGGGATGAAGCCCATGTCGAGCATGCGGTCGGCCTCGTCCACGACCATGATCTCGACCCCCGAGAGGAGGAGCTTGCCACGCTCGAAGTGGTCGAGGAGGCGGCCGGGCGTGGCGATCAGCACGTCGACGCCCTTGTCGAGCAGGGTCTCCTGCTCCTTGAAGGAGACGCCGCCGATGAGGAGGGCCTTGGAGAGCTTCACGTGCTTGGCGTAGGCGTCGAAGTTCTCTGCCACCTGCATGGCCAGCTCGCGCGTCGGCGCGAGGACCAAGCTGCGGGGCATGCGCGCGCGGGCGCGGCCCCGGGCCAGCTTGGTGATCATGGGCAGCGTGAAGCTGGCGGTCTTGCCGGTGCCCGTCTGCGCGATGCCGAGGACGTCGCGTCCTTCGAGCGCGGGGGGGATGGCCCCCGCCTGGATGGGGGTGGGGGTCTCGTAGCCGGTCTCCTCGACCGCCTTGAGAACCTTTGGGGAGAGGTTCAGGTCAGCGAATTTCGTCATGAGCGTCCGTTGGGTGGCGACCTTGGGCGGCCGCGGTTCCGGGACGCTGATTCGGCGCGTCCCACATATGCGCGCAGCCGAATGCCGCGGCTGCGCGGTCCCTAGGACATGTGGGCGCTTCGGTCAACGAAGCAAGGGGGCGCCCCTACGCGTCGAGGCGCACCGCATCGGTGAGGATCACGGATTGCCAGGTCTCGGGGTCGTGGACGGGGATCAAGGCGCCGCGCAGGACGACGCGCTGGGACGCGTCGATGCCGGGCATGGGCTCGGCCATGGAGACGTTGACCGTGACGCCGTGGTCGCCCGCGCCGCAGAACGGGCATTCGGCGAGGTCGGAGACGAGCATGAACTCGCGCCCCTCGAGGTCCATGGGCACGGCGTAGCCGGACACCTCGAACGCGGGCGCGCCGTCCGCGATCTCGGCGGGGAAGGTCTTGTGGACGGCATAGCTGTCCTCGGTCGCCACCTCGTCGAAGGTGATCCGGTCCAGGACGTGCCAGGCGTCGGCGGCGCCTTCCGTCTCGGCGACGGCGGGCAGGGCGGGTAGGGCGGCGAGGGGGATCATGGCGCGGCGCATCGGTCGGCTCCTCCGGACGGTCGGGCGGAGGTTACGCGGGAGCGGGCGCCGCGCAAGGCCGGCCGGCGGTGGTCCGCCGGCCGGCGTGCCGGTCAGGCGACGGAGAGGTCCATCGTGATCTCGGCGTTCAGCAGCTTCGAGATGGGGCAGTTGGCCTTGGCGCCCTCGGCCGCCTCGCGGACCTGATCCTCCGTGGCGCCGGGCACGGTGGCGCGGACCTCCAGATGGGACTTGGTGACGGCGAAGCCGCCGTCCTTCTCCTCGAGGGTCACGGTGGCGGTGGTGTCGATGGCACCTGGGGTCAGGTCGGACTGGCCGAGCACCATGGAGAAGGCCATGGAGAAGCAGGAGGCATGGGCGGCCGCGACCAGCTCCTCGGGGTTGGTGCCGGGCGCGTCCTCGAAGCGGGTGTTGAAGCCGTAGGGGTTGTCCTTCATCGCGCCCGAGCCGGTCGAGACGGTGCCCTTGCCGTCCTTCAGGCCGCCGGTCCAATGGGCGCTGCCGCGTTTCTTCGTAGCCATGATTGGGGTCTCCTTCCTTCGCTTGAGGAACGGGAACGGCCCCGGGGACGCCGCGTTCCCGGCCGTCAGGTCACACCATCATCTCCTTCGTGGCGCTCAGCGTCAGCTCGGGGTGGTCCCGCTCGATCCGGTCGATGTCCCATTGGAGGCGCGTGAGGTAGACGAGGTCGCCGTCGTTGTCGTGGGCGAGGTGGCCCTTGTTCCTCTCGGCGAAGGCCTCGACGGCCGCCTTGGGGCCGGTGATCCAGCGGGCGGAGGTGAACTGCGAGGGCTCGAACCGGACGGGCAGGCCGTATTCCCCCTCGATCCGGGAGGCGAGGACGTCGAACTGCAGCGCGCCGACCACGCCGACGACGAAGCCCGACCCGATGGCGGGCTTGAAGACCTTGGCGGCGCCTTCCTCGGCGAACTGCATCAGGGCCTTCTCGAGGTGCTTGGCCTTAAGGGGATCCCCGGCGCGGCAGTTCTGGAGAAGCTCGGGCGCGAAGGAGGGGATGCCGGTGACGCGGATCGCCTCGCCCTCCGTCAGCGTGTCGCCGATGCGGAGCTGGCCGTGATTGGGGATGCCGATGATGTCGCCCGCCCATGCCTCGTCCGCCAGCTCGCGGTCGCTCGCCAGGAAGAGGACGGGGTTCGACACGGCCATGGGCTTCTTCGTGCGCACGTGGGTCAGCTTCTGGCCGCGGGTGAAATGGCCGGAGGCGAGGCGCAGGAAGGCCACGCGGTCGCGGTGCTTGGGGTCCATGTTGGCCTGCACCTTGAACACGAAGCCCGCGACCTTCGGCTCCTCCGGGGCGACCTGTCGCGGCTCGGCGGCCTGGGGCTGGGGCTCGGGGGCGAGGGCGCCGATCCCCTCCATCAGCTCGGCCACCCCGAAGGAGTTGATGGCGCTGCCGAACCAGATCGGGGTCATCGTCCCGTCCAGCACCGCCTGCGGGTCGAGGGGGGGCAAGAGCTCGCGCGCCATCTCGACCTCCTCGCGCAAGGTGCCGATCAGGTGGGCGGGGACATGGTCCGCGAGCGCGTCGTCGTCGATCCCGACGGTGATCCGCTCGGCCACCACGTTGCGGTCGGCGCGGTCCATCAGCACGACTTGGCCGTTCAGCATGTCGTAGACCCCGACGAAGTCCGCGCCGATCCCGATGGGCCATGACGCGGGGGTCACGTCGATGGCGAGGCTCTCCTGGATCTCGTCGACGATCTCGAAGGTGTCCCGGCTCTCGCGGTCCATCTTGTTGCAGAAGGTCAGGATCGGCAGGTCGCGCAGGCGGCACACCTCGAAGAGCTTGCGGGTCTGGGATTCGACCCCCTTGGCCCCGTCGATCACCATGACGGCGGCGTCCACGGCCGTCAGCGTGCGATAGGTGTCCTCCGAGAAGTCGGAGTGGCCGGGCGTGTCGACGAGGTTGAAGCGGAAGTCTTTGTAGTCGAAGGACATCGCGGAGGCGCTGACGGAGATGCCGCGATCCTTCTCCATCTGCATGAAGTCCGAGCGGGTTCGCCGCGCCTCGCCCTTGGCGCGGACCTGGCCGGCGAGCTGGATCGCCCCGCCGTAGAGCAGGAACTTCTCCGTCAGCGTGGTCTTGCCGGCGTCCGGGTGCGAGATGATCGCGAACGTGCGCCGGCGGGCGATCTCGGGCGGCAGGGCGGGGCGGTTCGTGTCCATGGGCGGCAGGTATGCGGCGCCAGGGCGATGTGCAAACGGCCGTTGCGCGGGCTTCCTTGGCGTCAGGGTTGACCGAAAGGGGCCTTTGGGATGCGTTGGGCGGATGGCGCGCCTTCGCGCTTGGGGGGCGGCCATGTCCGTGACAGCGATCGCCGAGGCGCTGATCTCCGCCATTCGGGCGGGGCGCCTCGTGGACGCCGTGGCCGACCTCTACGACCCGGAGGCGGTGGTGGTCGAGGGCCACTGGTCCGACGTCGGCGCGCCCTTGCGCGGCCATGTCGAGATCCGGGCGGCCTACGAGGCGCGCGCGGCGCTGGTGAAGCCCGCGGAGATGGACGTGGCGGGCCCGTTCCTGTCGGGCCCGCAAACGACGGATGCCGGGCGGTTCGCGCTGCAGTTCCATGGGCGCCTCGTCTCGCATGACGGGCGCTTCGCGCAGGACGTCCGCTCGGTCGGGGTGTTCGAGGTCGAGGGCGGGCGCATCGTCCGGCAGGAGTTCTTCCTGCCCCCCGCGACCGTCCCGGTCGAGCCTTCGGTGCGCTGGCCCGCGATGCGCGGCGTGGAGGAGGCGGGCTAGGTCCCTAGTCGTAGAGGACCCTGCGGGGCGTGTCGCCGAGGAGGGCGCCGTCCTCGCGGATGGCGTTCTCGGCCCGCACGAGGTCGTCCGACCGCTCGAATCCGCCCCATTCGCCCCGCAGGACGCGGTGGCCCGGCGCGACCTCGTCGTATTCGGATGGTGCGGGGTCGTAGGAGAGGTCGAAGATGGGCGAGGGGACCGGCTTGAAGTCGAGATCCGCCTCCAGCTTGCGCACCCGCGGGTCGGGGACCGGGACCGCCGCGAGGAGCTGGCGCGTGTAGGGGTGCCGGGGATCCTCCATCACCGCCTGGCGGGGCCCGATCTCGACGATCCGGCCGAGATACATGACCGCGACGTGATGGGAGACCCGTTCGACCACGGCCATGTCGTGCGAGATGAAGAGGAAGGCGAGGCCCAGATCGGCCTGCAGCTCCATCATCAGGTTCAGGACCTGCGCCTGCACCGAGACGTCGAGGGCCGACACCGCCTCGTCCGCGACGATCAGCTTGGGGTTCAGCGCGAGGGCCCGGGCGATGGCCACGCGCTGGCGTTGGCCGCCCGACAGCTCGTGCGGGTAGCGGCGCATGAAGGCGCGGGGCAGGTGGACGCGGTCGAAGAGGGCGCGGACGCGGTCGTCGATCGCGTCGGTCAGCCCGTAGTTGCGCAAGGGCTCGGCCACTTGTTCGAAGAGGCGGCGGGTGGGGTTCAGGGACGCGAACGGATCCTGGAAGATCATCTGCATCTCGCGCCGCTCGCCGCGCATCTGCGAGGGGCCGAGCGCAGTCACGTCCGTGCCGTCCATCACCACGCTGCCGGAGGTCGGCTCGACCAGGCGGAGGATCGAGCGGCCGGCGCTGGACTTGCCGCAGCCCGACTCGCCCACCAGCGACAGCGTCTCGCCCCGGTTGAGGGTGAAGGTCAGGTCCTCGACCGCGTGGACGTTGGCGACCGTGCGGCGGAAGAGGCCCTTCCGGACCGGGAACCGGGTGGTCAGGCCGCGCACCTCGAGCAGGGGCACGCCCGTGCGGGGGATCGGCCTCGGCTCGGGCTGGTCCTCGGCGCCCAGGATGCGCATGGGTTCGGGGTCGGGCCTGCCCTGCATCTCGCCCAGCTTGGGGACGGCGGCGAGCAGGGCCTTCGTGTAGTCGGCCTTCGGGTTCTCGAAGATCTCCGTGACGGTGCCGGTCTCGACGAGGTTGCCGCGGTACATGACGACCACTCGGTCGGCCATCTGGGCGACCACGGCCATGTCGTGGGTGATGAACATCACCGCGGTCCCCGTCTCGCGCTTGAGGCGGTCGATCAGGGCCAGGATTTCGGCTTGGATGGTGACGTCGAGGGCGGTCGTCGGCTCGTCGCAGATGAGGAGGCGCGGCTCGCAGATCAGCGCCATGGCGATGACCACGCGCTGGCGCATGCCGCCCGACAGCTCGTGCGGGTACTGGCGCAAGCGCCGCTCGGGCTCGGGTATGCGGACCTGGCGCAGGAGGTCCGTCGCCCGGGCCTCGGCCTCGCGGCGGGTGACGCCGCCGTGGACGCGAAGGCCCTCGGTCAACTGGCGGCCGATGGTGAACACGGGGTTCAGCGTGGTCATCGGCTCCTGGAAGATCATGCCGATGGCGTTGCCGCGGATGTCGCGCATCAGCCGCTCGTCCGCGGTGGCGAGGTCGATCGTCTCGTCGCCCCGCCGGAAGCGCAGCGTGCCGCGGACGATCTCGCCGCCTCCGAACTCGACGAGGCGCATGAGCGAGAGGGAGGAGACGGACTTTCCCGAGCCGGACTCGCCCACGACGGCGACCGTCTCGCCCGGGGCGATGGCGAAGGAGACGTCCTCGACCCCGACGACGGTGCCTTGCGAGGTCTCGAACTCGACCCGGAGGTCGTCGATGGCGACGAGCGGCCCCATCCCTGGCGTGTCGAGCGGCATGGCGTCCCCCTTTCCGGCGGCAGGCTAGCGGGCGCCGTGCCGCCGCGCCAGCCACCCTGGGGCGCCGCGGGCCGCTGTGCCGCGAGATCGGGCGGACCGGCCGGAATGCCGCCGGCCGCTGCGGGATGGCGCGGTGCGGGCGCTTGGACTAGGCCGGCGGCGAACGGCCGGAGGATATCGGATGGACTTGGGGATCAGGGGAAGGCGCGCGGTGGTCTGCGCCGGATCGAAGGGCCTGGGGCGCGGCTGCGCCGAAGCGCTGGCGGCGGCGGGCTGCGACGTCGTGCTGAACGCCCGGGGCGCCGACGCGCTGGAGCGGGCGGCCGGTGCGATACGCGACGCGCACGGCGTCGAGGTGACGACCGTCCCTGCGGACGTGACCACCGAAGAAGGGCAGGCGGCGGTGATCGAGGCGGCGGGCGCGCCCGACGTCCTGGTGACGAACGCCGGAGGGCCGCCGCCGGGGCACTGGTCCGACTGGGGACGGGCGGACTTCCAGGCCGCGCTCGACGCGAACATGCTGGCGCCGATCCTGCTGATGACGGCGCTGCTGCCGGGGATGTGCGAGCGCGGCTGGGGGCGGGTGGTCAACATCACCTCGCAATCGGTGAAGGCGCCGATCCCGCAACTGGGCCTGTCCAACGCGGCGCGCGCGGGGCTGACGGGCTACGTGGCCGGGACCGCGCGGCAGGTGGCGCCGATGGGGGTGACGATCAACAACCTCCTGCCGGGCATCCATGCGACGGACCGAGCCGACGCGCTGGACCGGGGGGTCGTGAAGGCCGAAGGCATCACGCTGGAGGAGGCGCGCGAGCGGCGCAAGGCGACCATCCCCGCCCGCCGCTACGGCACCCCGGAGGAGTTCGGCGCGACGTGCGCTTTCCTCGCCTCGGTCCACGCGGGGTTCATCGTGGGGCAGAACGTGCTTCTGGACGGGGGCGCGACCAACGCGACGATTTGAGGGGGCCATGGCGGGGAGAAAGGACGGGCGCGTAGGAAGCGCGCCCGGGCCCGGGCCCGGAAGCGGGCCAGTGGCCCCGCCGGCCGGACCCCTTCCGGGGTGGCCGGCGGGGCCGGGGGTCAGAACCCGTAGACGAGGCTGACGCCCAGGCGGTTGTCGGTGCTCTCGGCCCCGGGGAGGGGGTCGGACACGTAGTCGGTCACGTAGGAGATGCGCGTCGAGGCACGATCCGTGATGGCGAAGTTGAGGCCGAAATCGTTCCGCAGCGTCCACTGCGCCTCGTCCGAGTAGAGCGCGGCGGTGTCGTTGGTCAGCGAGAGCGTCGGCGTCAGCTGCTGGTAGTAGCGCGACGAGATGAGGCCGGCGAGCTCCGTCTCGTCGTCGCCGAGCTGCGTCTCGGTGTAGCGCGCGCCGGGGCCGGCCTGGACGCGCCAGGTCTGCGACGGCGTCGCCAGGATACGGTAGCCGAGGCCCGCGCCGATGAAGAGGTCGTCCTCGAAGGTCCCGAACTCGTCGTACTGGTAGGAGCCGAGGCCGAAAGCGTAGAGCGGGCCGTTGATCTGGCGCGAGTACTCGCCGACCAGGAAGGCCTCGTTCTTGGTCTCCTCGTCGTCGGTCTCGCCGTACTCGATGCCGAAGCCGAACGTGTAGGCGTTGGCGCCCCGGCCATAGGTGATGCGCCCGGCACCCGTGATGTCGGTCGTCTCGGTGTTGCCCGAGGTGGTCGAGAAGCCGAGGGCCGCGGAGCCCGCGAAGCCCTGGGGGACGCCGCCGAAGCCGAACCGCTGCTCGTCCTCGCCGCGGCGGAAGTCCTCGTCGATGACGTCGGTGAGGTCGTCGACGCGATCGTCGAGGGCCTCGGTGCCGACGAGCACGGCCTGCGCCTGTGCGGCGCCGGCGGTGGCGAGGAGGGCAGCGGCGAAGATCGCCGAGATACGGGTCTTGATCATCATGGAAACATCATCCTTCTGCGGCGCTGCGGCCGGATCATTCGTTTCTGGTCGGGCGATACGGCGTGATGCGCAATGCGCCGAACCCGTTCCGCGACAAGGCCGCGAAACCCCGCCTTTCCGCCGATGCCCGGTTCTGCACGCGCGGTCATCCGCCGAGCGACCGGGGCGGGAATGGCGTCGCGGCGGCCCGGGGGTCCCGTGCCGCCGCCTGCCGGCTCAGTCGTCGTCTCCGACCTGGTTCACCACGAAGCGGGCCGCGCCGTAGGTGTCGCGCGCGACGCCCCCCACGGTGTTGCAGGCGCTGAGGAAGAGGGTCCCGAGCAGGACCGCGGTGATCGTCTTCGTCGTCTTCATGGCCACATCCTTTCGATCAGGCCGCGCGCCGCGAGGCGCTGGATTGCATGCGAACGACCGAGGGCATCCGCTTGTGCCGCGGGTTCTGTCAGGAAGCCCGCAGCGGTCGGAGGCGAAATGGGCCAGGGGTCCGTCTCGTGCCTCCGTTGCAGCAGTCATATTCCTGACAGCAGGATAAAGGAAATTCGAAATTCTTCCCGATAGCATGATTTAAAATCAGCCTATCGCCTGCAAGACGCGGTCCTGCTCGGCCTCGGCCTCCGCTACCGCGGAACGCAGCGCGTCGTCGACGGGGACGGACGCCTCGCCGGCGAGATCCTGACGGAAGACGGACCACACGGGAAACTCGAAGATCGGCGCGCCCTCGACCGGGTGCAGGCGCCCGTCGGCGATGTGCCGGGCGACGTAGCGGGCCGGCTGGTAGGCGGCCGCGTCGCGCTTGAGGAGGTAATCCGCCACCTGCGCGCCGAGCGACATCGTCACCCCCTGGCGCGAGAGGTCGGGAAGGGCGGCCGCATGGCGCGCCGCGAAGTCCGGGCCCCAGTCCGTCATCACGTAGCGCGACCCCAGGGCCTCCGCCGCGTCGCCGGGCCGGGTGGAGACGAGGACCAGCTCCTCCGAGAGGATCTTGGCCGCGCGCAGGCCCGGCCGCAGGATGGGCGCGTAGAGGAGGGCCGCCTGCAGCGTGCCTAGCGAGAGCGCCCGCGTCAGGTCCTCCGCGCTGCCGGTCTCGGCGCGCACGGCGATCTCGGGCCAGCCGGCGCGCAGCGCGTCGATCCACCTGAAGCCGAGGCGGGGCCAGAGGGACGGCTGCGCCCCGAGGCCGACGGCGCGGGTGAACCGTTCGGGAAGGGAGACCTGCTGGCGCGCCTCCTCCCATGTCCGCAGGATCGAGGTGGCGTACCGCTCGAACTGCCGGCCGGGCTGGGTGAGGCGCGCGCCCGCCTTCGAGCGGATGAACAGCGTCTGCCCGAGCTGGTCCTCGAGCCGCTGGATGCGCAGGGACACGGCCGATTGCGTGACGAAGAGCCGCTCGGACGCCGCGACGAACGAGCCCGTCGCTGCGACCTCGAGGAAGGAGCGGACGAGGGCGATGTCCAACCGGGCGCGTCCCTACCGGTCCTCGACCTCGACGTAGTCCCGTTCGGTCGCTCCCATGTAGAGCTGCCGGGGACGCCCGATCTTCTGCTTGGGGTCCATCAGCATCTCCTTCCACTGCGACACCCAGCCGACGGTGCGCGAGACGGCGAAGATCGGCGTGAACATCGAGGTCGGGAAGCCCATCGCGTTGAGGATGATGCCCGAGTAGAAGTCCACGTTCGGGAAGAGCTTGCGATCCGCGAAGTAGGGATCGTCGAGCGCGGCCTTCTCCAGCTCCTTGGCGACCTGTAGGATGGGGTTGTCCTCGATCCCGAGGAGGTCGAGCACCTCGTCCGCGGACTGCTTCATCACGACGGCGCGGGGGTCGAAGTTCTTGTAGACCCGGTGGCCGAAGCCCATCAGGCGGAACGGGTCGTCCTTGTCCTTGGCGCGGGCGATGTACTCGGGGATGCGGTCGGGGGTCCCGATCTCCTCCAGCATCTCGAGGGCGGCCTTGTTCGCGCCGCCATGCGCTGGCCCCCAGAGGCAGGCGATCCCGGCGGCGATGCAGGCGAACGGGTTCGCCCCCGAGGAGGAGGCCAGCCGGACGGTGGAGGTCGAGGCGTTCTGCTCGTGGTCGGCGTGGAGGGTGAAGATCCTGTCCATCGCGCGCGACAGGATCGGGTTCGGCATGTAGTCCTCGGCCGGCAGCGAGAAGCACATGCGAAGGAAGTTCGTCGCGTAGTCGCAGTCGTTGCGCGGATACACGAAGGGCTGGCCGATCGAGTACTTGTAGGCCACCGCCGCGATGGTCGGCATCTTGGCGATCATGCGGAAGGCCGCGACCTCGCGCTGCCAGGGATCGGTGATGTCGGTGCTGTCGTGGTAGAAGGCGGACATGGCGCCCACCATGCCGACCATGATCGCCATGGGCGGCGCGTCGCGGCGGAAGCCGCGGGTGAAGTTGTACATCTGCTCGTGCAGCATGGTGTGGTGCGTCACGTCGTGGACGAACTTCTCCAGCTCGGCGGCGGTCGGCAGGTCGCCGTAGAGCAGGAGGTAGCACACCTCGAGGTAGGACGATTTCTCGGCGAGCTGCTGGATCGGGTAGCCGCGATGGAGGAGGACCCCCTCCTCGCCGTCGATGTACGTGATCGTCGATTCGCACGAAGCCGTGGAGGTGAAGCCCGGATCGTAGGTGAACACGTCGCCCTGCGCGTAGAGCTTGGAGATGTCGATCACGTCGGGCCCAGCGGTGGGCGAGTGGATCGGCAGCTCGACCGTGTTGTCGTCCCAGCTCAGCTTCGCGGTCTTGTCGGCCATTCGGGCCCTCCCCATTCGCGGGGCGGCGCCCCTCATGCTTCGGCCGCGTCCCGGAGGCGCGCGAGGGTCTCCTCCCGCCCGAGGACCAGCATCATGTCGAACACGCTGGGGGTGACGGTGCGGCCGGCGAGCGCGGCCCTGAGGGGTCCCGCGAGCTTGCCGAACTTGATGCCCTTCGCTTCGGCGAAGGCCGAGGCGATCCCCTCCAGGTCGTCGCGTATCCAGCTACCCTCTCGCAGGCGCGGCGTCAATTCGGCGAGCCATCCGCGCGCCTCGGGCGTCAGCGCCTTCTGCGCCTTCTCGTCCGGTGCGACCGGGCGCGATGCCAGCGCGAAGTGCCCCTTTTCAAGAAGATCGGGGTAGGTCTTCGCCCGCTCCTTCAAGTGGGGCATCGCGGCGAGGAGACGGTCCGCCTGACCCTCCGTCAGCGGCGCGGCCCCCGTCGCGGCCAGGAAGTCCCGGATGCCATGCAGCAGCGCAGCATCCGCCGTCATCGCGATGTGGCGGCCCGAGATCGCCTCGAGCTTCTGAAGGTCGAGGCGCGCGGGCGAGGCCTTCACCGCCGCCAGGTCGAACCATTCGATCAGCTGGGCGTCGCCGAACACCTCGTCGTCGCCATGCGACCAGCCGAGGCGGGCGAGGTAGTTGCGCATGGCGGAGGCCGGAAAGCCCATGGCGCGATACTCGGCCACCCCCAGCGCGCCGTGCCGCTTGGACAGCTTCCTGCCGTCCGGCCCATGGATCAGGGGGATGTGCGCGTATTCGGGCACCGGCCAGCCCATCGCGGCGTAGACCTGCACCTGCCGGGCGGCGTTGGTCAGGTGGTCGTCGCCGCGGATGACATGGGTGACGCCCATGTCGCGGTCGTCCACCACCACCGCCAGCATGTAGGTCGGCGTGCCGTCGGCGCGCAGCAGGACCATGTCGTCCAGCGTATCGTTCCGCACGCGCACGTCGCCCTGCACCGCGTCGCGGATCACGGTCTCGCCCTCGCGCGGGGCGCGGAGGCGGATCGCCCCGCCATCGGGCTTCTCCGCGTCCGGCACGTCGCGCCAAGGCGAGCGGAAGAGGGTCGACCCGCCCCGCGCCTTCGCCCCTTCCCGGAATGCGGCGATCTCGTCCTGGGTCGAGAGGCAGCGGTAGGCGGCGCCCTTCTTCAGCATCTCGCGCGCGATCTCGGCATGGCGGGGCGCGCGCGCGGACTGGGAGACCGCGTCGCCGTCCCATTCGAGGCCGAGCCAGCGCAGCCCGTCCAGGATCGCCTCCACCGCCTCGGGCGTGTTGCGGGCCCGGTCCGTATCCTCGATCCGCAGCAGGAACCGGCCACCGCGCCCCTTGGCGTAGGCCCAGTTGAACAGCGCGGTGCGCGCGGTGCCGATGTGCATGATGCCCGTGGGCGAGGGCGCGATCCGCGTGACGGGTGCCATTAACGATTTCCTAACCAGTGCGGGGCAGGGTCGCCGGGCGTCTCGCAACTGGGCCGGGAAAGGACAAGATGGCGGATCTGGGTCTTCACCGGGCCGCCGGGACGCGCCCCCGCCCGGCCGCCTGGGCCGAAGGGCAGCGCGGGCACCGCCTGCCCTGGGTGCCGGTGCTGCTGGGGACCGGGATATGCGGCTGGTTCGCCCTGCGGTTCGAGCCGGGGGCCGGCTTCTACGCCGCGGCGGCGTCGGCGGTGGCGCTCGCGCTGCTGTCGGGCCGGCGGCTGCCGCTCGCGGCCGTGGCGGTCGCGCTGCTGGCGGGGGGGCTGCTTCTCGCGGGCGCGCGGGCGCACTGGGTCGCTGGGCCGGTGCTGGGCTTCCGCTACTACGGGCCGGTCGAGGGGCGGGTGGTCGCGATCGACCGCTCGGCGTCCGGCAAGGTGCGGGTGACGCTGGACCGCGTCCGGCTGGAGGACGTCCGCCCCGCCCGCACCCCGGCGCGCGTGCGCCTCTCGCTGCACGGCGAGGGGGGGACCCTGCCGCGGCCGGGGCTGCTGATCGGCGTGACGGCGCATCTCTCGCCGCCCTCCGGCCCGGTCGAACCGGGGGGGTTCGACTTCCGCCGCAAGGCCTGGTTCGAGCGGATCGGCGCGGTCGGCTATGCCCGCGCCCCGCCCGTCGCGCTGGTCCGGCCCGAAGGCGGGATGCCCGTGTTCCGCCTGCGCCGCGCCATCGCCGCCGGGGTGATGGAGCGCCTGGAGGGGGACACCGGCACCGTCGCCGCCGCCCTCCTGACCGGCGACCGGGCCGAGATCGACCCCGCCGTGCGCGACCGCCTGCGGGCGACGAACCTCGCGCACCTCCTGGCGATCTCGGGGCTGCACATGGGCCTGCTGACGGGGGTGGTCTTCGGCGCGGTCCGCTTCGGGCTGGCGCTCGTGCCGGCGGTGTCGCTGCGGGTGCCGGCCAAGCGGATCGCGGCCGGGGCGGCGCTGGCCGCAGGGGCGGGCTACTACCTCCTCTCCGGCGGGTCCGTCGCGACGGAGCGGGCCTTCGTCATGGTGGCCGTCGCCCTCGGCGCGGTGATGCTGGACCGGCGGGCGATCACGCTGCGGGCGGTCGCGGTGGCGGCATGCGTGGTCCTCGTCCTGCGGCCTGAGGCGGTGACGGGGCCGGGCTTCCAGATGAGCTTCGCCGCCACGACCGCGCTGGTGGCGGCGTTCGGCGCGATCCGGGGCCGCGTGCCACGGGCGCCGGGCTGGGCGCAGTTCCTCGGCGCGACGGTGTTCTCTTCGGCGGTGGCGGGACTGGCGACGGCGCCCTTCGCGGCCGCGCACTTCAACATCTGGTCCAGCTGGGGGCTGGTCGCCAACCTCCTCTCCGTGCCGGTGATGGGGGCCGTCGTGATGCCCTGCGCGGTCGCGGCGGCGGTGCTGTGGCCCCTGGGCCTGGAGGGCGTGCCCCTCTGGATCATGGGCGCGGGGATCGACTGGATTCTCTTCGTCGCGGAGGAGGTTGCCTCCTGGGAGGGGGCGGTGCGGGGCGTTCCCGCGCCGCCGCCGGCGGTCCTGCCGCTGGTGACGCTCGGCGGGCTGGCGTTGTGCCTCTGGCAAGGGCGCGGACGTCTTGCCGGCCTCGCGCCGGTCGCGGCGGCGCTGATGGTCTGGATGCAGGCGGAGCGTCCACCCGTCCTGATCGCCGAAGGCGGCGGATTGGTCGGCGCGATGACCCCCGAGGGACGCGCGCTGAGCCGGGAGCGGGGGGACGGCTTCGCGGGGCGCCTCTGGCTGGAGAACGACGGCGACCGCGCGGGGCGCGAGGTCGCGTCCGCCCGCCTGCCGGGCGCGCCGTGGTCCGCGTCGCTGCCGGATGGCGGAAGGATCGTCCACCTTCCCGGCATCCGGGGTATGGAGCGCCTGGAGGAGGTCTGCCGGGAGGGCGCGCTGGTCGTGACCAACGTGCCCGACCGTAACGCGCCCCCGGGCTGCACGCTGATGGGCCCCGAGGCCCTGCGCCGTACGGGCGCGATCGCCTGGACGGCGGGCGGCCCCCGCACCGCGGCGGAGGCGACGGGTCCGCGCCTCTGGGTGCGCTAGCCCCCGTAGAACCTCAGTAGGTGCGGATGAGGCCGACGAGGCGGCCGCGAACCTCGACCTGATCCTCGGGGAAGACGCGCGTCTCGTAGGCCGGATTCGCTGCCTCGAGCGCGACTGTCCCGCGGGCACGGCGCAGCCGCTTGAGCGTCGCCTCCTCGCCCCGGACCACCGCGACAACAATGTCGCCGTCGTCGGCGGCGCGCCCCTCGCGGATGACGACCGTGTCGCCGTCGTTGATCCCGGCCTCGATCATCGAATCGCCCTGCACCTCGAGCGCGTAGTGCCGCGCCTCGCCCGAGAGCATCTGGCCCGGCACCGCGACCGTGTGCGACGGCTCGGCGATGGCGGCGATCGGGGTGCCGGCGGCGATACGGCCCATGACCTCGATCTCGGACGCGTGCATCTCGACGGGCATGGCCCCCGCGGGCGCGTCGGTGCGATCGCCCTCGATCACGCGGGGGGTGAAGCCGGCGGGCCTGCCCTCCAGGGCGTCGGGAAGCTTCACGATCTCGATCGCGCGGGCGCGGTGCGCGAGGCGCCGGATGAAGCCCCGCTCCTCCAGGGCGGTGATGAGGCGGTGGATGCCCGATTTGGAGCGCAGGTCGAGCGCGTCCTTCATCTCGTCGAAGGAGGGGGGGACGCCGTCCCGCTGCATCCGCCGGTTGATGAAGTCGAGCAGTTCGAGTTGCTTGCGCGTCAGCACCGGCGCACCCCCAGAATGATGTTGCGGCTTCGTTCTAGAAAGGTTCGCCTTTCATGTCAAAGCCCGATCGAGAGGCACCTCGCGACGTCGCCGACCCGCCGCGCCGGATCGTGGGGCGGACGCTGGATCAGGAGGTCGGCCCGCGCGAGCGGCGAGAGGCGCCCCGAATCCTGGTTGCCGAGGGCCCGAACCCCGCCATCCTGCCGCACGGCGCGCATGAAATGGGTGCGGGGGCCGTTCGCCTCCAGCGGCGCTACGAGGGCGATCCCGGACGCCTCGTCGTCCTGCGGCAGGTGGAGCATCCGGCGCAGCATCGGAACGAGGAAGACCCGTCCGCAGATCATGGCGCTGACCGGGTTCCCCGGCAGGCCGAGGACGACCTGCGCGCCGAGCGTGCCGGCCAGGACGGGCTTGCCGGGCCGCATGGCGATCCGGTGGAAGTCCAGCCGCGCGCCGAGGCGTTCGAGGGTGGGCGCCACGAGGTCGCGGTCGCCCACGCTGGCCCCGCCGGAAGTCACGAGGACGTCCGCCCCGGCGCCTGCACGGATGGCCCCCGCGAGGAGGTCGGGATCGTCCGCGGCGATGGGCAGGATCCGGGCGCGGCCGCCCGCGGCCCCGACCAGCGCGGCAAGGCCGTAGGCGTTGGACGCGAAGATGCCGTCGGGGCCCGGATCGCCCCCGGGCGGCGTCAGCTCGTCGCCCGTGGAGAGTATGGCGACCTCCGGCCGTGCGGCGCAGCGGAGCGTGGCCGCGCCGAAGGCGGCGGCGAGGGCGACGAGCGCGGGGGAGAGGACCTGGCCAGCCTCGATCCGGGCGCCGGCCGCGAAGTCCGCACCGGCGGGCCGGACATAGGAGGCCCGATCCGCGCCCCGCTTCGGCACGACGTGGTGGCCGTCACGCTCGACGTCCTCCTGGATGAGGACGCGGTCCGCGCCGTCCGGGACGGGCGCGCCGGTCAGGATGCGCACCGCCTCGCCGGACCCGAGGGGGCCGGAATGGCGCCGCCCGGCGGCCGCCTCGCCCACCACCCGGAGCCGGCTTCCGGGGGCGGGATCCCCGGAGACCGCGTAGCCGTCCATCATCGAGGCGCGGAAGGGCGGCGAATCCCGCCGGGCGATCACGGCCTCGGCCAACGCGCGCCCGCCCGCGCGGTCCAGGGGGACCGGTTCGGACGGGAGGGGCGCGACGAGGGCGAGGAGGCGCCGGCGGGCTTCCTCGAACGGGATCAACGGCGCCAGTCGCCCGATGCGCCGCCGGCCTTCTCGAGAAGGCGGATGCCGCCGATCTCCATGTCCTTCTGGGCCGCCTTCAGCATGTCGTAGAGCGTCAGGCACGCGACCGACACGGCCGTCAGCGCCTCCATCTCGACGCCGGTTCGGCCCGTGGTGCGGACGGTCGCGGCAACCCGGATGCCGCCTTCGCACGCCGCGATGTTCAGCGAAACCTTCGAGAGCGGCAGCGGATGGCAGAGCGGGACGAGGTCGGCCGTTCGCTTGGCCGCCATGATCCCCGCGAGACGCGCCGTGCCGATCACGTCGCCCTTGCCGGCGCGCCCTTCCCTAGCCAACGCAAGGGTTTCTGGCGACATCCTTATGTGCCCTTCGGCGGTCGCGGTGCGGGTGGTGACGTCCTTGTCGGTGACGTCGACCATGTGCGCCGCGCCGGAGGCGTCGAGATGGGTGAGGGTCATGCCGCCTTCCTTTCGGCGGAGAGGATGCGGCGGGTCGCGGCGGCGATGTCGGGCCGGCGCATCAGGCTTTCCCCGATGAGGAACCGGCGTGCCCCGGAGCGGGAGAGCCGGAGGAGGTCCGCCGGCTGGGAGAGGCCGGATTCGGCGACGAGGTCGCGCCCCGCCGGCAGGCGCGCGGCGAGGCGTTCGGTCACCTGAAGATCGACCTCGAAGGTCTTGAGATCGCGGTTGTTCACGCCGATGAGAGGTGAATCCAGCGCGAGGGCGCGGTCGAGCTCGGCCTCGTCATGGACCTCGATCAGGGCGGCCATGCCGTGGAGCCGCGCGGCATCCTCGAGCTCGGCGGCCTGGGCGTCGGACACCGTCGCCATGATGATCAGGATCGCGTCGGAGCCGATGCTGCGGGCCTCGGCGACTTGGTAGGGCGCATAGAGAAAGTCTTTACGAATGACCGGTAGATTGGTGGCCGAACGTGATTCGATGAGGAACGATTCGTGGCCCTGGAACGAAGGCCCATCCGTCAGGACGGAAAGGCAGGCGGCCCCGCCTTCCGCGTAGGCGCGCGCGTGGGCGGCCGGATCGAAGTCCCGCCGGATCAGGCCCTTCGACGGGCTGGCCTTCTTGATCTCGGCTATCAGCGCGAAGCCCCCCCGCGCCTTCGCCGCGAGCGCGCCGGCGAAGTCCCGGACCGGGGGCGCGGCCTCGGCGCGGCGCTCCATCTCGGCCTCGGGTACCTCGCGGCGGCGCTGCGCCACCTCCTCCAGCTTGTAGGCCTTGATGCGGTCGAGGATGTTCATGGACGTCTATGTCCCGCACCAGTCGACCGGGGGCAAGCCGCGCGCGGCGAGCCAGTCGTTCGTTTGGCTGAACGGGCGCGAGCCGAAGAACCCCTTGCGCGCCGCGAGAGGCGAGGGGTGCGCCGTCTCGATCCGCAGATGGTCGCCGGTCAGGTGCTTCGCGGCGACCCCCTGCGCGCGCCTGCCCCAGAGGATCGCGGCGCGGGGCCGGCCGGACAGGCGGGCGAGGACCTGGGCGGTGAGCCGCTGCCAGCCGAGGCGCCGGTGCCCGTCGATCACCCCCTCGGGGACCGTGAGCGCCGTGTTGAGCAGGAGCACGCCCTGCCGGGCCCAGTCCGAGAGGTCGGGGTTCGACCGCCGGCAGCCGAGGTCGTCCTCGATCTCGCGGAAGACGTTCCTCAGCGAGGGCGGCAGGAAAGCCGCGCCGGGCGCGACGGAGAAGGCGTATCCATGCGCGTGGCCCCGGGTCGGGTATGGGTCCTGGCCCAGGATCAGGACGCGCACCGCGTCCGGCGGCGAGGCCTCGAGGGCGGCGAAGACCTGGGAGGGGGCCGGGAGCACCGGTCGGGCCTCGGCGGCGAGGCCGGCCGCGATGGCCGGCAGGTCCTCGGAGAAGAAGGGCAGCTCGCGCCAGGGTCCGAGGCGGGAGAGGTCGAAGCGGAACGGCGCGGGGGCGGCGGTCACGCCTTCGGGCTGACCCGGGCGAGGCCCTCGGCCTTCCCGCGCGCGGCGCCGCTGTCGATGGCCTCGGCTGCCATGGCCGCCCCTTCCTTCAACTCGTCGGTGCGGCCCGCGACCACGAGGGCGGCTGCCGCGTTCAGCAGGACGGCGTCGCGATACGCTGATCGCTCGCCGCCCAGGAGCGCGCGAAGGGCACGGCCGTTGGCCTCTGGCTCGCCGCCGAGGATCGATTCGAACGGGTGGACGGGCAGCCCCGCATCTTCGGGGTGGACCTCGCGCCGGGTGACGGCGCCGTCCTTCAGCTCGGCCACCTGCGAGGCGGCGGAGATCGCCAGCTCGTCGGTACCGTCGCCGCCGTGGACCAGCCACGCGGCCTCCGTGCCGAGAGCGAGGAGCGTCTCGG
This sequence comes from Hasllibacter halocynthiae, assembly GCF_003003095.1. Classification (GTDB taxonomy): domain Bacteria; phylum Pseudomonadota; class Alphaproteobacteria; order Rhodobacterales; family Rhodobacteraceae; genus Hasllibacter; species Hasllibacter halocynthiae. The sequence goes on from NZ_PVTT01000001.1 coordinate 652,130, forward strand.
CCATGGGCCCGATCAGCGCGGGCGAGAAGGCGCCGGTAAGCTGGCGGGTGACGCCTGCGGGGTTGGTCAGCGGGCCGAGGATGTTGAAGAGGGTGCGGGTGCCCAGCTCGCCCCGGACGGGCATCACGTGGGCGATCGCGGGGTGGTGCATCGGCGCCATCATGAAGCCGATGCCGACCTCGGCGAGGGCCCGCTCGACGGTGTCGGGGCCGGCCATGACCTCGATCCCGATCTGGCCCAGCGCGTCGGCGGCGCCGGATCTCGACGAGAGGTTGCGATTGCCGTGCTTGGCGACGGGCACCCCGCACCCAGCGACCACGAAGGCCGCGGCGGTCGAGATGTTGAGCGTGCCCTTGCCGTCGCCGCCGGTGCCGACGATGTCGATCGCCCCCTCCGGCGCGCGGACCGGCCGCGCCCGCGCGCGCATGGCGGCCGCGGCGGCGGCGTACTCCTCGACCGTCTCGCCCCGGGTCCGCATCGCCATGAGGAGGCCGCCGATCTGGGCGGGCGTGGCCTCGCCCTCGAAGAGGGCGTCGAAGGCGGCGCGCGCCTCGTCGGGGGAAAGGGGGCCTTCGGCCGCCTTCCCGATCAGGGGCCTGATGCCGGTCATGCGGGAAGGGGGACCCGATCGAGGAACGTGCGGAGCATCGCCCGGCCGTGCTGGGAGCGGATCGACTCGGGGTGGAACTGTACCCCCTCGACCGGGGCGGCGCGGTGCCGCAGGCCCATGACGGTGCCGTCGGCAACGCGGGCGGTCACCTCCAGCTCGTCCGGCAGGCGCGCCGGATCGACCGCGAGGGAATGGTAGCGCGTCGCGGAGAGGGGCGAGGGCAGGCCGGCGAAGACGCCGGCGCCGTCGTGCCGGATCCGGCCTGGCTTGCCGTGGACGATGGCCGGCGCGCGCACGATCCGGCCGCCGAAGGCCTGGCCGATCGCCTGCATCCCGAGGCAGACGCCGAAGAGGGGCATCCCCGCCTCGGCCGCGGCGAGGACGAGGGTCACGCAGATCCCGGCGGCGTCCGGATCGCACGGCCCGGGGGAGAGGACGATCGCCGAAGGGCGCATCGCCATCGCCTCGCGCACCGTGAGCGCGTCGTTGCGGACCACCTTCGCCTCGACGCCCAGATCGCCGATCAGGTGGACCAGGTTCCACGTGAAGCTGTCGTAGTTGTCGATCAGCAGGAGCATCTTCGCGGCCTCACTCGCGCGCAGGAATCCAAGGCGGGGCTGTCCCGCCCCTTCGCGCGCGGTATAGCTGTGCCGGGCATGGGGGTGGCGTCAAGCGGCCATGGTGAGGCGTCGACTGCAAGGGCGCGGAACGACGATCGGAGGGCGGTGCGGGCGATGGGGGGACGGCTATGCTGAAGGGCCTGCTGGCGGGCGTCGCGCTGGGGTCGGCGCTGTCGGTCCTGGCGCTCGGCACCACTTCGCTGCTGGGGGGGCAGCGGCCGCCGGCCGGGGCCCGGGAGATCGGGGCGCAGACCGATGTCGGCCCGGTCGTCGCGGCGGAGGAGGCGCCGGCCCCCGTCGCCCCGGCGCCGGCCCGCGACGCCGATCCGGTGGTGCCTTCCGCCGCGCCCGGGACGGCCGCGGGCGCGGGTCTGGGCCCTGCGCTGGACGTCGAGGGAGCCCCGGTCCCCGCGACCGGGGCGGACCCGCTGCGCCCGGGCGCCGCCCCCGGCGCCCTCGAGACGCCCGTCCGCCCCGTGGCCATAGACCCGGTCGAGCCGCGCCTCGCCCCGCCGGGCGGGGATGACGGCCCGGTGATCGAGCGCCGCGTGCCCGTGCTGCCGATCGAGCGGCCCCGTTCCGCGGTGCCCGGCGAGGACGTCGTGCCGACGCTTCCCGGCATGCCGCCAGATGGGACGGCGACGGCGACGGGGGCTCGCGGCGTGGAAGGGTCCGGGGCCCCGCCCGTGAAGGTCCCGGAAGGGCAGGACGATGCGCCCGATGCTGACGACGGGGGGTCGGCGGGGAACGGAACCGATGCGGCCGGAGGCGCAGAGGGTGGAGAGGGATCCGGCACCGCGGCCGCCAGGCCGGAGGCGGCCGGCCAGGGCGGTGCGGGGGGCGGCGGGGCGGACGTCGCGCGCATCGTGATGGAGAACGGCGCGTCCATGATCGAGCGCGTGGTGCCGGTCGAACCCGTCGCTTCGGCAGCCGCGCCGGCGGCCGCGCCAATCGGCGACCGCCCGGCCCGGATCGCGAACGCCGCGTCGTTCGAGAACCCGCTGGACCTGCCCCTCATGGCGGTGGTGCTGCGCGACGCGGAGCCGCGCCCGGCAGCCCGGACGCTGGAGGCGCTGGACGCCCCGATCACCATCGCCGTCGATGCCGAAGCGCCCGATGCCGCCGAGGTGGCCGCCTTCTACCGCGACGCGGGGCTGGAGGTCGTGCTCTCCGCGTCCCTTCCCGCGGGGGCCGGACCGCAGGACGCTGCGACGGCCCTCGCCGCCTGGGAGGCGGCCGTGCCGGTCGCCGTCGGCCTTCTGGAGCTGTCGGAGGGCGGGTTCGCGCCCACGCGGGGCGCGCTGTCGCAGATCGTCTCGGAGGCCGAACGGAGGGGCTACCTGATGCTGACCTATCCGGCCGGGCTGAACGCCGCCCGGCAGGAGGCCGAGCGCGCGGGCGTTCCCGCCGGCCTCGTCTTCCGAAGCTTCGACGTCGCGGGCGAGTCGCCGGAGGTCATCCGCCGGTTCCTGGACCAGGCCGCGTTCCGCGCGACCCGCGAGGAGGGGATCGTCATGCTGGGCACCGCCACCGAGGGCACCCTGGGGGTCCTCGCCGAATGGCTGGAGGGGCCGCGGGCGGAGAGGATCGCCCTGGCGCCGGTCAGCGCGGTGATCGACTAGCGGTTGCCACCCTCGCCGAAGCGGTGCGCGTCCGCCGCCGCCGCGCGCAGGGCGTTCGACTTGGCGACGGTCTCCTGCCACTCGGCCTCGGGGTCGCTGTCGTGGACGACGCCGCCGCCCGCCTGGACGTAGAGCTTGCCGTCCTTCAGCACGCCCGTGCGCAGTGCGATGCAGAAGTCCATGTCGCCGCCCGCCGAGAAGTAGCCGACGCCGCCGCCGTAGACGCCGCGCTTCTCGGGCTCGAGCTCGTCGATGATCTCCATCGCGCGGACCTTCGGCGCGCCGGAGACGGTGCCCGCGGGCAGGCCGGCGAGGAGGGCGGAGAGCGCGTCCTCATCCCCCCGCAGCTCGCCGACGACGTTCGAGACGATGTGCATGACGTGGGAGTAGCGCTCGACCGTGAACTCCTCCGTCGGGCGGACGGTGCCGATGCGCGCCACCCGGCCGACGTCGTTGCGCCCGAGGTCGAGGAGCATCAGGTGCTCGGCCAGCTCCTTCTCGTCGGCGAGGAGTTCGGCCTCGAGCGCGGCGTCCTCCTCCGGGGTGGCGCCGCGGGGGCGGGTGCCGGCGATGGGGCGGATCGTGACCTCGCCCCCCATGACGCGCACGAGGATCTCGGGCGAGGCGCCGACGATCTGGAAGCGGTCCCCCTCGGCCGCGCGCATGTCGAAGTGGAACATGAAGGGCGAGGGGTTCGTGCGGCGAAGCGAGCGGTAGAGGGCGAAGGGGGGCAGGGGGAAGTCCTGCGTCCAGCGCTGCGCGGGGACGACCTGGAAGATGTCCCCGGCGGCGATGTACTCCTTCGCGCGCCGCACGGCGTCGAGGTAGCCGTCCTTGGTGAAGTTCGACACGGGCTCGGCCACGGGGCCGGGATCGGTCAGTTCGCGCGGGGCGGGGACCGGGCGCTCGAGGTCGCGCACGGCGTCCATCAGGCGCTCGGCCGCCTGGGCGTAGGCGGCGCGGGCGGAGAGGCCGGAGGCGGCCCAGGCGGGGGCGCAGAGGATCGCGTCGCCCTTCACCCCGTCGAGCACGGCGACCACCGAAGGACGCATCAGCATCGCGTCGGGCAGGCCGATCGGGTCGGGGTTCACGTCGGGCAGACGCTCGACCAGGCGGATCATGTCGTAGCCGAGATGCCCGAAGAGGCCGGCGGAGGCGGCGGGCAGGCCGTCCGGGATCGCAATGCGAGATTCTGCCAGCAACGCGCGGAGCGAGGCGAGCGGGTCTGCTGGGTCGTCCTGCCAGCCATCGGGGTCGTGGCGGGCGGCGCGGTTGATGCGCACGGCGCCGCCGCGGCACTGCCAGATCAGGTCGGGGCGCAGGCCGATGATCGAGTAGCGCCCCCGTACCTCGCCGCCGGTGACGGATTCGAGGAGGCACGACCCCTCCGCGGCGCGCGCGAGCTTGAGGAAGAGGGAGACGGGCGTGTCGAGATCGGCCGCGATGCGGATCCACAGAAGCTGGTTCTCGCCCCGGTCGAACCCTTCGGCGAAGGCGTCGAAGGTCGGGTGCATCAGTTGCCGTACTGCGCGGCGATCGCGTTCAGCATCGCCTGGTCCACGGTCACGTCCATCCGGGCCTGCAGGGCGCGGGCATAAGCGGCGAACACGTCGCCGGGATAGCCGCGCGGGTTCTCGGCGACGAGGGCGGCGCGCAGCTCCCGCGTGGCGGGATCGTCGGGGTCGGCCGGCGTGACTTGGTCGACGTGGACGAGGGCGGCGGCGCCGGGAAGGCGGACGGTCGCGGTCCCGCCCTCCGGGGTCTCGAAGATTGCGCGGGCCAGCGCGGGCGGCGCGCCGTCGAGCCCCGCGACGCGGACGAGCGCGTCCTCCTCGATCGTATCGAGCGGGGCCTCGCCCGCGGCGAAGTCGTCCCGCAGCGCTTCGGCCAGGGCCATGAGGGCGTCGGTCTCGGCCTCGCGGCGCCAGGTGGCGAGAACCTCCCCGCGGACCTCGTCCAGGGCGGGCGCGCGGGCCTCGCGCATCCCGTCGAGGCGCAGGGCGAAGAGGCCGCCGTCGTCGGTGCGGACCGCTTCGGGGAAGTCGTCCTCGGTCGCCGCGCGGGCCGCCTCGCGGAAGGTGTCGTAGCCGAGGAGCGGGTCGTCGCCGTCGGGGCCGGCGAAGAGGGTGCCGGAGACGGCCGGCCCGATCTCGGCGGCGACGTCCTCGACCGTGGCGCCGCCGGCGAGGAGGTCGTCGACCTCGTCCTCGAGGTCGTCGATGACGCGGCGCGCACCCGCGAGACCCAGCTCGAGCGTCAGCTCCTCGCGCACGTCCTCGAACGGGATCTCGACCGCGTTGAGGAGGGCGTTGACGCGGAAGATGGCGGGCCCGTCCTCGGTCGGGACCACGCGGGTCAGGCCGGGCTCGGTACGGGCGAAGACGGCCTCCGCGGCGCCGCCCAGCCCCTCGAAGGTCACGTCGCCGAGGTCGACGTCCTCCGGGGCGAGGCCGGCGGCCGCAACCTCGGCGTCGAAGTCCGAGGCGCCGGTGGCGATGCGGCCCAGCACGGCGCGGGCGGCGGCCTCGTCCGCGAAGACGAGGCGTTCGACCAGGCGCCGCTCGGGACGCCGGAACTCCTCCGCGCGCTCGTCGTAGAGGGCGCGGAGCCGGGCCTCGTCGATCTCGGCGTCGGCGGCGACCGCCTCGGGCGCGATCCAGAGATAGGCGATCCGGGGTGCGGCGGGGATGGTGAAGGCCTCGGCGTTGGCCTCGTACCACTCGGCCAGCTCGGCCTCGGTGGGGTCGGCGATCGGCGCGGGCAGGAGGTCGGGCCGCAGGATGGCGTAGCGGACGTCCCGCCCCTCGAGGAGGAAGGCGGTCATGATGTCGAGATAGCCCCGCGGCGCCTCGACCCCGCCGATCACGGCCTGCTCGAGCTGGGCGCGGGCCAGCTGGCGGCGCAGACGCTCCTCGTAGGCGCTCTCGCTTTCGCGGCGGGATTCCAGGAACTCGCGGTAGATGCTCCGGTCGAAGGAGAGCAGCGGGCGGAAGCGCGGGTCGTCGGTGATGGCGCGGGCGACCCGCTCGTCCCCGGCGGAGAGGCCGAGGCGCAGGGCCTCGGCGTCGAGGGCGGCATCGGTCACGAGGCTGCCCAGCGCGATGGACTGCACCTGCGCGAAGGGCAGGGGGCGGCCCTGGCGGGCGGCGTTGCGGCGGATGGCGTCGGCGGTCAGCAGAAGGTCGTCGGCGTCGATGACCTGCCCCTCGACGGTCGCCACGCGCTGACCGCCGCCCCCGAACGATCCGGCGCCGAAGCCCGCGAGGCCGACGAGGAGGAGGCCGCCGATCACCCAGGTGGCGACCTTCGAGACCGTGCCGCCCCGCTTCGCGCCGGGCGCGATCTTCTCCTTGGCCATCCGGCGCTCCCCCCTCGGGTTCCTGTCCCGGGGGCGGGTTAGCCGCGCGGGGAAAGGCCTTCAAGGTCGCCCGCCAGCCGCTCCGCCAGCAGGGCGATGCCGGGGCGGTCGAGATTGGCGAAGGCGATCCGGACGGTGCGGTCGCCGGCGGGGTCCCCCCCGGGGTGGAACATCGCGCCCGGAAGGGCGAGGACGCCGCGCTGCCGCACGAGGGCGCGGGCGACGGCCGCGGAAGGCGCGTCCCAGGGATGGCCGGCATAGGCGAAGTAGGCCCCGGCGGAGAGGGCGCGCCAGCCGGGAAGCGAGCCGAGCGCCGAGAGGACGGCGTCGCGGCGGGCGAGGACCTCCGCCCGTTCGCCGGCGAGCCACGCGCCGAGGTTCTCCATCCCCCAGAGGGCGGCGCGCTGGCCGATCCCGTTCGGGCAGATGGTCACCGTGTCGAGCACCTTCTCCGCCTGGGCGAGGAAGGCGGCGTCCGCGACCATCGCGCCGACCCGGTGCCCCGTCAGCCGGTACGCCTTCGAGAAGGAGTAGAGCTGCACGAGCGTGCCGCGCCAGTCCCGCGCGAGGAGGTCATGGGGCGCGCCGCCGGCCGAGTGGAAGTCGCGGTAGGTCTCGTCGAGGATCAGCGCGATGCCGCGGGCGCGGCAGAGGTCGAGGAAGGCGGCGAGGATCTCGGCCGGATACTCGCGCCCCGTGGGGTTGTTCGGGGTGACGAGCGCGATGGCGCGGGTGCGCGGGCCGATCAGCCGCGCGGCGGCGTCCGGGTCGGGGATCAGCGCCTCGCCCGTGGGCAGGGGAACGGCGCGCAGCCCCTGCTGCGAGAGCCACATCGCGTGGTTGAAGTACCATGGCACCGGCAGGATCACCTCGTCGCCGGGCGCGGCGAGGATGGAGACGGCGGTGGCGAAGGCTTGGTTGCAGCCGGAGGTGACGGCAACATCGGCCGCGGCGACGGACGCGCCGTAGGCGGCGGTCCATTCCGCCGCGAGGCGGGCGCGCAAGGCGGGCAGGCCGAGAACGGGGCCGTAGAGGTGGGCGTCCGCCTCCTCCAGCGCGACGCGGGCGATCTCGCGGCGCAGGGGTTCGGGCGGGGGCTCCGCTGGGGCGGCCTGGGAGACGTCGATGACCCGAAGGCCGGCGGGCGCGTCGTCCAGCCATCGCCGCGCCTCCGTCACGGGCGGCGGCGGGGTGGCCAGGAGGTGGGGGTTCAGCCCGCTCAGGCGTCGGTCCCCCGGTAGGGCGGGGCGTATTGTAGGGCCATGTCCCAGGGAAAGAAGATCCAGGTGTCCTGGGAGACGGTCGTCACGTAGTCGTCCGTCTGCTTGGCGCCCTCGGGCTTGGCGTAGATGCAGGCGAAATGGGCCTTGGGGTAGAGCTTGCGCACCAGCTCGAGCGTGCGGCCCGTATCGACGAGGTCGTCGACGACCAGGATGCCCGTGCCGTCGCCCATCATCGCGTCGTCCGGCTTCTTCAGGACCTCGGCCTCGTGCTGGTCCTGATGGGCGTAGGACTTGACGGAGATCGTGTCCACGGTGCGGACGTCCAGCTCGCGCGCGACGATCATGGCGGGGGCCATGCCGCCGCGGGTGATGGCGACGATGGCCTTCCAGGCGCCGTCCTCGCCCGGCCCCTTGTGGTCCAGCCGCCAGGCCAGCGCGCGGCTGTCGCGGTGGATCTGGTCCCAGGAGACGTGGAAGCCCTTTTCGTGCGGCAGGCGGTCGTTCATCGGGTCTCCCTCTCGTTTGGCGGGGCTTTAGGTCGCGGCGACGCCGATTCCCAGGGCGGCGAGTGCGCCGCCGAAGAGGCGGTCGGCCCCCGTCTTGATCCGGGCGTAGCCCGCGCGGGCCCGCGGCAGCGAGAAGACCCGCGCGACGACGAGGTACCACGCCGCCTCGACCCAGAGGATGTTGAAGAGGACGATCCCCTTGTCCGCGGGCGTGGCCGCGGCCGGTACGAGGCCGACGAAGACCGCGCCAAAGAAGATCGCGGGCTTGGGGTTCGCGAGCATGGAGAGGGTGCCCAGGCGCAGGGCGGACCATGCCCCGCGGGGGGCGGCGCCGGGCGTGACCCGGGGCATCGGCTCGGGCGCGCGGCGCCAGAGGTTCCAGGCGATCCAGACGAGGAAGAGGCCGCCCGCGACCTTCAGCCCGGTGAAGAGGGGCGGCGCTACCTCGAAGAGGAGCGCGAGGCCGAGGAGCGCCGCCGCCGCCCAGACCGTCGCCCCGATCCCGAAGCCGAGCGCGAGGTAGGCGGCGGTGCGGAACCCGTCCGCCGCCGCCGTGCGGACCGACAGAACGAAGGAGGGGCCCGGCGAGATCGCCGCGAGAAGGTGCGCCAGCGCGACGCCGAGGAAGGCGGCGGGGCTCACCCCTCGCGCCTCTCGAGCGTCATGTCGGGGGCCTCGGGGTTCTTCATGCCGACGACGTGATAGCCCGCGTCGACGTGGATCACCTCGCCCGTGACGGCGCTGCCGAGGTCCGACAGCAGGTAGAGGGCGGACTTGCCGACCTCCTCCTGGGTGACGGTGCGGCGGAGGGGGGCGTTGTTCTCGTTCCATTTCAGGATGTAGCGGAAGTCGCCGATGCCCGAGGCGGCGAGCGTCTTGATCGTGCCGGCCGAGATCGCGTTGCAGCGGATGCCGTCCCGGCCGAGGTCCTCGGCGATGTAGCGCACCGATGCCTCGAGCGCGGCCTTGGCAACGCCCATCACGTTGTAGTGCGGCATGACCTTCTCGGAGCCGTAGTAGGTCAGCGTCAGGAGCGAGCCCCCGTCGGTCATCAGCGGCGCGGCGCGCTGGCAGATGGCGGTGAAGGAGTAGACGGAGATGTCCATGGTCGAGCGGAAGTTCGCCGCGCTCGTCTCGACGTAGCGGCCGCGCAGCTCGCTCTTGTCGGAGAAGCCGATGGCGTGGACCACGAAGTCGAGGCCGCCCCACTGGTCCTTCAGTTCGGCGAAGAGCGCGTCGAGCGATGCCCCGTCGCCCACGTCGCATTCGTGCGTGGTGGCGCCGACCGATTCCGCGAGCGGCCTGACCCGCTTCTCCAGCGGGCCGCCCTGATGCGAGATGGCGAGCCGCGCCCCCTGGGCGTGGAGGGCCTGGGCGATGCCCCAGGCGATCGACTTGTCGTTGGCGAGGCCCATGATGAGCCCGCGCTTGCCTTCCATCAGTCCCGCCACTGGCGTCTCCCGCCCCATGTCCTTAGGTCCCGCCCGCATACGCCCCCCGGGGGCGCGGCGGCAAGGACGGGGAATCCGGCATGGAAGAGCGGACGGGCATTTTCGCGGGGCCGGACCCCGTCGCCATCGCGGCGCGCTGGCTGGAGGAGGCCGGGCCCCTGGAGCCGAACGATCCGAACGCCATGCAGCTCGCCACCGTGGACGAGGCGGGGATGCCGGACGTGCGGACCGTGCTGCTCAAGGAGATCGAGGAGGATCCGGGCGCGTTCCTCTTCTACACCAACTACGAAGGCGCGAAGGCCCGGCAGATCGAGGCGGCGGGCGGGCGCTGCGCCTTCGTGATGCACTGGAAGTCGCTGCGCCGGCAGGTGCGGGTGCGGGGCGTCGCCGCGCGCGAGGACGGGGCGAAGGCCGACGCCTACTATGCCAGCCGTCCGCTGGGCAGCCGGATCGGGGCCTGGGCCTCGCCCCAGTCGCGGCCCGTGGAAGGGCGGGACGAACTGGCGGCCCTGGTCGAGGCGGCGGACCGCGCGCACGGGGACGATCCGGCGCGTCCGCCGCATTGGGGCGGCTACCGGATCGCGCCGCAGGAGATCGAGCTGTGGGCCGACGGCGAGAGCCGCCTGCACGACCGGTTCCGCTTCACGCGCCCGGCCGAGGACGCGGGCTGGCGCTGGACGCGGCTGGGGCCCTAGGGTGTGGGGATGAAACACCTCGTCGTCATCGCCCTGGCCTTCGCCGCCGGGCCGGCCTTCCCGGACTGCGCGGCGGACCGCGTGGATCTGCGCGGCCCGTTCGGCACGGCGAGCTTTCGCGTGGACGTCGCCGACGAGCCCGACGAGCGCGCGCAGGGACTGATGTTCGTGGAGGAGCTGCGGCCGAACGAGGGGATGCTCTTCGTGTTCGAGCGCGCGGGGCCGGTCAGCTTCTGGATGCGGAACACGCTGATCCCGCTGGACATGCTGTTCGCCGGCGAGGACGGCGTGGTGCGGCGCGTCCACGAGAACGCCGTGCCGCTCGACGAGACGGGCATCCCGGGCGGCGACGACATCCGCTACGTTCTGGAGATTCCCGGCGGCGTCTCCGCCATGCTGGGCGTCGCCGAAGGGGCGCAGATGCGGCACCCCGCCATCGCGGAGCCCGCGTGGCCCTGCGGCGAGGTCGAGGACGAGGTTGAGGACGCCGCCCCGCGGGAGTAGGGCGGGGGCGTCGGGGCGTAGCGCAGCCTGGTAGCGCATCTGCTTTGGGAGCAGAGGGTCGGAGGTTCGAATCCTCTCGCCCCGACCATTCGGGACGCATCTCCGCGACGACATGGCCCAAGCGGATCCGGCCGCCGGTGCGAGATACGTCTTGCGCGTGTTCGCAGCGCCACGACGCCCCGTCGAGACGGCCGGAAAATGCCTTTCGGAATCAAGGTTCGCAGCGAAGGCGGCCGATTCTTTTTTCGGCCGCCGTTCCGAATCAGGAACTGCCACCCGTAGTGTCCGGTTCTGGGTTGGCACACTACATCTAGCCTATCTGTGGATGGAGCTGGGGATATGTTGGGGGCGATCGCCCCGGCAAGCTCCACGCGCAGCGGGCATAACGGGGAGCACCGCATATGAAGATCGAACGTCGCTACACCGACGAGGGCCGGGACGCCTACGCGGCGATGGAGTTCGGCACCACCGTGTCCGAGATCCGCAATCCCGACGGCACGGTCGTCTTCCGCAACGACGCGGTCGAGGTGCCGGAGTCCTGGTCGCAGGTGGCCAGCGACGTGATCGCCCAGAAGTATTTCCGCAAGGCCGGCGTCCCGGCGCGGCTCAAGCGCGTGAAGGAGAAGGGCGTGCCCGAGTTCCTATGGCGCTCGGTCCCCGACGAGGCGGCGCTGGCCGAGCTGCCCGAGGAGGAGCGGTACGGCGGCGAGAGCTCGTCGAAGCAGGTCTTCGACCGGCTGGCGGGCGCCTGGACCTATTGGGGTTGGAAGGGCGGCTACTTCACCGCCGAGGCCGACGCCCGCGCCTATTTCGATGAGATGCGCGCCATGCTGGCCCTTCAGGCCGCGGCCCCGAACAGCCCGCAGTGGTTCAACACCGGGCTGCACTGGGCCTACGGGATCGACGGGCCCGCGCAGGGGCATTTCTACGTCGACTGGAAGTCGGGCAAGCTCACCCGCTCGACCTCGAGCTACGAGCATCCGCAGCCGCATGCCTGCTTCATCCAGTCCGTCCAGGACGACCTGGTGAACGAGGGCGGGATCATGGACCTCTGGGTCCGCGAGGCGCGCCTGTTCAAGTACGGCTCGGGCACGGGGACCAACTTCAGCAGCCTGCGTGCCGAGGGCGAGGCGCTGTCGGGCGGCGGCAAGTCGTCGGGCCTGATGGGGTTCCTGAAGATCGGCGACCGGGCGGCGGGCGCGATCAAGTCGGGCGGCACCACGCGCCGCGCGGCGAAGATGGTGATCGTGGACGCCGACCACCCCGACATCGAGGAGTTCGTCGGCTGGAAGGTCATCGAGGAGCAGAAGGTCGCGGCCCTCGTCGCCGGCTCGAAGATGCACGAGAAGCAGCTGAACCACATCTTCGCCGCCGTGGCCGAGGGCGGGACCGACCCGGCCGAGAACCCCGCGCTGAAGAAGGCGATCCGGGCGGCCAAGTCCTGCAGCATCCCCGAGACCTACATCTCCCGCGTGCTGCAATACGCCAAGCAGGGCTACACCGGCATCGAGTTCCCGACCTACGACGTCGATTGGGATTCGGAGGCCTACAACAGCGTCTCGGGGCAGAATTCGAACAACTCGATCCGGGTCACGGACGCCTTTCTGAAGGCCGTCGAGGAGGATGCCGACTGGGCGCTGATCTCGCGCACGGACGGCAAGCCCTGCAAGACGCTGAAGGCCCGCGACCTGTGGGAGCAGGTGGGCCACGCCGCATGGGCCTGCGCCGATCCGGGCATCCAGTTCCACGACACGGTGAACGCCTGGCACACCTGCCCCGAGGACGGCGAGATCCGCGGATCGAACCCCTGCTCGGAGTACATGTTCCTCGACGACACGGCCTGCAACCTCGCGTCGATGAACCTCCTCACCTTCTGGGACGGGGAGCGGTTCGACGCGGACCGCTACATGCACGCCGCGCGCCTCTGGACCGTGACGCTGGAGATCAGCGTGATGATGGCGCAGTTCCCGTCGAAGGAGATCGCGCAGCGATCCTACGACTTCCGCACGCTGGGACTGGGCTACGCCAACATCGGTGGGCTCTTGATGAACATGGGCCACGGCTATGACAGCCGCGAGGGGCGGGCGATCTGCGGCGCGCTCACGGCGATCATGACCGGCGTGTCCTACGCCACCTCGGCCGAGATGGCGGGCGAGCTGGGTGCCTTCCCGGGTTACGAGAAGAACGCCGGCCACATGCTGCGCGTGATCCGCAACCACCGCCGAGCGGCGCATGGCGAGGCGGAGGGCTACGAGGGGCTTGCCGTGCCGCCCGTCGCCCTCGACCGTGCCGGCGCGCCGGAGGAGATGGTGGCGCTGGCCAAGGAGGCCTGGGACGAGGCGCTGGCCCTTGGCGAGGAGCACGGCTACCGCAACGCGCAGGCCACGGTGATCGCGCCCACGGGGACGATCGGCCTCGTGATGGACTGCGACACCACGGGGATCGAGCCCGACTTCGCCCTAGTGAAGTTCAAGAAGCTGGCAGGGGGCGGCTACTTCAAGATCATCAACCAGTCCGTGCCGGGCGCGCTGCGGAACCTCGGCTATTCGGAGGCCGAGATCGGAGAGATCGTCGCCTACGCGGTGGGCCATGGCAGCCTCGGCAACGCGCCGGGGATCAACCACACCGCGCTGCTGGGCCACGGCTTCGGCGAGGAGGAGCTGAAGAAGGTCGAGGGCGCGCTGGGTTCGGCCTTCGACATCCGCTTCGTCTTCAACCAGTGGACCTTGGGCGAGGCGTTCTGCACCCAGGTGCTGGGCATCCCGGCCGAGAAGCTGAGCGATCCGGGCTTCGACATGCTGCGGCACCTGGGCTTCTCGAAGGCGGACATCGAGGCGGCGGGCGACCACGCCCTCGGGACGATGACGCTGGAGGGCGCGCCCCACCTGAAGGACGAGCACCTGAAGGTCTTCGACTGCGCCAACCCTTGCGGCAGGAAGGGCAGGCGCTTCCTCTCCGTGGACAGCCACATCCACATGATGGCCGCGGCGCAGTCGTTCATCTCGGGCGCGATCTCGAAGACGATCAACATGCCGAACTCGGCCACGATCGACGACTGCAAGGCCGCCTACGAGCTGAGCTGGTCGCTGGGGGTGAAGGCCAACGCGCTCTACCGCGACGGATCGAAGCTCTCGCAGCCCCTGGCGGCGGCGCTGGTCGAGGACGACGAGGAAGCCGCCGAGACGCTGGAGACCGGGACCGCCGACGAGAAGGCGAAGGTCCTGGCCGAGAAGATCGTCGAGAAGGTGATCGTGAAGGAGGTCGCGCGCGGCCGGATGAAGATGCCCGAGCGCCGGAAGGGCTACACCCAGAAGGCCATCGTCGGGGGGCACAAGGTCTACCTTCGCACGGGCGAGTATCGCGACGGCCATCTGGGCGAGATCTTCATCGACATGCACAAGGAGGGCGCCGCCTTCCGCGCGATGATGAACAACTTCGCGATCGCGGTGTCCGTCGGCCTGCAGTACGGCGTCCCCCTGGAGGAGTTCGTGGATGCCTTCACCTTCACGAAGTTCGAGCCCTCGGGCCTCGTTCAGGGCAACGAGGCGATCAAGAACGCGACCTCGATCCTCGACTACATCTTCCGCGAGCTCGCGATCTCCTATCTCGACCGGACGGACCTGGCGCATGTGAAGCCCGAGGGCTCGGCGATCGACGACATCGGCGGGGGCGAGGCCGAAGGGAAGGCGCCCGCGCCGGAGGGGCCGCTGGCCGTCCTGCGCGAGATCTCCTCCACCGGCTACCTGCGCAAGCGGATGCCCCGCCAGCTTCTGGGCGGCGCCGGGACGGCGGCCATCGCGGCGGTCCAGCAGGAGACGACGACCACCGCCGTCGCCCTCGAGACCGCCCCGATGGACGCCCGCGCCAAGGCCCGGATGCAGGGCTACGAGGGCGAGGCCTGCGGCGAGTGCGGCAACTTCACCCTTGTGCGGAACGGCACCTGCATGAAGTGCAACACCTGCGGGGGGACCAGCGGGTGTAGCTAGCGGGGCAGCGGGACGAAGTTCCGCTTCGATCGCGAGAGTAGCGGGCGGCCTTCGGGTCGCCCGCTTCGCGTTCGCATGAATCTTTTTCGAACCGGGCGCGTTTGGCTCCCGTCATCCGTTCGGGGAGGGGTCATGCTCGGGCTTTCGATCACCCATAGGCTGCGGGTGCCGGTCGTCGCCGTCCGGCCGGTCCCGGCGGCCCTGCCGCTTCCGCTTCCGGCTGCCGCTTTCTGCCCCGAATGCGGGCACCGCGCCGCGCTGCCGGACGGCAGCCGGCGCACCTGCCGCCTTTGCGGGTGGAGCGGCTAGTTCACGTCTTCGGCAGCGCAGCGATTCCCGGTTGCCGGCGCCTCGCGCGCCCGTAACGTCCGGCCCATATCCGTAAGACGAGCGAGACCCCCGCATGACCGACACCTCAGCCCTCGTCGCCGTCCTGGTGGGGGCGACGGTCCTCCTGTCGCTTCTCGCCGCGCCGCGGCGGGCCGACGCGGACGGGTTCTTCGCCGGGCGCGAGGGCGGGGTCGCCCCGGGGCTGTGGACGCTGACGCTGAGCCAGGTGACGACCTGGATCTTCGCGCGCAGCCTGATGAACGCGGCGATCCTGGGTTACTACTACGGGATCATGGGCACGCTGGCCTATGCGGCCTATTACGGCTCGTTCCTAACGGGCGGGCTGATCGTGGCCCGGCTGCGGGCGGAGGGCGCGACCTCGGTGCAGGACTGGCTGTCCGGCCGGTTCGGCGGCGCGGGGACGGGGGCCTACAACATCGTGATCGCGCTGCGCCTCCTGTCGGAGGTGTTCGCCAACCTTCTCGTCGTCGGGCTGATCGCCGCCGCGCTGCTTCCGCAGGCGGAGGCGGCTACGGTGGCCGTCGTGGCGACTGGCCTCTTCGCGTTCGCCTATGCCGCCTGGGGCGGGCTGTCGGCGGCGCTGCGGACGGACGTGGTGCAGATGGCGCTCTTCGGGGCGGTCCTCGTCGCGGCGACCGTCATGCTGCTGCTGTCGGACGGGTTCTCGCTGGAGGCGGCGCTGACGGCGGAAGGCACCGCCGGGCCGCGGCAGGGATGGGTCCTGCTGGCGGTGGCGGCGCTGCAGGTCTTCTCCTACCCCGCGCACGATCCGGTGATGATGGACCGGGGCTTCCTGGCGGATCGGCGGACGACGAGCCGGTCCTTCGTCCTCGCCTTCGTCATCTCGACCGCGTGCATCGTCACCTTCGGCCTCTTCGGGATCCAGGCGGGGATCGTGGGCGGGGACGCCGACCTGCTGGTCGCGTGGCGCGAGATGTTCCCCCCTTGGGCCTATGCCGCGCTTCTGGCGTCGCTCCTGATCTCGGCCCTCTCGACGCTGGACAGCGCGCTGGCCTCGGCCGCGCGCCTGACCGTCGAGGAGCTGCGCCTCGCGCCCCGCACCCTCGCGGGAGGGCGGGCCGCGATGGCCGTCTTTGCCGTGGCGGGCGGGGCGCTGACGCTGTGGGGGAACCAGTCGCTCTTCGACGCGGTGGCGGTCTCGGGCACGGCGTCGATGTTCCTCGCCCCCGTGCTGGGCGTGGGGCTGCTGATGGGGCGGACGCTGCCGCTATGGTCTTACCTCGTCGCATGGGCGGCGGCGATGGCGGGGGCGTTCGTCTACTTCGCGCGGGGGTGGGAGGCGTTCGCCTTCCTGCCGGACGTGCACAAGTACGACCTCCTCCTCGGGATCAGCGCGGGCGTGCTGGTGGTGGGCTTCGCGGCGGCGCTGGCCGGCGCGCGGGGCAGGAGCGCGGTCCCGGCGGAGTGACCTTGCGAGGGGCCGGGCGGGCGGCTACCTGCCCGTCGGACCCCGAGCGAAAGGATCGGAATTGGCCGAGGCCGCCCCCGAAAGCGCCCGCCTGACCGCGCGCGGCCTCGTCCGCCGCCTGGGCGGGCGGGCCGTGGTGGACGGCATCGACCTGTCCCTGCGCGCGGGGCAGGTGACATGCCTTCTGGGCCCGTCGGGATGCGGCAAGTCGACGACGCTGCGCCTTCTGGCCGGGGTGGACGCGCCCGACGCGGGCACGATCCGCATCGACGGGGCGGTGGTCGCGAACGGCGCCGCCGCGGTCCCGCCGGAGCGGCGGGGCGTCGGCCTGATGTTCCAGGACTTCGCCCTCTTCCCCCACCTGACCGTCGAGCGGAACGTCGCCTTCGGCCTATCGGGGCCGGACGCGCGCGAGCGGGCGCGCGCCATGCTGGCCCGCGTGGGGCTGGAGCGGCACGCGGACGCCTACCCCTCGACCCTCTCGGGGGGCGAGCAGCAGCGCGTCGCCCTCGTCCGCGCCATGGCCCCGAAGCCCTCCGTCATGCTGATGGACGAGCCCTTCTCGGGCCTCGACAACCGCCTGCGCGACGGCATCCGGGACGAGACGCTGGACATCCTGAAGGCGGAAGGGACCGCCGTCCTCCTCGTCACGCACGAGCCGGAGGAGGCGATGCGCATGGCCGACGAGATCGTGCTGATGCGCGACGGACGGATCGTGCAGCAGGGCACGCCCTACTCGATCTGGCATCAGCCGGCGGACCGCGAGGCGGCGGCGTTCTTCTCGGACCTGAACGTGATCCGCGGGCGGTCGAACGGGGCGCTGACCGACACGCCCTTCGGCGCCTTCCTGACCCCAGGCCATCCCCCCGGGGCGGAAGTCGACATCGTGTTCCGCCCGGTCCACGTCTCGATCGACTTCGACCGGGCGGGGCAGGGGCCGAACCCCACGCCGCAGCTCGGCACGCCCGTCCGGGGGATCGTGCGGCGGGCGCGGTTCATGGGGTCCGAATCCCTCGTCGAGTTCGAGACCGAGGCCGCGGGCATGCTCCAGGCGGTCGTGCCGGCGGTGTTCCTTCCCCGGCCGGGGATGGCGCTGTGGCTGTCCGTTCCGCGCGGCCGCTGCCACGTCTTCGGGGCGGGGCGCGTCGCGGCCTGACCGGCTGCCCCTCGGGGCCGCGCCGGGCCGGCGGGATCGGCGGTGACCCGCCGCGCGCCATCTGCGGCCTGCCCCTTTCACCCAAAGCCCAACGCGCCTAAGTTGCCCGCTGCAACGAGGGACAGGGTCGGCCCCGAGACAAGGGCTGCGCCGCATGGGAGGTTATCCAATGCTGAACAACATCGGCCTTCCTGGCCTTCTGCTCATCGCCGTCGTCGTGCTGGTCCTCTTCGGACGCGGCAAGATCTCCTCGCTGATGGGCGAGGTGGGCAAGGGCATCACCGCGTTCAAGCGCGGCGTCGACGACGGAAAGAGGGAGCTGGACGACGAGCGCGTGGCCGAAGCCCGCGACGTCACCCCCGAGCCCGCGCCCGCCACCGCCGCCGAGAAGCGCGACGTATAGGCCCGTGCCGCGGGTGGAGGGCGCCTGATGTTCGATCTCGGCGCGATGGAGCTTCTGGTGATCGGCGTGGTCGCCCTGATCGTCGTCGGCCCCGAGGACCTGCCGCGCATGTTCCGCGCGGCCGGGCGCTTCACCGGCAAGATGAAGGGCATGGCGCGCGAGTTCACGAAGGCCATGAGCGACGCCGCCGATGAGACCGGCATGCGGGAGACCGCACGGGACCTGAAGTCGATGACGAGCGCGCGCAAGCTGGGCCTCGACGGGATCAGCGAGGCCGCGAAGTCCATCGTGGAGGAGGCGCCGCCCCACGGTCCCGAGACCGAGGCGATGACCGAGCGGCGCAGGCGCCAGGTCGAGGCGATCCGCGAGCGCAGCGCCGAGGCCGCGCAGGCCCGCCTGGATCGCGAGGCCGAGATGGCCGCCGAGAACGCCCCCGAGCCGGAGGTGGTGGCGGACGTGGTTGCCGAGCCGAAGGCGTCGGGCCAGTGACCGCGCGGCCCGAGGACGACATCGAGGACAGCGCCGCCCCGCTGATCGAGCATCTGCGCGAGCTGCGCCAGCGGCTGATCTGGTGCGTCGTCGCCTTCGTCGCCTGCATGGCCCTCTGCTTCACGGTCGCGACGCCGATCTTCAACTTCCTGACCGCCCCTCTCTGCGAGGCCCTGGCCCAGCGCGGGCAGGATTGCGACCTGATCTTCATCAAGCCGCAGGAAGGCTTCTTCGTCGCGGTGCAGGTCTCGCTCCTCGGGGGGTTCATCCTGTCGTTCCCGATCCTTGCGACGCAGATGTGGCGCTTCGTGGCGCCGGGCCTCTACCGGTCCGAGAAGGGCGCGTTCCTGCCCTTCCTGATCGCCTCGCCCTTCATGTTCTTCCTCGGCGCGGCGTTCGCTTTCTACGTCGTCACGCCGCTTGCCTACGACTTCTTCCTGGGATTCCAGCAGTTCGGCGTCGCCGGCGAGCCCGAGCTGGACGAGTTCGGCGCCCCCCTGTCGGTGGTCTTCCAGGGCTCGGCGCAGGAGTATCTGAACCTGACGATCAAGTTCATCGTCGCGTTCGGCCTGTGCTTCCAGCTGCCGGTCCTGCTGACGCTGATGGGCAAGGCGGGCCTCGTCTCCGCCGTGGGGCTGCGGGGCATGCGGAAATACGCGGTGGTCGGCATTCTGCTGGTCGCGGCGCTGGTCACGCCGCCGGACGTCATCACGCAGGTGATCCTCTTCACGGTGGTCTACGGCCTTTACGAGATCTCGATCCAGCTCGTCCGCCGCATCGAGGCGAAGCGCGAGGCTGAGCTGGGCAAGGACGGGCTGACCGAGGAGTGACGGACCCGCTGGAGCGCATCGCAGCCGCGCTGGAACGCGTGGCGCCCCCGCCCGCCCGGCCGCCGGATTGGGCGTTGGCGTCGGCCTTCCTCTGGCATGCCGAGCCGGACGCGCTGATCCCGGTGCCGGACGTCGCGCGGGTGCCGCTGGGCCTTCTGCTGGGCATCGACGCGCAGAAGGAGACGCTCCTGGCGAACACCCGGCACTTCGCGGGCGGCCTGCCAGCCAACAACGCGCTGCTCTGGGGTGCGAGGGGGACGGGGAAATCCAGCTTGGTGAAGGCGGTGCACGGCGATCTGGAGGCGACCGGCCTAAAGCTCGTGGAGCTGCAGCGCGAGGACCTTCCCAGCGTGGGGCGCCTTCTGGACCTTCTGCGGGGCGCCCCCCACCGGTTCGTGCTGTTCTGCGACGACCTTTCATTCAGCCATGACGACCAGCACTACAAGGCCCTGAAGGCGGTTCTGGACGGCGGGATCGAGGGACGTCCCGAGAACGTCGTCCTCTATGCCACCTCGAACCGCCGGCACCTGATGCCCCGTGACATGATCGAGAACGAGCGGTCCACCGCGATCCACGGCTCGGAGGCGGTGGAGGAGAAGGTATCGCTCTCTGACCGGTTCGGCCTGTGGATCGGCTTCCACCCGTGCGACCAGCCGACCTTCCTTGCGATGATCCGCGGCTACGCGGACGCGTTCGGGATCGCCATCGACGACGACACCCTTCGCGCCGAGGCCATCGAATGGCAAGCGACGCGCGGCGGCCGTTCCGGGCGGGTGGCGTGGCAGTACGTGACCGACCTGGCGGGCCGAACGGGCGCTCAGTTGAGGTAGTCGACCGGGTCGCGCGCCTCGAAGCCTTCGCGCACCTCGAAATGGAGGAAGTCGCCGTCCGCCTTCACGGCGGCGATGCGCTGGCCCGCGCTGACGCTTTCGCCACGCGACACGGCCAGGTCGCCGATGTTGGCATAGACCGTGAGAAGGTTCCCGCCATGGCGCAGCACGAGGATGGGGGCGCCGGACGTGTCCTCGGTGATCGCCGCCACGGTGCCTGCCGCGGCGGCCGTGACCGGCGTTCCGGCGGCGGCCCCGAAGTCGACGCCGTCGTTCGTTCCCGGTGCGAAGGGCCGGATGACGGATCCCGCAATCGGCGCCCGCAGCCGTCCGCCGGCCGAAGCCTCCGTCCGTTCCTGCGCCAGGTCGGGCTCCTCGACCTCGGCGCGGGGGGGGATGGTGCTCCGCTCGCCCGGGTCGGGGGCGGCGGCGGGAGCCGGGGGCGCCGCGGGCAGCGGCGCGGAGGCCGATGGCGGCTCCGGCGTGAGCGAGCCCGCACCCGGAGCCGTGGTCCGGTCCGCCCTGGCGGGGCGGAGGGTGTCGTTCTCGCGACGGACGGGGATGAGGAGGAACCGCCCCTCCTGCACGGCAAGGTCGGGGCCCAGGCCGTTCCACTCGGCCAGCGCGCCGACCGAGATGCCGTAGAGGCGCGCGATGGTGTAGGCGGTCTCGCCCCGCTCGACCCGGTGGCGGATCGGCTCCCTTCCCGAGACGGCGGGTTGCTGCGGGGCGGCGATTGCGGGGCGCCCGGCCTCGGCGCGGTCGATGGCGGCCCCCGCGAGGGTCGTGACCTCGATCGAGGTCGCCGGCGTGATGGGTCCGGTGGTCGCGGCGCCGGTGGCGGGCGACGGCTCGGCCACCCGCGAGGGCAGGGCGAGGATCTCGCCCCGACGCAGGGGCACGTCCGCGGGAAGGGCGTTGAACCGCGCCAGCTCGGCCGCGTCGATTCCAAGGCGCCGGGCGACGGCCGCGGGCGTATCGCCGGCCCGGGCCTCGGCGACCTGGTACCCCGGATAGGAGATGATGCCCCTGCCGTCGGCCTGGGGCCTCGGCTCGGTCGCGGCGCGCGTCACGCCAGCCGTCGGGCCGGTGTTGCGGAAGTCGAAGTCGACCTGATCGCAGGCCGCGATGGCCAGGATCGTCGTCGCGGCGAGGATGGGGCGGATCATCGGTTGTCCCTCGTGCCGAGGCTCTCTGCTCTGGTGCAGGGTTCGCGCGGATGCCGGGGCCGGGCAACCCGCGGCCCGCGCGGCCCGGATCAATCGTGACCCAAACCCTCCAACAGGGGAACGAAGCGGACGGGGCGCAGCTCCTCGTAGTCGAAGCCGGCAGAGGTCCGTCGAACCTTGACGAGGGTCTGGACGGCGTCGTCCCGGCCCACGGGCACGATCATCACGCCGCCCTCGCGCAGCTGCGCGAGCAGGGGCGAGGGGGGGTCCTCCGCGGCGGCGGTGACGAGGATGCGGTCGAAGGGTGCCTGCATGGGCAACCCGCGGGTCCCGTCGCCCACCATCGCGACCACGTTGGCCAGTTTCAGCGCCCCGAACGCCCCCTGCGCCTCGCGGACGAGGGTGGGGAAGCGGTCGACCGTGTAGACCCGGCGGGCGAGGCGCGAGAGGATCGCCGCTTGATAGCCCGAGCCCGTGCCCACCTCGAGCACCGTATGGCCGGGCGCGATCTCCAGCGCCTCGGACATGAGGGCGACGACGGAGGGCTGGCTGATCGTCTGGCCGCAGGGGATCGGCAGCGGCGTGTCCTCGTAGGCGCGCGCGGCGAAGTGCCCCTTCAGGAAGAGGCGGCGATCGATCCCCTCGAGGGCATTCAGCACGCGGGAGTCGCGGACGCCCGCCGCCCGCGCCGCGATCACGATACGGGCGCGCTCCTCCACGCGGGCCGCGGCTGCCGGGTCCATCACGCCAGGGCCGCCGACAAGGCGCCGAGGCGGTCGTGCGCCGTCAGGTCGCAGCGCATGGGCGTGATCGAGACATAGCCGTCGAGGTTCGCCGCGACGTCGGACCCGTCCTCGCTGCGCCGGTCCTGACGCTCGCCCCGGACCCACACGAAGCGGCGGCCCGTCGGGGCCTGCTGCGCGGTGGCGCCGAACGGCACGATGCCGCGGTGGCCCTGCGCCGCGGCCCGCAGGCCCGCCACCTCGGCGGCGGGGCAGGGCGGGAAGTTGACGTTGTAGAAGATGCCGTAGTGCACGAGATCGCCCCAGTCGTCGTGGTCCAGGATGGCGCGCACCGCCCGTTCGCCCCAGGCGGCGGCGGCCTCGAACGGATCGGCGAGATCCTGCGTCCGCGGCCCGAGGAACTGCGAGAGCGCGATCGAGCGGATGCCCTGCATCTCGCCCTCGATGCAAGCGCCGACCGTGCCGGAGTACATGGCGTTCTGCGCTGCGTTGTTGCCCCGGTTCACGCCGGAGAGGACGAGGTCCGGCGCCGCGGGCATGATCTCGTGCACCGCCGCCAGGACGCAATCCGCCGGCGATCCCTCCGCCGCCCATCGGCGGGGCCCGAACTCGGAGATGAGGGTGGGGTGGGTGTATGAGATGCAGTGCCCGACGCCCGACTGCTCGAAGGCCGGCGCGACCGTCCATACTTCGCCACCATCGCCCGCGAGGGCCCCGGCGATCGCTTCGGCGATCTTCAGGCCCGGGGCGTTGATGCCGTCGTCGTTCGTCACGAGAATGCGCATGGCGCATCCGATAGGCGGCGGCATCGCGTGGGTCCACCTCGGCCGCGGCGGGGCAGGGCGCTGCCGGTGCGTTGTTGCCCTGGCGCCTCCGCCGGGGGCGGGGCGGCCGAACGGGACGTCAGCGCCAGTCGCATGGCGGGTCGGACGCGCGGGCGAGGGCGCGGGCCCGCGCGAACCGTTCGAGGCCGCCGAACACGTCTATGCAGGCGGCGAGCTCGGCCGCGACGGCGCGCACCTCTCCGCGGAAGCTCGCACCCGCCTCGACGTCGCGGCGCATGTCGTCGAGCCGGATGTCCGCAAGGACGGAGGTGCCGACCTCGTAGGTGATCTGGTTCAGCGAGCAGCCGATGGAGAGCGTGGCCTCGTAGCCCAGCGCGTCCCGCCAGAGCTTCGCGTCGAGGGCGGGGCCTGCCGCGTCCAGCTCGCCCTCCTCGACGAACCGCTCCTGCAGGAGCTGGAGCGCAAGGGCGCGCGCGCCGCATTCGACGAAAGGCGTGACGTCCTGCGCCGCGGCCGGCACCGCTGCCGCGAGGAGGAGCGCGCCCATCC
The DNA here is from genome assembly GCF_003003095.1 of Hasllibacter halocynthiae. Lineage (GTDB taxonomy): Bacteria > Pseudomonadota > Alphaproteobacteria > Rhodobacterales > Rhodobacteraceae > Hasllibacter > Hasllibacter halocynthiae. The sequence goes on from NZ_PVTT01000001.1 coordinate 675,439, forward strand.
TCAAGCGTGCGCACCTCGCTGGCCCACGGTGTCCGCCGCCCGCCGCCCGGCAGGCCGGATCGGCCGGGGCCCGGGGCGCGTCATCCCTCGAAGCCCAGCCGATAAAGGTGGATTTCCGAGGCGGGATGCATCTCGGCGTTCGCCACGTCGCCGCGCTGATGACGATAGAGCGACCGCCAGAACGGCTGAACGATCACGCCCTCGTCCCGCATGATCCCCTGGAGGCGGCCCATGACCCGGCTTCGGGATTCGGCGTCCGCGACGGACTTCGCCTGCCGCAGCAGGGCGTCGAACTCCTCGTTGGCGAACCCGGTCTCGTTCCAGGCGACGCCTGAGCGGTAGGCCAGCTCGAGCACCTGCACGCCGAGCGGGCGGTGGTTCCAATCCGTCGAGGAGAAGGGAAATCGGGCCCAGCCGTTCCAGAACTCCGTCCCTGGCAGGACGGTCCGGCGCACGGGGATGCCTGCGTCGCGCAGCTGCGCAGCCACGGCGTCCGTCGTGTACCTGCGCCAGCCCTCGTCGATCGAGTGCAGCTCGTGCTCGTAGTCGGCCATCCCGGCCTCCTCCAGCAGTGCGATCGCGCGGCCGGGGTCGTGCTCGGCCGGGCCGATGTCGGCCCATTCGGGATGGATCGGGCAGACGTGGTCGTTCTCGGCCCGCGCGCCACGGCCCGCATAGCCCAGCTCGAGGAGGACATCGTTGTCGGTCGCGAGCTGCAGGGCGCGGCGGACGCGGACGTCCGCATAGGGGCGCCTGCCGTCCACCTCGGCCCGCTGGTTCGGCCGGATGCAGATGGTCGAGGCGGTCACGGCCTCGGACCGGGTCCAGCCGATGCTGTCCATGACCTCGATGAAGTCGCCGACCGTCTCGGAGAGCATGTCGACCTCGCCCGCGCCGGCGGCGGAGACCCAGTCGGCGGGGTCGGCCCCGAAGTCGAGGAAGGTGACGGAATCGAGGTGCGCGCCCCCTATCCCCGGCGCGGCCGCACCCCACCATTCGTGATCCTCGGCCCGCACGAGGCGTCCCATGGCGCCGACCTCGTACCCGTCCGGGCGGTAGGGGCCGGTGCCGATCGCGTCCAGGGGATCGCCGCCCCCGTAACTGGGATGGACGATCGCCGCGGGATAGTCCGACATGCCGGCGATCAGGGATATGTCGGGCTCCGGCAGGCGCAGGGTGACGGTCCGCCCGTCCACCTCCATCCCGCCGTCGATCATCTGGCGGGTCCCGGGATCGACGAGCGAGCCCATCCGGGTCGCCATCGAGTTGCCCGGGACGGTCGCGTCGCACCACCGGCGGATGTTGTGCGCCACGTCGCCGGCCGTGAACGGGTCGCCGTTCTGCCATCTGACGCCGGCGCGGACGACGAGCGTGTAGACCGTCGCCTCCGCATCGATCGCGTAGCTCTCGAGCAGGAAGGGACGGATCGAGCCGTCGCGCCGATACTCGACCAGGTATTCGAGATAGCCGCGCGTGAAGTTCGCCATCTGCGGCAGGTCGAACGTGCGGGGGTCCTTGAGCGCGCGAACCTCCTGCTGGATTCGCAGCTCGCCGCCTCGGCGGATGCGGCCGGCCGCGCGCGCCGGACGCGGCGCGCCGATCATGGCGTAGGCCCCCGCCGTCGTCATCCCGAGAGCGGTGGCGCGGGTCAGGAACTCGCGCCGGTCGATCCGGCCGGCGAGGTGCTCGCGCGCGTGCATCGTCGCGGCGTGGTGGACCGGGCCGCCCGTGAGGGTCGGGTGTCGGGGCATCAGATACCTCCCTGCCGCGGCGGGTACCCGGAGGCCCCGGCCGAGCCGTGGCCGCCGATGCGGCCACGCCCACCAATGCAGGACGCGGCGGCCCGGTCGTCAACCCGGTCGTGGACGCGGAATCCCCCGGCCGCCGGGGGCCGGCGATCTCAGCCGGCGGCCGCCAGCCGGGCCGCCGTGCGGAACGCGGACGGCGTCGTGCCGCAGCGTAGCTGGAAGTCGCGCGTGAAGTAGGAGGGCGACGCATAGCCGAGCGAGGCGCCGACCTCGCCCACTGGGCGGCCCGTCTCCACGAGGAGGCGGCGTGCCTCCAGGATCGTGCGGTTGGTGCAGAGGCGGACGGCCGTGCTGCCGGTGGCCGCTTTGCATACCCGCGAGAGATGGGTCGCCGTGATCCCCAGCCGGTCGGCATGGTCCTGCACCCGAAGGCCGGCGTGGAAGCCAAGCTCGAGCTGATGGGCGAAGGCGCGCACGATCCGCTGCGACGCGGTCGGCCGGCCGAGGCCGTGGCCGCGCGCGAGGATCACGCGGAGCGCCACGACCGGATCGGTCAGGAGGACGTCCGCCTCGGCGGGGGAGGGCTGCCCCATGACTGGAAGGACGGGCAGGCCGGCACTGCGCCGCACCTCGAGGATCCGGCCGCGCATCCGGCCGGGCGTGAGCGCGAAGGGCAGGCCCGCGGGCACCCAGAGCACGCCCCAGGGCGCGACCTCCACCGGCAGCCCCTCGACGAGCGCGCGCACGCCGTTCCGGAACGCCCGCAGGGCGAGGCCGTGCGGCCGGGCGTGGAGCGTGGTGTCCGCCCAGTCGTCGCCGGTCCAAAGCCTTCGCCATCGCGTCGCCGCACGGCGGTCCGATCCCGTGTCGAGGGGAACGTCGATCCGAACTTGGGTGTTCATGTCCTGCTCGCATTCTCGTTTTTGTGGCAGGCTCGGGCTACAATACGGCGGGAATGGGGCAGGCGGATCGGCCGCCCGCCGATGTTGCGTTCACGACAACGGCAGCGGCGTCCATCCGCCCATCCGCGCGCGGGCCCATGTCCGCTGCCTCTTTGCGTAGCGGCGCGTCGCGGCCACCGCCCGGTCGCGGGCCTCGGCAAGGGTCATCTCGCCGCGCAGATGGGCCGAGAGCTCCGGCGCGGCGATGGCGGCGGCGGCCGGACGGGACGGATCGCGGAGGAGGTTCGCCCCGACCTCCTCCAGCGCGCCTTCGGAGATCATGGCGTCGAAGCGCGCCTCGATCCGGGCGTTCAGAAGCTGCGGCGGCGCGTCGATGCGGAAGGCCGCGGCACGGGCCGGCGGCAGGAGCGGGGGCGGGGTCTCGTCCTGCCAGTCCGCCAGCGGCCTGCCCGTCGCGCGCAGCACCTCCCAGGCGCGGCGGGTGCGCGCGGGGTTGCGGGTGTCGATGCGGGCCTTCGTGCGCTCGTCGAGCTGCGCGAGCAACGCCTCCGCCGGCGCCGCGCGTGCCTCCGCGCGGATCCCCTCGGGGATGGCGGGGATCTCGGCGAGACCCTCCGTCAGCGCCGCGAAGGCGAGGCCGGTGCCGCCGACGATCACCGGCGCCGGGCGTGCCTGGAGGAAGGGGGCCACCCCGCGCAGCCAGTGGCCGACGGACCAGTCCTCGTCCCAGCCGAGATGGCCGTAGAGATGATGCGGCACGGCGGCTTCCTCCGCCGGGGAGGGGCGGGCGGTGAGGATGCGCCAGTCCGCCCACGCCTGAAGCGCGTCCGCGTTCACGACGTCCCGTCCCTGCGCCGCGGCGATCGCGATGGCCAGCGCAGTCTTCCCCGACGCCGTCGGTCCAGCGAGAAGCACGGGAACCTCCGCTGACGGATAGTCTTTCGGATGCAGCATCTTCCGCCGTTTAATTCATGCCGCGCGCCGGTCGTAGGCGGCGGCGGTGGACTTCGCGACGTGCCTGCGCCATCACGCGCCCGCCGCCAAGTCCCCGCCATAGCCTTCGGAGGATGCCATGCCCGACACCGCCAGGATAACGGGGTCGGCCTATCGCCGTGTCCTGCTGAAGATCAGCGGAGAGGCCCTGATGGGCGACCAGGGCTACGGGCTGCATCCGCCCACCGTCGAGCGCATCGCGCGCGAGGTCCGAACGGTCGCGCAGATGGGCGTCGAGGTCTGCATGGTGATCGGCGGCGGGAACATCTTCCGCGGTCTCCAGGGCTCGGCCCAGGGAATGGAGCGGACGACCGCGGACTACATGGGGATGCTGGCGACGGTGATGAACGCCCTCGCCATGCAGGCCGCGCTGGAGAAGCTCGGCCAGTTCTGCCGGGTCCAGTCGGCCATACCCATGGACCAGGTGTGCGAGCCCTACATCCGCCGCCGCGCCGTGCGGCACCTGGAGAAGGGCAGGGTGGTGATCTTCGCGGCCGGGACGGGCAACCCCTATTTCACGACCGACACCGCGGCGACGCTGCGCGCCTCCGAGATGGGGTGCGGGGCGATCTTCATGGGCAAGAACGGAACGGACGGCGTCTACGACAGGGACCCCGCGCTTCACGACGACGCGGTGCGCTACGACCGCGTGAGCTACGACGAGGTGCTTCGCAAGAATCTGCGCGTGATGGACGCGAGCGCCATCGCCTTGGCACGGGACAACAAGCTGCCCATCGTGGTCTTCTCGCTCGACGCGCCGGGGGGTTTCCGCTCGATCCTCGCGGGGGAGGGGACGGCGACGGTGGTCGGGGGATAGGGACGGGCGGAACCGGTCATGGGGCGACGACGCCCGGCCGCTTCGTCCGCGATGCGCCGCCTGCGGCACGACCCTTCGCGCCGCGGTTGTGGGCGCAAGGGCGTCCGGGTTATGCGGTCTGCGACGGATGCCACGACTGCGGGACGGAAACCGAATGGCCGACGAAGACATCGACATCGACACCTCGGACCTTCAGCGCCGGATGGACGGGGCCATCGCGTCCATGCGGCAGGAGTTCCAATCGCTTCGCACGGGCCGGGCCTCGGGGTCCATGCTCGACCCGATCATGGTCGACGCCTACGGCCAGCCCACGCCGCTGAACCAGGTCGGCACGGTCAACGTTCCCGAGCCCCGGATGATCACCGTGTCCGTCTGGGACAAGAACAACGTGAACGCCGTCGAGAAGGCGATCCGTCAGTCCGGCCTCGGGATCAACCCGGTCATGGACGGCACAACCATCCGCCTGCCCATCCCCGAGCTCAACGAGGAGCGGCGGCGCGACCTGACGAAGGTCGCCAGCCAGTACGCCGAGAGCGCGCGCGTCGCCATCCGGAACGTCCGGCAGGACGGGATGCAGAAGATCAAGAGGGCCAGGGCCGCCGGCATGTCCGAAGACGACGCGAAGCTTTGGGAGGGCGAGGTTCAGGACATGACGAACGCCCACATCAAGCAGGTCGACGAGGCGCTTGAGACCAAGCAGGGCGAGATCATGCAGGTGTGACCTGCGGCCGACCCAACCTATTCCCGAGAGGCGCTCCATCGACATGACCGAACCAAGCCGGGCCGCCAGCCCCGCCCCGCCGCGCCACGTCGCCGTCATCATGGACGGCAACGGCCGTTGGGCGCAGCTTCGCGGTCGGCCGCGCATCCTGGGGCACCACGCCGGGGCCCGCCGCGTGCGCGAAGTCGTGCGCGCCGCGGATGGGATCGGCGTCAAATACCTGACGATATTCGCCTTCTCGACCGAGAACTGGAAGCGTACCCAGTCCGAGGTGGCCGGGCTGATGAGCCTCTTCCGCCGCTACATCCAGCGCGAAGCGCGGAACCTGAGGGACGAGGACGTCCGCGTCCGCTTCATCGGCGACCGGGTCCGCCTCGACGAACGGCTCGTGCGGATGATGGACGAGCTGGAGTTGCTGACCGCGGATTGCAGGGGCGTGAACCTGACCATCGCCATCAACTACGGCGGGCGGGACGAGGTCACGCGCGCGACCCGCCGGATGGCCCACGACGTCCGGGCCGGCAAGCTCGACCCGCGCAGCGTCGACGACGAGACGTTCACCGGCTACCTCGACACCTGGTTCCTGCCCGACCCCGACCTCGTGATCCGGACATCGGGCGAGGCGCGGATCAGCAACTTCCTCCTCTGGCAATCGGCCTATGCCGAGTACGAGTTCGTCGAGACGCTCTGGCCGGACTTCACCGCCGCGGACTTCGAGCGCATCGCCCTGTCCTACGCATCGCGTGAGCGGCGATTCGGCAGGGTTCCCGCGGCATGAGCGGCCCGCGCGAGGCGGACTGGTCGGATCTCTCGGTCCGGTTCGGGGTCGCGACCGTCCTCGCCGTAATCGGCATCTTCGCGATGTGGCTGGGCGGCTGGTTCTTCTACGTGATGATCGCCGTGATCTGCGGGACGGTCACGTGGGAGCTGGCGCGGATGCTGCAGCATTCCGACAGGATGCGGCCCATGGACAGCATCCCGACCGATCGCGCGCCGCGCCCGCCGAAGGGTTCGGACGCGGTCTGGCTCGGCCTCGGGTCGGGGGCGGCGCTCCTCCTGGCGTTCGCGCTGCCCTACGGGCTTGCGCTGCCGCTGCTGCTGGCGCCGGCGATGGCCTCGCTCGAGGTGATGCGGGGCGCGCGGGCGATCTTCGTGCCCTACTGCGTGCTGATCCTCCTAGCCGGCTGGGGGCTGGGCGACCTGCGCGCCGAGGCCGGGTTCGGCTGGATGCTGTGGCTCGCGCTCGTCGTGATCGCGACGGACGTCTTCGGCTACTTCGCCGGCCGGCAGTTCGGCGGCCCGAAGTTCTGGCCCCGGATGAGCCCGAAGAAGACCTGGTCCGGCACCATCGCCGGCTGGGTCGCCGCAGCCGCCGTCGGCCTGGCCTGGTGGCTCGGCACGGATGCGGGGATCGAGGTCGTCGGAATCTCCGTCGCACTCTCCATGGCGTCGCAGATGGGCGACATCGCCGAGAGCGCAGTAAAGCGGAAGATGGGCGTCAAGGACTCCTCCGACCTGCTGCCAGGGCATGGCGGCCTCTTCGACCGGTTCGACGGCATGCTCGGCGCGGCGATCCTCCTCCTCGTCTTCCGCGGCGCGGCCGAGTTCCCGCCCGCGATCGCCGACGCGGCGGTCGTCGTCCTCTAGGGTGGCGCGCTCGATCACCGTCCTGGGCGCGACCGGTTCGGTCGGCGAGCAGACGCTGGATCTCGTCGGTCGCGAGCCGGATCGCTGGCGCGTCCATGCGGTCACCGGCGCCACCGGCATCGCGCGGCTGGCGGAGCTGGCCGTCGCCCACGACGCCGAGGTCGCCATCACCGCGCTGCCCGAATGCGTCGAGGCGCTGGCCGATGCCCTTGCCGGCACCGCCGTCCGCGCTGCTGGGCCCGAGGCGCTGGAGCACGAGGCCGCCGCCGCCGAGATCGCGGTGAACGGGATCGTGGGCGCCGCGGGCCTCGCGCCGTCCATGGCCGCGATCCGGGCGGGCCGGACGCTCGCGCTGGCCAACAAGGAGACGCTGGTCGCCGCCGGCGAGCTGGTGACGGCCGAGGTGGCGCGCCACGGCGCGACCCTCCTGCCGGTGGATTCGGAGCATTCGGCCCTCTTCCAGGCCCTCACGGGCGAGCCGCGCGACGAGGTCGAGCGCGTCGTCATCACCGCCTCGGGCGGCGCGTTCCGCGACTGGCCGCTCGAGAGGCTCGCCGCCGCCACCCCCGCCGACGCGAACGAGCACCCGAACTGGGACATGGGGCGGCGCATCACCATCGACAGCGCGTCCATGTTCAACAAGGCGCTCGAGGTCGTCGAGGCGCGCGAGCTGTTCGACCTTCGCCCAGGCCAGATCGAGGTCGTCGTCCACCCCGAGAGCATCGTCCACGCCCTGGTCGGCTTCCGCGACGGCGCCCTGATGGCCCATCTCGGCCCGCACGACATGCGCCATGCCATCGGCTATGCCCTGAACTGGCCGGGCAGGCGGCCGCTTCCGGTGGAGCGGCTGGACCTCTCCGCGCTCGGCTCGCTCAGCTTCCGCGCCCCGGACGAGGAGCGCTGGCCCGCCCTGCGCCTCGCGCGCGAGGTGATGGAGGCGCGCGGCCATGCCGGCGCGGCGTTCAACGCCGCCAAGGAGGTTGCGCTCGACGCGTTCATCGAGGGCCGGATCGGATTCCAGGACATGGCGGGCGTCGTCGAGGAGACGCTGACGCGCCTGTCCGGACGCGGCGACATCACGTCGCCCGTGCGAAGCCTTGAAGGCGCCCTTTCCGCAGACCAACTGGCGCGGGACGAGGCGGCGAGGATCGCCGCCGCCATCGGGGACTGACTGCATGGAAAGCCTGATCGGCGCCTTCGGGGGCCTTGCCTGGACGCTTCTTGCCTTCGTGGTCGCCCTGTCCGTGATCGTCGCGATCCACGAATACGGCCATTACATCGTCGGCCGGTGGTCCGGCATCTACGCGGAGGTGTTCTCGATCGGGTTCGGGCCGGTCCTCTTCTCCCGCACCGATCGGCGGGGCACGCGCTGGCAGGTCGCGGCCATCCCGGCAGGCGGCTACGTCAAGTTCCTGGGTGATGCCAACGCCGCCTCCGTCGGCACGGACCATGCGGCGATGGCCGGGATGGGGCAGGACCGGCGCAGGCATACCATGCAGGGCGCACCCCTCTGGGCGCGGGCCGCCACCGTGGCGGCGGGGCCGATCTTCAACTTCGTCTTCTCCATCCTGATCTTCACGGGCGTCGCGCTCTGGTCCGGGCAGCCCTCCGACCCCCTTGCGGTGGAATCCCTTCGGGACGTCGGCGTGGACGCGTCCGCGTTCGACATCGAGGCCGGCGACGTGCCCCTGGCCATCGCCGGCCAGCCCCTGCCAGATGAGGACCTGGGCGACTGGGGCGAGGCCCTGCCCGCCGAGCGGATCCTCGGCTGGACGGTCCTGCGCGACGGGGGCGAGGTCGTGGTTCCCGGCCCGCATCCGTTTCCGCCGCTCGTCGGAGGCGTGCAGCCGCGCAGCGCGGCGGACGACGCCGACCTGCGGCCCGGCGACGTGATCGTCGCGATCGACGGCAACCCCATCGCCAGCTTCGCGCAACTTCGCGCCTCCGTCCTCGCGGCCGGGAGCGATGGCCTGTCGTTGACGGTCCGGCGCGACGGCACCTCGTTCGAGACGGCGCTCGCCCCGCGGCGCATGGACGTTCCGCTGCCCGAGGGTGGCTTCGAGACGCGCTGGCTGATCGGCGTCACCGGCGCGCCCGCCTTCGTCCCGGCCACGGAATCGGTCGGTCCCTGGCAGGCCCTGATCGGCGGGGCCGCGCAGCTCTGGCTCGTCCTGCGCTCCTCCCTGGAAGGTCTCTGGAGCATCGTGACCGGCGCGATCTCGAGCTGCAACCTCTCGGGGCCCGTGGGCATCGCGGAGACCGCGTCGAGCATGGCGAGCCAAGGCGGACAGAGCTTCGTCTGGTTCGTCGCGGTCCTCTCGGCCGCGGTCGGCCTCCTGAACCTCTTTCCGATCCCGGTCCTCGACGGTGGCACGCTCGCCTTTCATGCCTACGAGCTGGCGACCGGCCGCAAGCCATCGGATCGGGCGCTCAACGTGCTGATGGTCGGCGGCCTCGCCTTGATCGGGACCTTGATGATCTTCGCGCTCTTCAACGACTTCGTCTGCTGAGGCGTCGCCTCACCGTTCCGCACTTCGGCCCCATTCGCGCCGCAATTGCATTCCATCGGAACGGGTGAAGGAGCGAAGTCCATGAACTCGATCGTGCGAACATGCCTCGGCGGCTCGCGGGCCCTGGGCCTCGCGGCCCGCCTCAACGGGGACCGAGTTCTGGCGACCACCGTGCTTCTGGGCGCGCTCGCGCTCGGCGCGCAGGTGGCGAGTGTGATCGTTGCGACAGGGTCGTCCACGGCGTTTTGACAGCCTGCGGACCCTCGGCTATCCCGACCGAGGGTTAGTTGGCTAGGGATCGGGGCACATGAAGAAGCGGCCTGTCGCGCGCACGCGCGCGCTCAGAGGCGGGGCGCGCGCCCTGGTGGCTGCCGTCGCGACGACGACGGCGCTGGCCACGTCGGCTTATGGGCAAAGCTTCAATTCGGTCCGCGTGGTAGGCAACGAGCGCACGCCATCGGCCACCGTCCTCAGCTATCTTGGCGCGGGCGGCGGTACGGCGACGGCCGCGCAGATCAACGACGGGTACCAGGCCCTCGTGAACTCCGGCCTCTTCGAAAGCGTCGAGCTCGTCACCGAAGGCTCGTCGCTCGTCGTGCGCGTGGTGGAGCGTCCGACGATCAGCCGCATCGCGATCGAGGGGAACCGGCGCCTCGAGGACGAGGACCTGCGCCAGTTCATCGAGAGCACGCCGCGCCGCGTCTTCACCCCTGCACAGGCCGAGGCCGACGCCGACACCATCGCTGCCGTCTATGCCGAGCAGGGGCGCGTCAGTGCGACGGTCACCCCGCGGATCATCCGGCGGCCCGACAACCGCGTCGACCTCGTCTTCGAGGTCGACGAGAGCGGGGTCGTCGAGATCGAGCGGCTGAGCTTCACCGGAAACCGCGCCTTCACGGACCGACGCCTGCGCCGCGTCCTGGAGACCAGGCAGGCCGGCCTTCTCCGGCGTATCGTGCGGGCGGACACCCTGCTCGAGCCCCGGCTCGAACTGGACCGGCGCCTTCTGCAGGACTTCTACCTCGCGCGGGGCTACGCCGATTTCGACATCCTGTCCGTGAACGTCGAGCGCACGCCCCAGCGGGACCGCGACTTCGTGACCTTCAACGTCCAGGAAGGTCAGCAATACAGGATCGGCCGCGTCGTCGCCGTCTCCGAGGTCGACGGCATTCCCGCCGCGCCCTTCACCGCCGAGTTGCGGTTCCGCCCGGGCGCGGTGTTCTCCCCATCCGTGGTCGAGCAGAACATCGTGCGGCTCGAGGAGGTCGCGACCCGCCGCGGCGACCGCTTCATCCGGATCGAGCCCGAGATCGATCGCGACCCCCGGACCGGGATCGCGAACGTCATCCTGCGGGTCCAGCGCGGGCCCCGCGTGTTCGTCGAGCGCATCGACATCGAAGGCAACGCGACGACGCTGGACCGCGTGATCCGCCGGCAATTCCGCACCGTCGAGGGCGATCCGTTCGACCCACGCGAGGTCCGCGCCGCCGCCGAGCGCATCCGCGCGCTCGGCTTCTTCTCGGACGTGGCGGTCGACACGGTGGAAGGGTCCGAGCCGGGCCTCGTCGTGGTGGACGTCGACGTAGAGGAGACGACGACCGGCTCGCTCTCCTTCGGCGCGTCCTATGGCGGGGAGTCCGGCGTCGGCTTCAACGTCGCCTTCGGCGAGCGCAACTTCCTCGGCCGCGGACAGGCCATCGCGCTTCGCTTCGCGCGCACGTCCGACAGCATCACGGGCAGCTTCGACTTCTTCGAGCCGGCCTTCCTCGGCCGCGACGTCGGCGCGGGCTTCCGCATCTACGCCAACTCGACCGACAGCCTGAACGCCAGCTTCAACACCGAATCGATCGGCTTCAGCCCCCGCCTCGTCTTCCCCGTGAGCGATAACGGCCGGGTCGAGCTGCGCTACCGCATCGAGCAGAACGGACTCGACATCCCGGAGGGAGCGACCGGCGTCGCCCCGCTCATCGTGTCGGAGGCATCGCGCGGCGACCTTCTGACGAGCGCGATCGGATACACCTATACGCTGGACCGGCGGAACCTGCCGGGCGATCCGGATATCGGTTACGCGTTCAGCTTCGGCCAGGACTTCGCGGGCATCGGCGGCGATGCGCGATACGTGCGGACGGTCGCCACGGCCCAGGCCGAACGCGCCGTGCTGCGGGGGGAGGTCAACCTCCGCGCCGAGATCGAAGGCGGCGCGATCATCGCCCTCGACGACTACGAGACACGCGTGACCGAACGGTTCTTCACCTCCGGGCGCACCTTCAGGGGTTTCGAGAGCCGGGGCATCGGCCCCCGCGACGGCGCGGTCGAGGATGGCGATCCGCTGGGCGGCAACTACTATGCGGTCGCCCGGATCGAGGGGGACTTCCCCCTCGGCTTCCCGGAGGAGTACGGCTTGCGCGGCGGCGCGTTCCTCGACGTCGGCTCGGTCTGGGGGTTGGACGTGCCGACCAATGCCGAAGGTTCGGACGAGGCGGCGCTGCGCGCGGCGATCGGCGTGTCGCTCTTCGTCATCAGCCCATTCGGGCCGCTTCGGTTCAACTTCTCGCGCCCCCTGGTCGAGGAGGAGTTCGACCGCGTCCGCAACTTCGACTTCACCATCGCCACCGAGTTCTGATGGGTCTGACCCTCCGGCCCGTGCTGCTGGCCGCCGCGCTCGCCGTGGCGGTGCCGGCGACGGCGCAGGACGTCGCGGAAGGGGTTCTCGTCCTCGACCGGGAGAGGGTGCTTGCCGAATCGCGGCTCGGCTCGGCGCTCCTCGCGGAGATCGACGAGGAGGGCCGCGACCTCGCCGCGGAGAACACCTCCATCCAGGAGGAGCTTCGCGCCGAGGAAGCCGCCCTGACCGAGCGGCGCGACGCGATGGATCCGGACGCCTTCCGCGCCGCGGCGACCGCCTTCGACGAAAGGGTGCAGAGCCTGCGCGCCGCGCAGGACGCCAAGACCCGCGCCCACCTCGCCCGGCGGGACGCCGTGCCGGACCTCTTCTGGGATCAGGCGCTGCCCATCCTCGCCGGCATCCTCGAGGAGCGGGGCGCCGGCCTCCTACTCGATCGAGGCGACGTCTTCCTTTCCTCCGACGACCTCGACATCACGGACGAGGCCGTCGCGCGCATCGACGCCGCCACGATCGAGAGGGCGCGCGAGGAGGACGGCGAGGGCGCGCAGCCGGCGGCCGAATGACCACCCCCTCGCTGGACGGCGCGGGGGCTGGCTGATACCTCGCGCCGGACCTTCCCGCAGAGGAGCGCCCCGTGACGCAGGACGTCCCCAAGACCGCCGACATCGACCTGATCAAGCGGGTCCTGCCGCACCGCTACCCTTTCCTCCTCGTCGATCGCGTGATCGACATCGAGGCCGGATCGTCGGCCACGGGGATCAAGAACGTCACGTTCAACGAGCCGCATTTCCAAGGCCACTTCCCCTCCACGCCCATCATGCCGGGCGTGACCATCATCGAGAGCATGGCGCAGACCTCCGCCGTCCTCGTCGGACTGTCCGAGGGACTGATCGACACGGACATGCTGGTCTACTTCATGGCCATCGAGAAGGCGAAGTTCCGGCGCATGGTCGTGCCCGGCGACCGGCTGGAGATGCGGATCGAGATCCTTCGCGCGGGGTCCAAGATCATGCGCTTCGGCGGCCGTGGGACCGTGGACGGGCAACTCGCCTGCGAGGCGGAGTTCACCGCCATGATCGATCGTAACGGCGGCAAGGACGCCGCGTGATCCACCCGCTCGCAGTCGTCGAGGAAGGCGCGAGCGTCGGCGAGGGCTGCGAGATCGGTCCCTTCGCCGTCGTCGGCCCGCAGGTCGTGCTTGGGGCGGGCTGCGTCCTCAGGCCCCATTCCGTCGTGACGGGCGACACCGAGCTGGGCGAGGAATGCCAGGTCTTCCCGGGCGCCGTGGTGGGCGAGGTGCCGCAGGACCTGAAATACCGGGGCGAGCCTGCAATCCTGCGGATCGGCGCGCGGAACGTCATCCGCGAAGGGGCGACGCTGAACATAGGTACCGAAGGGGGCGGTGGCGAGACGGTCGTCGGCGACCGCAACCTCTTCATGACGGGCGCGCATGTCGGCCACGACGCCCGCATCGGGAGCGGCTGCGTCGTCGCGAACCAAGCCGCCATCGCGGGGCATTGCGTGATCGAGGACGACGTCGTGATCGGCGGCCTCTGCGGCATCCATCAGTTCGTGCGGATCGGCCGGGGGGCCATCATCGGCGCGCTGGCGATGGTGACGAACGACGTGATCCCCTACGGCCTCGTGCAAGGCCCCCGGGGCGAGCTCGATGGGTTGAACCTGGTCGGAATGAAGCGCCGGGGGGTCGAGCGGTCCGACATTACGGCGCTGCGGGCCGCATATGCGACGCTTAAGCAGGGCGAAGGCTCCTTCGCGGAGCGGGCCCGCCGCCTCAACGACGAGACCGACAGCGCCATGGTCCGCGAGGTTTGCGCCTTCGTCCTCTCGGACAGCGACCGGCATTTCCTGGTGCCGAAGTGAGCGCGCCCGCATGACCGGGGGGCCGGAAGGCCCGTTGGGGATCCTCGCGGGTCGGGGCGATCTGCCCAGGGCCATAGCTGAAGCGCGCTCGGGCCGGGGGCTGCCGTATCTGGTGATCGCGCTGAAGGGGTTCGCAGGCGCTTGGGCAGAGGATCACCCCCACGCACGACTGCCGATGACGGCCCCCTCACGCATCCTAGCGGCACTGCGGGGGGCGGGGTGCAGGACGGTCGTCGCTGCCGGCGGGGTCGAGCGGCCGCCGCTGCGGGCCCTCACCGATCCCGTGGCCCTGCGTTGGCTGCCGCGCCTCGCCCCCGCCGCGATGCGGGGGGACGACGCGCTGCTACGGACGGTGCGGGCGCTGCTGGAGGGCGAAGGGTTCGCCCTCGTCCCACCGCACGCGGTCCTGGACCTGACCGTCGCCGAGGGCCACCGCGCCGGCCCGCCCCCTTCCCAGATCGACGCAGCCGACGCCGAACGGGGCGAGGGCGTCCTCGCCGCACTCGGCCCGCTCGACGTGGGGCAGGGGTGCGTCGTCGCCTCCGGCAGGGTCCTGGGGATCGAGACGATCCAGGGCACCGACGCGATGCTGCGGTTCGTCGCCGAGACGCGCGGGGCAGGGCAGGGCGCGGAAGGGGGCGTCCTGGTGAAGCGCAGCAAGCCGGGCCAGGATCGCGCGCTGGACCTGCCGGCGGTCGGCCCCAAAACGATCCGCAGCGCGGTGGAGGCCGGCCTGCGGGGCATCGCCTTCGAGGCGGGCGGCGTGCAGGTGCTGGAAGGGACCACCGGCGCCGCCGAGGACGCGGGCCTCTTCTTGTGGGCACGGCCTTGATCCGCCCTCCGGCGGGATTTCGGCGCGCTCCGTGCTGAAGGCGTTCCTCATGGCCGGCGAGGCGTCGGGCGACGCGCTCGGGGCCGCGCTGCTGCGCGGGCTTCGCGCCGAAGGGGCGCAGGTCGATGCCCGCGGCATCGCAGGCCCCTTGATGCGCGCCGAGGGAATGGAAAGCCTGTTTCCCATGGACGAGCTTTCCGTCATGGGCCTGGCCGAAGTGCTGCCGAGATACCTCGACCTCCGCCGGCGCATCCACGACACGGCCCGTGCCGCCATCGCGTTCGGGCCCGACGTGGTCGTCGGCATAGACAGCCCCGATTTCTGCCTGCGCGTGGACCGGCTGATTCGCGCGATCCGCCCTGCGCAACCGGTGGCGCACTACGTCGCACCGTCCGTCTGGGCATGGCGGCCGGGCCGGGCGGTGAAGATGGCCCGCGACGTCGATCACGTCCTCGCCCTCCTGCCGTTCGAGCCGCCTTACATGGAAGCTGCGGGCATGAGCTGCGACTTCGTCGGCCACCCCGTAGCGGCAGAGCCGGTCGCCTCGCCGGAGGTCGCGCGGGCCTTCCGGAAGGCGCACGACCTCTGCGGCCGCGTCCTCGCCGTCCTGCCCGGAAGCCGTGCGGGCGAGATAGCGCGCATGGCCCCGGTCCATGGCGCCGCGCTGCGCCCCATCCTTGCCGCACATCCTGAACTGGCCGTTGTGGTGCCCGTGGCGCCCGGTCGACGGGCGCAAGTGGAGGCCGCCGTCGCCGGCTGGCCCGTCCGCCCCGTCCTCGTCGAGGGCCCGGAGGCACGCCGCGTAGCCTTCGCGGCGGCCGATGCGGCGCTCGCGACATCCGGCACCGTCAGCCTCGAGCTGGCGCGGCAGGGCTGTCCGATGGTCATCGCCTACGACATGGCGCCACTTACCCGGATGATCCTCTCGCGGATGGTGCGGGTGGATACCGTGACGCTCGTGAACCTCGTCTCCGAGACGCGCGCCGTGCCGGAGTTCATCGGTCGGAACTGCCGGCCGGACGCCATCGCGGCGGCCGTGCTGTCGGTGCTGGCGGACCCCGCCGCCCAGCAGGCCGCCATGGCCCTGACGATGGAGCGCCTCGGCGCGGACGGGCCCGATCCCGGCCGGCGCGCGGCCCGGTCGGTCCTGGACCTCCTCAGCCGGCGGTGATCCAGCCGCCGCCCAGCACGCGGGTGCCTTCGGGGGCGTAGAACACACAGGCCTGCCCGGGCGACACGCCCCGTTCCGCCGCCGCCAGCTCGACGCTCGCGCGGCTCCCCTCGATCCGGAGCACGGCGTCGCGCGGCGGCACGGTGGAGCGGACCTTGGCCCGGATCTCGTGAACGCCCTCGGGCGGCCCGTCGCCGAGCCAGTTCACCTCCTTTAGGGGGACGGTCCGGGTGGCCAGCATCTCCTTCGGGCCGACGACGACCTGCCTGGCCTCCGCGTCCAGCTTCACGACGTAGAGCGGCTCGGCCAGCCCGCCGAGGCCCAGGCCCCTGCGCTGCCCGATCGTGTAGCGGATCACCCCGTCATGGGTGCCCAGGACGCGGCCGTCCGCGTGGACGACGTCGCCGGGCTGCGCGGCGCCGGGCCGGAGCTTCTCGATGACCGCCGCGTAGTCGCCGTCCGGCACGAAGCAGATGTCCTGGCTGTCGGGCTTGTCCGCGACCGGGAGGCCGAACCGTGCGGCCAGCGCCCGCGTCTGCGCCTTCGTGGCCAGCCCGCCGAGCGGGAAGCGCAGGAAGGCGAGCTGCTCCCTCGTCGTCGAGAACAGGAAGTAGGACTGGTCGCGCACGGGATCGGCCGCCATGTGCAGTTCGGGACCGCCGGGCCCGTCGAGGCGGCGGATGTAGTGACCGGTGGCCATGCAATCGGCGTCGAGGTCGCGCGCCGTCTCCAGCAGGTCCTGGAACTTCACGCGCTCGTTGCAGCGGATGCAGGGCACGGGGGTCGCGCCGCCCAGGTAGGCGTCCGCGAACTCGTCGATCACGGCCTCGCGGAACTTCGATTCGTAGTCGAGCACGTAGTGGGGGAAGCCCATCGCCTCGGCCACGCGGCGGGCGTCGTGGATGTCACGCCCCGCGCAGCAGGCGTTCGCCTTCTGGATTGCCGCACCGTGGTCGTAGAGCTGCAGCGTCACGCCGACCGTATCGTAGCCCTCCGACGCTAGGAGCGCCGCGACCGCGCTGCTGTCCACCCCGCCCGACATCGCGACCACCACCCGCGTCTCGGCGGGTGGCAGACCGAAGCCGAGCGTGTCGGTGGTGCGGGCGCCGTCCATCGGATCCTCCGGGGCAGGACATGCCCGATATGGTAGAATGCTCCATATCTGCAAGGCTCGCTTTCACCGGACGTTAAGCGGCGGGCGGCTTCAGTCCTCCCCGATGGAGGATGCCATGTATCTGCGAAAGACCGACGGGCCCCGCGCCGTGTCACTGCCGGAAGGCGGACGAATGACCATGGGCGACCTGCCCCCGAAGGGCACCATGCGCTGGGTGGCGGCCCGAAAGGCGGCCGTGGTCAGGGGCGTGCGATCGGAGCTGGTGACGCGCGAATGGGCGATGGAGGCTTACGACCTCTCCGCGGAGGAGCTCGACGGCTGGATCGCGATGAGCGCGCGTCATGGCGACGGTGCCCTTCGCACCACTGCTTTGAAGAAATACCGATAAATTGACGCAGCCCGCCTCAGGCCGCTGCACCGGCGGTAACGGTGCGTTAACGTTTCCATGCGATAGGTGACGACGGGCCGACGAAAGCGAGGCGAAGAATGCGAATCCTTTTGATCGAGGATGATCCGACCACCGCGCGAAGCATCGAGCTGATGCTCACGCACGCGAACCTGAACGTCTACGCCACCGATCTCGGCGAAGAGGGAATCGACCTCGCCAAGCTCTACGACTACGACCTGATCCTTCTCGACCTGAACCTGCCGGACATGAACGGGCACGACGTGCTCCGGCAGCTGCGCCTCGCGCGGATCGACACGCCGATCCTGATCCTCACGGGCGAGGACGACACGGAGAACAAGATCAAGGGTTTCGGCTTCGGTGCGGACGATTACCTGACCAAGCCCTTCCATCGCGACGAGCTGGTCGCACGGATCCACGCGATCATCAGACGCTCCAAGGGACATGCCCAGTCGGTGATCGAGACGGGTCCGATCCGGGTCAACCTCGACGCCAAGACCGTCGAGGCAGGCGGGAAGCCGGTGCATCTGACGGGCAAGGAGTATCAGATGCTCGAGCTGCTGAGCCTTCGGAAGGGGACGACCCTCACGAAGGAGATGTTCCTCAACCATCTCTACGGCGGGATGGACGAGCCCGAGCTGAAGATCATCGACGTCTTCATCTGCAAGCTCCGCAAGAAGCTGTCGGATGCGACCGGCGGCGACAACCGGATCGAGACGGTCTGGGGCCGCGGCTACGTCCTGCGCGACCCTGCGGCGGCTGCCGGAACGCCGCCGCTGGTCCTGCGCGCCTGAAGCGGGCGCACGGCGCGGGTACGGCCCCCCAAGGGACGGGGGGGTATTTCGCCGCGGCGAATGGCGGCGCAGGCCGTTGCCGCGTGGACCGGCGTGCCTTCCGGCACTAGGACTCGGGCCGGGTTAACCGGGCGGGACTTGATAGTGCGGACCAAGGACGTGGACAGGCTCGATGCGGGGGAGGCGGCAGCCGAGCTCGCGGTGCTCGCCGAGCGGCTGAACGATGCCAACTCGGCGTATTACGCCGAGGATGCGCCCGCGCTCTCGGATGCGGAGTACGACGCGCTGAAGCGTCGCAACGTCGCGATCGAGGCGAGGTTCCCCGACCTCAAGCGCCCGGACAGCCCCACCGACGCCGTCGGCGCGGCCCCGGCCGACGCGTTCGAGACCGTTCCCCACGAGATGAGGATGTTGTCCTTGGGCAATCTCTTCGAGGACGCCGAGGTGTTCGAGTTCGACGCCGGCATCCGCCGCTATCTCGGTCTCGGTCCCGATGCGCCGCTCCGCTACACGGCCGAGCCGAAGATCGACGGGCTGTCGCTGTCCCTTCTCTACGAGGACGGCCGCCTCGTGCGGGCCGCGACGCGCGGCGACGGCCGCGAGGGCGAGGACGTGACGCGCAACGCCCGCACGATCGCCGACATTCCCGAACAGGTCCCCGGCGCCCCCACCCGGATGGAGGTCCGGGGCGAGGTCTACATGTCCCATCGCGACTTCTCGGCGCTGAACTCCCGGCAGGGGGAGGTGGGGGGCAGGATCTTCGCCAATCCCCGCAACGCGGCGGCGGGAAGCCTTCGCCAGCTCGATCCGGCGATCACGGCGGCCAGGCCGCTGCGCTTCTTCGCCTATGCCTGGGGCGTCCTGTCGGAGCCGCTCGCAGAAACCCAGCACGACGCGCTCGAACGGCTCGGGAAGATGGGCTTTCCCGTGAACGACCGCACGCGCCTTTGCGACGGGCCCGCCGAGATGATTGCGCAGTACCGCGAGATCGAGGTCGCGCGCGCCGAACTCGGCTACGACATCGACGGCGTCGTCTACAAGGTCGACGACCTCGGCTATCAGGCGCGGCTCGGCACGCGCAGCACCACGCCCCGCTGGGCCATCGCGCACAAGTTCCCGGCCGAGCGGGCCTGGACCCGCCTTGTCGGGATCGACCTGAACGTCGGGCGGACGGGCGCCCTGTCGCCGATCGCGCGGCTCGAGCCGGTGACCGTGGGCGGCGTCGTCGTCTCGAACGCGACGCTCCACAACGAGGACTACGTCGCAGGCGTTGGCTCTGACGGGGTGCCGATCCGCCCGGGCGAGGATCCCGGCGCCCCGGACGCACCCGCCCCGAAGGGCCGCGACGTGCGCGTCGGCGACCGGATCGAGGTGTACCGCGCCGGCGACGTGATCCCGAAGGTGGCCGGAGTGGACCTCGCCGCGCGCCCGGCGGACGCGGTACCCTGGGCCATGCCCGCGACCTGCCCCGAATGCGGCAGCCCGGCCACCCGCGAACCCGGCGAGAGCGTACGCCGCTGCACCGGCGGCCTGATCTGCCCCGCTCAGCGCGTCGCCCGCCTCAAGCATCTCGTCTCCCGTGCGGCGCTGGACGTGGAGGGTCTCGGCGACAAGGAGGTCGAGCGGTTCCATGCCCTGGGCTGGCTGCGCGCCCCCGCGGACGTCTTCGCCCTGCCGGAGCGGCACGGTCCCGGCGCCGCGCAGCAGGTGCGCAATCTGGAGGGCTGGGGCGAGCAGTCGGCCGCCAACCTCTTCGCGGCGATCGAGGCGGCGCGGACGCAACCCTTGGGCAAGGCGATCTTCGCCCTCGGGATCCGGCATGTCGGCGAGGTCGCGGCGCAGGTCTTGGCTAGGCACTACGGGAGTTGGCCCACGCTCGCCCGGGCGGTCGATGCGGCCCATCCGGCCGCGACCCGCCATCGCGAGGCGGAGGAGGCGGTGCGCGCCGAGCGGGCGGCCGCGAAGGCCGAGAGCCGCCGCGCGCGCACGAAGCCCGTGCGCGATGCGGTCTGGAACGACGTTCCGGTCCCCGACGACGCCCGCGCGGCCTGGGACGACCTCGTCGGCATCGAGGGAATCGGCGCGACCCTCGCGCTCGCCCTGTCAGACGCCATGGCCGCCGGGGAGGAGCGGGCGGCGATCGACGCGCTGATGGACGCGCTCGCCCTCCGCTCGCCTGAGGCGACCGCGGAAGGGCACGCGCTCTCCGGCAAGACCGTGGTGTTCACCGGCTCGCTCGAACGGATGACGCGGGCGGAGGCGAAGGCAAGGGCCGAGGCGCTCGGGGCCAAGGTCTCGGGCAGCGTGTCGGCGAAGACGGACCTCGTCGTGGCAGGGCCGGGCGCGGGGTCGAAGGGTCGCAAGGCGGAGGAGCTGGGGATCGAGACCGTCGACGAGGAGGGCTGGCTGACGCTGGCTGGCGCATGAGCCGCGCGCGCCGCGGCGGTGGCCGGCCCGAGATCCTCTGGCCTCTCTTCGCCGGCCTCGAGAAGCTGGACGGGATCGGACCCAAGACGGCCGCCGCCTTCGAACGCCTGCGCGTCGAGAGCCCGCGCGACCTTCTCTTCCTGCTGCCTTCCGCGGTGATCGACCGACGCCCGCGCGAGACGGTGCAGGGTGCGCCTGTGCCTTCGGTCGTCACGGTCGAGGTGACGGTGATCCGCCACCACGCCGCCACCGCCCCCGGCCGGCCCGACCGCGTCCACGTCCGCGACGCCAAGACCGAGTTCGTGTTGATCTACTTTCACGCGCGGGGCGACTGGCTGTCGCGGCTCTTGCCGGTGGGCGAGCGGCGGATCGTGTCCGGCAGGCTCGAGATCTATGACGGCGTGCATCAGATGGCGCACCCTGACTACGTTCTCGCCCCTGGCGAGGCCGAGGAGCTGCCGCGCTTCGAGGCGGTCTATCCGATGGCGGACGGGATCACGAAGAAGGCGATGGCCAAGGCGCAGGCCGACGTGCTCTCCCGTGCGCCCGATTTGCCCGAGTGGGTGGAGCCGTCGCTGAAGGCGAAGGAAGGCTGGCCGGGCTGGCACGATGCCATCCTTGCCGCCCATGCGCCCGAAGGGGCCGACGACGTCCTTCCCGACGCGCCCGCGCGCCGCCGCCTGGCATATGACGAGATCTTCGCCCATCAACTGACCCTCGCCCTCGTCCGGCGCGAGGCGCGGGCCCGGCCGGGACGGCCTTCGGACGGTGACGGGCGGATGCGGCGCGAGGTGCTGTCCGTCCTGCCCTACGCGCCCACAGGCGCGCAGCAGCGGGCGATGGACGAGATAGCCGCCGACATGGCGGATACGCGGCGCATGAACCGGCTGCTGCAGGGCGACGTGGGGGCAGGTAAGACGCTGGTCGCGCTGATGGCGCTGCTGACGGTTGTAGAGGCGGGCGGGCAGGGGGTGCTGATGGCCCCGACCGGCATCCTCGCGCAGCAGCACATGCAGGCGCTGGCCCCCCTGGCGGACGCGGCGGGCGCGCGGATCGAGCTTCTGACCGGGCGCGATGCGGGCCGCACCCGTGCCGACAAGCTCGGCCGGCTGGAGAATGGGGATACCGACATCCTCGTCGGCACCCACGCTGTCTTTCAGGACGACGTCACCTTCCGCGACCTTCGGCTTGTGGTGGTCGACGAGCAGCACCGCTTCGGCGTGCGCGAGCGGCTGCGCCTGGGCGAGAAGGGCCTCGCGCCCGACCTTCTCGTGATGACGGCGACGCCGATCCCCCGGTCGCTGTCCCTTGCGCAGTACGGCGACATGGACGTCAGCATCCTCGACGAGAAGCCCCCGGGCCGACAGCCCATCCGCACCGTCCTGATCCCGGACGCGCGCTACGACGAAATCGTCGAGCGCCTGCGCACCGCCGTCGCCGAGGGCCGGCGCGCCTACTGGGTCTGCCCTCTGGTCGAGGATTCGCACGCGGTCGACATGACGGCGGCGACGCACCGCTTCGAGCGTCTGAAAAGGGCCCTCGGGGGCAAGGTCGGGCTGGTGCACGGCCAGATGCCGCCGGCCGAGAAGGACGCCGCCATGGCCGATTTCGTCGCGGGCCGCACGCAGGTCCTGGTGGCGACGACCGTGATCGAGGTCGGCGTCGACGTGCCCGAGGCGACGATCATGGTGATCGAGCGGGCGGACGCCTTCGGCCTCGCCCAGCTTCACCAGCTCAGGGGCAGGGTGGGCCGCGGGTCGGGCGCTTCGTCCTGCCTGCTGATGTATGGCCCCGAAGTAGGCGAGACGGCGCGCAAGCGGCTGGAGCTTCTGCGCGAGACCGAGGATGGGTTCCGCATCGCGGAGGAGGATCTGACGATGCGCGGGGCGGGCGACGTACTGGGCACGGCACAGTCCGGCCTGCCGCGCTTCCGCATCGCCGATCTCGAGCGCCAACCGGGCCTCATGCGGATGGCGCAGGACGACGCGCGCCTGCTTCTCGAGACGGACCCCGACCTCGCGAGCGATCGGGGCGAGGCGGCGCGGCTGCTGCTCTGGCTGATGGAGCAGGACAAGGCGATCCGGCTCATCCGCGCGGGCTGAGTTTCACTTTTCGTGCATGTTCACACAAAGTTCTTGCTGAATGGTTAACGGCGTGAGAACAGAACGGAAACGAAGAGCAGAAGAGGGCCCAAGCTCATGCAGGACTTCCTTGCCATCCTTTCCTACCAGCCCCGTGCGGCCTTGCGGGATGCGGTCGCGCTTGCCGGGCTGACCGGCGCCCTGTTCGCCGCGCTCCACGCCCCGCTGCTCTGATCGAAGCCTGTACGCCCGTCCCCGGGCGCCAGCGGATGTTCTGCCCGGACCCGTCGCGCCTCTACCAAGCTGAAGGGATCGTCGGTCTTTCCGGCCGGCGGCCCGAAGGCCGCGCATCGTCCCATTCGGGTCCAACCTCGAGCCGCCGCTTGATCCCCCCCGTGGGACCTCGCGGCGGCCTTTTTCTTCAGGCGGCCTTCGCCTCGGCCTGCGCGACGGCTTCGGCCAGGGCCTCGGCGGCCAACAGGATCGAGGCGTGGCGGTTGCGGTAGTCGCGCGCCGGCTCCAACACGGCGAGGCCTTCCCAGGGCGCTTCGGGAACCAGCCCGCCCGACAGCATCCCGCGCAGCGCGTCGCGTCCGGCCTCCACCTCGGCCCGGCTCCGGCCGATGGCCGCCCCGCCGATCACGGACGCCGCCGCCTGGCCCAAGGCGCAGGCCTTCACGTCCTGGGCATAGTCCGCCACCCGCCCGTCCCGCACCACGACATCCACCGTCACGGCCGAGCCGCAGAGCGGCGAGCGCCTGGTAACGCTCGCGTCCGGCGCTTCCAGCCGCCCGGTGCGCGGCATCTCGGCGGCCAGCGCCAGGATGCGATGGGAGTAGAGCTTGATTAGGTCGGTCTCGGCGGTCATTGGCGTTCCTTCGGCGCTGCCCATAGATAGGCGCGTCCCGAAGGAAAGGAAACGCGACGTGATCGATCTGGCCGGCCTTCAGTACGATCCGCGCGGTCTTGTGCCCGTCGTCGCGCAGGACGTCGACGGGACCGTCCTCATGCTGGCCTGGATGAACCGCGAGGCGGTCGAGCGGACGCTCGCGACGGGCCGTGTGACCTACTGGTCCCGCTCGCGCGCCGCGTTCTGGGAGAAGGGGGCCACCTCGGGCCACACCCAAAGCCTGGTCGAGATGCGCGCCGACTGCGACTCGGACGCCCTCCTCGTCGTCGTCCGTCAGGAAGGGCCGGCTTGCCACACCGGCGTGCGATCCTGCTTCGGCGTCGGCGGCCGTGCCACCCCGGCGAGCGCGGCGACCTCCGGGGGCGAGAGGCCGTCCTCGCGGTAGCGGCGGATCGCCCGGCTGCCGTCGATCTTCGCCAGACGCCTGCCATGGGCGTCTCGGACGAGGTCGTGGTGGTGGTAGATCGGCGTCGGCAGCCCGAGGAGGGTCTGCATCGCGACATGCAGCGGCGTTGCAGTCCAGAGGTCCGCACCCCGCACGACATGGGTGATCTGCTGCAGCGCGTCGTCGTGGACGACCGCGAGATGGTAGGCGGGATCGCCCGTCCCCTTCCGCACCAGGACCGGATCGCCCATCCCTGCGATCAACGCGCCGGGGTCGACCTCGTGACGACCGGGGTGGAGCGGCCCCGTCTCCTCGAATGCCGGCGGGGAAAGGCCGTCCAGCGCCCGCGCGAGGTCGAGGCGCAGCGCGTCTCCGGACTGACGATCCGATAGGCGCCGGCCGCGGCAGGTGCCGGGATAGACGAGCCCGTCGGTCCCGGGGGTGCCGCCCGCTTCGGCGATCTGCCGCCGCGTGCAGGAGCACGGATAGATCAGCCCGCGGGCCGCCAGAGGGTCCACCGCCGCGAGGATTCCGCCCCGGTGATCCGACTGGCGGCGCGGCGTCCCGCTCCATCCGAACCCTAGCCAGCGCAGATCGTCGACCAACGCGCGTTCGAACTCGGGCCGGCTCCGGGTGCTGTCGGTGTCCTCGATCCGCAGAAGCACCTCGGCCCCGACATCGTGCCCGACATGCTGCACGGTCAGCGCGGAACGGGCGTGCCCGAGGTGCAGCAGGCCCGTGGGCGAGGGTGCGAAGCGCGTTCGCCTCACCCGCGCCGGATCACGACGACGCGGGACCGAAGGCCGATGCCGGGCAGATGCTCGCCGTCCTCGGCCTCCAGCAGCGTATGAGGCGAGGGGGCCAGCGAATCGAGGCGGGCCCTGGCTTCCGGATCGGCGAGGGAGTGATCGTTGAGCGAGAGGACGAAGAGCGCGCCGGACCCCATGGCCGCCAGGACGTCGTCGAAGAGGGTGAAGGGCGCGGCGCCGGCGCCGATCACGCCGACGCAGGCGACGGCCGCATAGGACCGGACGTCGATCCCCTCGAACGGCGCCTCGGGCGAGACGTGGTGGAGCGTCCGGTGCGCGCCGCGCACCCTAGCCTGGGCCAGCATCCCCTCGGACACGTCCGCCCCGTCGATCGCGGTGAAGCCCGCCGCGCGGAAGGCCGCGCCGGAGAGCCCCGTGCCGCAGCCGTAGTCGAGGATCGGCGCTGCCCTGTCCGGCAGGTGCCGGGCAAGCGCTTCGGCGCAGCGGCGCGGCGTGGCATACCCGTTCTCGGCGACCTCGGCGTCGTAGCTTTCCGCCCACCGGTCGTAATGGGCATTCACCGCCTCCTGGGTGCGGGCGCCGTAGGCGTCCTCGAGGAACCCGCTCATGCCGCCTCGGCCTCCGTCGTTCCCAGCCATGCGTGCCAATCGGCCTTGGCGCGGTCCGTGTAGGCGAGGTAGCGGTCCCTGCGCCCCCGCCTGCCGCCCTTGGCGTCGATCGGGGGGAAGAGGCCGAAGTTCACGTTCATCGGCTGGAAGGTCTTGGCCTCCGCCCCGCCGGTGACGTGATGCATCAGGGCGCCGGTGGCGGTCGTGCCCGGGGGGGTCGGCATCGGTCGGCCGAGGATCTCGGCCGCGGCGAGGCGGCCCGCCAACAGGCCGCATGCGGCCGATTCAACGTAGCCCTCGACCCCCGTTATCTGCCCGGCGAACCGGACGTTGGGACGCGAGCGAAGGCGCAACTGGCCGTCGAGAAGGATCGGCGAGTTCAGGAACGTGTTCCGGTGGATGCCCCCGAGACGGGCGAAGCGCGCCTCCTCCAGCCCGGGAATCATACGCAGGACATCGGCTTGCGCGCCGTACTTCATCTTCGTCTGGAAGCCGACGATGTTCCAGAGCGTTCCCAGCGCGTTGTCCCGCCGCAGCTGCACGATCGCCCAGGGCTTCACGTCCGGCGCGTGGGGGTTCGTCAGGCCCACGGGCTTCATGGGGCCGTGGCGCAAGGTCTCGCGCCCGCGTTCGGCCATCACCTCGATGGGAAGGCAGCCGTCGAAGTAGCCGGCGGTCTCGCCCTCCTTGAAGGGGGCTTTCTCGGCGCCGAGGATCGCGTCGATGAACGCTTCGTAGGTGGCCCGGTCCATCGGGCAGTTCAGATAGGCGGTCCGCTCCTCCTCCGTGTCGCCCTTGTCGTAGCGGGACTGGAACCATGCCTTGGACAGGTCGATGCTGTCGAAGTGGACGATGGGCGCGATGGCGTCGAAGAAGGCCAGGGCGTCGGCGCCCGTCTCCTCCGCGATCGAGGCGGCGAGGGCGCTGCCCGTCAGGGGGCCGGTCGCGACGATCCAGTCGCCCTCGCACGGCAGCTCGCAGACCTCGCCGGGGACCATTTCGATCAGCGGCTCGGCGCGGATCGCGTCCGTGACGGCTTCGGCGAACGGGTCGCGGTCCACCGCCAGGGCGCCGCCCGCGGCAAGGCGGTGCCGGTCGGCGGTGCGCATGATCAGGCCACCCGCCTCGCGCATCTCCCAATGGAGGAGGCCGACGGCGTTCCGCTCGTCGTCGTCGGACCGGAACGAGTTGGAGCATACCATCTCGGCCAGCGATCCGGTGCGGTGCGCGAAGGTGCCGACATGGGGCCGCATCTCGTGTAGACGGACGGGGACGCCGATGCGGGCGGCCTGCCAGGCGGCCTCGGCCCCGGCCATGCCGCCGCCGACGATGTTCAGGATGCGCGTCATCCACGCCTTCTACGTCAGCGGGGCCAGCGGTGGAAGGGAAGGCCCCCGGGATTTCGGGCGCCCGCCCAGGACAGGGACAGAGCATGGAACGGGCGCCCGGGGCGCTGCGGCTCTCCCCCAGGGTATGATCCCGGACCGCAACACCGTGACTTCATGGAAGCACGTCCACGGCGGCGTTACAGCGTCATCCGATGACCGGCGGTGCGATCGGCGGAATTCTTAACCTAGTTTGCCCGATGAGGGCGAACGACCGCCGAGGGATGCCACTACTGCGCGGCGATCTCGATCTCGTCCTGGACGTTCGCCCATGCGGTGCTGCGGAAGCATTCGATCACCCAATCGGCCGTGGCTCGCACCGCCATGTCGTCGCGGCGAGACTGATGGAACGCCAGCCAGAACTCGAGCTCGACGGCGCCGCCGCCGTTCTCGACCTTCTCGAGGTCGGCGTCCCGCGCGCCCACGATGTCGGGAATGACGCCCGGCAAGCCGGTGGACTTCATCGCGCCGACCATATGCTCGAACTGATCGCATCGCACGGTCGGATCGCCTTCGTAGATCGAGTGGCCCAGGACGGCCGACGGCGCGTCGTCGTATTCCGAGGAAAGGCCGACCCAGCCCCCCGCCGGGCCCCTGCGCCCGCGCGGCACGTAGGGATGGAAGCTGACGCTGCCGACGCGTCGCGCGATCAAGCGGCCCGCTTCGGGACGGCCGAAGCGGATGAAGAGGTCGGCCTCGCCCAGGCCGGTGCTCTGGACCTTGTTGCGCAGGCTCAGGCGCAGGTTCGGGTGCGTGGCGACCAAGGTGCCGATATGGGGCAGCAGGATGGACGAGATGATCACGGGCGACGCCGCGAGGCGGATCGGGCTGAGTCCCCGGCCGACCGTCTGGCGGGCGTTGTTCTCCTCCCGGGCGACCTGGGCCTCGAACTCCTCGGCGGCGCGGATCAGCCCCTGCGCGACCTGGGTCGCCCGCCAGGATCCGCCGGTCTTGACGAAGAGGGGGGTGGCCGCGCTCTCGGTGAGGCGTTCGATCCGGCGGGACACCGTCGCGACGTTCGTTCCCAGGCTGCGGGCCGCCGCCGTCATGGTGCCCCGGCGGGAAAGGGCCAGCATGAACTTCATGTCGTCCCAGTTGTCCATGGCGCTCCCCCGCCCGTCGTCCTTCGGCGTCATCGTCGCCTCATGTCCCGCCCATGGCGAGGGGAGAAAGCGGGCGAAAGCAGCGACATACTGACACGCGCAACCCCAGGTTAGCTGGCATTCCCGGATGGCGCCACGGCCTCCGCGTCGGTCGCGACGTCCTCGCCCTGGTCGGCGATGAGGGCGACGGCGACGACCTCCTCGCCCGCGCGGGTCTGGAAGATGCGTACCCCGCCCGCGCTGCGCGAGCGGAAGGAGACCCCCTCGATCGGGGTGCGGATCGACTGGCCCGTGCTGGTCGCCAGCATGATCTGGTCGTCCCGCTCGACCGGGAAGGAGGCGACGAGGGGCCCGCCCCGCATCGATTTGTCGATTGCCATGACGCCCATGCCGCCCCGGCCCCGCACCGGATAGTCGTGCGAAGACGACAGCTTGCCCGAGCCTCCGGAGGTGATCGTGAGGATCAGCTCCTCCTCCGCCGACATCTCTGCGTAGCGCTCGGTCGAGAGGGCGGCCTCCTCGGCGGTGTCCTCCTCCTCGACCTCGGCGGACGCCTCCTCCTCGGTGACGCCCTCCATGGCGCGGCGGCGCTTGAGGAAGGCGACACGCTCGCCCGGGGTGGCCTCGAAGTGGCGGATGACGGACATCGACACGACCTCGTCCCCCGGGGCGAGGCGGATGCCCCGCACGCCGGTCGAGTCGCGCGACGCGAAGACGCGGACGGCCGTGGAGGGGAATCGGATCGCCCGGCCCATGCGGGTGACGAGCATCACGTCGTCGTCCTGCGACGCGATGCGGGCGTTCACCAGGGTCACGCCATCGGGCAGCTTCATCGCGATCTTGCCGTTGCGCATGACGTTCGTGAAGTCCGAGAGCCTGTTGCGCCGAACGTCTCCGGCGGAGGTGGCGAAGACGATCTGGAGATCGCCCCAGTCGTCCTCGTCCCGGTCGATGGGCAGGATGGCCGCGACCCCCGTTCCGGGGTCCATGCCCTGGATGATGTTGTTGAGGGGCCGCCCCTTCGCGGTGCGGCTGCCCAGTGGAAGCTGCCAGGTCTTCAGCTTGTAGACGATCCCGCCAGTGGTGAAGATCAGCAGGGGCGTGTGCGTGTTGGCCACGAAGAGGCGCGTGACGATGTCGTCGTCCTTGGTCGACATCGAGCCGAGGCCCTTGCCGCCCCTCCGCTGGGCGCGGAACTCGGACAGGGCGGTGCGCTTGGCGTAGCCGGTCGACGTGATGGTGACGGCCATGTCCTCGCGCTCGATCAGGTCCTCGTCCTCCATGTCGCCGGACCATTCGACGATCTCCGTGCGGCGCGGCACGGCGAAGGCGTCGCGCACGGCGCGCATCTCGGAGGCGACGATCTCCATGATGCGGGCGCGGGAGGCGAGGATGGCGAGGTAGTCGGCGATCCGCTCGGCGAGCTGCTCAAGCTCGTCCGTGACCTCGCTGACGCCGAGCTGGGTGAGCCGCTGGAGGCGCAGCTCGAGGATGGCGCGGGCCTGCGTCTCGGAGAGGTTGTAGGTGCCGTCCTCGTTCACAGGATGGAGGGGGTCGTCAATGAGCCGCAGGAACGGCAGGATCTCCTCGGCCGGCCAATCCCTCGTCATCAGCCTCTCGCGCGCCTCGGCCGCGTCGGCGGAGGAGCGGATGGTCTGCACCACCTCGTCGACGTTCGAGACGGCGACGGCGAGGCCGCACAGGATGTGCGACCGCTCGCGCGCGCGGCGCAGCTCGTAGGCGGTGCGGCGGGCGATCACCTCCTCGCGGAAGGCGAGGAAGGCGGTCAGGAAGTCGCGCAGGGCCAGCGTCCTGGGCCGCCCGCCGTCGAGGGCGAGCATGTTGCACGCGAAGGAGATCTGCATCGGCGTGAACCGGAAGAGCTGGTTCAGCACCACCTCGGGCGTGGCGTCGCGCTTCAGCTCGACGACGACGCGCACGCCGACCCGGTCGGATTCGTCCGCGACGCCGGAGATGCCCTCGATCCGCTTGTCGCGCGCGGCCTCGGCGATGCGCTCGACCATGCCGGCCTTGTTCACCTGATAGGGAATCTCGTCCACGACGATGGCGAAGCGGTCCTTGCGGATCTCCTCCACATGAGTCCTGGCGCGGACGATCACGCTGCCGCGCCCTTCGGTATAGGCCTTGCGGACGCCGGACTGGCCCAGGATCAGCCCGCCGGTGGGGAAGTCGGGGGCACGGACGTGCTCCATCAGCTGGAGGTCGTCGAGGTCGGGGTCGTCGATCAGCGCGAGAGTGGCGTCCACCACCTCGCCGAGGTTGTGCGGCGGGATGCGGGTGGCCATGCCGACCGCGATCCCCTCCGACCCGTTGACGAGGAGGTTCGGATAGCGGGCGGGAAGGACGACGGGCTCGCGCTCCTTGCCGTCGTAGTTGTCCTGGAAATCGACCGTGTCCTTGTCGATGTCGTCGAGCAAGGCCCTGGCGGACTTCGCCAATCTCGATTCGGTGTAGCGCATCGCGGCCGGGCTGTCCCCGTCCATCGAGCCGAAGTTGCCCTGCCCGTCGATCAGCGGCAGCGACATGGAGAAGTCCTGCGCCATCCGCACGAGGGCGTCGTAGATCGCCGAGTCGCCGTGCGGATGGTAAGAGCCCATGACGTCGCCGACGGGCTTCGCGCTCTTGCGGTATTGCTTGTCGTGGACGTAGCCCCGCTCGTCCATGGCGTAGAGGATGCGGCGGTGGACGGGCTTGAGGCCGTCGCGCAGGTCCGGGATCGCGCGGCTGACGATGACCGACATGGCGTAGTCGAGGAAGCTCGACGTCATCTCGCTCGAGATGTCGATGGTGGGGCCGGCGTGCTCCATCACCGGGTGGACCGGGGATCCTCCTTCGTCTTCAGGGATTTCCGGAACGTCGCTCATGTAGATTCCCCGAGTCGTCGGACACCATATCTTGTGGGACGAAGATAGGCTTTCCGGCCGCTGGTCACAAGCGCGCAAGGCCTCCGGCGACGTTAACCGGGCCGAAAGGTCCGCGCGCTAGGATGGGGCCATGCTAGGTGCGAATCGATCCTTCAGGCGACGAGGCGGCCCCATCGCGGCGGCGGCCATCCCGGCCCGGTGCAGGGCGTGCACGGGCGAGGTGCGTCCGGCGGTTCGGGAAGGGGATGGCATCGGCGCCGTCTTCCGGGCCCTCTGGCCGGGGATCGCGGCGCGCCTGCGCGGCGCGGGGTCAGGCCGTGGCGTGAACGCCGCGGCCGGCACGAAGGGCCGCCAGCAGCCAGAGCGCGGCGAGCCCCGCGGAGAGGATCGCGTTCCACGAGGCCATGGAGAGGCCGAGGAACCACCATTCGACGACGTCGCACATGGCGACGCCCGGCCCCTCGAGCGAGAGGAGGTCCGCGCCGCCGAGGCCCGCGAGGCCGCCCGTGCCGGTGCAGGAGGCGGGACCCGCCCACCAGCCGCGCTCGACCCCGGCGTGGAAGACGCCAATCCCGGCCGTCGTCGCGGCGGCGAGCGCGCCGAGCGCGGCGAGGAGGCGCAGCGCCATGGGCGGCGCGCCGGGCCGCAGGGCCCAGACCAGGACGCCGAGGGCGATCGCCGCCATGTGGGGCCAGCGCTGCCAATGGCACATGCGGCAGGGCGCGAAGCCCATCGCCTGGAACAGGTAGGCCCCCGCGAGGAGCGCGGCCGATCCTGCGGCGGCGAGTATCGCGAGGCGTCTGGCGTCGAGCTGCATGATCCAAGGCCGTCCGGTCGGGTCGATGCCGCGAAGACCATCCCGCGCGCGCGCCCGCAAGGGGCGCGCCCGCACCTCGGCGTGAACGCGTCGTCCGTTCCGGTTCGGCGTCCGGGTCGCCTTCCCGCCCGGTGGCAAGGGCCTCCGTGCAGCGCGGCTCAGACGAGGCGCAGCGCCGCGAAGCCGCCCGCGAGGAGGACGCAGAAGAGGACGGACATCAGCCCGAGCCGCCGCTCGACGAAGTCGCGGACCGGCGCCCCGAACTTCCAGAGAAGGGCGGCGATGACGAAGAAACGCAATCCGCGGGCGACGACGGAGGTGACGAGGAACGTCCCGAGGGGCATCCCCGTCCAGCCGGACATGATGGTGATGACCTTGTAGGGGAACGGCGTGAGGCCGGCGATCAGCACCGCCCAGAAGCCTTGGTCGTTGAAGCGGGCGCCGAACGCATCCATCGCGTCGGCCTTGCCGAGCGCGGCCAGGATGGGCTGGCCGAGCGCCTCGTAGAAGAAGAGGCCGATGCCGTAGCCCGCGAGGCCGCCCGTGACGGAGGCGAGGGTGCAGACCCCCGCGATCAGGAAGGCCCGGCGCGGCGCGGCGAGGATCATGGGGATCATCAGGAGGTCCGGCGGGATCGGGAAGACCGAGGATTCGACGAAGGAGACCGCCGCCAGCACCCAGAGGGCGTGAGGGCCCGCGCCGTGGCGCATGGTCCAGTCGTAGAGCCGGCGGATCGGGCCGGGGCGCGCGGGGGCGTCCGTGGGGGCGGTCATCGCGTGCTCCTCGGCGGGGGCTGCCGGAACTGCTGCACCACCGGAGAGCGTTGCGGTCAAGGCGGGGAGGACCCGCGAGGAGGATGGCGATGCGCTGGCGCGGCGGACGGATGTCCCGGAACGTGATCGATGCGCGGCGGAGCGGCGGCGGCGGCCGGCGCCTCGCCGTGGGCGGGGGCGGGAGCCTCGCGCTCGTGCTGCTCGTGGTGGGGGGATTGTTCCTGGGGGTTGACCTGACGCCGCTGCTGGGCGGCCAGGGGGGCACGGTCGCGCCCGCGCCGCAGGCCCGGGGCATCACCGCCGCAGACGAGGAACGCGCCCGCTTCGCCGCGACGGTCCTCGCCTTTACCGAGGACGTCTGGCGCGACGTCTATCCGGCGCAGACCGGCCGGCCCTATCGCGACCCCGAGCTGGTGATGTTCACCGGCGCGGTGGGCTCGGCCTGCGGAGGGGCTTCGGCGGCGACGGGGCCGTTCTACTGCCCCGCGGACGGGCGGGCCTATCTCGACACGGACTTCTTCGTCGCGCTCGAGCGGCGGTTCGGCGCGCCAGGCGACTTCGCGGCGGCCTACGTGATCGCGCACGAGATCGCGCACCACGTCCAGAACCTGGAGGGCATCCTGGGCGAGGTGCAGCAGCTGCAGGCCCGGTCGGGCCCGGCGGAGGCGAACGCGCTGCAGGTCCGGGTGGAGCTGCAGGCCGACTGCCTGGCGGGCGTCTGGGCGCATCATGCCGAGCGGCGGCAGCGGATCCTCGACCCCGGCGACTTCGAGGAGGCGCTGCGCGCCGCGCGTGCGATCGGGGACGACAGGCTGGCCGAGGAGGCGGGGCGGGCGGTGCGGCCGCACACGTTCACCCACGGCACCAGCGCCCAGCGCTCGCGCTGGTTCGCAGTCGGCTTCGAGGGCGGCGAGATGGCCGCCTGCGACACGTTCGGCGCGCGCACCCTCTGAGGGGCCGTTGCGGCATCCGGCCCGGCGGGCTAGGTGACGGGCGCGGCCCGTGTGGCGGAATCGGTAGACGCAGCGGATTCAAAATCCGCCGCCGCAAGGCTTGCCGGTTCGAGTCCGGCCACGGGTACCATCATTTCGATCGAATGGCGCGCGAACGCGGTGGGCAGCCCGTCGGTCCCCTCGCGCCCGCCGAACCATTCCCCGGGGTCCCCGGGGATACGGCCCTGCCGGTACCCGGCGGGGTCGGGGTGCGGGCGGCTCGGCGGCGGTTCGGTCCCGCCCCGCGGTCCCGGAGGGCGTAGGTCGTGGCGGTACGAACGGCGCTGCCGGATTCTGGCGTGGAAGCGGTCTTTGCCGCGCCGTACGGGGACGGGGCCGGCCGTGGGGGCGAGGCGGTCCGCCGTCCGTCTCGACCGCGGCGGGGCCTTTCGGATCGAGCTGGGCTCGTCCGGCTCGGACGGATCCACCAAGCGACGCCGGGGCCGTAGCCCGCTGGGGGTCCGATTCCTGCGACGGGGCTTGAGGTTCGGGCGGGACGGGCGGCGCTTCGATGGCCGGTCCGGCGGACGGCGAAAGCGGCACGATGGGTGTCCGGGCTTCGGCGGCGCGGACATGACGGAAACCGGATCGGCGCGGGGGCGGGCGGCGATAGCCCGGGCCGCCGGGGGGGGCGTGCCGGAGAAACTTTGCGCTGGCGAGGCGCCCGCGCCCGCGAGCCGTCATCGACCGCGCGGGGGGCGGCTGCCGGTCCGCAGCACCGGATGCCCGTGCGGCATTCGCGTGCGGCGGGTCAGGGGCGGGGCGGCCCGGCGGCGCGGAACGCGGCCCAGTCTTCGGGCGTGTCGAGGTCGAGGCGGGCCTGCGGGCCTATGGGGACGAGCCCCGCGCGATGGGCCGCGACCACGCCGCGCGCGCCGTCGTCGCCCCGGAGCGCCATGAGGTCCGCGAACGTCTCGCGCGCGAAGAGGATCGGGTGGCCGCCCCGCCCGTCCCCGGTCGCGGCGCGCCAGATCGGAGCGGGAGAGGCGTCGCGCGCGGTGAGGACGGCGCGCAGGTCGTCGGCGCGCAGCGCGGGAAGGTCGCCCAGCAGGAGGAGGATCGCCGGCGCGTCCCGCAGCGCCCGGACGGCGGTGGCGATGGTGCGGCCCATGCCCTCGCAGGCGCGGGGCACCTCGATCGCGGCGGCGCCGTCCAGCAGCGCCTCGCGCGGGTGGGGCAGGGGCGGCAGTGCGACGTGCACGGGCAGGCCCGCGGCGCGCGCGAGGCGGACCTGACGGGTGAGGAGGGGGACGCCCCCCACCCCCTCGGCGAGCTTGTCGCGCCCCCGCATCCGCGAGGAGGCGCCGGCGGCGAGGATCAGTGCGACGGTCATGCCGCCGCCCCTAGCATGGCCGGCTCCGCGCGCGCGACGGGGTCAGCGTTCGGGGATGAGGCCCTTCGGCGCGAAGCGCAGCACCAGCAGCATCACGATCCCCATGGTCAGGAGGCGCATGTGCGCCGCGCTCTCGATCAGGCGGTCGCGGAGGAAGCCGGGGTCCATGTTCTCGGTCATGGCGGAGACGGCCCAGAGTGCCACGGGCTCGACCTGGACCCAGAGGATCCAGATGACGAAGCCGCCGAGGACCGCGCCCCAGTTGTTGCCCGACCCGCCCACGATCACCATCACCCAGACGAGGAAGGTGAAGCGCAGCGGCTGGTAGGCGGTGGGCGTGAGCTGGCCGTCGAGCGTCGTCATCATCGCGCCCGCGACCCCGAGGATGGCGGAGCCCAGGACGAAGATCTGCAGGTGCCGCCTGGTGACGTTCTTCCCCATCGCCTCGGCCGCGGTCTCGTTGTCGCGGATGGCGCGGACCATGCGCCCCCAGGGCGAGTTCAGGGCGAGCTGCGCGAGGATCAGGAGCACGGCGAGGACGGCCGCGAAGAGCCCGGCGTAGAGGACCTTCACCCAGAGGGTCGAGGCGGTCACCGGGTCGAGGCCGAGGCCGGCGGCCCGTTCGACGAAGCCCGCATCGGCCTGGAGCTGCACCTCGTAGGGGACGGGGCGGGGCAGGCCGACGACGTTCTTCACCCCGCGCGCGAGCCAGTCCTCGTTCTTCAGGACGGCGATCACGATCTCGGCGATGCCGAGCGTCGCGATGGCGAGGTAGTCCGAGCGCAGGCCCAGCGCCGTCTTGCCGATCAGCCAGGCGGCGGCGGCGGCGAGGAGGCCGCCGATCGGCCAGGCCAGGATCACCGGCCAGCCGAGGCCGCCGAGATAGCCGGTGCGGGCGGGGTTCACCGCCTCGATCGCGGCGACGGCCGGATCGAAGAGCGCCCGGAAGAGGTAGAAGCCCGCGACGAGGATCGCCGCCGTCAGCAGCCCCGAGCGGGTGCGGCGCCAAGCGAGGACGCCGCCCGCGATCACGCCCGCCCCGACGGCGAGCGCGAGGAGCATCCGCCAGCCGCCCGCGGCGACCGCGGCCTGCGTGGGGGGCATCCCGACGAGAACGGCCGCGAGGCCGCCCAGCGCGACGAAGCCCATCACGCCGATGTTGAAGAGGCCCGCGAAGCCCCATTGGAGGTTCACGCCGAGCGACATGATCGCCGAGACGAGGCCGAAGTTCAGGATGAGGAGGGCCGTGTTCCAGCCCTGCATCACGCCCGACAGCACGATGGCCCCCGCGACGGCCGCGAAGAGGAGGGCCCCGCGCAGCCCGAGGGCGGCGGGCCTGGGCCGGACGGAGGGCAGCGCGGCGGCGCCCTCGGGGATCTCGGCGAAGCTCACGAGGACTGCCCCTTGAAGAGGCCCGTTGGCCTGAAGAGGAGGATCACGATCAGGATCACGAAGGAGACGGCGAACTTGTAGTCCGTGGAGAGGAGCTGGAGGAGGCCCGACACCTCGGCCTCGCCCGGCAGGAGGTAGTTGACGACCTTCTTCCAGGGATAGGTGATCGCCACCTCGGAGAAGGCGATGACGAAGCCGCCCACCACCGCGCCCAGGGGATTGCCCAGGCCACCGACGATGGCGGCCGCGAAGATCGGCAGGAGGAGCTGGAAGTAGGTGAAAGGCTTGAACGACTTGTCGAGGCCGTAGAGCACGCCCGCGACGGTCGCGAGGGCCGCGACGATCAGCCAGGTGATGCGGACGACCCGCTCGGGGTCGATGCCCGAGAGGAGGGCGAGATCCTCGTTGTCGGAATAGGCGCGCATCGACTTGCCCGTGCGAGTGCGGTTGAGGAACCAGAAGAGCAGGGCGACCGCGATCCCGGCCACGACGATGGTGACGACCTGCGCGGTGCGGATGGCCAGCCCCTCGTCGAGGCCGGTGGCGTCGCGGAAGTCGCGGGCGCGGATCAGGAAGCGCGCGCCGTCGTCGAAGCGGATGTCGTCCACCCCGATGATCAGCCGGACGAGGCCGTTCAGCACGAACATCACCCCCATGGAGACGATGACGAGGACGATGGGCGCCACCCGCTTGCGGCGGTAGAACCGATAGACGCCCCGGTCCGTCGCCAGCAGCAGCAGCGCCGCCGCCGCGATCCCCGCGGGCAGCGCCAGGATCGCCGTGGGCACCGGCCCGAGCGAGACGCCCAGGGTCTGCAGGCCCCAGGTGGCCAGGATCGTCGCCATCGCGCCGAAGGCCATGGTGTCGCCATGGGCGAAGTTCGAGAAGCGCAGGATGCCGAAGACCAGCGTCACCCCCAGCGCGCCGAGCGCGAGTTGCGCGCCGTAGGCGAGGGCCGGCACGATCACGAAGTTGGCCGTCACGACCAGCGCGTTGAGAATTTCCATGCCCCGTCCCCAAAGGCCCCGTCGCGCAGATGCCAGAGAAACGTGGGACGTTCCAGCCCGCCGGGCGCGGGGCTAGTGGCCGAAGAGCGGCGGCGCGGGGCGGACGATGCGGAAGCCGGCCGGCTCGCAGAAGCCGTTCATGTCGGCGCGGGTGGCGATGCCCTGCACGTCCGCGCGCACGATGTAGCGCGCCCGGCCCGAAGGGCGGATCCACAGCTCGCCCGGGCGGTCCCAGCCGAGCGCACGGTTCCAGCCGTTGAACGTGGTGCCGAACGTCGTGACGCGGCGATCGACCGGATACGTGCGCCCTTCGACGAGGAAGCGGGGCGAGGGGCCGTTGGCGTCGACCACGACGAGGCGGCCGCGCGCCTCGCCGCAGCGCAGCCCCTGGCCCGCGAGGCAGTCGTTGCCGATGATGCCGTTCGGCCGCGGGATCGGGCCGGGAAAGTCGCAGGTGATGTCGTAGGCCGCCGCCGGGGCCGCAAGGGCGACGAGGAGGGCGGCGAGGCGGAGCGGTGCGAATCTCATGCCCGGAGGGTAGGGCGCGACGGCCGCCGCGTCACGTGCGCGGTTGGTCGGCGCGGCGGCATTCGCCGCCGAGGCCGCGTCGGCCTGCCGGACCGACGATCTGGACGTTGAAGATCGCCCCCGCCTGGAACAGGACGAAATCGTGCCTTGCGCCGGCTGGATCGGCCCCTTCGACGTAGAAGTAGCCCCTTTCGCGGGTGACCGCCCCCTCGATCCGCATGCCGCCCGGGTAGGCGAGGGTTCCGCGCAGGCCGTCGACCGCCACCGTCAGGACGCCTTCGTCGATGGGGCGGACGGGCTTGCCGACCTCGCCGGTGCGGATGAGGATGTCGCACTCGTACATCTCCGCGGCGGCGACGCCCGGCGCCAGCGCCGCGAGGAGGATGGCGCGGATCACCCCCCGAGGAAGCTGCGCCGCACGTCCGGGTCGGCGAGCAGGGCGGAGCCCGTGTCGGTGTGGCGGTTGCGGCCCTGGACGAGGACGTAGCCGCGGTCGGCGATCTCGAGGGCCTGGCGGGCGTTCTGCTCGACCATGAGGACGGAGATGCCGGTGCGGGCGACCTCGATGATGCGGTCGAAGAGCTCGTCCATCACGATGGGCGAGACGCCGGCGGTGGGCTCGTCGAGCATGAGGACCGACGGCTGCGTCATCAGCGCGCGGCCCACGGCGACCTGCTGGCGCTGGCCGCCCGACAGCTCGCCCGCGGGCTGGCGCCGCTTGTCGCCGAGCACGGGGAAGAGGTCGTAGACCTGGCTGATCGTCGGGCGGACGTCGTCCCGGCGCAGGAAGGCGCCCATCTCGAGGTTCTCCTCGACCGAGAGGGCGCGGAAGACGTTGTTGACCTGCGGCACGAAGGCCATCCCCTCGGCCACGCGGGCCTGGGGGGAGAGGGCGGTGATGTCCTTGCCGTTCAGCGTGACGATCCCGCCGCGCAGGGGGAGCATCCCGAACACGGCCTTCATGGCGGTGGACTTGCCCGCGCCGTTGGGGCCGACGATCACCGCGATCTCGCCGGGTTTCGTGCCGATGGTGCAGTCGTGCAGGATGTCGGCCGCCCCGTAGCCGCCGGTCATCCCGGCGCCGAGAAGGGCGTAGTCGGTCGCGGCTGGGGCGGCGTCGAGCATGGCGGGCCTTCGCGTTGGGCGGCGCGCCCGGTCTGCCCCGGCCCCGCGCGGCTGTCCAGCGGGCCCGCGGTTGCGCCGGCGCACCGGACGTGATGCTGTGGTGCAGCAGCCGGGGGGCATCATGGACGGGCAGTTTCAGCCGCAGAGCGTGTTCTGGAAGGTATCGGCGGACCTTTTGGGCGTGAACGACGCGACGGGCCGGTTCCGCCACACGAATCCGGCATGGCGGACCGTGCTCGGCTGGTCCGCCGAGGAGGTCGAGGCGTTCCGCTACGAGGATCTTCTACACCCTGACGACGTCGACAGGACGAACGAGGCCTTCGCCGCCCTTCTCGATGGCCGCCCGGTGATGCTGTTCGAGAACAGGTATCGCCACAAGGACGGCAGCTATCGCTGGCTGTCGTGGAATGCGGTGCCCGAGGGTGACGTCTTCATCTGCTCGGCGCGCGACGTGACGCAGTCGAAGGCGGACGCGGCCTCGCTCCGCACGCGCGAGGAGGAGGCGCGGCTGCGCGAGCAGTTCGTCGCCGTGCTGGGCCACGACCTGCGCAACCCGCTGACGGCCGTCTCGGCGGCGATGCGGCTGCTGTCGCGCGAGGTCCAGTCGGAGCGCGGGACCGAGCTGATCCGCATGACGACGGAGGCGGCGGACCGCATGGCGGCGCTGATCGGCGACGTGCTCGACTTGGCCCGCACGCGCCTTGGCGAGGGGATCGAGCTGGCCCGCCAGGAGGTCGCCGACCTCGAGGCGGTGATCGACAAGGTCGTCGACGAGACCGCGCTGTCCTACCCGGGCATCACGATCGAGCGATCCTACGACCTGGGCGGGCCCTACCTGTGCGATCCGGGGCGGCTCGGGCAGCTCGTCTCGAACCTGGTGTCGAACGCGGTCACGCATGGCGGGACGGACCGGCCCATCCGCATCGAGGCGCGCGACGACGGCACGGACCTGCACCTCAGCGTGGCGAACGAGGGCGAGGCGATCCCCGAGGACAAGCTTCCGCTGCTGTTCGAGCCCTTCGCGCGGGGCGACGGCAGGGCCTCGCAGAACGGGCTGGGGCTGGGGCTGTTCATCGCCCGGCAGATCGCGCGGGGACATGGCGGCGAGCTGACGGTCGCCTCGGACGACGACCGGACCGTGTTCGCCCTGCGGATGCCCGCGCGGCACCCGTCCTGATCGGGCGAGGCCTAGCCGGCCTTGTTCTTCAGGCCGGTGCCCAGGTAGGCCTCGACGACCTGCTCGTTCGCCTTGACCTCGGCCATGGTGCCGGTCGCGAGGACGCGCCCCTCAGCCATGACGATGACCGGATCGCAGAGGCGGCCGATGAAGTCCATGTCGTGCTCGATCATGCAGAAGGTGTAGCCCCGCTCGCGGTTGAGGCGCTGGATCGCGTCGCCGATCGTCCCGAGGAGGGTGCGGTTCACGCCCGCGCCGACCTCGTCGAGGAAGACGATGCGCGCCTCGGTCATCATCGTGCGCCCGAGCTCGAGCAGCTTCTTCTGCCCGCCGGAGAGGTTGCCGGCCTTCTCGTCCGCGAGATGCGAGACGGTGAGGAAGTCGAGCACCTCGTCCGCGCGGGCGGCGAGCGCGCGCTCCTCCTCGCGGATGGCGGCGCGGCGGGTCCAGGCGGACCAGATCGATTCGCCCGTCTGGCCGCCTGGGACCATCATCAGGTTCTCGCGCACGGTCATGGTCGGGAACTCGTGCGCGATCTGGAACGTCCGCAGGAGGCCGAGGTGGAAGAGCTCGTGGGGCGGCAGGCCGGTGATGTCATCGCCCCCCATCAGGACGCGGCCCGAGGTCGGCGCATGGACCCCGGCGACGCAGTTGAAGAGGGTGGTCTTGCCGGCGCCGTTGGGCCCCACGAGGCCCGTGATCGAGCCCTCCGCGATCTCCAGCGTGGCGCCGTCGACGGCATGGAAGCCGCCGAAGGACTTCACGAGGTTCTCGACGCGGATCATGGGCGTGGCTCCAGGGTTCGGGCGGGGCGGCGGGACGCCAGGAGGGGCGGGCGCCGGGTGCGCCCGCCCGGGATGGCTCAGCGGTAGCCGACGACCTCGAGGCTGCCGTCCACGACCTCGTACTCGGCGTAGCTGCCGGCGGCCTCGCCGGGATCGACCAGCTCGACGCCGGAGGCGCCGACATAGTCCACCTCGCCCCCATCGGCGATGATCTGCAGCGCGCGCGACAGGTCGCCGGGAAGGATGGCCTCGCCCGGGGCGTTGGCGACATCCATGATCCCACCCGCGTAGTCGGCCGGATCGGCCGAGCCGGCGGCCGCCATGGCCAGGAGGATCAGCGCGGCGGCGTCGTAGGATTCGCCGGCGTAGACGGAGGTGCCGTCGATCCCCTCGGCCTCGGCCATGTCGGCGAAGACGGCGCCGCCCTCGTTCTCGCTGCCGGGCGCGGTGCCGACGCTGCCGGCGATGTCCTCGCCGAAGGCGTCGGTCAGGTTGTCGCCGATCATGCCGTCGCCGAAGGCGAACATGTCGAACGCCCCGGTGTCGAGCGCGCCGCGCACGATCCCGGCGCCGCCCTGG
Source organism: Hasllibacter halocynthiae (assembly GCF_003003095.1). Classification (GTDB taxonomy): domain Bacteria; phylum Pseudomonadota; class Alphaproteobacteria; order Rhodobacterales; family Rhodobacteraceae; genus Hasllibacter; species Hasllibacter halocynthiae. The sequence continues at coordinate 716,663 of NZ_PVTT01000001.1, forward strand.
TCCACGTAGCCGAGCACAACGAGCGCGTCGCCACCCGCAGAAGCCAGCGCGCCCACCTCGGCCGCGTAGTCGGCCTTGCCGTCCTCGTGCGCGGTGTTGAGGGTGACGGTGCCGCCCATCCCCTCGAACGCGCCGGCGAAGGCGTCCGAGAAGCCCTTGCCGTAGTCGTTGTTGGTGTAGGTCACGGCGACGTCCTCGATCCCCTTCTCCATGAGGATCTGGGCCAGCACCTCGCCCTGGCGGGCGTCGGATGGCGCGGTGCGGAAGAAGAGGCCGTTGTCCTCGATCCCCGTGAGGCCCGGCGAGGTCGCCGCGGGCGAGATCATCACCATCCCGTTCGGCACCGCCACGTTGGTCAGCGTCGCCGTCGTCACGCCCGAGCAGTCGGCGCCCATGATGCCGGACACGCGGTCGCTGTTGACCATCCGCTCGGCCGCGGTGGTGGCGGCGCCGGCGTCGATGCAGGTGGCGTCGGCGCGCACGGGCTCGACCGTGCGGCCGCCGAGGAAGTTCTCGTCGCCGCTGACCTCGGAGAGGGCCAGCTCGGCGCCGGAGGCCATGGCGGGCGTCAGGCTCTCGATCGGGCCGGTGAAGCTGAGCAGCACGCCGATCCTGACCGGATCCTCCTGGGCGTGCGCGGCACCCGCGAGAAGGGCCGCCGCGGCGGCGGAGGCGAGGAACTTGTTCATGTGGTGGTCTCCCTGAAGGAACGTTGTCCTGGCCTGGGACGATACAGCGAAGGGCGCCGGGGGCAACGCCCTAGCCGCGAAGCCCCGGCCCCCGCGCCGCCTGGGCGCCGCGTTCGCGGTAGGGGGTGGTGCCGTATTGGGCGCGGTAGCACTTGGAGAAGTGGGAGGGGGATGCGAAGCCGGATGCCAGGGCGACCTCGATCACCGGCATCTCCGTCTGCATCAGGAGGTTGCGCGCCTTCTGCAGCCGCATCTCCATGTAGTAGCGCTTGGGCGAGCGGCTGAGGTAGCGGCGGAAGAGACGTTCGAGCTGGCGGGTCGACATGCCGACGTCGCGCGCGAGGACGGAAGGGGAGATCGGCTCCTCCAGGTTCTCCTCCATGCGGCGGACGACGTCGGAGAGACGGGGGTGGCGCACGCCGATGCGGGTCGGGATGGACAGGCGCTGCGTGTCCTCGGCCGTGCGTATCGAGGAGTAGACGAGCTGGTCGGCGACCGCGCCCACCAGCCCCTCGCCGTGGTCCTCGGCGATCAGCTTCAGCATCAGGTCGATGGAGGCGGTGCCGCCCGCCGTGGTGATGCGGGGGCCGTCGACGACGAAGACCTGCTTGGTCAGGTCGGTTCCGGGGAACGCCTCGGCGAAGCTGTCGTGGTTCTCCCAGTGGATGGTGGCGCGGCGCCCTTCGAGGAGGCCCGCCGCGGCGAGCGCGTGCCCCGCGGTGCAGAGCCCGCCGAGGACGGGGCCCTTGCGCGCCTCGCGCCGGAGCCATGCGAGGAGGCGCCCGGAGGTGTTGCGCTGCACGTCGAGGCCGCCGCAGAGGAACACGGCGTCGTCGCGCCCGACCTCGCCCAGGTCGCCGTCCACGCCGACGACCACGCCGTTCGAGCAGGCCACCGTCCCGCCGCCCTCGGACCGGACGGACCAGGCGTAGAGGTCGCGGCCGGCCACCCGGTTCGCGATCCGCAGCGCCTCGACCGCGGCGGCGAAGCAGAGCATCGTGAACTCCGGCAGCAGGACGAAGACGAAGCGCCGGGGGCGGGCGGGGGCTTCGACGGGGACGCGCTGGGGTGCGATGGCCATGGCGGGGACCGGCTGTGATGTCCCCGCGCCGTGGCAGGAAGCGACCCCCGAGGCAATCCCGCCTTTCCGCCGCGGCGCGGCGATGGTATGCGCCGCGACCGGGAAGGACCCCGGCGGCCGTGCCGGGGCAGGAGGATGACGAGATGGCCGATTGGACCCCGCAGGACTGGCGCGCGAAGCCCCGGGTACAGATGCCCGACTATGCGGACGGCGAGGAACTGGCCGCGGTCGAGGCCCGGCTGCGGCGGTACCCCCCCCTCGTCTTCGCGGGCGAGGCGCGGCGGCTGCGCGCGCGCCTCGCCGAGGCCGCGCGGGGGGAGGCGTTCCTCCTACAGGGGGGCGACTGCGCGGAGAGCTTCGAGGAGTTCAGCGCCGACGGCATCCGCGACACGTTCAAGGTCATGCTGCAGATGGCGATGGTGCTGACCTGGGGCGCCAAGGTGCCCGTGGTGAAGGTCGGCCGGATGGCGGGCCAGTTCGCCAAGCCCCGCAGCGCGCCCACGGAGACGAAGGGCGGGGTCGAGCTGCCCTCCTACCGGGGCGACATCGTCAACGATCTGGACTTCACCCCCGAGGCCCGCGTTCCCGACCCCGGTCGGATGCTGCGCGCCTACACGCAGGCCGCGGCGACGCTGAACCTGATCCGGGCCTTCAGCACCGGCGGCTTCGCGGACGTCCACAAGGTCCACCAGTGGACGCTGGGATTCACCGAAGGCGAGGGGGCCGAGCGCTACCGCGAGATCGCCGAGCGGATCAGCGACACGCTGGACTTCATGAACGCGGCCGGGGTCTCGGCCGACGCCGCCCACACGCTGCAGTCGGTGGACTTCTACACCTCGCACGAGGCGCTGCTGCTCGAGTACGAGGAGGCGCTGTGCCGGGTCGATTCGACCACGGGCAAGTGGCTGGCCGGGTCCGGGCACATGATCTGGATCGGCGACCGGACGCGCCAGCCGGACGGCGCCCATGTCGAGTTCTGCCGCGGCGTGCAGAACCCTATCGGCCTGAAGTGCGGGCCGTCCATGACGGCGGGGCACCTGAAGTCGCTGATGCGGACGCTCAACCCCGAGAACGAGGCCGGGCGCCTCACGCTGATCGCGCGCTTCGGCGCCGGGGCGGTGGGCGAGCATCTGCCCCGTCTGGTCCAGGCCGTCCGCGAGGAAGGGGCCGAGGTGCTCTGGACCTGCGACGCGATGCACGGGAACACGATCAAGTCTGCCTCGGGCTACAAGACCCGCCCGTTCGAGAGCGTCCTGCGCGAGGTGCGCGAGTTCTTCCAGGTCCATGCCGCGGAAGGCACCGTGCCGGGCGGGGTGCACTTCGAGATGACGGGCGGCGACGTGACCGAGTGCACGGGCGGGGTCCGCGCCGTCACGGACGAGGACCTGGGCAGCCGCTACCACACGGCTTGCGATCCGCGCCTCAACGCCTCGCAGTCGCTGGAGCTGGCCTTCCTCGTCGCGGAGGAGCTGTCGGCGCGGCGGGCCGAGGCGCTGTCCAAGGCGGGCTGAAGGCGGGGGCTAGTCCTTCACCAGCGTCAGCTTGGGGGGGCGCGCCCCGGCCTCGGGCGGGATCTCGGCGAAGGACGCGCCGAGGTCGTGCCGCCGCTCGCCGGTGAAGAGGTCGGTGCGCGCCACACCCCGCAGGCGGAGGCGCGTCGGCGCGTCCGCGGCGCCGCCGGGTGCCACGAGGCATCCGATGGCCCGCGTGGCGTCCCCGAGATCCGACCGCAGGGGGGCGAGGATCATGCGGGCCGGGCCGAACCCGTCGCGCAGGACGTCGAGGTCGAGACGCTCGGGGCCCGCGAACACGGCGTCGACCGCGCCGCCGAGGGCGCGCCGCTCCTCCGGGGCGAAGAGGGCGGTGAAGGGCAGGCCGCGCACCTCCATGCCCATGGCCTCGACGAGGTGGAGCCCGCCGAGGCGGATGCGAGCGAGCGAGCCGGTGATCCGTTCGAGGATGAAGGTCTGGTCGAGCGCGCCGAGCAGCCCGCGGGGGTCGATCTCGGAGCGCAGGGGCATCATGCGGCCGCGTCGCAGCCCCTCCCAGTAGGCGAGGACCTCGTCGCAGGGCCCGAACATGCCGCCGCCGGAGGGCGGGCGCAGCGGAACGACCCGGTCGTCCTGTCCGTCCATACCCGATCCTCCCCCTTGCCGAACGTCGGGACGACATGTCCCTCGGGTGGGGGACATAGCCGAAACCCGCGTGCCGGGCATCAGGATTCGGCAGAATAGGTAAACTTCGGTGCGAATGCCCCGCACGCTTGACCGCGCCGGGCGCAGGCGGCATCGCGCGACGCGGACGGGGAGGGACGCATGACCACCAGGCGGCGCGGGCTGCTCATCATCCTCAGCTCGCCCTCGGGGGCGGGAAAATCCACGCTGGCGCGGCGGTTGCGCGCCTGGGACCCCTCCATCGCCTTCTCGATCAGCGCGACGACGCGCGCGCCGCGACCCGGCGAGGTTCCGGGGCGGGACTACGACTTCCGCTCGGAGGAGGAATTCGTCCGCATGGTCGAGGCGGGCGAGATGCTGGAGCACGCGGTCGTCTTCGGCCGGCGCTACGGCAGCCCGGCCGCACCCGTGGCCCTGGCGCTGAGCGAAGGACGGGACGTCCTGTTCGACATCGACTGGCAGGGCGGGCAGCAGGTCCGCAACAGCGCGCTGGCCAAGGACGTGGTCAGCATCTTCGTCCTCCCCCCCTCGATCCGCGAGCTGGAGCGGCGGCTGACCGGCCGGGGCCAGGACGCGCCGGAGGTGATCGCCCGCCGCATGGCCCGCTCGCGCGACGAGATCAGCCACTGGGCCGAGTACGACTACGTCCTGATGAACGACGACCTGGACCGCTGCGCGGCCGAGATCGAGGCCATCGTGACGGCCGAGCGGCTGCGCCGCGACCGCCAGATCGCCCTGGCGGAGGTCGTCCGGGACCTCAACGCCGAGTTCGAGGAGATGACAGCATGATCTACGCCCTGGGGAAGACGGCGCCGAAGATCCATCCCGACGCCTGGATCGCGCCCGACGCGAACATCATCGGCGACGTGGTGGTCGAGGCCGGCGCGAGCGTCTGGTTCGGCACCACGATCCGCGGCGACAACGAGCGGATCACCGTGGGCGCCGGCTCGAACGTGCAGGAGGGGTGCGTCCTTCACACCGACATGGGCTTTCCGCTGGTGATCGGGCCGGACTGCACGGTCGGGCACGGGGCGATCCTGCACGGGTGCACGCTGGCGGACACGGTGCTGGTCGGCATGGGGGCGACGGTCCTGAACGGGGCGGTGGTCGGGCGGCTGTCGCTGGTCGGGGCGGGGGCGCTGCTGACCGAGGGGAAGACCTTCGGGGAGCGCAGCCTGATCGTCGGCGCGCCGGCCAAGGTGGCGCGGGCGCTGGACGGGGACGCGGCGAAGATGCTGGCGGCCAGCGCGGCCCATTACCGCGAGAACGCCGCCCGATTCCGCGACGGCCTGGCGCCCGTTCGGGACCGGTAGGCGCGGGCGGGGGTGTGGCGGGGATGCCACGCTCTCGCGACTGAAACCTTGTGGCCGGAACCCCTGCCGTTCTTGAGGTTTGAGGTGCGAGGGTGGCGAGACTGCGCCTATGTTGGGACGGTCTTGCATCCGAGGGGTTCGACAACCAAGCGAGTCCCGATAGCTGGGTTCAGGCAACGAAGCGCTAAGGAGGCGCGAATACTATGAAGAAGCTCGCAACTGCGACGGTCCTGTCGGCGTCGGTCGCCATGCCCGCGCTGGCCGGTGGCCTCGACCAGCCGGTCATCGCCCCGGTGATCGTGCCCCCCGCGCCGATCGCCTACGCCCCCCAGTGGACCGGTGGCTTCATCGGTGCCTCGGTGGGCTACATCGACAGCGACGGGAACCTGGTCTCGGTGGTGACGGACGCCGACGGAGGGACGACCGAAGTCAACGACGTCGACCTGTCCGGCGACGGCCTGACCTACGGCCTGCGCGCCGGTTACGACTACCAGTTCCGCAACGGCGCGGTCCTCGGCGGCGTGCTGCAGTACGACCGTCTCGACCTCGACATCGGCATCTCGGATGAGCAGGTGGACATTGACGAGAGCGCCAACTCGGTCCTCCGGGCGGGTCTGCGCGGCGGCTACGGCGCCGGCGCCAACCTGTTCTACCTGACCGGTGGCTGGGCGCGCCTCGACACCGACGTCAGCGGCGACGGCGACGGCTACTTCGCCGGCCTCGGCTACGAGCGTCTCGTGACGGACAACGTCTCCGTCGGCATCGAGGCCCTCTACCACGAGTTCGACGATTTCGATAACGCCGACGTCGAAGTCGACGCCACGACCGTGGGCCTGAACGTCAACTACCGCTTCTAAGGACCGGTAGTCGAAGAAGGGGCCGGGGGCTGTTGCCTCCGGCCCTTTTTCGTGGGCGGATCGCGGGATGACGGAACGATCCCCACCGCCCCGAATCCACTGGCCCGCCAGCGTCTCGCGCCCCGTCGCGACGCCCATCTTCCCTTCGGTGGCCTATGCCGCAGGCGGCCCGGACGAGCTGGACGCCCAGTACGAAGGCCGGACCGAGGGCTGGACCTATTCGCGCGAGGGGCATCCCAACGCCGCCGTTCTGGCCGACCGCCTCGCCGCGCTGGAGGGGGCGCCGAACCCCGGCACTGTCACCGCCAGCGGGATGGCTGCGCTGACGGCCGTGATGATGGCGCTGCTGGAGAAGGGCGACCACGTGGTCGGGGGCGACCAGCTCTACGGGCGGTGCCTCGTCATGCTGTCGGAGGAGCTGCCGCGCCTGGGAATCGGCGTGACGCTGGCCGATCCCACGGACGCCGCCGCGATACGGGGCGCGATCCGCCCCGAGACGCGGCTGGTGCTGATCGAGGTCGTCTCGAACCCGACGCTGCGGATCGCGGACGTCGCGGGGATCGCCGCCGCCTGCCGCGAGGCGGGTGCGCTTCTGGTGCTGGACAACACGTTCACGACGCCCGCGGGCTTCGCCCCCTTCGAGGCGGGGGCGGACGTGGTGATCCATTCGGTGACGAAGCTGCTGGCGGGGCATTCGGACGCCATGCTGGGCTGGGCGTGCGCCGCGGACCCCGAGATAGCCGCCCGGATCGCCCGCACCGCGATCACGCTGGGCCTGACGCCGTCCCCGTTCGACTGCTGGCTGGCCGAGCGGGGGCTGCATTCCTTCCCCCTCCGGTTCGAGCGGGCATCGTCCACGGCCGGGGCGCTGGCGGATCGTCTGGCCGAACTGCCGGGGGTGCGGCGCGTGCTCTACCCCGGGCGGGCGGACCATCCCGATTCGGGCCGCGCGGCGGCGCTGCTGCGGTCCGGGGGGAACATGGTCTCGTTCGAGGTGGGCGGGGGGCGGCCGGCGGCGCAGGCCTTGGTCGAGGGCGCCGCCGGCATCCCCTTCGCGCCGACGCTGGGGGACGTGGCGACGGTGCTGTCGCACCCGGCGACGTCCTCGCACCGGGCGCTGACGGAGGAAGGGCGCGCCGCCCTCGGGATCACGGAAGGGTTCTTCCGCGTGTCGGTCGGCCTGGAGGAGGAGGGGCCGCTGCTGGACGCGTTCGAGGGCGCCGTGCGCGCCGCCGCGGCGGCCGCGACCTAGTGGACCCGCGCGCGCCCGGGCCCGGTGACGAGCACGTCGAAGTCGAGCGCGCGCGCGACGCGCCGCACCTCGCGCCGGACGAGCCCTGCGTCGGGCAGCACGTCAGCCGTCGCCCTGTAGCGCCCCTCGTACCCCGCGCGTGCGAGGGCGTCCGCCACCTCGACGGCGTCCCAGCCCCGATCGACCAACGGCGAGATCACGATCGTCGGCCTGACCGCGCCGAGGAGATCGGCGCCGATCTCGGAGAGGGCCGCGACCCGGACCTCCTGCGCGCCGGGGAGGAGGGCGGCGGGGTCGGGGTGGGCGTCCCTCTCGCCGATGAAGAGGATGCGCTCGGTGGAGACAGCGTTGCCCGCGGGGCGGCCGTGTCGCGTCTTCGGCATGATCTGGCACCTTGCCTGGGGGAGAAGGCCGGCGGGCTTATGTCGCCGATGCGGCATCTAGGCCAGACCGGTCCCGTTGCAACGCGGGGCGATGCCGCATGACCGGCCGCTTGATCGACGCCCTTCCCCTGCCGGTCGTGACGGTGGACCGGTCCGGCCGGCTGAGCGGCGCCAACCCCGCAGGCGAGGCGCTCATCGGCGGGGGCCTGACGGGCCGGCACTTCGTGACGGCGCTGCGCCGCCCCGCCGCCCTGGACGCGGTCGAGGCCGCGCTGGGCGCCGTGGGGCCGCCGGAGCGGGCGGAAGCCCCGTGGGAGGGGGACGACGGCGCACGCTGGCGGATGACGGCGACGCCCGGCCCCGGCGGGGGCGCGGTGCTGTGCTTCGAGGACGTAACGGCCGGGGCGGCCGTGGACCGCCAGCGGCGGGAGTTCGTGGCCAACGTCTCGCACGAGCTGAGGACGCCGTTGACCGCGCTGACGGGCTTCGTCGAGACGCTGCGCGGCCCGGCGCGCGACGACCCGGCGGCGAGGGACCGCTTCCTCGCGGTCATGGCGGAGGAGGCGGCCCGGATGAACCGGCTGATCGCCGACCTGCTGGCGCTGAGCCGGGTCGAGGCCGGCGCCCACGAGCGTCCGGCGGCCCGCATCCCGCTGGGCCCGGCCGTCGCGCGCGCGCTGGAGACGCTGGCAGGTGCGGCGGAGGCCGCCGGGATGGCGATCCGGGCCGATCTGCCGCCGGACGGCGGCGCGGCCGTCCGCGCCGATGCCGATCAGGTGGTGCAGGTGGTCACGAACCTGGTGGAGAACGCCCTGAAGTACGGGCGCAGCGAGGGCGGGACCGTCGCCGTGACGCTGGACGGCCCGGTCGACGCGCCGGCGCTGCGCGGCACGGCGATGCGGCTGAGGGTGGAGGATGACGGGCCAGGCCTCGACCCGGTCCATCTGCCGCGCCTCGCGGAGCGGTTCTACCGCGCGGACGGCGACGGGGCCGCCTCGCGGTCGCGGGGCGAGGGCTCGGGGGGCACGGGCCTCGGCCTCGCGATCGTGAAGCACATCGTCCATCGGCACCGGGGCCGGCTGACCTTCGACGGCGCGCCGGGGAAGGGCCTGACCGCGACCGTGCTGCTCCCCACGGACTGACGTAGCGGCATCCGCATCTGTCATCAAACCGTTACGTAGCCGTCACAGAAGCCCAGCATCCGCGCCATAGCCGGCGCCCCATCGAAACGCTCCTGCGGAGACGACATCCATGTCCCTCACCAAGACGGCCCTCCTGACCGGCGCGGCGACGCTGCTCGCCACGACCGCCCTCGCGCAGTCGCGGGACCAGGTGCAGATCGCCGGCTCCTCGACTGTGCTGCCCTATTCCTCGATCGTGGCCGAGGCGTTCGGCGAGAACACCGACTTTCCCGCGCCGGTCGTCGAATCGGGCGGCTCCTCGACCGGCCTGCGCCGCTTCTGCGAGGGGGTGGGCGAGAACACGATCGACATCGCCAATGCATCGCGCCCGATGCGCGATTCGGAGCGGGAGACCTGCGCCGCCAACGGCGTGACCGACATCACCGAGGTCCGCATCGGCTATGACGGCATCGTCTTCGCCTCGCAGCAGGACGGCCCCGCCTTCACCGAGTTCGAACCCGCCGACTGGTACCAGGCCCTCGCCGCGGAGATCCCGGACGAGAGCGGGACGACCCAGCCCAACGCCGTGACGACATGGTCCGAGGTCCGCGAGGGCCTGCCGGAGGTCGAGATCGCCGCCTTCATCCCCGGCACCCGCCACGGCACCCGCGAGGTCTTCGAGGAGAAGGTCCTCCTGCAGGGCTGCGAGGACACGGGCGCGCTGCAGCGGATGCTGGACGCCGGGATGGACGAGGACGCGGCCGAGGGCGCCTGCATGGCGGTGCGGACGGACGGCGCCTCCGTCGACATCGACGGCGACTACACCGAGACGCTGGCGCGGATCGAATCGAACCCCGAGGGCGTGGGCGTGTTCGGCCTGTCCTTCTACGAGAACAACCAGGACACGCTGAAGGTCGCCACGATGGGCGGCGTGACCCCGTCGACCGAGACCATCGCCTCGGGCGAGTATCCGGTGTCGCGCCCCCTGTTCTTCTACGTGAAGGACGCGCATGTCGGCGTGATCCCCGGCCTGGGCGAGTTCGCGGCCTTCTTCACCTCGGACGAGATCGCCGGGCCGGACGGCCCGCTGGCGGGTTACGGCCTCGTCTCGGACCCCGAGCTGGCCGCGACCCAGGAGGAGGTCGGGGCGCTGGGCGGGCTGTGATCGCCCGGACGGGGACGACGGGGCGGGCCTTCGGGCCCGCCCCCGATGCATTTCCGGGGGACGGATGACGACCGGGACGATCCTGATCGCGCTTCTCGCGCTGGCCGTGGTTGGGTACTTCCTCGGGCGGGGGAGGGCGGTCGCCTCGGCGGGGGGCGACGTGCGGCGGCTGCATTCGCTGCCCCGCTTCTACGGGCTGAACGTGGCGCTGACGACGCTGATCCCCGCGCTGGCAGTCCTGGCGGTAGGCCTTCTCGCGCTGCCGATCTGGACGGACCTGCGGGTGGGGGCCGCCATCGGCCCTTCGCTGGCGGGCGGGGACGCGGGGCGGCAGTCCCTGCTGATCGCGCAGGCGGACAGGCTGGCGGAGGGGCTGGAGGGGGCGGACGCGAACGTCGCCGCCATCGCCGCGCTGGACGACGGCGCCCTCGCGGGGGCGTTCGCCGACGCGGGGATCGCCGTGCGCGAAGGAACGGACCCGTCGATCCTGCGGGCAGCGCTGGCACGGGTCGGCACGCAGGAGACGGGGTCCTGGATGCTCGTCCTGCTCGTGGGGCTGGCGGGCGTGGTCGGGGCGCTGGTGGCGCTGCGCGCGTCGGGGCCCGCGTTCCGCGCGCGCAACGCGGTCGAGCGGGCGATCCTGGGCGTGCTGATCCTGGCCTCGACCATTGCGATCGTGACGACCGCCGGGATCGTCCTGTCCATGCTGTTCGAGACGATCAACTTCCTGCGCGCCTATCCGGCCGCCGACTTCTTCTTCGGCACCGTCTGGAACCCCCGCTTCTCGGGCGACAGCCAGCTCGGCCTTCTGCCGCTGCTGTGGGGAACGATGTATGTCAGCCTCGTCGCGCTGATCGTCGCGGTTCCCGTCGGCCTGCTCGCCGCGATCTACATGTCCGAGTACGCCGGCCCGCGGGTGCGTGCCGTCGCGAAGCCGCTGCTGGAGATCCTGGCCGGCATCCCGACCATCGTCTACGGCCTCTTCGCCCTCGTGACGGTCGGCCCTCTGCTGCGCGACTGGTTCGCGCAGCCGCTCGGGCTGGGAAACAGCGCCTCCTCGGTGATGACGGCCGGCCTAGTGATGGGGGTCATGCTGATCCCCTTCGTCTCGTCGCTTTCCGACGACGTGATCAACGCAGTGCCGCAATCCATGCGCGACGGATCGTTGGGCCTGGGCGCGACGAAGTCCGAGACGATCCGCCAAGTCGTCGTTCCGGCCGCGCTGCCCGGGATCGTGGGATCGATCCTGCTGGCCGCGTCCCGGGCGATCGGCGAGACGATGATCGTCGTGCTGGGCGCCGGCGCGGCGGCGCAGATGGACCTGAACCCGTTCGAGGCGATGACGACGATCACGGTCAAGATCGTCTCGCAGCTCGTCGGGGACAACGACTTCAACTCGCCCGAGACGCTCGTGGCGTTCGCGCTCGGCCTCACGCTCTTCGTGATGACGCTGGCGCTGAACGTCCTCGCCCTCTGGATCGTGCGCCGCTACCGGGAGCAGTACGAATGAGCGACATCGCCGCGAGCCCGCCGGCGGCGGGGGAGGGGAGGAAGACCTCCCTCCTTCGGGAGACGGATCGCGTCCGCAAGCGCAACGCCGCCGAGAGGCGGTTCGAGCTGTACGGCATGGCGGCCGTGGGGATCGGCCTTCTGGCGCTGGCCTTCCTTCTGCTCTCGATCCTGGGCAACGGCCTTTCGAGCTTTCGCCAGACCTTCGTCGACGTGCCGGTCGCCCTCGACCCTGTCGCCATCGAGGAGGCGGAAGCCTCGGTCGTGAAGACCTCGCGCTACCGGGACATAATCGAGGGCGCGTTCGTCAGCGCGCTGGAGGCGCGCGGCCTTCTGGAGGGGATCGACCCGGAGGAGGCGGCCGGCATCATATCGGAAGAGGCGCCGGCGCAGTTCCGGGACTACGTTCGCGCCAACCCCGAGGCGGTGGGCCGGCCGGGGGAGTTCACCTTCCTCGTCAACGGCCGGATCGACGGGTTCTTCAAGGGCCGCGTCACCTTCGAGAGCGCCGAGCTGGACGGCAACGTGACCCCCGCGCAGCTGCGCCTCGCCGAGCGGCTGGCCGGGGCGGGGCTGATCGACACGCGCTTCAACTGGGCCTTCTTCACCGCGCCCGACGCATCGGGCCAGCGTCCCGAGGCGGCCGGCCTCGGGGTGGCTATCCTGGGTTCGGCCTACATGATGCTGGTCGTGCTGTTCCTGGCCCTGCCCATCGGCGTCGCGGCCTCCATCTACCTGGAGGAGTTCGCGCCGAGGAACCGGTTCACGGACATCATCGAGGTGAACATATCGAACCTCGCGGCGGTGCCCTCTATCGTCTTCGGCATCCTCGGCCTCGCGATCTTCATCAACTTCGCCGGGCTGCCCCAGTCGGCGCCGATCGTGGGCGGCCTCGTGCTGACGCTGATGACGCTGCCGACGATCATCATCGCGACGCGCAGCGCGCTGAAGGCGGTGCCGCCGTCGATCCGCGACGCCGCACTCGGGGTCGGGGCCTCGAAGCTGCAATCGGTCTTCCACCACGTCCTGCCGCTGGCCGCGCCCGGCATCCTGACCGGCACGATCCTCGGCCTCGCGCAGGCGCTGGGCGAGACGGCGCCGCTGCTGCTGATCGGGATGGTCGCCTTCGTGGGCGAGTATCCGGACGCTCCGCCCGAAGGGCTGTTCGACCCGGCGACGGCGCTGCCGGTGCAGGTCTACAACTGGACCCAGAAGGCCGACCCCGCCTTCGTCGAGCGGGCGTCGGGGGCCATCATCGTGCTTCTGGCGTTCCTCGTCGTGATGAACGCGATCGCTATTCTGCTGCGCCGCCGTTTCGAACGCCGCTGGTAGGGAGTAGGCCATGAACGACATGCGCATTACGGAGCGGGCCGTGGACCTCAGCGAGACAAAGATCAGCGCGCGGAACGTGCAGGTCTTCTATGGCGACACGCATGCCATCAAGGACGTCAGCGTGGACATCGCCGACAAGACCGTCACCGCCTTCATCGGCCCGTCGGGCTGCGGCAAGTCCACGTTCCTGCGCTGCATCAACCGGATGAACGACACGATCGACACCGCACGCGTGACCGGCGACATCCTGATCGACGGCGAGGACATCTACGACCGCCGCGTCGACCCCGTGCAGCTGCGCGCCAAGGTCGGCATGGTGTTCCAGAAGCCGAATCCCTTCCCCAAATCGATCTACGACAACGTCGCCTACGGGCCGCGCATCCATGGCTTGGCACGCAACAAGGTCGAGCTCGACGAGATCGTCGAGCGGTCCCTGCGGCGCGGCGCCATATGGGACGAGGTGAAGGACCGGCTGGACGCGCCTGGCACCGGCCTCTCGGGCGGGCAGCAGCAGCGCCTCTGCATCGCCCGTGCCGTCGCGACCGAGCCGGAAATCCTCCTCATGGACGAGCCGTGCTCGGCCCTCGACCCCATCGCCACCGCCCAGGTGGAGGAGCTGATCGACGAGCTTCGCCGCAACTACAGCGTCGTGATCGTCACCCATTCGATGCAGCAGGCCGCGCGCGTCTCGCAGAAGACGGCCTTCTTCCACCTCGGCCATCTCGTCGAGTACGGCGAGACCGGCCAGATCTTCACCACCCCCAGGGACCCGCGCACGGAATCCTACATTACCGGACGGATCGGATGACCGACATGCAGGACCAGCACATCGCCTCGGCCTACGATCGCGACCTTGAGGCGATCCAAGCGCTGATCATGAAGATGGGCGGCCTCGTCGAGGACGCGATAACGAACGCGGCCCGCGCGCTGGAGACGCGCGACGACGAGATGGCCGAAGCCGTGCGGCGCGGGGACGCCGCCGTCGACCGGCTGGAGGAGCAGATCAACGAGGAGGTCGCGCGCGTCATAGCCCTGCGCGCGCCCACGGCCCGCGACCTCCGGGTCGTCCTCTCGGTCCTGAAGATCAGCTCCAACCTGGAACGCATCGGGGACTACGCGAAGAACCTCGCCAAGCGCGCCAGCGTCCTGACCCAGATGCAGCCCGTCGGTGACAGCGCGTCGACCCTGCGCCGCATGGCCCAGCAGGTACGCGCGATGCTGAAGGACGCGCTCGACGCCTACGTGCAGCGAGACGAGGCGCTGGCTCTCGACGTGCGCGATCGCGACGTCGAGGTGGATCAGATGTACAACAACATCTTCCGGGCGTTTATCACCCACATGATGGAGGACCCGCGCAACATCACCGCCTGCATGCACCTGCACTTCATCGCCAAGAACACCGAGCGGATGGGCGACCACGTCACCTCGATCGCCGACCAGGTCGTGTACCTGACCACGGGGTCGATGCCCGACGAGAGCCGGCAGAAGAAGGACCGCACCCCGTTCGAGACCCATGGGGCGGTGAGGTAGGGCCCATGGGCGGCGCCAGGCCCCTTGCGCTTCTCGTGGAGGACGAGGCCGCGCAGCGCGAGATCCTCGCCTACAACCTCGGCGCGGAGGGCCTCGACGTGGTCGAGACGCCGAATGGCGCCGAGGCGCTGGAGCTGGCTGCCGACCATCCGCCGGACATCGTGATCCTGGACTGGATGCTGCCGGGCCTCTCGGGGATCGAGGTCTGCCGCCGCCTGAAGCTGCGCGAGGAGACGCGGGGCGTGCCCGTGATCATGATCTCCGCCCGGACGGAGGAGGTGGACCGCGTTCGCGGGCTGGAGACGGGCGCCGACGATTACGTGGTCAAGCCGTACTCCGTGATCGAGCTGATGGCCCGCGTCCGCGCCCAGCTTCGCCGCACCCGCGCCGCGGCCGTCGGCGCCCAGCTCGTGCACGAGGGGATCGTCATGGACAGCGAGGCGCACCGCGTCTTCGTCGACGGGGGCGAGGTGAAGCTGGGCCCGACGGAGTACCGGCTGCTCGCCACGCTGCTGGAGAAGCCCGGCCGCGTCTGGTCGCGCGAGCAGCTCCTCGACCGGGTCTGGGGACGCGACATCTACGTCGACAGCCGCACGGTCGACGTCCATGTCGGCCGGCTGCGCAAGGCCCTCGGCGCGACGGGCGCGTCCGGGCCCATCCGCACCGTGCGCGGCGCGGGCTATGCGTTGGGCTGAGGGATGGAGGAGCTTCATCGGAGAACCCCGCGGACGGAGGCGTTCTGGCATGCATACGCCGCCGCGAGCGGCATCAGGGGCGGCTACGACGTGGTCGCGCTCGGCGACGCCCCGGAGATGGCCGATTCCCTCGCCGAACTGGTGCTGAGCGGGACGAAGCGCGCCACGGCCGGCTTGCTCCGCGACCTCGGGGAGAATCCCGTTCCCAAGGCGGGGGACCATGCCGTGATGGTCGACGGTGCAGGCGAGCCGCGCGCGATCTGGCGCACGGCAGAGGTCCGCGTCGGGCCGCTATCCTCCGTCGACGCGGCGTTCGCCTGGGACGAGGGCGAAGGGGACCGGACGCGGACGGGTTGGCTGCGGATGCACGAAGCCTTCTTCCGCCGGCAGGCCGAGCGGGAGGGCTTCGCGTTCCGGGACGACATCGAGACGGTGTTCGAACGCTTCGAAGTCGTGTGGCCCCGCCAGCGTGCGGATACTCGCTAATCGGTATTATGGTATTAAGTTCGGCGGAGGGCCGTTCGGGGCAAGGCCGCGCCGTCAGATCGTATCCGCCAAGCTGGACCTTCCATACTTGGGCCTGCACTCTCCAACCGTACCGCGCATCATACCGGACCGAGGCCATGAGCCAGCCCGATCTTCCCCTCAGCATCGTCGAGGCCATGCTCCGCGCCGACACGGTCCACGAATGCTGGTCGGTCCTCGAGAGGACGCTGGACGGCTATGGTTTCGACCGGATCATCTACGGCTACACGCGCTTTCGCGAAGGTCGGAACCTCGGCGACGAGGACTCGCTGCTGCTGCTCTCCAACTTTCCGCAGGACTATCTCGACGCGTTCGTCGGCCGGGGCCTGTTCAAGAGCAGCCGGATGATGCGCTGGGCCTGGAACGGCGACGGCGCGCGCACCTGGTCGGACATCGCGGCCGAGATCCACGATCCGACCGAAGCCGAGCGGGAGGTCGCCGAGTTCAACCGTTCCCGCGGGGTCGAGGCAGGCGTGACGATGGCGTTCCCGTCGGCCTGGCGACGCTCGAAGGGGGTCGCGGCGCTGACGGCGCGGCACGGGTTGACGCAGGACGACGTCGACGCGCTCTGGTCCTGCGAAGGCCGTGCGGTCGAGGCGCTGTGTCGTCTGGCGCACCGGTTGATCGTGACGTTGCCCGCCGACGGGATCGGGCCCCGGCTGACCGATCGCCAGCGCGAGGTCCTGGAATGGGTCGGTGACGGAAAGGCGGTCGCTGACGTCGCCCTCGTCATGGGGCTGAGCGTGCCGACCGTCGAGAAGCACCTGCGGCTGGCGCGCGCGAACCTGGGGGCCGAGACGACGGCGCAGGCGGTGCTGAAGGCACAGGCGCTCGGGCGGATCTACCGGATGAAGCTGGACGAACCCGGATAGGGCATCCCCGCCCTGCCCTCTGCCGACCGTGTTCGGGCCTCGTGCGGCGCGGCTTCGGCAGGGCACGATGCCTCTTCGGGCCCGGCCCGAGGCTGCGGGCCGCACCGGAATGGGCGGCAGGATCGCACCTGCCGCCCTTCGATCGAAGTTGGCCTCTCGCGCCTACTCGCCGCGCGCCTTCGCGACCTCGGCGGCGAAATCCTCCTCGACCTTCTCGATGCCCTCGCCGACCTCGAGGCGGACGTAGCCCGTCACGGCCAACCCGGCCTCCTCGGCAGCCTGGGCGACGGTCTTGTCGGGGTCGACGACGAAAGCCTGACCCATCAGCGTGTTCTCAGCCAGGAACTTCTTCATCCGGCCGTCGATCATCTTCTCGATGACCTGCTCGGGCTTGCCGCTCTCGCGGGCCTGCTCGGTCAGGACCGCGCGCTCGCGCGCGACGAAGTCCTGGTCCAGCGACGTCTCGTCCAGCGCGGCGGGGTTGGCGGCGGCGATGTGCATGGCGACCTGGCGCGCGAAACCGCCATCCTCTCCCTTCACGGCGACCAGCACGCCGATCTTGCCCATGCCTGGCGCGGCGGCCCCGTGCACGTAGGAGACGACCGTGTCCCCCGAGAGGTGCGCCATCCGGCGGATCGACATGTTCTCGCCAATGGTTGCGATCTTGTCGGTGATCATCGCGTTGATCGACTTGCCGCCGATCTCGAAGTCGCCGAGCGCGCCGGTATCGGGAACGTGCAGGGCGGTCTCGGCGATCTGGCCGACCATCTCCTGGAAGTCGGCGTTCTTGGCGACGAAGTCCGTCTCGGAGTTGACCTCGACCGCGACGCCCTTGCCGTCCTCGACGCGCACCGCGACGAGGCCCTCGGCCGCCGTGCGGCCAGACTTCTTCGCCGCCTTGGCGAGACCCTTCGTGCGCAGCCAGTCCTGCGCAGCCTGCATGTCGCCGTCCGTCTCGGTCAGCGCCTTCTTCGCGTCCATCATGCCCGCGCCCGTCGTGTCGCGGAGCTCCTTCACCTGAGCGGCCGTGATCGCCATCTCGTCACCTCTTGAATGCGTCGCGGGCAGGGGAAGGCCCCCTGCCCCATGTCGGTTTCGCAAGCGGCCCCGGGGGCCGCCGCGCGATCAGTCGACCTTCTCGCCCGGCTCGCTGTTCTCGATGTCCAGCGGGGCGTCCTTCTGGGCCACGTCGTCGTGCACCGCCTCGTCCGACGGAGCGTCCTGCTCGGCGTTGCCGTCGCCGGCGGAACCGGTCGAGGCGTTGCCCTCGGCGTCCGGGGCCATCGAGGTGCCGACGGCGGCGGCCATCGCGGCGGAGACCTCGTCCAGCTCGGCCGGCTCGGCGGCCTCGCCGGGGTCCTCGACCTCCTCGGCGGCGTCCTCGAACTCGCCGATGTCGACGCCCGCGGCGCCGAGCTGCGCCGACATCCCGTCAAGCGCCGCGCGGCTGGCCAAGTCGCAGTAGAGGGCGATCGCCCGCGCCGCATCGTCGTTGCCAGGGATCACGTAGTCCACCCCGTCGGGCGAGCAGTTGGTGTCCACCACCGCGACGACCGGGATGCCGAGCTTCTTGGCCTCGGCGATGGCGAGATCCTCCTTGTTCACGTCGATCACGAACAGGAGGTCCGGCACGCCGCCCATCTCGCGGATGCCGCCGAGCGAGGCCTGCAGCTTCTGCTGGTCCCGCTCCATGCCCAGGCGCTCCTTCTTGGTCAGGCCCTCGGCGCCCTCGGCCATGCGCTCGTCGATCTCGTTCAGGCGCTTGATCGACTGGGAGACGGTCTTCCAGTTGGTCAGCGTCCCGCCGAGCCAGCGGTGGTTCATGTAGTACTGGGCGCACTTCTCGGCGGCGTCGGCGATGGGCTGCTGGGCCTGCCGCTTGGTGCCGACGAAGAGGATGCGGCCGTTCTTCGCGACCACCTCGCGGATCACCCCCAGAGCCTGCTCGAGCAGGGGCACGGTCTGGGTGAGGTCGAGGATGTGGATTCCGTTGCGGGAGCCGTAGATGAACTCCTGCATGCGGGGGTTCCAGCGCTGGGTCTGGTGGCCGAAGTGCACGCCGGCTTCCAGGAGCTGGCGCATGGTGAAGTCGGGCAGAGACATGGTCTGCGTTTCCTCTCTCTTCCGGTTGAGCCTCGGCGGGGGTGCGGATTGAACCGACCGGATGGACGAGCGGGGGATGTCTCCCCCCGCGGCCCGTCCCCGCCTGCGAAGTGCGGCGCACCTAGGATGCCCGGGCCCCGGACGCAACCCTCCGGCGGCCCGGTTGCGCCCGCCGTCCGGTTGCGCCTACGGACCGGCCATGGCGCCCGACGTCCTCTGCATCGGATCGGTCCTCTGGGACGTGATTGGCCGCGCGCCTCGGACGATGGTCAAGGGGTCGGACGTGCCCGGTCGCATCACCCGGATCCCCGGCGGCGTCGCCCTGAACATCGCGATGACCCTGCGCCGCTTCGGCCTCGTGCCCGCGCTGCTCTCGGCGGTGGGGCGCGACGCCGAAGGGGACGAGCTCGTCGCCGCGTGCGAGGTCCTGGGGCTGGTCACCGATCACCTCTATCGGTCGGACGACCTGCCGACGGATCGCTACATGGCCGTCGAAGGCGCGGGTGAGCTGATCGCCGCCATCGCGGACGCCCATTCGCTGGAGGCCGCGGGCGCGAAGGTTCTGCGCCCGCTGGAAGGGGCGTTGACGGGCTGGGACGGCCCCGTCGCGCTCGACGGCAACCTGACGGAGGCGCTGCTGGCCGAGATCGCCGCATCGCCCCTCTTCGCGAGGGCCGACCTGCGTGTCGCCCCGGCCTCCCCCGGCAAGGCCGAGCGGCTGCTGCCCCTTCTTCGGCATCCCGGCGCGACGATCTACGTGAACCGCGAGGAAGCGGGCCTGGTCGCGAAGACCGACCCCCCGGACGCTGAGGCGGGCGCGCGGGATCTTCTGGCGCGGGGGGCGACGCGGGTGCTGGTGACGGACGGCTCCCGCCTGGCGGCCCTCGGCACGGCCGAGGGGATCGTGACGCGCCGCCCGCGCGAGGTCATGGTACGGCGCGTGACAGGCGCGGGCGACACGTTCATGGCGGCGCACATCGCGGCCGAGATGCGCGGCGAAGGCCGGGAGCGCGCGTTGGATACGGCGCTGCGCGCGGCGGCGGAATACGTAAGCGGAGAAGGCGGAGAATGAGGATGATCGAGATCGCGGCCGAGGTCGAGGAGGCGCTGGCGACCGGGCGCCCGGTGGTCGCGCTGGAGTCCACGATCGTGACCCACGGCATGCCGTTGCCCCGGAACCTGGAGACGGCGCGCGCGGTAGAGGAGACGGTGCGCGAGGGCGGCGCCGTGCCCGCCACCATCGCGGTGCTGGACGGCGTGCTGAAGGTGGGGCTGGACGCAGACGAGCTGGAGGCGCTCGCCCGGGCGGAGGGGGTCGCGAAGCTGAGCCGCGCCGACCTCGCGCTGTGCCTCGCGCGGGGCGGGACGGGAAGCACCACCGTCGCCGCGACGATGATCGCCGCCCGCGCGGCCGGGATCGACGTCTTCGCGACGGGCGGGATCGGCGGCGTCCATCGCGGCGCCGAGGTGACATGGGACGTAAGCGCCGACCTGCAGGAGCTGTCGCAGACGGCCGTGACGGTGGTCTGCGCCGGGCCGAAGGCGATCCTAGACCTGCCGAGGACGCTCGAAGTGCTCGAGACGCTCGGCGTGCCGGTGATCGCGCATGGCCAGGACGAGATGCCGGCCTTCTGGTCCCGAAGCTCGGGCTTGCCGGCGCCGCAGCGCATGGACGAGCCGGAAGCCATGGCCGCCGCGCACCTCGCCCGCGGCGCGCTGGGGGTTCCGGGGGGGCAGCTGATCTGCAACCCGATCCCCGCGGCCGCCGAGATACCGCGGGCCGAGATCGTGCCCGTCGTCGAAGCGGCGCTGGCCGAGGCGGAGAGGAAGGGCATCGCCGCCAAGGACGTCACGCCGTTCCTGCTGAGCCGCATGCTGGAGATGACGGAGGGCCGGTCGCTGGAGGCCAACGTCGCCCTGATCGTCGACAACGCACGGCTGGCTTCGGTGATCGCCCGCGCCATATGCAGGCGGAGGGGCGCGGGCAGCTAGCATGTCCTGCGGCGTTGCGCCCCCCTGCCCCGCCGCCTAGATCGAATCCATGAGCCCCACGCGCCCCCCGAGCGAAAGCGCCAGAAGGTCCAGCCTGTTCGGCCGGGCGCGGGGCAACTTCCTCGCCGGGCTGATCGTCGTCGCGCCCATCGGGATGACCGTCTGGCTGATCTGGACGTTGATCGGCTGGGTGGACGGGTTCGTGCTGCCCCTCGTTCCCCGCCAGTTCCGCCCCGAGCAGTATATCGGGATCAACCTGCGCGGCGTCGGGGTGATCTTCTTCCTGTTCTTCACCATCCTGATCGGCTGGATGGCGAAGGGCTTCGTCGGGCGCCAGTTGATCCGCGCGGGCGAGAGCATCGTCGACCGGATGCCCTTCGTCCGGTCGGTCTACGGCGGCGCCAAGCAGATCGCCGAGACGGTGTTCGCCGACAGCGCGAACAATTTCGACCGCGCGGTGCTGATCGAATACCCACGCCGGGGCGCCTGGGCGATCGCCTTCGTATCGACCCCCGCCAAGGGCGAGGTGGCGCAGAAGCACGTCGAAGGGGGCGGCGCGGACGACCCGCTCCTCTCGATCTTCGTGCCGACGACGCCGAACCCGACCTCCGGCTTCCTGCTGTTCCTCGCGCAGTCCGAGGTGGTCGACCTCGACATGAGCGTCGAGGACGCCGCGAAGCTCGTCATATCGGCGGGGCTCGTTTATCCGAACGGCAAGGACGCCCTGCCCGAACCCGACCTGCGGGCAGCCGAATAACGTGCTTCAGGCCTTCCTGACCGGCCTCGCGGTGCAGGGCTCCCTGATCTTGGCCATCGGGCCGCAGAACGTGTTCGTGCTTCGGCAGGGCCTGACGCGGGACCATGTGCTGCCGGTCGTGCTGTTCTGCGCGGCCTCGGACGCGGCGCTGATCTTCGCGGGTGTCGCGGGGTTCGGGGCGGTGGTCGACGCGGCGCCCTGGATGCCCCGCGCGATGGCGCTGGCGGGCGCCGCCTTCCTGGCCGTCTACGGCGCGCAGCGGGCCTTCGCGGCTTGGCGGGGCCACCATCCCCTCGTCTGCGGCGCGAGCGGCGGGACCTTGCAGGGCGCCATCGGGACGGCCGCCGCGCTGACTTGGCTCAACCCGCACGTCTATCTGGACACGCTCGCGCTTATGGGCGCGATCGGTGCGGGTCTCGGCGGCGACGCTTGGGCCTTCGCCCTCGGCGGCACGCTCGCGAGCGGCGCGTTCTTCGCCGCCCTCGGATACGGCGCGCAGGTGCTGGCGCCGGTCATGCGCTCAAGCTCTGCTTGGCGCATCCTCGACGCGGTCACGGCCGCGGTGATGTGGGCCGTGGCCGCGGGCCTGCTGGTCGCGACCTAGGAGGGCGCGATGGTCGTCGACGGGATGGCCTCGACGATCGGCTCGTCCTCGATCACGACCCCTTCCTGGGGCAGGGGCTGGCACGCGGCGGCGAGGGCGGCGATCACGATGGGGGCGAGCAGGCGCATGGGGTCTCTTTCCTTCGTTCTGTTTGTCGCACGTCCCGCCAGGACGCGACACGCGACCTCCTAGCCGAACATCGCTTGCAGATCGACGGTTCCACGCCGCCCGATGTCCCCTTTATGCGAGGCGAGGAAGCTGTCCATCGCCGCCTCGCCCGCCGCGCGCAGCGTTTCGATAACCGCGCGGGTCGGGACCAGCTTGGTCGCGACGTTCAGCCGCCGCATCAGGTCGTCGTCGGCGATCATGTGGACCAGCACCTCCTTCATGCTGCCTTGGGGCACCTGCCGCTGCGCGAGCAGCCGCTGCACGAAGGCGATCGCGCGCAGCTCCCGCAGGAGCGACGTGTTGAACCCGATCTCGTTGATGCGGTTCTGGATCGCCTGCGCGCTGCGCGGCACCTCCGGGCGAACGAGCGGGTTGATGTTGATCACTATGACGTCCGCCGGCAGGTCGGGCCCGAAGAGGGGGAAGAGGGCGGGGTTGCCGGTGTAGCCGCCGTCCCAATAGGCGTCGCCTTCGATCTCGACGGCCTGGAACAGCGTGGGCAGGCACGCGCTCGCCAGGAGGACGTCGGGCGTGACCTCCTCGGCGGGAAAGACGCGGACCTTGCCCGTCCGGACGTTCGTCGCGTTCACGAAGAAGGCCGGGCCCTCGGCCGCGCGGACCCTGTCATAGGACAGCCGTTCGGCGATGGGGCGCAACGGGTTGTCGTAGAAGGGGCCATAGCCGTAGGGGCTGAACACGCGGGTGGCTGCGTCCATCGCCCGGTAGCCCGGCGTCAGCTCGAGAAAACGCGCGAGGTTTCCCGCGTCGGGCAGGAAATGCGTCATCCAGTTGGCCAGGCGCAAGTCGCCGACCCGCGCGACCTCGCCCCAGAACCAGGCAAGGTTTCGGCGCGCCGCGTCTCGCGATTCGATCAGCCCGGCCTTCAGCGCCGCCCCGTTCAGCGCGCCCGCCGAGGTGCCCGAGATGCCGGCGATCTCGACGTCCTCCTCGCCGAGGAGCCGGTCGAGCGCCCCCCAAGTGAAGGCCCCGTGCGCGCCGCCGCCCTGCAGCGCGAGGTTGACGCGGACGCCCTCAGCCACCCGGGCGCCCGCCCATCGGCGCCTTCACAGCGCTGTCCATCCGCCATCGACGCTGATGGTCGTGCCGGTGATCTGGCTCGCGGCGTCCGAGCAGAGGAACAGGACGGTCTGGCCGATCTGCTCGGCGGTCGCGAAGGCCTTGGAGGGCTGGCGCTGCAGCAGCACCTCGCGGATCGCGGTCTCACGGTCCATCCCGTACTTCTCCATCGTGTCGGGGATCTGCTTCTCGACCAGCGGCGTCATGACGTAGCCCGGACATACGGCGTTCGCGGTTATCGGCTCCTCCGCGGTCTCCAGCGCTACGACCTTGGACAGCCCGACGATCCCGTGCTTCGCCGCGACGTAGGCGGACTTGTAGGGGCTGGCCGTCAATCCGTGGGCCGACGCGACGTTCACCACCCTGCCCCATCCGGCCCGCCGCATCATGGGCACCGCGACCGCCGCCGTGTGGAAGGCGGAGGACAGGTTGACGGCGAGGATCGCGTCCCACCTCCCCGGGGGGAAATCCTCGATCGCGGCGACGTGCTGGATGCCCGCGTTGTTGACGAGGACGTGGCATTCGCCCGCTTCCTCGATCAGGCGCCGGGCCTCCCCGCCGTTCGACAGATCCGCCGCGACGTAGCGGACCTCCGCCCCCGTCTCCTCCGCGATTCGCGCGGCGAGGGCGTGGTCAGCCTCGTCGTCCGTGTAGCTGTTCAGGACGGTGCGCGCGCCCGCGCCGGCCAGTACGCGCGCGATGCCGAGGCCGATCCCCGAATTGCTGCCGGTCACCACCGCCGTCCTGCCCTTCAGGTCCATCGCCGATCCCCCTTCATGCCGCGTCGCGGCGACACTAGGGGCAGCGGTGTCGGGGTTGAAGGCGTCCCGACCGGGCGAGGCCGATCCTGCCGACCGAGCGCAGAACAAAAAAACGCCCGCACGAGGCGGGCGCTAAGTCATGAGGCAGGTTTCATACAGGCAAGAAACCTATCGAGCAGTGACTTGGTTATAGGCGCCCGCTCGCCCGAGTCCAACCGAAAGTTTGTGCCCCGGCCGGGCGGACGTTACCAAACCGCCAGCGGACACAAGAAGATGGGGGCGTCGTTTCGAGCATGCTGATGGGGATGATCACGAGGGCAAGGAAGCCCGTTCTGGCGCTCGCGCTGACGTTGCCGGGCGCGGCCTTCGCCGACGGCCACGGCATCGCGATGTACGGCGAGCCCGCGCTTCCCCCGGACTTCGCGCATCTTCCCTACGCGAACCCGGACGCGCCGAAGGGCGGCAGGATCGTCACCGGCGAGGCGGGCGGCTTCGACAGCCTCAACCCCTTCATCCTCGGCGGCAACGTGCCGTGGAACCTTAGATACCTTACTTCCGAGGGACTTATGGGCCGTTCCTGGGACGAACCCTTCACCCTCTACGGCCTTCTCGCAGAGCGGGTCGAGACCGCGCCCGACCGCTCCTGGGTCGAGTTCACGCTTCGCCCGGAGGCCGCGTTCAGCGACGGCACGCCCGTCACCGTGGAGGACGTGATCTGGTCCTACGAGACGCTCGGGACCGAGGGCCATCCGCGCTACCGGGGCCTCTGGGAGAGCATCGAGAACATCGAGGCAACGGATGACCGCACCGTCCGCATCACCTTCTCGGAGGAAAACCCTGAACTCGCGCTGATAAGCGGACTTCGGCCGATCCTGCAGCGCGCGCAGTGGGAGGGGCGCGATTTCGGCGAATCACCCCTCGAGCCGCCGATCGCCACCGCGCCCTACGTAGTGGACGATTTCGAGCCCGGACGCTTCATCTCGCTGCGACGCAACCCGGACTACTGGGGCGCGGACGTGCCCTTCATGCAGGGTCAGGCGAACTTCGACGAGGTCCGGCTGGAGTTCTTCGGCGATGGCGCGGTCGTGTTCGAGGCGTTCAAGGCCGGGGAGCTGACCACCCACCGCGAGTTCAACGCCGCGGTTTGGAACTCGCAGTACGACTTCCCGGCGGTCGAGCGCGGCGAGGTCATCCTTGAGGAGGTGCCCCACCGCCGCCCCTCGGGCATGACGGGCTTCGTGATGAACACCCGCAAGCCGCCCTTCGACGACTGGCGCGTCCGCGAGGCGATGATCCAGGCGTTCAACTTCGAGTTCATCAACGAGGCGATCAACTCGGGCGATATCCCGCGGATCACCTCCTATTTCTCCAACTCCGACCTCGGGATGCGCGAGGGGCCGGCCGAGGACATGGTCGCCGACCTGCTGGGGCCCTTCGCAGACGAGCTGCTGCCCGGCGCCATCGACGGCTACGCCCTGCCCGTCGGGGACGGGTCCGAGCGCAACCGCGCCGGGGTGCGCGCGGCCCTCGGCCTGCTGGAGGAAGCGGGCTGGGTGCCGGGCGACGACGGCGTGCTGCGGAACGAGGCGGGCGAGCCGTTCCGCTTCGAGATCTTGCTTCAGCAGGGCGCGACGGAGACGCAGCAGATCACCGACATCTACGTGCAGGCCCTCGCCCGTCTCGGAATCACGCCGACCGTGACCACGGTCGACCAGGCGCAGTACAATCAGCGCACGGGGTCCTACGACTTCGACATGACCTACTACCGGGTCGGCCTCTCGCTCTCGCCGGGGAACGAGCAGTACCGCTACTGGGGGTCCGAGGACGCCGCATTGGAAGGCGGCCGGAACTGGGCCGGCATCGAGGATCCGGCGGTGGACGCCATGATCGACGCGATCCTTTCCTCCCAGTCGCGGGAGGAGTTCCTCGCCGCGACGCGCGCGCTAGACCGGGCGCTGATGGCTGGGCGCTACTTCGTGCCGGTCTGGCAGTGGAACATCTCTCGCCTCGCCTACTACGACACGGTCGCGCACCCGGACTACGTCCCGATCTACGGCGACTGGATCGGCTGGCAGCCGGACGTCTGGTGGTCCACCGAGGCGCAGTGAGGGCCCGCATGGCAGGGGCGCGCCAGATCGAAAGCGCGCCCGCATTTCCCGCCTCTGGGGCGGGAACCGATCCCCCCGGGATCGGGGTTGCCCGGGTGAGATGCACGCACCCCGGAGGAACCCGACATGAAATGGTCACAGGTCAAGGCCGACTGGCCCGCCTTCATCGACGCCGTAATCGATCAGTGGCCGCAGGCCGACCGAGAGGAGCTGGAGGACCTCGAGGGCGACCGCGCCGAGGTTCGCGCCTATCTCATGGAGGCCACGGGCGAGGACAAGGCCACCGTCGAGGAGGAGATCCGCGAATGGCTGGAGAGCGACGTCCCCCTCGACGCCATCATGGACGAGTCCAAGGACAACGAGATGATCGGCGAGTCCGGCCGCTACATCCCGGAAGGCGAGGACGTCTATGACGACGACCGCGAGTTCGGCGACGACAACCAGCCCGCCCCCCCGATCGGCCGCACCTAGGGTATCCGCCCTTGTTCTCCTGCCGGCGGCCGAGGTTCGGCGGCGGGCGATCCGGGGTGACGCCGGCGCCGTGCGGGCGTAGGGCGGATTCATGGTGCGCCTCGACATCCTCTCCGATCCGATCTGCCCCTGGTGTCTGATCGGGAAGACCCATCTCGACCGGGCGCTGGAGGCGCGGCCGGACCACCCGTTCGTGGTCGCCTGGCATCCATTCCAGCTGAACCCGGACATGCCGGAAGGCGGCATGGATCGGCGCGACTACCTCTCGCACAAGTTCGGCGGGCGCGAGCGGGCAGCCGAGGTCTATGCACGCATCGACGCCGCCGCCCGCGAGGCGGGGATCGAGATCGATTGGTCCGCGATCCGGCGCACGCCGAACACGCTGGACGCCCATCGCCTGATCCACTGGGCGGGCGTCGAGCATCGGCAGGGTCCGGTGGTAGACGCGCTCTTCGCCGCCTACTTTCGCCAGGGACGGGACATCGGCGATCCCGAGGTCCTCGCCGCCATCGCCGGCGAGGCGGGGATGGACGCCGGGGCGGTGGCCCGCCTCCTCGCCTCGGATGCGGATCGCGCGGACGTCGCCGCACGCGACGCGAACGCCCGCGAGAAGGGCGTGACGGGCGTTCCGACCTTCATCGTCGGCGACCGCCATGCCGTGTCGGGCGCCCAGCCTCCCGACCTTTGGGAGCGCGTCATCGACGAGCTGGCCGGCACCCCGCAGACGCATCCCGGCGGGACCGCGTGAGGCTTCGCCCCGGCGCGCCCGCGTCGGGCGACCCACTCGCCCCGAGGCCCGACATGGCCACCGCCGCCGCCGCCGGGCGCGCCGCGCCGGGACCCGGCCAGATCGAGTTCATCGCCCTCATGGCGATGCTCGCGGCGACGGTCGCCTTCTCCATCGATGCGGTGCTGCCGGCGCTCGGCGACATCGCGGAGGAGATGTCGCCGGACGCGCCGAACCTCGCGCAGTTCGTGCTCACGGCATTCGTTCTCGGGATGGGCGCGGGCACCTTCCTAGCCGGCCCCTTGTCGGACGCGATCGGGCGCCGGCCGACGGTCGCCCTGGGCGCGGCGCTCTATTGTGCGGGGGCGGGCTGGGGCTTCTTCGCGCAGACGCTGGAGGGGCTCCTCCTCGCGCGGCTGATCCAGGGGATCGGCGCGGCAGGTCCGCGCGTCACCATGCTCGCCATAGTGCGCGACCGGCATTCGGGGCCCGAGATGGCGCGCATCATGTCGTTCGTGATGACGGTCTTCGCGCTGGTGCCCGCGGTCGCGCCCCTCCTCGGGGCGGGCATCATCGCCGTCACGGGCTGGCGGGGCGTGTTCGGGGCGTTCCTGGTCTTCTCGGCGATCTCGGTCGGCTGGCTCTGGCTGCGCCTCCCCGAAAGCCTGCCGCCGCCGCGCCGCCGTCCGATCCGGCCCGCGCTTCTGATGGCGGCCCTGCGCGAGACGCTGTCGAACCCCCGCGTCCGGCGCGCGATCATCGTGCAGATGCTGGCCTTCGCGGCGCTGTTCGCCACGCTGTCCTCGCTGCCTTACGTCTTCGAGGAACCCTACGGCCGCGGGGCGTCGCTGGCCCTCTGGTTCGCTGCCCTGGCGGTCCTCTCCGCCGGGGGCAGCCTTCTGAACGCGCGCCTCGTGGGACGCCTGCCCCTGGGGTGGATCGTGACGGGAACAATGGCCGTCCTGGCGGTCCTGTCCTTCTTGGCGGCGGCGCTGGCGTCGGCAGGCGCCCTGCCCTTCCCGGCCTTCTGGCTCTGGGGGGTGTCGGTCTTCTTCATGGCCGGCCTCGTCATGGGCAACGTCAACACCATCGCGCTCGAGCCGCTGCCGCACGTCGCCGGCCTCGCCACTTCGGTGGTGGCCTCGCTGGCGACCGTCGGGGCCGTCGCCCTCGCCGCGCCCGTGGGCCTTCTCTACGATGGGACGCCCGTGCCGCTGACCCTCGGGGTCGGCGCGATGGCGGGCGCCGGGGCGTGGCTGGCGCGGCGGCTCTAGCGGCTATGCGGCGGCATCGGGTCGGGTCTGGGCGACGCTCTCGTTCGGATGATCCTCGCTGTCCTCCTCCTCGTCGGGTCCGACGATGAAGTTCGCCATGAAGCCGTGGATGCCGATGGAGGCGAAGATCACAATCGCGGCGATGCGCCAAACCGCGTCGATACTCTCGAACTCGGCGTGGTTCTGCGCGTAGGCGATGTAGAAGACGGAGCCCATGCCGCGTACGCCGAAGAAGGCGACCTTGTATCTCTCGAGGTTCTGGCAATCGACGCGCAGCAGCGAGAGAAGCCCCGCGGCGGGGCGGATGACGAAGATCAGAAGCGCGGCGAAGAGAATCTCGGCCAACGTCACCCCGGCCATGCCCCCGGCGTAGAGGAACGTGCCGAACCAGAGGAGGAGGAACGCGAGGAGGATCGTCTCGAGCTGGTCCGATCCATGATGGACGAACCTTTGATAATCCTCGGAGGACGTGCCGCGCGTGTTCATCCGTCCCGCCCGGGCGGCGAAGAACACGGCGAGGAAGCCGTAACCGTCCACCGCCTCGACGAGGCCATAGGACAGCAGCGTCGCCGACAGCGCCGTCACGATGGCGTTCCAGGCCCCGTTGCGCGCATCGCCGACGGGCGACGTGACGACCCACGACACCGCGAATCCCACGAGAAAGCCGCCGATGCACCCGACCGCGACGCGGTAGAAGAGGTCGAAGGTCAGCCACTGGGTCCAGAACCATTCGGGCGCGCCGAGGGCGCCGTTCGCCATCCATCCGTAGCTGGCGACGCTGATGGCGAGGTAGATGAATGGAAAGGCGAGCCCGTCGTTCATCCCGGCTTCGGCGGTCAGCGCGACTTCCATGGGCCGCTCGCCCTTGCCCGGCGGGGCGACCTGGACGGTGCGGGCCATGACCGGATCGGTCGGCGCCAACGCCGCGGCAAGGAGGAGCGCGCCGGCCAAGGGCAGGCCCAGCCACGCGACCCCGGCGAAAGCCGTCGCCGCGATGGTCAGCGGCATCGCGACCAGCAGCAGCATGAAGGCGGACTTCCAGTTCCGCCAGTTCATGGGCGTGTCGATGGCGAGCCCCGCACCGGCGAGCGAGATGATCACGATCAACTCGGAGATATGCTCGATCGCCGCGCTCTCCCAGGCGCCGTCGCGGGGGTCGATCATGGGAAATCCCAGCGCCGCGACCGCGATCCCGCCGAGGATGTAGAAGAACGGAATGTTGACGAGGCGGTACTTCCCGAGCGCGGTCTGGAAGGTCAGCCCGAGCAGCGCGAGCCCCAGCACGCCGTAGATCAGGTCGCGCATGTCGATGGTCGGCCAGTCGAGCAAGCGAAGTCCCCCGTTCGGCGTTCAACCGGCGGGGACCGGAGCGGTTCCCGTCAACAGTGGCGGGGCTGACGCCAGAGGTCCGCAAGGACGACGGCGGGTATTACGGCTGCGAGTCATTCGGAAGTCGCGTGCATGGGTCCCGCCGAATACGGGCGCCGGCACGCGATCCAAGCGAGGAGGCGCGCGATGCCACAAGGAACACCGCCGGTCTTTCGATGGGGGTCATTGAAGATCGCCGATCACCGAACCCTGGTAATCGTTTGCGTGACCCTGGTCGCCATCGTGTTCTTTGTTACCGAAGTGCCGTCGTTGCGGATCGTTTGGAAGGAGTTGTCGGCGTTCTTCCCAAGGACGAATTAACCGCCGTTCCCCCGCCTACTCCGCCGCCACCTTCTGCTTCGCGTCGCGGACCTTCTCGGCCAGGTCGCGGGCGATGGCGAAGGCGCCCTTGATCTTGTCGGCCGTCCGCGCCCAGTCGCGCAGCACCACGATCTTGTTGTCCTTCACCTTCGCCTGCCCCTTCTCGGCGGCGACGAACTCCACCAACCCCTCGGGGGAGGCGAACTTGTCGCCGTGGAAGCGGATCGTCGCGCCCTTGGGCCCCGCGTCGAGTTGCGCGATCCCGGCGCGCTTGCACATCGCCTTGATCCGCACGACCAGCATCAGCGTGTTCACCTCCTTGGGCAGGGGGCCGAAACGGTCGATCAGCTCCGCCGCGAACCCCTCCAGCTCGACCTTCGTGGTCAGCGAGGACAGCCGCCGGTAGAGGCCGAGGCGCACGTCGAGGTCCGGCACGTAGTCCTCGGGAATCATGACGGGAACGCCGAGGTTGATCTGCGGCGACCAGTCCCCCTCCAGGTCGGCGGGCCCGGCCATCTCGCCGCGCTTGAGCTTGGCGATCGCCTCCTCCAGCATCGACTGGTAGAGTTCGTACCCGACCTCGTTGATCTGGCCCGACTGCTCCTCGCCGATCAGGTTGCCCGCGCCGCGGATGTCGAGGTCCTGCGAAGCCAGCGTGAACCCGGCCCCCAGCGAATCCAGCGTTCCCAGAACCTTCAGCCGCTTCTCGGCCGCGGGGGTCAGCTTCTGGCGGGGCTTCGTCGTCATGTAGGCGTAGGCCCGCACCTTGGACCGTCCCACCCGCCCCCGGATCTGGTAGAGCTGCGCCAACCCGAACATGTCCGCGCGGTGCACGATCATCGTGTTGGCCGCCGGGATGTCGAGGCCGGCCTCGACGATGGTGGTGGCCAGAAGCACGTCGTACTTGCCGTCGTAGAAGGCGTTCATCCGGTCGTCGAGCTCGCCCGCCGCCATCTGGCCATGCGCTGTCACGAACGTGATCTCGGGCACCTGCTCGCGCAGGAACTCCTCGATCTCGGCGATGCCGGCGACGCGGGGGACGACGAAGAAGGACTGCCCGCCGCGGTAATGCTCGCGCAAGAGCGCCTCGCGGATGGTGACGGCGTCGAACTCGGACACGTAGGTTCGGATCGACAGGCGGTCGACGGGCGGCGTGGCGATCAGCGAGAGGTCCCGCACCCCCGTCAGCGACATCTGCAGGGTGCGGGGGATCGGCGTCGCGGTCATCGTCAGCACGTGGATGTCGGAGCGCAGCTCCTTCAGGCGCTCCTTGTGCTGGACGCCGAAGCGCTGCTCCTCGTCGATGACGAGGAGGCCGAGGTCCTTGAAGCGCACCGCCTTCGCCAGGAGCGCATGGGTGCCTACCACGATGTCCACCGTGCCGTCGGCGATGCCCTTGCGGGTCTTCGCCGCCTCCTTGGCCGGGACGAACCGCGAGAGGGCGCGCACCTCGACGGGAAAGCCGCGGAACCGCTCCTTGAAGCTCTGGGCGTGCTGGCGGGCCAGCAGAGTCGTGGGCGCGATCACCGCGACCTGGCGGCCGGACATGGCGGCGACGAAGGCCGCCCGCATCGCCACCTCGGTCTTGCCGAAGCCGACGTCGCCGCAGATCAGCCGGTCCATGGGGGTGCCGGAGGCCATGTCGTTCACGACGTCCTCGATGGCCGAAAGCTGATCGTCCGTCTCGCTGTAGGGAAAGCGCGCGCAGAACGCGTCCCACATGCCGGCAGGCGGCTCCATGATGGGCGCGCGGCGCAGCAGACGCTCGGCCGCGACGCGGATCAGGCGGTCGGCGACGAGGCGGATCCGCTCCTGCATGCGGGCCTTGCGGGCCTGCCACGCGCCGCCGCCCAGCTTGTCGAGCAGCCCCTCCTCGTGCCCGTAGCGCGACAGGAGCTCGACGTTCTCGACCGGCAGGTAGAGCTTCGCGCCCTCCGCGTACTCGAGGTGCAGCATCTCGTGCGCCGCGCCGAGGGCCTGGACGACCTCCAGCCC
This sequence comes from Hasllibacter halocynthiae, assembly GCF_003003095.1. Classification (GTDB taxonomy): domain Bacteria; phylum Pseudomonadota; class Alphaproteobacteria; order Rhodobacterales; family Rhodobacteraceae; genus Hasllibacter; species Hasllibacter halocynthiae. Next base: position 748,887 of record NZ_PVTT01000001.1, read on the forward strand.
CTGATAGCGCCCGATCCCGTGGTCGACGTGGACGACGAGGTCCCCGGGGGAGAGGGCCTGCGCCTCCGTGATGACGTTCTCGGCCCTCTTGCGGCGCTTGGGGCGGCGGATCAGCCGCTCGCCCAGGACGTCCTGCTCGGAGATGACGGTGAGGTCCGGCGCCTCGAACCCCGCCTCCAGCGGCCAGACCGCGAGGTTGAGGCCCGAGGAGAGGTCCCGCACGTCGTCCACGAGGGTGGCGTTCCCCTGCCCCTCGTCCTCCAGGAGGCCCTGGAGCCGCTCGCGCGCGCCCTTCGAGTAGGAGGCGACCACAACGGGCCCCTCGTTCCGCCGCTCGGCGATGTGGTCGGCCAGCGTGCCGAAGAGCGACAGCTCGACCTGCTGGCGCTCGGGGGCGAAGTTGCGGCCGATCCGCCCCCCGGCGTCCACGACCCCCGGCCCCGGCGCCTGCGCCAGCGGGTGGAAGCGGACGACGCGGTGCCCGGCCAGGGCCGCGTCCCAGGCCGCGTCGTCGAGATAGAGCGCGCCGGGCGCGACAGGCTTGTAGACGGTGCCCATGCGCGCCTTCGAGCGCATCGCCTCGCGGCGGGAATCGTAGGCGTCGACGAGGCCCTCCCAGCGCGCGGCGCGAGCCGCGTCCGTCTGGTCGTCGAGGCAGGCCACGCAGCCGGGGAGGTAGTCGAAGATCGTCTCCAGCCGCTCGTGGAAGAAGGGCAGCCAGTGCTCCATCCCCGTCTGCTTGCGGCCCGCGCTGACGGCCTCGTAGAGCGGATCGTCCGTGCCGGCGGCCCCGAACTCGATCCGGTAGGCCTGGCGGAAGCGGGTGATCGCGGCGTCGTCCAGGATGATCTCGGACACGGGCGCGAGGTCGAGGCCGCGCACCTTGTCGGTCGTCCGCTGCGTCGCCGGATCGAAGCGCCGCGCCTCGTCGAGGACGTCCCCGAAGAGGTCGAGGCGCACGGGCTGCGCGTGGCCCGGCGGCCAGACGTCGATGATGCCGCCCCGGACGGAGTAATCCCCCGGCTCGACCACCGTGGGGGCCTGGACGTAGCCCATGCGGGCGAGGAAGTCGCGGAGGCGCCGCTCGTCGATCTGCTTGCCGACCGTCGCCGTGAACGACGCGCTTCGCACCGTGTCCCGCGGCGGGATCCGCTGCGTCGCGGCCGCCAGCGTGGTCAAGAGGACGAAGGGCCCCCGCATCCCGTCCGCGAGGGCGGCCAGGGTGGCCATCCGCGCGGCGGAGACGTCCGCGTTCGGGCTGACCCTGTCGTAGGGCAGGCAGTCCCAGGCCGGGAAGTCGAGCACGGGCAGCCCCGGCGCGAAGAAGCGCAGCGCGGCGCGCGTGGCCTCCATCCGGGCGCCGTCGCGGGCGACGTGCACGACCGCGCCGCCCGCCTTCTCGGCCTCGCGCGCGATCAGCCGGGCGTCGAAGCCCTCCGGCGCGCCGCCGACCACCACATCGGTCATATCCACCATGCGCTGCGACCTACGATCCGCCGCGGGGCTGTCAACCTAGCCCCAGGCCCCGATCGCGAGGTTCTGATACATTCCGAACATCGCGGTGACGAAGATCGAGGCCATCCCGATCGCCTGGACCGTCCGGCGGTGGTGCAGCAGGTGCCGGTAGAGCACCTCGCCCACGGCCTGCTCGTTCGCGATGCGGTGCGCGCGGTTCACGGCCAGGACCCCGACGGCGGCGCCCGGCGCCGCGATGAAGAAGACGGCCTGGGCGAACTCGACCCCGTACCAAAAGGCGAGGATGGCCAGCAGCGTCATGGCGAAGGCCGCGAACCAGAGCGCCAGCAGCCCCGAGACCCTGCCGATCATCAGGAGCCGGTTCACGTTGACCCGCACGAGGTCCTGCACGTCCGCCGCCATCCGCTCTTCCCCGCCGCGGCGGGCCCGCTGGATCATGTCCCACGGCACCCCGAGCACGTAGTAGGAGAGCGAGGACCAGAACACGGCCAGCCCGATCCAGTACCAGAGGTTGGAGAAGGAGCGCATGTCGATCACCTCGAACACGCGGGCGTAGAAATCCAATTCGTCGTCCTCCGCCTGGCCGGGGCCTTCTAGCGGCCGGCTCGTCGGGGGGTCCAGCACGGTTGCGGGGGTCGCCGGGCCATGGAAGACACGTCGGGCGCCGGACCGTGACCTTTATGCCGCGCCCCGACCGGCAGGGGCCCCGAGACACGCCGATGCGCCCGACGATCGCACCCTTCCCCCTCGCCCGGCCCCGCCGCCGCCGCCGCACGCCCGCCCTCCGGGCCATGGTCCGCGAGCACGCCCTGACGCCCTCGGACCTGATCTGGCCGATCTTCGTCACCGAAGGCGAGGACCGCGAGGACGAGGTCGCGTCGATGCCCGGCGTCACCCGCCGGACCGTGGACCGCGCCGTCGCCGCCGCGCAGGAGGCGCGGGACCTCGGCATCCCCTGCCTCTGCGTCTTCCCGCATGTCGACCCGTCGCTGAAATCCGCCGCGTGCGAGGAGGCTTGGTCGCCCGACAGCCTGTCCAACCGCGCCTTCCGCGCGATCAAGGCCGCGGTGCCGGAGGTGGCGCTGATGTCGGACGTCGCGCTCGACCCGTACAACGTCGCGGGCCATGACGGCCTCGTGCGGGACGGCCGTGTCCTCAACGACGAGAGCGTCGAGGCCCTCGTGCGGATGGCCGTGAGCCAGGCCGAGGCGGGGGCCGACATCCTCGGCCCGTCGGACATGATGGACGGCCGGGTCGGCGCGATCCGCGCCGCCCTGGAGGAAGGGGGGCACAGCGACACGGCCATCCTCGCCTACTCGGCCAAGTACGCATCGGCGTTCTACGGCCCGTTCCGCGACGCGGTCGGCGCCTCGGGCGCGCTGGCGGGATCGACCGCCGGGGAAGGCAAGCAGACCTACCAGATGGACCCCGCCAATACCGAGGAGGCGCTGCGCATGATCGAGCGCGACCTCTCGGAGGGCGCCGATATGGTGATGGTGAAGCCCGGGATGCCCTATCTCGACATCGTCCGGCGGGTGCACGAGGCGTTCGCGGTGCCGACCTTCGCCTACCAGGTCTCGGGCGAGTACGCGATGATCGCGGCCGCGGCCGCGAACGGCTGGCTCGATCGCGACGAGGCCGTCCTGGAATCGCTGATCGCCTTCAAGCGCGCGGGCTGCGACGGGGTGCTGAGCTATTTCGCGCCGGAGGCCGCCCGCGCCCTGTCGCGCTGATGTGCCACTCGGGGCCCCTCGCCCCCTCAGGCGGGTGACGGCGCCCGTCGCCGCGGTCTAGTCTGCGGCAAGCGGCCCGGAAGCGGCCGTGCCGGCGGCATTGAGCGGGGGCGGAACCCATGAGCAGACACATGAACAGGCGCGCCCTCCTGGGCGGCGGCGCGGGCGTGCTGGCCCTGGCCGGCTGCGGCAACGGCGTCGGCGCGGGGGGGGCGGCGCTGATCGACGCGCGGGTCCAGGCGACGCAGAGCTTCCTGCAGCAGAACTACGCCTCGGCGCGCGACCTGCAGGCGCGGGCCGTGGGGCAGCTGGTGATGCCCCTCATAACCGAGGCGGGGTTCTTCGCGGGCGGCGCATACGGTCGTGGCGCCCTCGTCGTGAACGGGGTGACGGTGGATTACTACAGCGCCACGCAGGCCAGCTTCGGGCTGCAAATCGGGGCGCAGCAATACGCGCACGTCCTCTACTTCATGACCGAGGAGGCGCTGCAGGAGTTCCGCACGTCGCCCGGCTGGGAGGCCGGCGCGGACGTGGAGTACGCGCTTAACGACAGGGGCGCGAATGCGGGGGCGACCTCGACCACGCTGCTGACGCCGGTGATCGGGATCGTGTTCGGCCAGCAGGGCCTGCTGGCGGGCGCGAGCATCGAGGGCACGAAGTACACCCGCATCATCCCCTGAGGCGCGGGCCCGGACGATTTCCTTGCCGGCGTGAACCCGCCCTTAACCCGGCCCTGGCATCATGGCCGGGATGATTGCCGAATCGACATCGCGAAAGGGCCGGGCGGGCGCGGCGTTCCCAGCGGCGGGAGAGGTGCGCCCGGCCGCCCGGCCCGCCCGGGCCGATCGGACGCCGGGTGCGATGGCGGCCGTGCTTCTCGCGCGCCTTCTCGGGATCCTTGCGGGCGTCCTGCAGCGGATGGCCCGAGGGGCGTCAGCCGAGGCGGCGGAGCCGCTCGATCAGGCTGGAGGTGTCCCAGCGGCCGCCGCCCATCGCCTGCACGTCGGCGTAGTACTGGTCGATCAGCGCAGTGTTCGGCAGCGAGGCGCCGATCTCGTCCCCCGTCGCGATGCAGATGGCGAGGTCCTTGCGCATCCAGTCGACGGCGAAGCCGTGGTCGAACGCCCCGTCCAGCATCGTCGCGTGCCGGTTCTCCATCTGCCAGGAGCCGGCCGCCCCGCCCTTGATCACCTCGACCACCGCGCGTCCGTCGAGGCCGGCCTTCTCCGCGAAGCGCAGCGCCTCGGCCAGGCCCTGGAGGAGCCCGGCGATGGCGATCTGGTTCACCATCTTCGCGAGCTGACCCGCCCCGGTCGGCCCGATGAGGGCGATCGACCTGCCATAGGCGGCCATCACGGGCTCGGCCCGGGCGAAATCCCCCTGCGAGCCGCCGCACATGATGGAGAGGACCCCACCCTCGGCCCCCGTCTGGCCGCCGGAGACCGGCGCGTCGACCCAGCCCCCCGGCGCCTCGGCGGCGAGCTCGCGCGTGACGGCGGCCGACACGGTGGTGTGGTCGACGAAGAGCGCGCCCCCCCCCATGCCGGCGAAGGCCCCGTCCGGGCCCCGGCAGACCGCGCGCAGGTCGTCGTCGTTCCCGACGCAGGCGAACACAATGCCGGCGCCTTCGGCGGCCTCCCGCGCGGTGGGGGCGGCGCGTCCGTCATGCGCGCCGGTCCAGCCATCCGCCTTGGCGGCGGTGCGATTCCAGACCGTCACACGGTGCCCGGCGGCGGCCAGATGCCCCGCCATCGGATACCCCATCACCCCCAGACCGAGGAACGCCACATCAGCCATAGCCAGCCCGCCTTTCCGATTCCCGGCGCGGCGGCTAGACCCGCCCGGCGCCGCCCCCCGCATCGCCTGCCGGGGGCGGGCGCGTCAACGAACGAGGGCGGCGAGACGAATGGCAGCGGTGTTCCGATGGCTCCTGCGCGGCTTCCTCGCGCTCGCGGTGCTGGCGCTGGCGGCGGTGGGGATCGCCTACTGGTTCCTGGCGCGATCGCTCACCGACCCGGACGGTCGCTGGGTGGCGCGCGGCGTCTCGGCCCCGGTCGAGATCGTGCGCGACGTCCACGCGATCCCCCACGTCTTCGGCGAGACGGACGAGGACGTGTTCTTCGGCCTGGGCTTCGCGCACGCGCAGGACCGCCTCTGGCAGATGACGCTGCTGCGCCGAACCGTGCAGGGCCGCCTGTCGGAGCTGTTCGGCGCCGAGACGCTGCAGACGGACGCCTTGATGCGGCGGCTGGACCTCGCGGGGGCGGCGCGGGCGAGCGTGCCCGCGCAGGACCCCGCGACGCGGGCCATGCTGGAGGCCTACGCCGACGGGGTGAATGCCTGGATCGCGGAGGTGGACCAGGGCGCGCTCGGCCGCGGCGCGCCGGAGTTCTTCTTCTTCGAGCCGGCGATCGCGGCCTGGTCGCCGGCCGACTCCATCGCCATACTCAAGCTGCTCGCCCTGCAGCTGAGCCCCCATCTCGAGGCGGAGGTGCTGCGCGCGCGGCTCTCGCTCCTCCTGGAGGACGAGGGGCGGGTCGACGACCTCCTGCCGGAGGTTCCGGGGCCCGGGCTGGCCGCGCTGCCGCCCGTCGAGACGGTGGACTACGGCGCCCTGGCGCCCGGCGTTGCGCCGGATGCGGGGCCGTTGCGGCACGCGGCGGCCCACCCCCTATCGCCGTTCCGGCGGATGCCGTTCGCGGGTGCTTCGAACGCGTTCGCCGCGGGGCCCGAACGGGCGGCGTCCGGCGGGGCGCTGCTGGCGAACGACCCCCACATGGCGCTGACGGCGCCGACGCCCTGGTACCTCGCCCGTCTGGACCTGCGGGGCGGCGCGGTGATCGGGGGGACGATCCCCGGGGTGCCCGCGGTGCTGGCGGGACGGTCCGACCGGATGGGCTGGGGCGTGACCGCGTCCTACGCCGACGACGTCGACGTGCATCTGGAGCGGGTCGATCCGGAGGATTCGTCTCGCTACCGCACGCCGGAGGGATGGGCGCCCTTCGCGATGCGCGACAGCATCGTCCGCGTCGCCGACGGCGCGCCCGTGACGCTGCGGCTGCGCTGGACGGCGAACGGTCCGGTGATGACCGGCGACCTCTACGACCTGGCCTCGATCACGCCGGAGGGGCACGTGATGTCGGTCGCCTGGCCGGCCCTCTCGCGGGAGGACACGTCCATGACGGCCGCCCGGCGCCTGATGGCGGCCCGCGACGTGGGGGAGGGGATCGAGGCCGGCGCGCTCTTCCTGGCGCCGACGCTGAACCTGACCCTCGCCGATGCGGACGGGGCCGTGGCGCTGAAGACGGTCGGCGCCCTGCCCCGCCGGGACGCCGGCCACGCCACGCTGGGCCGCATGCCCAGCCCCGGGTGGGTCGAGGCGAACCGCTGGCAGGGCACCCTGCCCTACGCGACCAACCCCGAGTTCGTGGACCCGCCCGGCGGGATCGTCGGCAACACGAACAACAAGACCGTGGACCGGCCCTTCCCGACCCATGTCTCCTACATCTGGGGGGATGCCGTGCGCGTGAACCGGTGGCGCACGCTGATGCAGCGGCGGGCGGTCCACACCCGAGAGAGCTTCGTGGAGGCCCAGCTCGACACCGTGAGCCAGGCGGCGCGGGTGCTGCTGCCGCTGATCGGGGCGGAGCTGTTCTTCACCGGCGAGGCCGCGGCCGAAGGCACGCCGGAGCGGCAGCGCCGCCGGGCGATTGACCTTCTGGCGGAGTGGAACGGCGAGATGTCCGAGCACCGGCCCGAGCCACTGATCTACGCCGCCTGGCTGCGCGCGTTGCAGCAGCGGCTGATCCGCGACGAGATCGGCCCCCTCGCCGGCGAGTTCCCCCATCCCGACCCGATCTTCCTGGAAAGGGTATTCCGCGACGTCGGCGGCGCCGGGCAGTGGTGCGACATCCTGCAGTCGGCGCCCGAGGAGAGCTGCGCCGACATCGCGCGGATCGCGTTGGACGACGCGCTGGTCTGGATCGCGGAGCACCACCCGGGCGAGCTTGAGTCGGTCCGCTGGGGCGACGCGCACCAGGCGACGCACGATCATCCGGTGCTGGGGCAGATCCCGGTGGTGCGCTGGCTGGTGAACATCCGGCAGAGCACCTCGGGCGGGAACGCGACCCTGATGCGTGGCCGCACGCGGGGGGGGGCGGGCGACGACGCGTTCGAGAACGTCCATGCCGCGACCTACCGGGGGGTGTACGACTTCGCCGATCCGGACGCCTCGATCTTCGTGACGTCCACGGGGCAGTCGGGGCATCCCCTCTCGCGGCATTACGAGGATCTGGGCCAGCTCTGGCGGCGGGGGGAGTACGTGCCTATGATCCTCGACCCCGCGCTGGCGCGGGCCGGCGCCGAAGGCGTGACGGTGATCGCGCCGCCGAGCCGCCCGGAGGGGTGACGGCGCTGGGCAGGGGCGGCGCCCCGCGCGCATCCCGCGGGAGCGGAGCGCGGGCGGCCCTGCGCAAGGGCCAGATCGGAGCGAGACGCGATGCACACCGGGGCGGGCACGCGGCCCCGCGCAGCGTGCCCATGGCCGATCCCGGACCCCAACCGCGCGGGGCGGAAGCGCCTTGCGGAAGGCCGGGTGCACATCTCGCCGTACCCCGCCCGCGGATGGAAGCGGTGGCGTGAGCCGACGGAGCCGCGGGTCGATCCAGCCGACCCGCGCAGCCTTCGAGGCCGGAACGGGTTCCGGGGCGGTGCGCCACCCTCCGGGATGACGCGGTTGGGGCGCGGGAACGATGCGGCCATCGCCCCGAGCGACACCGGCGTTCACCAAGCCATTCCAGCCTTCTGCGTTCTCCGAGAGCCCCGGTCCGGTCCTTGCGCAAGTCTCTCGCGGCGGGCAGGCGCGGCGCGTCGGCAGGCCGAGCCCCCGAAGGGCCGCGCAGGTGCCCGCAAGGGGCGCCGAGGGGTTGGCGAATTCGCCCGACCTTCGCGGACACCTGTAGGCTTCGTCCCGTCCGGCGGCGAGATGCGAGCCGGGTTCGTTCGGGCGTTTCCGCCTCCAGGGCGGCTGGTTTCCGGGACGGACGGGGGGAGATGGCCGGCGGCGCGGCGCTTGAGCCGGGCGCGGGCAACCTATCGGAAGTGCCCGCCGCAGGAGGTCGGAGACGCCTGCTAAGGGCATCGACGCGCGCGGCGCCCTGCGGCGGCGGAAGCTCTCGTCCGGCGGCGAGATGGGGGCCGGGTTCGTTCGGGCCTCTCCGCCTCCGGGACGGCCAGGTCCCGGGGTTGCGGTGAAGGGGCATGCCCGGCGGCGCGGCGCTTGGGCCGGGTGCGGGCAGCCTGTCGGGCGTGCCCGCCGCGGGGGGTCGGAGACGTCCGCGACAGGCGTCGATCGGCGGGGCGGCCTGCGGCGGCGGAGGTTTCGGCGGTGGTCGCGGCGTCTGCTCTCGTCAACCCGGCAGAGGACGAGGGCGCGCGGCGGGGCGGCCCGTGGATCGGGCGCGGCGGATGGGGGTGCGACCTTCGCAGCGACCGTCCGCGACGCCGGCGGGTTCGACGATCGCCGGTGCGGAAGGCCCGCGCCTAGGGCTGGCGCTTGGCGAAGCGGGCGGCCTGGGCGGGGGTCCAGTCGACGGTGAGGGTGGTCGTGGTGCCGTCCTCGGACAGATCCTCGCCTGCGACGACGCCCGCATCGTAGAGCCAGGCGCGGGCGGCGCCGTCCGCAGTGGGCAGCGTCACCGCCTCGCGCGCGCGGGCGGCGCCGAGGATCCCGGACACACGGGCGAGGAGCGCGTCCACCCCCTGCCCCGTCCGGGCCGAGATCAGGGCGACGTCGTCCCGCCGCTCGGCTTGGGCGAGCGCGGCCTCCTCCCCCGCCGGGGGGAGGAGGTCGGCCTTGTTCCAGACCTCGATCCGGGGGGTGTCCTCGGCCACGCCGAGATCGTGGAGGATCGCCTCGACGTCGGCCGCCTGCTCCTCCGTCTCGGCATGGGCGATGTCGCGGACGTGGAGGACGAGGTCGGCCGACAGCACCTCCTCCAGGGTGGCGCGGAAGGCGGCGACGAGCTGGGTGGGAAGGTCCGACACGAAGCCCACCGTGTCGGACAGGATGACGTCGTCGCCCGTGGCGAGGGTGACGGCGCGCATCGTCGGGTCGAGCGTGGCGAAGAGCATGTCCTTGGCCATCACGTCGGCGCCCGTCAGGCGGTTGAACAGCGTGGACTTGCCCGCGTTCGTGTAGCCGACGAGGGCGACGACCGGATAGGGCACCTTGGCGCGCGCCGCGCGGTGAAGGTCGCGGGTGCGGGTGACCTTGCCGAGCTGGCGGCGCAGGCGGACCATCTGCTCGTCGATGGCGCGGCGGTCGGCCTCGATCTGGGTCTCGCCCGGGCCGCCGGTGAAGCCGCCCACGCCGCCCGAGCCGCCGCGCTGACGCTCGAGGTGGGTCCAGGCGCGCACGAGGCGGGTGCGCTGGTAGGCCAATGCGGCGAGATCGACCTGGAGCACCCCCTCGCGGGTGGCGGCGCGGTCGGCGAAGATCTCGAGGATGAGGCCCGTGCGGTCGAGGACCTTGGCCTTCCACGCCTTCTCGAGGTTGCGCTGCTGGACGGGGGTCACGGGTCCGTCGATCACGACGAGCTCGACCTCCTCGCGCTCGATCCGGTCCTTCAGCTCGGAGAGCTTGCCGGGCCCGAAGAGGGTGCCGGGGCGGGCGTCGCGGACGGGCACGACGGCGCCGCCCGCGATCTCGAGCCCTGGCAGGGCGCGGGCGAGGGCCAGCGCCTCCTCCAGGCGGGGGCCGGGGTCGCGGCGGGCGCGGTCGGCCTGCATCTCGGGGTGGAGGACCAGGGCGCGCGTCAGGCGCGTGCCGTGGTCGACCAGGCCGTCAGCGTCGCGCGCCAATCAATCCTCGCCTTCGTAGAGCTGGATGGGCTGCGAGGGCATGATGGTCGACATGGCCGACTTGTAGACCAGCTGCGACTGCCCGTCCCGGCGCAGCAGGACGCAGAAGTTGTCGAACCAGGTGATGACGCCCTGCAGCTTGACGCCGTTCACGAGGAAGATCGTCACCGGCACCTTGGCCTTGCGGACGTGGTTCAGGAACGCGTCCTGGAGGTTCTGCTTGTCGGCAGCCATGCGGCATCGCCCCGTTTCTTGTTGCTCTTCTCGGGCGGGACGTCCCGCTTGCCCCCGCAACATGGCCCGTAAGAGGCATGGGTTCAATCAGTTCCGCCAGAGCGAGGGGTTCAGCAGCGCGACGATGGCGAGGGTCTCGAGCCGGCCGAGGACCATGGCGGCGGCCATCACGGTCTTGGCGAAGGGCGTGAGGGCGGCGAGGTCGATGGGGCCGTCCCCCGCCACTTGGGCGACGGGCCCGCAGTTCGACAGGGCCGCAGCGGTGAGGATCAGCGCGTCCTCGAGCGGCACCCCCGTCGCGGCGAGGGCGAGGCAGGTCCCCGCGAGGGACAGCGCGAAGAGCATGAAGAACACCCAGGCCGCCCGCGCGCCGGTGCGGCGGATGCGGCGGGCGACCATGCCGGCCCCGGCGATCGAGGAGGGCAGGACCAGCCGCTCCAGCTCGCGCTCGGCATGCTTGCCCAGGGCGTAGATGCGGAAGAGCTTCACCCCCCCCGCCGTCGTGGCGACGCCGCCCCCCACGAGGGCCAGCGCCATGAGGACCACGCCCGGCGTCTCGAGCCCGGACCAGAGGGCGGCGTCGGACCATCCGTCGGAGACGAACCCGGTGGTCGTCAGGAAGGAGGCGGCGGTGAAGAGGCTGCCCCAGGCCGCGCCGAGGGCGGTGGGGATGTCCTCGGTCTCGGTCACGCCGAGGTCGGCGGCGCCGACGAAATGCCGCAGGAAGAGGAAGGCCGCCGCCGAGGCAAGCAGGACGAGGCCCAGCCGCAGCTCGGGGTCGCCATGCATTCGCGAGACGGCGGCGGACCGGCTTTCGTCGGCGAAGGTCGCGCGGGAGAGGGCGAAGACGAGGAACATCAGGACGAGCACCTCGCCCAGCACCCCGGAGGTGCCGGTCGCCCCCAGCCCGCCGGCCACGATGCCCGAGGTGGAGAGGGTGGACATGGACGTGATGAGCGCGCGCAGCGGCGTCTCGCCCGCGACGAGGAGCGCGACCCAGAGCGCGGCCGTCAGCCCCGCATAGGCCGGCAGGAGCTGGCGGGCGTAGCGGCGCATCCGGTCGCCGGCGCCACCCGATCCCCGCCGCCGGGCGGCGCCCGCGCCGATGGGGCCGTCGGCGGCGATCTCGAACCCGCCGAGGTTCATCGGCGCGAGGATCGCGGCCGCCGCCACCCACATGAAGAGCCCCCCGAGCCATCCCACCGTCGCGCGCCAGAGATGGGCCGGGCCGCTCAGCGCCGAAGGGTCGTAGAGGGTGGCGCCGGTGGTGGTGAGCGCGGAGACCATCTCGAACGCGGCGTCGCCGAGGGGCAGGCCCTCGGCTTCGGCGAGCGGCACGGCCAGCAGGAACGGCAGCGCGGTGAAGGTGCCGACCAGGGCGACCAGCTCGGCCCGGGCGGCGGCGCGGCGGTCGGGCTCGCCCCCCCGGGCGAGGCTGACGAGGACGCAGCCGAGAAGGATCAGGATCGCGGCGTAGAGGAAGGGTCTGGCCGTGTCCTCGTCGTCGCGCAGCACGGCGTGCAGGGCCGGAAGCAGCATCGCCAGCGCCGCGATGCCCGCGAAGATCGCTAGGAGGGGGATGCGGCCCAGCGCGGGGCGGCGGGCGGGCGCGCGCGGCATGCTAGAAGTAGTCGATCTGCACCTGGAGGAGCGCCTCGACCTCCGGGACGGCGCCGGCGAGGACGAAGAACACCGCCGTGTCGCCCGCGTCGATCCGGGTGGCGCCCCCCGGGCGCACGACGCGCCCGCCCTTCGAGACGGCGCCGACGATGACGCCCTCGGGCAGGTCCACCTCGCGGATGGTCCGGCCGGCCATGGGGGAGGAGGGAAGGATCTCGGCCTCGATAACCTCGGCCTCGGCGTCGCCGATGGAATAGACGTTCCGCACCCGCCCGTGCCGGACATGGCGAAGGATCGACGACACCGTGGTCGAGCGCGGGTTGATCCAGGCGTCGATGTCGAGCGGCTCCATCAGCGATTCGAGCGAGGGGTCGTTCACGAGGACGATCGCCATCTTCGCGCCCGCGGCCTTGGCGCGCACGGCGGCGAGCATGTTGGTCTTGTCGTCCGAGGTCACGCAGAGCACCGCGTCCGCCCGCCCTGCCCCCGCCTCGGCGAGAAGGTCCGCGTCGAGCCCGTCGCCGTGGAGCACGATCGTCCGGTCGAGCGCGTCGGCCGCCCGCTCGGCGCAGCTGCGGCTGGCCTCGATCACCTTGACGCGCAGCCGGTCGGCCCGCTCCTCCAGGGCGAGGGCGACGTTGAGGCCGACGTTGCCCCCGCCGAGGATCACCATCCGCTCCTGGCGGGCGGCGGGCTTGCCGAATATCTCGAGGACACGGGGCACGTCCCCGGCGTCCGCGGCGACGTAGATCGCGTCGCCCGCGTAGAGCTGGTCGCCCGGATCGGGGGTGAACAGCTCGCCGTCGCGGCGGACCCCCGTGACGATGGCCCTGAGCGTCGAGAAAAGGTCCGTGAGCTGGCGCAGCGGCGTCATCAGCACGGGGCAGTCCTCCTCCAGGGCGAGGCCGAGGAGCTGGATCGCGCCGTTCGCGAAGCTCTGGCTGTCGAAGGCGGTGGGGGCGGCGATCCGCTTGAGCGCGGCGTCCGCCACCTCCCGCTCGGGGGAGATGACGACGTCGATGGGCATGTGGTCGCGCCGGTAGAGGTCGGCGTAGATCGCCTCGCGGTAGGACTGCGCGCGCAGGCGGGCGATCTTGCGGCGGATGTCGAAGACCGAATGGGCGACTTGGCAGGTCACCATGTTCACCTCGTCCGACGAGGTGGCGGCGATGATCATGTCCGCGTCCTCGGCCCCGGCGCGCTGGAGGACGTCGGGGTAGGAGGCGAAGCCCGCGATCCCCTGCACGTCGAGCGAATCCGTCGCCCGCCGCACCAGCGCGGCGTTCTGGTCCACGACCGTGACGTCGTTGCGCTCGGAGGAGAGGTGACGGGCGATCTGCCAGCCGACCTGACCCGCGCCGCAGATGATGACCTTCATGGAAGGCTCCGTTCCGGGCCCCGTCCGGGGATCAGGGGTGAAGGCTGACCCGGGGGGGCCGCCGGGTTCAAGCGGTGCGGAGGGTCTGCACCCCGGCGCGGGCGGCGTCCAGCAGCACGCGGGCGACGGGGCCGGGCGCCTCGCGCGGGGGGAGGTGGCCGCAGTCCAGCTCGAGCAGGCGGCGCGGCGGGCGGGCGGCGCGGCGGGCGTCCGCGACCGGTATCAGGGGATCGCGGGTGCCATGGACGAAGGTGACGGGCGCCGCGATCTCGTCCAGGCGGGAGGTGAGGTTCGTGCGGAAGCCGCCGGGCCCGACCTCGCGCGAGACGAAGCCCGCGAGGGCGGGCGTGGCGACCTGCCGGCGGGCGGCCGCCTGCAGCGCGGCGACGAGGCCGGGATCGACCGGCCCGCGGCTGGCGGTGACGCGGCGGATCAGGCCGCGCGCGACGAAGGCGCTGCGCGCGATGAGGGCATAGGCCGGGCCGCGCCGCCCCAGCCTGCCGGCGATCAGCCGGCGCAGCCGCATGTGCGGCGTCCGGCGGCTGATCCCGTAGGAGGCGACGGGCACCAGATGGCGCACCGCATCGGGCTGCGAGAGGGCGAGTTCGAGCGCGATGCCGCCGCCCATGGAAAGGCCGGCGACCACCGAGGGGCCGAGGCCGGCCACCTCGCGGAAGTCGCGGACCCAGTGGGTCATGTCCGCTACCCCAGCGGCCCGGCCGAAGCCCTGCGTGCCGCCATAGCCCGGAAGATCGGGCGAGACCACGCGCAGCCCCTCGCCCGCGAGGATCGCGGCGACGGGGCCCCAGGTCATGCGCCCCTCGTCCACGCCCGACCCGTGCAGCAGGAGGACGGGCGCGCCGTCCCCGGGCCCGGCGACCCACCAAGTCGCGGGCCGCCCCTGCACGATGCCTTCCCGCCGTTCGAGCGGCGGGGCGTCGAGGGGATCAGTCGAGGTCGTCATCCGCCCCCTCCCCGTCCTTTCAGGCCGTCGCCCGGAGCTGCTCGTCCACGTGGGCGACGCGCGCGCCGGCGCGGTTGGAGGTCACGACGCCGAGGGACTTGAGCTTGCGGTGGAGGGCCGACCGCTCCATCCCGACGAAGGTCGCGGTGCGCGAGATGTTGCCCCCGAAGCGGTTGATCTGGGTAAGGAGATACTCCCGCTCGAAGAGCTCGCGCGCCTCGCGCAGCGGCATGGTGGCGAGGTTGCCGGCGAGGACGACGCGCCCGTCGTCCGGCTCGGCGGCGCCGCCCTCGCCGGGCAGCTCGCGCGCCTCGATGGGGCCGGTCCCGTCGCCGAGGATGAGAACCCGCTCGACCACGTTGCGGAGCTGGCGGACGTTGCCGGGCCAGAGCATCGTCTGAAGCAGCGCCTCGGCCTCGGCGGACAGCTCGCGCAGGGGCAGGCCCTGCTCGCGGTTGAGGGTCTGGACGAAGTGCCGGGCGAGGACGGGGATGTCCTCGCGCCGCTCCTCGAGGGAGGGCACGGCGAGGGGCACGACGTTCAGCCGGTGGTAGAGCTCGGACCGGAAGGCGCCCTCCTCGACCAGCTTGTCGAGGTCGCGGTTGGTCGAGGAGATCACGCGCAGGTCCACGCGGACCTTCTGGGTGCCGCCCACGCGGGTGAACTGCTGCTCGGTCAGCACGCGCAGGATCTTGCCCTGGGTGCCCAGCGGCATGTCGGCCACCTCGTCGAAGTAGAGCACGCCGCCGTTGGCCTGCTCGAGCAGGCCCTGCTCGACGCCCCCCGCGCCGCCCTCGCGGCCGAAGAGGACCTCCTCCATGCGGTCGGGCTCGACCGAGGCGGAGGAGACGGTGACGAAGGGGGCCGAGGCGCGGGGGCTGTCGGCGTGGATCATGCGTGCCGCGACCTCCTTGCCGACGCCGGCGGGGCCGGTCAGCATGATGCGGCCGTTGGACCTGGTCACCTTCTCGATCTGCGAGGTGAGGGTGCGGAAGGCGGCGGACTCGCCCACCATCTCGACCGCCTGGGCGCCGCCGCGCTTGAGGTCGACGTTCTCGCGGCGCAGGCGCGAGGTCTCCATCGCGCGCTTGATGACCACGGTGAGCTGGTCGATGTTGAACGGCTTCTCGATGAAGTCGTAGGCGCCCTGCTTGATCGCGGCGACCGCGATCTCGACGTTGCCGTGGCCCGAGATGATGATGATCGGGATGTCCGGGTGGCTGCGCTTGACGGACTTGAGGATGTCGATCCCGTCCATCGCGCTGTCCTTCAGCCAGATGTCGAGGATCATCAGCGCGGGCGGCTCCTCCTCGATCTGGGCCATGCATTCGGACGAGGTGCCGGCGAGGCGCGTGGTGTAGCCCTCGTCCTCCAGGATGTCCGAGATAAGCTCGCGGATGTCCTTCTCGTCGTCCGTGATGAGAATGTCGCTCATGGTTCCTGCCTCTCTATACCGCCATTTTTTGTTCTTGGCTGGTGATTTCGCCCGCCCCCTGCAGGACGGGCAGCTCGACGACGGCCTCCGCGCCCCCGCGCTGGCCCGGCCCGAAGGGCCGCGCGTCGCGCAGGGTGAGGGTGCCGCCGTGTTCGGTGACGATCTTCTTGACGATGGGCAGGCCGAGGCCCGTCCCTTCCGATCGCGTCGTGACGTAGGGCTCGAAGAGCTTGGCCCGATCCTCAGGCAGGCCGATCCCGTTGTCGGCGATGCGGATGAGGGCCGTCCGCTCATCCGCTTCGAGGGAGACGCGAATCTGAGGCTTCCAGCCCTCGGGCGCCTCGCCGCTTTCCTTCAACGTCTCCGTGGCTTCGCCGGCGTTCTTCATCAAGTTCGTGAGCGCCTGCCCGATCATGCCTTCGTCCACGTCGGCGCAGACGGCACCGTCCGGCAGGTCGGCCCGGATGGTCACGCCGGGCTGCCCGTTGCGCTGCAGCAGCACGGCGTCCGACAGGAGCGCGACGAGATCGGCCGGCTTGCGCTCGGGCTCGGGCATGCGGGCGAAGCGGGAGAACTCGTCCACGATCCTGCGAAGCCCCTCGGTCTGGCGGACGATCACGTCGGTGTACTGCTCGAGCGCGTCGGCGTCGACGCCCTCCACCCGGGCGAACTTGCGACGGATGCGCTGCGCCGAAAGCTGGATCGGGGTGAGCGGATTCTTGATCTCGTGCGCGATGCGGCGGGCGACGTCGCCCCAGGCGGCGGTGCGCTGCGCGGCGACGAGGTCCGAGACGTCGTCGAAGGCGAGGACGTACCCCTCGAGCGCGCCCTCCTCGCCCCGCCGCTCGGCGAGGCGGACCATCAGCGTCTCCTGCTTGCCGGAGCGCACCAGCCTGACCTCGCCGCCCGCCTGCGGCGCGCCGGCCGCGACCTCGGTCCAAAGCGCGCCGAACTCGGGGATCGCGGCCTCGAGCGGGACGGGGTCGGCGGCGATCTCCAGCAGGCGCTCGGCCGCGCGGTTCACGAAGGTGACGCGGCCCTCCTCGTCCAGGCCGACCACCCCGGACGTGACGGAGGACAGGACGCTGTCGAAGAGGCGGCGCCGACGCTCGACCTGGTCGGTCTGATCGAGGAGCGACTGGCGCTGGCGGTCCAGCTGCCGGGTCATGGTGTTGAACATGCGGCCGAGCATCGCGATCTCGTCGTCGCCCTGCTCCTCGCGCACGCGGGTGGTGAAGTCGCCGGCGCCGACGCGCTGCGCGGCCCCCGCCAGGCGTCCGATCGGGCGCGACAGCGTCTCGGCGAAGCGCATCCCGGCCCAGATCGCCGCGAGGACGAGGACCAGCGCGAACCCCAGGTAGAGGAGGCCGAAGTCGAAGAGCAGCCGTCCGCGCTCCCGCTCGAGCTGTTGGTAGAGGGCGACCTGCTCCTTCGTGTCGTCGAGGAGGCCCAGCAGCTCGCCGTCGACCGCGCGCGAGACCCAGAGCCACCGGTCGGGAAAGGCGTCGAGGCGGGTGAGGGCGCGGAACTCGCCCCCTTCGGGGTCCTCGACGATCGCGACGCCCCCCATGCCGGCATCGCCGAAGGCCGAAGGCGGCGGCGCGTCGTAGTCGAAGAGGTAGGACCGCTCGCCCCGGGCGCGGATCTCGCCCGCGCCGTCGATGACGAAAGCCTCGCGCAGCCCCCGCTGGATCAGGCCCTGGCTCTCCCCCAGGAGGACGCGGAGCGCGCCGTCGTCCGTGCCGATGTCCCTGCGCCGCGCGGCGTCGAGCGCGCCGGCCAGCAGCTCGGCGTCCGCGGCGAGGCCGTCGATCTGCTCGCGCTCGTAGGCCTCGGCCGCCTCGAGCGAGGAGCCGACGACGTTGCGCACGCGGTCCGAGAACCACCCTTCGAGCCCGATGTTGATGATGAGCCCGGCGAAGAGGGCGACGAGGATCGTCGGGACGAGCGCGAGACCCGCGAACATCGCCGTCAGCCGCAGCAGCAGCCGCGAGCCGGCCGAACGGGCGCGACGGGCGGCGAGGGACTGCACGATCCGCGCGAGCACGAGGCCGGCGACGAGCAGGATGTACACCATGTCGAAGAGCAGGACGACCCGCAGCGCGGTTCCGTCGGCGAACGGGCCGAGGACCCCGATCGTGGCGATGGCGAGGATCGGGCCGGCGGCGATCAGCGCGAGGGCGGACCCGCCCCCGATCAGCCGGGCACGCCGGAGACGGGACGCAAGGTCCCACGTCGCGCCCTGCCCTGTCGCCAAGCCCCGGCTGCCCACCGATGACCCCCCGCCCATTAGGAGCCGCACGATCCCAAGGGATGCCCGTCCGGTCCTGCCCAGTGCCATGCGTCGTCTTTTCAGGGGCTTATCGACCGAAGTTACGTCGAATGCGCCCCTGTCGCAACGCTTCTGTGCCTTGCTTACGACAGCTTGCGCCGTCTTGTCACCGAAATTTTCAAATCCACGATCTTCTTTCGGAGCGTGTTCCGGTTGATTCCCATCAGGTCGGCGGCGCGCGCCTGATTGCCGCCCGTCGCGTAGAGGCAGATCTCGATCAGGGGGCGCTCGACCTCGTCTATGATGCGCCGGTGGAGGCCGGCGGGCGGCAGCTCGCCTGCGTGGAGGTCGAAGTATCGGCGCAGGTGGCGCGCGACCGAGGCCGAAAGGCGTTCCTCCTCGGCGTGGGTCTGGGCGGGTTCGGGCCGGGGCTGGCTGCCGAGGACGGCGGCCACCTCCGTGTCGGCGATCAGGGGCTCGGTCCCGGTCGCGGCGAGGCGGCGGACCGTGTTCTCGAGCTGGCGGACGTTGCCGGGCCACGTGAAGGCGCGGATCGCCTCGCGCGCGCCGTCCGAGAGGGCGCGCTGGGGCATCCCCTCGCGCTCGGCCCGAAGGAGGAAGTGCTCGGCCAGGAGGGGGATGTCCTCGACCCGGTCGCGCAAGGGCGGCAGGTCGATCACGACGCCGCCAAGCCGGTAGAACAGGTCCTGCCGGAAGCCGCCCGCCTCCATCAAGGCGTTCAGGTCCGTCTGGGTCGTCGCGATGGCGCGGGGCGCGGGATCGGGCAGCGCGTCCAGGAGGCGGACCAGCTTGGCCTGGGCGCCGGGCGGGAAGTCGCCGACCTCCTCCAGCGCGAGGGTGCCGCCGCGGGCGCGGGCCAGCAGCGCCGCCGGGCCGTCGGCCCCTTCGAGGTCGGCGCCCGAGACGGGGACGTAGGGCTGCGTGCGGCGGTCGGAGAGGTCGTGGATCGCCCGGGCGGCGAGGGACTTGCCGGTCCCGCTCTCGCCGGTGACGAGGATCGGCAGCTCGCTGTTCACGACCCGCGCCACGAGGCGGTAGATCGCCTGCATCACCGGCGCCCGCCCGACCAGCGGCAGCTCGTCCTCCGCGCCGGGGGGCGGAGGGGCGGCCGTGGCGGCGCGGGGCGCCCCGTCGCGCGCGAGCGCCTTCGCGCTGCGCTTCATCAGGTCGGGCAGGTCGAAGGGCTTGGGAAGGTAGTCGTAGGCCTCGGCCTCGGCCGCCTGGATGGCCGTCATGATCGTGTTCTGCGCCGAGATCACGATCACCGGCAGGCCGGGGCGCTGGCCCGATATGGCCGGTATCATCTCCAGCCCGTTCCCGTCGGGCATCATCACGTCGGTGATGACCAGATCGCCCTTCCCCTCGCCCACCCAGCGCATCAGCGTCGTCAGCGACGAGGTCGCGTGCACCCGGCACCCCGCGCGCGTCAGCGCCTGGGTCAGCACCGTGCGGATGGTGCGGTCGTCGTCCGCGACGAGAACGGTTCCGTCCATGCTATTCCTCCTCGGCGATGGGAAGCGACAGGCGGAAGGCCGTGCGCCCCGGCCCGCTGCGCGCCGCGACGAGGCCCCCGTGGTCCCCGACGATGCGGGCGGCGAGCGCGAGGCCGAGGCCGGTCCCGTTTTCGCGCCCCGAGACGAAGGGCTCGAACACGTGCTCGGCGATGTGCGGTGGCAGGCCCGGGCCGTCGTCGATCACCTCGATCTGCAGGGGCACGGGGCGTGGCACACCGTCGGGGCCGCGCCGCCGCAGGCCGCCCTCGTAGAAGGTCCGCAGGGTGATCGTGCCCTGCGGACGGGCGGCCGCGGGGGGCTGCGCCTCGGCCGCGTTCTTCATCAGGTTCAGGAGGACCTGCACCATCTGGTCGGGGTCCGCGGACGTCCGGGGGAGCGAGGGGTCGTAGTCCTCGCGAAAGCGCATGTGCGCGGCATGCCCCAGCGCGGCCGAGCGGCGCGCGCGGTCCAGCAGGTCGTGCAGGTTCACCGCGACCGGACGCGGGGGCGGCGTCGCGCCGAATGCCTCGACCCGCTCGAGCAGGGTCGAGACGCGGCGCGTCTCGGCGACGATGAGGTCGGTCATCTCGCGGTCGCCCCCCGAAAGGTTCATCGACAGCAGCTGCGCCGCCCCGGAGATGCCGGCGAGCGGGTTCTTAATCTCGTGCGCGAGCATCTGCGCCATGCCGATCGCCCCCTTCGCGGCCCCCTCCTGCCCCGCGCCATGGCCGACCTGCCCCGGAACGTGGCCGGACGCGTCGCGCGGCGTCAGCAGGAGAAGGGCGCCCGCCCCGAGCGACGCGACGCGGACGTCGCAGCGCGCGGGCCCGCGCCGGGGCACGGACACGGAGACCTCGGAGAGGACGACCTCGGCCTGCCCGTGCGAGGCGCGCGCGATGGCGGCGACGACGTCCCCCTCCCCCACGAGGCGGGCCAGCGGCGTTCCGGCGAGGGCGCGCGCCGAGAGGGTCAGGAACGCCTCGGCTGCGGGGTTGGCGTGGCGGATCGTCCCGTCCAGCGTGACGAGGAAGGCCGGCGCCGGCAGCGCGTCCCAAAGGGCGCCGTCGTCGCGCCAGGGCGCGCTCACGCGGCGAGGTCCGAGGACAGCGCGCCCGGAAGGAGCGCCCGCACGGCGGCCGGGTCCGGCGCGGTCAGCACCGCGCGGCGCAGCGCCAAGGGCGTTCCGGCCCGGTCCATCGCCCAGCCCAGGTGCTTTCGGGCGACCCGGTGGCCCAGCGCGGCGCCGTAGAAGGCGAGGATCGCCTCGTAATGCTCTGAGGTGACGGAGAAAGCGTCGAAGCGGGGCGGCGCGTGCCCCGCCAGCCCCGCTTCGATCGCCGCCGGCATCCAGGGGGCGCCCTGCGCGCCGCGCCCCACCATCACCGCCGCCGCGCCCGAGCGGCGCAGCGCCTCGCCCGCGGCGGCGGCGTCGATCACGTCGCCATTGGCGATCACGGGAACGGAGACGGCGCGGACCACCCCGGCGATGGCATCCCAGTCGGCGGTCCCACGGTAGAACTGGCAGCGGGTGCGCCCGTGCACGGCGATGGCCTGCGCGCCCGCCGCCTCGGCCCGCCGGGCGAGCGCGGGGGCGTTGAGCTGCCGCTCGTCCCAGCCGAGGCGCATCTTCACGGTGACGGGCACGTCCACCGCCCCGACCACCGCCTCGACGAGGCGGAGGGCGCGATCCGGCTCGCGCATGAGGGCGCTGCCGGACGCGCCGCCGGTGACCTTCTTGGCCGGGCAGCCCATGTTGATGTCCACGATCCGCGCGCCCATCCCGGCGACGGCGCGCGCGGCCTCCGCCATGGGCCCCGGCTCGCGTCCGGCAAGCTGCACGGCGCCGCCCTCTGCCTCGAGCTCGGCCTTCTCGCGGGTGCCGGGGCGGCGGGTCAGGAACTCGCCCGAGGCGATCATCTCGGACGTGGTGAGCGCGACGCCGAACCGGCGGACGAGGCGGCGGAACGGCAGGTCGGTGATCCCCGCCATGGGGGCCAGCAGCACCCTGCCCTTCAACTCGACCGATCCGATCCTCATGGCCACCCTTTCTCGTCGCGCCGCGGCCGCCCGCAAGATCGACGCGGCCGGAGAGGCGCCCATTTCGACGCCTTCGCACAAAGAACAGGCATGGGCGAGCGATTGCCACCGGCGGGGGCCGCGTCTAACCCGCGCACATGGAGGCCTGGGCCGTCATCGTAGCCGCCGGACGCGGCACCCGCATCGGTGGCGAGCCGAAGCAGTGGCGCATGGTGGGCGGCCGCACCGTGCTGGAGCGCGCGGTCGAGGCGTTCGAGGATCATCCGGGGATCGCGGGCGTGGTCGTCGTGCTGCATCCCGACGACGCCCCCCTGCCCGGCCGGCGCTGCGTCCCCGGCGGCGCGACGCGGGCGCTGTCGGTCCGCGCGGGCCTCGACGCGCTGCCGGAGACCGCGGAGGCGGTTCTGGTGCATGACGGCGCGCGGCCGCTGGTGTCGGCCGAGCTGATCGCGCGGGTGATCGACGGCGTGCGCGGCGCCGGCGCGGCCGCCCCCGCCCTGCCCGTGACGGATGCCCTCTGGCGCGGAGGCGCCGTGGTGGCGGAGGCGGTGCCGCGGAACGACCTCTGGCGGGCGCAGACGCCGCAGGGATTCCGGCTGACGCTCCTGCGGGGGGGGCATGCGGGCGCCGACGGGACCGAGGCCGACGACGTGGAGGTGGTCCGCAAGGCCGGCGCCGAGGTCGCGATCGTTCCCGGCGACGAGGAGAACCTGAAGATCACCCATCCCGAGGACTTCACCCGAGCGGAGGCCGTCCTGCGCGCCCGCGCGCCCGGCCCGGACGTCCGCATGGGAACGGGCTTCGACGTGCACGCCTTCGGCGGGCCGGGACCGGTCGTCCTCTGCGGGGTAGAGGTCGAGCATCCGAAAGGGCTGAAGGGCCATTCGGACGCCGACGTGGGGCTGCACACGCTGGCCGACGCGATCTACGGTGCGCTGGCCGAGGGCGACATCGGCCGCCACTTCCCGCCGAGCGACCCGCGCTGGAAGGGGGAGCCGTCGGAGACCTTCCTGTCCCATGCCGCGGGGCTGGCGCGGAGGCGGGGCTACGGCATCTCGAACCTCGACCTGACGCTGATCTGCGAGGCCCCGAAGATCGGCCCCCATGCCGAGGCCATGCGCGGGCAGGTCGCGCGCATCGCGGGGCTGGAGGTCGGGCGCGTGTCCGTGAAGGCGACCACGACCGAGCGGCTGGGCTTCGCCGGTCGCGCCGAGGGGATCGCCGCGCAGGCCGCCGCGACCTTGGTGCGCGCGTGAGCCCGGCCGGGGCGGTCGCCACCGTCGGCGGGATCGGCCTCTTGCGTCCGGCGCCGGGGACTTGGGGATCGCTCGCCGCGCTGCCGCTGGCATGGGGCGTGCTGACGCTCGGCGGACCCTGGGCGCTGTTGCTGGGGATCGGGCTGGCCGCGGGCGCGGGCGTCTGGGCGATCGAACGCTACCAGCGGGAGACGGGCGCCCACGACCCGAAGGAGGCGGTGATCGACGAGGTGGCGGGCCAGTGGATCGCGCTGCTTCCCGTCGCGTTCGGGGCGGCCCGCGCGGGGGCCGACCTGCTGGCGCTCTGGCCCGGCTGGGTGGCGGCCTTCGTCCTCTTCCGTCTCTTCGACATCTGGAAGCCCGGCCCCGTCGGCTGGGCGGACCGGAAGGGCACGGCCTCCTCGGTGATGCTCGACGACCTGATTGCGGGGGGCTTCGCCGCGCTGGGCGTGGCGGCGCTGGCGGCGCTGGCGCATCTGGTCCTGCTGGCATGACGGCGGCGGACCTTCTGGGCGCCCTGCGCGAAGCCGGCGCCACCCTCGCCACCGCCGAGAGTTGCACGGGCGGCCTGCTCGCCGGGGCGCTGACCGAGGTGGCGGGCGCGTCCGAAGTGTTCGGCTGGGGCGTCGTGACCTATTCCAATGAGGCCAAGGCCGACCTTCTGGGCGTCTCGCGCGCGACGCTCGGGGCGCATGGCGCGGTGTCGGAGCCGGTCGCGCGCGAGATGGCGCGCGGCGCGAGGGACCGTTCGGGCGCGACGCTGGCGGCCGCGGTCACGGGGATCGCCGGGCCGGGCGGCTCAGGCGCGAAGCCCGAGGGCCGGGTATGCTTCGCCGTGAGCGGCCCGGACGGGACCCGCGCCGAGACGGTTGAGTTCGGGGCGCTGGGACGGGGCGCGGTCCGCGCCGCATCCGTCGCCCATGCGATGAGGATGGTCGCCGACGCCCTCTAGCCGGCGCCTGCCCGGATCAGGCCGGGTTCCCCTTCGGCGCGTGCAGCTCGGCCGCGCGACGCTCGAACGCGCGGACGATGCGCTGCATGGCGTCCTGGAAGAACATGTTGGCGGCGCCCTGCAGAAGGCGCGACTTGAACTCGAAGTCGACCTCGAACTCGATCTCGCAGCAGTCCGGGTCGCTCTCGACGTCGTGGAACCGCCAGGTCGAGTCCATCTGCCGGAACGGACCCTCGACATAGCTCGTCTCGATCACGCGTTCCCCCGGGCGCAGCACCACGCGCGAGCCGAACCGTTCGCGGAAGACCTTGAAGGAGATCACGAGGTCCGCGAGCATCACGAGGTGGTCGCCCTCCTCCTCGACCGAGCGGACGCGGGCCGCGGCGATCCAGGGCAGGAACGCCGGGTAGGAGGAGACGTCCGCGACGAGGTCGTACATCTGCTGCGGCGTGTAGGGCAGCGTCCGGCGTTCGTGGTGGTGCGGCATGGCCCCTTTCCCTTCGGTTGTCTCGCTCCGCCATCTCGGGGCGAAAGCCGTCCCCGTCAAATCGTCGTCCTTCAGGTTCCCGCGGCGAGGGTGACGGCGACCTCCCGGCGGCCGCCCGGGCCGTCGAGGAGGAGGACCACCTCCTCCCCCGGGCGGCGGTCGTCAAGCGCGGCGAGGAGGTCGGGCGCGTGAGCCACCTCCTCGCCGTCCACGGCGAGGATGCGCGTGCCGATCCGCAGGCCCCCGTCGGGCGTCGTCTCGGCCGGGACGAGGCCCGCGGCCTCGGCTGGGCCCCCGGGCGCAAGCCCGAGGACGAGCGTTCCGGTCAGGCCCCGGCGGGCGGCCATCGCGTCGACGCGCGGGTCCACCTCGACCCCGATGACGGGGGGGATGTAGCGGCCCGTCTCGACGATCTGCGGCACCACCCGGTTCACCGTGTCCGCCGGAACGGCGAAGCCGATCCCGGCCGATGCGCCCGAGGGGCTGTAGATCGCGGTGTTCACCCCGATGACCCGCCCCGCGCTGTCGAGCAGGGGCCCACCCGAGTTGCCCGGATTGATGGCCGCGTCGGTCTGCACGAGGCCGCGGATCAAGACGCCCTCGCCCGGCAGCTCGCGGTCCAGGGCCGAGACGATGCCCGTCGTCAAGGTGAAGTCCAGGCCGAACGGGTTGCCGATCGCGAACACCCGCTGGCCCACGCGCAGGTCCGCGCTGGTGCCCAGCGGCAGGGGATCGGGCAGGCCCGCCGCGGGCGCGATGCGCAGGACGGCGAGGTCGTGGCGCCGGTCGCGGCCGACGAGGCGGGCGTCGAAGGTCCGCCCGTCGGCAAGCCGCACGTTGGCCCGCGCCGCGCCGTCGAGGACGTGCGCGTTGGTGACGACGTGGCCGCGGTCGTCCCAGATGAAGCCGGTGCCGGTCCCGCGCGGCACCTCGACCCCGCCGCCCCAGGCCGAGCCGGCCGCGCCGGTGGTCGAGATGAAGACGGTGCCGTCCTGCGCCGCCTCGAAGAGCGCTATGTTCGCCGCTTCCTCCTCCGCGAGGTCGCCACGGGCCTCGACGATCCTGGGAACGCCGGGCGGGCCGTCGATCCAAACCTCGATCGCGGGCGCCAGGCGCCAGGCCAGCACCGCCCCGAAGGCCAGGGCGAAGGCTAGGAGCGCTGGCGCGAGCGCCCTCGCCACGAGGGCCGTCCGGTCGTTCTGGTGCTCTTCCACCAATCCGCAACGCGTTCGCGCGGCTTCGGTTCGCCCCGGGGTCAGGCCAGCGCCCTCTCCCGTGCGGCGCGAAGGCGGGCGAAGTCGTCGCCGGCGTGGTAGCTCGACCGCGTGAGGGGGGTGGCGGAGACCATGAGGAACCCCTTGCCCCAGGCCGCGCGCTCGTAGCTCGCGAACTCGTCGGGGGTGACGTAGCGATCGACGGCGTGGTGCTTGGGCGTCGGCTGGAGGTATTGACCGATGGTCAGGAAGTCGATGTCGGCGGCGCGCATGTCGTCCATGACCTGCAGCACCGCCTGCCGGTCCTCGCCCAGGCCGACCATGATGCCGGACTTGGTGAAGATGGAAGGGTCCATCTCCTTCGCCCGCTGCAGCAGCCGGAGGGAGTGGAAGTAGCGCGCGCCGGGCCGCACCTCGGGGTAGAGGCCCGGGACCGTCTCGAGGTTGTGGTTGAAGACGTCCGGCCGCGCCTCGACGACGACCTCCAGGACGGACGGGTCGCAGCGCAGGAAGTCGGGGGTCAGGATCTCGATCGTCGTGCCGGGCGAGCGGTGCCGGATCGCGCGGATGGTGCGGGCGAAGTGCTCGGCCCCGCCGTCCCCGACGTCGTCGCGATCGACGGAGGTGACGACGACATGCGCGAGGCCGAGCTTCGAGACCGCGTCGGCCACGCGCCCCGGCTCGAACGCGTCGAGCGGCTCGGGCGGCTTGCCGGTGGCGACGTTGCAGAAGGTGCAGGCGCGGGTGCAGACCTCGCCCATGATCATCATGGTCGCGTGGCCCTGGGACCAGCACTCGCCCACGTTGGGGCAGCCGGCCTCCTCGCAGACGGTGGTCAGGCGATGCTCGCGCATGATGGCGGCCGTCTCGCGGTAGCCTTCGGAGACGGGCGCCTTCACGCGGATCCAGTCGGGCTTCTTCAGCCGGGGCGCGTCGGGGCGGCGCTGCTTCTCGGGATGGCGCTCGGCGCGGATCGACAGGTCGCGTGGCATGGCCCCCACATAGACGCGGCGCCGCCCGGTGTCCAAGCCCCGGCGCGCATGGCGGCCTTGCGCCGCGGACGCGCTATCGGGCAGCGACCCGCGCGCCGCCGTAATGCCGGGCGAGGCGCTGCAGCGCGATCCGAAGCACGATCTTGCCGGAGCGGGCCGACCAGCCGAGGCGCCGTTCGGTCCGTTCTATGCCCTCGCCGAGGCAGCATGTCCTGAGCGCGACCTCCGCCAAGCCGTCGCCCAGGTCGGCGAGGGCCGCGCCAAGGGGCGTGGCGGCGCCGAGGCGCATGGCGCGGGCGACCCCCTCCTCCGGCGGCAGCACGGAGAGGCCGGCGGCGACGAAGTCCTCGGCCATGCGCTCGGCGGCGGCGGTGAGCGGGGCGTCGAGGAACCGGCGGCCCGTGGCGTCACGGCGACGCGCGAGGATCCGCAGCGGCGTCTCGGCGCCCGCGGATCGGGGTGCGGCCTCGAAGACGGCAGGGGCCTCGGCCATGCCGCCGGGCGGGCGGCCCAGGACGGCGCGCCCCGCCGGCGCCAGCGCATAGCGCGAGACGCGGCGGCTCGCCCCGTCCTCGCGCCGCTCGATCCAGCCGCGCAGGGCCAGCGCACGGGCGACGGGGCGCTCGACGACCGCGGTGCGCTGCGTGCGCCCCGCGCCGTCGGTCCGCACGATCACCGCCTTGTCCATCTGATCGGCCACGGCGAGGACCGCGCCCGGCGCGTCGAGCGCGTCGAGAAGGGCGAGGGCGCCGCCCTCGGGCGCGGCGTCCAGCTCCCCCGGGCGGCCGTCGCCGAGCGCGCCGAGCGCCTCGTCGACCAGCGGGTCCTCGCGCCGCGCCTCGAAGCGGCGGATCTGGCGTAGGACCGTCGAGGCATGCTGCCCCAGGTCGCGCGCGATGGCGCGGATCGGCCGCCCGGTCTCGACATGGAGGAGGTAGGCACGGACCCCCTCGTCCAGCCAATCGGGAAGCTCCGCCCGCACCGCGCCGCCATCCATCGTTCCGTCCATGCTCACGCCCCTCGATGCCTAGGACGCGCCCGCCTGTGCCGCGAGCGCAGAGTCAGAATCCGCGCGGAGGACTGGAGAAGGGCCAACGTACCCGCCGCCAATCCACCGTGCGGACGGGTTGTAGTCCTGAAGTGGTAAACAATGTCTTGACGCACCGTACGCACCGGCGCGCTTCGGCAACGCCCCGCCCGGCCGGCTTATCCTGCCCCCTCGACGGGACAGGAGGACCGAGATGATCGACCTGCACACGCGGTTGCAGATGCTGGAGCGGCCCGCGCTCCTCGTGCGGACGGCGCGCCATGGGCTGGAACGCTACCGCCGCCCCCGCGACCTGCGGCGCGCCCTTCGCCAGCGCGGCGAGCCGCTGCCCGGGCCTGCCGCCGCCGTGATGGCGCTGCTGGAGCGCGAGAAGGGCCTCGAACGGGCGCGCGTCGCAGGCGATCCTCGCTATACCCACGCGCGCCATATCGAGGTGCTGATCGCCCTGATGGGCGAGTCCCGGCTGCTGAGGACGCCCGCCTGACGCCGGGGCGGGGCTCTAATCGAGGCCTCAGTACGCCATGTCCGGCTCGGCGGCCTTCCGGCGGGCCACGAAGTCGCCGAGCGCTTCGTTCACGGCCGGGTCGAGGGGCGGCGCCTCGTGGGAGGCGAGCAGCTTCTCGACCCGCAGGGCGGCGAGCGCGCGGGTATCGCGCGAGCCCTCCTCCTCCCAGCTCTCGAAGGGCTTGTAGTCGAGGAGGCGCGTCTTCCAGAAGGCGTCCTTGAAATGCGCCCGGGTGTGCGCGCAGCCGAGGTAGTGCCCGCCGGGCCCGACCTCTCGGATGGCGTCGAGGGCGTCCGGATCGGCGCGCACCCCTTCGGCCAGCCGCTGGATCACGCCGAGCTGGTCGGCGTCCATCACGAACTTCTCCTTCGAGGCGACGAGGCCCCCCTCCAGCCAGCCGCAGGAGTGGAGCATGAAGTTCACGCCCCCCGTCAGCGCCGCGTGCAGCGTGTTGGCCGATTCGTACGCCGCCTGCGCGTCGGGAAGCTTGGCACCCGTCAGCGCGCCGCCGGACCGGAACGGAAGCTTCATCCGCCGCGCGAGCTGCCCCGCCCCCCACAGGACCTGCGAGGCCTCGGGCGTGCCGAAGGTCGGCGCGCCGCTGTTCATGTCGATGGACGTGACGAAGGTGCCGAAGACGACCGGCGCCCCCGGCTTCACGAGCTGCGAGTAGGCGACGGCGGCCATCACTTCGGCCAGCACCTGCGTCAGCGTGCCGACGACCGAGACGGGCGCCATGGCGCCGCCGACGATGAAGGGGGACAGGATGCAGGCCTGGCCCGCCTCGGCGTATACCTCGAGGGCGGAGATCATCGTTGCGTCGCAGGTCAGGGGCGAGTTGATGTTGACGAGCGACGTCATCGCCGCGCGCCCCGCGAGCCCGCCCTGATCGGCGAAGAGAAGCTCGCACATCTGGACCGAATCGCGGGCGCGCGCGGGGTCGGTGACCGATCCCATGAACGGCTTGTCCGTCAGCGTCATGTGCGCGTGGAGCATGTCGAGGTGGCGCTTGTTGACCGCCACGTCCGTCGGCTCGCACACGGTGCCGCCCGAATGGTGCAGCCACTGCGACTGGTGGCCCAGCTTCACGAAGTCCCGGAAGTCCTCGATCGTGCCGTAGCGGCGCCCCTTCGCGTCGCGCACGAAGGGCGGGCCGTAGACGGGCGCGAACACCATCCGGTCCCCGCCGATCATGACGTTCCGCGCCGGGTTGCGGGCGATCTGCTCGTACTCCTCGGGGGCGGTGGCGCAGAGCGTGCGGGCGAGGCCCTTCGGCAGGTGGACCCGCTCGCCCACCACGTCCGCCCCCGCCGCGCGCCAGCGGTCCAGGGCCGCCGGGTTGTCCGAGAATACGACGCCGATCTCCTCCAGCACCGTCTCCGCGCCCGCCTCGACCACGTCGAGCAGCTCGGGCGAGAGGGCGTCGATCGTGGGCAGGCGCCGCTCGGCGAAGCGGGCGAACTCGACCCGTTCGGTGCCCCTCTCGGCCCGGCGGGCCGCGCCGCCGCCGCCCCTGCGCCCCCTGCGCGCCGCTCCGCCGTCCGCCATGATGCGCCCTCCTCCCCCGGATGTGCCTTGCGGACGGTCTAGCGCGCCGGGCGCCCCCCTCCGGCGGCGAAGGCGACGGGCCCGCGCGGAAAGCGACATGCTGGACCGCGTTCCGCCCCGCCATTAGGTCGCGCGCATGGCAGACCTTCCCCAGCACCAGCGCCTCCTGATCGTGGACTTCGGCTCCCAGGTCACGCAGCTGATCGCCCGCCGCCTGCGCGAGCTGAACGTGTATTGCGAGATCCATCCGTTCCAGAACGTCACGGACGCCTTCCTGCGGGAGTTCGCGCCACGGGCGGTGATCCTTTCGGGCGGGCCGGCGAGCGTACTCGACGAGGGCTCGCCCAGGCCGCCCGCCTCCCTCTGGGAGATGGACGTGCCCGTCCTGGGAATCTGCTACGGCCAGCAGGTCATGATGGCCGATCTCGGCGGCGAGGTACGGCGTGGCGGCACCGGGGCCGGCACGGCCGAGTTCGGGCGCGCCTTCGTGACCGAGACGCAGCCCTCGGACTTCCTGCGGGGCTGGTTCGCCACCGGCCCGGAGGGCGGCCCGCGCGAGGAGGTCTGGATGTCCCACGGCGACCACGTCGAGCGTCTGGCGCCGGGCTTCGAAGTGCTCGCGGTGTCGGCCGGGGCGCCCTTCGCCGTGGTCGCCGACGAGGGGCGCCGCCGCTTCGCCGTCCAGTTCCACCCGGAGGTGCACCACACGCCGAACGGCCGGACCCTGCTGGAGAACTTCGTCCGGCTGGCGGGCTTCGCCGGCGACTGGACCATGGCCGGCTACCGCGAGCAGGCGGTGGAGGCGATCCGCGCGCAGGTCGGGGAGGCCAAGGTGATCTGCGCCCTCTCCGGCGGGGTCGATTCCTCCGTCGCGGCCGCCCTGATCCACGAGGCGGTCGGCGACCAGCTGGTCTGCGTCTTCGTGGACCACGGCCTGCTGAGGAAGGACGAGGGCGCCGAGGTCGTGGGCATGTTCCGCGACCACATGAACCTGCAGGTCATCCACGCGGAGGAGCAGGAGCGGTTCCTCGGCGCGCTCGAAGGGGTCTCGGACCCCGAGACCAAGCGCAAGATAATCGGCGGCCTCTTCATCGACGTCTTCCAGGAGCAGGCCGACCGGATCGAGGGGGCCCGCTTCCTGGCGCAGGGCACCCTCTACCCAGACGTGATCGAATCGGTGTCCTTCTCCGGCGGACCGTCCGTCACCATCAAGTCGCACCACAACGTCGGCGGCCTGCCCGAGACCATGAACCTCGAGCTGGTCGAGCCGCTTCGCGAGCTGTTCAAGGACGAGGTCCGCGCCCTCGGACGCGAGCTGGGGCTGCCCGCGCACTTCGTCGGCCGCCACCCCTTCCCGGGCCCCGGCCTCGCGATCCGCTGCCCGGGCGAGATCACGCGCGAGAAGCTGGCCATCCTGCGCGAGGCGGACGCGGTCTTCATCGACCAGATCCGCCGCCATGGCCTCTATGACGAGATATGGCAGGCGTTCGTCGCGATCCTGCCCGTTCGCACGGTGGGCGTGATGGGCGACGGGCGCACCTACGACTACGCCTGCGCGATGCGGGCGGTCCGGTCGGTCGACGGGATGACGGCGGACGTCTTCCCCTTCGACCACGACTTCCTGTCCGAGACCGCGAACCGCATCATCAACGAGGTGCGCGGCATCAACCGCGTGACCTACGACGTCACCTCCAAACCCCCCGGCACCATCGAGTGGGAGTGACACGCGAGCGGGGGCCGGCGGCCCCGCCCGCGCAGGTCGGCGCCGCCGCCCTCTGGATGGCGGGGGCGGTCGCGTCCTTCAGCGCCATGGCCGTCGCGGGCCGCGAGATCGGCGCCGCGCTCGATACGTTCGAGATCATGCTCTACCGCTCGCTCGTCGGCGTCGCCCTCGTCTGGGGATTCGCGGCCGTGACGGGCCGCACGGTGGCATGGCGGACGCGGCGTCCGGGGCTGCACGTGCTGCGGAACCTCGCGCATTTCACGGGGCAGAACCTGTGGTTCGCGGCCGTTACGCTGATCCCGCTCGCGCAGCTCTTCGCGATCGAGTTCACGTCGCCCCTCTGGGTGGCGCTGCTCGCGCCGTTCCTCCTGGGCGAGGCGCTGGGCGTCCGGCGGGCCGCGGCGGTGGCCGCGGGGTTCGGCGGCATCCTCCTCGTGGCCGAGCCCTGGGCCGAGGGCGGGCTGGCGCCGGGGACGATCCTCGCCGCGGTGGCGGCGACGGCCTTCGCCGGAACCGCCATCGCGACGAAGGTGCTGACGCGGACCGAATCGCTGCTGACGATCCTGATCTGGCTAACGGGCGCGCAGGCGGCGATGGGCGCGATCTGCGCCGGCTGGGACGGCGAAGTCGCTTGGCCCACTGGCGCGGCGGGCGCCTGGGTGCTGCTGGTCGGCGTGACCGGGCTGGCGGCCCATCTGTCACTGACGCGCGCGCTGAGCCTCGCCCCGGCCTCGGCCGTGATGCCCGTCGACTTCGCGCGCCTGCCGGTGATCGCGGTGGTCGGCGCCCTCCTCTATGGCGAGACGTTCGGCTGGACGCTGGCCCTGGGCGCCACGGTAATCCTGCTGGCCAACTGGGTGAACCTGCGGGAAGCGGCGCGCGGCTGAGGCCCGAGGCCGCCGTCTGCCCCTTGCGCCGGGGACACAGTGCGGCGGGCGGGCAACGAGGGACGTGGCGTCACACTTTGACCCGCCGCGCCGCGAACCCCTAGGCTGGCCGAAAACAAGAGCAAAGGTTCCGGGGAGGGAATCATGAACCGCTTTCTAACGACCACGGCGCTGATCGCCGCGGCGGCCACCGGCGCTTCGGCGGCCGGCCTGGACCGCTCGAACCAGCCGCTGGGCATCCTGTTCGAGGACGGGGAGGAGGTCGAGCTGACCTTCGGCTTCGTCGCCCCGTCGATCGACGGCACCGACTTCTCCGGCCGCCGCTACGAGGACGTGGGGGAGAGTTACACCCAGCTCGGCTTCGGCTACGTCAAGCCGCTGACGGACCGCGTCTCGTACGCCGTGATCGTGGACGAGCCCTTCGGCGCGAACGTGGACTACGGCACCGGCGAGGGCGGGGCGACGGCCCCCGAGGTCCAGTTCGATCCGACGTTCCCCGGCGGCGGCGGCCTGCCCCCCGGGATCGCGCCCACCGGCAGGGCGGTCGGCATCCTGGACGACACCTATGTCGAGGTGAACTCCGTCGCCCTCTCCATCGTGCCCCGCTACGAGTTCGGGAACGGCTTCTCCGTCCATGGCGGCCTTCGCATCCAGCGGGTCGGCGGCGCGATCGAGATCCCCAACGGCACCGGTACGACGGCGTTCAACACGCCGCGCCTCCAGTTCGACGACGATATCGGGTTCGGCTACCTGATCGGCGGCGCCTACGAGCGGCCCGACATCGCGTTGCGCCTCGCCGTGACCTACTTCTCGGAGATCGACCACGAGTTCGATACCTCCGGCGGGTTCGCCGGCTCGTCCGGCACCACGGAAACGACGACGCCGGATGCGATCAACGTCGACTTCCAGACCGGCATCGCGCCCGACACGCTGCTGACGGCCAGCTTCCGCTACAGCGACTGGGACGAGTTCGTCCTCGATCCCTACAATGACGCCGACGCGGGCGTGTTCCCCGGGGCACCGGGCGGGATCCCGGACGTGGCCGGCATCGAGGACGGCCGCCGGTTCACGCTGGGCGTGGCGCGCCGCTTCACCGAGGCGTTCGCCGCGTCGGCGACGCTGATCTACGAGCCGGACGGCGGCTCGAACGTGTCGGTCCTTGGGCCGTCCGACGGCGTGATCGGCCTGACCCTGGGCGGAGCCTACACGAGGGAGAACCTGACCATCGGCGGCGGCATAAACTACAGCAAGCTGGGCGACGCGATCGGCACGGCCGGCGGGAACGAGGTCGCCCTATTCGAAGACAACCACGCGATCGGCGCCGGCGTGCGGGTGCTCTACGAGTTCTGACGCCCGCTGAAGCACGGCGTCCGGAAGGCCCCGCCCCCGTGCGGGGCCTTTTCTTTTTGCACGATACGGGTCGCGCGGCGCCGCGTCGGCGCGTAGCGGTGCGTCATGACGCAGATGTCCATGGACGCGCGGAGCTGGACGCTCCTTCTCCTTCTATCCCTCATCTGGGGCGGCGTGTTCCTCGCCGTTCGGGTCGCCCTGGGCGAAATCGGGCCGCTGACGGTGGCGATGCACCGGGTACTCTGGGCGTGCCTCCTCCTTTGGGCGGTAGTGGCCGCGGGGCGCCTGCCGCTGCCGCGGGATCCGGGCATCTGGGCCGCGTTCCTCGTGATGGGCGCGCTGAACAACGCCGTGCCCTTCTCGCTGCAAGCGTGGGGGCAGCTGCACATCCCGTCAGGGCTGGTAGCGATCTTCAACGCGGGCACGGCAGTGTTCGGCATCCTCGTCGCCGGCCTCCTCCTTCCGGACGAGCGGCTGAGCGCGCGGCGGATCGTCGGCGTGGCCCTCGGCTTCGCGGGGGTGGCGACGGCGATCGGGCTGCGGAACCTCGCCGCGCTGGACGTCACGTCGCTGGCGCAGCTGGCGGTGGTCGCCTCGACGATCTCCTATGCCTTCGCGGGCGTCTGGGCGCGCGCGCGGCTGGGCGGCGTCGCGCCGCAGGTGGCGGCCGCGGGGATGCTGACCGGATCGACCCTGATCATGGTGCCCGTCGCCTGGGCCTTCGAGGGCGCGCCGACGCTGGCCCTCTCCGGCCGGACGTGGGCGGCGCTGGCCTATGCCTCGCTCGTAGCGACGGCGGGGGCGTACCTCCTCTACTACGCGATCCTGCGGCGGGCCGGCTCGGGGAACCTGATGCTCTGCACGCTCCTCGTGGCGCCGGTGGCGATCGTCCTCGGCGCCGCCTTCCTCGGCGAGAGCCTTCCACCAGCGGCCTATGGCGGGTTCGCGCTGCTCGCGGGGGGCCTTCTGATCCTCGACGGCCGTGCCTTGCGCGCCCTGCGCCGTGGACCGAGGGTCGGGACGGGGTGAATCCCCCCGT
The DNA here is from genome assembly GCF_003003095.1 of Hasllibacter halocynthiae. GTDB lineage: Bacteria > Pseudomonadota > Alphaproteobacteria > Rhodobacterales > Rhodobacteraceae > Hasllibacter > Hasllibacter halocynthiae. The sequence continues at coordinate 783,412 of NZ_PVTT01000001.1, forward strand.
GCGGGCGGCTATGTGCACGCCGATGGAACGACTCTACCCTTCCGGCGCGGCCTGGCTCGGCGCCCCCCGCAAGCGGCTGCTGATCTACGGCATGTCGGGTCTGGGAAAGACGCGGCTCGCGGCCATGCTGCGCGGCGGCGGAACGTGGTTCCACTACTCCGTCGACTACCGCATCGGCACCCGCTATCTGGGCGAGGCCATCGCGGACGGGTTCAAGGCCGAGGCGATGAAGGTTCCCGCGCTGGCGCGGCTTCTGCGCACGGATTCGATCTACGTCGCCTCGAACTTGACCTTCGACAACCTCGCGCCGATGTCGGACTGGCTGGGCAAGCCGGGCGATCCCGGGCGCGGCGGCCTGCCGTTCGACGAGTACGAGCGTCGCCAGGCCCTGCACCGCGCGGGCGAGGTCGCCGCGCTCGAGGACGCCGAGGCCTTCGCCGCCCGGGCCGGGACGCTCTACGGCTATCCCCACTTCGTCTGCGACACCTCGGGTTCGATCTGCGAGGTGGTGGAGCCCGAGGATCCGGACGACCCCCTGCTGCGGCGGCTGGCCGCGACCCATCAGATCCTGTGGATCGAGGACACGGACGCCCATGCCGATGCGTTGAAGGCCCGTTTCGACGCGGCCCCGAAGCCCATGTACTACCGCCCGGAGGTCCTGCGGCCGATCTGGGCGGAAGCGGGCGGCGAGGGCGCCGACCCCGACGCCTTCGTGCGCCACGCCTATGCCGAGGCGATCCGCCACCGCCGCCCCCGCTACCGCGCCATGGCGCGCTGGGGCGCCACCGTGACCGCCGAAGAGGTCGCGGCCTGCTCGGACGCCGCCGCCATCGACGCCATGGTGGCGCGCGCCATCGACAGATCGCTCGAAGAAGGCACCGGAAGCGTCTGATGCCCATCCGTATTCCAGAGGCTCTACCCGCCCACGACATCCTGCGCGACGAGGGCGTCATGGTGATGGGCGAGGATACCGCGACCCGCCAGGACATCCGTCCCCTGCGGATCGCGCTGCTGAACCTCATGCCGATGAAGATCGCGACCGAGACGCAGTTCGCCCGGCTGATCGGCGCGGGGCCGATACAGATCGAGCTGACCCTCGTCCGCATGTCCGACCACGAGTCCCGCCACACCTCGCGCGAGCACATGGAGGCGTTCTACCGCCCCACCTCGGACGTCATGTCCGAGAGGTTCGACGGTCTGGTCATCACCGGCGCCCCCATCGAGCATCTTCCCTTCGAGGCCGTCACCTACTGGGACGAGCTGCGGCGCGTGATGGACTGGACGCGGACCCACGTGCATTCGACCTTCGGCGTGTGCTGGGGCGGGATGGCGCTGCTGAAGCACTTCCACGGCATCGAGAAGCACGTCCTGCCCCGCAAGCATTTCGGCATATTCCGCCACCGCAACCTGGACCCCGCCTCGCCCTATCTGCGAGGCTTCTCGGATGAGGTGCCGGTCCCCGTCTCGCGCTGGACCGAGGTGCGGCGCGAGGACCTCGGCCAGCGCTCGGGTCTCTCCGTCCTGCTCGACAGCGCGGAGGTGGGGCCGTGCCTGATCGAAGATCACGCCGAGCGGGCGCTCTACGTCTTCAACCACTTCGAGTACGACTCCGGCACGCTCGCGGGGGAGTACAGGCGCGACCTGGCGAACGGGGGCCAGACGGGCGACGGCATCGCGCTGCCGCGGGACTACTTTCCCGGGGACGACCCCGACGCCGTGCCCCTGAACCGGTGGCGCAGCCACGCGCACCTGCTCTATGGGAACTGGATCAACCAGATATACCAGACCACGCCCTATGATGTCTCGCAGATCGGTAGTTAGCACGGGCCTCCTCGCGGCCGCGGCGGTGGCTGGGACGGGCCTGACCACGCGCGTGCGCGCCCGAACCGCGGAGGAGACGCACCCGCCCCTGGGGGACTTCGTCCGGGTGGACGGCGTGCCCGTCCACTACCTGCGCCGCGGCCGGGGCCCCGAGATCGTGCTGATCCACGGCGCGGGCGGGAACCTGCGCGACTTCGCCTTCGATTTCTTCGACCGCCTCGTCGAGGCCGGGTTCACGGTCACGGCGTTCGACCGGCCCGGGCTCGGTTATTCGGGGCGCTTGCCGGGCTACGGGCCCCTGTCGCTCGACGCGGAGGGGCCGCTCGCCCAGGGTCGCCACCTGCGCCGGGCGGCCGGGATGCTGGGGATCGGGGCGCCGATCCTCGTCGGTCACAGCTTCGGGGGGATCGTGTCCCTCGGCTGGGCGATGTCGGATCTCGATTCCACCTCCCCCGCCGCCGCGCGGGGCTACGTGTCGCTGGCAGGCGTGGCCATGCCCTGGCCGGGGGAGCTGGGCCTCTACTACCGGCTGAACGGCGGACCGCTCGGCGCGGTGACGACGCCGCTGGTGTCCGCGTTCGTCCCGGGCCGCGTGGTGGCGGACCGGATCGAGGACACCTTCGCCCCCCAGCCCGCCCCGCAAGGCTACGCGGACTTCATCGGCGCCCGGCTGACCCTGCGGCCCACCACCTTCCGCGCAAACGTGCGGCAGGTGAACACGCTGCGGCCCCACGTCGTCGCCATGGCGCGCCGCTACCCCGAGCTGCGCCTTCCGATTGAGCTGGTCCACGGCACGGCGGACCGGACCGTGCCGATCGAGGTCCATTCGCGCCCGCTGGCCGATCTCGTGGACGGCGCGGCGCTGAGGGAGTTGGACGGCATCGGTCACATGCCGCATCATGTGGCACCGGACGCTTGTCTCGCAGCGATCCGCAGGGCGCATGCCCGCGCCGGGGATTAGACCATGGACCTGCCCTTCGACGGCGAGATCACCCGCTTCTTCGAGGAAGGCGTGCCGAAGGACGTACGCACTGCCATCGAGGAGGCGGGGAAGAACGACGTCCTCGGGTTCGAGTACCCGTACGCGACGCGGATGGACAAGGACAACTACGAGGACCAGCTGGAGGCGCTGCAGGTCGAACTGGTGAAGATGCAGGACTGGCTGGACCGATCGGACGAGCGGCTGGTCCTGGTCTTCGAGGGGCGCGACGCGGCCGGGAAGGGCGGCTCGATCTCGCGCCTGACGATGAACCTGAACCCCCGGGCGGCGCATACGGTCGCCCTGGGAAAGCCGACCGAGCGCGAGCGCGGCGAGTGGTACTTCCAACGGTACGTGCCGCACCTGCCGACCACCTCGGAGATGACCGTGTTCGACCGGTCCTGGTACAACCGGGGCGTCGTCGAGAAGGTGTTCGGCTTCGTGGACGACCCCAGCCGCGAGAGGTTCTTCGAACAGGTCTCGGACTTCGAGCGCCTTCTGGTGCGGGACGGCATCCGGATGTGGAAGTTCTGGCTGAACGTCTCCCGCGCGGAGCAGCTGCGCCGCATCCTCGCGCGCGAGCGGGACCCGCTGAAGCAGTGGAAGCTGTCGCGCATCGACGTGGAGGGCCTGGCGCTGTGGGATGCGTATACCGGTGCGATCGAGGAGACGCTGGAGCGGTCGCATACCGCGCACGCGCCATGGACGGTGATCCGCGCGGACGACAAGCGCCGGGCGCGCCTGGCGGTCATCCGGTCGGTTCTGGCCCCCCTGCCCTATGACGGCAAGGACGAGGCCCTGGTCGGCGCCCCGGACCCGGCCATCGCGGGGGGGCCGGACCTCTGGGTGCGGCAGACGGGCTGGTAGTGGCGCGCAAGGGCTATCACCACGGCAACCTCCGGCAGGCCCTCGTCGACGCGGTCCTGCCTATCATCGAAGCGAGGGGCCCGACCGGGTTCACCCTGTCCGAGGTGGCGAAGGCCGCCGAAGTGACGCCGCCCGCCGTCTACCGGCATTTCGAGGGGCGCGAGGACCTGATCGCCGAGGCCGCGCGGCAGGGCTACGGCATCTTCGCCGATCTGATGGAGCATGCCTACGAGACGGGCGGCCCGTCCCCCCTGGCCAAGCTGGAGACGGTGGGCCGCGCCTACCTGGCCTTCGCGCGCAAGTTCCCGGGCCACTACATCGCGATGTTCGAGAGCGGGATCTCGATCAACCGCAACGCCGACCTCGCCGCACGGTCGGCCCGGGCGTTCGGGGTGCTCGAGCGCGCGGCCGAGGACGTGACGCGCCACCTGCCGCCGGGACGCCGCCCGCCGCCGCAGATGGTGGCCGCGCATATCTGGGCGACGGCGCACGGTGTCGTGGAGCTCTTCGCGAGGGGGTCGCCGGGGACGAAGTCGCCATTCCCGCCCGAGGACCTCCTGGAAAGCGCGATCGGCGTCTACCTGCGGGGGCTCGGGCTGATTCCGCAGGATGCATGACCTCCCGTCCCTAAGCCGGGAAGAGGAGGACCGCCCGCGGGTCCCATCCGATCCGGGCGGGCGCCCCCACGTCCAGCACGGCCGAGCCCGGGCGGTTCTTCATCGAGACGGTGACGTGGCCGGGCACGCCCGGCAGCTCGACCATGTAGTAGGTCATGTCGCCGTAATAGGCGCGGTCCGCTATGGTGCCCGCCGCCTCGCGAAGCCCCTCGCCGGGCTGGACGTCGAGCATCGTCATCGCCTCGGGTCGCATCCCGGCCTCGGCCATGCCTCCGGCGCCGATCACCTGCTCAGGCTCGACCTCGCAGGCGCCCAGGCCCGCGATCTCGACCCGCCCGTCCCGGACTTCGGCCGGCAGGAAGTTCATCGCCCCGAGGAAATCCGCCACCCGCCGGTCGGCCGGCCGCGAGTAGAGCGCCTGCGGCGAGGCGACCTGGGCGATGGCGCCCTCGAACATGACGGCGACGCGGTCGGACATGATCAAGGCCTCCTCCTGGTCATGGGTGACGAGGATGAAGGTGATCCCGACCTGCCGCTGGAGACGCCGCAGCTCCGACTGCATGGTCTCGCGCATCTTGCGGTCCAGGGCGGAGAGCGGCTCGTCGAGGAGGAGGACCTTGGGGCGCAGCACCAAGGCGCGCGCGAGGGCGACGCGCTGGCGCTGGCCACCCGACAGCTCGTGCGGGCGGCGCCCGCCGTAGCCGCCCAGGCCGACCATCTCGAGCGCCTCGCCGACGCGGCGCGCCTTCTCTTCCCTGCCGTCCGCCGTCCGGCGCAGGCCGTAGGCCACGTTCTGCGCCACCGTGAGGTGGGGGAAGATCGCGTAGGACTGGAACACCATGTTCGTCGGGCGCCGGTCCGGCGTGACGCCGCGCATGTCCAGCCCGTCGATCCGAAGCGTGCCCGCGTCGATGCCCTCGAACCCGGCGATGGTCCGCAGAAGCGTGGTCTTGCCGCAGCCCGATGGACCGAGAAGGGAAAAGAATTCCCCCGCGGCGATCTGCAGGTCTATTCCGCGCAGGGCGTGATACTCGCCGTACCATTTCTGCACGCCCGAAAGGTCGATCAGGCTCACAGGAAGCCCCCGCTGTCCTTGCGCCCGGCGCGCGCGGCGCCGCGGCGGCGGAAAATCTCCGCCATGGTGAGAAGCACGATGGAGGCCAGCACGAGAAGCGTGCCGAGCGCCATCACGATCGGCAGGTCCGCCGGAAAGCGCAGCAGGCCCCAGATGTAGACCGGCAGGGTCGGCGAGGCGCCGGTCAGGAAGAAGGCGATGATGAACTCGTCCAGGCTGATAGTGAAGCAGATGAGCAGCGAGGCGACGATGCCCGGCGCGACGAGGGGCAGCGTGACGGTGCGGAAGGCGCCCCAGGGCGTCTCGCCCAGGTCGCGGGCGGCCTCCTCCATCGCGGGGTCGAGGGACTGGAACGCGCCCGACAGGACGGCGACCGCGAAGGGCGTGCAGATGAGGACGTGCGCGGCGATCACCGCCCAGAGGCCCAGCGGCAGCCCGAGCACGGTGTTCACCACGATGAGGACGGAGACGCCGACGATGATCTCCGGCAGCACGAGGGGAACCATGATCATCCCCATCACCGCCCCCTGCCCCCGGAACGCATAGCGCGCCGAGGCCCGCGCGGCGCAGATCCCCAGGACCACCGCCAGGACGGAGGAGATCACCGCGACCACGAGCGAGTTCCAGAGCGCCGAGTGGAGCGTGCGGTTGGTCCAGAGCCCCTCGAACCAGCGGGTGGAGAAGCCCTGCAGGGGGAAGGCGATCACCTGACCGTCGTTGAAGGCGAAGATCGGCAGGAGCGCGATGGGCGCGTAGAGCAGCGCCATGTAGAGGACGACATAGAGGAGGAGCCAGCGGCGGCTCACCGGGTCCACCGGCGGGTGGCGAGCACGAAGAGAAGCGAGATCAGGCCGACCGACGCCATCGCTATCACCGCCAGCGTCGCGCCCATCGGGGCGTTCGACAGGCGCCCGAACTGGGACTGGATGAGGTTCGCGATCATCAGCCCGTCGGGCCCCCCGACGAGGCGCGGGGTCACGTAGTCGCCGATGGTCGGGATGAAGACGATGAGCACGGCCGCGACCACGCCCGGCATGGAGAGCGGCAGCGTCACCCGCGCGAAGGTGCGCAGCGTTCCCTCGCCGAGATCGCGCGAGGCTTCGAGGAGGGGCCGGTCGATCTTCTCCAGCGCGACGAAGATGGGCAGGATCGCGAAGGGCGCGAAGGCGTGCGTCAGGGTGATGACCACCGCCGCGGGCGAGTAGAGGAACGCGCGGATCGGCTCGTCTATCCAGCCGAGGTTGAGGAGGGTGCGGTTCACCACCCCGTCGAAGTTGAGGATCACCTTCCAGAGGAAGACCCGCACGAGATAGCTCGTCCAGAACGGGATCGTGATGAGGAAGAGCCAGAGCGACTTGCGCTCCGGCGCGACGTGGAAGCTGACGTAGTAGGCCACCGGATACGCGAGAAGGACGGTGCAGACCGTCACGAGGCCCGCGATGGTCACCGACCGCACGAGGAGCGTGCGGGGAAGCTGGCCGGCGAAGCCGGGATCCGTCAGGACGATGCGGTAGTTCTCGAGCGTGGGGGTGGTGTCGAGCGTCAGGAAGTCCTGCGTGAAGAAGGAGAGGACGACCACCGCGCCGAGCGGCAGCGCCAGCAGCGCCAGCGCGTAGAGCGCCGGCGGCGCGATCAGCGCCCAGCCCTTGGATGTCTCGCCATGCCCCATCCCGCCGATCTTCCCGCAGGCGCGGGGCGGCGCAAGGGCCAAACGAAGGGGGCCGCCCTTTCGGACGGCCCCCGGAACGGTTCCCCGCGCGGATCAGCGCTTGGAGAACTGGAAGGACCGACGGGCCTTGCGCTTGCCGTACTTCTTCCGCTCGACCACACGGCTGTCGCGGGTGAGGAAGCCCGCGGCCTTGAGGGCGGGGCGGTGCGACGGCTCGTAGAGCTGCAGCGCCTTGGAGAGACCATGGCGCACTGCGCCTGCCTGTCCCGACAGGCCGCCGCCCTTGCAGGTGGCCATCACGTCGAACTCGCCGTTCGTGCCGGTCACCTCGAAGGCCTGGCGGATGATGAGCTGCAGCACCGGACGGGCGAAGTACTTGTCCATGTCGCGGCCGTTCACCGTGACGCGCCCCGAGCCGGGCTTGATCCAGACGCGGGCGACCGCGTCCTTGCGCTTGCCGGTCGCGTAGGAGCGGCCCAGCTCGTCGCGGACGGGCTCGCGCGGCTCGGCGTCCAGGGTCAGGGTCTCGCCTTCGCCGGAACCCAGGCGGCCGGCGACGTCGTCGCCCACGGCATCCTTCAGGTCGTCGAGGCTCTTGATCTCGTCAGCCATGATCTCAGGCCCTCGTGTTCTTGGAGTTCATCGACTTCACGTCGACCGTCTCGGGCTGCTGGGCCCCGTGCGGATGCTCGGCGCCCGCGTAGACCTTCAGGTTGCCCATGATCTTGCGCGACAGGCGGTTGCCCGGAAGCATCCGCTTCACGGCCATCTCGACCACGCGCTCGGGGTGCTTGCCGCCGAGGATCTCGTCGGCGTTGGTCGACTTGATGCCGCCGGGGTAGCCCGTGTGACGGTAGTACATCCGGTCGGTGCGCTTGCGGCCGGTGATCTGCACCTTGTCGGCGTTCACGACGATCACGTTGTCGCCCATGTCCATGTGGGGCGTGAACGTGGCCTTGTGCTTGCCGCGCAGGCGCATGGCGACGATCGAGGCGAGGCGGCCGAGCACGACGCCTTCCGCGTCGATGACCACCCATTTCTTCTCGATGTCCGCCGGGGTCGCGGTGAAGGTCTTCATGCGTATCCCTCGGGGTTGCGTTTCCTTGGTCCCGGGGGCTTCTACCGAAGGGGAACGCACGGTCAAGCGTCGGCGTTCAGGATTATCGAAGTTCCGCCAGCTGGTTATGGATACGGTATATGAATACCCCAAGCAATGCACCCGACGAGGCGACCATCGTCGCCACGCTCGCGTTCGATCCGCGCAGCTTTCGGCGCCTCGACGGCTGGCGGCAGACCTATTTCCCCGAACGTGGGTACAGGCTGCCGGCGCATCTGACCCTCTTCCACAAGCTGCCCCCCGATGCGGCGCCCCGCGTCGCGGCGGCGCTGGGGCGGCGCCCGGGGCCCCTGTCGCTGCACTTCGCCGCGCTGCGTCCGCTCGAACGGGGAACGGCCGTGGACGTCGAGGCCGAGCGTCTGCACCGGCTGCGCGGCCGGATCGCCGCCGCCTTCGAGGGCGAGCTCTCGCGCCAGGACGCCCGTCCGGACTGGCGGCCGCACGTGACCGTGCAGAACAAGACCGACCCGAGGGAGGCCGAGGCAGATCGCGCCGCCATCGCAGCCGAGTTCACACCTTGGTACGGTCAGGGCACGGCCGTGCGCCTTTGGCGCTATCTCGGCGGGCCGTGGCGTTTCGAGGGTGCGCTGCCGCTCTAGCTCGCGGCCGGCCTCACACCTCGATGCTCGTCGGCGGATGATCGAGGAGGTCGCGCAGCACGCCCAGCGATTCTCCCAGCGCGTCGGGACCGATGGCCCCGTTCAGCGCGATCCGCACCGCATTGGGCGCGCGCCCGTCCGGCAGCGCGAAGAGGTCCGCGGGCTTCACCAGGACGCCGCGCGCCTTGGCGGCCGCCTCGAAGGAGCTGGCGCGCCAGCCGCGGGGCATGGTCAGCCAGATCAGCGGCACCTCCTCGCGCGAGAGGAAGTCGCACCCCTCGAACGCGCGCCGCGCTTCGGCGACCATGCGCCGGTTCGCTGCCCGGACGCGGACCTTGACCCGCTGCGCGGCGCCCGTCTCCAGTAGGTGCAGGCCGGTCGCCGCGACAGGACGCGGCAGGCCGAAGAACTGATGCTGGGCGGTAAGCACGGCATCCCTCTGACGCCCCTCGGGGGCGATGAGGAAACCCAGCCGCAGCAGAGGCGACACCCGCTTGGAGAGCGAGCCGACATGCCAGACCCGCTCGGGCGCGAGACCGCGATAGAGCGGCGCGAGCGAGCCGCCGGAGATGAAGCAGTCGTCGTCGAGGATCTGCACGTCGTAGCGGCGGGCGATCTCGACCATCTCGGCGCGGCGGTCGTCCGTGGTGCGCAAGGTGGTGGGATTGTGGCATTCGGAAGAGGTACAATAGAGTTGCACGCCCCCCAGCCGGCAGGCCGCGTCGAACGCCGCCGGCTTGGGGCCGTGGTCGTCCCAGGGCAGGCCGGATATCTCGGCGCGCGCCAGCGCGGCGGCGTGGCGGAAGCCGGAATAGGCCAGCTCGTCCGTGACGACGCGCGGGCGCGGGCCGCGCAGCGCGGCCTGCATGACGAGGACGACGGCGTGCTGCCCACCGAGCGCGGGAACGACGTGCCGCGGCTCGGCCGGACCGATCTCGATCCCGGGCTGCCAGTCGAGGATCGCGCGCGCGAGGGCGGCGTCGTCGCTGCGGTTCGGATGCCGTGCCCAATCCTCCACGTCGGCGGCGGCGCGCATGGCCGCGGCGATCTCGATACCCTGTCCAACATCGGGGACGAGGGCGGTCCGCAGGTTAACCTCGCCCTCCTCGCTGAGGGCGGTCAGGTAGGGCTCGCTCGGCTCGAAGTCCTCGGGTCGGGCGACGAAGGTGCCCGAACCCTGGGCGCCCATCAGGGCCCCTTCGGCCCGCAGGGTCCCGTAGGCGCGCGCGACGGTGCCGGGGGTCACGGAAAGGGTCGTGGCGAGCGATCGGACCGGCGGCAGCTTGCTTCCCGCCCGAAGCTGCCCGTCCTGTATGGCCCTGCGGATCGACGCAGCGAGGGCGGCGTATTTCGGCCCCCGCGCCGAAGAAAGGTCCGGCGACCAGATCGTACCCATAACAATCCTTTCCTCGACGAACCGAGCCCGCCGACCGTATCGCTTATGCGAACCAACGGTCAAATTGTATCTCGACGACGAAGGAACGTACCATGTTCGCGCCCCACACCGCCGCCCTGCAGCGTCCTGTTCCGGGAATTGCCTTCGGGCCGTTCCTGGGCGCCGCGAAGGCCGCGCCCGGCATCCTGCTCGCCGGTGCGGTGCGGTGGGATGCCCGCTGGCGTGCGCGCCGGACGCTGGGGGCGCTGCCTGCCGGGCATCTGGCGGACATGGGCATCGATCCGCGGGCGGCACGCCGAGAGGCCGCCCGCCCGATCTGGGAGGCGTAGGGACCTCGTCCTCCCCCACTTGGGCCGGCCTTCGCGCCGGCCCCTTTCTTTTCAGCTCGCCGGACGTTGCAGACGACCGCGGCGGTACGGATGCCGGCTGCCCCGTCCGGACCGACGGCGAAGGCCGGCCCGACGGTTCGTGTCGGCCGGACGCTTCCGTGGACGGCCCGTCACGTCACCGGGTGCAGAAGGCTGCGCCGGCAGGTCGGCGCGCCGGGGCGGCCCTTACAGATCGTGGATCCCGCGGAACTTGGCCTCGACGTAGTCGAGAAGCGGCCCTTCGGAGACGTCGTGCCCCGTCGCCCGCTCGATCGCCTCGCGGGGGCGGTAGACGCCGCCGTGACGCTGGAGCTTCTCGCGCAGCCAGGACGTAGCAGGCGACGTATCCCCACGGGCAAGCGCCTCGTCGAGCTCCGGCACGTCCCGGCGCAGCGCCTCGTGCAGGCAACCGGCATAGACGTTGCCCAAGGTGTAGGTGGGAAAGTAGCCGAAGAGGCCGACGGACCAGTGCACGTCCTGCAGGCACCCGTTCGAAGGCTTGTCCACCGCCACGCCGAAATCGGCGAGGAAGCGTTCGTTCCAGGCGTCCGGCAGGTCGGCGACGGCCAGGTCCCCCGCCACCAGCGCGCGTTCGAGGTCGAAGCGCAGGAGGATGTGGAGGTTGTACTGCACCTCGTCCGCCTCCGTGCGGATGAAGCCGGGGTGGACTCGGTTCGCGGCGGCATAGAAGGCGGCCGCGTCCGGGGTGGAGAGGTCGCCGAAGATGCCGCGCATCCGCTCGAAGAGCCATCCGGTGAAGGCACGCGAACGACCGAGCTGGTTCTCGTAGAGGCGGGACTGCGATTCGTGCACGCCCATGGAGACGCCCGCGCCGTTCGGCGTGAGGAGGTAGGCCGGATCGACGTTCTGCTCGTAGGCGGCGTGCCCGACCTCGTGGATGGTCGAGTAGAGGCAGTTGAACGGGTCGGATGGAACGGTGCGGGTGGTGATCCGCACGTCGAGGCCCGAGCCGCTGCTGAACGGATGCACGGCCTCGTCGATTCGGCCACGGGTCATGTCGTAGCCGAATGCCACCGCCAGCTCGGCGGACAGGAGGAGCTGGGACGCCTCGGGGAAGTCGCCTTCCAGCGCGGGATGCGGCCCTTCGTCGAGGATGGCAGCCCGCAGGGCGGCGAGGCGCGGGCGCATGGCGCCGAACATCCTTCCCAGTTCGGCCGCGGTCGCGCCGGGCTCGTAGTCGTCGAGCATGGTGTCGTAGCGGTCCGGCCCGCCTATCGCGTCGGCCTCGGCCCGCTTGAGGTTCAGCACCTCCTCCAGGACGGGCGCGAAGGCGGCGAAATCCTCCGCGGCGCGGGCCTCGGCCCAGATGCCCTGCGCGCGCGAGGTGACGCGCGCGATCTCGGCCGCGAGGTCGGCGGGGACCTTGGATGCCCGCCGGAAGGAGCGGCCGATGTGGCGCAGGTTAGCCTCCTCGACCTCGTCCGCGCCCGTCGCGGCGGCCAGCCAATGGCCGATGCGCGGATCGGTGCGGCGGGCGTGGAGGACGCCCTCCATCGCGCCCATCTCCTCGGCGCGCTGGGGGGCGGCGCCGCGGGGCATCACCGTCTCCTGATCCCAGCCGAGGCGGCCCATCACGGCGGAAAGGGCCTCGGTCTCGCGCTGGAAGGCCATCAGTTCGGCATAGGCGGTCATGCGGGGGCACCCCGGACGGATTGTGCCGGCGGATGCGCGGCGAGGAAGCGGGCGCGGATCACCAGCACCCAGAGGAACACGGCGCCGAGCTGGTGGACGATCGCGACGTACCAGGGCGACATGAGGCGCACGGTCACGATGCCGATCACCGTCTGGACCAGGACCATCGCGAAGGCGGCGATGAAGGCCGCCCGGACGGCCGTGCTCGGCGATGCGCGGCCCACACGCCAGGCGTAGATCGAGAAGGCGAGAAGGACGTAGCCCGACAGGCGGTGGAAGAACTGCACGGTGCCGTCGTTCTCGAAGAGGTTGCGCCACCAGGGCTCAAGCGACCACATGCCCGGCGGCGTCAGGCCGCCCGCCATGAGGGGCCAGTCGTGGTAGTTGCGCCCCGCGTCGATCCCCGCGACGAGGGCGCCGAGGAGGATCTGGACCGCGACGAGGGCGATCCACACGCTGGCGACGGTGACGCGCCGCCCCTCGCGCGCGCGGCGGGCGGCGATCAGCTCGGCCGGGCGGCGCGATAGTTCCTGCGCGAAGAGGGCGATGAGGCCAAGGATCACGAAGGCCAGTCCCAGATGCGTCGCGAGGCGGTAGGACGCGACGTCCAGCATCGTCCCCTCCAGCCCGGACGAGACCATCCACCAGCCGATGAAGCCCTGCAGCCCGCCGAGCGCGCCCAGCAGCAGGAGGCGCCCCGTCCAGCCGGGCGGGACCTTCCTGGCCGCGAGGAAGCCGACGAAGCCCACGGCCCAGACGAGGCCGATGACCCGCCCGAGCTGCCGGTGCCCCCACTCCCACCAGTAGATGAACTGGAACTCCGAAAGGGACATGCCCCTGTTCTGAAGCTGGTATTCGGGGATCCGACGATAGGCGTCGAACTCGCGCTGCCAATCGGCGGCGGAAAGGGGCGGGATCGCGCCCGAGAGAGGCGCCCATTCGGTGATCGACAGGCCCGAGTCGGTCAGCCGGGTCATCCCGCCGACCGCGATCATCACGACGACCAGCCCGAAGAGGACCCATAGCCACAGGCGAACCCCGCGGCGGGCACCCTGGGGCCGGTCGATGACGCCCGGGGCGGGGGCGGCGCGGCGTTCGGCCGGATCGGTCCCGACCTCCTCGAAGATGGAGCGTGCCATGGGCTGCGAGGTATCCCCCGGGGGCCCGGCCCTCAAGGGCGGCGGGCGGTCGCGGATCGGGCCCGGCCGCGTCAGGTCGGTGGCGGGCCGTCCCGGTGGCGGACGAGCTGGCGCAGGATCCCGTGAAGGAGCTGGCCGTCCCCCTTCGTGAGCTGCAGGCGGGGCCAGAGGGCCCGAAGGTGCCGTTTCATGTGGGGCGCCTTCTCGGGCGGGAAGAAGAAGCCCGCCTCGTCCAGCCGCCGCTCGTAATGGTCGGCGAGGGCTGCCGTCTCGGCAGCGGACAGGCCCTCGTGCCCCTCGCGCGCGCGCTCGGGCACGCCGCCTTGGCGGCCCCATTCATAGGCCATCAGAAGGACGCATTGCGCGAGGTTCAGCGAGAAGAAGTCCGGCGCCGTGGGGACGGTGACGATGGCGCGGGCGGGGGCGAGGTCGTCGTTCTCCAGCCCCGCGCGCTCGGGCCCGAAGAGGATGGCGGGACGGCCGCCGCGGGCCGCGAGGGCCCGCATCTCGCGCACCGCGGCCTCGGGGGTCAGGACGGGGCGGGCGTCGTCCCTCGGCCGGGCGGTGGTGGCGTAGACCGCGTCCGCACCGGCCACGGCGGCAGCGACGTCCCCATGGACCCGCGCGTCGTCCAGCACCCGTCCCGCCCCGGCGGCCAGCGCCACCGCGCGCGGGTTCGGCCAACCGTCGCGGGGGTCCACCAGCGCCATCCGCGAGAGGCCGAAGTTCCGCATCGCGCGCGCGGCGGCGCCGACGTTCTCGCCCATCTGGGGGCGCACCAGGACGATCAGGGGGGTCATGGCAGCCCCCTACCCCGCCCCGCCCCCGAGGGCGAGCGCCCGCTTGATCGCCCCGCGCGGCACCGATAGGGCCGCGCGCCATGACCGACCGCGCGCAGATCTACCTCGCCACCCCGCCCGACCCCGAGGGCGCGGGGTTCTCCGACACGCTCGCCCGGGTGATGGACGCCGCCCCCGTGGCGGCGCTGCGCCTCGACTTCGCGACGCGGGACGAGGGGCGGCTGATCCACCTGATCGACGCCGCGCGCGAGGTGGCCCATGCCCGCGACGTGCCCGCCATCCTCGCCGACCATCTGGGCCTCGTCACGCGGCTCGGCCTCGACGGGGTGCACCTCTCGGACGGCTCGCGGGGGGTGCGCAAGGCGCGCGAGGCGCTGGGCAAGGACGCCGTCGTGGGGGCGTTCTGCGGCGCGTCGCGCCATGACGGCATGACCGCGGGAGAGATCGGCGCCGACTACGTGGCCTTCGGCCCCGCGGGCGAGACTACGCTCGGCTCAGGCGAGCGGGCGGGGCCGGACCTCTTCGCCTGGTGGTCCGAGATGATCGAGCTGCCCGTGGTGGCCGAAGGCGCCCTGACGCCGGAGACGGTGCGCGCCCTCGCCCCGGCGGCGGACTTCTTCGCCTTCGGGCCGGAGATCTGGGACACGGACGACCCAGCCGGGGCGCTGCGGGCGCTGGCGAACGCGATCTAGCGGACCGGAACGGAACCCAGACGCTCCTCCAAGGCCGCGCGGACAGCGGCCTCGGTCCTGGCGGCGAGGGTCTTCCGCCCCCCCTCGACCGGGATCGGCGGCTCGAAGGCCAGCTCCACCCGTCCGCCTGGCGGCGCGGCGAGCACCGAGAGAAGGTGCGGCCCCAGCCCCATCGTGCCCCACCAGCCGAAGTGATCGTCGGGCCGCCCCGGCGGGGCGGTCCATATCATCGCCACGGGCTGCACCCGAAGCCCCTCGACCCCGGCGGAGAAGAACGCCTCGAAGAGCGTCGTCTTGAAGGGCAGGAGGCGGCGGCCGTCCGTGCTGGTGCCCTCGGGAAAGAAGGCGAGGAGGTGTCCTGCGCGCAGCCGCTCCTCGAACTGGGCGCGGTGGCGGGCGGCCTCGGTCCGGCGGCGTTCGATGAAGACGGTTCCGGTGGCGCGGGCGAGCCAGCCGATTCCGGGCCAGCCGGCGACCTCGGCCTTGGCCACGAAATAGAGGGGCGCGGCCGAGTTGAGGGCGAACACGTCGAGCCAGGAGGAATGGTTCGCCACCAGGGCGCCGCCGCCCCGCAGGGGCGATCCCGTCACCCGGCGCCGGATGCCGAGGATGCGCAAAGCGTTGCGGCAGACGAAGCGCGTGATCGCCGGCGTCCAAGGGCGCGCGGCGCCGTGGATCGGCGCTTCGACCAGACGCAGCGCGAGCAGCAGCGCGAGGCCGCCGGAGACGAGCGCCACGAGCGCCGGCCCCCGCACCGCCACGCGAAGGGCGCCGATCGGGCCGGATCCGCGTGGCACGGCGTCGGGCCGCCCGGCCCATCCGGTCCGCGCCACGCGCACCTCAGGCAGCGTAGCGCGCGCGGGCGGCCGCCGGTACGCGTGCGGCGTCGAGCACGACGCAGACGTCCGTGGTGCCGAAGGCGTGGTCCACCCAGGCCCCCTCCCCCACCCAGGCACCGAGGCGAAGGTAGGCCTTCAGCAGCGCGGGCATCGCGGCCGCGGCCTCCCGCGCGGGGGCGGGCGCGCCGGGATCGGGATCGAGAGGAGCCGCCGTCGGCCCGAGCGCGCGGGGGCGCAGCGCCGGCGGGGCCAGCCGCTCCCGCCCGAGCCAGGCCAGAGGCACCCGCAGCGCAGCGGGATCGGTGCCGGGAAACGAGGCGACCCCGAAGACGAGGCCGATGTTCCGCTCGGCGACGAGGCGGCCGATCTCGCGCCAGATGAGGTGCATCCCCGGCCCGCCCCGTGCCTCGCGGGCGAGGCAGGACCGTCCCAGCTCGAGCAGGGGAAGGCCCGCGGCGCGCAGGCGCGAGAGGTCGTATTCGCCCTCGCCGTAGAACCCGCCCGTCGTTCGCGCGGCCGCATCGGTCATCAGCCGGTAGGCGCCGAGGACGCGGCCCGTCCGGCGATCCTCGAGGAGGAGATGCTCGGCATGGGGGTCGAAGCGGTCGCCCTCGCGGCGGGTGGCGTGATCGACCCCGTCGCCGCCGGCCCCCAGCTCGTCCACGAAGACGTCGTAGCGCAGGCGCTGGACGGCCCTCAGGTCGTCCTCGCCGGTGGCGAGGCGGGCGCGGAGACTGTCGTCTAGCAGCGGCATGGCGCATCGGGACTACGAAGCGGCGGTCCTGCTGACAACCCGGGCCGCGGCGGCACGGGATGGCTTTAACGTACGGTTAACCCCGGCGTCCTAGGAAGGGACGTCCCATACTGGCAGGAGGTCGACCTTGGCGCCGTCTATCACGACCTTGCCGGCATCCGGGAAGTTGACGGTGACCCGGCCGCCCACGTTCGACTGCACCTGCCCGATGCCCCATTCGGGGCGCTGCGGGTGCCGCACCAGCATCCCCGGCTCGAGGAGCGATCCCATGTCCATGACAGGCCTTCCCCTGTGACCCCTCGTAGCCAACCCGCCGTGGCCCGGCCCGTTCCGGCCGAAGGGCCCGACCTGCCGGCCCTGGTCGCCAGCCGGATCTGCCACGACCTCGTCAGCCCGCTTGGCGCCATCGGCAACGGGCTCGAGCTGATCGAGATGACCGGCGCCCCCGGCAAGCCGGAGATGGCCCTCATCGGCGAGAGCGCGGCCGACGCCACCGCCCGCATCCGCTTCTTCCGGGTCGCCTTCGGGGCGGCCGCGCCGGGCGCCGCCATCGGGGCCGAGGAGGTGCGATCCGCCCTCGCGGGCCGGGCGCGGGGTTCGCGGATGGCGTTGGATTGGGGGGTGCGGGACAGCCTCACCCGTCTGGAGGCGAAGGCGGCCTTCCTCGCCCTCGCCTGTCTCGAGAGCGCCTGCGCCTATGGCGGCACCGCCAGGGCGGCGCGGGACGGCGACGGTCGCTGGACGCTGTCCCTGGGGGCGGCGCGCCTCAGGACGGAAGATGCGTTCTGGCCCGTCGCCGCCGGTGGGCCGGCACCGGCGGACCTTCCGTCCTCGGCGGTGCAGTTCGCCCTCCTCCCCCTTGCGGCGGCGTCGCTGGGCCGGGTCGTCACGATCGACCGCGGCGCCACGAGGATCGCGGTCCGGTTCTAGGGCCTGACGGCGCCGTCGCCGGTCACCAGGTACTTGAACGACGTGAGTTGCTCGGCCCCGACGGGCCCGCGGGCGTGCATCTTGCCGGTGGCGATGCCGATCTCCGCGCCCATCCCGAACTCGCCCCCGTCGGCGAACTGGGTCGAGGCGTTGCGCATGACTATCGCCGAATCGACCTCGGCGAAGAAGCGCGCCGCGGCCGCGTCGTCCTCGGTCAGGATGGCGTCGGTGTGGTTCGAGCCGTGGGCGCGGATGTGCTCCACCGCCGCATCGAGGTCGGGAACCAGCTTGGCGGCGATGACCATGTCGAGATACTCGCGCCCCCAGTCCTGCGAGGTGGCGGGCACGGTGCCGGAGAGGCCCTCGCCCGCGTGAACCTCGACCCCGGCGGCCATCAGGTCGTCCAGGATGGATTGGCCCAGGGCCTTCGCATCCTCGTGGATCAGCAGGCACTCGGCCGCGCCGCAGATGCCCGTGCGCCGGGTCTTCGCGTTCAGCACGACGCGGCGGGCCTTCGCGGGCTCGGCGGCCGCGTCCAGGAAGACGTGCACGATCCCGTCGAGATGGGCGAACACGGGCACCCGCGCCTCGCGCATGACGAGGCCGGTGAGGCCGGCGCCCCCGCGCGGCACGATCACGTCGATGAAGTCGCGCGCGCGAAGCATCTCGCCCACCATGGCGCGGTCGGTGACCGGCACGCGCTGGATCGCGGCCTCGGGCAGGTCCGCCGACCGCAGCCCGTCCACCAGGGCGGCGTGGATCGCGGCCGACGAGCGGGCCGATTCGCTGCCCCCCCGCAGGATCGCGGCGTTGCCGGCCTTGAGGCAGAGGGCCCCGGCATCGGCGGTGACGTTCGGCCGGCTCTCGTAGATCACCCCCACGACGCCCAGGGGGGTGCGGACGCGCTGGATGTGCAGCCCGCTGGGGCGGTCCCACTCGGCCATCACGGCGCCGACCGGGTCGGGCTGCTCGGCGATGGCGCGAAGGGAGTCGGCGATGCCCCGGACGCGCCCCTCGTCCAGCATGAGGCGGTCGAGCATGGCGCGGGTCAGCCCCTTCGCCTCGGCGGAGGCCATGTCGCCGGCGTTCGCCTCGACGACCTCGGCCCGGCGGTCCCACAATGCCTCGGCCGCGCCGATCAGGGCGGCATGCTTGCGCTCGGCCGAAGCGATGGCGAGGGCCGCGGCGGCCTCGCGCGCGGCGCGGCCCATCTCGCCCATCAGGGCGGAGGCGTCGAAGGTCGTGTCCATGGGGGTCCTCTAGCGGGTCCAGGGGGTCATGTCATCGCGGTGCACGAGCGCGGCGCGCGCCGGATAGCCGAGCGCCGCCTCCACCTCGTCCGAGCGCAGGCCGGAGATGCGCGCCGCCTCCTCGGCGGTGTAGCGCGAGAGGCCCCGCGCCAGCGGCCCGGCGGGGCCCGTGATCTCGACCGGGTCGCCCCGGCCGAAGCTTCCCTCCACCGCGACCACACCCGCGGGAAGGAGCGACCGGCCGTCGTCGAGCGCGACCTGCGCGCCCGCGTCGATCGTCAGCCGGCCCCGGGGCTTCATCGCGGCGATCCAGCGCAGGCGCGCCGAGGCGGGGTGGTCGTCCGCGACGAACACCGTCCGGGGACCGCCGGACCGCAGCGCGGCGACGGGATTGGCGATCCGCCCGTCCGTCACGATGAGGTCGCAGCCGCCCCTCACGGCCGTGCGCGCGGCCAGCACCTTCGTCCGCATCCCCCCCTTGGAGAGGCCCGATCCGGCGTCCCCGGCCATGGCCTCGATGGCGGGCGTGATCTCGCGCACCTCGTCCAGGCGGACCGCAGCCGGATCCTGCGAAGGATTCGCGGTGTAGAGGCCGTCCACGTCCGACAGGAGGACGCATGCCTCCGCCCCGGCCGCGACGGCGACCTGCGCGGCGAGGCGGTCGTTGTCGCCGTAGCGGATCTCGTCCGTGGCGACGGTGTCGTTCTCGTTGACGATGGGCACGGCGCCGAGGTCGAGCAGCGCGTTCAGGGTAGACCGCAGGTTGAGGTAGCGGCGCCGGTCCTCGCTGTCCTCCAGCGTCAGGAGGATCTGGGCCGTCTCGATCCCGTGCGCTAGCAGGGCGTCGCGCCATGCCTGCGCCAGCGCGATGGAGCCGACGGCGGCGGCGGCCTGCGAAAGCTCCAGCGGCAGGGCCCCGGGGGCCATGCGAAGTGCGCCCCGGCCCAGCGCGATGGACCCGGAGGAGACGACGACCACCTCGACCCCATCGGAGCGGAGCGCCGCGATGTCCGCGGCCAGGGAGGCTAGCCATGCCGCCTTCAGCCCCGCCCCGACGAGGAGGGACGAGCCGACCTTCAGCACCACGCGGCGCTTGCCGTGGAGGGGATCTAGGGCCGCCACGGTTCCCCCGATGCGGGGGCTTCGCGGCCCGCGTCGATCCGTTCCAGAAGGGCGCGCAGCACCTCGTCCACGCCGGTCCGCGCGACGCCGGACATCACCATGACCTTGCCGGCCACCGCCTCCAGCGCGGCGTGGCGCCCGGCCAGCGTGTCCTCGTCGAGGGCATCGGCCTTGTTCAGCACGGTCACGCGGGGCTTCTCGGCCAAGGCGCCGCCATAGGCCTCCAGCTCGGCGATCACGGTGCGCCAGTCGGCGGCGACATCCTCGGAGGTGCCGTCGACTAGGTGGAGAAGGACCTCGCACCGCTCGACATGGCCGAGGAAACGGTCGCCGATCCCGCGCCCTTCCGAGGCGCCCTCGATCAGGCCGGGGATGTCGGCGATCACGAACTCGCGCCCGTCGACGCCGGCGACGCCGAGGTTCGGGTGCAGCGTGGTGAACGGATAGTCCGCGATCTTCGGCCGGGCGTTCGAGACGACCGAAAGGAAGGTCGACTTGCCCGCGTTGGGCAGCCCGAGAAGGCCCGCGTCCGCGATCAGCTTGAGGCGCAGCCAGAGCGTCCGCTCGACCCCCGGCTGGCCGGGGTTGGCGCGGCGCGGGGCGCGGTTGGTCGAGGACTTGAACCGCAGGTTGCCGAAGCCGCCGTTGCCGCCCTGCGCGATCACGACCCGCTGGCCCACCTCCGTCAGGTCGGCGAGCACGGTCTCCTCGTCCTCGTCCAGCACCTCCGTGCCGACGGGGACGCGCAGGACGATGTCGTCGCCAGACGCGCCCGTCTTGCCCTGCCCCGCGCCGGGGCGACCGTTCTTGGCGAAGAAGTGCTGCTGGTAGCGGAAGTCGATGAGGGTG
Organism: Hasllibacter halocynthiae; assembly: GCF_003003095.1. Lineage (GTDB taxonomy): Bacteria > Pseudomonadota > Alphaproteobacteria > Rhodobacterales > Rhodobacteraceae > Hasllibacter > Hasllibacter halocynthiae. The sequence goes on from NZ_PVTT01000001.1 coordinate 803,948, forward strand.
TTCAGCCCCTCGACCGCTTCGACCAGCACGTCGCCGCCACGGCCCCCGTCGCCGCCGTCGGGGCCGCCGTACTCGATGAACTTCTCGCGCCGGAAGGAAGCGGCCCCGGCACCGCCGGTTCCAGATCGTATGTAGACCTTGGCGAGGTCGAGGAACTTCATGATCTGCCTTCCAGCGCTGCCCGCTCCAGCCGGTAGTCCCAAAGCGGCGCGGGGTCCATTCGTGCGTCGCCCTGGCGGACGCTCTCGCCCGTGCGGCGGAAGCCGAGCTTCTTGAGGACGCGGGCGGAGGCGGGGTTGTCCTGAAAGACGCCCGCGACGAGGGCATCCCGGTCCGGGAAGCGGCGGAGGAAGTCCAGGATCGCGGCGCGCGCGGTCTCGGTGGCGAAGCCTTGCCCGGCGGCGTCCGGGTGCAGCCAGTAGGCCAGGCCGACCGCCCCGCCGGCAGGCGCGCCGAAGCCGACAGAGCCGATCAGGCGCCCGTCCCGCCGGACGGCGAGGCGGTAGCGCGGGCCGGACAGGTCGCCGCAGAGGGGGATGAAGGTCCGGGCGGCGGCGACGGTCCACCAGGGCGGGAAGACCATGAGGTTCCGTCCGACCTCCGGGATCGTGACCATGGCGTGCAGCGCCTCGGCATCGGCGTCGCGCATGAGGTCGAGGGTCAGGCGCTCGGTTCGGATGGGCAGGCCGGTCCGCGCCTCCCACGCTGCGCGGGTCAGCAGCATCGCGCGGCCCGGCCGCTCGCCCGCCGCGAGGGAGCGAAGGACCTTCGGGCCGTCATCCTCGAAGCCCAGCCCCCGGAGGATGCGGGCCGAGGCGGCGTTGCCGTCCATGAAGGAGGAGGCGAGGTCGCCGCCGCCTTCGGAGAAGTGGAAGTCCACGACCCGGCGCGCGGCCTCTCGGGCGAGGCCCCTGCCCCAGGCGTCCCGGCGCAGCCAGTAGCCCAGGCCGTCATCGGCGGCGACCATGCCGATCACCGCATGGCGATGCCGGATGGCCCAGGCGGGGCCCTCGCGGCAGGTCTCGACGAAGCGCAGGGCATCGCCCTGGCCATAAGGGAACGGCAGGCGGGTCAGCCAGCGCACGACCTCCCGGTCGTCGGCGCCCGCGGCGATGTCCTCGGCCATCTCCGGCGCGAGGGGCGCCAGGGTCAGTCGGGCGGTCAGGAGGTGCGGGGGCATCGGACCCTCCGGCGGAACGAGGAAGGGGCGGCCCCGGCGGGCCGCCCCTTCGTGTCGGAAACGATTGCCCGCGCGGGATTACTCGGCGGCGACGGCCGTCGGCAGGACCGAGACGAAGGTGCGGTTCTTCAGCCCCTTGTGGAAGGTCACCTGACCCTCGGCCACGGCGAAGATCGTATGGTCGCGGCCCATGCCGACCCCCTCGCCCGGCCACCACTTGGTGCCGCGCTGGCGGATGATGATGTTGCCGGGGATCACGGCCTCGCCGCCGTACTTCTTCACCCCGAGACGGCGGCCGGCGCTGTCGCGGCCGTTGCGGCTGGATCCGCCTGCCTTCTTGTGTGCCATGTCCTGTTACTCCTTCTCGGCGTCGTACTGCTTGGCCTGGTCGATCCAGCCGTCACGCTCGATCCGGCCCTTGAACGAAAGGCGGTCGTCCATGTAGGCCACCTCCTCCGGCGACCAGGCGGCGATCTGGGCGAAGGTGTAGACGCCCACGTCGTTCAGCTTCTCCTCCAGCTTCGGGCCGACGCCCGAGATGCGCTTGAGGTCGTCGGCCCCGCCCTGGGGCGCGGCGTCCAGCAGGTTGGCGGGACGCTCGCCGTCCCCGACGGCGGCGCGGACGGCGCCCACGGCCTCCTCGGCGCGGGTCTCGACACGGCCCGCGGCCTTCCTCGTCCGCCCCGGCGCGGCGGCGGCGGCGATGGCCGCGCCCGTGGCGGCGACGGCGGCCGCGCCGAGCGCGACCTTCACGCCCGTGGAGAGCCCGCCCGATTTCACGATCTCGGTCACGCGGACGACCGTCAGGTGCTGGCGGTGGCCCTTCGTGCGCTTGGACGAGTGCTTGCGCCGGCGGCGAACGAAGTTGATGACCTTCTCGCCCTTGATCTGGCCCAGCACCTCGGCCTGGACGGCGGCGCCGTCGACGAAGGGGGTGCCGACCGTGGGGCTGTCGCCGCCGACCATCAGCACGTCGTTGAACTGGACGGTCTCGCCTTCGTCGGCGGCGAGCTTCTCGAGGCGGAGCACGTCGCCGGGGCTGACCCGGTACTGCTTGCCGCCGGTCTTCATGACCGCGTACATCGCGTTCTTCCTTTTCGGTTCCGCGCCCTCTGGCCCCCGGATCGGGCGTTTCGGGGGACGTGTCCCCGCCTCGGGCTGCGCGCCCCCGCCGGGGCGAATGCATGGATGGCCCGCGCGGGACGGTCCCGGCGGGTGGGCGGCACCTACGGGCAGGCGGGGGGCCCGTCAACCGGGGTTGCAGGCCGCGCCGCAGGGGGCTAGGTGCGCCGCCGACCCCCGCGGAGAGGTGCCGGAGTGGTCGAACGGGACGGTTTCGAAAACCGTTGACCCTTCACGGGGTCCCAGGGTTCGAATCCCTGTCTCTCCGCCACAAATCCACCGCCGTTGCGCCCAGAAGCCAGAAGCCCCCCGCCCGCCGGGGCCCGCCGGGGAAGGTCCCGAACGGCGCTCCGTGCCCGTTCGGGAAGGGAGTGGGGGGCCGCGGCGACCCTGTGCGGCTGCGGTCCGGCGCCTCGGCCGACCCGGTCGCGGCAGAGCCCCCCCCCCTCGCGAACGCCGGCGTCCCGGCGCAGGGTCGGTGGACCCAGCCGGGGACGCGTTGGCAGCTTTCCCGCTGCCCTATGCGTTCCGGGTGGGTCGCCTCTTGTCCCGCCCGTATGTCGATCGGCCCGTGCGATGGGCGATCGGAGTGTCGATCGGCCTATCGGCCTGACCGGCCTGTCTCGCTTCGTCGGGGGTCTCCCCCCGCTGTCCGTCCCCCGGGGCTCGGACGCCCTGCCGTTCGATGCGGCGTGGTGGGCGCGAGCCGGTCGTCGGCCGTCCGTTGCATGCAGGAGAGGTTCTAGCGGCCAGAGGTTAACGAGGCGTGAGGGCTGCGCGCGGCGCAACGCCCGGCGCGCAACGGGGGGGGCGGGGAAACGAGTTCCGCCCTGCGGGGCGCATCCGCTGCGCGCCATTGCAACGTCCGATCCCGGTGGGACCGGCACCGGGGGGCGGACGGTCAGGCGGGGGCGCCTCGGAAGCCCTGGGCCACCACGAACTTCTCGGAGCTGTCGGAGCGACTGGCGGGGGGCTTCACGTTCGCGACGGTGCGGAACGCCTTCTTCAGACGGGCTTGGAGGCCCTGCTCCGCACCGCCCTGGAGGACCTTGGCGACGAAGGTGCCCCCCTCCTCCAGCACGTCGAAGGCAAGCTCGGCGGCGGCGTCGCAAAGGGCGACGATGCGCAGGTGGTCGGTCGCCCTGTGGCCCGACGCGCTGGCGGCCATGTCCGACATCACCACGTCGGCCGGCCCGCCGAGCCAGGCCTTCACCTTCTCGTCCGCGCCGTCCGACATGAAGTCGAGCCGGTGGACCTCCGCACCCGGAACCTCCTCGACCTCCTGCAGGTCGACGCCGACGATGCGGCCTGCCGGGCCCGGCCGCTCGCCGAGCGCGTTGATGCGGGGCACCGCGACCTGGAGCCAGCCGCCGGGCGCGGAGCCGAGGTCCACCACCCGCGCGCCGGGGCGGAGGAAGCCGAAGCGGTCGTCCAGCTCCATGATCTTGTAGGCCGCGCGGCCGCGCATCCCCTCGGCCCGGGCGCGCTTGACGTAGGGATCGTTCAGCTGCCGCTCGAGCCAGAGGGTCGAGGAGAGCTTGCGCCCCCGCGCCGTGCGGACCTTCTGGCGCAGGTCGCGCTGGCCGCGCCCGCTCGTCGAGCCGGACCGCGCCATCAGGCTGCGCTGTCCTCGAGCACGCCGTCCGCCGACATCTGCGCGTAGAGAAGCCCCTCGCGCAGGCCGCGGTCCGCAACGGAGAGGCGATCCGTGGGCCAGGACCGCAGGAGCGCCTGCAGGATCGCCGCGCCCGACATGATGAGGGCATGGCGGTCGCGCCCGATCCGCGGATCCGCGCGCCGGCCCGCCGGCCCCAGGCGCAGGTACTCGTTCACCACCTTGTCGATCTGGTCCGAGGTCATCCGAAGCCCATCCACCTTCGAGCGGTCGTAGCGCCTGAGCCCCAGGTGGGACGCCGCCACGGTCGTCACCGTGCCCGAGGTGCCGATGATCTGGAACCCCGCGCGCGCCTGCTCGGCGCCGTAGGGGGCGAAATCGGCGAGCTGCTCCTCGAAGTACCAGGACATGAGGGCGAAGCGCGCGCCGTCGTCCTCGACGTCGTCGAACTGGTCGCGCAGGGTCGCCACGCCGAGGGGTATCGAGATCCAGTCCACCACCCGCGCCGCGGCGAAGGGCCCGGGATCGGAGGTGAAGCCGCCTCGCATCCGCATGATGGCGCGCGGCCGCTCGGCCTTCGGAACGTTGGTCAGGTCGATCCACACCAGTTCGGTCGAGCCGCCGCCGATGTCCACGACGAGGAGCTGCTCGGTCCGGACGGAGACGAGGGGCGCGCAGGAGATGACGGCGAGGCGCGCCTCCTCCTCGGGGGGGATCAGCTCGAGCGACAGGCCGGTCTCGCGGCGGACGGCGTTCAGGAACGCCTCGCCGTTGGTCGCGCGCCGGCAGGCCTCCGTCGCGACGAGGCGGGCGCGCCGCACCCCGTGCCGGTCCAGCTTGGAGCGGCAGACCTTCAGCGCCTGGATCGTCCGCCGCATCGCATGGGCCGCGAGACGGCCGTGCGCCTCCAGCCCCTGCCCCAGCTGGACGGACTTCGAGAAGCTGTCCACGACATGGAACTGCGCGCCCTTTGGCTGCGCGACCAGCATCCGGCAGCTGTTCGTCCCGAGGTCCAGCGCCGCGTAGAGCGACGTCGGATCGGGAATGTGAGGCGCGGTGGTCTCGACCGCTTGGGGAAACGCGCCCGCGCCCTGCGTGCGCCTGGGCGCCATCGCCGCGCCCTCCTTTTCAAGTTGGAACGAATGTAGGACGAATCGCCGAATCCGACAAGGACCGTATCGCGTACCGCTCATGCCCAGCTTGAGCCGATCGAGCCCCGGACGGCCTTTGCAGCGTGCGCCCGACGGGGCATCACTCCATCGGTCGCGGATGCTGGACGGCGCGTCGGATTCCGGGCGGGCCGAACATGGGCGCGGATGTATCCGGGTCGGGAAATCTACGGCGGAGAGGCGACATGGCCGAGCTGACGGTGGTGTACTGGCGGGACATACCCGCGCAGGTGATGTCGGGCCGGGGCCGCGGCGCCGTCCGCGCCGTGCTGCCCGAACGGTTCGAGAAGGCCATCGATCGCGCCGCGATGCGCGCCGGCGCCAAGGACGGCGACGCCTACACCGCCGAGTGGCGGCGCGTGCCGGAGCCCGCCCCGCCCGGCGACCCCGAGGAGGCGGTCGCGGCCCGTCTCGCCGCCCTCGACGCCGAGTACCACGATGCCCGCCTGAAGGCCCTCGCCCTGAACGAGGGGCGGCGATGATGCTCGGCCTGAGGCGCGGCCGGCCCGAGGCGCCCGCCGGTTCCGCGGATGCGGTAGCGGCGTTCCTCGACGGCTTCTCCATCGAGGTGATGCCCCGCACGGCCGCCAGGGTCGGCGACTTCGGCGCGATCCTGCCGGCCGGCACCCGCGTCTACCTCGCCCATCTCCACGGCACGCCGATCTCCGACATGGTGGCGACCGCGCGCCGCCTGAACGCGGACGGCTTCCCGGTCATGCCGCACTTCCCCGCCCGCATCGTCGAGAACCGCGCCGTCCTGCGCGAGTGGATCGCCATGTACCGGGGCGAGGCCGACGTCAGGCAGGCGCTGGTGCTGGCGGGCGGCGTCAGCGAGCCCTACGGCGAGTTCCACTCCTCCATGCAACTTCTGGAGACGGGCCTCTTCGACGAGTACGGGTTCACGGACGTCCACGTCGCCGGCCACCCCGAGGGCAACCGCGACATCGACCCGGACGGCGGCCATGCGAACGTCTCGGACGCGTTGCGCTGGAAGCAGGACTTCGCGCGCCGGACCGACGCGCGGATGGCCATCGTCACCCAGTTCGTCTTCGAGGCCGGGCCCGTGCGCGACTGGGCCCGCACCTTGCGGGCGGCCGGGATCACGCTGCCGATCCATATCGGCGTGGCCGGACCGGCCAAGTTGCAGACGCTGATCAAGTTCGCCATCGCCTGCGGCGTCGGCCCTTCCCTGCGCGTGCTGCAGAAGCGCGCGACGGACCTGACGAAGCTGCTCGTGCCGTTCGAGCCAACGGACCTCGTCGCCGACCTCGCCCGCATTCAGGCGGACGAGCCGGCGCTGGGCATCGAGAAGGTCCACCTCTTCCCCCTCGGGGGCATCGAACCCTCGGCCGCCTGGGCCGGACAGAAGAAGGTTGAGGAATGACCCGCACGGTACTGGAATCGAAGACCAAGACGGTCGTCATCGGCTTCGACGAGCCGTTCTGCGTCATCGGCGAGCGGATCAATCCCACGGGCCGGTCGAAGCTGAACGCCGAGCTGGAGGCCGGGAACTTCGAGACGGTCGAGAGGGACGCCCGCGACCAGGTGGCCTGCGGGGCGATGGTCCTCGACGTGAACTCGGGCGCGGTCTTCAAGAACAAGATGGCCGAGGATCCGCGCTACGCCGACAACAACTTCGTCGAGCCCCCCCTCATGCGCGAGCTGGTGAGCCGCGTGCAGGCGGCGGTGGACGTGCCGATCTGCATCGACAGCTCGGTCACCGGGGCCATCGAGGCCGCGCTGGAGGTCGTCGAGGGGCGGCCCCTGGTCAACTCGACGACCGGCGAGGAGGAGAAGCTGGAGGCGATCCTGCCCCTCTGTGCCAAGCACAAGCTGCCCGTGGTCGCAATCTCCAACGACGAGAGCGGCATCTCCGAGGATCCGGACGTGCGCTTCGCCGTCGCCAGGAAGATCGTCGAGCGGGCCGCCGATCACGGCGTGCCGGCGCATGACATCGTGGTCGATCCGCTCGTCATGCCGATCGGCGCGATGGCGACCGCCGGGCGGCAGGTCTTCACCCTCGTCCGCCGGCTGCGGGACGAGCTGGGGGTGAACACGACCTGCGGCGCCTCGAACGTGTCCTTCGGGCTGCCCAACCGGCACGGGGTCAACGCCGCCTTCCTGCCCATGGCCATCGGCGCGGGCATGACCAGCGCCATCATGAACCCCATCCGCCCCGTGGAGATGGAGGCCGTGGCCGCCGCGAACCTCTTGATGAACCACGACGACAACGGGGGCGCGTGGATCGGCCTCTCCCGCACGCTCGAGAAGCACCGCGCCGATGGCGTGCCATTCCCCGAGGCGGCCGCCGCGGCAGCGGCCGGCGGCGGGCGCGGGGGCCGCCGGGGCGGGCGGCGCAGGGCCTCGTGACCGATCCGCTCGTCGTCTTCACCCCGTCGGGTAAGCGCGGGCGCGTGGCGCCGGGCACCACGGTGCTGGACGCCGCCCGGCGGCTGGGCGTCGACCTCGACAGCGTGTGCGGGGGCAACGGCATATGCTCGAAATGCCAGGTCGTTCCGGTGCCGGGGCCCCATCCCAAGCACGGGATCGAGATGGGGACGGGCGCCCTGAGCGGCCCCAACGCGGTCGAGGAGCGCTACGACCGCGTCCGCGGGCTGAGGCCCGGCCGGCGGCTGGGGTGCCAGGCGACGGTCATGGCCGATGCCGTGCTGGACGTGCCCCCGGAGAGCCAGGTTCACCGTCAGGTGATCCGCAAGGAAGCGGGCGACGTGGCCATCGCCCTCGACCCTGCGACGCGCCTGCATCTCGCCGCTGTGCGCGAGCCCGACATGGAGGACCCGTCCGGCGATTTCGAACGGTTGAGGGACGCGCTGCGGGACCAGTGGGGAATCGAGGGGATCGTCGCACCCCTGCCCGTCCTCGCCGCGCTGCAGCCCGCGCTGCGTCGGGGCGGCTGGCAGGTGACCTGCGCCGTCCACACGCCGCGGCGGGGCGCTCCGATCCTCGTGGGCGTCTTTCCCGGCCTGCGCGAGGCACCGCCTCTCGGGCTGGCGGTGGACCTCGGCTCGACCACCATCGCGGCGCATCTGTGCGACCTCTCCACGGGCGCGGTCCTCGGCTCGGGCGGGGTGATGAACCCGCAGATCCGCTTCGGCGAGGACCTGATGAGCCGGGTGTCCTACGCCATGATGAACCCCGGCGGCGCGGACCGGATGACCGAAGCCGTGCGCGAGGCGCTGAACGCCCTTGCCCGCGAGGTCTGCGAAGGCGCCGGCGCGGCGCCCGAGGACGTGTTCGAGGCGGCGCTCGTCTGCAACCCCGTGATGCACCACCTCCTTCTGGGGCTCGACCCGGTGGAGTTGGGGCAGGCGCCCTTCGCCCTCGCCGTCCAGGGCGCCCTGGAGCTGGAGACGCGTGAGATCGGGCTGGCCCTCGCCCCGGCGGCGCGCGCGTACCTCCTGCCCTGCATCGCGGGGCACGTGGGCGCGGACGCCGCCGCCGTCGCCCTGGCCGAGGATCCGGGCGCGCGGCGCGAGACGACGCTGGTCGTGGACGTGGGCACGAACGCCGAGATCATCCTGGGCAACGAACGCATGACCCTCGCCTGCTCGTCCCCAACGGGACCGGCCTTCGAAGGGGCGCAGATCAGCGCCGGCCAGCGTGCCGCCCCCGGCGCCATCGAACGGGTAGAGATCGACCCCGACACGAAGGAGCCGCGGTTCCGCGTCGTCGGCGACGCGCGCTGGTCGGACGAGCCGGGCTTCGACGCCCCCGTCACCGGCATCTGCGGCTCGGGCATCATCGAGGCGATCGCCGAGATGCGGATGGCGGGGATCGTCGACGCCTCCGGCCTGATCGGTTCGGCCGAGGCGACGGGGTCGGAGCGCTGCGTGCCGGACGGGCGCACCTTCGCCTACGTGCTGCGGGATGGCATCCGGGTCACGCAGGGCGACGTGCGGGCGATCCAGCTGGCCAAGTCCGCGCTCTACGCCGGGGCGCGGCTTTTGATGGACGAGATGGGGACCGACGTGGTGGACCGGGTGGTGCTGGCGGGCGCGTTCGGCGCGCACATCTCGCCGAGGCACGCGATGGTCTTGGGCATGATCCCCGACGCGCCGCTCGACGCGGTGCGCGGCGCAGGCAACGCCGCCGGGACGGGTGCGCGGATGGCGCTGCTGAACAGGGGAATGCGCGCCCGCGTCGAGGCGCTGGTGTCGGACATCCGCAAGATCGAGACCGCGACCGAGCCGCGCTTCCAGGAGCATTTCGTCGCCGCCAACGCCCTGCCCCACGCCACCGCGCCCTTCCCGAACCTGCGCGCCGTCGTTCCCCTGCCGGAGGGGTCGTTCAACGCGCAGTCCGGGGGCCGCCGGCGGCGGCGGCGTGCTTGACGCCCCCGGGGGCGGCCCGTATCTGCGAGGCTCGGAACGCGGGTGTAGCTCAATGGTAGAGCAGGAGCTTCCCAAGCTTAAGACGAGGGTTCGATTCCCTTCACCCGCTCCATGATTCTGGCATCCGGCGATCTTTCCACGCGCGGTCTGGACGGCTGGGCCCTAGGCTGGGCAGACAGCGTCCGCTTCGCCGAGCTGGACCCCCTAGGGCACGTGAACAACGTCGCCTACCTGTCCTGGTACGAGGCGCTGCGCGCGCGTCACCTGATGCATTGCGGCCTGACCGCCTTCCGCCCGGAAGACCCCCAGTTCGTCGTCGTGGCGCTGGATGCGACCTACAAGGCCGAGATGAAGCTGCACGACGATTACGTGGTGACGACCCGCTGTGGAAAGCTCGGCAATACCAGCTTCACGATGGAATACGCGTGCTTCCGGGGCGAAGCCGAGATGGCGGGCGGGACGGCGACGGTGGTGATGGTGCGCGGCGGCCGCCCCGAGCGGCTGAACGAGGAGCAGCGCGCCGCGCTGGGCGGTGCGACGGGCTGAAGCCCGGCCTACGCCAGCCGCTCGACCAGCGCGCGGGTGGAGGCGTCCTTGCCGTCCGCGCTCTCCTCGCCGGCGAGGATCGGCTCCAGCGACCTGGCCAGCTCCTTGCCCAGTTCCACGCCCCATTGGTCGAAGGAGTTGATGCCCAGCACGGTCCCCTCCACGAATACCCGGTGCTCGTAGAGGGCCACGATCTGACCCAGGACGAAGGGCGTCAGCTTCGGATAGACCAGCGTGGTCGAAGGCCGGTCGCCCGGGAAGACCCTGTGCGCCGCCTGCCGGTCCAGCTCCGCCCCCTCGAACTTCTCCCCCAGAAGGACCTTCGCCTCTGCATGGGTGCGGCCGCGCATCAGCGCCTCCGACTGGGCGAGGCAATTGGCGATCAGAAGGCGGTGGTGATGCTCCAGCCCCGGCTCGTGCCCCTCGCGGGCCACCATGAACTCGCAGGGAATGACGCGGGTGCCCTGGTGGATGAGCTGGTAGAAGGCGTGCTGGCCGTTGGTTCCGGGCTCGCCCCAGACGACGGGCCCGGAATGCTCGGACAGCTCGGCCCCGTCCATGGACACGCGCTTTCCGTTCGACTCCATCTCGAGCTGTTGGAGATAGGCCGGCAGGCGCGCCAGCCGGTTCTCGTAGGGCAGGACGGCGCGGGTGGCGCAGCCCAGCACCTGGTTGTGCCAGAGGCCCGAGAGCGCGAGGAGCGCGGGAAGGTTCCGGGCCCAAGGGGCGTCGCGGAAATGCCCGTCCATCGCGCGCCCGCCCGCGAGGAACTCGTCGAACCGCTCGGGGCCGATGGCGATCATCAGGGACAGGCCGATCGGCCCCCACATGCTGTATCGCCCCCCGACCCAGTCCTCGAAGCCGAAGACGCGATCCGCCGGGATCCCGAACGCCTCGGTTCTCTCGAGATCGCTGGACAGCGCGGCGAAGGTGGCGCCCGGCAGGCGGTCGCGCGCGGTGGCGGCGTTGGTCATCGTCTCGGTGGTGGTGAAGGTCTTGGACGCGACGATCACCAACGTGCGTTCGGGATCCAGCCCCTCCAGCGCGTCGGCGATGTCGGCCCCGTCGACGTTCGACACGAAGTTGCAGCGCGGCCCGTCATGGTAGGGCGCCAGCGCCAGCACCCCCATCGCGGGACCGAGGTCGCTGCCCCCGATCCCGATGTTCACCACGTCGTCGAACCGCTTCCGCGCGTCGGCGGCGAAGGCCCGCATCCGTTCGAGCGTCTCGCGCACCCCAGGCATCACGTCGACGCCGTCCACCTCGACGACCGCGTCCGGCCCGGCGCGCAAGGCCGTATGAAGCACGGCCCGACCTTCGGTTTCGTTGATCTTCTCGCCCGCGAACATCGCGTCGCGCCGCGCCGCCACCCCCCTCTCGTCGAGAAGCCGCAGGAGCAGCGCGCGGCTGCCCTCGTCGACCTTCGTCTTGGACCAGTCGAAGAAGAGGCCGTCCACCTCGGCCGAGAAAGCCCGCACCCGCGCGTCGTCCATCAGCTCGAGGATGGAGGGGGCGCCCTCGGCGCGCGCGCGCAGCTCGTCCAGCGTCTCCATCGTCTAGCCCTCCGCCCAGTGAACGGTCGCGTCGTCCCAGACCGACGTGATCGGCGCCTCCTGCGGGGGGAGGCGCCGGGCCCGCTCGATCGCGTCGCGCTTGGCCCGGCCCTTGACCAGGACGTGCGTCGTCATCGCCCCTCGCAGGACATGGGCGGCCAGCGTGATGCGCGCCTCGGGTTGGGAGGGGCTCTCCACCGCCATGGCCACGGGCGCGTCCGGGGCGAGCGCCGCGCGAAGCTGCGGCGAGTCGGGGAATAGGGACGCCGTGTGCATGTCGTCCCCCATCCCGAGGAGCAAGACCGAGACCGGCAGCTCGCCTTCCAACCGCGCGGACGCGGCGGCGGCGGCCTCCTCTGGGGTCTGGCCCTCTTCGTACATCGGCAGGAAGCGTGCCGCCGCGGCGCGCCCCGTCAGCAGCCGCTCGCGGATGAGGCGGGCGTTCGACCGCTCGTGCCCGGGCGGCACGCACCGCTCGTCGTTGGGGAAGACGTGGACGCGCGACCAGTCGAGATCGGCCGCGGAGAGGCTGTCGAAGACCGGCCCCGGCGAGGTGCCGCCCGAGACCGAGAGGCTCGCCCGGTCGTGCGACATGAGGCAGGTGTTCAAGTCGCTGGCGATGCGGTCAGCGACCTCCAGCATCATCATCTCGGCGTCGGGATACTCCTTCAGCCTCATTCCGCCGCCTCCTGCATCGCCTTCAGCTCGGCCTCCGCGCGGCCCGCATCCTTGCGGATGTCACCTATGGACCGCCAGTGGCGGCCGTCGCGCCGCAGGAGGGTGTCGGCGTCCGACGGACCGGCCGTGCCCGGCTCGTAGGGCTTCGGCATGTCGCCGCGCGCCGTCCAGCTCGCGATGATGGGGTCGGCCCAGGCCCAGGCGGCCTCGACCTCGTCGCCGCGCATGAAGAGGGTCTGGTTGCCCCGCATGACGTCCATGATCAGGCGCTCGTAGGCCTCGGGGACCTCCGTGCCCTCCTCCAGCGCCTCGGCGAAGGTCATGTCCAGCGGCACGTCCGCCAGCCGCATGCCGCCGGGCCCGGGCTCCTTGATCGTGACGTCGAGGGTGATCCCCTCGTTCGGCTGCAGCCGGATCGTGAGGACGTTCTGGCGGCGCGCGCCCTCGTCTTCGAAGACGGCATGGGGCGGGGCCTTGAAGTAGACGGCGATCTCGCTGGCCTTGGCCGACAGGCGCTTGCCCGTCCGCATGTAGATCGGCGTGCCCGCCCATCGCCAGTTGTCGATCGTCGTGCGCAGCGCGACGTAGCTCTCCGTGCGCGATCGGTCGTCCTCCACGTCCTCGCGGTAGCTCGCGTGGCCGTTGCCCGCCTCGTACTGGCCGCGCACGACCTGATGCGGCTCGGGCTGGGTCAGGGCGTGGATCACCTTCAGCTTCTCGTCCCGGACGGGGTCGGCCTCGAAACGGTTCGGCGGCTCCATCGCGATGAGGCAGACGAGCTGCATCAGGTGGTTCTGGATCATGTCCCGCATCGCGCCGGACGCGTCGTAGTAGCCGCCCCGCCCTTCGACGCCGATCGTCTCGGCCACGGTGATCTGGATGTGGTCGACGTAGTTGCTGTTCCAGAGCGGCTCGAAGAGGACGTTGGCGAAACGCACGGCCATCAGGTTCTGGACCGTCTCCTTCCCAAGGTAGTGGTCGATCCGGTAGATCTGCCGTTCCTCGAAATAGGCGCGCAGCTGGGCGTTCAGCGCCTTCGCGCTTTCGAGGTCGTGGCCGAAAGGCTTCTCGACGATCACGCGCGAGGTGCCGTCGATGATTTCGTGGGCGTGCAGATGCTCGGCGAGGTCCCCGAACAGCGAGGGGCCGACGCTGAAGTAGAAGGCGCTGATGACGTCGCCGCGCACGACCTTCTTCAGCGTCTCCCAGCCCATGTCGCCGCGCGCGTCGACCGGGATGTAGCAGGTGAGGGCCAGGAACTCGTCCAGGCGCGAGCGGTCGGTGTCCGGCTCGAACTCGTCCATCGCCTCGCGGATCATGTCCCGGAACCCGTCGTCGTCGAGGTCGGACCGGGCCGCGCCGATCAGCCTGGCGCCGTCCGGAACCTGCCCGGCGAGGAAGCGGCGGTAGATCGAAGGGATCACCTTGCGCCGGGCGAGGTCGCCGGTGCCCCCGAAGATCACGAGGTCGAAAGGATCGACCGGAATGGTGCGGCTGGCCATAGGGTCCGTTCCCCCCCGATGTTTGCGCTCCCGGGCGGGGTAGCGGCGCCCTCCGGTCCCGTCCAGCGCTCCGCCTCGCGGGGCCTCACGCCGGGTTGTCCTGCCGGGGGTTGCGCGCATCCCGTGCATCCCCCCACAAGACGCGCCAGACCGCATGGGGGTTTCATCTATGGACGGCTCGACGTTCGGAAAGTTCGAGGATCCCGCCGTCACCGCGAGTGGCGAGGACCGCGCGACCGTCGCGCTGCGCGACCCGCAGACGCTCTGGTTCAACACCGGAACGCTCTGCAACATCACCTGCGCGAACTGCTACATCGAATCGAGCCCCTCGAACGACGCGCTGGTCTACCTGACGGCGGACGAGGTGTCGGACTACCTCGCCCAGCTTCGGGACCGCCGCTGGTCCGTGCGCGAGATCGCGTTCACCGGGGGCGAGCCGTTCATGAACCCCCAGATGATCGAGATGGCGCGCAGGCCCCTCGAGGCGGGCTACAAGGTGCTGATCCTCACCAACGCGATGCGGCCGATGATGCGTCCGAAGGTGCAGGCCGGGATCGAGGCGCTGGTGGCCGAGCACGAGGGCCGCCTGACCTTCCGGGTCTCGCTCGACCATCATGCGGCCGAGGTCCACGACCGCGAGCGGGGCGCGGGCGCGCATGCGCGGACGGTCGAGGGCGTCGATTGGCTCCAGTCCATCGGCGCCCGCCTCGCCGTCGCCGGCCGGATCGAGATGGCCGAATCCGAGGCCGAGGCACGCGCGGGCTATGCCGCCCTCTTCGAGGCGCGCGGCTGGGCGATCGACGCCCTCGACCCGGGCCGCACCGTCCTCTTCCCCGAGATGGACGAGCGCGCCGAGGTGCCCGAGATTACCACCCGGTGCTGGTCGATCCTGGGCAAGTCGCCGCGCGAGGTGATGTGCTCCTCCTCGCGGATGGTCGTGAAGCGAAAAGGCGCCGAACGACCGGCGGTCCTCGCCTGCACCCTCCTGCCCTACGATCGCCAGTTCGAACTGGGGGTTACGCTGGAAGAGGCCGAGCGCCCGGTCGCGCTGAACCATCCGCATTGCGCGAAGTTCTGCGTCCTCGGAGGGGCGAGCTGCTCGGCCTAGGACGCGGGCGGGCCGTTCGTTCTAACTTCTCCTCGGACGGAAACCCGTGAGGGGGAGAACAAAATGACCGACATCAACATCACCCGCCTGCTGGCCGCGATCGCCCTTTCAGCACCGCTCGCGCTCGCGGCCTGCGACGAGGACGATGCCGCCGGCATCGACACGGACGCCGACGGCGCGCCCGAGGTCATCGTCGAGGAGTGAGGTGCCGCGTGGCCGGAACCGGGGGCGCCGGTTGGCCCTTGGTCCTTCGCAAGATAGCGGAGGACCGGCATGTCGAAGTCCCGGGACGAGATCTGGAGCGAATGGGGCGAGCTTGTGAACATGGCCCCGAAGGAGATCGAGGACTTCCTCGAGACCGACGCGTCCAAGGAGGTGGGCGTCGATTCCGGCGACGGGGAATCCAAGGGCCGCAAGTCTGCCCAGCGCATCGTAGAGATCAAGCACACAAAGAAGGACGATCTCTCCGATGACGACTGGGACCACATGGGTAAGGTCGTGGGATACGTGAAGCGCCACCTCGCCCAGGGCGGCCCGGACGAGGACATGGAGCATTCCGACTGGCGCTACAGCCTGATGAACTGGGGGCACGATCCCCTGAAGGACGGCTGAGGGGTCAGGCCTCCAGCTCGGCGTCCCAGTAGAGGAAGTCGAGCCAGCTCTCGTGCAGGTGGTTCGGCGGGAACTTCCGCCCGAGGTTGCGCAGCTCCTCCGCGCCGGGCTGGCGGGGGGGCTTTCGCAGCGCGAACCCCACGTCCCTCACCGAGCGCGAGCCCTTCTTGAGATTGCACCGCCCGCAGGCCGCGACGACGTTCTCCCACGACGTCACGCCGCCGCGCGCCCGCGGCACCACATGGTCGAAGGTCAGATCCCCCCGGCCGCCGCAGTACTGACAACGGAATTCGTCGCGCAGGAACAGGTTGAAGCGCGTGAACGCCACTTGCCGCACGGGCCTGACGTAGTCCCGCAGAACCACGACCGACGGGATGCGGATCTCCGTCGAGGGGGATCGGACGACGTCCTCGTAGGTCGCCAGGACGTCCACCCGGTCGAGGAAGGCGGCCTTCACCGCCTCTTGCCACGGCCAGAGCGACAGGGGGTAGTAGCTGAGGGGACGATAGTCCGCGTTCAGCACCAAAGCCGGGTTGTGGCGCAGCGACGAAGGCTCGCGCACGAAGGTCGTCCTGAATTCGCCGTCCGGCATCCGCGCCCTCCTCCGGGCGGGACCGCTAGGTGGGGGGCCCCGCCGCGATGGCCAGACCATATATTGCGGCCGGGGACGGGCAAGGTCAAAGAACGCCGCTGCCGGACGGCCCCCGCCTCAGAGGAAGAGCTGGTAGGAATGCGGGATCCACCGGAACCCGTCGCCCGCCTCCTCGACGTAGCCCACGGCCGGGAACGGCATGTGGTAGCCGAGGATCGGCGTGCCGTCGGCCGCGGCCATCCCCAGCAACTCTCTTCGCGTGGCCGCCGCGGCCGCCTTGTCCATGTCGAACAGCACCTCCCAGTCCGGGTGCTCCAGCGACCAGATCGGGTGGTTGGCCGTGTCCGCGATCAGCAGCATGGCGGCGTCCCCGTCCGCGACGCGGAAGGCCATGTGCCCCGGCGTGTGGCCGAACGCCTCGACCGCCTCGGCCGGCCCGACCGCGGCGCCCGGCTCGATCAGGGTGAAGCGGTCGCGGATCGGCAGGACCTTCGCCGTGAACGCGTCCGAGGGGTCCTCCTCCCAGGCGGCCATCTCCGTCGCTCCGGCGAGGTGCTCGGCGTTCTCGAACGTCGGCGTGCCGTCCTGTGAGAGGCCGCCGATATGGTCGGGGTGCATGTGCGTGATCGCCACGTGGGTCACGTCGCCCGGCGCGCGCCCCGCTGCCTCCAGCGCGGCGGTCATGCCCGTGGGGTCGAGGCCGGTATCGAAGAGGATCACGTTCGTGCCGTCCTCCACGAGAGTCGGCGTGAAGAAGAACTGCGCGGCGTCCGCGGGTATGCGCGCCTCGGCGGAGACCTCCTCGAAGGTGGCGTCGTCCACGTTCAGGCCGAAGATCGAATGGGGATCGTCGCGGACCGCTGCGCCCGACAGGAGGGGCGTCACCGTCAAGCCGCCGATGGCGAAGGGCCGCGTCCGATGGGCCAGGGGGCCGGTCGCGGGGGCGTCATCGCCCTGGGCGCGGGCGCCGGTCGCGCGCAGGATGGCCGGTGCGGCCAGCGGCAGGGCGGCCGCGGCGGTCAGAAGGGTTCTGCGGGTCGTCATGGGATCGCTCCTGTCCTGGACCCCTCCCAGGGTAGTGCGCACGAACCCGTTGGCGACACTAGCTATTTAGCGACATGGCAAGTCCCTGACGCGGCAGGTTTTCGCTGCGGGGCCTCAGTCGTCCTCCGGGGCCACCGCCTCCTCCAGGGCGAGCGAGCGGCGCATGAACGCCAGCGCGACCTCCAGCCCGTCCGGTGCGATGCCATGCGCGGTGCCCTTCATGACGTGTCCGAACACCTCGAACCCCGCCTCCCCCAGCGCCTCTGCGGCCTCCGGCATCGAGGCGGGCGGGACCACGTCGTCCCTGTCGCCGTGCACGAGCAGAACGGGCGGCTTCGAGATCGCCGCCCCGGCCAGCTCCTCCGGCTCGAGGAGGCGGCCCGAGAAGCAGACCAGCCCCGCGAACGCGTCCTCGCGCCGAGGCGCGACGTGGAGCGCCATCATCGTGCCCTGCGAGAAGCCGAAGAGGACCGCCTCGCCCTCGCTCAGGTCCTCCTCGGCGAGGACGTGGTCGAGGAAGGCGTCGAGGTCGGCCGCCGACCGATCCAGCCCTTCGCGGGCCTCCTCCTCCGACGAGCCGTCGATCCAGGGAATCGGGAACCATTGGAAGCCGCCGGGGTTCGGGCTCGCCTCCGGCGCGTCGGGGGCGACGAAGGCCGTGTCGGGCATGTGCGGTATCAGCACGTCGGCCAGCCCCAGAAGATCGGCGCCGTTCGCACCGTAGCCGTGAAGGAAGACGACGAGGCGCGAGGCCCCCTTCGGACCCCGCCGGGCATAGTCCAAGGTCATGCGGTCACGCCCTCCCGGCCCTTTTGGTGGGCGTAGTAGGCCCAGAGCAGCCGCGCGGCAACGGCCCGCCAGGGCGCCCAGTCCTCGGCCATCGCGCGCAGCGCCCTTTCCTTCGGTCGCTCGTCCAGGCCGTAGAGCATTCGCGCGCCTTCCTGCAGCGCCAGGTCGCCGGGCGCGAACACGTCCGCGTGTCCCAGAGCGAAGAGCGCGTAGACCTCCGCAGTCCAGACCCCGACGCCCGGAACGGCCGTCAGCACCTCGATCACCTCCTCCGTCGGCGCCCCGCGCAGGCCGCCCCAGTCGATCCGGGCTTCGGCCAGGGCGCGGGCGTAGCGCGCCTTGTTGCGCGAGAGCCCCGGCGCGCGCAGCGCCTCGTCCGTCGCGGCGAGTATCGCGCCCGGCTCGTGCAGGCCGGCCGCTTCGAGCCGGCTCCAGATCGCGTCCGCCGCGGCGACGGAGACCTGCTGAGAGACGATCGCCTTGAGCAGCCCGGCGAAGCCGTCCCGCCGCTCGCGCACCGGGGGCACCCCGGCGAGGGCATGTGCGTGGGCCATTCGGGGGCAACGGACGGCGAGGGCGGCGCAGCCTTCGGCGACGTCCGCTTCGGTCAGGATCAGGCGCATCCGCCCACCCTGCCCCGGCCCCGCGCGCCCGTCGACCCGGACCGTGCCGTCACGCCTTCCTCGCCAAGCCCGGCCGGCGGGGATAGGTCGGAGCCATGAAGGACGCCCTGCCCGACAGACCCGCCGCGCAAGCCGGCCCCGGCGGACCGGCCCAGCTCCCCGCGGCCACGGGCGCGGGCGGCGACCGGAGGGCGTGGCGCAACGTGGCGGTGCTGGTGGCGGCGCAGGCGTTCCTCGGCTCGCAGATCACGATGATCTTCGTGATCGGCGGGCTCGCCGGGCAGTGGCTGTCGCCGATCGCATGCCTCGCCACCCTGCCGATCTCGCTGATCGTGTTCGGCTCGATGACCTCCGCCCCGTGGATGAGCGCGCTGATGCAGGCCAGGGGCCGGGTGTTCGGCTTCGTCACGGGGTCCATGTCGGGCCTGCTGGGCAGCGCCGTCGCGGCCTACGGCCTCATGACCCAGAGCTTCTGGGTCTTTCTCCTCGGCTCGTACATGACGGGCATCTACATGTCCGCGCAGGGCTTCTACCGGTTCGCGGCGACGGACACGGCATCCGACGGGTTCAAGCCCAAGGCCATATCCTACGTGATGGCAGGCGGGCTGATCTCGGCGTTGATCGGGCCGCAGCTCGTGAAGGTGACGGCGGACGGGGCGGTCGCGGCCTCGCTCGGGCTGCCGCCGGTTCAATATCTCGGTACCTACGTAGCGGCGATGGGGATCAACCTCGTCGGCACGCTCTTCTTCTTCCTCCTCGACATCCCCCGGCCGGAGGCGCCGAGACCCACGGACGCGCCCGCCCGCTCGCGGCTGGACCTGCTGCGGACCCCGCGGATCGCGGTGGCGATCGTGGTGGCCATGGTGTCCTACGCGCTGATGAACCTCGTGATGACGTCGACGCCGCTGGCGGTGGTGGGCTGCGGGTTCCAGGGCACCCTCCTGCCCGGCCTCGACCTCGCCGCCCTGCCGGAGGACGACCTGCGAACGCGGTTCGTGGCCCATGCCTCGGACGTCGTGTCGCTGCACGTCATCGCGATGTTCGCCCCGTCCTTCTTCACCGGCCACCTGATCGTGCGCTTCGGGGTCGAGCGGATCATGGCGGCGGGCCTCGTCATCCTCGCGGCGGCAGGCGCGGTGGCGCTGGCCGGGACGGCGCTGCCGAACTTCTTCGGGGCGCTATTCCTGCTGGGTCTGGGCTGGAACTTCGGCTTCATCGGCGCGACCACGATGCTCGCCCAGGGCCACGCCCCGAGCGAGCGGGGGCGCGTGCAAGGCATGAACGACGCGCTGGTCTTCGGCATGGTGACGGTCGCCTCGCTGGCCTCGGGCGGACTGATGAACTGCTCGGGCGGCAGCGCGGTGCAGGGCTGGACGGCCGTGAACGTGGCCATGGCCCCTTTCCTCGCCCTTGCGGGGGGCGCGCTGATCTGGCTGGCCGTGCGCGGACGGCAGGGCCGGCGGGCCGGCTAGAGGCGGCCGGTCAGGGCGGCCTTCGCGAGGGCGACGGGGTCGCCGCCGGGGGCGAGCCGATCCTCGATCACGGCGTAGGGATCGCGCGCCGCGCGCCGCAGCACTGGGCGGGCCCGCCAAGCGGCGAGCATCGCCGGTGCGGCGGCCTTCGGCCAGCCCGCGCGGCGCGCCCCGGCCAGGCGGTCCAGCCCCCGCCGGGCCAGCGCCGCTACGGCATCCGGGCGCCCGTCCGGCAGCGGCCGCTTGCCTGCCGCCTCCAACGCGGGGACGGCCCGAAGCCAGGCGGCGAGGCCCTGGGCATGGGCCGCGCCCCGGATCGCCCCCTCGCCCTCGCCCGCCCCGAGGGCGCGCGCCGCGACCCAAAGGAGGTTCCCGGCCGTCGCGTCCAGATGCGCGTCCAGCGCCTCCCCGTCGTCCATGCCCTTCTCGTGCACGTCCCACCGCCGCGCCTCGACCGCCGCGGTCAGGAGGCGCGCGCCTTCCGCGTCCAGCACGGCAGCCAACGGGGTCGTCACCTCGTGGCGACGGACCTCGCCAAGCCCCGCGATCTCCTCCAGGGCGTCGATCCACCACTGAAGGCGCATCTCGGCGATCAGCGGCTCCTTCGTCAGCCAGGGCGCGCGCGAGACCTCGACGTTGAAGGCATAGAGGGGGAACAGGATCGCGCGCGCCGGAACCGCGGCGGCCATGGCGGCGCGGAACCGGTCGGGATCGCCCCGCTCGACCAGCGCGGCGCAGGCCTGCCAGCTCATTCGGCTGCTTCGGCGGCGGAGAGATCGCGCACCATCTTCCAGCGCACCGCGTCGAGCAGCGCCTCGAAAGACGCATCCACGATGTTCGCGCCGACGCCCACGGTGGACCAGCGCGCGCCCGCCCCGTCCTCGCTGTCGATGACGACGCGGGTGACCGCGTCCGTGCCCTTGCCTGTGATCCGGACCCGGTAGTCCACGAGGCGCATGTCGTTGACGACCTCCTGGAACGGCCCGAGGTCCTTGGCCAGCGCCCGCCAAAGCGCGTTGACCGGGCCCTTATCGCGCCCGTCAGGCCCGATGCTCTCCGAGACCGACAGCATCTTCTCGCCGCCGACCTTCACCACGACGACCGCCTCCGAAAGGCTGACCATGCGGCTCCGCCTGTCGCGCCGCCGCTCGACGGTGACGCGGTAGCGCTCGACCTCGAAGAAGGGTGGCAGACGGCCCAGCTCGGCCCGGGCGAGCAGCTCGAACGACGCTTGGGCGGTGTCGTAGGAATAGCCCTCCGCCTCGCGCGACTTGATCCGGTCGAGGATGCGGGCGAGCGCGGGATCGTCCGGGGCCGCATCGATCCCAGCGGCGGCGAGGCGCTGGCGGAGGTTCGACCGGCCTGCCTGATTGGACATCGGCACGACCCGTTCGTTGCCTACGGCCTTCGGGGGGACGTGCTCGTAGAGGGCGGGGGCCTTGCCGACGGCGCTGGCGTGCAGCCCGGCCTTGTGGGCGAAGGCGGCCGCGCCGACATAGGGCGCCTGCCGCCGGGGCACGCGGTTCAGGATGTCGTCCAGCATGCGGCTGGTGCGGGTCAGGCCCGCCAGCGCCTCGTCGGTGACGCCCGTGGCGAAGCGGTCCCGCCATGGCGCCTTCAGCTCGAGGGTGGCGATCAGGGTGGTGAGGTCGGCGTTGCCCGTCCGCTCGCCCAGGCCGTTGAGCGTGCCCTGGATCTGGCGCGCGCCTGCGTCCACCGCGGCGAGCGAGACGGCGACCGCCTGGCCGGTGTCGTCGTGGGCGTGGATGCCCGTCGCGCCCCCCGGGATCCCGGCCCGCAGCACGGCCTCGACGCCTTTCGCGGCGTCGGCGGGCATGGTGCCGCCGTTCGTGTCGCACAGCACGATCCAGCGCGCCCCGGCCTCATGGGCGGCGCGAAGGCATTCCAGCGCATAGCCCTGGTCGAGGGCGAGGCCGTCGAAGAAGTGCTCGGCGTCGAAGATCGCCTCGCGCCCTTCGGCGACGAGATGGGCGATCGACTCGCGGATGCTCTCCAGGTTCTCATCCGGGGCGATGCCCAGCGCCTGCTCGACATGCGCGGGGGAGGTCTTGCCGACGAGGCAGACCGCCGGGGTGCCGGCGTTCAGCACGGCCGCGAGCACGTCGTCGTTCGCGGCCGAGCGCCCGGCGCGCTTGGTCATCCCGAAGGCGCTCAGGGTCGCGCGCAAGGTCGGCGGCGCCTCGAAGAAGGCGTCGTCGGTGGGGTTCGTACCGGGCCAGCCGCCTTCCACGTAGTCCACCCCCAGCGCATCGAGCGCCCGCGCGATCCGCGCCTTCTCATGGGGCGAGAACTGGACGCCCTGCGTCTGCTGCCCGTCCCGCAGGGTGGTATCGTAGAGGGAGAGGCGGGTGGTCACAGCAACGCCTTCAGCGCGGCGCGGTCCACGCTGGGGCCGGGGGACCATTCGGTTCCGCCAGGGCCGTCGCGCACCTCGATCCCCGCCGCGACAAGACCGTCGCGAATCGCGTCGGCGCTGGCGAAGTCGCGGGTCCCCTTCGCTTCGCTGCGTTTCTCGAGCAGCTTCTCAACCAGTGGGACTACCTCGAATGCATTCTCGATTGTCGCTCGCAGTTGCTGCGAATCGTGCGCAGACGCCAGTGTCTTAGGATGATCCCAAAGGTTGAGCCCCAGTAGGGAGAATGACGCGGCGATGGCCTGTCCGCTCTCAATAAGCTCGGTGGCTGTGTATCGAACGGCCAAAGCACGACGTCGGAGAAGCTGAAGTGCACTTGCGGTATCCAAGTCATTCCGTAGGGCTTCGACGATCTCGGGAAGCGGCGATACCGTCCGATCTAGTCCACCTTCCTGTTCACGAATGCTGCCAAGGGTGCCGGTGAAGTCCCCAATCATCTTCGACGCTTCGTGCAGTCGCACAACCGAGAAATCGAGCGGCTCCCGGTAGCGAGTCATGAGGAATGCCGTTCGTATGGTCGGTCCGTCCACCGGAACCCCACCATGCCTGCCCGTCTCCAGCAAATCCCGCACCGTGAAGAAGTTGCCCAGGGACTTGGACATCTTCTGCCCCTCGACCCGCAGCATCTCGGAGTGGAGCCAGTAGTTCGCGAACCCCTCGTCCGGGTGGGCGCAGGTGCTCTGGGCGATCTCGTTCTCGTGGTGGGGGAACTTGAGGTCCGAGCCGCCGCCGTGAATGTCGAAATGCGGCCCTAGCAGCTCCGCCGACATGGCCGAGCATTCGATGTGCCAACCCGGGCGGCCGCGACCCCAGGGCGAGTCCCAGCCCGGCGTGGCGTCGTCCGAGGGCTTCCAGAGGACGAAGTCCATCGGATCGCGCTTGTAGGGCGCGACCTCGACCCGGGCGCCGGCGATCATGTCGTCGACCGATCGCTTCGACAGCACGCCGTAGCTCGGGTCGGTGCGGACCGCGAAGAGGACGTGACCCTCCGCCGCGTAGGCATGGCCCCTCGCGACGAGGTCCTCGATCATGGCGATCATCCCGGGAACGTGGTCCGTCGCGCGCGGCTCGTCCGTAGGGGGGAGGTTGCCCAGGGCCGCCATGTCCTCGTGGTACCAGTCGAGCGTCTCGTCCGTTATCTCGCGGATGGGGCGCCCGGTCTCGGCGGCGCGGGCGTTGATCTTGTCGTCCACGTCCGTGACGTTCCGGACGTAGCGTACATGATCTTCACCGTAGAGGTGCCTGAGGAGGCGGAACAACACGTCGAACGCGACGGCCGTGCGGGCATTCCCGAGATGCGCGCGGTCGTAGACCGTGGGCCCGCAGACGTAGAGGCGCACGTCCGACGGGTCGATGGGGACGAAAGGGCGCCTCGTCCCGGTCATGCTGTCGTGGAGCCTCAGGGTCGTCATGGCCATCTCCGGCGCTGGCTGCGCGCGGCGGGGGTCGTGACGATGGGATGCCGCGCGCGGAGGGTGTCAGTGGGTCCGGCAAATGCAGGTGCGGGCGGGCATGCCCGGCCGCTAGCCGGTCGTGGAGGCGATGTAAAGATCCTGCCCCCGCTACCCGGACCCTAACGTCCCCGGAAGAGGCCGCCGAGGAAGCCGCGCACCATCCGGCGGCCGGTCGTGCCCTTCAGCTCCTTCAGGACGACCGTGGCGAGGGCCCCGCCGATGCCGTCGACGAAGCCGCCGGAAGCCGGCTTGCGGCCCCGCGCGGCGGAGCGGCCGACCCGCTCGCCCGACCAGCGCCGGCCGGCCTGGTACTCGCGCTGGGCGGGCCCGGCATCCGCCTCGGCTTCCTCGGCGGCCTCGGCTTCCTCGGCGGCCTGCAGCGCGCGCTTCTTCAACCGCTCGTAGGCGGAGATGCGGTCGAACGCGGTCTCGTAGGTTCCTGCGACTGGGCTGGACGCTATGATTTCGGCCCGCTCGGCGTCCGTAATGGGCCCGAGCCGCGACGAGGGCGGGCGGATCAACGTGCGTTGCGCCACGCCCGGCGCGCCCTTGTCGTCGAGCAGGGAGGTCACGGCCTCGCCGGTGCCGACCTCGCGGATCGCGTCCTCGACGGAGAAGGCCGGGTTGTCGCGATAGGTCTCGGCCGCCTGGCGCAGCGCGCGGCGGTCGCGGGCGGTGAAGGCGCGCAGCGCGTGCTGAACCCGGTTGCCGAGCTGCCCCAGGACGTCATGGGGCACGTCGTCGGGGTTCTGCGTGACGAACCAGACGCCCACGCCCTTCGAGCGGATCAGCCGGGCGACCTGCTCGACCTTGTCGACGAGGGCCTTGGGGGCGTCGTCGAAGAGGAGGTGCGCCTCGTCGAAGAAGAAGACGAGGCGGGGCTTCTCAGGATCGCCCACCTCGGGAAGCTGCTCGAAGAGCTCGGAGAGGAGCCAGAGCAGGAACGTCGCGTAGAGGCGCGGCGAGGCCATCAAGCGGCCCGCGTCTATCACGTTGATCCGGCCCTCGCCGTCCGGCGTGGTCGCCATGAGGTCGCCGAGGTCGAGCGCCGGCTCGCCGAACAGGGCCTCGCCGCCCTGCTCCTCCAGGACGAGAAGGCGGCGCAGGATGCTGCCCACCGTCGCGCGCGAGACGTTGCCGTAACGCAGCGCCAGGGCCGATCGGTTCTCGCCCACCCAGACGAGCATGGCCTGCAGATCCTTGAGATCGAGAAGGGGCAGCCCCTCCTCGTCGGCGGTGCGGAAGGCGATGTTCAGCACCCCTTCCTGCGCTTCCGAGAGGTCCATGAGGCGCGACAGGAGGAGCGGCCCCATCTCGGCCACGGTGGTGCGGAGGGGATGCCCCCGTTCGCCGAAGAGGTCCCAGAAGGTGACGGGGAAGGCGCGGTGCTCGAGGTCGAGGCCGATGGTCGCGGCACGCTCGGCGAAGGCCTCGCGCATCTCCGGCCCGGGATCGCCGGCCTTCGCGAGACCCGCGAGGTCGCCCTTCACGTCCGCCAGGACCACCGGAACGCCGGCGGCCGAGAATCCCTCGGCCATGATCTGCAGCGTCACCGTCTTGCCTGTGCCCGTCGCCCCCGCGATCAAGCCATGGCGGTTGGCACGGCGCAGAAGCAGGTGCTGCGGCGTGGCGTAACCCTTGCCGCCGCCGCCGATGAAGATGGCGTCGTCCATTGTCGATCCCTTCGAGAAATTCACAGGCTCCATACAGGGACGATCCTGAGGCGCGCCAGACGGAACGCCGACTGCAAGGCGGTTTGCGCCGCACGACCTGAGCCCCCTCCCCGGTCAGCGGAAGCTGCGCCTTGCCATGCGCTTGACCCCCCCGGCAGCCGGACATAACGTTGCGTCCAATCAACGAGCCGGCCGGTCCGGCAGGGAGTGGGAGGGGGTCCGCGAGGGCCCCCTTCCTTCCGTTCGGAACGCCTCCCGCCGGCCTCGCCCCGCTGCGGGCACCCGCGTTCGAGGGCGGCGCTGACAGCGTCCGGACGCCGTGCTAGGCGGGCGCCAGCCACACTTCGAGGATCCTAAAGACATGACGACCAGGCCCATCGCCCTCTCCGCCCTTCTCGCCGCCACGCTGGCGGCCGCGCCTCTCTCGGCGCAGGACGCAGCGACCGACGACACAGCTGCGGACGCACCCGCGGGCGCACCGGCGGACGCCGGCGCTGCCGCGGCCGACGACGCCGCGCCGGCCGGGGGCGGCGACACGAACGGCGCCGCCGACGCCGGGGCGGAAGGCGCGGAAGACGGCGCCGAGGCGGAGGGCGGCACCAGCGTCGAGGATACGGACCTCAACCTGGCGCCCGACGTGATCGAGGTCGGCGACCGCTACATCGACGCCGAGTTCACCGATTGGCAGCGCCAATGCGTCCGTGCGCCCGAAGATCAGGAAGACGACTGCCAGCTCTACCAGCTCCTGCGCGACCAAGACGGCAACCCCACCGCCGAGATGAGCGTCTTTCCCGTGCCCGGCAACGGCGAGGCGGTCGCGGGCGCGACCATCATCACGCCGCTGGAGACGCTGCTTCCCGAGGGCCTGCGCCTTTCGGTCGACGGGGGCGAGGCACGGGGCTACCCGTTCACCTTCTGCGCCGCGATCGGCTGCTTCGCCCGGATCGGCTTCCGCCAGGCCGAGATCGACGCCCTCAAGCGCGGCAACGCGGCGACCATCGTGATCAACCCCGTCGCCGCGCCGGACACGGACGTAGAGCTGGACGTCTCCCTCTCCGGGTTCACCGCCGGATACGACTCGCTCTCGGAGTAGGGGACGGATCCCCGGGGGCGGCCTAGGCCGCCCTCAGGGCCAGGACCGCGTTGTGCCCGCCGAAGGCGAACGCGTTGGAGAGCGCGGCCCCCACCTTCGCCTCGCGCGCCTCGTTGGGTACGACGTCGAGCGGGCAGTCCGGGTCCGGCGCCTCGTGGTTGACCGTGGGCGCGACCAACCCGTCTCGCACCGCCATGATGACGGCCAGCAGCTCCACCGCGCCGGTGCCGCCGATCAGATGCGCGTGCATGGACTTGGTGGAGGACACCATCAGCCGGTCCGCATGGGCGCCGAACGCGTCCGCCAGGGCGGCGCACTCCGTCCTGTCGTTCGCGGCGGTGCCGGTACCGTGCGCGTTGACGTAGCCGACCTCGGACCGGTCCAGGCCGGCGTCCCGCAGCGCCCCCCGGATGGCCCGCGCCGCCCCTTCGCGCGAGGGCATGACGATGTCGCTCGCATCCGAGGTCATCGCGAAGCCGGCCACTTCGGCGAGGATGTCGGCCCCGCGGCGCATCGCGTGCTCGCGCTCCTCCAGGACGAAGGCGCCGGCACCCTCGCCCTGGACCATTCCCGTGCGGCCCAGGCTGAACGGTCGGCAGGTGTCGCGGGCCATGACGCGCAGCCCCTCCCACGCCTTGATGCCGCCGAAGTTCAGCATCGCCTCCGAACCGCCCGTGACCATCACCGGCGCCAGCCCCGACCGGACGAGCCAGAACGCCTGCCCGATCGCATGGTTGGACGACGCGCAGGCCGAGGCGACCGTGTAGGACGGACCCCTCAGGTCGTGCCGCATCGAGACGTGCGCGCAGGCCGCGTTGTTCATCAGCTTGGGCACGGTGAAGGGATGGACGCGGTTCTTCCCCTCCTCGTAGACCGCGCGGTAGCTCTCGTCCCGGGTGTTGTGGCCGCCGTCCGAGGTGCCGAGGACCACGCCCGACCTCTCCGCCAGCTCGCCGTCGAAGGAGAGGCCGGACTGGGCGATGGCCTCCTCCGCGGCGATGAGGGCGAACTGGGTGCAGCGGTCGTAGAGGGCGAGCTGCTGGCGGTCGAAGCGCGCCGCCGGATCGTAGCCCGGCACCTGTGCGCCGATCCGCACCGAGAGGCGGTCCACGTCGCGGAAGTCGAGCGGGCCGATGGCGCAGCGCCCCTCGCGCATCGCGGCGAGGGTGGCGGCCACGTCCGGGCCGAGCGGGTTGATCGTGCCCGCGCCCGTGACGACGACGCGCTTCATCGGGGCCGCCTCACGCCGCGCCCTTCTGCTCCCGCACGAGATGCTCGACGGCGCCGCAGATCGCCCCGACGGAGGAGATGTCGAACTCCGACGCCTGCGGGTCGTTCGCGTTGAACGGCACCTGGATGTCGAACGCCTCCTCGATGGCGAAGATGCTCTCCACCAGGGCGAGGGAGTCGATCCCCAGATCCTGCAGGCTCTGGTCGTCGGCGACGTCCGACGGGTTCAGCAGGGCCTGTTCGGCCAGGATCGTTCGGGTGCGGCTGCGGATGTCGGACGGCATGGGGGCGATCTACTCCCCCTCGGGCGGGGATTGAAGGCGGGATTTCAGGGCCTGCACGTCCCGGAACAGACGTGGCAGCCGCCGCCATGCCTTCTGTATCTCGATCTGGGTTTCCATCTTCGTCGCCGGGCTGCCGAGCAGCACCCGTCCCGCCGGCGCGTTGGTGTAGATGTTCGTGCCGCCCCCCGCGACCACGTCGTCGCCGACCGTGATGTTGTCCGAGACGCCGACCTTTCCGCCGAGGACGACGCGGTCGCCGATCCGCGCGCTGCCCGCGATGCCGACGAGGCCGCAGAGAAGACAGTCCTCCCCCACCACCACGTTGTGCCCGATCTGCACGAGGCTGTCGATCTTCGTGCGGCTTCCCACCCGCGTCGGGCGGATGGTCCCGGCGTCGAGCGTCGCGTTGGCGCCGATCTCGACGTCGTCGCCGATCAGCACGCCCCCGATGGAGTGGATGCGCGTCCAAGCCGCGTCACCCTGCCCGCCCCCCTCCCCGCCGAGCGAGGCGCGCGCCGCCTCCACCCCCGAACGTTCCGGCGTGACATAGGAGAAGCCGTCGCCGCCGATCACCGCGCCGGGCTGGGCGATGAACCCGTCGCCAACGCGCACCCCGCGGGCGATGCGGACCCCCTCGCGGATCAGCGCACCCGCCCCGAGCGCGCCCATGACCGACGCATGGGCGCCGATGCGGGCGTTCGGGCCGATCCGCGCCTCCGGGCCGATCACCGCGAGCGGGCCGATCGACGCGCCCGCGCCGATCTCGGCGGCAGGGTCGATCACGGCGGACGGATGGACGCCGGGCGCGATGCCGGCACCGGGGTCGAGATGCGCCGTCAGCCGGGCCAGCGCGTAGCGGGGCCGCGGCACGAAGATGGCCGCCTCGAGCCCCAGCGCCCGCCAGTCCGCGCCGTCCCAGAGGATCGCAGCGCGCGCCGCGCCCTCTCGCAGCCCTTCGGCGAACTTCGGCGACATCGCGAGGGCGAGGTCGTCCGCCCCGGCCTCCGACGGCTCGGCAGGGGCGAGGACGGCGAGCGCGTCGTTCCCCTCTACGCGGCCGCCGAGGGCCTTCGCGATGCTGGCGACGGTGTGCATGGCGCGACCTTCCCGGGGGCGGAGGGCCCCTTCACGCGATCTAGGTGCCGTCTGCGGGCGACGGAACCCCGGCCGCGAGCAGCGCTGCGAGGAGGCGGGCATCGCGCCCATAGACGTCGGGCCGCGTGTGCAGCGTGCCGCGATGATCGGTGAAGGCGGTCCGGTACACGAGGTGCACGGGGACCGGATCCTCGAGGTCCACGCGCCGCTCGGCCCTCGTGCCGAGGATGCTGTCGAAGAAGTCCTGCGGCTCGTCCTCCTGTGCCGCGAGGAGGTGGTAGGCGAACCCCAGCGGATCGTTCAGGCGGATGCACCCGTGCGAGAAGGCCCGCCGCTCGCGCGCGAAGAGGTCGCGGGCCGGCGTGTCGTGCAGGTAGATCGCGTAAGGGTTCGGGAACATGAACTTCACCCGCCCTAGCGCGTTCCGCGGCCCGGGGGGCTGGCGCATGGAGAACGGGAAGGTGCGGGCGGTATAGCCCGCGAAGGAGCGGCCGCGCGAGACGACGCGCCCGCTCCGGTCGATCACCTCGAGGTGCGGGACGGCGGCCGGGTTGGCCCTCAGGCGCGGCAGGTACTCGTTCACGGTGATCGAGCGGGGGACGTGCCAGGACGGGTTCACCACCATGTAGCTCATCGACTCCGAGAACTCGGGCGTCTCGCGTCCGTCGTGGTCGGCGCCGATCACGGCGCGGGTCCGGAAGGTGACGACGCCGTCGTCGACCACGGCCGCGTGGAAATCGGCGAGGTTCACCCAGACATGGCGGGCGCCACGCTCGCGGTCCATCCAGCGCTCGCGCTCCATGGCGACGAGGACGGCGCCCAGGCGCTCGGCGGCCGGAACGTTCACCGCCTCGATGGTCGAGGCGCCGGCGATGCCGTCCACCTCGAGGCCGGAGGCTTCCTGGAAGGTGCGGACGGCTTCGGTCAGCGCGTCGTCGTAGCGCGATGATACGGAGCGCCCCATGAAGCCCATCGCGCGGAGCCGGTCCCGCAAGGCGACGACCGCCTCGCCCGACGCGCCGGGCGCGAGACGGCCGGGCGGCACGGCCGGGCCCCATCCGCCGGACCCGACGATCTCGGCGAGGCGGCGGCGCTGCATCATCAAGCGGCCGTACTCGAAGCTGCGGGGTGCCAGCGCGCGCAGGGCCTCCGCCGGATCGCCCCCGTCCATCGCGTCGAGAAGCGCGCGATCGTCCGCGCGCGGAATCTCGCGGCGGATGTCGGGATCGACCCGCGAGGGATCGATTACGCCCGAGGTCAGCGCGTGCGCGAAGTCGAGGTAGGTCTCCGTGAGCTCGACCTCGAGCCGTCCGCGCGCCTGCGGCGCCCGCGCCGCCGCGATACGGGAACGAAGGCCCTCGGCGTCCCAGCGCGCGGAAGGAAGCCCGTGGGCTTCCGCATCCCGGATCGCCTCGAGGAGCGCCCCGAGTCGCGCGCGCGAAGGGAGGTCGCCCGCCGTCCAGAGGGGGGCGAAGTCGCGCATGCGATAGAACGCGGCGACCGGTCCGTCCGCGTCCTCCAGTGCCGCCACGCCTTCGGCCACGGCGAACTGCAGGGCGGTCGGCGCCGCGTCCCGGGCGACTGCCGGTCCGCAGAGGGTGACCGCAGCGACGGCGACGGCTCGAAGGGTCGGGAAGAACATGCTGCGGCTCCGAAGCGAATCGTCGGACCACCAGGCCCATGGGCGGGAGGTTAGGACGCTTCGCGCGGACATGCGATCACGATGCTCGGCGTTGCGTCAATGGCAGGTGCCATTGCAGATACCGCACAGGATGCCCCCGAAGCGGCAGGTTTCTGCCGAAAGGGTAACGGAATCATAAGAAAATTATTTCACAGGTTGGTCAGCGGCGCGTGACGTGACACCAAATCGGCATGCCCTGGGCAGGGGCAGCCGGATGAACGTCGAACACGGCGCGCTGGCTTTGGGGAAGCGACAAACGGGACAGGCAAAATGACAGCGATGACGCGCCGCGGCCTTCTGGCCGCCTTCGCCGCCACGAGTGTGGCTGCAGCACCAACGTTCGCCAACGCCGCCGGGTTCCTTCGGGGCGCCGGCGACATCCGGCGGCTGAAGGTCTACAACGGCCGCACGGGCGAGAGCCTCGACACCATCTACTGGATCGAGGGCAATTACGTCGGACCCGCGATGGCCGAGATCAACCACATCTGGCGCGACTGGCGGCAGAACGAGTCGATCGAGATCGACCGCCGGACCATCGACATCGCCGCGGCCGCGCACAACCTCCTCGACGTGGACGAGCCCTACATGCTGCTCTCGGGTTATCGCAGCCCGCGCACGAACCAGATGCTGCGCTCGCGCGGAAGCGGGGTCGCGCGCAACAGCCTGCACCTGCAAGGCCAGGCCGCCGACCTGCGCCTCGGCTCGCGCTCGGTGAACCAGATCTACCGCGCGGCCTTGGCATGCAACGCCGGCGGCGTCGGGCGCTACACCTCGTCCAACTTCGTGCACATGGATTGCGGCGCCGTCCGCAGCTGGGGGCGCTGAGGCACAGCCCGGCACCTTTCCCGGCTTCCCCGACGCCGCCCGGACCGCATGCGCGAATGGGCGGCGTTTTCGTTTGAACCCGCCGGCCGGGCGGGATAGCAGGCCCCCAAGGACCGTTAGCTCAGCTGGATAGAGCGCTGCCCTCCGAAGGCAGAGGCCAGAGGTTCGAATCCTCTACGGTCCGCCATATGCCTCTCCTCCTCGTCATCGCGCTCTATGCTGCCGGCCTCGTGGCCGCGGCGCAGTTCGCCAAGTTCGGCCTCGCGCTGGAGGTGTTCGGCGCCGCCTACCCCGGGGCCGGTCCGGTGCTGGGCTGGCTGGTCTCGCTCATCTCGGGGGTCGGCGTGGTACTCGGCATGGCCGCGGGCGCGCTGGCGGCGCGAATCGGGTTGCGGCGGCTGCTGCTGGCCGGGCTCGCGCTCGGGGCGGCGTGCTCGGCCTTGCAGGCGCCGATACCGCCCCTTCCGGTCATGCTCGGGCTGCGAGTGGTCGAGGGGCTCTCGCATCTGGCCATCGTCGTCGCGGCGCCGACCCTGATGGGTACGCTGGTCCCGGCGCGGTGGCGTGGCGCGGCCATGACCCTGTGGGGCACGTTCTTCGGCGTGGGGTTCGCGCTGACGGCCTGGGTCGGCGTGCCGCTGGCCGAGATGCGGGGGCCGGGCGCCCTTCTCGTCGCGCATGCGCTGGTCGCGATCCTCGCGACGTTCGCCGTGGCGACTGTCCTTCCGCGCCGGCGGCTGGTCCCGGAAGGGCCCCGCCCGACGCTGGCCTGGATCATGGGGCGGCACCGGGCGGCCTATTCCTCGCCCTCCGTGGCGGCGCCGGCAGCGGGCTGGGTGTTCTACACGCTGACCTTCACGGCGCTGATCGTGGTGCTTCCGCCCCTTCTGCCATCCGATCAAGGGCCGTGGGTCGCGGGGGCGATGCCGCTGATCTCGATCCTCTCATCTCTGACGCTCGGGGTGGCGCTGCTTCGGCACCTGCCGGCCGTCGGGGTCGTATGCCTCGGATTGGCGGCGGCGGCGGGCATCGCGGGAACGATGACCCTGGCGATAACGCCCGCGGGGTGCCTCGCGCTCTTCGCCGCCCTCGGGCTGATCCAGGGGGCCAGCTTCGCGGCGGTCCCGCAACTGAACCCGGGTGCCGAAGCGCAATCGCTCGCCAACGGGGGACTGGCGCAGGCGGGAAACATCGGAAACCTCCTTGGCACGCCCGCTGCCTTCGCGGCAGTGGCGTTGGCTGGCCCTTGGGCGGCGCCGGCGCTGGCGGCCCTGGCCTATCTCGCGGCGTTGGGGGCGCATGCCGCGTTGGCCCGGCGGCGCGCTCACGTCCAGTAGAGGAGCCGGGTGGAAGGGATCGCCTGCGACAGTGCCGCCTCCAACGCCTCGCGCATCTCGGTCATCAACGCCTTCGGGTAGACATATTTCCGTCCTCCGAACTTGTTGCGCTTCACCGCGCGCACGGCCTCGTCCATCTCGAGCGCTGTTGCCGGATACCAGCCGAGAAGGACGTCGCGTGACCCCGGCGTGAAGCGGTGGGTGATCAGCTCGGCAGTGACGTCGGCCGCCTCGGGCAGCGCGGCGGCAGCGCGGTGGAAGAGGTCGGCATAAGCGTCCCGCCACCCCTCGATCGGCATGATGGGCGCGACCGTCAGACCCACGGGATAGCCCGCGCGGGCGAGGCGGCCCATCGCGTCCAGGCGACCCTGCAGGGGGGCGGTACCCCCCTCGAACCGCCGGGTGACCGCTTCGGCGTTCACCGAGAACCGCGCACGGGTCCGGCCGCCGTGATTCGCGGCCTCCAGCGTAGAGGTACCCGCGAACTTGGTGGTGAAGCGCAAGGACATGTCCTCCGGGCGGCGGGCGAACCATTCCACCGTCTCGGCGAGGCCCCCGGTCAGCGGCTCGAAGGCCAGCGGGTCGGTGTAGCAGGACGCCTCGAAGGTCGTGCCCTCGTGCCGTCGGTGGTCCTGCCGCGAGGTGACCGTCCCTTGCCCCGCCAGCGGCGGGAGGCGATCCAGGATCTCCGAAAGGTTCGCAAAGAGGCGCGTGACCGGGGGGCCGGAGAGCGACCCGGCGAGATAGCAGTACTGGCAGTGCGCGGGGCAGCCCGTGGCCAGGTCGAAACGCCAATCGGCCGATGGCGGGATCGGCTGCGGGCGCATGGCCGAAGGGCTGGCGACGGTGACGGCCAGGGTGGACTTGGCGCGCCGATAGGTCTCGCGCTCGGTGTCGCCGCGCAGGCCGGTGATGCGGTCGCCCTTCAGCTCGACCACCTCCGCGCCCCGGGCGGCGGCCCGCTCGGCGACGCGGACGGCGAGGGGCCATTCGCGTGCGGCCCGGGTGATCAGGACGCGGCGGGGGCGCCATGCCTTGGCCTGGGCGGAAGGCAGCGCCTCCAACGTCTCGGGCAGCTTTCGGGGCGCCTCGGCGCGGGTGGGGGCGATGTGCGGGGCCTGCATGGACAGGCAACGCCCGTCCCCGGGGGGCGGGTTTCGCGAGACCTAGCCGAAGAGGTCGTGCGCCAGCTCCAGCGCGTCGACCAGCACGTCCACCTCGGCCTTGGTGTTGTAGGCGCCGAAGCTCGCGCGGCAGGTCGCCGGCACGCCCATGTGGTCCATCAGCGGCTGGGCGCAGTGATGGCCCGCGCGCACCGCGACGCCCTTCTTGTCGAGGATGGTCGAGATGTCGTGCGCATGGGCCGCCCCCTCCATCGTGAACGAGAAGATCGCCCCCTTCCCCGGCGCGTCGCCCTGCACGTTCAGCCAGTTGATCCCGTGCAGCCGCTCTTGCGCGTAGTCGCGCAAGGACGCCTCGTGCGCCGCGATCCCCTCCATCCCGAGGTCCATCATCCATTCCAAGGCAGCGCCGAGGCCGATCATCTGGACGATGCCGGGCGTGCCCGCCTCGAACATCATGGGGGGGTCGGCGAAGGTGATGCGCTCGCGCCCGACCTCGCGGATCATGTCGCCGCCGCCCATGAAGGGCCGCATCTGCGCCGCCCGGTCCGGCCGGATGTAGAGCGCGCCGGACCCCGACGGCCCGTAGAGCTTGTGACCCGTGATCGCGTAGAAGTCCGGATCGATCGCAGCGAGGTCCACCGGCATGTGCACCGCGGCCTGCGAGCCGTCGATCACCGTCGCGATGCCCCGCGCCCGCGCCTCGGCGCAGATGGGCGCGACGTCCACGACCGTCCCAAGGACGTTGGACATGTGCGTGCAGGCGATGACCTTCGTGCGGTCCGTGCAGGCCGCCAGCACCTTCTCCGCCGGCATGGAGCCGTCCGTCTCGGGCTCGACCCAGCGCAGGACCAAGCCCTGCCGCTCGCGCAGGAGGTGCCAGGGCACGATGTTGGCGTGATGCTCCATCACCGTCAGCACGACCTCGTCCCCGGCGGACAGGTTCGGCACGCCCCAGCCATAGGCGACCGTGTTGATGCCTTCCGTGGTGCCGGAGTTCATGACGATCCGATCCTCGGGGGCGTTCAGAAAGCGCCCGATGGTGCCGCGCACTGCCTCGTACCGTTCGGTCGCGATGGTCGAGAGGGCGTGGAGGCCGCGGTGGACGTTCGCGTACTCGTGCCCGTAGGCCCGCGTCACGGCGTCGATGACGGCCTGCGGCTTCTGGGCCGAGGCGCCGTTGTCGAGATAGACGAGCGGCTTGCCGTTCACCTCGCGCGAGAGGATCGGGAACTGCGCGCGAACGGCGTCCACGTCGTAGCCCTGCATGGTGTCCTTCATGATACGGCACCTCCCGCGGCGAGACCTAGCGCGGTCAAGAGGATGGAAAGGATCAGGACGAGCCCGAAGAATCCGACGACGAGGGCGACGACGACCTTGCCGACCGAAGGGAAATCCTGAACGACGGCCGTGAATCCGGCCAGCATCCAGAGGACCAGCGCGAACACCGCCACCTCGAGCAGCGGCGCGAGGCCGGGCAGCAGGACCAGCACGGGCAGCGCGACCAGCCCCAGCCCGATCTGGATCGCCTGCAGCCATGTCAGCGCCAGCGTCTGCTCGGCGAAGCGGCCGGTGCCGCCCGCCGCGCGCGAAAGGCCGTGGATCACGGCCGCCGCAAGGAGGAGGCCGCCGCCGACGAAGGCCGCCGTCTGAAGCCCGTTCGGCAGGACGAGCGGCGCCTCGGTGCCGTCGGGGGCCGTCACGGTCTCGGGCAGGGGCGCAAGAAGGAAGAACCCCTGCACTAGGATCGCCGCCAGCGTGATGACGGCGAGGAAGGCGGTCCAGTAATGCTGGACCGGCAGGCCGAGGTCGAGGACGCCGCGCATCCCTGCCCGCGGGTCGCGCACGGAGAGCCCCGCGAGGGGGAGGAGCTGCCGGAGGGCCATCTAGCGGACCACGGTCGACGGCCGCGCGGCGCTGAACGCGGCCCGCAGGCCGGACAGCCAGAAGAGGACGAAGGCCCCGAAGGCGACCGCCCCCACCGCCGTCAGCGAAGGCCCCCGCCCGATCATCCCCTGCGTCAGCCCGAAGAGCAGCCACGCCGGCATGGCCGCCATCAACGCCCAGAACAGGGTCATGCGCGCCGCGAACCCCCCGATGTCCCGACGCAGGAGGCGTGCCGCCACCCGCACGCCGAGCGCGATCGCGTAGAAGAGGACCGGCGCGACGAAGATCCAAGCCATCAGCGAAGCCCCCAGGAGAGGCTGAAGTTCCACATCCGCCATCAGCGCCCGGCGTTGCAGCGCGGGCCACTGGCCGACGAAGATCAGCCCGCAGGCGAGCATCAGGTACATCAACGCGAGATCCTCGCGCCCGGTCGCGATCTTCTCGGCCTGGACGGCGCCGGGACGTCGCCACGTCCGCGCGATATCGGGCAGCAGGGCCATCAGCGGCGTCGGGTCAGCCATTCCGCCAGACGGTCCCGAAGGTCCGCGGCAAGGGCGTCGTCGTCGATCTCCTCCAGCGCCTCGGCGAGGAAGGCGAGGGTCAGCAGGTCGGCCGCGTCCTCCGCCGGCACCCCGCGCGAGCGCAGGTAGAACAGCGCCGTCCCGTCGATCGCCCCCGAGGTCGAGCCGTGCGAGCAGACGACGTCGTCGGCGTAGATCTCCAACTCGGGCTTGGCGAGGAACTGCGAGTCGTCGTCGAGGAGGAGCGACTGGCTGATCTGATAGCCGTCGGTCTTCTGCGCCCCCTCCCTCACGAGGATCTTGCCTTGGAAGACGCCCCGCGCGCCATTGCGGAGGACCTTCTTGAAGACTTGGCGACTCTCGCACCGCTCGGCGTCGTGGGTAACGAACACGGTGTCGTCGTGGTGGAAGCGCCCCGTCGCCCCGTCGCCCACGGCGGCGCCCGCGACGTGGGCCACGGCGTCGTCGCCCGACAGCTCGACCACGTGCTCGTTGCGGGTGAGGACGCCGTTCACCGTCAGTGTGAACGACTTGTAGGTCGCCTCCGCCCCGAGGCGGGCGAACATCGCCGTGGCGGCGCGCCGGTCGTGATCGCGGCCCTGCGCGCGCACATGGTGGAAGGCGGCACGGTCGGCCACGTCCACCTCCAGGCACTTGTTGAAGCGGGCGGCGGCGGGCCCGGTCTCGAGCACGGTGACCTCGGCCCCCTCCTCGACCCGCACGACATGGTGCAAGACCGCGTCCGAGGTCGCGTCCTCGTGGCGATAGACGAGATGGATCGGCCGCGCCGCCCTCCCCGTCGCACGGATCAGCACGCCGTCGGTCGCGAAGGCCGTGTTGAACGCCGCGAGGGGCCGGTCGACGGGGTCCTGTCCGGCGGCCTCCAGCGCACCGTAGAGCCCGCGCGCCCAGTGGATGTCGGCGGCGTCCGCAAGGCGCGCGATCTCGACCCCTTCCACGGTCAAATCCCCGGAGGCGCCGGGATCGAACACGCCGTCCACGAACACGATCCGAAGCGCGTCCACCTCGCCGAAGACCTGCCCCTCGTCACCGCCCAGGGGCGCCGCGGAGGGCGCGCCCTGCCCGGTAAGGGTGGAAGGATCGGTGTAGCGCCAGTACTCGTCGGACCGGGCCGGCAGCCCCATGGCGCGCACCCGCTCCAAGGCTTCGGCGCGGGCATCGGCGGCCCAAACGGGTCCTTCGGGCGGCGAAAGCGGCGCCAGCCGGGCCTCGGTCGCATCGCGCTTGGCCTTCGCGTTCCTTGCGCGCCGGCCGTTCGGGTTCAGCCCGACGGGGGTTCCGGGATTCGCGGCCATCACGCCACCTCGGCGAGAATGTCGGAATAGCCGTTGTTCTCGACCTCTAGGGCAAGCTCCGGCCCCCCGGTCTTCACGATGCGCCCATCGGCCATGATGTGCACCACGTCAGGCCGGATATGATCCAGAAGCCGCTGGTAGTGCGTGATGACGAGGAACGAGCGACCCGCCTCGCGCAGGGCGTTCACCCCTTGGGCGACCAGCTTCATGGCATCCACGTCGAGGCCCGAATCCGTCTCGTCCAGGACGCACATCCGCGGCTCGAGCATGGCCATCTGCAGGATCTCGTTGCGCTTCTTCTCGCCCCCTGAGAACCCGACGTTCACCGGGCGCTTGAGCATGTCGGCGTCGATGTCCAGCTCCCTGGCCTTCTCGCGCACCAGCTTGAGGAAGTCGGTCGAGGACATCTCCTCCTGGCCGCGGGCCTTGCGCTGGGCGTTCACGGCCGTCCGCAGGAAGGTCATGTTCCCGACGCCGGGGATCTCGACTGGGTACTGGAACGCCAGGAACAGGCCCCCGGCCGCGCGCTCCTCGGGCTCCATCCCGAGGACGTCCTCGCCGCCCAGGATCGCGGTGCCTTCCGTCACCTCGTAGCCGTCGCGGCCTGCGAGAACATAGGACAGGGTCGACTTGCCCGAACCGTTCGGCCCCATGATCGCGTGGACCTTCCCGTCCTCGACCGTCAGGTCGACCCCCTTCAGGATCGGCTTCCCGTCTTCCTCGAGCGCCGCATGGAGGTTGGTGATTTCAAGCATGTGATCGTCCTAGCTCAGTGTGACGGCGGTGCCGGAGACGCTGACCATCAGCATGGAATCCCCGATCACCTCGTAATCCAGGTCGACGCCGATCACGGCGTCGGCGCCCAACTCGCCCGCGCGCTCCTCCAGCTCCCGGAAGGCGACGTCGCGCGCGTCGGCGAGCTTCCCCTCGTAGGCCCCGGAGCGGCCGCCGATCACGTCCGTGATCCTGGCGAACACGTCGCGGAAGACGTTCGCGCCCATGATCGCCTCGCCCACGACGACGCCGTGATAGCGCTGGACGGACCGCCCCTCGACCGAGTTCGTCGTCGTGACGATCATCCCACCGACCCCTCGAGCGAGATGGCGACGAGCTGCTGCGCCTCCATCGCGAACTCCATCGGCAGGGCCTGCAGCACCTCCTTGCAGAAGCCGTTGACAACGAGGGCAACGGCCTCCTCCTCGTCCATGCCGCGCTGGCGACAGTAGAAGAGCTGGTCGTCGTCCACCTTCGAGGTCGTCGCCTCGTGCTCGACCCGGGCCGAGTTGTTGCGGATCTCGATATAGGGGACCGTATGGGCCCCGCACTTGCCGCCGATCAGCAGGCTGTCGCACTGGGTGTAGTTGCGCGCCTCGGCGGCCTTGGGATGCATCGAGACCTGGCCGCGATAGGTGTTCTGCGCCCGCCCCGCGCTGATGCCCTTCGACACGATCCGGGACTTCGTATTCCTGCCCAAGTGGATCATCTTCGTGCCGGTGTCGGCCTGCTGGGCGTTGTTCGCGATCGCGATCGAGTAGAACTCACCCTGGCTGTCGTCCCCGCGCAGGATGCAGGACGGGTACTTCCAGGTCACGGCGGAGCCCGTCTCGACCTGGGTCCACATCACCTTCGAGCGGTCGCCCCGGCAGTCGGCGCGCTTCGTCACGAAGTTGTAGATGCCGCCACGCCCCTCCTCGTCGCCCGGATACCAGTTCTGGACCGTCGAGTACTTCACCTCCGCGTCCTCCAGCGCCACGATCTCGACGCAGGCGGCATGCAGCTGGTGCGTGTCCCGCTGCGGCGCGGTACACCCTTCGAGATAAGAGACGTAGGAACCCTTCTCCGCGATGATCAGCGTGCGCTCGAACTGGCCGGTGTTCTCGGCGTTGATGCGGAAGTAGGTCGACAGCTCCATCGGGCAGCGCACGCCCTCCGGGATGTAGACGAACGAGCCGTCCGAGAAGACAGCGCTGTTCAGGCAGGCGAAGAAGTTGTCGGCCTGCGGGATGACGCTGCCGAGGTACTTCTTCACCAGTTCGGGATGGTCGCGCAGCGCCTCGGAGATCGAGCAGAAGATCACGCCGGCCTTGGCCAGCTCCTCCTTGAACGTCGTGCCCACGGAGACGGAATCGAACACCGCGTCCACGGCGACCTTGCGGTTCGCGTCGGCCGCGCCTTCGACCCCGGCGAGGATCGCCTGCTCCTTCAGGGGGATGCCCAGCTTCTCGTAAGTGCGCAGGAGCTCAGGGTCGACCTCGTCCAGCGACTTGGGCTTGACCTCCATGCTCTTCGGGCGGGCGTAGTAGTACTGGTCCTGGTAGTCGATCGGCGGATAGCGAACCATCGACCAGTCCGGCTCGTCCATCTCCCGCCACTTGCGGAACGCCTCCAGCCGCCAGTCGAGCATCCACTCCGGCTCGCCGTTCTTCTCCGAGATCAGGCGCACGATGTCCTCGTTCAGCCCCTTGGGGGCGAACTCCATCTCGACGTCCGTCTCCCAGCCGTGCTTGTAGGCGCCGGCGAGGGCCGCCACCTGCTCCACGGTCTCGCGGTCGACGCCTTCGCGCACTTCGATCGGATCGGCTCCGTCCATGATACCTCCTCAGGCGGCCCGTTTCAGCCGCTTTGCGTAAGCGCCGCGCCAGGCATCCGCGAAGGCGCGTATCTCCCTTTCGGTCGTCGCGGGCCCAAGGGATGCCCTGATGGCGCAAGCCGCGTGCTCGCCCAGGCCCATCGCCGTCAGGACCCTGCTCTCCCGGACCTTCCCGGACGAGCAGGCCGACCCCGCCGAGATGGCGAACCCGGCGAGGTCCATCGCCATCACCTGCGTCTCGCCGCGCCATCCGGGCGCGATCATGCACAGGGTGTTCGGAAGCCGGGCCGCGCCCTTCCCAACTGAAATAGTCGGGCCCGGGCCGTCTTCCAAGAGTAATTCTAGAACGTTTCTAAGTTCGGTCACGCGCTCCCACGCCCCGCGCGCGAGCTCTTCCTGCGAAGCCCTTGCGGCGGCTGCGAAACCCGCGATCCCGATCAGGTTCTCCGTGCCCGCGCGGCGGGACTCCTCCTGCCCGCCGCCGCGCATCGCGGGCGTGACGCCCAGCCCCCGGCGCAGCACCAGCGCGCCCGCACCCTTCGGCCCGCCCACCTTGTGCGCCGAAAGGAGCGCCATTCCCGCGCCCGACCAGTCGAAGCCCCAAGGAACCTTTCCAAACGCCTGCACCGCGTCCGTCACCGCGATCCCCTTCGGCAAGTCCTGGCGCACCCCCGTCTCCGAGTTCGCGGCCTGCAGCGCCGATCCCGCAGGGTCTGCGACCGCCACCCGGCCGTCCGGGTCCACCGGCAACTTCCCATCCGTCCAGGCGGCGACACAATCATGCTCGACCCCCGCGCCCATCAGGCCGCGCCCCGCGCAGGCCAGCGCGGCGGCCTCCGTCGCGCCCGAGGTGAACACCACGTCCGCCGCGCCCGCTCCGGCCGCCTCGGCGACCTCGGCCCGGCACCGCTCCAGCAGCGCCTTGGCCGCCCGCCCCTCCGCGTGGACCGAGGACGGGTTTCCCGCGACGTCCATCGCCCCCGCCATCGCCTCGCGCGCCTCCGGGCGAAGGGGCGCGGTCGCGTTCCAGTCCAGGTAGACCCGCCTCACGCGCCCCGCCCCTCTTCGCCCGCAGAGACGGCCCCGGCGCCCAGGGGCGGCGCCCCCGGCCGGATCCGTCCGGCAGGGCCGAAGGCGCGAAAGGGCGGCCGCGCGCCCCTCACCCGTCCACCACCTCGAGCAGCGCGGGGACCGCCGGGCACGGGGCCAGCGCGTTGGCCGCCACGTCGGACAGCCGCGTCTGGTGGAGATAGACGTAGACCTGCGCCGAGAGCCCTTCCCACAGGCGGTTGGTCATCGACTGCGCGCGCGACCCCGATCGCGCGCCCGATGCGCCGACGCCGGGTTGCATGGCGCTGACCTGCTCGTCCACGGCGGCGAGGACGTCGAACACCCGGATCTCCGACGGCGCCCGCGCCAGGCGATAGCCTCCCGCCGCGCCGCGCATCGATTCGACGAGGCCCGCGCGCCGCAGCCGCGCGAAGAGCTGCTCGAGATAGGCGAGGCTGATGTCCTGCCGCCCCGAGATCGCCGCCAGCGGCACCGGCCCCTCGCCGCCGTGCAGCGCGAGATCGACGAGCGCCACCATCGCATAACGTCCCTTGGTGCTCAGCTTCATGGAGCGCGTCCCCGCGTTGACGCCCAGCGGGGCGCCCACTACCTGCAATCCGTCCCGGTGCGGCCACCTGCCGCAACCGGTTTAGAACGGTTCTAAAGGACGTGACCCGCCGCGGTCAACGCGCCGCCCACGAAGGACGCCCATGCCCGAAGTCATCTTCCCCGGCCCCGAGGGCCGCCTCGAAGGCCGCTACCATCCCGCAAAGCAGAAGGACGCGCCCATCGCCATCGTGCTGCACCCGCACCCGCAGTTCGGCGGCACGATGAACAACCGCGTGGTCTACAACCTGCACTACGCCTTCCACCAGATCGGCTTCTCGGTCCTGCGCTTCAACTTCCGCGGGGTCGGCCGCAGCCAAGGCGACTACGACCAGGGCGTGGGCGAGCTGTCGGACGCGGCCGCCGCCCTCGACTACCTCCAGCAGCTCAACCCGGACTCGAAGCATACCTGGGTCGCGGGCTTCTCCTTCGGGGCGTGGATCGGGATGCAGCTCCTCATGCGGCGGCCCGAGGTAACGGGCTTCATCTCCGCCTCGCCGCCGGCGAACATGTACGACTTCACCTTCCTCGCGCCCTGCCCGTCCTCGGGCCTGATCGTGAACGGCACCGCCGACCGCGTCGCGCCGCCCGCCGACACGCAGGCGCTGGTCGGCAAGCTGCACGAGCAGAAGGGCATCACGATCACCCATCACGAGATCGAAGGCGCCGGCCACTTCTTCGAGGAGCCGCACATGGAGACGATGCTCGGCTCCGTGCAGACCTACGTGAAGCGCCGGCTCACCGAGAACAGCCGCTAGCGCGCGACCCGCGCCGCCCACTCCGCGACCCTCTTCCCGAGGTGCCGGGCGGTGGCCAGAT
This sequence comes from Hasllibacter halocynthiae, assembly GCF_003003095.1. Classification (GTDB taxonomy): domain Bacteria; phylum Pseudomonadota; class Alphaproteobacteria; order Rhodobacterales; family Rhodobacteraceae; genus Hasllibacter; species Hasllibacter halocynthiae. The sequence continues at coordinate 846,921 of NZ_PVTT01000001.1, forward strand.
CGGCGGCCATCGGCTCCTCCTCGGGCGGGGCCTCCTGCCCGGCCTGCGCGGCGGCGCCCGCGAAGAAGCCCAGCCGGTTCAGGTTCCCCGCATCGTCGCATGGATGCTCCGGCCGGCCGGGCAGCAACCCCAGCCCAACCCAGACCATGCCGTGCTGCATCGCGAGCACCTGCATCCGCTGCAGCGTCGATTGCTTGTCGCCCCCCAAGCAGGCCGAGCAGGTGAACCCCGCCGCCAGCTTGTCCTTCCACTTCTGCTCGGCCCAGATGGGCGAGGCGGCGTCGACGAACGCCTCGAACGGCGCGGAGACCGAGCCGATGTAGGTGGGCGAGCCGAAGATGATCGCGTCGGCCTCGTGCAGCGGGGCCCACGCCTCGCCCGGCTCGCCGATCTCCTCCACGGTCAGGACGGTCACCTCGGCGCCCTCGCGCGCGCCATCCGCGACCGCCTCGGCGACCTTCGCGGTGTGGCCGTAGCCGGAATGGTGGAGGATGACGATCTTCGGCATGGAACCCGCTCCCTGAGTGGCAGTCGCCGGACAACGCCGCCCCCGTCCCCCGCGGTTCCGCCCTCCGCTGGCCTTCGCGCCGGCGCGGGGCTACTCGGGCCCGAAACCCGAGACCTCAAGGAGCGCCCATGCCCAAGATCAAGGTGGAGAACCCCGTCGTCGAGCTGGACGGGGACGAGATGACCCGCATCATCTGGCAGTTCATCAAGGACAAGCTGATCCTGCCCTATCTCGACGTGGATCTCCTCTACTACGACCTCGGGATTGAGTCGCGCGACGAGACGAACGACCAGATCACCGTCGATGCCGCCGAGAGGATCAAGGAGGTCGGCGTCGGCGTGAAGTGCGCCACCATCACCCCCGACGAGGGCCGGGTGGAGGAGTTCGGCCTCAAGAAGATGTGGCGCTCCCCCAACGGGACCATCCGCAACATCCTGGGCGGCGTCGTCTTCCGCGAGCCGATCATCTGCCGCAACGTGCCGCGCCTCGTGCCCGGCTGGACCAAGCCCATCGTGATCGGCCGCCACGCCTTCGGCGACCAGTACCGCGCTACCGACATGAAGTTCCCCGGGCCCGGCAAGCTCTCCATGAAGTTCGTGGGCGAGGACGGCACCGTCGAGGAGCACGAGGTCTTCGACGCCCCCTCCTCGGGCGTGTTCATGTCGATGTACAACCTCGACCAGTCGATCATCGACTTCGCGCGGGCATCCTTCAACTACGGCCTCAAGCGCGGCTACCCGGTCTACCTCTCGACGAAGAACACCATCCTCAAGCAGTACGATGGCCAGTTCATGATCCTCTTCCAGAAGATCTACGACGAGGAGTTCAAGGACCGCTTCGAGGAGGCCGGCATCCACTACGAGCACCGGCTGATCGACGACATGGTCGCCAGCGCCATGAAGTGGTCGGGCGGCTACGTCTGGGCCTGCAAGAACTACGACGGGGACGTTCAGTCCGACACGGTGGCGCAGGGCTTCGGCTCGCTGGGGCTGATGACCTCGCAGCTGATGACGCCCGATGGCAAGATCGTCGAATCCGAGGCCGCGCACGGCACCGTCACCCGCCACTACCGCCAGCACCAGAAGGGCGAGGCGACGTCCACGAACTCGATCGCGTCCATCTTCGCCTGGACCGGCGGCCTCAAGCACCGCGCCAGGCTGGACGGGAACGACGCGCTCGCCAACTTCGCCGAGACGCTGGAGGGGACGGTGGTGGCGACCGTCGAGGGCGGCCAGATGACCAAGGACCTCGCCCTCCTCGTCGGGCCGGACCAGAAATGGCTGACCACCCAGGGCTTCCTCGAGGCGGTGGACCAGAACCTGCAGAAGGCGCTGGGCTGATCGCGGCAGCGGGTCCCCGCGGCGGCGTCCGGTCCTCCGGCGCCCGTCGCGCGGCGGACCCACCCCCCACACAGACAGGCCCAAGCCCCCCCGTGAGCGAGCCCGCCCGCCATACGCCGATCGAGAACGCCCAGGGTCTCGTCTGCGGCACGATGCTCGTCGGGCTGGCGGTCTCGCTCCTCCTGCACCTCGGTCTCGTGACCGGACAGGTCGCGGGGGTCGCGGCCCTGACCTCCTATGTCACGGGCTGGTCCTATGGCGCGGTGTTCTTCGCCTTGAACCTGCCCTTCTACGTCTTCGGCTGGGCCAAGATGGGCGCGCGGTTCACCCTGATCTCGCTGGCCTGCGTGGCCACCGTCTCGCTCCTGACCGAATGGCTCCCGGCCGTGATCCCCTTCGGCGCGGTCGATCCATGGGCGGGATCGGTCTGGTTCGGGGTCATGGCGGGCTTCGGCTTCATCGCCATCTTCCGCCACGGCGCCAGCATGGGCGGGGTGGGCATCGTCGCGCTCTGGCTGCAGGACGCCACCGGCTTCCGCGCCGGCTGGACGCAGCTCATCGTCGATGCCGGCGTCTTCGCGGCGGCCTTCGCGATCCTCGACCCGATGCTCGTCCTCGTCTCGCTGCCGGGCACGATCATCCTGAACCTGATCATCGCCTTGAACCACCGCCGCGACCGCTACGTCGCCCGCTGAGGAGGCCAACGCATGCATCCCTACGCCTGGCTGACCCTCGCCATCGTGACCGAGGTGGTCGGCACCATCGCCCTCGCCGCGTCCGCGCAGTTCACCCGCCTCGTCCCCTCGCTCGTCGTAGTGGTCCTCTACGGCGCTTCGTTCTGGCTGCTCGCGGGCGCCCTCAGGACCATCCCGGTCGGGGTGGCCTACGCGATCTGGTCGGGTCTCGGCGTGGTGCTGATCGCGCTGATCGGGTGGGCCGCGCTGGGACAGCGGCTGGACTGGGGGGCGGTCCTCGGGATGGCGCTGATCGTCGCGGGGGTCCTCGTCATCCACCTCTTCTCGCGCACCGCGCCGCACTGACTTGCCGCGGCGCGGCGATGCGCTTACCTGCGCGGCAACTTCCCCGCTGCCGCGCCGCGACAAGGCGCCCCGATCCCCCGAGGTGCCGCCAATGGACCTGCGCAACGTCGCCATCATCGCCCACGTGGACCACGGCAAGACCACGCTCGTGGACGAGCTGCTGAAGCAGTCCGGAACCTACCGTGAGAACCAGGCCGTCGCCGAGCGGGCGATGGATTCGAACGACCTCGAGCGCGAGCGCGGCATCACCATCCTCGCCAAGGCCACGTCGGTCGAATGGCGGGGTACCCGGATCAACATCGTCGACACCCCCGGCCACGCCGACTTCGGCGGCGAGGTCGAGCGGATCCTGTCGATGGTCGACGGCGTCGTCCTGCTGGTCGATGCGGCCGAGGGGCCGATGCCGCAGACGAAGTTCGTGACCTCCAAGGCCCTCGCCCTCGGCCTGCGGCCCATCGTGGTGCTGAACAAGGTCGACAAGCCCGACGCCGAGCCCGACCGCGCCCTGGACGAGGTGTTCGACCTCTTCGCCGGGCTCGACGCGGACGACGACCAGCTCGACTTCCCGACCCTCTACGCCTCGGGCCGCTCCGGCTGGGCCGACGACGAGCTGGACGGGCCGCGCAAGGACCTCTCCGCCCTCTTCGAGATGATCGTCCGGCACGTGCCCAAGCCGCGTCAGGCCGCGAAGTCCGACCAGCCCTTCCAGATGCTCGCCACCACGCTCGGCGCGGATCCGTTCATCGGCCGCCTGCTGACCGGCCGGATCGAGGCGGGGGCCGTGAAGGCCGGCGACACGATCAAGGCCCTCTCCCGCGAGGGCGAGCGGATCGAGCAGTTCCGCGTCTCGAAGGTCCTCGCCTTCCGGGGCCTCCAGCAGCAGCCCATCGACGAAGGGGTGGCGGGCGACATCGTCTCCCTCGCGGGGATGGCGAAGGCCACCGTGGCCGACACCCTGTGCGATCCATCCATCGACATCCCCCTGCCCGCCCAGCCCATCGATCCTCCCACCATCTCCGTCACCTTCGGGATCAACGATTCCCCCCTCGCGGGACGCGACGGCAAGAAGGTCCAGTCCCGCGTCATCCGCGAGCGGCTGATGAAGGAGGCCGAGACCAACGTCGCGATCCGCGTCACCGACACCCCCGGCGGCGAGGCGTTCGACGTCGCGGGCCGGGGCGAGCTGCAGATGGGCGTCCTGATCGAGAACATGCGCCGCGAGGGGTTCGAGCTGTCGATCTCCCGCCCCCGCGTCCTCCTCCGGGAGGAGGGCGGCCAGACCCTCGAGCCCGTCGAGGAGGTCACGATCGACCTCGACGACGAGTTCGCGGGCGCCGTGATCGAGAAGCTGACCGGCCCCCGCCGCGGCGAGATGACCGAGATGCGCCAGGACGGCGGCAAGACCCGCATCGTGGCGCTGGTGCCGTCGCGCGGCCTGATCGGCTACCACGGCGAGTTCCTGACCGATACCCGCGGCACGGGCGTCCTGAACCGCGTCTTCCATTCCTGGGCCCCTCACAAGGGCCCGATTCCGGGCCGCCGCCAGGGCGTCCTCATCTCGATGGAGAACGGCGCCGCCGTCGCCTTCGCGCTCTGGAACCTCGAGGACCGGGGCCGAATGTTCGTCTCGCCCCAGGAGGCGGTCTACGAGGGCATGATCATCGGCGAGCACTCCCGCGACAACGACCTCGAGGTGAACCCCCTGAAGGGCAAGAAGCTGACGAACATCCGCGCCGCAGGCAGCGACGAGGCCGTCCGCCTGACGCCCCCGGTGAAGATGTCGCTCGAGCAGGCCATCGCCTATATCGACGACGACGAACTCGTCGAGGTCACGCCGAACGCCGTGCGCCTGCGAAAGCGCTTCCTCGACCCGCACGAGCGCAAGCGCGCTGCGCGCGCGGCCTCGTAAGGCGGGGCTCGCTCGGCCCCCCGGCCGTTCGGGGCGGACCCCGGTCCGCCCTACAGCCGCAGCTCCCCTTGCCGGGGATCGGCCTGGCGCGGCGGCGGGACGCGGGTGGCCCGCCCGGTGGGGCACAGGTCCAGGATCGGGCAGCGTCCGCATTCCGGCCCGCGCCAATGGCAGGTCTTCTGCCCCAGCCGCATGAACACCTGGTGGTGGTCGTAGACCTCCTGCGCGTCCCACTCGGGCGGCATCAGCGCCTCCAGCGCCGCGTGCGCGGGGCCCACGTCCATGTTCCTGGGGATCAGCCCCACCCGTTGCGCGACGCGGTGATGATGGCTGTCCACCGGCAGCGCCGCCTTGCGCAGGGTCGAGAAGCTCAGCACCGCCGCGCTGGTCTTCGGCCCGATGCCGGGGATGCGCTCCAGCCAGCGGCGGGCGTCGCGCACGGGCATGTCGGCCAGGAACTTCAAGGAAAGCTCCCCGCGCTCCTCCGTGATCGCCCGCAGGACGGATTGCACGCGCGGCGCCTTCTGCTCGGGCCAGTTCACGCCGTGGATCGCGTCCTGCACCTCCGGGGTCGGCGCGTCGCGGACCGCCTCCCAGGAAGGGAAAGCCTCGCGCAGCGCCTCGAAGGCAGCCTTGGCCTGCCGGTTCCGGGTGCGGTGGTTCAGAAGGGTCGAGACCAGCTCCGAGAGTGGGTCGAGATGCTGGAAGTAGTCGATGGGGCAGCCATAGACCGCGCAGAGCCGTTCGTGGATGGCGACGGCCTTCTCGGCCAGGGCGGGATCGACGTCGGCACTCATGGATTCAGAATCCGCGAGGGCCCCGCCGGTTCCGATCCCCCTCAGCCCGGCAGCACCGCGTCGCCGACGGCGATCCGGCCCGGCGCGTCCACTTCGGCATACCAGCCGCCATGGCCGCGGACGGCGTTGTAGCCGCCCTCGCCCAGCGCCTCCTCCATGCGCGAGCAAGGCGCGCAGGGTCCGGTGATCGTCACCACGGACCCGCCCACGCGAAGCCGCCTGCCGCGGCACGCCGCGAGGTTCAGCCCCGCCACGACGAGGTTCCGGCGCAGCGCCTCCGGCGTCGCCTCCCGCCCTGCGAGGGCGGAGATGACCGGCAGGTGCTCGGCCTGGATCAGCGTCACCGCCCGCTTGCCGGGCCGCGCATGGTCGCCCTCCAGCCCGTCCTCGCGCAGCGTCGCCGCGTCCGCGCGGATCGGCTCCGCCCGCCGCTCGGGCCGCAGCAGGATCGCCTCGACCCGGCCCGCGCGCGGAAAGGCCGAGGTCAGCTCCGCCAGGGTCCAGACGCGCCTGGTCAATCCATCTCGACGATGACGAGGTCCCGCTCGGACGCGCCCGCGGCATGGGACAGCGCCTCCTGGTAGCGGGGGCTCTCGTAGCAGGCGACGGCTGCCTCGAAGGACGGGAACCGCGCGACGACGTTGCGGGCATGCTCGCGCCCCTCCATCGTGCGGTAACGCCCGCCGCGCGCCTCGAAGACGCCGCCATGCTCGGCGATGGCTTCCGTGGCGATACGCGCGTACCGGGCGTAGCGCTCGTCGTCCGTGACCGTGACGTGCGCGATCCAGAAGGCCCCCTTGGTCATCCCGCCGCCTCCAGAAGCTTCACCGCCGCCTCCAGCGCGCCTTCCGCGTTCTCGGCCGAGGGGGCGCCTGCCTGCGCCATGTCCGGCCGCCCGCCGCCGCCCTTGCCCCCCAGCGCGGCGCCCGCCGCCCGCGCCAGGTCCACCGCGCTGACGCGGCCCGTCAAATCCGGCGTCACGCCCGCGGCCACCGCCGCCTTGCCGCCCGCATCCGACACGAGGACGACAACCCCCGAGCCGATCGACTGCTTATGGGCGTCGATCAGCGCCGGAAGCTCTTTGCCCGTCACCCCGTCAAGCGCTTGAAGAACCGCCTGCATGCCGTTGATCTCACGTGCCTCCGGTCCCGCGGCGGCGCTCCCCCCTAAAGCCGCCTCGCGCTTGAGGCGCGCGACCTCGGCCTGAAGCTGCCGCCGTTCGTCCAGAAGGATCGCGACGCGCGCCGGCACTTCCCCAGGGCCCGCCTTCAGGGCCGAGGCCGCCTCCAGCAGCCGCCCTTCCTGCTCCCGCAGGGCCCGCAGCGCCGCCGCGCCCGTCAGCGCCTCGATCCGCCGGACGCCCGACGAGGACGCGCTGTCCGACTGGATCGCGAAGAGGCCGATCTCGCCCGTCCGCCCCACATGGGTGCCGCCGCAGAGTTCGATGCTCCAGGTGTCGCCGTCCTGGCCCTTGCCCGTCGCGGCCCGGCCCATCGAGACGACCCGCACCTCGTCGCCGTACTTCTCGCCGAAGAGCGCCTGCGCTCCCAGCGCCCGCGCGTCGTCAGGCGCCATGATCCGCGTCGTCACTGCGCTGTCCTGCCGGATGAAGCGGTTCACGGCCTTCTCGACCACGCCGATCTCCTCTGCCGTCAGCGCCTTGCCGTGCGAGAAGTCGAAGCGCAGCCGGTCCGGCGCGTTCAGCGAGCCGCGCTGCGCCACATGCCCCCCCAGCGCATCCCGCAGCGCCTCGTGCAAGAGGTGCGTGGCCGAATGGTTGGCGCGGACCAGCGCGCGCCTCTCGTGATCCACCTCCAGCTCGACGGCGGCGCCGGGGGCCAGCGCCCCCTCCTCCACGCGGACGAAGTGCAGGAAGGCGCCCGCCTGCCTGCGGGTGTCCGTCACCCGCGCATGCCCGCCGCTCCAGCGTATCTCGCCCGTGTCGCCCACCTGGCCGCCGGCCTCGGCGTAGAATGGCGTCTGGTTGACCACGACGATCCCCTCGTCGCCGGCGGCCAGACCCTCGGCCCGCTCGCCGCCCTTCACCAAGGCGACCACCGCGGCCTCGGACGCCTCCGTGTCGTAGCCGAGGAACTCGGTCGCGCCATGCTCCTCGACGAGGTCGAACCAAAGCGCGGTCTCCCCCACCTCGCCGGTGCCCGCCCATGCCGCCCGGGCCTGCGCCTTCTGCGCGTCCATGGCCGATCCGAAGCCCGGCAGGTCCACCTCGCGCCCCATCTCGCGCAGGGCGTCCTGCGTCATGTCCAGCGGAAAGCCGTACGTGTCGTAGAGCTTGAACGCCGCCTCGCCTGACAGGGGCTCGCCCTCGCCCAGCTCCGCCACCTCCGCGTCGAGCAGCGACAGCCCCCGGTCGAGCGTCGTCTTGAATCGCTCCTCCTCGCCGCGCAGCGTCTCCTCGATCAGGGCCTGCGCCTGGCCCAGCTCGGGGTATGCAGCGCCCATCTGGCGGACCAGCTCGGGCACCAGCCGGTACATCAGCGGATCGCGCGCGCCCAGCAGGTGCGCGTGCCGCATCGCCCGCCGCATGATCCGCCGCAGGACGTAGCCCCGCCCGTCCTTGGACGGCAGCACCCCGTCGGCGATCAGGAAGGACGTCGACCGGATGTGGTCCGCGATCACCCGATGGTGCGTGCGCCCGTCCCCGTCGGGATCGGTGTTCGTGGCATGCGCCGACGCCTCGATCAGCGCGCGCATCAGATCGGTCGCGTAGTTGTCGTTCGTTCCCTGGAGGAGGGCGGCGACCCGCTCGATCCCCATGCCGGTGTCGATGCTGGGCCGGGGCAGCGGGGTGCGGGTGCCGTCCTCGTGCTGCTCGAACTGCATGAAGACGAGGTTCCAGATCTCGACGAACCGATCGCCGTCCTCCTCCGGGCTGCCCGGGGGGCCGCCCCAGTACGCCTCGCCATGATCGAAGAATATCTCCGAGCACGGGCCGCAGGGCCCGGTCGGCCCCATCATCCAGAAGTTGTCGGCCGTCGCGATGCGGATGATCCGCTCGTCCGGCAGGCCCGCCACCTTCTTCCAGAGGGCGGCCGCCTCGTCGTCGTCGTGATAGACCGTCACCAGAAGCCGCGAGGGGTCGATCCCCAGCTTGCCCGTCACGAGCTGCCAGGAATAGGGGATCGCCTCCTCCTTGAAGTAGTCGCCGAAGGAGAAGTTGCCGAGCATCTCGAAGAAGGTGTGGTGCCGGCGCGTATAGCCCACGTTGTCGAGGTCGTTGTGCTTGCCCCCCGCGCGCACGCATTTCTGCGCGCTGGTCGCGCGGGCGTAGTCGCGCGTCTCGACCCCGGTGAAGAGGTTCTTGAACTGCACCATGCCGCTGTTGGCGAACAGCAGCGTGGGATCGTTGCGCGGGACCAGCGGGCTCGAGGGAACGACAGCGTGCCCCTCTTCCGCGAAGTAGTCGAGGAAGGCGGCGCGGATGTCGGCGAGGTCGGTCATGATCTGGAATCGTCCGGGCGGTCTGAGGGGTCGGGCTGACCTAACCCCCGCCCCCGCCCCTGTCCACGCAGCAAAAGGGCGCCCCGCGGGACGCCCTTCGCCTTCAGGACCGCGGCGGGATCACTCCTCCAGGACGTTGTCGTCCTGCGCGCGATCCTGGTCTTCCTTCGGCATCTCGAAGTCGAGGCCGTGCGCCGCGCGGATCTTGTCCTCGATCGCGTAGGCGATCTGCTTGTTCTCCTTCAGGAAGGTCTTGGCGTTCTCGCGGCCCTGGCCGATCCGCTCGTCCCCGTAGGAGAACCAGGCACCGGACTTCTCGACCACGCCGGCCTTCACGCCGAGGTCCAGAAGCTCGCCCATCTTCGAGATGCCCTCGCCGTACATGATGTCGAACTCGACCTGCTTGAACGGCGGGGCGACCTTGTTCTTCACGACCTTCACGCGGGTCGCGTTGCCCACCACCTCGTCGCGGTCCTTGATCGCGCCGATCCGCCGGATGTCGAGGCGGACGGAGGCGTAGAACTTCAGCGCGTTACCCCCGGTCGTCGTCTCGGGCGAGCCGAACATGACGCCGATCTTCATCCGGATCTGGTTGATGAAGATGACCATGCAGTTCGACCGCGCGATCGAGCCCGTCAGCTTGCGCATCGCCTGGGACATCAGGCGCGCGTGCACCCCGACGGAGCTGTCGCCCATGTCGCCTTCCAACTCGGACTTCGGGGTCAGCGCGGCGACCGAATCGACCACCACCATGCTGACTGCGCCCGAGCGGACGAGCGTGTCCGTGATCTCCAGCGCCTGCTCGCCCGTGTCGGGCTGCGAGATCAGCAGCTCGTCGAGGTTCACGCCCAGCTTCTTGGCGTATTGCGGGTCGAGCGCGTGCTCGGCGTCGACGAAGGCGCACACGCCGCCCTTCTTCTGCTCCTCCGCGACGGCGTGGAGCGTCAGCGTCGTCTTGCCCGAGGATTCGGGGCCGTAGATCTCGACGATCCGGCCCTTCGGCAACCCGCCGATGCCCAGCGCGATGTCGAGGCCGAGCGAGCCGGTCGAGGTGGCCTCGATGTCCGGCAGCTGGTTCTCGCCGCCGAGCTTCATGATCGAGCCCTTGCCGAACTGCCGCTCGATCTGGGCGAGCGCGCTGTCGAGGGCCTTCTGCCGGTCGGCCTGCTTTCTGTCCGTCATGTCGAGGAGGGTCGCCGTTGCCATGGAGTTTCCCCTTGTTCGCACGGCTCTGGCGCCGCGTCCAATGATGCGTTCGTTCACGCCCTGTTCGTTCACGGGATATGCGAACTTACCGTGAACAAATCAAGTCGAATCCGATGGGGCCCACCATGTGTGGCAAGGGGTTAACAGCGGGTTACCGCCGATCGCGAAAGGCGCGACCCCGGCCGCCGGGGCGACTAGAACCCGCCGCATGCTGGTCTTCTTCAAGCAGTCCCTCGTCCTCCTCGCCGTGCCGAAGACCGGCACCACCGCTTATGCCGAGGCGCTGGGCGACCTGGCGACGATGCGCATCAGCGATCCGCCCGTGCTCAAGCACGCGCCCTTCTACCGCTACCACCGCTTCGTGCGACCGATGCTGGAGGACATCGCCGGCCGCCGGATGGAGACCGTCGCCGTCATCCGCGAGCCCATCTCGTGGCTCGGGTCCTGGTGGCGCTATCGCCAGCGGCCCGGCGTGCCGGATCCGCGCAACTCCACGAGGGGCATCGACTTCGACGCCTTCGCCCTCGCCTATTGCGAGCGCGAGCGCGCGCCTTTCGCGAACGTGGGCAGCCAGAACCGCTTCGTGCGGGGCCCGGGCGGGAAGATCGGCGTCGACCGCCTCTTCGCCTACGAGGATCGCGCGCGCCTCGACGCCTTCCTCTCCGAGCGGCTCGGCCGCCCCGTCATCGCCGAGCAGCGCAACATCTCCGCCCCCACCCCCAGCCGGGCACGCCTGTCGCCGGACGTCGACGCACGCCTGCGCAAAGCCGTCCCAGAGGAGTTCGCGATCTGGCGCCGCGCCGGCGAAGGATGATCCCCTTTGACCCGGCCGGCGGGGGCGCGGTGGCGAAGCCGATGCCGCGGGCGGCCCCTAGGGCGCCGCGGCGCCCCCCGGCCGCCCCCCCGGATCGGGCCGACCCGCACGCGAGGCGGCGGTCAGCAGATCGTCCCCCGCTGCCCCCCCTTCGGGGGAGGAGGACGCCCGGCGCCGGGGCGCGGCCCTGGCGCTTGCGCCGTGCCCCTCCAGCTGCCGCGCGACCGTCCGGCTCAGCGCCTCGAGGGAGAAGGGCTTGGGCAGGAACACCGAATGCGGGATCGCGCCCGCCGATCCGTCGAGCGCCTCCTCCGCGTAGCCCGACATGAAGACCACCCGAACGTCGGGCCGTTCCTGCCGCGCCCGCTGGACCCAGCTCGGGCCGTCGAGACCCGGCATGACGACATCCGTCACGAAGAGGTCGACCTTCAGCCGCGGATCCTCCAGCAGCTCCAACGCGGCCTCCGCGCTCTCGGCTTCGACGACCTCGTAGCCCTGCAGCTGCAGGGCGCGCGAGGCGAAGTTGCGGACCGGCGCCTCGTCTTCGACGAGAAGGATCATCCCGTCGCCGCGCGGTTCCGCGGCGGGCGCGACCTCGGGCTCCTCGGAGGGCGCAGCCGGCTCGTGCCTCGGGAACAGCAGCTGGAACGTCGTGCCCACGCCGACCTCGCTGTCCACGAAGATGAAGCCGCCCGTCTGCTTGACGATCCCGTACACGGTCGAAAGGCCTAGGCCCGTGCCCTCGCCGGGGCGCTTGGTGGTCCAGAACGGCTCGAAGATCTTGCCGAGCTGGTCGGGCGGGATGCCGCAGCCCTCGTCGGTGACGCGCAGCTCGACATAGGTGCCGGCGGGAACCTCCGCCCTGTCCCGAAGGAGCGGCGCCACGAGGTCGAGGTCGCCGCCCTCGATCCGGATCGCGCCCCCTTCGGGAAGGGCGTCGCGCGCGTTGACCACCAGGTTCATCAGGACCTGCTCCATCTGCCGCCGATCCGCGCGGATGCGCCCGACCTCCGCCGAGGGGTTCAGCGTCAGCGCGACCCGCTCGCCCACGAGGCGGTTCAGCAGATGCGTCAGCTCGGACAGGGTCTCGGCGACGTCGAGCACCTCCGGCTGAAGGTTCTGCTTGCGCGAGAACGCCAGCAACTGGCCGACCAGCCCCGCCGCGCGGTTGGCGTTCTGGTTGATCTGGACGAGGTCGGCATAGTCCGGGTCGTGCTGGTCGCGCCGCAGCATCAGCAGGTCGCAATGGCCCGAGATCGCGGTGAGCAGGTTGTTGAAATCGTGCGCGACCCCGCCGGCGAGCTGCCCGATCGCCTGCATCTTCTGGCCCTGCACGAACTGCGCCTCGAGCGTCTTGAACTCTGTGGCGTCGCTGAGATGGGCGATCAGCGTCGGCGCCCCGTCCCGCAGCACGCGGCCGAAGGTGACCTGGATGTAGGTCTCGGCCTGCGGCAGGCGCGCGCGCAGCACCTCCGGATGGCCCAGCCCACGTCCTTCCAGCGCGTCTTCGACCCAGTCGCGGATCGACCGGCCGAGGCCGCCGACGAGGTCCCGCAGATGGGGCGCCGTCCTCAGGTCGTGCGCGAGGAGCGCCTGCGCCCGCGGGTTGCCCGCATAGACGAACCCGCCCTCCCGGATCGCGACGAGGGCGACGGGCATCGCGGCGAACGCGTCCTCGAGGCCCCCGCCGAACTCGTGCGGGACGGCCGGGCGCGCGCTATCCTGACTGGGGGAATTGGCCGCCGCCCGGGCGGGCATGAAGTCGCGGCCATCGCGCGCTGCGCCGCCGGACGCATGGTGCCGGACGCTCCCCGTCGGCGCCAGGGGACCCGCGACCAGCCCCGGATCGGCATCGGGCGCAGTGGCGTCCATCGCGGGATCGCGGGTGGGCCCCGGCGCGCGCCGTCGCTTCGGAACGGCGGAGCCTCCGCCGAGGGCCAGCGCGCCCAACCCGGCCGAAAGGCCCAGCAACGCGAGCCGCAGCATCCCCTCCGGCAGCACGAGGAACGCCGCCATCCCGGCTGCGGCGATCAGAAGGCCGGCCGCGCGTCTCGGCGCGCCGCCGGCGATCCCGCTGCCATCCGTCATGCTCATCGCGATCCCCCATCCGATTCGCCCCAGCTTAGCAGCACCGGGTTAACCGCAGCCTAACGGCCCGCGGCGGCCCCGCCGGCGTGCCGGGCACGAAGCCTTACCGGCGCCCCAGCACGGCACCGCCGAAGCCGTCGCCCTCGGGACCGGGCTCGCGCAGCAGCGACGGGCCGCGCTCGAACGTGCCCCGGCGCCTGTCCAGGAAGGCCTCCACGACGCCCTCGTTCTCCCGCCGGAGGACCGAGCAGGTCGCATGGACCACCACGCCCCCCCTCCGGGCGAGGCTCGCGGCACGGTCCAGGATCCCACCCTGCAGGCGGACCAGTTCGGCCAGCCGCTCCGGCGTGATGCTCCAGCGCCCTTCGGGATCGCGCCGCCACGTGCCCGACCCCGAGCATGGCGAATCGCAGAGCACCGCGTCGAACGGCGCCCCGTCCTCCGGCTGGTCGAGCACGCGAACCTCTGCGCCCAGCCGCCGCGCGCGCTTCGGCAGGTCGGTCATGCGGGCGGGGGCGGCGTCCCAGGCGAAGACGGCGGCGCCGGGGCAGCGGGCCGCCATTCCCATGGCCTTGCCACCCCCGCCGGCGCAGAGGTCGAGCACCCGCATGCCCGGCGCCAGCGGCACCAAGGCGGCGACGGCCTGACTGCCGGCGTCCTGCGGCTCGACCAGGCCGTCCGCGAAGGCCCGCGACCCCCGCAGCGCCCGCCCGCCGGCGACCACCTCCAGCGCGGTCGCCACGCCGGGCACCGGCCGTGTCTCGATCCCCTCGCCGGCAAGGGCGGCTGCGGCGGATTCCCGATCCCCCTTCAGGAGGTTGGCGCGAAGATGCAGCGGCGCGCGGTTCCTGAGGGCCGCCGCGATGGGATCCAGCCGGCCCGGCCGGTCCTCCTCCAGCACGTGCTGGAACCAGTCGGGCAGATCGCGTGCCTCGGCCGTGGTGGGCGTCCGTCCGGCCTCGCCGGGGCCGGGTGGCAGGGGCGCGTGCCCGTTCCCGTCCATCAGCGCCCCGGGCTCCGTTCCCGCTTCGCGCAGAAGGCCGATCATCGCGCCGCGGCCGCCTTCGGACCCACCGCGAACGCAGGCGCTGCGCCAGCGCCGCAAGGCGTCGAAGACGTGGTCCCGCACGGCCGCCCGATCTTTCGAGCCTGCGTAGCGCGCGCCCCGCGACCAGCGCAGCAGCGCCCGCTCGGCGGGCGTTCCGCCCCGCCAGTCGTCCAGCACGCCGATCGCGGCGGCGATGCGCGCGCCCGGCGTCACCTAGCCGATCCTGTAGTTCGGGGCCTCGCGCGTGATCTGCACGTCGTGCACGTGGCTTTCCTTCAGCCCGGCGCCGGTGATGCGTGTGAAGCGGGCCTTCGCGCGCATCTCGTCCACGGTGGCGGCGCCGACATAGCCCATGGCCGCCCTTAGCCCGCCGACGAGCTGGTGGATCACCGCGCCCGCCGGCCCCTTGTAGGGCACCTGCCCCTCGATCCCCTCGGGGACCAGCTTGTCGCTCGCCGCGTCGTGCTGGAAGTAGCGGTCCGCGCTGCCCCGCGCCATCGCGCCGAGGCTGCCCATCCCCCGGTACGCCTTGAAGGACCGCCCCTGGTAGAGGATCACCTCGCCAGGGCTCTCGTCCGTGCCGGCGATCATGCTGCCGACCATGGCGCAGGAGGCCCCAGCCGCGATGGCCTTCGCGAAGTCGCCGGAGAACTTGATCCCCCCGTCGGCGATGACTGGCACGTCCCCCGCGGCCGACGCGGCGTCCATGATCGCGGTCAGCTGCGGCACCCCCACGCCCGCGACCATGCGCGTCGTGCAGATGCTGCCCGGTCCGATCCCGACCTTCACCGCGTCCGCGCCCGCGTCGATCAGCGCCCTGGCCCCTTCGGCGGTGGCGACGTTGCCCGCGACGATCCGCGTCTCGTTGCTCAGCAGCTTGGCCTTCTCGACCGCCCGGGCGACCCCTTCGGAATGGCCGTGCGCGGTGTCGATCACCAGAAGGTCCACGCCCGCGTCGACCAGGGCCTCGGACCGCTCGAAGCCCGCGTTCCCCACGGTGGTCGCCGCCGCGACCCGCAACCGGCCCAGCCCATCCTTGCAGGCATGGGGGTTCAGCACCGCCTGCTCGATGTCGCGGATGGTCAGGAGGCCTTTCAGACGCCCCTCGCCGTCCGTCACCAGCAGCTTCTCGATCCGGCGCTCGGCCATGACGCGCCGCGCTTCGGCAAGGTCGGCGGGCTCGCGCAGGACGGCCAGATCCTCGCCCGTCATCATGGCCGCGACGGGGGTCGCGTCGTCCGTGGCGAAGCGCATGTCGCGGTTGGTGACGATGCCGACCACCCGGCCGTCCCGGACCACGGGGAAGCCGGTGACGCAGTAGCGCTCCTGCAGGGCCTTGGCGTCCGCGAGGGTCTGGTCGGGGGCGAGTGTGATCGGGTTGTAGACCACGCCGGATTCGAACCGCTTGACCCGGCGCACCTCCTGCTGCTGGGCATCGACGTCGAGGTTGCGGTGGATCACCCCGATCCCCCCCGCCTGCGCCATGGCGATCGCCATCGGACCTTCGGTGACCGTGTCCATCGCCGAGGAGAGGAGCGGGATGTTCATCGTCACGTCCCGCGCCGCCCGCGTGCGCGTGTCGGCGGTCGACGGCAGGACGCTGGACGCTCCAGGAACCAGGAGGACGTCATCGAAGGTGAGCGCCTCGCGAATCTCCATCGGTCTCTCCCCGGAGGATTTCGGTTGGCGGCACCCCTTCCCACGTCTCGGGACGGGTTGAAAGCCCGCGCCCGCCATGCGCCCATGCGCCATGACAGCAAGCTACGACAGCGGGCGGCTCGACCTGCCCTTCACCGGCATCTGCACCTTCGGCCGGCACCCCCACCACCCGGACTGGAGCGCGCTGGACTGCGACGTCGTGATCCTGGGCGCGCCCTTCGACGGGGGCACCCAGTGGCGGCCCGGCGCGCGCTTCGGGCCGCGCGCGATCCGCGAGGCGTCGACCCTCTTCGCCTTCGGCCACGCGGGCGCCTACGACCACGAGGAGGACAGGACCTTCCTCGGGCCCGAGGTGCGCATCGCGGACATGGGCGACGCCGACATCGTCCACACGAATACTGAAAAGTCCCACGATAACATACGCTTCGGGGTCGAGGCCGCCTTGCGCGCGGGCGCCCTGCCCGTCGTCCTCGGCGGCGACCATTCGGTCCACATCCCCTGCATCGAGGCGATGGAGGGGCGCCCCTGCCACATCGTGCAGATCGACGCCCATCTCGACTTCGTCGACGTGCGGCATGGCGTCACGCGCGGGCACGGCAACGCCCTTCGCCGATCCCTTGAGAAGGACTGGGTGACCGGCTTGACCGCGCTGGGCATCCGCAACGTCTCCTCCACCGCGCGGGAAGGGTACGAGGCGGCGCGCGCCATGGGGGCCGACATCCTGTCGGTGCGCCAGGCTCGCGCGCTCGGGCCCGAGGGCATCGCCGCCCGCGTGCCGGAGGGCGACGTCTGGCTGACCATCGACATCGACGGGTTCGACCCTTCCATCGCGCCGGGCACCGGCACCCCGTCGCACGGCGGCTTCCTCTACTACGAGGTGCTCGAGACCCTGCGCGCGGTGGCCTACCGCTCCCACGTGGTGGGGATCGACCTTGTGGAGGTCGCGCCCGCCTACGACGCGGCTGACACGACGTCGATCCTGGCAGCGCAGCTTCTATTGAACACGCTCGGCTTCGTGATGGATGCGCGCTAGGCGGCGCGACGCCGCGAAGTCGGACGCGCCGGGAGCCAGCAAGCGACGAGGACGGTGATCGAGGCGGGGGCGGATCAGAAGGTGAGCGTGACCGCCTCCCGCACCGGAAAGGCCGCGATCACGAAGAGCATCTTCGAAAGCGCGACGAACGTCACGAGCCATCGCAGGAAGGTCATCCGCGATGCCGCGAGGAAGAGAAGCGCCCCGGCCACTGCCATCATTGCGGCCCGATGCGCCAGGAGCATGGCCGCCACCAAGTCGAGCTGCGCCGCGCGCAGGTCGTAGAGCCCGAGCAGGGTCAAAGGCGCAAGTCAGGGCCGCCCTCCGTGGACGGTGAGGGCGCCGATCGCGATCAGCGGGATCGCGAGGGTGAGGGGCGTCCGCTCCATGCGTCCGGCTAGCGCGAAACGCGCTGGGGCGGGCGCGGACCCGGCAGCCCCGCCCGATCTGGGCGGGGCGCACGCCTATTCCTGCAGCAAGGCCGCCATGCCCGCCTGCAGGCAGCCCGTGTCGCCCCCCAGCCCGAGGAAGATCACGCCCCGCCCCTCCCAGCGGCGGTGCGCCTCGCGCGTGAAGTCGACGATGCCGGCCGCCTTTCCCGCGCCGCGGATCGTCTCGATGGCGCCGTCGATCGCGGCCAGCACCTCCGGGTGGTCCGGCGCGCCGGGGTGGCCCAGGTCGGCGGACAGGTCGGCGGGCCCTACGAAGACGCAGTCGACGCCTTCCGTCCGGGCGATGGCGTCGAGGTTTCCCAGCGCCTCGGCCGTCTCGGCCTGGACGATCAGGCACTGATCCGCGTCTGCCTCCGCCACGTAGGCGGGGTTCGTTCCGTATCCGCTCGCCCGGGCGAGGCCCGCGCCGACCCCTCGCCGGCCCGATGGCGGATAGCGGACGGCGGCGACGGCGGCGGCCGCGGCCTCGGGCGTGTTCACCATCGGCACGAGGACGGACCTGCACCCGAGGTCGAGCACGCGCTTGATCTCGGCCTCGTCCAGCCGCGACACCCTCACGACCGGCTCCGGCCCCTGCCCCGACAGGGACGTGCCGGAGGCGATCGCCCGCAGCTGCGACAGGATCGACAGCGGGTCGTTCGGCCCATGCTCCGCGTCGATGAGCAGCCAGTCGAAGCCCGCGCCGGCCGCCACCTCGGCGACCGTGTCCGACGCAGTGGCGAGCCACAGCCCCCTCTGCAGGCGGCCCGCCCGCAGCGCCGCCTTCAGAGGGTTCAAGCGACCGCCGCGACCGGCCTGCCGGGCGTGCCGTCGCGCCAGGCCAGGGACCGTCCGTCGTGGAAGATGTGGACCTTCGCGGGGTCCGCACGCACGCGCGCCACGTTGCCCCGCAATCCTTCGTGGATGCCGGGAAGCTTCGCGATCACCGGCGGCGCCTCGCCCTCGGCCTCGAAGTAGAGCAGCGTCACCTCGCCGAGCGCCTCCGTGATGTCGACGCGGCCCTGATAGACGAAGTCGCCGCCTTCGCCGGCCGCGACGAAGTCCTCGGGGCGGACGCCGACGTTCACCTTCATTCCCATGTCCGAGGGCTGCGAAGCGACGTTGGACACCGCCGTCCCGCCGCCGGCCAGGGCGACGGTCGTCTGGGGGCCGGTGTTCGTGATCTCGCCCGCCAGAAGGTTCATCGAGGGCGAGCCGATGAACTGGGCGACGAACTCGTTCTCGGGCGTCTCGTATAGCTGCAGCGGGGTCCCCACCTGCGCGATGCCCTTGTTCGCCAGCACCACGATGCGGGTGGCCAGCGTCATCGCCTCCACCTGGTCGTGGGTCACGTAGATCATGGTCGATTCGGGCATCGACTCCTTCAGCTGGGCGATCTCGATCCGCGTGGCGACCCGCAGGGCCGCGTCGAGGTTCGAGAGCGGCTCGTCGAAGAGGTAGACCTTCGGATCGCGCACAATGGACCGCCCGATCGCGACCCGCTGGCGCTGGCCGCCCGAGAGCGCCTTGGGCAGCCGGTCGAGATAGGGCTCGAGCTGGAGGATGCGGGCGGCCTTGTCGACCGCGGCGTCGATCTCTTCGCGGGACTTCTTCGCGATCTTCAGCGCGAAGGTCATGTTGTCCCGCACCGTCATGTGCGGGTAGAGCGCGTAGGATTGGAACACCATGGCGATGCCCCGCTGCGAGGGGGGGACGTCGTTCACCACCTCGCCGTCGATCTCCAGCGTGCCGTGGCTGATGCTCTCCAGCCCGGCGATCATCCGCAGCAACGTCGATTTGCCGCAGCCTGAGGGGCCGACGAAGACGATCAGCTCGCCCTGCTCGATCTCCAGGTCGATGTGCTTGAGCACCTCGACCGTGCCCCCATAGGTCTTGCCGACGTCCGTCAGCTTGAGATCCGCCATTCTTCCCTCCCTTGCCGAGCCGGGCCCGGTCTATCGCTTCCTCAGGATCAGCGGCTGCCAAGCCTCCAGCGCCGCCGACCCGTCCGTGGAGGTCGACGCGCCGAGCACGCCGCCGCCGAGGTTCTCCCATTCTCCTTCGGGCACCGTAACCGATGCGGGCGCCTCGCCAAGGTTGAACGCGCAGAAGATCGTCTCCTCACCGTCCTCGCGCGTGAACCAGAGCAGATCGCCCCGCGCCTCGACGCGCGACTGCCCGCCGCCCCGCAGCACGGGATGCGCCTGCCGCAGCGCGATCGCCCGGCGGTAGTGATGAAGGACGTTCTCCTCGTCGCGCTCCATCGCGGAGACGGCGCGTTCGTAATGGGCCTCGGGCACCGGCAGCCAGGGCGTGCCGTCCGTGAATCCCGCGTTCGGGGCCTGCGCGTCCCAGGGCATGGGCGTCCGGCAGCCGTCGCGGCCCTTGAACTCGGGCCAGAAGCGGATGCCGTAGGGGTCCTGCAGGTCCTCGAAGGCGATCTCGGCCTCCGGCAGGCCCAGCTCCTCGCCCTGGTAGATGCAGGCCGACCCGCGCAGGCACATCATCAGCGTCGTGAAGCAGCGCCGGGCGTCGTGCGACAGCTGCCAGCGCGTCACGTGCCGCACGACGTCGTGGTTCGAGAAGGCCCAGCACGCCCAGCCGTCCGCCGCCACCCGGTCGAGCCGATGGAACACCTCCGCGATGCGCGGCGCCGTCGGCTGGTCCTTCGACAGAAGCTCGAAGGCGTAGCACATCTGCACGCCCTCGCCCCGGCGGGTGTACTGGCCCAGCAGCTCCAGCCCGAACTGCGCGTCCCCCACCTCGCCCACGGCGGCGGTGGGATGGGGCGCGGCATCCATCATCTCGCGGAAGCGCCTGAGGAAGACGAGGTTCTCGGGGCGGTTCTTCGAATAGATATGCTCCTGGTGGTTGTAGGGGTTCACCGCCGGCGCGATCGTCGCGTTCCGGTACTCCGGCGCGAGCGGCGGATTGTCCCGCAGCTGCTTGTCCGCGAAGTAGAAGTTGATCGTGTCGAGGCGGAATCCGTCCACCCCCCGGTCCAGCCAGAACCGCGCCACGTCGAGCAGCGCGTCCTGCACCGCCGGCTCGTGGAAGTTCAGGTCGGGCTGCGAAATGAGGAAGTTGTGCAGGTAGTACTGCTGTCGCCCGGGATCCCATTCCCATGCCGAGCCGCCGAAGATCGACAACCAGTTGTTGGGCGGCGTGCCGTCGGGCTTGGCGTCGGCCCAGACGTACCAGTCGGCCTTCGGGTTCGTCCGGTCGGCCGAGGACTCGACGAACCAGGGATGCTCGTCCGAGGTGTGCGAGAGCACGAGGTCGATCATGACCTTCAGGCCGTTGGCATGGGCCTCGGCCACCACAGCGTCGAAATCCCCGAGCGTGCCGAACATCGGGTCCACGCCGCGATAGTCGCTGACGTCGTAGCCGAAATCGTTCATGGGCGACGTGAAGAACGGGCTTATCCAGATCGCATCCACGCCGAGCGACGCGATGTAGGGGATGCGCCTGGCGATCCCGGCCAAATCGCCGATCCCGTCGCCCGAACTATCCTGATATGAGCGGGGGTAGATCTGGTAGATCACGGCGCCGCGCCACCAGTCGGCGTCCGCACGAGGTGCGTCGGCGGGCTTCGTCTCGGTCTGTGCGTTCACTTGCAGCGTCCCTACGCAGGAAGGGGGATGACGTCCCCCTTCCCCGTCATGCGTGCCGGCGCAAGCCCGCTTCTCACTTCACCGAACCGGCGAGGATGCCGCGCACGAGGTATCGCTGCATCGCGAAGAACACGACCAGCGGCACCACGATCGAGATGAAGGCCGCGGTGGCCAGGATCTCCCAGTCGCCGCCGCGGGTTCCGAGCAGCTCGACTATCTGGCGCGTCATCACCGTCGTCTGGCCGGACGAGTCGATCAGGAACACCAGCGCGACGAGCAGGTCGTTCCAAGTCCAGAGGAACTGGAAGATCGCGAAGGACGCGAGCGCGGGGAAGGACAGCGGAAGGATGATCTTCGTGAAGATCTGGAAGTCCGTCGCCCCGTCGACCTTCGCGTTCTCGATGATGTCGCGCGGCAACCCGACCATGTAGTTCCGCAGCAGGTAGATGGCGAGCGGCATCCCGAACCCCGTATGCGCGAGCCATACCCCAAGATAGCCCTTCCCGATCCCGATCTCGTTGTGGAGCTTCAGCAGCGGGATCAACGCGAGCTGCAGCGGCACGACCAGCAGCGCCACGACCGCCGCGACCAGCAGCGCGCGCCCGGGAAAGTCCATCCACGCCAGCGCATAGGCCGCGAAGGCCGCGATCAGGATGGGGATGATCGTCGCCGGGATCACCACGGTCAGCGTGTTGAAGAACGCCCTCGTCATCCCTTCGGAATTGCGCTCGTCCAGCAGCATGAACTCGTAGTTGGCGGTCGTGAACTCAGGCGGGGAAGTGACGGTCGCGAAGATGCGCTGCCCCCGGCCGGAGATCTGGTCGTCCGTGCCGGTCCAGACGTAGGACCCGTCGGGGTTCAGCACGAGGGTCTCGCCCTCGCCCATCTCGCTGACCTCGCCCGGCTCGAACGCGCCCACCGCACGGGACGAGGTGCCGTAGGCCGCTATGTCCAGGGGCTCGCCGCCCTCGAAGATGTCGCCCTCCACGACGAACAGGTCTCCGACCGGCACGCGCGCGTCGTCAGGATCGAGCGTGCGGAACTGAACGACCTGCTCCTGCGGGAGGAGCGCGGCCCACCAGCCCGAGGTGCCGATCTGGTCGCCCGTCCTGAACGAGCTGACGAGCAGCCCCACCGTCGGGAACACCCAGAGCAGGACGAGGAACGCCACCGATATGTGGACCGCCCAGGTCAGCGTGGACTTCTGGCCTGCCATTCCGTCTTCCACTAGACCCGCCCTCCGCGCTTCGTTCCGGCCATGCGACTTTCCATCAGCGCATCTCCTTGCGGGCGTTGTAGACGTTCCAGACCAGGATCGGCGTCACCAGCAGCATGATGATCATCGCCGCGGCCGAGCCGATTCCCCAATCGTTCGCCCGGAACAGCTTGTCGTACATGTAGTTCGCCAGGACCTGCGTCTCCCACTGGCCGTTGGTCATGGCGAAGACGATGTCGAAGACCTTGAGCACCGTGATCGTGATCGTCGTCCAGACGACGACGATCGTGCCCATGATCTGCGGGATCTTGATCTGGAAGAAGACCTGGAACGGGTTGGCGCCGTCCACGATGGCGGCCTCGACCGTCTCTTCCGGGATGCCCCTCAGCGCGGCCGAGAGGATGACCATCGCGAAGCCGGTCTGGATCCAGATCAGCACGATCATCAGGAAGAAGTTGTTCCAGAACGGAATCGTCAGCCATGTCTGCGGCTGGCCGTAGTCGAACTCGAACGTCGCCACGTCCAGCGCCTGCAGAACGGCCTCGGCGCCGAGCCATACCATGACGAGGGCGGCGAACAGCCGGCCGATCACCGCGCCCGCCCCTCCGCCGTCTCCGCGCAGGATCGGGCGGACGAGGATCCAGGCGACGTAGGCGAGGATCGCCGCGAACCCGAGGAAGAGGATGATCGGCAGCAGGCGCAGGAACAGGAACGAGCCGATCCCCCCTTCGAACTGCAGCCAGACCGCGTTGAGGATGCCGATCTGCGGCGCGTCGGCGGCGCGGGCCTCGTAGATCAGCTTGAAGATCACGGCCGCGCCCACGAACGAGATCGCCATCGGCATGAAGATGAGGGACTTCGCGACCGTCCCCCACCTGATCCGGTCGGTCAGCTGCGCGACCAGAAGCCCGATCGCGGTCGAGGCCGCGGGCACCACGACCAGCCATAGCATGTTGTTGCGCAGCGCCTCACCGAACTTCGGCTCGCCGAACATCTGGGCGTAGTTCTCGAAGCCGACGAACTCGGACCGGCCGCCCGGCAGGCGGTTCGACAGCGACAGACGCAGCGTCTCGAAGACGGGATAAGCGAGGTAGAGCCCCAGCGCGAACATCGCCGGGAAGAGGAAGAGCCAGGGGCGCACGGCCTCCGCGCGGCGGATGTTGCGGCCCGCGTCGCCGGCCTTGGGCGGGAAGATGAACCTGTCGAGGACGATGTTCGAAAGGTAGAAGTACCCGACGCATCCCCCCACGCCGACGATGATCGTGATGAGACCCTGCAAGGCGGGGTTCATGGCCGTTCCCTCCCGTGTCGGGGCCGGGTCTTCCCGTGCCCTCTTCTTCTCGTTGGGCCGGCCCGGGGCGGCGCCCCGGACCGGCCTTTCTCACGACCCTAGGGGGCTTGGCACGCCCCGCATAGGCCTCACTGCGGCCAGGACTGCTCGATGTCCGAGGTCACGTCCTCCGCCGAGGCGCCGCCGACGTAGTCGACCATGCCCGTCCAGAAGGTGCCCGCGCCGACCTCGCCCGGCATCAGGTCGGACGCGTCGAAGCGGAAGGTCGTGGCATCCAGCAGGATCTCGCCCTGACCGCGCAGCAGGTCGTCCGTGTAGGCGTCGAGGTTCACGCCCGAATGGGGCGTCAGGAAGCCCGTCTGCGCCATCATCACCTCGTTCGCGAAGGGCGTCTTGAGGAAATCGATGAAGGCCGTGGTCGCGTCGTTCGCATCCGTGATGGCCATCAGCGTGCCGCCGCCCAAGACCGGGTTGCCCAGGTCGCGCTCGGAGAACGCGGGGAAGTAGAAGAAGTCGTAGTCCTCGCCCGCCTCGGCGTCCTCGGGGAAGAAGGCGGGCGCGAACGACGCCTGCCGGTGCATGTAGCACTGCGGCGGCGACGCGAAGAGGCCCGCCGGGCTGTCGCGGAAGTCCGTCGAGGCCACCGCCCCCGCGCCGCCGTTCACGAACGCGTCGTCCTTGGCGAAGAAGCCGAACTGCTCGACCGCCTCGACCACCTGCGGGTCGTCGAACGGGATCTCGTGGGCGACCCACTGGTCGTAGACCTCCGGCGCGTGAAGCCGCAGCATCATGTCCTCGACCCAGTCCGTCGCCGGCCAGCCCGTCGCGGCGCCGGAGCCGAGGCCGATGCACCAGGGCGTCTCGCCGTCCTCGGCGATCTGCTCGGTCAGCGCGATCAGCTCCTCCATCGTCTCGGGCACCTCGTAGCCCGCGTCCTCGAAGTTCTCGGGCACGTACCAGACCAGGGACTTCACGTTGACGTTGAAGAAGAAGCCGAAGGGCTGATCCTCGCCGTTAGCGTCCGCATAGGTCCCGAGATCGAGCCAGGAGTCGCCGGCCGCGTAGTTCTCGGCGATCCACTCGCCGGTGCCCTCGGGCAGCGGGTCCAGAAGGCCCTGCGCGGCCATCGTCGAGGCGAGGCCGGGCTGCGGGAACACCGCGACGTTCGGGGCGGAGCCGGCCTCCGCGTCGATGACGATCTGCTGCTCGAAGCTGTCCGAGCCGGTATAGACCGCGTTCGCGCCCGTCGCCTCGTTGAAGTAGGCGAGCATGTTGCGGAACCGCTCGTCCTCGGGCGAGAGCCAGGGACCGAACACCGTCAGGTCCTGCCCCGACAGGTCGGGCGCGCCCTCCGCCCAAGCGTTGTAGCTGTCCCAGTTGAGGTCGCCCTCGCCCTCTTCGAAGATGAGGTTCTGGGCCACGGCGCCGCCGGCGACGAGCGCCATGGCAGAGCCTGCGAGAAGGGCCTTCTTCATGCGTATCCTCCCTTTCGCGCCTCCGGAATGGGGCGCGACCTTATCTTAGCGCACGTTCGCGCGCCTTGCATGACCGTTGATGGCCAGCGCCCGTGCAGGGTGTCAAGCGAAGGGCGGCCGCACCCGGCAGCCGCCCGCGGCGCGTCATTCGGACCAGCTGTCCTCGATCGCGCCCGTCACGTCCTCGGCCGAGGCGCCGCCGACATAGTCGACCATGCCCGTCCAGAAGGTGCCGGCGCCGACCTCGCCCGGCATCAGGTCCGATCCGTCGAAGCGGAAGGTCGTCGCGTCGCGCAGGATCTCGCCCTGACCGCGCAGCGTGTCGTCCTGATAGGCTTCGGGGTTCACCTCGAGATGCGGGGTCAGGAAGCCCGTCTGCGCCATCATCACCTCATGGGCGAGCGGAAGTTGCAGGAACTCCATGAAGGCCGTCGCCGCCGGGGACGGATCGGTGATGGCCATCAGCGTGCCGCCGCCCAGGACCGGGTTGCCCAGATCGCGGTCCGCGAAGCCCGGCAGGTAGAAGAAATCCGCATCCTCGCCAACGACCGTGCCGTCGGGGAAGAAGGCGGGCGTGAACGACGCCTGCCGGTGCATGTAGCACTGCGGCGGCGACGCGAAGAGGCCGGCCGGGCTGTCGCGGAAGTCCGTCGAGGCCACCGCCCCCGCGCCGCCGTTCACGAACGCGTCGTCCTTGGCGAAGAAGCCGAACTGCTCGACCGCCTCGACCACCTGCGGGTCGTCGAACGGGATCTCGTGGGCGACCCACTGGTCGTAGACCTCCGGCGCGTGAAGCCTCAGCATCATGTCCTCGACCCAGTCGGTCGCCGGCCAGCCGGTGGCCGGACCGGACGCCAGCCCGATGCACCAGGGCGTCTCGCCATCCTCGGCGATCTGCTCGGTCAGCGCGATCAGATCCTCCATCGTCTCGGGCACCTCGTAGCCCGCGTCCTCGAAGTTCTCGGGCACGTACCAGACCAGGGACTTCACGTTGACGTTGAAGAAGAAGCCGTAGAACTCCTCCTCGCCGCCGGCGTTCCCGTAGGTCCCCAGGGCGACCCAGGACGGGCCGGCGGCATAGTTCTCCTCGACCCACTCGGCCGCCTCCTCGCCCAGGGGCGAGAGGAGGCCCTGCGCGGCGATGTCGGCCGCGAGGCCCGGCTGCGGGAAAATCGCGACGTTCGGGGGCGATCCGGCCTCGACGTCGATGACGATCTGCTGCTCGAACCCGTCCGATCCGGTGTAGACCGCGTCCGCGCCCGTCGCCTCGTTGAAGAAGGCCAGCACGTCGCGGAACACGTCGTCGTCGGGGTCGAGCCAGGGACCGAACACGGTC
Source organism: Hasllibacter halocynthiae (assembly GCF_003003095.1). Classification (GTDB taxonomy): domain Bacteria; phylum Pseudomonadota; class Alphaproteobacteria; order Rhodobacterales; family Rhodobacteraceae; genus Hasllibacter; species Hasllibacter halocynthiae. The sequence goes on from NZ_PVTT01000001.1 coordinate 873,188, forward strand.
AGCGTCTGACCCGACAGGTCGGGCGCGCCGTCGGCCCACGCCTCGTAGCTGTCCCAGCTGAAGGGCCCCTCGCCCGGCGTGAACATCTCCGAATGGGTGTCGGCGAAGGCCCCCCCGGCGGCGAGCGCCAGGGCCGATGCGGCGAGGTGAAGTCGGGTCATGCGTTCGTGTCCTCCCTTGCTGGTGCCGCCCCGGGCGGGCCGGCGGGGGCCGTCTGCGCGGCCATCGGTTCGATGTTCCCCTCGCGGCAGCCGTGTCGTCAACCCGAACGCCCCGCCCTTTTCGCCGCATGCAGAACGGGCTAGCTCGCCAGAGCATGGGCAAACGCATGACCTTCTCGCGCGCGGACCTTCCCGAAGGCTTCGTCTTCGGCACCGCCACATCGGCCTACCAGATCGAGGGGCACCGCTTCGGCGGCGCGGGCCCGACCCACTGGGACAGCTTCGCCGCCACCCCGGGCAACGTCGTCCGGGCGGAGGACGGCGCCACGGCCTGCGACCATTATCACCGCTGGGAGGAGGACCTCGACCTCGTCCGGGACGCGAACTTCGACGCCTATCGGTTCTCGACCTCCTGGGCGCGGGTCATGCCGGACGGGCGGACGGTGAACCCCGAGGGGCTCGACTTCTACGACCGCCTCGTCGACGGGATGCTGGAGCGGGGGATCAAGCCCGCCCTCACCCTCTACCACTGGGAGCTGCCGTCGGACCTCTCGGATCGGGGCGGCTGGACCAACGCGGACATGCCCGGCTGGTTCGGCGACTTCGCCGAGGTGGTGGCCCGCCGCATCGGCGACCGGGTCTGGTCCGTCGCCCCCATCAACGAGATGTGGTGCGTCGCCTGGCTGTCGCACTTCCTCGGCGAGCACGCGCCGGGCCTGCGCGACGTGCGCGCCGCCGCGCGAGCGGTACATCACGTCCTCGCTTCCCACGGACGGGCGGTCGAGGCGCTGCGCGGGGCTGGCGTCGCCAATGTCGGCGCGGTCTGCAACTTCGAGGATTCGCGTCCCGCCGACGCGAGCGCGGGGGCGGCCGAGGCGGCCGCGCGCTATCACGCGATCTACAACCTCCTCTTCCTCCAGCCCCTGACGGGCGGCGGCTACCCCGACCTCGTCCTCGAGGGGATCGGCGCGCACCTCCCCCGGGGATGGGAGGGCGACATGAAAGCCATCGCGGCACCGCTCGACTGGTTCGGGGTCAACTACTACACCCGGAGGAACATCGCGCCGAACGACGGCCCGTGGCCGCACCTCCACGACGTGCCCGGCCGCCTGGAGCGCACAGCAATGGGATGGGAGATCTGGCCCCAGGGCCTGAAGGCGACGCTCGAGCTGGTCGCCGGCCATGTGGACGTCCCCATCTACGTGACCGAGAACGGCATGGCCGCCCCCGACGAGGTCCACCGCGGCGAGGTGCGCGACCCCGCGCGGATCGACTTCCTGAACCGGCACGTGGACTGCGCCCGCGCCGCCATGGATGCCGGCGTCGACCTACGCGGCTACTTCGTCTGGTCGCTGCTCGACAACTACGAATGGGCGCTGGGCTACGAGAAGCGCTTCGGCCTCGTGCACGTCGACTTCGAGAGCCTGGAGAGGACGCCGAAGACCTCTTGGCACGCCATGCGCGATGCCCTTAGGCGCACGCCATGACGCCCAATACCTTCAGCCTCGTCGCCGACATCGGCGGCACCAACACGCGCTGCGCCCTCGCCGTCGGCCCCCAGGTGCAGGTGGCGACCATCCGCCGCTACCGCAACGCCGAGCACGCCGGCCTCGAGACGGTGATCCACGCGTTCATCGACGACATGGACGGCGTCGACTGCAAGGGCGCGGCGGTCGCGGTCGCCGGGCCGGTCCGGGACGGGGTCGGCACCATGACCAACCTCGATTGGGCGATCGACAAGCCCACCCTGGCCCGCGCCACGCGGGCCGAGGCCGTCGCGATCCTCAACGACTTGCAGGCGCAGGGCCAGGCGGTGGGCTACACGGACCCGTCGAACGTAACGCGGATCCTGTCGGGCCCGTCGGGCGATCCCGGGCCCCATGCCGCGAAGCTGGTGATCGGCGTCGGCACGGGCTTCAACGCCGCCCCCATCTGGGAGGCGGAGCAGGGACGCCTCGTCCCCCCTTCCGAGTGCGGCCACGCCAACCTTCCCATCCGCACCGAACGCGAGCTGCGCCTTTGCAAGTACGTCGAGACCGCCCACGGCTTCCCGGCGGTCGAGGACGTGCTTTCCGGCCGCGGGCTGGAGCGGGTGTACCGTTTCCTGGGCGCCGAGGCGGACGACCCCATCGAGAAGTCTGCCGCCGACATCATGGGCAGCCTTGATTCGGACCCGCGCGCGGAGGAGGCGGCGCGCTTCTTCACCAAGATACTCGGGACCGTCGCGGGGAACCTTTCGCTCATCCACCTGCCCTTCGGCGGCGTGTTCCTGATCGGCGGCGTCGCCCGCGCCTTCAAGGATCGACTGATCCCCTTCGGTTTCGGCGAGGCGTTCCGCGACAAGGGCCGCTTTGCGGGGTTCATGTCGAACTTCTCCGTCTCGATGATCGAGGACGACTACGCCGCCCTGACCGGCTTGGCCGCGCACCTCGCGCGCGAGATGGCGAACAGCGGCAACGCGGCGACGGACGCGGAGAGGGCTTGAAGAGAAGGTGGCGGTGGGACAGGGATTCGAACCCTGGAGACGGTTTCCCGCCTACACACTTTCCAGGCGTGCGCCTTCGACCACTCGGCCACCCCACCGTCGCGGGCGCAGATAGAGGAGGCGCGCGCCGTCCTCAACCCCGGGTGGGGGCCGCGTCCGGCGCCTCCGTCCGGCAGGCACCCCCGCGGGAAAGGGGCAGCGTCATTCGAACACCGCCGGTAGGTCGGCACGGTCGCGTCCTTCCAGCCAATCCGGCACGGGAAGGCCCTTGGAGCGCAGGAACCCGGGGTTGAATATCTTCGAGGCGTAGCGCGTGCCGTAGTCGCAGAGGATGGTGACGATCGTGTTCCCCGGTCCCATCTCGCGCGCCATGCGGACCGCGCCCGCGACGTTGATCCCGGACGAGCCGCCCAGGACCAGCCCCTCGTGCCGCAGCAGGTCGAACACGTAGGGCAGCGCCTCCTCGTCGGGGACCTGGCAGGCGAAGTCCGGCGTGAACCCTTCGAGGTTCGCGGTGATCCGGCCCTGCCCGATGCCTTCGGTGATCGACGCGCCCTCGGACCGAAGCTCTCCGCGGGCGTAGTGGTCGAAGAGGGCCGAGCCCATCGGGTCCGCGATCCCGCAGCGCACGCCCTTCGGCTGCAGCGCCATCGCCACCCCCGCCGCCGTCCCGCCCGAGCCGACGGCGCAGACGAAGCCGTCGACCTCGCCGTCGGTCTGGGCCCATATCTCGGGCCCCGTGCCTTCCACGTGGGCCTGGCGGTTGGCGACGTTGTCGAACTGGTTCGCCCAGACGGCGCCGTTCGGCTCGCTCTCGGCCAGCGCGGCGGCGAGACGGCCCGAGTAGCGGACGTAGTTGTTGGGATCGCGATAGGGCTTCGCGGGCACCTCCAGCAGGGTCGCGCCCGCCAGGCGGATCATCTCCTTCTTCTCGTCGGACTGGGTCTCGGGGATGACGATGACGGTGCGAAAGCCCATGGACGCCCCCACGAGCGCCAGGCCGATCCCCGTGTTGCCAGCCGTGCCCTCGACCACCGTGCCGCCGGGCCTGAGCGCGCCGGAGGCCACCGCGTCGCGGATGATCCAGAGGGCGGCGCGATCCTTGACCGACTGGCCGGGGTTCATGAACTCGGCCTTGCCGAGGATCTCGCATCCCGTCGCCTCCGACGGGCCGTTCAGGCGGATGAGCGGGGTGTTCCCGATGGCCGACGCCAGGTCGCGGTGGATGGTGGTCATGCGCTGCTCCTTCGGACGGAGAGGCTAGCGCCGCATCCGGTCGAGGGCGAGGGCCAGAAGGTGCAGCGGCGCGTTCCGCACCCGCCCCGCGACCGCATCGGCGACCAGCCGCCCGGCCGGGACCAAGGTGGCCTCGATGTCCTCTCCCTCGGCGTCGAGGCCGCCGATCCCGCCCGCGCCGTCAGGCAGGTCGCACTCGCCGATGAAGAGGAAGTGGTATTCCGTCGTCCCGCCCGGCGTCGGATACCCCTCGCCGACCGAGTGGAGGGCGTGGATGCGAAGCCCTCCCTCCTCCTCCGCCTCGCGGTGGGCAGCCTCCTCCGGGGTCTCGCCGGGGTCGATCAGCCCGGCCACGGGCTCGGTCGAGAAGGGATCCCGCTCGCCCCGGACGGCGAGCGCGGCGCGGAACTGACGGATCAGCATAACCCGGTCGCGCACCCGGTCCCAGGGCAGGACGATGGCGGCGTCGAACCCCGCGAGCGTCGTTCGATCCAACTCGTGCCGGGCCGACCCATCGAGGAGCGGGACCGACCAGCGTTGGTTCAGAAGCTCGTAGAAGGCGTCGTGAACACGCTTGGACGAGAGGAGCGCGACGTCCCCGGCGGGCCCGTCCCCCGCCCGCGCACGCGCTTCGGCGCGGCGGCGGATCGCGGTGATGCGCTTCGCGACCCGGGCGGGATCCTCTCCCAGTCGCTGCATGGCCGCGCGCGCCGCCAGCGTCGCGGTCCGGCCATGGCTTGTGGCCCAGTCGGACAGCGACCACCCCTCCGCTGCGGCCGGATCGCCCTCGGGCCGATACACTTCGGCGACCGTTCCATCGGCGAGGACGCATCGGGACCGGCGGTAGCCGAACAGGGCCTCGTACCAATCGGCGCGCTCGAGGGCTCCGCCGTCGAGGCGGGCGACCCCTCCTTCGGCCGCGCCGCCGGCCACCAGGACCGGCCAGTCGCCCTCCGCGGCCCGGCGAACGGACCAGCCCGCCAGCACGGCGGGCCGAACCTCGACCGTCCGGCCGAAGACCGCCCGCGCGAGGGGCGGGTGCCGCAACGTGCCGAACAGGAAGACCTCGACGACCGTCACCGCCGCCCCCCGAGTTCGGGCCTCAGCCCCAGGCGCGGTCCAGCCGGTTCGCCAGGAGCCCGGCCAGGACGCCCCCGCCCAGGACGGTCGCGACCAGCGCCGGCGAGAAGGCGAGCGGCGCATGCTCGACCGCGAGGGAGATCGCGGCGTTCACCGCCTCCAGCGGGTCCGCATAGACCGATCCAAGCGACCGGATCAGCATCATGCGCCATGCCCAGAAGGCCAGGATGAAGGTCGGCAGCAGGATCCCGGCGGTCAGCCCGGCCGCCATCGCCGGGCGCAGGCCCTCGCCCACGCGCGATCCTACGAACTTCCAGCCGAGGGTCAGACCCATCCCGGCCGCGACGAGGTTGAGGCCGTCCAGCTTGATCTCCGGCGGCACGGTGCGGGCCGCCAGCCAGACGGTCGCGAAGCCGATCCCGGCGAAGAGGAAGGCGCAGAGGAACTTGGCGGGCGTGGGCATGACGGGGGACCGGTGGCTGCTCTCGCCGGTGGCTTCGCATGCGGATGGGGCGCGAATGGGGCGCGATCATGCTAGCCGCCCGGTGCCGCGTGCCTGCCCCCGGCGAACCCCGCGCGTCCGTGCGGCACCGATCAGAAATCACGGGCCTCGTAAGCTTCGAGGGCGCGCCGGCGCCCTTCGGACGCGCCGACGACCGGGTCCGGATAGGCGTCGTCCGGCGACAGGTCCCAGCTCTCGGGTATCGCGTCGAAGAAGGCGCGCGCCGTTTCCGGGGGATCGTCCTGACCCTCCGCGATCCACCGGGCGGCATAGATGCCGTCCGGGTCGAACTTCTCCAGCTGGCTCTCGGGATTGAAGACGCGGAAGAACGGGGTCGCGTCGGGGCCCGACCCCGCCGACCATTGCCAGCCCAGCGCGTTGTTGGCGATGTCCCAGTCTATCAGATGGTCCGCGAAGAAGTCGCAGCCCAGCTTCCAGTGCGTCATCAGATGCTTGGTCAGATAGCTCGCCACGATCATCCGGCCGCGGTTGTGCATGGTGCCCTTCACCCACATCTCGCGCATGGCGGCGTCGACGAAGCGCATTCCCGTGCGGCCCCGCTTCCACGCCTCGGCCTCGGGGTTGTCGCCACGCCAGGGGAAGGCGTCCCACTCCCCGCGCCAGTTCCGTTCCGCGATGCGCGGCGTGTGGTGGAGGAGGTGGTAGGCGAACTCCCTCCAGGCCAGCTCCTTCAGGAACGTCTCGCGCCCCTCGCCGCCCGCGGAGGGGTCGCGATACCGGCCCAGGGCCGAGTGCCAGACCTCGCGGATGCCGATCTCGCCATAGGTCAGGTTCTCGCTGAGGCCCGAGGTGCCGTCCGTTCCCGGCACGTCGCGCATGGTCGCGTAGTCCGCCATCCGCTCCGCGACGAAACGCGCGAGGCGCTCGCGCGCGGCCTCCTCGCCGACGCAGACGTGCTCCGACACCACGGCGATCCCGCGCGGGTGCATCGCGTCGCCCATGCCCCAGTCAGCAAGATCGTCCGACGCGGGCCAGTCGTTCGTCCCCCGAAGGGCGTCGGGGGACGGGGCGGGCTTTGGCACCTCCATGTCCTTCACGGCACGCCACATCGGGGTGAACACCTTGAAGAAGCCGCCCGACTTCGTCTGCGCGATCCACGGCTCGCGCATCAGGTGGCCTTCGAAGGACCGGGCCTCCAGCCCTTCCTGGCGCAGACGCTCCTTCACGTCCTCATCGCGGCCCCGTGTGTCGGGCCCGTAGAGGCGCGACCACCAGACGTCGCCCGCCCCGGTCTGCCGCGCCAGCTCCAGCAGCGCGGGCGCCGCGTCGCCCCGGCGAAGGATCAGGCGGCTTCCCCGCGCGCCGAGCGCCGCGCCGAACGCCTCGACCGCGAGGCCCCAGCGCCATCTCGGCGCCGCCGGGGTCTCGGCCACGATGTCGTCGTGGATGAAGACGGGGATCAGCGGCCGGCCCGTCGCCGCCGCCTCGGCCAGCATCGGGTTGTCCGCGAGGCGCAGGTCGCGGCGGAACCAGAGGATGATGGGGCTGTCTGTCATCGATGGGCCTTCCCGGTGCTCCCGGGCCGAGCTAGGGCGCCTTCCCGCTCAGGCCACGGCGTCCAGCGCCTGGGCCACCCGCGCGCCGTCCGCCTCGGAGGTGTAATGCGCGAAGCTGATCCGCAGGACGCCGTGCGCGGGATCGATCCCCAGCGCGCGGAGCGTGCGACGGGCATGAAGGCCCTGCCCCGCCGCCATCACCCCCAGCGCGGCGAGGGGGGCGACATATGCGGCGCCGGCCTTCGGCATCTCGAACGCCATGGTCGGCACCCTGCCCTTCGCGCCGGGCGGCCCGAGCAGCCGCACGTCGTTCCGCCCCGAGGCCCAGTCCAGCACGGGCGTCATGGCACCGACCTCCTGCTCGCGCATCCACCCGCCGATGACGCCGGCGCGGCCGGCGCCGTCCCTGCCGGCCTTCTCGTGGTGCGCGTAGAGCGCGTCGAGATAGTCCGCGATCCCCGCGCAGGCCGCGACCTGGGCATGGTCGGCCCCCGCCGGCGCGAAGCGTATGCCGGGCTGGATGGCGTCATCCCCCTGCCCTTGGGAAGGCAGGCGCGAGGCAGCTTCCTTTCCCACCGCCATCAGGCCCTGATGCGGCCCGAACGTCTTGTGGGCGCTGAAGAGATAGACGTCCGCCCCCAGCTTTCGCACGTTCGGCAACCCGTGCGGCGCCGCGTTGACCCCGTCCACCACCGTCATCGCCCCGGCCCTGCGGGTGGCGGCGCAGATGGCGGCGGCGTCGTTCACCTCGCCCACCACGTCCGAGACGTGCGGGAAGGTCAGCACGTCGGCCCCTTCCAGAAGGGGCCGCAGGTCCTCCAGCCGAAGCGATCCGTCCCGCATGCGCCACTCGCGCACCTCCGCCCCGTCGCCGGCGAGGCGGCGCCAATGCTCGCCGCTGGCCTCGTGGTCCTGATCGGTCACGACCACCACCCCCGGACGCCCCTCGCCGCGCAGCATCTGCCGGACGGCGTTGGCCATCACGTAGGCGTTCGCCGTGGTCGACGGGCCGAAGTGGAGCTCGCCCACCTCGATTCCCAGCATCGGGGCGAGGCGCCAGCGCGCTTCGTCCATCTCGTCCTGCGCGGTGCGCGAGGCAGCGTAGTCGAACCCCGGCTGGACCTTCCGCTCCCGGTAGAAACGGTGCAGGCGCCAGATCACCTGCCGGCAGGGGAAGGACCCGCCGGCGTTCTCGGCGTGCACCCTGTTCCGCAACCCTGGTTCCTGGAAGGCCGGGAACTGGGCGCGCACGAAGTCGAGGTCCAGCCGCATGCCCCAGACCTATCTGAATGAACGGGGAAGCAGCTGCGACAGCCTGCCGCACCGTCAGAGTGGAAGCGCGTGCGTCGCCTTGATCTCCTCCATGGAGAGGAGGGCGGTGACGTTGTGCACCCGCACCTCCGAGATGAGCGCTTGGTAGAAGGCGTCGTAGGCGCGGGCGTTCGCGACGCGCACCTTCAGGATGTAATCGATGTCGCCTGCCAGGCGATGCGCCTCCTGCACCTCGGGCCGGTCGCGCAGGGCCTTCAGGAAGGTCCTCTGCCATTCCGCCTCGTGCTCGGAGGTGCGGATGAGGACGAAGAAGCAGGCCTCGAACCCCAACGCCTCGGGGTCGGGCACGACGACCGAGGGGCCGATTATGCCGGCTTCACGCATCTTGCGGATCCGATTCCAGACCGGCGTCTTCGAGGAGCCGACCTCGCGCGCGATCTCCTCCAGGGAGCGACCGGCGTCCCTTTGCAGCTCCGAGAGGATCTTCCGGTCCAGGGCATCGATCCGCGCCGCCATCCCGCGCACTCCTTCGTCTTGGGACGGAATGCCCCCGTCGATACGGTATCGGGACATACGTCCTTATTCGCAAGCCCAGGGTGCCGCCAGAAGGGAAATCCTCCTAGGTTACGCCGTGCAACCCGAGGACCGCGCCCATGCAGCACTTCCCCGTCTTCCTCAACCTCGCCGGCCGGCGCGTGGTCCTCTCGGGCGGGGGCGAGGCGGCGGTGGCGAAGCTGCGCCTCCTGCTGAAGACCGAGGCTAGCCTGACGGTCCATGCCGCGGCGCCCGACCCCTGGATCGAGGGGCAGGCCGCCGCCGGGCGGCTGCGGATCGTCCGCCGCCCCCTCGGCCCGGGCGACTGCCTCTGCGCCGCCCTCTTCTACGCCGCCGACGAGGACGCGGCCGAGGACCGGCGCACGATCGCCCTCGCCCGTGCGGACGGGGCGCTGGTGAACGTGGTGGACGATCTGGAGAACTCGCAGTTCATCACCCCCGCCATCGTGGACCGCGACCCCGTCACCGTGGCCATCGGCACGGAAGGCGCGGCCCCCGTCCTCGCCCGGCGGATCAAGGCCGATCTCGAGGCGCGGCTGCCCGCCCGCCTCGGCCCGCTCGCGCGGATCGGCAAGACCTTCCGCAAGGCCGCCGAGGCCCTGCCCATGGGCCGCGCGCGCCGCGCCTTCTGGGCGGAATACTACGACCGAACCGGCCCCGCCCTGCCCGACGCGGAGGAGGCGACCGTCCGCCCCGCGCTGGACGCGCTGCTCGAGAAGCACCTCGCCGCCGCGCCGGAACGGGGCCGCGTCACCTTCGTTGGCGCCGGTCCGGGCGATCCGGACCTCCTGACCTTGGCCGCCCGCCGCGCGCTGGACGAGGCCGACGTCGTCCTCCACGACCGCCTCGTTCCCCAGCCGATCTTGGAGCTGGCCCGCCGCGAGGCGGTGATCGTCGAGACCGGCAAGACCGGCTTCGGCCCCGCCATGTCCCAGCCCGAGATCGACGCCCTGATCGTCGGCCACGCCGCGAAGGGCGCCCAGGTCGTCCGCCTGAAGTCCGGCGATCCCGGCATCTACGGCCGCTTGGACGAGGAGCTCTCCGCCTGCGAGGCCGCGGGGGTCGAGACGCGCATCGTGCCCGGCATCACCTCCGCCCAGGCCGCCGCGGCCGCGCTGGGGCAGTCCCTGACCGCGCGGGGCCGGAACGCGGACCTGCGGATCGTCACGGGGCACGACGCGAGGGGCTACACCGATCAGGACTGGCGGGCCCTGGCCGCCCCCGGGGCGGTAGCGGCGATCTACATGGGCAAGCGGGCCGCGCGGTTCATCCAGGGCCGCCTCCTGATGCACGGGGCCGGGCCCGGCACCCCCGTCACGGCGGTCGAGAACGCTTCGCGCCCCGACCAGCGGGTGCACGCCGCGACCCTCGCCACCCTGTCCGAGACCCTCGTCGGGATCGCCGGCCCGGCGGTGCTCCTCCTCGGGCTGGCGCCGAGAGAGGCGGGGGCCCCTTCGCGACGCTCGGTCACCCAGACCCCATCCCTGGAGGCCCTCTGATGCCCCGTGCCTTCGCCGCGAAAGTGCTGACCGCCAACGACCTGCTCGAGGGCGATGTCGTCTATCTGGCGGCCGACGACCGCTGGGTGCGCGACCATCGCGAGGCCGAGCTGCTGGAGGACGAGGCGGTCGCGGAGGACCGTCTCCTCTACGCCGAGAGCCGGGCCGCGGAGGTGGTCGGCCCCTACCTCGCCGACGCGCGCGGCGGGCCGGACGGGCCCGAGCCGATCCATTTCCGCGAAGCGTTCCGCACGCGCGGGCCGTCCAACTACCCGCACGGGAAGCAAGCCGATGTATGAGTATTCCGAGGCCGACCACGCCTTCCTGGCGGAGCGCAACCGCCAGTTCCGCGCCCAGGTCGAACGGCGCGTCGACGGCAGCCTGACGGAGGAGGAGTTCAAGCCCCTGCGGCTGATGAACGGCCTCTACCTGCAGCTTCATGCCTACATGCTCAGAGTAGCCATTCCGTATGGGACGCTGAGTTCAGATCAGTTGCGCAAGCTGGCGGAGATCGCCGAGCGGTGGGACAAGGGCTACGGCCACTTCACCACGCGGCAGAACATCCAGTTCAACTGGCCCCGCCTGCGCGACGTGCCGGACATGCTGGACGCTTTGGCCGAGGTCGGGCTGCACGCCATCCAGACCTCGGGGAACACGATCCGCAACGTGACCGCGGACCATTTCGCCGGCGCCGCCGCGGACGAGGTCGCCGATCCCCGCCCTCATGCCGAGCTGCTGCGCCAGTGGTCCACGGACCACCCCGAGTTCCAGTTCCTGCCCCGCAAGTTCAAGATCGCCGTGACCGGGTCGGCCGCCGATCGCGCGGTGATCCGCGCCCATGATATCGGGCTGGAGCTGCGCGAGAAGGACGGCAAGATCGGCTTCCGCGTCCTCGTCGGCGGCGGGCTGGGGCGGACGCCCATGATCGGCAAGGTCCTGCGCGACTGGCTGCCGGAAGCGGACCTGCTGCCCTATTGCGAGGCGATCGTCAGCGTCTACAACCTGCTCGGGCGGCGGGACAACAAGTACAAGGCCCGCATCAAGATCACCGTGCACGAGCATGGCATCGAAGAGATTTCTCGCTTGGTCGAAGAGCGGTTCGCGCTGATCCGCCCGGCTTTCCGTGGCGCCGACCGCACCTTGCTGAACCGTATCCGGGCGATGTTCGCGCCCCCCGAGTGGGCGGACCTGCCCGTGCCCCCGCTACCGGACGATCCCGGCCTCCGCGCCTGGGCCGACGTGAACGTCGCCTCGCACCGCAACCCGGGCTACGCGATCGTCACCGTCTCGCTGAAGAAGCACGGGGCGACCCCAGGCGACGCGACGGCAGGCCAGATGCGGGTGCTGGCGGACCTCGCCGCGCGCTACGCCCATGACGAGCTGCGCATCTCGCACGAGCAGAACGTCGTCCTGCCCCATGTTCACCGCGCGCACCTCGCAGCGGTCCATGCGGCCCTGAAGGCGGCGGACCTCGCCACCGCGAACGTGGGTCTGGCTTCGGACATCATCGCCTGCCCCGGCATGGATTACTGCGCCCTGGCCACCGCGCGCAGCATCCCCGTCGCCCAGGGCATCGCCGAGCGGATCGAGGCGCTTCGCATCGAGCGGGACGTCGGCGAGCTGCAGATCAAGATCTCGGGCTGCATCAACGCCTGCGGCCATCACCATGTCGGCCATATCGGCATACTCGGCCTGGACCGCGCGGGGGTCGAGAACTACCAGATCACGCTGGGCGGCAGCGCCGGGCCCGACGCGGCCATCGGCGAGAGGGCCGGCCCCGGCTTCGCCTATGACGAGATCGTGCCCGCCGTCGAGCGTCTGCTGACCGCCTACCTCGCCCTGCGCGAGGAGCCCGGCGAGCGGTTCGTCGACGCCTACCGCCGCCTCGGCCCCGCGCCGTTCAAGGCAGCCCTGTACCCCGAGGCGGCGCGCGATGCGGCTTGAGGCGGCGCCCTTCGTCCCGGCCGCGTCCGACGACGCCGAGGCCATCCTGCGGACCGTCCTGCCCTCGCGCCGGACGGCGCTGGTCAGCAGCTTCGGCGCGGATTCGGCGGTGCTGCTGCACATGGTCTCGCGGATCGACGCGGAGACGCCGGTCGTCTTCGTGGACACGGAGATGCTGTTCGCCGAGACGCTGGCCTATCAGCGCGACCTGGCAGCGCGGCTGGGTCTGCGGGACGTGCGCCGCGTGACCCCGGACCGGGCGGCGGTCTTCGGACGCGACGGCGACGGGCTGCTGCACCGCCGTGATCCGGACGCCTGCTGCACCCTGCGCAAGGTCGAGCCGCTCGAGCGCGCGTTGGAGGGTTTCGACGCCTGGATCACCGGGCGGCGCCGGCATCAGGCCGGGCGCGGGGCGCTGCGGGCGTTCGAGAGGGCCGGCGGCCGGACGAAGGTGAACCCCCTTGCCCATTGGCCGCGCGAGCGGGTGGCGCACTACCTTGATGCGCACGACCTGCCGCGCCACCCGTTGACCCAGCGGGGCTTCGCCTCGCTCGGCTGCGCGCCCTGCACCAGCGCCGTGCGCCCCGACGAGGACGAGCGCGCCGGCCGCTGGCGGGGCCGGGGGAAGACCGAATGCGGCATCCACTTCGAGAATGGAAAGGCGGTGCGCGCATGAGCGTTATCGTGACCGACGGGGGCTTCGGCCCGGACGACTTCGAAGGCTGCCGCGCCGCATGGGACGCCTTGCCGGCGAATGCGGGCGGGTGCGCGGTTGACCTGCCCTCCGACTGCGACCCGTCCGCCCTGCCGGGGATCGTCGCCGCCGCGCCCGTCATGGTGCGGATCGCCTTCCCCTCCTTCGCTGACGGGCGCGGGTTCACGCTCGCGCGCCTTCTGAGGGCGTTCGGCTACGACGGGCGGCTGCGCGCGGCCGGGCATGTGATCGCCGACCAGTACGCCATGGCGCGCCGGGCAGGGTTCGACGAGGTCGAGATCGACGACCTCCTCGCCGCGCGCCAGCCCGAGGCGCAGTGGCTCGCCCGGGCCGACTGGCGCGCGCACGACCATCAGGCCCGGCTGCGGGCCTGACTTCCCCTTAACCGTCAGACATGCGAGGAGCGGGCGCGCAGCCCCAGATCACATGAATCAGATGACTATGCCCGCCGCCGCCGCGCCGACCCTTCCGGACGCCCAGACCGTCACCTCCGTCCGGCACTGGACCGACCGGCTGTTCTCGTTCCGGTGCTCGCGCCCCGCGTCCCTGCGGTTCCGCTCGGGCGAGTTCGTGATGATCGGCCTCCTGGGCGACAACGGGCGGCCGCTGCTGCGAGCCTACTCGATCGCCTCGCCCTCCTGGGACGACGAGCTGGAGTTCTACTCGATCAAGGTGCCGGACGGGCCGCTGACCAGCCGCCTGCAGCACATCCAGCCGGGCGAGCAGATCATCCTGCGGCCCAAGCCGGTCGGCACCCTCGTCCACGACGCGCTGACGGACGGCAGGCGCCTCTGGATGTTCGCGACCGGCACGGGGATCGCGCCCTTCGCCTCGCTGATCCGCGATCCCGAGACCTACGAGCGCTTCGACGACGTGATCCTGACCCATACCTGCCGCGACGTGGCCGAGTTGGAGTACGGGCGTGCGCTGGTGGAGGGGGTCCGCACGGACAAGATGCTGGGCGAGCTGCTGGAAGGTCGGCAGGAGCGGCTGCGCTACTATCCCACCACCACGCGGGAGGAATCGCCCAAGATGGGGCGGATCACCGACCTTCTGCGCGCGGGCGAGGTGCAGCGGGAGCTGGGGATCGAGCGGATCGAACCGGGGACGGACCGGGCGATGATCTGCGGCTCGATGGGGCTGAACACCGATCTCAAGGAGATCCTCGAGGGATACGGCCTGCGCGAGGGCGCCAACAGCGACCCGGCAGATTACGTGCTGGAGAAGGCCTTCGTCGGCGACGGCATCTAGGGCCCGGTCCGACCCGACCGAAAAGGGCCGCCCGGCAAGGCGGCCCTTCGCGTTCGCGCTTCGGAAGAGGCGTCAGTCGATATCGGTCAGCGTCACGATCTGCTCGAGGACCTGGGCCAGCCGCTGGGGATCGTCGCGCGCCGCGTCGAGGCCGTTCACGATGGTGATCTTCTGCGTGGCGGACAGCGAATCGCTGTCTTCCACCAGGGTCGCCAGCATCTGGATCTGCTCGGGGCCCATGACGACGTTGTCCGTGTCCAGCATTGCCAGCTCGGACAGCGAATCGATCCCGTCGGTGGCGACGTCGTCGATCTCCTCGACCTGGGCCTGCGCGGAGGCGTCGGGCGCCACGATGGCTTCGGCGTCGGTCCCGTCCTCCGTGGACGAAAGCTCCTCCGGGTCGAGGACGGTGACGTTGTTGGACAGGGTGATCGCCTCGTCCTCGTCAACGGGTGCGCCGGCCAGCTCGTTGCCCTCGGCGGCCTCGGACACGGGGGCGTCCTGGACGATGGCGCCGTCCGCCAGCACCTCGGCCTCCGTCTCCTCTTCGACTCGCTCGACTGCGGCGCTATCGACTTCGTCGACGACGATCTCGGGCTCTTCGGCGAGGGTCTCGGCGCCCGCGGCCCCGACGTCCGTGTCGAGCTCCTCCTCGACGCCGGCGATGCTGGCGGGCAGGTCCTCCTCCGTCTCGTCGAGCACGACCGCCTCCTCCTCGGCGGGCTCGGCGTCGACCGGCGCCTCGACCACGACGACGCCGTCCTCGACGGGCTCGGCGGCGTCCTCGGTCATGATGACCGGATCGGGCTCGGGCTCGGCGGCGGGCGCATCCTCCGTGACGATGACGGGCTCCTCCTCGACGAGGACCTCGTCGCCATCCGGCTCGGCATCGACGATCTCGACCTCGTCGACGACGGCGGCGTCGCCGACCTCGTCGTCGTCATCGCAGGCGACGAGCGCGGTCGTCGCCATCAGCAGTGCGGTTGCGGTGGTCAGGCGAAGTCCCATCTGGGCATCCCTCATCTATGTCTGTTTCAACGACGGCAGCAGCAGGGCCCTCGCGACCCTTCGTTTCGATGCCCCAACGTCGCCTCGCGCGGCGCGGTTCCTGCTCGCCGTATGTCCCATGACACGGCCATGCCGAGGGACCAACCGGCGAAGGGGGCGGGCCCGGCGCGCGCGGCGATCCTCCGCTTGAACAGAACGACCACCCGCATTACCTTCCGCCCTCGTTTCGAACACGATCCCCGCCAACGATCAGAGGACAGAACGCCATCGCCCGCAGACCCCACCACGCCCCGCCGACGCGGGACACCGGCCCCCGCGTGAACGGACGCATCCGCGCCCCGGAGATTCGCCTCATCGGCGCGGAAGGCGAGAACGTCGGCGTCGTGCCGCCGGCCCGCGCCATGGCCATGGCCGAGGAGGCCGGGCTCGACCTCGTCGAGATCAGCCCGAACGCGAGCCCGCCGGTCTGCAAGATCATGGACTTCGGCAAGTTCAAGTACGAGACGCAGAAGCGCGAATCCGAGGCCCGCAAGAAGCAGAAGACCATCGAGGTGAAGGAGGTGAAGTTCCGCCCCAACACCGACACGCACGACTACAGCGTGAAGATGCGGAACGTCACGCGCTTCCTCGAGGCGGGCGACAAGGTGAAGGTCACGCTGCGCTTCCGGGGCCGCGAGATGGCGCATCAGAACCTCGGGCGGGACCTCCTGAACAAGGTGGCCGACGACGTGGACGGCTTGGGCAAGGTGGAATCCCTTCCCCGCACGGAAGGCCGCCAGATGGTCATGATGATCGGGCCGATCCGGAACTAGGATTCGGCATCCGCCGGCATGGAAGGCCCCGTCCGAAAGGCGGGGCCTTCGTCGTGTCAGGCCCCTGCGGAGCTGAGGCCGCCGGTCCCGTCCAGCGCCGCGCGGACCGCGCGGCGGGTCATCACGGCGCAGAGATGCCGGCGGTAGTCGGCCGTGCCGTGCAGGTCGGCGATCATCGGCCCCTCGGGCTGCCCCGTGACGACCTCCGGCGAGAAGTCCGCCGACAGCGCCCCCTCGGCCTCGCGCCAGCGGAAGACGCCGTCCTCCGATGCGCCGGTGATGGCGACGCGCACCCCGTCCGGGAACCTCGCCACGAACGCCGCGACCAGCGGAAAGCGCGAGGCGGGCTGGATCATCTTGGAATAGGCGGACGCCTCCGGGACCGGGAACCGGACCGCGGTGACGATCTCGCCGTCCTCCAGGGCGGTGGTGAACATGCCCTGGAAGAAGTCGTCGGCCGCGATCTCGCGCGCGTCGGTGACGATCGTGGCACCCAGGCCGAGCGCGCCAGCCGGCCAGCAAGCCGAAGGGTCGTCGTTCGCCAGGCTGCCACCGATGGTGCCGCGGTTGCGGACCGCCGGATCGCCGATGCGCGAGGCGAGGTAGGCAAGGCCGGGGATCGCGTCCTTCAGCCCCTCGGCCGCCTCGGCATGGGTCGTGCCCCCGCCGATGGCGACGCCGTCCGGTCCGGAAGTCACGCCCTTCATCTCGGCGATGCCGGAGAGGCAGACGAGCGTGCCGGGGTCGGCCAGCCGCTGCTTCAGCGTCGGGATCAGCGTCTGCCCGCCGCCCAGCGCCTGCGCCTCGCCTGCGAGGAGGGCCTTGGCATCCGCGAGCGAGGTCGGGCGCTCGATGTCGAAAGCGTACATGATGTCCTCCTCAGGTACGGGTGGCCGGGCCGCCGACCGAGCGCGCCTCGGTCGTCGCGTCCGTACGGGCGGCGGGCTGGGCCGCCCCCATGTTCGGCACCGCGCCGTTCATGGCGGCCCAGACGCGCGCGGGGGTCAGGGGCATGTCGATGTGGCCGACACGGTGCCCGCCCGAGTGGAGCGCGTCGATCACCGCGTTGACCACCGAAGGGGGCGACCCGATGGCCCCCGCCTCGCCGCAGCCCTTCACCCCGAGGGGGTTGTGCGTGCAGGGCGTCCGGGAGGACGAGTCCACCGTGAACATCGGCAGGTCGTGCGCCCGCGGCATGGCGTAGTCCATGTAGGAAGCCGAAAGTAGCTGCCCCTCCTCGTCATAGGCGCAGCTCTCCAGCAGGGCCTGGCCGATCCCCTGGGCGAGGCCGCCATGGACCTGCCCCTCGACGATCATCGGGTTCACGACGTTGCCGAAGTCGTCGGCGGCGGTGAACCGCTCGACCGTGACCTGCCCCGTCTCGGGGTCGACCTCGACCTCGCAGGCATAGGCGCCCGCGGGGTAGGTGAAGTTGTTGGGATCGTAGAACGCCGTCTCCTCCAGGCCGGGCTCGATCTCCTCCAGGGGGTAGTTGTGGGGCACGTAGGCGGCTAACGTCACGTCGCCCCACGCCACCTCCTTGTCGGTGCCGGCGACGGTGAACGTGCCGTCCTTCAGCTCGATGTCGCCCTCGGAGGCCTCCATCAGGTGCGCGGCGATCTTCTTGGCCTTGGCGACGATCTTCTCCGTCGCCCGCACCATCGCCGAGCCCCCCACCGCGAGCGAGCGCGAGCCGTAGGTACCCATGCCCATGGGGGTGTTGGCGGTGTCGCCATGCTCGATCTCGACCATGTCCTCGGGCAGGCCGATCATGTCGGCGACCACCTGGGCGAAGGACGTCTCGTGCCCCTGCCCGTGGGAGTGCGAGCCGGTCATCACCGTGATCCCGCCGGTCGCGTTCACCCGGACGGTCGCGCTCTCGTAGAGGCCGGCGCGCGCGCCGAGTTGGCCGACCAGCTTTGACGGGGCGATCCCGCAGGCTTCGATGTAGCAGTTCACGCCGAGGCCGCGCATCTTGCCCTTGGCCTCGGATTCCTTCCGGCGGGCGGCGAAGCCGGCGAGGTCGGCCTTCTCCTCCAGCACCTTCATGGTGCCCTCGTAGTCGCCGGTGTCGTACTCGACCGCGACGGGGGTCTGGTAGGGGAACTCGGTGATGAAGTTCTGCCGGCGCAGGGCGATGGGATCGACGCCCAGCTCGCGCGCGGCGAGGTCGATCACCCGCTCCAGCTGGAACGTCGCCTCAGGCCGGCCGGCGCCGCGATAGGCGTCGACGGGCACGGTGTTGGTGAACACGGCCTTCACGTTCACGTAGACCAGCGGGGTCCTGTAGTTCCCCGCCATCAGCGTGCCGTGCAGCCAGGTCGGCACGCTCGGCGCGAAGGTCGAGAGATAGGCCCCCATGTTGGCGTAGGTCTCGGTCCGAAGGGCGGTGAAGTTGTTCTGGGCGTCCAGGGCCAGCTCGATCTTCGTGACGTGGTCGCGGCCATGGGCGTCGGACATGAACGCCTCCGAGCGCGAGGACGTCCACTTGACCGGCCGTCCCAGCGCCTTGGCGGCGAAGGTGCAGAACGCTTCCTCCGCGTAATGGAAGATCTTGGTGCCGAAGCCGCCGCCCACGTCGGGGGCCACGACGCGCAGCTTGTGCTCGGGGATGCCGAGGACGAAGGCCCCCATCAGGAGGCGGATGACGTGCGGGTTCTGCGAGGTGGTGTAGAGCGTATGGTCGCCCGTCGCGGCGTTGAAGTCGCCCACCGCGACGCGCGGCTCCATCGGGTTGGCGATCAGGCGGTTGTTGACCAGCTCCAGCGTGGTGACGTGGGCGGCCTCGGCGAACGCCTCGTCGGTCGCGGCCTTGTTCTCCTCCACGAAGCCCCAGTCGTAGCAGAGGTTCGACGTCAGGTCGTCGTGCACCTTGGGGGCGTCCTCGGCGAGGGCGGCCTTCATGTCGATGACGGCCGGCAGCTCCTCCAGGTCGGGCATGATGGCCTCGGCGGCGTCGCGGGCCTGCTGCCGCGTCTCCGCGACGACCGCGGCGATGGGATCGCCCACGTGCCGGACCTTGCCCTGGGCCAGGACGGGATGCGCGGGCTCCTGCATGGGCTGGCCGTGGCGGTCGGTGATCTGCCAGCCGCAGGGCAGCCCCCCGACGCCCTCGAAGTCTCGGCCGGTGAAGACGCGGATCACGCCGGGCATCGCCTCGGCCTCGGACGTGTCGATGCCGCCTATCCTTGCATGCGCGACGTCCGAGCGCAGGAAGACCACGTGGGCCTGGCCGCGCACGTCGATGTCGTCGGTGTAGCGGCCCTTCCCGGTCAGGAAGCGCACGTCCTCGCGCCGCTTGGTGCTGGCGCCGATTCCGGTGTCCTTGGGCATTGTCGATCCTCCCTGTGGCGCCCTCTTGGCGGGGCGTGGCGGCGGCATGGGGCCGCCGGCGGCGTCATTCGGCGGCGACGGGTTCGACCTCCTGGCCGCTGGCGGCCATGATCGCCTTGACGATGTTGTGGTAGCCCGTGCAGCGGCAGATGTTCCCCTCGAGGTACTGGCGGACGTCCGCCTCGCTCGGGCGGGGGTTCTCCTCGAGGAGGGCGGCGCCCGCCATCACCATGCCGGGCGTGCAGAACCCGCACTGAAGCCCGTGATAGTCCTGGAACGCCTGCTGCACGGCCGAGAGCGAGCCGTCGGCGCCCGCCATCCCCTCGATCGTAGTGACCTCCGCGCCGTCCAGCTCGGCGGCGAAGGCGGTGCAGGCCTTGACCAGCTTGCCATCCACGTGAACCGCGCAAGCCCCGCACTGGGACGTGTCGCATCCCACATGGGTGCCGGTCAGGCGCAAACCCTCGCGCAGGAACTCGACGAGAAGGGTACGGCCCTCGACCTCGCCCGAGACGGCGCGGCCGTTCACGGTCATGGATACCTGGGGCATCCGGTTCCTCCCTCTGGTTCTTGTTTTGCCGCGAGTAAGGCACGGGCGGGCCCCGTCTGGGAACCCCCATGCTGTCGCAGCCTCACCCCTCGCGCGGGCGGCCGCGTGCGGGGGATTCCTTCAGGAGCCCCCCGACGCCCATGCGGGCGATGTCCCCCGGGGACGGGGGCACGCCGCAGATCGTCCGCTCGATCACCCAGTCGGCGCCGTTGGGCGCGGGGCTGCGGGCGCAGCCGGGCAGCCCGATCACCGGGCGCCCCCGCAGCGTGCCGGCGAAGAGGAGGTTGCCGGGATCGACCGGCATCCCGAAACGATGGAGCGTGCCGCCCGCCGCGACGAGAGCGGCGGGTCCGGTGTCCCGCGCGTCCGACGTGGCCGAAGCGGTCAGGACCAGCACCAGCCCCGCGCCCGCGTCAGACGCGACGAGAAGCGCGGCGGCGATGGCCCCCTCGTCGTGCGGCACGAAGGCCGGCGGGTGCATGGCGACGCCCAGGGCGCCCAGCCGCCCCTCCACCGACCGCACGCCCTTGGAGGCGGAGGGCCCGCCCGGAACCTCCGACAGGATCAGCGCGGCGGTCGGGATCACCGGCGGCAGCAGCGACAGCGCCTCCAGCCCCGCCTCGCACGCCCGATCCAGCGCGGGGCGCGGCACCGCGTAGGGGATGATCTTGGCGGTCGCGACCAGCTCGCCCGCGCGGCAGCGGTGGAAGGGCGCGGCCGTGGCCACCGTGATGCCCGGGTCGACGGCGTTCAGCGCGTGCAACCCGCTAGCGTCGACGCGCAGGAGGCCCGGCCCGGCCGCGCGAAGGTTGACCCGACCCGTCGCGGCGCGGTCCTCCCGCAGCCCGGCCCCCCGCACGGCCGCCCCGAGCCGGCGCGCGGCCTCGTCCTCCGCCACGTCGTCCGGCCCCGGGCGGGCGACGGTGACATGCCGCTGCCCGGCCTCGCGCAGCGCGGCGAGGTCGGCGGGGGTCAGCACCCTGCCCTTGCGCAGCCGCCCCTCCGGCAGCGCGACGGAATGGGCCAGGATCGCGCCCTCGGCCTCCTCCAGTGGGACGGGCCCGAACCTCACGGCCGGCGCAGGGCCATCGTCATGGCCCCGAGGATCGCCACCGCGATCTCCGCCGGACCCCGCGCCCCGATGTCGAGGCCCACGGGCGCGTCGATCCGCGCGACGTCCCGTTCCGCCATCCCGGCTGCCCGCAGCCGCCCCAGCCGCGAGGCATGCGTCCGGGAGGAGCCGAGGGCGCCGATGTAGAAAGCCGTGCTCGCCAGCGCCTGGACCAGGGCGGGATCGTCCAGCTTGGGATCGTGCGTCAGAAGGACCACGGCCGTGCGGGCGTCGGGCGCGAACGCCTCCATCGCCGCGTCGGGCCAGTCGTGGACAAGGGCCGCGCCGGGGAACCGCGCGGCGCTGGCGAAGGCCTCGCGCGGGTCGATCACCGTGGGCGCGTAGCCCGCGATGCGGGCCATGGGGACGAGGGCCTGCGCGATGTGGACCCCGCCGACCACCGCGAGGCGCAGGGGCGGGTTCATCACGGCGACGAACGCGCCGTCCTCCTCGCCCGAACGGTCGGCGGCGAAGGCCTCCGGCGCGTCGCCGGGGCCGATCACAGCCCCCTGCCCGTCAGGCCCGGCGCGCCAACCCACGGGCCGGGCGGCGGCGCGGGCGGCGACGATGCGGGCGAGCGCTTCCTCTGAGAGGGGGCCGCCCACCGGCTCGACCAGGATGCGGATCGTGCCGCCGCAGGCCAGGCCCACCGCGAAGGCGTCGCCGTCCGGGACCCCGTACTCCAGATGCCGCCGCGCGCCGTCCGCGAGCGCGTCCTGCGCCTCCAGCACCACCGCCCCCTCGACGCACCCCCCCGAGACGGAGCCGGCCATCTCGCCGTCCCCGGCCACCGCCAGCATCGAGCCGGCCGGCACGGGCGCGCTGCCCCAGGTGCGGGTGACGAACGCGATCGCCGCCCCCCGCCCCTCCCGGTGCCAGCGCAGCGCAGTCTCGGGAACGCCCTTCATCCCGCGAGCCTAGGCCGCCGGGCGCGGTGCCGCTAGGCCCGGACGGCGCGGGTCAGCCAACAGTTGTTCCGCGCCGAGCGGACGTCGACCCAGGCCAGCCGGTCGCCGGCCAGCAGGTCCGCGGCGTAGCCGGCGACGTCCCCGTGCGCGGTGATCCGGCCGGTCCCGTAGGCGATGCGGCCCTCCGCGGTGTAGCCCTTCAGGAGGTAGTCTGGCGATTCCGCCAGGATCGGGGGCGGCCCCTCGCCCGAGAAGGGGGCGCACGCGTCGGCGTGGAGGAAGGCGGGGCCGGTCTCGGCATAGGGATGGAGGGTCTCGAAGGGGCGGATCGCGAAAATCAGCATCGGCGCGCCCTCGGAGATGTTCCGCAGGCAGTGTCGACACGGGTTTCCGGGGCCATCGGACACGGCGCGCTCGGGCGGCTGTCCGTTCGCGTCGGGGCCGCCGGCCCGCAGGGCGGCGGCGGTCTCGGACGGTATGGAGAGGAAGCGGATCGGCATGGGGCCCTCCCAAACGTGGAACGGGCCGGGGATGGCATTCCCCGGCCCGCCTGCTCGACCCGTTTCCTGCGGGTTCGGTCGGTCCTAGGCGCCCTGCAGCAGCGGCGTGATTCGGCGCACGCTGGCGCGGCGGTTCGCCCGCTCGGCCTCGAGGGTCGGCACCAGGAGATTCGACTCGCCATAGCCCTGCACGACCATGTTCTCGGGTGGGACGCCGAAATACTCGGTCAGCGCGCGGGCGACCGATTCCGCGCGGCGGTCCGACAGGGCGAGGTTCAGCGCCGCGCCGCCGGTCGCGTCGGTGTGCCCCTCGATCAGGAACACCTCGCTCGGGTTGCGGGCGATGGCGGCGGCCATCTCGTTGCCGATGTCTGCGAGGTCGCGCGCCTCCTCGGAGGTGATCGCCGCGCTGCCCAGGGCGAAGTTCACGTCGCTGAGGTCGATCGTCGGCACGAGGTTCCGCACGGCCCGGACGTTCCGCACCTGCTGCAGCGTGAAGCGGCGGTCGGACAGGCCCGCCTCGGCCTCCAGCGCGCGGCGCAGGGCGGCGGCCTCGTCCTCGGCCAGGTCGGCGCGGGTATTGGCGGCGGCCTCCGCGGCGCGCAGGCGCTCGATCTCCGTCAGGGTCAGCGCGGGGGCGTCGACCGTGTCGTCGAAGAGGACCACCTCCGTCCCGTCGGCAAGGATGCGCGTGCGGCGCAGGACCTGGCCCGTGGCCGAGCGGATCGTCACCACCTGGCTGCCGTCCTCGCGCGTGGCGACCGTGCGGGTGGAGCCGTCGGCGTATTCCTGGGTCGAGATGCGGGTGCCCGGCTGGCGGATCACCGCGTCGTCGTCCTTCAGCACGACGAGCTCGCCGTCCTGCAGGAGGACCACCCGATCGCCGGTGTTCTCGACGACCTGGGCGGTGCCGGCGTCGTTCCCGATACCCTGCACGATCGAGCCGACCGCCACCGCCCCGAGCCCGAGGAGGAGCGCGCGCTCGAAGTTCGAGAACCGGTCCTCGTCAGCGCCCTCGTCAGCGCTCGCGCTGGTGGTGGCGAACTCCTGGTCGGAGGTCTGGACGTCCTCGGGGGTCAGCACGACCTCCTCGCTGGCGACGACATCGGCGTCCCCGGGATCGGCCGCGGCCACCTCCGCGGGGGCGGCGTTCGCGATCTCGGCGGAGACCTCGTTGTCCTGCTGCGAGACGTCCGCGACGTCGGCGACGTCCGTCACCTCGCCGACCTCGCCCGCGGGCGTCAGCGCGGTCTCGATCTGCTCCTCCAGGGCGGCGGCCTCCTCCTCGGACGGGACCTCGAGGTCGCCGGCGACCTCCTCGTCCGCGGCGGGGACCTCCTCCTGCGCGTCGGCATCGAGCGCGGCCGCCAGGTCGTCTTCGGAGACCATCTCGCCCGGGGTCTCGGCGGTCTCCGTCTCGGCGTCCCCGTCCTCCACGGTCGAGACTTCGGCGGGGGTGTCGGCCTCGATGTCCGTCACCGCGTCGGCGGCCTCCTCCTCGGGGGCGGCGTCCCCGGGGGCGTCCATGGCCATGTCCGCCTCAGGCGCGGCCTCCTCGGCCAGCGGCTCCTCGGTCATGGGCTCCTCGAGGATCTCGGCCACGTCGTCGTTCGCCGGCTCGGCGACATCCTCGACGAGCGTCTCCTCCTCCAGCGTGGCATCGCCCGGAACGGCCTCGACCTCGTCGAGGTCTCCGATCTCCTCGCCGTCGACCTCCACGTCGACGTCGCCGCTCTCCAGCCCGGCCGCGTCGTCCAGGGCTTCGGCCAGCTCGTCCTCGGATATCGCTTCCTCGGCGGCCTCGTCGGCGATCTCCGCCGTCGTCTCGTCCTCCGCCGACATCTCGGCCTCGGGCTCGGCCTCAGGGGCCTCGGCGGTGATCTCCTCGGGTTCGACCATGTCGGCCTCGGACTGATCGGCCTCCGCCTGGTCGGTCTCGGGGGGCCCGGCGGGCTCCTCCATGCCCTCGACCTCGGCGCGCACGTCCTCGATCGGACGCACGAGCCCGTCCGCGTCGACGAGGAACTCGCAGCCCTCGGGCAGCGCGGTGTCCGCGGGAAGCTGGACGCCGGTCATGGGCGCGATCTGCTCGGCCACGATCAGGCAGTCCTCCGGGGAGGTCGCGGCCTCCTGCGCGAAGGCGCCGTGCGGCGCGGCGAGGGAGAGGGCGGCCATCATGGCCGTGCTGCTCGAGAGGGTCCTGCGGGTCATGGTCTGCCTTCCATGTGGTGCTGCACGTCGCGGGAGAAGCGTCCGCGCCCGGGGGCAGGTTCCCGTTCCGGTTCCGTCATCGAAGGACCGGGCCGGGCCGGGCCGGCGGAACCCCGCCGTCATGGGATGACAGTGCAGCGCCCAGCGCGGCTAGCGAGGCGACCGAATGCCCGGGCACCAGCCGGTCCACATGGGGCAGCATCGCCCGGATCCCGGCGGCCCTCGGCGCGAACCCGTCCCAGCGCAGCAAGGGGTTGATCCAGACCACCCGCCGGGCGGTGAGCGCCAGCCGCTCCATCTCCGCGGCGAGGCGGCCGGGCTCGCCCCGCTCCAGCCCGTCCGTCACCAGGAGGACGGCCGCGCCCCGCCCCAGCACCCGCCGGCCCCAGCGGCGGTTGAAGTCGCCCAGGCACTCGCCGATGCGGGTCCCCCCCTCCCAGTCCTGCGCCTCGGCCCCCGCGGCCGCGAGGGCGGCGTCCACGTCGCGCCGTCGCAGGTGGCGCGTGACGTTCGTCAGGCGGGTGCCGAAGGTGAAGGCGTGGACGTGGTTCCAGGTCGGCCCGGGCTGCGCCGCGACCGCATGGAGGAAATGCAGCACCATCCGGGAGTAGGAGGACATGCTACCCGAGATGTCGCAGAGCGCCACGAGGTCGGGCCAGCGCGTCGCCGGCCGCTTGCGCCGCAGGGTGGCGAGCCCCCCGGTCCGGGCCATCGCGCGCAGGGTGGCGCGGGGGTCGGGACGGCCCCGATGGGCCGCGCGGTCCCGGCGGGAGGGCAGCGGCGCGACCGGCAGGCGCAGGCGGGCGATCATGCGCCGGGCCTCCGCGATCTCGGCCGCGTTCATCTGCTCGAAGTCGAGGCTGCGCAGGCGCTCCTCGCCCGAGGCGGTCGCGGCCGCCTGGACCTCGATCTCCTCGCCCTCCTCCTCGGCGATGTCGGGGATCACCCGATCCACGCCGTCCAGCAGCCCCTCGGCGGCGCGCCTCTCGGCGGGCCGGGCCTCGCGCTCCTCGGCGACGCCGCGGATGGCGGGGATCATGTAGCCCATCATGTGCTCGAGATAGCGGGGGTCGCGCCAATAGAGGCGGAAGACCTGCGCGAAGACGGCGCGATCCTCCGGCCGGCGGACGAGGACGGCGTGGAGCATCCAGAAGAAGTCCGAGCGGTCGGTGAAGCCGCCCGCCGCCACCGCCCGGGCAGCATCGGCCACCTGCCCCGGTCCGACCCGCATCCCCGCGGCGCGCAGGGCGCGGGCGAAATGGCCGATGTTCTCGGCCAAGCGGGGGCGGTCGGGGAGGTCGAGGGGAATATGCTCCATGACCCTCTCTCCGTAGGTCCGAATATCTCCGCCGGAGGCTTACGCCGCCAGCCCCCGCCGCACCTCCTCCAGCAGCCGCTTCGCCTCCGATCCTTCGATCTTCTGGATGTCGTCCTGGTATTTCAGGATCGCGCCCAGGGTGTCGGCGATGACCTCGGGGGTGAGGGCGATGACGTCGAGGGCCAGGAGGCACTTGGCCCAGTCGATGCTCTCGGCGACGCCGGGCTTCTTGAAGAGGTCCTCGGCCCGCAGGGCCTGCACGAAGGCGACCACCTCGCGCGACAGGGCCTCGGCCGCCTCGGGGGCGCGGGCGTGGAGGATCGCCATCTCGCGCGCGGCGTCGGGGTAGTCGACCCAGGCGTAGAGGCAGCGGCGCTTGAGGGCGTCGTGCACCTCTCGCGTGCGGTTGGAGGTGAGGATGACGATGGGCGGCTCGGGGGCCTCGATCCGGCCCAGCTCGGGGATGGTGACGGCGAAGTCCGACAGGGCTTCGAGGAGGAACGCCTCGAAGGGGGCGTCCGTGCGGTCCAGCTCGTCGATCAGGAGGACGGGGGGGCCGCCCGCGTGGGGCCGCATGGCCTGGAGGAGCGGGCGCTCAATCAGGAAGCGCGGGTCGAACGGGTCGACCGGCGCGCCCCCCGCCTCGGCGGCGCGGATGGCGACCATCTGGGCGGCGAAGTTCCATTCGTAGACGGCCTCGGCGGCGCCCAGGCCCTCGTAGCACTGGAGCCGGATCAGGTCACGGCCCAAGGCGGCGGCCAGCGCCTTCGCGATCTCCGTCTTGCCGGTCCCGGGCTCGCCCTCGAGGAAGAGGGGCTTGCCGAGGCGCAGCGCGAGGAACACGGCCGTGGCCAGCGGGCGCGGGCAGACATAGCCCTGGCCTTGAAGCGTCTCGACGACGGACTCGATGCTCTCGGGCTTCATGGCGCCACCGTGGCCGGGCGCATCGCCCGCGTCAAACCGCGACCGTGGCGGCGCGGGGCCGCAGGTGGTATCGAAGCCGGAGAGGAGGCCCGCCCATGAAGGACAACCTGATGACCCCCGCCGACACCCCGCCCGGCTTCGGCCCGGCGCTGGGGCGCTTCGACTGGGCCGATCCCTTCCGGCTGGAGGACCAGCTCTCGGAGGAGGAGCGGATGCTGCGGGACGCCGCGCGCGAGTTCGCGCAGGCCGAGCTGGCGCCCCGTGTGGCGCAGGCCGCGCGCGACGAGGTCGCGGACCCGGAGGTCTTCCGCCTGATGGGCGGCGCGGGCCTTCTCGGCGTGACCGTCCCGGAGGAGTTCGGCGGCCTCGGCGCGGGTTACGTGACCTATGGCCTCGTCGCGCGCGAGGTCGAGCGGGTCGACTCGGGCTACCGCTCGATGATGTCGGTCCAGTCCAGCCTGGTGATGTATCCGGTCCATGCCTACGGCTCGGAGGAGCAGAAGGCGCGGTGGTTGCCGCCCCTCGCCTCGGGCGAGGCGATCGGCTGCTTCGGCCTGACCGAGCCGGACGCGGGATCCGACCCGGGGGGGATGAAGACCGTCGCGCAGGCCGTTGACGGCGGATACAGAATCACCGGCACGAAGATGTGGATCAGCAACGCGCCGATCGCGGATCTGTTCGTGGTCTGGGCCAAGCTCGACGGGGTGATCCGGGGCTTCCTGCTGGAGAAGGGGATGCCGGGGCTCTCGGCGCCCAAGATCGGCGGCAAGCTGTCCTTGCGCGCCTCCGTCACGGGCGAGATCGTGATGGAGGGGGTCGAGGTTCCCGCAGAGGCGATGCTTCCGCACGTTTCAGGTCTCAAGGGCCCGTTCGGCTGCCTGAACCGGGCGCGCTACGGCATCTCGTGGGGGGTGATGGGCGCGGCCGAGGCGTGCTGGCACGCAGCGCGGGAATACGGCCTCGACCGCAAGCAGTTCGGCCGGCCCCTGGCGCAGACGCAGCTGTTCCAGCGCAAGCTGGCCGACATGCAGACGGAGGTGGCGCTGGGGCTTCAGGGTAGCCTGCGGCTGGGGCGGATGCTGGAGGACGGGACCGCCAGCCCGGAGCTGATCTCGCTGATGAAGCGCAACAACTGCGGCAAGGCGCTGGACGCGGCACGGCTGGCGCGGGACATGCACGGGGGCAACGGAATCTCGGAGGAGTTCAAGGTGATGCGGCACATGCTGAACCTGGAGACCGTGAACACCTACGAGGGCACGCACGACGTCCACGCCCTGATTCTGGGACGCGCGCAGACGGGGCTTCAGGCGTTCTTCTGAGCCGCGGCCGGCGCTTACTCGAAGGCGAGCTCCCGGAGGCCGGTCCCGGGGTCCTCGGGGCGGGTGAAGCGAACGCCGCCGGCCAAGGCGATCACCACCTCGGCCGTGGTCCGCACCACCGAGCCGTCGAGGAGGTGGCCGCCCGTCATGCGGCCGTCCGCGTTGGCGACGGCGAGGTGTAGATGCGGGCCGTCCGCCGAGAAGGTGCCCGAAAGGGTCATGATCTCGAGGTCGCCGATGATGTCGCGCGGCTCGGTCAGGCCGGCGGGGCGCAGGCGGGCATGGACGAGCGAGCCGACGGCGGCGGCGAGGAACCCCCCCTCCTCCGGCTGTGCGTCGAAGGCCTCCTGCAGGGATTCGCGCAGGGGCGCGCCCTCGGGCAGGCGCAGGGCTAGGAAGCGGGTCGCGGCGGCGGGCCAGGATAGGGTGTCCATCCGCGAGGGTTAGCCCCTGGGGCCCCGCAAGGGGAAGGATGGGCCCGAGAGGACTGGCGGGAGGCCGCGCATGGTGCTAGCCTGCCCCGGCGAGTGCCGGACGCGGACGCGGCGGCGGGCCGGGGCTGCGCCCGGGCCAAGCCGGAGGATAGGATGTCCCAATCATGGAAGCGGCTTGATCCGACATGCCCCTCGTCATCCTGATCGCCCTGCCGCTCTTCGAGCCGGCGAACCACCTGACCTCGCTGATGGCGGTGCTGCCCGTGATGGCCTCGGCGGGGGTTTTCTGAGGTGCCGCTGGAGACCTGGCTGACGCTGCTGGCGGCGACGGTGGTGGTCTTCGCCATACCGGGGCCGACCGTGCTGATGGTGGTGACGCTGGCGGCCGCGCGGGGGCGGCGGGTGGCGCTGGCGGCGGCGACGGGCGTGGCGCTGGGGGACTTCGTCGCGGCGCTGGCGGTGATGGCGGGGCTCGGCGCCCTCGTGCTGGCGTCGGCCACGGCTTTCACGGTGCTCAAATGGCTGGGGGCGGCCTGGCTGATATGGCTCGGGATCAGGATGTTGCGGGCCGAAGCCGATCCCGCCGGCGCGGCGGAGCCAGCCCCGGGCGAGGGCTGGGCCGTCCTGCGGGGCACCTTCGCCGTGACCGCGCTGAACCCCAAGTCCATCGGGTTCCTCGTCGCCTTCGTGCCGCAGTTCGTCGACCCCGCCCGCCCCGCGCTGCCGCAGCTCGCCGCCGTGGTGGGGACCATGGCCGCGGTGGGGTTCGCGAACTCGGGCACCTATGCGCTGCTGGCGGCCTGGGCCGGGGGGCGGCTGCGGCGGCCTTCCGTCCGGCGGGCGATGACGCGGGCGGGTGGCGCCGTCCTGATCGGCATGGGGTTGCTGACGGCCACCGCGCGGCGCGCGTGACGCAACGGCCCCCGCGCCTTGCGGGCAACGGGCGCGGAGGGGCGCGGGCGCGCCGGTTCAGGCCCGGCGCACGGTGCGTTAACACACCCGAAACACCCGTGGGCGATGATGCCCCCATGACGCCGGAAGCCCGCATATCGTGACCGCGACCGAACGCCCCCTCGCGCTCGACCCCGAGCCGCCGGGCCTGCCCGATCCCTCGGGCGGCTGGTCGGTCGCCCTGCGCGAGGTCGAGGGCGCCGTGGTCCTGCCGCCGGAGGAATCCGCCCTCTCGCAGCCCTGCGGGGTGCGGGACGCGCAAGGGGCCTGGGTGCCGGAATCGGCGATGTACCGGAGCGGGCGGGTCACGAACTCGGCCCCGCCGGCGGCGGAGGCTGCCGAAACGCTGGAGGGGCGGCACCTCTATGCGGGGCAGTTCTGGGTGCATTTCGGGCATTTCCTCTGCGAGTCGACCGCCCGCCTCTGGCCGGATCCCTCCGACTTGGACGGGATCGTGTTCGTGCCGAAGCGGCCCGCGCGGAACGTCGAGCCGCTGGGATGGCAGCGCGACTTCCTCGCCGCGGCGGGGCTGGGCCACCTGCCCGTCCGCATCCTGAAGGCGCCCACGCGGGTCGAGCGGCTGGTCGTGCCGGGCCAGGGCTTCGGGCTGGGGCCGATCGCGCGGGGGACCGCGCCCATGCACGATTTCGCGCGGCGGCTCGCGGGGCGCGTGCGGCCGGCGGAGCGGTCGGGGCCGCTCTACCTCTCGCGCACGGGCCTCGGGGGGCGCGAGGGGGGCGCGCTGCTGGAGGACGTCTTGGAGGAGAACCTCGCCGCCTCGGGCTACGAGATCTACCACCCGCAGGAGCACCCCCTCGCCGAGCAGCTCGCGCGGTACCGCACGGCCGAAAGGGTCGTCGGCCTCGACGGGAGCGCGCTGCACCTCTACGGGTTCGCCGCGCCCGAGGGGGCGAGGGTCGGGATCGTGCTGCGCCGCTCCTCCCGCGCGTGGGAGAACATCGGGCGGCAGCTGGAGGGGTTCGGCGGCATCGATCCGGTCGCGATCGACGCGGTGGAGAGCGAATGGGCCCCCGAGAGCGCGGGGTTCGGCGACCGGCAGAGCTGGGGGCACCTGAGCTTCGAGCGGCTGCGCGAGGGGCTGGTCGCGGGCGGGCTGATCGAGGAGGGGGCGCCCTGGCGGGTGCCGTCCTTCCGCGAGGGCAAGCGCGCCGCGATGGCCGTGGGACGCGCGCGGGGCGAGCCGATGAAGCGCCGCAAGAGGCGCCCGGAATGACCTTCGCCGCCGCCGTGACCTGCGTGAAGAACGAGGGGCCGTTCCTTCTGGAGTGGATCGCGTGGAACCGGTGCCTCGGGATCGAGGGGCACCTCTTCTACTCGAACGACTGCGACGACGGGACGGACGCCTTGCTGGACGCGCTGGCGGGGCACGGGATCGTGGTGCACCTGCCGAACCCGGCGGAGGGGCGCAACTACCAGATGGAGGCGCTGAAGGCGGCGGCGCACCATCCGCTGGTGCTGGGGGCCGAGTGGGTCTGGATCGCCGACGTGGACGAGTTCCTGAACGTCCATGCCGGGGACGGGACGCTCGCCGACCTCGTGGCGACCTGCGGGGACCCCCAGGCGATCAGCCTGACGTTCCAGTTCATGGCCTCGGGCGGGGTCGAGCGGTTCGAGGACCGGCCGGTGATCGGGCAGTTCACCCGGACGCACGATCCCGACTGCTGGAACGGCGAGACGGCGATCGAGGTCAAGACGCTGGTGCGGGCGGACTTTCCCTTGAAGTACTTCGGCGCGCACAGGCCCTTCGCGAAGGACCGGCGGTTGCGGAGCGACCCGCCCCGCTGGACGGACGGGTCCGGGCGCGAGGTGCCGGATCGGTTCCTGGCGGCGGCGAACAGGCGGCGCATCCGCAAGTTCCCCGCCAAGGGCGCGCGCCGCTTCGCCACGCTGAACCATTATGCGCTGCGGTCCCTCGGGTCGTACCTCGTGAAGAACGACCGTGGCGACGTGAACCGCGAGAACCGGGCCTTCGACGATCGCTACTGGCGCGAGCGGAACGACGACGCCTGGGAGGACCGGTCCATCCTGCGCTGGCTGCCCCGGCTGGAAGCGGAGGTGGCGCGGCTGAAGGCGCTGGACGGGATCGCGGCGCTGCACGACGCCGCCGTCGCCGCGCACCGCGCGAAGGAGGAGCGGCTGCTGCGGGAGTGGCCGGACCTGGCCGCCCGGCTGAGGGCGGCGCCGACGATCCCCCCCGCGGAGCTGGCGCTGATCGAGGAAGTCGGGCTGTGAGGGAGGTCGTCCTTCACGTCGGCCTGCCGGGCACCCATCCGGGACGCGTGCAGGAGGCGCTGGCCCAGGCGCGGGGCCGGATGGCGCGGGGGGGCGCGGTGTTCCCGCTGGCGCCGGGGCGGCGGAACCACGTCCGGCTGTGGCTGGCCTCGACCTCGCCGGGGGCGCCGGACGCGCTGCGCGCGGCGCGCGGCTTGGCCGATCCGGCCGCGCAGGAGGCGCTGCGCCTGAAGCTCGCCGAGGAGCTGGCGCGGGAGTGCGCGGAGGCCGGCCGCGTGGTGCTGAGCTGCCCCGAGCTGGCGTGGCTGGTGGATCCGGAGGAGCGGGAGCGGCTGGCCGCCCTGGTCCGTCCGCTGGGGCGGGTGACGGTCCTGGCGCATGTCGCGCCCGTGGGCGCCATGCTGGCGCGCGTGACCGAGGATCAGGCGCGGCAGGGCCGGCTGGCGCCCCTCGGGGCGGAGGTGGCGCTGGCCGGGCACGCGCGGGATCGCTGGTGGGACGCCGCCTGGGCGGCCTTGCCGCCACGCGACGCGGGCGCCGGCCTCTTCCCGGAGCTGGAGGGGCCCGCGCCCTGGCTGGACGTCGCCGGGCTGCGCCGCGCCTGGGAGGAGACGTTCGGGAAAGGGTCCGTGCGGCTGCGGCCCTTCGACATGGGGCGCTGGCAGAACGCCATGCCGGACGTGCTGGGGGAGGATTTCGGGTTGGGGCACGTGCCGGCGCGGGCGCCGGACTGGGCGCCGCCGGCCCCCGCCTCGGCCCGGAGCGTGGCCCGCTGGATCGAGGTCAACGGCGCGCTGGCGAAGTGGTGCGCCGCGAAGGGCGCGCCCCCGCCGCAGCCGCGCACCCGCGCCGCGATCCTGGACGACGCGGCCGTGGACGGCCCGCCCTTGGACCCCGCGGCGTTCGGCGCGGTCGCGGAGGCGGCCGGAGGGGGGACGGGCCCGTCCGGGGCGCCGGGCGCGCGCGCGTTCGAGGCGCCGGAGACGGGCCTCGGCTTTCGCGCTTCGGCCCGCCTCCTCGCGGCGCGGGCGCGGCTGGAGGCGGACGCGAGGGCGCAGGGCGGGACGGGAGACGAGGCGACCCGCATCGAGCTGACCCCGGGGGGCGCGCGGCTGCTGCCAGCGCTGGCCAGGCGGGAGCTGCCGGGGCTGCTGGCGGGACGGTTCGCGCCGCATGACGACCTCGCCCCCCGAGGCGAGGGGGATGTCCCGCCCCCCTACCCCGCCGCGGCGCGGGGCGGCGACGGGCGGCCCTTCGTCATCGTCGGCTGCATGAAGAACGAGGCGCCCTACGTCGTCGAATGGGTGGCCCATCACCGCGCGGCGGGCTTCGACGGGTTCTTGATCTACACCAATGGCTGCACGGATGGCACGGACGCGATCCTGGACCGGCTGCAGGCCATGGGCGTGGTCGAGCACCGGTCCAACGACGACTGGCGCGGCAACTCGCCCCAGCAATACGCGCTGAACCGCGCGATGAGGGAGCCGGCGATCCGGGACGCCGAGTGGATCGCGCATCTCGACGTGGACGAGTTCGTGAACGTCCGGGGCGGAGACGGCACGATCCAGTGGTTCCTCGGCCAGTGCCCGGAGGAGACGACCAACGTCGCGATGACCTGGCGCCTCTTCGGGCACGGGGGCGTGCGTAGGCTGTCGGGTCGCCCCGTGATCGAGGAGTTCGAGTGGGCGGCGCCTAAGTACCTGCCCAAGCCCCATACGGCGTGGGGCTTCAAGACGATGACGCGCAACCTCGGCCTCTACGGGAAGCTGTCCTGCCACCGGCCGAACAAGCCCGTCGCCCCGGGCCGGGCGGTCTGGGTGAACGGCGCGGGAAAGCGGATGCCCGAACGCTATGCGGAGCGCGGATGGCGGAGCGACCTGCAGTCGATCGGATACGATCTGCTGCAACTGAACCATTACGCCCTGCGCTCGGCGGAAAGCTTCCTGGTAAAGCGTCAGAGGGGGCGGGCGCTGCACGTGGACCGGTCGATCGGGCTGAACTACTGGGTGCGGATGGACTGGTCGGACGTGCGCGACCGGACGATCCAGGCCAGCCTGCCGCGCATGAAGGCCGGGATGGCCGAGCTGCTGGCCGACCCGGATCTGGCGCGCCTGCACGCCGCCGGGCTGGACTGGCACCGCGAGAAGGCCGAGGAGCTGAAGGGCATCCCCGAGTTCCGCGAGCTGTGGGACCGCGCGCTGGAGATCGATGTCGCCCCGGCGGAGCGGGTGGCATGGGCCCTCGCCCTCGACATGGAGAGCTGAACTTGGACGATCCCGCCCCCTACGTCGAATGCCGCGGCGTGCGCTTCCCCCGCGAGGACGGGCTGCCCGACGGGGAGACGCTGCGCGCGCTGCGCCGCGGGACCTACGAGCGCAAGGAGGCCGACGCGGCGCACCGGCTGCTGCGCCGGCCCGACCGGGTGCTGGAGATCGGGGCAGGCATCGGCTTCATGTCCACCTTCGCCGCGAAGGTCTGCCGGGTCGAGGCGGCCCATTGCTACGAGGCGAACCCGGCGCTGATCCCCTATATCCGCCGCGTCCACGAGGCGAACGGGGTCGAGGGGCGGGCGACGGCGCACAACGCCCTGCTCGCGCCCGATGGCGAGGCGGCCGGCGGCGCCAGGTTCTACATCCGCGAGGCGTTCGTCGCCTCGTCCATGGACCCGGGCCCGCCGGGGATCGTCCGCGAGGAGACCGTGCCCCTGAAGGGGATGTCGGAGGCCTTCGCCGAGGCGGAGCCGACCGCGCTGATCTGCGACATCGAGGGGGCGGAGGCGGACCTGGTGCCGCGGATGCCGCTGGAGGGGCTGCGGCTGGCCATCCTGGAGCTGCACCCGCAATGGATCGGCAAGGACGGCGTCGCGGCGGTGTTCGACGCGATGCACAGGGCGGGGCTGGTGTTCTTCCCCAAGGCCAGCAACGGCAAGGTCGCCGCGTTCAAGCGCCGGTGGTGAGCGGGCCGCGCATCGCCGCGGTCCTCACGGTTCGGGACGAGGGCGCGCGGCTGGTGGACTGGCTTGCCCATGCGCGGGCGGCGGGGGTGACGGACGTCCTGGCCTTCTCGAACGACTGCGGGGACGGGACGGACCGCATGCTGGAGGCGCTGGCACCCGCCGGGGTGGTCCACGTGCCGAACCCCGGGCCGCACGGCAACAAGGGGCCGCAGTTCGCCGCGCTGAAGGCGGCCGCGCGGCATCCGCTGGTGCGGGCGGCGGAGTGGGTGCTGCCCATGGACGTGGACGAGTTCCCCGTGGTCCGCGTCGGCGGCGGCAGGCTGCCCGACCTGATCGGGGCGCTGCCCGAGGCGGGGGGGATCGCGCTGGGATGGAAGATCTTCGGCTCGGGCGGGGCGAAGGCGCTGACGGAGGGGCCGGTGCCGGACCTCTTCGTGCGGGCCGCGCCGCGGATCGCGGCCTGGCCCTGGAAGGCGGCGATGTTCAAGGGGCTCGTGCGGCGGGACGGGACGTGGAACCGCCTCGGGGTCCATCGCCCGCGCGGGGGGCGCGGCGGGATGGTCTGGTTCGACACCTCCGGTCGGCGGATGCCGGACGGGTGGGACCGCCTGTTCCTGCCCTTCGGGCGCGACAACCATCGGCTGGCGCAGCTGAACCACTATCCGCTGGGCTCGGCCGCGGACTACGTCCTGAAGGCGGCGCGCGGGCGGGCCGCGCATCCCGGGGACGCCCTGGGCATGGACTACTGGGCGGAGCGGGACTTCGACGCGGAGGAGGACCGCTCGGCGGAGGCGCTCGGCCCCGCGCGGCGCGAGGAAGCGGCGCGCCTGATGGCCCTGCCGGGGGTCGCGGCGCTGCACGAGGCGGCGCTGGATTGGCGGCGGCGGCGGCTGAGGGCGCTGCTGGAGGAGGAGCGTTTCCGCGCGTTGATGGGCCGTCTGCTGATGGCGCGCCCGATCCGCGCGCTGCGGCCGGAGGAGGCCGCGCCCCTTCTCGCCGCGGCGAGAAGGGCGGTGGACGCGGGTCGCTGACCGCGCCGGGGCGGCCGCCCGGATCCGGGAGGGGCGGAAACCCGCGACCACCGGCCGCGTTGGAGCACCGGGCCCGCGATCCGGCCGCTGGCGGCCACGCCCCGGCAGGCGAGGGTTCGGACGGCGCCCGGAAAGGTTCGAGGATGCCGAACGAGCTTGGCAGGGGGTCGAAGGCCCTGGCCGCCTGGAAGGAGCGGCACGCGCCGGACGGGGCGGCGGTGCGGTCCGGCGGCGGGATCCACGTGGTGGACGTGCCCGGCGGGCGGCGGGCGGGAACGCTGCTGGTGCACTTCGCGGCGCTCGACCGGGCGGAGGCGGAGAAGGACCTGCCCGGCGATCCGGCGGCCGTGGCGGCGCGGGCCGGCTGGACGGGCCTGCACGTCCTCTCCGAGGGGCGGTCCTGGTTCCGCGAGCCCTTCGTCACGGGTCTCTTCGACGGGCGGAACGAGGGCGAGTGGTTCGACGGGTTCGAGCAGATCGTCTTCCACGGCACCGGGCCCGCCGGCTACGCGGCCGCCGCCTACAGCCTCGCCGCGCCGGGCGCGCGGGTCGTGGCGATCGCCCCGGTCGCGACGCTGGACCCCCGCGTCGCGCCCTGGGACCGCCGCACGCCGGAGGGTCGGCGCCTCGACTGGTGGGGGCCCTATGCCTATGCGCCGGACATGGCGCGGGGCGCCGGTGCGGCTTTCGTCCTCTTCGATCCGCAGGTCGACGAGGACGCGATGCACGCGGCGCTGTTCCTCGGGGCCGGGGCGACGGCGCTGCGGATGCGGGGGGCCGGGCCCGCGCCGGAGGTCGTGCTGCGGCAGGGCGGGGGCATGGGCCGCCTCCTGGGAAGCGCGGCGCTGGGCGACCTCGACCCGGAGAGCTTCGCCGAGATCTGGCGCGACGCGCGGCGGAGCTCGCCCCTCTACCTGATGCGGCTGGCGGACCGGCTGCACGCGGCACGGCGGCCGGCCCTCCTGTCGGCGGTCCTGCGGCACGGGGCCGGCGCGGTCCCCTATCGCCGCTTCGCGCGCCTCGCCCGCCTGGCAGGCGTCACGAAGGGCTAGGAAGGCCGCCTACCTCGCGCAGGAGGGCGGCGACCTCCGACGCGCCGCGGCCGGCGCGCAGCTCGGCCAGGACCCAGGGACGGCCCGCGCGCGCGGCGTCGAGATCGGCGCGGTAGCGCCCGAGGTCTACGCCGCAATGGGGCGCGAGGTCGGCCTTGTTCGCCACCAGCACGTCCGAGCGGGTCATCCCGAGACCCCGCTTTCGGGGGATGTCGCCCCCTGCGGCCACGTCGATCACGTAGACGGTCACGTCGGCCAGCTCGGGCGTGAAGGTCGCCGCAAGGTTGTCGCCCCCGCTCTCGATCAGGACGACGTCGAGATCGGGGTAGGCGCCGTTCAGCTCGGCCACGGCGGCGAGGTTGACGCTGGCGTCCTCGCGGATGGCGGTGTGGGGGCAGCCGCCCGTCTCGACCCCGCGGATGCGGTCGGCCGGAAGGGCCTGGGCGCGGACCAGCGCCTCGGCGTCCTCGCGGGTGTAGATGTCGTTCGTGACGACCGCGACGGAGAGGTCGGCGAGCTCGCGGCAGAGGGCGGCCGTCAAGGTGGTCTTGCCGGCCCCGACGGGCCCGCCGATGCCGACGCGCAGGGGGCCGTTCATGGACGGAGGCCCTTCGTCGCAGAGGTCTTCCTAGGGATCACGTGCGGAACATCCGTGGCTGGAGCGTCTCGTGCCGCATGGCGGCGACCTCGCCGGCGAAGGCCGCGGTGGTCAGCGCCTCGGGCGGCGTGGCGGCGGCCGCCTCGGCGGTCCGCAGGACGAGGGGGCGCAGGGCGGCGAGGTGGGCCTGCGCCTCG
Source organism: Hasllibacter halocynthiae (assembly GCF_003003095.1). Classification (GTDB taxonomy): domain Bacteria; phylum Pseudomonadota; class Alphaproteobacteria; order Rhodobacterales; family Rhodobacteraceae; genus Hasllibacter; species Hasllibacter halocynthiae. The sequence goes on from NZ_PVTT01000001.1 coordinate 910,871, forward strand.
GTCTGGGGGAGGGGCAGGAGGCGCTGCGCCGCCGAAAGGACCATCGACGCGAAGGCCTGGACTTGGCTGGCCGCCACGGTGGCGGGCGGCAGCCCCAGCGGGCGCGCGGCGAGGCCGAGGACGACCGGCACCGGGCCGTCCGGCACGGCCGTTCCGGCGGCGCGCAGGGCGGCGGCCATCGCGGCGCCCTGCCCCGCCGTCTCGCGCCAGCGCCCTTCCGAACCGGCGAGCGCGGCGGCGAGGGCCGTCATCTCGCCGGGGTCGCGCCCCCCGAGGACCGCGGCGAGGATGGTGGCGTCCTGCCGGCCCGCGCCGTGCGCGATCACGTCCGAGAGCCAGCGCCCGATGTCCTCGCGCCCGACCTCGCCCGCCGCGTGCGCGGCCTCCAGCCCGTGGGAATGGGCGAAGGCCCCGGTCGGGAAGGCCGGGGAGAGCCATTGCTGGAGGGAGAGGAGCGCCTCAGCCTTAGCCATGGGGGTGCGCCTGGGGATGGTCGTGGTCGTGCGGCAGGGTCCGGCCCATCCCGTAGGCGCCGCCCTCGGGCTCGAACGGGCCCTCGACCTCCTCCAGCCGCGCGCCGAGGCGGCGGAGCATGTCCGCGAGCACGGGGTCCCGGCGCAGCACGAGGCGGTCCGGCTCGATCCGGCAGGGGGTGTGCCGATTGCCCACGTGCCAGGCCAGTCGCGCGAGGTCGGGCGCGCGGGCGACCATCAGCGCCTCGGGCGCGGCCTCGACGGCGACATGACGGCCGTCCTCGAGCGCGAAACGGTCCCCCGGCGAGAGGCTGACCGTTTCCGGCAGGTCGGCGACGAACGCGAGGCCCCCGCGTCCGGCGAGGCGCCGGCGGCGCAGCATCCGGCCCTCGTAGTCGAGGGACACGGCGTCGTCCGAGGGGCCGGGAGGGGCGATGGCGGGGGCGCGGGGAAGGGTCATGGGCAGCTCAGAAGAGGTAGTAGCGCTGGGCGAGCGGCAGCTCGGTCGCCGGCTCGCAGGTGAGGAGGGCGCCGTCGGCCCGGACCTCGTAGGTCTCGGGGTCGACCTCGATATGCGGGGCGGCGTCGTTCAGGACCATGTCCGCCTTGCCCACGGCGCGGGTGCCCTCGATGGGCGCCGTGGCGCGGTTCAGGCCGATCCGCTCGCGCAGGCCCCCATCGTGCGCCTCGGCCGAGACGAAGGCGACGGCGGAATGCTCGACCGCGCGGCCCATGGCGCCGAACATCGGACGCGAGTGGACCGGCTGGGGCGTGGGGATCGAGGCGTTGGGGTCGCCCATCTGCGCCACCGCGATCATGCCGCCCAGCAGCACCATGTCGGGCTTGGCGCCGAAGAAGGCGGGCGACCAGAGGACGAGGTCGGCGCGCTTGCCGACCTCGACGCTGCCGATCTCGGCCGAGAGGCCGTGGGCGATGGCGGGGTTGATCGTGTACTTGGCGACGTAGCGCCGGGCGCGGAGGTTGTCGGCCTCGCCGTCGCCGTCCAGCGCCCCGCGCTGGACCTTCATCTTGTGCGCCGTCTGCCAGGTGCGGGTCACCACCTCGCCCACCCGGCCCATGGCCTGGGAATCGCTGGCGATGATCGAGAAGGCGCCGAGGTCGTGGAGGATGTCCTCGGCGGCGATCGTCTCCTTGCGGATGCGGGATTCGGCGAAGGCGACGTCCTCGGGGATCTGCCTGCTCAGGTGATGGCACACCATGAGCATGTCGAGATGCTCCTCCAGGGTGTTGGCCGTGTAGGGCCGGGTCGGGTTGGTGGAGGAGGGGATGACGTTGGGCAGGCCGGCGACCTTGATGATGTCGGGTGCGTGCCCGCCCCCGGCCCCTTCGGTGTGGAAGGCGTGGATGCCGCGCCCCGCGATGGCGTCCACGGTGGATTCGACGAAGCCGGATTCGTTCAGCGTGTCGGTGTGGATCATCACCTGGACGCCGGTCGCGTCGGCGACCCGCAGGCAGGTGTCGATGGCCGAAGGGGTGGTGCCCCAGTCCTCGTGCAGCTTGAGGGCGCAGGCCCCGGCCTCGACCATCTCGCGCAGGGGCGCCTCGGCGGAGGCGTTGCCCTTGCCGGCGACGGCGACGTTCATCGGCACGCCGTCCATCGCCTGCAGCATCCGGGCGATGTGCCAGGGGCCGGGGGTGCAGGTGGTCGCCAGGGTGCCGTGCGCGGGCCCCGTGCCGCCGCCGAGCATGGTGGTGATCCCCGAATGCAGCGCGTCGTCGATCTGCTGGGGGCAGATCCAATGGATGTGCGCGTCGAAGCCGCCGGGGGTCAGGATGCGCCCCTCGCCGGCGATGATCTCGGTCCCGGGGCCGATGGGGATGTCGACGCCGGGCTGCACGTCCGGGTTTCCGGCCTTGCCGACCGCCATGATGCGCCCGTCCCGGATCGCCACGTCGCCCTTCACGACGCCCTGATGGTCCAGGATCACCGCGTTGGTGATCACCGTGTCCGGCGTGCCGTCCGCCCGCGCGAGCTGCCCCTGCCCCATACCGTCGCGGATCACCTTGCCGCCGCCGAACACGACCTCCTCCCCGTAGGTGGTCAGGTCCCGCTCGACCTCGATCCAGAGGGCGGTGTCCCCCAGACGCACCCGGTCGCCCGTGGTGGGGCCGTACATGTCGGCGTAGCGGGCGCGGGGGATGGCGGTCGGCATGGGGTCCGGTGGGCGGCGCGGGCGTTCGGTGCCCGCCCCCGTCCTAGGCCCGGCTGCGTCCGCCCGGCCATCCTTGGCCGCCCGAGATGGGGCACGGACCGTCCGCGATGCCCGTTTTCCGGGCAGATCGCGGGCGGGACGCCTAGGTCAGCGCGATGACCCGGGCGGGGCCGCCGGTGCCGCCCTCGTGCTTGGGGGCGCCGACGACGAGGGTGGCGCCGGTGGCGGGCACCCGGTCGAGGCCCGCGAGGCATTCGATCCCGTAGCGGCCCGCCGGCAGCCAGAGGTAGTGGGTGGCGAAATCGGTCGACGGCCCGTGGTCGAGCGAGAGGGTGTCGACCGCCAGCGCCGCCGCGCCCGTCTCCAGCAGCATGGCGGCGGCGTCGGGGTGGAATCCGGGGAAGTGCATCACCCCTTCGGCGTCGGCGTTGCGGAAGCCGTCCGCGGGCGCCTTCTCAGCCCAGCCTGAGAACATCGCCACGCAGGCCCCGTCCGGGATGGGGCCGTTGGCGTCCGTCCAGGCGGCGACGTCGTCGGGGGTGACCTGGGCGTCGGGATCATCGGCCGCGCGGGCGGCGATGTCGATCACGCAGAGCGGGCAGACGAGGCTCTCGACCGGAATCTGGTCCACGGACGCCCCGTCCGCCGAGAAGTGCAGCGGGGCGTCGATATGGGTGCCCGTATGCTCGTTGATGGTCAGCTCGAGAAGGTTGAAGCCGTCCGTCTCGAAGGACGCGCCCCGCTCGGCCGCGAAGCCGGGGGTGCCGAAATAGGTCGGGAAGGCGGCGGACAGGGTGTGCGTCATGTCGACGGGCGTTCCCGCCGCCGCCTGGGCCCGCGCCGGGCGGGCGCCGGCCAGCGGCAGGGCCGCCGCCGCGGCGGCGCCAGCGCCCAGCATGGCGCGCCGGGAGAGCATCCGTTCCTTCACGCCTTCGATCACGCAATGGTCGCACATGGGCGGTCCTCCTCTGCCGGGGCCCCGTCCATCCGGGGCCCTTCTATCCGATGCGGGGGCCGCGCCGCCCGAGACGCCGGGCGTTCGCGCGGGCGGTGCGGCGCAGCGGGCGGGTCCAGGCGTCGAGCACCTGATCGGGCCGCTTGCCCGCCATCGCGGCGGCGCCGGCGGCCTGCGCGGCCTCGGCGAAGGCGGGCGCCTTCTCGTCCATCATGCGCCGGTTCTCCGTCGGAAGGACGGACCATGCGCCCATCATCCCGGCCGTCCGCATCGCCATTACCATCTGCGCCTCGAGAGCCAGCATCCCGAGGCCGAGCCCGGCCCGCGTCCAATCGCCCGGCATGGTCATCGCGCGTCTCCTCGCTGCGGCGCGGCATCGCACCTGGGTGGCAACGATCCGGCCCCCCCGCGGGGTCCGTCACGAAAGCTCCTCCGCGTAGAGGCACAGGTCGCCGGTGCGGGCCTCGGTCAGCCGCCGCATGCATTCGAGGAGGACAAGGCCGGCGCCCGTGCCGCCGCGGGACGGGCCCGCCTCGGCCTCGCAGGCGGCGTCGCGATAGGCGACCCAGGCGCGCTGCGCCCCGCGCACGAGGTCCCCGTTCGGGACCGGGCCCGGGACGGCCGCCGCGAAGTCCGCGTCACGGGCCGCGGCGAGGGCGGCGACGTAGGCCCCGTCCAGCTCGGCTTCGGCGGCCCGCAGGGCGCGTTCCTCGCAGATGGCCCGCTGGGTCGTGGCGCCGGGGCTCGCGCAGTCCACCCCCTGCGCGGCGGCCGGCAGCGAGGCGAGCGCGAGGAAGGCCGCGGCCCTCATGCGCCCTCGCCCCGGAAGCCCGTGACGCGGCCCGAGCCGCCGAAGGGGATCAGGGCGACCGTGCGGGTCTGGCCCGGCTCGAACCGGACGGCGGTGCCGGCGGGGATGTCCAGGCGCCGGCCGCGCGCGGCCGCGCGGTCGAAGGAAAGGGCCGGGTTGGCTTCCGCGAAGTGGTAGTGGGAGCCGACCTGGACGGGCCGGTCGCCGGTGTTCGCGACCTCCAGCGTCGCGGCCTCGCGCCCCTCGTTCAGGACGACGTCGCCCGGGGCGGCGCGGACCTCGCCGGGGATCATGCCGCCCCCCCCGCGACGGCCCGCGCCTGCGCCAGGGCTTCGTCGAACCGCTCCTCCAGCGCGGGGTCGACGCCGCGCAGCCCCTCGCCCACCGCGGCGCCCCATTCGACGTAGGCGGCGCCGCGCGCGCCGTCGCCGCCATGGCGGACGACCTCGAGGAGGTTGGCGGTCTTGTCGGCCAGCTTCAGCCGCTTGGCGGCGTCCGACAGGCGGGGCGCATGCTCGACCTGGCGGGCCCGGCGCCGATCCTCCGAGAGGCCGGAGGGGTCCGTCACCTCCGCCACGATCCCGGCGATGGCGGGGCCGAACCGCTCCTCCACGTCGCGCAGGGTGGCGTCCGTGTCCTCGACCACGTCGTGGAGGATCGCGGCGGCGACCAGCGCCTCGTCCGCCCCGGCCGCGGCGACGCGCCGCGCCACCTCGATCACGTGGTTGACGTAGGGATCGCCCGAGAGCGGGGCGCGCTGGCCCGCGTGCCGGCGGGCGGCGAAGAGGGCGGCGTCCATCGCCACCCTCACCCGCCGCCCCCGCGTATGGGGTGATGGACCGTCACCAGCTTCGTGCCGTCGGGGAAGGTCGCCTCGACCTGGACGTCGTGGATCATGGCGGGGACGCCTTCCATGCACCGATCGGCGGTGACGACATGGGCGCCCGCCTCCATGAGGTCGGCGACGGAGCGGCCGTCGCGGGCGCCCTCGACGACGAACTCGGTGATGAGGGCGATCGCCTCGGGGTGGTTCAGCTTCACGCCCCGTTCCATCCGGGCCCGGGCCACCTGCGCCGCCATGGCGACGAGGAGCTTGTCCTTCTCGCGCGGGGAAAGGTTCATCCCGCCTCCCTCTGCCATACGAGGGGGAGCGGCCCCCCCAGCCGTTCGGCCGCCTGCGCCATCGCGCGCCGCACCTCGGCCGCCGGGCCGAGGGCGCGGGCGACGCACCGCCCGTCCCCGCCCGCGACCGCCCAGCCCGAGACGGCGAGGCCGGGCACGTGCGCCCGAAGCCCTTCTGCGGCATCCTCCGCGCCGGGGGCCACGAAGGCAAGCGTGGCGAGCGCGCGGCACCCGCCGGTCAGCGCCGATGCGCGCCGGTCGAGCAGGTCGCCTGTCAGGCGCAGCGGCTCGAGGAGGACGGGGCGGCCCGCGCGGCGTACCTCGCGCCGGTCGAGCAGGTCGAGGGCGCGCACGCTCTCGCCCATGGCCTCACGACCGAGGACGAGCATCTCGAGCAGGAGGAGCGAGGCGCCGGGCGCCAGCTCGGCCACGGTGGAGCGGTGGAGGGCGGCGCGGTCGTAGAGGATCGTCTCCTGCGGGAGCCAGCGGAGCGCGGCGCCCGGCCCGGCGACGAGGTCGACGCGCACCTCAGCGGGGCCGTGCGGCGCGGCGTAGGCCCGCTCGGCCGCCTGGGTGGTGCCGGCGGCGCGGCCCGCCCGGAGGTCGAGCGCGTAGCGGAGGCGGTCGCCGGAGGTCAGGCCGCCGGAGGTGTTGAGGAACACGGCCTCGGCCGCGCCGTGGGTGCGGGGCAGGATGGCCTTGCCGCAGCCCGACTGCCGCAGGCCGATCACCCCGCCCGCGCCCAGCACCACGGCGGCCTCGCCTCGGGCGCGCTGAAGGGGGGCGAGGGGCCGCATCTCCATCCCGGCACCCTGCCCCGCCGGCCGCGGCACGGCTAGCCCCCGCGCCCCGGGCGCGCTAGGCGGCGACGCGATGGACAGCCTTCGGATTCGCCGGCCCGACGACATGCACCTGCACCTGCGGGACGGGGCCATGCTGCGCGCGGTGCTGCCGGCCACGGCCCGGGTGTTCGGGCGGGCGCTGGTGATGCCGAACCTCGTGCCGCCCGTCGCCCTGCCGCGCGAGGCGGCCGAGTACCGCGACCGCATCTACGCCGCCCTAGGTCCCGGAACTGGGTTCAGGCCCCTGATGACGCTCTACCTGACAGAGGAGACGCGGCCCGCGGACCTCCAGGCCGCGCACGAGGCCCGGCTGGTGACGGCGGTAAAGCTCTACCCCGCGGGGGCGACGACGAACTCGGCCTCGGGCGTGCGGGACATGGACCGCGTGCGCCCGGCGCTGGAGACGATGGCGAGGGTCGGGCTGCCGCTGTGCGTCCACGGCGAGGTGACGGACCCCGACGTGGACATCTTCGACCGCGAGGCCCGGTTCATCGAGGAGGTGCTGGACCCCCTGCGCCGCGCGGTGCCGGGGCTGCGCGTGGTGATGGAGCACGTGACCACGAAGGACGCGGTCGACTACGTGTCCGGGCAGCGGGACATGGGCGCGACCGTCACGCCCCAGCACCTGATGCTGGACCGGAACGCGATGCTCGTCGGCGGGGTGCGGCCGCACTACTACTGCCTGCCGATCCTCAAGCGCCGCGAGCATCGCGAGGCGCTGCGCGCCTTCGCGGCCTCGGGCGACCCGCGCCTCTTCCTCGGCACGGACAGCGCGCCGCATCCCACGGGCGCCAAGGAGGCGGCCTGCGGCTGCGCGGGATGCTTCTCGGCCCCCGTCGCGCTGGGATGCTACGCGCAGGTCTTCGACGAGATGGGGGCCCTGGGGCATCTGGAGGCCTTCGCGTCCGAGAACGGCGCGGCGTTCTACCGCCTGCCGCCGAACGAGGGCACCGTGCTGCTGGAGCGCACGGAGGCGGCACGCATCCCCCCGCCGCTGGAGGTGGACGGCGACACGGTGACGGTGTTCGACCCGGGCCGCGCGCCCGGCTGGCAGGTCAAGGAGACGGCATGATCCCCACGAGCTTCCCCCCGCGCGAGGAGATGGCCACCCGCGCCGCCGCGGCCCTGCTGGAGACCCGCTCGGTCCATTTCCGCCCGGAGGAGCCCTACACCCTGGCCTCGGGGCTGCCCTCGCCGGTCTACATCGACTGCCGCCGGCTGATCGGCTTTCCGCGGGTGCGGTCCATGCTGATGGACCACCTCGCCATGACCGTGATGCGGGACGCGGGCGCCGAGGCGTTCGACGTCGTCGCGGGGGGCGAGACCGCGGGCATCCCCTTCGCCGCCCTCGTGGCCGAGCGGCTGGCCCTGCCGATGGCCTACGTGCGCAAGAAGCCCAAGGGCTACGGCCGCAACGCGCGGATCGAGGGGCCGATGGCCGAGGGGCAGCGGGTGCTGCTGATCGAGGACCTGACCACGGACGGCGGATCGAAGCTGAGCTTCGTCGACGCGATCCGCGAGACGGGGGCGACCTGCGCGCACACGGCGGTCGTCTTCTCCTACGGGATCTTCCCGGAGACGGAGGGGGTGCTGGGCGGGCACGGCGTGACGCTGCATTCGCTGTGCACCTGGTGGGACGTGCTGGGGGCTGCCGCGCGGTCGGGGGCGTTCGAGGCGTCGACCCTCGTGGCGGTCGAGGGGTTCCTGCACGATCCGCGCGCCTGGCAGGCGGCGCGGGGCTAGGGGCCGCCCGTCCGGCGTGTCCCCGAAAGGGATATTTCCGCAGGTCGATAAAGGGTTGGAGGTCGTTCCTCGACCGGCGCCGTGTTGCGGATGTGCAATCCACAGGCCGCCCACAGGGATATGAACAAATTGCGACTCGGGGCGGGCGCGCGCTAGGTATCCGGGACACGCGCGGGGGGTGGCCAGCATGAACGACCTGACGGTTCCGGGGGGCGGCATGCCCGTGGCGGGGGCCGAAGGCGCGGCCCCCCACAACGTCGAGGCCGAGCAGCAGCTGCTCGGCGCGCTCCTGACCAACAACGAGCTCTACGACCGCATCGCGGGAACCGTGAAGCCCGAGCACTTCGCCGATCCCGTCCACGCGCGCATCTTCGACCTGATCGCCGCGCGGGTGGCGAAGAACGCCCTGGCCTCGCCCGTCACCCTGAAGCCCTTCCTGGAGGACGAGCCCGCCCTGGCCGAGTACGGGGGCGTCGGCTACCTCGCGCGGCTGGCGGGGGCGTCGATCTCCTCCTTCGCGATCAGGGACTACGCGCAGACCGTCTACGACCTGGCGATCCGTCGGCAGCTGATGCAGCTGGGGCGCGACATCGCCGAGAAGGCGCAGCGGGTCGACGTCGCATCCGAGCCGAAGGAGCAGATCGTCGAGGCCGAATCCGCCCTCTACGCCCTGGGCGAGCAGGGGCAGACGCAGTCGGGCTTCGTGTCGTTCCTCCATGCCACGACGCAGGCGGTGAAGGAGGCGAACGCCGCCTATCAGCGCGACGGCGGGATGGCGGGGATCGCGACGAACCTCGTGGACCTCGACCGCAAGCTGGGGGGGCTGCACCGCAGCGACCTCCTGATCCTCGCGGGGCGGCCCTCGATGGGGAAGACCTCGCTGGCGACGAACGTGGCGTTCCAGATCGCCAAGTCCTACCGCAAGGGAACCAAGCCGGACGGCACCGAAGGGGCGGTGAACGGGGGCGTCGTGGGGTTCTTCTCGCTCGAGATGTCGTCCGAGCAGCTGGCCGCGCGCATCCTGTCGGAGGCGGCCGAGGTCCCCTCCGAGCAGATCCGCCGGGGCGACATGACCGAAGGCGAGTTCAGGCGCTTCGTGCAGGCGGCGAAGGACCTGGAGGCCTGCCCGCTCTACATCGACGACACGCCTGCGCTGCCCATCTCGCAGCTCGCGGCGCGGGCGCGGCGGCTGAAGCGGACCTTCGGCCTCGACGTGCTGATCGTGGACTACCTCCAGCTCGTCCGCCCCGCGTCCGCCAAGGACAGCCGGGTGAACGAGGTCTCGGAGATCACCCAGGGCCTCAAGGCCATCGCCAAGGAGCTGGACGTGCCGGTCATCGCCCTCTCGCAGCTGTCGCGGGCGGTGGAGGCGCGGGAGGACAAGCGCCCGCAGCTTTCCGACCTGCGCGAATCGGGCTCGATCGAGCAGGACGCCGACGTGGTGATGTTCGTCTTCCGCGAGGAATACTACGCCGAGCGCGAGAAGCCCGGCGACGACAAGCTGGAGCAGATGGCCGAGTGGCAGTCCCGGATGGAGCGGCTGCACGGCAAGGCCGAGGTCATCATCGGCAAGCAGCGGCACGGCCCCATCGGCACCGTCGAGCTGAGCTTCGAAGGCCGGTTCACGCGCTTCGGCAACCTCGCGCGGGAGCGGCAGGGCGGCGGCTACGGCGACTTCTAGGCGGAACGGCGCGCGGATCGGCGGAACGGCGCGCGGGGCGGCTTCGGACGCCTTCCCACGCGGAGCGCGGCGCCCCATCTCGTGGCGCGTGCCGCGCGTCCGCGGCGCACGGCGCCCCCCGTCATCCGTTGGGGCGGTTCACGACCATGAGACACGTTCGCACCGCGATCTTCGCGCTCCTCCTCGGGGCGATGGGCGCGCCGATGCTCCTCTCCCTCCTGCCGCCCGCCGAGGCGCAGGCGCATCTTGCGGAACCCGGGGTCGCATCGCGCCGCTGACGCGTTGACCCCCCCGCCCCGCGCGGCCAAGACCGCGCGGATGGCGACGGGCACGCTTCATATCGACCTGGGCGCCGTCCGCCGGAACTGGCGGGCGCTGGACCGTCTGTCGGGCGGGGCCGAGTGCGGAGCCGTGGTGAAGGCGGACGGCTACGGGCTAGGCGCGGGCCCCGTGGCCCGTGCGCTGGCGGCCGAAGGGGCGCGGACCTTCTTCGTGGCGGTGGCCAGCGAGGGGGCCGCCGTGCGCGCGGCGGCGCCGGACGCGCGGGTGTTTGTCTTCTCGGGCCACATGGCGGGGGACGCCGCGTCCTTGCGCGGTCACGGGCTGATCCCCCTGATCAACTCGCCCGAGCAGTGGCGCAGGCACCGCGAGGCGCTGCCGGGGCATCCGTTCGGCGTGCAGGTCGACACGGGCATGGGGCGGCTGGGGCTGCAGCCGTCCGACTGGGCCGCCCTGCGCGGCGAGATGACGGGCGCGGCCCTCGCGATGAGCCACCTCGCCTGCGCGGACGCGCCGGACGATCCCGCGAACGACGCGCAGCTGCGGGCCTTCCGCGCGATGACGGAGGGCATGGGCGCGCCGCGCAGCCTCGCCGCGACGGGCGGGACGCTGCTGGGCCCGGCGTTCCGGTTCGATCTGGTGCGCCCCGGCATCGGCCTTTACGGCGGGCTGCCCTTCGGGGGGGCCGAGCCGGTCGTCCGTCTCTCCGTGCCGGTCGTGCAGGTGCGAGACGTGCCCGAAGGCGCGGGCGTGGGCTACGGGATGACCTGGCGGGCGAGGCGGCCCAGCCGGATCGCGACCCTTTCGGCAGGGTACGCGGACGGGCTGATCCGGGCGATGGGGAACCGCGCGCGCCTCTGGGCGGGGGACCGGGCGGTGCCGCTGGCCGGCCGGGTGTCGATGGACCTCCTGACGGCGGACGTGACGGACCTGCCCGACGTGCCCGAGGCGTTGGAGGTCCTGGGCCCGCACCAGGGGGTGGACGCCTTGGCCGAGGCGGCGGGCACGATCGGCTACGAGATCCTCACCGCGCTGGGGCCGCGCTACGCGCGCAGGATCGTCGGCACCTAGCGGACGCGGACACGCGACGCGGAAAATGACGTCGCGTCACCGAGCGTCCGCCGCCGCCCCGGACTTCGCCTTGGAAACATGATCGTGCGTGCGCGCGCGCAGGTCAGGACGCCCGCAAGAACCCGGTCGACATACGTTCCTGCGGAACCCTTCGGATGCAACCCCGTTCTTTCGTCGAACCGGCAAGGAAATGCCGATCGAAGCGTCAGGGCGCCACCTGCCGAGGGAAAGGGTGGCCTGCGTACCCGCCATGAGGACCGTGATCGATGACACGTTTTGCGATGAACCTTCGACTGGCCCTGCAATACGCGGGCATCGGGATAGTGGCCCTCGCCGCGACCGCGGCGGTGGTGGCGACGCTGGCCTCGGCCCTGGGCGTGCTTCCGTGGCTCGACCTGTCGGCGCTGGGCCTCGCTGGGGCCGGGCCCTGGGTGCAGGCCGCCGGCGCGGCGCTTCTCGTGGCGCTGGCCTCGTTTCTGCCGGGCGCCACGCGGGTCCTGCGGCTCGAGCATGCGCACCGGTCGTTCAACCTGAAGATGGAGGATGTCGCCCGGGCCTATCACGTCGCGCATGCCGACGACCGGGCCGGCGCCTTCCGCATGAAGCACGAGTTCGACGCCGTTCGCGAGCGCCTCGCCCATCTGCGCGAGCATCCCGAACTGTCCGCGATGGAGCCCGACGTCCTGGAGGTCGCGGCGCAGATGTCGGCGCAGTCGGCTCGCCTCGCCAGCGTCTACTCGGACGAGAAGGTCGACCGCGCCCGCCGCTTCCTCGAGCAGCGCCAGGAAGAGGTCGAGCGGACCCGCGAGCTGATCGCGAAGGCCCACCATTCCGGGCGCGAGCTGAAGAAGTGGGTCGAGACGATCGAGCTGGAGGAGCAGGTGACGGACAACCAGCTCGTCCGGCTGGAGGAGGAGCTGGACGAGGTCCTGCCGCGCCTCGGCTTCTCGCGGGTGAGCGACCATCACAACGTCGTGCGGATGCCTCCGGCGACCGCCGCCGAGTGATCTCGGCCGGATGATCCAGGAAGGGCCCCCTCGCGGGGCCCTTCTTCGTCTCTGGCAGGGTTCTCCGCGAATGGGACGATATCGCATGTTCCTGCTTTATTCCCGCAGCGGGACATCCTAGATCGGGCCCATGCCTAAGGACACCCGCACCTTCGCCTGCACCAAGTGCGGCGCCGCCCATCCCCGCTGGTCCGGCCGCTGCGGCGATTGCGGGGCCTGGAACTCCATCGAGGAGGAGCAGGCGCTTTCCGTGGCGGGCCCGTCGAAGAAGTCGCTGGGCATGGCGAAGGGTCGGGCGGTGCCGCTGACGGACCTTTCGGTCCAGGAGGAGGCGCCCCGGCGCGCCCTCTCCGGCATCGGCGAGCTGGACCGCGTGCTGGGCGGCGGGCTGACGCGGGCCTCGGCGACGCTGGTGGGGGGCGATCCGGGCATCGGGAAGTCGACGCTGCTGCTGCAGGCCGCGGCGATGCTGGGGCGGTCGGGCGCGAAGGTCATCTACGTCTCGGGCGAGGAGGCGTCAGCGCAGGTTGCGATGCGTGCGCGGCGGCTGGGCTTGGCGGACGCGCCCGTCAAGTTGGCGGCGGAGACGAACCTGCGGGACATCCTGACGACGCTGGACAAGGAGATGCCGGACGTCGCGGTCATCGATTCGATCCAGACGATGTGGGCGGACCACGTGGACAGCGCGCCTGGCAGCGTCTCGCAGGTCAGGGCGGCGGCGCACGAGCTGACGAGCTTCGCCAAGAAGCGCGGGATCGCCGTGATCCTCGTCGGGCACGTCACGAAGGAGGGGCAGATCGCCGGCCCCCGCGTGGTCGAGCACATGGTCGACACCGTCCTCTACTTCGAGGGGGAGCGAGGGCACCCGTTCCGCATCCTGCGCGCGGTGAAGAACCGCTTTGGCCCGGCCGACGAGATCGGGGTGTTCGAGATGACCGGCGCCGGGCTGGCCGAGGTGGGCAACCCTTCCGCCCTCTTCCTGTCGGATCAGGAGAAGCCCTCCCCCGGGGCCTGCGTCTTCGCGGGGATCGAGGGCACGCGCCCCGTCCTGACGGAGTTCCAGGCCCTCGTCGCCCCCGCCCCGCACGGCACCCCGCGCCGGACGGTCGTGGGCTGGGACGGCGGGCGGCTGGCGATGATCCTCGCCGTGCTGGAGGCGCGCTGCGGCATCCCGTTCACCGGGCTCGACGTCTATCTCAACGTGGCCGGCGGCATCCGCGTGTCCGAGCCGGCGGCGGACCTGGCCGTCGCGTGTGCGCTGCTTTCCGCCCGCGAAGATGCCCTGATGCCGCCACATTGCGTTGTGTTCGGGGAACTCTCGCTGTCCGGTGCGCTCAGACCCGCCGTTCAGACCGAAAATCGCTTGAACGAGGCCGGGCGCCTGGGTTTCAAGCAGGCGATCGCGCCCGCCGGGTCCAAGCTCGGCGGCAGCGGGCTAGAGGTGCGGGCCTTCCCGGACCTTCCGGCGGTCGCGGGACAGGTGTTCGGGGCCGGCTGACGCCTTCCCCGGCGGAAGGGGACGAATGGAAGGCTTCACCTGGATCGACGGGGTCGTCGCGGCCATCGTGGTGCTGTCGGCGCTGCTGGCCTATTCGCGCGGCCTCGTCCGCGAGAGCATGGCGATCGGCGGCTGGATCGTCGCGGCCCTGCTCGCGTTCGCCCTTGCGCCCGTGGCAGCGCCACTGGTGGCCGAGACGCCCTATCTGGACCAGTTCATCGGCGATTCCTGCGAGCTGAGCCTCATCGCCGCCCTGGCCATCGTGTTCGCGCTGGGGCTGGTCGTGGTCTCGCTGTTCACGCCGCTCCTCTCCTCGGTGCTGCACGGCAACGCGGTGCTGGGGGGGACGGACCGGGCGCTTGGGTTCGTGTTCGGCGCGCTTCGGGGGGTCCTTCTCGTGGCGATCGCGCTGATCGTCTACGAGCGCTTCTCACCCGCCGGGATCGAGGTCGTCGAGGCGAGCCGGACGGTTTCGGCCTTCGAGGGGGTGACCCGCGCCATCGAGGAGCGCCTGCCGACGGAGACCCCGGTCTGGATCACCTCGCGGTCGGAGAACCTGGCGGCGACCTGCGCGGGCTAGGCCGGGCGCAGGCCCCCTGCCCCGTGACAAGCCGTTCCGGCACGCCTAGGTGATCGGGGACGACTCAGCCGGGAACGCCCGATGACCGAGCGACGCCTTTCCGACCAGCCCCCCTTCCGCGCGCACCCGTTCGACGACGCGAAGCTGAAGGAGGAATGCGGCATCTTCGGCGTCGTCGGCGTCGAGAGCGCGGCGCCCATGGTGGCGCTGGGCCTGCACGCGCTTCAGCACCGCGGCCAGGAGGCGGCGGGCGTCGTGGTCCACGACCCCGAGGCGGGCTTCAACAGCGCGCGCCGCTTCGGCTACGTGCGGGACAACTTCACCGATGCGGAGGTCATCGATTCGCTGCCCGGCCCGATCGGGATCGGGCACGTGCGCTACAGCACGGCGGGCTCGAAGGGGGCGACCGCGATCCGCGACGTGCAGCCCTTCTTCGGCGAGTTCGCAATGGGCGGCGCCGCGATCGCCCATAACGGCAACATCACCAATGCCGAGAGCCTGCGCCGCGAGATGATCGAGCGGGGCAGCATCTTCCAGTCCTCCAGCGACAGCGAATGCATCATCCACCTGATGGCCCGGTCCCTGCAGCGCACCATCCCCGAGCGGATGGAGGACGCGCTGCGGCGGGTCGAGGGGGCGTTCAGCGTGATCGCGATGACCCGGACCAAGCTGATCGGCGTGCGCGATCCGCTAGGGGTGCGGCCGTTGGTGCTGGGCCGGGTCGGGGACGGCTGGGCCCTGGCCTCGGAGACCTGCGCGCTGGACATCATCGGCGCCGAGTTCCTGCGCGAGGTCGAGCCCGGCGAGATGGTAGTCGCAACGCCCGAAGGCGTGACGTCCGAGCGTCCGTTCCGGTCGAAGCGGCCACGCTTCTGCATCTTCGAGCACGTCTACTTCTCGCGCCCCGACAGCCAGTTGGGCGGGCGCTCGGTCTATGAGACGCGCCGGCAGATCGGCGTGGAGCTGGCCCGCGAGGCCCCGGTCGAGGCGGACCTCGTCTGCCCCGTGCCCGATTCGGGAACCCCCGCCGCGATCGGCTTCGGACAGGAGAGCGGCATCCCCTACGCGATGGGGATCGTGCGGAACCAGTACGTCGGCCGCACCTTCATCGAGCCGACCGAGCAGATCCGGAACATGGGGGTGCGGCTGAAGCTGAACGTGAACCGCGCCCTCGTGCGGGGCAAGCGGGTCGTGCTGGTGGACGACAGCGTGGTGCGGGGCACGACATCCCGCAAGATCAAGGAGATGATCCTGGACGCCGGCGCCAGCGAGGTCCATTTCCGAATCGCCTCGCCGCCGACCGCTTGGCCCTGCTTCTACGGGGTGGACACGCCGGAGCGTGAGAAGCTCCTGGCGTCGTCGATGTCCGAAGACGAGATGCGTGAGCATCTGGGCGTGGATTCCCTGCGGTTCGTCACGCTGGACGGCCTCTACCGTGCGGTGGGCGAGGCGGGGGGGCGCGACGCGCGGGCGCCGCAATACTGCGACGCCTGCTTCTCGGGCGAGTATCCGGTCGAGCCGGCCGACCAGGTCGGGCGGGGGTTCCGGCTGAAGGCCGCGGAGTAGGCCAAGCGGCTGACGGGATTCGATTCCTTGCCCCTCGTTCCCTGCGTGCGCCGCGTTCACCTTCTCTAAACTTCTGCCGCCTATGCTGGTCCGCATGAGGGTGGAATCATCATGGCGGGGCGGCGATCCCGGCGGCTTCGGCCCGGCCGGCGGCGGGGGCGCGCTTGCGCTCGGCGTTCCCTTGGGCGAATGCGCGCGCCATGACGCGCCCCGCCCTCGTGACCGGCGCCTCGCGGGGCCTGGGCTTCGCGGTGGCCGAAGCCCTTGCGAAAGCCGATCCCGGACGGCCCGTGGTCGCGGTCGCCCGCACCGCGGGGGGGCTGGAGGCGCTGGACGACCGCATCCGGGCCATGGGGGGCTCTGCGACGCTGGCGCCCATGGACGTGACGGTGGACGCGGCGATGCAGCAGCTCTGCCGTTCGATCCACGATCGCTGGGGGGGCCTGTCCCTCTGGGTGCACACGGCCATCGAGGCGCCGCCCCTGTCGCCCGCGCCCATGGTGGCGCCGAAGGACCTGGCGAAGGCGTGGGCGGTGAACGTCGCCGCGACGGCGCGGCTGATCGGCTATGTCGCGCCCCTTCTGGGCACGGACGGAGCCGCCGTGGTGCCGGAGGACGACCGCGCGGGCGCGAAGCACTTCGCGGCCTATGGTGCGACGAAGGCGGCGCAGTCGGCGCTGGTCCGGTCCTGGGGAGAGGAATCGACCGCGCCCCGGATCGTGCGCTTCACGCCCCGGCCCATGCCGACCGCGCTTCGCGCCCGCTTCTTCCCGGGCGAGGACACCTCCGCCCTGACCCCTTGCGCGGACGAGGCGGCGCGGCTTCTCGCCGCGCTCTAGCCGCCGAGGATGGCGCGGACGTATCCTTGCGTCTCGCGGAAGGGGGGGATGCCCCCGTGGCGCTGCACGGCCTCGGGCCCGGCGTTGTATGCGGCGAGGGCGAGGCGCCAGGTGCCGAACCTATCGTACTGCATCCGAAGGTAGCGTGCGCCCCCTTCGAGGTTCTCCCGCGGGTCCTGCGGGTCCACCCCAAGAAGGCGCGCGGTCCCCGGCATGAGCTGCGCCAGCCCGATCGCGCCGCGATGGGAGACGGCGCCGGGATTCCAGCCCGATTCCTGCTGGACAAGGCGCGCGAAGAGTTCCTCCGGGATGCCGTGGCGGCGGGCCATGCCGTGGGCGTGGGCGAGGAACTCGCCCCGGTAGCGGCCCGTGTAGGCGGGGACGGCGATCTCGGGCTCGGCGGGGGCGGCGCCCTCGGGGCGCAGCCGGGACGAGCCGGCGTATTGCTGCGACGCGCGCCCGTCGAGAAGGGCGAAGCGGCCGTCGCTCTGTCCCGAGGTGCCGATGCGCAGCCCCTGCGCCTCGGCGGTGGTCAGGGCCCCGCCCAAAGCGAGGGCGGCGATCGTGAGCGCGCGCATGGCCTTCCCCTTCCCGGTCCTTCCAAGCGTTCTAGCGCGGGGATCGCGCGCGGGGAAGCCGGACGGGCGGCAATGGCGGCGGGCCGGCCGGGAGGGGGCGATTCCAGGGCCCCGCAGCGCCCCGCTGCCATGGCCATCCCGCAGCGCCCATGATAGGCGGAACGCCAACGAAAGATGGGGGAGAGCGGCGATGGCAGGCTCGGTGAACAAGGTGATCCTGATCGGCAATCTCGGGCGCGACCCCGAGGTGCGGACCTTCCAGAACGGCGGCAAGGTGGTGAACCTTCGCATCGCCACGTCCGAGAACTGGAAGGACAAGAACTCCGGCGAGCGCCGCGAGAAGACCGAGTGGCACAGCGTGGCCATCTTCTCCGAGCCGCTGGGGCGGGTGGCCGAGCAGTACCTGAAGAAGGGCTCGAAGGTATATCTCGAGGGGCAGCTCGAGACGCGCAAGTGGCAGGACCAGTCCGGCAACGACCGCTACTCGACCGAGGTGGTGCTGCGGCCCTACCGGTCCGAGCTGACCATGCTGGACGGCCGCGGCGAGGGCGGCGGCGGCGGTTACGGCGAGGACCGGGGCGGCGGCTCGGGCGGGGGGGGCTACGGCGGCTCGGGCTCGGGCGGGTACCAGGGGCCGTCGGGCGGCATTGACGACGACGAGATCCCGTTCTGACGGCGCCCGCCCTCTGGCCGCCGGAGCTGCAGCTCCTCGCGGTCAACGCGGGCGTGCTGCTGGTGGCCTATGGCGGCCTCTACCCCGCGCTGCGGGAGAAGACGCTGCCGGCCATGATCCGGATCGACCTGGTATGCGGGACGCTTGCGCTTCTCGTGGCGGGGCTGCTCTTCGCGGGGGGCGGGACGGGCTTCTCGCTGGTCCTGCTCGACGTGCCCTGGTGGGCCTTCTCGGTCCTGACCTTCGCGATCCTGGAGGTGCCGTTCTTCCTCTGGTTCGTGAGGCGGCACGACCTCGACCTCGGGCCCTGAGGCTACTCGGCGAGGGCGTCCTCCAGCAGGGACAGCACCTCGCCCTCCGGCACGTTCTCGGCGACGAAGGCCTCGCCGATCGCCCGGAGGAGGACGAAGCGCAGGCGCCCGGCGCGGACCTTCTTGTCCTGGCGCATCAGCTCGAGAAGCGCGGGGGCGCCGGGAAGCGCGCCCGGGATCGCGGAGAGGCGCGTCGGCAGGCCCACCGCGCCGAGATGCGCGGCGACGCGGCTGGGGGCTTCCTGCGGCAGAAGGCCGAGACGCGCCGAGAGGCGCGCGGCCAGAAGGCAGCCCAGCGCGACCCCCTCGCCGTGGAGGAGGCGGTCCGAATAGCCCGTCGCGGCCTCCAGCGCGTGGCCGAAGGTGTGGCCGAGGTTGAGGAGGGCACGCTCGCCGGCCTCGCGCTCGTCGCGCAGGACGATGTGCGCCTTCATCTCGACCGACCGCTCGACCGCGCGCAGGAGGGCCGGCCCGTCCCCGCGCAGGCCGGGGCCCGCGCCCTCGAGCCATTCGAAGAAGGCGGCGTCCCCGAGGAGGCCGTATTTCAGCACCTCGCCGTAGCCCGCGCGGAAGTCGCGGGGGGCGAGGGTGCGCAGCGTCCCGGTGTCGGCCAGCACGAGCGAGGGCTGATGGAAGGCACCGACGAGGTTCTTGCCCTGGGACGAGTTGATCCCCGTCTTCCCCCCGACGGAGCTGTCCACCTGCGCGAGCAGCGTCGTCGGCACCTGCACGAAGCGCACCCCCCGCCGCAGCACGGCCGCGGCGAAGCCCGCGAGGTCGCCGATCACCCCGCCGCCGAGGGCCAGGACGAGGTCGTCCCGCTCGACCCCTTCGGCGAGGAGCCATTCGACCGACCGCTCTAGCATCGCCCAGCGCTTGGTGCCCTCGCCCGGAGGCAGGGCGAGCGCGGGGGCCTCGATCCCCTCCTCGCCGAGGGCGGCGCGAAGGGGGGCGAGCCAGTGGGCGGCGACGGTCTCGTCGGTGAGGATCGCGACGCGCGGGCGCCCGAGCAGCGGCGCCACCTCGCCGCCCGCGCGGGCGATGAGGCCGGGGCCGATGCGCACGTCGTAGGCGCGGCCGGGAAGCGGAACCGGAACGGTGCGGGTCATGGCAGCAGCTCCGGGCGGGCGCGGCGGACGGCCCTCTCCACCGCGAGGGCGGTGTCGCCGATGCTGCGCCCCTCCTCGCCCGGGATCACGGCGTCGGCGAGGGCGTAGGACGGCGCCCGCGCGGCGTGGAGGGCGGCGAGGCGCGCCTTGGCGTCCGGCCGGTCGAGGAGCGGGCGGTGCGCCTTGCCCCGCACCCGCGACCAGAGGAGGTCCACGGATCCCTCCAGCCAGACCGACACCGCGCCGGCATCGCGTATCGCAGCGCGGTTGGCCTCCGACGCGAACACCCCGCCGCCCGTCGCCAGGATGCCCGGCGGGCCGGCGAGCAGGCGGGCGAGCACCTCGGATTCGCGGGCGCGGAAGAAAGCCTCGCCGTCCTGGGCGAAGATCTCGGACACGGTCATGCGGGCGGCCTCCTCGATGGCGGCGTCGCTGTCGACGAAGGGAAGGTCCAGCCGCGCGGCCAAGGCACGGCCCACGACGGACTTGCCGGCGCCCATCAACCCGACGAGCACGATCCAGCCCTGCGCGCCCGGTTCGGCCATCTTACGCCACACCCCCGATCATCGCGCCGTCATGGCGTGATCTTCACCCGAGGACCAGATACGAACCGGGCACGGCGGGGTCCGAGGGGGGCCGTGCCGCGACGGCACAGGCTTGGGGACGGCATCGGAATGTGGCGGCTTTTTAAGGTGTTGATCGTGCTCGCGGTCCTGGGCATCATCGCGTTGGCGGCCTTCGCCTATCTCGGCGACATCGAGCCCGAGCCCCGCGAGACGCGCGTTCCGGTCCTTCTCGAGCCGTGAGGGGGGCGGCCTTCGCCTTGCTGGCGGCGCTGCCGGCGGGCGCGCAGGACGCGCCCACCGCGACCTCGATCCCGACAGGGACGATCGAGGTCATGCCGCTGGGCGCCCCGGCGACGGGCAGCGCGGGCCTGCTGCCGGCCACGGTCACGGGGCTTCCGGACACCCTTTGGGCCGGCAGCCGCGCATCCGACCTGGCAGCCCGGATCGATGCGCTGCCCATCTCGGGCGTGGGGGCGGTCGACGCCCTGGCCGAGACGCTCCTGCTGGCGGAGGCCGCGCCGCCCATCGGCGATCCGGCCCCCGTGCTGGAGGCGCGCGTCCGGCAGCTGATCGGGCGGGGGCGCCTTCAGGCGGCGGACGCGCTGCTGCGACGGGCGGGCGCGCGCACCACGCCCCTGCGGCGGCTGGCCTTCGACGTCGCGCTGCTGACCGGGGACGAGACGGCGGCCTGCGCCCGCACCGAGCCCGTGCCCGAAGCGCCGGAGGACTACGCCCGCCGGGTGTTCTGCCTTCTTCGGGGGGGCGACTGGGCGGCAGCGCTGACGACCTTCGACGCCGTGGTCGCGCTGGGCGGGCTGGACCCGGTGACGGCGGGCCTTCTGAACCACTTCCTCGACCCCGAGCTGGAGGGGGTGCCCCTGCCCCCGCCGCCCGCCCAGCCGACGCCGCTGCAGTTCCGCCTCTACGAGGCCCTGGGCGAGCCGATGCAGACGCGCGGGCTGCCCCTGTCCTTCGCCCATGCCGACATGCTGCCGCAGAAGCCCTGGCGCACGCGGCTCGACGCGGCCGAGCGGCTGGCGCGCGCCGGCGCCATCGAGGGGGGCGAGCTGCTCGCCCTCTACTCGGAGCGGCGGCCTCCCGCCTCCGGGCGGCAATGGGACCGGATCGCCGCCGTCCAGGCGCTGGACGAGGCGCTGGTGCGGGCCAGGCCGGCCGCGGTCGCCGAGGCCCTGCCCGCGGCCTGGTCCGCGATGCGCGACGCGGGCCTCGGGGTGGCCTTCGCCCGCAGCATCGCCCCCCGCCTGACCGGCCTGCCCCTGCCCGCGGAGGCCAACGCGCTGGCGCTGGAGATGGGGCTGCTGTCGGGCGGCTACGAGGCCGCGGTGGCCGAGCGGGCGCGCCCCGGCGACCCGGCCGTGGCCGCCGGCGCCGCCTTCGCCCGCGGCGAGCCCCCCGCCGAACCCGACGGCCCGCTGGAGGAGGCGCTGGCCGCCGGCTTCGGGGACGCGGAGGCGCCGGAGGAATGGCGCGCCATGGCCGCCGACGACCG
Source organism: Hasllibacter halocynthiae (assembly GCF_003003095.1). Classification (GTDB taxonomy): domain Bacteria; phylum Pseudomonadota; class Alphaproteobacteria; order Rhodobacterales; family Rhodobacteraceae; genus Hasllibacter; species Hasllibacter halocynthiae. The sequence continues at coordinate 932,259 of NZ_PVTT01000001.1, forward strand.
GCTGGGCGAGGCGCTGCTGCTGGCGCTGGAGGACCTCGCGCATGGGGTGGAGGGGGACCGCGCGCGCCTCGTCCCCGCGCTGGCCTTCCTGCGCGAGGCCGGGCTGGAGGACAGCGCCCGCCGCATCGCGCTGGAGCTGCTGTCCGCCGAAGGCCCGGCATGAACGCCCACGCGCGGATCGAGGCCTTCCTCGAGGCGATGGCCGCCGAGCGGGGGGCGGCGCGCAACACGCTGCTGGCCTATGGGCGCGACCTGAAGGACTTCGCCCGGTGGATGGAGCGGCGGGGCGCGCGCTTCGAGGACGTGACCCGCGACCAGATCGAGGACCACCTCGTCGGGCTGGAGGCGGCAGGGATGGCCAAGTCCACGCGGGCGCGGCGGCTGGCGGCGATACGGCAGATCACCCGCTTCGCCTTCGAGGAGGGCTGGCGCGGCGACGACCCCGCGATCCGCATCCGGGGGCCGGGGCGCGAGCGAAAGCTGCCCCGGACCCTCTCGGAGGAGGAGGTCGGGCGCCTTCTCGCGGCGTCGGCGGACGGGGCGAACGCCTTGCGCGACGCCTGCCTGATGCAGGTGCTCTACGCCACGGGCCTGCGGGTCAGCGAGCTGGTGTCGCTGCCCGTCCGCGCCGCGCGGGGCGACCCGCGCTGGCTGCTGGTGAAGGGCAAGGGCGGCAAGGAGCGGATGGTCCCGCTGACCCCGGACGCGCGCGCGGCCCTTGCGGCGTGGCTGCCCGAGCGGGATCGCGCGGATGAGCGGGCGGTTCGGGACGGCGCGAGGTCCTCGCCCCACCTCTTCCCATCGCACGGGGCCGAGGGACATCTGACGCGGCACCGTTTCTACACCCTCTGCAAGGAGATCGCGGTGCGGGCGGGCGTCTCGCCGGGCAAGGTCACGCCGCACGCCCTGCGCCACGCCTTCGCCACGCACCTCTTGGCGAACGGCGCGGACTTGCGGTCGATCCAGACGCTGCTGGGCCATGCCGACGTGGCGACGACCGAGATCTACACCCACGTCCTCGACGCGCGCCTGCGCGAGCTGGTGCTGACCAAGCACCCGATGGCCGAGGACGCGGGATAGGCGGCCCCTAGAAGCGGTAGGCGACCGTGATCTGCGCGGTCACGACGTCGACCTCCACGTCCGTGGCACGGAACTCGTCGAACTCGTGATACAGGATCTCGCCGCCGACGGAGAAGCCGTTCTCCATCAGCCGCTCGTAGCCGAGGCCCGCGAAGTAGCCGTCCGAATCGCCGAAGGGCGTGTCGTCGGCCGGCTCGTCGCCGTCGCTGCCTTCAGTGTAGGCGCGCGCCCAGCCGCCGGCGAGGTAGAAGAGGTTCCGGTCCCGGGCGAGGCCCAGCCGCAGCCCGGCCCGGGCGATCGCCTCCAGCTCGCCCGCGCCGCCGAAATCGGTGGCCGAGCGGTCGTAGGCCGCCATGGCGCCGACGACGACGTTCTCGAACCGGAGGTCGTAGCCGGCCCTCAGGCCGATCGTGCCGCCCGCGTGGTCGTCGCCGCCGCCGTCGATGTCGTCGTCGGGCAGCCAGTCGGGGTCGGCGTCGTCGCCGGTCTCGTTCTCGGCGCTCAGGCCGAGGGCGCCGATGGCGCCGCCGACCCAGGGGCCGGAGAAGCGGAGCGGCTCCTCGACGACGAGGACGGGCTGGACGACGAACGCCTCGTCGGCGAGGCCCCCGGCATGGACCGGCAGGCCGAGCGCGAGCCCCGGGAGAAGCCCGGCGGCGGCAATCCTGATGTTCATGAAGTGATCCCCGGGATGGCGCGGCCGGTATCGAATCCGTGCCCTGTGGCCCCGCCCATCCCCATTTATGGCTAGTTCAGACCCGATAGCATGTTGGGAACACGGGATCCGGACCGGCGGTTCCTGCGGAAACGGTCCGTTGCGGGCGCGGGATCAACGCCCTTCGCGGGCCGTGGCGCCGAGGAAGGGCAGCGCGTGGGCGGCGAAGGCGTCCGGGGCCTCGCGCATGGGCCAGTGGCCCGCGTCCAGCGTCTCGAACCGGGCGCGGGCCATGCGGGCCGCGACCGACCGCGCGAGGGCGGGCGGAATCAACCGGTCCTTCGCGCCCTGAAGGAACAGCGTCTCGTGCGGCAGGGCGGCGGCGGCGTCGGAAAGGTCGGTGCGGAAGCCGCGGGGGCCCACCTCGCCGCGCTGGAAGCGGGCGAAGGCGCGGCCGTTGCGCCCCTCGCGCATGGCGGCCCTCACCTCGGCCACGAGGGCGTCCGTGATCCGGTCCGGCTCGCCGAACACCGTCCCGAGCGCGCGGCGGACGCCCCGGTCGGTCCGGCGCATCAGGGCGAAGCCCGCAGTCCAGAGCGGCAGGCGCGTGGCGAGGTGGTAGCGGCGGTGCCCCGGCGCGCTGGCGGCGAGGCCGAAGGGCGCGACCGGCACCAAGCGGCGGACCCGGTGCGGATGGTGCGCCGCCGTCCAGATGGCGGCGCCCCCGCCCATGGACGCGCCGACGAGGTCGGCCCGCTCGATCCCCAGGGCGTCCATGAGGGCGATCAGCCAGCCGCCCAGCCGCGAGAGGCGGAACGGCCCGCGCGGGAGGGGCGCGCTGCCCCCCTGCCCCGGCCAGTCGGGCGCGAGGACGGTGCGGGTGCGGGCCAGCTCAGGCAGGAACAGCCGCCAGGAGAGGGCCGCCGAATCGAAGCCCGCCCCGTGGAGGAGGATCGCCGGCACGGTCCCCTCGCGGCGGGCGAGGTGGAAGGCGGCGCGGCGGCCCCCGACCCCCAGGGCGTCGCGGGCGGGAAAGGGCGGCGCCGGGCCGGGGCGCGCGTCATCCCGCACGGCGCATCGCCCCCGGCAGGACGTCCTCGGACGGCCAGAGCCCCGTCTCGAGCGCGCGGTCGTAGCCCTGCGCCAGCCCCGCGGCCCGCATGGCGGCGGCCGCGGCGGCATGATCGTAGGCGAGCCGCTCGAACAGGACGCCGCCCGGGCGGATGCGCGCGTAGCGGCCCAGGGGGCGGCCGTCGTGCGGTGGCATCCCGGCGCTGCCGGCGTTCACCCACTCGACCCCCGCGACGCGGCGGGCGAAGGGGACGCCGCAATGGCCCGCGACGACGCGGTCGACTCGCCCGGCCAGCGCCTCGATCGCGGCGACCTCCTCGGCGAAGGCCGAAGGGGGCGAGACGGGCCAGAGGAAGCGGGCCACGTCCCGGACGCCGCCATGGATCACGGCCGTCCGCACCCCCTCGTGGTCCAGCACGACCATGTCCGGCAGCCCCGCCATCCAGGCGCGGTCCGCCTCCCCCACCTCGGCGTCGCAGCGCGCCCACCAGGCGCCCGCCATCGCGTCGCAGGCCGTGCCCGCCCCGAAGCCGCAGCCGCATCCGGGCGCGCGCGCGGCGAGGTTCCGCTCGCAGTTGCCGGCGACGACGGGGCCGCCCCACGCGCGGATCAGGGCCACCGTCCCCGCCGGGTCCGCGCAATAGGCGGCGAGGTCGCCGGTGCACACGGCGAGGCGCCCCGCCAGCGCGTCCAGCATCGCCGCGGCGGCCTGCCGGTTCGACACGCAGCCGCCGAAGGCGATCCACTCGCCGTCCACCCGTCCGAGGTCCTCGATCCGCATCGGCTTGCACCCCCTGCCCCGCAGGTCAGATAAGGCGTCATGAACCACGCTGTCACGCACCCCGCATGATCGACGCCGCATTCTGGATCACCGCCGGGTCGATCCTGCTCCTCCTGCTGCTCTCGGGCTTCTTCTCGGGCTCCGAGACCGCGCTGACGGCGGCGTCGCGCGGGAAGCTGCGTTCCCAGGCCGATCGCGGATCGAAGGGGGCGGCGCAGGCCCTGCGGATCACCGAGGACAACGAGCGGCTGATCGGCAGCGTCCTTCTGGGCAACAACCTCGTGAACATCCTCGCCGCCTCGCTGGCGACCTCGCTCTTCACGCGGATCTTCGGCGAATCGGGGGTGGCGCTGGCGACGCTGGTGATGACCTTCCTCGTGCTGATCTTCGCGGAGGTGCTGCCCAAGACCTACGCCATCACCAACGCCGAGCGGGCGGCGTCCCTCGTCTCGCCGCTGATCCGCGTCGTGGTGATGGTGTTCGCGCCGGTGGTCTCGGCGGTGCGGGTCCTGGTGCGCGGCATCCTGCGCCTCTTCGGCATCCAGACCGATCCCGACGCCGACGTCCTCGCCGTACGCGAGGAGATCGCGGGCGCGCTGACCCTCGGCCAGGAGGAGGGGGTCGTCCTGAAGGAGGACCGCGACCGCATCCTCGGGGCGCTCGACCTGGGGGAGCGCACGGTGGAGGAGATCATGCTCCACCGTTCGGGGATCGAGATGATCGAGGCGGACGGCGCGCCCGAGGACATCCTGCGCCAGTGCCTGGAGAGCCCGCACACCCGCCTGCCCCTCTACCGCGGCGAGCGGGAGAACGTCGTCGGCGTGATCCACGCCAAGGAGCTGCTGCGTGCGGTCTACCAGCGGCGCGGCACCTCGGAGGAGGAGGCGACCGACCTCGCCTCCTTCGACGTGAAGGAGGTGGCGATGGCCCCCTACTTCGTGCCCGAGACGACGACGCTGGACGACCAGATGCGTCAGTTCCTGCGCCGGCACACGCATTTCGCCCTCGTGGTGGACGAGTACGGCACGCTCCAGGGTCTCATCACGCTGGAGGACATCCTGGAGGAGATCGTCGGCGAGATCACCGACGAGACCGACACGGAGGAGGCGCAGCACCTGCGCCGCGCGGAGGACGGCAGCGTCGAGATCGACGGCGGGATGACGATCCGCGACCTGAACCGCGCCGCCGACTGGGCGCTGCCCGACGAGGAGGCGAACACGGTCGCCGGCCTCGTGATCCACGAGGCGCAGACGATCCCGGTTGCGGGGCAGGTCTTCTCGTTCCACGGCTACCGCTTCGAGGTGCTGGAGCGGGAGGCGAACCGGATCGCGCGGCTTCGGGTGAGCCGGCTCTGAGCCCGCGCGCCGCGCCGGGGGGCGGGTGCTGGGCGGGTGCGGGGCGGCGCAGCCCCCCGCCGCGAGGGGGCCCGCGGCCGCGGCGACCCCCTACCCTTCGGCCTTCTCGGCCAGCGCCAGCCACTCCTCCTCCGCCGCGGCGAGGGCGGCCTGCCGCGCGACGAGGGCCTCGGTCGCCTTCTCGAACTTGGCGCGCGCCGTCTCGTAGAGGTTCGGGGTCGCGAGCAGCCCCTCGAGCTTGCCGATCTCGGCGCCGAGGCGGTCGATCTCGGCCGGAAGGGCGTCGAGGCGGTGACGCTCCGTGAAGGTGATGCCGTCCTTCGGCGGCTGGGGCTTCGACCTCTCGGCGGGCTCCGCGGCCTTCGCGGCCGGCCTCGCGGCGGACCGGGCGGGCCCGGCGGGCCCCTCCCCCTCCCCCTCCCCCTCGCGGCGCTGGGCGAGGTGGTCGGTCCAGCCGCCCGCATAGGCCGTGGCGCGCCCGTCCTCGACCCGCACGGTCGTGGTGGCCACCCGGTCGACGAAGTCGCGGTCGTGGCTGACCAGAAGGACGGTGCCGGGATAGTCGCCCAGCACCTCCTGCAGGAGGTCCAGCGTCTCGACGTCGAGGTCGTTCGTCGGCTCGTCGAGGACGAGGAGGTTCGAGGGCTTCGCGAAGAGCTTGGCCAGCAGCAGGCGCGCCTTCTCGCCCCCCGACAGGGACCGGACGGGCGCGCGGGCCTGCGCCTCGTCGAAGAGGAAGTCCTTGAGGTAGCCGACCACGTGCCGGGGCGCGCCGCGCACCATCACCTGATCCGAGCGGCCGGCGGCGCCGACCTCCGGGTCGCCGGCCAGCGTCTCCCACAGGGTGATGCCCGGCTGCAGCGCCTCGCGGTTCTGGTCGAAGACGGCCATCTCGATCCCCGCGCCGCGCTTCACGGACCCCTCGTCGGGCGCGACCTCGCCCGTGAGCATCTTCAGAAGGGTCGTCTTGCCCGCGCCGTTCGGGCCGACGAAGGCGATCCGGTCGCCGCGCAGGAAGCGCAGGTCGAAGGGCCGGATGACCGGGCGGCCGTCATAGGACTTCGCGATCCCGCGCGCCTCGATCACGCGCTTGCCGGTCCGGGCGCCCTCGTCCAGCGCGAGGGCGGCGGTGCCCGCGCGGCGTACCTGCGCGGCGCGATCCGCTTGCATCTCGCGCAGGGCGCGCAGGCGGCCCTGGTTGCGCTTGCGGCGGCCCGATATGCCCTCGACCGCCCAGCGGGCCTCGGCCTTGATCCGGCGGTCGGTCTTGTGCCGCTCGAGGTCCTCCTGCGCCCAGACCTCGTCGCGCCAGTCCTCGAACCGCTCGTAGGGTCGGTCCATGCGCCGCACCGCGCCCCGGTCGATCCACAGGACGCCCTTCGCGACCGCGCGCAGGAAGGCCCGGTCGTGCGAGATGACGATCCGGGCCCCGCCGCGGCGCGCCAGCTCGCCCTCCAGCCAGGCGATCGAGCGGATGTCGAGGTGGTTCGTCGGCTCGTCCAGCAGCATGAGGTCCGGCCCCTCGCCCAGGAGCTTGGCGAGCGCGGCGCGCCGCCGCTCGCCCCCCGAGGCGGTGGCCGCGTCGCGGGCGGGGTCGAAGCCCAGCCCCTCGGCGGCGGCCTCCACGCGCCAGAGCTCGGCCGGGCCGAGATCGCGGAGGGCGAAGTCCCCCAGGGTGGCGAAGCCCGAGAGGTCGGGGTCCTGCTCCATGTAGCCGGCCGACGTGCCGGGCGAGGTGATCACCGCGCCGGAATCCGGCTGGGCGAGGCCGGCCATCACCTTCATCAGCGTCGACTTCCCCTCGCCGTTGCGCCCCACGAGGGCGAGGGCGTCGCCCTCGTGCACCACGAGCGAGAGGTCGTCGAACACCCGATCCCCCCCGAAGGCGAGCGAGATGCCGGAAAGCTGGAGAAGGGGTGCGCGCGCCATCGTGGGGGCAGCTATGGCGCGCGGGCGCGGGGGTCCAGAGGGGGGCCCGGGCGCGCCGCCCGGGGACGCCCCCGCCGGCGAAGGGGGCGCTGGCGGCGCCGCCGCGCGGGCGCTAGTTCGGAGGCGGTCGGACAAGGAGGATCAGATCATGGACTTCGACGCGATGCGCGAGCGGATCCGCACGGGGAAGGGCTTCATCGCCGCACTGGACCAGTCGGGCGGCTCCTCGCCCAAGGCGCTGAAGCTCTACGGCGTCGAGGAGGACCGCTACGCCTCCGAGGAGGAGATGTTCGACCTGATCCACGCCATGCGCGAGCGGATCGTCACCTCGGACGCGTTCACCGGCGACAGGGTGATCGGCGCGATCCTCTTCGAGCAGACGATGGACCGCACCTTCGACGGCCGCCCCGCGCCGGAATACCTGTGGAAGGAGAAGGGCATCGTGCCCTTCCTGAAGGTCGACAAGGGGCTGGAGGAGGCCGGCGGCGGCGTCCAGATGATGAAGGACATGGGCGACCTGGAGGGGCTGCTCGGCCGTGCGCGGGACGCCGGGGTGTTCGGCACGAAGATGCGCTCGGTGATCGGGGGGGCGGGCCGGGAGGGCATCGCGCGCAACGTCGCCCAGCAGTTCGAGGTGGGCGAGCGGATCCGCGCCGCGGGCCTCGTGCCGATCCTCGAGCCCGAGGTGACGATCACGATCCCCGACAAGGCCGAGGCCGAGGCGATGCTGCGCGAGGAGATCGAGCGCGCCCTGGACGCCCTGCCCGAGGGCGCGGAGGTGATGCTGAAGCTGTCCCTGCCGTCCGAGGACGGGTTCTACGCGGACCTGATCCGGCACCCGAAGGTCCTGCGGGTCGTGGCGCTGTCGGGCGGCTACGCGCGGGACGAGGCGAACGCGCTCCTCGCGCGGAACCCCGGCATGATCGCGAGCTTCTCGCGCGGGCTGACCGAGGGGCTGACGGACGGCATGGACGACGCCGCCTTCGACGCCGCGCTGGGCCGGGCGCTGGACGACATCGCGGCGGCCTCGGCGGCCTGAGGCGGCGGGAACCGGCCGAGGGCGGCTTTCCGCCGCCCCGCGCCCTCCGAGGCACACATGGCCCGCGCAGTTCGAATCACGGAATATTTCGGATTCACAATCCGGCCCGCCGCATGCCACAACCTATCCAGCCGCCCGGAAGAGGCGGCGCATGAGGCAAGTGACGCATGGCACCCCACGGGGGCGGGCCGGGACTGGGTTGGATCGCGTTCGGCGCCGTCGGCCTGGTCCTGGCCGCCCACTTCACCTTCGCCGCGGTGCGCGGCGACTACGGCATGCACCGCCGAGCCCAGGCCGAGGCCCAACTGGCGGAGGCGTCCGCCCGCCTGGCAGAGCTGCGCGCCGAGGAGGCGCGGGTGCGCCTCCTGACGCAGCGCCTGTCGGACGAGTACCTCGACCTCGACCTGCTCGACGCGCGGGCGCGCGCGGTGCTGGGCTACGTCCGCCCGGACGAGCTGACGCTCCGCTAGACAGTGCGCGCCGCGGCGACGTGCGGCGCGGTCCAGATGGCCCCTTCCCTTCGGCGGACCTCCCCTGATAGGGGATAGTTTAACGTTGAACTATTCCTGCGAGGGAGGCGCCGGCATGGCGAAGGCTGCCGCGAAGAAGGCGAAACCGAACGTCTCCACCGAGGAGCTGCTGCATCACTACCGCGAGATGCTGCTGATCCGCCGCTTCGAGGAGAAGGCCGGACAGCTCTACGGGATGGGGCTGATCGGGGGCTTCTGCCACCTCTACATCGGCCAGGAGGCCGTGGTGGTCGGCCTCGAGGCGACCGCGAAGGACGGCGACAAGCGCGTCACGAGCTACCGCGACCACGGGCACATGCTGGCCTGCGGGATGGACCCCAAGGGCGTCATGGCCGAGCTGACGGGCCGCGAGGGGGGCTACTCCCGCGGGAAGGGCGGCTCGATGCACATGTTCTCGAAGGAGAAGGACTTCTACGGCGGGCACGGCATCGTCGCGGCGCAGGTGCCGATCGGCGCCGGCCTCGCCTTCGCGGACAAGTACCGCGGCAACGACAACGTCACCTTCACCTATTTCGGCGACGGCGCGGCCAACCAGGGCCAGGTCTACGAGACCTACAACATGGCCGAGCTGTGGGACCTGCCGGTCGTCTTCGTGATCGAGAACAACCAGTACGCGATGGGCACCTCGGTCAAGCGGTCCACCAAGTCGCCCAGCCTGTGGGAACGGGGCGCCGCCTACGGGATCGAGGGCGAGGAGGTGGACGGGATGGACGTCCTGGCGGTGAAGGCCGCCGGCGAGAAGGCCGTGGCGCACTGCCGGGCGGGCAAGGGCCCCTACATCCTGGAGGTGAAGACCTACCGCTACCGGGGCCATTCCATGTCGGACCCGGCCAAGTACCGCACCCGCGAGGAGGTGCAGGAGATGCGCTCGACCCGCGACCCGATCGAGGGGGTGCGCCAGATCCTGCTGACGGGCGACCACGCCTCGGAGGACGACCTCAAGTCGATCGACAAGGAGATCAAGGAGATCGTCAACGAGGCCGCCGAGTTCGCGAAGGAGAGCCCCGAGCCCGCCGAGAGCGAGCTCTGGACCGACATCTACGCGGACGAGGTCCCGCAGGAGGAGGTGGCTTGAGGCCCCGGCGCCCGGCCGCCGCCCCGTGGGACCCCGCGTGAGTGCTCCTCCTTCAGTCCGCCGCCATCCTCCTCGGCGCGGGGGCGGCCTGGCACCTGGCCTGCCGGCTGGTGCACGGGCGGCCGATGCGCTGGCGCCGGACGCTGATCTGGCTGCCGGTCTGGGCGCTGCTGTCGCTGCCGTCCTTCGCCCTCGGGCCCGCCGCGCCCCTGGGCCCGGTGATCGCGGGCGCCGTGACCTTCCGCCTTCAGGGCGGGCTCGAGCCGGGGGTCCGGCCGGCCGGCCTCCTTCGCGAGGGGCTGGGCGGCTTCGTCGCGACATTCCTCGCGGCGGGCTTCGCGCTCGCCGTCTTCCTTCTCGGCCGACTGGCCACCTGACCACACCCGGAGCGCGCTGAACCGATGGCCACGCAGATCCTGATGCCCGCCCTCTCCCCCACGATGGAGGAGGGCACCCTCGCCAAATGGCTCGTGAAGGAGGGGGACAGCGTCGCCTCGGGCGACGTCCTCGCCGAGATCGAGACCGACAAGGCGACGATGGAGTTCGAGGCCGTCGACGAGGGCGTGATCGGCAAGATCATGGTCGAGGAGGGCACCGAAGGGGTGAAGGTGAACGACCCCATCGCCGTCCTGCTGGAGGAGGGCGAGGACGCGTCGGCCGCCGAGGACGCCGCCGGCGGCGCCGAGACCACCGCCGAGCCGGCCCCCACCGGCGCCCCGGAGGAGGACGCGAGGGAGCGGCCGGAGGCGAAGGACATGCCCGCCGAGGGCAAGGAGCGGCCGAGCCCCGCCTCGGCCAGGGCGCCCGACCGGACGCCGGACTGGCCCGAGGGCACCGCGACGAAGGAGGTGACGGTCCGCGAGGCGCTGCGCGACGCCATGGCCGAGGAGATGCGCCGCGACGAGGACGTCTTCGTGATGGGCGAGGAGGTCGCGGAGTACAACGGCGCCTACAAGGTCACCCAGGGCCTCCTGGACGAGTTCGGCGACCGCCGCGTCATCGACACCCCCATCACCGAGCACGGCTTCGCCGGGATCGGCGTCGGCGCCGCCTTCGGGGGCCTGCGCCCCGTCGTCGAGTTCATGACCTTCAACTTCGCCATGCAGGCGATGGACCAGATCGTGAACTCGGCCGCCAAGACGCTCTACATGTCGGGGGGGCAGATGGGCTGCCCGATCGTGTTCCGCGGGCCCAACGGGGCGGCGGCGCGGGTGGGGGCCCAGCACTCGCAGGACTTCGCGGCGTTCTACGCGCAGATCCCCGGTCTGAAGGTGGCGATGCCCTATTCGGCCTCGGACGCGAAGGGGCTGCTGAAGTCGGCGATCCGCGACCCGAACCCGGTGATCTTCCTCGAGAACGAGATCCTCTACGGCCAGGGCTTCGAGGTGCCCGATCTCGACGACTTCACCGTGCCCTTCGGCAAGGCCCGCATCTGGCGCGAGGGGTCGGACCTGACGATCGTCTCCTTCGGGATCGGCATGAAGTACGCCCTGCAGGCCGCCGAGGAGCTGGCGAAGGAGGGCGTGGAGGCCGAGGTGATCGACCTTCGCACCCTGCGCCCGATGGACCTGCCCACGGTGATCGAGAGCGTGAAGAAGACCAACCGCTGCATCACCATCGAGGAGGGGTTCCCCGTGGCCAGCGTCGGCGGGCACGTCGCCTCGCAGATCATGCAGCAGGCCTTCGACTACCTCGACGCGCCGGTGATCACGCTCGCCGGCAAGGACGTGCCCATGCCCTACGCCGCCAACCTCGAGAAGCTGGCCCTCGTCACGGTGGCCGAGGTGATGGAGGCGGCGAAGGCCGTGACCTACCGATGAGCGACGATCCGGACATCCCCGAGGCCACGGAGGAGGACCTGGGCCCCCCCGTCCTCTCCGTGTTCCGCGTCGAGACCCCGGAGGGCATGCGCTACGGCACGGGCTTCGACCCCGACGACATGCCCGACGCGGAGGAGGCCGGGGCGATCTTCGCGCAGGCGATGACCGCGCTCGCCGTCAGCCGCGTCTCTGCGGGCTACGACGAGGACGCCGAGGCCGTGCTGGCCGCCATCATGGAGGCGCTGGGCCAGAACCTCGCCGCGGAGGTGCAGGCGATCACCGGGCCGGAGCCGATCCAGTGATCCGGGTCGAGGGGGCGGACACGGCCCGCGCGGCCCACCGGGTCGCCCTGCCGGACGGCGCGCGCGGCCTCGTCCCCTGCCACCCGGTCGGCGGCGAGGGGGCCCTCCGCCGGACCGCGCACGAGGGGCTGGCCGCGCGCGCGGGGCCGATCCTCGCCGCCTTCCGAACCCTGAACGCGGGCGGCACGCCGAAGCCGCCCTACGACACGCTGACCCTGACGGGGGACCGCTAGAATGCCGACGAAGATCCTCATGCCCGCCCTCTCGCCCACCATGGAGGAGGGCACCCTCGCCAGGTGGCTGGTGAAGGAGGGGGACAGCGTCGCCTCCGGCGACCTCCTCGCCGAGATCGAGACCGACAAGGCGACGATGGAGTTCGAGGCCGTCGACGAGGGCACGGTGGGCCGCATCCTCGTCGAGGAGGGCACCGAAGGGGTGAAGGTGAACGCGCCCATCGCCGTCCTCCTCGCCGAAGGGGAGGATGCCGGCGACATCGACGAGGCCGAGGCCGACGGCAGCAGCCACGTCGCCCCGGCCGAGCCCACCCCCGCCACCGAGCCGCAGGGCGGCTACGGCCGCGAGCCGGGCGGCGAGGACGGGCCGACCGCCGGGATGCACGGCGCCGGGGCGGCCGAGGCCCCGGAAGCCGAAGGCCCGGCCCCGACCCGGGCCGCGACCCCCGCCCCCGCCCGGGAGGACGACGAGCGCGTCTTCGCCTCGCCCCTCGCCCGGCGCATCGCGAAGGACCGCGGGATCGACCTGTCGGACGTGAAGGGCACCGGCCCGCGCGGGCGGATCGTGAAGGCCGACGTCGAGGGATACGTCCCTTCCGAGAAGCCCGCCCAGGACGCGCAGCCGAAGGAATCGGGGGCTCCGGCGGCGAGGACCGAAGGCCAGAAGCCCGCGATGCCCGCCGGGATGGGCGCCGACCAAGTGCTCGCCATGTACGAGGGCCGCGAGTTCGAGGAGGTCAAGCTGGACGGGATGCGGCGCACGATCTCGGCGCGGCTCACCGAGGCCAAGCAGACCATCCCGCACTTCTACCTGCGCCGCGACATCCGCCTCGACGCGCTGCTGAAGTTCCGCGCCGACCTCAACGCGCAGCTCGCGGCGAAGGGCGTGAAGCTCTCGGTCAACGACTTCGTCATCAAGGCCGGCGCCCTCGCCTTGCAGGAGGTGCCGGACGCCAACGCCGTCTGGGCCGGGGACCGCATCCTGCGGCTGAAGCCGTCCGACGTGGCCGTCGCCGTGGCGATCGAGGGGGGCCTCTTCACGCCCGTGCTGAAGGACGCGCACCTCAAGTCCCTCTCCGCCCTCTCGGCGGAGATGAAGGACCTCGCCGCGCGGGCCCGCGACCGCAAGCTCGCCCCGCACGAGTATCAGGGCGGGTCCTTCGCGATCTCGAACCTCGGGATGTTCGGGATCGACAATTTCGACGCGGTCATCAACCCGCCGCACGGGTCCATCCTCGCAGTGGGCGCGGGCGTGAAGAAGCCCGTGATCTCGGAAGGCGGCGCGGTCGAGGCGGCGACGGTGATGTCCGTCACCCTCTCGGTCGACCACCGGGTGATCGACGGCGCCCTCGGCGCGCGGTTCCTGGACGCGATCAAGTCGAACCTCGAGAACCCGATGGTGATGCTGGCCTAGGCGCGCAGCCCCCGCACCAGCCGCGCCGACCGCCGCCACGCGGTCAGCGCGGTCCCCAGGGCGATCAGCACGAGCCCCCAGAGAAGCGCGTCCCGCCAGACCGCCGCAAGAAGCGCCGCGAAGGTCAGGGCGGCCATGCGCTGCGGCTTGGCCATCGGGCCGGAGAAGTCCGGCGCCAGCCCCTCGGCGCGGCCCAGCTCGCGCAGGTAGGCGGTGGCGACGGCGAGCGCGCCGGCCGCCCAGCCCAAGGCGGGCGCCCCCGCCGCCGCCCCCGCGCCCGCCAGCAGCAGAAGGTCCGACAGCCGGTCCGGCGCCTCGTTCCAGAACGGCCCGTCGGGCGCGCCGCGCGCCCCCTCCACCGCGACCATCCCGTCGAAGAGGTTGCAGGCGAGGCGCGCCTGCACGCAGAGCGCGGCCAGGATCAGCGCCAGGGCGCCCGGCGCCCCTTCCCCCGCGAGCCAGAAGAGCGCCCCGCCCAGCGCCGCGAACGCGACCGACGCCTGGCTGATCCGGTTCGGCGTCACCCCCCGCGTGGCCAGCCAGCCCGCGGCCCGCCGGGCGGCCGGCGCGTTCCGCGCGGCGACCGGCCGCCTCACACCGCCCATCCGTAGCGCACGAGGTGGAAGAACACCGGCGCCGCGAACACCACGCTGTCCATCCGGTCGAGGAAGCCGCCGTGGCCGGGGAAGGCGTGGCCCCAGTCCTTGATCCCCCGGTCGCGCTTGATCGCCGACATGACGAGGCCCGAAAGGAACCCCAGCAGCACCGACACGAACGCGAGGAGCGCGGCCGCCAGCGGCGAGAAGGGCGTGATCCACCAGAGCATCGCCCCCAGCACCGCCGCCGAGAAGGTGCCGCCCCAGAACCCCTCCCAGGTCTTCCTCGGGCTCAGCGCGGGGGCGATGGGGTGGCGGCCGTAGAGGCGCCCGAACACGTATTGCAGCACGTCCGAGCCCTGGGTGACGAGGACGAGGAAGGCGACCAGCAGAACCCCCCTCCCCTCGTAGCCGGGGATGTCCAGCAGGACGAGCGCGGGCACGTGGCTGACGCAGTAGATGCAGACCATCATCGCCATCTGCAGCGCCCCGATCCGCGCCAGGAACCGCTTCGTGCGGCCCGAGAGGACCGAGATCACCGGCGCCAGCACCAGCCCGTAGACCGGCAGGAAGATCGAGTAGAGGCCGTACCAGTCCGCCGCGATCAGCCCGTACTGCACCGGCAGCGCCAGGAAGAAGACCGCCGCCCAGGCCCAGTGGTCGGCCCGGTCGAGATGGGCGATGGTCACGAACTCGCGCAGCGCGGCGAAGGAGAGGAACGCGAAGAGGAGGAGCACCCCCCAGAACCCCGCGAGCATCGCGAGGCCCAGCACGACGACCATGCCCCACCACACCTCGACCCGGGCGTTCCAGTCGACCACGAACTCCGACCCCGGGGCCCGCCGCCGCATCAGCCCGCCGGCCACGGTCGCGAGCGTGAGGCAGCCGAACGCGAAGAGGAAGAGGAGCCAGAGGTCGATCACGATGTCGCCCTCTCGCGCAGGGCCAGCAGCGCCTCGCGCGCGCGGGCGAGGAAGTCGTCCTTCCCCTCGCCTTCCGCCCGCTGCATGGGGCGGCCGAAGGCGATGGTCGAGATCAGCGGGATCGGCACGACCTCGCCGCGGGGCATCATCTTGTTGAGGTTCTCGATCCAGACGGGGACCAGCTCCACCTCCGGATGGGAGAGGGCCATGTTGAAGAGGCCGGCCTTCAGGGGCAGCAGCTTCTTCACCGTCTCGTTCCGGCGGCCCTCGGGGAAGATGATCAGGCTGTCGCCCCGGTCCAGCGCGGCGCGGATCGTCGCCATCGGATCCTCGCCCTCGCCCCGCGCCTCGGGGCGCCGCTCGACCAGGACGGCGCCGAACACGTCGCGCCCGAAGAAGGCGCGGACCGGACCCTTCAGCCAGTAGTCTGCGGCCGCCACGGGCCGGGTGCGGACCCGCAGGTCGGGCGGCAGGACGGTCCAGATCAGGGGCAGGTCGGCGTTGCTCGTGTGGTTGGCGAAGTAGATGCGCTGCCGGGCCAGCGGGCCGCCCTGCACCCATACCGTGCGCGGCGCCGCGAAGAGGCGCATGACGAGGGCGATGGCCCTTCCCGCGAGGAAGGCGGCGAGGTCGCGCAGGACGCCCGCCGCGCGCCTCACTGCAGCAGGTGGTTCATCGACACGCTGGGCTGGTCGCATCCCGCCTCGCCGACGATGCGGGCGGGCACGCCTGCGACCGTCTTGCAGGGCGGCACCGCCTCCAGCACCACGGACCCGGCCGCCACGCGCGAGCAGTGGCCCACCCGGATGTTGCCCAGGACCTTCGCGCCCGCGCCGATCAGGACGCCGTCCTCGATCTTCGGGTGCCGGTCCTCGTGCTCCTTGCCGGTGCCGCCCAGCGTCACCGAATGCAGCATCGAGACGTTGTCCCCCACCACCGCCGTCTCGCCGATGACGATGGAATGGGCGTGGTCGATCATGATGCCCCTGCCGATCCGCGCGCCGGGATGGATGTCCATGCCGAACACCTCCGAGGTGCGCATCTGGATCAGCGAGGCCAGATCCCGCCGCCCCTGCCGCCACAGCGAATGGGCGATGCGGTGCGCCTGCACCCCCTGGAACCCCTTGTAGTAGAGCAGGGGTTGGATCATCCGCTGCGTCGCGGGGTCCCGCTCGGCCACGGCGACGAGGTCGGCGCGCGCCGCCTGCCCCATCCCGGGGTCCGCGGCCTGGGCGTCGGCGGCGATCTCCCGCAGGAGCTGCTCGCCGATCTCTGGCGAGGCCAGCTTGCGCGCGAAGCGGTAGGCCAGCGCCGTCTCCAGCGTGGCGTGGTGCAGGACCGCGCCGTGGATCAGGCCGCCCATGATCGGCTCGGCCTCGATCAGGGCGCGCCCCTCCTCGCGGATGCGGTCCCAGACGGGGTCGACGCGGGGCGGCTGGTGCAGCGGTTCGGCCATGGGCTCCTCCCTCGGGAAACGGGCCTAGCGCGACCCGGCCCCCGCGTCACCCCAGCACGAGCAGCGCGTGGATCATCGCGGCCCGGAACTCCCCCCGGTCGAGGCGGCAGGGCGCGCGCGGCAGCCCCCGCGCGCAGGCCGAGAGCGACCCGTCCCCCCAGAGCGGATGCGCGCCCCCCGTCCGCGCCCGCCATCGCAGCGCCATCAGGCGCCGCCGCCGCAGCCGCCGCGCGCAGGCCGCGGCGTCCGGGGCCGCCGCGCAGGCCCCGGCGGCGGCGAAGAGGTCCCCGGGCAGGGGCCGCGGCCCCCTCACGCCGCACCGACCTTCGCGAACGGCCCCGGCCCCCAGACGTCCGAGACCTGCGCGACCTCGACCGCGAACGGCCCGTCCACGCCGTCCGCCGCCTTCATCGCGGCCGTGTAGAGGAACCGCGCCTCCTCCAGCGTCTCCTCCCGCCGGATGGCGCCGCCCTGCCGCACGCGCAGCAGCCACCGCTCGGATGCCTCGCCGAGGGGCACCTCCCCGTCCCAGCCGTCGCCGTCCACGCGGGTCCGGCGCACCCAGGACAGAACCGTGTCCGCACCGCCCCCGGCCCGCAGGTGCGCGGGCGCGTAGGGGCGCAGCCCCGCGCCCCGGAACGTCCGCACGTCGTGGACGAAGGACGGGTCGTCATAGGGCCGGCCGGCCGGGCCGATCCGGTAGTGCCGCTCGACCCCCCTCTGCGCGCGCCTCAGCGCGAGCGGCTCGGGCGCGCCGTCGAGCAGCACGAACCACGACCCCGCGGGCCAGGCGCCCGGCACGATCCCGTCCGTTCCCGCCTGCCCCCGCAGCCGCATGGACAGCGCCCATTCGCCCGGCGCGGTCGGGGTGGCCTCGGCGAACTGGATCACCTCCCACCCCTCGGCCGAGCCGTCGCCGATCGCCGCCGCGTTGGCCCCGGCGAGAGCGCGCAGGGTTCCCACGCTCTCCAGCTCGCCGCGGATCAGGGCCACCCGCACCGGCGCGCCGCGATCCCACAGCCCCCCCCGCGCCCGCGGCAGCGGGTCGAGCAGCCGCCCCATCACCGCCGGCCGGTCCAGGACCTGCGCCGGGCCGTAGCCCGCGTCGCCCCCGTCTGCGGCGAACACCGCCGCGCCGCCGGGCCAGACGCCCGCGCCGGCCGCGACGTGCGGCGCGTGCGGCGCCTCCTCCCCCGTGAGGAGCGGCAGGTCGAGGAACAGGTGCTCCAGCGGCAGGGGCGGCACCACGGGCCGGGCGGGCACGTACTCGTCCGCCGCGTCCGATGGCTCGTAGGCGGCGGGCTCGATCCGGACGGCCTCGATCGCCCGCGCCGCGCCCAGCTCGGCCCGGTCGATGCGCCAACGGCCGGACCGCCCCCCGATCTCGAACACGTCCCCCGGCGCGAGGCCCCCGCGCGAGGGCGGCAGACTCAGCGACAGCCGCTCGCGCGCCACGCGGACCTCCGTCAGCCACCGCTCGGCCACGGCGCGCCCCTCGGGCGGGGTCAGGGCCAGGCGCACCTCCTCGCCCGCGACGGCGCCTTCGGGCGCGCCGGGCCAGGTGGCCTGCGCGACGAGCGTGCCGTAGTCGCCCTCGCCGTCCACGTGGACCAGCCGCACCCGGCCCGGCACCTCCGCCTCCGGCGCGCGCACGAGCTCGAGGTCGCCGCCCTCCCGCGCGACGAGCCGCTCCTCCTCCACGAGAGCGGGCGCGCGGCCGCCGCGGGGCAGGAACTCCAGGAGGCCGCCGCGCTCCACCGCGTCGAACCCGTGCGCCAGCATCAGGGGCTGCAGCGCCTGCCGCGCCGTCCCGCCGCCCGGCGCCGAGTAGCCCCGCACCAAACCGTGCAGCCGCCCGGTCCCGATGGCCCGCAGCCCGGCGCCCTCGCAGATCTCGCGCACCACGCCGGCCAGCGAACGCGACGACGCCCGCCCGTTCAGCCAGTGCCCGCGCCCGTAGCTCTCGCGGTCGGACCAGATGTCGCCGCGGGCGGGGAAGGCCGGGAAGGGCCGCGCGTCCCAGCACCACAGGTGGCACCGGGCGAGGTCCAGCATCGGCCCGCCATAGACCGGGCTGACGGGGTTGTTCGCCGCCCACCAAGCGTTCAGCGCACGGACGTACTGCGCCTGGATCGCCTCGTCCCGCCGCCCGTCCGAATGCGGCGGCAGCCCGCTCTCGCTGGACCGGCCGTCGTCGAAGAGGTTCGGCGCGTTCGTGCCCTTGTCGACGGCGGCGCAGCCGTACTCGGTGAAGCGCACGGGCTTCATGCCGTTGACCCAGGCGGTCGCCGTCTCGCTCCGCACCCCCCCGATGCGCTCGTGATGGCCCGACCCCCACCATTCGCGGATGGCCTTGGGGCGGAAGACCCAGTCCTCGCCCCAGGCGCCGTCGGTGATCGGCACCCGCCGCTGCGCCGCCTCGGCCTCCCTCGTGGGGTAGTACCACTTGCCGTAGAGGCCGCCCTCTACGTTGCCCATCAGATAGCCGAGGTCGTGGCACACGCCGTGCGCGGCGTCTGCGTGCGCCTCGCCGTCGCGCCAGTCGGACAGGGGCAGGTAGTTGTCGATCCCCACGAAGTCGACGTTCGGGTCCGCCCAGAACGGGTCCAGGTGGAAATGGACGTTCCCCGTGTCCCCCGGATGGTAGCCGAAATACTCCGACCAGTCGGCGGCGTAGGAGACGGCGCAGCCCGGCCCCAGGATCGCCTTCACCTCCCCCGCGAGGCGGCGCAGATGCTCGACGGCCGGGAAAGTGTCGCCGGCCCCCCGCACCTGCGTCAGCGACCGCATCTCCGAGCCGACGCAGAACGCGTCCACGCCCCCGGCGGCGGCGCAGAGATGGGCGTAGTGCAGGATCATCCGCCGCCAGCCCCACTCGGCGGGCCCCGAATAGCGCACCTCGCCGTCCCGCACCCGGAAGTCGGACGCCTCGCACCGCCCGAAGAAGGCCGCGACCTCCGCCTCGGCGGCGGCCGTCCGGTCCGTGGTCCCCTCCACCCCCGGCGCGCGCTCGGTGGTGATGCGGCCCCGCCAGGGATAGGCGGGCTGCCCCGCCTCGCCGGTCCAGGGGTCCGTCAGCCCGTTCCCCGGCCCCGGCTCCATCAGGAGGAACGGATAGAACATCGCCTCCTTGCCTGCGGCGCGGACGGCGCGGATCGCCTCGATCACGGAGCCGTCGGCCGGGGTGCCGCCGTAGACGGGGCGGCCCTCCATGTCGCGGGCGACCTCGCGCGCCTCGGCCCGCCGGATGCCGCCCGCGCGCCAGGGCATCTCGCGCCCCTCCTCGCGGCGGTCCTCGACCTTGGGTCGCACCTCGCACCGTCCCGCCCTGAGGTCCGAGCCGAACCACGACACGACGAGGTTCACCGACCCGCAGTTCGGCAGCTCCCCCTCCAGGGCCTCCAGCGAGGTGGCGAAGTCCGTCCGCAGCGACGCGCTGTGGACGTTGGCCGAGGCGCGCCCGTTCGGGCCCTCCTTCGTCACCGGCGTCGTGGCCAGCGCGTACTCGCCCGTCCCGGGCACGAGGCACACGCCCCGCACGGCCTCGGCCACCTCCGGCACGCCTTCCGGGTCGCCCTCGGCGGGCCGCATCACCTCGAAGGAGAGTTGGGGAACCCGGTTCCCCCAGCGCCCGATGTCGAGGTCCTCGATCACCACGTAGGCCGTGCCCCGGAACGCCGGCGCGCGGTCCCCGAGGGCGGCCGCGAGCAGGGGGTCGGGCCGCTGGTCCCCCGACCCCCCGTAGAAGCGCATGTCGAGGTCGCCGGGCGCGATCTCGCCCCCGTCGGCCCAGACCCGGCCCACGCGCCCCGCGACCCCCTCGCACAGCGCGATCGCGAGGCTCACGGAATAGGAATGCTCCGTGACCTCCTGCTCCTTCGGCCTGCCCTTGCCGCCCCGGCGGGCGGTGGTGCGCGTCTCGCGGAACTCGGACGCCCAGATCACGTGCCCCGGCACGCGCATCCGCCCCCAGACCCGGCCCAGCGGGTCGCCCTCGCCCGCGCCGGTCAGGCGCAGCCGCTCGACGCGGCCCGTCTCCACGGGCTCGGATCCCGCGCCCATGAGGCTCTCGTCGATCAGGCGCCCGGCGGCGGCCCCGACCGCCCGGCCGACCACCGCCGTGGACAGCCCCAGAACCGTGCCCCCGAGGGAGGATCCGGCGGCGAAGCCCGCCGCGCTCAGAAGGATGGTCGCCATGTCGCTCTACTCCCCAGCCGGCCACGCGAAGCGGGCCACGATGCGCCGCGCCCAGGGCGGGGTCAGCGCGCTCTCCACGACGCCCTGCCCGCTATAGGCGTGGATGAAGGTCGGCCCCGGGCCCGTCCGGCCCGCGATGCCCAGATGCTTGGCCGCCGCCCCCGCCCGCATGCGGAAGAGCAGCACGTCGCCCGGCCGCGCCGCCCGCGCGGGCCAGAGGTGCCGCAGCGCCGCGGCGTGGAGCAGCTCCTCCCGCGCCGCCTCGCCCCAGTCGGCGGCATAGGGCGGCGGGGCCTCCGGCTCGGGGCCCAGCACCTCGCGCCAGACGCCGCGCAGAAGGCCCAGGCAGTCGCAGCCCACCCCCCGGACGCTTCCCTGGTGCAGGTAGGGCGTGCCGATCCAGCCCCGCGCGGCCAGGACGACCGCGCTCATGCCGGCACCGGACGGCGCACCAGCCAGTCCTCGCCCGGCAGGTCCGGGAAGCCCCGGAAGTTGACCGCGTTGCCGAACGCGCCCGCGCAGGTCCCGATGCGCTTGTCGCACCCGACCTCCAGCCGCACGCGGTCCCCGGCCACGGGCGCGGCGCCCGGGGCGAACCACAGCGCGACCTCGCGCCAATCGCCGTCCTGCCGGTCCTCCTTGATCGCCGCGACCACGCCCTCGGCCGCGCCGTCCAGCACCCGCAGGGTGCCCCGCTCCAGCCGCCGGGGCGGCAGGGCCGGCGCTTCGGCGAAGCGCAGCACCCGCCCCCCTTCCGCGACCGCGCCCACCCGCGCCTCGACCGACATCCCCGGCGCGGAGAGGTCGACCCCGCAGCTCCGGTCGCCCAGCACCGCGGGGCAGGTCCGCTGGAACACCCGGCCGCCCGGCACGTTCAGCGCCTCCGCCAGCCCCCGCAGCTCCACCTCGAAGGCGCCGCCCGCGCGCGTCACCTCGCCGAAGGTGCCGCGGAACAGCAGGCGCCGGCCTTCCGGCGCGGCCCAGTCCAGCTCCCACAGCTCGACGCCCGCGCCGTCGAAGCGGCCCCTGGCGATGTCGCCTTCCGTGACGGCGGCGTCCGACAGCGCGCCCGCCGCCACCGCGTTGTCCACCGCGAGGCCCGTCGACAGCTCGATCTGCCCCGCGCTCAGCCCGGTGCCGGCGCGGAAGCGGCACCCCTCCCATTCGAGGTCGCGGTCGTGGTCCGTGAAGCCCAGCACCGCGCCGTCGGCCCGCGTCACGCGCCAGGCCCGGCAGCGCCGCCCCTGCGCGCCGCTCACAGCCGCAGCTCCACCACGGGCACCTCCGGCACCTCGCCCGCCTCGAAGGTCGCCACGCTGACTGCGATCCGGTCGGCGTCGAAGCGCACGGGCAGGTCGAACTCGAATCCCGCCGCGACGACCGCGCCGTCCTCCGCGGGCGCGCGCAGGACCACCTCGGCGCCCTCCAGGTCCCAATGGACCCCCTCGCGCATGGGCTGCCCGCCGACGGAGACGAGGACGGACCCCGCCACCGGCTTCACGATCCGCCGCACGTAGGCGGTCTCGCCCGCGCCGTAGGTCTTGGTCAGGGCGAAGCGCGCCGTCTCGCCGTCGCCCGTGCCCAGCACCTGGTCCTCGTGCCCCGGCGCGGCCGAGGGCCGGGCGGACTTGAAGTCCGACCAGTCCTTCCAGCGGAACCCGTGCAGCGGGCCGCGCCGCTCCTCGAAGAACGCGACCAGCCGGCCCATGTCGTCGAGCGAGCGCATCCCGAGCCCCGCATCGAACCGCCGCAGGCTGTCCGCCCAAGGGGTCGAGCGTTCCTCGAACCCGTTCCGCAGCGTGACGATCTCCGTGCGCCGCTCGGGGCCCCCGACCGCGCCGAAGCTCAGGTCGGTGGGAAATCTGACGTCGTGAAAGGCCATGGCCTGCCCCTTTATCCGTTGCGGCGGCCCTGGCGGGCGGCCCTCTGCATCGCGGCCGCGACCTGGCTGCGGCTCTTCAGGAAGGATCCCGCGTCGGGGGTGCTGACGTTCACCGTCACGTGCGCCGGCCCGCCGCCGCCCCCGCCCGCCCGCACGCCCAGCGATCCGTCCGCCCCGCGCGCGAGCGGCAGGATCGCCTCCGGCCCCGCCTCGCCCATCAGACCCGCGCCGCCGCGCATCGGGAAGGCCACCGGCCCGCCCACCACGCCGCCCTTGGCGAAGGGCACCAGCCCCCCGACGAGGCCGCCGACCGCGTCCGACAGCATCCCGCCGAAATGGTCGGTCACGGGCTTCATCGCGCCGGCATAGACCGTGTCCGCCATCGACCGCGCGACGCCCCGCAGCGCCTCGCGCAGCGACCCGCCGGAGAAGGCGACCTCGTCGAACGCCCCCCGAAGCGAACGGGACATCGACCGCGACAGCGCGTCCGAGCCCTCTCCGGCCCCGGCCAGCGCGCCGCGCAGCCCCTCCAGGTGGCGCGCGAACTCGGCCGTCATCGCGCCGGCGCCGTCCAAGGCGTCCTCAAGATCGTCCATCGGTCCCTCCATCAGGATACATCGCGGCCAGCTCCTCCAGCCGCGCGCGGCCCATCCCCGGTCCGCCGCCCCCCGCGCCTAGGATCACCGCCAGCTCGGCGGGCGTCAGGCGCCACACCTCCTCCGGGCGCAGGCCCGCGCCGCGCACCCCCGCGCGCAGGAGGCCCTTCCAGTCGATCCCGCTCATTCCAGCACGAAGCTCCGCGCCAGCAGCTCCGCCGCCGCCTTCGCCGCAGCCACGGGCCCGCCCTCGATCGCGGCGTTTGCCGGGTCGACGTCCACGCCGCCCCCGCGCGCCCCGGCGCGCAGCAGCGCCAGCACGTCGCGGGTCGAGAAGTCCCGCCCCTCGAACCGCTCCACCAGCGCGGCGAGCGACCCGGCCCCCAACTCCGCCTCCAGCCCGGCCAGCGCCCCCAGCGTCAGCCGCAGCGTGCGGGGGCGCCCGTCCATCGTCAGGACGACCTCGCCCGCCCAGGGGTTCGCCCAGGGGTTCGCCCCGTGGTTCGCGCGCCCCATCACGCTTCCACGAACCGCAGCGCGCCGGCCGAGGCCAGGCTGACCTCGAAGGACGCCTCGCCGTCATGGGTGCCCGCGTACTCGATCCCCGTGATCTGGAACGGCCCCTCGACCACGCCGAAACCCGGGATCACCACCTGGAAGTCCGGCGTCTCGCCGCCCCAGAAGGCGGCGCGCATCCGGGCGTCCGTCCCCTCGTCCCGGAACACGCCCGAGCCGGTGATCGTCGCCGACCGCACGCCCGCGCCGCCCAGCACCTCGCGCCAGCGCCCCGCGCTGTCCAGCGACGTGACGTCCACCATCTGCGCGTTGAACGCCAGCCGCGTGGCGCGCAGCCCCGCGACGGTCTCGAAGTTGCCCGCGCCCGTCGCGTCGACCTTCAATAGAAGGTCCCGTCCCGCCTGAACACCCATCCTACTCGCCTCCCCATGCCGGGCCCTCGACCCGGACGTCCCAGTCCATCCGCACCGCACGCCCCCGCGCGCCGTGCGCCGTCCGCGTCCGCCTCAGCCGCAGCCAGACCACGCGCCCCTCGGGCAGCGCGGGCGGCGCGGCCAGGGCGGCCTCCACCTCCGCGGCGACCCGCTTCAGCGCCGCGAACCCCGCCGCCGCGCCCCTCACCTCGATCCGCAGGACCACGTCCCGGATCACCCCCGAGGCGTCCGATGCGTCCCGCCCGTCCTCCGCGCCCAAGCTGACCCAGAGGTCCGGCAGCGGCCCCGGCGGGGGCGCGTCGTGCACCGGCACCGCCAGCGCGCCGTCCAGCCGCGTCCAGATCGCGGCCTGCAGGTCGGCCGATCCCGCCCAGCTCATGCCGCGACCCCTTCCTCGACATGGGCCACCAGCCAGCGCCCCTCGCGGTCGTGCTCGGCCACGGCGAGGACGTCGAACACCCGGTCCCCCTCGCGCAGGCGCTGCTCGGGGCGCGGCCGGCCGGCATGGCCGTGGGGCACCGCGCGCAGGACCACGCGCCACTTCACCCGGCTGACCCGGGCGCCCGCCTCGGCCCCCTCGCGTCCCGGCGACGCTCGGAACTCCCCCCAGAGGGTGCCGAGCGGCGCCCAGGCCCGGCTCCAGCCGCCGGCCCCGTCGGGCACGCGCTGCGGCGCCTCCAGGACCAGGCGGCGGTTCGGCTGCGGGACCCGGCTCACGCCGCGCCCCCGATCCGAAGGCGCTTCCAGGGCGCGGCCAGCGCCAGCGCCGCGTCGGGCCAGCGCACATGCGCCCCGCGCGCGTCGTGGAACGCCGCCGCCAGCGACAGCACCGCGAAGGCCAGGTCCTTCGGCACGTCCTCCCACGCGCCGAAGCCCGCGGCGAAGCGCACGGAGGGCCGGTCGTCCCGCCCCCCGCGGATGCCCACCACGCGCAGCGCGTCGCCCTCGCGCAGCACGGACCAGCCCGCGGCCGCCTCCGTCCCCTCCGGCCCGGCGAGGTCCACGCCCTCGACCTCCGCCTCCGCCAGGGGCAGGCGCGCCGCGCCGAAGGCGCAGGGCATCCAGAAGCGGCGCCGGATCAGCGCCCGCCCGACCCGCCGCTCGACCGCGTCGATGGCGGCGCGCAGGGCGTCCTCCAGAACGCCCTCCTCCACGGCGTCGTCCGCGAACCCCCGGCCCAGCCGCAGGTGGTCGCGCAGCGCCTCCAAGGGCAGGGCGGCGATCGGCGCCGGCTCAAGTTCCCGATAGTCCATGTCCCGTCTCCCCCGCATGGATGTCCGAAGGGCGGGCGCGCGTCCGGCCCGGGCACCGCATCGTGCGGACCCTCGGCTAGACGGCCCCGGCGCTTCTCTCGCCAGACCCGCGCCCGCCCCCTTCCCGGCCGGGTGTCCACCCCCGCCGGGACCCCGGCCCCCGAAGGGGCCGGGACCTCAGGTCACTGGACGGTCGCCAGCAGCTTGATCGCGGCGAAGTCCGTCACGTCGCCGCCCACGCGCTTCGTCGCGTAGAAGAGGACGTTGGGCTTGGCCGAGAACGGATCGCGCAGGACGCGCAGGTCCGCCCGCTCGGCGATGGTGTAGCCCGACGCGAAGTCGCCGAATGCGACGGGCGTGGCGCCCGTGGCCATGTCGGGCATGTCCTCGGCGATCAGCACCGGATAGCCCATCAGGCGCGCGGGCTGGTCCGCCCCCATCCCGTCGAGCCACAGGAACCGCCCCTCGCCGTCCTTCAGCTGCCGCACGGCGCCGGCGGTCCTGCTGTTCATCACGAAGGTCCCGTTCGCCCGGTACTGCGCCCCCAGCGCGTAGACGAGGGCGACGATGGCCGCCCCGTCGCCGAGGCCCCCGTCCTCGCCCGTCGGGACCGTGCCGATGGACCCCCAGGACCAGACGCCGTCGTCCACGGTGGGCTTCGTCAGGAAGCCCGTGGGCTTGTCCACGCCGTCGCCCGCCACGAAGGCCGCCGCCTCGGCGCGGGCGAAGCGCTCGGCGATGCGCTGGCTCAGCCACGCCTCCATGTCGAAGGCCGCGTCGTCCAGCAGCCGCTGGGAGCATTTGGGCAGCGCCGACAGCTCGTGCAGCGGGATCGACACGCGGTCGACGGCCCCGGCGCCGGTCTCGGCCATGCTGCCGGCCTCGGACGCCCAGACGGACCCCATCTCGCCATGGTCGACCAGCACGTCGTAGGAGGTGGCGTCCACCTCCACCACGCTGGCCACGGCGCGGATGCTCGCCGTCTCGGCCAGCACGGAGCGGACCGTCTCCGAGGTCGCCGGATCGACGAGGTAGCCCCCGTCGGCGCTGACGGCCGTGGACATGCCCTTGCGCTCGACGGCGAGGGCGCGCAGCCCCTCGTCGTCGCCCTGGCGCAGATAGGCGCCCATCGCGTCGCGGTGCCCGTCCGCCTCCGCCGCCTTCGTGGACAGCACCGGGCGCCCCGCGCCCATCTTGTTCATCACGCTCATCCTGCGCTCCTGCTCACCGATCTTCGCCTCGACTTCCCGCTTGAAGCCCTTCACGTCCTCCGCGAAGGCGCGCAGCGCCCCCCCGATCTCGTCCGACATCACGATCCCCCTTCCGTGATCCCCTCGCGGAGCGTGCGCCCCGCCTCACGCAGCGCCGCGATCAGCGCCCCGTCCCCCTGCGGCGCACCGGATTTCCCGACCCGCGCCTCGGGCAGCATCGGGAAGGTCACGAGGCTGACCTCCCAGAGGTCCAGCTCCTCGAGCCGGCGCCGCCCGTCCTTGTCCTTGACCGCCTTCACGGTGCGGTAGCCGATGGAGAGGCCGTCGATGGCCCCTGCCGCGATCAGGGCCGCCGCCTCGCGCGCCCTGGCGACGTCCGGCAGGAGGCGGCCCTTCACTTTCAGGCCCCGCTCGTCCTCGGCGACGGCCTCCCAGACGCCGATGGGCTGGGCGGGGTCGTGCTGCCACAGCATCTTCACCCGCCGCCCCGCCCGTGCGGTCCGCGCCAGCGACAGGCCGTAGGCCCCCCGCTCGACCACGTCCCCGCCCTGGTCCTGCTTGCCGAAGAGGGACGCGTATCCCTCGATCGACAGGTCGTCCCCGACCGTCACCGTCTCGAACGAGACGAACTTCCGCTCCAGCATTCCTTAGCCCTCCAGCCCCAGCATCCGCCGTTTCTCGTCCTCCGACAGGAAGTCCGCGCCCGTGATCCGCGCCCAGGCGCTCTCCCGTTCGGCGGCCAGCGCCGGCACCCCGTCGAGGTCGACCGACAGCGCGACCCCCTCGCCCCGCAGGCCCCCCAGCCACCCGGCCAGGCGCCCCAGCACCCGCCCCGCCAGCGGCAGCACCGTCAGCCGGTAGAAGGCGCGGTTCGCTTCGGCGTAGTTGGCGTAGGTCGCGTCGCCGGGGATCCCCAGCAGCATGGGCGGCACCCCGAAGGCGGTCGCGATCTCGCGCGCCGCGGCCTCCTTGGTGCGCAGGAACTCCATGTCGGCGGGGCTCAGCCCCATGGGCTTCCAGTCCAGCCCGCCGTCCAGGACCATCGGCCGCCCGGCGTTGCGCGCGCCCGCATGGTGCTGCTCGACCTCCGCGCGCAGCCGCTCGAACTGCTGCTCGGTCAGCTCCACCCCGTCCGGCCCGCGGTGCACGATGGCCCCCGAAGGGCGCGCCGCGTTGTCCAGCAGCGCCTTCGACCAGGCGGACGCGGCGTTGTGCACGTCCACCGCGCTGGCGGCGGCCGACAGCGGCGACATCCCGTAATGGTCGTCCGCGGGATGGAAGGCGCGCACGTGGCACACGCCCGCCTCGGCCAGCCGCACGGCGCGGCTGCCCACCCGGTACTCGTAGGCGACCGGCCAGCCGTCCTCGCCCGGCACCACGCGCACCCGGTCGGACCGCAGGACGTGCAGCTCCGCCCCCTCGCCGGCGGCCTCGACATAGCCGTCCCCCGTCAGCACGAGCTGGCCGTAGAGCGCCTCGAGGAACTCGCCCCGCCCCTGCGCCCCGTTCGGCCGCTCCAGCAGCGACAGCACCGGATGGCGCTCCATCCGCGCGCCGTCCTCGCTCAGCACCACCGGCAGCGCGGCGGCGGCCTCCGCGACCAGCTTGGCCGCGCGGAAGCCGACCGGGTTGCGCTCGAACCCCGCGCGCAGCAGCGCGCCCGTCTCGCGCGGCGTCCAGGCCACCCGGCCCGTGCCGGCCGCATGGACCTTCCCGCGCACGCCCCGCGACGCCTTCGCCGCCTCGACCCCGGCCTTCTTCCCGAACCAGCCCATAAGGCACACCTCCCCCGTGCGGCGCCGACGGCCCCGCGAAAATCTTCCGTCTCGTCAGTCTTCTAGAGCGTCCGAACCCCTGGCCGCCCCGGCCGCCTCAGCATCAGCTCGCCCAGGGCCCAGACCAGCGCGTCGACCCTGTCGGGCGATCCGTGCCCCTCGAAGCCCCTCACCGTCATCAGCCCCATCTGCGCCTCCAGCGCCTTCAGCCCCGCCGCGTGCCGCACGAGGCCCCGCTCGTAGAGGGCGGCCACCGGCTCGGCACGCGACGACTTTGCCCGAGAGGCGTGAACGCTTCGATAAGGCACCGTACGGTCCTCGCCGCGAAGCAACGCCTCGATCATCTCGCCGCCCTGATTCGCCTCCGCGACCACGCGGTCGGCGGACCACTTGCGCGCCACCTCCACGACCCGCCGCGCCCATACCCCGGGGCTCGCGCGCTGGACGGTCGCGTCCTCCAGGACGTAGCCGATCCCCTCGGCGACGCCGCACACCACGATCCCGCACGCGTCGCTGCCGTGCTTCGACGTCGCCGCCGGATCGACCGCGACAACCACGCGCTCCAGCTCCGGGGCGTCCGGGCACCGCGCCGCCTCGATCAGCTCGACCGGCCACAGCGCGCCGTCCGGCGTCTCGATCAGCTCGCCGTCCAGCTCCTGCCGCCCGAGGCGCGTGCCCTCGTAGCGCGCGCGCACCTCCCGCAGGAACGAGGGCGCGAGGAAGGCGGCGTTCGCCTCCGTCCTCGCCCGCGTCACCGCCGTGCTCGGCCGGGCCAGCAGCTCCTTCAGGACGGGCACCGGGCGCGGCGTCGTCGTCACCACGCAGCGCGGGTCGCCCCCCAGCCTGAGGGCGAAGCGCAGCATGTCGAACGCCTCGCGCCCCTTGCGCCATTTCGCCAGCTCGTCGCACCAGGCCGCGTCGAACTGCGGCCCCCGCATCGCCTCGGGGTCCGAGGCCGAGAAGACCCGCGCCTCCGCCCCGTTCGGCCAGACCAGCCGCCGCCGCACCGCCTCCCACCGCGGGCGCCGATCGGGCGGGCTGCACGCCAGGATGCCGCTCTCGCCGAACACCATCACGTCGCGCGCCTGCTCGTAGGTCTCGCCCACCAGCGCGACGCGCCGGCACCGGCCCCGGTCGAGCGGGCGCGCCCCCTCGACCTGCCAGCGCACCCATTCGGATCCCGCGCGCGTCTTGCCCGCGCCGCGCCCGCCCAGGCACACCCATGTCAGCCACTCGCCGCGGGGGGGCAGCTGATGCCGCCCCGCCCACAATTCGAAGAGGAACGGCATCGCCGCCAGCTCCCCCTCCCCAAGGCTATCGAGGAACGCGCTTCGCTCGCCGCTCCCTAGCGAGCGACTCCAGCCGCGACAGTACCGCGCCCCGCGCGGCGGCCAGGTCGAGGGCGTAGTCCCCCCTGGCAATCCCCGCTCTTTCCCTGCGTCCGCCATCCAGCCCCTCGATCGCCGCGCAGACCCGCCGGGACATGGAGCCCATGTCCAGCAGCAAGCCCTTCGCGTCCTTCCCGTTCGGCGGCCCCCCTGTCTCGCGCGCCTCGGCCATCAGCAGGTCGTAATAGCCCACCATGTCCCTCAGCTGCGCGATCAGGCGATCCGCCTCCTCCCTCAGTTCCGCCTCGGCCCCTTCGGGGGCCGCGGCCGTGATCAGCGCGCCTTCCGGCGCGTTCTCTTTCTGCATGGGTCCTGCCTTCCCTCGCGTTCCCGCACGAAAGACCGGACGCCCCGAGGGGCCCCCCGCACCTCTAGCCGTGGAAGGAGAATGCCGCAGAGGCGTTACCGGATCGGAAACCGACCGTACGGTGCCCGCGGCGCGCAACGGCCGCGGATAGATATGCCTAGTATCAATACGTTGGAGAAAAGGCGTCCGCTCGGAGGGAACGCGATCCGAACCGCCCCCGAAGGGCGATCCCGCCGGAACGGGCGAATCCCGCCCCGTTCCCCCCCTCGCGCGCCGGGGGGGAAGCGGCCCGGACCCCTAGCCGTCGGTCGCCGGCGCCCGCTCGGCCTCGATGGCCCGCCAGGCACGAACGTTCGCGTTGTGCTCGGCCAGGGTCTCGGCGAAGGCATGCCCGCCCGTGCCGTCGGCCACGAAGAAGACGTAGGGCGTCGCGTCGGGGTCCAGCGCGGCCTCGATCGCCGCGCGGCCCGGGTTGGCGATGGGCGTCGGCGGCAGCCCCGCGACGAGGTAGGTGTTCCAGGGCGTCTCGCGGTCCAGCTCGGACTGGCGCAGCCCCCGGCCCAGCACGCCCCGCCCTTCCGTCACCCCGTAGATCACCGTCGGGTCCGTCTGCAGCCGCATTCCCTGCCGCAGCCGGTTGACGAACACGCTCGCCACCTGCCGCCGCTCTTCGGCGATGCCGGTCTCCTTCTCGATGATCGAGGCCAGGATCAGCGCCTCCTCGGGGCTCTCCAGCGGCAGGTCCGGGGCCCGCGCGGCCCAGGCGTCGGCCAGGATCTCCTCCTGCGAGAGCTGCATCAGCTCGATCACCTCGGCCCGCCGCGTTCCCGGCGCGATCTCGTAGGAATCGGGCGCCAGCGTGCCCTCGGGGGGCACCTCCGCCACCTCGCCCGCCAGGACGTCGACGAAGCGCAGCCCCTCCACCACCTGCCAGGAGGTCACCCCCTCGGCCAGCGACACCCGGAACCGCGTGTCCGCCGCCTCCCGCAGCTCGGCATAGGCGGCCGGGACGGGATCGTCCGGCCCGAACTCGGCCACCACCTCGAATGTCTCCGTCGCGGGGTCCAGCTCGCGCACCCGGGCGTCGATGTCGGCCACGCCGATGCGATAGACGATCTCCGTGCCGCAGGTGGAGGCCCCGCCGCGCGTCACGATGTCCGCGATCTCGGCCATGCTGGCCCCCTCGGGGACGAGGAACGACCCGGCCTTCAGCCCCGGCAGGTCCGCGTAGCGCACGCCGACGCGGTAGACGCGCGGGTCCGACACCGCGCCCTTCTCGTCCAGCTGCGCGGCGAGCGCGCGCATGTTGGACCCCGATTCGACCCGGACGCAGATCGCCTGCTCCAGCGGCCCCGCGCGCTGCCATTCGCCGCGCGCCCAGACGACCGCCGCGGCGGCCACCATCATCGCGACGATCAGCAGCGTGAGCGCGTTCGAGGCGACCGCCTTCCACATCCCCTCAGACCCTCTTCAGCACGAGCGAGGCGTTCGTCCCCCCGAAGCCGAAGCTGTTGGAGAGGGCGTATTCGAAATCCCCCTCCACCGCCCGCCTCGCGCAGAGGTTCACCTTCGTGTCCGGCCCGTTCTCGAGGTTCAGCGTCGGCGGCGCGATCCCCGTCCGCAGCGTCCTGACGCAGAAGATCGCCTCGACCGCCCCCGCCGCACCGAGGAGGTGCCCGATCGAGGACTTCGTCGAGGACATGACCAGATCGCTGCCGCAGACCCGCTCGACGGCGTCCAGTTCGATCGTGTCGGCCATGGTCGAGGTGCCGTGGGCGTTGACGTAGCCGATCCGCTCGCCCGATATGCCCGCCCGCTTCAGCGCGGCCCGCATGGCCCGCTCGGCGCCCTCGTGGTCGGGGGGCGGGGCGGTGATGTGGTAGGCGTCGCCCGACAGGCCGTAGCCCACCACCTCGGCGTGGATCGTGGCGCCCCGGGCCTTCGCGTGCTCGTATTCCTCCAGCACCACGACGCCCGCGCCCTCGCCCATGACGAACCCGTCGCGGTCCGCGTCCCAGGGGCGGCTCGCCGTCTCGGGGGCGTCGCCTCGCTTGGTGCTGAGGGCCTTGCAGGCGTTGAACCCCGCGATCCCGATCTCGGAGATGGGCGATTCCGCGCCCCCGGCGACCATGACGTCCGCGTCGTCGAGGGCGATCAGCCGGGCCGCGTCCCCGATGGCGTGCGCCCCGGTCGAGCAGGCCGTCACCACCGCGTGGTTCGGGCCCTTGAACCCGTGCCGGATGCCCACCTGCCCCGAGACGAGGTTGATCAGCGCGCCGGGGATGAAGAAGGGCGAGACCCGCCGCGGCCCCTTCTCCTTGATGAGGACGGCCGTGTCCGCGATCGAGTTCAGGCCCCCGATGCCCGAGCCGATCATCACCCCCGTCCGCAGCTTGCCCTCGTCGGAAGGGTCGGTCCAGCCGGCGTCCTCCAGCGCCTCGTCGGCGGCGGCGACCCCGTAGAGGATGAAGTCGTCCACCCGGCGGCGGTCCTTGGGGTCCATGACCGCGTCGGGATCGAAGGCGCCCTCGCCCTCGAAGGGGACCTCGCAGGCATAGGTCGTGGCGAGGTGCGAGGCGTCGAACCGCGTGATCGTCCCTGCGCCCGAACGCCCTTCCACCAGCCTGTCCCACGTGGCGCCCACGCCCGACGCCAGCGGGCTGACCATACCCATTCCCGTGACGACGACGCGACGCATGGCGGCTCCCTTCCGTTGCCCGCCGGCCCCATAGCCCGCGCGGGATGGGGACGGAAGGCCGGGGGCGCGGCGCCGGCGATCCGCCGCGCCCCGCAGGACCACCTCCGTCCGGCCGCCACCGCGAAGGACCGCCCCGCAAAGGAGGCCTCCGCAAACGAAGACGGCGCCCCGCAGGGGGACGCCGTTCCGGAAGCCGTCGCTCGGGCCTCGCTCACTTCTGCTTGTCGATGAACCCCACCGCGTCGCCGACGGTCTGGATGGTCTCGGCGGCATCGTCGGGGATCTCGATCCCGAACTCCTCCTCGAAGGCCATGACCAGCTCGACCGTGTCGAGGCTGTCCGCGCCGAGGTCGTCGATGAAGGAAGCCTCCTTCGTGACCTTGTCCTCCTCGACGTTCAGATGCTCGACGACGATCTTCTTAACGCGCTCGGCGGTATCGCTCATCGCGCTCTCCTTCTCGCTTTGCGGGCCCCTGGAGGGGCGCCCCTTGGACCTCACGGCCCGGTGAATGAATAGGGGCCGGGCCCCCTTTGCAAGGCGCCCGGCCCTTTACCGGCGGGCCTATAGCAGACGCGCCGGGGCAGGCAAACGGATTCGCCGGGGCCGCGGGACTCCGCCGCCGGCACGGAAAACCCCACCCGGCCGGCGGGTTCAGATCATGACCATCCCGCCGTTCACGTGCAGCACCGTGCCGGTCACGTAGCCCGCCTCCGGCGACGCGAGGTACAGCGCGGCCGCCGCCACCTCCTCCGGCGCGCCCATCCGTCTCATGGGGATCTGCGGCAGGATCCCCTCCTTCTGCTCGTCCGTCAGCTTCTCGGTCATCGCGGTGCCGATGAAGCCCGGCGCCACGCAGTTCACCGTGATCCCGCGGCTCGCCACCTCGTAGGCGATGGCCTTCGACATCGCCACGAGGCCCCCCTTCGAGGCCGCGTAGTTCGCCTGCCCCGGGTTGCCCGTCGCCCCCACGACCGAGGACACGTTCACGATCCGCCCCCATCGCGCCTTCATCATCGGGCGCATCACCGCCCGGCAGAGGCGCATGGAGGCGGTCAGGTTCACCTCGATGACCTCGGCCCACTCCTCGTCCTTCATGCGCATGAAGATCTGGTCGCGGGTGATGCCCGCGTTGTTCACCAGCACGTCCAGCCCGCCCATCGCCTTCGACGCGCGCCCCGGCAGCGCCTCCACGGCCTCGGCGTCCGACAGCGACGCGGCGACGACGTGCGCCCGCTCGCCCAGCTCGTCGCGCAGCGCCTCCAGCGGACCCTCGCGGGTGCCGGAGAGGGCGACCGCGGCCCCCGCGCCGTGCAGGGCGCGCGCGATGGCCCCGCCGATCCCGCCCGAGGCGCCCGTCACCAGCGCCGACTTTCCGCTCAGATCGAACATCGATTCTCCCATTCCTATCAAGTCTCTCGGTGCCGAAGCTCAGGTCGATCCGGCCGCCGCGCGCACTTGGTCAGGGGTACCCACCTGCAGCGTCGCGGCATCGCGCGCGATGCGCTTGACCATGCCCGACAGCGCCTTGCCCGCGCCGACCTCCCAGAACTCGGCCACGCCGGCCCCGGCCATCCAGGCGACGCTCTCGCGCCAACGGACGCGGCCGGTCACCTGCTCGACGAGGCCGGCGCGCAGCTCGGCCGCGGCTTCGACGGGCCTCGCGCGGACGTTGGTGACGACCGGCACGGCGGGATCGGCCATGCCGACCCCCTCCAGCGCCTCGGCCATGACGCGCGCGGCGGGCTCCATCAGGGCGCAGTGGAACGGCGCCGACACCGGCAGGAGGATCGCGCGCTTCGCGCCATGCGCCTTCGCCACGTCCAGCGCCCGCTCGACCGCGCCCCGCGCGCCCGAGATCACCACCTGCGAGGGGTCGTTGTCGTTCGCCGCCTCCAGCACCTCGCCCTCGGCGGCCTCCCTCGCGACGGCCTCGGCGGTCCCGAGGTCGACGCCCACCAGCGCGGCCATGGCCCCCTCGCCCGCGGGAACGGCCTGCTGCATGGCCTCGCCGCGCGTGCGAAGCAGCCGCGCCGCATCCGCCACCGAGAGCGTCCCCGCCGCGCACAGCGCCGAATACTCGCCCAGCGAATGGCCGGCCACGTAGTCCGCCGCCGCGATCCCCACCCCTTCGGCCTTCAGAGCGGCCATCGCGGCCATGCTCGTCGCCATCAGCGCGGGCTGGGCGTTGCGCGTCAGGGTCAGCGTCTCGGCGTCGCCCTCCCAGATCACGGCGGACAGCTTCTCGCCCAGGGCGTCGTCCACCTCCTCGAACACCGCGCGGGCCTCGGGCCAGGCGTCGGCCAGCCCCTTGCCCATGCCGATCGTCTGGGCGCCCTGGCCCGGAAAGATGAACGCGCGCATCGCAAACCTCCCGTTTCGTCCCGCATCGCGCCCGGGCAGGGCTCTTGCAAGGGCCTTGTGCCATCCCCGCAAGGACGGCACCGCCCGGCGCGGGGGTCCGCCAAGGCCCTTGCGCGCACGGCGTCCGTGCGCCTTCGCGCATGGCGGATCGCGGGCATCGGCTTATGGTCCCCCCCGCCTGCGAGGAGGAACCGATGACCGACGCCACCCTCTGGACCAACACGAACGAGCGCTACGGCGCCGTCGAGAAGCTGTTCCACTGGACGCTGGCTGTCGCGATCATCACGATGATCCCGCTCGGCATCGTGGCCAATCGGATCGCCCATTCCGAAGGGGTGCTGACCGGCGCGGACGCGGGCGCGGTGGCGCAGGCCGCCTTCCTCTTCTCGATCCACAAGACACTGGGGGTCCTCATCTTCATCGTTGCGCTGGCGCGGGTCCTGTGGTCCCTCGCGACGCCAAGGCCGGCGCCCCTGCACCCAGATCGCAGGGTCGAGACCTGGCTCGCCAAGACGGTGCACCTCCTCCTCTACGGCAGCCTGATCCTCGTGCCGCTGACGGGTTGGATCACCCATTCGGCGGCCTCCGGCTTCGCGCCGATCTGGTGGCCCTTCGGGCAGGACCTGCCCCTCGTGCCCGAATCCCCCCGGGTCGAGCACGTCGCCGCCTCGCTCCACATCCTGTTCGAGCGGGTGCTCGCCGTCGCGCTCGTCCTCCATGTCGCGGGCGCGCTCAAGCACCGCTTCGTCGACCGCGACGCAACGCTTCAGCGGATGACGCCGGGCCAGCCCGCCGTGCCGCCCCTGCCCCCGCACCGGCGGTCCTGGGCCGCCCCGGCCGCCGCCCTGGCCGTGTGGGCGCTGGCGCTCGGGGCGGGCGCGGCGCTGGGCCTCTACCGCACCGAAGGGGCCGTGGCCTCCGCCCCCGCGCTCGAGACGGTCGCGTCGGACTGGACGGTGACGGAGGGCACGCTGGCCCTCACGGTCACCAATTTCGGCAACGAGGTCGAGGGGTCGTTCGGCGACTGGCAGGCCGCGATCGCCTATGACGAGGGGACGGGCACGGGCGACGTCACCGTGACCATCGCGACCGGCAGCGTGACGCTGGGCGGCGTGACGGACCAGGCGCGGGGGCCGGACTTCTTCGACGTCCCCGGGTTCCCCACGGCGACCTTCGCCGCGGGCATCGCCCCCGCCGCCGCGGGCGAGGCGCTGCCCGACGGCACCCCGGCCACCCATGTCGCGGACGGCACGCTGACGCTGCGCGGCGCCGAGGTGCCCGTCG
The DNA here is from genome assembly GCF_003003095.1 of Hasllibacter halocynthiae. Taxonomy (GTDB): domain Bacteria; phylum Pseudomonadota; class Alphaproteobacteria; order Rhodobacterales; family Rhodobacteraceae; genus Hasllibacter; species Hasllibacter halocynthiae. Next base: position 968,421 of record NZ_PVTT01000001.1, read on the forward strand.
CCCTTCCCGTCCTCCTGGAGGTGTCGGACGGCACCGCCCGGATGCGCGGCGCCGTCACCGTGGACCGGCGCGACTTCGCCATCGGCGCGGGCTACGAGGACGAGGCGACCGTCGGCTTCCCCGTCGTCATCGCGGTCGAGCTGACGGCAGAGCGGACGGAGTAGCGGCGCGCCGGCCCACCGACGTCGCCACGGCAGCACGGCGGAAGCATGGGCGTGGCGGGCCCGCGCCGCGGGGCCGGGAACGGGGGCACGGTCCCTCGGACCCCCTCCGGCTTCGGGACCATCGCCCGAACCGTGCCTGACTTGGCCTCTACCGCTTCGAACGAGGGGCGCGCGGGCCAAGCGGGATCGTTGCCCGCGGTGAGGCGGAGGGAAGGGACCGCGCCGCGGGGCACGGTCCCGCCCATGGCCGCGATCAGGCCTCGGGCTGCATCGCCTCGAGCGAGATCTGGACCTCCACCTCGTCCGACACGGCCGGGGCGAAGGCGCCCACGCCGAAATCCGAACGCTTGATCGTGGTCGTCGCATCGAAGCCGATGGTCGGCGTCTGGTTGATCGGGTTCGGGCCCATGCCGTTCAGGCTGGTGTCCAGCACCACCTCCTGGGTGATCCCGTTCATGGTCAGGTTGCCGGTGATGTTCGCCGTCTCGTCGCCCGTCACCTCGATCGAGGTCGATTCGAAGGTCACCATGTTCCGCTCGGGGTCTATGGGCTGGCCGTCGGCGATGGCGTTGAAGAAGTCCTCCGACAGGAAGTGGGCGTCGCGCGCCTCCCACCCGGTGAACATCTCCGTGACCGGCATCGAGACCGACACGGACGAGGCCGCCGGGTCGTCCTCGTCGAACTGGATCTCGCCCTCGAAGCCCGAGAACATCCCGTAGGTCGTCGAGAAGCCCAGATGGTCGTAGGAGAACAGGATCTGGCTGTGCGACGGGTCGAGCGTGTAGGTCGCAGGGTCGGCCATGGCGCCCGTGGCGGAAAGCGCCAGAATGGCGGCTGTGGCGGTGGATCGAAGCATGAAGGTCCCTCCAGGTTGCATGTCACCGGGACATAGCCCGCTGCGCGGGCGGCGTGCATGACGTCTGCGCGAACAGCTTCCGTGCGGCGGCGAACAGCCGAGGGCGGCGGACCTCAGGTCCCCAGCCTGCGGGACAGCAGGCGGCGGCCGTCCTGCCCGGTCAGGACCAGCGCGTCGCCCTCGACGGCGATCTCCGCGAGGTCTTGGAAGCCGTGCCGCGCCAGGAGGCGCGCGGCGCCGGACCGCATCCGCAGCATCACCCGGACCTCCGCCCGGCGGTGGTCGACCTGCGCCTCGAGGGCGCCGCGCTCGCGCCCCAGCGTCAGCAGCCAGACGCCCAGCATCAGGAGCGAGGCCGAGCCGGCCAGCGTCATCGGCCGCGCGTCCGGCGCCGGCACCGCCCCCGGCGCGAGCCAGAGCGCCCCGGCCCCGAGCAGCGCCGCCACGCCGAGCGCGCCCGCCGCGAGGCGGACGATCCGCATCGCCCGTCCCTCGGCCTTCCTGGCCGCGATCACGTAGCCCCAGGGGGCGGACGTCACCTCGTGCGGGATCGCCGGTCCTCCGGCAGCAGGCGCGGCGCCCCCCGCGGGACCGGATGCGAACTCGGCTGTCATGGTCATGGCGGCGCACCCCCTTCTGCCCGGCGTCGCGTCCGGCGTGCCGGGCGAAGCCGGCGCGATTGGGGCGCGACGCGGGCAGGGATTCGGTCATTGCGCGACGCCCCGCCCCGCCTCGGGGCGCCCGCTTGCGCCGCGCGCCCGTCCGGCCTAAGGGGCCGCTTCCCCGCAAGACGTTTGACCGGCGCGGTCTCTCGTGAAGGCGGCGCGGGGCCGATGCCGCCCTCTATGAAACGCGCCTTGGACAGGAGTGGACGCATGGCTCTCTACGAGCACGTCTTCATCTCGCGCCAGGACCTGAGCAACGCCCAGGCCGAAGGGCTGATCGAGCACTTCGGCACCGTCCTCTCGGACAACGGCGGCAAGGTCGTGGACAGCGAGTACTGGGGGGTCAAGACCCTCGCCTACAAGATCAACAAGAACCGCAAGGGGCACTTCGCCTTCGTGCGGTCCGACGCCCCCGCGCCCGCCGTGCAGGAGATGGAGCGCCTGATGCGCCTGCACGACGACGTGATGCGCGTGCTCACCATCAAGGTGGACGAGCACCAGGAAGGCCCGTCGATCCAGATGCAGAAGCGCGACGAGCGCGACGACCGCCGCCGCCGCGACGACCGCCGGTAAAGGAGAGAGACCATGGCAGCACGCCCCTTCTTCCGCCGCCGGAAGACCGACCCGTTCGAGGGCCAGAACGCGCCCACCATCGACTACAAGGACGTCAAGCTCCTGCAGCGCTACGTGTCCGAGCGCGGCAAGATCGTCCCCTCCCGCATCACCGCGGTGGGCGCCAAGAACCAGCGCAAGCTCGCCCGGGCGATCAAGCGCGCCCGGTTCCTGGCCCTGCTGCCCTACGCCGTGAAGTGAGGGTCTTGATATGCAAGTGATCCTGCTGGAACGCGTCGCGAAGCTCGGCCAGATGGGCGAGATCGTGAACGTCAAGGACGGCTACGCCCGCAACTACCTCCTGCCCCAGGGCAAGGCGCTCTGGGCCTCGAAGGAGAACCAGGCCCGCTTCGAGAGCGAGAAGGCCATCCTCGAGGCGCGCAACCTCGAGTCTAAGGGCGAGGCCGAGAAGGCCGCCGAGCGGTTGAACGGCCAGCAGTTCGTCGTGATCCGGCAGGCGTCGGATTCCGGCGCGCTCTACGGCTCGGTCTCGACGCGCGACGCGGCCGACGCCGCCGCGGAGGCCGGGTTCGAGGTGGACCGCCGCCAGGTCGCCCTCGCCGCCCCGATCAAGGAGCTGGGCATCCACGAGGTGACCGTGACCCTCCACCCGGAGGTCGAGGCCGTGATCGAGCTGAACGTCGCCCGCTCCGCCGAGGAGGCAGAGCTGCAGAAGGAAGGCAAGAACATCGCCGACCTTCGCGCCGAGGAGGAGGCCGAGGCCGAGTTCGAGATCGCCGAGCTCTTCGACGACATCGGCTCCGCCCAGCTCGACGAGCTGGAGAGCCCGGTCGAGCAGCGCAACGAGCCCGAGGCTCTGGCCGACCCGCAGGCCGATGGCGAAGGCGAGGACGAAGACGAGGGCGGCCCGGTCGCCTGATCGGTCCCCGAACGTCGAAGCCGTCGAAGGGGCCGTCCGCCGTGGCGGCCCCTTTCGCGTTCAGTGGACGCGGCCGGGTCCCGCCAGGGCCGCCTCGATCATGCCTGCCGCGTCCTCCAGCACGTCCGCCACCGCGCCCGACCATTCGTGCCGATGCGTGGCGAAGAGGCAGATCGCGCCCACGACCTCGCCCTCCGCGCCGCCGACGGGATGGCCCAGATAGGCCGCCACGCCCATTTCGGCGACCGCCCCGTTCCCCTTGAGGACGGGGTGGCGGCGCGCGTCCGCCACGCCGAGCGGCGCGCCGTCCGTGCGGGTCACGACGTATTGGCAGATCGACCGGCCTAGCGGGTGGATGGACGGCACCGATATCGCCCCGTCCAGCCCCGCGCCGGCGAGGACCACGTGCCGCTCCCCCTCGATCAAGCTCAGGAGGACCGGCATCCCGCCCGAGGCCCGGTGGACCCATCGGAGCGCCCAATCGATCGGCGCGGCCTCCGTGGCGGCGCGCGCGGCGGTGACGCGCGCCGCGCCGACACGCCGGCCGTCCTGCAGGCGCCTGACATGGTTCGGGTCGATCGCCGGGGGAAACAGCTCCATGGTCATGCCGTCGGCCGCTTGCCTCCCTTGTCTCCGTTGGGCCCTGCGCCGCGACCGGATGACGGGCGCCGAGTTCCGCGGGCAATGAATGGGCGTCCGCGGCCGGACGCGCGAGCCGCGAACGCGTGCTAGCCGATCCGGGGGACCCGGTCCGTCCCATCCCCCTGATCCGGCGTCCGCCCGGCGATCTTCATGGGCCCGGCCAGCGCCCGCGCCGGGGCGGACCGGACCGTGCGCCCGCCACGGCGCCCCGCTTCCCTTCCCGGTGGCGCCCCGGACGCCTAGGGTGGCGCCCAGCCGAGGGAGACATGCCATGCCGCTGCTGACCACCCGCCGCCAGTTCCTTGCCACCACGGCCTCCGCCGCCGGCCTCGTCGCGCTGCACCCGTTCAGCGCCCGCGCCCAGGCGAACCAGGCCCATCTGCGCCTGATGGAGACGACGGACCTCCACGTCCACGTCTGGCCCTACGACTACTATTCCGACCGCGCGGTGGACACAGCCGGGCTGGCCCGCACGGCGTCCATCGTCGACGCGATCCGGGCCGAGGCGACGAACGCCGTTCTCCTCGACAACGGCGACTTCCTGCAGGGCAATCCCATGGGCGACTACATCGCCTACGAGAAGGGCCTGCCCCAGGGCGACGTCCATCCCGTCATCGCGGCGATGAACGCGCTGGGCTTCGACGCGTCGACCCTGGGCAACCACGAGTTCAACTACGGGCTCGAGTTCCTGTCGAAGGCCCTCGGCGGCGCTGATTTCCCGGTCGTCTCGGCCAACGTCGTCACCCGCGAGGGCGCGACCCCCACCGCCGACGCCACCCTCGTGCCGCCCTACGTGATCCTCGACCGCGAGGTGACGGACGGCGCGGGCGTGGCCCACCCGATCCGCATCGGCGTCATCGGCTTCGTGCCGCCCCAGATCATGACCTGGGACCGGCGGCACCTCGAGGGCAACGTCTCCGTCCGCGACATCGTCGCCGCCGCGGAGGCCTACGTCCCCCGGATCCGCGAGGAGGGGGCCGACCTCGTCCTCGCCCTGGCCCATTCCGGCATCGGCCCGGCCGAGCGGACCGACGGGATGGAGAACGCCGCCATCCCGCTGGCCCGCGTGCCGGGGATCGACGCGATCCTGACCGGGCACCACCACCGGGTCTTCCCCGGCGAGGACTACGCCGACATGCCCGGCGTCGATGCGCAGACTGGCACCATCGAGGGGGTCCCGGCCGTGATGGCAGGGTACTGGGGCAGCCATCTCGGCCTCGTCGACCTCCTGCTGGAGCGGGACGGGAACGCCTGGCGCGTCGTCTCCTCCACCTCCGAGGCGCGGCCCATCTACGAGCGGGGCGAGGATCGCGCCGTCGTCCCGCTGGTCGAGGACGACCCCGAGGTCCTGGAGGCCACCCGGGAGGCCCACGAGGAGACGCTGGACTACATCCGCCGCCCCGTGGGCGAGACGGCGGCGCCGCTGCATTCCTACTTCGCCCTGGTGGCGGACGATCCGTCCGTCCAGATCGTGAGCCTGGCGCAGCTCTGGTACATCGAGCAAATGATGCAGGGCACCGAATGGGAGGGCACGCCGATCCTGTCCGCCGCCGCGCCCTTCAAGGCGGGCGGCCGGGGCGGGCCGGAATACTACACGGACGTTCCCGCGGGCCCCGTCGCGATCAAGAACGTCGCCGACCTCTACCTCTATCCGAACACGGTCCGCGCCGTGACCGCGACCGGCGCGGACGTGCGCGAATGGCTCGAGCGGTCGGCCGGCATCTTCAACCGGATCGAGCCGGGGGCGACGGACGCCACGCTCCTGAACCCGGACTTCCCGTCCTACAATTTCGACGTGATCGACGGGGTCGAGTACCGGATCGACCTCTCCCAACCGTCCAGATACGATAGCGAAGGGGTGCTGCAGGACCCGGACGCGCGGCGGATCGCGGACCTGACCTGGCAGGGCCGGCCGGTGACGGACGACATGCAGTTCATCGTCGCCACCAACAACTACCGCGCGGGCGGGGGCGGCAGCTTTCCGGGGGTGGACGGCTCGACCATCGTGTTCGAGGGACCGGACACCAACCGCGACGTCATCGTCCGCTGGCTGGTCGAGCAGGGCACCGTGCAGCCGCGGGCCGATGCCAACTGGTCCTTCGCGCCGCTGGGCGGGACGACCACCGTCCTCTTCGAGACGGGGCCCGCCGGCGCGGCCTATGCGGACGACCTCCAGGGCCTCGAGATCGAGCCCGCCGGCGAGGGCGCGGAAGGGTTCGCCCGCTTCCGCCTGACGCTCTAGCCCCCGGGCCCTTTGGTTCGACGGCGCGCGCGCTAGTCTGGGGACGGTGCGCGCGCTCTTCCTCCTCCTCTTCCTCGCCGCCCTGCCCGCCCTGGCCGATCCGCCGGGCGCGCAGGGCTGGCCCGACCGGGTCTGCGCGGCCATCGACCGGGCGGCCGCGGCGGCGGGGATCGACCCCCACTTCCACGCCCGCCTCCTCTGGCAGGAGTCGCGGTTCCGCGCGGGCGCGGTCAGCCCCGCCGGCGCGCAGGGCATCGCGCAGTTCATGCCCGGCACCGCCGCGCGCGAGGGGCTGGCGGACCCGTTCGACCCCTGGTCGGCCATCGAGGCGTCGGCCCGGCACCTCGCCGACCTCGAGGCCGAGTTCGGCAATCCCGGCCTCGCCGCCGCGGGCTACAACGCGGGCGCCCAGCGCGTCCGCGCCTTCCTCGCGGGCGACCGCGGCCTCCCGCGCGAGACGCGCAACTACCTCGGCATCGTGACGGGTCTTTCGGGGGCCGGCTGGCGCGACGGGGCCGACCCGCCCGACATGGCCCTCGGCACCGGGCCGTTCCGCGACGAATGCGCCCGCATGGCGCGGGCCGCCAGCTCGGGGGCGTTCCGGATGACGCCCGCGACCGTCCCCGTCCCGGCCTTCGGCGTCGTCCTCGCCGCAGGGCGCACCGAGGCCATCGCCGCCCGCCTCGGGGCCGCCCGCGCACGCGCCCACGACCTGCCCGAAGGATCGCTGCGCGTGTCGCGCGCGCGCCTCGCGGGGATGGGCACCATGGCCCGGCCGCTCGCCATCCTGGATGCGCCCGACCGCGACGCCGCGCGCACGATCTGCCGCCGCATCGCCGCCGAAGGCGGGTGGTGCCGGGTCTACGCGCGCTGACGGCGGCCGATCCCGCGCTAGGTGCCCCTCCGCACCACCAAGGGAGGTTCCCGCCAATGATCCGCCACGCCGTCATCCTCGCCGCCCTGCCCCTCGGGGCCGCGGCGCAGACCTTCACCTGGGGCGAGCGCAACACCGACTTCGCGCCGGCCTTCGACGCCCAGTTCCGCGCGCCGCTCGCCAATTCGGAGGTCGAGCCGCGCACCGAGACGCTCGCCGGCGGGCTGGAGCATCCTTGGGGCATCGCCGTGCTGCCGGGGGGCGCGGGCTATCTGGTGACCGAACGGTCGGGCGCGCTGCGCCACCTGTCCGAGGACGGCACCCTCTCGGAGCCGATCGAGGGCACCCCCGAGGTCCTCGCCCGCGAGCAGGGGGGCCTTCTCGACGTCGCGATCGGCCCGACCTTCGACGAGGACCGCACGATCTACGTCACCTACGCCAAGCCGCTCGAAGGGGACATGTCGGCCACCGCCGCGGCGCGCATGGTGCTGGCGGACGACCTCGCCTCCGTCTCGGACGTGCGGGACATCTTCGTGCAGGCGCCGCCCTCCCCCACGCCCATGCACTACGGCAGCCGGATCGTGTTCCCCGGCGACGGCACGGCGTTCGTCACGACAGGCGAGCACTTCACCCAGGAGGAGCGGGACTACGCCCAGGATCGCGACAAGACCTACGGCAAGGTGATCCGGGTCGGCCTCGACGGGACGGCGCCGGACGACAACCCGTTCGTCGGCGAGGACGGGATCGACACGATCTGGTCCCTGGGCCACCGCAACCTCCAGGCCGCCGCGATCGACGGCGACGGCACCCTCTGGACGATCGAGCACGGCCCCGCGGGCGGGGACGAGCTGAACCGCCCCGAGGCCGGGCTGAACTACGGCTGGCCGGTCGTCTCCTACGGCGAGCAGTACGGCGGCGACCCCGTCGGCTCGGGCGAGGCGTCGGGCGAAGGGTTCGAGCAGCCGGTCTATTTCTGGGATCCGGTCATCGCGCCTTCCGGCATGGACTTCCACGAAGGCGACGCCTTCTCCGACTGGAACGGCGACATCCTCGTCGGTTCGCTCTACCCGGGCGGCGTGGTGCGCCTCTCGCTCGACGACGAGGGCCTCGTGGAGGAGGAGGAGCGCCTCCTTCGCGACATCGGCCGGGTGCGCGACGTCGAGGTCATGGAGGACGGGTCCTTCCTGATCCTCACCGACTTCGAGAACGGCAGCGTGATCCGCGTCAGCCCTTCGGACGGTTGATCGCCGCCCCCATGGGACGCCCCTTGCGGGGGCGTCCCATGGGGGTCAGAGGAACAGCATCGCCGCCCCGTACAGCGCCGCGCCGAGGAGGAAGGGGCCGAACGCGCTCTTGCGCTCCTCGGGCAGCTCCTCCTTCAGGACGTTCAGCACGACGCCGCCGCCGAGGAAGGCGAAGAGGACCGCGATGCCCCATTCCGGCAGATCGACCGCGACCCCGAGCACCCAGCCCAGCAGCACCGCACCCGCCAGCACCCACCGGCCCGCCGTGTCGTAGCGATGCGAATAGTCCTTCCGCAGGCCGAAGTCGTTGGTGACGAAGTGCACCCCCATCGCCGCGACATAGGCCAGGAGCGGCGCCCAGCCCGGCTCCTCCCGGTGGAGGAGGAGGTAGCCGATCAGCACGTTGTAGAGGGCGAAGGACGACAGGTGCAGCCAGAAGGCGCCCGGCGGCATGTGCCCGTGCTCGTCCTCGGCGCCGTGAAGGCGGACCATGCGCTCGAGGCCGTAGAAGGCCGCGAGACCGGCGAGCGCGACCGCCCAGCCGACCGCGGGGCCGTGCCCCCCGGGGCCGCCGCCGGCGACGAGGTGCATCAGCGTGTCCGAGTGCTCGGCCAGCTCCGGCAGGAGGTGCACGAACACGTAGGCCACCGCGACCCCGCCCGCCGCCGAGAGCCAGCGCGAGCGCGGCGTTCCGTCGAGGAACCTGAGCTTTCCGATGAAGACGTGGATCGCGGCGAAGGCGAAGGCGGCGGCGAGGGTCGTTGCGATCATGCAGGCCGAACGGACCCCCGGACCCCGCGGTTCCAGACGGCGCCCGCGCCGCCCGCCGGCGGGTCCGTCAGTAGAAGCGGACGATCAGCTGCGCGGGACAGAGGCCGGAATCGTAGGTTCCGACCCAGACGTCGTAGCGCCCGTCCGACGGCCGGGTGAGCGAGATGAGCGCGTTCGACCCGCCCCCGTCGTCGTCGTCCGCATACCAGTTCACCCCACCGGTGTTGACCAGCAGCGTCGTGTCGCATCCCGCGCGCGTCGAGATCGCGAGGCGCCGCCCCTCCAACGGCGGCATGTGGAGCGAGAAGTCCGGCCGCCCGGCCACGTAGCCCCGCGCGGGATCGGTCCGGGTCTGCACGCAGTCCTCAGCGCGGTAGGGTCCGCCGGCCACGACTTCCAGCACGACGCCCTCCGCCAGCTCGCCGGCAGACAGATCGTGGCTTTCGGCGCCCTCGGCGATGTAGGGGCAGGCGGCCGCGAAGCCCGCCGGACCCAAGGCCATGGCAGCGGAGATGAGCAAAATCTTCATTCGGTTCGAATCCCTCTGTTACGAACCGCGGCAGCCTGCCCGATGCCGAACCGATTGTCCTATGTTAACTGACCTTAGGTAACGGCCCTGGGCCCGAAGGTCACAGCGCCCAAGGCAGGAATCGGTGGCCCGAACGAAAGACGGGGCCCCGAAGGGCCCCGCACGGATCGTCCCGAAGGATCGGATGACCTCAGGCGTCCTCGAGGGACTCCATGGCCTCCTGCAGCTCCTCCTTGGAGACCTCCTTCTCGTCGACCTTCGCCAGCTCGAGCACGTAGTCGACGACCTTGTCCTCGAAGAGCGGTGCCTGGATCTGCTGGCGCGCCTGGGCGTTCTGCTGGACGAACTCGAAGAACTGCCGCTCCTGGCCGGGATACTGGCGGGCCTGGTTCATCACCGCCTGCGTCATCTCGGCGTCCGAGACCTGGATCTCGGCCTTGCGGCCCACCTCGGCCAGCAGGAGGCCCAGCCGCACGCGGCGCCCGGCGAGCTTGCGATGCTCGTCCGTGACCTCGATCTCGCCGTGGTCGTGGCCCTGCACCTCCGGGTGCTCCTCGTGCCAGAGCTGGTGGGCGATCTGCTTGGCCTCGGCCTCCTCCAGCGAGGGGGGCAGGTCGAAGTCCACCTTGCCGTCCAGCGCGTCGAGCAGGCGGCGCTTCGTGACCTGACGGGCGGCGCCGACATACTCGGCCTCCAGCCGCTCGCGGATCTGCGTCTTCAGCGCGTCCAGGTCGTCGGCGCCGAAGCGCTTGGCCAGCTCGTCGTCGACCTCGGCCTTGGCGGGCTTCTTGACCTCCTTCACCGCGACCTCGAAGCGCGCCTCCTTCCCGGCGAGATGCTCGGCCTGGTAGTCCTCGGGGAAGGAGACGTTCACCTCCCTGTCCTCGCCGGCCGTCGCGCCGACGAGCTGCTCCTCGAAGCCCGGGATGAAGGAGTTCGAGCCCAGCGTGAGGGGGTAGTCCTCCGCCTCGCCGCCCTCGAAGGGCTCGCCGTCGACGAAGCCCTTGAAGTCGATCACCACCTGGTCGCCGTCCTCGGCCGCACCCTCCTTGGCCTCGAAGGTCTGCGCGGTCTCGGCCAGCGACGCCAGCGCCTCGTCCACGGCCTCGTCGGTGGCGGCGACCTTCAGGGTCTCCAGCTCGACGTCGCCGAAGTCGACCTCCGGGATGTCGGGCAGCTTCTCGTAGGTCATCGAGACGACGATGTCGTCGCCCTCCTTCCAGTCTTCGTTCGTCATCTTGACGTCGGGCTGGAGGGCGGGGCGGTCGCCCGTCTCCTCGAAATGCTTCGACATGGCACCGTCGACGGTCTCCTGCATGGCCTCGCCCATCAGGCGGGGGCCGAACTGCTTCTTCAGAAGCGGCAGCGGTACCTTGCCCTTGCGGAAGCCCTTCATCTGCACCTCGGGCTGCGCCTCCTGGAGCTTCTGCGTGACCTTCTCGTCGAGCTCGGACCCCGGAACGGTGATCTCGTAGCCGCGCTTCAGCCCGTCGTTCAGGGTCTCGGTGACCTGCATGGGTATGACCTGCCTTCTCTGTCGCCCGCCGGGGGCTGGTCCACTGTGTCTGGTGCGGATGAAGGGACTCGAACCCCCACGCCTCGCGGCGCTTGGACCTAAACCAAGTGCGTCTACCAATTCCGCCACATCCGCGGGGCGCCGCCGGGGGTCCGGGACGCCGATCGCGCGCCCTCTAGCAAGGGCGGCGCCGGGATGCGAGGGCGAAAAGGCCACGCATCGCGCGGGCAGGCCCGCGGCGGCGTGGACCTGCCCGTCCCGCCGTGCCTTGCGCCCCGCCGCCGCCGGCGCGGGCGGCGCCTCAGGTTCCCTGCGACAGCCGCGCCAGGACCGCCGGCAGCGCCTCGGGCAGATCGTCCGCCGTCAGCCCCGGCCCGAAGGCCAACGCGCATTCCACGTGGAGCCATGCGGCGGCGCAGGCGGCGTCAAACCCGTCCAGCCCCCGCGCCATCAGCCCGCAGATCATCCCCGCGAGGACGTCCCCGGCGCCCGCCGTCGCCAGCCAGGGCGCGGCGCGGTCGCCGTTCGCGGCGTGAATCGCTGCGCGCCCGTCCGGGCGGGCGATCACGGTGTCGGGGCCCTTCAGGAGGACGGTCGCCCCCAGCCGCGCCGCGGCCTCGCGCGCGGCGTCGACCTTGGAGAAGCCCGCGTCCTCCCGCAGGCGCTGGGAGAGGTCCGGGGCGATGCGCGCGAACTCGCCCGGGTGCGGGGTCAGGACATCGGCCGGCCGCAGCTTCGCCCGCAGCGCCTCGTTCGAGGCCAGGATCGTCAGCGCGTCGGCGTCGAGGACCAGCGCGGGCGGCCCCTCCCGCCCCGGATCGAGCGCGGCGTCGAGCAGCGCCGCCTCCCGCTCGCCCGTGCCGAACCCCGGTCCGAGGCAGAGCGCGTTGATCCGCGGGTCCCCCAGCGCCTCGCGCAGCGCCCCGGCGTCCCGCAGCGCCCGAACCATCACCGCGTCCGGCAGGCGCACCGCGTTCTCCATCAGCGCCGAGGGCGGGCACGCGAGCGTCACCGCCCCCGCCCCGACCCGCAGCGCCGCCCGCGCGGCCAGCCGGGCCGCCCCGCCGCGGCCCATGCCGCCGGAGAGGGTCAGCGCGTGGCCGTGGTCGTACTTGTGGCCGGCGGGGGCGCACCAACCGTCGTCCGCGACCTTCGCCGCGAGCCGCCGGACGGCCCCCGGGTCCGGCAGCGGCGCCCGCACCCAGCGAAGCCCCGGGTCCGCCGCTTCCGCGTCGAGACCGATCGGGACGAGGCGTATCCTGCCGCACCCGGCAGCCCCTTCCGCGAGTAGATGCGCCGGCTTCGGCGCGCCGAACGCGACGGTGAGATGCGCCATGACCGAGCCGTCCGCGCCGGGCGGCACCTCCGTCGCGCCCGTGTCGGCCTCCATGCCCGAGGGCAGGTCGAGCGAGACGCAATACGGCCGCGAGATCACGCCGGTGCCGCAGTACCCGTCCTCGAAGAGGCGGTGGTAGAGCCAGCCCGCCGGCCCGGGCGGCGCGAAGGGTCCCGACGCCCCGATGCCCAGCAGGGCGTCGACGATCAGGTCCACCCCCGTCCAGCCCTCCGCCGCGCCCCATGCATCCTCGTCGAGCGGACGGATCGGGGCCGTCGCGGCCCAGCGGTCATGATTGGTCCGCGCGTCGGGTGGCAGCCGCTCCGGGTCGCCCCAGAGGAAGGCGTCGATTTGCCACCCCCGCTCGCGCAGCAGCCGCGCCACCACGAACCCGTCGCCGCCGTTGTTGCCCGGCCCGCAGAGGACCACGGCCCGCCGGTCGCCCCCGACCGGCCCGGGCCGTTCCAGCTCGGGCCACTCCGCCAGGATCGCCTCGACGGCGCCCTTCCCGGCGCGCTCCATCAGCTCCAGGCCGGTGACGCGGCCGGACTCGATGGCCTCGCGCTCGAGGGTGCGCATCCGGTCGGCGGTCAGCACTTCGGTCATGGGGGCGGCCTATCGGCCCCGGCCGCTCGGGGCCAGCGTTCGCCAGCCGCACAAAAAACGGGCACGGTGCCCGTTCGCGCATCGCCTCCGCCCGAATCCGCTTGCCCCCCGCCGGCCGCGGCAGGCAGGTGCGGTTGCGAAAAGGCAGGGCGCGTGAAAGCCCCGAAGGCGAGAGGCGGGACATGAAGAAGATCGAGGCCATCATCAAACCCTTCAAGCTCGACGAGGTGAAGGAGGCGCTTCAGGACGTCGGCGTCCAGGGTCTCTCGGTCGTCGAGGTGAAGGGGTTCGGCCGCCAGAAGGGCCATACCGAACTGTATCGCGGGGCCGAGTACGTGGTCGACTTCCTTCCGAAGGTGAAGGTCGAGTGCGTGGTCGGGGACGAGCAGGTCGATCCCGCGCTCGAGGCCATCACCGCTGCCGCGCGGACCGACAAGATCGGCGACGGCAAGATTTTCGTCAGCACCGTCGATCAGGCGATCCGCATACGCACCGGCGAGGAGGGCGAGGACGCCCTCTGACCGGGCGACCGGGGCCCGCCGGACCAGACAGCCAACCATCGAGGAAAGACCGATCATGTCCAAGAGCGACGTTCTCAAGACCCTGAAGGACGAGGAGGTCGAATACGTCGACATCCGCTTCACCGACCCGCGCGGCAAGCTCCAGCACGTCACCGTGATGGCCGATCAGGTCGACGAGGACTTCCTCGAGGAGGGCTTCATGTTCGACGGCTCCTCCATCGCCGGATGGAAGTCGATCAACGAGTCGGACATGAAGCTGATGCCGGACCTCGGCAGCGGCTACATCGACCCGTTCTACGCCGAGAAGACGCTGGCGCTGCACTGCTCGGTCGTCGAGCCGGACACCGGCGCGCCCTACGACCGCGATCCCCGCGGCACCGCCGAGAAGGCCGAGGCCTACCTGCGGTCCTCCGGCATCGGCGACACGTTCTTCTGCGGCCCCGAGGCGGAGTTCTTCCTCTTCGACGACGTGAAGATCGCCGTCGGGATCAACAAGGTCGGCTACGAGGTCGACGCTGTCGACGCCTCTTGGAACGGCGACACCGATTACGAGATGGGCAACATGGGCCACCGCCCCGGCGTCAAGGGCGGCTACTTCCCCGTGAACCCGATCGACGATGGCCAGGACATCCGCTCCGAGATGCTGTCGACCATGAAGCGGATCGGCATGAAGGTGGACAAGCACCACCACGAGGTCGCGTCCTGCCAGCACGAGCTGGGCCTGATCTTCGACAGCCTCACGAAGCAGGCCGACGAGCTGCAGAAGTACAAGTACGTCATCCACAACGTCGCGCACGCCTACGGCAAGTCCGCGACTTTCATGCCCAAGCCCATCGCGGGCGACAACGGCACCGGCATGCACGTCAACATGTCGATCTGGAAGGACGGTCAGCCGCTCTTCGCGGGGGACAGGTACGCGGATCTCTCGGACGAGGCGCTGTGGTTCATCGGCGGGCTGCTGAAGCACGCCAAGGCCCTGAACGCGTTCACCAACCCCTCGACCAACTCGTACAAGCGGCTGATTCCGGGCTTCGAGGCGCCGGTGCTGCGGGCCTACTCGGCGCGCAACCGCTCGGGCTGCGTGCGCATCCCCTGGGCCGAGTCGCCCAAGGCCAAGCGCGTCGAGGCGCGCTTCCCGGACCCGTCGGCGAACCCCTACCTCTGCTTCGCCGCCCTCCTCATGGCCGGGCTCGACGGCATCCAGAACAAGATCGAGCCGGGCGAGGCCAACGACAAGGACCTCTACGACCTCCCCCCCGAGGAGCTGGCGGACATCCCCACCGTCTGCGGCAGCCTGCGCGAGGCGGTCGAGGCGCTGGAGGAGGACATGGACTTCCTCCTGGCGGGCGACGTGTTCACCCGCGACCAGATCGAGGGCTACATCGAGCTGAAGATGGAGGAGATCGAGATGTACGAGCACACCCCCCATCCGGTCGAGTTCAAGCTCTACTACTCCTGCTGACGCCTGCGGGGCGGGCGGACCGGGGCGGCCTTCGGGCCGCCCCTTCGCGTCTCAGGGGACGAGGCCCGCGTCGCACCGCCGGAGGAGCGAGGGTTCCGGCAGCGGCCCCTCCCCGCCCCGGAGCCACAGCTGCCATTCCCGCCCGGCCTCGCCGCCGGCGTCGAGACGCAGCCAGTGAATGCGGAGGTCGCCCGGCACGAGATCGCCGTGCGCCGAGAACGTGAACATCTCCGAAAAGCTCGGCCAGACAGGGCCGACGAGCCGAGCGAGGTGCGCCAGGAAACCGACCAGATCGAGGTCCAGCGCCGTCCCGGCCCCCTCCCCCTCGTGGAGGGCGGTCGCGGCCGCACCGGCGGGCGGATCGACGCGGGCCGCGGGGTGCGGCGGCATGCCGTCCCGGCCGGCCATCGTACGGGCGGCCAGAGCGCCGGAGCGCAGCCGGACGCCCACGCCGATCGGAAAGCCCGGAGCGGATGGATGGAACCTTCCTGCGGCTCTGGAACGCCCGGGACGGGCCCGAAGCGACGAGGGCGCCCGAAGGCGCCCCCGTCGAGGTCGTCGCGGCGGCCCGGCTCAGCCCCGTGCGCTGCCCAGCAGCTTCCACGCCGCCGGGATCAGC
Source organism: Hasllibacter halocynthiae (assembly GCF_003003095.1). GTDB lineage: Bacteria > Pseudomonadota > Alphaproteobacteria > Rhodobacterales > Rhodobacteraceae > Hasllibacter > Hasllibacter halocynthiae. The sequence continues at coordinate 983,960 of NZ_PVTT01000001.1, forward strand.
AGCGCGGCGAGGACGAGCTTGATCGCGTCGCCCAGGAGGAACGGCGTCAGGCCGGCGGCCAGCGTCCACGACCACCCTTCGGCATAGGGCATCTGGTTCAGCCAGATCAGCCCGGGCACGTAGATCAGCGCGTTGCCCGCCAGCAGCGCCGCGGCCATCCCGCCCGTGCTGCGATCCCAGCCCGCGCGCGCGGCGAGGCCGAGGGCCACCGTCGCCAGCACGTAGCCCAGGAGGTAGCCGCCCGTGCCGCCCAGCATGTAGGCGAGGCCGGCGCTCTCCCCCGCGAAGAGGGGCACGCCTGCCGCGCCGACCGCCATGTAGAGGAGGATCGTCGCCAGCCCGAGACGCGGCCCGTAGGCGGCGCCCAGCGTCAGCACGGCGAAGGTGCCCATGGTGATCGGAACGGGCCACATCGGCACGCTGATCTTGGCGGAGGTCGCCAGGATCGCGACCCCCAGCGCCACGGCCGCGGCGCGCTTGGCCCAGAGGGCGCGGCCTTCCGCCGGGCCGATGCGTTCGATCAGGACGGTGTCGGTCATGGCCATGCGCGGCCCTCCCCCAAAGGTTTCCGTTGCCCTTCCCTGCCTCACCGCCCGGGAAGCGGCAAGGTCGGACGGTCCTGCCCGCCCGGGCGGACGTACCGCGTCGCCATCACGTAGTCCTTGCGCGGTCCCGTCACCCGCCACTCGGCCGACCAGTCGGAGGGCAGCCCCGAGAGGTCCAGCCGCACGCGGTAGAGGTCCGGCGGGCAGCCGTGCACGCCCTCGCCCCCGTCCAGCACGCAGAGCAGCGTCCCGTCGCCCTTCCAGAGCGTCAGCCGCCCGCCTTCGGCACGCCAGAGCCGCCGCTGCTCGAACGCCATGCCGGACCCGCCCGGCAGCACGGCGCGCCCTTCCTCCCGCTCCGCCAGCCCGTCGCCTTCGGGGGCGAACCGGGCGGTGCCCTCCGCCCGGACCGTCCCGCCTGCCGCGTGCCGGACCTCGCGCGCCAGGCGCCAGGCCCCATCCAGCCCGCGCCACAGGTCCGGTTGCCGCTCCATCGCCCGCGTCCTAGGAGGCCCGCGCCCGCCCCGCCAGAGGACATCCGCCGATGATACCCCGCTACTCCCGCCCCGAGATGACCGCGATCTGGTCGCCCGAGACCAAGTTCCGCATCTGGTTCGAGATCGAGGCCCATGCCGGGGACGCGATGGCCGACCTCGGCGCCATCCCGCGCGAGAACGCCGAAGCCGTCTGGAAGGCGAAGGACAGCGAGTTCGACGTCGCCCGCATCGACGAGATCGAGCGCGAGACGCGCCACGACGTCATCGCCTTCCTCACCCACCTGTCGGAGATCGTCGGCGCGAACGAGGCGCGCTTCGTCCATCAGGGCCTGACCTCGTCGGACGTGCTGGACACCACGTTCAACGTCCAGCTCACCCGCGCCGCGGACATCCTGATCGCCGACGTGGAAGGGCTGCTCGCCGCGCTGGAGCGGCGTGCGAGGGAGCACGAGCTGACCCCGCGGATCGGGCGCTCCCACGGGATCCACGCCGAGCCGACGACCATGGGCCTCACCTTCGCCCGCTTCCATGCGGAGATGCAGCGCGGCCTGCGGCGGCTGCGAACGGCGCGGGAGGAGGTGGCGACCGGCGCCCTCTCCGGCGCGGTGGGCACCTTCGCCAACGTCGATCCGCGGGTCGAGGCGCATGTCTGCGAGAAGCTCGGTCTGCGGCCGGAGCCGATCAGCACCCAGGTCATCCCCCGCGACCGCCACGCCGCCTTCTTCGCCGCCCTCGCCGTCGTGGCCAGCAGCATCGAGAACGTCGCGACCGAGGTCCGGCACATGCAGCGCACGGAGGTCCTGGAGGCGGAGGAGTTCTTCTCGAAGGGGCAGAAGGGCAGCAGCGCGATGCCGCACAAGCGCAACCCCGTGCTGACCGAGAACCTGACCGGCCTCGCGCGCCTCGTCCGCTCGGCCGTCGTGCCCGCGCTGGAGAACGTCGCCCTCTGGCACGAGCGGGACATCTCCCACTCCTCCGTCGAGCGGGGGATCGGGCCGGACGCGACCGTGCATCTCGACTTCGCGCTCACGCGGCTGACGGGGGTGATCGAGAACCTCGTCGTCTATCCCGAGAACATGATGCGCAACATGGACCGGTTCCGTGGTCTCGTGCATTCGCAGCGGGTGCTGCTGGCGCTGACCCAGCACGGCGTCAGCCGCGAGGCCGCCTACGCCCTCGTCCAGCGCAACGCGATGAAGGTCTGGGAGGAGGGGGCCGACTTCCTCTCCGAGCTGAAGGGCGACTCGGAGGTGCGCGCGGCCCTTTCCGAGGCGGAGTTGGAGGACCTCTTCGACCTCGCGCACCACACACGGCACGTGGGTACGATCTTCGAGCGGGTGTTCGGCGCGGCGTGAGGTCGCGGTTGCCGCAGGGTAAGCATCAGCTATCCTCCCTCTCGCAACCAGGAGGACCGCCCATGACGACCCGACTGACCGCATTTCTCCTCTCGCTCCTCGTGGCCGGCCCCGTGCTGGCGGCCGGGTGCGACCACGGCGCGACCGAGGCCAACGTGTCCTGCGCGCCGGGCACCGCCTTCGACGCCGCCAGCGGCACCTGCGTCGAGGAACTGACGGGCTAACCATGCCTTAATCTTTCCGCGGCAGGACGGGGCCATGACCGAGTCCCTTCCCGCCGCCACCCTTCCGCCCGCCCCGCCTCCGGCCATGGGCGGCGCGGATCGCGCGGCCCTGATCGTCCGGCTCGCCCTCGACGGCGGGCATGATCTGCCCCTCGCGGACCTGCCCCTCCCGCTGCAGGAACGTCTGGCCGACCGCCTCGCCGCGCTCGGCGCCGTCGAGACCGCGGCGATCGAGGGCGGCGTCGCCGCTTTCGCGGGCGAGGTCGGACGCCTCGGCGCCGCCTTCCGGCCGGGCATGGGCTCGGCGATCGGCCTGCTCGCCGGCCGGGCCGATCCCCTGCTGCTCGAGCGGCTGCGCCGGACGATCGGCGCGCCGCCCGCCGCCGACCCGTGGGACGTGTTGTCCGAGCAATCCCCCGAACGCCTCGCGGCCCTGCTCGTGGCCGAGCATTCCGCCGCCGCCGCCCTTGCGCTGACGAGGCTTCCGGTGCCTCTGGCCAGCAGGGTCCTGTCGGAGATGCCGGCGCGCGACGCCCGCCGCGTCGCCGCCGCCATCCGCAACGTGGGGGAGACGCCGGACGAGGTCGCGTCGGAAGTGGGGGCCGCGCTGCTTTCCGCGCTTTCGGACGGCGGCCCTTCTGAGGAGGCGCCCCGCAGGGTCGCCGCGATCCTCGACGCGGGCTCGCTCGGCCTCCGGCGCGAGGTGCTCGACGGCCTCGACGAGGCCGAGCCGGGCTTCGCGCGCGCGGTCCGCGAGGTGTCGTTCGGGTTCGTGGACCTTCCGGGCCGGGTGGCCGCGGCGGACGTGCCTGCCCTCCTGCGCGAGGTCCCTCAGGACCTGCAGGTCGCGGCCCTCGCGGCGGCCCTCGCCGAGGGGGGGCCTGCCGCCGAGGCGGCCGAGCACCTCCTCCGCGCGCTGCCCGACCGCCTCGCCACCCGTCTGCGCGAGGCCGTCGACGAGGCCCCGGCCGACCCCGAGGGCGGAGAGGACGCCATGCGCGTCGTCGCGGGCGCGGTGCGGGACATGGCGGCCCGGGGCGACCTGCGCCTCGCGCCCCTGGCCGCCTGACGGGCCCGCTTGCAGGCCGGGCGCGCTCCCCCTACCCCGCCCCGGGCAGAGAGGGGCGCTGGCGAATGGCAGGTCGCATCGCGGAGAGGATCACGGATGCCGGGCTGCGCGCCGCCCTCGGCGCGGCCGCCGCCCTGCCCTACGAGCGGCGCATCCCGGCATTCGGCGCCCTCACCGCCCGCCTCGCCGCGCCGGCGGCGGGGTGGCGACGACGGATCGAGGACAACCTCGACCTCGCCTGGCCCGAGCTCTCGCCGCACGAACGCGCGCGCATCGTGCGCGAGGTGCCAGACAACGCCGGCCGCACCATCGCGGAGACTTACGCCGGCGCGCCCTTCCTCCGCCGGGTCCGCGACCTGCCCCTGACCGGCCCCGGCGCGGACGCGTTGGAGAGAGCGCGCGCCGAGGGCCGGCCCGTAGTCGGCGTCACGGCGCATCTGGGCAACTACAACGCCGCCCGCGCGGCGATCGCCGGGACGGGATGGGACTTCGCCGCCCTCTACCGCCCGATGCGCAACCCCTACGTGGAGGCGCACTACAAGGCCGCGATGGAGAGCATCGCCGGACCCGTCCATCCGCGGGGGCGGCAGGGGATGGCGGCGATCATCCGGCACCTGAAGGCCGGCGGGTTCTTCGCGATCCTCGCGGACCTCCACGTCTACGACGCGCCGCTCCTGCGCTTCTTCGGCCGCCCGGCGCGCACGTCGGTCGCGGCGGCCGAGCTGGCGGGGCGGCACGGCGCGCTGCTCGTCCCCTTCTACGGGATCCGGCAGCCGAACGGCCTCGACTTCGAGGTGCGGATCGGCGCCGAGGTGCCCGGCGGGACGCCCGAGGCCCGGATGCAGCACCTCAACGACGACCTCGAGGCGCTGGTGCGCGAGGTGCCGGGGCAGTGGTTCTGGGTGCACCGCCGCTGGAAGGCGGCGGCCCGCTAGCCGGCGACCGCCGCCGCCACGATCCGCCCGGGCCCCGGCTCCTGCAGGAGGAGGACGACCCGCCCCTCGGGCAGCGGCATCTCGTGGACCAGCGGCTCGGCGGCGTCCCAGGCCCCGAGCGTCTCGAACGACGTCACGATGTTCGAGTAGCCCAAGGTGTGCCCGGCGTTCTCGCCCTCCAGGATCGCCACGGTCCGGCCGGGATCGACGCGCGCCATGTGCAGCCGGTAGCGGCCCTGCCCGCCATGGGCCGTCACGCGCAACGTGCCGCCCGACGCCTCGGCGTCCAGCGCGACGGGGCTGGCCTCGGCGGCGGCGGCGCGGATGGCGGCCATGACCTCGCCGGGGCGGTTGCCCGCGACCGCGTGCGTGCCGTTCACGATCATCTGGGGCGTGTAGACCATCTGCCCGCCATGGGCGTGGGCGTAGGCGCGCTGGCGGTCGCCGTTCGCAGGAAGGGCGAACCGGTCTTCCCATCCGATGTAGTCCCAGTAGTCCACATGAAGCGCGAGCGCGACGATGTCGGGGTCGCGCCCCAGCTCGGCCAGCATGGCGTCGGCCGGCGGGCAGGCGTTGCATCCTTGCGAGGTGTAGAGCTCGACCACCACGGGGACGTCGGCGCGCGCCGAAGGGGCGAGCGCGGCGCAGAGCGTGGCGATCAGGGCGATGCGGCGCATGGGCGGGTCCGTCGTCTAGGCTGTCGGCCGCCGCGGGAAGGGCGCGGCGCAGGGGCGCACCATGGCCGCGCCCGCCCGCGGCGTCCACGTCCCCGCCGTTCACAAGCCCGCGCGCGATGCGTCAACGCCGCCGGGCCCCTGCCCTTTCCCTCCGCGGGCCGCGGGCGTAGGGGGTGGCGCGAAAATCCCCCCATCCCGGCAACGAGGAGAGGCAGATGACGGTTCAGGTCGGACAGGACAGCACGAGGGTTCGGCGCGAGCTGGAGGTGGGCGGCTCCACCTACGCCTACTACTCCATCCCCGCCGCCCAGGAGGCGGGCCTCGGCGACTTCGAACGGCTGCCCGCCGCGCTGAAGGTCGTGCTGGAGAACATGCTGCGCTTCGAGGACGGCAAGACCGTCACGACCGACGACATCCGCGCCTTCGCCCAGTGGGCCGAGGGCGGCGGCAAGCACCCGCGCGAGATCGCCTACCGCCCCGCCCGGGTTTTGATGCAGGACTTCACCGGCGTGCCGGCGGTCGTGGACCTCGCCGCGATGCGCGACGGGATCGTGGCCCTCGGCGGGGACGCCGAGCGGATCAACCCGCTGAACCCCGTGGACCTCGTGATCGACCACTCCGTCATGATCGACGAGTTCGGCAACCCCCGGGCCTTCCAGCACAACGTCGAGCGCGAGTACGAGCGCAACATCGAGCGCTACCAGTTCCTCAAATGGGGCCAGGGCGCGTTCGACAACTTCCGCGTGGTGCCCCCCGGCACGGGCATCTGCCACCAGGTGAACCTGGAATACCTCGCCCGCACCGTCTGGACGGATACCGACCAGAACGGCGCCCCGATCGCCTATCCCGACACGCTGGTCGGCACGGACAGCCACACCACGATGGTGAACGGCGCCGCCGTCCTCGGCTGGGGCGTCGGCGGGATCGAGGCCGAGGCCGCGATGCTGGGGCAGCCCATCTCCATGCTGATCCCGGAGGTGGTGGGCTTCAAGCTGACCGGCACCGTGCCGGAGGGGACGACCGCGACGGACCTCGTCCTCAAGGTGGTCGAGATGCTGCGCGGGCACGGCGTCGTCGGCAAGTTCGTCGAGTTCTACGGCGAGGGGCTCGACCGCCTGCCGCTGGCCGACCGCGCGACCATCGGGAACATGGCGCCCGAATACGGCGCGACCTGCGGCTTCTTCCCCATCGACGGCGAGACGCTGCGCTATCTCGAGCTGACGGGCCGCCCCCGCGAGACGGTCGAGCTGGTCGAGGCCTACGCCAAGGCGAACGGCATGTGGCGCGGGGCGGACTACGATCCGGTCTACACGGACACGCTGCATCTCGACATGGGCGACGTGGTTCCCGCCATCTCGGGCCCGAAGCGCCCCCAGGACCACATCCCCCTGAAGGACGCCGCGAAGGAGTTCGGCAAGTACGTCGAAGGGCAGCGCGCCGCCCCCGACACGACCGAGCGCGCCCAGGCCCGCTGGGAGGCGGAGGGCGGCCAGCCCGAGCCGCGCGAGGTTCCCGGCGACGCGGGCCATCACCGCAAGGGCTACCTGACCCTCGACGGCGTGACCGAGCAGCTCCATGACGGGTCCATCGTGATCGCCTCGATCACGTCCTGCACGAATACGTCGAACCCCTACGTGATGATCGGCGCGGGCCTCGTGGCGCGCAAGGCGCGCGAGCTGGGGCTGAACCGCAAGCCGTGGGTCAAGACCTCGCTCGCGCCGGGCAGCCAGGTGGTCTCCGCCTATCTCGAGGCCGCCGGGCTGCAGGACGACCTCGACGCGATCGGGTTCAACCTCGTGGGCTACGGCTGCACGACCTGCATCGGCAACTCGGGGCCCCTGGCGCCCGAGATATCGGAGGCGATCCACGACTACGACCTGATCGGGGTCTCGGTCCTGTCGGGCAACCGCAACTTCGAGGGGCGCATCAGCCCGGACGTGCGGGCCAACTACCTCGCCTCGCCGCCCCTCGTGGTGGCCTACGCGCTAGTGGGCGACATGAACGTCGACATCACCACGCAGCCGCTGGGCAAGGACAAGGACGGGAACGACGTCTTCCTCAAGGACATCTGGCCCGACCAGCAGGAGATCGCGGACCTCGTCGAACGGACCGTCACCCGCGAGGCCTTCCAGGAGAAGTACGCCGAGGTCTTCGAGGGCGACGAGAGGTGGCGCGCGGTCGAGACGACCGATTCCCTCACCTACGACTGGCCGGCCTCTTCGACCTACGTGCAGAACCCGCCCTACTTCCAGGGGATGGACCAGAGGGCCGGCACCATCGACGACGTCGAGGGCGCGCGCATCCTCGCCATCCTGGGCGACATGGTGACGACCGACCACATCTCGCCCGCGGGCTCCTTCAAGGAGACGACGCCCGCCGGCCGCTACCTGACCGAGCGGCAGGTCCAGCCGAGGGAGTTCAACTCCTACGGCTCGCGCCGGGGCAACCACGAGATCATGATGCGCGGCACCTTCGCCAACATCCGCATCCGCAACGAGATGCTCGATGGCGTCGAGGGGGGATACACCCTCGGGCCGGATGGCGGGCAGACCTCGATCTTCGAGGCCGCGATGGCCTGGCAGGAACGGGGGACCCCCCTCGTCATCGTCGCGGGCGAGCAGTACGGCGCCGGCTCATCGCGCGACTGGGCGGCGAAGGGCACCGCCCTCCTCGGGGTGAAGGCCGTCATCGCGGAGAGCTTCGAGCGCATCCACCGCAGCAACCTCGTGGGGATGGGGGTCATCCCGCTGGAGTTCACGGGCGGCGACACCCGCACCTCGCTGGGCCTTACGGGGCAGGAGAGCTTCGACATCACCGGCCTCTCGGCGCCGGACGTGAAGCCCCTGTCGGACGTGCCCTGCACGATCACCTACGCGGACGGCTCGACGAAGGGGATCACGCTGAAGCTGCGCGTCGATACCGAGATCGAGTTCGACTACATCCGCAACGGCGGCGTGCTGCACTACGTGCTGCGCAACCTCGCCCAGCAACCCGTCGCGGCGGAGTGACGGCCAGGGGCGAGGCCCTCGAACGGACCTCGCCCCGCCGCCCTTCGGGACGCCGGACCTCCGCGATCGGCGGCTAGCGTTCCTCGTCCCGCTTGGCGGCGCGCGCCTGCCATAGCGTGACCGCGATCAGCGCGCCGAGGATCGCGCCGCTGGCCCCGTAGGCCAGCAGCACCTCGGCCGCGTACTTACCCAGTTCGGGCATCAGGCGACCCGCGTCCGCAGCATCCGCGCGCGCGCGCGGCGCAGGCGCACGTGCATCCGCGCCCGCGTCAGCACCAGCGCGAGGAACAGCAGGCCGAAGCCCGCCATCGTCGTGACGAGGGGCAGCCAGAACACGTCGGCGATGTTCTCCTCCGCGTCGAGCGAGAGGGTCGCGCCCTGGTGCAGGCCCTGGTTCCAGAAGAGGACGGCATAGCGCGAGAGGATCGCGAACACGCCCCCCACCAGCGCGAGGACGGAGGTCAGGTCGGCGGCGGCGTCCGGATCCTCGATCGCCTGCCAGAGCGCGATGTAGCCGAGGTAGAAGAGGAAGAGGACGAAGAAGCTGGTCAGCCGCGGGTCCCAGACCCACCAGGTGCCCCACATGGGCTGGCCCCAGACCGCCCCCGTGACGAGGCCCACCACCGTCATCACGGCCCCCACGGGCGCCGCGGCGCGGGCCACGAGCGCGGACACGTGGTGCCGCCGGATCAGCCAGATCAGCGAGGCGACGACCATCACGAACCAGCCGTTGATCGCCATGAGGGCCGACGGCACGTGCAGGTAGATGATCTTCACCGTCGATCCCATGCGGAAATCGTCGGGCGTGAAGAAGAACCCCCAGACCAGCCCCCCGACGACCAGCAGCGCCGCCCCGCCCCAGAGCCAGGGCAGGAGGCGCCCGGTCCAGCCCATGAAGCGCACGGGGTTGGCGTATTCCCAGATCGACATGGTCCCCACCTAATCCGCCGAGGCCCGCCGCTCAACGCAAGTTCACGCGAAGCGCCGCGGCGGCCGCCAGGGGCATCAACGCGACGCAGCCCAGGCTGACCGCCCCCAGCAGCATCAGCGGCGTGGCCGGGTCCGCCCCGCGCGCCGCCCGGCCCGCCGCCTCGGCGCCGAAGATCAGCGTCGGCACGTAGAGAGGCAGCACGATCAGCGCCATCAGGAGGCCGCCCCGCTGAACCCCCGCCGTGAGCGCGGCGCCGAACGCCCCGATGAAGGACAGCGCAGGCGTGCCGATCCCCAGCGAGAGGGTCAGCACCCAAGCCCCCTGCCCCGGAAGCGAGAGCAGCACGCCGAGCACCGGCGCCAGCAGCGCCAGGGGCAGGCCGGTCACGATCCAGTGCGCCGCGGCCTTCGCGGCCACGGCCCCCTCCAGCGGCAGGGGCGCGACGGCCAGAAGCTCCAGCGTGCCGTCCGCCGCGTCGAGCGCGAGCAGCCGGTCGAGCGACAGGAGGCATGCGAGCAGCGCGCCCAGCCACAGCACGCCCGGCGCGATCCGCGCGAGGAGCGGGGTCTCCGGCCCCACCGCGAAGGGGGTGAGAACGGCGAGGATCGTGAAGAAGGCCAGCGCCAGCCCGAAGCCGCCCCCCGCCCGCACCGCAAGGCGCAGGTCCCGCAGGAGAAGCGCGATCACCAGCGCTCCTCTGCGCCGGTCGGCACGGGGGCGGGCACGAAGGGCCCAAGGTCCAGCTCGCGCGCGCCGGCCACGGGCAAGTGCGAGGAGAGGAGCGCAGCGCCCCCGCCCGACAGATGGCCCGCGAGCAGCCCCTCGAAGAGGGCGACGGACACCGCGTCGAGCGTGACCGTCGGCTCGTCTAGGATCCAGAAGGGCCGCGCTAGGAGCGGCAGCCGCGCCAGCCCCGCCCGCCGCCGCTGCCCGGCCGAGAGGTCGGCGGCGGCGCGATCCTCCAACCCCGCGAGGTCCAGCGCCGCGAGCGCGCCGACCAAGTCCTGCCGTCCGCCGGGCCGGCCATGGACGCGGGCCCAGAAGGACAGGTTCTCGGCGACGGTCAGGGACGGCTTCAGCCCGTCGAGATGGCCCGCGAAGGCGACAGCGTCGGGATCGACCTCGATCCGCCCCGCCTCGATCCGCCCGAGGCCCGCGACCGCCCGCAGGAGGGTGGTCTTGCCGATCCCGTTGCGGCCCCGCAGCACAAGGGCCTCGCCCCGGCCGACGCGGAACGAGACACCCTCCAGCATGCGGGCGAAGAGGCCCCTTCGGAGGGCGAGGTCCGTGACGGTCAGCATCGCGGGCCGGTGGACCCGATCCGGACCCCTCAGTCCAGAGGCATCAGCGCGACGCCGACGCGCCGCCCCTCGCCCAGAAGGACGTTGTAGGTGCGCGCGGCCTGCGGCGAGGCCATGACCTCGACCCCGACGCCAGCCTTCTCCAGCGCGGCGCGGAAGTCGTGGGGCGCATGCGCGATCCGGGCGCCCGTCCCCAGCAGGAGCACGTCGATGATCTCGGCCGCCGCCAGGAAGGGGGCCGCGTCGCCCGGCGTCCAGCGCGCGGGACCCGTCGGAAGGATCAGCACGGCGCCGTCCCAACGCCGCGCGCCGATGGTCCAGTAGGTCGGCCCGTAGCCGTCCACGGGCACGCCGGACGAATAGGTGACTTCGTTCAGGTTCATCGCCATGCCGCCACAGCTAGGGCCCGCGCCCCGCTAGACGAGCGCCGGCAGCCCGGTCATCGCGGCGAGGGCGGCGGCGACCAGCGCCGCCGCCTGCCAGAGGTCGGCCCGCCGGCGGCGCAGCGCCTGACCCAGCAGCGTCCCGGCCGTCAGGACCGGCAACGCGAGAAGGCCGAGGAGGACCGCCCGTTCGGTCAGGAGGCCGCCCCCCGCGAGCAGCGCCAGCATCAGCCCGTTGAGCATCGGCAGGGCGAGGGCGACGCCTTCGCGCGTTCCCCGGGGCTCGCCCCGGCAGCCGAGGCGGACGAGGGCGACGACCGGGGCGGCCATGCCGAACGCCCCCCAGCTCGTCCCGGCGAGGGTGCCGAGGAGCGCGCGCGACCAGCGCCCGTCCGGCAGGCGGTAGCGCAGTCCCATGCCCAGCGCGACGACCGTAGCCACCCCGAGGACGCAGACGGCGGTCCGCAGGAGGTAGGGCTCCGCGCTGACGAGGATCGGCAGCCCCACCACCATTCCGAGGGCGCCGCAGGCGAGGATCGAGACGGTCGTGCGCCGGTCGGCGGCCGCGGCGTGGCGCGGCGCCGAGGTGGCGAGCGTGCCCAGCGCGGCGATGGTGAAGACCGTCACGGCCTCGACCGGCGGAAGGTGGATCATGGCGAGCGGAAGGAACACGAGCGCGGCGCCGAAACCCGCGATCCCCAACCCGATCCCCGAAACCGCCCCCGCCGCGAGAAGCACGCCCGTCCCCGGCGCGAGGAGGAGCCCGAGGTCAGGCATCCGCGCCGAACTGGGTGCCCGCCGCGGGTCCGTCCGCGGGCGTGTCCCAGTCGCGCTTCACCCCCAGCCAGAGCAGCGCCGCCGAAGCGACGAAGATGGACGAGTAGGTCCCCACGATCACCCCCCAGGTCATCGCGAACACGAAGCCGCGGATCACGTCGCCGCCGAGGACCAGCAGCGAGATCAGCGCGAGGAGGGTGGTTGCGGAGGTCATGAAGGTACGGCTGAGCGTCTCGTTGATGGAGAGATTCAGAACGTCCTTCAATGGCATTTTCTTGTACTTGATGAGGTTTTCCCGAACCCTGTCGAAGACGACGACCGTGTCGTTCAGCGAGTATCCCACGATCGTCAACAATGCCGCGATGATGGCCAAGTCGAACCTGATCTGCAGCTCGGAGAAGATGCCGATGGTCAGGATCACGTCGTGGACGAGGGCGATCACCGCGCCCACGGCGAACTGCCATTCGAAGCGCAGCCAGATGTAGACCAGCACCGCCCCGATCGCGAGGACGACCGCCAGTGCGGCCGTCTGCACCAATTCGCCCGAGACCTTGGGGCCGACCGATTCGACGGCGCCGAAGGTGATGTCGGGCCGGACCTCGCGCAGCGCGTCCTGCATGGCGGCGACGGTGGCGCCGGAGATCGCCTCGTCGCCCTCCTGGACCTGGACGCGGATCATGGCGACGTTCCGCTCCTCGCCGAAGGCGGGGTCGAACACCTCCGAGATGGAGACGTCGCCCAGGCCCAGGGGCTCCAGCGCGGCGCGGTACTCGGCCACGTCCACGGCGCGGGGGGACTCGGTGCGGATCGTGGTGCCGCCCTGGAAGTCGATGCCGTAGTTCAGGCCCTGCACGAGGAACGAGCCGAACGCGAGCACGATCAGGAAGGCCCCAATGCCGAGCCACAGCTTCCACCGGGAGAAGAAGTCGAACGACGTGCTCTCGGGAACGAGGCGGAGTCTCATGGCGCTATACCTCGATGGTGCGCGGGCGGCGCCGCTCGAACCAGGTGACGATCAGCAGGCGTGTGACGTAGATCGCCGTGAAGACGGACGTCACGATCCCGAAGCCCAGCGTGATGGCGAACCCCCGCACCGGGCCCGAGCCCATCGCGAAGAGGATGACGGCCGTGATGAAGGTCGTCACGTTCGCGTCCACGATGGCCGACAGCGCCTTCTCGTAGCCCAGCTCGATGGCGCGGGCGGGACCCTTCGCGGTCTTCAGCTCCTCGCGTATGCGCTCGAACACGAGGACGTTGGCGTCCACCGCCATCCCCACGGTCAGCACGATCCCCGCGATGCCCGGCAGCGTCAGCGTCGCCCCGACGAGCGACAGCAGCCCGAAGAGCAGCGCGATGTTCAGGATCAGCGCCACGTTCGCGAAGAGGCCGAAGAGGCCGTAGGCGAGGGCCATGAACACCAGGACGAAGGCGAAGGCGACCACGGTCGCGATGCGGCCGGCGTCGATGCTGTCCTGGCCCAGCTCGGGCCCGACGGTCCGCTCCTCGACGAAGTCCAGCTCGGCCGGGAGGGCGCCGGCGCGCAGCAGCACAGCGAGGTTCGTCGTCTCCTCGACGGTGAACCGGCCGGTGATGATGCCCGAACCGCCCGGGATGTGGGAGATGATCTCCGGGGCGGAGACGACCTCCTCGTCGAGGACGATCGCGAAGAGCTGGCCGATGTTCTCGAGCGTGTAGTCACCGAAGATGCGCGCGCCCGCCGGGTTGAACTGGAAGGAGACGGCGGGCTCGCCGTTCTGGTCGAAGGCCGGCTGGGCGTTGGTCAGCTGCTCGCCCGTGACGACGGGCGTGGCCTCCAGGAGGTAGAAGAAACCTTCCTGCCGGGGGTCGGCGGAGGGGAGGAACAGCTCCCGCGGGCCGGGCCTGACGTCGGTGTCGGTGGTGCGGCGCAGGACCGGGTGGAAGGTCAGCTGCGCCGTCGTGCCGATCAGCTGGCGCAGCTCCTCCGCGCTGCCGAGGCCGGGCACCTGGATCAGCACGCGCCGTTCGCCCTGGCGCTGGATCGTCGGCTCGCGGGTGCCGACCTCGTCGACGCGGCGGCGGATGATCTCGACCGTCTGGCGCATGGTCTGCTCGTCGACGGCCTGCCGCTCGGCCTCCGAGAGGGTGATGGTCAGCACGTCGCCGGCGCCCGTGACCTCGATGTCGCGCGCGGCGCCCCCCGTCAGCGAGGCGACGGGCCGGGCGAGGCTGCGGGCGATCGCGACCGCGCGGGCCATGCCCGCCTCCTCGGCGATGCGGATGCGGAGGGCGTCGCCCCCTTCGTCGATGCGGCGGATCGGCCCGACCTCGGCGCGGGCCTCGCGCAGAAGGTCCCGCAGCTCGGGCCAGAGGCCGTCGAGGCGCGTCTCGTACACGTCCTCGAGCCGCACCTCGGCCAGGAGGTGCGCCCCGCCCCGCAGGTCGAGCCCGAGGTTCACGAGCCCCGAGGGCAGGAAGTCCGGCCAGAGCGCGGCGTCGCCCTCCAGCGCCGGGGTCGCGACGCCCTCGCGCTCCATCAGGAGGCGGGCGTCGTTCGCCTGCTCGACCCGGCCGTAGAAGACGTTGGGCAGCGCGAGGACGACGCCGATCGCGACCGTCAGCCAGATCAGCCAGCGCTTCCAGGGCTCGATTCGGATCATCGGCTCACTTCGCCGCCGGCTCGGTCTTGGAGAGGACCTGCTGGATCGTGGGGCGCATCACCAGGACGCGCACGTCCTTCGCGATCTCGACCTCGACCTCGGCATCGTCCTCCTTCACGCGGGTCACCTTGCCGACGACGCCGCCCCCTGTGACCACCCGGTCGCCCCGGCGCAGCGCCGCGACCATGGCCTGATGGTCCTTCAGCCGCTTCTGCTGGGGACGGATCAGGAGGAAGTACATGATCCCGAAGATCAGGACGAGCGGGATGAGCGAGCCTAGGGCGCCGGCGCCCCCCCCGGCGGCCTGCGCGTAGGCGGGCGTGACGAACATGGCGGAAATCCCCTGTCGAGCGGTCCGTGGTCCTTTATTGGCAGCCCCCTTCGCCCGCAAGCGCGCCCGGCTTCAAATGCGCGCGGGGGGCCGGTAAGGGGCGCCCGAGCATCAGGAGGCCCCCATGCACGACATCCGCGCCGTCCGGCAGGACCCAGAAGGCTTCGACGCCGCCCTCGCCCGGCGGGGGGAAGGGCCGGTGTCCGCCGAACTCCTGGCGCTGGACGAGGCGCGGCGCGGGGCGATCCAGGGGGCTGAGGCGGCGCTGGCGGATCGGAACGCCGCGTCGAAGGAGGTCGGGAAGGCGAAGGCCGCGGGCGACGAGGAGGGGTTCGAGCGCCTTCGCGCCCTCGTCGCCGCCAAGAAGGACGAGATCGCGACGCTCGAGGTCGAGGCCAGGACGGCGGACGAGGCCCTGGCCGCCCGCCTCCTGGAGCTGCCGAACCTGCCCGACCCTCGCGTTCCCGACGGCGGCTCGGAGGAGGACAACGTCGAGCTGCGCCGCTGGGGCGCCCCCCGCGATATCCTAGCCGCGAGGGAGCATCACGAGATCCCCGCCGTCGTCTCCGGCGAGAACGGGCCCGGCATGGACTTCGAGACCGCCGCGAGGATGTCCGGCAGCCGCTTCGTGCTGCTTCGCGGGGCCGTCGCGCGGGTGCACCGGGCGCTGGCGCAGTTCATGCTGGACGTGCAGACGGGCGAGAACGGGCTGGAGGAGACCATGACCCCCGTCCTCGTCAACGACGCGGCGATGCTGGGGACGGGACAGCTGCCGAAGTTCGCCGAGGACAGCTATCGCACGGAGGAGGGAAAATGGCTGATCCCGACCTCGGAGGTGACGCTGACGAACACGGTCGCGGGCGACGTGCTGGCCGAGGCCGACCTGCCCCGGCGGCTCTGCGCCCATACCCTGTGTTTCCGGTCCGAGGCGGGCAGCGCCGGGCGGGACACGGCCGGGATGCTGCGCCAGCACCAGTTCGAGAAGGTCGAGATGGTGTCGATCACCCATCCGGACGCGTCGCGGGGCGAGCTGGACCGCATGACCGGCTGCGCCGAAGGCATCCTGGAGCGGCTGGGCCTGCCCTACCGCACGGTCGTGCTGTGCACCGGCGACATGGGCTTCGGCGCCCGCCGCACCCACGACATCGAGGTCTGGCTGCCGGGCCAGGACGCCTATCGCGAGATCTCGTCCTGCTCGGACATGGGCGACTTCCAGGCCCGCCGGATGAACGCCCGCTTCAAGCCGGCGGCGGGGGGCAAGCCGGCTTTCGTCCATACCTTGAACGGCTCGGGCCTCGCGGTGGGGCGCTGCCTGATCGCGGTGCTGGAGAACGGGCAGGAGGCGGACGGCTCCGTCACCCTGCCCGAGGCCCTGCTCCCCTGGCTGGGCGGGAAGGGCCGGATCACGGCGGACGGGGTGCTGGAATAGGGGCCGCGGGACGGACCGTTCGGCCTTCTGGCGCGTAGGGGTGGCATGACCTTGCGCGCCGCCCTCGTCCTTCTGCTCGCGCTCGCTTTCGCGATCTCGCCGCTCTTCAGCGATTTCAGCGGGTTCGACCCCGCGCTCTATCCCGTTCCGCAGGAGGACCCGCCCGTCCAGCCCGCGGGGATCGCCTTCTCGATCTGGTCGCTCATCTACCTCTGGCTCGTCATCCACGGGGCCTTCGGCCTCTGGAGGCGGCGCGAGGATCCGGTCTGGGACGCGGTGCGCTGGCCCCTGATCGGCTCGCTCGCGGTGGGGGTGCCGTGGCTGGCGGTGGCGGGCGCCTCCGCGATCTGGGCGACGGCGATGATCTGGGCGATGCTCGTGCTCGCGGTCTGGGCGCTGATGCGCGCGGACCGGCGGGATCGCTGGCTGCTCGCGCCGCCGATCGCGATCTACGCGGGGTGGCTGACGGCGGCGTCCTGCGTGTCGGTGGGCCTGATGCTGGCGGGGTGGGGCGTCACGTCCGAGACGGTAGCCGCATGGATCGGCCTCGCGCTGGCGCTGACGGTGGCCGGGCTGGTGCAGACCGCGAAGCCCTGGGCTTGGGAGTACGGCGCCGCGGTCGTCTGGGCGCTGTTCTGGGTGGTGGTGAAGAACGCCGCCGGCCCCCTGTCGGTCGCGGTGGTGGCGGGGCTGGGGGCGCTGGCGGTGGTGGCGCTGGCCTGGTCGACGAGTCGCCGGGCGGCGCGGACGGCCTAGCGCCCCTCGTCCGCGCGGCCCTTGCCCAGATGCTTGCGAAGGCGGCTGGGTGTGGACTTCTTGCGGTCCTTGTAGGGGTTCTTGTCGCCCTGCCCGCGCAAGGTCAGGCGGATGGGCGTGCCGGGCATGTCGAAATCCTCGCGCAGGCCGCCGACGAGGTAGCGGCGGTAGCTCTCGGGCACCTCCTTGGGAATCGAGGTCATCACCACGAAGGCCGGCGGGCGGGTCTTCACCTGGGTCATGTAGCGCATCTTGATCCGCCGCCCGCCCGGCGCGGGGGGGGGATGCGCCTCGGTCATCCCGGCGAGCCACTGGTTCAGCCGGGCGGTGGGGACGCGGCGGTTCCAGACGTCATGCGCCTTCAGGACCGCTTGAAGAAGCCGGTCCAACCCCCTGCCCGTCCTAGCGGAAACGGTGACGAGCGGCGCACCGCGCAGCTGCGGCAGGAGGCGGTCCATCGCCTCCTTCAGATCGGCGAGCCGGGCCTGCCGGTCCTCGACCGCGTCCCATTTGTTCACCGCGACGACGACCGCCCGCCCCTCGCGCTCGGCCAGGTCGGCGATGCGGAGGTCCTGGCTCTCGAACGGGATGTCCGCGTCGAGGAGGACGACGACGACCTCCGCGAAGCGCACCGCGCGCAGGCCGTCGGAAACGGACAGTTTCTCTAGTTTCTCCTGCACCTTGGCGCGCTTCCGCATTCCCGCGGTATCGAAGATGCGGATCGGGGTTCCGCCCCAGTCGGCGCGCACGGATATGGCATCGCGCGTGATCCCGGCCTCCGGCCCGGTGAGGAGGCGATCCTCGCCCAGTATCGCGTTGATCAACGTCGACTTTCCGGCGTTGGGCCGACCGACGACTGCGATCTGCAGGGGCCGCGAATCGGTCGGGACGCGGGGGGCGTCGTCGTCGCCATCCTCGACCGCGACGTCTGTCTCGGCCTCGTGGGAGACGTGCGCGTCGACGAGGGGCTGCAGCGCGGCGAGCAGCTCGCCCATCCCCTCGCCATGCTCTGCCGAAAGCTCGATCGGATCGCCCAGGCCCAGCGCGTAGGCTTCGAGCGCGCCGGCGGCGCCCTTCGCGCCCTCGGACTTGTTGGCGCCGAGAAGGACGGTCTTCCCGGACTTCCTCAGCAGGTCGGCCAGCGCCTCGTCCACGGGGGTGACGCCGGCGCGGGCGTCGACGAGGAAGAGGGCGGCGTCGGCCTCGGCGATGGCACGCTCGGTCAGGGCGCGCATGCGGCCCTGGAGGCTGTCGTCGGTCGCCTCCTCCAGCCCGGCGGTGTCGACGACGGTGAAGCGCAGGTCGCCAAGCCGCGCCTCGCCCTCGCGGAGGTCACGGGTCACGCCGGGCTGGTCGTCCACCAGGGCGAGACGCTTGCCGACGAGCCGGTTGAAGAGGGTCGACTTGCCCACGTTGGGCCGTCCGACGATGGCGAGGGCGAAGGGCATGGCGCGCCGCTTAGGCAAAGCCGGGGGGCAAGGCAAATCCCGTAGCGCACGGCGCATTGCGCCGGGGCGTTCAGGGCCCTTTCTTTTCGGTCATGTCACACGGTTACGCTGCGAGGCCCGCTGTTTCCCGATTTCCAGCGCGCAATCCCGACGCACGGTAACGGTCCGTCAACACATCCTCCTTATCATGGGCGCTAAGACGGAGGTGCGAGGCAGGATGCTGCGACGAAGCGGCCCCATCGCCGGCCCCGGAAGGGGCACGGCCGCGCGGGAAGCGCGAGGAAGCATCGGCGGCGACGCCGGTGACCGGGAGGGGTATGGCCTGCGGCCGCGACGGGACGGCCCGAACGTCTCGCCCCAGGCGGTGGCGGTGGCTCTGGTCGGACCGGATCCCCTTGCGGGTGGGCGCGGCCGCGCGACGTGGATCGTGGCGGCGGCCGCCGTCGTGCCCGCGACGCCGGCCCGCTGCATCCTCGCCATCGATGCGGTGCTGCGGCGCCTGCCGGTCACGGTGCGCCGGCTTGCAGGCCGTACCCTCCACGCACGACCGGGCGGCAGGCGGGCCGGGCGGCGCCGCGCGCGCCCGTCAGCGGAACGCGTTGAGCACCCCGTCCCGTCCCACGACGTAGAGGGTGCGGCCGGCGACCGTGGGCTGCGCGGCCGCGCCCGACGGGATCGCGACCTGCGCCGAGATCGCCCCCGTGGCCGGGTCGAGGCCGCGCAGCAGCCCGTCCGATCCCGCGACCCAGAGGCGTCCGCCGGCGAGGACGGGGCCGAAATGCGCGACCTCGCCCACGCGCCGGTCGGGACGTCCGGCGGGAATCGGCCCCGGCAGCTCGGTGGACCAGATCGGCCGGCCCGTGGCGCGGTCGAGGCGCACGGCGCGCGAATCGTCCGTGACCGCGAAGACGCTGTCGCCCGCGACGGAGAGGGGGCCGGCCGCGCCCTCGCGCGCGGTCCAGAGCGGCTCGCCCGTGGCCGGGTCGAAGGCGCCGAGGCGTCCCGAGACGTTGCCCGCGAAGATCGTCCCTCCGGAGAGGACCGGCGCGCCGGCGATGTCGGTCAGCGCGGCGTAGGCGGTGCCCGTGCGCGCCCCGGCGAGCGTGCGGGCCCAGCGCTGGGTGCCGCCTTCGCGGAAAGCCGCGACGAGCTGGGTCGAGCGGTAGGGGAAGACCACGAGGTCCTGCGTCACCAGCGGCGCGGGCGCGTGCGTGCGCCCCGAGACATCCGAGACCCCCGCGAGCGTCCAGAGCACGCGCCCCGTGGTGGCATCCACGGCCCAGCCGACCGCGTCGCGCGCGGCGACGTAGACGATCCCGCCGCGCGGGGTCGGCGCGCCCGTGGCGGCCGCCTCGACGTCCTGGCGCCAGAGCTCGCGCCCCGTGGCGGGGTCGAGGGCGTGCAGCCGCCCGTAGCCGGTCGTCACGAAGAGGCGCCCGTCCGCGAAGGCGACGCCGCCGCCCGAAGCCTGCCCCGGCGCGTCGGCGGGGGGCGTCAGCTCGGTCCGCCAGAGCGGCTGGCCCGTGGCCGAGACCGCGGAGACGGCGCTGATCGAGTCCTGCGCGAAGATCCGGCCGCCGGCGACCACGGGCGCGGCGGTGATGACGTGCCGGCGGTCGTTGGCGGCGCCGATCGGCGCCCGCCAGGCCAGTCGCGGCGCGGGCGAGAGGGCGGCATGCCCGGCGTCGTGCTCGGGGCCGCAGCCGATCATGGGGCAGTCCGCGCGGGCGACGGGCGGAGGCGCCGCGAAGGCCCGGGGGCCGAGCTGGGTCGCCGCCGGCGCGTCCTCGGGGCGGATCGGCTCGCGCTGACCGGCGAGCAGGGTCTCGCGCTCCGCGCAGGCGGCGAGGGCCAGGACGGCCAGGAGGGCGGCACGCCGCCCGGCTGCAATGGCCCTCATCCCGCTCCCCCGGTCTTCCCGTCCGTACCGCCCCCAGGCCGCGCGCATGGGCCCTACAGCCCCTCGGGCGTGCCGCCCAGCGCGACGATGGCCTGCGCCGCCCGCGTACGCAAGTCCGCCGATGCCTCGGCGTCCACGAGGATCGCCTGCAGGCGCGTCAGGGCCGTGGCGGGGTTGCCCGCGGCGGCGTCGGCATAGGCCAGCCGCTCCTCCGCGAGGAGGCGGTAGGGCGCCCCGGGCGCGGCGGCCGACAGCAGGAGGTCGTCCACCATCGGGTCGCCCGGCGCCGCATCCGCAAGGCGGATCGCCGCTAGGTCGCGGTAGAGCGCCGGCTGCGCGGGATCGGCCGCGAGGGCGCGCAGCGCGCCCACGTCCCCCGCCCCGCCCGCGAGGAGGAGGGCGACGGGACCGTCGCCGGCCGCCTCGCGCAGGCGGGCGGGGTCGCCGCCGTCGATCGCGGCGGCGAGCGCGTCGCCGCGCGCCTGCATCGCGGTCTGGTCGCGGGCCTTGCGCCATTCGTTCCAGGCGGTGCCGCCGACGATGAGGAGGATGACGAGCACCGCGACCGGCGCCCAGCGCCGCATCGCCGCGAAGAGGCGGTCGCGCCGCAGCTCGTCGGTGACCTCGTCGATGAAGCCGTCGCTCTCGCTCATGGGGCCCTCTCTCGCGCGTCCGGGGGTGCCCTATCGCGGGCACGAGGGGGGGAAAAGGGCCGATGGGCGGGCTTGGCGCTTGACTCAGGCGGGTCGGACCCGCCATCTGGAACTGAACCGAACGGTTCGATATCACCCGTCGGACCGCCGGGGCGCTGCACCTGCGACCGTGCGCCGCGATGCGAAGTGCCGCCCTGGGCGGCGAAGGATACTTGAATGCGATTGATCTCCGTCCTGCTGGCCCTCGCGGTCTCGGTCACGCTCTACGCGTTGGTCTTCGAGCGCGACCGGCTCGTCATGCTGGCGTCGCGCGGGGACGCGGCCGAGGCGGAGATCCCCGTCGCGGCCGTGGCCGATCCGGAAGCCGGGGCGCCCCCCGAGGCGGGGACGGCGCGCCTGGCGGTCGTGGCGGCCCGGATCGAGGCGGAGCCCGTGCGCGACGCGGTCCTCCTGCGGGGGCAGACGGAGGCGAGCCGGCAGGTCGAGGCGCGCGCCGAGACGTCCGGCCTCGTGGTGTCCGAGCCGCTCCGGCGGGGCGCGGAGGTGCGCGCGGGCGAGGCGCTGTGCGCGCTGGACCCCGGCACGCGGCAGGACGACCTGGAGGAGGCGCGCGCCCGCCTGGCGGAGGCACGCGCCCGCCTGCCCGAGGCCGAGGCGCGGGTGCCGGCGGCGCAGGCCCGCCAAGCCGAGGCGGCCGGCCAGGTCCTGGCCGCGGAGGCGGGGCTGATCGAGGCGCGCGCCCGCCTGCGCGAGGCCGAGATCAACGCCAACGCCGCCGAGCGCCTGTCGGAGGGCGGGTTCGCGGCCGACACGCGGGTCGCCAACGCGGAGGCTTCCCTCGAGTCGGCCCGCGCCGGCGTGATCGCCGCCCAGGCGCAGCAGGAGGGGGCGGCGGCCGGCGTGACGGCGGCCGCCGCAGACGTGGACGGGGCGGAGGCCGCCGTGCAGAGCGCGCGCGCCGGCATCCAGGCCGCGCAGGCCTCCGTCGCCGCCGCCGAGCGCGAGCTGGAGCGGCTGGTCATCGAGACGCCCTTCGACGGCCTGCTGGAGACCGACACCGCCGAGCTGGGCGCGCTGCTTCAGCCGGGCGCCGTCTGCGCCACGGTGCTGCAGCTCGACCCGATCAAGCTGGTGGCCTTCCTGCCCGAGACCGAGCTGAACGCCGCGCGCGTGGGCGCGCGGGCCGGCGGCCGGCTGGCCACCGGCGAGCGGGTGGAGGGCGAGGTCGCCTTCGTCGCCCGCAGCGCCGACCCCGCGACCCGCACCTTCCGGGTCGAGGTCGAGATCCCCAACGAGGACGGGCACATCCGCGACGGGCAGACGGTGGAGCTGGTGATCGAGGGCGACGCACGGGCCGGGCACCTGATCCCGCGCTCGGCGATGACGTTGGACGACGACGGCGCGCTCGGGGTGCGGCTGAACGTGGACGGGATCACCCGCTTCGCGCCGGTCGAGATCCTGCGCGACGAGCGGGACGGGGTCTGGGTGACGGGCCTGCCCGACACGGCCGAGGTCATCGTCACCGGCCAGGAATACGTGCGCGACGGGGTGCCGATCGACGTGACGTTCCGCCAGGGGGCGATCCGATGACGGGGATGGTCGACTGGGCGGCGAGCCGGGCGCGGATGGTGCTGGCGTTCATCGCCCTCTCGCTGCTGGTGGGGGGCTTCGCCTACGCCGCGCTTCCCAAGGAGGGCGAGCCGGACATCGAGATCCCGGCGGTCGTCATCTCGCTGCCCTTCCCCGGCATCAGCGCCGAGGACGCGGAGGAGCTGCTGATCCGCCCCATGGAGCAGGAGCTGGGCGAGATCGACGGGCTGGACACGATGACCAGCACCGCCGCCGAGGGCTACGCCAACATCGTGCTGGAGTTCGAGTTCGGCTGGGACAAGACGGCCGTCCTCGCGGACGTGCGCGACGCGATGCAGAAGGCCGAGGCCGACTTCCCCGACGGCTTCGAGCAGTACACGATCGACGAGTTCAACTTCTCGGAGTTCCCGATCGTCATCGTCTCGCTCTCCGGTGCGGTGCCGGAGCGCGAGATGCTGCGCCTCGCCGAGGACCTGCAGGAGCGGCTGGAAGGCCTCGACGCGGTGCTGGAGGCCCCGCTCGCGGGGCATCGCGAGGAGATGGTCGAGGTCGTGATCGACCCGCTCCGGCTCGAATCCTACAACGTCACCGCCGCCGAGCTGGTCGCCGTGGTGCAGAACAACAACGCCCTCGTCGCGGTGGGCGCGCTCGACGGGCCTTCGGGGTCGAACGCCCTGAAGATCGACAGCGCCTTCGACGGGGTCGAGGACATCTACGACCTGCCGGTCAGCACGAACGGCGACCGGACCGTGACGATGGGCGACCTGGCCGACATCCGCCTGACCTTCGAGGACCGCGAGGGCACCGCGCGCTTCGACGGCGACACCACCGTCGCCGTGCAGGTCGTGAAGCGGAAGGGCTTCAACCTGATCGACACGGTCGCCCTGATCCGCGAGGAGGTCGCCGCCGAGGTCGCCGGCTGGCCCGAGGAGCTGCGCGACGCGCTGACGGTCAGCGTCTCGAACGACCAGTCGCGGCAGGTCCGTTCGATGGTGGCGCAGCTGGAGGGGTCGGTGCTGACGGCCATCGCGCTGGTGATGATCGTGGTCCTCGCCTCGCTGGGCCCGCGCTCGGCGCTGCTGGTGGGGTTCGCGATCCCGACCTCGTTCCTCCTGTGCTTCGCGTTCCTCGCGGTGATGGGCGTCTCGATCTCGAACATCGTGATGTTCGGGCTGATCCTCGCGGTGGGGATGCTGGTGGACGGCGCCATCGTGGTGGTCGAGTACGCCGACAAGCGCCTGAAGGAAGGCGCGGGGCCGATGCAGGCCTACACGGACGCGGCCAAGCGAATGTTCTGGCCCATCGTGTCATCGACCGCGACGACGCTGTGCGCGTTCCTTCCCATGCTCTTCTGGCCGGGCGTGCCGGGGGAGTTCATGGGCATGCTTCCGGTCACGCTGATCTTCGTGCTGTCGGCGTCGCTGGTGGTGGCGCTGATCTACCTGCCCGTCATGGGCGGGGTCGCCGGCCGGCTGAGCCGCGTCTTCGACCGCGGCGCGACGTTCCTGCGCGGCGTCCTGCCCTGGATCGTGCGGGCGGCCCTGGTGCCCGTGGCCCTCTATGGGGTGTTCGTGGGCGCCATGTCGATCCTGAACCCGTCCTACGTGCTGGGCGCGCTGGCCCCCGGCGGGATCGCGGGCGTGGCGGTCGGCGGCGCCCTCTTCTGCGCGGCGTCGGCCGCGGCGGCGGTCGTGCTGGGATCGGCCCGGATCGAGCGGGCGCCCCGGCGCATCCGCGCAGGCCATCGCCGCACCGTCTTCGGCGCCTTCATCAAGGGCATCGCGGGCAACCCGGTCATGCCCGTCGTCACGGTCGGCGTGGTGATCTTCT
Source organism: Hasllibacter halocynthiae (assembly GCF_003003095.1). Classification (GTDB taxonomy): domain Bacteria; phylum Pseudomonadota; class Alphaproteobacteria; order Rhodobacterales; family Rhodobacteraceae; genus Hasllibacter; species Hasllibacter halocynthiae. The sequence continues at coordinate 1,008,238 of NZ_PVTT01000001.1, forward strand.
TCGTCGTCTCGGTGTTCGGCTACTTCGGGGAGAACAACAACGGCGTCGAGTTCTTCGTCGAGTCCGAGCCCGAGCAGGCCATCGTCTACGTGCAGGCGCGCGGCAACCTCTCGCTGGAGGAGCAGGACGACCTCCTGCGGCAGGTCGAGGGCGTGGTCCTCGCGGAGGAGGGGGTCGACAGCGCCTTCGCCTTCGCCGGCGCGGGCGGGCTGAACGCCAACACCGGCGGCGCGGGCGGGCCGCTGGACGCGGTGGGCCAGGTGCAGATCGAGCTGGTCCCCTGGGAGGACCGCGCCGCCTTCGCCGCCTCGGGCGAGACGGAGCTGACCCTGGAGGAGCTGGACGGCGACCGCGTGCTCGCGCGGCTGGAGGGGGAGTTGGCGCGCATCCCCGGCATCCGGTTCGAGGTGCTGAACCTCGCGCAGGGGCCGGCCTCGGCCAAGCCGATCCACCTGCGCCTCATGGGCGAGGACCTGGGCGTGCTGGAGGAGGCGGCCGACATCGTGAGCGCGCGCTTCGCCGCCACCCCGGGCGTCGTGCGGCTGGAGGACACGACCCCCCTTCCCGGCATCGACTGGCAGATCGACGTGGACGTCGAGGAGGCCGGGCGCTTCGGGGCGGACGTGCAGACGGTGGGCGCGATGGTCAGCCTGGTCACGCGGGGGCTGTTCCTCGACACGATGCGGGTCCCCTCCTCGGACGAGGAGATCGAGATCCGCGTGCGCCTGCCGGAGGAGGACCGCCTGCTGAGCACGCTGGACACGCTGAAGGTCCGCACCCCCGAGGGGCTGGTGCCGCTGGCGAACTTCGTGACCTACCGGCCGGTGCCGCAGCTCGGCCTCATCACGCGGGTGGACGAGGCGCGCTACTACGACGTGAAGGCCGACGCGGCGGACGGGCTGTCCATCGTGAAGGTCGTGCCCGCCGCGGGCCCCGGGGACGCCGAGGCCCCGCCGCCCGTGGACGTGGGCTTCGGAACCGAGTTGACCGAGGAGGAGGCCCTCGCCCGCGGGGGCGCCGACTGGGCGCTCGCGGTGCCGGGGGGCGGCGGCCTCCTCGGAGGGGGCGGCCCGGACGTGCGCTACTTCGCCTTCGACGAGGTGACGATCCCCGGCGGCCTGGGGGCGGCGGCGGACCTTCTGGGCGAGCCCGCCGACCTCGCCGTGGCGCTACCCGAGGGGCTGCCGGTCGGCGCGGTATCGGCCGTGGAGCCAGCCGACGGGACGGACGTCGAAGCGGTCGTCGTCAACCCGAACGAGCGGATCGCCGTGCTGACCGACTGGCTGGAGACGGACCCCCTGCCCGCGGGCGTGACCTGGGAATGGACCGGCGACCAGGAGGACCAGGCCGAGAGCCAGGCGTTCCTCTCCTCGGCCTTCGCGGCGGCGCTGGGGCTGATGTTCATCATCCTGCTGGCGCAGTTCAACAGCGTCTACAACGCGGTGCTGGTGCTGCTGGCGGTGGTGCTGTCGACGGCCGGGGTCCTGATCGGGATGCTGGTGATGGACCAGGCCTTCTCGATCATCATGACGGGCACGGGGATCGTGGCGCTGGCCGGGATCGTGGTGAACAACAACATCGTGCTGATCGACACCTACCAGGACTACTCGCGCTACATGCCGCGGGTGGAGGCCATCGTCCGCACGGCCGAGGACCGCATCCGTCCGGTGCTGCTGACGACGATCACCACCATGGCGGGCCTGGCGCCGATGATGTTCGGCCTGTCGCTGGACTTCATCGGGGGCGGCTACTCGGTCGATTCGCCGACGGCGCTGTGGTGGAAGCAGCTGGCGACGGCGGTGGTGTTCGGCCTGGGGGTCGCGACGGTGCTGACGCTGGTCTTCACCCCCGCGATGCTGGCGCTGCGGGTCTGGGCGTCTGCCTATGCGGTGGGCATCGGCCGACTGATCGCCCGGCTGGGCGGCGGCGCGGCGGCGCGGGACTGGGCGCTGCGGCGCGCGGCGCGCCGGGTGCCGAAGGGTCAGGAGATCGTGTGGGACTGGGGCGACGAGGCAGCCCCCGCGGCGGCCGAGCCCGAGCTGCCCTTCGACCCGCCGCCGGTGACGGGGCCGGACGACCGGGTGATGCCGCTGGCCGTGGTCGGGGACGATTCGTCCCGGCGGCAGGACTACCCACGGCCCCTGAGGGCGGCCGAATAGGGAACCCGCGGGCGCAGCTGGACGCGCGCAGAGCCGGGGGATTCGGCCCCGCGCGTTTCCAAACCAGCAACATCCTTCGGCACGGAGGTCGCGTCGTATCCCGGGCCCGAACCATCCGACCTGCAGGCTTGCAACGGGTACGGGACGCGCCGATGGTTGGCCCTCATGTTCAGAGGACCCCCATGGAACTTCTCCTTCTCCTGATCCTGCCGCTCGCGCTTCTGCCTCTACTGGGAGGAGACGACGACGATGACGACCGGACGGCCGGTGGCGATGGCGGCGGAGGCGGAGGCGGAGACGAAGGCGGGGGCTTGGATGAGGACGATTCCAGCATCGGCCGAACCGTGATCGAAGGCACGGCCGGGGGTGACGAGATCACCGACGACACGGGGCGCGACCTTCTCGTCAATGCGGGCGAGGGCGACGACGTCATCGACATCGGGGCGGGGAACGACCGGGTGTTCGCCGGCTTCGGCGACGACGAGGTGATGTCGGGCGCGGGCGACGACGAGGTGTTCCTGAGAGGCGGCGACGACCGCTGGGTGGACGATCTCCGCGAGGGTCCGGACGGGACCGTCCTGGCGGATCCCGAGGGGGACGACCTCGTGCGCGGAGGGGACGGTGAGGACGTCCTCGTGAGCATCGGCGGCGAGGACAGGTTGACAGGCGGCCAAGGCAAGGACGTCCTGAACGGGATCGAGGTCGTCTTCGGCGACATGAACGGACAGGACCTGCGCGGCGCGCCGGACGAGCTGAACGGCGGGTTCGGGAACGACGTCCTCTTCGGCGACGACGGCGATTCGCTGACGGGCGGCGAGCAGAGCGACACGTTCCTCGTCATGCGCCCGACGGGGCCGGGCGAGGAGCTGGTCGTAGTGGAGGACGCGGAGCCGGGCGAGGTCGTGGTGCTGGAGGGCACGCCGGACGGCCCGCAGGACGTGTGGCTGCGGAACAACGGGGACGGCGGCGTGACGGTGGCCTTGGGCGACACCGACATGGCCGTCCTGGCGAACCGGAGCGTCGAGGACGTGAACGGAAAGGTGTCCTTCTTGGTGATGAGCTTCGAGGATCTCCTCGAGGCGGCGGAGCTTTCCACGGCAGCGTAAGGCGGGCGGTAAGGCCGCCCGGCGGGGCGCCTCTCAGACGCCCTCCTCCTCCTCCGCCGCCTGGCGGTGCCACATGGCGGCGTAGCGGCCGCCGCGGGCGAGGAGGGCGTCGTGCGTCCCCTCCTCGACCACCACGCCGGCCTCCAGGACCACGATGCGGTCGGCGTCCACGATGGTGGACAGGCGGTGCGCGATGGTCAGCACCGTCCGGCCCTTGGACGCCTCGCGCAGCTCGGCCTGGATCTGCTGCTCGGTCCCGGTGTCGAGGGCGCTCGTCGCCTCGTCGAGGATGAGGATGGGCGGGTCCTTCAGGAGGGTCCGCGCGATGCCGACGCGCTGCTTCTCGCCCCCCGAGAGCTTCAGCCCCCGCTCGCCCACGGGGGTGTCGTAGCCTTCGGGCAGCGTGGCGATGAAATCGTGGAGGCGGGCGGCGCGGGCCGCGCGCTCGACCTCGGCGTCGGAGGCGCCGGGGCGGCCGTAGGCGATGTTGTAGCGGATCGTGTCGTTGAAGAGGACGGTGTCCTGCGGCACGACCCCGATCGCCGCGTGGAGCGAGGTCTGCGTGACCTCGCGCACGTCCTGCCCGTCGATGCGGACGGCGCCGCCCTGGACGTCGTAGAACCGGAAGAGAAGCCGCGCGATGGTCGACTTGCCCGAGCCGGAGGGCCCGACGATGGCGACGGTGCGACCCGGATCGACCCGGATCGTGACGCCCTTCAGGATGGGCCGGCGGGGGTCGTAGCCGAAGCGCACGTCGTCGAGCGCGACGGCCCCGCCCTTCACCCGCAGCGGCCGCGCGCCCGGCGCGTCGGTGACGTCGGCCGGGTGGTCGAGGAGGCCGAACATCTCGCCCATGTCGACGAGGGCCTGGCGTATCTCGCGGTAGACCGTGCCGAGGAAGTTCAGCGGCATGGTGATCTGGATCATGTAGGCGTTGACCATCACGAAGTCGCCCACCGTCAGCGCCCCGCGCGAGACCCCGATGGCCGCCATGATCATCACGGCGACGAGGGCGACGGTGATGATGACCGCCTGGCCCGTGTTCAGGATGCCGAGGGAGACCTGCGTCCGCACGGCCGCGCGCTCGTAGCCGCGCATCGCGTCGTCGTATCGCCCCGCCTCCCACGCCTCGGCGCCGAAATACTTCACCGTCTCGAAGTTCAGGAGCGAGTCGATGGCCTTCTGGTTGGCGTCGGTGTCGCGCTCGTTCATCTCGCGGCGGATGCGGACGCGCCATTCGGTCACGGCGAAGGTGAACCAGACGTAGAGGGCGATCGCCCCGAACACGACGGCGAGATAGGCGAAGTCGAACAGCACCCAGAGGATGATCCCGACGAGCAGCAGCTCGAGGATCAGGGGCGCGATGGAGAAGAGCAGGAAGCGCAGGAGGAAGTCGACGCCCTTCACCCCCCGCTCCATGATGCGGGAGAGGCCGCCGGTGCGCCGGGTGACGTGGTAGCGCATGGAGAGGGCGTGGATATGCTCGAACGTCTCGAGGGCCATGCTGCGCAGCGCGCGCTGGCCCACGGGGGCGAACACCGCGTCCCGAAGCTGCTGGAGGCCCACGTTGAGCAGGCGCGTCACGCCATAGGCGACCGTCAGGCCGACCGCGCCGATCCCCAGCGCCCAGGCCGGGTCGGGCGCGTCCGCCGTCAGCGTGTCGACGGCCGCCTTGTAGAAGAGCGGCGTCGTCACCGCGACGAGCTTGGCGAGGACCAGCGCGGCGAAGGCGACGACGACGCGGCGCTTCACCCAAGCCTGCCCGGGGGGCCAGACATAGGGAAAGACGCGGGCGATGATGGCCCAGCCGCCGCTCTCGCCCGCGGGGACGGGAACGGCGGGCGCCGCGCCGGGGGCAGCGGAATCGTCCGACCCCCCCTCGGGGGGCTTGCTGGCGGTGACGTCGGCCAAGGGACGCTCCTTCGGGGTGAAGGGCACCACCTAGGCCCGCGGGATGGGGAACGCTAGTCCGGGGGGGTCCCGGCGGGCAGGTCCGGGACCGTGAAGACCTGGCCGGGATAGATGAGGTCGGGGTCGCGGATCTGGTCGCGGTTCGCCTCGAACACGGCGGTGTAGCGCAGGCCCGAGCCGAAGCGCCGCTCCGCTATGCCCCAGAGGGTGTAGCCGGGCTGGACGGTGACGATCCGCGCGCCCTGCCCTTCGGCCGCGGCCTGCAGCGCGAGCGCCTCGTCCGTCTCGCGGAGGAAGGGCGTCTGCGCCCGCGCGGTGACGGACCCCGCCGCGTCGAGGCGGTCGGCGCGCAGGACATAGGTGCCGGGATCGATCGCGGGCAGCGAGACCGACCAGTCCCCCCGCGGCGTCGGCGTGGCGTCCGCGACGGCGCGCCCGTCGAGATAGAGGCGCACCGCCCCCTCGCCGCCGCCGGCCCGCCCCGAGAGGCGGACGTCCCCGCCCGCGCCGTAGCTGATGGCGTCGATCGCGACCCCGGCGGGCGGTTCGGGCGCCTGGAGGACGCGCAATCCGTCCGCCTCGGCGAGGAGAACACGCGGCGCCTCGGTCTGCGCGGCGGGCGGCAGGGACGGGTCCGGCGTCGCCGCGCCTTCGGGGCCGACGGGGCCGGCCATGGCGGATGCCGGGGCTTCCCACGCCGCGGCGCCGAAGGGGTCGGCGGGGACGGACGTGGCGGCGCCCGCCATCGTGGCGCCCGGCGCCATCGGGGCGGGGGGCGCGGCAGCGGCAGGCGCGGCGGCACCCGGCGCGGGGGCGACCGGCGGCGTCCGAGGGACGGCGCCCCCGCCGGCGACGACTTGCGAGGTGGCGCCGGGTGAGGGAGATCCCGCTTCGGCGGAGACGATGCCCGCGGGCGCCGGCGCCTGAGGCGCGGCGCCTCCTGTCGCCGGGGTTGCGGCCTGGGAAGACGTCGCGGCACCGTCCGCGTCCGGGCCGGGGACGCCGGCCGATCCCGGCGCGGCGGACGGATCGGAGAGGAGCGCGACCCCGGATGACGCTGGGGACGACCCCGGCGCCGGTGCGCCTGCGGGGTCGCCCGAGGCCGCCGGGGGGTCTTCGTCCGCGACGGGCAGCCGCGCCGCGAGGGCGGCCGGCGGGGGGAGCGGCGGTGCCCCGGCCGGCGCCGCGGCCGCGCCGGGCGGGGATGGGGCGATCCCGGACCGGGCCCCTGTCGCGCCCGGTCCGGCGGTATCCCCCGAAAGGACCGGGCTGTCCTGCGACCGCCGCGACCCAGCCGTCTCCGCCGCGGGCGCGGCGGCCTCGGGGATCGGGGGGGGCGGCCGATCCGGGGCGCCCGCGACCCGTGCGTCCGGCGGGGCGGCCGTGCCCATGGCGGGGGCGTCCGCCACCGGCGCCGAGGGACCTTCGGCCAGGACCACCCGCGCCTCCGGGGCGGAGGCGTCCGCCGTGGGGGGCGGCTGGACGATCACCGTCTGCCCCGATGCCGTGGCCACCCCGTCCAGCTCCGCCAGGAGGGAGAGGGCGGAGGGGCCGTCCAGCGCGACATCGTCCAGCGTGGCGAGGAAGGTTCCGTCCTCCTCGGCGAGCACGACCGCCAGCACGAGGTCGCCGGAGCGGATCGCGACGCGGGCGCCGGGCCGCGCGCGCCCTGCCACGAGGGCGGAGCCGTCCGCCTCGATCCGAACGAGGTCGAAGCCGGGCGCGTCGGGATCCGCGGGGGGGTCGGCGGGCGGCGCTTCGGTGGGACCCGCCCGATACGCCGGCGATGCGTCCGCGCCGGCGCTGACCGGCAATGCGTCCGCGCCGGCATCGGCCATGGGTGGCGCCCCGGCCGGGGCGCGCGCGTCCTGCCGCCCGGCGGCCCACCAGCCCATGACGAGCAGCATGGCTAGGGCGGCGGCCCCGGAAGCCATCGTGCGCGTCGTCATGCCCATGTTCCATCGTTCGGACGCCCCGCGCCCGAACCTCCGTCAGGTCCCCATCCCCTGCCTAGCGCGCAGCGGACGCTAGGTCAAAGCGCGGACCGTCCGCCCAGCTAGCAAGGGGCTGGGCGGGGCTCCGCGTCAGGCGCCGGGGCGGGCAAGGCGCGCGGATGCCTTTGCCCGCCCCGCCGCCGGGGCTCGGCGTCGCGCTACATCCGCGAGGCGACGTTCTCCCAGTCGACGAGGTTGTCGAGGAAGTTCTGCAGGTAGGCGGGGCGCTTGTTGCGGTAGTCGATGTAGTAGGAATGCTCCCACACGTCGCAGCCCAGGAGCGCGGTCTGCCCGAAGCAGAGCGGGTTCACGCCGTTCTCGGTCTTCGTGACCTTCAGCGCGCCGCCCTCGTCCTTCACGAGCCACGCCCAGCCCGAGCCGAACTGCCCGGCGCCGGCGGCCGCGAACTCCTCCTTCATCTTGTCGACCGAACCGAAGGACTCGATCACGGCCGATTGCAGCTCGCCCGGCATGCCCTTGGAATCGGGCGACATCATCTCCCAGAACTGGTTGTGGTTCCACATCTGCGAGGCGTTGTTGAAGAGGCCGGACTGGGCGACGGCGCCCTTCTCGTAGGTGCCGCGCACGATCTCCTCGAGGGGCCGCCCCTCCCACTCGGTGCCTTGGGCGAGCTTCGCGCCGTTGTCGGCATAGGCCTTGTGGTGGAGGTCGTGGTGATACTCCAGCGTCTCCTTCGACATGCCCTTGGGGGCGAGGGCGTCGTGCGCGTAGGGCAGGTCGGGAAGGTCGAAGGCGGCCATGAGGCGTCTCCCTTTGGGTTGCGTCCGGGCCAGACCTGTCCCGCGCCCCCGGGCCCGTCAAGCGTCGCGCGGTCCCGCCGGCACCGGCGGTCAGTAGTCGAAGAGGACGACGGGCTCGGGCACGGTGTCGTCAGCGAGGTAGAGGCCGCTCGTCAGCCAGAGGACGAGCAGCAGGACCGCTGCACCGGCCAAGGCGCCGAGGATGCGGGGATAGGGAATTCGCATGTCGCCCCTCCGGTCTGTGGCGGGACTACGCACGAAAGGGGGATGGGTTCATTTTTGTGGACAGAGGGGGAACACCGAGTTAAGAACGAAGGCGGAACATCTCGCGGAGGGGTTCAAGATGAGGAACATCGGAAGCTACGCGGACCTTCTCGCCGGGGCGCTGGAGGGCGCGCGGACCCTGCAGCGTCATGCGGACGCGAGGGCAGAAGGCGCCGCTCGGGCCTACGCGGCCCGCCCCGAGCAGGGCACGCGCGAGCGTCTCCGCATGGCGGAGATCGCCCGTGCGGCGGCACGGTGCGAGGCCGCCGAGCTGGAGGAGGCGCACCCGTTCCCGGAGCTCATCGAGGAGGACGAGGCGCCGTTCCCGGAGCTCGTCCACTGAGGGAAGGACGGGGTCAATCCTCCGTCACCCCTTCGAGGATCTCGCCCTCGCCGACCGCTTCGACGGCGGGCTCGCCGAAGGTGACGACGCCGAGGGCGATGGCGGCGCCGAAGGCGACGGCGCCGAGGATGGCGATGATGAGGAACGTTCGAAGCATGGCGCCTACTCCGTCGGGACGATGACGACGTCGTCGCCGGCGGGGTCGACCACGACGGGCTCGGGGTCGGGCCGTAGGCCGTCGAAGAGGAAGTCGAGGAACTCGAACGTGCCCCAGAAAGCCAGGACGAGGATGATCGCCACGATGACGAGGGCGACGATGGCGATGCGCTTGAGCACGTGAGGGAACCTTCCCGCGGGTGACTGTCCCGGCCCCAACCGGCCTTGCGCTGCCGGGTTCCCGCCGGAGCCGGCGGCGCGTCGCGCGCGCCTTCCCCGACCGGTGGCGCGGCGGCACCTCGCGGCCGGGCCGGAAAGCGCCTATCGGCCCTTCCATGATCTGCGAGACCGCCGAAGAGTTCGCCGCCCTCCTGCCCCCGGCCGGGGCCCTGATCGGGCTGGACCCGGGGACGAAGACGATAGGCGTCGCGGTGTCGGACGGGCTACGCTCCGTCGCCTCGCCGTTGGAGACGATCCGCCGGACCAAGTTCACGCCGAACGCGGAGCGCATCCTCGTGCTGGCGCAGGGGCGCGGCGTGGCGGGGATCGTGATCGGCCTGCCGCGCAACATGGACGGCACGGAGGGGCCGCGGGCGCAGGCGGCGCGGGGGTTTGCGCGCAACCTCGGGCGGCTCGCCGCCCTGCCGCTGGCCTTCTGGGACGAACGGCTGAGCACGGTCGCCGCCGAGCGCGCGATGATCGAGGCCGACACCTCGCGCGCCAAGCGGGCCGAGCGGATCGACAGCGTCGCCGCGAGCTATATCCTGCAGGGGATGCTGGACCGGCTGAGGTACATCGGATGACCACCGTCTGGGAGCGCGACGAGATCGAATCGCCCTGCGTGAAGGTCTGCCTGATCCACCCCGCGGAGGGGCTTTGCACGGGCTGCCTGCGCACGCGGGACGAGATCGCCGCCTGGTCCCGCATGACGCCGGAGGCCCGGCGGGCGGTGATGGACGAGCTGCCCGGCCGGGCGCCGCGGCTGCGCCGGCGCCGCGGCGGGCGCGCGGCGCGGGTGAAGGGCTAGGCCCCCGTCAGCGCCTCGAAGAGCATGTTCGCCGCCACGAGCAGCAGGAAGACCGCGAAGACGCGCTTGAGCGGCCTGGGGTTCATCCGGTGCGCCAGGGCGGCGCCCAGCGGCGCGGTCAGCAGGGTCATGACGATGGTCAGCGCGAAGGCCGGGGCGTTCACGCTGCCGACCGTCCAGGGCGGCGCCCCGGCCGCGGGCGCGAGGAGGAAGCCGATCACGGACGGCACCGCGATGACCACGCCGAAGCCCGCCGCCGTCGCGACCGCCCGGTGGATCGGCATGCCGTAGAGCGTCATCAGCGGCACGCCGAAGCTGCCGCCGCCGATGCCCATGAGCACCGACAGGAAGCCGGTCGCCGCACCGTAGCCCGCGCGCGGCGCGCCGGTCGGCATCGCCGCGCCCAGCGAAAGGCGGCCGGTGCCCAGCGCCATGTAGGTCCCGACCAGCAGCCCCAGACCCCCGAAGGCCAGCTGGAGCGCCCGGGTGTCGAGCGCGGTAGCCGCCAGCATCCCCCCGATCGCCCCGGCGACGATCCAGGGGGCGAAGCCGCGCAGCACCCCCCATTCGACCGCGCCCTTGCGGTGGTGCGACTGGAGCGAGCGCAGCGAGGTCACGATGATCGTCGCGAGCGAGGTGGCCACGCAGATCCGCATCAGATCCTCGCCGCCGTAGCCCAGCGCGCGGAAGGCATAGAAATAGGCCGGCACGAGGACGATCCCCCCGCCGACGCCCAGAAGACCCGCGAGCAGGCCCGCGAGCGCGCCGATGAGGAGGATCGCGATCGCGAAGAGGATCAGTTCCATCCGCGCCCCCTGCCCCGGCGCCGCGACGCGGGCAAGGTCAGGCGACCTCGGACGAGACGGCCGAGAGGGCTTCGTGCACGAGGCCCTCGTCCGCGCCGGGCCTGCTGGCGCCCTCGGACAGGACGCGCTTCCAGCGGCGCGCGCCCGGCTGCCCGTGGAAGAGGCCGAGCATGTGGCGCGTGACCGAATGCAGCCGTCCCCCTTCGGCCAGATGGGCGCGGATGTGGGGGATCATGGCGAGGGCCGCCTCTTCACGCGCCGGGCCAGCGGCACCGCCCTGCAGCACGTCGGCGCCGGCGAGGACGTCCCAGGGGCGGTGATAGGCGGCGCGGCCGATCATCACGCCGTCCATCCCGGCGCCGAGATGGGCGCGCGCCTCATCCAGCGTCGCGACGCCGCCGTTGATCCAGAGGTCGAGGTCCGGGAACTCCGCCCGCATGGCGTGGACGAGGGCGTGGTCGAGGGGCGGGACCTCGCGGTTCTCCTTCGGGGACAGGCCCTTCAGCCACGCCTTGCGGGCGTGGACGGTGACGCGGGCGGCGCCGGCCCCACGCACGTGCCGGATGAAGTCGGGCAGGACGGTGGCGGGGTCCTGGTCGTCGACGCCGATGCGGCACTTGACCGTGACGGGCACGCCGCAAGCCGCCATGGCCTCGACGCAGCGCGCGACATGGGGGGCGTCCTTCATCAGCACCGCGCCGAAGGTGCCGGATTGGACCCTGCCCGACGGGCAGCCGCAGTTCAGGTCGACCTCGTCGAAGCCCGCCCCGGCGCCCATGCGCGCGGCCTCGGCCAGCTCGGCGGGGTCCGAGCCGCCGAGTTGGAGGGCATGGGGACGCTCGCCCCCGTGGCGCAGGAGGTGGGACGCGCCGCCCCGCACGAGGGCCGGCGCGGTCACCATCTCCGTCACCAGGAGCGTTCGCCTCGACAGGATGCGGTGGAACGCCCGGCAGTGCCGGTCGGTCCAGTCCATCATGGGGGCGACGGCGATCCGCGGGGTCATGCGCCGCCATCTAGGGGGCGGCGCGCCCGAACGGAAGCGGGCGCGGGGGACGTCCGGCCCCTGCGCCCGCCGCCCCGCGGATCACATCTCGCCGGCGGCGTCCGTGACCTGCGCCGTCCACGCCCCCTCGGGCGCGGCGGTGATCACCGGGTCCGAGCCGCCCGCCAGCAGCGTGTCGACCGTGCGCTGGTAGGCCGCCTCGTCCAGCGCGCCCCCCTGCGAGGTGTCCACGAGCTTGGCGATCTCCTCCATCATGGCGAGTTGGTGGTCGTAGGTCTGGGCGCCGGTCTCGTCGTAGTCGATGATGATCTCGGCGGCCTCCTCGGGGTTCTCGACCGCCCATTCCCAGCCGCGCATCGAGGCGCGCACGAAGCGGGCCAGCTTGTCGACCATCTCGGGGTCCTCGAGGTTCTCCTCGAGGGTATAGATCCCGTCCTCGAGGGTCGCGACGCCCTGATCCTCGTAGAGGAAGGTCGTCAGCTCGTCCTCCGCGACGCCGGAGGCGAGGACCTGGTTGTACTCGTTGTAGGTCATGGTCGAGATGCAGTCGGCCTGCCGCTGAAGCAGGGGATCGACGTTGAACCCCTGCTTGAGGACGGTGACGCCGCCTTCGGCGCCTTCCTCGGTCGGGATGCCCTCCTGGCTCATCCAGGAGAGGAAGGGATACTCGTTTCCGAAGAACCAGACGCCGATCGTGCGGCCCGCGAAGTCCTGCGGCCCCTCGATCCCCGTGTCGGCCCAGCAGGTCAGCATCAGCCCCGACGAGGTGAAGGGCTGCGCGATGTTCACCACGGGCACGCCCCGCTCGCGCGCGGCCAGGGCCGAGGGCATCCAGTTCAGCATCACGTCCGCCCCGCCGCCCGCGAGGACCTGGGGCGGCGCGATGTCGGGCCCGCCCGGCAGGATCGTGACGTCGAGGCCCTCGTCCTCGTAGTAGCCGTTCGCGAGCGCGGCGTAGTAGCCGGCGAACTGGGCCTGCGTGACCCACTGGAGCTGCAGCGTCAGCTCGTCGAGGTCCTGCGCGGCGGCGGGCGCGGCGAGGCCGAGGGCCAGGGTTGCGGCGACGGTGGTGGTGAGCAGACGGGTCATGGGCGACCTCCCCTTTGCGACGGATGCCAGAAGCAGAGCCGTTTCTCGATGAGCGCGACGATACCGTAGAACGCCGATCCCGCCAGCGCGGCGACCGCGATCTCGGCCCAGACCATAGGGAGGTTCAAGCGCCCGACCTCCGTGGAGATGCGGAAACCCATCCCGACGGTCGGGCTGCCGAAGAATTCGGCGACGATGGCGCCGATCAGCGCCAGCGTGGTCGCGATCTTCAGGCCGTTGAAGACGAAGGGCAGCGCGGAGGGCGCCGCGAGGTATCGCAGGCGCTGGCCGGGCGAGGCCCCGTAGGTGGCCATCAGGTCGCGCTGCATGGGCTGCGTGTCGGCGAGGCCCGCGACCGTGTTCACGAGGACGGGGAAAAATACCATCGCGACGACCACGGCGGCCTTCGACTCCCACCCGAAGCCCAGCCACATCACGAAGATCGGCGCGGTCCCGACGATCGGGAGGGCGGCGAGGAAGTTGCCCACGGGCAGGACGCCCCGTCGCAGGAAGCCGGAGCGATCAATGACCAGCGCGGTCAGCAGGGCCGCGGCGCAGCCGATCGCCCAGCCGGACAGCGCGCCCTTCACGAAGGTCTGCACGAAGTCCGCCCAGAGGGTCGGGACATTCGCCGAGATCGCCGCCCCGATGGCCGTGGGCGCCGGCAGGATGACCTGGGGCACGCCGAAGAGGCGGACGGTCATCTCCCACAGGATCAGGAGGGCCGCGCCGAACAGCACCGGCGCCAGCCACCGCCCGAAGGACCGCCCCGCGACCCAGACGTTCGCCCCCCAGAGCGCCGCCCACACGCCGAGGATCATCGCGCCGCTCACCGCCGCAGTCCCATCCGGCCGAGAACGCCGCGCTCGATCCCCCCGATCGCCGCGACCAGCAGCGCCGCCGCGATGGCCGCCGCGAAGAGGGCGGACCAGATCTGGATGGTCTGGCCGTAGTAGCTGCCCGCGAGGAGGCGCGCGCCCAGGCCGCGGACCGCGCCGGTGGGCAGTTCGGCCACGATGGCGCCGACGAGGGCCGCCGCCACCCCGATCTTCAGCGAGGCGAAGAGGTAGGGCGCCGAGGCCGGCAGCCGCAGGTGCCAGAGGATGCGCGCGCCGGACGCGCCCCAGGTCCGCATCAGGTCGAGGTCGGCGGCGGACGGCGCGCGCAGGCCCTTGGCCATGCCGACCACGACCGGGAAGAAGGAGAGGTAGGCGCTGATGATCGCCTTGGGCAGCAGCCCCTGGATGCCGACCGAGTTCATGACCACGATGATCATCGGCGCGATGGCCAGGATCGGGATGGTCTGCGAGGCGATGGCCCAGGGCATGACGCTGAGGTCCATCACGCGGGAGTGTACGATCCCGACGGCCAGCGCGACGCCCAGCAGGCTGCCGATCGCGAAGCCCAGCAGCGTTGGCGCCAGCGTCAGGCCTGCATGGAGGATCAGCGAGCGGCGCGAGGTGACGGGCGCGAGGCAGTCCTCGTGCACGGCCCAGGTCCGGCCGAACAGCTCCAGCCGGTCGCGCTCGCGCTCGGCGGGGCCGCAATCGGCGCCGAGGGCGAAGGTGCTCGCCCACATCTCCCCCGCGACCTGGTGGGGGGCGGGCAGGCGCGGCCGCTCCTGTCCGTAGGCGCCGGCGAGGGCCGTGCCGGGCGCCAGCGCGACGAGGGAGAGGCCGCCCATGTCCCGCCGCTCGGCGGCGGAGACGTCGAACGCGGCGCCCGCCCGCTCGGCGTCCGTGACGGACTGCGCGGCGTTCATCGGGATCGCCGCGAGGTACCAGATCGCCAGCAGCCCCGCGACCACCGCCAGCACCGGCCCCGCCGTCCCCATCATCCGCCGCACCAGAAGCCCGACCCGAAGCGACCGCCCGATCCCCGCGCCGGGGGCGGAGATGGGATGGTCGGTCACGTGCGCGCGCGCCTTCTCGTCCCGCCGGGGAATCCGTCCCGGCCGGAATGGCGCGCATGGGCCCCGCCGGAGGACCGGGGGCGGGCTCTCAGTCCGGTCCCGAAGCAGCGCCGAAGGATCATGCCGCCTCCATCCCCTCGCGCAGCCCTTCGCGAACGCGGTGGGCCACGGCGAGGAACTCGGGCGTGTCGCGGATATCGAGGGGGCGCTCGCGCGGGAGGGGGGAGTCGATGACGTCGGCGATGCGGCCCGGCCGGGGGCTCATCACGACGATCTTGGTGGAGAGGTAGACCGCCTCGGGGATCGAATGGGTCACGAAGAGGCAGGTCTTGCCGGTCCGGGCCCAGAGGGCGAGCAGCTCCTCGTTCAGGCGGTCGCGGACGATCTCGTCGAGGGCGCCGAAGGGCTCGTCCATCAGGAGGATGCCCGCGTCGAAGCTCAGCGCGCGGGCGATGGAGGCGCGCTGCTGCATCCCGCCCGACAGCTGCCAGGGATACTTGTTCGCGAAGCCCGAGAGCTCGACCAGGTCGAGCACCCGCTCCATCCGCTCGCGCCGCTCGGCCTTGGGGTAGCCCATGATCTCCAAGGGCAGGGTGACGTTCCGGCCGATGGTGCGCCAGGGGTAGAGCCCGGCGGCCTGGAAGACGTAGCCGTAGGCGCGCGCGCGGCGGGCCTCGTCGGGGGTCATGCCCTGGACCTGAAGCTCGCCCGCTGTCGGAGTTTCGAGAGCCGCCACGCAGCGCAGGAAGGTGGTCTTCCCGCAGCCGGAGGGGCCGATGAAGGAGACGAACTCCCCCGCCTCGACGGTCAGGTCGATGCCCCTGAGAGCGTGGACCGGACCGTCGGCGGTCTGGAAGGTGAGGTCGAGGGAGGTGGCGGAGATGGTGGTCATAGCCCAAATGCCTTTACGAAAGCGTCTGCGACTGAAGAGAGTTTCTCGGCCACGATCTGCCAATTCGTGACACTCGCGAGAAGCGAAGTTCCGAGCCCAACGCCAACCGCCTTCGTTGCGCTGGAAGAAAGTTCTTCTAGCCTTGTAGCCACCCATTTCCTTATTGCGAGGGACAGACCGGCCACCTTCTCCTTCATCTCCTGAATTAGAGTAGTGTCGGGTGTCTCTACGCACACTAAGTCGCTCGCATGGGTCAATACTTCTGCTACGGACTGCGCTAGATCAGCCGGTGGTGATACCTGCTCGGGCGGACCATTATGTCCGATCCCGATGATTAGGTCGTCAGCATTCGAGATCGCAGGATTGCCTTCGGCAAGTTCCAATGCGATCGAAGCCTCTTGGAGGGCTCGACGCACCTCGGACCTGCCCCGGCCATCTTCGTTAGAAAAATCATCGCCGCCGTCGCGCAAGATACGATAATCTGCATCTAAAATTGTACCAATCTGACTTTCAGGAGTGAGCGTGACTCGGTTGATGCGAACCGCACAGAGTAGGCCGTTCGTATTCTTCCAAAGAACAACTTCGCCTTCTCTTGGGGTTCTCACTCGAGAAGAAAAATCGGCGTTTTGCACAATATGACTGGTCACTTCCTCGATCAATGTACCGTCCCGAGCTACGGAAACACCATCGATGTTGAGGCCATCACGATACGCATGTATCGAGCCAGAGCCTGCCCTCGTCCACCTCGTATCGAATGACCAAATACTGGAGCCAAGTAGTATCCGCCCGTTATAATTTCGGTAATCGACTGAGAATCTACCCTGGTCCTCGGAAAACGAAGGGCCATTCACACTAAACCCCCGCCGGGATGTTCATCGGGTCCCGCTCGATCTTCCTCGGGGTGTTCAGGGCCTTCCATTTGCTCAACGCCTTCGACGCCGAGGCGTAGGCCGGGCGGCGCACGAACTTGCCCCTGCCGGGCTTCGGCTGGCTGTTCTGACCCCAGGACCAGATCACCTCGCCGCGGGACAGGGTGAAGCGGGGCTGGGCCTTCATCTCCATGCCCTCGAAGACGTTGTAGTCGATGATCGACTTCTGGGTCGCGACCTCGACCGTCTTGGTGATGGACGGGTCCCAGACGACCAGGTCGGCCTCGGCCCCCACGGCGACGTGGCCCTTGCGGCCCGCGATGTTCAGGATGCGGGCGATGTTGGAGGAGGTCACCGCCACGAACTCCTCCGGCGTGAGGCGCCCGGTCTCGACCCCGCGGGTCCAGAGCATGCCCATCCGCTCCTCCAGGCCGCCGGTGCCGTTGGGGATGCGGGTGAAGTCGTCTACGCCCATGCGCTTCTGCTCGTCGCTGAAGGCGGCGTGGTCGGTCGCCACCACCTGGAGCGAGCCCGCCGCGAGCCCCGCCCAGAGCCCGTCCTGATGGTCCTTCGAGCGGAACGGCGGGCTCATCACCCGGCGGGCGGCGTACTGCCAGTCCTTGTCGAAATACTCGGTCTCGTCGAGCGTCAGGTGCTGGATCAGGGGCTCGCCGTAGACGCGCATCCCCTTCTGGCGGGCGCGGCGGATGGCTTCGTGCGCCTGCTCGCAGGAGACGTGCACGATGTAGAGGGGCGTGCCGGCGGCGTCGGCGATCATGATGGCGCGGTTCGCGGCCTCGCCCTCTACCTCCGGCGGGCGGGAGAAGGCGTGGCCCTCCGGGCCGGTGATGCCCTCGGCCATGTACTTCTCCTGCAGGGCGGCGACCACGTCCCCGTTCTCGGCATGGACGAGGGGCAAGGCGCCCAGCTCGGCGCAGCGGCGGAAGGAGGCGAACATCTCGTCGTCCTCGACCATCAGGGCGCCCTTGTAGGCCATGAAGTGCTTGAAGGTGTTGATTCCCCGGTCCTTCACGACCGCCTCCATCTCCTCGAAGATGGACTCCGACCAGCCGGTGATCGCCATGTGGTAGGAGATGTCGGTGCAGATCTGGTCCTTCGATTTGCGGTCCCACTCGTCGATCGCGTTCAAGAGGCTGCCGTCCTCGCCCGGCAGGCAGAAGTCGACCAGCATCGTGGTGCCGCCGGCGGCGGCGGCGAAGGTGCCGCTCTCGAAGGTCTCGGCGGCGGTGGTGCCCATGAAGGGCATCTCGAGGTGGGTGTGCGGGTCGATCCCGCCGGGGATGACGTAGGCTTCGGACGCGTCGATCACCTCGTCGCCCGCGAGGTCCGTGCCGATCTCGGCGATGCGCTCGCCCTCGATCAGGACGTCGCCGCGGAAGCTTCGCTCGGCGGTGACGATGGTGCCGCCCTTGATGACCTTGGACATTGCCGCCCCTTCCCTTGCCTTCGGGCGCAGCGTGGCGCGGGGGCGGGGGTCGCGCAAGGGTGCAGGCGCCGAGGCGGCCCCCCATCGGTGCGGCAGGGCCCGCCGGACGGGCGTCGGGCCGGAAGGTGGGGGCTACGCCTCGGGCGCGACGATCACGGGCTGGCCCAGCTCGATCGGCGGGCGCGGGTTGCAGTAGACCTCGACCCGGCCGCGGCGGACCGGGACCATGCCGTCGGCCGTCCGGACGTAGAGGCATTCCTCGCGGATGCGGACGTCATCGGCGGTGGCATCCGCGGGAAGGTAGCGCAGGACGTCGTCGGGCAGACCGTCGACGGGGGCGAAGGCGCCCGGGCCGTCCGCGCACGCCATCAGGAGCGGCAGCACGAGGAGGCTAGCGCAGCGCACAGACCTGCACCTCCGTCGCCGGGTCGATCACGGGCCGGACGGTGCGCATCGCGGTGAAGTAGAGACACCCTTCCGGATCGGCGAGCAGCGGCATCCCCCGCGCCTCCGCCGGGATGCGCCCGGTCAGCGCAGGCGGCGCGACCTCCAGCTCGACGAAGTCGGCGGGCACGGGCTGGCAGGCCGCCGCCACGCCCAGCGCCAGGACGCCGGCGGCGCGCCCCCACGGCGCGCGGGCGCCGGGACGGCGCGAACGGAGGCGGTCGGGCTGGGCGGGGCGCATGGCATGGTCCTTCGCGGCGGAATCGCCCGGGGAAGGAACCGGATGGGGCGGCTGGTGTCCAGCGTGATGCCGCCGCGTCCACCGGGAGCGAGGACTGAGGGCACCGCTCTAGCGGCGGATCCATAACCTTCCTATCAGCCTTCATAGAGCCGAACGGTCTCCGTGTCGTCGAAGAGAGAGCGCGCTCTCTCGATCGCCGCGGCCGTGAACTCGCTAGCCGTCTCGATGTCCTTCGCCACTGCTCTGACCTCTGCGTACGCAAGACCCCATTCGCCCACTGAGAGGAAGCGATCTGCATGTCCAAGGGGTAGGTTTGGGTAGTCGCCGCGAAGGCAGATCACGAGGTCGATGATCGCATCCTGACACTGCTTCTCTATCGGATCACAGGCCGATCCGCCGGGAAGCCGGCTGACCCCGTTCGCGGCGACCACCTTCGACCAATCGGCCATCAAGCCGCCACCTCCGCCACCTCCAGGACGGCGTGCAACAGAACGTCGGTCCCGGCCTGCGCCCACTCCTTGCGGATCTCCTCGGCCTCGTTGTGCGAGAGGCCGTCGACGCAGGGGCACATGATCATCGCCGTGGGGGCGACCTGGTTGATCCAGCAGGCGTCGTGGCCGGCCCCGCTGACGATGTCCATGTGCGAGTAGCCCAGCCGTTCGGCCGCCTGGCGGACGATCCCGACCAGCCGCTCGTCGAAGGCGGGCGGGTCGAACTGGCCGACGATCTCGGCGGCGAACCCGACCCCCAGCGCCTCGCAGAGCTTCGGCGCCTCCTCCATCAGCCGGTCCACCATGCCGTTCAGGCGGTCCAGCTCGTGCGAGCGGAAGTCGATGGTGAAGACGACGCGGCCGGGGATGATGTTGCGGCTGTTGGGGTGGACGTCGACGTGCCCGATGGCGCCCACGGCGTTCGGCGCGTTGCTCATCGCGATCTCGTGGACGAGCTCGGTGATCTGCGCGAGGCCCCGGCCCGCGTTCCGCCGCATCGGCATCGGGGTCGAGCCGGTGTGCGACTCCTTCCCCGTCACCGTGCATTCGATCCAGCGCAGGCCCTGGCCGTGGGTGACGACGCCGATCTCCTTGCCCTCCGCCTCCAGGATCGGGCCCTGCTCGATGTGCAGCTCGAGGAGGGCGTGCATCTTGCGGCCGCCGACGGGCTCGTCCCCGCGCCAGCCGATGCGGTCCAGCTCGTCCCCGAAGCGATTGCCTTCGGCGTCGGTGCGGTCCTCCGCCCAATCCTGCGCGTGGACGCCCGCGAAGACGCCGGAGGCCAGCATGGCGGGGGCGAAGCGCGTCCCCTCCTCGTTGGTCCAGTTTACGACGGTGATGGGATGCTTCGTCCGGATTCCGAGGTCGTTCAGCGTGCGGATCACCTCCAGCCCGCCGAGGACGCCCAGAACCCCGTCATAGCGCCCGCCCGTGGGCTGCGTGTCGAGGTGGCTGCCCACATAGACCGGCAGCGCGTCCGGGTCGGTGCCGGGGCGGGTGGCGAACATGTTGCCGATCCCGTCCAGCCCCATCTCGCAGCCCGCCGCCTCGCACCAGGACCGGAACAGCGCCCTGCCCTTCGCGTCGTCGTCCGTCAGCGTCTGGCGGTTCGACCCACCTGCCACCCCAGGCCCGATCTCGGCCATCTCGTGGATGCTGTCCCAGAGACGGTCGGCGTCGATCCGCATGTTCCGGGCGGGGGCTGTGCTTCCGTCGGCCATCTGGTTCTCCATGCCCCGAATGCGCTTCGGGGCCTTCGCTATCGATGTCGTCCCCGGCAGGCCGGGGGCGGCGGGGCCGGCGGCTACTCCGCCGCGACCTTCACGCTCGGGTTGTTGGGGTGGGTCGTCCAGTCCGCTGGCTCCGCCCGGACCTCGCGGCCCGTGCGGGGATCGATCGTGCCGGGGGCGAGGCGTTCCATGGTGATGCAGCCTTCGACCGGGCAGACGTCCACGCAGAGGTTGCAGGCCACGCATTCGGCGTCGATCACGCTGAAGGTCCTGTCGGGCGAGACGGCGATGGCCTGGTGGGACGTGTCCTCGCAGGCGGCGTAGCAGCGGCCGCACTTGATGCAGAGGTCGGGATCGATCCGGGCCTTGGTCACGTATTCGAGGTTCAGGCGCTGCCAGTCCGTGACGTTCGGCACCGCGCGGCCCGACACCTCCATGGGGGAGACATAGCCTTTCGCGTCCATCCAGTCCGACAGGCCCTGCGTCATCTCCTTGATGATGCCGAACCCGTAGGTCATCGCCGCCGTGCAGACCTGAACCGTGCCGGCGCCGAGGGCCAGGAACTCGGCCGCGTCGCGCCAAGTGGTCACGCCGCCGATGCCGCTGATGGGGATGTTCCCGCATTCGGGGTCGCGCGCGATGTCGGCGACCATGTGCAGCGCGATGGGCTTCACCGCCGGCCCGCAATAGCCGCCATGCGTGCCCTTGCCGTCGATGGTCGGCTCGGGCGCCATGTCGTCGAGGTCGACGGAGGTGATCGAGTTGATCGTGTTGATGAGGCTGACAGCGTCGGCCCCGCCCTTCACCGCCGCCCGCGCGCTGTGCCGCACGTCCGTGATGTTGGGTGTCAGCTTCACGATCACCGGCATCCGGGTGTGCTTCTTGCACCAGCGGGCGACCATCTCGACGTATTCGGGGACCTGGCCCACGGCCGAACCCATGCCCCGTTCGCTCATGCCGTGGGGGCAGCCGAAGTTCAGCTCGATCCCGTCGGCGCCGGTCGCCTCCACGCGGGGGAGGATCGCCTTCCAGGCGGCCTCCTCGCACGGGACCATGATCGATACGATCATCGCCCGGTCTGGGAAGTCGCGCTTGACGGCCTTGATCTCGCGCAGGTTCACCTCGAGCGGGCGGTCGGTGATCAGCTCGATGTTGTTGAGGCCGAGGAGGCGGCGGTCCGCGCCGTAGACCGCGCCGTAGCGGGGGCCGTTCACGTTGACGACGGGCGGCCCCTCCTCGCCCAGGGTCTTCCAGACGACCCCGCCCCAGCCCGCGGCGAACGCGCGGCGGACGTTGTACTCCTTGTCCGTGGGCGGGGCGGAGGCCAGCCAGAACGGGTTGGGGGAGCGGATGCCGATGAAGTCGGTGGTGAGGTCTGCCATGGTCGCGCCTCCTCCTCTCAGCCGTGGGTTCCGGGGTGCGGGGTCTCGCCGTGAGGCGGGGCGTCGATGCCGCGCAGGGGCTCGGCCACGAGGGCGCCGGTGCGGGCCGGGGCCGCGGCCATCAGGACGGCGTGGATGTCCTCGGCCGCGTCGCGGCCCTGCGCCACCGCCGTGACCGTCAGGTCGTCGCCCGCGGGCGTGCAGTCGCCGCCGGCCCAGACGCCGGGCAGCGAGGTGCGCCCCCGCGCGTCCGCCGCGATCTTGCCGCCGTCCGTCTCCAGCCCGTCGGGCAAGCCGTCGGCGACCTGGCCGATCGCGCGCAGGAGCTGGTCGCAGGCCAGGCGCAGCACCTCGCCCGTGGGCTGCATGTCGTCGCCGACCCGGTCGACGATCAGCTCGGCGACGGCGCCGTTCCCCACGATCTCGCGCAGGACGGCCCGGTCGAGGATCCGCACGCCCTTCGAGGTCGCGAGGTCCTGCTCCCAGCGGGAGGCGGGCATGCGGTCCTGCGCCCGGCGGTAGAGGATCGTGACCGTCCCGGCCCCCAGCAGCTTGGATTGCACGGCGGCGTCCACCGCCGTCATGCCGCCGCCGACCACCACCACGTCGCCGCCCACCGGCAGCGCGCCGAGGTCCGAGGACTGGCGCAGGTCGGCGATGAAGTGCACCGCCTCGCCCTGCCCGGCCTTGTCGTCGCCGGGCCCCTTCCAGGCGCGCGTCCCGCCGAGGCCCATGCCGAGGAAGACGGCGTCGAACTCGCCCCGCAGCGTGTCGAGGGAGATGTCGCTGCCCAGCCGGTGCTCCTCGCGGATCTCGATCCCGCCGATCCGCAGCAGCCAGTCGACTTCGGCCTGGGCGAAGCCGTCCGGGGTCTTGTAGGCGGCGATGCCGTACTCGTTCAGCCCGCCGGGCTTGGGCCGGGCCTCGAAGATCACGACGTCGTGACCCCGCATCGCCACGCGGTGCGCGCAGGAGAGGCCGGCGGGGCCCGCGCCGACCACCGCGACGCGGCGGCCGGTGGATGCGGCTCGCTCGTAGGGATGGACCCCTTGGGTCATCAGCGTGTCGGTGGCGTAGCGCTGCAGGCGCCCGATCTCGACCGGCCTACCCTCGGCGGCCTCGCGGACGCAGGCCTCCTCGCAGAGGGTCTCGGTCGGGCAGACGCGGGCGCACATCCCGCCGAGGACGTTCTGGTCCCAGATCGTCTTGGCGGCGCTTCCCGGCTGGCCCGCCTGGATCTGCCGGATGAAGAGGGGGATGTCGATCGCCGTCGGGCAGGCCGTGATGCAGGGCGCGTCGTAGCAGAAGTAGCAGCGGTCGGCGGCCACCCGCGCCTCATGCGCGTCGTAGAGCGGGTGGAGGTCGCCGAAGTCGCGCTCCAGCTCCTCGGGCGTGCGGCGCCCGGACTTCCAGCTGCCTGCCTGCGATCCATCGGCCATGTGCGTCCTCCTCCCGCTGGGGAAAGCCTCGCACGTCGCGGATTTTTTGCAAGCCTCAGGTGCGGGCGCGGATGGTCGCGCGCACGAAGGCCGCCACGAATGTCAGCGTCAGCAGGAGCACGATGGTCGGCGCCGGCGCGCTGTCGATGAAGAAGCTGAGGTAGACGCCCAGCACCCCGGCCACGACGGAGATCAGGGTCGCGACCGACAGCATCGCCCCGAGGCGCCGCGTCACGAGAAAGGCGATGGCGCCGGGCGCGATCAGGATCGCGATGGCCAGGATCAGCCCGACCGCCTTCAGCGCCGCCACCACCGTCGCCGACAGCGCGGCCAGCAGCCCGTAGCGCAGCGTCCGGGTCCGAAGGCCCACGGCCCGCGCCTGCACCGGATCGAACGCCACCAGCGCGAGATCCCGCCAGGAGAGGAGGATCCACGCCGTCACGACCACCGCTATCCCCAGCGCCGTCCAGAGGTCCACGGGCAGGATGCCCAGCATGTCGCCGAAGAGGATATGGTCGAGGTGAAGCTCGGTCCGGACGGCGGCGTAGAGCACGATCCCGATGGCGAACATCCCCGAGAAGACGACGCCCATCACCGTGTCGCGCTTGACGCGCGCGTTCTCGTCGATCCATCCGACGAGCAGGGCGCAGCCCATCCCGGCCACGAAGGCCCCGATCGTGATCCCCGGCCCCGCCGCGAAGGAGAGGCCGAACGGGATGCCCGCGAGATAGCCGATCACCACGCCCGGCAGCACCGCGTGGCTGACCGCGTCGCCCATCAGGCTGAGGCCCTGCAGCACCATGAAGCACGACAGCAGCGCGGCCGGCACCGCGACGATGGCGGCGATCAGCATGGCGTCAGCCATGAAGGGAAGCTGGAAGGGAAGGAGCAGCTCGCTCACGACCGGGCCCTGCGGCGGGCGGCCAGGAGGCCGTGCACCGGCGCGAAGAGGAAGGCCAGCGCGAAGATCGTTGTCTGGAGGACGACGATCACCCCCCCCGTCGCCCCGTCGAGGAAGTAGGAGAGGTAGGCCCCCGCCGCCGACGTCCCGGCCCCGATCGCGACGGCGAGCGTGACGAGGCGTCCGAACCGGTCCGTCAGCAGATAGGCCGTCGCGCCCGGGGTCACGACCATCGCGATCACGAGGAACGCGCCCACCGTCTGCAGCGCGGCCACCGTGGACGCGGCGAGCAGCGCGAAGAAGAGGACGCGGTAGGCCCCCGTGGGCAGGCCGATGGAGCGGGCGTGGGCCTCGTCGAAGAAGACGAGCACGAAGTCGCGCCACTTCAGCAGCAGGATCGTCATCGTCACCCCTCCGATCGCCGCGAGCTGCGCCGTGTCCGCCGGCGAGATCGCCAGGACGTTGCCCAGCGTGATCGTCTGCACGTCCACCGACGCGGGCGAGAGCGAGACCATGAAGAGGCCGAGCCCGAAGAAGGAGGTGAAGATGAGGCCGATGATCGCGTCCTCGCGCAGGCCCGTCCGTTGGTTGAGGAAGAGCATCGCGCCCGCCGCCATCCCGCCGGAGAGGAACGCGCCGATGGCGAAGGGCAGCCCCAGGATGTAGGCCCCCGCGACGCCAGGCACGATCGAGTGGGCCAGCGCGTCGCCGATCAGCGACCAGCCCTTCAGCGTCAGGAAGGCCGAGAGGAAGGCGCAGACCGCGCCCGTCAGGGCCGACACCCAGATGGCGTTCACCATGTAGCCGTAGGAGAAGGGCTCGAGCAGGCTCATGCGCCCTCCCCCCTCCGGGCGGCGGCGCGGGAGGGCGCGCGCGGCGACCCCGGGTGCGGGGCGCGGGTCACTCGCCGTCCTCCGCATCCGCCCGGGCGTGCTCGTCGTCGTAGAGGACGAGCGGCCGCTCGTCGTCGGAGATCACCGTGACGCGGCGCGCGTCCTCCTCGTGGTCGTCGTGAAGGTCCGCGCCCTCCAGGACGAAGTGGCGCAGCACGCCGCCGAAGGCCTCGGCGAGGTTCTCGCGCGTGAAGACGAGGTCGGTCAGCCCCGCGGCGAGGACGGTGCCCCGCACCATCACCACCCGGTCGCAGAACGCGGGGACCGAGCCGAGGTTGTGGGTCGAGACCAGCATCACGCGCCCCTCCGCACGCAGGTCGCGCAGCAGGTCCACGATCGCGTCCTCCGTCTTCACGTCGACGCCGGTGAAGGGCTCGTCGAGGAGGATGACCTTCGCCTCCTGCGCCAGGGCGCGGGCGAGGAAGACGCGCTTGCGCTGCCCGCCGGACAGCTCGCCGATCTGGCGGTCGCGGAACTCGGACATGCTGACCCGTTCCAGGGCGGCGTCCACGGCAGCCCGGTCGGCGGCCGAGGCGCGGCGCAGGAAGCCCATGCGGCCGTAGCGCCCCATCATGACGACGTCCTCGACCAGGACGGGAAAGGCCCAGTCGACCTCCTCGGCCTGGGGGACGTAGGCGACGAGGTTCTCCTTCAGGGCCTTGTCCACCGGACGGCCCAGGATGCGGATCGTGCCGTCGCGGGCGGGCAGAAGGCCCATGATCGCCTTGAAGAGGGTCGACTTGCCCGCGCCGTTCACCCCCACGAGGGCGGTGATGGTCCCCTCGGGGATCGCGAAGGAGGCGTCGCGCAGCGCGACGAGGCCGTTGCGATACGCGACGGTCAACCCCTCGACGGCGATCCCCTCGCGCGTGCCGGGGATGCTGTCCTTCACTCGGACAGGCCCCCGGCGATGGTGCCGATGGTGACGCGCAGGAGGTCGAGATAGGTCGGCACCGGCCCGTCCGCCTCCGACAGCGAGTCGACGTAGAGGATGCCGCCGTACTCGGCCCCCGTCTCGCGGGCGACTTGAAACGCGGGCTCGGGCGGGACGGTGGATTCGGAGAAGACGGCCGGCACGTCGTTCGCCCGCACCGTGTCGATCACCGCCCGCATCTGCGAGGGCGAGCCCTGCTGGTCTGCGTTGATCGGCCAGATGAACGCCTCGTTCAGGCCCAGGTCGCGCGCGAGGTAGGAGAACGCGCCCTCGGAGGTGACGAGCCAGCGCCGCCCTTCGGGAAGCGCGGCGATCGCGTCCACCGCCTCGCCCACCGTCTCCTCGATCTCATCGACGTAGGCGGCGGCGTTGGCGCGGTAGTACTCGGCGTTCTCGGGGTCCGCCTCGGCGAACGCCTCGGCGATGTTGTCGACGTAGACGCGCGCGCCTTCCAGCCCCATCCAGGCGTGCGGGTTCGGCCGCCCGTCATAGGACCCGCCCGAGATCGAAATCGGCTCGATCCCCTCGGAGACCTCGACCGCGGGGACGTCGCGCAGATTGCGAAAGAAGCGATCGAACCACAGCTCGAGGTTCATGCCGTTGTAGAGGATCAGGTCCGCGTCCTGCACGTCGAGGATGTCGCGAGGCGTGGGCGAGTAGCCGTGAACCTCCGCCCCCGGCCGGGTGATCGAGGCGACCTCGGCATGCTCGCCGCCGACCTCGCGGGCCATGTCGGCGATGACGGTGAAGGTCGTTGCGACCTTTATGTCCGCGGCTGCCGGCGTGGCGAGCAGGGCGGTGGCGAGAAGCGTTCTGATCATGGATCACTACCTGCGAAGCGTTCGCAAGAAGTCAAGTGGATTGCGAACGCTTCGCGAGTTCGGGCAGGCGGCGGGCGGCCGTCATGGACAGCAGCGACAGGACCGCGGCCGCCGACAGGCACGCCGGCAACCCGCCCCACGCGTAGGCGAGGCCCGACGCCGCCGTGCCGATCAGGCGGCCTGCGGCGTTGGCCATGTAGTAGAAGCCGACGTCCATCGTGATCCGCCCCTCGCCTGCGAAGGCGAGGATCAGGTAGGAATGCAGGGACGAGTTCAGCGCGAACGCCACCCCGAACGCCAGGAGCGAGAGCAGGACCAGCGGCACGCGCCACCCCTCCGGCGCCACGCTGGCGAGGACGGCGAGGCCCGTCACGACCGTGAGCACCCGCGCCCAGTCCACCGCCATCGCGGCGATCTCGGCCACGGACCTGCCCCGCGCGCGCAGGATCGCGGGCGCGAAGCCCTGCACGGCGCCATAGCCCACGATCCAGAGGGCCATGAACCCGCCCGTCACGAAGAAGGCCGATCCGCCGCCGATCACGGGGGCCAGCGCCTCGACCAGGAAGAGGGGCAGGCCGACGACGAACCATGCGTCACGCGCGCCGAAGAGGAACATGCGCGCCAGCGACAGCCCGTTGACCGCGCGCGAAGGGGACAGGACTTGCCGGAACCTCGCGCCCCTGCTCGCCCCCGGCAGCCCCGGCGGCAGGAGAAGGACGACCGCCACCAGGATCGCCCCGAGCCCCGCCGCCATCGCGAGAAGCGCCGGCACGAAACCCGCCGCCGCCAGCGACGCCGCGCCGAGGAAGAACCCCAGCCCCTTGATCGCGTTCTTCGACCCGGTCAGCGCCGCGACCCACCGGAAGAGCGCCCCCTCCCCCGCCAGGGCCTTCACGGCGGACTTCGCGGCGGTCTTCGACAGATCCTTGGCCACCCCCGACAGGCCCTGCACGGCCATCACGTAGGCGACGGAGACCCCGACCGCCCATGCGGGGTCCAGCGCCGCCAGCGCCAGCAGCGCGGCGACCTGGATCGCCAGCCCCGCCTTCAGGGTCGCGGCCAGCCCGAACCGCGTCCCGAGGAACCCCGCCGCGAGGTTAGTCGCGACCCCCGCGATCTCGTAGAGGAGGAACAGCCCGGCGAGTTGCAGCGGCGTGAACCCCAGGGTGTGGAAGTGCAGCAGGACCAGCATCCGCAGGGCGCCGTCCGTCAGCATGAACGCCCAGTAGGCCGCCGTCACGGCCGCGAAGGCGCGCAGGGGCGCGCCCTCGGCCCCGGCGCTCAGAGGACCATCTCCACCAGGTCGGCGAGGCGCGCGGAATACCCC
The DNA here is from genome assembly GCF_003003095.1 of Hasllibacter halocynthiae. Lineage (GTDB taxonomy): Bacteria > Pseudomonadota > Alphaproteobacteria > Rhodobacterales > Rhodobacteraceae > Hasllibacter > Hasllibacter halocynthiae. The sequence continues at coordinate 1,036,079 of NZ_PVTT01000001.1, forward strand.
ATCTCGTTGTCGTACCACGCGAAGAGCTTCGCCTGCGTGCCGCCCGTCACCCGCGTCAGCGGCCCATCCACCACGGCGCTGCGCCGGTCGCCGGTGTAGTCCGCGCTGACGAGAGGCCGATCCTCGTAGCCCAGGATGCCTGCCAGCGGCCCCGCCGCGGCCTCGCACAGGACGCCGTTCACCTCCTCCACGGCAACCTCCCGCTCCAGCTCGAAGGTCATGTCGGTCAGCGAGCCCTCCGTCACCGGCACCCGGACCGCCAACCCGTCGAGCCGCCCTTCCAGCGCCGGGAAGATGCGCCCGATCGCCTTGGCCGAGCCCGAGGAGGTCGGGATGAGCGAGTGCATGGCCGAGCGCGCGCGCCGCAGGTCTTTGTGCGGCGCATCCACGATCGTCTGCGTGTTCGTGACGTCGTGGATCGTCGTGTAGGAGCCGTGCCGGATGCCGAAGGCCTCTTGGACGACCTTCACCACGGGGGCGAGGCAGTTGGTCGTGCAGGAGGCGCCCGTCACCAGCCATTCGCCGCCATAGGTCCCGTGGTTGACGCCGAAGCAGATCTCCGGCGCGCCGCCGTCCTTCACGGGGGCCGAGAGCACGACCTTGCCCGCCCTGCCTCGATAGGGGGCCAGCTGCGCCTGGGTGCGGAACATGCCCGTGCAGTCCACCGCGACATCGACCCCGTCCAGGGGAAGATCCTCGATCCGGCGGTGGGCCGTGACCGGCACCCGGTGCCCGTCCAGCACGAGGGCGTCGCCGACGGTCCCGACATCGCCGCCCCACCGGCCCTGGACGCTGTCGAACTCCATCAGGTGGGCGAGGGCCCGGGCGTCGCCGGCGACCTCGTTCACGCCGGCAATGGCACCCGCATGGCCACGGTCCGCCAACTCGCGCAGCACCAGCTTCCCGATCCGGCCGAAGCCGTTCAAGAGGATCATCCCGCCCCTCCGTTCCGTCCGCCCGCCGGATGCCGCGGCATCCGGCGGGACGCACGTGAAGGTTTCATGACGGGGTGATGCCCCGCATCCGCTCGCCCCGCCGGCGCAGCAGCTCGACGGTGGTCAGCAGTGCGATCGACACGGCGACGAGGATGGTGGCCGCGGCCAGGATGGTGGGGGAGATCTGCTCGCGGATGCCGTTCCACATCTGGCGCGGGATGGTCTGCTGCTCGAAGTCCGCGACGAAGAGGACGACGACCACCTCGTCGAACGAGGTCACGAAGGCGAAGAGCGCGCCGGAGATCACGCCCGGCAGGATCAGCGGCATCGTCACCTTGAAGAAGGTCCGCCGGGGGTTCGCCCCCAGCGACGCCGCCGCCCGCGTCAGCGACTGGTCGAAACCCACCAGCGTCGCGGTCACGGTGATGATGACGAAGGGGATGCCGAGGACGGCGTGCGCCATGATGATCCCCGGATAGGTGTTGGCGAGGCCGGTCGCCGAGTAGAAGAAGAACAGGCCCGTCGCCGAGATGATGATCGGCACGATCATGGGCGAGATCAGGATCGCCATGATGGGGCCCTTGAACGGCATCTCGGGCCGCGACAGCCCGAGGGCGGCGACCGTTCCCAGCACCGTCGCCAGCAGCGTCGAGGCGATGCCGATGATGAAGCTGTTCTTCGCCGCCCGCACCCAGGCGGCGTTGTTCCACATGTCCGACCACCAGCCGGCCACCGCGTTCGGCGCGTTCATCCCCTGCTCGAGCAGCCGCTCGTACCAGCGCAGCGAGTACCCTTCGGGGTCGAGGGACAGCATCTTCTGGGTGAAGGTGAAGTAGGGCTCGGCGTTGAAGCTCAGCGGGATGACGACGAGGATCGGCGCGATCAGGAACAGGAAGATCAGCCCGCAGATGACGAGGAAGACGTAGTGCCACACCTTCTCGAAGGTGGTGGCGTGCGACGGAAGGGCCATGCGTCTATCCCAGCTTCAGGTTGTCGATGCCCACGAGCCGGTCGTAGAGCCAGTAGAGGATCAGCACCCCGAACAGCAGCAGCGAGGCAAGCGCCGCGCCCAGCGACCAGTTCAGGCTGTCGAGGATGTGGAAGGCGATCAGGTTCGAGATGAGCTGCCCGTCCGCCCCGCCCACCAGCGCCGGCGTGATGTAATAGCCCACCGCGAGGATGAACACGAGGAGCGCGCCCGCCCCGATCCCGGGGATCGTCAGCGGCAGGTAGACCCGGCGAAACGCCGTGAAGGAGTTCGCGCCCAGCGACCGAGCCGCCCGCATGTAGGAAGGGTCGATCGGCCGCATCACCGAATAGAGCGGCAGCACCATGAAGGGCAGCAGGATGTGCGTCATCGCGATGACCGTGCCCATCTGGTTGTACATCATCTGGATGCGGCTCCCGTCCCCGATGATGCCGGCCGCCACCAGCCCGTCGTTCACCACCCCCTGCGACTGCAGCAGCACGATCCACGACGTCGTCCGCACCAGCAGCGACGTCCAGAACGGCAGGAGGACGAAGATCATCAGCAGGTTCGACTTGGCGAGCGGAAGCGTCGCCAGGAGGTAGGCGACGGGAAACCCCAGCAGCAGCGTGGCCCCGGTGATGACGAGGCTCAGCACCAGCGTCTTGCCGAAGAGGTCGCGGTAGATCGCCCGGTTCTCGTTCACGGGGACGATGTCGCCCTGCGCGTTCCGCTCGAGGTCCACGGCGGCGAGGTAGAAGTTCAGCGTAAGCGGCGAGGAGGCGCCCCGCATCGCGGCCCAGAGGGCGGGGTCGGCCCAGTCCTCGTCCACGTCGAGGATCGCCTCCATGAAAGGCGGCCGAAGGTCGTCCGCGCGCCGCGCCGTCTTCGTGAAGAGCGAGCGGGTGCCCGGCACCTCGTAGTTGATGCGCGTGCCGACCGAGCCTTGCGCGCGCAGCTCGCGCAGCTGCGCCATGTCGGCGGCGAGGGCGGCGAACGCCTCCTCGTTCGCGGGGGTGCCGGGGGGGTTGGCGTCGAACCAGCCCCCGAGGTTCTGCATGATCGGCGTGCGGGTGCCGGTGGCGAAGTTCTCGTGCACGACGAAGCCGTCGTTCCAGATCGACTGCTTCAGCAGGTTGCCGATCGGGAAGAGGAACGTGACCAGCACGAACAGCAGGAGCGGCGCGACGAGGAGGAAGGCCCGCCGGCGGTTCACCCGCTCGGCCCGCTGCAAGGCGGCCTTCAGCGGCCGCCCGTCGGCGGCCCGCAGCGGCGCGGTGCCTGTCGGGGCCACGCCCCCGCCGACGGCGGCCACGGCGGCGTGGGGATCGAGGGGCGAGGCGCCCCGGCTTGCGGCGGCGTCGGTCATGCGCCCTCCACGAGAAGGATGTCGCTTTCGGCGGTGCGCCAGCGGATGCCCGCGACCTCCTGATAGGCGGGGTCGTCATAGGCCGCGCGCGCCGCGTCGAGGGACGGGAACTCGATCACCACGTGGCGGTCCTTGAACGCCCCCTCGCGCACGTCCGACGCGCCGCCCCGCACGAGGAAGCGCCCCCCGTGCCCTTCGAGGATCGGCGTGTCTCGCTCGACGTACTCGCGGTAGGCGTCCGGGTCCGTCACGGTGATGTGGCCGATGATGTAGCCCTTGGGCATGTGGTCGGGTCCCCGGCGATGCGGTGCGGGCCGCGCGGGCCCGGATGGAAGGGGCGCCCCCGGAAGGGCGCCCCGGGGGTCACGTCACTGGTTGAGCCAGGCGTTGAAGCGCTCGTTCAGCTCGGTGTCGTTGTCGGCCCAGAACTCGTAGCCGTTCACGAGGCTGTTGCTCATGTTGGCGTCGGCCGTGGGCATGTGCGGCGCCATCTCGGTCTCGCCGTCCTGGTAGAGCCCGACGAGCGGGTTCGACGACGCGCGCGCCGGCCCGTATGAGATGTACTGCGCCTGGTCGGCCAGCCGCTGGGTGTCCGTGGCGAAGGCGATGTAGGCCATCGCGGCGTCCGGGTTCGGCGCGCCCTGCGGCACTACGAAGAGGTCGAAGTCCAGGATCTGCCCGTCCCAGAGGATCTCGAAGGGCTGCCCCTCGCCCACCGCGGCGTTGAAGATGCGCCCGTTGTAGGCCGTGGTCATCGCCACCTCGCCGTCGGCCAGCAGCTGCGGCGGCTGGGCGCCGGCCTCCCACCAGATGACGTCGTCCTTGATGCGGTCCAGGACGGCGAAGGCGCGGTCCACGCCCTCGTCGGTCTCGAGGGTGTCGTAGACCTCGTCCGCGGGCACGCCGTCGGCCATCAGCGCCATCTCGAGGTTCGCCTTCGCGCCCCGGCGCATGCCGCGGGTGCCCGGGAACTCCTCGACGTTGAAGAAGTCGTCGATGCTGTCGGGGGCGTTCTCGACGTTGTCCGTGTTGTAGGCGACGACCGTGGACCACACGATCGAGGGGACGGCGCAGTCCGTGATCGAGCCCTGGATGAAGTCCTCCTCCGCGGGGGTGCCGTCGGGCGCGGCGGGCAGGATCGAGGGGTCGATCTCCATCAGGAGGCCCTCGTCGCAGAGGCGGATCGCGTCGGAGTACTCGACGTCCGCGACGTCGATGGTGACGTTGCCCGCCTCGACCTGCGCCTTGATGGGCGTCGCGGGGTTGTCGGCGTCGACCATCGTGACGTTGACGCCGGTCTCCTCCTCGAAGGGCTTGTTGTAGGCCTGCTCCTGCGAGGTGCCGTAGGCGCCGCCCCAGGACATGACCGTCAGGTCGCCCGACACGTCGGACTGGGCCGCCGCCGCGAGAGGCGCGGCCACGAGGGCGGTGGAGAGGATCAGCTTGGTCTTCATGGTGGTAGGCTCCCGTTGGTGGTTCGGTTCTACGCCGGGGTTGCCCCCCCGGTCGTTCTCTCAGACGCGGTCGAGGGCGCGGGCGTCCCGCGGGTCCCATCCGATGCGTATCCTCATGCCCGGCGACAGCCTCTCCTGGTCGAGGCTGTTGCGGCACTTCATGACGAAGCCCTCGTCGCCGGCCACGCGCAGGCGCGTGCGGTAGGTGTCGCCCATGTAGACGAACTCCAGCACCTCGGCCTCGACCGTATGCTCCATGCCGGCGGTCACCTCCGGCTTGAACTCGACCCGCTCCGGCCGGACCGAGACCAGCGTCGCCTCGCCGGGCTCCGACACGTTGACAGGCGTCGCGTCGATCACGCTGCCATCCTCCAGCCGGACGGTGCAGGCGTCGCCGGCAATGGTCTCGACGGTGCCGGGCAGCTTGTTGTTCTCGCCGATGAACTGGGCGACGAAGCTGTTCTGCGGCCGCTCGTAGAGCTCGTCGGGCGGGGCGAGCTGCTGGATCACGCCGTCGTTGAACACCGCCACCCGGTCCGACATCGTCAGCGCCTCGGTCTGGTCGTGCGTGACGTAGACCGTCGTGATCCCGAGCTGATGCGCCAAGTTCGTGATCTCGAACTGCAGCGTCTCGCGCAGCTGCTTGTCGAGGGCGCCGAGCGGCTCGTCCATCAGCACCAGCTCCGGCTCGAAGACGAGGGCGCGGGCCAGCGCGATCCGCTGCTGCTGCCCGCCGGAGAGCTGGGCGGGGCGGCGGTCGGCGAAGTCCTCCATCTGGACCATCCCGAGGGCGCGGCGGATCTTCTCCTCGCGCTCGGACCTGCCCATCGACCGCACCTCGAGCGGGAAGGCCAGGTTCTCGCCCACGGTCATGTGAGGGAAGAGCGCGTAGTTCTGGAACACCATGCCGATCCCGCGCCGGTGCGGCGGGATGTCGTTGATCGACCGGCCGGCCAGCCTGATCTCGCCATGGGTCGCCGTCTCGAAGCCCGCCAGCATCATCAGGCAGGTCGTCTTGCCCGACCCGGAGGGGCCCAGCATGGTCAGGAACTCGCCCCGCGGCACGGCGAGGTTCAGGTCCTTCACGACGAGCGTCTCGCCGTCATAGCTCTTCTGCACGCGGTCGAACACGACGAAGGGCTCGTCCGTCGCGGCCTCCGGCCGGATGTCGGTGGCGATCTCGTTCAAGCGGTCGTCCCTTCCCTGCCCCCCGCGACCGCGTTCCCGGCCTTCGGGGGAATACCCTCGCGCCGGAGTGTCGCGTCCCCCGTCGCGGATGACAAGCGGATCGTGGCGCGCCGCCCCGCCCGCGGCCCGGCTGCCCGCGAACGCGGCGCCGGCGAGGGCTAGAGCACGACCGCGCGTCCGGTCCGCGCCGATTCCTGCGCCGCGTGGCCCATGCGAACGGCCCACGCCCCGTCACGCGCGGTGACCTCGACCGGCCCCTTCCCCAGCGCGGCCCGCGCGAAGCGCTGGTGCTGGTAGAAGGTGGCCCCGTTGTGGTCGCCCGCCTCCAGAAGGTCCTCCGGCACCGGCACCTTGCGCTTGACCGGCCCCCGCGGCTCGCGCGGGCTCTCGGTCAGCACGGGCACGGGGGGCTTGCCCAGCCGCTCCGGCCAGAACCGCCCCGGTCCCACGACCTTCGCCTCCAGCATCCCCTTCGGGCCGAAGGCCGCCAGCCGCTCCTGGAACTTCGAGCCTTCGGCGAACATGCACAGCTCCAGCATGGCGCGCGCGCCGCCGCGGAAGTCCACGATGACGTAGGCGTTGTCCCAGACGTCCGCCTCGCCCAGCCGGTTCACGTCCTGGCCGGCGCTCGCCATCACCCGCACGGGATCGTCCCGCAGGATCAGGCGCATCAGGTCGAAGAAATGGCAGCACTTCTCGACCAGCGTCCCGCCCGAGCGGGCGTTGCTCCGGTTCCAGCGGCCCACCTTGTCGAGGAAGGGGAAGCGGTGCTCGCGCACGGACAGCATGCGGATGCCGCCCGTCGCCCCCCCGACCCGGCCCAGGAAGGCGGCGACGGGCGGCATGTAGCGGTACTCCATCGCCACCCAGATCGGCGCGGGATAGCCTTCGGCCAGCCGGGCGACCGCGTCCGCGTCCGCCGGATCGGTGTAGAGCGGCTTCTCCATCAGGATCGGCAGCGGACGGCGCGCGGCGACCTCGGCCAGCTGGGCGGCGTGCAGGTCGTTGGGCGTCGCCACCACCAGCGCGTCGATCCCGGGAAGCATCTCGTCCAGCGAGGCGCAGCGCCGCGCGGCCGGCAGCAGGCCCCGGGCGCCGGCGGCCATCCCTTCGTCCGTCTCCACGAAGGCGACCGTCTCGGCGTCGTCGAGGAGGGCGATGTTGCGGATGTGCTCCTGCCCCATCATCCCGGTGCCGAGGATGCCGTAGCGAAGGGTCATGCGGGGCCTTTCGGTGGCGCCGTGCGGGCGGCGCGGTTGACGTAGTGGGCGAGGGACGGGTCGAAGGAGGTGACCGAGACCTCGACCACCGCGCCGCCCGCCCAGGACCGGCGCAGCACCCGGCCGCACCGGCCGGCGCCCAGCCCGGCCCATCCGGGCATGTCGCCCAGCGTCACCCGGTCCTCGACCCGGGTGACGAAGACCGACAGCTGCGCCCCGTAGCTGAGGTAGAGGCTGTCGCCGAGCTCCTCGGCCCGCGGCCGCCCGCACGCGGCGTCGAGCCAGATCTCCTCGGCCGCGACGTGCAGGCCGCCGATGCGGCGCAGGCGGCGGATGCGAGTCGCGGACCCGAAGGGCGCCCCCTCCGGCGCCCGGCCCTCCGCGACGTCCAGCAGGTCGGCGCCCGGCATCCCCGGCACGCCGTCGGCCCGCTCCAGCCGGAAGAGGCCGTAGACCTCGCGCCCCAGCCCCGCATGGCGCACGTAGTTGCCGCTGCCCTGCCGCCGCTCGAGCAGGCCCCGCCCTTCGAGGTCCGCGAGCGCGCGCCGCAGCGTGCCCACCGCGACGCCCATAGCGGGCGCCATCTCCCGCTCGGGCGAGAGGCGCGCGCCGTCCGCGAGGCGCCCGGCGGCCATCTCGGCGGTGATCTGGGCGGCGACGACCTGCCAGAGCGGCGGGTCGGCGGAAGGGGGCGGGGCTTCGTCCGGCATCGAACCTCTATCGATTGATACAGGATTGATGCACCGGCTTCGCGCTGCTAGTCCACCCCCATGAGCATCGTCCCCGTCACCTCCCCCGACCTTCGCGGCGCCGAGGTCTCGTGGTTCGCCGCGCTCTGCTCGGACGACTACGCGCAGCTCGGCGTGCCCGACGGCGCGCTCCGCTCCTCGTGGGCGCACTGCCGCGACATCGGGCTGGAGGCCGAGGCCCAGGGCTTCCGCAACATCCTGTGCCCGTCGAGCTATCAGGTCGGGCAGGACACGCTGTCCTACGTGGCGGGGATGGCCCCCCTGACGGACCGGATCAACTTCCTCGCCGCCATCCGCTGCGGCGAGATGCAGCCCGTCATGCTGGCCCGCACTGTCGCCACCCTCGACCACATGCTCGAGGGGCGCCTGACGCTGAACGTCATCTCCTCCGACTTCCCGGGCGAGACCGCGCCCTCCGAGCACCGCTACAGGCGCTCCGCCGAGGTGGTCGAGATCCTGAAGCAGGCCTGGACCCGCGACACGATCGACTTCGAAGGCGAGGTCTACTCGTTCTCCGGGCTCTCCACCGATCCGGCGAAGCCCTACCAGACGGGCGGCCCCCTCCTCTACTTCGGCGGCTACTCCCCGCCCGCGCTCGATCTTTGCGCCCGGCATTGCGACGTCTACCTCATGTGGCCCGAGCCGAAGGAGGAGATCGCCGGCCGCATGCGCGCCGTCGCCGAACGGGCCGAGGGATACGGCCGCACCCTCGACTACGGCCTGCGCGTCCACGTCATCGTCCGCGACACCGAAGCCGAGGCGCGCGAGTACGCCGAGCACCTGACCGCCGCCCTCGACGACGAGTATGGCGCTCTGATCCGCGGCCGCGCGCACGACTCCACCTCGCTGGGCGTCGCCCACCAGGCCCGCGCGCGCGAGCTGGCCGACCGGTTCGGCTACGTCGAGCCGCACCTCTGGACCGGCGTGGGCCGCGCCCGGTCGGGTTGCGGGGCCGCGCTGGTGGGATCGGCGGACCAAATCCTCTCCGAGCTGGAGGCGTACCGCCGCATGGGCATCCGCGCCTTCATCCTCTCGGGCTACCCACACCTGGACGAGGCCCGCCATTTCGGCCGCCTCGTCATGCCGCATCTCGACACGGCGTCCCTGCCGCAGGCATACGGCCGCGTGCCGAGCAGCGTGCCGGCGACGCCCCTCGGAACCGGAGACCGCCGATGAGCACCCCCCGCACGACCCTCGGCGACGTCGAGATCAGCCGCATCGTCTACGGCATGTGGCGGCTGGGCGAGGCGGCCGACACCTCGCCGGCGCACGTCCGCGCGAAGGTCGAGGCTTGCCTCGAGCAGGGGATCACCACGATGGACCAGGCCGACATCTACGGCGGCTACCGGGCGGAGGCGATCCTGGGCGCCGCCCTGAGGGAGGACCCCGCCCTGCGCGACCGGATCGAGGTCGTCACGAAATGCGGCATCCTCGTCGATGCCGGTCGCCACGCGGGGCATGTCCGCGTCAAGCACTACGACACCACGCGCGAGCACGTCCGCGCCTCCGTCGAGGCGTCGCGCGCGGCCATGGGCATCGACGTGATCGACCTTCTGCTGATCCACCGCCCCGACCCCCTCATGGACCACCGCGAGACGGGCGAGGCCCTCGACGAGCTGGTGGACGGCGGCACCGTACGCGCGGTCGGCGTCTCCAACTTCCGGCCCTGGGACGTGCAACTCCTCGAATCGGCGATGGAGAACGAACTGGTCACCAACCAGATCGAGCTGTCCCTGAACGAGCTGGCCCCCTTCACCAACGGCGACCTGGCCTTCCACCAGCGCCGGCAGGAGCCCGTGATGGCCTGGTCGCCCCTGGGCGGCGGCGCGCTGATGACCGGGAACGGCCCTGTGCAGGCGGTGATGGACGAGATCGCGGAAGGCGCCGGCGTGGACCGCGCCGCAGTGGCGGTCGCCTTCCTCCTGCGCCACCCGTCGGGGATCGTGCCGGTGCTGGGGACCAACGACCTCGGCCGCATCCGCGCCGCCTCGGGCGCGCTGCGCGTCGACCTCGACAGGCAGGACTGGTTCCGTCTCTACGAGGCCGCGCTCGGCCGCGAGGTCGCTTGACCTTCGACGCCGGCGCCTTCCGCGACGCCCTGGGGCGCTTCCCCACCGGCGTCACGGTCGTCACCTGCCGCGACGCGGAAGGGCCGCTCGCCATCGTGGCCAACAGCTTCGCCTCCGTATCGCTCGACCCGCCGCTGGTGCTCTGGTCGCCCGCCAAGGCGTCGCGGCGCCACGACGCGTTCGTCGCCGCGCCCCGCTTCTCGATCCATGTGATCGCCGCGGACGACAAGGACGAGGCGCTGGCCTTCGTGCGCGACGGCCGCGCCTTCGGCCCCGGCTGGGAGACGGGCGAGGACGTGCCGGTCCATCCCGGCACCCTCGCCCGCTTCGACTGCGCGCGCCACGCCGCCCATGACGGCGGCGACCATACGATCGTCGTGGGCCTGGTGACGGACATCCATGCCCGCGACGGGGACGCCCTGATCTTCGATCGCGGGCGCTACGGAAGGTTTGCGCCGGAACCCTGAGGGGGTCAGGCTCGCGCTGCGGCCCGGACGGAAGATTCGGCTGCCGCGCAGGGACGAAGGAAAGGGGGAGGAAGCCGCGATGCCGGTGATCCTGGGGCTGCTCGCCCCGCTGGAATGGGTGCTGACGCGCGTCCTCCGGCTGTGCCGGACCCTCGCCCTCTTGGCGCTCGGGATCATGGTGTGCGTCGTGCTCTACTCGATCCCGATGCGCTACCTCCTGAACGACGCGCCGGCTTGGGCGAACCAGCTCACGCTGTTCTTCATGATCTGGATGACGGGTCTGATGGCCCCCGTCGCCTACCGCCAGGGCGGCTTCGTCGCCATCGACATGCTCGAGCGGGCGCTGCCCGGCCGCCTGTCCACCCTCCTGGTCCTCGCGCTGACGCTGGCCTCGCTCGTCGTCCTCGCAGCCGCGCTGCCGCACGCGACGGCGCACGTGCAGTCGGGCTGCCTCTTCCGGTCGGCGACCCTCTGGCTGCCCTTCACGCTGGAGCTGGCGATCCCCCTGCCCGGCGAGGCGGCGCTGACGCTCTGCTCGGGCGACGGCTGGGCCTTCGGGTTCGAGGCAGGCTGGACGAAGATGCCGAACGCGCTGACATACATCGCGCTGAAGATCGGCCTCGTCCTCCTGATCCTCGTGAACGTCGAGATGGTGCTGCGCCACCTTGCCACGCTCCTCGGCGGCGCCGACCGCCTCGCGCCGCTGCCCGTGACCGACGCCCCGGTGGCCGAATGACGCGCCCCGCCCCTCGCCCCGTCCCTCCCCCCCGGCCCGGCCAGGAGGGTACGCCATGCTGATCTGGTTCCTGCCCCTCTTCCTGCTGATCCTGATGCTGGGGATGCCGGTCGTCTTCGCCCTGCTCCTCGCGCCGGGCGTCATGCTCTGGGCGGACGGATCCTCCCGCGACCTCGCGATCATGTACCGCAACGTCTTCAACGGGATCGACGTCTTCCTCCTCGCCGCGCTGCCCTTCTTCATGCTCGCGGGCGAGATCATGAACCGCGGCGGCATCACCGCCCGCATCGTCGAGTTCTCCCAGGCGTTCATGGGCCACCTGCGCGGCGGGCTCGCGCACGTGAACATCCTCTCCTCGATCCTCTTCGCGGGGCTCTCGGGCTCGGCCGTGGCGGACACCTCGGCCCTCGGCTCCACGCTCATCCCGGCGATGGAGAAGCAGGGCTACACCCGCCGCTTCGCCGCCGCGATCACCGCCGCCTCCTCCGTGATCGGCCCGATCATCCCGCCCTCGGGCATCATGATCATCTACGCCTCCGTGATGGAGCAGTCGGTCGCCGCCCTCTTCCTCGCGGGGATCGTGCCCGGCATCCTCGTCGGCGCGGGGCTGATGGTCATGGTCCGCCTCCTCGCGGACCGCTACGACATGCCCCAGGCCGAACGGATCGTCGCCCGCGACCAGAGCGTCGGCGCGGCCGAATGGTGGACCTCCTGGGTGATCGCGCGCGCGGTGATCGGCGGCCTGATCGCCCTCCTCCTCACCCTCGTCGCGGACCGGATCGCCCCCGGCACCCTGCCCTGGTGGGGCGCGTGGCTGCTCGGCGCGGCCCTCGCCCACGTCCTCCTCGGCGCGTGGAAGCGGCGCATCAGCCACGACTTCCGCGTCGTCTGCAAGCGCGCGGCCGCCCCCCTCCTGACGCCGATCATCATCCTGGGCGGCATCCTCGGGGGCGTGTTCACACCGACGGAGGCGTCGGCCATCGCCGTCGCCTACGCCCTCTTCGTCGCCTTCTTCGTCCTCCGCTCGATGCGCCTTTCGGACCTCTCGGGCGTGCTCGCCCGCTCGGCGATGGCCTCGGCGGCGGTCCTCCTCCTCGTGGGGGCGGCGGTGGCCTTCAAGTCGGTCGTCTCGCTCTCCCAGGCGCCGCAGATCATGACGGACTACATCCTGGCGCTGTCCCAGAACCCGCTGATCCTCCTCTTCCTCATCAACCTCCTCCTCTTCGTCGTCGGCATGTTCCTCGACGCGGGGCCGGCCATCATCATCCTCGGCCCGATCCTCGCGCCCGTCTTCACCGAGCTCGGCGTCGACCCCGTCCACTTCGCCATTATCATGTCCGTGAACCTGACCGTGGGCCTCGCCACGCCGCCCATGGGCCTCGTCCTCTTCGTCGCCTCGACCGTCTCGGGCGAGAAGGTCGAGACGATCTCCAAGGCCATCCTGCCCTTCCTCGCGATCGAGGTCGCGGTGATCTTCCTCATCACCTACGTGCCGGCGATCTCCTTGACGGTGCCCCGTCTCGCCGGCTTCCTGAACTGACCAACCGGGCCATAAAGGGAGGGACCCGAATGCTGACCACCACCATCAAGGGCTTGGCCGTCGCCGCGCTGGCGCTGACGCCGATCGCCGCCGCCGCGCAGGAGTACACGCTCCGCGCGACCGCCAACTCGAACGAGAACGACGAGGACTACGACGGCCTGATCGTCTTCAAGGACTACGTCGAGGCCGCCTCCAACGGCGCCATCGAGGTCGAGATCTTCATGGGCACCCAGCTCTGCGCCAACGGGACGGAATGCCTGCAGGGCGTGGCCGACGGCTCGATCGACATCTACGTCACCACCTCGGGCGGCGCGGCGGGCATCTTCCCCTACGTGCAGATCTTCGATCTGCCCTACCTGATGGCCGACGACCGCATCGCGGAAGAAGTGCTGACCGCCACCGACCTCGTGCCCGAGCTGCGCGCCCGCGCGCTCGAGGACAGCGGCGACGCCATCCGCATCATGACGGTGGGCAACACCGGCGGCTGGCGCAACTTCGCCAACACCCAGCGCCGGATCGAGACGCCGTCCGACATGGAGGGGCTGTCCATCCGCACCGTGGTCGCCGACCTCCCGCAGGAGCTGGTCCGCGCGCTGGGCGCCTCGCCCACCCCCATCCCGTGGCCCGAGCTGTTCACCTCGTTCCAGACCGGCGTGGTCGAGGGATCGAAGAACGGCATCACGGACATCATGGGCATGCGCTTCCCGGACGCGGGGCTGCAATACGTGACGCTGGACCGGCACGCCTACATGGCCGCCATCTGGGTGATGAACAACGAGACGTTCATGTCCATGCCCGAGGATCTGCGCCGCGTCGTTGTCGACGGGTTCGCCCAGCTCCAGCAGGCGACCTTCGCCTCGCCCAAGCGCAAGTCGATCCAGGCCTACGAGGACTTCACCGCCGGTGGCGGCGACCTCTACGTCCCGACCCCCGACCAGGTCGCCATGTTCCAGGAGGCCGCGCAGCCCGTCTATTCCTGGTTCGAGGAGAACGTCGACGGCGGCGGGGACATCCTCGCCATCTTCCGCGACAGCATCGCCCAGGCCGAGGAGACGATCGGCGCCCGGCGCGAGGCGGACCTGAACTAGTCCCGCAAGGGACGGGGGCGCCCGGCAAGGGGCGTCCCCGACCGCGCGCGCCGGTTAACAAGAATTGACCGGCCCCGCGACAATCCCCGGCCATAATCGGGACAGACCTTCGAATCAGAAACGAGTGGGAAGGCGACCCCGCCCCTGCCGCCCCCCGGGGGGGCATGGCGGGCGCCGCCGATCGAGGTCGAAGGGGACCGGGGACGATGGGCATCATCAAGGACTGGACCGCGGGGACGGGCTCGGCGCTGGCCGGCGCGGGCCTGCTGGCGGGCATGGCCGGCGTCGCGGCGGCGCAGGACGTGACCCTCCGCATGAAGGGCAGCGAGGACATCGTCCTCTCCGGCGAGCTGGTCGAGCACGACGAGGAGAGCTACACCATCTCCTCCACGCTCGGCCCGCTCACGGTCGAGCGCGCGGCGTTCGACTGCATTGGCGAGGGATGCCCGGACGGCGGCGTCGAGGCCGCGCAGGACGGCCCGGTCGTCTGGGACGTGTCGCTCTGGGGCTCGCGCCGCGCCTTCACCGAGCACGTCGAGAAGCTGGCCGAGCTGGTCGACGAGCGCACGAACGGCGAGTTCACCCTGAACATCTCCTATGGCGGGCTCGCCCCCAGCCGAGAGAACCTCGACGGGATCGCCGCCGGCAGCTTCGAGATGGCGCAGTTCTGCGCCGGCTACCACCCCGAGAAGAACCCCTCGATCACGGTGCTCGAGCTGCCCTTCCTCGGCATCGACTCGATCGAGGAGGAGCTGGCCGTCTCCCGGGCGATCTATGCGCATCCGGCCGTGCAGGACGATCTGGCGCGCTGGAACGCCACCCTTCTGATGCCGACGCCCCAGCCGCAGTACAACATCGTCGGCGTCGGCCAGCCGCCGACCTCGCTCGGCTCGTTCCGCGGGATGACCATCCGCTCGGCCGGCGGCGTCGGCCGCGCGATCGAGGCCTTGGGCGCCGAGGCGCAGACGATCCCCGCGCCGCAGGTGCGCGACGCCCTCGCCGACGGCAGCATCCAAGCGGTCGCATTCGCGCCCCACGCCCACATGAGCTTCGGCACGATCGACAGCGGCAGCTGGTGGACCACGAACCTGAACCCCGGCACCGCGAACTGCCCCGTCGTGGTGAACAGCGAGGCGCTCGAGGCGCTGTCCACGTCGAACCGGGTCGCGCTCGTCTCCTCCGTGGACGAGGCGCTCGAGCACTTCGTCGAGAACTACGAGGGCGCGACGATGGACGCCTGGGGGCCGGCGCTGGACAGGAACTTCATCATCCAGATCACCCTGCGCGACGACATCCTGCAGGCGATCGGCGACGCGGTGGCCGCCCCCGCCGCCGAGGCCTGGATCGAGGAGAACGCCGCTCGCGGCCTTCCCGCGCGCGAGCTCTACGACCTCGTGACCGCGACGATCGAGGCCCAGCGCTAAGGCCGCGCCAGCGGGGGCCCGCAGACCCCCACGCGCCGCCGCCCGGCGGGTTTTCGGGCCCGCCCCCCCTGCCGGCGCGGCCCGGCGCCCTAGCTCACCCTCCGCACACACGAACGGAGGGCCAAGCGCCATGTTCTACCATTCCGGCAAGCTCCAGTACGAGGTTCGCTGCGACAGCCCCAACCCGGTCTTCGCCAAGTACCTCCAGCAGGCCATCGGCGGCATCGAGGGCGAGATCCGCGTCGCCATGCAGTACTTCTTCCAGGCCATGGGCGCGCGCGGGAACCCCAAGTACCGCGACATGCTGATGATGACCGCCACGGAGGAGCTGAGCCATATCGAGTTCCTCTGCCACGCCGTCGCCCTGAACCTCGAAGGCGCCCCCCTCACCGAGCGCGAGGCCGCGGCCAAGCTGAACCCGGTCGTCCACGCGATCATGGGCGGGCTGAACCCGCGCCACGTCCTTTCCTCGGGCCTCTCGGCGATGCCGGTGAACGCCAACGGCATCCCCTTCGACATGAGCCACATCTACGCCAGCGGGAACATCGCCGGCGACATGATGGCCAACGTCACCGCCGAGGCGACGGGCCGCACGCTGGCCTCGCGCCTCTACAACATGACGGACGACGCCGGGATGAAGGACATGCTATCCTTCCTGATCGCGCGCGACACCATGCACCAGCAGCAATGGCTCGCCGTGATCGAGGACCTGGGCGGCATCGAGGCGACCATGCCGATCCCGAACTCCACCCCCGAGGAGCACGAGAACCTCGAGCATTCCTACTACTTCCTGAACACCTCGCTCGACGAGCCGACGCCCCAGGGCGTGTGGACGAACGGCGGGCCGACCATGGACGGCCGCGGCACCTTCACCGCCCGCGACAAGGCCGAGCCGATGGGCCAGAAGCCCGACCTCGGCAAGGCGCGCGAGCATTCGGGCGCGCAGAAGCAGCAGATGTGACCCCTCTCCGGGGGGCGGGCCGCCGCCCCCCGGACCCCGCGGACGGGGCGCCGTCAGTGCGGCGGCTGGGGAACGAGGTCGGGCCCCTGCCGGCCCCAGCGGTGCATTCCGGTCGGCGCGGCTTCGGGCGGCGCCCCGGCGAAGGCGCCCATCGTCCGGCGCAGCCCCTCCTCCAGGTCCACGCGGGGCGCGAAGCCCAGCGCCTCGCGCGCCAGGGCGATGTCGGGCCGCCGCCTGACCGGGTCGTCGATCGGCAGCGGCGCATGCCTGATGCCCGCGCCCCCGCCCGCCAGCGCGATCACTCGGCGCGCCACCTCCAGGATCGAGATCTCGGCCGGGTTGCCCAGGTTCACGGGCCCCGCGAACCCCGCCGGGGCGTCCAGCACCGCCATCACCCCATCCACCAGGTCGTCCACGTAGCAGAAGCTGCGCGTCTGGCTTCCGTCGCCGTAGACGGTCAAGGCGTTCCCCTCCAGCGCCTGCCGGACGAAGTTCGACACCACGCGGCCGTCATGCGGGTGCATCCGAGGGCCGTAGGTGTTGAAGATGCGCACGACCTTCGCGTCCAGCCCGTGATGCCGGCGGAAGTCGAAGACCAGGCTCTCGGCGCAGCGCTTGCCCTCGTCGTAGCAGGCGCGCGGCCCCGTGCACGAGACCGCGCCGTGATAGCCCTCCGGCTGGGGATGGACGCCGGGGTTGCCGTACACCTCCGAAGTCGAGGCCTGGATGAGGCGCGCGCCGCAGGCATCGGCCAGGCGCAGCATGTTAAGCGTGCCGTTCACGCAGGTAGTCGTCGTCCGGACCGGATCGCTTTGATAGGCCTTGGGGCTGGCCGGGCAGCCGAAGTTCAGCACCGCGTCGCATTCCAGGGCGATCGGCTCGGCGATGTCGTGGCGGATCAGCCGAAAGCCCGGATGCCCCTCCAGATGCGCGAGGTTGGCCATCCGCCCGGTCGAGAAGTCGTCGACGCAGACCACCTCGTCGCCCCGCTCGAGGAGGCGGTCGCACAGATGGCTGCCGAGGAAGCCGGCGCCTCCGGTCACCAGGATGCGTGCCATGGGGTCACTCCTTCTCGCTTGCGTGCGTGCGGTGCGTCGCCGGCAGCCCCGCGGCCGAGCGGAACTCCCCCTCTTCGGCCGGCCAGACGGCGGCCGCGGGATCGCGGCGGCAAAGGTATATCTCGTGCCCGGGGCGCGCTTCGATCCGGAAGCCCGCCGATCGGAGCATCGCGCAGATGCCTGCGTGGTTCGGCGCCCACCAATTCGTCGGATCGTCCGCGAACCGGCCCTCGATGAAGGCCATGAACGGATGGTCCCGCCGGGTCAGGCGGTCGCGCTCCTCGAAGTCGAAGGGCGGCGCGGGCGCCTCGCCCCCCTCGCCCGTGTCGGCGGTCAGCGTCTGGAACACCATCAGCCGCGGCTCGACCCGCGCAAGCGCGTCCAGCGCCAGCAGCGGATAGCGCAGGTGGTAGAACACCCCCATGAACAGCACGAGGTCGAAGCGCTCGCCGCTGCGGGCCAGATCGTAGACCTGCTGGCGGCGGAAGGTCACGGGCAGGCCCATCCGCCCGGCCGCCCAGGCCGCCTGGCGCAGGTAGTGCGGGTCGAGGTCGATCCCCGTCACCTCCGCGCCCCGGCGGGCCAGCTCGAAGCTGTAGAAGCCCGCGTTGCAGCCGATGTCCAGCGCGCGCCAGCCGGAGAGGTCGGCGGGAAGGTGCGGCGCGATCTCGAGCCACTTGAACCGCGGAAAGTCCCCGAAGCGGTGGTCCGGCGCGGTCTGGACGCCGCCGGGCAGGTGCAGGTTGTGGAACCACGGCCCCAGGGCCGCGGGGTCGTCCGTGGCGGGGACGTCGATCGCGTCCTTCATGCGGCTTCCTCCAGAAAGGCTTCCAGCTCGGCGGCGCGCGCGTCCGACGAATGGCGCGCGCGCACGATCTCGCGGGCGGCACGGCCCATCGCCGCGCGGCGGGTGGCCGGCAGGTCCAGCGCGGCCTCCACGTCCCCGGGCCCGCGCGCGATCACGATGGCCTCGCCCTCGGGCAGCAGCGCGTCCAGCCCCTCCCACGCGTCCGAGACGATGGGCGTGCCGCAGGCCCCCGCTTCGAACAGCCGGACGGAGGGCGACCAACCCGCCGCGACCATGTCCGCGCGGGTCACGTTCAGCGTGAAGTCCTGGTCGTTGTAGAAGCCCGGATGCCGCGCGGGGGGCAGGTGGTCGATCCGCTCGACGCCCCGGGGCCAGTCGATGCCGCCGGGATATTGCGGCCCGGCCACCACGAAGGCGCCGCCCCGCCGGCGCGCGGGCTCCAGCAGCAGCGCGTCGAGGACCGGCTGGCGGTCTTCGCTGTAGGTGCCCAGGTAGCCCAGCTGCCACCGCCGCCGCCCTTCGCGCGCCTCCGGCCGGTAGCGCGCCGCGTCCACCGAGCAATAGAGCGCCCGCGCCCGCGGCGCGCCGAGGTCGCGCTCGATCCGGCCCAGCGTCGGCCCCCCGGTGAACGAGAGGTAGAGGTCGAGCCCCGGCACCTGGTCGGGGCGGATGTAGTGGTCCGCCCGCCCCATCCGCGACAACGTGATCGGCGTGTCGATGTCGTAGAAGGCGACCGTGCCGCGCGCGGTGTCGCGCACCCAGTCCAGCACCTCGGGCCCCCGCTGCACGTAGGATCCGACGATCACCGCGTCCGCGTCCGCGACCTCGCCGGCGAAGCGCGCGCGAAGGTCCTCGGGATCGGCGTAGAGGGCCAGCCGCGCGAAGTCCGGCTCGGTCAGATCGCGGTGGGGGGCGTACCACGGCACGTCCTGCTCGAGGAACAGCACCTCGTGCCCCCGCCCGTGCATCCCCCGCAGGAGCGAACGGAACGTCGTCGCGTGCCCGTTCCCCCAGGACGACGACAGCGAGAGGCCGATCACCGCGAGGCGCATCAGGCCACCGCCCGTCCGGCCAGGGCGGCCTCCAGCCGCGCCTCGACCTCGGCGGCGCGCCGCTCGTAGGTGTGGTCCCGCAGCGTCCGGCTCCGCGCGGCGGCGCCGATCCGGGCGGCCCGTCCGGGCGTCAGGCCCTCTAGCGCCTCGGCCACCTCCGCGCCGTCCCGCGCGACCAGCACCTCGCGTCCGGGCGCGAGGAACGCGTCCAGCCCCTCCCAGGCGTCGGTGATCAGGCAGGCCCCCGCCCCCGCGACCTCGAAGACGCGCGTGGCCGGCGAGTGGCCGTTGGCCGCCATCGACTCGCGCGAGACGTTCAGGACGGCCAGCGGCGTGCAGTTGAACGCGTTGTGCTCGCGCGTCGAGACGTGGCCCAGCAGCCGGACGTTGCCCGGCAGGTCCTTGCCCTCCCACCCCGACCCGCCGAGCAGGAAGTCCCTGCCCGGCAGCATCGCGGCGGGGCGCAGGAAGAACTCCTCCACCCGGGCCTCGCGGTCGGGCAGGCGGTTGCCGAGGAAGGCGAGGCCGGCGGCGAAGCGCGGCTCCGGCGCGGCCGGGTGGTGCGTCTCGGGGTCGAGCGCGTTGTAGACCGGCACGCAGTCCTGCGCGCCCAGGGCGCGGTAGCGTCCGATCACCGGATCGCCCCCGCCATAGGTCAGCACGAGGTCGAGGCGCGGCAGCCAGGCGCGGAGCGGATCGGATGGGTCTGCCTCGAGCCCTGCGAGCGTCGCCGGCGCGTCCACGTCCCAGTAGAGGCGCAGCGCCCCCGGCCGCGCGGCGGACCAGACGGCCTCCTGTATCTCGGCGTCCAGTACCCCCACGCCCGAGCACTTGATCACCGCGTCGAACTCCGCCGCGCGGGCCGCGACCGCGCGCAGGCCCGGCGCGTCCGGCTCCCAGACCACGACCTCGCACCAGCCCGGGGGGTCGATGTCCGCGCGCTCCTGCCGGCCGAAGGCGCGCGGCTCGAAGAAGGCGACGCGGTGGCCGCGCGCGTGAAGCGCCCGGATCACCCCGCGATAATAGGTCGCCGCCCCGTTCCAGACCGCCGACAGCAGGCTCGAGCCGTGGAACGCGATCCTCATGCCGGCACCCCCCGCAGCTCCTCCGCGACGGCCAGAAGCTCGTCCGCGCGGTGGCCGCAGGTGTGGCGGGCGCGGATCGTCTCCAGCCCGCTCCGTGCCAGCGCGGCCGCCAGCGCGGGCTCCGCCAGGACGCGGCGCAGCGCCTCCTCCGCCTCCCGGCCCGAGCGGACGCGCAGGAAGTCCCCCTCCCTGAACAGCCCCTCGGAATCCTCCCACGGGGCCGAGATCAGGGGGATTGCGCAGGCCATCGCCTCGAACGGGCGGATCGTGGGGATGCCGGGCAGGCTTTCTGCGTAGAAGCGCCGCGGGACGTGGACGGTGACGCGGTGGCGGGCGAAGACCTCCGGCGCCTCGGCGTTGGGCAACCAGCCGCGATACTCCGCCCCCAGCCCGGCCAGCCGGGCCCGCGCGGCGGCCGGATAGCGCACCCCGTGCACCGTCAGCGACAGCCCCAGCCGCTCCACCGGGCCGAACAGGTACTCCTCCAGCTCGGCCGTGCGCTCGTCGTCGCCCCAGTTGCCGATCCACGCGACGTCCGCCTCGGCCGCGCGCGGCAGCGGCCGGAACAAGCGGATGTCGGCGGCCTCGTGCCATACCCAGGCCCGCCGGCCCCAGCCGCGGGCCCGGTAGACCTCGCGCACCGCCTCGCCGAAGGCCAGCACCCCGTCATAGGCGGACAAGTCGTAGCGCCCCATCGCCGCGGGGTTCGAGACGGCCCTGTGATGCGTGTCGTGGAACAGCAGCGCGAACCGCCCGCCCGCCGCCCGCGCGCGCCCCAGCGCCGCGACCAGCGCGGGCTCGTTCCACTCGTGCACGACGACGAGGTCGGCGTCCTGCGCCGCCGCGACGGCCTCCTCGGGCCGCGAATAGGTGCGGGCGGTCAGCTCGGGGAAGGTCCGGGCGAAGCGCGCTTCGGCGCCCGGCGCGTCGGCCCGCAGATGGGTCCGGCTCCAGCCGCCCTCGGGCTCCAGCGCCAGGGTCTCGTGGCCCCGCGCCTCCAGCTCGCGCAGCACGCCGCGCAGGAAGTGGGCGTTGCCGTGGTTCCAGCACGAGACCAGCGAATGCGTGAGGTAGAGGACCCGCATCACGCCGCGCCCCGGCGGGCGGGGGCGATCCGCCGCAGCAGCGCGTCATAGGCCGCCGCCTGCCGGTCCGGCGTCAGCGCCGCCGCCCGTGCCCGCGCCGCCGCGCCCAGCCGCGCCCGCGCCCCGGGGTCGCCGATCAGCCCCGCCAGCGCGGCGTGCAGCGCCTCCGCGTCGCCGGGCGGATGGAACAGCGCGGCGCCGTCCCAGAGCTCCCGGAAGGGGGGGATGTCCGACAGGACCAGGGGTCGCGCCAGCCCCGCCGCCTCCAGCACCGCCAGCCCGAACGGCTCGTAGAGCGAGGGCGCCGCGAAAATCCCCGCCTCTCCCATGCAGCCCGCCATCGCCGCCGCGCCCAGCGTTCCGGCCGGCCGCAGATGCTCGAACGCGGCCCTGCCGCCGCCCGGCGCCGCGTCCGCGCCGGCCACCCGCACGGGCCAGCCGAGCCCCCGCGCGGCGCGGTCCAGCACCGCCATTCCCTTGCCCTCGTCCCAAAGGCGCCCGGCGGCCAGGACGAAGCCCTCGCCCGCGCCGGGCGCCCTCTGGGGAAGGGGCGCGCCGTTCGGGATCGCCTCCGGCCGGGCCCGAAGGTCGTGCGCCGCCGCGAGCGACGCCGCGAAGGCGCGGGTCGGGGCGACGGCCGCGCCCGCGGCGCGGATGCCCTCGCGCACCGCGGCGCCGTGCCAGCGCCATCCCGCGGGCTCGGGGGCGCCACGCACCCCGCGCCACCACGTCGCGACGGAGGAATGGGCCACCGCCACGACCGGCCGGTCCCACTCCGCGCCGCCGAAGGCCGGCTGGTTCAGTATCACCGCTTCGGCCCCATGCTCGCGCGCCGCCGCCCGAAGCGCGGCGCGTCCGGCCGCCAGACCCGCCGCCCCCCCTTCCGCCCAGTCCAGGGGGCCTTCCGTCTGGAACAGCGCGATCCCCGCGACCTCGCGCCGCTGCGCCATGCTCGGGACGGGGCCTATCGTGGCCAGCGCGGGCGCCCAGCCCAGCCGCGCCAACCCTTCCCCCAACGTCGCCGAGAAGCGCCAGACCCCGCCCACGCAATCGGTGGTCAGCAGCACGCGCCTCGTCATCGCGCGGCGCCCCCTTCCAGCGCCTCCAGGGGCAGCGGCCGCGCCTCCTGGATGTCGCTGAAGCGGTCGAACTGCCGCAGGTAGTGCGCGTGCGCCCGCTCCCAGGCGCGGTCGTCGGGCAGCCCGAACAGCTTCCGGTAGTCCGGCGAGGATGGATAGGGATAGAGCGGCACGGGATCGTTCGCCCAGACCCCCGCCTCGCGCATCCGGTCGCGCCAGCGGCGCAGCTCCTCCGCCTCGTCCGCGTCGACCTCGATCAGGTTGGCCTGCACGAAGGGCACGTGCCGGCGCGCGATCAGCAGCTTCTCGGTCAGGTCCTCGGTGGTGACGCGGCAGTCCTTGTCCAGCGCGGCGCGCCCGGCCTCGGTGATGCTCTCCACGCCCGCCTCGATGGACACGCACCCCGCGCGGCCCAGCTGCTCGATCATCGCGGGCTTCCAGATGTCGAGGCGGGTCTGGACCCCGAACTCCAGCCCCAGCGGCTCCAGCGCGTCGAGGAGCTGCCGCCAGGGCAGGAAGATCTCGTCGATGAAGTAGAGATAGCTCGCCCCCTGCTCCTTCAGGCGCCCGATCTCCTCCATCAGCAGGCCGAGGTCGCGGCGCCGATAGCCGTCGCGGAAGTCGATCTTCGCGCAGAACGAGCAGTGGTATGGGCACCCGCGCGAGGCCTCGACTTCCGCGCCGGGCCCGGCGGCCTGCGTGCCGAAACGGTGGTGGTGGTGGCCGTGCCGGGCGATCCAGGCGTCGGGCCATTCCAGCGGCGGCAGGTCCGAGAAGCGCGTGGCCCGCGGCCCGCCGTTCACCTCGATCCCGCCCCCGTCGCTGCGGGCGACGCCCGCGACGGCGGCCGGGTCGGCGCCTCCGGCCAGCTCGACCACGGCCTCCTCGCACTCTCCCAGGACGCCCAGGTCGCAGCCCAGCTTGCGCATCGCCGCCACCGGCGTCGCCGATACGTGCGGCCCCACCGCGACCGTCGCCCCGCCCCGACCGCCGAGCGCGTCGAGGAACTCGCGCGGCACCCGCAGCTCGGGCTGGGCGCAGCGCCAGAACAGGTAGGTCGGCGCCGTCGTCACAACGGTCATCGCGGGCGCAAAGGCGGCGACGCGCCCCGCCGCGCCCTCCATGTCAAGCCCGTCGAGGGCCCCGTCCAGCATCAGCACCTCGTGCCCCGCGCGCAGCAGCAGCGCCCGCGCGGCGCCCAGCTCGATCGGCAGATGCTCGTCGCGGCAGCCGAAGTAGATCGAGCCGTCGAAGCTCCAGGGCGGGTTGACCAAGGCGATCTTCATGCGGCCGTCTCCTCGTCGGGGCGGGCGGAAAGCGTCTCGAGCCATGCGGCGAGGTCGCGAAGCCCGTCCCGCCAGCCGATGCGCGGCCGCCATCCGGCGGCGTCGCGCAGGCGGGCGGTGTCGGCGACGAACCAGCGCTGGTCGCCCGCGCGCACCGGCTCGTGCCGCAGGCGGGCGGGGCGGCCCAGCAGGGCCTCGGCGGCCTCCAGCAGCTCCAGCAGGCTGACGGCGTTGGCGGGCCCGCCGCCCAGGTTGAAGGCCCGGCCCCGCGCGGCCGCCGGCGCGGCGAGCAGCGCCAGGTAGGCGTCCACCGCGTCGGCCACGTGGCAGACGTCGCGCACCTGCCGCCCGTCGCCGTAGAGGGTGATCGCCTCGCCCCGCAGCATCCGCAGCAGGAAATGCGCGACCCAGCCCTGGTCCTCCGTGCCGAACTGGCGCGGCCCGTAGATGCAGCTCATGCGAAGGACGCTGGCGGTCAGGCCGAACTGGCGCGCGTAATCCAGCACGTACTGGTCCGCCACGCCCTTCGAGCAGCCATAGGGCGTGTGAAGGTCCAAGGGCTGGTCCTCGCCCGCGCCCTCGGCGGCCAGGCGCGGGTCCGCGGGCGCCCACCGGCCGCCCTCCTCGCGCCAGCCCCAGCGGGCGAAATCGCCATAGACCTTGTTCGTCGAGGCGAACACCAGCGGCGGCGGGTCGGCGCGGCGGCGCAGCGCCTCCAGCAGGGCGAGCGTGCCGGCCGCGTTGACCCCGAAATCCGCGACCGGATCGGCGAGGCTCGTCGTCACCGCCACCTGCGCGGCCAGATGGATCGCCGCCCCCGCCCCGTCCGCCGCGTCCTCCAGGGCCCGCCCGTCGCGGATATCGGCCACGACGGCGCGCACCCGCCCAGGATGGCGCGCGACCAGCCAGTCGAGGTTCCGCGACACGCCCGCCCGCGACAGGTCGTCGAGGACGATCACCTCGCGCCCCGCCCCCGCGATCCGGTCCGCGAGGTTGCACCCGACGAAGCCCGCCCCGCCCGTGACGAGGACGGCCCCCTCCGGGAAGCCCTGCGGCAGCGGCGCGCTCATGCCACCAGCCCGCGCGCGCGGAGCTCCTCGGACGCGCGCTCCACCCGGTCCTCGGGCCGCTGCCCGGCCACCCATTCGGCCATCTCCGGCAGCGCCTCGGCGAAGGTCCGCCGGGGCTCGAAGCCCAGCGCCCCCCGCGCGAGGGCGATGTCCGCGAAGCAGTGGCGGATGTCGCCGGTGCGCGCCTTGCCCGTGATCTGCGGCGCGAGGTCGGGTCGCCCCAGCGCCGCGGCCGTCGCCTCCGCCACCTCCGCGACCGAGACCGACCGCCCGCTGCCGACGTTGATCGTCGCGCCGGCCGCCTCCGGCCGCTCCATGGCCAGCCGGAAGGCCCGCGCCACGTCGTCGACATGGACGAAGTCCCGCCGCTGCCGCCCGTCCTCGAAGACCATGGGCCGCTGCCCGTTCGCGATCCGCGAGGCGAAGATCGCCAGCACCCCCGTATAGGGATTCGAGAGCGCCTGCCCCGGCCCGTAGACGTTGAAGAGGCGCAGCGCGACGGATTCGATCCCGTAGGCGCCGGCGACGATGTGGGTCATCCGCTCCTGCGCGAACTTGTTCAGCGCATAGACCGAGGCCAGATCGCAGGGCTTGCCCTCGGGCGTGGGCACCGGCGTCAGCGCCTCGCCCTCCGGGCCGACCGGGTCCCAGCCCCCGCCCCGCCGCGCGGGGGGAAGGGGCCGGCCCCCCGGCCCGACATAGAGGCCCTCGCCATAGACGCTCATGGACGAGGCGGTGACGACGCGCCGCGGCCGGCCCGCCTCCGGCGCGTCCGTGATCGCCTGGAACAGGACGGCGGTGCCCAGCTCGTTCACGGCGGTGTAGCGGTCGATCTCGTACATGCTCTGGCCGACACCCACCTCGGCGGCGAGGTGGAACACCCCCTCCACGCCCTCCAGCGCGCCGCGCACGGCATCGAGGTCGCGGATGTCGCCGCGGACGATCTCGGCGCCCTCGACCTCGGGCGGGGGGCGCCCTTCCGCGCCGTGGACCTGCGCGATGAGGGGGTCGAGTATGCGGACCCGCTCGCCCGCGTCCAGAAGCTGCCGTGCGAGCTTCCGCCCGATGAACCCGGCCCCGCCCGTGATGAGATGCATCGGCTTCCCCTGCGGTTATCCGTCACACGCCCCGTCCTAGTGGAACAGGATCATCCCCGATCGGGTTCCGCGCCAGCCCCGCTCTTGCCAGCGGCGGATAGGTGCCTAGCATCCCCGGCATGATCCTCTTCCCCCCCGAGATCGCGTTCGAGGCGTGCACCCTCCGCATCGTCGACAGCCCGCACGACAAGCACGTTGAGACGGCGTTCCGGGCGGACGGCGCCACCGCCCGGGCCGACGTCCCTTGGGGCGACGCCGACCACATCGCGGCCGCCTGGAACGCGGGCTACGGGGGCGACCAGTGGCGCATGGTCGTCGAACACGAGGTCGGCCACGCCTTCATGGCCGAGGCGCGCGGCCTGCCCCATTCATGGTCCGTCTGGGCCGCCGCCCACGGCCGCGGCGGCAAGAGCAACAGCAGCGAGTGGCCCGCCCGCATACGCGAGGAAGAGCATCTCGTCGTCGCCCTCCAGCGCTACGCGAACCGCGGCATCCGGGACGAGTTCGACGCCCTGGGCCAGGCGTTCGGCAAGGGGCTTCCGGCCCTGGCCCAGCGCTTTGTCCGCCTCGTCCGCCCCTGGCTGCGCGAGGGCTACGACGAGCCCTACATGGACGCCGCGCCGCATCCCCCCGCCGTCGCGCCCGCCGCGCCTGCCGAACCTCCCGCGCGGGGGAAGCCGCAGGCGGGAAACGGCGCCGCCGGGGCCTAGGGACCGGCCGGCCCGCCCTGCCCCCGCGCCCGCCCGGCGCCCCTTCAGCGGAACGGATACATCCAGCCCCGGTAGTCCCCGACCAGCGCCTGCGCGCGGGCGATCTCCTCCAGGGTCATCTTCCTGACCACCTCCTCGATCGAGATGGCCGCGTCGGGGTCGCCCCCGATGGTGGACAGGGCGTACCACAAATAGGCGCGCACGGGGTCGGGCGCCGGCATCCCGATCCCTTCCTCGTAGTACCAGCCCACGCCCGACTGGGCCCCCGGATGGCCCTTCATGGCCGACCGCAGGTACCACTCGAACGCTCGCTCGCGGTCCTGCTCGACCCCCAGGCCCAGGGCGTACATCACGCCGATCAGCTCCTCGGCGTCGGCGTTGCCCGACCGTGCGTAGAGGCGCAGCTCCGCCATCGCCTCTTCCCAGCGGCCCGCGTCCATCAGGTCGCGCGCCGTCTCGACCTGCGCGGCGGCCGGGCCCGCCAGGATCGCGAGGGCCAGCGCCGCGGGCTTGAGTGCGCGCGCGATCCGGCCGAACCTCTCCTCCATGCTGCGCCTCCTCTCCCTGATCCTCGCCCTGCCCGCCGCGGCGCAGGACCTGCCGCCGCCCGTGGATCCGGCGGACTTTCCGGACCACCCCGCCCCCCTGGTCGAGCTGGGCCGCCTTCTCTTCCACGACCCGATCCTCTCGGGCAACCGCAACATCGCCTGCGCGACCTGCCACGCGGCCGACCACGGCGGGGGCGACGGCCTCTCCCTCGGCATCGGCGAGGGGGGCGCGGGCACCGGCCCGGACCGCACCGCCGAGGGGATCGAGAAGCGCATCCCCCGCAACGCGCCGGGCCTCTGGAACCTCGGGCATCGCGACGTCTCCGTCCTCTTCCACGACGGCCGGCTCGAGGCGTCCGACATCTTCGGCAACGGCTTCTCCTCCCCGGCCGAGGAATGGCTGCCCGGCGGCCTCGACTCCATCCTCGCGGCGCAGGCCCTCTTTCCCATGACCGCCCGGTTCGAGATGGCCGGCTCGCCCACCTCGGGCGAGGTGGGGGGCGCGGTGAACGACCGGATCGACGCCGCCTGGCCCATCCTCGCCGCCCGCGTCTCGGCGGTTCCGGACTACTTCGCCATGATCCGGGACGCCTTCCCTGAGGTCCGGGGCGAGGCCGAAGTCACGGCCGTCCATCTCGCCAACGCCCTCGCCGCCTTCATGACCGTCCAGTTCGAGAGCCACGATTCCCCCTTCGACCGGCACCTGCGCGGCGAGCCGGGCGTCCTCGCCCCCGAGGCGGCCGAGGGCATGGCCCTCTTCTACGGCCGGGCGGGCTGCGCCGCCTGCCACTCCGGCACGCTCCTGTCGGACCAGGGCTTCCACGCCCTCGGCCTGCCGGCCTTCGGGCCGGGGCGCACCCGGACGTTCGACCCGATCCCCCGCGACGTGGGCCGCATGGCCGAATCCGACCGCGCCGAGGACGCCTACCGGTTCCGCACGCCCATGCTCCGCAACGTCGCGCTGACCGCGCCCTACGGGCACAACGGCGCCTTCCCGACGCTCGAGGGGATCGTGCGCCACCATCTCGACCCGGCCGCCTCCCTCGCCCGCTGGCAGCCGGAGGACGCCGCCCTGCCCCCCGCGCCCCGCATCGCCGCGGTGGACTTCGCGATCCGGCAGGACGCGCGCGAGATGGCCCGCCAGGCCGCGGCCCTTGACATCGCGCCCGCACCGATGACGGACGCGGAGGTGGACGCCCTCGTCGCCTTCCTCCACGCCCTCACGGGCGAGACGGCCCGCGCCCTTCCCCTCGCCGCCCCCGAGACGGTCCCCAGCGGCCTGCCCCCCGGCTGAAGCACGGCCGGCGCCCGGCCGGAGCATCGGCCGCGCCCGCAGGCGGCGCGGGGGCCGGTCCGCGGGGCGGAACGCCTTCCGACCGCACCCCCCGGGGCCCGCGGCGCGGCACGCGCCGCCACCGGCCCGTCCCGACCCGCCCCATCGGGCGACCCCCCCGCCGGGCCCGACGACCACCGCGGGGCGGGCAGCCATGGCACAGCCGGGCACCCCCGCGCCCGGCCCCCGCGGGCACCCCCGCGCCCGGCCCTTGCGGGCACCCCCGCGCCCGGCCCTTGCGGGCACCCCCGCGCCGCGCCATCCCGCCTCGATGGAGACGCTCCCCCTCACCCGCGACCTCGTGCTCGTCGGCGGCGGCCACGCGCACGCGCTCGTCCTGCGCCGCTGGGGCATGGACCCCCTGCCCGGCGGGCGCCTCACGTTGATCGACCCCGGCGCGACCACCGCCTATACGGGGATGCTTCCCGGCCTCGTCGCCGGCCACTACCGCCGCCCCGAGACCGAGATCGACCTCGTCCGCCTCGCCCGCTTCGCCGGGGCGCGCCTGATCCGCGCGCGCGCCGCCGGGATCGACCGGCAGGCCCGGCGCATCGCCGTCGAGGGGCGGCCCCCCGTCGCCTACGACGTCGCCTCCTTCGACGTCGGGTTGACCGGCGCCATGCCGGACCTTCCGGGCTTCGCCGACCACGGCCACCCGGCCAAGCCCCTCGGGCCCTTCGCCGACGCCTGGGCCCGCTTCCTGCCCGGGGGCGGGCCGGCCGCCGTCCTCGGCGGCGGGGTCGGCGGGGTCGAGCTGGCGCTCGCGATGCGCCACGCCCTGCTCGCGCGCCACGGCCGGGCCGAGGTCGCCGTGATCGACGCCGGCCGCGCCCTCTCCGGCATCTCCCCGAAAGCCGCCGCCGCCCTTCGCGAAAGGCTCGCCCGGGCCGGCATCGCGCTTCACGAGGGCGCCGCCGCCATCCGCGTCGGCCCCGGCGCCGTGACCCTCGCAGGCGGGCGCGAGGTGCCGTCCGCCTTCACCGCCGGCGCCGCGGGGGGCCGTCCCTGGCCGCTCCTGGGCGGTCTCGGCCTCGCGCTCGAGGATGGCTGGCTCGCGGTGGACGACCGCCTGCGAACCTCCGACCCGCGCGTCTTCGCCGCGGGCGACTGCGCCTTCCTCGCCTACGCGCCCCGCCCAAAGGCCGGGGTCTACGCCGTGCGCGCCGCGCCCGTCCTCGCCGCGAACCTTCGCGACGCCCTTCGGGGGCGCGAGCCGCGGCGCCGCTTCCGACCCCAGCGCAGCTACCTCAAGCTCATCACCCTCGGGGCGCGCGAGGCGGTCGCCGACAGGGGCGGGCGCGCCGTCACCGCCGCGCCCGGCGCCCTCTGGCGCTGGAAGGACCGGATCGACCGGCAATTCATGGCCCGCCTCTCGGACCTCGCCCCGATGCCGCGCCCCAGGGCGCCCCGCGTCGCCGCCGCAGGCCTTGCGGAGGCCCTGGCAGGCGCGCCGCCCTGCGGGGCCTGCGGCGCCAAGGTGGGCGGCGCGACGCTTGCGGCGGCCCTCGCCGCCCTTCCCGGCACGCGCCGCGAGGACGTCGAGACGCCCCCCGGCGACGACGCGGCCGTGCTGCGCGTGGGCGGCGCCCGGCAGGTGCTGACGACCGACCACCTGCGCGCCTTCACCCTCGACCCCTGGCTGATGGCGCGGATCGCCGCGCTCCACGCTCTAGGCGACGTGCGGGCGATGGGCGCCGCGCCGCAAGCCGCTCTGGCGCAGATCACCCTGCCCCGCCTCGCCCCCCGGCTCGAGGCCGAGACCCTGCGCGAGGTCATGGCCGGCGCCGCCTCCGCCCTCGTGCCCGCCGGCTGCGCCATCGCGGGCGGCCACACGACCCAGGGCCCCGAGATGCAGATCGGCTTCACCCTCGCCGGCCTCGCGGACCGGCCCGTGACGCTGGCGGGCGCACGGCCCGGCGACGCGCTGGTGCTCACCCGTCCCATCGGCTCGGGCACGATCCTCGCGGGCGAGATGGCGCTGGCCGCCACGGGCCCCGAGGTCGCCGCCTGCCTCGACCTCCTCTCCGCCGACCAAGCGGCCGAGGCCGAGGCCCTGCGCGACGCCCGGGCGATGACCGACGTGACGGGATTCGGCCTGCTCGGCCATGCGGCCGCCATGGCCGCGGCCTCCGGCGTCACGCTTCGCATCGACCTCGAGGCGGTGCCGCTGATGGACGGCGCGCTGCGGCTGGCCGAAGGGGGGACCCGCTCCTCCCTCTTCGCGGCCAACGCCGAAGGGATGGCCGGCCGCGTTCTGCGGCCCGAGGGCGCGCGCTCGGACCTCCTCCTCGATCCGCAGACCGCGGGCGGCCTGCTGGCCGCCGTCGATCCCGCCGCCGTGCCGGCGCTGCGGGCCGCGATCCCCCATCTCGCCCAGATCGGCGGGGCCACGGCCCCGGACGGGTTCGACGTCCGCGTCCGCTGACCGGAAGGCCCACGCGCGGACCCGGTCCGGCGCGGCGGCCGGCCGGCCGAAGCCCCGCCACCCGGCAAGGCGAACCGGACCCGCCGGAGGAATCGACCCGGGAGCCGGCCCGGGAGCTGGCTCGTCGCCGCGCGGGCCCCGCGGCCGATCCGGCGGACGCACCCCGCCGGGCCGTCCGCCCGAAGGGCCCCGCACGCGGGCCCGGATCGCCCGCCCGGGGCGGCCATGACCACCCCGGCGATGGTGCCGGTTCGCAAGCGCATGCCAGCCCCCTTCGCATCACGGGAACAGGTCTAGCAGGCCCGGATTAACGGAAGGTGAAGTCACCGTGCGATATCGGTATGCCGCCTAGCATCAAGGCCTTGCACCGCCTTCTTCGAGCATTCGCATTACTGCCCCGGCGGTCTCGGCCACGTCCCCCGGCCCGGCGCCGCGCAGGGCCGCCGTGCCGAAGGGCCGCGCGTCGCGCCGCATGGCGCCGCGCGCGTAGCGGGGATCGTAGTGCCGCTCGATCAGCTCCAGCGCCAGGGGCTCGAACGCCCCTGTCCGGGCCAGCGCGGTCCACCGCTCCACCGCCTCGCCGCCGGCGATCCGCCGAAGCTGCCCCAGCCGCCCCTCCAGCGCGGGAAGGTCCGCCGTCAGGTCGCGATAGGCCCGCGCCAGATAAGCCGCCCGCACCTCCGGCGCGGCCTCGATGCGGATGCGCGGCGCCTCCCGCATCGCCTTCCACAGCGAGGGCGGCACCGCGATGTCCCCGACCTTCGAGGACTCCGCCTCGACCAGGACCGGGCGGGCGGGGTCCATCCGCGACAGCGCGACGGCCAGCCGTCCTTCGAACGCCTTCTGGCCGGGCTGCCCGCCTTCCCGCGCGCCGAGGACGCTGCCGCGATGGTTCGCCAGGCCCTCCAGGTCCAGCACCTGCCCGCCCCGGCGGGCGACCTCCGCCAGGATATCGGTCTTGGCGGTTCCCGTGTTGCCGTCCAGCACGACCGGCCGGACCGGCAGCGCCGCCTCGTAGAGCATCCCCTGCACCCTGCGCCGCCAGGCCCGGTAGCCCCCTTCGACGACCGAGACGCGCCACCCGACCTCCGACAGGATCACCGCGAACGCCCCCGAGCGCTGGCCCCCCCGCCAGCAGTAGACCAGCGGCCGCCAGCCGCCGTCCCGGTCCGCCAGCGGCCCCTCCAGGTGCCGGGCGGCGTTGCGCGACAGCCACGCCGCGCCCACCCGCCGGGCCCGGAACCGGTCCACCCGGGTGTAGAGCGTGCCGACCTCCGCCCTCTCCGCGTCGCTCATCGCGGGAAGGGAGATCGCACCGGGAAGGTGGTCCTCCGCGAACTCCGACGGCGAGCGCACGTCGATCACGTCGTCGAACGCCCCCGATGCCAGGGGGTCGATCCCCTCCAATGTCCAGCGCTCCAGCGGCATGCCCGCCCCCTAGCGCCCCAGCACCGCGTCCGCCATGGCGAGGCCCGAGCGGATCGCCAACGCCGCGCCGTCCGCGATCCCGGTCCCCAGGCACCAGTCCCCCCCGACCAGCACCCCGCCCGCCTCGGCGAAGGGCGCGCCGAACCCGCCCGCGGGATGCGCGTGGCGCCAGCGATGGGCGGCGACCTCGGCATCGTCCGGCAGGCCCAGCCGAGCGGCCATGCGGGCGGCCATGACAGGCTTCTCCTCCTCCAGCGCGGCGCGGCTCTCCTCCTCGGCCATGTGGACGGCGACGGCGCCAGGCGGCGCGTGGCCCAGGATCCAACCCCTCGGAAGGGCTTCCGGAGCCAGATCCGTCCCGCGGGCGATCAAGGTCCAGCGCGGCGCCATCGGGGCCTCCGGCACCCCCGGCCCCAGAAGCGCCCGCGCCTGCGGCCGGGGCAGGGTCGAGACGACGCGCCCCGCCTCCATGCCGCCCCCGTCCCAGCGCAGGCGGCCCCCCGCCTCCACGCCGGCGACCGGGGTTCCCAACGTCGCCTCCAGCGGCGCGGCCAGGACGTCGACCGCGTCCTCCAGCTCCTCCGGCAGGGGCGGCAGCAGCGCCCGCGCCTCCGGGGTCAGCGCGGGCAGGCCGTGGTTCACCGCCACCCCGCCCGCGCGGGGCCGCCGCACCGCCGCGCGCCCGCCGGGCCGCCGGCCCTTGTCGACGAGGCGCACCGACAGGCCCGCCTCGGCGAGGCGCCGGCCGCAGGCCAGCCCCGCGAGGCCCGCCCCCAGGATCGCGACGTCCACCCTCAAGGCGCCAGCCACCGCCCCGCCCAGCCGTCCGCGCGCCGGAACAGCGCCCGCCGGTGCGGCCGCTCGCCCAGGACCACGGCGTCGATCTCCTCCACCCGGCCGAGGAGGACCCCGAACCGCTCGCGCGCCACGGTGGCCTCGTGGTCCCGCCAGTGCCCGATGGGCGTGCCCGGCGGGGGCTCGCCGCCGTAGTTCAGCCGCCCCTCCTGTGGGATGCCGCGCCAGCGCTCCTCCACCTCGCGGCCCGAGAGCACCTCCACCTTCATCCGCAGCCGCACCTGAAGCTGCACCTTCCGGTCCCAGACGTGCAGCGCCGCGCGGGGGTCGGCGCGCAGCTCCGCGACCTTGTCGCTTCCCAGATCGGTGTGGACCTCGACCTCTCCCGCCGCGCGGTCGGCGCGCCGCAGCCCCACGGTCCGCGCCTCCGGCCCCGCGGCCGAGATCGTCGCCAGCACCGGATGCCGCGCCGCCGCGCGGGCGTCGTGCACCCCACGCGCCAGCCGCTCCCAGACCTTCGCGTGAAGGCCGTCCAGCTCCGCCGCCCAGGGGAAGCGGTCCCCGTCCGGCCGATCTGCGCTCACCGGCGCGGCCCAGTCGAGGGCCGGCTTCCCCTCGCTGCATTGCCGAGCGGTCCGGGCGTCCCCGGCCCCGTCATTCATACC
The DNA here is from genome assembly GCF_003003095.1 of Hasllibacter halocynthiae. GTDB lineage: Bacteria > Pseudomonadota > Alphaproteobacteria > Rhodobacterales > Rhodobacteraceae > Hasllibacter > Hasllibacter halocynthiae. The sequence goes on from NZ_PVTT01000001.1 coordinate 1,069,770, forward strand.
CCGTCATCTCCAGATAGCCCCGCCCCTCGTGCGTTCCCTCGAACCGCAGCGGGCCTTCCCAATAGGGGACCGAGACGCCCATCCAGGCGTCCTCGTTCAGCGGGACGGTCCGCACGTCCACCCCTTCGGCGGGCAGCTCGACGCGCCATTCCACGGGCACGTCGCGGCCCGCGACCTCGGCCACGCGCAGCGGCGTCACGCGCAGCGCCCCGTCCCCGTAGGGCGTGGGCGTCCCGTCCGCCTCGATCCAGGTGGCGGAGGTGTAGTCGCCGCCGCCCCGCAGGCGGAACCCCATCATCCGCTCGCCCCCCTCGAAGGACAGGCTGAACCAGTCCCACCCCGTCTGCCCCTCCGAAAGGGGTTGGGAGGACCACTCCCGGTCCAGCCAGGCGTCCCCCGCGACGGCGACCGGGCCCGACGGCAGGTCGATGACCCCCTCGGCCCGGTAGAAGGGCTGCGAGTAGTAGTGCGAGGCCTGCCCCTCGGCCGACTTGACCGAATAGCCCAGCGCCCCCTGCAGGACGAACGGCCCCTCGGCCACGAGGTCCAGCGCGAACCCCGCCTCGGGCCCGCGCGCGGTCATCGTGACGTCGGACAGCGACGGCCCCTCCATGGACCATTCGTCGATCCAGGCGCGGAACGGCTCGGCCTCGACGCCGGCCAGCCCGACCCCGCCCCGCGCGAAGCGTTCGGCCGCGAAGTGGCGCTCGGGCGTGGTGATCCCGGCATGGCCCATCCAGACCTGCGCGTCCGCCTCGCCAGGCGCGAGGGCGGAGCGGAACAGCGTCCACTGAACCCCGTAGTCCCGCCCGTCCTCGCCCGTCAGAGTGGCGGTCACGTACCACCATTCGATCCGGTAGTCCGAATGCGGTCCGTGGTCCCGGGGGAACGCGATCGCGTAGTCCGGGTCCGGCAGCGCGAACCCTTCGGCATCCGTGCCGAGGCCGGCGAAGCCCTGCGCGAGGGAGGTCGCCGGCAGCAGGACCAGAAGGCAGATCAGGCGCATCACCGCTCCTGTACGAAGACCGCGATCAGCGCCCGCGGCGGCAGGGTCGCCAGCCGCCGCGCGGGCCAGGCCGCCGCCAGCGCGGCCGCCAGCAGCGCCGCCCCACCGAGGACCATCCAGTCGCCGGGGAACACCCGCATGGGAAGCCGCCATCCGAACGCCTCCACGTTCACCACCGCCAGCAGGACCCAGGCCAGCGCCAGCCCCACGGGAAGGGCCAGCACCGCCGTGATCCCCGCCAGCATGACCGATCTCAGAAGCTCCAGCCAGCCCAGCCGCCGCCGCGTCACCCCAAGGGCCCAGACCGGCGCCAGCTGCGGCAGCCGCATCGCCGCCAACGTCAGCAGCGAAGCCAGCATCGCGAACCCCGCCACCGACAGCGTCAGGACGTTCAGCGCGGCGGTGACGGCGAAGGTCCGGTCGAACACCTCCAGCGAGAACGCCTTGATCCCCGCCTGATCGATCACCGCCTCCGGCGGCAGGCCGAACTCGATCAGCGCCGCGCGCAGCCCCTCTGGGTCGCCTGTGCGCAGCCCGAAGCGGAAGACGGGCGCGTCAGGGTAGCGCCGGGCGAGGTCCGCCTCGCCCGCCATCGCCTGCGCGGCGGGGTTGCCATAGTCCGAATAGACCCCCGCGACGCGCGCCTCCCACCCCTCGGCCAGCGCCACCGCGTCGCCGACGCCGAGGGACATCCGCCGCGCCGTCTGCTCGTTTATCAGGACCTCGCCGCGCTGCAGCCGGTCCCAGACGTCCGGCGCGGCCTCGAGCAGCGGCCAGTTGTCCCGGTAGGTGGCGTGGTCGCGCACGCCGTAGATCTCGCCGGGGACGCCGCCGATGCGGGTGGGCACGGACCAGATCGGCAGGATCGCCTCCGCCCGGGGCGCGAGGAAGGCCTCGATCTCCTCCGCCTGCGCGGGGTCGCCCGCGGTGATGTAGAGCTCGGCCGCCAGCCGCTGGTCCAGCCAGCCGGTGAACGTCCCGCGGAACGAGCCCACCATCGTCGACACGCCTACGTTCGCGGCGAGCGCGAGGAGCAGCGCCATCAGCGCGAGGCTCAGACCGGGAAGCTGCTGGCGCGTGTCGGCCATGAACCATTCCGCCTGCGGCCCCCGGACGAGGCGCGCGCCCCAGGCGAGGGTCAGGGACAGCACCGGCGGCAGCGCCAGCGCGGCCCCGAGGAGGAGCGCGCCGAGCGTCACGAACCCCGCGACGAGGCCGTCCGCCGCCCAGGCCACCGCCGCCGACAGCGCGAGCAGCCCCGCGGCGGCCGCCCCCTGCCACAGCGCGGTCCGGCCCGAGGCCCGCGCCCAGGCGCGCGGCTGTCCGGCCGCGAGCGGCGGCAGCCGCCAGAGCTTCCACAGGGCCGAGACGCTGGCCAAGAGGGCCCCCGCCACCGCGATCCCCAGGCCCGAGAGCGCCCAGGCCGGCCTGAGGGAGAGGCCGCCGTCCACCTCCGCGCCGTAGAGCCCCTCCAGCGTCGCGGCCACGCCGGGCAGCAGCGCGGCCGCCACCGCCCAGCCCAGCAGCACCCCCGCCGCGCCCGCCACCAGCGACAGGACGACCAGCTCGCCCGCGGCCAGGGCGACAAGCGTGCCGCCCGGCACCCCCAGCGCGCGCAGGGTGCGGAAGGCGGGGCGGCGCTGCTCGAAGGCGAGGGCGACGGAAGACTGCACGATGAAGAGGCCGACGGCGAAGCTCAGCAGGCCGAAGGCGGTCAGGTTCAGGTGGAAGCTGTCCGTCAGCCGCGCCACGTCGCCCCCGTCCGACACGACGCGCAGCCCGCGCGGCAGCGGCGTCAGCGGCTCGGGCCCCGCCGGCGAGAGGTCGAGCCGGTCGAACCCCTCGCGCCCCAGCGCGTCGAGGGCCAACGTCCAGTCGGCCACGACCTCGCCCGTCCCCGCGGCGGCGGAGGGCACGAGGGCCACCTCCCGCCCGCCGAGGACGGCGCGCCGTCCCAGGGCGGCGACCGCCTCGGGCGAGACCAGCGCCGCCTCGCCCCGCAGGAAGGCCAGGGGGTCGACGCCGTCCTCGGCCTCCGTCGCGGCGCCCTCGCCCGCACGGCCGCCCGCCTCGCCCCCCCCGGCGAAGGGCCCCGCGCCGCCCGCCGTCAGCCCGTCGATCCCGACGAGGCGCACCCCTTCAGCGATCTCGCCCTCGACGACGGGCGTGACGGGCCAGCCCGCGCGGCGCATCGCGACCCACGTCTCGGGCGGGATTGGCCCGGTCCCCACGATCCGTCCGCCGCCCGCGCCCAGCGCCTCGGACGCCTCCGCGTAGGAGGCGCGGGCCTCGGCGTTGATCGCCTGCACCCCGGTCCACAGCGCGGTCGCCAGCGCGAGCCCCAGGATCAGCGTCGCGAGCTGCAGGGGCCGCCGCCGCCAATGCGACAGCAGCGCGGAGAGGACGGCCCCCCTCATCGCCCGCCCCTGGGCAAGCGCCTCCGCCCCTCCCGGCCCTCGGCCCTCCAGGCCCGTCCGGGCCGGGGCGGCGCCGCCCCGATCGGGCCCCCCGGGACATGTCCGCCCACTGGGGGGAAAGGGCCGCGCCGCGGCCATGACGGGCCCCGGACGGCCCCGGCGCAGGCCCCGGCACGCGCGCCGGGGCGGCGCGGCCCGGACGTCACGTCGCCACCCCGCCCTTCAGGTGCACGCGCCGGTCCATCCGCCCCGCCAGCGTGGCCGAATGCGTGACCACCAGCAGCCCGGCCCCCGTCTCCCTGACCAGCGCCAGCATCTCCTCCATCACCGCGGCGCCCGTCGCCTCGTCGAGGTTGCCGGTCGGCTCGTCGGCGAGGATCAGCGCCGGCCGCGCCGCGAGCGCCCGCCCGATGGCCACCCGCTGCTGCTGCCCGCCGGAGAGCTGCTCGGGGTATTTCGAGAGATGCGCCGCGAGGCCCAGCCGCTCGGCCAGGGGGGCGACGTCCGCCTCGCGCCCGGCGAGGCGCGCCTGGAAGGCGAGGTTCGCGCCCACGTCGAGCGAGGGGACGAGGTTGAACTGCTGGAAGACGAGGCCGATCCGCTCGCGCCGCAGGGTCGCGCGCGCCCGCTCGCCCATCGCCGAGACGTCGCGCCCCTCGACCGCGATGCGGCCCGCGTCCGCCTCGTCCAGCCCGGCGGCGAGGTTCAGCGCCGTGGACTTGCCCGACCCGCTCTCGCCGGTCAGGGCCAGCGTCTCGCCCGCGGCGAGCGTCAGGTCGAGGCCGCGCAGCACGGGCACGGGAACGCCGTCCTCGCCCGGATAGGCCTTCTCGACCCCCGCCATCTCCAGAAGCATGCCGGCCCCCTCTGCCGCCCCCCGAGGGCGAGCTAGCGCCGGGCCGCCGGCGGGCCAGCGCAAGCGGCCCGGCCTCGATGGCGACCCCGCCCGAAGCCCCGCGCGGTGCCGGCGGAGGGACTCGAACCCCCGGCCCCCTGATTACAAATCAGACGCTCTACCAGCTGAGCTACGCCGGCGCCGCGTCCCTCCCCTAGCGCCCCCGGCCGTGCCGCGCCAGCCGGCCCGGCGGCGCCGGTTCCCCTCGCGCGGAGGGCGGGCTATCTGCGCGCGGCGGGGGGGCGAGGGCCCCGCGGGAGCAACCAGCGGAGACGGGCCGGCATGCAGGTCGCCTTCCACATCGGCGCGCACTGCACGGACGACGACGGTCTGCGCAAGGCGCTGGAGCGCAACGCCGACGCCCTGGCCGCGCGCGGGACCGCCGTGCCGCCGCCGAATCGGTACCGCACCCTCATGCGCGAGACCGTCGAGCGGCTGGACGGCCGCCCGCCCGCGCCCGAGACGGCCCGCGCCCTGCTGGACTCGATCCTCGGAGGGGGCGAGGCGGCGCGCCCCGAACGCCTCGTCCTCGCGAACGAGAACTTCTTCTGCACGATCCCCCGCATCTTCGCCGGCGGCGCCTGGTACGCGGGTGCCGGGGACCGGACGAAGGCGCTCGCCTCCCTCTTTCCCGGCGCCCGCCCCGAGCTCTTCCTGGCGCTCCGCAATCCGGCGACGGCGCTTCCGGCGATCAAGCGGCGGGCGCCGGACATGGACTACGCGACCCTGATGCACGGCACCGACGCGACCACGCTGCGCTGGTCGGACCTCGTGCGCCGGCTGCGCGCCGCGATGCCGGACGTCCCCCTCACCGTCTGGTGCAACGAGGACACGCCCGCGATCTGGCCCGACCTGCTGCGCGCGCTGGCCGGCGTCCCCTGGGACGAGCCGATGGCAGGCGACAACGTCCTCCTCAAGCAGCTCCTCTCGCCCGAGGGGATGGGCCGCTACCGCGCCTACCTGGCCAAGCACCCCCCCGCGTCCGCGGCGCAGCGGCGACGGATCATCGGCGCCTTCTTCGACAAGTTCGCCCTTCCCGCCGCCACCTGGGAGGATGCCGACATCCCCGGCTGGACGGACGAGACCGTCGAGACGCTGACCGCCATCTACGACGAGGACGCATGGGAGGTCGCGAACATGGACGGCGTGACCTTCCTAGGGGCCTGAGGGGGCCCGAAGGGGGCCCCCGGCCCCCCAGGGCGCGCGGGACACCCTCAGCCCAGCGCCTTGCCCAGCCTCGGCAGGCGCGCCTTCTTCATCAGCCCGCGCATCGTCCAGCCCGCGTCGTCCATCGCCCGCGCGCGCGCCAGCACGGCCGCGCAGACCCCCCGGACGGCGTCCGGCGCCTCGTGCAGCAGCTCGACCATCAGCCCGTCGGGGTCGCGCCGCACGACGCCCTGCGCGCTCAGCACCCGCGTGGGGAAGTCCCTGAGGTTCATCGTCACCAGGACGTCCGCCCGGCCCGCGACGGCCGCCGACAGCACGTGGACGTCGTCGGGGTCGGGCAGCACGACGTCCAGGGGCGCCGGCTCGACCATGGCGCCGGGATGGATCGCCCGGGCCGCCGCGATCTCGCCGGTGGCGTCCTCGCCCCGGCGCAGGGCGGCGCGGCGCCACTCCTCCAGAAGGCGCGCGGACCACAGCGGCGTCAGCAGCCCCTCCCCCGCCGCGCCGAGCAGCACCTCGCGCATCACCGTCGGGTAGAGCACGTTGGCGTCGAGCAGCGCCCTCATGCCAGCCGAAGGAACAGCGCCTTCAGGTAGCCCGTCCCCGACAGCATCGGATGGACGGGATGGTCCGGCCCCGCGAACCCCGTCCGCAGGATCGCCGCCGCCCGCCGCGCCTTGCCGACCCCCCGCAGCGACGCGGCGCGGAACGCCTCGAGGTCCGCCGCGTGCGAGCACGAGCAGAGGCCCAGCACGCCCCCCGGCCGGACCAGCGGCGCGGCGAGGAAGGCGATCCGCTCGTAGGCGCGCAGGCCCGCCTCGCGCGCCGCCTTCGAGGGGGCGAAGGCCGGCGGGTCGCAGATCACCGTGTCGAAGGCGCGCCCCTCGGACCGCAGGGCGGCGAGCGCGTCGAACGCGTCGGAGCGGATCGTCTCGACCGTGCGGCCCATCCGCGCCGCGCCCCCCTCGGCCAGCGCCAGCGCGGCGGCCGAGGCGTCGACCAGCGTGGCCCGCTCCGCCCCCCCGGCCAGCATGGCGAGGCCGAAGCCCCCCACGTGGCTGAAGGCGTCCAGCACCTCCGGCCCGGCGACGGCGGCGGCGAAGCGGTGGTTCTCGCGCTGGTCGTAGAAGAGGCCCGTCTTCTGCCCGCCGACCAGGTCGGCCAGGTAGACGGCGCCGTTCATCGGCACCTCGACTGGCCCGTCCACCCGGCCGCGCACGACCTCCAGCCGGTCGGGCAGCCCTTCGGCGGCGCGGGCGCGGGCGGTGCCGTTCACGACGACGCGCTCGACGCCCAGCCCCTCCAGCGCGGCGATCACGGCGCCGAGCCGCCCGTCGATCCACGCGGCGTTGGGCTGGATCGCGGCGGCGTCCCCGAACCGGTCCACGATCAGCCCCGGCAGCGCGTCGCCCTCCGCGTGGACCAGCCGGAAGAAGGGCCGCTCGAAGAGGCGCGCGCGCAGCGCCGCCGCCCGCTCGATCCGCCGTGCGATCCAGGCGTCGTCGACGGTGGCGGCCGGATCGCGGTCCAGCACGCGCGCGGCCAGCCGCGCCTCCGGCGCCACGGCGACCGTGGCCAGGGGCGCGCGGGTCGCGTCCTCCAGCGTGGCGATCGTGCCGGGGGCGAGGGACCGCGCGCGGCGGTCCAGCACGAGGTCCTGCGGCCCGAGGAAGGGCGCGCCGCGGCGGATGCGCGCGACGTCGGCCTTGGGGCGCAGTCGGATCACGGGACGGTCCATGACGGCCCCCGTGACATGCTGCGGCGGGCGGGGAAAGCCCGCGGGCCGGCGCGCCGGGCGGATCAGGCCGGCGGAGGGGCGACCCCGCGGGCTAGCTCCCCCACCAGCGACCGGGCGAGGGCGTCGATCACGCGGACCCTCTGGGTCCGCCCCCGCTCTTCGGCGCGCAGGGCGGTCAGCCCGCCATGGCCGCGGATCGACGCGTCGACGCGCCGCGTCTCCAGCACCGCGCCGGTGGCCGCGTCGCGCAGCGTCAGGTCGTAGATCATGTTGTGCACCCCGCCCACGGTCAGGCGCGCGCGCGGGCTCAGGCCGTGGAACCGCACGACGGACACCTCCGCGAGGACCGGCCGCCCCTCCGGGCCCGCCAGCCGCTCCGCCGTCGCCGCCGCCTCCTCGAAGAGTGCCGCGACCTGCGCCCGGCGGTCCCCGTAAGGATCGCCATGCCAGACGATGTCCGCGCCCGGATAGTAGCCCTCGGAATCGCTGACCCTCAGCGCCTCGGGCACGGCGACCGAGAACCCGGCCAACGAGGCCGCCGCGCGCGCCGGCGCCTCCCCCTCCGCCGGGGCCGTCATCCGCCCCCCCGGGGCGCACGCGGCAGTCGAGACGAGGCAGAGCGCGACCATGCTGGCGCGCAGGAGACGGACGGACATCGGGCTGCACCTTCGCTGCGGATCCTCGCCGCGTCATACCCGCGAATGGGGCGGCCCTCCGGCGACCGGATGGCCATTTTGATCCGTGCCGTTCGCCGCGGGCGCGGGACCCCGCGCGCCCGTCCCGCCATCTTGACCGTTACCGCTAACGGGCGTAGCGCCCGCCCGACCCCCGAGGAGCCTTCCCATGCCGCTCGACCCCCGCATCAGGGCCGTCACCGACCGCATCCGCGCCCGCTCCGACGGGACGCGCGGGCCCTATCTCGACCGGATGCGCGCCGCCGCCGCGGACGGGCCCGTGCGCGCCCACCTCTCCTGCGGCAACCAGGCCCACGCCTATGCCGCCATGCCCGACAAGGCCGCGATGGCCGAGGGGCGCGCGCCGAACCTCGGGATCGTGTCGGCCTACAACGACATGCTCTCGGCCCATCAGCCCTACGAGGAATGGCCCCGCCGCATCCGCGACCTCGCCCGCGCGCGCGGCGCCACCGCCCAGATGGCGGGCGGCGTGCCGGCGATGTGCGACGGCGTCACCCAAGGCCAGCCGGGGATGGAGCTTTCGCTCTTCTCGCGCGACGTGATCGCGATGGCGGCCGGGGTCGCCCTCTCGCACAACTGCTTCGACAGCGCCGTCTACCTGGGCATCTGCGACAAGATCGTCCCCGGCCTCGTGATCGCCGCGGCCACGTTCGGCCACCTCCCGGCGGTGTTCCTGCCCGCCGGCCCCATGCCATCGGGCCTGCCCAACGACGAGAAGGCCGCCGTCCGCAACCGCTTCGCCGAAGGGAAAGCGGATCGCGCCGAGCTGATGCGCGCCGAGATGGCGTCCTACCACTCGCCCGGCACCTGCACCTTCTACGGCACCGCCAACACCAACCAGATGCTGATGGAGTTCATGGGCCTCCACCTGCCCGGCGCCTCCTTCGTGAACCCCGGCACCCCCCTGCGCGACGCCCTGACCGAGGCCGGCGTGGCCCGCGCCCTCGAGATCACCGCGCTCGGCAACGACCACCGCCCCGCGGGCGAGATCCTGGACGAGCGGGCGTTCGTGAACGGCATGGTCGGCCTGATGGCGACGGGCGGGTCCACGAACCTCGTCCTCCACCTGCCCGCGATGGCCAAGGCGGCCGGGATCGTCCTGACGCCCCAGGACTTCGCGGACGTCTCCGCCGCGGTGCCCCTGATGGCGAAGGTCTATCCCAACGGCCTCGCCGACGTGAACCACTTCCACGCCGCCGGCGGCCTCCAATTCCTGATCGGCCAGCTCCTCGACGCGGGCCTCCTGCACGCGGACGCCAAGACCATCATGGGCGACCTCTCCGCCTACGCACGCGAGCCCGTCCTCCAGGACGGCGCCCTCGAATGGCGCGACGGCCCCGCCGAGACCCAGAACGACCGCATCGTGCGCCCCGCCTCCGACCCCTTCGCCCCCACCGGCGGCCTGCGCGAGCTGAAGGGCACCCTCGGAACGGGCGTGATCAAGGTCTCCGCCGTCGCGCCCGAGCGCCACGTGATCGAGGCCCCCGCGGCCGTCTTCCACGACCAGCTCTCCGTGAAGGAGGCCTTCGCGCGCGGCGACCTGAACCGCGACGTCGTCGTCGTGGTCCGCTTCCAGGGCCCCGCCGCCAACGGCATGCCCGAGCTCCACTCCCTCACCCCGCCCCTGTCGGTCCTCCAAGGGCGCGGCCACCGCGTCGCCCTCGTGACCGACGGGCGCATGTCCGGCGCCTCCGGCAAGGTCCCCGCCGCCATCCACGTCTCGCCCGAAGCGGCGAAGGGCGGCCCCCTGGCCCTCCTTCGCGACGGCGACATCGTGCGGGTGGACGCCGACAAGGGCACCCTCGACGTCCTCGCCGACCTCTCGGGCCGCGCCCCGGCCGAGGCCGACCTCGGGCCGAACCGCCACGGCGTCGGGCGCGAGCTCTTCGACGTCTTCCGCCGCAACGTCGGCGACGCGACCGCGGGCGCGGGATCGTGCGTGTGAGCGCGCCCGCCCCCTGCACCATCGTAGGGCGGGCTCCAGCCCGCCGTCCGGCCATACCGCCCACCGAAAGCCCCGCCCATGACCCCCGATGAGATGTCCCGGGCCACCCGCGCGATCTGCGAGCTGGCCCCCATCGTCCCCGTCCTCGTGATCGACGACGCGGCGGGCGCGAAGCCCCTCGCGGAAGCCCTCGTGAAGGGCGGCCTCCCCGCCCTCGAGGTCACGCTCCGCACGCCCGCGGCCTATGAGGCGATCCGCGAGATGGCGCAGGTCCCCGGCGGCCGGGTCGGCGCCGGCACCCTCCTGACCCCCGAGGACGTCGAGGCGGCCCTCGACGCCGGCGCCACCTTCGGCGTCTCGCCCGGCGCCACGGACCGCCTCCTCGACGCGGCCGAGGCGAACGGCCTGCCCCTCCTGCCCGGCGCGGCCACCGCCTCGGAGGTGATGCGCCTCCTGGAGCGTGGCTACGCCGTCCAGAAGTTCTTCCCCGCCGAGGCGTCGGGCGGCGCGCCCGCCCTCAAGGCCATCGGCGCGCCCATCCCGCAGGTCGCCTTCTGCCCGACGGGGGGCGTGACCCCCGGGAACGCGCCGGGCTACCTCGCCCTCCCCAACGTGCTCTGCGTCGGCGGCTCCTGGGTCGCGCCGAAGGGCGCCTCCGACGCCGAGGTCGAGGCCCTCGCGCGCGAGGCCGCGGCGCTGCTCTAGGGCGGGCCCGGCCCCGCCCGGCCGCCCACCCGCGCCCGCCGTCCTCCGCGGCGCCCCGTCGGCGCCGCCTCCAGGCCCTCGCGCAGGACGGCCGTCATCGGGTGCCCTTCGGCGCCGTGCCGCGCCAGCATGGCGCGGATCGCTTCCGGCGTGGCCTCGGTGGAGAGGGCCCAGTCGAGGAAGATCGACCGGCACTCGGGCGCCTCGATGCGCTCCATGCGGTAGGCCTCCCCGATGAGGCCCTTGGGGTCGAGCGGGTCGCGATACATCCCCGGACGCTACCCCGGCCGTAGCGTGCCGGAAAGGAGGGCCCCGACCGCCTCCGCGCCGCCCTCCCGCGCCCGGCGCAGCCGCTCCGTCAGCGCGGCGAGGTCCGGCGCCCCCCCGACCTCGCAGAGGCGGCGCACCCCGCCCGCGCCCAGCGCCTCCGGCCGCCCGCCCGCCGGGGCCAGCAGTGACAGGATCGCCTTGAGGTCCCGCAGCAGGGCGACCCCTTCCTCCACCGCCCCCGGCGCCGGCACGCCCGCCAGCGCGCAGCCCTGCGCGGCCAGCTCCAGGTCCTGCAGGCCCCCCGGCCCGTCGCGCAGCGCCCAGGGATCGCCCCCCGGCCGCGCCGCGAAGAGGCGCCGGCGCATGTCCCCCAGCGCCTCGCCCACGGTCCCGGCGGGCAGGCCCGGGGCCAGGATCGCCGCGACCTCCGCGCCCAGCGCGTCCTGCAACGGCGCAGGCCCCGCAACCGGCCGCGCGCGCAGGAGGGCCATCCGCTCCCAGGTCCAGGCCTCCTCGCGCTGGTAGCGCGCGAACCCCTCCAGCGAGGTCGCGACCGGCCCCTGCCGACCCGAGGGGCGCAGCCGCGTGTCCGCCTCGTAGAGCCGCCCGTGCTTCATCGGCGCGCCCAGCGCCTGCAGCAGCGTCTGCGTCAGCCGGGCGTGCCACTGCCTCGCCGGCAGGGGCCTGCGGCCGTCGCTCTCGCCGGTCCCCTCGAAGATCACGATCAGGTCCAGGTCCGAGCCCGCGTCGATCCGCCCCCCCCCGAGCGAGCCCATCGCCAGCAGCGCCGCCCCCCGCCCCGGCACCTCGCCATGGCGGCGCACCACGTCCGCGGCGGCGAGCGGCAGCGTCTCGCCCAGCACCGCCTCCGCCAGCGCGGCGTAGCGCGCCCCCGCCTCCGCCGGGGAAAGCCCCCGCAGAAGGTTCACGCCGATCCCGAAATGCCGCTCGGCCTTCCAGCGGCGCAGGCCGATCAGCGCCTCCTCGTAGTCGCCATGCGCCGCGCGCGCGGCCTCGCCCGCCAGGGCGGCGGCGTCCGGGAACGGCCCGAACACGTCGCCCGCCGCGATCCCGTCCAGCACGTCCGCGTTCCCCGCGAGGAACCCCGCCAGCTCCGGCCCCGCGCCCGCGATCTCGGCCACGAGGTCCATCAGCGCCGGGTTCGCCTCGAAGAGCGCGAAGAGCTGCGCCCCCGCCGGCAGCCGCGAGAGGAACCCCTCGAAGGCCAGCAGCGCCGCCTCGGGGTCGGGCGCCGCGTCCAGCCGGTCCATCAGCGGCCCCGCGATGCGCGAGAGGCCGCCCCGCGCCCGGGCCGAGCGCAGCGCGGGATACCCCTCCCACCGGGCCAGCGCGGCGGCGGCGCGCGGCGGCGGGGCGGGCGCCTCCTCCGGGCCGAACAGGGCCGAGGCGACGCGGTGCACCCGCTCCAGGGTGTCGCCGATGCGCGCCCTCAGCCCCGCCACGTCCGTCCCGTGCAGGGCGGCCTGACGCCCCCACTCCTCCGGGGCGCGGGGCAAGGCATGGGTCTGGGCGTCCTGCACCATCTGCAGCCGGTGCTCGGCGTCCCGCAGGAAGCGGTAGTCCTCCTTCAGCGCGGCGGCCTCCTCCGGGCCGATGCGCCCCGCGGCGGCCAGCCGGTCCAGCGCCTCGCAGGTGCCGCGCACCCGCAGGCCTGGGTCGCGCCCGCCATGGACGAGCTGCAGCGCCTGGGCGGTGAACTCGATCTCGCGGATGCCGCCGCGGCCCTTCTTCAGGTCGTGCCCGTCCAGCGACGCCGAAGGGCGCGATGCGCGCACCTTGGCCAGCATCCCGCCCACGTCCTGCAGGGTCGCGTAGTCCAGGCTGCGCCGCCAGACGAAGGGCGCGAGCCGTCCGAGATAGGCCTCCCCCGCCGCGACGTCCCCGGCGCAGGCCCGCGCCTTGATGTGGGCGGCCCTCTCCCAGGACCGGCCGAGCGACTCGTAGTAGCGCTCGGCCGCGTCGAAGGGGATGACGAGGGGCGTGGTCGACGGGTCGGGCCGCAGCCGCACGTCCGTGCGGAAGACGTAGCCCTCCGCGGTGGCGTCCGACAGCGTCCGCAGCGCCCCCCGCGCCGCCCGGATCAGCGCGGCCCGGTCCTCCGCGTAGGAGGGGTCCGCGGGCGTCCCGCCCCAGAGCAGGATCAGGTCGATGTCCGAGGAGTAGTTCAGCTCGCCCGCGCCCATCTTGCCCATGGCGACGGCGGTGATCCGGCGCCCGTCGGACAGCTTGCCGCGCGCCCGCTCCCGCGCGGTCGCCTCCCCGAGGGCGAGGTCCACGGCCCGGTCCGCGAAGGCCGTCAGCGCGCCCGTCGTCTCCTCCAGCGTCCATGCCCCCCCGAGGTCGCAGAGCGCGCAGAGGAGGTGCAGCCGCCGCTTGTCCCGACGCAGCGTCCCGGCCTCGCCCTCCAGCAGGGCGGCCAGGGCGGCCTCCGGCGGGGCGTCCAGCGCCTCGCGCAGCCATTCGCGCTCCCGCCGGGCGAGCTTGCACAGATAGGGCGACGATCCCGCCATGCCCGCGACGAGGTCGGCGGCGGCGCCGTCCAGCCCGTCGGCGGCGGCGCGCCCGGCCTCGGGGTCGAAGGGGCGCGGCGCGCGCGTGATCCGGTCGGAGAGCATGGGTGCGAAAGGCTCACGCGCGCCCCCTCCGGTCAAGGCCCGGCCCCCCCGCGGCAACCCGCGCGGGCCGCACGCGATCCCGCCTTCCTTCGGATAAGCCCCCAGATGGACCCCCAGGCGGGCCTCTGAGCGGGTCTCCGTGCGGGCCCTTTGTGCGGGCCCCAGTGCCGGCCCCAGTGCCGGCCCCAGTGCAGATCTTCAGGTCGGATCCCATGCAGGCCTCCATGCGGGCCCCAGTAAAAGCCTCCGTAAGAGCCCCCGCGGAAGCCTCGGCACGGACTCCCCGCGGCTCCCGGCCGCAGCCCCGGCCGGATGCCACCGCGCCCGCGCCGGCTCCGCCCGCCCCGCCCGCCGCCGCACGTCGTGCCGCGCCCCATGGGGCGCCCGCGGCCGGGGTCGCCGTGGCGGGCACGGCCGCGCGCCGGTCGCGGCCCTCTCCCGCATGGCGAGGCCGCGCGCCTGGCGCACCTCTCCCGTCCGTGCGCCCGAAGGCCCCGCGCGCGGGCCCCGATCGCCCGCCCGGGGGGAGAGGGCTCCCCCCGGCAATGATGGTGGTTCGCAAGCGCACGGCCCGGCCCTCCCCTTCGCCCGAAGGACCCTAGCGGGCCCGGGTTAACGGGGCGTGAACGGCCCGCACGGTGCGCCCGGCGGCGGTTCCCGGCAGATCGGCCCCCGATCTTGCCGTCCCATATGGTCCAGTCTGATCAATAGCATGTCCGGTGTATGTGAAAACACTTCACATCCCCCCTTGTCAGCCGACCCGCGCTTCCCATCTTCCATGATGTGAAACGGTTTCACATCGCCGGGCCGGGCGACAGGATCAGCGGCCAGAGACAGGAGAAGGACATGCACAGCACCACCTATCCCTCCCACGCCGCGCAGACCGCGACCGGCTGGTTCAACAATACCGTGGCCACCATCGACGGCTACGGCCGCGGCGCGTGGATCGCGCTCATGGTCCTCGGCTTCGTGTTCGGCGGCCCGCTCGGCCTCTTGATCCTGGCCTACGTCCTCGTCACCGGCCGGCTCGCCGGCTCGAAGCGGGCGGGCAAGCGCATGATGCGCCGGATGGGCGGCTCGACGGGCAACCTGGCCTTCGACGCCTACCGTGACGCCACCCTCCGCCGCCTGGAGGAGGAGCGCGCCGAGTTCGAGAGCTTCCTCGAGCGTCTGCGCGAGGCCAAGGACAAGGCCGAGTTCGACCAGTTCATGGACCAGCGCGCGAAGGACGCCCGCGACGCCACCCCCACGGACGACGAGCGGAAGTAACCATCCGACCCCCTGGCCGCCGGGACCCTTCCCCGGCGGCCCGACCCATGCCCAGGAGACACCGATGAACCCGGCCATCCGCCTCGACGGCCTGCCCTCCCCCGACGCCCGGCCCGAGCTCTACCGCGACGTGCCAGCCAAGCGCCTCGTGGCCTGGCTGGTGGACGCGGTCATCGTCTGGGGGCTCTGGCTCGTGCTGACGATCCTCTCGCTCGGCCTTCTGGTCTGGCTCCTGCCGTTCTTCGCGGTGCTCGACTTCTTCTACCGCACCATCGGGCTGACCAACCGCTCGGCCACGGTCGGCATGCGCCTCGCCGGGATCGAGATACGGGACCGCCGGGGCGAGCCGCTCGACTTCGGGCAGGCGTTCCTCCACACGGCCGGCTACATGCTCTCGGTGATCACCTTCCCCGTGCAGCTCGTCTCGATCCTCCTCATGGCCGGGACCGAACGGCGGCAGGGCCTGACCGACATGGTCCTCGGCACGGCGGCGCTGAACCTGCGCGGCTGACATCCGGGGTTGGCGGCGCCACGGGCCGGCGCTAGCTTCGCCCTCGGATCGCGAAGCACCCGGGGGGATCCATGCGTCACAGCCTGCCGATCGCCCCGCAGTTCTACGTCACGGCGCCGCAGCCCTGCCCCTACCTGCCTGGCCGGATGGAGCGGAAGCTGTTCACCGCCCTCTCGGGCGACCATGCCGAGGTCCTGAACGACAGCCTGTCCAAGCAGGGCTTCCGCCGCTCGCAGAACGTGCTCTACCGGCCCTCCTGCGCCGAATGCGCGGCCTGCCTCTCGGCGCGGATCCGGGTGGCCGACTTCGCCCCGTCGCGGACCCAGAAGCGCATCCAGAGGCGCAACGCCCACCTCGCCCGCGAGGCGAACGCCCCCTGGGCCACGGAGGAGCAGTTCGCCCTCTTCCGCCGCTATCTCGACGCGCGCCACGCCAAGGGCGGCATGGCCGACATGGACATCTTCGAGTTCGCCGCCATGATCGAGGAGACGCCCATCCGCTCGCGCGTGGTCGAGTACTGGGCCCCCTCGCCCGAGGGGCGCGACCTCGCCGCGGTGTGCCTGACGGACGTGCTCGATGACGGGCTCTCCATGGTCTACTCGTTCTACGACCCGATGATGCGCCGCGCCTCTCTCGGCACGTACATCATCCTCGACCATGTCCGCATCGCCGCCGAGGCGGGGCTTCCCTTCGTCCATCTCGGCTATTGGGTGCCCGGATCGCCCAAGATGGACTACAAGGCCTCCTTCTCCGCGCTGGAGATCTACAAGGGCGGCCGCTGGCAGCCCCTCGGGAACCCCGCACGGCACGACACCGCCGCCCACCCCCTCGCCGTCGAGCCCATCGCCGAGCAGGTGGCCCGCATCGACCTGCCCGACGGCTTGCCCTCCAGGCGATGAAGGTCGCGGCCGTCGCGATCATGGTGCCCTCCTGGGAGGAGGGTCTGACCTTCTACACGCGCGGCCTGGGCTTCGAGGTGGTCGAGGACGTCGCCCAGGGATCCAAGCGCTGGGTCGCCGTCCGCGCGCCCGGCGGCGGGCCGCGCCTCGTCCTGGCCGTCGGGACCGACCGGCCCATGGCCCGCGTGGCCCGCTTCCTCGAGACGGACGACTGGGACCGCGACGCCGGGCGGATCGAAGGGGCCGGCGGCCGCTTCGAGGAGGCCCCCCGGGACGAGCCCTACGGCCGCGTCGCCGTCTGGCGCGACCCGTTCGGCAACCGCTGGGACCTGGTCGCGCCCCGCTAGACCCCGATCAGGTCCGGCACGATCGTGACCACCTGCGGGAAGAAGTAGAGCAGCAGCAGCCCAAGCACCTGGATCAGCACGAAGGGGACGACGCCGCGGTAGATGTCGCCGGTCGTCACTTCCCTCGGGGCGACGCCGCGCAGGTAGAACAGGGCGAAGCCGAAGGGCGGCGTCAGGAACGAGGTCTGAAGGTTCACCGCGATCATGATCGTCACCCATTTGGGGTCCATCGTGCCGCCGTAGATCACGGGGCCGACGATCGGGATGACGATGTAGATGATCTCCAGGAAGTCGAGGACGAAGCCCAGGACGAAGAGGACCAGCATCACGATCAGGAAGACCTGTATCTCGCTGTCGAAGCTTCGGAGGAACGCTTGGATGTAGTGCTCGCCCCCGAAGGAGATCACGACGAGGTTCAGCAGCTGCGAGCCGATGAGGATGGTGAACACCATCGACGTGACCTTCGCCGTCTCGCGCACCACCGGCGGCAGCACCGCCGTCCGCCAGAGGACGAAGCATGCGTAGAGCAGCCCGAACAGCGCGAAGTGATACGCCACCTGCGCCACAAGGAAGGCGACCCACTGCTCGAACGTGGTCTGGCCGACGCCGACCCGCAGGTCGAAGTTCACCCCTGCGAGCAGCATGATGACGAGGGCGAAGGACGCCCAGATGATGATCCGGCCGGTCCGCTGCTCGTCGTGGAGCTTGCGATAGGCGGCCAGCATGATCGCCCCGCCCGCGCCCAGCGCGGCCGCCGGCGTCGGGTTTGTGATGCCCCCCAGGATCGAGCCCAGGACCGCGACGATCAGCACGAGGGGCGGGAAGACAACCCGCAGGAGGTCGTTGCGCGCCAGCCGGGCCCCCGCGGGCCGCATCGCCGCGAAGAGGATCAAGACCGGGATAGCCAGGATCAGCGCCGTGAGCCCCGGCGTGGTCAGCGGCCCGACGGCGACGGCGTCGAGCGCGAGGACCGCGAGCAGCGCGGCCGCGCCGATGGCGATGGGCCGCAGCGGGGCCGCGGGCGCGACGCCGCGCGCGAAGCTCAGCACGATGCCGAAGAGGGCGACGAAGACTGCGATGCCGGTGCCGATGGGGGCGGCGTTGGCGATCTTCAGCTGGAACAGGGCCTGCCGCTGCTCGTCGGTCAGCCGCTCGGCCAGCGTGGCGGCGCCGCTCTCGTTGAGGAGGGCCTGCTGCGCCAGGGCCGCCTCCCAGGCGGGCTGGCCGTGCAGGGCGATCATCGCCTCCTGGCACCGGGCCGACACGTTCGTGCGAAGCGCCGCCTGCTCGGCCGCCGCGCCGAACGAGCCGACGGAGACGTCCTGGCTGCCGACGAGGCCGATCTGCCCGCCGATCACGAAGAGCAGCACGATCCCGACCGGCACGAACAGGAACCAGAGCAGCCCCTCGTTCCGGGTGATGATGCCGCCGCTGGCGCGTCCTGCCTGGACTGGCGGCGCCTTGGCCGGGTTCAGGAGGGCGAAGCCGAAGGCGTAGGCCGCGTAGAGGACGGCCAGCAGGATGCCCGGCAGCAATGCCGCCTGGAACAGCGTGCCCACCGACACCACCGCCGGCTCGCCGAGATAGGTCAGCGCGTCCGAGCAGCCGACCGCCTGCGCCCGCTCCTCCTGCGCGGCGGAGTAGAGGTCGCCCGCCAGCGTGCCGAGCAGGACGATCACGATGGAGGGCGGGATGATCTGCCCCAGCGTGCCGGAGGCTGCGATCACGCCGGTGGACAGCTCCTTCGAGTAGCCCGCCCGCAGCATGGTCGGCAGCGCCAGCAGGCCCATCGTCACGACCGTCGCACCCACGATCCCCGTCGAGGCGGCGAGGAAGGCGCCGACCAGGACGATCGACACCGCGAGGCCCCCGGGCAGCGGCCCGAACACCCGCGCCATCGTGGTCAGGAGGTCGTTCGCGATCTTCGAGCGTTCCAGCACGATGCCCATCAGCACGAACATCAGCACCGCCAAGAGCGTCTCGATCGACTGGCCAGCCAGCACCCTCTCGTTGATGCGGTTCACGATGAACGACACGTTCCGGTCCAGCGCCGTCTCCCAGCCCTGGACGAACACGGGCTCGGTCACGGTGGGCAGGTCGGGGAAGCGGAACTTCGAGATGTTCAGCGGGCTCTCGCCGTCGGCGATCAGGGCGCGGTAGGCGTCCGATCCGGTGTCCACCCGCGCGTGGAGCAGCAGCCCCGACGTGTCGAGCACCGCGATGATCGCGAAGGAGATGATCGCCGCGCCGCCGATGGCGAAGGCCACCGGAAAGCCCGACAGGATCGCCCCGAAGAGCGTCAGGAAGACGATGATCAGGCCGACCTCGACCCCGTCCAGTCCGAATGGCATGTCCCCTGCCCCTTCGCTAGTGGATTTCGGCCGCGCGCGCCGCGTCCTCGTCGCCGATCACGTCGCGGTCGAGGTACCTGTTCGCGGATTCCTCGCCCTCCCGGAACTCGAGGAAGGAGCGGAGGAAGAAGGCGACCGCCTGCACGAAGACCAGGATGGCGAAGGCCAGCAGCAGGATCTTGAAGATGAAGTAGCCGTTGAACCCGTTCGGGCTGAACCCGATGGTCTCGACGTTCCAGCGCACCGCCCGGGCCTTCATCAGCATCCGGTCCAGCGTGTCCGACGCCGAGACGTTCGGCGTGATCAGGTGCCGCCACATGAAGAACCAGGCGTAGAAGTAGACCAGCGCGGCCATGGGCGCCATGAAGAGGAAGGACCCGACCATGTCGATCACCCGCTTGGCGCGGTGCCCGACGGCCGAATAGACGAGGTCCACCCGCACGTGACCGCCCTGCACGAAGGTCCACGACACGCAGAGCGCGACCACGATCGCGTTGTAGAGCTTCAGCTCCTCGCCGTACCAGGAGAGGTCCTGCGTGAACGAGTAGCCGAATGGCGAGATGGTGATCTCGGACACCCGGAAGATGCGCTGGAGCAGGACGATCACGATCTGCTGCAGCACCATGATCAGGCCCGCCCAGGCGGCGACGCGGCCGATCGCGTTGGCGAACCCCTCCATCCCGCGCACGGCGCCCCAGCCGAAGCGGGGCGACCAGACGGTGGCGGCGATCAGGGCGATCACGGCGAAGAGGACGATGCCGAACATCTCGGACGAGGCGCCGTAGTGGATGAAGCGCATCAGCGCCTCGCCGTCCGACCAGTCCGTCCAGGACGGCAGCGCGATCAGCGCGCGCACCACGTTCACGGGCGCCAGGAGGATGTCGCCGAGAAGGCCCCAGGATTCCATGACGTGCCCTTCCTTGTCGCGGCGCGGGACGCGGCGCGGCCGGCCCCCGCCGCGGGGGGCCGGCCGCACTCAGGTGCGGCGGGGCGTCAGCCCAGCACGCGGTCGCGCTGGGAGCGATAGGCCCCCTCGGAACGGGTGATCCAGTTCGAGGAGGAGTTCATCGAGTCCATCACGCTCTCGTGGATGCGCGCGAAGAGCTCGTCGCCCATGTTCTCGTCCAGCACCTCCTGCGAGGCGCGGCCGAAGGCGTTCCACACCTCGTCGGGGAACTCGAGGAGGTTGACCCCCGACGACTGCAGCCGCTGCAGCGCGGCCCCGTTCTCGGAGAGGAACTGCGCGAGGTTCCACTGGTGCGCCTCGGCGGCGGCGATCTCGATGATCTTCTGCTGGGCGGGGGTCAGCTCGTCGAAGACGTCGCGGTTCGTCGCCACCGAGAGGCCCGCGCCCGGCTCGTGGAAGCCGGCGGTGTAGTAGTTCTGCGTGACCTCCTGGAAGCCGGCCTTCTCGTCCGCCCAGGGGCCGATCCACTCCGTCCCGTCGATCGCGCCGGAGGAGAGGGCCTGGTAGACCTCCGCGCCCGGCAGGTTCTGCACGGAGGCGCCGAGCTTGCCCAGCGCCTGGCCGCCGAGGCCCGGCATCCGGAAGCGCAGGCCGTTGAAATCCTCGGGGGAGTTGATCTCCTGCCGGAACCAGCCGCCCGCCTGGGCGCCCGTGTTGCCGCCCAGGAAGGACTTCAGGCCGAAGATCTGGCCCAGCTCGTCGTGCAGCTCCATGCCGCCGTCGTGGTAGTACCAGTTCGCCAGCTCCTGCGCGGTCATGCCGAAGGGCACGGCCGTGAAGAAGGCGTAGCCCGGGTGCTGGCCGACGAAGTAGTAGTCGGCGCCGTGGTACATGTCGGCCTGCCCGGCGGTGACGGCGTCGAACACCTCGAAGGCGCCGACCAGCTCGCCCGCGGCGCGCAGGTCGACGGTCAGCTGCCCGTCCGACATCGCGGTGATGTTGTTCGCGACCCGCTCGGCGGCGTCGTGCACCCCCGCGAGGCCGCGGCCCCAGGTGGTCACCATCGTCAGCGTCCGGTTGCCCTGCGCGTAGGCCGGGGCGGCCAGCGACGCCGCGCCGGCGGCGGCGCCGCCCACGGCGCCCTTGGTCAGGAATGAACGGCGGTCCATGCGGATGTCTCCCTTGGTATGTCTCTCGCCCCCGTGCCTCCGGCGCGGGCGCCGGCAGGGGTCGTCTCGTTGCAGTGCGCGCATACGTGCCCTGCATCGCCGGCGGGCGCCATACCCAACACTACGCAAAAGCGGACCCGGGGCGGGCGGGCGCGGAAGGGGGCCCGCGCCCGCCGCCGGCGTTGCGCGCGGGCCCGTGCGCGTCGCCCGCCGCCGGCGTTGCGCGCGGGCCCGTGCGCGTGGGATAAGGGACCGTGCCCGCCCTGCCCCGCCCCTTCCCCGGCCTGCGCCTGGGCTATGCCGGCAAGCTCGCCCTCGCGGCGGCGCTGCCGCTCGCGCTGGCGGTGGGCGGGATCGGCTGGCTCGTCCTGCAGCAGTCCAGGACCGCCGCCGCGCGCGAGATCGCGGCGCTGGAGGATCAGCTGACCGCCGCCAAGCGCGAGGAGCTGCGCAACTACGCCGCCCTCGCCCGCGGCGCCATCTCCGCGATCCACGGCCCGGCCGCCTTCGACGACGAGGACGCGAAGGCGCGCGCGCTCCAGATCCTCTCCGCCATGACCTACGGGCGCGACGGCTACTTCTTCGTCTTCGACTACGACGGCACCGCCCTCGCCGCCCCCCGCAGGACCGAGCTGATCGGACGCCGCTGGCATGACCTGACGGATACCGAAGGCACGTCCGTCACCGCGCAGCTGATCGACCTCGCGCGGGAGGGGGGCGGCTACCACTCCTTCCTCTGGCAGCGCCCCTCCACAGGCGAGGAGGGGCGCGTCATCTCCTACGTGATCGGGCTGCAGGACTGGCGCTGGGCCATCGGCACGGGGATCTTCGTCGACGACATCCTCGCCGCCGCCGCCGCCGCCCGCACCGAGGCGCAGGCCCGTGTGCGCGAGACGTTCCTTTGGATCGGGGCGATCGCCGCGCTCGCGCTCGGGGCGGTCTTCGCGACGGGCCTCGCCCTCGCCATGAGGGAGCGTCGCCGCGCGGAGGCCGCGCGCCGCGCGCTGACCGGCCGCATCGTCGACGCCCAGGAGGAGGAGCGCACCCGCGTCGCGCGCGAGCTGCACGATTCCATCTCACAGATGCTCGTGGGGGTGCGCTACGCGCTCGACCTCGCCCGGCGGCGGCTCGACCGGGGGGACCCGCGCGCGGCCGGCAGCCTGCGGGACGGGATCGCGGGCCTCGGCCGCGCCACGCAGGAGGTGCGCCGCATATCGCGGGACCTGCGCCCCGGCGCGCTCGACGACCTCGGCCTCGGCCCCGCGCTCAAGTCCCTCCTGGAGGAGTTCGGCGCCCGCACCGGAACGCAGGTGGCCTTCGAGACGGTCGTCTTCCGCAACCGCCTCTCCGAGGAGGCGCGCGTCGCCCTCTACCGCATCGCACAGGAGGCGCTCACCAACATCGAGCGCCATTCCGGCGCGCGGCGCGTCGCCATGAAGCTCCACGGCACCCGCCGCGGCGCGGTCCTGCGGATCGAGGACGACGGCCGCGGCCTCGCCGCCGCACGGTCCGCCGAAGGGCGCGCGACGGGCCTCGGGCTGCGCAACATGCGCGAGCGGGCCGAGCGGCTGGGCGGCACCCTCGCGGCCGGATCGCGCGGGCGCGGCACCACGGTCGAGGCGGTGCTGCCCCTGCGCCATATCCTTCCCGCCGCGGCGCCTTCCGCCGAGGGCCTCCCGGTGGCGGCGGAATGACCGTCTCCGTCCTCGTGGTGGACGACCATCCGATGGTCGCCCAGGGCATCGCCGCCCTGCTCGAGACCTATGACGACATCCGCATCGCCGGAACGCTCCATTCGGGCGCGGAGGCCGTGACCGCGGCGCGCGCGCTGCGGCCGGACGTGATCCTGCTCGACCTGAACATGCCCGGGATGAACGGCCTCGCCGCGACCGAGCTGATCCGCGAGGCCGACCCCCTGGCGCGCATCCTGATCCTCTCCATGCACGACAGCCCCGAATACATCGCCGCCGCCCTCGACCACGGCGCCATGGGCTACGTGCTGAAGGACGTCCCCCCCGAGGAGGTGCGCGGGGCCATCGACGCCGTGATGGCGGGCGGGCAGTACCTCTGCGGCGGCGCGACGGCGGCCCTGCGCCCCGGGACGCCCGGCGGCGCGATCCCCCTCACCGGGCGCGAGCAGCGCGTCCTGCTGGAGCTGGCGCAGGGGCGGTCGAACAAGGCGGTCGCCGGGGTCCTCGGCATCTCGGTCCGCACGGTCGAGACGCACAGGAAGAACATCCGCCGCAAGCTGGGTATCGGCTCGACCGCCGGCCTCACCCGCTATGCGCTGGAGCACGGCGTGCTCCAGCCGGACGGCCGCCGCGGGACGGCGACCGCCGCCCTGCGCCTCTAGGCGTCCGCCTTCGCCTTGCCCAGATGGTCGGCGGGCTCGGCGTCGCGCTCGCCCATGCGCCGGGCCTCGCCCACGGTGGTGTCGTGGCGCGTCTGCGCCTCCGTCTCGGCGTTCAGCTCGGCCCCCATGAGGACGATGTAGGCGCTGATCCACATCCACATCAGCAGCACCACCACCCCGCCGAGCGATCCGAACGTCTCCTGGTACGAGCCGAAGGAGCGGACGTACCACGCGAAGAGGACCGAGCCGATCAGCCACAGCACCGTCGCCGCGACGGAGCCCGGCGTCAGCCAGGCCCATTCCGCGTCGTCCCGCGAGGGGCCGAACCGGTAGAGGATCGCGAGCCCCAGCATCGCGATCGCGGCGACGAGGGGCCAGCGGGCGATCGTGATGACCACGTTGGTCGTCGGCCCCAGCGGCAGGAACTCCAGCACGATGGGCAGCAGCACGATCGCCGCGACCGTCACGAAGAACCCCAGCACGACCCCCAGCGTCAGCGCGAGGCGCACGGCGGTGAACTTGACGAAGCCGCGATCCTCCGTCTCGTCGTAGGCGATGTTCAGCCCCTGCATGGCCGACCGCATGGCCGCCGACGCCGACCAGAGCGACAGGAGGAGGCCGAGGATCGCCGTGAAGCCCAGGCCGGTCTCCTCGCCGGCGATCTCGGTCGCCTGGTCGATCACGATCTCCGCCGCCTGCTGCGGCAGGATCTGCGTCAGCTGCTGGATCTGCCCGGTGATCTCGTTGGGATCGGCCACGATGCCGGCGATCGCCATCACCGCCGCGATGCCGGGGAACAGCGCCAGGAGGCCGTAGAACGCGATCCCCGCGGCGACGAGGCCGACCCGGTCGTTCGCGATCTCGTCCTTCGTCCGCAGAAGGATGTCCTTCCACCCCGCCTTCGATATCTCCGTCGGCTTGGTCGCATGCCGTCCGCGGTTCGCCATCTGCGTCTCCTTCCGTTGCGGGGGGGAACGAACGGCGGGTGGCAACGTTCCGCCGGTTCCGCGTCGCAGGCTCGTTTCGCGGGAAGGCCGCCCCCGCGCGGCTCGTCGCACGGAAGGGCGCCCTGCGGCCACCGGATGCTACGGGTTGACCGCGCCGCCTCCCGTCCCGTATTGATCGGCCACCGCCGACGTCCGGCGGGCGAAAGGCGTGGCATGACCCTCATTCTCCTCGTATCCGCGGCGCGCATGGCCCCCTGACGGGAAGCGGCCC
The DNA here is from genome assembly GCF_003003095.1 of Hasllibacter halocynthiae. Taxonomy (GTDB): domain Bacteria; phylum Pseudomonadota; class Alphaproteobacteria; order Rhodobacterales; family Rhodobacteraceae; genus Hasllibacter; species Hasllibacter halocynthiae. The sequence continues at coordinate 1,094,268 of NZ_PVTT01000001.1, forward strand.
CGCCGCGCCATGCGCCCCCGACCGACCCCGGCGGGGGTTTTTTTATGCCCGCCGATCCCGAATCCCAGACGGACCGAGACGATGACCGACGAGACGAAGGCTTCAGATCAGCACATCACCGGCGCGCAGATGGTGGTGCGCGCCCTCCGCGATCAGGGGGTCGAGGTGATCTTCGGCTATCCCGGCGGCGCGGTCCTGCCGATCTACGACGAGCTCTTCCAGCAGGAGGGCATCCGCCACGTCCTCGTCCGGCACGAGCAGGGCGCCGTCCACGCCGCCGAGGGCTACGCCCGCTCGACCGGCCGGCCGGGCGTCGCCCTCGTCACCTCCGGGCCGGGCGCGACGAACGCGGTCACGGGGCTGACGGACGCCTTGATGGACTCGATCCCCATCGTCGTCCTGACGGGCCAGGTGCCGACCTTCATGATCGGCTCGGACGCCTTCCAGGAGGCCGACACCGTCGGCATCACCCGCCCCTGCACCAAGCACAACTGGCTCGTGAAGGAGGCCGAGACCCTGTCGGCCACCATCCACGAGGCGTTCAAGGTCGCGACCTCCGGCCGTCCGGGCCCGACCCTCGTGGACATCCCCAAGGACGTGCAGTTCGCCTCCGCCCCCTACACGGGCCCCGACATGGTGACGCCCAGGCACCGCATCCCCCGCCGCGAGACCGACCCCGCCATGATCGAGGCCCTCGTCGGCGAGATCGAGCGCGCCGAGCGCCCGATCCTCTACACCGGGGGCGGCGTCATCAACTCGGGGCCCCGCGCCTCGCAGCTCCTGCGCGAGCTGGCGGCCGAGACGGGCTTCCCCGTCACCTCGACCCTCATGGGCCTCGGCGCCTACCCCGCCTCGGGCGAGGCGTGGCTGGGGATGCTGGGGATGCACGGCACGGTGCAGGCGAACTACGCCATGCACGGCTGCGACCTGATGGTGAACGTGGGCGCGCGCTTCGACGACCGCATCACCGGGCGGGTCGACGCCTTCTCCCCCGGCAGCGTGAAGGCCCATGTCGACGTCGACCCCTCCTCGATCAACAAGGTCATCCCGACGCAGATCCCGCTCCTCGGCGACGTCGCGGAGGTGCTGGAGAAGGTGCTCGCCCTCTGGCGGCAGCGCGGGTCGAAGGTGAACCGCGACGCCCTCGCCGCCTGGTGGAGGCGGATCGACGAATGGCGCGCCACCGACTGCCTCGCCTTCGTGCAGGACGGCCCCGTCATCAAGCCGCAGCACGCCCTCTCCCGGCTCGAGGCGCTGACCAAGGGCCACGACCGCTACGTCTGCACGGAAGTGGGCCAGCACCAGATGTGGGCCGCGCAGTACATGGGGTTCGAGGCGCCGATGCGCTGGATGACGTCCGGCGGCCTCGGCACGATGGGCTACGGCTTCCCCGCCAGCATCGGCGTGCAGATGGCGCACCCGGATGCCCTCGTGATCAACGTCGCGGGCGAGGCGTCCTGGCTGATGAACATGCAGGAGATGGGGACCGCCACCCAGTACCGCCTGCCCGTCAAGCAGTTCATCCTCAACAACGAGCGGCTCGGCATGGTTCGCCAGTGGCAGGAGCTGCTCCACGGCGAGCGCTACTCCCAGTCCTGGTCCGAGGCCCTGCCCGACTTCGCCAAGCTCGCCGAGGCGTTCGGCTGGCTCGGCATCACCGTGGACGACCCGGCGGACCTCGACGACGCGATCCGGGCCATGATCGACCACCCCGGCCCCGTCCTCCTCGACTGCCTGGTCGAGAAGCACGAGAACTGCTTTCCCATGATCCCCTCGGGCAAGGCCCATAACGAGATGATCCTGCCCAACGCCGAGGCGCAGGGCCAGATCACCGCGCAGGGCGCCGTCCTCGTCTGATCCCCGCCGCCCCGGCAGGCCCCGGGGCGGCCTCCTCCGCACGGGAGACGCCTCCCGGTGCGGGGGTTTCGCCGGCGCGCCCTTCCCGCTAGGCCGCGCCGGCCCGCCGCCGCCGGATCGTTTCCGCTCCAGCCGGCGTTGGCCGACAACAGCCCCAGCAGGAAAGGCAGCCGCATGGCCGACACCACGCCGCAGGACGTCGACGAGCAGGGGCTGAGGCCGCCCGCCGGCGACGCCGCCCCGATCGAGACCGACTACGAGGTCGGCCAGGACAACATCGAGACGTCCATCGGCCGGGTCGATCTGGACATCCACAACCCCGTCTTCGTGATCTCGGCCGTCTCCGTGGTGGTCTTCACGGCCCTCGCCATGGCGCTCCCCGATCAGGCCGCGGCCGTCTTCGGCACCCTGCGGCCCTGGCTGACGGCGACCTTCGACTGGTTCTTCCTCTCGGCGGCCAACGTCTTCGTCGTGTTCTGCCTCGCGTTGATCGTCTCGCCCTACGGGTCGGTCCGCCTCGGCGGGTCCGAGGCGCGGCCCGACTACGGCTATCCCGGCTGGCTCGCGATGCTGTTCGCGGCCGGCATGGGGATCGGGCTGATGTTCTATGGCGTCTCCGAACCCATGAGCCACTACACCGCCGCCCTGGGCGGCACCGCCTTGGAGGGCGAGGCCCGCACCGACTGGTCCCCCCTCGCCGGCGCATCCGGGAACCAGGCCGAGGCCGCGCGCCTCGGGATGGCGGCGACGATCTTCCACTGGGGCCTGCACCCGTGGGCGATCTACGCCGTCGTGGCGCTGGCGCTCGCGCTCTTCTCCTACAACAAGGGGCTGCCGCTCACGATCCGCTCGGCCTTCTACCCCATCCTGGGCGAGCGGGTCTGGGGCTGGTGGGGCCACGTCATCGACACGCTGGCGGTCTTCGCCACGCTCTTCGGCCTTGCGACCTCGCTGGGGATCGGGGCGCAGCAGGCGGCCTCGGGGCTGACCTTCCTCTTCGGCTCCGGCTCGGCGGAGGAGGGGACGCGCGCCTTCCTCGGGATGCCCTACGGCAACCAGGATCAGGCGGCGAACTCGACCGCGCTCCTCGTGCTGCTGATCGTCCTCATCACCGGCTTCGCCCTCTTCTCCGTGCTCAGGGGCCTCGACGGCGGCGTGAAGATCCTCTCGGAGGTGAACATGGGGCTCGCCGCCCTTCTGCTTCTCTTCGTCCTCGTGGTCGGCCCGACCGGGCTGCTGCTCGCGGGCTTCGGCGACAGCCTCCTGGCCTACCTGCGGAACCTTCCGGCCCTCGCGAACCCCTTCGGACGCGAGGACGTGAACTTCTCGCAAGGGTGGACGGCGTTCTACTGGGCCTGGTGGATCTCCTGGTCGCCCTTCGTGGGCATGTTCATCGCCCGCGTCTCGCGCGGCCGCACCGTGCGCGAGTTCGTGATCGCCGTGCTCCTCGTGCCGTCCCTCGTCTGCGTCCTCTGGATGAGCGTCTTCGGGGGCACCGCGATCTTCCAGTTCTCCGAGACGGGCTACGCCGGCGTGGCCGACGCCCCGCTGGAGCTGCAGCTCTTCGCGATGCTCGCCGAGCTGCCGCTGGCGCAGATCACGTCGCTGCTGGGGATCGTCCTGGTGATCGTGTTCTTCGTCACCTCGTCGGACTCGGGCTCGATCGTGATCGACACGATCACCGCGGGCGGCAAGATCGACGCGCCGGTGCCGCAGCGGGTGTTCTGGTGCACCTTCGAGGGCGCGATCGCCGTCGCGCTCCTGCTGGGCGGTGGGCTCGCCTCGCTGCAGGCCATGGTCGTCTCGACCGGCCTGCCCTTCACGATCGTCCTGCTGCTGATGTGTTGGGCAATCCTCAAGGGCCTCGCGTCCGAGCGGAAGGCCCAGTGATCCCTCGGCGGCGCCCTTCCGGGGGCGCCGCCGACTTGACCCGCGCCCCGGGCCGGGCGCAGATGCACCCATGTCAGCGCTGAAGATCGAACCCGGCTCCACCAGCCATTCCGCCTACGACCTGCGCGCGGGCTACGAGGCCCGGGACGAGCGGCACACCCTCGCGGTGATCGTCGACAACGAGGCGGGGGTCCTCGCCCGCGTCATCGGCCTCTTCTCCGGCCGCGGCTACAACATCGAGAGCCTGACGGTCGCCGAGGTGGACCACGAGGGGCACCGCTCGCGCATCACCATCGTGACCACCGGCACGCCCCAGATCATCGAGCAGATCAAGGCCCAGCTCGGCCGCATCGTCCCCGTCCACGAGGTCCACGACCTGACCGTCGACGGCCCCTCCGTCGAGCGCGAGCTCGCGCTCTTCAAGGTGGCGGGAACGGGCGACAAGCGGGTCGAGATGCTGCGCCTCGCGGACGTGTTCCGCGCCAACGTCGTCGATTCGACCCTCGAGTCCTTCATCTTCGAGGTGGTCGGCACGCCTCAGAAGATAGACGCCTTCGCCGACCTCGTGCGCCCCCTCGGCCTCGCCGAGATGGCCCGTACCGGCGTCGCCGCCCTCTCCCGCGGCTCGGCCGCGGTCTGAGAACGAAGAAAGGGGCCGCCCGAGGGCGACCCCTTCTTCAATCCGTCATCCGCCGATCAACGGTTCAGGATCACGATCGCGTCGTCGGAGTAGAGCTCCGTGAAGTCGAGGCGATTGTCGTCGTTCACGTCCATGTCCTGATAGTCCGCCTGCTCGAGGCCCGGGAAGTAGGGCGTCAGCTCGGCATACTCGACGAAGCCGCTATCGTTGGCATCGACGGTCTCGCGATCGATGATGCCCTCGAGCATCGGGACGTCCGTGATGATCACGTTCGACTCGATCTCTGCCGGCAGACCCGGCTGCAGGTCGTCCGCCGCGATGGCCGTCGCGTTCTCACCGTTGATGAGGACGTTGTTGCCGTAGCGGGCCAGGATGTCCTGCGCTTCGCTTGTGTCGTACTCGCGCGAGTCGAGGCGGTTGTCGTCGTTGATGTCCATGTCGTTGAAGAACACGGGGTCGAAACGGGGCCAGATCGACTCGATTTCGGCGAGGCTGATGAAGCCGTCATCGTCGATGTCGGCGGCCTCGAATTCGATGAAGCGGTCGGTGTCGGCGAAGGCCGCCGTGCTGGCGAGGATCGCGGCGGTGGCGAGAATGCGTTTCATATGCGTCGTCCTTTCAGAAGTGCGTGTGCGACGGCTCGCTAAAGCCGTTGCACCTACAATGCCGCCCGGCGGACATGGGTTCCTGATGGATAACAGATACTTGAACGATCATCCCAAGCGATGGCGGCCATCCGACGCGAGCGGGCCGCCCCAACTTCGGGGGCGGCCCTCAGGATCTTGGCGTCGGTGCCCTTCAGGATCAGTACCGGTTCAGCTCCGCCTGCACCTCGTCGGCGTAAAGCTCGTTCGCATCGACGAGGCCATCGCCATTGGCGTCGATCCGGCCGTAATAGCCCTGCTGCAGTCCGGGGTAGGACCGCTCCAGCTCGTCGTAGGACACGAGGCCGTCGCCGTCCGCGTCGATCACCCGGATCCCGACCACGTTCGCATCGGCCGGTTCATAGCGGGACAGCACCGTCTGCGCCTCGGGGGCGACCAGCTCGGACGCGTCGATCCGGTTGTCGTCGTTGGTGTCCACGTCGTCGAAGAAGACGCGCTGCAGCCCGGGGTAGGACGCCCGAAGCTCGCCGAACGAGGCGAAGCCGTCGCCGTTCAGATCGACGTCGGCGATGTCTTGGACGGCGTGGGCGGCGGTCCCGGCGAGGGCGGCGGCCGCCGCGGCGGCGAGGATGGAGAGACGGGTCATAATGGACGATCCTTCTTCTGCGTGCGTTCGCCCCTCAACCCGAACCCCCGGAGGGAAGGTTCCGCCCGCGCCTTTCGGCCCGCGCCGCGTCGCAAGGCCCCGGCGCCCCCTCAGCGGCCTTCGAAGGCCGGGGGGCGCTTCTCGGCGAAGGCCACGACGCCTTCCTTGAAGTCCCGCGTTGCGCCCATTCGGCCCTGCACCCGCGCCTCCAGCGCAAGCTGATCCTCCAGCCCGTTGCCCCAGGCGCCCCGGATCGCCTCCTTCACGCCGCGATAGGCTTCCGTCGGGCCGCAGGCGAGGTGCCGGGCCCGGTCCCACCAGTGCTGGGCGAACCCCTCGTCGGGGACGGCCTCCCAGATCAGGCCCATCCGGTCGGCCTCCCCCGCCGTGACCTTGTCCGCGAAGAGGGCCATGCCCATCGCCTTCGCCGCGCCCACCTGCCGGGGCAGCCACCACGTGCCGCCCGCATCCGGTATCAGCCCGATCCGCGTGAAGGCCTGGATGAACACCGCCCCCTCGGCCGCGATCACCACGTCGGCCGCCAGCGCCAGGTTCGCCCCGGCCCCAGCCGCCGGCCCGTTCACGGCGGCGATCGTGGGCACCCGGCAGTCGAAGATCGCCCGCAGCATGGGCACGTACTCGTCCCGCAGAGTCCGCTCGAGGTCGATGTTGGCCACGTTCGCCCGGTCGCCCAAGTCCTGCCCCGAGCAGAACGCCCGCCCCTGCCCGGTGATCACCAGGCACCGCGCCTCGCGCTCGGCGGCCTTCACGGCATGGGTGATCTCGGCGCGCATCTGCGTGGACAGCGCGTTCATCACGTCGGGCCGGGCGAGCGTCAGGATGGCCACGTCCTCGCGCACCGCGTACTTGATCGCCTGGTATTCCATCCGCCCGCCCCGCTGAACCGCTCCGTTCATTCCCTGCCACGCCCCGCCCTCGTTGGCGAGGCCGAACGCAGCGTCTGCGCCGCCCTCTCCGCCGCGCGCCGCTGCGCCTCGGCCTCGGCCTTCAGGGCCTGCCCGGTCAGCCGCTTCCACAGGGTCATCGCATCCGCTCCCGCACCGTGACCGACAGCTCGGTCAGCACCTCCGAATTGCGGCGAAGCGCCTCGCGCACCGCCGCCTCCTTCTGCAGGTCCCGCCAGAGCAGGAAGAACACCAGCGCCACCCAGGGCCCCCCCTCGGCCAGGGCGGCGATCCAGAACCCCTCACCCATCGCGCCATTCCTCCAGGGCGGCGTTGGGGCGGGGACGGGCCGCCGCGATGGCACGCCCCGCGGCCAGCGTCTCCGCGATCGACCGGCGGAACTCCTGCGCGCGGGTCTGGTGGCGGGCGCCGAAGTAGAACGACACGATCGCCCCCATCAGCCACCACAAGGGCTCGGGCACCAGCGCGATCCCGGCCATGCGCGCGGCGAACCATTCGGGCGCCCACATCGCCGACACGAAGAGGCCCAGCGTCCCCAGCGCCATCGCCGGGCGCGGCAGGCGGTTCACCCCGTCCATCACCCGGTCGAAGAGGCCCCGCCCGCCCCGGAACTCCGCCCCGAACTGCGCGAGGCTCTCCATCCGTCCCTCGTGCGCCCGCACGCCCGCCCCTTCGGCGTTCTCGCGGAAGACCTCCGCGACCTCGCGCAGCCCGTCCCGCCCGAAGACCAGGTCCAGCACCCTCCCGATCAGCCCCATCCCGCGACCCTCTCCCGATGCTCGGCGGACGTCAGGCGGAAGCGCTCGGCCACGAACTCCTCCGCGCGCAGGATCCAGCCGCCCTTGCCGCCGTCCCTTCGCCGCGCGAACTTCCGCAACCGGGGCCGCCGGCGCGCCAGGGCGTAGTACCATTCCCGCCGGGCGATGCCGTAGGCGTCCGCCAGATGCGCCGGGGCGCGGGCCAGCGCCCGGTGCGCCGCGCCCGCCGTGAGGGGCCCGATGATCCCGTCCACGACCAGGGGCTCGCCCATCTCGGTCAGCAGCTCCTGCAGCACGCGCACCGCCGCCGACCCCGCGTTGACGTAGAAGTCGAAGACGGACGGCCTCAGCGCCTCGGGCAGCAGGGCGATCCCCGGCCTGTCGTGATACTCCCTCACGAAGATGGCGGCGGCCCGCTCTGGCGTCATCGCGCGCACGTCCGCCACGCCAACCCGGCCGTCCCCCGTCAGGTCCAGTCCCAGCCTCCGCAACGTCCCCACGGTGACGCCGTGCTTGGTCGCGCCGCCCGGATCGTCCGGGTCGTCCACGAACCCGCCCTCCCGGCGCACGATGTCCCTTGCGATCCCCGATACGTCCATCTCCGCCCCCACGGCTGCCCGTGCGAGGAAGGATGCCCGCCGGAGGTTAACGGCGGCCGAACGCACCGTACGGTGCCCTCAGCCCTCCTCGCCCCCGCGATAGACCCCCTGCTCGCGCAGGGCGTCCGCGACCTCGCGGGGCATGTAGGTCTCGTCATGGCGGGCCAGCAGCTCCGACGCGGTGAACACCCCGTCCTCCAGCCGCCCCAGGGCGACCACCCCCTCGCCTTCGCGGAAGAGGTCGGGCGTGATCCCGGTGTAGCTGACGCGCACCGCCGCGCCCCCGTCGGTCACGTCGAACACCACCGTCTCGCCCTGGCTGACGAGGGTTCCCTCGGCCACCAGCCCGCCCACGCGGAACACCTCCGAAGGCGGCGGCGGCGCCTCGGCCACCTGCGAGGGCGAGCGGAAGAACGAGATCCCGTCCCGCATCGCGTAGCCCACCAGCGCGGTCGAGGCCGCCAACAGCACGACCGCCAGCGCGATCACCTGTATCCGCCGTGTCTTCTTCAACGATCTCATGGGAATACCGGGACGACTTCAAGTCCCGCCTCCTCTGGCAGCCCCAGCATCAGGTTGGCGTTCTGGATCGCCTGCCCGCTCGATCCCTTCGCCAGGTTGTCGAGGGCGCCGACCACCAGCGCCCGACCCGGAACCCGGTCCTCCGCGACCCCGATCTTGCAGAGGTTCGACCCCCGCACCGACATGGTCGAGGGCAGCCCCTCGGGCATCACGTGGACGAACCGTTCGCCCTCGTAGGCGGCCTCCAGGGCGTTCCGAACCTCTCGCGCGTCGCCCTTCACGTAGGCCGTCGCCAGGATGCCCCTGTTCATCGGCACGAGATGCGGCGTGAACCGGATACGGACGTCACGCCCGGCGGCCAGCGACAGCTCCTGGTCGAACTCGCCCAGGTGCCGGTGCGTCCCCCCGTAGCCATAGGCCGACGCGCCCTCGGCCAGCTCGGCGTAGAGCAGCCGCTCCGTCGCCGAACGCCCCGCCCCCGTGGGCCCGCATTTCAGGTCGAGGATCAGATCGTCCGGGTCCGCCACCCCGGCGGCCACGAGGGGGCGCAGCACGAAGAGCCCGCACATCGCATTGCAACCCGTGCCCGCGACCAGCCGGGCCTTGGAAATCTCGTCCCGATAGACCTCCGTCAGCCCGTAGACCGCTTCGGGCTGCACCTCCGGGGCGAGGTGTTGCGTGCCGTACCACCTCTCGTACTCCGCAGGATCGCGCAGACGGAAGTCGGCCGACAGGTCCACGACCTTAAGGTCGCGCGGGAAGTCCTTGATGACGCTCTGGCTCGTCCTGTGCGGCAGCGCGCAGAAAACCAGGTCCAGCGCGGAGAGGTCGATTTCCTCGATCTTAACCAGTTCGGGAAGATCGAGATGGTCGAGATGCGGGAACACCTTCTCGATCGGCCGCCCCGCCTTCGAGTTGGCCGAGAGGGCCCCGATGCGAATCGACGGATGCCCCGCCAGCAGCCGGATCAGCTCGGCCCCCGTGTAGCCGGAGGCGCCCAGGATGGCGACGTTCTTCATCGTGCTCGAACCTATGTGGGAAACGGGGAAACGGAAGGCTCACGCGCCCTCGAACCGCACCTCGCGCTTCAGGAACCGGGTCGCGTGGTCCGCGACCCTGCGCGGATCGCCCGTCGTGACGAACCCCCCCTCGCCCGTGCCGCCCATACCCGGATGCCGCCCGAGGTAGTTCGCCAGCGATTCGGCCACCAGCGCGGGCTGCGACAGCACCCGGCAGCCCTCCGGCAGCGCGTCGCGGAAGACGTCCTCGACCAGCGGGTAGTGCGTGCACCCCAGCACGGCCGCGTCCGGCCCCGGCATCTTCCTGAGCAGCGCGTCGACATGGCTGCGGACGAGGGCCTCGGCCAGGATCATGTCCCCCTCCTCGATCGCGTCCACCACGCCCCCGCAAGCCTGCGCCTCCACGTCCACGCCCACGGCGCGGAACGCCAGCTCGCGCTGGAACGCGCGGGAGGCCACGGTGGCGGGCGTCGCGAAGAGGGCGACGTGCCGCGCCCCCACCTCCCGCGGGGGCGAGTTGTCGCCCCAGTCCCGTTCGGTCAGCGCCTCGATGAGTGGCACGAACACCCCCAAGACCCGCTTGCCCTCCGGCACCCCCGCCTCCTGCATCCGGCGCAGCGCCGCGGCGCTCGCGGTGTTGCAGGCCAGCACGACCAGATCGCAGCCCCGTCCCCACAGGTCCCGGACGGCGCCGTCCGTCAGGTGGAAGATGTCCTCGGCGTCGCGCACCCCGTAAGGCGCGTTGGCGCTGTCTGCGTAGTAGAGGAAGGGCGTGTCCGGCAGCGCCCTCTCGGCCTCGGCCAGCACGGTCAGCCCGCCCAGCCCGCTATCGAAAACGCCAACCGCCATGCACCGATCCTCCAGCCCCGGCCCGCCTAGGCCGGGCGGGCGCGGATGTCTATTCGGCCGCCTCCCGCACCGGCCCCGCGCGCAGCGCCGCCAGCAGCTCCCCGCGCCGCGCGGCCGCGGCCCTGGCGTTCGCCGCCTTGACCGGCCCGAAGCCGCGGATGGACAGGGGCAGCCGCGCCCAGGCCTCCGCCGCCTCGGGGTTCCCGGCGGCGAGGGGCAGCACCGCGCCGAGGTCCCGCTCGTACTCGTCGATCAGCGCGCGCTCCATCCGGCGCTCCTCCGTGCGGCCGAACGGGTCCAGCACGGTGCCGCGCAACCCCCGCATCCCCGCCAGCAGCGGCCAGACCCGGTCCATCCACGGGCCGAAGCGCCGCTTGCGGGGCCGCCCGGCGGGGTCCCGGCCCGGCAGCATCGGCGGGGCGAGGTGGTAGGACACCCGCCCGCCCCCCTCGAACGCCTCGGCGACCCTGCGGCGCGTGTCGCGATGCAGCCGGGCGACCTCGTACTCGTCCTTGTAGGTCAGGAGCTTGCCGAACCCTTCGGCCACGGCGGGGCGCAGGAAGCCCGGCGCGCGGCCCACCGCGGCACGGAACCGGGCCACGGCCCCCTCGCCCGAATGGTCCCGGACCCGCCCCTCCCAGGCGGCGATCCGCTCCTCGTCGGTGCGGGGCGTCGCCGGGGCCTCGGGCGCCAGGAAGGCGGCGGCCTCCTTCGGGCGGGCGACGGCCCAGCGGCCCAGGGCGAAGGCCCGGACGTTGCCCTCCACCGCGGCGCCGTTCAGCTCGACCGCCCGCAGGATCGCCGCCTCCGACAGCGGGACGAGCCCGCGCTGCCAGGCCGCGCCCACCATCAGCATGTTGGCGAAGATCGTGTCCCCCAGCGCCGCCTTCGCCAGCGCCGAGGCATCCAGCGCGGCGAGCCTCGCGCCCAGCCGCTCCTCCAGCCGTGCGCGCAGCGTCTGCGCCGGCAGCGCGAACCCCGGGTCGCGCGTGAAGTCGCCCGTCACGGTCTCGGCCAGGTTCACGACCGCGCCCGTCCGGCCCGGCGCCGTCAGCGCCAGCGTCGCCGCCCCGGCGGTCGTCACCAGATCGCCGCCGATCACCGCGTCGGCCTCGCCCAGGGCGACGCGCACGGCGCTGATGTCGCCCGGCTCCTCCGCGATGCGCAGGTGGATGTGCACCGCCCCGCCCTTCTGGGCGAGGCCAGCCATCTCCATCATGCCGGCGCCCTTGCCCTCGAGATGCGCCGCCATCGACAGGACCGCGCCGACCGTCACCACGCCCGTCCCTCCGATCCCGGTGACGACCGTGGCGTGGGTGCCCTCGATCGCGGGCAGGTCCGGCACCGGCAGGGGGCCGACCTCGACCGCGCGGGCCTCGGCGCGGCGGGGCGCGGCGCCCGCCACGGTGACGAAGGCCGGGCAGAACCCGTTCACGCAGGACGCGTCGAAGTTGCACGAGGACTGGTCGACCATCCGCTTGCGGCCGAACGGCGTCTCCAGCGGCACGAGCGAGACGCAGTTCGACTGCACGCCGCAATCGCCGCACCCCTCGCAGACCTCCGGGTTGATGAAGACCCGCTCGGCGGGGGGCGGGAAAGCCCCGCGCTTGCGGCGGCGGCGCTTCTCGGCCGCGCAGGTCTGCACGTAGAGGATCGCCGTCACCCCGGGACGCGCGGCCATCTCGCGCTGCACCGCGTCGAGCTCGCGGCGCTCGCGCACCTCGACCCCGGCCGGCAGGCCCTTCGGATCGAACCCTTCCGCGGGGTCGTGGACGACCGCCACGCGGCCGACCCCCATCGCGACCAGCTCCGCCGCGATGCGATGGGGGCCGAGGCCCCCTTCGTTGCCCTGCCCGCCGGTCATGGCGACCGCGTCGTTGTAGAGGATCTTGTAGGTCATCGTCGTGCCGGCCGCGACCGCGGCGCGAACCGCCTGTATGCCCGAGTGGTTGTAGGTCCCGTCGCCGAGGTTCTGGAAGACGTGCCCGCGCGTGCTGAACGGCGCCTCGCCGATCCAGTTCGCGCCCTCGCCGCCCATCTGGGTGAAGCCCGTCGTCTCGCGGTCCATCCACTGCACCATGTAGTGGCAGCCGATCCCCGCATAGGCGCGCGCGCCCTCCGGCACCTTGGTCGAGCTGTTGTGGGGGCAGCCCGAGCAGAAGTAGGGCAGCCGCGCCGCGACGTCGGGGGCGCCCGCGCGCCGCGCCTCCGCGATGCGCGCCAGCGCGGCCTCGATCCGGTCGGTGCGCCGCCCCTCCTCCAGGAGGATGCCGCCGAGCTTGGCCGCGATGTCCACGGGGTCGAGCGCCATGCGCGTCGGGAACAGCTCCTCTCGCCGTGCCCCGGCCTGCGATCCGCCCTTGTGCCAGCCATGGACCCGCCGGCCCTGGCGGTCGTCGAAGATGGCCTCCTTGATCTGCACCTCGAGCAGCTTGCGCTTCTCCTCGACCACGACGATCAGGTCGAGGCCCTCGGCCCACCCGCGAAGCCCCTCCATGTCCAGCGGCCAGACCTGCCCGACCTTGTAGGTGGTGATCCCCAGCCGCGCCGCCTCGTCCTCGTCGATCCCGAGAAGGCCGAGTGCGTGGACGAGGTCCAGCCAGTTCTTCCCCGCCGCGACGAGGCCGATCCGCGCCCCGCGCCGGCCCCAGACGCGCCGGTCCATCCCGTTCGCGCGCGAGAACGCCTCCGCGGCGGCGCGCTTGTGGTCGATCATCCGCGCCTCCTGGGCCTGCGGCGTGTCCGCCAGCCGGATGCCCAGCCCGCCCTCGGGCATGGGGACGTCCGGCCGGACGAGGCGCAGCCGGTGCGGGTCGCCGTCCACCACGGCGGTCGCCTCGACCGTATCCTTCATCGTCTTGAGGCCGACCCAAACCCCCGCGAAGCGGCTCAGCGCCCAGGCGTAGAGCCCATGGTCGAGGATCTCCTGCACCCCGGCCGGCGAGACGACGGGCATGTAGGCGTCCACCATCGCCCAGTCGGACTGGTGCAGCGTGGTCGACGACTCGCCCGTATGGTCGTCCCCCATCGCCATCAGCACGCCGCCCAGGGGCGCGGTGCCGGCCATGTTCGCGTGCCGCATCACGTCGCCCGAGCGGTCCACGCCCGGGCCCTTGCCGTACCAGAGGCCGAACACCCCGTCGTATCGCCCCTCGCCGCGCAACCCCGCCTGCTGCGTGCCCCATAGCGCGGTCGCGGCGAGATCCTCGTTCAGGCCGGGGTGGAAGGCGATCCGATGCTCGGCCAGCAGCCGCGACGCGCGGCCCATCTGCATGTCCACCGCCCCGAGGGGCGAGCCCCGATAGCCCGTCACGTAGCCGGCCGTGTCGTACCCGGCGGCCGCGTCCCGCGCGCGCTGCATCAGCACCAGCCGCACGAGCGCCTGCGTCCCGTTGAGAAGGACCGGCGACTTCGAAAGGTCGAGCCGGTCGTCCAGAGAGACTTCGCGAAGTCCTGCGGTCACGTCCTGCCCTCCCCATTCCGGATCGCGGCCACTCTAGGTCAGCTTTGCTGACCGACCAAGCCGCAAAGCGCGCCATCGCGGCGTTACCGCTACCGAACGACGACCCGAGGTCGTATGCCCGGCCCCATAGCACCAGGAGAATCGCCGATGGACTGGGACAAGCTGCGAATATTCCACGCGGTGGCGGACGCCGGCAGCCTGACGGCGGCGGGCGATACGCTGCACCTGTCGCAGTCGGCCGTCTCCCGCCAGATCCGCGGCCTGGAGGAGCAGCTGAACACGACCCTCTTCCACCGCCACGCCCGCGGCCTCATCCTGACCGAGCAGGGCGAGCTGCTGTTCGACGCGACCCGCGCGATGACCAAGCGCCTCGACGCCGCGTCCGCCCGCATCCGCGACAGCGAGGAGGAGGTGTTCGGCGAGCTTCGCGTGACCTCCACCGTGGGGTTCGGGATGCTCTGGCTCGCGCCGCGCCTGTCGCGCCTCTACGACCGTTATCCCGACCTCAACCTCGACCTCATCCTGGAGGAGCGGGTCCTCGACCTGCCCATGCGCGAGGCCGACGTCGCCATCCGCATGAAGGAGCCCGCGCAGGCCGACCTCGTCCGCAAGAAGCTGCTGTCGATCCGCATGGCCCTCTTCGCGACGCGCGAGTACCTGGATCGCCACGGCGCCCCGGAGGACGAGCGCCAGATCGGCCAGCACCGCCTGATCTGCCAGCACCCGAACGCGATCCAGGTCGCGGCCGGCGCGCAGCTCGTCCAGGGGCTGATGACCCATGGCGTCCCCAACGTGTTGTGGGTGAACAATTATTTTGGGGTCGGGCAGGCGGTGGTGAACCATCTGGGGATCGGGATCCTGCCGAACTACATGGCGGGCGACGACCCCCGCCTGATCCGCGTCCTGCCCGAGGTGGAATCGGGCGAGGTGCCCGTCTTCCTCGCCTACCCGGAGGAGCTGCGCTCCTCGAAGCGGGTGGGCGCCTTCCGCGACTTCGTCACCGAGGAGATCACCGCCGCCCGCCGGGCCGGCGCGCTCGATGGCTGACGGCGCCCGGAAAACAGGCGGTTTGCCGCGGATGCATAGCGGATATGCAAAGCGATCGGTCCATCGCGCTTGATCGGCCCCGGCGGCGATCATAGCTGGCCGCTGTCCGGGAGGACTCGCTTCTCCCGTACGACCTCCCTGTTGGACTTGGCCGGAGCGAAGGCTCCGGCCTTTTTTTCATCCGAGCAGGCAGTCCCCCAGGGACAGGGCCACCGTGATCCGATCGCCCGGCCCCCTCGGGATGCCGTCCACGTCGATCTCGATCCGGTCCGCCTCGATCCTCACCCGCTCCGGCGGCATGGGGATGCTCGTCTCCTCCGCCACCAACGCACCGCCCTCGAACGTGGTGCATCCGGCCCCGGCGAAGGTCAGGACGTAGCCGTTGAAGGTGCCCAGCCGGTCGCCCCCCTCGATTGCGCGATCCGGCCCGTATCCAATGGTCAGCCGGTCGCCCGCGACGTCCACCACCGCCGGGACGGCGCGGTAGCCGCCGTCGTCGTCGGCCGCGTCGAACCCGAACTCCGGCCCGTCGCCCACCACGGCCGCGCGCGGATCGGCCGAGGCGAGGATGGCGCCCCCCTCGCCGCGCAGCTCGATCCACATGGTCAGCCGGAGCCCGTCCAGGCCCTCGGCGCCCGCGGACGTCGCCAGCAGGATCAGGGCCAGGGCGCGCATGCCCCTGCCCTAGCACCTCGGCGGGGGCCGGGCTAGGACGCCGCCCGGGCACCCGGGGGGGAGATTCATGGATCCGAAGATCACGCCGGAGCTGGTCGAGGCGCACGGGCTCAGCCCCTCCGAATGGGACCGCGTGCTGGACATCTGCGGCCGCGAGCCAACCTGGACCGAGCTGGGCATCTTCTCGGCCATGTGGAACGAGCACTGCTCCTACAAATCCTCGAAGCGCTGGCTGCGGACCCTTCCCACGAAGGGCCCGCAGGTCATCTGCGGCCCCGGCGAGAACGCGGGCGTCGTGGACATCGGGGACGGCGACGCGGTCGTCTTCAAGATGGAGAGCCACAACCACCCCTCCTACATCGAGCCCTTCCAGGGCGCGGCGACCGGGATGGGCGGCATTCTGCGGGACGTCTTCACCATGGGCGCGCGGCCCGTGGCGGCGATGAACGCCCTCTCCTTCGGGGGGGTGGATCATCCCCGCACCCGGACCCTCGTCCACGGCGTCGTCGCGGGGATCGGCGGCTACGGCAACGCCTTCGGGGTGCCGACCGTGGGCGGCGAGGTGCGGTTCGATCCCGCCTATGACGGCAACTGCCTCGTGAACGCCTTCGCCGCCGGCATCGCGAAGGCGGACGCGATCTTCTACTCCGCGGCCTCGGGCGTGGGGCGGCCGGTCGTCTACCTGGGGGCCAAGACGGGGCGCGACGGCGTCGGCGGCGCCACCATGGCCTCGGCCGAGTTCGACGACACGATCGAGGAGAAGCGCCCGACCGTGCAGGTCGGCGATCCGTTCACCGAGAAGAAGCTGCTCGAGGCGTGCCTCGAGCTGATGGACACGGGGGCGGTGATCTCGATCCAGGACATGGGCGCGGCGGGGCTGACCTGCTCGGCCGTCGAGATGGGCGACAAGGGCGGCCTCGGCATCCGCCTCGACCTCGACGCGGTGCCCGTCCGCGAGGAGGGGATGACTGCCTACGAGATGATGCTCTCCGAAAGCCAGGAGCGAATGCTCATGGTGCTCGACCCCGCGAGGGAGGCCGAGGCGCGGGCCGTGTTCGACAAGTGGGATCTGGACTTTGCCGTCGTGGGCGAGACGATAGCCGAGGATCGCTTCCTGGTCCTGCACGGCGGCGAGGTGCAGGCCGACCTGCCCCTCTCGACCCTCGCATCCTCGGCCCCCGAATACGACCGTCCATGGGAGGCGACGCCCCCCGCCGAGCCGACTGGCGAGCTGCCCCGGATCGGCGCCATCGACGCGCTGAAGGCTTTGATCGGCCACCCGAACCATGCCCGCAAGCAATGGGTGTGGGAGCAGTACGACCACACCGTCCTCGCCGACACGGCCGTGCCGCCGGGGCGGGGCGCGGGGGTGGTGCGGGTCCACGGCAGCGGCAAGGCGCTGGCGTTCACGGCTGACGTGACCCCGCGCTACGTCCTGGCGGACCCGGTGGAGGGCGGCCGCCAGGCGGTGGCCGAAGCGTTCCGCAACCTCTGCGCGAAGGGCGCGACCCCTCTCGCCGCGACGGACAACCTGAACTTCGGCAATCCCGAGAAGCCCCGCATCATGGGTCAGCTCGTCGGCGCCATCCAGGGGATCGGCGATGCGTGCGAGGCGCTGGGCACCCCGATCGTGTCGGGCAACGTGTCGCTCTACAACGAGACGGACGGCCAGCCGATCCTGCCCACGCCCACCATCGGCATGGTCGGCCTGCTGGACGACCTCGGCGACCTCATCGACGGCGATCCCCGCGAGGGCGACCTCGCCCTCCTCCTCGGCGGCGCAGGGGGGCATCTCGGGCGCTCGGCGCTCCTGGCCGCGCTGGGCCGCGACGAGGGGCCGCCGCCGCCCGTCGACCTCCGCGCCGAGCGCGCGGCGGGCGAGTTCGTGCGCGAGAGCCGGGCCCTCGTCGGTGCGTGCACGGACCTGTCGGACGGGGGGCTCGCGCTCGCCGCGTTCGAGATGGCGGCCGGGGCGGGCCTCGGCGTTCGCATCGAAGGCGACCTTCCCACCCTCTTCGGCGAGGATCAGGGCCGCTACCTCGTCGCCGCGAGCTTCGATCAGGCCGAGGCGCTGATGGTGGCCGCCGGCCGCGCCGGCGTGGCGGTGGAGGCGGTGGGCGGCTTCGGCGGCGCCGAGGTCCGGCTGGGCGGCGACGCGGCGCCACTCGCGGACCTCGAGGCCCTCTGGCGCGGGGCCTTCGCGAAGGCGCTGGGGTGAGGCCTCCGCCGTCGGGCCGGGAAGCCGGACCGGGAATGCGCCCGGAGGAAGGCCCGGCCGCGCGGTGCCTGTCCCATTGCACGCCCCCCGCCATCCGCCTACCTCTGACCGGGAAAGGACGCCGCCCATGCCCATGCACACCCACCAGATCGAGACCCTGCTGCGGGAGAGCTTCCCCAACGCCCGGATCGAGGTCTCGGGCCAGGACGGGGTCCACATGTCGGCGGTCGTCGTCGACGAGAGCTTCCGGGGTCTCAACCGCGTCCAACAGCAGCGCGCGGTCTACGCCGCCCTGAAGGGCAGGATGGACGGCCCCGACGGCGAGCTGCACGCCCTCGCCCTCACCACCCGCGCCCCCGACTGATGGAGAGACCGATGCCCGACGCCACCGCCCCCGCCCAGGACCGCATCCGCGAGACCGTGGAGGCCAACGACGTGGTCCTCTTCATGAAGGGGACCAAGGCGATGCCTCAGTGCGGGTTCTCCGCCAAGGTCGCGGGCGTCCTGAATTACATGAACGTGCCCTACAAGGACGTGAACGTCCTCGACGACATGGACGTCCGGCAGGGGATCAAGGACTTCTCCGACTGGCCGACCATCCCTCAGCTCTACGTGAAGGGCGAGTTCGTCGGCGGCTGCGACATCATCACCGAGATGACCCTGTCGGGCGAGCTGGACGAGATGCTGGAGGCCAAGGGCGTCGCCTTCGACAAGGATGCCGCCGAAGAGATCCGCAAGCACAACGGCTAGCGGCCGGGGGCCCGGCCCGCCGGCTCGGCCTCCTCCTCCTGGGGCAGCGACTTCTCCAGCCGCTCGGCCATCGCCTCGGCGCGGCGGGCGGCGGCCTCGACGGCGGCGGGCAGGCCCGGGGGCACGATCCCGACCTCGACGGTGCGCGGCTCGGGCTCGGGGCGGTCCTTCAGCTCGGCCAGCTTGGCGTCGCGTTCCGCGACCGCCGCCTCCGCACGGCGCAGCTTCTCCTCCAGGCCGGCGGTCTTGTCGGCCAGCATGAGCCCGGACATCAGCAGAAGCTGCCCCTCGGGCATCCTGCCCATCTGGCCGACCAGCACGCCCGCCTCGCCATCCAGAAGCCCTGCGGCGGCGCGGAGGTAGTGCTCCTCGCCTTCCTGGCAGGCGACCTCGAACTCGCGGCCTCCGATGGTGACGGTCACGGCGGGCATCTCAGGCCTCCTCCGGCATGGCCATGATGGGCGAGACTTCCTCGATCAGACGGTCCAGGTCGTCGCGGTCCGCCTGCCGCTGCAGGCGCAGGGCCTCCAGCTCGGCGGCCGTGGCGCGGTTGACGAGGTCCGGCTCCGCCAAGCCCTCGGCCATGGCGTCCCGCAGGGCGCCGCAGTTCTCGCGCAGGCGCTGGTTGACGCCCCGCAGCTGGCGCGCCTCGCGCTCGTGATCCTCGAGGCGGGCGCGCAGATCCGCAAGCTCGGCCTCCAGCTTCGCGACATGCGTGGTCTGCCTGCGCTTGAGCGCGCGCACCCGGTCGTCGAGCTGCGCGGCGGCGTCACGCTCGGCCTCGAGCTCGGCCTCGAGACGCTCGACCTCGGCGGGGTCGGCGGGCTCGGGGCGCGGGGCGGCCGAACGCTCGACCGCGCCCTCCAGCCGGTCGAGCGCCTCGACCAGCCGGCGCTCCGCCTCGGCGAGCTCGGCCGGCATGCCGCCTTCGATGTGCACGGAATCCTCCATCCGGTCCCCCGTCCCGATCCTCCGGGCCGCCGCCTTACGCACGGCCCGTCCCCTTCGCCCGATTCGCGTCACCATACCGAGGATTGCGCGCTTGGCACCCCCCGGCAGGACGGCGGCGCCCCCGTGGCGGGCGGTTGCCGCCTCCTGCCGCCTTCGCTAGCAGGCGAAACGACAGCCCGCACCAAGGAAGGACGCCCCATGGACATCGCTGCCCTTCGCGAAGCGCACCCGGACCACTGGCGGCGCGCCGCGGCGATCCGCACGCTCACCCTCGACGCCGTGGCCGCGGCGAACTCCGGCCATTCGGGCGCGCCGATCGGGCTGGCGGACGTGGCGACGGTCCTCTGGTCGAAGCACCTGAAGTTCGACGCGGCCCATCCGCAATGGCCTGACCGCGACCGGTTCATCCTGTCGAACGGCCATGCCTCGATGCTGATCTACGCGCTGACCTACCTTACCGGGATGCCCGGGATGGACCTGCAGCAGATCAAGGACTTCCGGCAGTGGGGGTCCAAGACCGCCGGCCACCCCGAGCGCGGGCACGCCCCCGGTGTCGAGACGACGACCGGCCCGCTGGGCCAAGGCCTGGCCAACGCGGTCGGCAAGGCGATGGCCGAGGCGCACCTGCGCGCCGTCTGGGGCGAGAAGGTCGTCGACCACCACACCTTCGTCTTCGCCGGCGACGGCTGCCTGATGGAGGGCATCTCGCACGAGGCGATCGCGCTGGCGGGAATGCAGAAGCTCGACCGGCTGATCGTCTTCTTCGACCACAACGGCATCACCATCGACGGCAAGGTCTCGCTGGCCGACATCACCGATCAGCGCGAGCGTTTCGACGCGTCAGGGTGGGACACCTTCGCCTGCGACGGACACGACCCCGACGACATCGACCGCGCCATCCGCGAGGCGAAGGCCTCGCCCCGCCCCGCGATGATCGAGTGCCGGACCCACATCGCCCTCGGGGCGCCTCAGCAGGACACCGCCAAGGGCCACGGCGCGATCACCAAGCCCGAGGACGTCGCCGCCACGAAGGAGGCCTACGGCATGGCCGCGGGCTCCTTCGTCATCGAGGACGAGGTGAAGTCCTGGTGGGAGGAGGTCGGCGCCCGCGGAGGCGAGGCCCATGCCGAATGGCGCGCCAGGCTCGACAAGCTCTCCAAGGGCAAGCGCGCCGAGTGGGACCGCGTCGAGGCGGGCGAGGCGCCGAGGAAGCTGCAATCCACGATCCGCGCGCTGAAGAAGCAGGCCGTCGAGGCGATGCCCAAGCTCGCCACGCGCGCGGCCTCCGAGAAGGTGCTGGAGGTGGTGAACCCGATCATGCCCGAGACCTTCGGCGGCTCGGCCGACCTGACGGGGTCCAACAACACCCAGGCCGGCGGCATCACCGTGTTCGACCCGGAGAACCGGGCCGGCCGCTACGTCCACTACGGCATCCGCGAGCACGGGATGGCCGCCGCCATGAACGGCATCGTCACCCATGGGGGCCTGCGCCCCTATGGCGGCACGTTCCTCGTCTTCTCGGACTACGCGCGGGGGGCGATCCGCCTCTCCTCGCTGATGGCGGTGCCGACGGTCTACGTGATGACGCACGATTCCATCGGCCTGGGCGAGGACGGGCCCACGCACCAGCCGGTCGAGCATCTGGCCGCCCTGCGCGCCATGCCGAACCACCTGGTCATCCGCCCCGCCGACCAGGTCGAGACGGCCGAGGCGTGGGAAATCGCGCTGACGTCCATGACGACGCCCGTGACGCTCGCCCTGTCGCGGCAGGGCCTGCCCGCGGTCCGTTCCAAGAACACCAACAAGAACCTCGTCTCGCAGGGTGCCTACGTCCTCGCGGAAGCGGAGGCGAAGCGGCAGGTGGTGCTCATGGCGTCGGGCTCGGAGGTCTCGGTCGCGATGGACGCGAAGGCCGCGCTGGAGGCGGACGGGATCGGCGCGCGCGTCGTCTCCGTCCCCTGCATGGAGCTCTTCTGGCAGCAGGACGAGAGCTATCGCCGCCGTGTCCTGCCGGGCGGCGCCGTGCGCGTGGCCGTCGAGGCCGCCGTCCGCCAGCCCTGGGACCGGTTCCTCCTCGGCGAGCGCGGGCGCGAGCAGAAGGCCGGCTTCGTCGGCATGGACGGCTTCGGCGCCTCGGCCCCGGCCGAGACCCTGTTCGAGAAGTTCGGCATCACCGCCGACGCCGTGGCGGAGAAGGCCAAGTCCCTCCTCTGATGGCGGACAGGGCCTGGCTGATCCTGGGGCTGGCGATCGCGGGCGCGATCGCCGCCGACGCCCTTCTGAACGACGGCCGTGCCCTGGTATTCCTCGGCAACCGGTTCCTGCAGCTTCTCTGGTGGCTGGCGTTCTGGCGTTAGGGGCCGCATAAGCCCGGCGAACCCCTCGGGGTCGGAGAACTGCAAGAACGGAGGGCTTCATGGCCGTCAAAGTCGCGATCAACGGGTTCGGCCGCATCGGCCGCAACGTCCTGCGGGCCATCGTGGAATCGGGCCGCACCGATATCGAGGTGGTCGCCCTCAACGACCTCGGCCCCGTCGAGACGAACGCCCACCTCCTGCGGTACGACAGCGTCCACGGCCGCTTCCCCGCCGAGGTGACGACGTCGGGCGACACGATCGACGTCGGGCGCGGCCCGATCAAGGTCACGGCCGAGCGGAACCCGGCCGACCTGCCCTGGTCCGACGTCGACATCGTGCTGGAGTGCACGGGCATCTTCACCTCACCCGAGAAGGCGCGCGCCCATCTCGAGAACGGCTCCTCCCGGGTGCTGATCTCGGCCCCGCTCTCTCAGGCGACGGGCGCGGAGAAGACGATCGTCTACGGCGTGAACGAGGACACGCTGACGGGCGAGGACCTGATCGTCTCGAACGCGTCCTGCACGACCAACTGCCTCGCCCCCGTGGCGAAGGTGCTGAACGACGCGGTCGGCATCTCGAAGGGGTTCATGACGACGATCCACTCCTACACGGGCGACCAGCCGACGCTCGACACGCTGCACAAGGACCTCTACCGCGCGCGCGCGGCGGCGCTGTCGATGATCCCGACCTCGACCGGCGCGGCCAAGGCGGTCGGCCTCGTGCTGCCCGAGCTCGACGGAAAGCTGGACGGCGTGGCGATCCGAGTGCCGACGCCCAACGTCTCGGTCGTGGACCTGACCTTCGAGGCGGCGCGCGACACCAGCGTGGACGAGATCAACGAGGCCGCCCGCGCCGCCGCCGGATCCGGCCCGCTGCAGGGCATCCTCGGCGTCACGGAGGAGAAGCTCGTCTCCTCCGACTTCAACCACGACCCCCGCTCGTCGATCTTCGCGACCGACCAGACGAAGGTGATGGAGGGCCGGATGGTCCGCGTCCTCTCCTGGTACGACAACGAGTGGGGCTTCTCGAACCGCATGGCCGACACGGCCGTCAAGATGGGCCGGTTCCTCTGACCGAACGGCGCGACATCAACCCCCCGGGGCTCTGGCCCCGGGCGGGCTTCCCCATGAACCACGGGGTCCTGGAGCCGGACGGCCGCCGGCTGCACGTGACCGGCCAGGTCGCCTGGGACGAGGAGGGCCGCGTCCTCCATTCCGGCGACGCCGGCGCGCAGACGGCGTACGCGATGGGCCTGATCGAGCGGATCGTGGCGGCAGCGGGCGGAACCCTCGCCGACCTCGTCTCGATCACGACCTACTACGTCGATCAGGACGACTACGCCGCCATCACCGAAGCCCGCCGGATCGCCCTGGACGGGACGACGGGCCCGGCTACGACCGGCATCCGCGTCGCGGGCCTCGTTCACCCGGACCTTCTGGTCGAGATCGCCGCCATCGCCGTCATCCCGGAACGCGGGGAATCCTGACGGCGTTGGGTCGCCAAAGGAGTACCGACCATGTCCCTCGCCCATGGCTTCGCCGAGATCGCCGCCCAGGACCGGCCCGACATCCTCGCCTTCCGCGTTACCGGCGCGCTCGACAAGGAGGGCATCCACGCCCTGGCCGAGCGGGCGAACGACTGGATGGACGCGCTGCCCGGCAAGGGCTCGCTCCTCCTGATCTTCGAGGCGGCCGAGGCGGACGACCTGCCTTCGGGCACCTTCGACGGCGAGATGCTGAAGGCGCGGTTCAAATCGCTTCGCAAGCTGGAGAACTACGTCGTGGCGAACGCCCCCGGCTCGGCGGGCACAATGGTAGAGGCGTTCGGCAAGGTCCTGCCGCTGGAGGCGAAGTCCTTCGACACCAGCGCCGAGGCTTGGGCCTTCCTCGGCGCACGTCCGGCCTGATCACCTATTGGCAGAGGCGGTATCCACCCCTGCGTTCCTTGATGTCCAGGTGGAGGTGGTTGGCATGGGCCGCGTCCGCGCCGGGCCCGAGCACGGTCGTGAAGTAGAGGCAGGACGCCGCGCGCACGCTGCGTTGGAAGGCCTCGGCCAGCGTCCCCTCGTCCTCGCGCGGCTCGATGGCGACGGGAGGGCCGTCGGCGAACTCGAACCCGGTGATATCGACGGCGTTGCCGAACGAGTGCTCGGATAGCGGCCCGTCCGCGCTGTTGTTCCGCCGGCGGCACATGTAGCCGTTGCCCGTGCCGACGCGCACGACCTCCCCACGTCCGAGGATCTCGGCGGCCGGCGTGACGTGCCGGTCGATCCAATCCGCGACCGAAAGCGCGGTCTCGCAACGGACGGTGATCGGAGGGGTCAGACGCGCGCCGCCCGAAAGCTTCGAGAGGAGGACCGGGTTCACGATCCCGCAATCCCGATCCTCCTCCGTCGACACGGCATCAAGGCGCTCGAATGTCGCCCCCGCCCCTTCCAGCTCGGCGAGGCAGGCGGCGAGCGCCTCGGGACCCTCGGCCAGCTCCTCCGCGATGCCGGGTCCGGCATCCGGAACCGCATGCGCTGCCGGCCCCCCGCGTGTCTCGGCGTCGATGGCGGCGATGGGCCCCTCGTCCTGGCGCGCCTCGGGGTCGGGGCGCGGCTCGGGCGCGGGCGAGGTGGCGGGCGGCACCGCCGGCGCGCCGGCATCCTGCGCAAAGGCCGCCCCGCCGATAAGCGCGGCGGCAAGGATCGCGCGGATCAACGCAGGAACTCGACCGTGGCGCCCTGCTCGACCATCCGCCCCAGCTCGTCCGCGTCCCAGTTGGTCATGCGGACGCAGCCATGGCTCTGCGCGTCGAAGAGGCTGGACGGTTCGGGCGTGCCGTGGATGCCGTAGGTCGGCTCGGTCAGGTCGATCCAGGTGCCGCCGATCGGATTGTTCGGCCCGGGCGGCAGGATCAGCATCTCGTCGTTGTCGCCTTGTTGGAAGTTCTCGTCAGGGTCGTAGGTGTAGTTCGGCTCGTAGGCGACCGCCTTGACCTCGTGCGTGCCCGACGGGCTCGGGTTGTCCTCGCTGCCGACGGCGACGGGATAGTCAGTGAGGATTTCGTCGTTCGTATCGAAGGCGCGCAGCCGGCCCGCGGGCACGTCGATCTCGATCCGGGCGACCGTTCCCTCCATGCGGTCGCCGGGGGCGGCGACGGTGATCGTCTCGCCCGGCTGGAAGGCGGCGCCGGGGTTCATGTTCCGCAGGACGTCCTCGTCCATGTGGAAACGCTCGGCCAGCTTCTCGGGGACCGAGGTGTAGGCGAGGGCATCCATCTCCGCGCGTTCGGCATAGTCCTGCGGGATGCCGCCCACGAGGCCGGATGCGTCGTCCTGTGTGATGGTGTAGCTCTGGGTGATGGCGCCTGCATCGGGGCCGCTGAGCGCCTCCCACACGTCCTCGTCCATGACGCCGTCCGCCTCCAGGCCCTCGCGCATCTCGAAGGCGCGGGTCGCCGTCTCGGTCATGCCACCGGAGTAGCCGTCGATGATGCCGGGGCTGACGCCCGCACGGTCCAGGAGGACCTGCGTCACGAAGGTGATCGCCGACTGTCCGTCCGGCAACGCGCCGCCGTCATAGGTGGCGGATTCGATCTCCTCCGCGGTGGGTGCGGCGAACGCGGGAACGGCGAGGAGCGGGGCCATCAGGGCGGCGATACGGAAGTGCATGGGGATCGAACGCGGCGGCGGGCTGATCGGTTTCCCAGGCGCCCCGCCCATGCATTCAGTGCAAGGCGGACCTTCGATGTCGGAAGTTGTTTCTGCGATGCGGCAAGTCCAGATCGGACGTGCCGCGGGGCGATGCCGCGCGGCTATCAGCATATCAGAAGGAGTGTTCCATGGGCTTCATCCAGACCATCCGCGACGCCGCGGCCAAGCGCCGCCGCTACCAGCAGACCCGCCGCGAGATCGCGCGCATGCCGATCGACGTCGCGCTCGACCTCGACATCCATCCGGGCGACGCGCACGTCATTGCGCGGCAGGCCGTCTATGGCTGAGGGCGACACGGCCGCGGAGGGCGGCACGGACGGAAATACCTAGGGGCGGCCATCCACGCGATGCGCCGCCCCTTTCATTTCTAGGACAGGTCCTGCGACAGGCGGGCCAGAAGGGCCTCCCGCACCGCGGGCGTCACGAAGGGCGCGACGTCCCCGCCCAGCCTGGCGATCTCCTTCACCAGCCTCGACGCGATGGCCTGGTGCTGGGCGTCGGCCATGAGGAACGCGGTCTCGACCGAGGCGTCGAGCTGCCGGTTCATTCCCACCATCTGGAACTCGTACTCGAAATCCGCGACCGCGCGCAGGCCGCGCACGATGACGCCTGCGCCGACGTCGTGGGCGCAGTCGATCAGAAGGTTGTCGAAGGGGTGGACGGCGATCTCCATCCCCGTCTCCGCCATGACGGCGGCGCATTCCGCCTCGACCATGCGGGTCCGCTCGTCGAGGGAGAAGACCGGATCCTTGCCGCTGTTCACCGCGACGCCGATCACGAGGCGATCCACCAAGGCCGCCGCCCGACGGACGATGTCGAGGTGACCCAGCGTGATCGGGTCGAACGTTCCCGGATAGAGCCCGATCCGCATCCCCGCCCTCCCCTTCTCAAGGCGCGGACGGGGTCGCCGGGCGTCCCGCCGGCGTCAACCGCCCGTCACGAAGTCCCGCAGCGCGTTGCGTTCGTCCCGCACCTCTTCCAGCCGGTACTTCACGATGTCCCCGAGCGAGATGAGCCCGGCGAGCGCCCCGTCCTCCAGAACGGGCATGTGGCGGAAGCGCCCTTCGGTCATCCGCTCCAACACGCCGCGCGCCGTGTCCTCGGCAGTGCAGGTCTCGACCTCCGTGGTCATCGCCTCCTCCACGGGCATCTCCAGCGCGGACGCCCCCCGCCGGGCGACCTCGCGCGCGACGTCCCGCTCCGAGAGGATGCCGGCCACCCGCCCGCCATCCGGGGTGACGACGACCGTGCCGATACGGTGCTCGGCCAGGCGCTTGACCGCGTCCAGAAGCGTGGTTCCCGGCGGGACGGTCACGATGCCGCCGGCCTTTCCCTTCAGCACTCGCTTGACGGTCATGGGCGCTCCCTCCTTCAGGTCCGCTCAGGCTGCGCGGGGCGCCGGTGCGCTGTCAATCGCTGGCGCGGGCCCTGCGGGGCGGCTAGGCATTCCCCGAATGGGCGGAGGATCGCGGCATGAGAGAGATCGGGCACTGGCTGGACGGGGCCGAGGCGGCGGGCGGATCGGGCCGCATGGCAGACGTGTTCGACCCGTCGACGGGCGAGGTGCAGGCCCGCGTCGCCCTCGCCTCCGGGGCGGAGGTGGATGCCGCCGTCGCCCGCGCGGCCGAGGCTCAGCCCGCGTGGGCCGCGACGAACCCGCAGAGGCGCGCGCGCGTCATGATGGCGCTCGTGAACCTTCTGAACCGCGACAAGGACAAGCTGGCCGAAGCCCTGTCGCGCGAGCATGGCAAGACCCACGAGGACGCCAAGGGCGACGTGCAGCGCGGCCTCGAGGTGGTCGAGTTCTGCATCGGCGCGCCCCATCTCCTGAAGGGCGAGTACACGGACGGCGCCGGCCCCGGCATCGACATGTACTCGATGCGCCAGCCGCTGGGGGTGGTGGCCGGGATCACGCCGTTCAACTTCCCGGCCATGATCCCGCTGTGGAAGCTGGCCCCGGCCCTCGCCTGCGGCAACGCGATGATCCTCAAGCCCTCCGAGCGGGATCCGACGGTGCCCATGATGATCGGCGCCCTCCTGAAGGAGGCCGGGCTGCCCGACGGCGTGTTCCAGGTGGTGAACGGCGACAAGGAGGCGGTGGACGCCCTTCTCGACAACGACGCCGTGCAGGCGGTCGGCTTCGTCGGCTCCACCCCGATTGCGCAGTACATCTACGCCAGGGGCTGCGCGAACGGAAAGCGCGTGCAGGGCTTCGGCGGCGCGAAGAACCACATGATCGTCATGCCGGACGCCGATCTCGACCAGGCGGCCGACGCGCTGGTGGGGGCGGGATACGGCGCGGCGGGCGAGCGATGCATGGCGATCTCGGTCGCCGTCCCCGTGGGCGAGGAGACCGCCGACCGCCTGATCGAGAAGCTCAAGCCCCGGGTCGAGAAGCTGAACGTCGGGCCCTGGCACGACAGGGACGCCGACTATGGCCCCGTGGTCACCGCCGCCGCGAGGGAGAACATCGAGCGGCTCGTCGCCTCCGGCGTCGAGGCGGGGGCCGAGCTGGTGGTCGATGGGCGGGACATGACCGCGCCGCAGGGCTACGAGGGCGGCTTCTGGGTGGGCCCGCACCTCTTCGACCGGGTCACGCCGGAGATGGAGATCTACCGGAAGGAGATCTTCGGCCCTGTCCTCGCGACCGTGCGCGCGGGCACCTACGAGGAGGCGCTGTCCCTCGCCATGGATCATGAATACGGCAACGGAACTGCGATCTTCACCCGCGACGGCGACGCGGCCCGCGACTTCGCCGCCCGCGTCAACGTCGGCATGGTCGGGATCAACGTGCCGATCCCGGTGCCGCTGGCCTACCACACGTTCGGCGGCTGGAAGAAGTCGGTCTTCGGCGATCTGAACCAGCACGGCCCGGACGCCTTCCGCTTCTACACCCGCACCAAGACGGTCACCGCCCGCTGGCCCTCGGGCATCAAGGAAGGGGGCGAGTTCTCCATCCCCGTGATGGAATAGGCGGGCCGGCGCGTCGAAGGACGTGAACGGCGTCCGGGCGGCGCCCAGGGCCCGGATGCCGCACCGCCCGGAAGGCGGAGGACGCCCGGCGTTGCGCGCCGCCTGCCGGCCGCGGCACTAGCTCGGCGCCAAGCGCCGTTCGGCCAGCTCGACCCAGAGGGAGGCGCCGGCGGGGATCGCCTCGTCGTCGAAGTCGTATTCGGGGTGGTGGACCGGGGCGGTGTCGCCGTTGCCTACCAGGATGTAGGCGCCCGGTCGCGCCTCCAGCATGTAGGCGAAGTCCTCGCCGCCCATCACGAGGGGCGCGTCCTCGCACCCGCCCGAAACGGCGCGCGCGGCCTCGCGCATGTGCTCCGTCTCCGTCTCGTGGTTCACCATGACGGGATAGCCCCGCTCGTAGTGGACGGTCGCCATGGCGCCGAAGCCCGCGGCGATCCCTTGCGCGATCTCCGACAGGCGCCGCTCGGCCATGTCGCGGACATCGGGGTCCAGCGTGCGGACCGTGCCGACCATCCGCAGGGTCTGCGGGATGACGTTGTGCGGCATGGTCGGGGTCTGGATGCCCGTGATGGACACCACCACCTGCTTCGTCGGGTCCGCGTTGCGCGAGGCGATGGTCTGCATCGCCGTGATCACGTGCGCCGACACCACTACGGTATCGACCGCCTCCTGCGGCTTGGCGGCGTGGCCGCCCTTGCCCTCGACGACGATCTCGAACTGATCGGCGGCCGCGAAGAACGCCCCCTCCCGGATCGAGAAGCTGCCGACGGGCTTTCCGGGCCAGTTGTGCATGCCGTAGACCTCGTCGATGTCGAAGCGGTCCATCATGCCGTCCCTGACCATCTCGTCACCGCCGCCGCCGCCCTCCTCGGCGGGCTGGAAGATGACGGCGACGCGGCCCGCGAAGTTCCGTGTCTCGGCAAGGTACTTCGCCGCCCCGAGCAGCATCGCCGTGTGCCCGTCATGGCCGCAGGCGTGCATCGCGCCCGGCGTCCGGGAGGCGTGCTCCGCGCCCGTCGCCTCGTGGATCGGCAAGGCGTCCATGTCCGCCCGCAGGCCCACGGTGCGGCCGGGCCCGTTGCCCTCGACGATGCCGACGACGCCCGTGCGGCCTATGCCCTCCACCACCTCGTCGCAGCCGAAGGCGCGCAGCTTCTCGGCCACGAAGGCCGAGGTTCTGTGCGTGTCGAACAGCAGCTCGGGGTGGCGGTGCAGGTCGCGGCGCCATTCGGCGATCTCGGGCTGCATCTCGGCCAGGCGGTTGCGGATGGGCATGGGGTCTGGTCCTCGCGAAAACGGATCGCTGCGCGGCCCGGCCGCCGCCCGCGCGCGGACATGACGGGGCGCGGGCGGGGATCGGCGCCGGGCGGCGCAGGCACGGGGCCCACCCTGCGCGCGCCTTGGGCGCGGGTCAACGCGGCGCTTGCGGCGCGGGGCGCTTTGACTTGCCGGATCGGGGCCGATCCGCCAACGTGCCGGCACGACCGGGGGCGACCCGCCTGCCGGTTCCAACGACGACCGGAGCAGAGAATGCCGCAAAGGCATCGTTCGCAGAGCCGACGCCCTTCCCGGGCCGGCCCCGCGCGCCCCGGCGCGACGACTTCCAGCAAGGAGACCACCATGAACATCAAGGCGACCCTCCTCGGCGCCGCGGCGACCGGCCTCGCACTGTCCGGCGCGGCCGCGGCCCAGACGGGCGAGCGCGGCCGCGACGGCGAGCTGCGCATCATCTACTGGCAGGCCCCGTCGATCATGAACCCGTTCCTGTCGGGCGGCACGAAGGACGTCGAGGCGGCCTCCCTCGTGCTCGAGCCGCTGGCGCGCTACGACGCCTCGGGCGAGATCGTTCCCTGGCTCGTCGAGGAGGTGCCCACCGTCGAGAACGGCGGCATCTCCGAGGACCTGACCCAGATCACCTGGAACATCACGCCCGGCCTCACCTGGTCGGACGGCACACCCTTCACCTCCGCCGACGTCGCCTTCACCTACGAGTACTGCACCGACCCCGAAGGAGGCTGCGCCCAGGTCACCAAGTTCGAAGGCGTCGAGAGCGTCGAGACCCCCGACGACCTGACGGTGGTGGTCAACTTCGCCCAGCCCACGCCCTTCCCCTACGGGCCCTTCGTCGCGGTCGAGAGCCCGATCCTCCAGGCCGCGCAGTTCGAGGACTGCGTCGGCGCGGCGGCCCCTTCCTGCACGGAGGAGAACTACAACCCGATCGGCACCGGCCCCTTCGTCGTCACCGAGTTCCGGCCCAACGACGTCATCACCTTCGAAGCGAACGAGAACTTCCGCACCGAAGGACAGCCCGCCTTCCAGACCGTCACGTTCAAGGGTGGCGGCGACGCCACCGCGGCGGGCCGCGCGGTGATGGAGACGGGCGAGTTCGACTACGCCTGGAACCTGCAGCTCGCCCCGGAGGTGATCGCCCAGATGGAGGCCGGCGGCCTCGGCACCGCCGTCGCCGGCTTCGGCCCGCTGGTCGAGCGGATCATGCTGAACAACACCAACCCCGACCCGTCCCTCGGCCCGGACGAGCGCTCGGTGGTGCGCCCGCATCCGTTCCTGTCGATCCCGGAGGTCTATCAGGCCATGTCCATGGCAATCGACCGCCCCCTCCTCGTCGAGATCGGCTACGGCCAAGCCGGCCGCGTGACCTGCAACTGGGTCCCCGCGCCCGAGATCTACGCCTCGACCTCCATGACCTGCGACGAGCAGGACATGGAAGGGGCGAAGGCCTTGCTCGACGGGGCGGACATCGTCGACCGCGACGGCGACGGAGTGCGCGAGACGCCCGAGGGCGTGCCGCTCTCGATCCTCTACCAGACCTCGACCAACGCGGTGCGCCAAGACTTCCAGGCCCTCATCAAGGAGTGGTGGGAGGAGCTCGGCCTGGAGGTCGAGCTGCGCAACGTCGACTCCTCGGTGTTCTTCGGCGGCGACCCGGGCAGCCCGGATACGTTCCAGAAGTTCTACGCCGACGTCGAGATGTACGCCAACACGTTCAATGGCACCGATCCGCAATCCTATCTCGGCAACGGTCTGTGCGACGAGGCGCCGACCCCGGCGACCCAGTGGCAGGGCGAGAACATCGCGCGCTTCTGCATGGAGGAGTACGACGCCCTTCACGCAGAGCTTCTCCAGACCGCCGAGACCGAGGAGCGGGCCCGCATCGCACGCGAGCTGAACGACATGATCGTGCAGAACGGCGGGATGATCCCCCTCGTCCATCGGGGGCGCCTGTCGGCGCACGCCAACGACCTCGGCGGCGTGGACCTCAACGTGTGGGACAGCGAGCTGTGGAACGTCGCCGAGTGGCATCGCACCGGCGAGTGAACTCTCATACGGCTCCGGCGGCACGTCCGCCGGGGCCGGCACACCCCTGAGGGGGGAGAGGGGGGCCATGCTCACCTACACCATCCGCCGGATCGGCATCGCGATCCCGACGCTGATCCTGATCGCGCTGACGATCTTCCTCCTCCTGGAGCTGGCGCCGGGCGATCCGATGGCGCAGGTGCCGCTGACCGTCCCGGCGGAGGTCAAGCAGCAGATGCGCCTCGCCCTCGGCCTGGGCGAGCCGCTGCCCCTCCGGTTCTGGAAATGGTCCGTCCAGGTCTTTTGGATCGAGCCGCAGGTCTTCGTGGACTGGCTGACCCGGGATTCGTGGCTGCTGGGCTGGCTGCCGGACACGAACCTATACGACGGGCGGCTGCGGGTGATCTCGTGGCAGACGCGGGGGCCAGTCTTCGACATCATCGTGCAGCGCCTGCCGCAGACCCTCTGGGTGGTGGGGCTGGCCTACGTGGTGGGCGTGCTGATCGCGATCCCGATCGGCATCATCTCCGCCTACCGGCAGTACTCCTGGTTCGACAACGCCGGCACGTTCGTCTCGATGATCGGCTTCTCGGTGCCGCCCTTCTTCTCGGGCGTCCTCGTCATCGTGATCTTCTCGGTCCAGCTCGGCTGGTTCCCCTCGATCTACGACACGACGCACAGGGTCACGGACTGGGACAGCTTCGTCCTTCAGTTCAAGCAGATGATCATGCCCGTCATGGTCCTCGCATTGCAGACGACGGCGCAGATCAGCCGCTACATGCGCGCCTCGATGCTGGACAATTTCGGCCAGGACTACGTCCGCACCGCCCGCGCGAAGGGACTGCGCGAGCGGTCGGTCGTCCTCGTCCACGTCCTGCGCAACTCGATGATACCGGTCGTCACCGTGGTCGCGCTGGGCGTGCCGGCGATCTTTGGGGGCGCCATCATCACCGAGCAGGTGTTCAAGGTGAACGGGATCGGCCAGCTCTTCATCACGGCGCTGCAGGCGAACGACCTGCCCATGGTGCTGACGGTCGCCTTCATCTTCGCGGTGCTGATCATCGTCTTCAACCTGATCGCCGACCTTCTCTACGGCATCCTCGACCCCCGGATCCGCTATGACTGACGCCGCCGGCCCCAAGCCCGGCCTCGCCGCCGCGGGCGCCGTGACCCCTGCCGAGGTCGAGCCGATCCCCCTGGACGAACCCACCGGCTCGCAGTGGCGCGACGTCTGGCGGCAGTTCCGCTCGCACCGGGGGGCTATGGCCGGGCTGATGGTGTTCGGCGTGATCCTCCTCGCGGTGCTGATCGGTCCCTGGCTCTGGCCGTACGACCCGACCGAGACGGACATCCGCGCGCGCAACACGCGCTGGATCTTCGCCTGCCTCGCCCTGCCCTGGGGCGAGGTCGGGTCATGCTTCCTCGACCCCGCCTCGTCGGGCCTGAAGGCGAGCTGGACGCACCCGTTCGGCACCGATCAGCTCGGCCGCGACCTTCTCGCCCGCCTGATGGGCGGGGGGCGCGTCTCGATGGCGGTGGGGGTCGCCGCGATGGCGCTGGCTCTGGTCCTTGGCACGGCGGTCGGGGTGGCTGCGGGCTACTTCCGCCGCGTCGACGGCCTGCTGATGCGGTTCACGGACCTCTTCCTCGCGCTGCCGCTCCTGCCGCTCCTCCTCGTCGCGGTGCTCCTCTTCCGGGATCAGCTGAACGCGGCGCTGGGACCCGAGTACGGAATCTTCGTGCTCATCGTCTTCGGCATCGGCATCACCTCGTGGATGCCCACGGCGCGGATCGTGCGGGGCGACGTCCTCGCCCTGAAGGAGCGGGAGTTCATCCTCGCCGCCCGCGCCGTCGGCACCCGCGACGGCGGCATGATCGCGCGTCACGTCCTGCCCAACGTCCTGTCCCCGATCATGGTATCGGCGACGCTCGGCATAGCGACGGCCATCATCACGGAGTCGGCGCTCAGCTTCCTCGGCCTCGGCTTCCCGCCCGACTTCCCGACCTGGGGGCGTCTCCTCTTCGACGGGGTGGACTACCTCCAGTCCTATCCCGAACGGGTCGTGTGGCCGGGCCTCGCGATCTCGCTGACGGTGCTGGCGGTGAACTACATCGGCGACGGCCTGCGCGACGCGCTCGACCCGCGGCTGCGGGGCCGCTGACGCGCCCTGCGGAGGCGCACAGGCGCCTGGTAGGAACGTTCCGCACGATCGGCCCGTTGCCCCGGCATGGCCGTCACCCGCGACTTGACCGAAGGGCCCGTCTGGCGCGCCCTCGCCGCCGTCTCGGCGCCCATGACGCTGGGCATACTCGCTGTGTTCTCGGTCGGGATCGTCGACGCGATCTTCCTCGGCATGATCGGCCGGACCGAGCTGGCGGCGGTGGGCTTCATCTACCCGGTCACCGTCGCCGTGACCTCCCTTTCGGTCGGCCTCTCCGCAGGGGCCAACGCGGCGCTGTCGCAGTCGCTCGGCCGGAAGGACGAGGTGGCCGCCACACGGCGCAAGGGCATCCACGCGACCCTCCTCGCGACGGTGCTCTCGCTCATCGTGGGGGCGGCCTTCTTCCTCCTCGACGCACCGCTCTTCCGCCTTCTCGGCGCGTCGGGCGAGGTTCTGGACGCGGTCGTCCTCTACACCCCGATCTGGTCGCTCTCCTTTCCGTTCCTAGTCTCGATGATGGTGGTGAACGCGATCTTCCGCGCCCATGGTGACGGCACCACGGCGGCCGGGGTCATGGTCCTGTCAGCGGTGGTGAACGTCGCGCTCGACCCGGTCCTCATCTTCGGCTGGGGGCCTATTCCCGGGCTCGGCATGGCGGGTGCCGCTTGGGCCACGCTGGCGGGGCGGGTCGCGGCCCTCGCGCTCGCGCTGGGGATCGCCTGGCGGCGGGGCCTTCTCGACACCTGCCGCTCCCCGCTGAAGGACTTCGGCGCCAGCGCGCGCGAGATCGCGGGCGTCGGGGGACCCGCCGCTTTCTCCAACGCCATCAATCCCGCGGGGCTCGCCATGGTCACGGCGGCCGTCGCGACGGTGGGCGACGCGGCCGTCGCGGGCTTCGGCGCGGCCTCGCGCGTGCAGTCGCTGATCCTCGTGCCGCTCTTCGCCCTGTCGGCCGGGATCGGGCCGGTAGTCGGCCAGAACTGGGGGGCCGGGAAGCAGGACCGCGCACGCACGGCGCTGAAGCAGTCCTGGCTGTTCTGCGCGGGCTTCGGCCTTCTTGCGGCCACGGTCGTCACGGTCTTCGCCCATCCCATCGCGGACCTCCTCGCCGCGGGGGAGGAATCGCGCCTCTACGCCATCCTCTACCTTCGGGTCATCTCTTGGTCGCTCTTCGGCTACGGAGTGCTCGTGGTGGCGAACGCGGCGATGAACGCGCGATCCAAGGCACGGTGGTCGATGATGCTCGGCATCCTCCGGACCTTCGGCCTCTTCCTGCCGCTGGCTTGGATGGGCGTGTGGGCCTTCGGATATCCCGGCATCCTGGCGGCGGCTGTGGTTGCCAACGTGACGATAGTTTGGGCCGCGGCTGTCGCCGCCCGGGCGACGGGCCTTCTTCGCACCGACGCCGCGCCGATCCGCGTCCCGGCGGAGCGCGCGCTCGCGGTGTTGCCTAAACCCGCCTCCTGACCCGGCGGACGATCCACCAGACCGTCACCGCGACGACCGGCACGGTCGCGGCCGTGAACCAGTAGCGCGGCACCCCGCCCGCCGCCTCCGCGAAAGGCGCGAGAAGGTACACGACGAGATTCACGGCATAGTAGGAGATCGCCACGAGGCTGAGCCCCTCGACCGCCTTCTGAAGCTGCAGCTGGGCGTCGGCCCGCTGGTCCATGCTGGCCAAGAGCTCCTGGTTCTGGGCCGAGCGCATGACATCCACCCGCGTCCGAAGGAGGCCCGAGACGCGCATCGCCCGCTCGGCCATGGCCTCCATCCGGCGCTGGGTGGCCTTAACGGTTCGCATGGCCGGATCGAAGCGGCGCATCATGAACTCGCCGAAGGTCTGGCGCCCGCCGAACCGCTCCTCGCGCAGCACCTCAATCCGCTGGTTCACGATGGCCTCATAGGCACGCGACGCCCCGAAGCGGAACGAGGAGGAGGCGAGCAGCGCCTCTAGCTCGGCCGAGGTGGTCAGAAGGCCCCGCAGCGTGCCCTCCGGATCCTCGATGTCGCCCGTGCAGTCACCCATCAGCGTGGAGAGCGCGGCGTCGAGGCGCGCCAGCTCGCGCCCGACCGAGCGGACGCGGGCGAGGCCCAGCATCGACATCGCCTTGTAGGTCTCGATCTCGCAGAGGCGCTGGACGATCCGTCCTATCCGTCGCTCGCCCGCGTGGTCGTGCACCCAGACGGCGAACCGCATGTGCCCCGCTGCGTCGATCCGGAAATCGCCCGCGATGGTCGCGCTGCCGTCGAGGACGTCCGATACGGCCAGGCTCTCGCCGACGAACCACTTGCCGAGGCGCGCGCGGATGGCGTCGTCGCCGGGGTGCATCTCGACGCGGATTAGGGCGCTCGTCATCCGCACGCCGGGCGCCTGCGCCAGCCAATCGGCCGGGAACGAGGAGAAGAGCGTGCCGTCGAAGGGCCGTTCGCTCACGCCGTCGCCCATGAGGGTGTAGGTGACGAACTCGGTATGCGCCTCCCACTTCAGCTCGTGCCGGCCGAGGCGGCCGAACCAATGGGTCGCCCCCGGTGGCGGGTGCGGCGCCCCGAACCGGTCGAGCAGCGCGAGAAGATGGGCGAAGTCCGCGTCGCGGTCGCGCCCGGCGGCGTCCTCGGGGCGCTTGATGGCCAGATAGGCGGCATGGCACGGCGCGGAGAGCGCCGGAAACGGCCGCGCGTGCAGCTCGTTCGCCAGCGCATAGCGCAACTCGTGGTCCCTCAGACCTGCCGTAGCCGTCCCGTCCATGAGATCGACTTTAGTGCACCGAGCGATGCGAGGAAGAGCGGGCGCGCAGGGCGGTCCTTGCGAAGTGCCGTTGCGGCAACCA
This sequence comes from Hasllibacter halocynthiae, assembly GCF_003003095.1. Taxonomy (GTDB): domain Bacteria; phylum Pseudomonadota; class Alphaproteobacteria; order Rhodobacterales; family Rhodobacteraceae; genus Hasllibacter; species Hasllibacter halocynthiae. Next base: position 1,131,015 of record NZ_PVTT01000001.1, read on the forward strand.
TCGGGACCGGAGGCCGGCGTTGATCGACAGCGTCTCTAAGTCGTCGAGACTGGGAATGACTTCGCTGCCGCTCCGCGCGGCCCAACAGCCGATCGCTTCACAGGTCATGCCATGGCCGAGCGCATCGCCAACCTGTCCGTAGAAGTCGAACGCGCTGCCCAAGATCGCAACGCCCTCGGATTCGCCCTTTTCGAAGGCTTCGCGTCAATCGAGGTAGGCGGGTTTCCCGCCGGACACGAAGGCGCCATGGATGCAGTCAATCGAGATCGCCGGCGGAATGCCGTTCGGCGACGCCGCCTTCCTCGGGGGCGGTGGGACGGTTCACCTTGCGGCCGCGCAGGACCGCGGGACGCGCGTCGATGGCCTTCGCCCAGCGCATGACGTTCCCGTACTCCCCCACCGACAGGAACTCGGCCGCGTCATAGGCGCGCCCGAGGACGAGGTTGCCGTACCACGGAAAGGTCGCGACGTCCGCGATCGAGTAGCCAGCGCCGCCCAGCCACTCCACCTCCGCGAGCCGCCGGTCGAGGACGTCGAGCTGGCGCTTGGTCTCCATCGCGAAGCGGTCGATCGGGTATTCCTGCGGGAAGGGTGCGTAGGCGTAGAAATGCCCGAATCCCCCGCCGAGATAGGGCGCCGAACCCTGAAGCCAGAAGAGCCAGTTCAACTCCTCCGTTCGGTCGGCGCCCCGGCCGAGGAAGGCGCCGAACTCCTCCGCGAGGTAGAGCAGGATCGCGCCCGACTCGAACACCCGCCGTCCGTCCTTGCGGTCCAGCAGCGCGGGGATCTTCCCGTTCGGATTGATCGCCGTGAAGCCGGAGCCGAACTGGTCCCCCTTCGAGATGTCGATCAGCCAGGCATCGTACTCGGCGTCGAATCCTGCGGCGAGCAACTCCTCGAGGAGGATCGTCACCTTCTGCCCGTTTGGCGTGCCGAGCGAGTGGAGCTGGAACCGATGCTCGCCCAGGGGCAGTTCGGCATCGTGCGTGGCCCCCGCGACGGGCCGGTTGGTCGTGGCCCACTTCCCCCCGCTCTCCCGATCCCAGGTCCAGACCTTCGGTGGGGTGTAGTCTTCAGCCATCGGGCACGCTCCGTCGTCGTTCGCATCGGTTCGGGCGCCGGCGAACGGCGCGGGATTGGGGGCCGCGGGGCGGAAGACGCCCCGGCCCGGAGGATCACATCATCGCAGTGACCATGCAGGTCGCCATCTCGATCTCGGCATCGTCATCGACATCCGACAGGCGCACCGTGCAGATCGTGGCGCTGGTGAACGGACCGGACGGCATGTCCATTCCCTCGGGCGGGTTGAGGGTGCCGCTCTCGTAGAACGCGACCTCGGCGCCGATGCGGTTGTCCGGCACCTGCCAGGCACCGCGGACCATAACCTCTAGGTCGTAGTCGTCGATCATGTCGCCGGTCATGCCCTGCATGCCGCCGGCCTGCATCGCGAACTCCTCCAGCTCGGAGGCGTCGATGGCCATGGTGAAGGCTGCCGCCGGCCCTTCGGATGACAGCGCCGTGCCGGCGAAGTAGAACGGCGCCTCGTCGGCGGTGTTCTCGGACATCCAGCCGGCGATGCCCTTCCAGTTCCCCGACTGCACGGCGGAGGTCGCCTCGTCGGCGATCGGGTTGAAGAAGTCGTTGGCGATCTGCTGCGCGTCGCCGCCCGACTGATCCTGCGCGAGGGCGGGAACGGCGAGCATGGCGATCGCGGCTGCGGAGGTGAGGATGCGCATCGTGGTCTTCCTTCTTGGCGTGTGTGCAGGAACGGACGTGCCGTCCCATCCGCAAAACGAAGATGGGGGGAGGGCGCGTTCCTCCGCGGGGGCAGGAAAACGCATGACACTCCGCACCCCCGGGCAATCTTCCGCCAAGCCGGCGGTACCCCCCCGGGGGGAAGAGGGACTTCGCGCCCGCGCCCTTCAGTCCAGCCGCTTCAGCAGCGCATCCACGGACGCCTTCGCATCACCGTAGAACATGCGCGTGTTATCCTTGTAGAAGAGCGGGTTCTCGATCCCGGAATAGCCCGTCCCCTGCCCCCGCTTGCTTACGAACACGTCCTTCGCCTTCCAGACCTCCAGCACCGGCATGCCGGCGATGGGGCTGTTCGGATCGTCCTGCGCAGCCGGGTTCACGATGTCGTTCGAGCCGATGACGATCACAACGTCCGTGTCCGGGAAGTCGTCGTTGATCTCGTCCATCTCCAGCACGATGTCGTAGGGCACCTTCGCCTCGGCCAGGAGGACGTTCATGTGGCCGGGCAGCCGTCCGGCGACGGGGTGGATGGCGAAGCGCACCTCCTTGCCCTTCGCCCGCAGCTTGCGGACCAGTTCGGACACGGATTGCTGCGCCTGCGCGACGGCCATGCCGTAGCCCGGCACGATGACGACGGAGGACGCCTCCTCCAGCGCCGCAGCCACGCCGTCGGCGTCGATGGCGACCTGCTCGCCCTCGACGGCCATCTGCTCGCCTGCGGCGCCGCCCCAGCCGCCGAGGATCACCGACAGGAAGGAACGGTTCATCGCCTTGCACATGATGTAGCTCAGGATCGCGCCGGAGGATCCCACCAACGCGCCCACCACGATCAGCAGGTCGTTCCCGAGGCTGAAGCCGATCGCCGCCGCCGCCCAGCCAGAATAGCTGTTCAGCATCGAGACGACGACCGGCATGTCCGCCCCGCCGATCCCCATGATGAGGTGGTAGCCCACGAAGAGCGCCGCGAGCGTCATCAGAAGCAACCACCCCCCCCAGCCGGTCGCCATGTAGAGGACGAGGCAGAGGAGCGAGACCCCTAGCGCCGCCGCGTTCAGCCCATGCCCGCCGGGAAGCTGCCGCGCACCCGTGTCCACCCGCCCGGCTAGCTTGCCATAGGCGATGACGGAGCCGGTGAAGGTCACCGCGCCGATGAACACGCCGAGGAACAGCTCGATCCGCAGGATCGCGATCTCGGCCGGGATCTTGGTCGCCACCAGCGCCGCGAATCCCCGGAAGGCTCCGGCGATCTCGGCGGCGGCGATGGCCTGGACCGGGTCTATGGGCTGGCCCGCATAGGGAAAGGGCACGCCCACGGCGCCGAACGCCGCCTGGACGCGCTCGATCTCGACATGGGCGTTGAAGCCCACGAACACCGCCGCCAGCCCGACGAGGGAATGCATCGCCGCGACCAGCTCGGGCATCTGCGTCATCTGCACCCGCCCGGATAGCTGCCAGCCGATCACCCCGCCAAGGGCGATCAGGATCAGCGACAGAAGCCACAGCCCCGATCCCGGGCCGATCAAAGTGGCGAAGATCGCCAGCGCCATCCCGACGATGCCGTACCAAATGGCGCGCTTCGCGCTCTCCTGCCCGGAGAGCCCGCCGAGGGACAGGATGAACAGCACGGCCGCGACGACGTAGGCTGCGATGGTGAAGCCGCCTGTCATTCGGCGTCCCTCCGGGATTTCAGGAATTTAGAGAGGATGAAGAGGTCGATCACCGCCACGAGCGCGCCGGCCGCCGCGCCCAGGAACGTGCCCGCCGTTCCCGTGCCCAGCGCGAAGGCCGCGATCAGCGCGCCCGCCACCGCGCCGAGCGCGGCCGTCAACACGGTGAGAAGGCGGCCGGACCTCACGACCGCTCGAACATGGCCAGCATGCGGCGCGTCACCAGGAACCCGCCGAAGATGTTGATCCCGCACATGAACACCGCGAGCGCCGCCAGGATCAGCACAAGCCACGAGCCAGAGCCGATCTGCATCAGCGCCCCGAGGATGACGATGGAGGAGATCGCGTTCGTCACCGCCATCAGCGGCGTGTGCAGCGAATGGGCGACGCCCCAGATCACCTGGAAGCCGACGAAGCAGGCCAGGGTGAAGACGATGAAGTGCTGCAGGAACGAGAGCGGCGCGACGAGGCCGACGAGCAGCACGAGGAGCCCCGCCCCGGCGAGAAGGCCGACCTGGCGCTTCGTCTCCTCCCGGAAGGCGGCGACCTCGGAGGCGCGCCGCTCCTCGGCGGTCTGCTCGGGGGGCTTCTCCTTCCTCGGGGCCGCCGCGATCGCCTTGGTCTTCGGCGGCGGCGGCGGCCAGGTGATCGCCCCCTCGTGGACGACGGTGGCGCCCCGGATGACGTCGTCCTCCATGTCGTGCACGATCACGCCGTCCTTCTCGGGCGTCAGGTCCGCCAGCATGTGCCGGATGTTGTTGGCATAAAGCGTCGAGGCCTGCGCCCCCATCCGGCTGGCGTAGTCGTCGTAGCCGATGATCCTGACGCCGTGCTTCACGACGACGGCGCCACGCTTCGTCAGCGTGCAGTTGCCCCCGTTCGCCGCGGCGAGGTCCACGACCACGCTTCCGGGCTTCATCGACTGGACCATGTCCTCGGTCCAGAGCTCGGGGGCCGGGCGGCCCGGGATCAGGGCCGTGGTGATGACGATGTCCATCTCGGGCGCCAGCTCGCGGAACTTCGCCAGCTGCGCCTCGCGGAACTCGGGGGATGAGGGGGCCGCGTAGCCGCCCGTCTCGGACCCGTCCTGCGCCTCCTCGAAGTCGAGGAACACGAACTCCGCGCCCATCGACTCGATCTGCTCGGAGACCTCGGGCCGCACGTCGAAGGCGTAGACCTGCGCGCCCAGCGAGGTCGCCGTGCCGATGGCGGCCAGCCCCGCGACACCCGCGCCGACGACCAGCACCTTCGCGGGCGGCACCTTGCCGGCCGCCGTGACCTGGCCGTTCAGGAAGCGGCCGAACTGGTTCGCCGCCTCTATGGTCGCACGATAGCCCGCGATGTTCGCCATCGAGGACAGCGCGTCCATCTTCTGCGCCCGGCTGATGCGGGGCACCATCTCCATCGCGACGATCGTGGCGCCCTCGTCGGCGGCCATCTCCATCAGGGCGTTGTCCTCGGACGGCCCGACGAAGGAGATCAGCGTCATGCCCTCCTTCAGCCGCTTGGCTTCGGCTTCCGTCGGCTTGTTCACCTTGACCACGACGTCGGACTGGTTCCAGAGCGCGGGCGCGGTCTTGACGACCTCGACGCCCGCGGCCTCGTACTCGGCGTCCGAGAAGCCCGACGCGGCGCCAGCGCCGGCTTGGATCAGGCAGTCGTGGCCCAGCTTCCGTATGGCCTTCGCGCTGTCCGGTGTCATGGCAACCCGGGTCTCGGGGGACTGCTCCTTCGGGGCGCCGATCCTCATGGCCGTCCTTTCCGCCACTTCCGGGCTCCGCGTCGTCGTCCGGCGCGGCATCCCCGCCACTATGGCCGCCGCGCCACCGGACGCAACAGCGGCAGGGGCCGCACCTGTGGCACGCGCGCAACGCCCCGCCCCCGGCCGGCCTATTGCCCCGTCCCTCGCGAAGCATGCGCGCTACGCTTTGGACGATGACGGACTTCGCTGCCACGAAAGCCGCCTTCGCGCTGCCCGAAGGCGTCGCCTATCTCGACGGAAACTCGCTCGGGCCTTTGCCGAAGGCGGCGCCGGGGCGCGTTGCCCATGCCATGAAGGCCGAATGGGGCCGGCGCCTGATCCGCGGCTGGAACGAATGCGGCTGGATGGCCGCGCCGACGGCCCTGGGCGACCGCGTCGGACGCCTGATCGGCGCGCCACCGGGCACGACCGTGATGGGCGACACGCTGTCGGTGAAGGTCTACCAGGCCCTCGCCGCCGCGCTGGAGATGCGGCCCGACCGGCGGGTGATCCTGTCGGACACGGGCAACTTCCCCTCCGATCTCTACATGGCCGAAGGGCTGATCCGCACCCTCGGCCAAGGACACGAGCTGCGCCTCGTCGCGCCCGAGGCCGTGGAGGAGGCGATCGGGGAGGACGTCGCGGCCCTCATGCTGACGGAGGTCGACTATCGCACCGGCCGGCGCCACGATATGCGCGCGCTGACGGCCAGGGCCCATGCGGCGGGCGCGCTGGCGATCTGGGACCTCGCCCATTCCGCGGGCGCCATTCCGGTCGACCTCTCGGCGGCCGGGGCCGACTTCGCGGTGGGCTGCACCTACAAGTATCTCAACGGCGGGCCGGGCGCGCCGGCGTTCATGCACGTGGCCTCCCGGCACCTGGACCGCGCCCGCCCCGCCCTCTCGGGCTGGCTCGGCCACGAGGCGCCCTTCGACTTCGATCTGCACTACCGCGCCGGCACGGGGATCGACCGGATGCGCGTCGGCACGCCCCCCATCTTGCAGCTCGCCGCGCTGGAGGCGGCGCTGGACGTCTGGGACGACGTGGACATGACCGCGCTCGACGCTCGCCGGGCCGCCCTGACGGACCGGCTCGTCGTCGCCGTCGAGGGGTCGTGCGAGGGGGTCGCCCTCGCCTCGCCGCGCGACGCCGGCCTGCGCGGCTCGCAGGTCTCCTTCCGGCACCCGGAAGCCTACGCCGTGATGCAGGCGCTCATCGCGCAGGGCGTGATCGGCGATTTCCGCGCGCCCGACATACTGCGCTTCGGGCTCGCCCCCCTCTACAACGACGAGGCGGACGTCGACCGTGCCGCAGCGGTCCTCGCGGAGGTGCTCGCCACCCGCGCCTGGGATGCGCCGGAATACGCTGCGCGCAAGGCCGTGACATGAGGGCCCGCATCCGCCCGTTCCGCGCGGCCGACGCCTGGACCTGCCGACGGATCATGTACGATTCCATCCATGTAGGCGCCGCCAGGCACTACGACCGCGCCCAACGGGCCGCTTGGATCGACAGCCCCCAGCCGCCCGAGAGTTGGCTCGACCGGCTAGCGGATCACGTCACCCTCCTCGCCGAAGAGGTGACGGCGGAGGCGGACCTGCCCGTCGCCTTCGGCACTATGCGCCGCGACGGGTATCTCGACCTTCTCTTCGTCCGGCCGGAGGTCATCGGAAGAGGCGTCGCCGGTCCGCTCCTCGACGCGCTGGAGGAAGGCGTCGCCGATGCGTGCCCGCCCCGCTTCCACGCCCGCGCCTCGCTGATGGCGCGCCCATTCCTCGAGCGGCGCGGCTGGTCGGTCACCGCCGAGGCGCCGCAGACCCGGACGGGCGTCACCTTGCCCGCCTTCGACATGGAATGGATCGTCCTCGGCTCGGAGGACGCGGCCTAGGCCGCGGGGGCGGCAGCGGGCGCCACCGGGAAGTCCAGCTCGAAGCGCAGGCGGCCCCGGCCGTGCTCGCGGCGCATCCGGCCCTTCAGCGCGGCGACGCACTGCTCGGCGAGCACTGCACCGAAAGCAGCCGGCGCTTGATCGGTCGGGCCCGCAACTCCGCCAGGGACCGTCTCCTCCCATATGAAGGCCGCATGGCGGGCTTCCTGCCGCGCCAGCGTCACGCGAAGGGCACCGTCCGACCGGCCCAGCGCGCCGCGCTCGGCGGCTTCGCCCGCCAGTTCGTAGACGAGCATCGCCAGTGTCGCGGCGTCCGCGGTCGGCAGGACGATGCCCGGCTGGACCTGCAGGACGACGCGGGATCCGCCCCCTTCCTTCCAGGGTGCCAGCGCCGCCTCCAGCACGTCGAGCGCAGGAACCGAAACCGCCGCCCCCCCGACCCCTCGCGCAAGGCGGGACGAGATCGCGTGCGTGTCCGCCAGCGCCTGCACCTGTCCCCGAAGGGTCCTTGCGAACGACGCCCGGTCCCCGCCGAACCGCTCGCCCATGTTCACGAGCGCCCGGATCGCGGCGAAGGCGTTCTTCACGCGGTGGTCCATCTCCTCGGCCATGGCCTCCAGCCGGGCCTCGGCCTCCTTGGCCTCCGTCGCGTCCCAGTTGACGCCGATCATCTGCAGCGCCGTGCCGTCCGGGGCACGCCGGGTGACGTGACCCCGCGCGCCCAGCCAGCGCGACCGGGCACGGTCCGTCTCGAGGTCGACGCCAATGTCCCGGAACTCGACCTCGTAGAAGGCGTCGTGCTCGAGCGACGCGGCCACCTCGACCTGCACGCGGGGGAGGTCGTCGGGATGCATGCGGGCGTAGACCTGGTCGGCAGGCCAGGGCTGGTCGTCGAAATCGAGCTGCAGGAGGTCCGCCACCACCGTGTCCCCGGTGACCATGTTCGACGGGATGTCCAGGGTCCAGGTCCCCATGCGCCCCGCCTCCAGCGCGACGAGCGCGCGGCCCGCAGCGTCGACGGCGTCCATCCCGCCCAGCCGCTCGCGCAGCCGATCCGCGAAGGAAGAGGATGCCTTCGTCATCTCAAACGGCCTGCGAGGCGAGGGTACGCACGAGCACCTCGTTGCGCGACGGCTTGGCGAGGATCGTCGCGCCGGGAAATCGCCGCTGAAGCCGCTCGAGGCGCGCATGGCCGGAATGGAACACCAAGGGCACGCTCCGCTCGGCCAGCTTCTCGGCCAGGGGGAAGACATCGCCGTCGGGCAGGCGAACGTCCAGGAGCGCGACGTCCCAGGCCCCGTCGGCGTGACCAAGCCCCTCGGCCAGATCCCCGGCCGAGACCACCGTTGCGCCGTGCTCCTCCAGGAGCCAGCTCAGATCGAGGCGAACGAGGAACTCGTCCTCGACGAGAAGCACCGTCCGCCCCGCCAGATCATTCGCCACGGTTCCTCGCCACCCTGTCCGCCCGCGGGACATTATGGTTCGCGGGCTACAGGTCAACGCTTCGTCCGTGCGCCTCCTCAGCGCCCGGTCGGAGTGGCCTCCGACAACCACAGGTCGTAGTCCGAGACGAGCAGGCGCGCTGGCGCCTCGTCCTCCTCGATATCGCTGAACCGTCCGATCGGATCGCGGAACACGTTGTCCGTCTCGTCGTCGTTCACTGTCGAGACCTCGCCGACCAGCACCGCGCCGCCCTCCCCCCAGAAGGCGTGCCAGTCGCCCGGCATCAACGTCACGGACTCCCCCCGGGCGAGACGCAGCACCTCGCCGGGGGCGAATTCCCGCGCCGTGCCGTCCACCAGCACCGTACCGCCCCGGCCTTCGTCGAAGCGCCCCTCCCCGTCCGAGCCGTGGAGTTGCACCGCCAGCGTCCCGCCGCCCCGGTTGATGATGTCCTCGGCCTTGATGCGGTGCGTGTGCATCGGGGAAAGCTGCCCCTCCTGGGAGACCAGCAACTTCTCGGCGTAGGCCATGCCCCGCCCCGCAGCGAGGTCGCCGGGGCGACCGTTCCGCAGCGTGAAGAGGACCAGCCCCATCTCGTCGAACCGCCCTGCGCCGTAATCGGTCACGTCCCAGCCCATTCGCGCCTCGGCGATGCGGGTGCCGGCGGCGCGCCGGACAAGCTCCCACGGGCCCCAACGGGCGAAGGGGGGCAGGACGAACCCGTGATCGCGCATCATGCCCTCAGCGCGCGCGATGACTTCGTTGACGACGGAACGTCTCATCCCGGCCCCCGTTGATCTTTCCGACCATATAACGTCATGCCAGCCCGCCGGCGACCGCCGGACTCCCCTCGAAGGAGATCCTACATGAAGAACGTGCTCCTCGCCGTCGCCGCTACGATCTGCGCCATGCCGGCCCTCTCGCAAACCGAGCCGGGGGACGACATAGGCGGCATCGGCACCGCCACGTGCGAAGACATCTCCGGCGTCGAGAACCTGCCCCTGCTCGCCCAGGCTACGGATTGGGGGCTGGGCTATCTCGCCGGGCGGCAGGACGGTGGGCAGGATGTCACCGAGGCGGCCACCCTCTCGACCGCCGATCCGGCGGACGTGGCGATTGCGATCGGCACCTACTGCCGCGAGTATCCCTATGCCCTCGTCCTCGATGCGGCGCGGGACTACGGGCTCGACGTGTTCGCCGAAGGGCCCCGGCCCGATCCGGCGCTCGGCCCCGATCTGCCCAACAGGCGCCCCGCCGCGCGGCCCGAGGACTGGCCCCCCGCGGCAGCCATCGTGGCGAACGTCCAATATTCGGACGGCCAGTCGAACCTCATCGCCACCTTGCGGCGCATGACGGAGGGCGAACCGACGACCGAGGACCGTCTTTCGACGCAGTCGCGTCCCTCCGGCGTCGTACCCGGCCTGCGACCGATGCCGCGCCCGGACCGGATCTAGGCGGCGGCGGCGGGCCGTTCCCCGGCCCGCCAAGCGCGGCACGCCGCCCCGAACGCGGTGAAAAGGGGCGCGCTGACTGGATCGGCGGCAGCGCGCCATTCCGGATGCCACTGCACCCCCAGCGCGAAGCCCGGCGCACGGTCGATTCGGATCGCCTCGGCGGTGCCGTCGGGCGCGCGGCCCTCGACCACCACGCGCGGTCCCGGCCGGTCGATGCCCTGTCCGTGCAGGCTGTTCGTCCGCACCACCTCGCCGCCGAGGAGCCGTGCGAACGTGCCGCCCGGCGTCAGCGCCACGTCGTGGCGGAGGGCGAACTTCTCCTCCAGGGTGCCGTCGGGGGGCATCCGGTGGTTGTCGCGCCCCGGCAGGTCCCGGATCTCCGGGTGGAGGGTCGAACCGAAGGCGACCGCCATTTCCTGGAAGCCGCGGCAAATCGCGAGGAACGGTTGGCCCGTTCTCGCCAACGCGCGGATCAGCGGCAGCGCCAGCCGGTCGCGGTCACGGTCGAAGGCACCATGCGCCTCCGTGGCGGCCTCGCCGTACTCCTCCGGATGGACGTTGGGGCGTCCCCCGGTGAAGAGGAACCCGTCGCAAGCGACCATCACCTCGTCCAGCGTGCCGTAGCAGGGGGCCGCCGGAACGATGAGGGGCACGCCCCGGGCGGCATCGCGCACGGCCTCGCAGTTCAGCGTCCCGGCCGCGTGCACGGTGTACTCGTCGTTGATGAGGTAGCTGTTGCCGATGATGCCGATGACGGGACGCATTGGGGGGACTCCTTCGGCGCCACCCATATCCCGCTGCCGCCCGGGCCGGAAGCCGCAGCGGCGCACACCGCGCTGTGCGCCGTGCCCTATGCCTCCGCGACGAGCTTCGCCGCCTCGACCCCCGCGACGGCGGCCTCGGCGTCGTTCTCGGAGGTGTCCCCGGTCACGCCGACCGCGCCGGCGAGGCGCCCGCGACCGTCCCGCATCAGGACGCCCCCCGGAACGGGCACCACCTGCCCGCCGAAGAGGCCGTTCATCGCCCCCATGAAGTAGGCTTGGCCCTCGGCGCGGGCCATCTGCGCCGACCCCGGCATGCCCAGCATCACCGCGCCGAATGCCTTGCCGTGCGCGATGGCGAAGCGTCCGGGCGCGGCGCCGTCCTCGCGCTCGAAGGCGACGACGTGACCGCCCGGGTCCAGCACCACGACCGAGAGGGGGCTCAACCCCATCTCGCGTCCCTTGCTCAGCGTGGCCCGGATCACCGCCCGCGCCTTCTTCAGACCGATGGACATGCCTTCTCCTCCCTGCTGCACCGTCACTTTCGCCCCGGGCGGCGCCGAAGGGCACACGGGCCGAAGACCGGGGAAGACAGGGCCGGTGCCGCTCCGTCTAGCTCGCCTTCGCGACGCGCCGCCACTCGTGCAGGAGCGGTTCGGTATAGCCCGAGGGCTGCTCGCGCCCCTCGACCACCAAGGCCCGTGCCGCCTTGAAGGCTGGCCCGTCGAAGCCGGGCGCCATGTCGCGATAGCCCGGATCGCCTGCGTTCTGCGCGTCGACCTTCGCGGCCATCTTGCGCAACCCCTCGTCCACCTGCTCTTCGGAGATGACGCCGTGATACAGCCAGTTCGCGAGCGCCTGCGACGAGATGCGGCAGGTCGCCCGGTCTTCCATCAGGCCGACGTCGTGGATGTCGGGCACCTTCGAGCATCCCACCCCGGCATCGACCCAGCGCACCACGTAGCCGAGGATGCCCTGCGCGTTGTTGTCGACCTCTGCGCGGACCTCGTCGTCCGAAAGGTTGCGACCCTCCATCAGCGGGATCGTCAGGAGATCCTCCAGGGACCTCCGCTGGCCGCCCGCGGCCAGCTCGCGCTGCCGCTCGGCCACGTCGACCTGGTGGTAGTGCATCGCATGCAAGGTGGCGGCGGTGGGCGACGGTACCCAGGCTGTGTTCGCCCCGGCCGCGGGATGGGCGATCTTCTCGCGCAGCATGTCGCCCATGCGATCGGGCATGGCCCACATGCCTTTCCCGATCTGCGCCCGACCGCGCAGCCCGCAGGCCAGGCCGATGTCCACGTTCCGGTCCTCGTAGGCCTCGATCCAGGGCTGCGACTTCATCTCGCCCTTCGGAACCATCGGCCCGGCTTCCATGGAGGTGTGGATCTCGTCCCCGGTGCGGTCGAGAAAGCCGGTGTTGATGAAGGCCACCCGATCCTTCGCAGCGCGGATGCACTCCTTCAGGTTGGCGCTCGTGCGTCGTTCCTCGTCCATGATGCCCAGCTTCACGGTGTTGCGCGGCAGGCCGAGCATGTCCTCGACGAAGTCGAAGACCTCCACGGCGAAGGCGACCTCCTCGGGGCCGTGCATCTTCGGCTTGACCACGTAGACGCTGCCCCGGGCCGAGTTGCGCGGCCCCTCGGTCTTCGCGAGGTCGTGCATCGCGCAGAGCGTGGTGACGGCCGCGTCCAGCAGGCCTTCGAACTGCTCCTCGCCCTCGACGGTGACGGCGGGGGTCCGCATCAGGTGCCCGACGTTCCGCACCAGCATCAGCGCCCGACCCTTCAGCGTGACCGCCGTCCCGTCGGGCCCGGTCAGCGGGATGTCGGGTTTCAGCCTGCGGGTGAAGGTCCGGTCGCCCTTGGCCACTTCCTCCGTCAGGTCGCCCTTCATCAGGCCCAGCCAGTTGCCATAGGCCAGCGCCTTGTCCTCGCCGTCCACGGCCGCGACGGAATCCTCGCAGTCCATGATCGCCGAGAGGGCCGATTCCAGCCAGACGGAATCTATCCCCGCGGGATCGTCCTTGCCGATGGGCCCTTCGGGTTCCACGCGAACCTCGACCCCGAGGCCGTTGTGCCGGAACACGAAGCGCCCGTCGCCCGACCCGACGAACGCGGAGGGCCTCACGAGGGCCGCGCCGCCCGGCTCGGCCACCAGGGCACCGTCCCGGACCGCGAGGCCGGTCACCTCGGCCCAACCGAGCCCTTCGAGCGGCACCGTGCGATCGAGGAAATCCTTGGCCTCCGCTATGACCTTCGCGCCCCGCTCGGGGTCGTAGCCCCGACCCGCGGGCGCCTCCATGATCGCGTCCGTGCCGTAGAACGCGTCGTAGAGGTTGCCCCAGCGCGCGTTCGCGGCGTTGAGCGCGTAGCGCGCGTTCATGATCGGCACCACGAGCTGCGGACCAGCGATCTCCGCGATCTCGGGGTCGACGTTCTGCGTCCCGATCTCGAAGTCGGGCCCTTCGGGAACGATATAGCCGATCTCGCGCAGGAACGCCTCGTACTCGCCCATGTCGATGGCCTGTCCGCGCCGATCGCGATGCCAGGCGTCGATCCGGTCCTGAATCTCCTCGCGGCGGTCGAGAAGCGCTTGGTTGCGCGGACCGAATCTATCCAGCAGACGCGCGAGGCCAGCCCAGAACGCGTCGCCCTCGACGCCCGTCCCGGGCAGGGCGCGCTCCTCGATCAACTCGTACAGCGCCCCGTCGATGCTCAGGCCATGGGTCTCGATGCGCTCGCTCATGGGGCGTCTTCTCCGTATAGCGTCCGCGCCGCCCGTTACCGGCCGGACGCGGGGTCGTCCAGCCGCTCGCTCCGGCGCCGCCTCGCGTCGCGGCGACAGCGATCCGAGCAGTGACGCACCTCGTCCCAGTCGCGGGCCCATTTGCGGCGCCACGCGAAGGGCCGGCCGCAAGTCGCGCAGTCCTTCACGGGAAGGTCGGCCTTCCGGCGCATCCGAGCCATGAAACCTCCTGCCCGGAAAAGCGTCCGCCCCGCTCTTCCATCGCGTCGAGGACACGGCGCCCGCGCCGTCGCGCGCCCAGGCTCACTCGCGCCGTTCGTGCCGGCGGACCTGCCCCCTCCCGCTCGGGAATCAGGCGGGCCTACTCGGTGACGATCACCTCTCCGGTGCGGCCGTCCACCACGGCATCCGAACCCTCGGGATCGTTGCCGTTGATGATGACGAACGCCACCAGCCCGACGAGCAGGACCACGGCGAAGAGGACGGCGACGCCCATCCCCCCCAGGGCCGACTTGTGCTTCTTCTCCTGCTTCTCGACATTGGTGTCGGGTGCGGACATGGCGTCCTCCTCGATGGCTGTCCCGGCGCGGTTGCGCCCCTCGTTCGGGGAAATAACGTGTCCGTCCGGCGGGATGTTCCGCGCATCGGAGGTCGCAGCATGAAGCAGCCCGCCGCCCAGGCGGTCCACCTCGCGGACTACGCGCCGCCGCCATGGCTGGTGGACGAGGTCCACCTGGTATTCCGCCTCTCGCCGCAGGCGACGCGGGTGCTGTCGCGCATCCGGTTCCGGCCGAACCCGGCGACGGAGGACCGGACGTTCCGCCTCGACGGGGATGGGCCGCGCCTCGTCCGATGCGCCGTGGATGGGGCCGAGGCCGCGCCCGAGGTGCGGGAGGCGGGGCTGACGCTGACGCCGCCCGACCGCCCCTTCCTCTTCGAAGCCGAGGTCGAGATCGACCCGGAGGCGAACACCGCCCTTTCCGGCCTCTACATGTCGAACGGCATGTTCTGCACCCAGTGCGAGGCGCAGGGCTTCCGGCGGATCACCTTCTATCCCGACCGGCCGGACGTGATGGCCCCCTTCACTGTGCGGATCGAGTCGGACCTTCCCGTCCTCCTCTCGAACGGGAATCCCGGTGCGGCGGGGAAGGGCTTCGCCGAATGGCACGACCCGCACCCCAAGCCGGCCTATCTCTTCGCGCTCGTCGCGGGCGACCTCGTGCCGCAGCGGGACACGTTCGTCACCTCGGACGGGCGCGCGGTCGACCTCGCGGTGTGGACCCGCCCCGGCCCAGACGAGGGGCGCTGCGCCTTCGCGATCAAGTCGCTGAAGACCGCCATGCGCTGGGACGAGGCGGCCTACGACCTCGCCTACGACCTGGACGTGTTCAACATCGTCGCGGTGGACGACTTCAACATGGGAGCGATGGAGAACAAGGGGCTGAACGTCTTCAACTCCTCCGTCGTCCTCGCCTCGCCGGCGACGGCGACTGACGATCAGTTCGCCGTCATCGAAGCCGTCGTCGCGCACGAGTACTTCCACAACTGGACGGGCAACCGCGTGACCTGTCGCGACTGGTTCCAGCTCTGCCTGAAGGAAGGGCTGACCGTCTTTCGCGATCAGCAGTTCAGCGAGGATGTCCGATCCGCCGCTGTGGAGCGGATCCGCCAGGCGCTGGCGATGCGCGGCCAGTTCCGCGAGGATGCAGGCCCCCTCGCCCACCCCGTCCGGCCGGAGAGCTACGTCGCGGTCGACAATTTCTACACGGCGACCGTCTACGAGAAGGGCGCCGAGCTCGTCCGGATGCTCAAGTCGATCGTCGGGGACGAGGGCTACCGGGACGCCCTGCGCCTCTACTTCGCGCGGCACGACGGCCAAGCCGTGACGATCGAGGACTGGCTCCAGGTCTTTCGCGACGCGACTGGCACGGTGCCCGAGCACTTCGGACGTTGGTACTCCCAGGCCGGCACCCCCCGCGTCACGGCGGAAGAGGAGTGGGAGCCGAAGGAAAGCGGGGGCGGCACCTACACCCTGCGCCTCGCGCAGGAGACGCCGCCGACGCCAGGCCAGCCCTGCAAGGCGCCCATGCCCATCCCCGTCCGCACCGGCCTTCTCGGCGCCGACGGGTCCGAGCTGGTCGAGGAGCGTGTGCTGCTTCTGGAGGAGGCTGCGGGGGAATGGACGTTCGACCTGCCCGAACGGCCGGTCCCGTCGCTCCTCCGCGGCTTCTCGGCGCCCGTGATCCTCCGCCGGGAGGCGGACGACGCCGAGCGCGCGTTCCTGCTGGCCAACGACCCCGACCCGTTCGCCCGGTGGGAAGCCGGGCGCAGGCTGGCGACGCGCCTGCTCTGCCGCATGGCGGGCGGCGCCCGGGCGGACGATGCTCTTCCGCAGGCACTGCGCGCCCTCGCCACCGACGATGCCCCCGACCCCGCCTTCCGCGCCCTCTGCCTCGCGCTGCCGTCGGAGGACGACGTGGCGCAGGCGCTTCACGACGACGGGGCGGCCCCCGATCCGGACGCGGTCCATGCCGCCCGCGAGGCGCTGCGGCTTGCGGTGTCGAAGGCGATGGAGGACGTGCTTCCCGGCCTTCGCGGCGCCATGCGGGTCACGGCGCCCTACAGGCCCGACGCCGAACAGTCCGGGCGGCGAGCGCTCTGGGGCGCCGCGCTCGGGTACGAGGCGCTTCTCGACGCCGCCCCCGCGCAGGCCGCCTATTGCGAGGCGACGAACCTCACGGAGGAGATCGCCGCCCTCTCCGCACTTCTCGCGGCGGGGCACGGCGCTGCGGAGGCCGAGGATTTCCGCGAGCGGTGGTCGGACGAGCGGCTGGTCCTGGACCGGTGGTTCTCGCTGCAGGTCAGGTTCGCCGCACCGGAGAAGGCCGCGGGGACCGCCGAGGCGCTGGCACGGCGGCCGGAGTTCGATCTTCGTAACCCCAACCGCTTCCGGGCCGTGTTCGGCGCGCTCGCCGGCAACCATGCGGGCTTCCATAACGCTTCGGGGGCGGGCTACGACACGATGGCGGACTGGCTGCTCAAGCTCGACGCGCTGAACCCGCAGGCCGCGGCGCGCATGTCGACGACCTTCGAGACCTGGCGCCGCTTCGACCCGGACCGGCAGGCCAGGGCCGGCGCCGCGCTGGACCGCATCCTTGCGGCGAAGGACCTGTCGCCGGACCTCCGCGAGATGGCCGGGCGGATTCGCGACGCCTGAGAAACGCCTTTTCGGCAGGCGCCCGCCGGGGGGAACCGCCCGCCGATTGGGCGGTTTGGCGATCGAGCGGGTCCGTCTAGCGTCGCCCCGTTGTCATACGCCGCGCCTAGGGGGGTCGCATGAGCGAGACGATTCGGGAGCGGCTCGACCCGCTCATCCTCGAACGGGCCCCTTGGCTGCGGCGGCGGATCGCGGCGGCACCGCGCTGGGTGCTGGACCGCATGCTCGGCTACCATCACGCACTGGAGGTCGGGGCGGAGATGGACCCCCTCCCCGGCCCCGAGATCATGGCCCGCGTGGGCGAACGGCTCGCCAAGCGCGTCGAGGTGCACGGGCTGGGCCATGTTCCCGCCGAGGGACCGGTGATGCTGGTGGCGAACCATCCGACCGGCATCGGCGACGGGGTCATCCTGCACCGCCTCCTCGCGCCGACGCGGCCCGACCTCTACTTCATGGCGAACGCGGACATCCTGCGCGTGCTGCCGCAACTCGCCCACATGATCGTGCCCGTCGAATGGCGCGAGGACAGGCGTTCGCGCGCGAGCGCCCGGCAGACGCTGCTCGACCTGAAGAAGGCTTGCGAGGGCGGGCGCCTCGGGATCGTGTTCCCCTCCGGCCGGCTCGCCGAGCGGCGAGGGCTGACCCTGCACGAGCGGCCTTGGATGCACTCGGCCGCCGCGATGGCGCGCAAGTTCGACATGCCGGTCGTCCCGGTGCACGTCACGGCGCGCAACAGCGCCCTCTTCTATGCGTTGGACGCCGCCCACCCGACCCTGCGGGACGTGACGCTGTTCCACGAGACGTTGAACAAGGACCGCCAGCGCTATCGCGTCGCGTTCGGCCCCCCGGTGCTGCAGCGCGACCTGCCCGCCAGCCCGGAGGAGGCCACGCGCATCCTGCGGGAGGGCGTCCTGGCCCTTGCGCCGCCGCACGTCCCGCTCGGTTCGCGATGGATGCCCGACTTCCGCCGGGCGAGCTTCCCCCTCAGGGCCTGAGCCTCATGGCGAGGCTCAGGCCCATTGGAGGATCGGCCGGCCCCTAGGGGCTGGCCTCGTCGACCGCTCCGACGTCAGGCGGCCGGGCGCTGATGGCGGCCTTCCTCGACCTCCTCGACGATCTTGCCCACGAAGGCGTCGAGGTCGCCCGGGTTGCGGGACGTCACGATCCCGTTTGAGACGGCGACCTCCCGGTCGACCACTTGGGCCCCGGCGTTTTCGAGGTCCGTGCGGATCGACTTGTAGCCCGTCATCTCGCGGCCGCGGACGACGTCGGCCTCGATCAGCAGCCAGGGGGCGTGGCAGACCGCGGCGACGACCTTCTCGGCCTCGACGAAGGCGCGGACCATCTTCACCGCCTTCTCGTTCACCCGCAGCAGGTCCGGGTTGATCTGGCCGCCAGGCAGGACGAGCGCGTCCCACTCGTCCACCGCGACCTCGTCGAGGGAGAGGTCGACCGGCACGCTCTCGCCCCAGTCGCCACCGTCCCAGCCCTTGATCTCGCCCGTCTCGGGGGATGCGACCTTCACCGTCGCACCCTTGGTGCGCAGGTCCTTCAGGGGCTTCATCAGTTCGGACTGCTCGAACCCGTTCGTGGCGAGGATCAGGATCCTCGCGTTCTCGATGGCAGGCATGTCATCCTCCGTTGCGTGTGCGGAGCGGAAACGGACAGGGCCGCCTCCGCGTTCCGTCACTCGGCGGAGGCGAGCTGCGTCATGTCCCCCGACTGCGCGCAGAATGGCTGGGACGAGACCCAGCGGCGCATGTCCTCGCGCTTGCGGGCGGAATGGAACGGGCCCCAGTCGGCCGCCACGCCGCGCATCCCGCGCGAGATCACGCCGTCGCGCGCCACCGTCGACGACATGATGCGGACCGCGCAGCGCAGGTTCGCCGGTCCGTCCTGCAGCGCGATGCCGGAGCGCGCCTCGCAGCCGTAGCCGCGCGCGGTGCTGGGCAGGATCTGCACCAGCCCGTGCCAACGCCCCCCGCCGCCCACGGCGGCCGGCCGGTGCGTCGATTCGTGCCAGGCGAGCGCGGAGATGAGGCCAGCCCAGAAGGCGCGGCGCTCGAACTCGGACGCCTGCGGGTAGGCGGGGCACCAGCTTTCGATGTCGGCGGGGACCATGTCCGGAAGGGCTTCGCCATGGGAGGCGAGCGCGTTCATCGTCGCGAGGGTCCACTCGGGTCCCTCCGAACGGTGCGACCAGCGCAGGATGGGCTGCGCGGGGACGGCCTCGGGCTCCTCCACTGGGGAGAGGCCGGCGAAGTTGAACGGGGCCTGCACGGCCTCCGAGCAGGCGGAGAGGGCGAAGCCGGCGGCGAGGGCCGCCGCAAGTCCGAGGGTGCGTATCATCAGCGAAGTCATCCTGCGGTATTCCGATTCCCGCGACTCGTGACGAAGACCACACTCCGGCGCAACGCAGGGGCGAATGCCACGGCGAAATCGGCGGATTCGGGCCTTTCTTCCGATGCCCTGGGGGCGTATCTCGCGCGCGCACCAGCGAAAGGCACGCGACATGCTCGACCTAACCTACCCCGCACCCGCGCCGAAGGTGATCCAGGGCGCGAAGGAGGATTGGGAGCTGGTGATCGGCCTGGAGGTCCATGCCCAAGTCGCTTCGAAGGCCAAGCTGTTCTCGGGCGCGTCGACGGCCTTCGGGGCCGAGCCGAACAGCAACGTGTCCTTCGTGGACGCGGCCATGCCGGGGATGCTGCCCGTCATCAACGAGTTCTGCGTCGAGCAAGCGGTGCGGACCGGGCTGGGGCTGAAGGCCGAGATCAACCTGGCGAGCGCCTTCGACCGCAAGAACTACTTCTACCCCGACCTGCCGCAGGGCTATCAGATCTCCCAGCTCTACCACCCCATCGTCGGCGAGGGGGAGGTGCTGGTCGAAATGGGCGACGGCACCGCCCGCACCGTGCGGATCGAGCGCATCCACCTCGAGCAGGACGCCGGCAAGTCGATCCACGACATGGACCCGACCCTGTCCTTCGTGGACCTCAACCGCACCGGCGTCGCCCTGATGGAGATCGTCTCGCGCCCCGACATCCGCGGCCCGGAGGAGGCGGCAGCCTACGTCGCCAAGCTGCGGCAGATCATGCGGTACCTCGGCACCTGCGACGGCAACATGCAGAACGGCAACCTGCGGGCCGACGTCAACGTCTCCGTCTGCCGTCCGGGGGACTACGAGAGGTACCAGGAGACCCAGGAATTCTCGCACCTCGGCACCCGGTGCGAGATCAAGAACATGAACTCGCTGCGCTTCATCCAGGCCGCCATCGAGCACGAGGCCCGGCGCCAGATCGCGATCCTCGAGGACGGCGGCGCAGTCGTGCAGGAGACGCGCCTCTACGATCCGAACCGGGGCGAGACGCGGTCGATGCGCTCCAAGGAGGAGGCGCACGACTACCGCTACTTCCCGGACCCCGACCTCCTGCCGCTGGAGATCGAGCAGGGCTGGGTCGACGCGATCGCGAGCGCCCTGCCCGAGCTGCCGGACGAGAAGAAGGCGCGCCTGATGGCCGAATACGGGATCAAGGACTACGACGCCTCGGTCCTCACGGCCGACGCCGAGAGCGCGGCCTTCTTCGAGGCGGTCGCGAAGGGCCGCGATGGCAAGCAGGCCGCCAACTGGGTCATCAACGACCTCTTCGGGCGGCTGAAGGCGGACGAGACGGCGTTGGCCGACAGCCCCGTGAGCGCGGCGCAGCTGGGCGGCATCCTGGACCTGATCGGGTCGGACAAGATTTCCGGCAAGATCGCGAAGGAGCTGTTCGAGATCGTCTGGACCGAAGGCGGCGACCCGGCCTCCATCGTGGATGAGCGGGGAATGGCCCAGGTCACGGACACGGGCGCGATCGACGCCGCACTGGACGAGATCATCGCCGCCAATCCCGCCCAGGTCGAGAAGGCGGGCACGAACCCCAAGCTCGCGGGCTGGTTCGTCGGGCAGGTCATGAAGGCGACGGGCGGCAAGGCGAACCCCAAGGCCGTGAACGAGGCCGTGCGGCGGAAGCTCGCCTGATGGCGCCTTCCGGGGCGGCTGCGGACGCGCTAGGACGCCTTGGGGTGAAGAGGGGGCCGAGCATGACCCGCTACGAGTACAGGCTGATCCAGGCGCCGACCGAGCCGCCGAAGATGAAGGGCGTGAAGGGCGCGGTGCCGCGCTACCTCCACGGGCTGACGGAGGCGATGAACGAGATGGGCGCCGAAGGCTGGTCCTATGTCCGGGCGGATCGGCTGCCCGTGACGTCCCGCAAGGGGCTGCTGCGCCGCCGCGACGTGCACGAGGAGCTGGTGATGGTGTTCCGGCGCGACCGGGCGGAGGGCGGCGCGGCCGGCGCAGCACCGGTCCATGCGCGGCCCGACCACCCGTCGCACTGGCCCGAGGCGCCCGCCCCAGAGGCGGCCGGCGAGCTTTCCGATGCGCCGGCCGAGGCCACGCCCGCCCCCGAGCCCCTGCCGGAGCATAGGCGAGAGGACGAGCCCCCCGAGGCGCCGCGCCTCGTGAAGCGGCCCGCCTTCACCGCCGCGCCTGCCACCGCGTCGGGCGAGAGGCCGCCCCCGCGCCTCTTCGCGGGGACGGGCAAGCTCGCCTCGCGGACGGGCGGGGACGGCCCCAGGCTTTCGGCCCGGCGGGACGAGGGGGGCTAGCCCCCCTCCCTCTCCTCTGGCGCGCGAAGGTCGAGCTGGAGCGCATGGATCGCGTTCACGATCCGCTCGCCCAGCGCCGCGTGCACGGCGCGGTGGCGGGCGAGGCGTCCCTGCCCGGCGAAGGCCGGCGCGGTCATCGAGACTTCGAAATGGCTCTCGCCTCCTGCTGGGGCGCCGGCATGCCCCGCATGGGCC
The DNA here is from genome assembly GCF_003003095.1 of Hasllibacter halocynthiae. Taxonomy (GTDB): domain Bacteria; phylum Pseudomonadota; class Alphaproteobacteria; order Rhodobacterales; family Rhodobacteraceae; genus Hasllibacter; species Hasllibacter halocynthiae. Next base: position 1,152,528 of record NZ_PVTT01000001.1, read on the forward strand.
GCGCTGACGTCGCGCACCTCGATTGCGGTCGGCGCGAGGACCTTGCGCAGCGCTTCCTCGATCCGATCCCGCATGGTCACCTCCGCATCCATTTTCCCGGTCTCCCCTCTTCCATGCCGCGCCGTAGTGACTAAACTCTCGCCTCCCCCGCGGTCCAGCCGGAGGGGGCGGGTCCGGCCGCAGGCCGAATAGGAAGGGGACGAGAAGATGGCAAAATCCGACCCGTTCGGCTTCGACATGCGTGCCTCGACCGACAAGAAGAAGCGCCAGAAGACGCGGCGCGGCATGTCTGGCGCGTTCGAGACCTCGAAGCGCATCTGCGAGCATCCCGGCTGCGAGGAGCGGGGCCAGTACCGCGCCCCGAAGAATCCCGACGTGCTCGACGACTACTACTGGTTCTGCAAGCAGCACGTGCGCGAGTACAACCTGAAGTGGAACTTCTTCAACGGCTCGACCGAGGAGGAGTTCTTCGAGCAGGTCCAGAGCGACCGGGTGGGCGAGCGCCCGACCAAGCCCTTCAAGCAATCCGCGGAGGAGCGGGCCTGGGCCCGCCTCGGGATCGACGACGCGCACGAGGTCCTAGGCGAGAACGCGACCCGCAACCCGGGCCGTTCGGCGGGCCGTCGCCTGCCGCCCACCGAGCGCAAGGCGCTGGAGATCCTGGAAGCGCGCGACGACTGGACGAAGGTCCAGATGCGCAAGGCCTACAAGGCGCTGGTCAAGGTGCTGCACCCTGACATGAACGGCGGAAACCGGGCCGACGAGGACCGCCTGCAGGAGGTCGTCTGGGCCTGGGACCAGATCAAGGACAGCCGCTCCTTTCCCGATAGGTGACGACGTCATCCGACTTCCGGGGACAATGTAGCAAAGTTGACACTTTCGTTGCGTAACTGCAAACTGGTTTAGATCGGCTCCGAGGGTGCCGCCCTCGGGTCACGGGGGGTCGGACCCTTTGTTGCCGGGGACGGATCGGGGTTGGCGAAGTGGACGGTTTCGCGATGCTGGAAGGGGATCCGACGATGCTGCAGGGCGGCTCGCCTCTGCGGCGGTACGGACTTTCGATCGGGACAACGGATCCCGACCTCGACCGCCTGGCAGCGCTGGCCGCCCGCATGGCGGAGCTGCCGCGGGCAGCGGTCGCGCTGAACGACGGGCGGCGCGCGCATCATGTCGGCGCATGCCTGCCCGGCGGATCGGAGGATGCCGCCCTGATACATGACGACCCCGTCGTGCCGGATCTGATCGCCCGCAGCCCCGACGCCGGGATCGTGATGTGCCGCGACCTTGCCGACGATCCGTCCTTCGCCCGCCGGCCGGTGCACGCGGTTCACGGGATACGGTTCGTAGCCGCCGCGCCTCTCTACGACGCGGACCATGTCCTGATCGGTGCGCTGGAGGTCGCCGGTCCCGAGCCGCACGAATTGGACGAGCGTGCACGCTACGCCCTGCCCCCCCTCGCCCGGCAGGTCATGGCCAACCTCGAGCTGCGCCGCATCGCCGCCGCGGAGGCCCGCGCCATCCGCGCGCTGGAGAAGCAGAACGCCCGCCTGCGCGCGGCGCTCGACAGCGAGCGGATCCTGAAGATGGAGATCGATCACCGGGTCAAGAACTCGCTTCAGATGGTGTCATCGCTCCTGCAGATGCAGGGTGCCCAGTCGACCTCGGGCGAGACGCGCGCCGCGCTGGCGGCCGCACGGGGGCGGGTGCAGGCGATCACCTCGATCCACGCGGCGCTGCATCGGGTCTCGCAGATGGACCGCGTGTTCCTGCCGACCTTCGGCAACTCGCTGATCGAAGAGCTGCGAAAGGGCGCGCCGGAGAACGTCGTCCTGCTTCCCCGGATGGGCGCGGTCGACCTGGAGACGTCGCAGGCGAGCGCCCTCGCGATCCTGATGAACGAGTTCATCGCGAACTCGCTGAAATACGCCTTCCCCGACGGGCGGGACGGAACCGTGTCGCTGGACATCGGATGCCGGGGCGGGCGCGTGCGGGCCCGGTTCGAGGACGACGGCGTGGGCCACGACCCGGCCGCGCCGAGGGGCGAGGGCCTCGGCACGCGCATCATGGAGGCGGTCGCGGGCCAATTGGGGGCCGAGCTGGACTTCCTCGCGTCGCCGCGGGGGACCGCGCTCGCCTTCGAGTTTCCGCTGGGGGCGCGGGCCTGATCCTTTCCCTTGAAGGCGGCCGGGATATGTCGCATCGGGCGATCCCGACGCGCATTCCCACGGAAGGCAGGACACCCATGGCCGACGGCTCCAGGACCGACATGCACCCCACCGAGCAGGTCAGCGTCCGCGAGACGTTCGGGATCGACAGCGACATGACCGTGCGGGGCTTCGCCGATCCCACCGACCGGGTGCCCGCGCGGGACGAGACCTACAAGTTCGACCCGGACACGACGATGGCCATCCTCGCGGGGTTCAACTGGAACCGCCGGGTGATGATCCAGGGCTATCACGGCACCGGCAAGTCCACCCATATCGAGCAGGTCGCCTCGCGCCTCAACTGGCCCTGCGTCCGGGTGAACCTCGATTCCCACATCTCTCGCATCGACCTGATCGGCAAGGACGCGATCAAGCTGCGGGACGGCGTGCAGGTCACGGAGTTCCAGGAGGGCATCCTGCCCTGGGCGCTGCGGAACCCCTGCGCCATCGTCTTCGACGAATACGACGCCGGCCGCGCGGACGTGATGTTCGTGATCCAGCGGGTGCTGGAGACGGACGGCAAGCTGACGCTTCTCGACCAGAACGAGGTCATCACCCCGCATCCCTACTTCCGCCTCTTCGCGACGGCGAACACGGTCGGCCTCGGGGACACGACGGGCCTCTATCACGGCACGCAGCAGATCAACCAGGGCCAGATGGACCGCTGGTCGCTGGTCGCCACGCTGAACTACCTGAACCACGACGCGGAAGCGGCGATCGTCCTGTCGAAGGCCCCCCATTACAACACGAAGGAGGGGCGCCGGACGGTGGATCAGATGGTTCGCCTGGCGGCGATGACCCGCACGGCCTTCATGAACGGCGAGCTGTCGACGGTGATGTCCCCCCGCACGGTGATCGCCTGGGCGACCAACGCAGAGATCTTCCGCAACGTGGGCTACGCCTTCCGCCTGACGTTCCTGAACAAATGCGACGAGTTGGAGCGCCAGACCGTCGCCGAGTTCTATCAGCGTTGCTTCGACGACGAGTTGCCGGAGAGCGCGGTGTCGATGACGCTGGGATAGAGGTTCCGGCCCGCCCCCGGGGGGCGGGCCGGACCGACGCGGTCAGCCGCCCTGCTGCTGGCCCTGCATCAACTGCTGCATAAGCATGCGGCCCTGTTCGCCTTGCGGGATCACGAGGACGATGTTGCCGCCGCCCTGCTGGCCCGAACCGTCGCCCATGGCGGGCGGGAACTGGCTGCCCACGGCGTTCGCGCCGAGCAGGAGACGCAGGAGCGCCTGATCGCCGCCCCCCGCAGCCTGCTGGTTCAGCATCTGGCGGTCGAAGCCGCCGCCCTGATCGCCGCCATGGCCGTCCGCCGCCATGCGCTGTTGCTGGGCGCGCCTTTCGAGGTTGGCCTGGACCTGGCGGCGCATCTCGGCCTCGCGCGCCATGTCGGCTTGAGCCCGGCGATCCCGGTCCGCATCGGCCTGCGCGTCCGCATGGGCACGGGCGAACGCCGCACCCTGGGCGTAGCCCTCGCGGAAGCCCGCCGCGAAGAGCTCCATCGCGACGCGCTGCATCGCGCCGGCATCCATGCCGTGCATGGGCATTCCGGCGCCGTCCGTCGCGCCGATCCGGGCGCCGTCCGCCTGCCGCGCCAGCTCGGTCAGGTCGGGCTCGCGCTGGGTCGCGCCGGTCTGGCCGCCCGCTTGCCCCCCGCCCTGATTGCCGGCCGTCCGCGTGCCGGACTGTTCGGCCGCCTGGTTGCCGCCTTGCCCGGACGTCTGGCCGCCAGCCTGCGCGGTGGCCTGACCGCCGCTCTGGCCGGCGTTCTGATTCCTGCTCTGGCCGGTGGTGCGATAGGTGGTCACCCGCTCTCCCTGGCCCTGCGCGGCCTGGGTGGCGTCGTCGGCTTCGCCGACCAGCAGCGCATCGCCTTCGGTGGCATCGACCGGCTCGTCCACGCCGGTCTCGGCGCTCCCGATGGGCTCGACGCCGACCTCTTCGGCGGTCGTGGCGGCTTCCTGGCCGAAGGCGGCCGTCGTCAGGCCGAGGCTGAGGACCAGCGCCATCGCGGTTTGCGTCCTTTGCTGTAGCATCTCCGGGTTCTCCCTTCATGTGCGTGTGCGGACCCCTGCGGGGTCGTGGATCAAACCCTTCGGGAGTCCCTGCCGTTCCCATCCCCCCCTCGTCGCGGCGCCGCCGGGCGGCTACATTCCGCGCCATGAGTCAGCCCGATAGCCCAACCGAAACGTTCAAGAAGGCCCTCGCGGAGGCGACGCGCACGCTCGCCGACGATCCGGACCTCGCCATCACCTACTCCGTCGACCCGCCGGGGATGACCGCCGATGGCGTGAGGCTGCCGCAGGTCTCGCGCCGCATGAAGGCGGACGAGATCGTCGCCGCGCGCGGGGCCGCGGACGGCTATGCGCTGCGCCGCCGCTATCACGACGCGGGGACGCATGCCCGCTACCGCCCGGAAGGGCAGATGGCGCGCGACCTCTACGAGGCGATGGAGACCGCCCGCTGCGAGGCGGTCGGCGCGCGCCACATGCCCGGCACCGCGGGCAACATCGACGCCCGCATCGGCCAGGAGGCCGAACGGCGCGGCTACGACCAGATCTCCCAGGCGTCCGAGGCGCCGCTGGCGGTCGCGGCGGGCTATCTGATCCGCCAGCTCGCCACGGGCCGGCCCCTGCCGGAAGGGGCGCAGAACGTCGCCGACCTCTGGCGCGAGTTCGTCGAGGGCCAGGCGCAGGAGACGCTGTCGGGGATCGACGACGCGCTCGAGGACCAGGGTGCCTTCTCGCGCCTCGCGCGGCAGATCATCGACGACCTGGGCTACGGCGACCAGCTGGGCGAGGACCCGGACGCGGAGGACGACGAATCCGGCGAGGACGCCGAGGCGGAGGAGGACGAGAGCCCGCCCGAGGACGGCGGCGAGCAGGACCGCCAGGACCAGGACGACGCCGCCCCCGAACGCGAGCAGGACCGCCAGGAGGACGAGGGACAGGCCGAGGTCCACGAGGGCGAGTCCCCCGACATGGAGGACGCGGAGGAGGCCGAGATGCCCGAGGGCGAGGCGCCGCTCGACCCCCCTCCCCCGCAGCCCGCCTCGGAGGCGGACCCGGACTACAAGGTGTTCGACGCCGCGCATGACGAGGTCGTGGGCGCCGAGGACCTCGCCGAGCCGGCCGAGCTGGAGCGGCTGCGCGCCTATCTCGACCAGCAGCTCGAGCCCTTGAAGGGCGCCGTCAGCCGGCTGGCGAACAAGCTGCAGCGGCGCCTTCAGGCGCAGCAGAGCCGATCATGGTCCTTCGACCAGGAGGAAGGGGTGCTGGACGCCGGACGCCTGGCCCGCGTGGTCGCCAACCCCACGACGCCCTTGAGCTTCAAGGTCGAGAACGAGACCGAGTTCCGGGACACGGTCGTCACGCTGCTGCTGGACAACTCCGGCTCGATGCGGGGGCGGCCGATCTCGATCGCGGCGATCTGCGCGGACGTGTTGGCCCGGACGTTGGAGAGGTGCCAGGTCAAGACCGAGATCCTGGGCTTCACCACCGTCGCCTGGAAGGGCGGGCGGGCGCGCGAGAAGTGGCTGGCCGAAGGGCGCCCCCCCGCGCCCGGCCGTCTGAACGACCTGCGCCACATCGTCTACAAGGACGCGGACGCGCCCTGGCGGCGCACGCGCGACAATCTCGGGCTGATGATGAAGGAAGGGCTCCTGAAGGAGAACATCGACGGCGAGGCGCTGGAATGGGCGCATGGGCGGCTGGCGCGGCGGCACGAGGCGCGGAAGATCCTGATGGTGATCTCGGACGGGGCGCCCGTGGACGATTCCACACTGTCCGTGAACCCCGCGAACTACCTCGAGAAGCACCTGCGCGACGTGATCGCGATGGTCGAGCGGCGCAAGCTGGTCGAGTTGCTGGCCATCGGCATCGGTCACGACGTGACGCGCTACTACGACCGCGCGGTGACCATCACGGACGTCGAGCAGCTGGCCGGCGCGATCACCGAGCAGCTCGCCGCGCTCTTCGACGCCGATCCGCGGGCGCGGGCGCGGGTGATGGGGATGCGCGCGGCGTAGGGCGGAGCCCGGTCCGCCGATGGCGAAGCGGCCTCCGGCCCACGGTGGTGGCGCGCCCCAGCCACCGGGGCTAGACCCGCGGCCATGCTCCAGACCTTCGACGCCACGACCTCGCCCGACCAGTCCCCGCCCCGCCTGAAGGCCCTGCGCGCCGCGATGGCCGACGCCGGGGTCGACGCCTTCCTCGTCCCCCGCGCGGACGCCCACCAGGGCGAATACGTCGCCCCCGCGGACGAGCGGCTCGCTTGGCTGACCGGGTTCACCGGATCGGCCGGGTCGGCGGCGGTGACGGGGGCCCGCGCCGCCCTCTTCGCGGACGGCCGCTACCGGGTTCAGGGCCGCGCGCAGGTTCCGGACGAGGTCGAGGTGGTCGCCTGGCCCGACACCAAGGTGGCCGATTGGCTGATCGGGGCCTTGTCCGAGGGCGGCAAAGTCGGCCTCGACCCCTGGCTGCATACCGAGAAGGAAGTCGCGGCGCTGCGCAAGGCGCTGGACCCGAAGGCGATCGCGCTGGCGCCGGGGGCGAACCTCATCGACGCGATCTGGCCGGACCGCCCTGCCCCCCCGGTCGGCGAAGCCTTCGATCAGCCCGTCGATTTGACCGGCAGGACCAGCCGCGAGAAGCGGGAAGAGGTTGCCGGCATCCTCAGGGAGGCAGATCAAAAGGCCGTCGTGCTGACCCTGCCCGACAGCATCTCTTGGCTCTTGAACATCCGCGGCTCGGACATCCCTCGGAACCCGGTCGTGCAGGCCTTCGCCATCCTTCACGAGGACGCGCGCGTGGACCTCTTCCTCGATCCCGCCAAGGTCGAGGGGCTGGACCCCGACCCCGCGATCGCGGTCCATGCGCCCGCGGCTATGCCGGCCGCGCTCGCCCACTTGTCGGGCCCGGTGCGCGTGGACCCCGAGACCGCACCATTCGCGGTGTTCGAGGCGCTGCGCGAGGCGGGGGTGACGATCTCCGAAGGGCCCGATCCCTGCCTTCTGCCCAAGGCCCGCAAGACCCCCGCCGAGCTGCGGGGCGCGCGCGACGCCCATCGCCGGGACGGGGCGGCCATGGCGCGCTTCCTCCACTGGCTGGACGCGAACGCGCCGGGCGACCTGACGGAGATCGCGGTGGTCGAGGCGTTGGAGGGGTTCCGGCGGGGGACGAACGCCCTGCGCGACATCTCCTTCGAGACGATCGCCGGGTCGGGTCCGCACGGTGCCATCGTCCACTACCGGGTGACCCGGGGCACCGACCGGCCCCTTCGGGCGGGCGAGCTGCTGCTGGTCGACTCGGGCGGGCAATACGTCGACGGCACGACCGACATCACCCGCACGGTTCCCGTCGGCCCCGTCGGCCCCGTCGGCGCGGAGGAGCGCGCGGCCTTCACCGCCGTCCTGCGCGGCATGATCGCCGTCTCGCGCGCGCGCTTCCCCAAGGGCTGCGCGGGCCGCGACGTCGATCCGCTGGCGCGGCAGTTCCTTTGGGTCGAAGGCCGCGACTACGACCACGGCACGGGGCACGGGGTGGGCAGCTATCTGTCGGTCCACGAAGGGCCGGCCCGGATCAGCCGGGCCTCCACGATCCCGCTTGAGGCGGGGATGATCCTCTCGAACGAGCCGGGCTACTACCGCGAGGGCCAGTTCGGCATCCGCATCGAGAACCTCGTCGCGGTCCGCCCCGCCGAGGCCGAGCCGGGGCGCGAGTTTTTGGGCTTCGAGACCCTGACCCTCGCCCCCATCGACCGCCGCCTGGTCGACGCGCGGGCGATGGCCCCGGCGGAGGTCGCTTGGCTCGACGCCTACCACGCCCGCGTCCTCGAGGAGATCGGCCCCCTGGTCGAGCCGAAGGTCCGCGGCTGGCTGGCGAGGGCCTGCGCGCCGCTGAGGCCGTAGGGTCCGACCCGCGGCGGCGGCGCCGCGGGCGGCGTTGGGCTTCCGGCCCGGGCCGCGCTAGCTTCGGAAGGAACAGGGGAGGAGCGCCAAGTGGCAAAGATCACCATCCGGCCCGCTGAGGGCACCTATTGCGTCCGCGCGGGCGGCGCCGTGCTGGGCGAGACGACGCATGCGCTGGAGCTGCGCGAGGAGGGGCACGACCCGGTGATCTACGTCCCGCGCGAGGACGTCGCGATGGCCTTCCTCGACCGCTCGGGGAAGAGCACCCACTGCCCCCACAAGGGCGATGCGGCCTACTACTCGGTGGTGACGAAGTCCGTGACGATCCCGGACGCCGTCTGGACCTACGAGGAGCCCGAGCCGGGCGTTGCCGAGATCAAGGACCACCTCGCCTTCCAGCCGGGCGAGGTGACGGTCGAACGGGTCTGATCCCGCGTCACGAATGCTCTTCCGCCGACACGGCCGCCAGCGCGCGGTTGTAGGCGGTCAGGGCGTCCACGCGGTGCAGGCTGCCGACGACGTGCGGCGTGCCGTCGTCGGACCGCTCGACCACCGGCACGAAGAGGGTGACGGCGGGATGCTCGAAGAGGGGCATCGCCACCTCCAGCGTCGCGCCTTCCTCGGCCATCACGCCGGCGTCCAGGATCGCCTGGAGGGCGCCTTCGTCCGGGTAGCGGGGGCTGCCCGGCAGGCGCATGGTCCGGCCCACGCGAAGCGTCCCCCAGAGGTAGGATTGCGGCCCCGCGGCCAGGTGGATGCCCCGCCGTTCGAGCTGGGCGAGGAAGAAGGAGCGGTGCACGAGGCGCGAGGCCAGCGCCGTCGAGAGCGACACCGACACCATCACGGCGATCCCCGTCTGCCAGTCGCCCGTCAGCTCGAACACGATGAGCGTGGTCGAGATCGGCGCCCCCAGCACCGCCGCGGCCACCGCCCCCATCCCGGCGAGCGCGTAGAGCTGCGCGCCCGAGGAGAGGCCCGGGAAGGGGATCGAGGCGACGAGGCCGAAGGCGAGGCCTGTCAGCGCCCCGACCATCAGCGCCGGCGAGAAGATGCCGCCGCCCATCCGCCCCCCGAGGGTGATGGCCACCGCCACGACCTTGAGCACGGCGAAGACGAACGCCTCGCGCAGCAGGAGGTCCCCTGAGAGCGCGTCCGACACCGTCTCGTAGCCGACGCCGATGATGAACGGGAACCAGATCGCCAGCGCGCCGAGCATTGCGCCCGCCACGGCCGGGCGCATCCAGCGGGGCATGCCGGTCGCTTCGCGCAGCCTGTTGCCCATGCTCTCGGCCGCGAAGACGGCGCGTATCAGGACCACCGCCACGAGACCCGAGGTCAGCCCGAGGATCATGAATGCCGGAAGCTCGACGTAGAAGGCGAGGATGGTTCCGGCCTGCTCGTACTCGGTCATGCCGCCGAGGTTCACCCGGTTGATCACCGTGCCCGCCACGGCCGCGATGGCGATGGGGGCGAAGGCGTGGACCGCGAAGTGGCGCAGCACCACCTCGAGCGCGAAGAGCGCGCCGGCGATGGGCGCGTTGAACGAGGCCGAGACGGCCGCCGCCACCGCGCAGCCCAGAAGGTCGCGCCCCGTCACGCCGTCCGCCTTGATCCAGCGCGACACCTTCGAGGCGATGACCGCCGCGAGGTGCACGACCGGCCCCTCCCGCCCCGACGAGCCGCCCGTCCCGAGCGTGATCAGCGATGCGGCCGCCGAGGCGAGGCCGGCGCGCCCCTCGACCCGGCCGTCATGGAGGGCGGCGCCCTCGATCACGTCGGCGACGGTGCGGGCGCGCGCGTCGGGGGTGAAGCGGTGCAGGATCAGCCCCACGACGAGGCCGCCGGCCGTCGGCACCGCGATCAGCCACCACCAGGGCAGGTCCGCCGCGAAGGTCCCGAGGCGCGAGGGATCGTCGGTCCGGTAGAGCAGCTCCTGCAGCCATGCAATGCCGAGGCGGAAGCCGAGCGCGGCGAAGCCCGCCGCGATTCCGATGAAGAGCGCGAGGAACCAGAACTGAAGCTGCGACGGCCCCTTGGCCCGGATGACGCGCAGCCCCTCGGCGCAGGTCCGCACGGCCGTGCGCCACTGGCGGGCGAAGGGGTTCGGGTCGGGCGCGTCCACGCCCCGGGCTTAAGCCCGCCCGCCGCGTCATGGAATGGCAGGGGGACGTTTCCACGCCGGTCGGAGGACGGGGGCCGCAGGCCCGGAGCGCGCGTCAGGCCGTCAGCAGCGCCTGCGCCGCGTCGCGGGCGGCGGGGGTGATGGTCTCGCCCGAGAGCATGCGCGCGATCTCCTCGACGCGGCGGGCGGGGTCGAGGGCGGTGACGGTCGAGACGGTCACGTCCGCCTCGACCCGCTTCTCGACCCGCCAGTGATGCGCCCCGAGGGCCGCCACCTGCGGCGAATGCGTGACGACCAGCACCTGCGCGCCCGCCGCGATCGCCGCGAGGCGGCGCCCCACCGCGTCGGCCGTCGCGCCGCCCACGCCGCGGTCGATCTCGTCGAAGATCATGGTGATGCCGGTCGCCCCGCCCGTCAGGCAGACCTTCAGCGCCAGCAGGAAGCGCGAAAGCTCGCCACCCGAGGCGATCTTGGCCAGGGGCCCCGCGGGGGCGCCGGGGTTGGTGGCGACGGTGAAGGCGACCTCATCCGCGCCGTCGGGCCCGGGTTCGGACGGGGCGATGCGGGTCTCGAAGACCGCGCGCTCCATCTTCAGGGGGGCGAGCTCGGCTGCCATGGCGGCGTCGAGGGCGGCCGCCGCCTCGTGGCGGCGCGCGGAGAGGGCGGCAGCGGCCTCGCCGTACGCAGTCTCGGCGACCCGAAGGGCGGCGCGCAGGTCGGCGATGTCCCCCTCGCCCCGGTCGAGCGCCTCGAGGCGCCGGTTCATGTCCTCGGCGAGCGCGGGCAGTTCCTCGGGCGTGACGCCGTGTTTGCGGGCCAGCGCGCGCAGGGCGAAGAGCCGCTCCTCCGTCTCCTCCAGCTCGCGCGGGTCGAAGGCGAGGTCGTGGAGCGCGTCCTCGATGCCCTGCTGGGCTTCGGCGAGACCTTCCAGCGCGCGTTCCAGCGCGGCGATCGGGGCGTCGAGGCGGCCCTCGGCGGCGTCCGCGCCGTCGCCCAGCCAGCGGATCGCGTCGGAGGTCTGCCCCTCGGCCCCGTCATAGGAGATGGCCTGGCCGGCCTTGGCGATGTCCTCGCGGATGCGGGCGCTGGCCTGCATGAGGCGGCGGCGGGCGTCGAGCGCCTCGTCCTCGCCCGGGCGGGGGTCCATCTTCGACAGCTCGTCCGCGGCGTGGCGGACGAATTCCTCTTCCTTCCTGGCAGCTTGCAGCGCCTCCTCGGCCTCGGCGAGGGTCTTGGCGGCGGCGCGGCGGGCCGCCCATGCGGCGCGCACGGAGGCGAGGTCGGCACCGGCGAAGGCGTCGAGGAGGGCGCGGTGGCCGGCGGGGTGCAGCAGGCCCCGGTCGTCGTGCTGGCCGTGCAGTTCGACCAGGGTGTCGGAGAGGCGGCGCAGCACCTCGCCCGAGACGCGTATCCCGTTGACCCAGGCCGTCTTTCGCCCGTCGGCGGTGTTCACCCGGCGGAAGATCAGCTCGTCCTCGGGCTCGATCCCGGCCTTCTCCAGTACGGCTTCGGCGGGGTGGCCCTTCGGCAGGTCGAAAGCGGCCGTCACCTCGCCCCGCTCGGCGCCGGCGCGCACCAGCTCGGCCCGGCCGCGCCAGCCGAGGACGAAGCCGAGGGAGTCGAGGAGGATCGACTTGCCCGCCCCCGTCTCGCCCGTCAGCACGTTCAGCCCCTCGCCCATCTCGAGCGAGAGCCGGTCGATCAGCAGCATGTCCTTGATCTCGAGCGAGCGGAGCATCGGGGCCTTCGGGGGCGGTGGACGACCCAAGGGAGATGGCATCCCGGGGCCGAAGAATCGAGGGGTCCGGGGCGGATCGCCCCGCAGGCCCCCGGGAACGGGCGCGGGGCGGAGCGCATCTTTCGGGGTGTCGGGAGAGGGGGAACGAATCCTGCAGCGTCGGTCTGTTGCGCTTCGATAGCGGGCCGAGCGAGCCAGCGCGCGGTGCGTGAACCATTTCGCAACCTTTCGCCTCTATCCTCACCCGTGGAAACCGATGCGTGGAGCGGCGGGATGCGACGACGAGGCGGCGACATGCCGGGGCCGGAGGGCCGCCGGAGGTGCGGGACGGCCGCGCGGACGTCGGCGCCCTGCCCGGCGGCCGGGGAAGGCATGCCGGCAAATCCCGCGACGCAAGCCGTTTCGGCACGCATCACGGGCGCCGCAGGGGCCGCGTGCGGCGCGGTGGAGGCGGTCCGGCACCCTTGCTGGACGGGAGGGCCCCGCCCTCGCCCGAGGCAGGCGGGAACGGTGCCGCACATGCGGTGGGAAACGCCGCATCCGATCCGCCGCTGCGATCCGCCGCGGCGCCCGTCCTCGCGGCAGCCGTGCCCGATGACGGGCGCGGCGAACGCGATGCCCGGCCGGGTCGGCGCCTCGGAGGACGGGCCGGCGGATCACATTCCCGACCCGTGCGCAGAGCCCGGAAGGACGGGCCCAGCACTTGCCGGCCGGAGCGTCGGCCGCCCGTGCCCGGTTCGACCGCGCGCGCATCGAGGGGACGTGACCTGCAACGATCGGAAGGCCGGACGCCCGGGATACCTGCGCGCGGCGATCGGGACGCGGGGGAGCGGCGCCCCGCGAAAGGCCCCCGCGCTAGATCTGATCGCCCCTGACGACGCGGCGGTAGACCGTTCGCAGCCAGCTTTCGCCCGCCGCCTCGGGCGCGAGGCCGCGGCCGCGCAGGAGGGCGAAGGCGTCCTGGTAGAAGGGCGAAGAGCGGTAGTTGTAGCCGAGGATCGCGCCGGCGGTCTGCGCCTCCTCCAGGAGGCCGAGGGAGAGGTAGGCCTCGACGAGGCGCAGCAGGGCCTCGGGCGTGTGGGTGGTGGTCTGGAAGTCCTCGACCACGACGCGGAACCGGTTGACGGCGGCGGGGAAGTAGCCGCGGGCGAGGTAGTACCGCCCGATCTCCATCTCCTTGGCGGCGAGGTGATCGAAGGCCAGGTCGAACTTGAGGACGGCCGAGCGGGCGTATTCCGAATCGGGGTAGAGCTCGATCACCTCGCGCAGGGCTTGAAGGGCCTGGAAGGTCAGGCCCTGGTCGCGGCCGACGTCGTCGATCTGGTCGTAGTAGGAGAGCGCGAGGAGGTACTGCGCATAGGCGCTGTCCTCGGACCCGCGGAAGAAGTCGAGATAGCGCTGCGCGGAGGCGCGGGAGAGCTCGTACGCGTCGGCCTGATGGTAGGCGAAGGCCTGCATGATGAGGGCGCGCTGCGCGAGCTCGCTGTAGGGGTAGAGCCGCTCGACCTCGCCGAAGTAGCGGGCGGCCTCCTCCTCGTCGCCGGCCTCGAGCTCGAACTCGCCGCGCTGGAAGATGGTGGCGGCGTCGAACGTGTCGAGGGGCGCCTCCTCGCGGGTGGCGGCCCCGCAGCCGGCGAGAAGGCCCAGAAGGGCGGCCGTCGCCGCGATGCGTCCCGTGCTGGTCATCCCTGCCCTCCCGGCCTTTCGGCAGGTGCTAGCACGGGGCGCGGCGAGGGCAAACGGCCCGCGGGCCGCCGCGCGCATCAGATCGCGCGGGGAAGGTCGGCAGGCACCACATGGGCGCCGGGCAGCGCCTGGGCGCACGCCTCGTCGCAGGCCACGACGTGGTAGGCGGACGGGTCCGCGAAGAGGGCGCGCAGAAGCTGGTTGGTCAGCGCGTGCCCGGCGCGGTGGCCCACGTAGCGGCCGAGGATCGGCATCCCCGCGAGGGCGAGGTCGCCGAACGCGTCGAGCATCTTGTGGCGCACGGCCTCGTCGCGGCGGCGCAGGCCACCGGGGGAGAGGACGTTCGCGCCGTCCACGACGACCGCGTTCTCGAGCGTGCCGCCGAGGGCGAGGCCGCGGGCCTGCATGGCGTCGACGTCGGACTTGCGGCAGAAGGTGCGGCTGTCGGACAGCTCGCGCAGGAAGGAGCCGTTGGCCGTCGCCATGGCGTATTCCTGCCGGCCGATGGCGGCGTCGGCGAAGTCGATCTCGAACCGCATCTCGGGGGCGGTCGCGGGCTCGAGGCGGGCGAAGGCCTCGCCGCGGCGGACCTCGACTGGCGCGAGGATCTCGATCGCGACGACCGGCGCGGCCTGAGGGACGATGCCGCGCGCGAGGATCGCCTCGGCGAAGGGGCGGGACGAGCCGTCGAGGATCGGCACCTCCTCGGCGTCGATCTCGACGAGGGCGTTGCGCACGCCGCAGCCCCATAGGGCGGCCATCAGATGCTCGGTGGTGCGCACGGCAACGCCATCCTCGTTCTCGAGGCGGGTGCAGAGCTCGGTCGGGGTGACGACGTCCCAGAGGGCCGGGACCATCGGGTCGCGCCCCGAGACGTCCGTGCGGCGGAACCAGATGCCGTGATCGGCCGGCGCGGGGCGCAGGCGCAGCGTCGCCAAGGCGCCGGAATGAAGGCCGCGTCCTTCGATGGTGATGTCGCCGCGAAGCGTCGCTTGCATGATACCCAACCCCTAGCTTGCCTGTGACCGGCGCCGGTTGGCCCGACGTCCGGAGCGGTCCCTTCCCCAAAGGCCGCATCGGGTAGGTATGGCCAGCCCCCCGTCCACGCAAATCACGGGATGCAACGGTTCGGTAACAGTGCAAGCCGTTGTCGCAAAATGAAAAGGGCCGCCAGTGGCGGCCCCGTTCGTTCCCGGATGGAAACGGTCAGTTCGCTTGGCGGCGCAGGAAGGCGGGAATCTCGATCCGCTCGTCCTCCGGCTCCTCCATGCCCTGGGGGGCGGGCGCGAAGTCGGGCTGGCGCGGCGCGTCGCCTCCGGCGCCGGTCATGCGGCCGATCAGCCCGCCGAAGCCGCGGTTCCTCGGCTCGGCCGGCGAGACGTCCCGCTCGGCGGCGAGGACGGGGCGTCCCCGCTCGGCGGCGGCGGCGCGCAGGCGGGCGAGGGTGTCGCCCCCTGCGCCCTCGGGGGCCGCGGCCCGGGCGCGGGGCCGCTCGGCGGCGGGGGCGCGCCGCGGGGCGACGAAGTCGGAGGGCTCGCCGTCGAAGCCCTCGACGAAGGCGCGCTGGGGCCTGGGGGCGGGCTCGTAGGCGGGCGCGGGAAGCTCGTCGCCGCCGGGGGCCCGGTCCTGCGCGCGGACCTGCGCGGGCCCCTCCTCGCGGGGGGAGGGGGCGAAGCCGTCGAACGCCTCCGGCTCGGGCTCGGCCCTCTCGCGGGGCGCGGGCGCGGCCTCGGCGGCGGGGCGGAAGTCGGGCTGGAAGTCGGGGCGGAAGTCGGGCGCGGGGGGCGCGGCCACCACGGCGGGCTCGGGGGCGGGGGCTTCCTCGACCGGGGCGGGCGCCTCGTCCGCGACGGGACGGGCGATCGGCTCGGAGAGCTTGCGGCGCGGCACGGGGGCGGGCTGCGTCTCGGCGTTGGCGTCGATGCCCGTGGCGACGAGCGAGACGCGGATGCGCCCCTCCATCTCGGGGTCGAGGGTCGAGCCGACGATGATGTTCGCCTCCTCGTCGACGGTCTCGCGGATGACGTTCGCGGCCTCGTCCAGCTCGTAGAGGGTCATGTCGGGGCCGCCGGTGATGTTGATCAGCGCGCCCTTCGCACCGGCGAGGCTGATGCCGTCGAGCAGCGGGTTGGCGATCGCGGCCTCGGCGGCGCGCTTGGCCCGCTCGCTGCCGTCCTCGATCCCGGCCTCGCCGGTGCCCATCATGGCCTTGCCCATCTCGTCCATCACGGAGCGGACGTCCGCGAAGTCGAGGTTGATGAGGCCCGGGCGCACCATCAGGTCGGTCACACCCTTCACGCCCTGGTAGAGCACGTCGTCGGCCATACCGAAGGCGTCGGTGAACGTCGTCGCCTCGGAGGCGAGGCGGAAGAGGTTCTGGTTGGGGATGATGATGAGGGTGTCGACGTGCTTCTGGAGCGCCTCGATCCCCTCCTCGGCCTGCTTCATGCGGCGAGAGCCCTCGAACTGGAAGGGCTTGGTCACGACGCCGACGGTCAGGACGCCCAGCTCGCGCGCGGCCTGGGCGATGACGGGCGCGGCCCCGGTGCCCGTGCCGCCGCCCATCCCGGCGGTGATGAAGCACATGTGCGCGCCCGCGAGATGGTCGATGATCTGCTCGAGCGTCTCCTCGGCGGCCTGCTGGCCGACCTGGGGGCGCGCGCCGGCGCCCAGCCCCTCGGTCGCCTTCACGCCGAGCTGCACCCGGTGCTGCGCGTCCGACTGCGAGAGGGCCTGCGCGTCGGTGTTGCCGACCACGAACTCGACCCCGTCGAGGTTCTTCGCGATCATGTTGTCGACCGCGTTGCCGCCTGCGCCGCCGACGCCGAAGACCGTGATGCGCGGCTTCAGCTCCTCCCCGTCGGGGGAGGACATCGTGAGTGTGAGTGCCATGTGCCTGTCCGCCTGTCTGCTCTGCGATGGGGCCCGTTCGCCGGGCTTCGTCCGATTGAGAGGACGTTAGAACAGGACCCGGGGGGCCGTCACGCGGAAAACACGGGGTCGATTCGCCGAACGTTCCGAATGTGGCAATTCGCGTGGCGGGCGTTGCGCCGAGGTCGCAGTGTTCCCCGGGCGTTCACGCCGGCGTTGCCCGCAGGTCACGCGGGATTTCCGCCCATGGGCCGCCCCGCCCGCCGCACCGCATGCCGCACCGCCCGCCATCCGGGCCTGCCGCCGCCCCGGGCGGGCACCTCACCAGTTAGAGCGCATCCATTGGATCGCCCGGCGCAGCGAGCGGGCGGGGAAGGTCGTCGCCGCCGCCTCGAAATCCCACCACTCGTCCTGCGGCTCGGCCGCGAAGAGGCCGAGGCCCGTGAGCGCGGCGAAGGACGGCCCGGAGAGGGTCTCGGGCGCGCCGCGCACGCGCATGGGGCGGCCCTGGCGCACCTGGGTGCCGAGCACGCGCGCGGCCAGCGTGGTCATGCCGGGGATCTCGGACCCGCCGCCCGTCAGCACCACCTGCTGGTTGGGCAGGTGGTCGAAGCCCGCCGCGTCGAGGGCGGCGCGCACCTCCTCGAGGATCTCCTCGACGCGGGGGCGGACGATGCCGATCAGCTCCGCCCGGGTGGCCTGGCGGCTGTCGCGGTCCCAGTCGCCGGTCCCGCCGCCCAGGGCGATGGGCTCGCGGTCGTCCTTGCCCGTGGCCTGCAGCCCGCCCTGGAGGCACTTTATCCGTTCGGCCCGCTCCTCCGCGATCTGGAGGCCCTGGGAGATGTCGCGCGTGACGTGGCGGCCGCCGAGGGGGATCGAGTCGGCGTGGATCATGTGCTTGCGGAGGAAGACGGAGATGCCCGTCGCGCCGCCGCCCATATCGACGCAGGCGGCGCCCAGCTCCTTCTCGTCCTCGACGAGGGCGGCGAGGCCGGCGGCGTAGCCCGCCGAGACGACGCCCGCCAGCTCGAGGTCGCAGCGCTTCACCACGGAGGCGAGGTTGCGGAGCGCCGCGCCCTCGGCCGAGACGAGGTGGAGGTCGCAGGTCAGCCGCCGCCCGACCTGCCCGCGCGGGTCCGCGAGGCCCGAGCGGTGGTCGAGCGCGAAGTTCACCGGATGGGCGTGGAGGACGGGCCGGTCCTCGCCCAGGGGGGGCATCTCGCAGGCGGAGAGGACGGCGGCGACGTCCCCCTCCTCGACGGTGCCGTCCTCGATCACGTGCTCGCCCGAGAGGCCGTAGGAGCGGGGCGCCCCGCCCGAGAGCGAGGCGATGACGTGGTCGACCCGCACGCCGGCCATCTTCTGGGCGGACTGCACGACCGTGCGGATCGCGCGCTCGGCCTCGGTCATGCCGGCGATCTCGCCCAGGCGCACCCCGCGCGAGCGGGTGGCCGCGGCGCCGATGACGCGCACGCGCCCGTGCCCGGCCATGCGGCCGACGCCCGCGCCGACGGGCTCGGCGTCGTCGACGCGCAGCACGAAGCAGCCGATCTTGGAGGAGCCGACGTCGAGGATCGCCACGTAGCCGCGCTGAAGGGCGGCGCGGCGGACGGCACGCATCTGGCGTTGGCGGGCGTAGATGTCGCTCATTCGCGGTCTCCGGCGGCGAGGGTGAGGGCGCGCGCGGCGGCAACCTGGGCGCGCGCGGGTTCGAGAAGGCGGATCAGGGGGCGCGCGGGGTCGCGCAGGTCGAGATGGGTGACGGCCCGCTCGAACAGGCGCTCGCGGGCGTGGAGGCGCGCGGCGACCTCCATCGCGGCGGCGGGGCCCGCCGGGGGCAGCATCACGCGCTGGCCGCCCGAGAGGACGGCGTCCCAGCGGCGGTGGCCGACGCGCACGAGGGCGCGCAGCTCGGGCAGGAGGGGGCCCGCGGCATGCACCACGTCGAGCGCGGAGGACGCCGCCGAGGAGGCGCCCTGCCCCACGAGGAGCGGCAGGCCGGGGTGATCGGCGCGCCGGTCGGCGTCGGCGACGCGGCGGCCCTCGGGGTCGATCAGCACGAGCCGCTCGCCCGTGCGCCAGACGAAGGCGGGCACCCGTTCTGAGAGGGCGACGCGCAGGCGGCCGCCCGAGACGGAGAGCTCGGCGTCCGCGACGGCGTCGAAGGCGGTCGCGGCCTCGCGCAGGGCCGGAAGGTCGAGATGGAAGGAGGAGGCGGGCAGCGCGCCGCCGAGCACCTCGGCCACGGCGGACGCGGTGTCCGCGGAGGCGCCGGTGACGGTGAGGCCGGAGACGATGAACTCGGGCCGGGTCTCGAAGGCGTGGCGCGTCTCGGCGGCCCAGGCGAGCGCGGCCTCGCGGTTCGCGGCCACCCCCCAGCCGACCAGCGCGGCGAGCGCGGCCGCCGGCGCCCAGCGCAGCGCCGCGCGCCGCACGAGGGGCGTCAGCCACAGCCGCTGCGCCCGGTAGGCGAGGCGCGAGGGCGCGTAGTCGCGGCGGACGGCCGGCGCGGCGCGGCGGATCAGCGGTCGCACGAGGCGTCCTCCGCCAGGAAGGCGCAGAGCGCGGGGAAGGACATGCCGTCGTGGAGCGCCTGCTCGGGCGTGAGCGAGGTCGGCGTCATGCCGGGCTGGGTGTTCGTCTCGAGCGCGAGGAGGGCGCCGGTGGCGTCGTCGAAGCGGAAGTCCGTGCGCGAGAGCGACCGGCAGCCGAGGGCGCGGTGCGCGGTCAGGGCGTGGGCGCGGCAGGCCTCGGCGATCCCGGAAGGCAGGTCGGCCGGCAGGACGTGGCGCGAGCCGCCCGTCTCGTACTTGGCGGCGTAGTCGTACCAGCCGCCCCCGGCCGAGAGGATGTCGGTGACGGCGAGGGCGCGTTCCTCGCCGGGGGCGCCGATGGCCGAGACCGTCAGCTCGCGCCCCGGGGCGAAGGCCTCGACCAGCACCTCGCCCGGCATCTCGGGGCCGAGCGCGGGGGGCCGGTTCGCGCCCTCGGGGACGATGTGGACCCCGACGGAGGATCCCTCGGCGTTGGGTTTGACCACGTAGGGCGGCGGCATGGCGTGGGCGGCGGCGGCCTCGGCCCGGGGGACGATCCGGCCCGTCGGCACGGGCACGCCCGCGGCGGCGAGGACGGTCTTGGCGCGTTGCTTGTCCATCGCGAGCGCCGAGGCGGCGACGCCCGAATGGGTGTAGGGAAGGCCCAGCACCTCGAGCATCCCCTGCACCGCGCCGCCTTCGCCGAAGGGGCCGTGCAGGGCGTTGAACACGACCTCCGGGCGCGCCGCGCGCAGGCGGTCCGGCAGGGTGCGGACGTCCGTCCCCTGCCCCGCGTCGATCTCGACGACGTCGTATCCCGCCTCGCGCAGCGCCGCGGCGCATTCGCGCCCCGAGGACAGGGACACCTCGCGCTCGGCGGAGGGGCCACCCATCAGAATCGCCACGCGGGAAAAGCGCCTCTCGGCCATTGCCCGCCTCATGTCCCGGCGGGCGCCTCGTCTCGGGCCCCTCGCCTTTCTGCTCGTTCGGCCCCTCTCTCTCGGGGGCCTTTCAGTCCGGCCGGGTCTCGCGCCCGATCCGGATCACCTCCCACTCTAGGAGATGGCCGGAGGTGTCCGCCACCCTCTTTCGGACGTGCTCGCCCAGCGCCTCGAGTTCCGTGGCCGTGGCGCCATCAAAGTTCTCGAGGAAGTTGGGATGCTTGGGCGACATGCGCGCGCCGCCCATGGCGTGGCCGCGCAGCCCCGCCCCGTCGATCAGCTTCCAGGCCTTGAGATCCATCGGGTCGCCCGCCTCGCCCGTGGAGGAGTAGCCGGCGGGGTTGCGGAATGTCGAGCCCGCGGTGCGGTCCTTCGTGGGCTGCGTCTCGTCCCGGCGGGCGAGCTGGTCCTTCATGCGGGCGCGGAGGAGATCGGGGTCGCCCTCGGGCGCGTCGAAGGCGACCTCGGTGACGACCGCGCCCTCGGGGAGCGCGGAGGAACGGTAGGCGAAGCCGATCCCGTCGTTGGGGATGGTGGCGAGCGTGCCGTCCCGCAGCACGGCGCGGACATGGCGCACGCGGTCGGCGGCGTAGGTGCCGTAGCAGCCCGCGTTCATCGCGACGGCGCCGCCCGCCGTGCCGGGGATGGTGCGCAGGAAGGTCAGGTCGCGGCCCGCGTCGGCGGCGGCGGTGGCCACGCGCATGTCCAGCGCGGCGGCCCCGGCGATCACGTCGCCCTCGACCCGGGTGGCGTTGAAGCCCCGCCCGAGGCGGATCACAACGCCGGGGATGCCGCCGTCGCGGACGATGAGGTTCGAGCCGACGCCCATGGGAAAGACCGGCACGTCGGGGGGCAGGTCCTTCAGGAAGGCGGCGAGGTCCGCCTCGTCGGCGGGCTGGAAGAGCCAGTCGGCGGGGCCGCCCACGCGCAGCCACGTCAGGTCCGCGAGGGCGCGGCCCTCGGCCAGGCGGCCGCGGGGGGTGGGCATGCGGGTCATGGCCCCTCCCCCGGTCGGAGGGCGGGGATCGTCCCGGCCGCGACCGGGGCGACGACGAGGAGGAGGGGCACGGTCATGCGAGGCGTCGGCGCAGCCAGCCGAAGCCGCGGCGCAGCGGCCATCGCAGCACGAGGCAGCCCGCCGCGAGGGCCAGGAGGCCCTGCCCCGCGCCGCCCGCGAGGAAGGTCCAGGCCAGCAGCGGCAGGCCGGCGGCGAGCAGCGCCCAGGCCAGGGGCCAGTGCGCACGCCGCGACGGCAGCATGGAGAGGACGGCGGCCGCGACGATCCAGAGGCAGACCCAGACGAGCGGCGCGGCGAGGGGGCCCGCGCTCATCGCGGCAGCGGGGGCGGCGTCCGGCCGCGCAGGACGGCCCCCGCCCAGCCGCAGGCGAAGCGCAGCGGGTTCCGCATCACCGAGAGCAGCGCGAGCGCGGGCGGGATCAGCCAGGGCCAGCCATGCGCGGCCGCGATCCAGAGCGCCAGCGCGGCCCCGCCGGGCAGGAGCAGCATCACCGGCCAGAGCTGCCGGCGCACCGGCAGGAGCGCGGCGACGCCTGCCGCGAGCGCCCAGAGGCGGGCGAGGAGGACCGGCAGGCTCATCCCAGCGCGGCGGGGAGCGTGCCCACCCAGCCGGAGATGGAGCCCGCCCCGAGGCAGACGAAGATGTCGCCCGGGAGCGCCACCTCGCGGAAGAGCGCGGCGAGCCCGGCCTCGCCGTCGGCGACGGCGCGGGCGTCGCGGTGGCCGGCGCGGGTGAGGCCGGCGACGAGGGCGTCGCGGTCGGCGCCGTCGATCGGCGCCTCGCCGGCGGCGAACACGTCCTGAATGCCGGCGACGTCCGCGTCGACGAAGGCGCCCGCGAACTCGTCGAAATGGTGCGCGAGGCGGGTGTAGCGGTGCGGCTGGTGGACGGCGATGACGCGCGCGCCCTCGCGGTCGGACACGGCCTGGCGGGCGGCCTTGAGGACGGCGGCGATCTCGACCGGATGGTGGCCGTAGTCGTCGATGATGGTGACGCCGTCCACCTCGGCCACGGTGGTGAAGCGCCGCCCGACGCCCTGGAAGCCCGCCAGCGCGCCGCGGACCTGGTCGTGCGTGAGGCCGAGATGCAGCGCGACCGCGACGGCCGAGAGCGCGTTCGAGACGTTGTGGTCGCCCGGCATGGGCAGGCGGCAGTCCCGGATCGTGCCGCCGACGCGCAGCTTGATGTCGAAGCACGCGACGCCGCCCTCGTAGCGCAGGTTCACCGCCCGGACGTCGGCCTGGGCGTTGAAGCCGTAGGTCACGATGCGCCGGTCCGTGGTCCGCCCGGCCAGCGCCCGGACCTCCGCGTGGTCGGTGCAGAGGATCGCGAGGCCGTAGAAGGGGATGGCGGCGACGAAGCGGTCGAACCCCTCGCGCAGGGCCTCGATCGTGCCCCAGTGGTCCATGTGCTCGGGGTCGATGTTGGTGACGATGGCGACCGTGGCCGGAAGGCGGTTGAAGGAGCCGTCGCTCTCGTCGGCCTCGACGACCATCCACTCGCCCTGGCCGATCCGCGCGTTCGAGCCGTAGGCGTGGATGATGCCGCCGTTGATGACCGTCGGGTCCATCTCGCCCGCGTCGAGGAGGGCGGCGACCATGGTGGTCGTGGTGGTCTTCCCGTGCGTGCCCGCGATGGCGACGTTCGACTTCATGCGCATCAGCTCGGCCAGCATCTCGGCCCGGCGGACGACGGGGATGCCGCGGCGGCGCGCCTCGTCCAGCTCGGGGTTGCCGGGCTTGATGGCGGTGGAGATGACGACGACCTCGGCGTCGCCGAGGTTCTCGGCCCTCTGGCCGATGGAGACGTCCGCGCCCCGCCCGGCGAGGCGCTCGGTGATCTTCGACGCCTTCGCGTCCGAGCCCTGGACCGTGAAGCCGTGGTCGAGCAGGACTTCGGCGATGCCCGACATGCCGATGCCGCCGATGCCCACGAAGTGGATCGGCCCGAGGTCCAGGGGAAGCCGAGTCGGGCGGAAGAGGTGGGCGGCGGCGTTCATGCTGGCACTCCTGCGGCGGCCTCGACCATGTCGGCCAAGGCCCGGGCGGCGTCGGGCTTGCCGACGGAGAGGGCCGCGCGCGCCATGTGCTGCGCGGCGTCGGGGTCTTGCAGTATCGCGGCGATATGCTGGGAAAGGGTCCCGGGGTCCACCCGCCGCTCGGGCATGAGGACGGCGGCGTCGGCCTCGGAGAGGCCGCGGGCGTTGGCGGTCTGGTGGTCGGCCGTGGCGGCGGCGAAGGGGATCAGGATGGAGGGCCGCCCGATCACCGAGAGGTCCGCGACCGTCGAGGCGCCGGCCCGCGCGATCACGAGCTGCGCCTCGGCGATGAGGCGGGGCATGTCCTCGAAGAAGGGGGCGATGTCGGCGGGCACCCCCGCCGCGTCGTAGGCGCGGGCCGCCCCCTCGGCGTCCTCGGCGCGGGCCTGGTGGGTGACGCGCAGGTTGCGGCGCAGGTCGTGCGGCAGGAGGGCGACCGCCTCCGGCACCGCCTCGGACATGATGCGCGCGCCCTGGCTGCCGCCGAACACCACGAGCGACATCGGGTAGTCGCCCGGCGGGATGTAGGGCGCGGCGGCGCGGTCGCGCACCGCCTGGCGGACCGGGTTGCCCGTGTGCAGCGCCTCGACGCCTTCGGGCAGCTCGGTCGGCCAGGTGCCGCAGGCCACGGCGAGGACGCGGGTGGCGAAGAGCTGGTTGACCCGCCCGAGGACGCCGTTCTGCTCGTGGATGAGGCGGGGCAGGCGCAGCGCGGTGGCGGCGGCGAGCGCCGGGATCGAGGGGTAGCCGCCGAAGCCCACGACGCAGGCCGGGCGGTTCCGGCGGAAGCGGGCCATGGCAGCGCCCGCGCCGCCCATGATGCGGAACGGGGCGGCCGCCTTCGCCAGCGCGCCGCCGCGCGCGAAGGTGGCCGACCGCACCTCGCGCACGGGGACCTGGCGGGGGAAGCCGCCGGCGTACCGCGCGCCGCGGTCGTCGGTCATCAGCTCGACCCGCCAGCCGCGGGCGAGCATCTCCTCGCCCAGGGCCTGGGCGGGGAACATGTGCCCGCCGGTGCCGCCCGCGGCGAGGGTGAGGAGCGGCCCGTCCGTCATGCCCGTCATCGCCCCTCCATCGCGTCGACGAGCGCGCCCTGCGGCCGGTGCCGCGTCAGCGCCAGCAGCGTGCCGACCGCGATCCCCGTCGCGATGAGCGAGGAGCCCCCGTAGGAGACGAAGGGCAGCGTCATGCCCTTGGCCGGCAGCAGCCGCACCGCGACCCCGGTGTTGATGAGGGCCTGCACCCCGAAGGCGCAGACCATGCCGGTGCCCGCGAGGCGGGCGAACGCGTCCCGCTCGCGCAGGAGGCGGTGGAGCGAGCGGACCACCACGATCCCGAACAGCGCGAGGATCCCCATGACCATCATCAACCCGAACTCCTCCGCGGCGACGGCGATGATGAAGTCGGTATGGGCGTCGGGAAGGCGGACCTTCACCTGCCCCTCGCCGATGCCGACCCCGAAGAAGCCCCCCTCGCGGATGGCGCCCGTGGCGTAGCCGATCTGGGTGCGGGGGTCGATCTCGGGGTTGAGGAAGCCGTCGATGCGGCGGGCGAAGTGCTCGGAGTTGCCGTAGGCCACCATGCCGAAGGCCACGACCCCCGCCCCGAGGGACGCGATCAGCGGGATCGACGCGCCCGCCACGAACCACATCACCCCCCAGGAGAAGAGGACCAGCGCCGCCTGCCCGAAATCGGGCTGCAGCGCGAGGAAGGCGACGATCAGCAGGGTCAGCCCGAAGGAGAGCGCGCGCCCCGGGATGCCGCCGGGCTGCGCGGCCCCCGCCATCAGCCAGGCGGCGGTGACGACGAAGCAGGGCTTGAGGAACTCGGACGGCTGCACGGAGGCGAAGCCGAGCGAGTACCAGCGCGTCGCGCCCTTGCCGAAATCCGTGCCGAGCACCGGCAGGAGCGCGACGGCGACGAAGGCGAAGGCGAACCCGATCGTCCCGAGGCGCCGGATCGTGCGCGGCGTCATCATGGAGAGGACGAGCATCACGCAGATGGCGAGCGAGGCGAAGATGGCCTGCCGCTCGACGTAGTGGAAGGAGGGCAGGCCGTTGCGCCGCGCGAGGGTCGGCGAGGCGGCGAGGCCGAGGATCAGGCCGATCGCGACCAGCGCCAGGATGCAGGCGAGCGTCCAGCGGTCGAGGCTGCGCCACCAGCGCGGAAGCACCGGGTCGCGCGGGGCGGCGTAGGGCGCGCCGTGCACCATCTGGGTCATGGGGGCCTCGCTTCGCCTGCCGCCCGTTGGCCGGGTCTGCCCGCATCGCTAGCCCAAGGCCGCAGGCGGCGCCACGCAGCGGCGGCGGAACCCCGCCGGTGTGGGGCGGCGGGAACACGAGCGGCCCGGCCCGCCCCCGGGGGGACGCGCGCGCGGCGCAGGCGCGCTGGACCCCGCACCTGCCCCCCGCTAAGGACCGCCGCATGCCTGACGCGCGCCTCTTCCGAATTACCCGCCCGGCGGGCTGAGGGACCACCCCTCCGCCCGGCCGGGAGACACACGCCCCACGCACCCCACCGACGGACGGCCCGATGCCCTCAGATCAATCGCCGGACTACAAGGCGACGCTCAACCTTCCCCAGACCGACTTCCCCATGCGCGCCGGCCTGCCCAAGCGCGAGCCCGAGTGGCTGGCCCGCTGGGAGCGGCTGCGCGTCTACGACACCCTGCGCGAGCAGGCCGAGGGCCGCCCCTCCTTCGTGCTGCACGACGGGCCGCCCTACGCCAACGGCAACCTCCACATCGGGCACGCGCTCAACAAGATCCTGAAGGACATGGTCGTCCGCTCGCGCCAGATGATGGGCTTCGACAGCCGCTACGTGCCCGGCTGGGACTGCCACGGCCTGCCGATCGAGTGGAAGATCGAGGAGAAGTACCGCGCGAAGGGCCGCGACAAGGACGCGGTCCCCGTGATCGAGTTCCGCCAGGAGTGCCGCGAGTTCGCCGCCCACTGGGTCGACGTCCAGCGGGAGGAGTTCAGGCGCCTCGGCGTCACGGGGAACTGGGACGACCCCTACCTGACGATGGCCTACCACGCCGAGGCCGTCATCGCGGGGGAGTTTCAGAAGTTCCTGATGAACGGCACGCTCTATCAGGGCTCGAAGCCGGTGATGTGGTCGCCGGTCGAGAAGACCGCGCTGGCCGAGGCGGAGGTGGAGTACCACGACCGCCCCGTGGACGCGGTGTGGGTGGCGTTTCCGGTGGAGAAAACGGGCCTGTCAAACGACGATCTCGACCGGGAGATTGCAGCGCGGCGCACGTTCTCCGCCGCCCAGGACTACGAATATGGAGCGGCAGAAGAGAAACGGGACCGTTCGGAGCTCCCGTTGGAAGGATCGAAGGTCGTCATCTGGACCACCACCCCTTGGACCCTGCCCTCCAACCGCGCGATCGCCTACGGCCCGGGCATCGACTACGGCCTCTACGAGGTCACGAACACGCCGGAGGAGTGCTGGGCGAAGGTGGGCGACCGCTACCTGATCGCCGACGCGCTGGCCGAGGAGGCGCTGGGCGCGATGCGCCTGACGCCCGAGACGTGGCGGAGGCTGCGAGGCGTCTCGGCGGACGAGCTGTCGGCGCTGACCTGCGCCCATCCCCTGCGCGGGGCCGAGGGCGCGGGGGGCGAGTGGGACTACGACGTGCCGCTGCTGGCCGGGGATCACGTGACGGACGACGCCGGCACCGGGTTCGTGCACACCGCGCCCTCCCACGGCGACGACGACTACATGCTCGGCCGAGAGCACGGGCTGGAGATCACCCACAACGTCGAGCCCGACGGCACCTTCCGCGCGGATCTCCCCTTCTTCGGGGGCGAGGCGATCGTCCGGCCGAACGGCAAGCCAGGCGGCGCGAACAAGGCCGTCATGGAGAAGCTGATCGAGGTCGGCGCCCTGCTCGCCCGCAAGCGGATCACGATCTCCGACGCCCATTCCTGGCGCTCCAAGGCGCCCGTCATCCGCCTGAACCGGCCGCAATGGTTCGCGGCCATCGACCAGACACTGGACGACGGGATGGACGCGCACGGCGACACGATCCGCGCCCGCGCCCTGACCTCGATCGACGAGCTCGTCGAATGGGTGCCCCGGCGCGGCCGCAACCGCCTCCATTCCATGGTCGAGAACCGGCCCGACTGGAACCTCTCCCGCCAGCGCGCCTGGGGCGTGCCGCTGACCTGCTTCACGAGGAAGGGCGCGAGGCCGGGCGACGAGGGCTTCCTGCTGCGCGATCAGGCGGTGAACGCCGCCGTCGTCGCCGCCTTCGAGGCCGAGGGCGCCGACGCCTGGTACGCCAACGGCGCGAAGGAGCGGTTCCTCGGCGAGAGGGCGGATCAGTACGACCAGGTCATGGACATCCTGGACGTGTGGTTCGACTCCGGCTCGACCCACGCCTTCGTGCTGCGGGACCGTCCCGACGGGACGCCCAGCGGGATCGCGGACGTCTACCTCGAGGGGACCGACCAGCACCGGGGCTGGTTCCAGTCGTCGATGCTGCAGGGCTGCGGGACCATCGGGCGGGCGCCCTACCGGGCCGTCGTGACGCATGGGTTCACGCTGGACGCGAAGGGCATGAAGATGTCCAAGTCCATCGGCAACACCATCGCCCCGCAGGAGGTGGTCGCCCAGTACGGCGCCGACATCCTGCGCCTTTGGGTCGCGCAGTCGGACTGGACCGCCGACCACCGCATCGGCCCCGAGATCCTGAAGGGCGTCGCGGACGGCTATCGCCGCCTGCGCAACACGCTGCGCTTCGTGCTGGGATCGCTGCCCGATGAGGTGCCGGCGATGCCGGAGGACGCGCCCTCCCTCGACCGCTGGGTGCTGGGTCGGCTGCGCGAGGTCCACGAGGAGGTCGTGGCCGGCTATGCCGCCTACGACTTCGCCCGCGCCTGGCGGACGGTGTTCGAGTTCGCGACGGTGGACCTGTCGTCCTTCTACTTCGACGTCCGCAAGGACGCGCTCTATTGCGACGGACCCTCCTCGCCCCGCCGGCGGGCGGCCGAGCACGTGCTGGGCGCCATCCACGAGCGTTTGACCGCATGGCTCGCGCCGATTCTCGCCTTCACCGCGGAGGAGGCGTTCCTCGAGCGGCATCCGGGCGAGGACGCGTCGATCCACCTTCGTGACTTCCCCGGAACGCCCGAGGACTGGCGCGATGAAGCGCTGGACCGAAGCATGCGGGAGGCGCGCCGCGTGCGCCGCGCGGTGACCGGCGCGCTCGAACTGAAGCGGCGCGAGAAGGCTATCGGCTCCTCGTTGGAGGCCGCGCCCGTCGTCCACGTGGACGGCGAGACGGCCGCGATCCTGGAGGGCTTCGACTTCGCCGACCTCTGCATCACCAGCCGGATCGCCGTCACCGCCGCGCCCCCGCCGGACGACGCCTTCCGGACGGAGGAGGCGCCAGGCGTGGCCGTGGCGTTCGCCCGCGCCGAGGGAGAGAAGTGCGAGCGCTGCTGGAAGGTCCTGCCCGACGTCGGCACGCATCGTCACCCCGGGGTGTGCGCGCGCTGCGACGATGCCCTCGGAGGCTGAGGTCCGGTCCGCCCTCCTCGCCCTCGCCGCGGAGCGTCGGGGGCGGACCTTCTGCCCCTCGGAGGGGGCGCGCCGCCTCGCGGAGGACTGGCGCCCGCTCATGCCGCTCGTGCGGACGCAGGCGGCCCGGCTCGCGCGGGAGGGGCGGCTGGTCGCCACGCAGGGCGGCGCGAAGGTGGACGCCGATGCTGCCAGGGGTCCGATCCGCCTGGGCGCGCCCTAGCCCCCGTTCGCTCGCCCGGGGTGCTGTCCGGAACGGCGCCTTCGGCGGCCGCCCCGAGCGCGGTGTCAGCCCTCGCGCGCGTTCGCCACGGCCTCCTCCAGCTCCTCCAGCGGCACGGCGCCGGGGATCACGCGGTCGCCGATCACGAAGGCGGGCGTGCCCCCGATGCCCAAGGCGTCCGCGAGGGCGCGGGACCGCTCGATGTGTTCGTCCGCCGCGCCGCCGGCCAAGGCGGCCTCGATGGCGTCGAGGTCCATCCCGGCCTCTTCGGCGGCGGCCATGGCGGCGGCGGCGTCCGCACGGCCGCCGTCCATCAGCGCCTTGTGCATCTCGGTCCAGCCGTCCTGCCCCATCGCGGCGAGCGAGACGCGCGCGGCGGCCACGCTCTCCTCCGAGAGGATGGGGAACTCGCGCATCACGACGCGCACCTGCGGGTCGGCGGCGATCAGCGCCTCCACCGTGGGGGCGACGCGGCGGCAGAAGCCGCAATTGTAGTCGTAGAACTCGACGACAGTGACGTCGCCGTCGGGATTGCCGAGGACGGGCGCGTCCTCGCCGCCGAAGAGGTCGTCCGACAGGTCCGACACGGCCTCGGCGCGGGCGGCCTCCTCGGCGGCGGCCTCGCGCTGCTGGAGGATGGCGACGGCCTCCATCACGACCTCGGGGTTCTCGAGGATGGCCTCGAGGGCGAGATCCTTCACCCGTTCCTCCGTCAGCTCCTGCGCCGCGGCGGGCGCGGCGAGGGCGGCGCCCACGAGGAGCGGGGCGAGGGCGGTGCGTCGGATCATGGGGGCGTCTCCGTCTTGCGTGAGTCCATCTTGCATGGGCCGGGGACATCCTACCGGCCTGCCGGCCGGGCGCCAGACGCGATCACGCAGGCGTCAGGGGCAGGCGGCGGCCCGCCCCCTGCCCGTCCGCCGGCGCGGCGCCGGGGCCGTCAGGCCACCTGCCCCTCGGCCCATTCCCAGGGCCGGGTGTAGGCGCCGAGGGTGTGGGCGACGTCGCCCTCCTGAACCTCGCCAGTCTTCTCGACCCGGGCGACGAGGCCGCGGTGCTTGTCCTCGACGACCTCGGCCACGCGCGCGTTCAGCCCCGCCTCGGCAAGCGCGGCGTCGTAGACGCGGGTGATGGCCCGGCGGCGCAGGTCGGGCTTGAACACCTTGCCCACGGCCGTCTTCGGAAGCTCGTCGATGATCTCGAGGTGCTTGGGGTGCGCCGCCCGCTCGCCGATATGCTCCTTCGCGTAGGCCAGGAGGTCCGCCTCGGAGGTCTGAGCCCCCTCGACCAGCTCGACGTAGACGCAGGGCAGCTCGCCCGCGTGGGCGTCGGGCTGGCCGATGGCGCCGGCCATGGCGACTGCCTCGTGGCCGGCCAGCGCCTCCTCGATCTCGGCGGGGTCGATGTTATGCCCGCCCCGGATGATCAGATCCTTCGCCCGCCCCGTGATGAAGAGGTAGCCGTCCTCGTCCACGCGGCCCAGGTCGCCCGTGCGGAGGAACTTCCGGTTTCCGACCGTGTGGTAGAGGTTCTCGTTCTTCGAGGGGTCCGTGTAGGTCCCCGTCTCGAGGACGCCCGGGTTCGACACGCAGATCTCGGCCACCTCGCCGCTGGGCGGCTCGGTCCCGTCATCCTTGAGGATCAGGACCTCGGTATAGGGGAAGGGAATCCCGACCGAGCCGATCTTCTTCTCGCCGCCCACGGGGTTGATCGAGACGAGGCAGGTGCACTCCGTCAGGCCGTAGCCCTCCAGCAGCTCGATCCCGGCGGCCTTCTCGAACCGCTTGAAGAGCTCGACCGGAAGGGGCGAGGAGCCCGAGAACGCCATCTTTATCTTCGAGAGGTCCGCGTCGACGGGCCTTTGCATCAGCGCGGAGATCGCCGTCGGCACGGTGATCAGGAAGGTGACGCCGTATCGCTCGCAGAGCTTCCAGAAGTTGTCGAACACGCCCTCGCCCCGGTAGCCCTGGGGCGTGGGAAAGACGACATGAGTGCCCGAGCGGGCGCAGGCCATGAAGATCACGTGCACCGCGAAGACGTGGAACATGGGCAGGGGGCACATGATCACGTCCTCCTCGCTGAAGAGCAGCGCGGCGCCGAGCCAGCCGTTGTAGACGATCCCCGACTGGGTGTGCTGCGCGAGCTTGGGCATGCCCGTGGTGCCGCCAGTGTGGAAGAGGGCGGCGACCCGGTCCTCGGAGGACGGCTCGAAGGTGAGGGTGGTGGGCTGGCGGGACAGCTCCTTGTTGAAGTCCAGCACCTTGGCCTTGTGCGCCACGGGGTTCTTCGGCCGGATCATCCCGGCGACCCACGACCGCGGGGGCGAGAGGTAGCGCAGGAGGTCGACCTCGAGCACCGTGTGGACGTCCGGCGCGTCCTCGAGGGCCTTCGCGACCTTCTGGGGCACGTCGGTCTTGGGGAACGCCTTCAGGGTGACGACCACCTTCGCCCCCGTCTCGCGCAGGAGGGCGGCGATCTGCGAGGGATCGAGCAGCGGGTTGATCGGGCTGACCACGCCCGCCACGAGGCCGCCGCAGAGCGCCCAGACCGTCTCGGAGGCGTTGGGAAGGACGTAGGCGACCGTGTCCCCCTCCGCGATGCCGAGCGAGCGGAAGAGGTTCGCGGCCTGGTTGGTGCGCGACAGCAGCTCCGACCATGTCACCGTCTCGCCCTTGTCCTTCAGCGAGGAGGTCAGCTGGAAGCTGACAGCCGGGCGGTCCGGGAACTTCCGAGCCGTCTCCGACAGCATTTCGTAGAAAGTCGCGGGCTTGGGCTGGTCGTCCCAGGAGACGTCCTGGATCGCGCCCCGCGCCTCGAGCGAGCTGAAATCGAGCATGGCTTCCTCCCTTGGCGGCACCCCTCCCCGGGCGGCCGCTTCTCGTTGGGGCGGAGGATGCCTTGGAACGCGGGTGCGCGGCAAGGTGGTGGCATCCGTGCCCGGCCGAACGGACGCGGCGTCAGGCACGGCGGGGTCGGCGGCCGAGACGGCGGCGGGCCGCGGCGCGTCCCGGGCGCCGGATTCGCCCGTGGATGCGCCCGTGCGGGGCGCGGGGCCGCCGGGCTTCGGCGCGCCGCCCGGCCCCCGATCAGCGCGAGGAGGCCGCCTTGCGCCCTTCGCGCAGGTCGTCGCCCTCAGCGCCGTTGAGGAGCCGCTCGACGAGTTGGACGAGGCGGTCCTCGTGGTAGGGCTTCTGCAGGAAGCCCTGGT
Source organism: Hasllibacter halocynthiae (assembly GCF_003003095.1). Lineage (GTDB taxonomy): Bacteria > Pseudomonadota > Alphaproteobacteria > Rhodobacterales > Rhodobacteraceae > Hasllibacter > Hasllibacter halocynthiae. Next base: position 1,184,552 of record NZ_PVTT01000001.1, read on the forward strand.
AGAGCCCTTCGTCGCGGCCGGGGACGCGGCGCTCGGGCACCGCGCTGGTGAGGACGACCGGCATGGCGATGCCTTCGGCGCGCGCGGCGCGGATCATCTCGACCCCGTCGAGCGACGGCATCATGAAATCCGTGACGACGACGTCGAACCCGCCGGCGCGCATCGCCTCCAGCCCCTTGCGACCGTTCGGCCGCACGACGACCTCGTGCCCTTCGTCCTCCAGCGTGATGCTGACGAGCAGCGCCACCGCCGCCTCGTCCTCGACGAGAAGAACCCGGCTCATCGAACCCGCCCTCCGCCCGCCGACGCGCTTGTGGGCGAGACGACCGTCGCGCTCGTGGTGGTATCGGCGAGCCTTTCGTGGCCGGAGACGTCCCGAAGGACGATGCCCTCGGCCGTGACCTCGAACTCCTGCGAGATGTGGTCGAAATCGCTGTCGCGGATCTTCAGCACGGAGATGCGCCGGCGCACCGCATTGCCGTCGAGCGTATAGTGCAGGATGATCGTGTTGTCGATCGTGCCCGACAGCTCCTCGACGGCCAGCGCCTCCGGGAAGAAGAGCTGCGGCACCTCGCGGGTGTAGATCGTGGTCGCGCCCTCGGCCTTGAGGATGTCGTTGAGGGCGCGCAGGAACGAATGGATCCGGCCCGGGAATGTCAGCGGCCGCTGCAGGGCGTTGATCCCGTCGATCACCACCCGCCGCGCCCCCGTGCGGCGCACCGCCGACACGATGCGCTGCCCCAGATCGTCGATGAGGTTCTCGAGCGGGGGCTGCCAGACGACCTCGAGCGCGCCGCTCTCGCGGAGGGCGTCGAGGTCGACGCCGACGGACGTGGCCTTGCGCGCCAGCCTGTCGGGCGTCTCGTAGAAGCCGAAGAACAGGCCGCGCTCGTCGGGCGTGCACTCGCCCAGGAACTGCATGGCGACCGTGGTCTTGCCGCTGCCCGTGGGGCCCAGGACGACGCTGGAGGACCGCTCGGGGATGCCGCCGCCGATCATGGTGTCGAGCGCGTCGACACCAGTCGGGAGCCTCGTGTCGGAGGTGCCGGGCACCGGCTCGCGGGATGCCTGCGTCTCGAGGCGCGGGAAGACGGTGAGGCCATCCTCGCCGATGCGGTATTCGTGCCGCCCGCGCAGGAAGGCCGAGCCGCGCTGCTTGTGGACGATCAGCGTGCGGAGCGCCCGCTCGGCGCGCAGCTCGTCCTGGAGCTCGATCCAGCCGTCGACCATCGTGTACTCCGGCGAGGAGGACGCGCGCGACTGGTTCGTCAGCAGGAGGATCGTCGTCTCCGTCAGCGCCGCCTGCTGGCCGATCTCATGGACGAAGGCGCGGAAGGCCGCGTCCGCGTCGCGGCCCCCGGCGTGGTCGCGCGCGGCGAAGAGGCCGTCGATGACCAGGAGCGCGGGCCTGCGCTTGCGCAGCTCCGCCGAGACCAGGCGGATCAGCGCGTCCGGCCCCTCGTCGCGGATGGTGGCGTACGCGCCGGCGTAGTAGACGCGGTCGGGGATGTGGGCCGGCTCGAAGAAGGAGAAGCCGTTCATGTGCGAGAACATGCGCCCGAAGCTTTCCGCGAGGAGCGTCAGGTAGAGCGCGCCCTCGCCGCGCCGCGCCCTCTCGTGGCAGATCTGGTTCGCCATGATGGTCTTGCCGGCGCCGGGCGGCCCTTGGACGATGTAGGCGGACCCGCGCACCAACCCGCCGCCGAGGATCTGGTCCAACTGCGGCACGCCCGTCCCCATCCGTTCGATCGGCGCGATCTCGGGGTGCATGCCGGCATCGTCGTCCGTTCGGCCCGCGTCGTTTATGCTCTCGCTCCAATCGTCGTTCGCCGCCGAGCGGCCGGATGCGGTGTCGCGCAGTCTTCCCCGGCGGGCACGCGCGGCGCAAGCCCACCTTTGCATCTTGCGATTCCCGGCGCGGTCGGGTTTTCTGCCGGTGGTGGAATGGGATGCCGTGATCGGCACGCTCGGGGGACGGGGAATCCGCAGCGGCTGGCCAGCATGGACGGGCGAGTGGACAGTGAATGCTGCAGGACGTGAACGACGAAGCCTACGAAATCGATAGGCGCCGGACGCGTCAACACGAGTCGATGACGCGGTTCGGCCTGTTCGCGCTGCGCACGGAAGAGCCGGACGCATTGCTGCAAGGCGCCTGCGAGGCGGTGGCCGAGGGCGTGGGTGCGCCCTTCGTGAAGGCGCTGCGCTACCGCGAGGCCCATGACGACCTCCTCGTCCGCGCCGGCTTGGGCTGGCCGCCGGGCGTCGTCGGCGAGGCGACGCTGGGCGCCGACCACGGGTCGCCGGCGGGCTACGCCTTTCTCACGGGCGAGGCGGTGCGATCCAACGACCTGCGCGGCGAGACCAAGTTCCGCACCCCGTCGTTGCTGCGCGAGAACGGCGTGCGGGCCGCCATCAACGTGCCCATCGCGGACGGCGACAGGCCCTATGGCGTGCTGGAGGCGGACAGCACCGTGCCGGACGCCTTCGTGCCGGAGGACGCGACCTTCATGCTGAAGGTCGCCAACACGCTCGCCGTCGCGCTGGAGCGTTCGGCTGCGCGGCAGGAGATCCTGCGGATGAAGGAGCGGCAGCGCCTGCTCGCCCAGGAGATGAGCCACCGGGTGCGCAACCTGTTCACGGTCGTGCACGCCCTGATCGGCATCTCGGAACGCTCCGCCCGCAACGAGGACGATCCCATGGCCGCCTTCGGGATCCTGCGCGAACGCATCGGCGCGCTGGCGACCGCCAGCACGATCGGCACCGCGGACGCGAGGTCGGACAACGCCTCCGTCGATCCGGCGATGCTGTCGCGGGAGGTGCTGGCGCCCTATGGCGACCCCGTCACGGTCGAGGGGGACGTCCCGCTCGTCCCGGATACGTGGGCGATGCCGATCGCCCTGGTGCTGCACGAGCTGGCGACCAATGCGGTCAAGCACGGATCGCTCTCCGTCGCGGGGGGGAAGGCCGTGCTGCGCTGGAGCGAGGAGGACGGCACCCTCGCCGCCCGGTGGTCCGAGCATGGCGGCCCGCCGTTCGAGGGGATGGACGAGGGACGCGGCTTCGGCGCGCGCATGATGAAGATGGTGCTCACCCAGGTGAGCGGCTCGATCGAGCGCACGGCCCACGAAGGGGGGCTGGTGGCGACCCTTCGGATCGCCCGGCCCGCCGACGCCGCCCCCTAGCGGGTTCCACGCCGCCGTTCAGGCCGCGGCGATGACGCGGAGCAGCTCGGTCGCGTCGTAGGGCTTGGACAGCGTCGCCAGGGGATCGAGCGGCAGCAGGCTGGCCCGCATGGCGGGGTCGAGGTTGCCGGACGCGAACACCAGAGCGACGTCAATCTCGGCGCGCACCCGCTCGGCCACCCTTCGCCCGGACCCGCCGTCCGCGAGCCGCAGGTCGACCACCATCAGGTCGGGCCGCGCCTCGAGCGCCATCGCGACCGCCTCGTCCTCTCGCGCGGCGGTGCCGACCACCTCGTAGCCGGCCGCCTGGAGGGTCAGCTCGACGTCGAGGGCGATCAGCAGCTCGTCCTCGACGATCAGGACACGGTCGATGCCCCCCACGTGATCGGCGGACCGCGATGCGTCAGACTTCGAAGGCAATGCGGACAGACCAACCATTCTCACGTTCCTGCGTCACGGTCGCGCCGAGCTGGCGGGCCAGGGTGGAGACGAGCGTCGCGCCCAGGCCCCCTTGCGAGGACGGAAGGCCCGGCCCAGGGGGCCGACCACCCCGAAGCTCCCCGTTACCGAACGGCCCACCGGGACCATCCGTTCCGGCCCATGTGCCGTCGTCCGACACCTCGAGCGCGACGCGGCCCTCGCCGTCGCGGGCGAGCGACACCCGCACATGGCGGTCCGGCGCGTCCGCCCCCTCCCCCCCATCCTCGGGGAAGGCATAGGCGAAGGCGTTCGTGACGAGTTCGTTGACGATCAGGGAGAGCGGCACCGCCTTCTCGGCCCGGATGGTCACGGGCTCGGCCTCGACGGAGAGGGCGATGCCGCGCGCCTCGGCGTCGAAGCCGTCGGCGAGCGTGGCGCAGAACCGCCTAAGATGGTCGCCGAACTCGACCGTGCGGACGTCGTCGTCGTGATAGAACGCGGCATGAACCGCGGCCACCGCCCGCAGACGGGCCGAGGCGGCCTTCAGCACCGCTGCGCCTTCGCCGTGCGCGGCGCGGGCCTGCAGCGACATGATCGCGTCGACGAGCTGCAGCGAGTTCTTGACGCGGTGGTTGACCTCGCCGAGCAGCGTCTCCTTCTCATCGAGGAGGCGCCGTTCGTCGTCGATGTCCACGAGGGCGACGGTGGCGCCCACGCGGTTGCCGTCCGCGTCGCGGACGGGCTCGCCGATGACCCGCATCCAGAACATCGAGCCGTCGCCCCGGCGGTAGTTCACGTCGATCTCGGAATGGTCGACCCCGTCCCGTATCACCCGCGACAGGGGGTACTCGCAGCTCTCCACCTGGCGGCCGTCCGCATGGAACGAGACCCATTCGCCGTAGGATTCCGCGTCGGCGGAATGCAGGACGGGGTGCTTGAGCATCCGCTCGACCCAGGCGTTGCCGTGCAGGATCCGGCCGCGCGCGTCGGCGAGGACGACGCCGACGGGCACGGTCTCGAGCATCGCCTCGAGAAGCGCGAGGCGCGCCTGGGCGTCCGATGCAGGGGCATCCCCCTCCGCCTCGGGGTCGTCCGGCGTCGCGGCCCGCCATGCCATCGTGGCGCGCGCGGCCGAAAGCTCGCGCCGGAGGCGGTCGTTCTCGGCGCGCAGGGCCGCGACCTCCTCGGCTGGCCCCGGCCCCGCCGCAGGGCCGTCCCGGGTGTCGTCTCTCATCCCTGCCATCCGATCTCGGCCATGGTCACCCATGCCATAGATAGTGCGCCGGCGCGAGCCCCGCCATGGACGCCGCGCGGCTATTCCGCGGCGATGCCTTCGGTGAACTGGAGGCGGGCGAGCCGGGCGTAGAGGCCCCCTTCGGCGACGAGGGAATCGTGCGTGCCTTCGGCGACAAGGCGACCTTCGTCGAAGACAAGGATGCGGTCCGCACGCTTCACCGTGGCCAGCCGGTGCGCCACCACCACCGTCGTCCGCCCGCGCGACAGGCGCGCGAAGGCGGCCTGCACGGCGGCCTCGGATTCGGCGTCGAGGGCCGACGTCGCCTCGTCCAGCAGGAGGACCGGCGCGTCCCGCAGGATGGCGCGGGCGATGGCGATGCGCTGGCGCTGGCCACCCGAGAGCATGACGCCCCGCTCGCCCACCTCGCTGTCGTATCCCTCCGGCAGGCGCAGGAGGAACTCGTGCGCGGCGGCGGCCTTCGCGGCGGCCTCGACCTCGGCGTCGGTGGCGTCGGGGCGGCCGAAGCGGATGTTCTCGCGTGCGGTGGCGGCGAAGATCACCGGCTCCTGCGGGACGAGGGCGATGCGCCGGCGGAACGCGGCGCGCGTCATCTGCCGCAGGGGTACGCCGTCGAAGCGGATCGCCCCCTCCTGGGGGTCGTAGAACCGCAGGAGGAGCTGCAGCACGGTCGTCTTGCCGGCCCCGGACGGGCCGACGAGGGCGACCGTCTCGCCCGGCGCGATCTGGAAGCTCGCGCCCCGCAGCGCTGGCAGCGCGGGGCGGGCGGGATAGGCGAAGGTCACGTCGTCGAAGGTTATCGCGCCGCGGGCGGGCGTCGGAAGCGGGACGGGGTCGGCAGGGTCCTCGACCGAGTCCGCCGCGCCGATCAGCTCGACCAGCCGCTCGGTCGCGCCGGCTGCGCGCTGCAGCTCGCCGAAGATCTCGGACAGGGCGGCCACGGCGCCGGCGACCATCACGGCGTAGATCAGGAACTGCGCCAGTTCGCCGATGGTCATGACGCCTGCGGCGACGTCGCGCGTTCCCACCCAGAGGACGCCGGTGATGCCCGTGAAGGTCAGGAAGATGACGATCACCGTCATCACGGCCCGCACCCCGATCCGCCGCCTCGCGCTGCCGAACGCCGCCTCGGCAAGCGCCCCGAACCGGCCGCGCACGGGCCCTTCGGCCGTGAAGGCCTGGACGGTCTGCGCGGCCAGCAGCGCCTCGGACCCGTTGCCCGAGCTGTCGGCGATCAGCTCCTGGTTCTCGCGCGAGAGGCGCCGCAGGCGGCGCCCCAGCGTGAAGATCGGGACGAGGATCGCCGGCACGAGGAGGAGCACCAGCGCCGTCAGCTTGGGCGATGTCCAGATCAGCAGCGCCAGCCCTCCGACGAGGAGGAGCGCGTTGCGGAGCGCGATCGAGACGGAGGAGCCGATCACAGACAGGAGGAGCGTCGTGTCCGTCGTGATGCGGGAGAGGACCTCGCCCGTCATGATCCGCTCGTAGAAGGCGGGCGAGAGGCCGATGACCCGGTCGAACACCGCCTTGCGGATGTCGGTCACGACCCGCTCGCCCAGCCGCGTGACGAGGTAGTAGCGCAGCCCCGTCCCCACCGCGAGCGCGCCCGCGATGGCGAGCGCGGCGAGGAAGTAGCGGTCCAGCAGCGCGATGCGCGCCGCGTCCAGCCCGGCGCCGAACCCGTCCACCACCCGCCGCACCGCGAGCGGCAGCGCCAGCGACAGCATCGCGGTGACGACGAGCGCGCCTATCGCCAGCGCGAAGCCCCCGAGATAGGGCCGCATGAACGGCGCCAGCGCCGCGAGGACCTTCAGGTCCTTCGAGGACTGGCGGTCCTGCTCCTCCGGTGATCGGGCCATAGGTCTTCCCCCTTCCGCGGGCAGGTAACGGCCGCGGTCAGGCCCGGCAATGCATCACGCGGCCGCGCATGGGGACGGCGCGAGGGACGCGCCGGACCGCGCGAGCAGGTTGGAATGGAGCGGGCGGCGGGAATCGAACCCGCATCTCTTGCTTGGAAGGCAAGGGTCTTACCATTACACAACGCCCGCGCTGGGATGCTTCTAGCCCCTCGCCGCCCCCGGCTGCAAGCTGCCCGCTCCCGCCCGGGCGGGGTACTTGCCGACAGGCGCTTGTGCCGGACGCCCTACCCCGAAGCGGCGAATGTGGCAGGGTCGCCACTTCGAGGCGGCGGCAGTGACGCTTCGAGGCGACATCCCGAACCGAACGGTCTAGTCTTTACCCAGCGGCACCCCCGACGGAGGCGAGACCGGAGGGAATCGGAACGGCGCCGCTGAACCTCCCTGGTAGGGGTCGCGTCCTGGTGGTGGCGCGGCCCCTCTCCTTTTTCCGGGGGGCCTTCCGGATCATGCGGGGTTAATTGGTCGAACGAGCCCCTCGCCCGCCGCGCGGTTCGAGTTCACCTCCGTGCTCACGCGCACCGCGTCCATCGTGCCCTCCGGCGACGGGCGCATCAGCGCGGCGGCGCCATGCCCCTCCTCGCCCAGCCAGAGGGCCCAGTCCCCGGGGCGGAGGATCAGGGGCTGGCGGTGGTGGATCGCTGCGACATCGGGTCCGGCCTCCACGGTCACGATGGCCGCTGCGCGGAGCGCCTCGCCGTCCCGCCCCCACGGCTGCCAGAGGCCGCCGAAGACCATCGGCGCGCCGTCCCGGCGGGTGACCCACCAAGGCAGCCGGTTGCCATCCGCGTCCTTCGTCCACTCGTAGAACCCGTCCGCCGGGATCAGGCAGCGCCGCTCGCGCACCGCGTCGCGGAAGGCGGGCTTCTCCGCGACCGTCTCGGCCCGCGCGTTGATCAGGAGCGGGCCGCCGTTCGGCTTGGCGTACCAGCGCGGCACGAGACCCCAGCGGAAGGCCGTCAGGCGCCTGACGCCCCCCTCCCGCGCGATGGCGGGGATGCGGTTCGTGGGGCAGACGTTCCAGTTGGGGACAGGCGGAAGGCCGTTGTCCACGAGGTCCGCGTCGAAGGCGTCGCGCATCGCCTCTGGCGGCAGGGTGATCGCATAGCGTCCGCACATGCCGCCCCAGCTAGCGCGGCCGCCCCCGAAGGGCAGCCGCCCGGCCGTTCAGTAGGGCATGGGGTGGGCGCGGTGCACCGCGTCGATCCGGTCCATCACCTCGTTCGGCAGCGGGTCGTCCGAACAGTCGAGGATCGTGCGAAGCTGCTCGATCGTCGTGGCGCCGAAGATGGGGATGCAGGGGAAGGGCCGCGTGAGGCAGAAGCGCAGGGCGAGGTGAACCGGCTCCATCCCGATCTCGCGGGCGAGGGCGACGTAGGCCGCCGCGGCGGCGAGGGCGCTGTCGGTGAAGCGCCCGCCGAGGCCGTCGTTGATCGCCGCGCGGCTTCCCTCGGGCTTCGCCCCGCCGGCGTACTTGCCCGTCAGGAATCCGCAGGCCAGCGGCGAGAAGGCGAGCAGGGTCACCCCCTCCTGATGGCCCAGCTCGGCGAGGTCGGTGTCGTAGCGCCGGTCCATGAGCGAGTACTCGTTCTGGATGGCCTCCACGCGCGGACCCCGCCCCGCCTCGGCCTGCGCGAGCCAGCGGGTCGTGCCCCAGGCGGATTCGTTCGACAGGCCCCAGGCGCGGATCTTGCCGGCCTTCTTTGCCTCGTCCAGCGCCTCGAGGCAGTCCGCGATATTGTCGTCGACCTCGGCCTTCGGGGGCTGGCCGGACGGATCGTAGTCCCAATACTGCCGGAAGTGATAGGAGCCGCGGTTCGGCCAGTGCAGCTGGTAGAGGTCGACCCGGTCCGTCCTGAGCCGCCGGAGCGAGCCGTCCAGCGCCTCGCGGATCACGTCGCCGTCGACCATCCGCCCCTCGCGCACGAACGATCCGTTCTCGCCCGAGCACTTGGTGGCGATCACGAGCTCGTCCCGGCGGCCCGTGCGGCGGATCCAGTCGCCGACGATGGCCTCGGTGCGCCCGACAGTCTCCTTCCGGACGGGATTCACGGGGTACATCTCGGCCGTGTCGAGGAAGTCGATGCCGTGGCCGAGGCAGGCGTCGATCTGCTCGTGCGCGTCCTCCGGCGGGGTCTGGGTGCCCCAGGTCATCGTCCCGAGGCAGAGCGCGGAGACGTCGATGCCGGACCGGCCGAGGGTGGTGCGTTTCATAGGTGGTGCGTCCTTGGATGTTCGCCGGGACCATAGGGCGGACGCCGCCGAGCGGAAGGGCGGGCGGCCCCCGCCCCGGGTCGTCCGGCGGACGTGGCGGCGCGAACGGGCCCTTCCGGGTCATGGCCGGTGGCGGGGGGAAGCGCCCGGAACCGCGTGATCGGCGTCCGCGTTCCCGTCCCAGCGATGTGATTCGGTGACGGAGGGTGCGATGGAGCCCGATCTCGAGCCGCTCTGGGCGGCCCAGCGCGTCTGGAACGGCGTCGCTCTCGATGCGGACGGCACCCCCTATGTCAGCTTTCCTTCGGCGGACGGACGCGGGGTGCAGGCGGCGAGGATCGGGCCCGGCGACGCCCTCGTCCCCTTCCCGGACGAGCCGTGGAACCGCCTGCGGAGGGAGCCCGACCCCGACGCCGGCTTCGTGAACGTCAACGCTCTGCGGTTCGGGCCCGACGGGCTCTTGTGGATCGTAGACGCGGGGGCGCCCGGGATCGGAGAGGCCGCAGTCGAGGGAGGGGGGCGCCTTCTCGCGTTCGAGGCGGCGAGCGGCACGCTCGCACGGACGATCGACCTCGCCCCTGCCCTAAAGGGGAAGAGCTATGTCGACGACATCCGCTTCAACGGCGACCATGTCTACGCCACCGACGCCGGCGATCCCGGACTGATCGTGATCCGCCTCTCCGACGGCGCCATGCGCCGCGTGCTCGGCGGGCACCCGAGCACGACGGATCGGCGCCCCATGCGGGCGGACGGCACGGTCCTGCGAACGAAGAAGGGCGATGAGCTGCGGGTCCATTGCGACCAGCTCGAGGTCTCGCCGGATGGCCAATGGCTCTATTACCAGCCGGGAAGCGGGCCGCTCTACCGTCTGCCGGCCGACCTGCTGAACGACTTCGGCACCCAGGAGGACGCGCTCGCCGCCGCCGTCGAGACCTCCTTCGACAGCCCGACCACCGGCGGCACGGCCATCGATGCCGAAGGAGCGATCTACCTGAACGCGCCCGACACGCGCACGTTGATCCGCATCGCGCCGGACGGCGCCTCGGAGGTCCTGCTGCAGGACGACCGGCTGATCTGGGCGGACGCGATGTGGCTGCACCGCGACGGCTGCCTCTACATCCCGGCCACCCAGCAGAACCGCACGCCCGGGTTCAACGGCGGGCGGATGGCGGTCGAGTATCCGGTGTGGATCTACCGCCTGGAGATAGGCCGGCAGCCCGCACCGAACGATCACGCGTGAGAGCCCGCCGACCGGCCGCCGCCGGCACATGATCGTGAAGCCGGCGATGCCCCCGCGCCACCCTTCGGCGGGGGTGAGGCGGCATGCCCGCGGATCGGCGGCGCCGCGTCACGCCCCGTGGAGGAAGTTCATCACGTCGCCGTCCTTCACGACGTAGCCCTTGCCTTCGGCGCGCAGCCTGCCGGCGTCGCGGGCGGGGGCCTCGCCGCCCAAGGTCACGTAGTCGTCATAGGCCACGGTCTCGGCCCGGATGAACTTCGCCTCGAAGTCGCCGTGGATCACGCCGGCCGCGCGGGGCGCGGTGGTGCCGCGCGGGATGGTCCAGGCGCGCGCCTCCTTCGGACCCGCGGTGAAGTAGGTCTCGAGCCCCAGGAGGTCGTATCCCGCGCGGATCAGGCGGTCGAGGCCGGGCTCCTCCAGCCCCAGGGTCTCCAGGAAGTCGGCCTGCTCCTCCTCGGGGAGCTGGGCGATCTCCTCCTCGATGCGGGCGGAGATCACGACCGAGCCGGCGCCCTGGGCCTCGGCCATCCGCTCCACCGCGGCAGAGTGGGCGTTGCCCGTCCCCGCCTCGTCCTCGGCCACGTTGCAGACGTAGAGCACGGGCTTCGTCGTCAGGAGCTGCAGCCCCCGCCACGCCTTCGCCTCGTCCTGCGAGACCTCGACGGTGCGGGCCGGGCGCCCCTCCTCCAGGGCGGCCTTCGCGCGCTCGAGCAGAGCCTGCTGGAGCTTGGCCTCCTTGTCGCCGCCCTTCAGCTTGCGGACGAGGTTCGCCGCCCGCCGTTCGATCCCCTCCAGGTCGGCGATCATCAGCTCGGTCTCGATCGTCTCGGCGTCCGCGACCGGGTCCACGCGCCCTTCCACATGGGTGACGTCCCCGTCCTCGAAGCAGCGCAGGACGTGCGCGATGGCGTCCACCTCGCGGATGTTGGCGAGGAACTGGTTTCCCAGCCCCTCGCCCTTCGAGGCGCCCTTCACCAGCCCGGCGATGTCGACGAACTGGATTCGCGCGGGGACCGCCTGCTTCGACCCCGCCACCTCGGCCAGCTTCGCCAGCCGGGCGTCGGGCACCGCCACGTCGCCGACATTGGGCTCGATCGTGCAGAAGGGGAAGTTGGCGGCCTGCGCGCTAGCCGTTTTGGTCAGGGCGTTGAAGAGCGTGGACTTGCCCACGTTGGGCAGGCCGACGATGCCGATGGAAAGCGCCATGGGGTCCTCCGGGAAGCGGCCCGCGATATGGGCGGGCCGCGCGGAAGGGTCAACGCCCGGCGACGTGCCCGGCCTTCACCATCCGAAGGTCTCGCCAGAAGCCCAGAGGGCGGTCACCGCGGCGGCCTCCGCCACGGCGCAGCCGCCGAGGGCAGCGAGCGCGAGGAGGGCGGAGGCGAGGCGAAGTGCGGGCATGGCGATTTCCTTTCGTCTGTCCATGCGGGCGATCTGACGGGACCGGGGCCGCCGCGCGAGTGCGGCAAACCCTACCGCGTACCATCACGCCCGCGTTGACCCGGCACCCGCCCGGTGCCCCTCTGCACGCATGCAGTTCACGATCGCCGACCTCGAATCAGCCGCCGCCCTCGTCCACTCCCGCATGGAGCCCACCCCCCAGCGCCGCTGGCCCCTCCTGGAGGAGGAGACGGGGACCGAGACATGGGTCAAGCACGAGAACATGACCCCCACGGGCGCTTTCAAGCTGCGCGGGGCGATCACCTTCATCGACTGGCTTCGGCGGGCCCATCCCGAAGTGCCCGGAATCGTCACCGCCACGCGCGGCAACCATGGCCAGGGCCAGGCGCGCGAGGCGGTCGCCGCGGGGTTGACGGCGCGGGTCTACGTCCCGCGCGGCAACGCCGCCGAAAAGAACGCGGCCATGCGCGCGTTCGGGGCCGAGGTGATCGAGCAAGGCGACGACTTCGAAGCCGCGCGCGAGGAGGCGATGCATGCCGCGGAGACGGAGGGTCTCTTCCCCGTGCCGCCCTTCCACGACGCGCTGGTGCGAGGCGTCGCTACCTACGCGTACGAGCTTCTGAAGGCCGTGCCCGATCTGGACGCGATCTACGTGCCCATCGGCTGCGGCTCGGGCATATGCGGAACGATCCTGGCGCGTGACGCGCTGGGTGCGAGAGCCGAGGTGATCGGCGTGGTCTCGGAGAACGCGCCCACGGCGAAGCTGTCGGTCGAGGCAGGGGACCTCGTGCCGACGAACGAGGCCCGGACCTTCGCGGACGGGATGGCCGTGCGCGTGCCCGTGCGCGAGGCGTTCGACATCTACCGCCGCGGCGCGGAACGCATCGCCGCCGTCTCGGACAGGGAGGTCGCCGAGGCGATCCGCCTCTACTTCCGCGCCACGCACAACGTCGCAGAGGGCGCAGGGGCCGCCCCGCTCGCCGCGCTGATGCAGGAGCGGGAGGCGATGGCCGGCCGCAAGGTCGCCGTCATCCTGTGCGGCGGCAACATCGACACCGACTGGATGCGGACCGTGCTGGCCGGCGGGTTGCCCGCCGTCTAGGCGTGCCGATCGCGGTTCCGCTCGAATATGATGACCCAGGCCAGGATCACGAAGGCCGGATGACCGAGGCCGCCCGAGAGGATGATCGCCGGCACCCAGAACAGGAACGACAGGATCCCGACGATGGGTCGCCCGGCGAGCATGATCGACAGGGGCGGCAGGAGGATGGCGAGGAGATAGTTCATGCCGTCCATATGGGGACGCCGGTCCGCGGTGCCAACTTGCGGCGGGCCCCGGCCTGGGGCAAGGCCTCCGCGGGCTTCGCGGCGTGCAGGGCCCGAACGGGGAGAGGGACGCATGGGACGGATCGGGGAGCGTTTCGCCGAGCTCGAGGCCGAGGGCAGGAAGGCCTTCGTCGCCTACGTGATGGCCGGGGACCCCGACTTCGACCGCTCGCTCGAGGTCGTGCGGGGGCTGCCGGCCGCCGGGGTCGACGTGATCGAGCTGGGCCTGCCCTTCACCGACCCCATGGCCGACGGCCCGACCATCCAGCTGGCCGGGCAGCGGGCGCTGGCGGCCGGCATGACGCTGAAGCGCACGCTCGCGCTCGCGCGGGAGTTCAGGAAGGGCGACCGAGCGACCCCCATCGTCCTCATGGGCTACTACAACCCGATCTTCTCGCACGGGGTCGACCGGTTCCTGCGCGATGCGAAGGCGGCCGGGATCGACGGGCTGATCGTGGTGGACCTGCCCCCCGAGGAGGATGCCGAGCTCTGCCTGCCCGCGCTCGCGCAAGGGATCGACTTCATCCGCCTCGCCACGCCGACCACGGACGACGCGCGGCTGCCGGCGGTCCTGCGGAACACCTCGGGCTTCGTGTACTACGTCTCGATCACCGGCATCACCGGCTCGGCCGTCGCGGAGGCCCGCGAGGTCGGCCCGGAAGTCGCCCGCATCAAGGCGGCCACGGACCTTCCGGTCGTCGTCGGCTTCGGCATCCGTGATCCCGAGGCGGCGAAGGAGATCGCGGGCACCGCGGACGGGTGCGTCGTGGGCTCGGCCATCGTGGCGCGGATCGCGGACGGAGAGCCGGCGGAAGACGTGCTCGCCTACGTCGCCGCGTTGGCGAAGGGCGCGCACGCCGCCTGACGCCCGGCCTCAGGCGGCCGCCCGGGCGCGGCACGCCTTGATGGACGCCTCCAGCACGTCCGTCATCCGTCGGAGATCCTCGTCCGTGGCGACATAGGGCGGGCACATGGCAAGCGTGTCGCCGATGATGCGGAAGAACACGCCCCGCGCCTCGGCCTCCGCGCCGACCTCGGCGCCGCCGAAGCCCGCGTCGGGCGCGATCTCGACGGCGGCTATGAAGCCCAGGCGCCGCACGTCGCCCACGCCGGGCATGCCGCGGAACCGCTCGAGCAGCGCGCCCAGCGCCTCGCCCTTCTGGCGGGCGACCTTCGGGGCGTCCATCTCCTCGTGGATGCGGATCGCCTCCAGCGCGACGGCGCAGGCAGCGGGATGGCCGCCATAGGTCACGCCATGCCCGAACGTGCCGAGCCGTGCCGACTGCACGTCCAGCGCGTCCGCCACCTCGGCCGACAGCCCCACGGCCGAGACCGGCGACATCGCCGCCGAGAGCTGCTTGGCCATCGTCATCAGGTCGGGCGCGAGGTCGTAGTGGTCGGACCCGAACCACGTGCCCAGCCGCCCGAAGCCGCAGATCACCTCGTCGGCGATGAAGTGGATGCCGTGCGCGCGCAGCACCTCGCGCATGGCGGGCCAGTAGCCCTCGGGCGGGATGATGACCCCGCCAGCGCCCATCACGGGCTCGCCGATCATGGCGCAGATCGTCTCCGCGCCCTCGGCGCGGATCGTCTCGTCCAGCTCGCGGGCGAGGCGGTCCGCGAGCTGGCGGTCGGACTCGTTGGGGTGCTTGTCGCGGTAGGGGTGCGGCCGGCCCACCCGCACGACGCCCCCCGGAAGCGCGAAGCCGTCGTGGACGTAACCCATCCCCGTGAGCGATGCGCTCATCCCGAGGCTTCCGTGATAGGCCCCGGTACGGGCGATCACCTTCATGCGCCCCGGCTCTTCGGTGGCGATGCGGAAGGAGCGGGCCAGCTTCACGGCCGTGTCCACGGCCTCCGATCCGCCGCAGGCGAGGAAGACCCGCGCGATGCTGCCCGGCGTCATCTCGACCAGCTTCGCGGCGAGGTCGTCGGCCGGCTTGGCCGAGCGGTTCTTGAAGCTGTGGTAGTAGCCCAGCGTCCTGATCTGATCGTAGGCCGCCCTCGCCAGGCGCTCGTCCGAGAAGCCTAGCGAGGCGCACCAGAGCCCCGCGACCGCGTCGAGGAAGCGGTTGCCGTCCGCGTCCGTGACCCATGCCCCTTCCCCGGCGACGATCTGGCGAGGGGCGCCGGCGGCGGGATCGGTAAACGGATAGAGCTGCATCGCGAGGTCCTCCTTTGCGGCCACGCTGGAGGCGCGGCTGCCAGGGCGCAATCCCGGAAGCGACATTCACCCGCTTCCGGTCGCATGGGGCGTCCGGTAAGGAAAGCCGGCCGGAAGGAGGCGCCATGCCCGTCATCACCGAGATCGAGGACCTCAAGCGCCTTCATCGCCGCCGCGCGCCGCGCATGTTCTACGACTACGCCGAGAGCGGATCCTGGACCGAGCAGACCTTCCGCGAGAACAGCAGCGACTTCGACCTCATCCGCCTGCGCCAGCGCGTGGCCGTGGACATGGAGGGGCGCAGCACCGCGGCGCGGATGGTGGGGCGGGAGGTCGCGATGCCCGTCGCCCTCTCGCCCGTGGGCCTGACCGGGATGCAGCACGCGGACGGCGAGATCCTCGCCGCGCAGGCGGCCGAGGCGTTCGGCGTGCCCTTCTGCCTCTCCACCATGTCGATCTGCTCGATCGAGGACGTGGCCGAGCACACGAGGAAACCCTTCTGGTTCCAACTCTACACCATGCGCGACGAGGAGTTCACGTCGGCCCTGCTGTCGCGCGCGAGGGCGGCGGGATGCGATGCGCTGGTCATCACGCTCGATCTGCAGATCCTCGGACAGCGGCACCGCGACCTGAAGAACGGGCTGACGGCCCCGCCGAAGATGACGGTCCCCACAATGCTGGACCTCTCGCGGCGCTGGGCCTGGGGCATGAGGATGCTGCGCACGAGACGGCGCTTCTTCGGCAACATCGTCGGCCATGCGAAGGGGGTGACGGACGCCTCCAGCCTATCGGTCTGGACGGCCGAGCAGTTCGACCAGCGCCTCGACTGGGCCAAGGTCCGGCGGCTGGCCGAGGAATGGGGCGGCACCGTGATCCTGAAGGGCATCCTCGACCCCGAGGACGCCCGCCGCGCCGTGGACGAGGTCGGGCCCGACGCGATCATCGTCTCGAACCATGGCGGCCGGCAGCTCGACGGGGCGATCTCCTCGATACGGGCGCTGCCGGGAATCGTGCGGGCGGTGGACGGGCGCTGCGAGGTGCATCTCGACAGCGGAATCCGGTCGGGCCAGGACGTGCTCAAGGCCCTGGCCATGGGGGCGGACGCGTGCTGGTCGGGGCGGGCCTGGGTCTACGGCCTCGGCGCGATGGGCAAGCCGGGCGTTACCGCGGCGCTGGAGGTCATCCTCAAGGAGCTGGACGTCTCCATGGCGCTCTGCGGGCGGAAGGACGTGGCGGACCTCGACCGCTCCGTCCTCCTCGTGCCGAAGGGCTTCGAGGGAGAGTGGGAGGACGGCGCCGCCTAGGCGGGTCGTCCGCGGCCCGGGGGTTCGGCGCGCCGGGGCAGCACCGCCCCCGGGTTCATGATCCCCGCCGGGTCCAGCGCCGCCTTCACCGCCCGCATCGCGGCCAGCTTGCCGGGATCGCCCGTCGCCGCGAGCTCGGCCGCCTTCAGCCGGCCCACCCCGTGCTCGGCCGCGATCGAGCCGCCCAGTTCCCGGACGAGGCCGTGGACGATGCCGGTCAGTGCCTCGGCGTCGTAGTCCCCGCGCGCGCGGCCCCTGGCGGGAAAGAGGTTGTAGTGCAGGTTGCCGTCCCCCAGATGGCCGAACGCGTTCAGCCGCACGCCCCGCCCCTCCAGGCGCCGCACGCCTTCCGCGATCATCTCGGGCACCATGCCGAGCGGCACGCTGATGTCGTGGCTCGCCAGGGCGCCCACGGCGCGGTTGCCGAGGGGGATCGACTCCCGCACGTCCCAGAGGGCGGCGCGCTGCGCCTCGGACGCCGCGAGGACGGCCTCGCCAGCCAGCCCGGCCTCCGCGGCCGCCTCGTAGATGCCCGCGAGGGCGTCCTCGGCGGCCGAGGGAAGGCCCAGCTCGATCAGGACGGACCAGTCCGGCGCGGGCGCCAGCGGCTGGCGCAGGTCGGGCAGATGCTCGGCCAGGAAGCCCAGGCCCACCCCCGAGATCAGCTCGAAGGCCGAGACGCCTTCGCCCGCCCGGTCGCGCGCGATCCCGAGGAGCTTCAGCGCCGCCTCCGGCGAGGGCACGGCGATCCAAGCGGTCGCGACCGAGGCGGGGGGCGGCACGAGGCGCAGCGATGCCGCCGTCACGATGCCGAGCGTTCCCTCCGCGCCGATCAGCAGGTGCCGGATGTCGTAGCCCGCGTTGTCCTTCCTGAGCCGTCCCGGCCCGCCCAGCACCGTGCCGTCCGGCAGCACCGCCTCGACGCCCACCGCGAGGTCCCGCATGTTGCCCCAACGCAGGACGTTCACGCCGCCCGCGTTCGCGGCTAGGAGCCCGCCGATCCGCGCGGAGCCCTTCGACGCGAGCGACAGCGGGAAGAGGCGCCCTTCCGCCTCCGCGGCCGCCTGGACGTCCGAGAGGATCGCGCCAGCCTCGCATATCAGGAGGTCCTCGGTGCGCGAGATCTCCCGGATGGCCGTCATCCGTTCGAACGACAGGATCAGGCAGCCCTCCGCCACCTGCCCGCCTACGAGGCCCGTGCCGCCGCCGAGGGGCACGATCCCCACCCGCTCGCGCGCGCAGGTCCGCACGAGGGCCGCGACCTCCGCCGTGCTCCGCGGCCGCGCGAGGAGGCCCGAGGCCGCACGCCACCGGCCCCGCGGCTCCTCCAGGTGGCGCGGCTCGGCCGTCGACAGGGTTCCGGGCGCGGCGGCCTCGAGGGATGCGCGCGCCTCCTCGGCGGGGCGAAGGGTCATGGCGGGGGCGCGGACGCCGGCGCGCCGATACCCAGGCGCGGCACGATGATCGGGCTGGAACGGACCCTGCCCACGGCGACGAAGCCGGGCGGACGCCCCCTGGCAAGCCGCCGGGACGATCGGTGAGGGCAAGGGCGCCCCCGAAAAGCCGAGAGCGGCCGCGACGACGCAGGTGCACCGCCGCGCTCTCTCCCGAGACAGCCCGGTCCGCCGTGCCTGCCGCACCCTCGCGAGGGGAGGCGGCGCGAGCAGGCCGGGCGGCGATGGCGGCGGGATCGGCAGGCGGCGGGCATGACCGTGAGCATAGACCGCCAAGGCGCGAAGGCGAAACGCGCCCGCCGCGCCTAGCCGGCGTCCGTCCGTCCCCGCCGGTCGCTTCGAAGGCAGGCGTAGAGGACGTGATTGCGCCAGCGCCCCCCGATCTGGAGGTAGCTCTGCGCCACGCCTTCGTACTTGTATCCCGCACGCTCCAGCACCGCACGCGAAGCGCGGTTCTCCGCGAGGCAGGCGCTCTCGATGCGGGAGAGGTCGAGCGCGTCGAACGCGTAGCCCACGACCGCGCGCAGCCCTTCGGTCATCAACCCCCGTCCGGTGAAGCCGCTGCCCAGCCAGTAGCCCGTCGTTCCGGCCTGCGAGGGGCCGCGGCGGATGTTGTCGAGGGTGATCGCCCCGGCGATGCGGCCTTGAGAGCCGCCGCCGTCCTTCTCGAACAGGAAGAGGGGCAGCCCCGTCCCCTGGCGCACCGCCCGCTGCGCCCAGTAGACGCGGTTGGTGAAGGCCCGTCGGGTCAGA
The DNA here is from genome assembly GCF_003003095.1 of Hasllibacter halocynthiae. Taxonomy (GTDB): domain Bacteria; phylum Pseudomonadota; class Alphaproteobacteria; order Rhodobacterales; family Rhodobacteraceae; genus Hasllibacter; species Hasllibacter halocynthiae. The sequence continues at coordinate 1,203,181 of NZ_PVTT01000001.1, forward strand.
TGGTCGATGGACCAGACAGGCTCCCACGGCTTGAGATGCGCGGCGGACGTCTCCCGCAGGTTGGCCCAGACGCGCCAGTCGCGATGCTCGGGCGGGCGGAGGACGAGGCGCTCGGTCTCGATCCGGGGCGCCGAGGCCTGGCCGAACATCACGCTGCGAGGCGCGCGCGCACGGCATCGAGACCCGGCGCGGCCTCGGCCCGGCCATAGAGCGCCAACGCCGGCACCCCCTCCCCCGCCATCCTGGCGGAGACGGCGCGGACGTCGCCCGTGGTGACGGCATCGATCTTCTCGAGCACCTCCCCCACGGGAGGCACCCGGTCCCAGACGGCGGTGACCCGCGCGAGCCGCTCGGCCCGCGCCGAGGGGCTCTCCAGGCCCATGACCATGCCGGCCTTCATCTGCGCCCGCGCCCGCGCCACTTCGGCGGGGGACATGTCCGAGGCGGCGCGCTTCAGCTCGTCGAGGGTCAGCGCGGCCAGCTCGGCAACCTGCCCCGCATTGGTCCCGGCGTAGATCGTGGTCGTGCCCGTCTCGGAATAGGCGCCCGCCTGGGCGAAGATGCTGTAGCAGAGCCCCCGCTCCTCGCGCAGGCGCTGGAAGAGGCGGCTCGACATGCCGCCCCCGAGGGCGGTCGCGTGAATCTGCGCGGCGTAGACGGCGTCGTCGCGATAGCCCGGCCCCTCGAAGCCCAGGGCGAAATGAACCTGCTCGAGGTCGCGGATCACCCGCCGCTCGCCGCCCGTGAAGCGTGCGGCGGCCGGAGTCGAGGGCGCGCGCGGCTCGAGATGGCCGAAATGCCGCTCCGCGAGGCGCATCACCATGTCGTGGTCCACCGCGCCGGCGGCCGCGACGATCATCTGCCCCGGCCCGTAATGCGAGGCCACGAAGCGGCGCAGGTCGGCGGCGTCGAAGCGCGTCACCTTCTCGGCCGGGCCGAGGATGGTGCGCCCGAGGGGCTGGTCCGCGAAGCTCTCCTCCTGGAGCCAGTCGAAGATCACGTCGTCGGGCGTGTCCAGCGCCTGCCCGATCTCCTGCAGGATCACCCCGCGCTCGATCTCGATCTCGCTGGCGTCGAAGACGGGGTTCAGGATGATGTCGGCCACCACGTCCAGCGCCAGCGGGATGTCCGCGGGCAGCACCCGCGCGTAGTAGGCCGTCGCCTCGCGCGAGGTGTAGGCGTTGATGTAGCCGCCGACGTCCTCGATCTCCTCCGCGATGCGAAGTGCGCTGCGGGTATCGGTCCCCTTGAACGCCATGTGCTCGAGGAAGTGGGCGATGCCGTTCTCGCCCTCGTCCTCGTGGCGGGCGCCGGCATTCACCCAGACGCCGACGGCGGCGGACTCAAGGCCCGGCATCGCCTCCGTGACGACGCGAAGGCCGTTGGGGAGGCGGTCGAGGCGGGCTTCTTCGGTCAAGTGGCGCGGGTCTTTCGGATGTGCGCCTGAAGCGCGGAGAGGTCGTCGGCGATGCGCGTCACACGCTCGGGGCGGTCATAGAGATCACCCATGCGAGGGGGAAGAGGGGGGCGGACGCCGGTCGCCTCCTCCACCGCGTCGGGGAACTTGGCGGGGTGGGCGGTCGCCAGCGTCACCATTGGCGCGTCCCCTGGATGGGCTTCGGCGACATGGACCGCGACGGCGGTGTGCGGGCAAAGAAGCTCCCCCGCGTCGCGCAGGGTGCGGGCGATGGTCGCCTTCGTCTCCTCCTCCGAGGCGCGGCCTGAGGCGTAGACCTCGCGCAACGCCTGCAGCGCGCCCTGCGAGATGCCGAAGCCCCCCTGCGACAACTCGGCCATCAGCTGCCGGACGGCGCGCGCGTCGCCGCCATAGGCGAGATGCAGCGCCCGCTCGAAGTTGGACGAGACCTGGATGTCCATCGAGGGGCTGATGGTCGGCGCGACGCCGTCCGGGCGGTATTCCCCCGTCGTGAGCGCGCGGTGGAGGATGTCGTTGCGGTTCGTCGCCACGATGAGCCGTCCGACTGGAAGGCCCATGCGCTTGGCCACATGGCCCGCGAACACGTCGCCGAAATTGCCCGTGGGCACGGTGAAATCGACCGTGCGCCCCGGCGCCCCCAGGGCGGTGGCGGCGGCGAAATAGTAGACCACCTGCGCCAGCACCCTGCCCCAATTGATGCTGTTCACCCCCGCCAGGGCGACCTCGTCGCGGAAGCCGTGGTCGTTGAAGGCGGCCTTCACCAGCGCTTGGCAGGTATCGAAATCCCCATCGACCGCGATGGCGTGGACGTTCGTTTCCCCGGGCGTGGTCATCTGGCGGCGCTGCACCTCGGACACCCGCCCGTGCGGGTAGAGGACGAACACGTCCACGGCCGGGTTGCCGCGGAACGCCTCGATCGCGGCCGAGCCGGTGTCGCCCGAGGTGGCGCCGATCACGCAGAGGCGGTCGCCCCGCCGGCCCAGGACCTCGGCGAACATGCCGCCGATCAGCTGCATGGCGAAGTCCTTGAAGGCCAGGGTCGGGCCGTGGAACAGCTCCAGCAGGAAATGGTTCGGGGCCAACTGCCGGAGGGGTGCGCGCGCCGGATGGCCGAAGCCCGCATAGGCCGCGTCGATCAGCCGCCGGAAGGTCGCGTCGTCGAAGGCGTCCCCCACGAAGGGACGCATGACGCAGAAGGCGACATCCTCGTAGGGGCGTCCTGCGAGCGCCGCGATCTCTCCGGGAGGCAGCGCGGGAACCTCGGCCGGGACGTAGAGGCCGCCGTCCCGCGCGAGGCCGGTCATCATCGCGTCCTCGAAACCAAGCTCGGGAGCCTCCCCCCGCGTCGACACGTAGCGCATCACCCCTCCGTCCGGCGCGCTTGGCGCCATAGGAAATATCCCGCCATGCCCGCCCAGACCAGCGCGAGCCCGAACCATTGCACGGCATAGCCCAGGTGATTGTCCGGGATGCCGGCGGTGTCCAGCGGCACCGGCACCACGCCTTCGGGGGCGGAGGTCGCGCGCGCCACCACGAGGACCGGCTCCGTCTCCAGCGCCTCGGCGAGGAGGGCGACGTCCCGCGCTTCCCACCCGTCGGAGGGATCCGCCTCCTTCTCATCGGGCCAGTGAAGGTTTCCCTCCACCGCGATACGCCCCTTGGGAACCCGCGCCTCCTCCGTCGGTGAGTAGCCGCGGTCGAGAAGCACCCGCCGCCCGTCGTCGGTCCGGAATGGCGCCACGATCCGGTAGCCCGCACCGGGCCCCCGCCAGGTCGAGAAGACGCCGACCCCTTCCCCCACCGTCCCGGTCAGGGCGACGGGAAGGAAGCGGTCCGCTTCGGGATCGGGCGCGGCGGGAAGGGCGACGGGCTCCATCGTCCGGCGCGCCTCCACGTCGGCGATGACGGCGGCCTTCCACTCCGCCCGGTCCAGCTGCCAGAACCCCAGCCGAAGCAGGACGGCCAGCCCAAGGAGGGCGAACAGCAACGGCACGATCAGCCCTCGACGCATCAGCCACCCATCTCCGCTGGTAGGTCGCTGCTCGAAGAGCCGGACCCGAAAAGGAGAAGGCCGCCCCCGGAAGAGGGCGGCGTCCGGGTCGGAGGATGCCCGGCAGCGACCTCCGACCACGGCAGACGCCGTCCCGCCGCTAGGCGCCCCAGATGTAGATGGAGAAGAAGAGGAACAGCCAAACCACGTCCACGAAGTGCCAGTACCAGGCCGCCGCCTCGAAGCCCACGTGCTTCTCGGGGGTGAAGGCGCCGTTCTGCAGGCGGATCAGGCACACGGCGAGGAAGATCGTCCCGATGATGACGTGCGCGCCGTGGAAGCCCGTCGCCATGAAGAAGTTCGCGCCGTAGATGTTGCCCGCGAAGCCGAAGGCCGCGTGGGTGTACTCGTAGGCCTGGAAGAAGGTGAAGATCACCCCCAGCACGATGGCCAGGATCAGCCCGTTGCGCATGTCGCGGCGATTGTTCTCGTGAACGAGGGCGTGGTGCGCCCAAGTCGCCGCCGCGCCCGAGCACAGCAGGATCAGCGTGTTGATCAGCGGCAGGTGCCAGGGATCGAAGGTCTCGATCGAGGGGGGCGGCCACTGTCCTTCGGAGAAGGTCTCCATCGGATAGAGGGCGTGCTTGAAGAAGGACCAGAACCATGCCGCGAAGAACATCACCTCGGACATGATGAAGAGGATGAAGCCGTAGCGCAGGCCGATCCGCACCACGGGCGTGTGGTCACCAGCCGCGCTCTCGGCGGAGACCTCGGCCCACCAGCCGAACATCACGTAGAGGACGCCGACGAGGCCGGCGAGGAACACCCAAGGCGTGCCGGAGGCGGCCGGCGACATCCAGAGGACGCCCCCGAACAGCATCACGAAGCCGAAGACGGACCCGAGGAACGGATAGATCGAGGGGGGTAGGATGTGGTAGTCGTGGTTCTTGGCGCCTGCCATGCGTTCAGCCCTCGCTGGGTTCGTCGTTCAAGGCCGCCTGCTCGATCGTGGGATCGTCGAGGCGGTGGAAGGTGTAGCTCAGGGTGATCGTGTGCACGAACTGCGCGTCGCGGTCATCCACGATCTCGGGATCGACGAAGAAGGTGACGGGCATGCGCATCGTCTCGCCGGGCCGCAGCAGCTGCTCCTCGAAGCAGAAGCAGTCGATCTTCGTGAAGAACCCGCCGGCCTCGAAGGGCGCGACATTGTAGGATGCCCGGCCGGCGACCGGCACGTCGAGCGGGTTCGTCGCCTCGTAGAAGGCGATCGCCGTCTCGCCGATCGGAACTTCGACGGTGCGGATGACCGGCTCGAACTCCCATGGCATGTCGCGCTCGACGGAGGCGTCGAAGCGCACGCGAATCGTCCGGTCCAGGACGTCGCTCTCGTTCGCGACGGCGATCCCGGGATCGCCGCCGAAGCCGGTGACGCGACAGAACCAGTCATAGAAGGGCACCGACGCCCAGGCGAGCGCGCCCATCGTCACGACGACGCCGGCCGCCTGGAAGGCCGTCCGGGTCTTGGGATCCATCTACCCGTCCTCCCCCGGCAGCGGCGCGGGCGCATCCAGCGTCTCGGGCACCGCGAGCGCGGGGCGGGCGACGTGGTCGAAGCCCTCGACCGCCCCCGTGCCGTTTATCTTCACGACCGAGATCGCGAACACGACCACGATGAACCCGATCAGCGTCAGACCGAGGCCGACGTTCCGGGACCGCCGCCGCTCGTGCAGCTCATGGGTGGGGCGCAGCGTCATCGGAAAGCCCCCAGCACCGTGCCGTGCAGCGCCGCCTGCACCATGATCGCGCCGAAGAGCACGAAGAGGTAGGCGAGGCTGTCGCGGAACACCCTCTTCTCGACGGCGTAACCGTCCGCCTCGGCCATGACCTCGTCCCGCCGGAAGATCGCCCATGCGCCGCGGAGGAAGATGCCGTGCATCACGAGGGCGGCGGCGAGGTAGATCGGACCGCCCACGGAGGTGAAGGCCAGCCCCAGCGCGACCGGGGTCAGCGCCACGGTGTACCACCAGACATGCCGCCGGGTCGCCGGCCTGCCATGGGTGACCGTCAGCATGGGCACGCCGGCGTCGTCGTAGTCGGACCGCATGAAGAGGGCGAGCGCCCAGAAGTGCGGCGGGGTCCACATGAAGATCAGCAGGAACATCATCACCGATTCCGCCGAGACGCCGCCCGTCGCGACGGCCCAGCCGATCATCGGCGGGAACGCCCCCGCCGCCCCGCCGATCACGATGTTCTGCGGCGTCGAGCGCTTGAGCCACATCGAGTAGACGACGGCGTAGAAGAAGATGGTAAAGGCCAGCAGACCGGCGGCGATCCAGTTCGTCGCCAGCCCAAGCATGACGACGGCGAAGGCCGAGAGGACGAGACCCAGCGCCATCGCCTCGGACGGCTGGACCCGTCCGGCGGGAATGGGGCGGCCGCGGGTGCGCCGCATCACGGCGTCGATGTCCGCGTCCCACCACATGTTCAGGGCGCCCGACGCACCGCCGCCCAGTGCGATGAAGAGGATCGCCGCCAAGCCGATGACCGGGTGGACGGCCACCGGCGCGGCCACGATGCCGGCGATGGCCGTGAACACCACCAGGACCATCACGCGCGGCTTCAGGAGGGCGACGTAATCGCCGAACCCCGGCTCGCCATAGCGCTCGAAATGGGTCGCGTCGGACATCCGTTATGCCAACCGGCGGATCCTCCGCCGGCCCCTGCTGACGGGGGCGGCGCCCCCAAGGGTTGCGTTAGCCTTCCAGCGCAGCGGTCTGCACGCTCGCGCCGCCCTGCTCGACCAGCCACTCCTGATAGACCTCGGGCGAGACGACGTGGACCGTGATCGGCATGTAGGCGTGGTCCTTGCCACATAGCTCGGAGCACTGGCCGAAGTAGACGCCCTCGCGCTCGGCGGCGAACCAGAGCTCGGCCAGGCGGCCGGGGATCGCATCCTGCTTCACGCCGAAGGCCGGGATCGTCCAGGAGTGGATCACGTCAGCGCCCGTCACCTGCATCACGACCGTGGCGCCCGTGGGCACGACGATCGGGTTGTCGGTCGCCAGGAGGTAGAGGCTCTCGTCGTAGCCGTAGTCAGCGAGATCCTCGCGCGCGAGCATGAATTGCTCGAACGCGATGCCCTCGTCGACGTATTCGTAGCCCCAGTACCACTGGTAGCCAGTCACCTTGATGGTGATGTCGGCCTCCGGGATCTCCTGCTGGTGGAAGAGGACCGGAAGCGAGAACGCGCCGATGAAGAAGAGGATCAGGATCGGCACGACCGTCCACGCCACCTCGATCGGCGAGTTGTGGGTGAACGTCGCCGGGGTCGGGTTCCGGCGGCGGTTGTAGCGCACGATGACGATCCCGATCAGGGCGGTCACGAACACAGTGATCACCGTGATGATGATCGTCACCATCCAGTCGAGGCCCTGGAGCTGGCGCGCCAGCTCGGTCGCGGCAGGCTGGAAATCGATCCCGGCGGCGCTGGGCGCGCCGACGACCGGAAGCTCGTCCAGCACTTCCTGCGCACGGGCGGCGCCGCCGAGAAGGGCCGCGCCGAAGGTCGCCGTCAGAGCCGAGAGATTCCGCATATCGTCTTCCTGACTGGGTGGTCCCGCGCGGCCCGTCGCGGGGCGCGCCTTTGCTCGTGCGGGGTCTGACCATATCTAGCCTCTGACCTCAATGGGGCATGCCGCGTCACAACCGCGCGCGGCGGCCCCCGCTTCCCCCGCGCGGCGCCCCGCCGCCCTTCCAGCAGGAGTGGCCATGACCGACGAACCCTTCCGCCCGTTCGAGACCGCCATCGACGAGGAGGGCGCCCTAGGGATCCTGCGCGGCGCGCTCGAGGGCGCCGACGACGGCGAGCTCTTCCTCGAGCGGACCCGCACCGAGATGCTCAGCTTCGACGACGGGCGGCTCCGGACCGCGAACTACGACAGCGCCGAGGGATTCGGCCTGCGCGCCGTGCGCGGCGAGACGGCCGGCTACGCTCACTCGACCGAGATCACGGAGGCCGCGTTGCGCCGCGCCGCCGAGACTGCGCGCCTCGCGGTCGCCGGGGGCGGCGGGACGATGGCGCCGTCGCCCCGCCGGACGAATGCGCGCCTCTACACGGATGCCGACCCCATCGCCGGCGCGCCCTTCGGCGTGAAGGTCGAGACGCTGCGCGAGATCGACGCCTTCGCCCGCGACCTCGACCCCCGCGTGGTCCAGGTCAGCGCCTCGCTGGGCGCGGGCCTGCAGGAGGTCGAGATCCTCCGCCCCGAGGGCTGGCGCGCTTCCGACGTCCGGCCGATGGCCCGCCTCTACGTGCAGGTCACCGTCGAGAAGGACGGCCGGCGCGAGTCCGGCGGGTCGGGCGGGGGCGGGCGCACGGACCTTGCCGGGCTGATGACGGCCGGGGGCTGGCAGGCCCATGTGCGCGAGGCGCTGCGAATCGCGCTCGTCAACCTCGAGGCCGAGCCGGCGCCCGCGGGAGTGATGGACGTGCTCCTCGGGCCGGGCTGGCCCGGCATCCTCCTCCACGAGGCGGTGGGGCACGGGCTGGAGGGCGATTTCAACCGCAAGGAATCGAGCGCCTTCGCCGGCCTCATGGGCCAGCGCGTCGCAGCGCCCGGCGTCACCGTGCTGGACGACGGCACGATCCCGGACCGGCGCGGCAGCCTCACGATCGACGACGAGGGCACGCCGTCGGGCCGCAACACCCTCATCGAGGACGGGGTGCTCGTGGGATACATGCAGGATCGGCAGAACGCCCGCCTGATGGGGGTGGAGCCTACGGGCAACGGCCGCCGCCAGAGCTTCGCGCACATCCCGATGCCGCGCATGACGAACACCTACATGCTGGGCGGCGACGCCGACCCGAAGGCGCTGCTGGCGGACCTCGAGGATGGGATCTACGCGGTCGGGTTCGGCGGCGGTCAGGTCGACATCACGAACGGCAAGTTCGTCTTCTCCTGCACGGAGGCCTATCGCGTGAAGGACGGCGTAGTCGGCGCGCCCGTGAAGGGGGCCACGCTGATCGGCGACGGCGCGACGGCGCTGACGAAGATCCGCGGGATCGGCAACGACATGGCGCTGGATCCGGGGATCGGGAACTGCGGCAAGGCGGGGCAGTGGGTGCCGGTCGGCGTGGGGCAACCCTCCCTCCTGATGGGCGGGCTGACGGTGGGCGGCGCGGCGGCCTGATGCGGCGGTGACCCTGCGCGGCCACCCAAGCGGCCCCCGATCCGCCGGGCCGATGGGACTGGTGATCGTCGGCCGCGCAGACGTCTTCGGGCCGATGTGGCCGTTTTCGTGCATCGTACGGAGGGCGTTAACGCCCTCTTAACCCGCTGCCGCTAGAAGTGATTCCGCAAGCAGGCGGAGGCGGGTTCCACCCATGGACGGAAGCTCGGGTCCCGAACCCCACCCCACCCCCCACCCCAGCGGGGCCGAGCGTCTGGACCGCCTCCGCCTGCTTCGCTCCCGCCGGATCGGCCCGGCTACCTTCGCCAGGTTGATGACGGCGCACGGCACCGCCCGCAGGGCGGTCGAGCTGCTGCCTGCCCTGGCGAGCGAGGCCGGCCTGCCGGGCTACGTCCCCTGCCCCGAGGCCGTCGCCCGACGCGAGATGGCGGAGGGGGCCCGCCATGGCGCCAGGGCGATCTTCGCCGACGACCCCGAATGGCCAGCCGCGCTGCGAGAGGTCGAGAACGCACCCGCGATGCTCTGGGCCCGGGGCGACCTCTCGCTCCTTTCCCGGCCAGCCGTGGCGCTGATCGGCGCGCGCGACGCCTCCTCGCTGGGGCTGCGTATGGCCCGCTCGCTGGCCTCCGGGCTGGGCGAGGCCGGGTTCGCGACGGTCTCCGGCCTCGCGCGGGGGATCGACGCCGCCGCGCACGACGCCGCGCTGCCCCACGGCACGATCGCCGTCCTGGCGGGCGGCATCGCCGCGACGCATCCCGCCCTCGACGAGGCGCTGATGACGCGCGTGGCGCGCGGCGGCCTCCTCCTGTCGGAGCATCCGCCCGGCCGGGTGCCCGGCGCGCGCGACTTTCCGCGCCGCAACCGGATCGTCGCCGGCCTCGCCCGCGCAGTGGTGGTGGTCGAGGCGGCGGCGCGCTCTGGCTCGATGATCACGGCACGGATGGCGCTGGACCAGGGGCGCGAGGTGCTGGCCGTGCCGGGGCACCCGCTCGATCCCCGCGCGGCCGGCTGCAACATGCTGATCCGCGACGGCGCCACCCTTGTGCGCGGGCCGCAGGACGTCTCCCAGGCCGTGGGCCGGGCCGACGAGGCCGGGCTGCCCCTCTGGGCCGCCGTGCCGTCCCCGGAGGCTCCGGCGCCGAAGGCAACGCAGGCCAGCCGGCCCGAGGCAGCGCCCTTCGCCGCAGCCCCGGCCCCGGCCCCGTCGGCCAAGGAAGCCGAGTCGTCCGAAAGGAAGAGGACCGCGATGCCCTGGAGGGGCAGGCGGAGGAATGCAGGCCCTGCGGCGGCGGACGGACCTCGCGGCGATCCGGGGGGCGCGCGGAGGGCGGCGTCGCCTCCCGCCGCGGAAGCCGGCGGGACCGGTCCCGCCCGAGGCCACGTTCGCACGCCGCGTTCCGGCGGCGCGGAAGCCGCGTCACCGGACGGCGATGCCGAATGCGCCGGGATCCGGCCCGGTAGCACCGTCGCACAGGCGATCCTGGCGCGGCTGGCGGACGCCCCGGCGGACGAGGACCAGCTCATCCGCGCCTCGGGCGCCTGCCCGGGCGAGGTGGCGCCCGCCCTTCTCGCGCTCGAGCTCGACGGCCGGATCGAGCGGCGGGCCGGGGGCCGGATCCACCTTTCCTGAAGGTCCGTTCCGGGGCGGCCGATTGACAAGGCCCGCGGCGCCCCCACATCTGCGGCCACTCCGCCGGGCGCCACTCGGCCCCGTCCCCCCGAGGAGCCGCCATGCCCGTCGTCGTCGTCGAATCCCCCGCCAAGGCCAAGACGATCAACAAGTATCTCGGGCCCGACTACACCGTCTTGGCCAGCTACGGCCATGTCCGCGACCTGCCCCCGAAGGACGGCAGCGTCGACACCGAGCACGGCTTCGACATGAAATGGGAGGTGGACGCCGCCTCCAAGAAGCACGTGAAGGCCATCGCCGACGCGCTGAAGGACGACCCCGAGCTGATCCTCGCCACCGACCCCGACCGCGAGGGCGAGGCGATCTCATGGCATCTGGCGGAGGAGCTCGGCCGCCGCCGCGACACCGCGAAGAAGGTGAAGGAGCACCCGCCCAAGCGCGTGGTCTTCAATCAGATTACCAAGAACGCCGTGACAGAGGCGATGAAGAGCCCCCGGGAGGTCGACGCCCCCCTCGTCGAGGCCTATCTCGCGCGCCGCGCGCTGGACTATCTCGTGGGGTTCAACCTCTCGCCCGTGCTCTGGCGCAAGCTGCCGGGCGCGAAGTCGGCCGGGCGCGTCCAGTCCGTCTGCCTGCGCCTGATCGTAGAGCGCGAGATGGAGATCGAGGCCTTCAAGCCGCGCGAGTACTGGTCCGTCACCGCCCAGCTGGAGACACCGCGCGGCAAGGGGTTCGAGGCGCGCCTGACGGTTCTCGGCGGCAGGAAGCTGGACAAGTTCGACCTCGCGACGGAGGTGGACGCGGACCTCGCCGTCCAGGCGGTCAACTCGCGCGACCTCGCGATCAAGTCGGTCGAGGCCAAGCCAACGACGCGTAACCCCGCCGCGCCTTTCATGACCTCGACCCTCCAGCAGGAGGCGAGCCGCAAGTTCGGCATGGGCGCCCGCCAGACCATGAGCGCGGCGCAACGCCTCTACGAGGCGGGGCTGATCACCTACATGCGGACCGACGGCATCGACATGGCGCCCGAGGCGGTGATGGCGACGCGCGACTACATCAAGGCGGAGTACGGCGAGGACTACCTCCCCAATTCCCCGCGCATGTACAAGAACAAGGCCAAGAATGCCCAGGAAGCGCACGAGTGCATCAGGCCCACGGACGTCGCCGTGGCGCCGGCGAAGCTGCGCCTCTCGGACCCGGACCAGCGCAAGCTCTACGACCTGATCTGGAAGCGCACCGTGGCCTGCCAGATGGCCGCCGCGAAGCTGGAGCGGACGACCGTGGACATCGCCTCCGCCGATGGCGAGGTCGAGCTGCGCGCCACCGGCCAACGCATCGCCTTCGACGGGTTCATCACCGTCTATACCGAAGGCCGCGACGAGCCGTCCGAGGACGAGGACGGTAAGATCCTGCCCCAGATCATGCAGGGCGAGGCGGCGAAGAAGCTGTCGGTCGATCCCGCCCAGCACTTTACCCAACCCCCGCCGCGCTACACCGAGGCCACGCTGGTAAAGCGGATGGAGGAGCTGGGGATAGGCCGCCCCTCGACCTACGCCTCGATCGTCACGACGATCCAGGACAGGGGCTACGTCGTGAAGGAGAAGGGCCGCCTGATCCCGGAGGACAAGGGCCGCCTCGTCACCGCGTTCCTCTCCAACTACTTCAGCCGCTACGTGGGCTACGACTTCACCGCCGAGCTGGAAGGGGAGCTGGACGACGTCTCCGCCGGGGAGCGGGACTGGAAGGACGTGCTGGGTCGCTTCTGGGTCGATTTCTCCGCCGCAATCGAGGAGACGGCCGACCTGCGGATCGGCGAGGTGCTCGAGAAGATCAACGAGGTGCTCGAGCCGCATCTCTTCCCCGATCCCGGCGACGGGACCGACCCGCGTCTCTGCCCCAATTGCGGGGCAGGTCGCCTGTCGATGCGGACCGCTCGTTCGGGCGGGGCCTTCATCGGCTGCTCGAACTATCCCGAATGCCGCTATACCCGCCCCTTCGGACCCCCGGGGGCCGAGGGCGAGGACGGCGGCATCCCGCCGGAAGGAAAGCTTCTGGGCGAGGATCAAGGCGACCCGATCACCCTGCATAAGGGTCGGTTCGGGCCGTTCGTCCAGCGCGGCGAGGGCGCCGAGGGCGAGAAGCCGCCCCGCGCCTCCGTCCCGGAGACCTGGCCACTCGAGGGCGTCGATCTGGAGAAGGCGGTGCGCCTCCTCTCCCTGCCCCGTCTGGTCGGGCAGCATCCAGAGGATGGCGTGAACATCTGGGCCGCCATCGGACGCTACGGCCCCTACGTGAAGCACAACGACACCGTCGGGCGCGGCGGATCCTCGGCCTCGCTCGACGACGTGGAGGAGGTGTTCACCGTCGGCATGAACCGCGCGGTGGAGCTTCTCGCACAGAAGGCCGCCAGCCGCGGCGGACGGGGCCGCGCCGCCGCAAAGCCGCTTCACGAGGTCGGCGAGCACCCGGAGGGTGGCCCGATCGCGGTGATGGAAGGACGCTACGGCCCGTACGTGAAGTGGGAGAAGGTCAACGCCACGATTCCGAAGGACGTGAAGCCCGAGGATGTGAACCTCGACCTCGCGCTGGAACTGATCGCCGAGAAGCAGGCGAAGAAAAGCAAGAACAAGAAGAAGACCACGCGCAAGCCCGCGGCGAAGAAACGAAAGGCGGCCGGCGGCAAGTCGGCGGCCGGTTGAGGACGGTGGCTGCTAGACCGCAGTCACCGTCCAGGCATCCCAGTCCGTCCATTCGTGGCCGTCATACGCCCGTATGCGGAGGTCGCTGGAATCACCGGCATTCGCGTCGGCCTTGAAGTAGATATCGGCGAGCATCGTCGCGTCGAACTCGAACGGAGTGGCGGCATCGACGTAACGGGCCCCTTCCTCCTCCACGACGTAGAAGTTGGGGGGACCTTCTCGATCTTCTATTTGACAAAGGAGGAAAGGCGCGTCGTCTCGATGGGAGTAGGTGGCGACGGTATCGAGGCGGACCCACGAACCGGCGGCTAGGTCGAGATCCTCCACTGCCATGGTCGCAGGTTTCGCCGCCCTCTGGGTGGTGAGGTCGAAGGCGGACCAGGCGGACCAGTCCTGCCCGTCATAGGCCCTCATCCAGAGCGTCTGGGTGCCCGCATGGGCGTCGCCCTGCAGGCCCAGAAGCGCCGGCGGGAACACCGAGGCCCCGCCCGAGGCGTCCCGCGCCACGCCCTCCACCAGCCAGTTGTGCCCGCCCGAGGGGTCGTAGATGCGGTAGTGCGTCGGCACGTCGCCATCCGCGTCCGAGAAGGTCGCGAACGCCTCCAGCCCCAGCCGCTCGCCCGGCGCGAGCGTCACGTCGCGGACCGAAAGCTCGGGCACGTGGTTCGCCGCCCTCTGGGTGGTGAGGTCGAAGGCGGACCAGGCGGACCAGTCCTGCCCGTCATAGGCCCTCATCCAGAGCGTCTGGGTGCCCGCATGGGCGTCGCCCTGCAGGCCCAGAAGCGCCGGCGGGAACACCGAGGCCCCGCCCGAGGCGTCCCGCGCCACGCCCTCCACCAGCCAGTTGTGCCCGCCCGAGGGGTCGTAGATGCGGTAGTGCGTCGGTACGTCGCCATCCGCGTCCGAGAAGGTCGCGAACGCCTCCAGCCCCAGCCGCTCGCCCGGCGCGAGCGTCACGTCGCGGACCGAAAGCTCGGGCGCGTGGTTGGAGAGCTGGCTGCTGAGCGTCGCCAACAGGTTGTCCCCCCCCGATCCCTGTGGGTTCGAGAGGCGTATGGACGTCGCCCCGTCGACATGGATCACGACGTCTCCATCGGCTTGCGAAACCGTCGTGGCGCGGATCTTCGATGCCGGAAGGGCCGAGAGATCGATCCGGTCTGTTCCGATCACGAAGTCGGTGATCGTGTCGTGCCCGTCGCCGTCCGCGAGGACGAACGTATCGGCCCCCTCCCCGCCTTCGAGGATATCGTCGCCGCCGCCGCCTGCAATGGTGTTGTCCGCGTCGTTTCCGATGATCGCGTCTGCGAAACGGGTGCCGTTCGCATTCTCTATGCTGGTCCCGAAGGCAATGCCGATATTGTTCGTCATGCCGTGGGTAGAGGAGTAGGCGCCGGGCCGCAGATCGATATGCGCGCCTTCGCGGACGGCCTCGCCCGAAAGGTCGAACGTGTCGGTGCCGCCGGCGTCGTATATCGTCAGGACGGGCCCCTCGTTCACCTGGAAGTCGAAGACCGCGTCGATGCCGGGCGTCGCGCCGTAGCCGTAGGTCGTGTCCTCCGCGCGGGTCGCCGCGTTGGCGGCATAGCCGCCGAAGCGCCCGTCGAAGTTCCCAGCGGTCAGCGCGAGGATGTCGTAGACCATCGGCGTCTGGGGATACTGATAGCTCCAGCGTCCGTCCGCCTCCCGGAACCAATGCTCGGTGCCGGAGTCGTCCGATCCGGCGCGGAAATAGGACATGACGGTGTATCGATGCGTATCCTGACGGAATTCGGCGTCGTCCGCGTAGGTGATGCCGCCGCCGTCGCTGGCGTCGTACCGGCCAGGATGCCCGAGGCCGAGCGCGTGCAGGAACTCGTGCAGGATCGTGGTCACGCCGTAGCTGCCGTAGTCCAGGTTCTTGGACGCGTTGCTCGACCAGTTCTGGTCGAAATGGATGTCGGAGGATGCGATCCGGCCCGACGAGACGTAGTAGCTCGTCGAGGCATAGGTTCCTTTGCCCGCGCTGGCGTTGAACGAGATGTCGCCGCCCGTCCCGACGAGGCGGAAGTCGACGTCGATCAGCGCACCAACCTGTGCGACCGCCTGCTCGATCCACGCCCGGTGGGTGGCGTCCAGCGCGTTGCCGCGCGTGCTGACGTCCCCGTAGGAGTAGGTAAGCGCATCGCGCGCCCAATGTAGGCCGCGCTGGGTCAGCGCGTCGGCGATTTGCTGGTCCGTGAATGCCTCGGGGCTCGGCATGGTCCCTCCCGTTCGGTCGATCGTGAGATTGAATTCTTCAGCGGTCGGGGGAGGCGATGCGCCGGCGCCCGATTGACGCCCCGGCGCCGCCCGGTAGTGTCGCGCTGCAAGCCAGGGGAGCGTGCATGGACAAGATCCGACCCGATGCCGCGGCGGCGCTCGAGGGCCTTCTCCACGATGGGATGCTGATCGCGGCTGGCGGCTTCGGCCTGTGCGGCATACCAGAGCTTCTCCTTGCCGCCATACGGGACGCGGGTACGAAGGATCTGACTTTCGCCTCCAACAATGCGGGGGTGGACGATTTCGGCATCGGCATCCTCTTGCGGACACGGCAAGTCAGGAAGATGCTTTCGTCCTACGTCGGCGAGAACGCGGAGTTCATGCGACAGTACCTGGCCGGAGAGCTCGAAATTGAGTTCAATCCTCAGGGAACCTTGGCCGAGCGGATGCGCGCGGGCGGAGCGGGCATCCCGGGCTTCTACACCAGGACCGGCGTCGGCACCCAGGTCGCCGAAGGCAAGGAGGTGAAGACCTTCGACGGCGAGGACTACATCCTCGAGCGGGGAATCGTCGCGGACCTCGCCATCGTGAAGGCCTGGAAGGCGGACGACACCGGCAACCTCGTGTTCCGCAAGACGGCCCGCAACTTCAACGTCCCCGCCGCGAGCTGCGGGCGGATCTGCGTCGCCGAGGTCGAGCAGATCGTGCCCCGCGGCAGCCTCGATCCCGACACGATCCACCTGCCCGGCATCTACGTGCACCGCCTCGTCCAGGGTGAGCACGAGAAGCGCATCGAGCAGCGCACCAACCGGCCCCGCGCGGCCGCCGGCAGCACCGGATGACCGACCCGAAACCTGCCTTGGGGGCGGTCATCGACGAGGCCTCCGCCGACCTCGCCTTCAGCCGGGCGACCGTCTCGATCGTGCTGACGAATCCGAACGTCGACGACAATCCGATCGTCTACATCAACGAGGCCTTCGAGGAGTTGACGGGCTACGCCAAGTCCGCCGTCGTCGGGCGCAACTGCCGCTTTCTGCAGGGCCCCGACACGGATCCGGCCGACGTGGCGCGCATCCGCGACGCGATCCGCGCGAGGGAAGAGGTGGCGATCGACCTTCTCAACTACCGCGCCGACGGCGAGGCTTTCCTCAACCGCCTCCTCCTCGCGCCGGTCTTCGGAGAGGGGGGGCAGGTCCAGTACTTCCTCGGCCTTCAGAAGGAGATGACCGCCCGGGACGTCGAGGACGCGGGAGGGCGCGCGGCCGCCGCCGACAGGATGCGGGCCGTCCAGTCGCGGGTGCGCGCGCATCTCGCGGGGGTGATCGACACGATCCTCGACCATCCCAACGCCGGTTGCTCGGAGAGGGAGCTCCTCTCCCTCAACCGGAGGATCGAGACGCTGCAGTTTCTCTACGAGGAGATGATCCGCCCCGCCCCCTTCGGCCGCAACGACGGGCGCGTGGCGCTGGGGGCCTACATCGCCCGCGTGGGCAACGCGCTCGCGCACGTGGAGGGGCGCCCCGGCATCCGGGTCAACATCGCCTCCGTCGACCTGGCGGCGGGCGTCGACGTCTCGACCCGCCTCGGCCTCCTCGCGTCCGAGTTGCTGACGAACGCCCTTCGCCACGCCTTCGAGGGACGCGCCTTCGGCTCGGTCGAGCTGCGGGTCGTCACCCTCGCGCAGGGCGGGTTGCGGATGACCGTGGCGGACGACGGCATCGGCATCCCGGAGGGAGAGCCCTTTCCAGCAGGCGGCGCGCGGGGCGGTCGCATCGTGCGGCGGCTGATCGAGGGGATGGCCGCTTCGATCGCCGTCAGCCGCGGCCTCGCCGGAACGGTCGTGACCGTCGATGTCGGCGCGGATGCCCTCGCCGGCGGAGGCGGCGCGCGCTGCGGCACCGTGACGGCCGGAGAGTAAGGAGAAGCCCATGCCCTGGAACCGCGATCAGATGGCCGCCCGCGCCGCCGAGGAGCTGGAGGACGGCATGTACGTCAACCTCGGCATCGGCATCCCGACGCTGGTGGCGAACCATGTGGGCGACAAGGACATCACCCTGCAATCCGAGAACGGGATGCTGGGCATGGGCCCCTTCCCGGAAGAGGGCGAGGAGGATCCCGACCTCATCAACGCCGGCAAGCAGACCATCACGGAGCTGGACCGCACGGCCTATTTCGACAGCGCGACCTCCTTCGCGATGATCCGGGGCGGCAAGATCGCCGTCGCCGTCCTCGGCGCGATGGAGGTGGCCGAGAACGGCGATCTGGCGAACTGGATGATCCCCGGCAAGCTCGTGAAGGGCATGGGGGGGGCCATGGACCTCGTCGCGGGGGTCGGCAGGGTCGTAGTGGTCATGGACCACCAGAACAAGAAGGGCGAATCGAAGCTTCTGCGGACATGCACCCTGCCCCTGACCGGCAAGGGCGTGGTCGACCGGATCGTCACGAACCTCGGTGTGCTCGACGTCGTCGGGGGCGGCCTCAGGATCGTCGAGACCGCGCCAGGCGTTTCGGAGGACGACGTCCGCGCCGCGACGGAGGCGCGGATCGTCTAGACACGTCGCGCCGGCTGGCGCGTGGCGGCGGCGGGACGGATGAGGCGCGTCGCCGGTGCGGCGGGTTCCAGGGGGCCTTCCGGATCGGTGCGCCGAAGCCGACTAGGGCCGTCAGCCGCCGCTGACCGGAACGACGAACGCGCAGCCGTCGGACGGAAGCTCGGGCGGCGTCGCGCAGAGGAGGCGGGCGACCCGCCAGGCGGCGAGGACCTTCGGGACATAGGTGCGCGTCTCGGCGAAGGGGGGCACGCCGCCATGGTCGTCGACCGCCCCCTCCCCCGCGTTGTAGGCGGCGAGCGCCAGCACGGCGTCCCCGTCGAACCGGCGCATCAGCCAGTCGAGATAGGCGATGCCGCCGCGGACGTTCTCGGACGGGTCGAAGGGGTCGGCGACGCCGAACCGCTCCGCCGTCGCGGGGATGAGCTGCATCAGCCCCTGCGCCCCGGCGCCGCTGACCGCTTCGGCGCGCCCCGCGGATTCGGTCGCCATCACCGCGAGCGCCAGCGCCGGGGAAACGCGGGTGCCGGCGGAATGCAGGAGGAGCGGTCCCCCGTGCGCCGCCGCCATGCGTCCCAGCGCCTGTGCGGACGGCGCGCGGAGCGGGCCGCCCTCGACGGCCCTGACCGCGGCGTCGAACCGCCCGGCGGTGGCGGCACGCGCGGGGTCGACCGCCGTCCAGAACCACCCCGCGGCCTGCTGGCGCGAGGGCGCCGGGGCCGCCGGGGCCGGCGCGGCGGCCTCGGGCGGTGCGGGGACGATCTGGACCGTGATCCGCCGGGCGACGCCGGCCGCCGGCAGCCCCACGCGCCTGGCGCTGAATTCGGGGAACGCGGATGGCTCGGCCCCGAGGGGCCCGGGCGAGGACGCGCCCAGCACCACGGCGAGGGCGAGGGCCTTTCCGGTCGAGATTGCGTCCATCTCGTAGCCCCATTCGACCATATCGCGGCCGTTCCGGCCGGCTTCCTGTTCGATCCTGCCGGTTCGAGGTCGGATCGCGCAACATTCGGCGTCGTATGCTCGCTTCATAGCGCCTGCAGCGCCACAGTTGGGCCGGATCGTGGCCGATAGGCTGGTTTGCCCTGCGTTTGCAGGCGCAGGCCTGCTGGAAGATGGCTCGCCGCGCCCTCTGGGGACTTGAAGACACCCCAAACCGGTTTCGCCCTTGCCCCGATCGCGCCCAATTCGGCCGGAATACCTTCCCCATCGCCGAGTGGCGGGGCCCCGGAAAGGTCGGTCCGCAACGCCGAACGGAGATGAGTGAAACCGAACTTTTCCCGTGGAAGGAACCCCACATGCAGTTCTTCAAGCTCGCCAACCGCTTCGCCCGTGACGAAGACGGCGCCGTCACCGTCGACTGGGTCGTGCTGACCGCCGCCATCGTGGGCCTCGGCATCGCCGTCGGCGCCTCGATCCGCTCGGGCGTTCAGAAACTGACGACCGACGCGACCAACGAAATTACCGGATACGAAATCAACACCGATGAGTTCCCCGGGTCCGGCGGCAACGGCGGCGGCGGCGAAGGCGGCGGCGAGTAACGTTTGATGCCCTGCCCTGCTCCGCAGCGGCAGGGCATCCTTGCAGTATCTCAGGCGTGATAGGGTACGTGAGCACCCCATACCGCCCCCTCCGGCCGTAATCACGGCCTGCGGACATCGAACATCACAGGGGCGGCCGCTCGCGCCGAGATATGCCCCGGCGAGATGAGTAACAGCCAGCCGAAGCGGCCCGACCGTTCGGATGCGGACAGAGCAAGCAGCGGGCCCAGACGCCGGGGTACGAAAGACAGAGGATCGACGTGAAACGCAGCAGCCATCTCCACCGCTTCCTTCGCGACGAGGACGGCGCCGTGACCGTCGACTGGGTCGTCCTGACCGCAGCTGTCGCCTTCATCTGCATCGCCGTGGGCCTCGCGCTGCGGCCCGCGCTCGCCGACCTGACGGGGGACACGAACGGGGTGATGCTGGCATACGACATCGAGACCGAATTCGAAGAGTAGCTCAGGTCGGCCGGGCCGCTGAAGGGCCCGCCAAGCCGCAGGAAGGGCCGCGCCATCCGGAAGGGGCGCGGTCCTTGGCATATGGGGATCCCGTTCCGCCACCGCCGGAGCCACGCCCCGCGCCCGCACCCTGCCCGCCGCAACGCCGCCCCATTCACCGTTCACGAACGGGCGACAGTCCACCCATAATTCCCGAATCGAAAGGCCAAAACCATGCGACTCATCTTCGGTCTGGTGCTTCTCGCCGGGCTCGGCCTGGCTGGGTTCGCCGTCTATCTGGCCAAGGGCACCTTCGGGCAGTCCGCCGCCGAGGCCAGCGCCCTCAGGGACGAGGTCGTCGCCCTGCGGGGGCGGATGTCCACCATGGCCCCGGTCTTCGTCGCCGGCCGCGACCTCGCCTACGGCGACCGCCTGACCGAGGACGACGTGCGCGTGATCCTCTGGCCGGAGGAGGAGATCCCCGGCGACGCCTTCCGCATCGTGGACGGCGAGAACGACCTCTTCGCCGGCGAGGACCGCCGCACGGTCCTCTTCGCGATGGTCGAGGGCGAGCCGATGCTTCCCGCGAAGCTGACCGCGCCCGGCGAGGACGCGGGCCTCGTCGCGCGCCTGACGCCGGGCCACCGCGCCTTCGCGATCCCGGTCGACGCGGCGTCGGGCGTGTCGGGCTTCCTCCGCCCCGGCGACCGTGTGGACGTCTACTGGTCCGGCAGCGTCAACGGCGAGACCGAATCGGGCGCCTCGGGCGACGTGACGCGGCTGATCGAATCGAACGTGCTCATCGTCGCGGTGGACCAGGACGACGGCGCCGACCGCACCTCCGCCCGCTTGGCGCGGACGGTGACGGTCGAGGCCCTGCCCCGCACGGTCGCCGCGCTGACGCAGGCCCAGGCGACGGGCCGGCTGACCCTGTCCCTCGTCGGCATCTACGACGACACGGTCGCCGAGCGGATCGAGATCGACCAGCAGGAGCTTCTCGACATCCGCGAGGTGCGCGAGGTCGCCCGTCCGGCGCGCGCGCAGGTCTGCACCATCCGTACCCGCCGGGGCGGCAGCACCGTCGAGGTTCCGGTGGCCTGTCCGGAATGAGCCTTTCTACCACGGGTTGTTGCCCGATCGGCACGCATGCCGAACCCCGGGGGCGCGGCATCTATGTGAAAAGACCGCGCTTCGGGCAGGATGACAGCGAGCGCGGACATGAGATCCCGCCAAAGAGCAGAACTCGATCCGAAGAGGCAGGTCGACCATGATTCCCAAAGTTCTTCGCGCGACGCCACTGGCGCTCGCGCTGGCCCTCGGTCCGGCGGGGCTCGTCGTCCCCGAACCGGCCGCGGCGCAGACCCTCTCCGTCCTCAGCGGCCCCACCTCGGGGCCCCTCCGGGTGCCGATGAACCGCGCCGTCGTCGTGGAGAGCGACATGCCCTTCGCGGAGCTGTCGATCGCAAACCCCGACATCGCCGACATCTCGACGCTGTCCGACCGGACGGTCTACGTCCTGGGTCGCACGCCCGGGCGCACGACCCTGACGATCCTCGGGCCGGACGGCGGCCTTCTGTCGAACGTCGAGGTTCAGGTGACCCCCGACGTCGCCGAGTTTCGCGAGCGCCTTCAGCAGATCCTGCCAGGCGAGAACATCGACGTGCGCACCGCGAACGACGGCATCGTGCTCTCGGGCGTAGTCTCGTCGATCCAGCGCCTCGACCGTGCCCTCTCGCTGGCGCAGCGCTACGCGCCCGAACGGGTCTCGAACCTGATGTCCGTCGGCGGCAACCAGCAGGTCATGCTGAAGGTCCGCTTCGCCGAGATGGGCCGTTCGGTCAGCCGCAGCCTGGGCGGCGGCATCGGGATCGGCATCGGGGGGGACGGCGACCTCGCCGGATCGGCCATCGGTCTCGGCACGCGGGTGCCCGCGTCCGCAGGCGGCGCGGTCGCCGGAACCGGCATCTTCGAGCTCGCCCTCGGCGACGCGTCGGTGGACATTCTGCTCGACGCGCTCGAGCAGCGCGGCCTCACCCGCATCCTCGCGGAGCCGAACCTTACCGCCCTCTCGGGTCAGGAGGCGACCTTCATCGCCGGGGGCGAGTACCCCGTTCCGACGGTGCAGCCGGGCGACGACGGCGAGAACCCCACCGTCCTGATCGAGTACAAGCCCTTCGGGGTCGAGATGGACTTCATCCCCCGCGTGGTGGACGGGGACATCATCAACCTCGAGCTGGCGGCCGCGATCTCCTCGCTCGACCCCTCGGCGGGCGAGATCGTGAACGGGCAGGCCGTGCAGGGCTTCCGCTCGCGCGCGACCTCGACCACCGTGGAGATCAGGGACGGCGAGAGCTTCGCGATCGCGGGCCTCCTGCAGGACGATTTCCGGGACTCGAACAACCAGGTGCCGTTCCTCGGCGACATCCCGATCCTCGGCGCCCTCTTCCGTTCGGCCGAGTACCAGCGCGACCAGACGGAGCTGGTCATCGTGATCACGGCGCATCTCGTGCAGCCCACCCGCGGCGGGTACGCCCTGCCGACGGACAACGTCCGCCTGCCGACCGAGCGGGAGCTGTTCCTGCTCGGCCGGACGGAAGGCGCGCCCACCACGGGCCCTGCGGCCGAAGTGGCGCGGCAGAACTTCCAGGGCTCGTACGGCTACGTGCTGGATTGAGGAGAAGAGCGATGAAGACCATCCTGACCACGACGATCCTCGCCTTCGCCTTGACCGGGTGCGGCGGGCTTCTGAACGACCCCAGCCTCGACCGGACCGCCGGCGCGACGCGCAACGCCCAATTCGGCGACGCGACGATGACGAACATGATGATAAGCACTGGCCAGCTGGGCTATGCGGAGGCGCTGCAGGCGAGGTTCGAGAGTGAGGTTCCGAGCACCGTCCTGTTCGAGTTCGACTCGGCCACGCTGACGCCCCGGGCCCAGCAGGTCCTCGACCGGCAGGCGAGCTGGATGCGGCAGTTCCCCGAGCTGGGCTTCTCGGTCTACGGCTACGCCGACGCGGTCGGCCCCTCCGCCTACAACGAACGCCTGGGCCGGGCGCGCGCGGAGGCGGTGCTGCGGTATCTCGTCTCGCGCGGGGTGCCACGCAGCCACCTCGAGGCCCTGGTCTCCTACGGCGAGGATCGCCTGGCGGTGCAGACGTCGCAGCGCGAAGTGCGCAACCGCCGCGTCATCACGACCGTGTCCGGCTTCGACCAGAGGCATCCGACGGTGCTCGACGGACGCTATGCGGAGATCATCTACCGCGATTACGTCGCCTCGGCCGTACCCCCGAGCCAGCTGTCGCTGGCGACGAGCACCGGGGCCGTCGCGAACAACTGATCGGAGGCCGATCGCGGGAACAGGGAACGGGCGGCCCCGAGGGGTCGCCCGCTCTCGTTTCGTCACCATGCTTTACCCCCATCCGGGCGCATTGTCGCCGGATTCGGCCACTATCCCATTCCGCGAGAAGGACCGTTCAGAAGCCCGGCGGGCGTCCTGACGGCATCAACGATCCGCGAAGGCGGACGCAGCGAGGATGAGCGACATGACCGTCAGCGCCGATTCCGAGAGCGACGCGGCCCCGATCCGGGCCTGCACGATCAGCCGCGACCTCGACAGGTTCGACGCGTTGATCGACGACATGGAGACCGCGTTCGGCGAGGGATGGGGCGATCTTTCCTTCGAGGAGGCCGCCGTGTTCCTCGGGCAGCCGGAGGCAGCGGAGATGGAGTTCGTCGCCATCGCCCTCGACGGCGAGGACGAGGGGCGGGTGGACGAGGCCGAGGCGGTGATAGCCGCCGCCCGCTCCGCCGGGGTCGCGGTCATCCTGGTGACGGACGGCCTGGCCCCGGCGGCGCTGCATCGGCTGATGAAGTCGGGCGCATCGGCCTTCCTGCCCTATCCCATCCCCTCCGGCGAGCTCGTCGAAGCCATCGCGACCCTCGAGGCGCCGCGCGTGCAAGCCGACCTCGCCGGAGGGGACCTCGTCCAGATGGCCCGCCCCGGCGCAGCGGCCCCGGCGGGCGACCGCTCGGCCGTCGTCGTCGCCGTCCACGGCATGGCCGGGGGCACCGGCGCGACGACGCTGGCGGTCAACCTCGCCTCCGAGCTGGCGACCGCGCCGAAGGGGATCTCGCCGCCGAAGGTGGCGCTGATCGACCTCGATCTGCAATTCGGCGCGGTCGCGACCGCCCTCGACCTGCCCCGCCGAGAGGCGGTGACGGAGCTTCTCACCGAGATCGAGGACATGGACGTCGAAGGCTTCATCCAGGCGCTGCAGCCGGTCGGGGAGGCGCTGCACGTCCTGACGGCGCCTTCGGACCTGCTGCCCCTCGACCTGCTCGGCCCCGAGGAGATCGAGCGCCTTCTCGAATTCGCGCGCGTCAACTTCGACTACGTCGTGATCGACCTGCCGCACGCCTTCGTCTCCTGGACGGAGGCGGTGATGAACGCCGCCCATCTCTATTTCGGCACGCTCGAGCTCGACATGCGCTCGGCGCAGAACGCGCTGCGGGTGATCCGGGCCCTGAGGGCCGAGGCGCTGCCGGTCGAGAAGATCCGCTGGGTCCTGAACCGGGCGCCGAAGGGGATGGACCTGCAGGGCAAGGCCCGGGTCAAGCGCATGGCCGAAAGCCTGGAGATCAAGCTGGACCTGCAGCTGCCCGACGGGCTGAAGCCCGCGCAGCAGGCAGCGGACGCAGGCAAGGCCCTTGCCGAGGTCGCCCCGAAGAATCCCCTCCGCCGCGAGATCGAGAAGCTCGCCCAATCGATCCATGAGCGCAACGTCGGCGAGGAGGCCGCCTGATGTTCGCCAAGTACAAGAAGGAGAAGGGCACGCCCGTCGCCGCGACCGACGCGGGCGCCGCTTCGCCCGAACCGGCCGCGAAGGCCGCGCCCAAGGTCGCCAGGCGGCAGGCGCCGAAGGCCGCCGCGCCCGCCCCCGCCGACAAGGAGACGCGCCGCAAGGAACGGCTGTCCGAGATCAAGACCGAGATGCACCGGCGCCTTCTCGACCAGCTCAACCTCTCCGCGCTCGAGCATGCAAAGGAAGCCGACCTGCGCGCCGAGATCCAGGCCATCGTGGCCGAGGCGTTGGAGGAGCTCGCAGTCGTCCTGAACCGCGAGGAGCGGACGGTCCTCATCCAGGAGCTCTACGACGAGGTCACGGGCCTCGGCCCGCTCGAGCCGCTGCTGAAGGACGACGACGTCAACGACATCCTCGTGAACGGCCCTCAGCGCGTGTTCATCGAGCGCAAGGGCAAGCTCGAGCTGTCCGACGTCACCTTCAAGGACGAGCGGCACCTCCTGCGGATCATCGACAAGATCGTCTCGGCCGTCGGCCGGCGCGTGGACGAGTCCAACCCATACGTGGACGCCCGCCTGAAGGACGGCTCGCGCTTCAACGCGATGGTGCCGCCCGTGGCCGTCGACGGCAGCCTCGTCTCGATCCGGAAGTTCAAGAAGGAGAAGCTCGGGATCGACGACCTCGTGGACTTCGGCGCCTTCTCCGAGGAGATGGCCGCCTATCTCGAGGCCGCCGTCGCCACCCGCCTCAACGTGATCGTCTCCGGCGGCACGGGCTCGGGCAAGACGACGACCCTGAACGCCTTGTCGAGCTTCATCGACAACGCCGAGCGCATCCTGACCATCGAGGACACCGCCGAGCTCCAGCTTCAGCAGGTCCATGTCGGCCGGATGGAATCGCGCCCCGCCAACGTCGAGGGGAAGGGCGAGGTCTCGCAGCGCGACTGCCTCAGGAACGCGCTCCGCATGCGTCCCGACCGCATCATCGTGGGCGAGACCCGCGGCGAGGAGGTCATCGACATGCTGCAGGCCATGAACACGGGCCATGACGGCTCGATGACGACGATCCACGCCAACAGCGCCCGCGACGGCGTCAGCCGCCTCGAGAACATGATCGCGATGGCGGGCATCGAGATGCCGATCAAGGCGGTCCGCTCGCAGATATCGTCGGCCGTCAACCTCATCGTGCAGGCCAGCCGCCTCCAGGACGGCTCGCGGCGCATGACGTCGATCACCGAGGTCACCGGGATGGAGGGCGACGTCATCACCATGCAGGAGATCTTCAGGTTCCAGCGTACGGGCCTGACGCCGGACAACAAGATCATCGGCCATTTCACAGGCTGCGGCGTCCGCTCGGCCTATTCCGAGCGCTTCCGCATCTGGGGCTACGATCTGCCGAACGAGATATACGAGCCCGTCGCGCTGCCCGGAGGCGCGCGATGACCAGCGAGCTGATCGTCTACGGCATCATCTTCGTTGCCGTCGTGGTGCTGGTCGAGGGGGTGTACCTCACAGTCTTCGGCAAGGACATCTCGCTGAACCGCAACGTCAACCGCCGCCTCGCGATGATCGAGAAGGGCGAATCGCGGCAGGAGGTCCTCGCCAAGCTCCGCAAGGAGATGAACCAGCACCTCGCCGCGAAGCGGCTGCCGCTCTATGCGATCCTGGCGGACAAGGCGCAGAAGGGCGGCGTGGCCTTCACGCCGACGCAGCTGATCATCCTGATGGTCGCGCTGACCATGATGTCGTTCGTCCTGCTTACGGTCGGCACGGCCACGGGCGTCGCGGTGCGGGCCATCATATCGGTCGCCTTTGGATGCGGCGGCGTCTGGTTCTGGGTGAACGGCAAGGCGAAGAAGCGCATGGCCCTGATCGAGGAGCAGCTTCCCGACGCGGTCGAGCTGATGGTCCGCTCGCTGAAGGTCGGACATCCCTTCTCCTCCGCGGTCAACATCGTCGCCAAGGAGGTGAACGATCCCCTCGCCTCCGAGATGGGCGTGATCGCGGACGAGGTGGCCTACGGCAAGGACATGGGCGACGCCTTCAAGGTCATGGCGGACCGCCTCGACCTGCAGGACCTTCGCTTCCTCGCGGTGGCGGTGACGATCCAGCAGCAATCAGGCGGCAACCTCGCCGAGATCCTCGCCGGCCTCGCGGCGGTCATCCGCTCGCGCTTCCGGCTCTTCCGCCGCGTCAAGGCGATCACCGCCGAAGCGCAGTGGTCGGGCATGTTCCTGTCGATGTTCCCGCTCGTCGCCCTGGCGCTGATCCTGATCTTCAAGCCGGACTACTTCGACGCCGTCAAAGAGCATCCCTACTTCATCTACGGCTGCTTCACGGTCGCCGGGTTCCTGGTCGCGAACCTCGTCGTCATGAAAAAGCTCGTTAACATCAAGGTTTGACGCTGATGCAGCCCCTCATCGACGCACTCGGCCCGGACGGCGCGCTCTACGTTCTGGGCGGCACCGGCATCCTGCTGGTGCTTGGCGCGCTGGTGGCCTTCCTGAAGCCCGGCGCGGACCCCTATCGCCGCCTGGACCGCAAGGGCGCGATCGCCACCGGCGGCGCCCCCGCCGCCGCGGAGGCAGGCCGCCTGCGCGAGAGCGGCGAGAAGAAGCTCGAGAAGTTCTCCGGCTTCCTCGAGCCGCAATCGGAGGAGGAACTCACCGAGATCAAGCGGAAGCTCCAGCAGGCCGGCTACACGAACCGCGACGCGGTCTCGCTCTTCTATCTCAGCCAGGCGGTGCTGGGCATCGGGATGATGGCCCTGGGGGGCTTCTACGTCTGGATGAACCTGGGCGCGGAGCCGCCCATGTCGACGACGACCATGGTCCTCGCGATCCTCGGCCCCGGCGTCGGGGGCTACTACATGCCGAAGAGGTACATAGCCTCGCGCGCGAAGGCCCGCGAGGAGGAGATCGTCTCAGGCTTTCCCGACAGCCTCGACCTCATGCTCGTGTGCATCGAGGCCGGCCAGTCGATGGACCAGTCCATCATCCGCGTCGCCAACGAGCTTCAGATTTCATATCCCGCACTCGCGGCCGAGTTCGAGCTGGTCGCCTACGAGATGAAGGCCGGCAAGGACAAGGCGCAGGTGTTTCGGGACATGGCCGATCGTTGCGGCGTGCAGGACATCACCTCGTTCACCACCGTCCTGATCCAGTCGCAGACCTTCGGCACCTCGATCGCCGATGCCCTGCGCGTCTACGCCGCCGAGATGCGGGACAAGCGTGTGATGCGTGCGGAGGAGAAGGCCAACAAGCTGCCGACGAAGATGACGCTGGCCACGATGATGCTGACGCTGCCGCCATTGCTCATCATCCTGCTCTCCCCCTCCATCCTCGAGATCATGGCCGTCCTCTCGGGCGATTCCTCCTCGACCACGTTCTGACCGCGGCCCGGGGGACACGCCGGCCCGCCGCGCGGCGGCGCGGTCCCTCCCGCCTGCCCGCCCCCAGGGGTTAGAGGGGCCTTCATGCTTCGGATCGTCCTGCCCGCCTGCGCCGTCCTCGTCCTTCTCGCGGCCTGCATGCCGCCGGGCGGGCCGCAGGCGCTGACCCCCGACGAGGCGCTGACGCGGGGGCTGACGGCCGCCGCGCTCGGCGACCACGAGGCGGCGCTGACGCTCTACACCCGCGGCCGGCTGGGCCGCCCGGACGACGCCCGCCTTCTCGCCGCCCAGGGCGCGAGCGCGCACGCCCTCGGACGGGTGAACCAGGCCGAGCCGCTCCTGCGGCGCGCGCTGGCGTCCGATCCCGAACTTCCGGCGGCCTGGAACACCCTGGGCCTCCTCCTCCTCGACACGGATCGCGCGCCCGCGGCGGTACGCGCGTTCGAGCGGGCCTTCGCCCTCACCCGTGGCAGCAGCGCCTCGATCCGCGCGAACCTCTCCCGCGCGATGGAGATTCGCGACGGCGCCCGCTACGCTCCGCCGGAGGAAGCGTCCGCGACGCTGACCTACCGGGGCGGCGGGGACTACCTGCTCTCGACCGACGACTAGGCGCGCGGACCCGAGCGGAGGCAAGGAATGACCCTCGGACACGCGCGCCGGAACGTCGGCGCCATTCTGGCGATCCTCGCCCTTTCGGCATGTGGCGGACCGAAGGGCGCGGACGTCTCGCGCGGGGCGACCGCGAGCGACATCATCGACGATGCCGATCTCAACGACATCATGCTGACGGTCGGCGACCCCGGGACCGCCGTCGCGCATTTCGCCCGCCTCGCGGAGGAGCAGCCCGAGAGGGTGGAGCTGCGGCGCGGGCTGGCCAAGTCGCTGACCCGCGCCGGCCGCAACGCGGAGGCCGCCACGGCATGGCGCGAGCTGCTCGCGATGGAGGGCGCCGATGTCGACGACCGGGTCGAGCTGGCCGGCGTCCTCGTTCGGATGGGCGACTGGGCCGGCGCGCGTGCCGCGCTCGACGCGATACCGCCGACGCACGAGACGTTCCGCCGGTACCGCCTGGAGGCGATGGTCGCCGACAGCGAGCAGGCCTGGGACCGCTCCGACAGCTTCTACGAGACCGCGCTCGGTCTCACGGCCGCCCCCGCGGGGGTCTTGAACAACTGGGGCTTCTCGAAGCTGTCGCGCGGCGAGCATGCCGGCGCCGAGCGCCTTCTCGAGCGGGCGCTGCGCGACGATCCCGGCCTCTTCACGGCGAAGAACAACCTCGCCCTGGCCAGGGCGGGCCAGCGCAACTACACGCTGCCGCCCGTCGCGCTGACCCAGGAGGAGCGGGCGCAGCTTCTGCACACGATGGCGCTCGCGGCCATCCGGCAGGGCGACGTGAACACCGGCCGCTCGCTTCTCAACGACGCGGTCGAGAGCCACCCGCGGCATTTCGATGCCGCCGCCCGTGCGCTCCAGGCCCTCGGCGGCTGATGACCCCCGCCGAAAACCCCTACATCTGGCTCCTGATCGCCGCCGTCCCCTTCTGCATGGCGGCCGTCTGGACCGACCTCACGCGGATGAAGATCCGTAACTGGACGGTTCTCGGCCTCGTCGCCGCGTTCCTCGTGGCGGGGACGCTCGTCCTGCCGCCGGCGACGGTCGCGAGCCAGATCGCCCAGGCGGCCGTCGTCCTTTGCGTGACCTTCGTCCTGACCATGCTCCGCGGGATGGGCGCGGGGGATGCGAAGTTCCTCGCGGCGACGGCGCTCTACGTGCCCCTGGCGGGGGTGCCGCTCTATGCGGTCGTTCTCTGCGCTACCGTGATCGCGGGGTTCGTCCTGCACCGGGGCGCGCGCGCGATCCCCGCCCTGAGGGGCGTGGGATGGGAGAGCTGGTCGCGGCAGGACTTCCCGATGGGCCTCTGCCTCGGCTCGTCGCTCGTGATCTTCCTCGCGCTCGCCGCGACGGGCACCTGACGTCCCGTACGCCGCCGCCGCGGGGTAGGCGCGCGGTGGGCGCCCGCGCCTTCCTGTGCGTCTCGCCCGACATTCGCGCCGGCTGCCGCCATATCGTTTCCGTCCTGCCCCGTTTCCGCCGCGACGCCGAGGGAAACGGTCCCGGACCGGCATCCGCCCGCCCGCCGATGCCGCGACCCGCGATGCAGGAGGCACCCGCATGGACATGAGCGCCCGCGCCGTCATGGCGCCCCCGGTTCCCGCCCGTCCGCTCGACACCGGGCTGGACATGACGACGATGCGCGACCTCGTCCTGAAGACGATCTTCCGCACCAACGTGGACAGCGCGACCGTCCTGGCCAAGCGCATCTGCATGCCCACCGGCGCCACGCAGGAACTGATCGACCTCTGCCGCGACCAGCAGCTCCTCGAGGCGATGGGGACCCTCGCCGCGGGCAAGGGGGGCGAGATGACGTATCGCCTCTCCGATCTGGGCAAGAAGCGCGCCGAGGCGGCGTTGGCCCAGTCCGAGTATTTCGGCCCCTTCCCCGTTCCGCTGGAAAGCTATCGCGAGCAGGTCAAGCGCCAGTCCATCCGGGACGTCGCGATGACCCGCGACAAGTTGGAGGGCGCGATGGGCCACCTGATCCTGCCCCCCGACCTCATCGACCAGCTCGGGCCAGCCGTCGGGTCCGGCCGCTCGATCCTGATGTACGGCCCGCCGGGAAACGGGAAGTCGTCCATCTCGAACGGCATACGCGACGCGATCGGCGAGACGCTCTACGTGCCGCACGCGATCATCTATCAGGGACAGATCATCACGGTCTACGACCCCATCGTGCACACCCCCGTCCCGGCGGCCGAGGAGGACACGACCTCGATCCGCCGCCGTTCGGGCGGGCATGATCCGCGCTACGTCCATTGCGAGCGGCCGGTGGTCATCACGGGCGGCGAGCTGCGCGTCGACATGTTGAACCTGACTTACAACCCCGTCGCACGGACCTATCAGGCGCCCCTGCAACTCAAGTCGACTGGCGGCGTCTTCATCATCGACGACCTCGGCCGCCAGGAGGAGCCGCCCCAGGCCATCGTGAACCGCTGGATCGTCCCCCTGGAGGAAGCGAAGGACATCCTCGCCCTCCAGTCGGGGGAGAAGTTCGAGGTTCCGTTCGACACGCTCGTGGTGTTCTCCACCAACTTTCATCCGAACGAGATATTCGACGGCGCCGCGCTCCGCCGGATCTTCTACAAGATCAAGATCGACGGGCCGGACCGCGACGGGTTCCTGAAGATCTTCTCGCTCGTGGCGAAGAAGAAGGGCGTGCCGATGGACCGCGACGCGATCCTCTACCTCCTGCGCGAGAAGTACCCGACGATCGACAACAACTTCGCCAACTACCAGCCGATCTTCCTCGTCGATCAGCTCAAGGCGATCTGCGATTTCGAAGGCATCCCCTACCAGATGCGCCCCGACCTTCTGGACCGCGCCTGGGCGAACATGTTCGTGAAGGAAGAGAAGATCGCCCACTGACGTACGGCCTTCCTGCGGAACGGTCCGGGCGCAGGCGACGTTGGCAAGCCATGCGCATCCCCATCCTCCTACTGCCGATCCTTCTGGCCGCCTGTGCCAGCGGGCCCTTCGCCTCTGGACCTGGAGGGGGCGGAAGCGGCGGCGGCGGCCCTGAGGCGAAAGCCAGGCTGCTGATCGACGTGGAGAACCTCGACCTCCACCTCCGGCGGGCACGGATCGAGTTGGAGGTCGACGTCGAGCAGCTCGCGCGGATCCTGCAGGCGGCGCGCGGCTAGCCGGGATCGCGGCCTCTCGGAAGGTGGCGGCCTCGCCTGATCGCGCCCTCGCCCGAGGACGGGCGATCCATCCCGCATGCGCCCGCCTCGACACGCCCAAGCCGCACCCCCCGCCGCATGGCATCGACGACGCCGCCGCGTCATCCGGGTCCATGCCTCCGCCGCGACTCCAACCCGCGGAGAAAGGCCCTAGTTCGGGTTCATGCTGCCCGAACGCTTCGCAACATGGTTCGCCGACCGGGGCTGGTCGATCCATCCCCACCAGCAGGAGATGCTGGAGCGCAAGGACGATCCCGCACTCCTCCTCATCGCGCCGACGGGGGGCGGCAAGACCTTGGCCGGGTTCCTGCCAACCCTCGTCGAGCTCGAGGACGGCGCGCATGAAGGCATCCACACTATCTACGTCAGCCCGCTGAAGGCGCTGGCCAACGACATCAAGCGCAACCTCGCCACCCCTATCGCGGAGATGGCCCTGCCCATCCGGGTCGAGGATCGGACCGGCGACACCAGCCAGACCCGGCGCAAGCGCCAGCGTGCGGACCCGCCGCACGTCCTGCTGACCACGCCCGAGTCCCTCGCCCTGCTGCTGAGCTACGAGGACGCACCGCGCATATTCCGCGGCCTCCGAAGGGTCATCGTGGACGAGATACACGCCCTCGCCGAGAACAAGCGGGGCGACCAGCTGATGCTGCTCCTCGGGCGGCTGCAGACCCTCGTACCGGGGATGCGACGCGTCGGCCTCTCGGCGACGGTGGAGGATCCGGAGGCCATGGCCGACAGGCTGCGCTTCCACCCCGACCCCTGCACGATCGTCTTGGCCGACCCCGGCCCAGAGCCCGACATCGCCATGCTGACGTCCCCCGATCCGCCCCCCTGGGCGGGCGGCGGGGGGCGTTACGCGATCCCGGCCATCCTGGACGAGGTCAGAAGGCACACTACCACGCTCATCTTCCACAACACCCGCGCGCAGGCCGAGATCTTCTTCCACGCCCTCTGGCTCGCGAACGAGGACGACCTGCCCATCGGCATCCACCACGGCTCCCTCTCGCGCGAGCAACGCCAGAGGGTCGAGGCCGCCATGGCCGAGGGCGAGCTGCGGGCCATCGTCTGCACGGCCTCGCTCGACCTGGGGATCGACTGGGGGGACGTGGACCTCGTGATCCAGATCGGCGCGCCGAAGAACGTCAAGCGTCTCGTGCAGCGGATCGGACGGGCCAACCACCGCTACAACGCGCCGTCCAAGGCCCTTCTCGTCCCGGCGAACCGGTTCGAGGTGCTCGAATGCGTCGCCGCCCTCGACGCGGTGCGCGAGCGCGACCTCGACGGCATCC
Organism: Hasllibacter halocynthiae; assembly: GCF_003003095.1. Taxonomy (GTDB): domain Bacteria; phylum Pseudomonadota; class Alphaproteobacteria; order Rhodobacterales; family Rhodobacteraceae; genus Hasllibacter; species Hasllibacter halocynthiae. The sequence goes on from NZ_PVTT01000001.1 coordinate 1,236,176, forward strand.
CGCCCGGCCCTGGCGGGCGGGACGTCCTGTGCCAGCACATCCTCCTGACCGCCGCCGCAGGCCCGTTCGACGCGGATGCCCTCTATGGGGAGGTCCACCGGACGGGCTGCTACACCCACGTCACCCGGCCCGAGTTCGACGCCTGCCTGCACTTCACCGCGACCGGCGGCTACGCCTTGCGTGCCTACGACCGATACCAGCGCATCCGCGAGATCGCCCCCGGCCGCTGGGCCCTGCGCGACCCGCGCCAGGCGCGGCGCATCCGCATAAACCTCGGCACGATCATGGACACGGACGTGATGAAGGTCCGGTTGAAGAACCGCCTCGGCGGCGCCCCGTTGGGCGAGGTCGAGGAAGGGTTCGCCAACTCCCTCGTGCCGGGCGACACGTTCCTGATGGCGGGCCGGGTCGTGCGCTACGTGAACACGCGCGAGCTGACCGTCGAGGTGACGCGGAACCCCTCCAAAGAGCCGCGGATCGCCACCTATATTGGTCTGAAGTTCGCCACCTCGACCGAGCTCGTGGATCGCGTCTACGACATCCTGCACCACGGCCACCCGGACCTGCCGGCCCATACCGTCGGCTGGCTGGCCCTGCAGAAGCGCCGCAGCCATCTGCCGACCCGCGACCGCATCCTGGTCGAGTCCTTCGAGATGGACGCGCGCGAGCACACCGCGATCTACGCCTTCGCGGGGCGCAACGCGATGCAGACGCTCGGCATCCTCCTGACCAAGCGGATGGAGGAGGCGGGCCTCGACCCGCTCGGCTTCGTCGCGACCGACTATGCCCTCGGCATCTGGGGGCTGGAGCGTCTGCGCGATCCCGCCCCCCTGTTCACGCTGGAGAACCTGCAGGACGGCCTGGACCGTTGGTTGAACCAGAACCAGCTGATGAAGCGTACCTTCCGCAAGGCGGCGACGATCGCCGGGCTTCTCGACCGCAACACCGCGCAGGGGCGCCGGTCGGGCCGTCAGGCGACGTTCAGCTCCGACATCCTCTACGACACGCTAATGAAGTACGAGCCGGACCACCTGATCCTCGACATCACGCGCGAGGAGGCGATGCGCGGCCTCGTCGATTTCGCCCGCATCGAGGAGATGCTGTCGCGGACCGAAGGCCGCGTCGACCATGTCGAACTGGATCGCCCCTCGCCCTTCGCGGCCCCCCTCTTCCTCGAGCGAGGCCGCGTGCCCGTCGAGGGCGCGGGCCGCGAGCGCCTCATCATGGAAGAAGCCGGCGCGCTTCTCGAGGCGGCAGGCCTCGACCCGTCAGGCGTGCCGGAGAAGCCCTACGCCGATGCGGGCTGAAGCCGTTCCCGCCAGGGGCCCTTGATCGTGATTTCGGTATGATTCATCTCGTGCCGATGGAACACGTCAGGAACGGCTACGGCTTCGACCTCGCGGGCGCGCGCCTCGTCGCTCTGCCCTCGGGCGCGCTTCTGTGGCCGGAGCAGTCGATGCTCGTCGTCTCGGACCTCCACCTGGGCAAGTCCGAACGGATGGCCCGCCGCGGCGGGGCCCTCCTGCCGCCCTACGAGACGCGCGAGACGCTGGACCGCCTGGCGCAGGACGTGGCGCGGCACGATCCGGGCACGGTGGTCTGCCTCGGCGACAGCTTCGACGACCTTCCGGCGGCCCACGCGCTCCAGGGCGAGGACGTGTTGGCCCTGGGCCGGCTGATGGCGAACCGCCGCTGGGTGTGGGTGGAGGGGAACCACGACCCCGGCCCCCTGCCCTTCGGCGGCCTGCAGATGGCCGAACTGCCCGTTCGGCAGGTGACGTTCCGGCATATCGCCAAGCCCGGCACCTCGGGTGAGGTGTCCGGCCACTACCACCCGAAGGCTTCGATCCGGACGCGCGGCGCCGGCGTCTCCCGCGCGTGCTTCCTGATCGATCGGACGCGCGTGGTCATGCCGTCCTTCGGGACCTACACGGGCGGCCTTCATGCCCATTCGGACGAACTGACCGCCCTCATGCGCCCCGATGCCCTCGCGGTGCTTCTGGGGCCGGTCCCGCAGCCCATCCCGATGCCGCGCGGCGCCTGATCCGGCAACGCGCCCGGCCCCTGGGGCCGGAACTTAACCCGATCTTCGGAGATGGGTCCCAGAAGGGGAAGCACCGCTGCCAAGGAGGCGAAACCCATGCCCGCGCTCATCGTTCATATCGGTTTTCTCACCGGCCTCGCCGGAGCCACGCTCGTTCTGATCTGAGGGCCGAGGGTCAGCGGCCCCGTGCGGCCGGCAGGTGCGGCCAAGGGTCCTGGTCGGGAACGTGGAGCACGAGCTCGTCCCCCAGCGCGAGGGTGCCGGGACGCTCGACCCAGGCCGTGACGCCGCGGCGTCCCCGCGCCGCGCCCTTGAACGCGCCGCCCTTGCCGGGGTGCTCGCCTTCGATCACGCGGGCGGGCAACTGGCAGGGGCGGTTCTCCATGTCGACGACCAGCGTGGCGCCGTCCGGACCCTGTAGCCGAGACGAGGGCGGAACCTTCGTGAAGTCCGGTATGCCTTCCACCACCATCGTCGCCCCCATCCAAGCCGGGTCCACCTCATCCAGCTCCATCCCCTCCGCCATCGCCGCCAGCTCCTCGGCGGAGACGACGGAGAGTTGCCGGACATTGGCGATCTCGGTCCCGAAAGGGTGTTGATCCACCACCCGCCCACACGAAAGGCGCGTGCGTCCGCCGTGGTCCTCGTCTTCGGGGCCGGCGAAGCCGAGCGTCAGGCTGGCCCTGGGCGCGCTGGCCAGCGCCGCCTCCCGGTCAGGGACGACGCCCAGCCATCTGACGCGGGCGGCGAAGGAGGTGGGGATCAGCGCGGGCACGGGGACGATCTTGAAGCGGCTGCGGACGAAGGAAAAGGGGCCGCCTCCTTTCGGAAGCAGCCCCCTTTCCTTCGCGCGATACGGGTCAGGTCGCGGGTTCGGGCTCCGGACCCGACAGGCCCTTGCCGGTCTTCGGGATCGAGACGACCGAGGGCTTGCCTCCATCCCCGCCCGTCGGCGAGGTGCCGTCGCCATCGTCGCGGCCCAGCGGCTCGCCGTTGATGACACGCATGATCTCAGGGCCCGTCAGCGTCTCGTATTCCAGAAGGCCGTTGGCCAGCCTGTGCAGATCGTCGATCTTCTCCGTCAGGATGCGCTTGGCGGTCTCGTAGCCCTCGTCCACCAACTCCTTCACCTTCGCGTCGATCTTGGCCTGCGTCTCGGGCGAGACGTTGCCCCCGCCCTGGTAGCTGCCGAGATAGGATTGCTGCTCGTTGGCGTAGTCGACGAAGCCCAGCTCGTCCGCGTAGCCGAACTGGGTGACCATCGCGCGGGCGATCTTCGAGACCTGCTGGATGTCCGAGGCCGCGCCGGAGGTGATGTTCTCCTTGCCGAAGATCAACTCCTCCGCGACGCGCCCGCCCATCGCCATCGCGATCTTCGAGCGGTACTTCGTGTAGGTCACCGAAAGCTGGTCCCGCTCCGGCAGCGACAGCACGAGGCCCAGGGCACGGCCGCGCGGGATGATGGTCGCCTTGTGGATCGGGTCGTGCTGCGGGACGTTCAGGCCCACCACGGCATGCCCGGCCTCGTGATAGGCGGTCAGCTTCTTCTCGTCCTCGGTCATGACCATGGATCGGCGTTCGGCGCCCATCATGACCTTGTCCTTGGCGTTCTCGAAGTCGTCCATCGTCACGAAGCGCCGTCCGACGCGGGCGGCCATCAGCGCCGCCTCGTTCACCAGGTTGGCGAGGTCGGCGCCCGAGAAGCCCGGCGTGCCGCGCGCGATGATCCTGAGATCGACGTTGGGCCCGAGGGGCACCTTCCGCGCGTGGACGCCCAGGATCTTCTCGCGGCCCTTGATGTCGGGGTTCGGAACCTGGACCTGCCGGTCGAAGCGCCCGGGCCGCAGCAGCGCGGGGTCGAGAACGTCGGGCCGGTTGGTGGCCGCGACGATGATGATCCCCTCGTTGGCCTCGAAGCCGTCCATCTCCACGAGGAGCTGGTTGAGCGTCTGCTCACGCTCGTCGTTGCCGCCGCCGTAGCCCACGCCGCGCGACCGGCCCACGGCGTCGATCTCGTCGATGAAGACGATGCAGGGCGCGTTCTTCTTGGCCTGCTCGAACATGTCGCGCACGCGGGAGGCGCCGACGCCCACGAACATCTCGACGAAGTCCGAGCCCGAGATCGTGAAGAACGGCACGCCCGCCTCGCCCGCGATGGCCCGCGCCAGCAGCGTCTTACCCGTGCCCGGGGGGCCGACGAGCAGCGCGCCCTTCGGTATCTTGCCGCCCAGCCGGCTGAACTTCTGCGGGTTGCGCAGGAACTCGACGATCTCCTCGAGCTCGTCCTTCGCCTCGTCGATGCCGGCGACGTCCTCGAAGGTCACGCGGCCGTGCTTCTCGGTCAGCAGCTTCGCGCGCGACTTGCCGAAGCCCATCGCGCCGCCGCGCCCGCCGCCCTGCATCCGGTTCATGAAGTAGATCCAGACGCCGATGAGGAGGAGGAAGGGCAGGAAGGTCATCAGGATCGTCGCGAAACCCGACTGCTGCTGCGGACGCGCCTGGATCGGGACGTCGTTCGCGATCAGGCGCTCGGTCAACTGGTCGTCGCCCGGGCGGATCGTGGTGTAGGACTGGCCGTCCTCGCCGCGGAACTCGACCCGCTCGCCGTCGAGCACGACCGAATCGACCTCGCCCTGGTCGACCGCCTCGATGAACTCGGAATACGGGATCTGCCGGGCGTTCAGGCCGCCCTGCCCGCCGGAGAAGAGGTTGAACAGGGCCACCAGGAGGAGGCCCAGGACGACCCAGAATGCGATGCTGCGCGCGTTGCCCAAGGTGTCTCTCCTTCAGGGGAAGCGGGGGCGGCCGGAAAGGCCGGTCGGAGTGCAATGTAAGGAGAAGGGGCCGGTGTTCAACGCGCGAAACCTTCGGAAGACGGATCGTCGCCGCCCGCGCCGCGCCCCACTACCTCCGGCACCAGCGTCAGGAGGGGGCCGCGCCTGCGGATCACGATCCCGTTGAGCGTCCTCGCCGCCGCGCCCGCGAGCATGGCCCGGTCCAGCGCCGCGACGTCGCGCCCGCGCGGTGCACGGCCCTCCCGCGTCAACGCCAGCCTCCAGGCGCGGCGGCGGATCGGGGTCGGCAGGCCCAGGAGCGGCGCCGCCGCGAGGCCCCCGTCGCATCCGGCCCCTTCGAGGCGGCGCGCGGCCTCCGCCTCCTCCAGCGATCGGCGCTCGGCGGCGAGGGCGGCGACGCGGGCCAACGCGGCGGCGGTTCCCAGCGGCATGCCCGCCAGCGCCCGGCGGGCATGGGTGCGGGCATGGCGCGGATCGTCGTTCGCGGGGTCCTCGACCCAAGGGATGCCCGCCGCGCGAAGCCAACTGCGCAGCGCCTCGCGGGGGGTGCCCAGCAACGGACGGCGGAAGAGGCCGCAGGGTGAGGTGTCAGGCATCGCGGAGAGTGCGTCGACGCCCCCGCCGCGCAGCGCCATCAGCACCGTCTCGGCCTGATCGTCCAGCGTGTGCCCCGTCAGGACCGCCGAGAGGCCCTCGCGCCGTGCCCAGCCACGCAGCAGCCGGAGGCGCGCCGCCCGCGCGGGGCCCTGCCCCGCATCCCGCGGAGGGTCGGCCCAGCGCAGGGTGGCATGGGCCAGCCCCAGGGCCGCTGCCGCCGCGCCCACGGCACGGGCCTCCGCGGCCGAGGATCGCCGCAGCCCATGGTCCACCGTGGCCGCCCGCGCCGGGACCCCTTCGAGCGCGGCGAGATGCATGAGCGCGACCGAGTCGCCCCCCCCGGAGACCGCCAGCCCGACGGGTCCATCCTCGGGGACCAGTCGGCGCAGCTCGGCCCGGAAGAGGGCGCGCAGGTTCAGGAGCAGCCCATGGCCCGCGCGGCATCCGCCGATTGGGCCGCCGCGCCCGAGCCGGGGAAGCGGCTCTGCACGTCCGCGAGCGTGATGCACGCCGGCTCCGTCTGGCCGAGGTCGCGCAGCGCGAGGCCGAGACGATGGAGCGCGTCGCCCGCCGCCGCGCCTTCGGGATCGCCCGAGAAGGCGGCGAGATAGGCACGCGCGGCGCCCGGCAGATCGCCTGCGCGCTCCAGCGCCTCCCCCTCGCGGAACTTCGCCGTCCCGGTCAGCGGCCCGCCCGGGTAGCTCTCCGCGAAGGTGGCGAAGAGGGTCGCGGCCTGTGCGTAGTCGCCGCCGTCGAAGGCGGCCTGCGCGGCGTCGAAGTCGGCCTGCTCGCCCAGGGCGAGCTGCGCGCCGCCCGTCACCGGGGTCGCCTGCGCGCCGCCCTCGGGCAGCTCGCCACCGCCCAGGGTGGACGTCTCGGCCAGCTGCGAGACGTCGCCCCCCTCCAGCTCCACCAGCCGGAACTCAAGGTCGCCGATGCGGCGCGTGCCGTCCGTCACCACCCGGTCCACCCTGCCCGTCAGCGCCTCCGTGGCGGAGGTCAGGCGCTGAAGCTCGGACTCGATGGCGTCGATCCGCTCCAGCGCGGACGAGGGCAGGTTCAGCGACTGCCCGCCCGTGGTCGACAGCTCGCGCCGCAGCCCCTGCACGTCCGAGTTGAGAAGCACGAGCTGCTGGCGGATGTCGGCCAGCGTGGCCTCGCGGTCCTGCGAGAGCGCGGGGCCGGCGAGAAGCGCGAGGACGCAGAGCAGGGCGCGCATCAGACCGACCCGACCCCACCGGCCAGCACCGTGACGGCGCGGCGGTTCTGCGCGTAGCACGCCTCCGAGGAGCAGATCTCGAGCGGGCGTTCCTTGCCGTAGGTCACCGTCCGCAGGCGCGACGAGGCGATGCCCTGCGAGACCAGGAACTCCTGCGCGGCGGCGGCGCGCCGGGCGCCGAGGGCGAGGTTGTACTCCCGCGTGCCCTGCTCGTCCGCATGACCTTCGATGACGGCGGTGAAGCCGGGGTTCTGCTGAAGCCACCGCGCCTGCCGCGTCAGCGCCGTCCGCGCCTCGCCCGAGAGGGTCGACTGATCGACTGCGAAGAGCACGCGGTCGCCCACCGTCTGCTGGAAGTAGGCCGCCGAGGCCGGATCGCTCGCGCTGCCGGGAACGATCCCGCCCGCGACGCCCTGGGCGCCCGGCGCCCCCGCGGCGCCGCTTCCGGGCCCGAAGCCGGTCGGGTTGGTGCAGGCCGACAGCAGCGTTGCGGCGGCGAGGGTCGCGGCGATCATCGGGCGCATGGAGGTTCCTTCCGGTGTTCGAGGAGCGGTGATGCCGCCTCGTGAAAGTCGTTTCAAGGAAGCAGCGGCGACCAGGACGGATCGCTCGCGAAGGCAGGGGTGGAGACGCGGCGCAGGTTACGGCCGGTCACGTCGACCGACCAGAGGTCCGGCGCGCCGTCCTCGCCCTGGGTCTCGCGGGTGAACATGATCACGCGGCCATTTGGCGCCCAGGTCGGCCCCTCGTCGAGGAACGATGCCGTGAGCAGACGCTCGTCGCTGCCGTCCGTCCGCATGGCGCCGATGTGGAAGCGACCGGCGTTCTGCTTGGTGAAGGCGATCAGGTCGCCGCGGGGCGACCAGACCGGGGTGCCGTAGCGCCCCTCGCCGGAGGAGATGCGGCGTGCCTCGCCGCCGCTCGCCGGCATCACGTAGATCTGGGGGATGCCGGTGCGGTCGCTTTCGAACACGATCTGGCTGCCGTCGGGCGAGTAGCTCGGCGCGGTCTCTATGGAGGGGGCGGATGTCAGCCTCTGACGCGCGCCCGTGGCGAGGTCGAGCGTGTAGAGATCAGTGTTCCCGCCCGAGGACAGCGAGTAGACCACCGTGTTCCCGTCGGGCGCGAAGCGCGGCGCGAAGGACATCGTGGACGAGCCGTCCCCCAGGGGCTGCGAAGTGACCGATCCGACGTCCAGCAGGTACACCTCCGGGAAGCCGGAGGCATAGCTGGTGTAGAGGACGCGGTCGCCGCGCGGGCTGAAGCGCGGGGCGAGCACGATGGAGCTGTCGTCCGTGAGGTAGCGGACGTTCGCGCCGTCGTAGTCCATGATCGCCAGCCGCTTGAGGCGGGCGTTCTTCGGCCCGGTCTCGGACACGAAGACCACGCGGCTGTCGAAATAGCCGGCCTCGCCGGTGAGGCGCGAGTAGATCTCGTCCGCGATCTTGTGGCCCAGCCGCCGCAGCTCGGTCGTGGTGCCCGCGAACTGGAGTCCCTCGCCGACCTCGCCGTCGGAGAAGACGTCGTGCAGGCGGAACCGCACCGTGACCGCGCCGTCGCCACGCGTCGCGACCCCGGCGGTGACGAGGGCCTGCGCGTTGATCGCCTTCCAGTCGGCGTAGGCGACGGGCGCGTCGAAGGACGCGACGCGCGAGATGAAGGCGTCGGCCGGGATCGCCCGGAAGAGGCCCGAGTTCACGAGGTCGTCCGTGACCACCTGCGTCAGCTCGGCGACGATCGCCTCGGCGCCGGCATCCTCGGCGACGAAGGTGGGGATCGCGATCGGCAGGGGCTCGATCACGCCCTGCTCCAGCGTGATCCGCAGCGGCCCGGGGGCCTGCTGCGCGGCTGCGGGCGGCGCTGTCAGCGCGGCGGCCGCGAGCATCGCGGCGATGGTGATGATCTTCATGGTCCCTACCCTTCCTCGGCCGGGGTTCTGACGCGGCTGCGCACGTCATCAAATGGCAGGCGCGCCGGCGGTCCGCGACGGGCGGAGGACCGCGCACGAAGATGTCCCGTGCGCCGCGTCACCAGCGGATTCCCGTCGGATCGAAGGTCAGGATCACCTCGCGCCACTGGCCGTACTTCTCGGCCGGCAGGTCGAAGCCGCGCGCGCCGCACCGGGCGATGGCGGTGCGCGCGCGTTCCCACGCGATCTGCTGCCCGGCGGGCGTGCCGCCCGTGGCCGAGACCCGCGTCGGCCCGGAGGCGATCGTGCCGTCCTGGTTCAGCGTGAACGCGACCTCCACGGTGCTCTGCATCCACTCGGCGCCCGGGTCGGTGATCCAGCACTGCTGGACGGCGAAGCGGAAGCCGTCCCGCTCGGAGAAGGTCATCGGCGGGCCGATGGGCAGGTCGGGCGCCTCCGCCTCGGAGGAGGCGCTCTCCGCCTCCGCCTCGGCCAACGCGTCGAGCACGCCGCCCGAGAAGTCCGCCGGCGCCTCCTCGATCGCGGTGCTGTCGGCAGCGGCGACCTCGACCTCGGGTTCGGGGGCGGGATCGGGTGCCGGATCGGAACGGCGCGGCCTGGCGGGCGGCGCGGGCGAGCTGGCGGGGGCCAGCGCCAGGTCCTGCTCCTCGATCTCGTTGGCCTCGGTCTCCAGCACGTCGCCGGCCTCTTCGGGGGCGGTAGCGACCTCCTCCTCCGGGGCGGGCTCGGACGCCTCGGGGGCGGGTTCGGGCACGGTCGCCTCCACCACCTCGGGGGCGGTCTCGGCCTCGGGGGGCGGGACCGGGGCCGGCTGCGGCGCGACGCGGGGCGCGGGGCGCGGGTCGACCTCGGGCCCGGGGAGCGGGACGGGCGGCGCCTCCGCGATGGCTGCGGGGCGCGCGGGCTCGGGAGGTGATTCGGGCTCGGGCGGCGGCGCCTCGGGCAGTGCGGGCTCGGGCTCGGCTGGGGCGGCGGCGCTCTCCGCCGGTGCGGGCTCGGCCGTGTCCGGGGGGGTCTGTTCGACCGGCTCGGGCAGCGCCGGCGGCGCGGGCTCGGGCTCGGGCGGCGCGGCCTGGGCCGGCTCCTCGGCGGGGGCGGGCGGGGTCTCGGCCGTGCCCGCCGTCAGCGACGAGGCGGAGACGAGCACCGCCTCGATGGCGGCGGGGGGGGGCGCCTCGTCCGGCTCGGCTAGGAGGCCGCCGAACAGCGCGAAGGCGATCAGCGCCGTATGGCCGCCCACCGAGACGACCGTGCCCGCGTCGATCTCGTCCCGAAGCGCCATTCAGCCTCCGAAGGTCGGGCCGTCCGTGTCGGTGATCAGACCGATGTCGGTGAACCCGGCGGCGTTGAGCGCGCCCATGACCTGCACGACGCGCGCGTAAGCCACGGTCTCGTCGGCCTGCAGGAAGATGCGCTGGGAGTCCCGCTCCGCCGCGATGGCGCGAAGGCGGGGGATGAGGTCGTCGTCCGCGATCTCCGTCGTCTGGATGGCTAGGCCGCCGCCGGCCTGGACGGAGACGGTCAGCGGCTCCTCCTGGTCGACGCTCAGCGCCTCGGCGGCCGTGTCGGGCAGCTCGACCGGGACGCCCACGGTCAGCAGCGGCGCGGCCACCATGAAGATGATGAGAAGGACCAGCATCACGTCCACGAAGGGCGTGACGTTGATCTCGGACATGGGGGCGGCACGGGACCGGCCCCGGCGCCGACGCGATCCGCCTCCGCCGCCCTTGATGACCCCCGCGCCCATCTCAGGCGTCCACCTCGCGCGACAGGAGGGTCCCGAACTCGTCGGCGAACCCTTCCATGCCGGCGGTGATGCGCCCCGCGTCCGAGGTCAGCTTGTTGTAGAAGATGACCGCCGGGATCGCCGCCAGAAGGCCCAGCGCGGTGGCGAACAACGCCTCGGCGATGCCCGGCGCGACCACGGCGAGGTTCGTGTTCTGCTGGGCGGCGATCTCGGTGAAGGCGTTCATGATGCCCCAGACGGTGCCGAAGAGGCCGATGAAGGGCGCGGTCGAGCCGACGGTTGCGAGGAAGGGCAGGCCCTTCTCCAGATCTTCGGCCTCCTTCGCGATCGCGACGTCCATCGAGCGGTCTATCCGCGCGGTCGCGCCCGGGATCAGCCCGCCGCTCTCGCGGTGCGAGCGGCGCCATTCCGTCATCCCGGCGGAGAACACCCGCTCGGGGCCCGTGCCGGGATTGGGGCCGATCGTCTCGTAGAGCTCGTCCAGCGGCTCGCCCGACCAGAACTTCTCGTCGAAGCGGGCAGCCTCGGCCTTGGCCGCGCGGTAGCGCAGGAGCTTGCGGACGATGATCGCCCAGGCCCAGACGCTGGCCACCACCAGCGCGATCATCACCAGCTTCACCGTGAGGCTGGACTGGGCGAATAGCCCCCAGAGGCTGAGATCGTGTTCCATGAATGCCCTGTCCCCGCGCCCTCCCGGGGGCGCCCGTACTGCACGTCCGCCGCGCCCGTCTTTCCGCGGGCGTCGAGGCGACGTTACCGCGCCGCGCGGGAAAGCGCCAATCGCGCGCGCGTCATCCGCGAAGTGATGCGCGGCGCGATGCCGATCCGCCTCACGCGGCCGCCGCACGCAGCGCTTCGGGAAGGCGGACGGGGCGCCCCGTAGGTCCCATCGCCGCGATGGTCACGCGCGCTTCGAAGGCCGCCGCCCCCCGGACCGAAACCCGCTGGCGCAGCACCGCCCGCGCGCGGCCGGGCGCCTCCGGCACCGTCTCCACGAGGAACGGATCGTCCAGACGTGCCGGCGCGATCCAGTCGCACTCCATGTGGCGCACGACGAAGACCGTCCCCGCCTCGCGCAGGGCGTTCTGGTCGAGGCCCAGCCCGCGCACCCAGTCCGAACGGGCGCGCTCGCAGAACTTGAGCCAGTTGGCGTGATAGACCACCCCGCCCATGTCGGTATCCTCGTAGTGGACCCGCCCCTCGTAGAGGTGCGGCGCGGTCACTGCGGCCGCCCCATCCGCGCGGCGAGGCGCAGCGCGAGGGATGGGTCGCGGCCGCTCTGCGGCAGGACGGGATCATAGGCGGCGCGCAGCACGTTCGCGACGTCTGGCCGCAGCATCGCGCCGCCCGGCCCCGCGACGAGCGGCGGCGCCTCCGCGAAGGCCGTGTCGGACCAGAGGAGCGCGACCTGCACCGCCTGCCCCAGCGCCAGCGCGCCGGCCGGGGCCTGCGACAGGTGCTCGTCCATCCGCAGGAGGACGAAGGCCGCCTTGATCGCCCCCGGCCCCCCGTCGGGCGCCGCGTCGAAGCGGAACACACGATACTGGTTCGCGTCCGCGTCCTTCAGGCGACCGACGAGGGACGCCAGGTCCGGGATCAGCCGGTCGAGGCCCGGCACCTCCCCCAGCTCGTCCCAGTCGCGGACGAAGAAGAACATCAGGTTGCTGCCCAGCTCGGGGTCGGTCTCGGCGACGGGGTGGCCGGTCAGATGGCCCACCGCCTCGACCGCGCCCTTGATCGCGGGCAGCGTCGCTTCCTCGACGCCGAAGGCGACGGGCGCGATGGCCCGGCCCCAGCGCGCGAAGACGAAGGAGCCGTCCGAACGGGTGAAGAGGCGCTCCAAATCGTTGGCATCGGGCATGCCGCCTGCATGGACGCGCCCCGGCCCGGGCGCAACGGCCCCTCAGCCCTCGTCGAAGAGGCCGCCCTGCATGGGCACCTCCGGCGCGTCGAGGCCGAGATGCCGCCAGGCCGGCTGGGTCAGCACCCGGCCCCTCGGCGTGCGCATGAGAAGGCCGCGCTGCAGAAGATAGGGCTCGACCACCTCCTCCAGGGCGTCGCGCGATTCCGAGAGGGCGGCGCTCATCGTCTCGATCCCCACGGGGCCGCCGCCATAGGCCTCCGCGATCAGCGAGAGGTAGCGCCGGTCCCCCCCGTCGAGGCCGAGGGCGTCCACCCCCAGCCGCGCCAGGGCGTCCTTGGCGAGCGCTTCGGTGATCGTCCCGTCCCCCTCCACCACCGCGAAGTCCACCACCCGCCGCAGGAGGCGCCCCGCGATGCGGGGGGTGCCGCGGGCGCGGCGGGCGATCTCGCGCGCGCCGGCCTCCTCAGCGGCGACGCCCAGGAGGCGCGCGCCGCGGGTAACGATCTCGAAGAGCTCGCCTTCCTCGTAGAACTGCAACCGGATCGGGATTCCGAACCGGTCGCGCAGAGGCGTCGTCAGAAGGCCCAGCCGCGTCGTCGCGCCCACGAGGGTGAAGGGCTGCAGGTCGATCCGCACCGTGCGCGCGGCCGGCCCCTCGCCGATCACGAGGTCGATCGCGTGATCCTCCATCGCGGGGTAGAGCACCTCCTCCACCACGGGGTTCAGGCGGTGGATCTCGTCGATGAAGAGGACGTCGTTCCGCTCGAGGTTGGTCAGGATCGCCGCGAGGTCGCCCGCCTTGGCCAGAACGGGCCCCGAGGTCATGCGGAACCCCACCCCCAGCTCGCGCGCCATGATCTGCGCGAGCGTCGTCTTGCCCAGGCCGGGGGGCCCGTGGAACAGCACGTGGTCCATCGCCTCGCCCCGCTGGCGGGCCGAGGCCGTGAACACCCGGAGGTTCGCCCGCGCCTCCGCCTGGCCGACGAACTCGTGCAGGGTCTGGGGTCGCAGCGCAGGACCGTCGTCGCCCTGCTGGCGCTCGGGGGAGAGGGGCTGTTCCATGCCGTCCACCTAGGCGTTCCGGGGGGCCATCGCGCCCCTCATGCGGGGGCCAGCCGCTTCAGGGCGGCACGGATCATGCCGGCCGTGTCCTCGGCCCCCTCGCCCGCCGCCTCCGCCACCGCCCGCGAGGCGTCAGCGGGCGCGTAGCCGAGGTTCTGGAGGGCGGAGAGCGCCTCGGACTGGGCCCCGGCGCCGCCCCCGGGCGTGGAGGGGGCGGACGGCTCGACCACCTCCCCCCCGACGGAGGCCGGCACCATCGGGGCGGCGCCCGCGTCGATGCCGCCCAGCGCCATCACGGCGGGGGCCTTGTCCTTCAGCTCGTTCGCAACGCGCTGCGCCAGCTTCGGCCCGACCCCCGGCGCGGCCCGGATGGACGCCCAGTCGCCCAGGGCGATGGCCCGCCCCACGCCGTCGGGCCCCAGCGTGCCCAGGATCGCCATGGAAGCCTTCGCGCCCACGCCCTGCACGGTGGTCAGCAGGCGGTGCCACTCCTTCTCGAGGAGGGTCGGGAAGCCGAAGAGCTGGAGCAGGTCCTCGCGCACCAGGAGGTCGGTCCAGAGCTGCGCCGCCTCGCCCGCGCCGCCGAGGGCGGCCAGCGTCCGCTCGGAGCAGTGGACGACGTAGCCCACGCCCCCCACGTCGAGGATGACGTGATCCGCCGCGCGGTAGGCGATCCGCCCCGAGAGCCGCCCGATCATGCCGTGGCCCGGGCAGAGGCGCGCAGGTGCAGCGCGTGGCATATCGCGACGGCCAGCGCGTCGGCCGCGTCGGCACCGTCGGGATCCGCGCCAGGAAGCTGGAGGCGCACCATGTAGCCGATCTGATCCTTCGCGGCGTGGCCCGCGCCGACCACGGCCTTCTTCACGGCGTTCGGCGCGTACTCGCCCACGACGAGGCCTGCGCGGGCGGGCACCAGCATCGCGATCCCCCGCGCCTGCCCCAGCTTCAGGGTCGATGCGCCGTTGGCGGTGGCGAAGGTCGCCTCGACCGCCGCCGCGGCCGGCGCGTGGGCGGCGACCACCTCAGTCAGCCCGTCGTGGAGGGCGACCAGCCGCGCGCCGAGGTCGGCCCCCTTCGGCCGCACCGTGCCGCTCGCCACGTGCGCGAGGCGCGGCCCCTCGACCGCGATCACCCCCCAGCCGCAGGCGTTCAGCCCTGGGTCGATTCCAAGAACGCGCATCAGGCCCTCCCGCCGTTCCGGCGCCGGGCTAGCACGAAACGGGAACGGGCCGGAAGGGTCGTTCAGTCCAGCGCCGCGGCCTTCAGCGTGGGCGGCACGGTGCCCCGGATCGCCGCGCGCACCCCGCCGCCCGCCGCCGCCGTCACGGGATCGGGGTGCATGACGAAGGCGATCGCCTGGGCGGCGAGGTCGCCGGTGTCGAACCGCGAAAGGCGCTCCTCGTATTCGGCGGCGCCGACTTGGGCGAAGATCAGCGCCTTGAAAGCCGTCACCCCCAGGATCACGGCGACGAAGCCCCTCAGGGCGGGCAGCATGCGCCGGGCCTGTCGGCGTTGCGTGCGATAGGTCGGGACCATCAGGCCGTCGGGGCGAAGCTCGAACCCCGTGAGGGCCGTCGCCGACCGCCGTGGGCTCAGCGTTATGCGGTCGTCCATCTCGCCGAAGTGACGTCCCATCGCAGCGCTCCATCCGGGCGACGGCCCGGCTGGCGATCTCTCTTGCCCTCAAATGTGGCAGAAAAGCGGCTTCTGGCGATATTGAGGCGGAAACAGAACGTTTCCGTCACGACTAGTCGCGCCGAAGCCGCAGTGCGGCCCAATCCCCGGCCTCGCGGCGACCGACCTCGGCAAAGCCGAGCACGCCATAGCGATCCGCGACCGGGTCCGCCTGGTCCCGCAGGAGGCCCGAGAGGATCAGGTCGCCCTCCGCCAGCGGCGCGACCCCGTCCGCCATCCCGAGGAGCGGCCCCATCAGGATGTTGGCCATCACGAGGTCGTAGGGCGCCGAGGCGGCGATGCGCGGGTGCCCGGTCCCGTCCGCCAGCACCGTCTCCACGGCGCCGGCGAGGCCGTTCGCAGCGAGGTTGGCCTCCGCCACCTCGATCGCCACGGGATCGACGTCGGTCGCCACCACGACCGCCCCGGGCGCGGCCTTGCGTGCGGCCATCGCCAGGACGGCCGTTCCGCAGCCCAGGTCCAGCACCCGCGCCGGTACGCGCTCCGACAGGATCTCGTCGAGGAGGAGGAGGCATCCCAGCGTCGTGCCGTGGTGACCGGTGCCGAACGCCATCGCCGCTTCGATCAGAAGCGGCACCGATCCGGCGGGGACCTTCGCCGCGTCATGCGCGCCGTGGACGAAGAAGCGCCCGGCCTCGACGGGGGCCAGCTCGCGCCGGACATGGGCGACCCAGTCGGTCTCCGGCAGCTCGGACACGGCGAACGAGACGCCGAACGCCGCCTCGGCGAGCGCGAGGGCGACCGGGTCGGGCGCCTCGGTGAAGTAGCCCCCCACCTCCCAGAGGCCCGAGTCGTCCTCGACCTCGAAGACGCCGATCCCCTCGGGCGCGGGGTCCATCCCCTCAAGAGCCGTCTCGAGGCGGCGCGCGGCCCCCTCCCCCCGAAGGGTGGCGAAGGCGGTCCAGGTGGCGGGGGTGGTGGCTCGCGTCATGCCGGCCCCCTGCCCCGGCGCGGCGTCCGGGGCAAGGTCGCGCGTCAGGCGGCGGTGCCGACGGGGCAGGTCACGCCCGTGCCGCCGAGGCCGCAATAGCCGCCCGGGTTCTTCGCCAGGTACTGCTGGTGGTAGCCTTCCGCGAAGTAGAACTCAGGCGCGTCCTCGATCTCCGTGGTGATCGCGCCGTAGCCGGCCGCGTCCAGCCGCTTCTGGAAGTCGCGGCGCGACGCCTCGGCCGCCTGGCGCTGCGCGTCGCTCGTCACGTAGATGCCCGAGCGGTACTGCGTGCCGCGATCGTTGCCCTGGCGCATGCCCTGCGTCGGGTCGTGTCCTTCCCAGAAGGTCCTGAGCAGCGTCTCGTAGGAGACCTCGGACGGGTCAAAGACCACGCGCACCACCTCGTTCTGGTTGGTGCGGCCCGAGCAGACCTCCTCGTAGGTGGGGTTGGGGGTGTCGCCGCCCTGATAGCCGACGGCGGTGCTGATCACGCCGGGGATCTGCCAGAACATCCGCTCGGCGCCCCAGAAGCAGCCCATCCCGAAATAGGCGACCTCGGCCCCCTCGGGCACGGCCTTGAGGTCCGCGCCGTTGACGTGGTGCGCCTTGGCGGTCGGGATGGGCGCGTCGCGGCCCGGAAGGGTCTCGGACGCGGGAAGCCTCTCGGCGGGTTTGGTGCTGAAGCCGAACATGGAGGAACCTCGCTGTGGTGCCTTCCGAAGATAGGTGCGGCGGGGGCGTCTGCCTACTCCCGCGCCTGCCCGGGCCTGCGGAGGCGGCGGGGACGGCGACCCCCGCCGCGGGCGCCATCAGTGGGCGCCGTGATCCATGCCGTGCTCGCTCATGGCGGCGATGCGGCGCTTCTGGTCGGGGGTCAGCTGCGCGTCGAGGAAGCCTTCCCAGGACTGCCAGGCGCCCCGCGCGGCGGCGTCGACCGCCGCCCGGTCGCCCGTGGCGAGGGCGGCGCGGACGTGGTCGGCGGCCTGCGCGCAGCCGGCGAGCAGCGCCCGTTCCTGCCCGCCGGGGATGTTGGCTATCCACACCGGCCCTTCGAGGGTGCGCTCGCAGCCGTCCGGGGTGGCGAGGACCAGCCCCCGCGCGGCGGCCATCCCGGCGCCGTTCGCCCATTCGGCCGGGAGCCCCAGCTCGAGATAGGGCAGGAGGCGGTTGTGCGAGGCGAAAGGCCCGTCGGGGTTCGGGATCGGGCCGGCCCAGGCATGCACCATCGCCAGCCGGCCGCGGTCGTCGCCGGCGTTGCGGTACTCGCGGTCGAGCCACCAGTTGCCCAGGCCCCGCAGGAACGGGCGGTCCTCGGTCGCGGCCTCGAACGCCCCCTCGAAGTCGTGGACGTGCCAGCGGTCCCCGCCCCCCGTGAAGCCCGCGGGCAGCGCCTCGCCATGCCGCAGGCGGACGACGAAGGCCGCGCCGGTCAGGACCTGGCGGCCGCCGATCTCCGTGTACATCAGGTTCGAGGGTTGCGCGAAGTCGAGGCGCGCGTCCGAGCCGGCGTAGTCGGGGCCGCCGTCGCGGTACCAGTGCTGGCCCATCAGCGGCTCGTCCCCGCCGAAGGGGCGCCAGCCGTCGGCCCGGGCGACGGAGATGTCGGCGTAGCGGTCCAGCACGGCCCGGACCTGGGCCAGCTCGGCGGCGGGGTCGGCGACGGCGAGCGTGGGGGCGAGGGCGGGGGCGCCCAGGGCGAGCACGACCGCGAGCGCGGCCTTGAGGGATCGGAGCATGACGTTCTCCCGCTGGTTCGTCGTGATTCCTTCGAGGCGCGAGGTCGGGGCCGCGCGCCTGTCATTCAATGACCGGCGGGCCGAACGGCGGAAGCCTGCCGCCTAGAGGAAGCTCTGCGGGTCGACGTCGACGGAGACGCGGGTCGTGGCGGGCCAGCGGAACTGCGAGAGCCAGTCCGCGACGGCCGCCTGGATCGGCACGCCCCGGTCGGCCTTGACCAGAAGGCGCACGCGGTGGCGGCCGCGCACCAGGGCGATGGGCGCCGCGGCGGGCCCCCACAGCTCGGCCCCCGCGCGGCGCAGGGGCTCGTCCCGGCGGGCCATCTCCTCGGCGAGGCCGTAGGCCTCGTGCATCTCGGGGGAGGAGACGACGATCCCGGCCATGCGGCCGTAGGGGGGCACGCCGATGGCCCGCCGCTCGGCGGCCTCGGCGGCCCAGAAATCCTCCTCCGCTCCGGCGAGGATCGCCTTGATGACCGGGTGCTCGGGCTGCGCCGACTGCAGGAGGGCGACGCCCCCCGCGCCCATGCGCCCCGCCCGGCCCGCCACCTGGCGCATCAGGGCGAAGGTCCGCTCGGCTGCGCGAAGATCCGAACCCTGGAGGCCCAGGTCGGCGTCGATCACCCCCACGAGGGTCAGGAGGGGGAAGTTGTGCCCCTTCGCGACGAGCTGCGTGCCGATCACGATGTCGGCGGCGCCCTTCGCGATCTCCTCGATCTCGGCCTTCAGCTGGCGCGCGCTGCCGTAGAGGTCCGATGAGAGGATCGCGACGCGGGCTTCGGGGAAACGCTCGGCGACCTCCTCGGCCATCCGCTCGACCCCCGGGCCGACGGGGGCCAGCTTCCCCTCGACGCCGCATTCGGGGCACTCGGCCGGCATGGGGCGCGTCTCGCCGCACTGGTGGCACATCAGCAGCTTGCGGAACCTGTGCTCGACCATGCGGGCGTCGCATTGGTGGCAGCCGATCTGGTGACCGCAGGCGCGGCAGACCTGCACGGGCGCGTAGCCGCGGCGGTTCAGGAAGACGAGGGACTGCTCGCCCCGGTCCAGCCGCTCGCGCATGGCCTCGGCGAGGGTCGGGCCGATCCAGCGCGAGGGTTCCAGCCTCTCGCGGCGCAGGTCCACGGCGCGCATCATCGGCAGCTCGCCGGCCCCGAAGCGGCTGCCCAGGACGAGGCGGTCGTAGCGCCCCTCCTTCGCGTTCACCCAGGTCTCGAGCGAGGGCGTGGCCGATGCGAGGATCACCTGCGCCCTGGCGTGCGAGGCGCGCAGCACGGCCATGTCGCGGGCGTTGTAGAGGACGCCGTCCTCCTGCTTGTAAGAGGGGTCGTGCTCCTCGTCGACGACGACGAGGCCGAGGTCCGCATAGGGCAGGAAGAGGGCCGAGCGGGCGCCGACGACGAGGCGCGCCTGCCCTTCGGCGACGCGCCGGAAGCAGCGCCGCCGCTCGGTGCCGGTGACGCCGGAATGCCATTCGGCGGGCTTGGCGCCGAAGCGCCGCTCGACCCGCGCGACGAACTCGGAGGTCAGGGCGATCTCCGGCAGGAGGACGAGGGCCTGGCGGCCCCGGCGCAGGCATTCGGCGACGGCCTCGAGATAGACCTCCGTCTTGCCCGAGCCGGTGACGCCCTTCAGCAGCGTGGTGCCGTACCCACCCCCCCGGACCTTGGCCCGCAGGTCGATGGCGGCGTGCTCCTGCGCCTCGGTCAGCTCGACGCCCGGGCGGTCCGGGTCGAGGGGGGCGTAGGGCGGGTCGCGCGGGCGCTCGACCTCCGCGAGGGTTCCGGCGTCGAGGAGGCCCTTGATCACGGAGGAGGTGACGCCCGCGGCGGCCGACAGCTCGGCCCGGGTGACGGGCTGGCCGTCGAATTCCCCCAAGGCGTCCATGACCTTGCGGCGCGCGTCCGTCATGCGCGCGGGCTCGGGCCCGCCGGGCACGAGGAGGCGGACGGTGCCCGCGTCCTCGCCGAGGCCAGGCGCGCGGGTGGCGAGGCGCAGCATCGCGTGCATCGGGGTGAGCGTGTAGGCGCCCGCCCGCTCGAGGAAGTCGCGCATCTCCTCGGGCATCGGGGGCAGGTCGAGCACCCGCCCGACCGCGCGGGTGCGGGCGTAGTCGTAGTCGCCCCTGCCCGGCCCCCAGACCACGCCGATCACCGTGCGGGGCCCCAGCGGCACCTCGACATAGGAGCCGGGGACGCACCCCCCCTCCGGCGCCTTGTAGTCGAGCAGGCGGTCGAGGGGCTGGGCGGTCAGCACGGCGACGAGGGCGCCCTCGGGGAAGCTGCCGTCCGCCGACCGCGCGGGCGGGGTAAGGAGGTTCATGCTACCCATCGCGGCCCCGGCGCGTTAGGGCGTCGAGACAAGAAGGAGACCCCCATGAAGTTCTTCGTCGATACCGCCGAGGTGGACGACATCCGCGAGCTGAGCGACCTCGGGATGGTCGACGGCGTCACAACCAACCCATCGCTCATCGCGAAATCGGGACGCGATTTCAAGGAGGTGGTCGCCGAGATCGCCGGCTTCGTCGAGGGCCCCGTCTCGGCCGAGACGGTCGCGCCGGACTTCGACGGCATGATGGCCGAGGGCAAGGAGCTGGCCAAGATCGGGAGCAACATCGCCATCAAGGTCCCGCTCACCTGGGACGGGCTGAAGGCCTGCAACCACCTGACGAACGACGGGCACATGGTGAACGTCACGCTCTGCTTCTCCGCGGGCCAGGCGCTGCTGGCGGCCAAGGCGGGGGCGACCTTCATCTCCCCCTTCATCGGCCGGCTGGACGACATCGACCTCGACGGGATGGACCTGATCGCGGACATCCGCCAGATCTACGACAACTATGGCTTCGAGACCCAGATCCTCGCCGCGTCGATCCGCACGGGCGCGCATGTGCGCGAGGCCGCGAAGATCGGCGCGGACGTGATGACCGCCCCCCCGAAGGTGATTCGCCAGATGGCGTCGCACCCGCTGACGGACAAGGGGCTGGAGGCGTTCCTGAAGGACTGGGAGGGCACCGGGCAGTCGATCCTCTAGGCGCCCGGAAGGTTCCATCGAGGAGGGCCGGCCGACCGCGAGGGGCCGGCCCTTTCCTTTTCCGCCAGCGGCTTGCAGGCGGAGCGGGACCGGCGCGCGCGTCCCGCGGCCCCTGCAACGCGCGCCGCGTTAACCCCGCGGCAAGCCCCCTGGGCCAGACTGTCCCCCGCAAGGCGGGAAGGGACCGGGCGGGATGCGACGAACCACCCCCATAGCCGAGGCGGGAGGCCCCCGCCCCGGCCGCGCAGGGAGCGCGAGGCCGCGGGGCCGCCGGGGGATCGGCGGCGGACGGTCGGGAGAGGTGCGTCCGGGGGATCGGCGGACCGCTTCGGACGGGGCCGTCTCCGGGCGGCGGCGGCGCGGTGCGGCCTCCGTCCGGTTCGCCGGCGGCGGGGTGCGGACGTGCGCCGCCGCGCCGCTCCTTCCGGCCGGCGGCGCGCCTTCGGGTGCCGGGCGCCGGGGCGCCGGTCCGGGAGGGGGTGCCCGGGCGGCGGGGAACGGGTCCCGGCCCGGCGCGGTCCGTGGCGGCGCGCGGCCTTCGGGGCCCGATCTCGGCGGAGGGGCCGGCGCTGCGTGCGGAGAACCGCGCGCGGCGCCGGGCGGCGGGCTAGCGGCCCGCCTCGTGGAAGACCTCGCCAGCGCCGGCGGTGCCACCGAAGGCGATCACGTCGTATCGGGCGTCGGGGTCGTCCCCCATCCCCGGCGAGCCGGACGGCATCCCCGGCACGGCGAGACCGGCGATGGCCGGCTGCGCGGCGAGGAGGCGCGCGACCGCGTCGAAGGGCACGTGCCCCTCGAGGACGTAGCCCCCGACGAGGGCGGTGTGGCAGGACCGGTGCCCCGGCGTGATGCCGAGGTCGTCCTTGAGGGCGGCGACGTCCGTCTCGCGGATGGAGACGTCGTAGCCCTCGGCCCGGGCGAGGTCGGCCCAGGCATGGCAGCAGCCGCATCCCGGCGAGGGCATGACGGTCATGGCGGGGGCCTCCGCAAGGGCGGGGGCGGCGAGGAAGAGGGCGGCGAGGGCCGCAATTCGAGTGTTCATGGCATCGGTTCCGCTTGGGTTTCGGTGAGGGCTTCGTCCTCAGCCGAGGCGGGGCGGACCGGTGGGCGGCGCATGGAGGCGGCCCGAGGGAAGCGTCGCGCGCGCGGGAAGGACGCGGCCGGCCTGGACGGGTTCGGTGGCGGCCGCGGGCGCGGATGCGAGCACGGTGCAGAGGGCGCAGGGCCCGTGATGGCCGGCATGGTGGGCTGCGTGGTGGGCGGCGCAGCAGGCCGGCGGCGCGTCCGCGACCTCGGGCTGGCGGGCGCCGTGCGGGGCGCCGCCGGGGAGGGCCGGGCCGAGCAGGGCGAGCAGCAGTGCGAGTATGGCGAGGGCGCGGAGCATCGCGGAAGAGGATGGGGAATCGGCGCGCGGATGGGAAGGGGCCGGGCGCCCGGCGGGAAAAGGACGGGCGGGCGCGCCGGCGCATCCGCGTGCCCTGCCGGTCACGTGACCGGGGCGAGACACCGCCCCCCGGCGGAGTCCGCGGCCGGTGGACCGGCCGGGCCGGCGCCCGCTACCCCTTCCCCCGAAGGCCGGCACGGGGACCGGCGCGAGAACCGGGGGCGCGGCATGTCCACCCAACCAGCATCTATCGAAGGCGACGTCCGCCAGCGGATCCTGAAGGACCCGGAGGTCATCCTGAGGGACAGGGACCTGATGGCGGCGCTGGTCGCGCGCCACGAGGCGGCGGCGGGCGGCAACGTCGTCGACCTGCGGGGCCTCGCCATGGCCCGCCTGGAGGAGCGCCTGGACCGCCTGGAGGAGACCCATCGCAGCGTCATCGCGGCGGCCTACGAGAACCTCGCCGGGACGAACCAGATCCACCGCGCCGTGCTGCGCCTGATGGATCCGGCGGCGTTCGAGGGGTTCATGGCCGACCTCGGCGGCGAGGTCGCGGAGATCCTCAGGGTGGAGTCGGTGCGCCTCGTGCTGGAGGGCGCGGACTGCATCGAGCCCGCGCCCATCGGCACGTTCGGCGAGGTCCTGCAGGTCGTGCCGCGCGGCTTCGTGGACGGCTATGCCGGCCGCGGCAGGCCGGGGCCCGCGCGCTGCGTGACGCTGCGCCAGATGCCCGAGGACGATGAGGGGATGCACGTGGGAATGCACGGGCCGGACGGCGAGCCGATCGGATCGGAGGCGGTGCTGGCGCTGGACCTCGGCGAGGGGCGGCTGCCCGCGGCGCTGATCCTGGGCTGCGAGGACCCGCACCAGTTCAAGCCCGGGCAGGCGACCGACCTCCTCGCGTTCTTCGCGGGGGTCTTCGAGCGCGCGCTGCGGCGGTGGCTGGCATGAGCCGCCGCTGGGTCGACGCCATGCTGGCGGAAGCCGGCGCGGGCCGGATCGCCCCCGCCTTCGTCCCGGTTCACGGCCCGGTGGCGCGGTCCGGGGCGGGACCGGCGAACTCGGACGCGGCGCCGGGGCGGCCCGCGCCCCTGCGGGAGGTGCGCGGCGGCGCCCGCGCGGCGCTGGAGGCGATGCTGGCGCGCGCCGCGCGGGAGGCGCCCGCCGTCCCCGGCGCCCTCGCCCCCCTGGGCCGCGCGCCCGTGCCCGAGGGCGGCTGGACCGTCGAGGCCTGGTGGGCGAGCCTCGACGCCATGCCGCGCGTCGCGGTGGTCCGGCTGGAGCCCCGGGGCGGGACGCCGCAGCTCGCCTCGCCGGCCTGAGCGGCCGGTGGCCGGGAAGGGTCCGGGTGGCGGCGGCCTCGCCATCGCGCCGGCGCTGCGCGACGCCCTGGCGCGCTGGGGGGACCACCTGACGGGCGTGGAGGGCCGCGCGGCCCGCACCCGGGCCGAGTATGCGCGCGACGCGGCGGCCTTCCTCGACTTCCACGGGCGGCACCGGGGCGGGGCGGAGGGGGCCCGCACGCTGGGCGAGGTGCGGATCGGGGACATGCGGGCCTTCATGGCGGCCGAGCGGGCGCGGGGCCTGGGGGCGCGCAGCCTCGCGCGGCGCCTCTCGGCGGTGAAGGCGTTCGCGGGCTGGCTGGCGGAGCGCGAGGGGATCGACGTGACGGCGATCCTGGCCGCGAGGGCGCCGAAGTTCGACCGCCCCCTGCCCCGCCCGCTGGCGCCGGAGGACGCGCGCGCGGTGCTGTCGGACGCCGGCGCGGACGGGAGCTGGGTCGCGGCGCGCGACCGGGCGGTGCTGGCGCTGCTCTGGGCGTGCGGGCTGCGGATCGGCGAGGCGCTGGCCCTGCCCTTCGCCGCGCATCCGCTGGAGGCGTCCGTCACCATCCGCGGCAAGGGCGGCAAGGAGCGGCGGGTGCCGGTCCTTCCGGCCGCAGCGGAGGCGGTGGCGGAGTACGTGCGCCTCTGCCCCCTGCCGCTCGAGGGGGGCGCGCTGTTCCGGGGCGTGCGGGGCGGGCCGCTCGATCCCGGGGCCGTCCGGGGCGCGATGCGGGCGGCGCGCGCGCGCCTCGGCCTGCCGCAGAGCGCGACGCCGCACGCCCTGCGCCACAGCTTCGCCACGCATCTGCTGGCCGCGGGCGGCGACCTGCGCGCCATCCAGGAGCTGCTGGGCCACGCCAGCCTCTCGACCACGCAGGCCTACACGGCCGTCGACACCGTGCGCCTGCTGGAGGTCTACGAGGCCGCCCACCCCAAGGCCTGAGGGGCGAAGGCGGGCCGCCACCTCGGCGCCGGAACCGCCGGCCCCGCCCGGAGCGGCGCCCCCGTGCCCTTCGACCGCGTGAAAGGCAGGGACCGGGGATGCCGCAGGGCCGTGCGTCAGGGGGTCCCTGACGGAACGGCGAAGGTCCGGCATCCGGGCCGTAGCGGACCTCGGAACCTCCCCCGAAGCTCCGCTTGCCCCGCGGGGTATACGCTAGGACACCGATACGTTCTGTCTCGGCATAGGTCAGGAAACGCGCCGTGCGACCTGCGGGGCGATGATCAGGCTGATTGCCGGCACGAGGAGTGCTGTCAGCACGAGGGTGCGCGCCGGCATGGGCAGGTCCGGCCAGGCAGTCTGGAGGACGAACAGCCCGAGCGTGACGAGCGGCCAGACGATCACCCAGACCACGAAGGTTCGCAGCAGCGCGACGCGGGCGCTCACGCGCCCTCGTCCTCGCCTGACGCCGACAGCAGGGCGAAGTAGCCCGGCAGCACCTCTGACAGGGTGGCCCGGCCCGCCTCCGTCAGACGCACGACCTTCGCGCGCGCGTCGTCCGGGTCGGCTTCGATCGCGATGAGGCCGTCTTCGACCAGGTGCGCCAGCGTGCGCGTGATGACGGGCTTGGAGACGTCGAGCCGCTCGGCGATCTCGGTAACGCTCAGGCCGTCGCGTTCGGGCTCGCGGTCGATGACGATGAGCACGAGGAAGCGCAGCTGCGATAGGCCGTGCGCGGCGAAGTACGCTTCGAGCCGTCGCACCAGGAGGCTCGCGCGGCGCATGAGCACGAGCGCGTCCCGGACGGCCTCCACGTCGAGGCCGTCATGCCGCTCGGCATAGACCTCGACCATGCGGCGGGACGGCAGGTCCCGCAGGAAGAACATCGAGCCGCGCTCAGGCCAGACGACTCAGGCGGACGATGTCCACCGGCTCGGCCAGCCAGTCCTCGTAGGCGGCGAAGACGGCGCGCGTGTAATCCTTGGCGTGGTGCGCTTCGAGCGCGTCCTCGCCCGTCCATTCCTCGTAGAGGCGCAAGCGTCCGTCCCCACCTTCGAGCAGGCGGAACGTTCGGCAACCAGGCTCGGCGACAGTCTCCGGCACGATACCGAGGATGGCAGCGCGCGCGGCGGCGAGGTGTTCGGGACGCGGCGTGATCGTCGCGACGATGCAGAGGGGGTCAGTCATAGGATGCCTTTCGTTACCATGATAACTAAAGAGCGCGGGTATGATATGCAAGGTGCGCTAAGCACGGTCATGCACCGGATCAAATTTGGTCCGCATCGGACGTCGCAGCAGTGCACCCCGGCACCGCGGTTGTTTAAAACGGATCGTCCGTTTCGACAGGGCCGGTTCGACGGCTTGGAACGGAGCAGGTGTCGGGTCTGGGCTTCTGCGAAACGGTCGGGGTGACCGTTCGTTCGCTCCGCAGCGTTGGCGGTACGGGGATGACATGGGCTTGGGCGGACAGTCTGCACGTCCCGGCCCGGGGCCCGGCGGAGAGGCGTCCGCCGCCCCCGGGCCGGGGGCTAGGCCGGCGGCATTCGCCGTTTGCCGCCCATGCGCGGTCGTGGAAAGCTCCGCCCCACGCGTCGCCGCCCTTCGAGAGGGCCGCGCCGCAGCCACGAATCGGGAGGAGATCCTATGCAACGTGCCATGCTTGCCGCGCTCTGCGCCGCCGTCCCGGGGGCGGGCCTCGCGCAGGATGCCGGCGCGGACGCGCCGGCCATGAGCTATGGTCAGCGGCCGGCCCATCTGGTCGGGCAGCTGGAGGAGGGCGAGCTCAGGTCGACGCTGGAGGCGTGCCTCGGCGACGTGCCGGAGCGGACCGCCTTCTCCATCGGCCATCGCGGCGCGCCGCTGATGTTCCCCGAGCACACGGTCGAGTCGAACGAGGCGGCGGCGCGGATGGGGGCGGGCATCCTCGAATGCGACGTCACATTCACCGCCGACCGGGAGCTCGTCTGCCGGCACGCGCAGAACGACCTGCACACCACGACCGATATCCTGACGACCGATCTGGCGGAGAAATGCGCCGAGCCCTTCACGCCCGCGTCGGCCGATGCGGAGGCGTCGGCCGAGTGCCGCACCGTGGACATCACGCTGGACGAGTTCCGAACCCTGACGCCGAAGATGGACGCCTTCGACGCCGCGGCGACGAGCGCAGAGGACTACCAGGGCGGCGTCGCGGACTGGCGCACGACGCTCTATGCCGACGGCGCGACGCTGATGACCCATGCCGAGTCGATCCGCCTCTTCGACGCGCTCGGCGCGGACTTCACGCCCGAGCTGAAGGCGCCCGTCGTCGAGATGCCCTACGAGGGCTGGAGCCAGGAGGACTACGCCCAGGCGATGATCGACGAGTACCGGGAGGCCGGCATCGACCCGTCCCGCGTCTGGCCGCAGAGCTTCGACCTGGCAGACGTGCGCTACTGGATCGAGAACGAGCCCGAGTTCGGCCGCCAGGCCGTCTACCTCATGGACGAGTACGACCTCGACGGCTACGACCCCGACGACCCCTCGACCTGGCCCCAGAGCATCGCGGAGCTGAAGGACATGGGCGTGAACTACATCGCTCCGCCGCTCTGGATGCTCGTGAAGCTCGAGGATGGGGAGATCGTCCCGAACGCGCTGGCCGATGCCGCGCGGGAGGCGGACATGGGCGTCATCACCTGGACGCTCGAGCGGTCGGGCCCGCTGGCGGATGGCGGCGGGTGGTACTTCCAGTCCATCGCCGACGCGGTCGACGGGGACGGCGACTACCTCGAGCTCCTCGACGTGCTGGCGCAGGACGTGGGTGTGGTCGGGGTGTTTTCGGACTGGCCCGCCACGGTGACGTTCTACGCCAACTGCATGGGCCTGTGAGGTCGCCTCCCGCGGCGGGGCGTCCCGCCGCGGGGGTCAGATGCGCCCGATGACATAGTCCGGCACGATGCCGGAGCGGGCGATCGCGTCAGCCACGTCCAGCCCGGCGAGCGAGCCGCTCCCGGTGACGAGGGCGGTGGAGAAGCCCATGTGCCGCCCGCCGAGGATGTCGGTGTGCAGCGTGTCGCCCACCATCAGCACCCGCGCCGCCTCCGCCGGGCGGCGCTCCAGCGCCAGCTCGAAGATGTCCGGGAAGGGCTTGCCGAAGAAGCGCGGCGCGACGCCTGTCCGCCGGATGAGCCGATGCGCGAAATGCCCCGGCTCGCGGGACAGGCCGCCCTCGCGCGGGGCCACCAGGTCGGGGTTGCCGACGCAGACCGGGCGCGGGTCGTCCAGCAGCGAGGCTTCCAGATGGGCCTGCCTGGCGTCGGTCCAGCCTTCCGACCCGACGAGGAGGAAGCCGTCGACGCGGTCGTATGCGGCGCGATCCTCGCCCAGGGGGACGCAGCCGAACGCCTGCAGCTCCTCGTCGCCGGGGGCGGGGTCCAGCATCAGGCCCCAGCGCCGCGGCGGGGCGGACGCCAGGTGCGCGAGCAGCACCTCGCGGCTGGTGACCACCTCGCCCGGGTCGAAGTCGAAGCCGAGCCGGGCGTAGCGGTCCATCATCCGGCGCTTGGGGTAGCCGGCCGAGTTCGAGACCACCATCGACGGCTTGCCGCGCGCGCGCAGGTCCGCGACGCGGCCCGCCGCGCCCGGGATCGGCGTCTCGCCCACGTTGAGCACGCCGTAGGCGTCGAGGAGGATCAGGTCGAACCCTTCCGCGATGTCGCGAAGGTCGCCCGCGGCCTGCCAGGCCGCCGGGAAGGTCGCGTCGGGCAGGCGCGCGCGCACCCCGAGATAGGCGTCGAGGGCGCCGGCCGGGTCCGTCGCCCCGGCGGCGTTCACAGGATGCGGCGCCGCAGGAAGGCCGAGATCACCTCGCCCAGGATCACGAGCGCGAGGATGGCAAGGAGGACAGTCGCCGCCTCGGGCCAGTCGAACGTGTCGATGGCGCCCTGCAGCACGATCCCGATGCCGCCCGCGCCGACGAGGCCCAGCACGGTGGACTCGCGCAGGTTGATGTCCCAGCGCAGGATGGCGATCGCCCAGAAGGTCGGCATGACCTGCGGCACGATGGCGTAGGCGATGACCTTGGCGCGCGACGCGCCGGTCGCCTCCAGCGCCTCGACCGGGCGCTTGTCGATCTCCTCGATGGCCTCGCCGAGGAGCTTTCCGATGAAGCCGATGGAGCGGAACATGATCGCGACGATGCCCGCCACGACGCCCGGGCCGAAGATGGCCACGAAGAGAAGCGCCCAGATGATGGTGTTGACCGACCGCGAGGTGACGAGGATCAGCCGCCCGAGCCAGAGCGTCGCCCGGTTGGGGGTGGTGTTCTGCGCCGCGAGATAGGCGACGGGCAGCGACATCAGGACGGCGAAGGCGGTCGCGAAGGTGGCGATGTTCACCGTCTCCCAGAGCACCAGCAGGATGGTCGCGAGGTTGGTGGCGTCGGGCGGGTACATCCGCCCGAACAGGTCGCCCATCTGGCCGGGCGCGTCCCAGACCCAGGGCCAGACGACCTCGATGGAGGTGATCGACCAGGCGACGGCCAGCGCGCAGAGCGCGAAGATGCCGTAGCGCTGCCAGCGCTGCTTGGGGGAGAAGCGGCTCCAGTCCTCGCGGCCGAGCTGCTCGGAGATGGTCGTCATGCGAGCCGCTTCCTGATCTGGCCGCTGACGCCTTCGGACACGAGGATGGCGCCGACGATCACGATGGTGATCGCGAGGGCGAAGTCGTAGTCGTATCGCCCGAACGCGTTGGCGAGGGTGGCGCCGATCCCGCCGGCGCCGACGATGCCCACGACCGCCGAGGCGCGCAGGTTGCTGTCGAGCTGGTAGATCGCCAGCCCGATCTGGCGCGGCATGATCTGCGGCACGATCGCGTAGAACATGGTCGGCAGGAACGGGGCGCCGGCCGCGCGCATCGCCTCGACCTGGCCGAAGTCGATCTCCTCGATGCGCTCGGCCAGCATCTTGGCCACGAAGCCGATGGAGTAGACGACGAGGGTCAGGACGCCCGCGAAGGGCCCGAAGCCGACCGCCTTGACGAAGACGATCGCCACGATGACCGGGTGGAAGCTGCGCGCGAGGACGATGATCGCACGGCCGAGGTAGAAGATCGGCAGGGGGGCCACGTTGCGCGCGGCCATGAAGGCGATCGGGATCGAGAGGGCGACGCCCCCCGCGGTCGCCAGCACGGCGATCTTCAGGCTCTCCAGGAAGCCGTCGATCAGAAGTTCGCTACGCTCGAAGCTGGGGGGGAAGGCACCCCCGAAGATGCGACCGGCGCGCCCCAGGCCGTCGGCCACCCGGTCCCAGTCGACGGGCATGGTCAGACCCACCCAGAGGAAGTAGGCGGCGGCGCCCAGACCGGCCGCCCAACGGACCGCCGGGTTGGCGATGAAGGGCGGCTTGCGCCAGGTGTCGGGCACCTCCCTCACGACGCCGCCCTCAGGCCTTCGCTGCGGTCGGCATGGGGGCTGCCGGAGTAGATCCGGTCCATCGCGTCGCGGTCGAGGCGTGCGGGCGCGTCGTCGAAGATGATCCGGCCATAGCGCATCCCGACGATCCGGTCGGTGTATTCCTTGGCCTCGGTCACGTTGTGGATGTTGATCAGCACGGGAAGCTTCAGCTCGCCCGCCAGGTCGCGCAGGAGGCCCATGATCTGCTCGGAGGTCTTGGGGTCGAGCGAGGCCGTGGGCTCGTCGGCGAGCAGGATCTCGGGGTCCTGCATCAGCGCGCGGACCACGCCGACGCGCTGCCGCTCGCCCCCCGAGAGCTGGTCGGCGCGGGTGTCGGCGTATTGCGCGATGCCCACGCGCTCCATCAGCTCGAAGGCGCGGCGGACGTCCGCCTTGGGATAGCGCCGCATGATGGCCGCCCAGGTCGAGATGTAGCCCAGCCGCCCGGACTGGACGTTCTCCATGACCGTGAGCCGGTCCACGAGGTTGAAGCCCTGGAACACCATGCCGATCTTGCGCCGCGCCGCGCGCAGCTGGCGGCCGCGCAGGCGCGTCAGTTCGGTGCCGTTCAGCTCGATCGAGCCCGAGGTCGGCTCCACCAGGCGGTTGATGCAGCGCAGGAGCGTCGACTTGCCCGCGCCGGACGAGCCGATGATCGACACCACGCTCTCGCCCGCGATGGTCAGGTCGAGGTTCTTCAGGACGGGGTCGCCGTCGCCGTAGCGTTTGACGAGGTCGGTGATCTTCAGCATGGGCCGGCTCCGCTGCCGGACCGGCGCGCCGCGGCGCCGGTCCCGGACGTCAGGTCTACTCCGCCGCGAGGTCCTCGGGCGTGTACTCGACCCCGTTCGCCGCCTGGATCTGGCGGATGACGGCCCACTGATCCTCGTAGGTGATCGGGATGAACTTCGACACGCCGGCGAACTCCTCGCCGAGGGCGGTGCCCTCGAAGTCGAAGGTGAAGAACGCCTCCTCGATGCTGTCCTTCAGCTCGGGCGCGAGGTCGTGCGCGTAGGCGTAGGAGGTGGTCGGGAAGGGCTCGCTCTCCCAGACGATGCGGACCTCCTCGGGGTCGTAGAGGCCGCGCTCTGCCATCCGCTCGACCACCTCGGAGGCCACCGGCGCCGCGTCGTAGTCGCCCGCGACGACGCCGAGCATCGACTGGTCGTGGCTGCCCGAATAGCTGACCTCGTAGTCCTCGTCCGGCACGACGCCCAGATCGGGGAAGAGCG
The DNA here is from genome assembly GCF_003003095.1 of Hasllibacter halocynthiae. Classification (GTDB taxonomy): domain Bacteria; phylum Pseudomonadota; class Alphaproteobacteria; order Rhodobacterales; family Rhodobacteraceae; genus Hasllibacter; species Hasllibacter halocynthiae. The sequence goes on from NZ_PVTT01000001.1 coordinate 1,267,135, forward strand.
CGCGCGGCGCCTGGTTGCCCGAGTTCGACGTGGGCGAGGTGTGCGCGACGCGCTTGCCCGCGAGGTCGGGCATCCCCTCGATGTCGCTGTCCGCCTGGGTGTAGACCTGCAGCGTGTAGCCGAAGCGGCCGTCGTCGGCGCCCATGATCGCGAAGGGCACGGCGCCCGCCAGGTTCACCGCGAACGGCGTCGGGCCGGTCGAGAAGCCGGCGAGGTGCAGCCGGCCCGAGCGCATCGCCTCGACCTGGGCCGAGTTCGACTGGACGGCGAAGAACTGCACGTTCTTGCCGGTCGTCTCCTCCAGATGCTCGATGAACGGCGTCCAGATGTCCTCGTAGATCGCGGGATCCTCGACGGGCGTGTAGGCGAAGACGAGGGTGCCGGGATCGCGAAGCTCGCCCTCGTCCCCGGGGGCGTCGGCCACGAGGTCGCCGTCGGCGTCGCAGTACTGCGCGTCGAGCTGGCCGCGGCTCGCGCAGTCTTCCTGGGCGAGTGCGGCGGTGGCCGAGAAGGCCAGCACGGCGGCGAGCGCCGTCGTTCCGGTGAGCGTGTCCTTGGGCATGTCGGGTCTCCTCCCTCTACGGCGCTTGCGCCAGATGACAGCACCGAAACCTGGGACATGCAACGACCCGCATTCCGAGATGCCCGGTTTCGCGATGGTCCGGCCGAGCCGGACCGACGTGGAGCGGAGGCCCATGGTCGAAGGCACGGGAGCCGGGGCTGCTGAAGAAGAAGGCGGATCGGCGGCGTCAGATCCTGCTGGAGCTGCGGCTCGACCCCCGCGGCCGGGCGAGTGGCCGGCCGACCGGATCGGCGTGACGGTGACGCCGTCCGCCGCGACATGGAGGGCCTGAGCAGGCAAGGGCCGCCGAGGCGCGCCCATGGCGGCGCCTCGGCCGCCGCCCCCTGCATGATGCGCCGCGCCATGGACGGGCGCCGGCTGCGACGCGTCGTGCGGCGGCGGAGGCTGGATCGCGGCGGGTCGGATCGTCGCGACGGGTCGATGGAGGTCCCGCCCCGCCGCGCGCCCTTCAGGCTTCGGTGAGCTTCACGACGCGCTTGCCGAACGCCTCGCCCCGCAGGAGGCCGCGGAACGCCTCGGACGCGCGCTCGAGGCCGTCGATCACCTCCTCGCGGTAGCGCACGCGCCCCTCGCGCACCCAAGCGCCCATCTGGGCGGCGAACTCGGGGTAGAGATGGCCGAAATCGTCGAAGACGATGAAGCCGCGCATGGTCATCCGCTTCCGCAGGATCGTGCCCAGCAGGAGGTTCAGCCGGTCCGGCCCCTCGGGCAGGGAGGTCGCGTTGTACTGCGAGATCAGGCCGCAGACGGGGACCCGCGCGCGAGGGTTCAGCAAGGGCATCACCGCGTCGAACACGGCGCCTCCGACGTTCTCCCAGTAGATGTCGACGCCGTCCGGGCAGGCGTCCTTCAGGGCCTGCGGGAACCCGTCCGCCTTGTAGTCGACGCAGGCGTCGAAGCCGAGCGTCCCAGTCACGTGGGCGTTCTTCTCGGGGCCGCCGGCGATGCCGACCACGCGGCAGCCGAGGATCTTGCCGATCTGCCCCACGGTCCCGCCCACCGGCCCGCTCGCGGCCGAGACGACGAGCGTCTCGCCCTCCTGCGGCTCGCCGATCTGCGTCAGGCCCGCCCAGGCCGTCAGCCCCGGCATCCCCAGCACGCCCAGCGCCCAGGACGGGTTCTCCGGCGACTTGCCCATGTTGATCGCGCCCGTCCCGTCCGACAGCGCGTAGTCCTGCCAGCCGCCGAAGGCCGAGACCCAGTCGCCCTCCTCGAACCCGTCGAGATTCGAGGCGACCACGCGCGAGACCGTGCCGCCGATCATCGTCTCGCCGATCTCGACCGGCGCGGCGTAGGAGGGCGCGTCGCTCATCCGGCCGCGCATGTAGGGGTCGAGCGAGAGATAGACGTTGCGCAGGAGCATCTGGCCCTCGCCGGGCTCGGGCACGGCCTCCTCCTCGAGGCGAAGCGTATCGTCGTCGGGCTCGCCCACGGGCCGCTCGGCCAGGACGAACCGGCGGTTTCGGGTCTGGGATGGGTTCATGGGGTGCCTCGTCTCGCTGGGGATGCTGACCCGCGCGCCGCCCGGGTCGGCCGGCGGAGGCGCGCCTTCGATCCGCACAACGCGGCCGCGGCGCATGGGTTCGACCTCCCCGCGCGTCATCGGCCCGGTGAGGGGCCGGGTGCCGGGCCGGGGCGCCGCGACGGGGGCACGGCGACGGAGGTACGGCGACGGAGGTACGGCGACGGGGGCACGGCGACGGGGCGAAGCGCGATCCGGGCCTACCCATCGCCTGCGCGATCCGGCATGAGGACGGCATGTCGATCCGTCTCAAGGCCCTCTGCGTCCACCTGCTGACCGGAACCGGGGCGGTGTTCGCCATGCTGGCGATGCTCGCCGCCGTTCAGCACGAATGGGACGTCATGTACCTCTGGCTGGTCGTGGCCTTCTTCGTCGACGGCATAGACGGGCCCCTGGCGCGCAAGTACCGCGTGGACCGCAACGCGCCCGAGTTCGACGGCGTGCTCCTCGACCTGATCATCGACTACCTCACCTACGTGTTCATCCCGGCCTTCGCCCTCTACGCGTCGGGCCTGATGGACGGCTGGTCGGGCTGGGTGGCGATCATCGTCATCACCTTCGCGAGCGCGCTCTACTTCGCGGACACCCGGATGAAGACGCTGGACAAGTCGTTCTCGGGCTTTCCGGGGGCGTGGAACATGGTGATCCTGGTCTTCTTCGCGGTCCAGCCGCCCTGGTGGGCCTGCCTCGCCATCGTTACGGTCCTGGCGGTGCTGCTCTTCGTGCCGGTGAAGTTCGTCCACCCGGTGCGCACGAAGCGGTGGCGCGCGGTGACGCTGCCGGCCGCCGCGCTGTGGGTCGCCTTCGCGCTGTGGGCGGCCTGGGGGAACTTCGACGTGCCGGTGGTCGCCGAGGCCGGGCTGATCGTGCTGTCGCTCTACCTCGTGCTGGCGGGGGCGGCGCAGCAGGCGATCTACCGCGAGCGGCTGCGCTAGGCGAACGGGTCGCGCGGGTAGCGCACCGCCGCGAGGACGAGGCCCCCGGGCGGGGCGACGGGGCCGCAGCGGGCGCGGTCCGCCGCCAGGAGGGCGTCGCGCAGCTCGCCCGGGGTCCAGGCGCCGGCGCCGACGCGTTCCAAGCTGCCGACCATGGAGCGGACCTGGGAATGGAGGAACGAGCGCGCGCGCACGCGGAAGACGATGCGCTCGCCCGTTCGGGTCACGGTCGCCTCGTCCACGGTGCGCAGCGGCCCGTCGGCCTGGCACTGGGCGGCGCGGAAGGTCGTCCAGTCGTGCCGGCCGCGGAAGTGCGCGGCGGCGCGGGCCATGGCGTCCGCGTCGAGGGCGTGGCGCACGTGCCAAGTGGCGTTCCGGGTCAGGGTGTCGGGCGCGCGGCGGTTGAGGATCGTGTAGAGGTATTCGCGCGCGACGGCGTCGAAGCGCGGGTGCCAGCCCTCCGCCGCGGGGGCGGCGGCGGTCACCGCGACGGGCAGGGGCCGCAGGTGGTGGTTCAGCGCCTCGGAGAGGCGGAAGGGGTCCCAGGGGCGCGCGAGGGTCGCGGCGGCGACCTGGCCCGCGGCGTGGACGCCCGCGTCCGTGCGGCCCGCCGCGGCGACGGCGTGCGGGCCGGGATCGATCTGGGCGAGCGCGTCCTCCAGCGCGCCCTGGACCGACGGCGCGTGGTCCTGACGCTGCCAGCCGGAGAAGGGGGCGCCGTCGTATTCGACGCGGAGGGCGAAGCGATGCATCCGGCCGCCTTAGCCCGCCGCGGGCGCGGACGGGAAGAGCCGGGTCGGGCGGCCGGCCCCGGAAACCGGTTCCGCCCCGCGCGCCGCCGCCCTAACTAGGTCCTAGACCCACCGGAGGCCCCTGCCCTGTCCATCCTCGACGACATCGCCCGCAGGGCCCTCTCGCTGCCCGGCGACGCTGCGGAGGCCGTGGGCCTCGCCGAGCCGACCGTGCGCCTCGGGGTCACGGGGCTCGCGCGCGCGGGCAAGACCGTGTTCATCACCTCGCTGGTCGCCAACCTGCTGGAGCGGGGCCGGATGCCGCAGCTCCTGGCCGCGGCGGAGGGGCGCATCGAGGCGGCCTACCTGCGCCCGCAGCCCGACGACACGGTGCCCCGCTTCCCCTTCGAGGAGGCCCTGGCCGCCCTGACCGGCCCCGAGCCGCGCTGGCCCGAGCCGACGGAGAGCGTCTCGGCCATCCGCGTCGCCCTGCGGGTGCGGCCCGCGGGGCCGCTGGCGGGGATGCGGGGCGCGCGGACCCTGAACCTCGACCTCGTGGACTACCCCGGCGAGTGGATCCTCGATCTCTCGCTGCTGGGCAAGGCTTTCGACGAATGGTCGGCAAGCGCCCTGATCCGGGTCGCGGAGCGGCCGGGGGGCGAGGCTTTCGCGGCCGCCCTGGGCGAGGTCGACGCGGCTGCGAGGCATGACGAGGGGACGGCGAAGCGGCTGGCGGGGGCCTATGCCGAAGCTTTGCAGGCGGCGCGGGCGGCGGGGTTCAGCGACTGCACGCCGGGGCGGTTCCTGATGCCGGGCGAGATGGCTGGCAGCCCCGCGCTGACCTTCGCGCCCCTGCCCCCGGGCCCCGGCGGGCGCGGCACCCTCCGGCGGGAGTTCGAGCGCCGGTTCGGGGCCTACAAGTCGCGCGTGGTGCGGCCCTTCTTCCGGGACCATTTCGCACGGTTGGACCGGCAGGTGGTCCTGGTCGACGCTTTGGAGGCGATCCATCACGGACCGGAGGCCGTCGCGGACATGCGGGGCGCGATGGCGGACCTTCTCTCCGCGTTCCGGCCCGGCGGGAGCGGCTTCCTCGAGCGGCTCTGGCGGGGGCGGCGGATCGACCGGATCCTCTTCGCGGCGACGAAGGCGGACCATCTGCACCACTCGCAGCACGCGCGGCTGACGGCGGCGATGGAGGCCCTGGTCGCGGACGCCCGCCGGCGGGCGGACTTCGCGGGCGCGCGGACGAACGCGATGGCGATCGCCGCCCTGCGCGCCACCGTCGAGGGCGAGGTCGAGCACGGGGGCGAGGCCCTGCCCGTCGTGAAGGGGATCGACGCGGCGACGGGGCGCGAGGTCGCCTTCCACCCCGGCGACCTGCCCGAGGAGCCTGCCGCCCTCCTGTCGGGCGGCGGCGGGGGCTGGCTGGCGGAGGACTACGAGAACATGCGCTTCCGCCCCGCGCCCCTGACGTTGAGAGCGGGGGAAGGGCCGCCGCACATCCGGCTGGACCGGGCGGCGGAGTTCCTGTTCGGTGACCGGCTGTGAGGGGGGCGATGGCGCCGAAGGACCCGCGAGGCGGCCCGCCCCCTGGCGGCGGCGCGCGCGAGGGGCCGGCGATCCGCGCCGCGCGGGCCCGTGACGCGGGGGCGATGGCGGGCGTTCTCCATGCGTGGATCGCGCGAACGCCGTGGATGCCGAAGCTTCATATGCTTGGGGAGACGGAAGGGTTCTGCCGTTCGCTCGTCCCCGGCGCGCTGGTGGCCGAGCGGGACGGGGTGGCCGGGTTCCTCGCGCTGGAGGGTGAGGAGATCGTCGCGCTCTACTGCCGGGACAGGGGCACGGGCGTGGGCCGGGCGCTGCTGGAGAGGGCAAAGGTGGGACGCGAGCGGCTGGCGCTGCGCGCGTTCGAGGCCAACGGGCGCGCCCGGCGCTTCTATGCGCGAGAAGGCTTCGCGGAGGTCGGCGGCACGGATGGCGAGAACGAAGAGGGGCTGCCCGACGTCCTGATGGAGTGGCGGCGATGAGCGAGGGCAAGCGCCGCGGCCCCGTTCGGCTGGACCTGGGACGGGGTGCGCCGAAAGAACATGGGGAGGCCGCCGCGCCGCCGGGGCGCGAGGGTGCCGCCGCGCCGCCGGGGCGCGAGGACCCTTCGGCGGGAGACCCCATCGCCGCGCCCCCTGCGGACACCGCGTCCCGTGCAGGCGCCGCGCCGCCGGTCGGGGGGACGGCGAAGGACGGGCCGGCGGCGCGCCGGCGCGGACCGCTCGCCACGTCGGTGGAGAGCTCGCTTCCCTCGCCCGCGGACGCGCCGGCGATCGAGGACGCGCCCGCCCCCGCGCCCGAGGGGGCGGCGATGCGGACCCTCGCGGCGATGGCGGCGCGGCGCGGGGGGCGCCCCGGTCTGGGCGTCTGGGCGCTGCGGCTGGGGCTGGGGCTCGTCCTTCTCTGGGCGGGGGTGGCCTTCTGGGACTTCGCGGACCGGCTGGTGGCCCGCAACGAGGTCCTGGGGTGGACGGCGCTGGGGCTGCTGGTCGCGTTCCTCGCCGTGCTCGGCGCGATGGCCTGGCGGGAGTGGCGCGGCTTTCGGCGCCTGGCTCGGCTGGACCGCCTGCAGCACGCCGCTCTGCGGGCCGCCGCGGATGGCGAGGCGGGCGAGGCGCGGGCGGTCTCCGAAGGGGTCCTCGCGCTCTACCGGGGGCGGCCGGAGCTGGCCGAGGGCCTGCGGCGGGCGGAGGCGCGGCTGAGCGAGGTGCTGGACGCGGACGCGGCCCTCGCGATCGCGGGGCGGGTGCTGGAGCCCCTGGACGAGGCCGCCAAGCGCGAGGTCGAGGCCGCCGCGCGGCAGGTGGCCACGGTGACGGCGGTGGTGCCGCTGGCGCTGGCGGACGTGGCGGCGGCCCTCTTCGGAAACCTGCGGATGATCCGGCGCGTGGCGGAGATCTACGGCGGACGCTCGGGCGGGCTGTCGGCCTGGCGGCTGACGCGGACGGTGCTGGGGCACCTCGTCGCGACGGGCGCGGTGGCGGTGGGGGACGACCTGATCCATTCGGTCGCGGGCGGCGGGCTTCTCTCCCGCGTGTCGCGGCGGTTCGGCGAGGGGGTCGTGAACGGCGCGCTGACCGCGCGGGTGGGCGTCGCGGCGATGGAGGTCTGCCGCCCCCTGCCCTTCGCGCGCCGGCCTTCCGTGACGGGCCTCGTCCAGCGGGCGCTGCGGGGCCTCTTCGCAGGGCGGGGCAGCGATCGCACGGGGGGCGAGGCGCCCTAGTTCGCGGCGCGGGAGGGGCGGAGGCCCGCCCGCGGGCGGGCCGGCGCTTCGCCCGGTGGCCCTGGCGGGCTAGGGTCCGCCACGGAACCCCCGGGAGGGCCTTCGATGGAATCGCTTGCCGCCGATCTGACGACCATGGTCCGCACGCCGCTGGAGAAGGGCCATGTCGCCGCCATGCGCCGCATCGGCCGCGAGGAGGACGCCCCCGCCGGCACGATGGTCCAGAAGGTCGGCGAGCCCATGGACCGGTTCGTCTACCTCCTCGACGGCGAGATGGAGGCCCTCGATCCGGTCACGAACGCGCGCTACGGCGACGCGACGCTGGGCCCGGGGCAGTTCTTCGGCGAGGTCGCCTTCCTCCAGGGCGGCCGGGCGCAGATGGGCGGTCGGACGGTGGCGGACTCGCGCCTTCTCGTGGTGCCGCGGGCGGCGATGCTGCGGCTGATGTCGCAGATCCCCGAGATGTCGGACGTGATCATCACCGTCTTCGCCGCGCGCCGCCGCAGGCAGATCGAGACCGGGGTCGGCAGCCTCACGCTGATCGGCGCGGAGGAGGACCGGAACATCCGGCGCATCGCCGCCTTCGCCGGGCGCAACCGCATCCCCGTGCGCAGCCTCACCCTGGGCGAGCGCGAGGCCGAGGCCGTCGCCCACGAATGCGAGATCGGCGAGGCGCGTCCGGCGGTGATCTTCGGCAAGCACGACGTGATCGACGATCCGACCCCGCGCGCGGTCGCCCGGCGGCTGGGCATCGACCAGGACCTCGGCACGGGCGAGGTGCACGACGTCCTGATCGTGGGCGGCGGGCCGGCGGGCGTCTCGGCGGCGGTCTACGCGGGCGCGGAGGGGCTGTCGGCCCTGGTGATCGAGGATGCCGCCATCGGCGGCCAGGCGGGCACGTCGAGCCGGATCGAGAACTACATGGGCTTTCCCACGGGCATCTCGGGGGCGGACCTCTGCTGGCGCGGCGAGGTGCAGGCGATGAAGTTCGGCGCCCGCTTCGCCTTCCCGCGCCGGGCCGCGGCCATCGAGCGGCAGGAGGGCGGCCTGTTCGAGGTGACGCTGGAGGATGGCGACGCGACCTGCGCGCGCGCCGTCGTCGTGGCCACGGGGGTCGAGTACCGCAAGCTGCCCGTCGATCGGCTGGAGGAGTTCGAGGGCGCGGGCATCTACTACGCCGCGACGGAGGTCGAGGCGCGCTTCTGCGGCGGCGAGGAGGTCGCGGTGATCGGGGGCGGCAACAGCGCGGGTCAGGCCGCGATGTTCCTGTCGCGCACGGCCCGGCACGTGCACGTGCTGGTGCGGGGGGCGGGACTGGCCGATTCGATGTCCGACTACCTTCTCTCGCGGCTGGAGAAGGACCCGGGGATCACCATCCACTACCGCACGGAGATGACCGCCCTGCACGGCGAGGACGCGCTGAAGGGGATCACCATCCGCGACCGCGCGGCCGGAGAGGACTGGCGCCTGCCGGCGCGGGCGGTCTTCGTGATGGTGGGCGCGGCACCCAACACGGACTGGCTGGGCGGATGCGTCGACCTGGATGCGAAGGGCTTCGTGCTGACCGGCGAGGCGGCGGGCGCGCGGCGGTCCTTCGAGACGTCGACGCCGGGCGTCTTCGCGGTGGGCGACCTGCGCGCGGGATCGGTGAAGCGGGTCGCCTCCTCGGTGGGGGAGGGGTCGGTCGTGATCTCGCAGGTCTGGGAGTGGCTCGGGGAAGACGAGGCGGCGGCCGCCCCGGCGGAGGCGGCCGAGTAGCGCGGCCGTGGACCCGGAGCGGCGGGGCGGGCGTTCCGCCCCCGCACACTAGCAAGGGAGAGACATCATGTTCCGCAACACCCTGGCCGCCTCGGCCGCGCTTCTCGCACTTGCCGGAGCGGCGCTGGCCGACGACGACATGGAGCAGAAGTACATGGACATCCTGTCCGAGTGGGACGGCGGCGGCGTCGACACCGCCTCCTGGTCGGAGAGCCCCCTGCCCGCCGACCTCTTCGCGTCGTTCGACGCGGACGGCGACGGCATGATCTCGCAGGAGGAGTTCTCCGAAGGGCTGTTCCGGGGCTACGACGTCGACATGTCCGGCGTGATCGACGCCGCCGAGCTGGACGCGATCGACGCCGACTTCCGCACGGACGGCCGCTACGGCGCCTCCGGCGACATGGATGACATGGACGGCGGGGACGACATGGACGACGCGTCCGGCGACATGGACGACGGCGGGGACGGCGACGACGGGGACGACTCCTCCGACTGACCGGAGTAAAGGGGGCGGCCCGGCCGCCCCCCGCGCGAGGGCCTTCGCCCGAGGGCATGGACGAGCCGCCCGTCCGGGGCGTAGGCCGGCCGGATGACGACCGCACCCGACACCGCCGCGCCGCCCGACCGGTCCTTCATGGGCCACGCGCGGGCCGTGCTGTGGCTGGGCGTGCCGCTTGCCGGCAGCCAGATGGCGCAGTTCGGGCTGCAGCTGACGGACACGCTGATGCTGGGCCGCTACGGCGTGCCCGAACTGGCGGCCGCTACCGTCGCCGGGTCGGTGTTCTTCTCGGTCTACATCCTGGCGTCGGGCTTCGGGATCGCGGTCACGCCCCTCGTCAGCGCGGCGCGGGCGCGGGGCGACGTCGTGGCGATCCGGCGCGCGACGCGGATGGGTCTCTGGGTCTCGGCGGTGGCGGGCCTGGTCGTCGGGCCGCTCTTCCTCTTCGGCGAGGCGATCCTGCTGGCGATCGGGCAGACGCCGGAGGTGGCAGCGCTGGGCGGGCGCTACCTTCTGCTCGCAGGGGCGCCGAACCTCGTCTTCGCCCTGGTGTTCATGGCGCTGCGCGGCCATCTGACGGGGATGGAGCAGGCGCGCGCGATCCTCGTGGTGGTCTGCGCGCTGCTGCCGCTGAACGCCGCGATCAACTGGGTGCTGATCTGGGGCCGGTTCGGGCTGCCCGAGCTGGGGATCATGGGCGCGGCCACCGCGACCCTCTCGGTGAACGTGTGCGCGGCGCTGGCGCTTCTTGTGATCGCCGCCCGGACGATGCCGGGGGACGAGGGGCTTCTGGTCCGCTTCTGGCGGGTCGACGGCGAGGCGCTGCGCCGGATCGTGGTCCTGGGCGCGCCGATCGGGATCACGATCTTCGCCGAGTCGGGCCTTTTCGCCGGGTCCGCGATCATGATGGGCTGGCTGGGGACGGTGCCGCTGGCGGCGCACGGGGCGGCGATCCAGATGGCCGGGATGACATTCATGATCCATCTGGGTCTGAGCCAGGCCGCGACGGTGCGCGCGGGCGCGGCGCTGGGGCGGGACGATCCCGAGGGGCTGGCCCGGGGCGCGACGGCGGCGCTGGCCGTGTCGATGGTCTTCGTGGCGCTGGCGGCGGCGGCGTTCCTCCTCGTGCCGGAGGCGCTGATCGGCCTCTTCGTCTCGGAGGTCGAGCCGGCGCGGGACGCGGTCCTGGCGCTGGGGGCGATGCTGCTGGGGCTGGCGGCGGTGTTCCAGCTGGTCGACGCGGGCCAGGTCATGCTGCTGGGGGTGCTGCGCGGCCTGCAGGACACCCGGATCCCCGCGGTCATGGCCGCGGTGGGCTATTGGGGGATCGGCATCCCGGCGGGCTGGGCGCTGGCCTTCCCGCTGGGCTGGGGTCCGGCGGGGATCTGGTGGGGCCTCGTGATCGGGCTGACGGCGGTGGCGGTCATGCTGGCCTGGCGCCTCTGGGGAAACGCCTTGCCCGCCTTCCGCCGCACCGCCGCCTCAGCCCCCTAGCCGCTCGGCCTTCTTGCGGACGAGGACGGTGCGAAGGTCGTGCATCGCAAGGAGGAGGCGGTCGGTCACGGCCTCGAGCTGCTCGGGCGTGGCGCGCCGCTGCGCCCATTCGGCCACGAGGTTCAGGTGATCCGCCGCCCGCGCGATGTCGTCCAGGTCCCGCGCGGCCAGCTCCTCCCGACGGGCGGCGAGCCAGCCGTCGATGGCGGCCCGGTCGGCCTCCGAGAGGGTGCGGTCGCCCTGGGGCCTGACCTCGCCGTTGCGGACGTTGGCGACGGCGATCGGGTCCATCTCGATCCGGCGGTTCCGGTTCTCCGCGTCCACGCGGAACACGAGCGCGCCGTTCTCGCGCACGCGGAAGAAGTAGGGAGGCAGGTCCATGGGCCTTCCTTCGCGCATTGGGCCGGGCCGGGAAAGCCCTCGCGGCGGCGCCCTACCGCAGGGCGCCGCAGAAGCGCGTCATGCGGGCGAGCGCCTCGCCCAGCGCTTCGTCGGCGAGGGCGTAGGAGATGCGGAACGCCGGCGAGAGTCCGAAGGCCGCGCCGTGGACGACCGCTACCCCTTCCTCGTCCAGAAGGGCGGTCGCGAATGCCTCGTCGTCCGTGATCGCGGCGCCGGCGGGCGAGGTGCGCCCGATCAGGCCGTGGATCGTCGGATAGACGTAGAACGCCCCGTCGGGCACCGGGCAGGCGACGCCGGGGATCGCGTTCAGCGCCCGGACGGCCATGTCCCGGCGGCGCACGAAGGCGCGGTTGTGCTCGGCCAGGAAGTCCTGCGGCCCCTCCAGCGCGGCGAGCGCGGCCCATTGCGAGACGCTGCAGGGGTTCGAGGTGGACTGCGACTGCAGCTTGCGCATGGCGGCGACCAGCGTCTCGGGACCGCCGGCGTAGCCGATCCGCCAACCGGTCATGCAATAGGCCTTGGACACCCCGTTCACCGTCAGCGTCCGGTCCCTCAGCGCGGGCGCGACCGCGGCGGGGGTGCGGAAGGCGAAGCCGTCGTAGACGAGATGCTCGTACATGTCGTCGGAGAGGGTCCAGACATGCGGGTGCCGCTCGACCACCGCCGTGAGGGCGCGCAGGGACGCCTCGTCGTAGCCCGCCCCCGTGGGGTTCGAGGGAGAGTTGAAGATCCACCATTTCGTCCGGGGCGTGATCGCGGCCTCGAGCGCCTCGGGGGTGATGCGCCAGCCGTCCTCCGCACGGGCCGGGACGATGACGGGCGTGCCGCCCGCGAGGCGCACCATGTCGGGGTAGGATACCCAGTAGGGCGCGGGGATCACCACCTCGTCGCCGGGGTTCAACGTGGCCACGAGTGCGTTGTAGAGGACCTGCTTGCCGCCCGTGCCGACCGTGACCTCCGAGGGGGCGTACCGGAGGCCGTTCTCGCGCGCGAACTTCCGCGCGATCGCCTCCTTCAGCTCTGGGATGCCGTCCACGGGGGTGTAGCGCGTGCGCCCGGCGTCGATGGCGTCCTTCGCGGCCTCGCGCACATGGAGGGGCGTGTCGAAGTCGGGCTCGCCCGCGGCGAGGCCGATGACGTCGCGCCCCTCGGCGCGCAGCCGCTGGGCGAGGCCGGTGATCGCCACCGTGGCGGACGGGGCGACACGGTCGAGGCTCGCCGATAGGAAGGGCATGGTCGTCCCCCGGGGTGGAATGTCGGGTGTGGGCCGTCCTATCACGGTGCCGACCCCCCGCAAGAAGAGCCGTACGCATGACCGAAACCCCAGCCCCGGAAGCCGACCCGACCGACTGGTACGCCGAGGATCGCGCCACCTTCGGCGACCGCCTCGCCCTCGCGCGGGAGGCGGCGGGCCTCTCCCAGCGCGAGCTGGCGACGCGGCTGGGCGTCAGGCCCTCGGCGCTGGCGAAATGGGAGGACGACCTCGACGAGCCGCGGGCGAACCGGCTGACGTTCCTGTCGGGGATGCTGGGCGTATCGATCCGCTGGCTGCTGACCGGCACGGGCGAGGGCCCGGCGGCGGACGACGCGATCCCCGCGAACATGGCGGGCGCACTGGGCGAGCTGCGCGCGCTGAGGGCGCAGTGCCTCGCGCAGGCCGAGCGGATCGCGCGGGTCGAGAAGCGGCTGCGCGCGGGGCTGGCCGATGACTGAGGCGGCCCGGCTGAAGCGCCTGCGGATGCGGTCCTGGCGGCGTGGCACGAAAGAGATGGACCTGATCCTGGGGCCCTGGGCCGATGTTCATCTGGAACGCCTCGCGCCCGAGGCGCTGGACGCCTACGAGGCGCTGCTGGAGGAGAACGACCAGGACCTCTACCGCTGGGCCTCGGGCGCCGCGCCCGCGCCCGCCCCGCATGCCGCCCTCGTGGCCGAGATCGCCCGCGCCGCCCGGGCGCGGCACCGGAAGGACGGAACTTAACGGTTTTTCAAGCTATGGGCGTCATCAGGGGACGGACCCGCAACGCCACCGGACCCCTGACATGAGCCACCATTCCATGATCCCACGGCCTGCCAAGGCTGACTACGTCTCCGGCTACAAGGAGGTGCTGGCCCTGCTGGAGCGGCTGCACCGCCTCCTCCTCGACGTGCTGAAGGACGAGTTCGAGCGGACCGGCACGCTGGAGGTGAACCCCGTCCAGGCGCTGCTGCTGTTCAACGTCGGCGACCACGAGGTCACCGCGGGCGAGCTGAAGAGCCGCGGCTACTACCAAGGCTCGAACGTGTCCTACAACCTCAAGAAGCTGGTGGATTGCGGCTACATGCACCACCAGCGCTGCGAGATCGACCGTCGCGCGGTGCGCGTGCGCCTGACCGCCAAGGGCCAGGAGGTGCGCTGCAGGGTCGAGGACCTCCTCGTCGCGCAGGCCGGCACGCTCGAGGGGCGCGGCATCATCGACCGCAGCGCGCTGGAGGACGTGAACGTCCTCTTCCGCCGGCTGGAGCGGTTCTGGTCCGAGCAGATCCGCTACATCTACTAGCGCAGCCGCCCCCGTCGCAGGCGCTGGCCGCGCCCGTGGAACGTTGCTAGTCTTCCGCGCGGGAAGGGGCGCAGCGCGGGAGAAGCGGATGAGCCTCGTCAGGACGCTCGCCAAGGTCGCCATCGGGGTGGCCGTGGCCAAGGGAATCAATTCGATGCGCGGGAAGGCCCCGCGCGGCGCCGGGACCCTGCCCGGGGGACGCTCTCTCGGCTCGCTTCTCGGCAGCGGGGGCCTCGGCTCGCTGGCGTCGTCGCTGATGGGCGGGGGCACGGCGGGCGCCGGCATGGGCGCGCCGGCCGCCGGGACCGGGACGCCCATGCGTGGCGGGCCTGGGACGGGCACCCGGATCGGCGCCGCCGCGCAGCAGCCGGCGGCCGGGCTGGACCTCGCGGGCCTCGGCGGCCGGCTCGGCGGGATGCTGGGCGGGCAGGCGTCCCCCGGCAGCGCCCGGGGCGGGTCCCAGGGCGGCTTGGGCGGTCTGCTCGCCGGACTCGGCGGCGGCGCTGCGGCAGGCGGACTGGGAAGCCTGCTGAACCAAGCGCTCGCCGGGCAGCCGCCCGAGCGCGAGCCCACCGTGGAGGAGGAGGACGCCGCCCGCGCCATGATGGTCGCGATGGTCCATGCCATGAAGGCGGACGGCCGTATCGACAGCGCCGAGCGGGCGCGCCTGCTCGACCATCTCGGCGAGCTCGCTCCGGAGGAGCGCGCAGCCATCGAGGCCGAGCTGGAGGGGCCGGCCGACGCGTCGGCAGTGGCCCGGAAGACCCCCCGCGGGACCGAGGCGCAGGTCTATGCCGCGGCCCTCATGGCGATCGATATCGACGAGGAGAGCGAGCGCCGCTGGCTCGCCGAGCTGGCGGCCGCGCTTGGCCTGTCGCAGAACCGCCAGGACGACGTGCGCGGCGCCATGGACGCGCTGGACTGAGCGCGCGCCGCGCAGCCTCGGCGCGTGCGCGCCGGGCCGTGTCCCGCCCGCCGCGGCGATCGCCGGTCATCGGGCCGGGGAAGGCGAAGCCTAGCGGAGCGCGGACGGTCCGGGCCGGGGGGCAGGACCCGCGGCGCCGGGATCGGCGCGACCCGCGCACCGTCCGCAAGGACGCCCGTGGCGAGCGTGCGAGCATTCGGGCTGGTCGGGACACATCGGAGCCGAAGGGCCGCAGCCGTCGTCCGCGGTGAGGCCACGCGCGATTTCTGCGCAGGCTGCGGGAAACTAGTAAAGGCGACGCGGGTCCGGGGAAGGCCCACCCGATGTCTGCCCCAGCCCGCCCCCGCCCTTCGCCGCGCCGCAACGGCCGTGCTTCCGGTGGGCGCCCGCCGTTGTGCCCACACCCGGCCGCTGCCATATTCGACCGATACATAACGAGAACATGCGGGGGCAGGCATGGACGATCTCCTGACGGGCGGGGCGCAGTACGACGCCTCATCGATCGAGGTGCTCGAGGGGCTCGAGCCCGTTCGAAAGCGCCCCGGCATGTATATCGGCGGCACGGACGAGCGGGCGCTTCACCATCTCGTCGCCGAGGTGCTGGACAACGCGATGGACGAGGCCGTTGCGGGCCACGCCTCCCGCATCGAGGTGACGCTGCACGCGGACGGGTCCTGCACCGTGGCCGACAACGGCCGCGGCATCCCCGTCGACCCGCACCCGAAGTTCCCCGAGAAGTCCGCGCTGGAGGTGATCCTCTGCACGCTCCATGCGGGGGGCAAGTTCTCGGGCAAGGCCTACGAGACGTCGGGCGGGCTGCACGGCGTCGGGGTCTCGGTCGTCAACGCCCTGTCGGACCGCCTGCGGGTCGAGGTGGCGCGCGACCGCGAGCTCTGGGCGCAGGAGTTCTCGCGCGGTGTGCCGCAGGGCCCCGTCGCCAAAGTGGGCGCAGCGCCGAACCGGAGGGGGACGACGGTGACGTTCCACCCCGACGCGGAGATCTTCGGCGCGCTGGCCCTGAAGCCCGCGCGCCTCTTCAAGGCGGCGCGATCCAAGGCCTACCTCTTCTCGGGTGTGGAGATCCGCTGGCGTTCCGAGCAGGACGACGGCGAGACCCCCGTCGAGGCGCGGTTCCACTTTCCCGGCGGCCTCGCCGACTATCTCGGCGAGACGCTGGGCAAGGCGGCGACCTATGCCGACGCCCCCTTCGCCGGGCGCGTCGACTTCCGCGAGAAGTTCGGCGCGCCGGGCAGCGTCGAATGGGCCGTGAACTGGACCCCCGCGCGCGACGGCTTCGTGCAGAGCTACTGCAACACGGTCCCCACGCCCGAGGGCGGCACCCACGAGCAGGGGTTCTGGGCCGCCATCCTGAAGGGCATCCGCGCCTATGGCGAGCTGGCGAACCAGAAGAAGGCGGCCCAGATCACGCGCGAGGACCTGACGGCCGGCGGCTGCGCCTTGGTGTCCTGCTTCATCCGCGAGCCGGAGTTCGTCGGCCAGACCAAGGACCGGCTGGCCACGACGGAAGCGGCGAAGATGGTCGAGGGGGCCGTGCGCGACCGCTTCGACACCTGGCTGGCAAGCGACACGAAGGCGGCGGGCGCGATCCTGGACTTCCTGATCCTGCGCGCTGAGGAGCGGCTGCGCCGCCGGCAGGAGAAGGAGACCGCGCGCAAGTCCGCGACCAAGCGGCTGCGCCTGCCGGGCAAGCTGGTCGACTGCTCGGACGGCGCGCGGGAGGGGACGGAGCTGTTCCTCGTGGAGGGCGACAGCGCGGGCGGATCGGCCAAGATGGCGCGGGACCGGCGCACCCAGGCGCTGCTGCCGCTTCGGGGGAAGATCCTGAACGTGCTGGGGGCGGCGTCCTCGAAGCTGGGCTCGAACCAGGAGATCGCGGATCTGACCCAGGCGCTGGGGACCGGGATGGGGACGCGCTTCCGCCTCGACGACCTGCGCTACGACAAGGTCGTCATCATGACGGACGCGGACGTGGACGGCGCGCATATCGCGGCGCTGCTGATGACGTTCTTCTTCACCCAGATGCGCCCGCTGATCGACGCGGGGCACCTGTATCTGGCCTGCCCGCCCCTCTACCGGCTGACGCAGGGGGCGAAGCGCCTCTACGTCGCCACCGACCTCGAGAAGGAGCGGGCGCTGGCGAAGGGCCTCGGCGGCAAGGGCAAGGTGGACGTGCAGCGCTTCAAGGGCCTGGGCGAGATGGACGCCAAGGACCTGAAGGAGACGACGATGGACCCTGCGACCCGCACCCTGATCCGCGTGACCGCCCAGGAGGACGAGCCCGGAGAGACCAGCGGCCTGGTCGAGCGCCTGATGGGCAAGAAGCCGGAGGCGAGGTTCGAGTACATCCAGCAGAACGCGCGGTTCGTGGGGGAGATCGATATATGATGTGGAACAGTTTTGGCTTTTACGCTGATCTTTATGACACTAATCCGATTACAGGCAACGACCAGGGGGAGCGACTATTGGTCGGTCGCGCGGCAGAACTTCGAAAGGTGAAGACGAGGATCTCGAACCGCAGTAGCGTTACCTCAATTGAAGGAAATAACGGAGTCGGAAAAACTTCCGTGGTCCTAGTCGCGGCTCATCAACTGGACAGAGAGACATCGCAAAGCGGCAAAGATTCCCTTCTATGCTTACCCAAGCTCTTCCAGATTGCTTCTGATGAAGATGCAACGGAGTTCAAGAGAAAGGTGTATGCGTCGGTAGCGACGCTCTTCATAGATCGTGAGAAGGAATTGCTGCGGCGCATGGACTTACAGTTCGCGCTCGGGCCTCTGCGGGCATGGTTAGAGAATCCAGTTTTTCGACAGGGCGGTGCTTCCATGGCCAGTTTCGGTGGAAATCTGGGCTCTCAACCAAACAGTGCTAGCGGCTTCGACCTACAGGGGTTCTTCAATATAATTGATCGTTTACTCGACGCGGCATTCTCTGACAAAGGCGCAGTAATCTGTGTTTTGGATAATCTAGAAATCTTGAATACTTCAGCAACTGCGAGAGACAAACTAGAGGCTCTTCGCGACGACGTTTTCGCGGCGAAAGGTATAAGATGGGTGGTTTGTGGAGCTCGAGGCATAGTTCGCAGCGTCGCGACAAGCCCTCGTCTGCAAGGCAGGATTATTGAACCGCTTGAGATTGAACCCCTTGATGATGATTGCATCGCGGACCTTATTTCCGCGAGGGTCGAAGAATATCGGGCCGGTCCACAAAGCATTCCACCCGTCGGGGTTCGCAGTTTTGAGTATATATATAGTATACTCAATAGCAATCTCCGTGACGCACTAAAATATGCCGGAGACTTTTCATTGTGGCTCGAGGACGAAGGCAACTACGTTCCTAATGGTGACGAACTGCACGGCCTCTTCGAGGCGTGGGTCGCAGACCTAAGCGATCGCTATGAAAGCGCATTAAATGTACCGCCGCGAGCATGGCAACTCTTTGATGACTTCTGCGGTCGAGGTGGTTCCATAAGTCCATCAGCGTTTGAGGAGTTTGGCTTCAATTCCTCTCAGAGTATGAGAGGCGCGGTCAGCAGGCTGGAGAATGGAGACCTTGTGGTTTCTGAGATTGATGAGACCGATAATCGAAGGAAAACAATTAATGTGACAGCGAAGGGCTGGCTAATCCACCATCGGCGAGCAGGTTACGTCGACCGCGGAGGCTAGCTACCTGCCGTCCGTCAACACCCCCTCCTCCAGCCGCACCACCCGGTCCATCCGCGCCGCCAGCTCCGGGTTGTGGGTGGCCACCAGGGCCGCCATGCCGGTCTCGCGGACCACGGCCATCATCGCCGCGAACACACGGTCCGCCGTGGCGGGGTCTAGGTTGCCCGTGGGCTCGTCGGCCAGGAGGACGGCGGGGGCGTTGGCCAGGGCGCGGCAGAAGGCGGCGCGTTGCTGCTCGCCGCCGGAGAGGGCGGCGGGGCGGTGGTTCGCGCGCTCCGAGAGGCCGACGGACGCGAGGAGATCGGCGGCGCGGGCGCGGGCCTCCCCCCTGCCCTTCCCGTCGGCGAGCTGGGGCAGGACGACGTTCTCCAGGGCCGTGAACTCGGGCAGGAGGTGGTGGAACTGGTAGACGAAGCCCAGGGCCTGGCGGCGCAGGCGGGTGCGGGCGCGGTCGGCGCGGCGCGCCTCCTCCCCCGCCACCACGACGCGGCCCGTGTCGGGCACGTCGAGAAGACCCGCGATGTGCAGGAGGGTCGACTTGCCCGCGCCCGAGGGGGCGACGAGGGCCACCGCCTCGCCCGGGTTCAGCACGAGGTCCACGCCGCGCAGGACCTCGATGTCCCTCGCGCCTCGGTAGGTCCGGGAGACGCCGTCGAGGACGAGGGCGGGATCACTCATAGCGCAGCGCCTCGACCGGGCTCATGCGGGCGGCGCGGCGGGCCGGGAAGATGGTGACGAGGAAGGACAGCACGAGCGAGAGGCCCACCGCCGCCAGCACGTCCCCCACCTCGAGACGGGCGGGCAGCGTGTAGATGCCGCGCACCGCCGGATCCCAGGCCTGCCCCCCCGTCGCGGCCATCACCGCGCCGAAGATGGATTCGGCGTTCAGGGCGAACAGCACGCCGAGGACCAGGCCGATCGACGTGCCGAGCGTGCCCACGGCCGCGCCGCAGAGGAAGAAGATCCGCAGGATCGCCCCTTCGGTCAGTCCCATGGTTCGCAGGATCCCGATGTCGCGGCCCTTGTTCTTCACCAGCATGATGAGGCCCGAGACGATGTTCATCGCCGCGATCAGCACGAGGATGCCGAGGATCACGAACATCACGTTGTCCTCGATCTCGAGCGCGCGGAGGAAGGCGCCCGCGCTGTCGCGCCAGGTCCAGAGAAGGGTCCTGGGCCCGCCCGCCTCGAGGAGGCGGAGGGCCGTCTCGTCCACGGCCTCGGGATCGCGGACCATGACCTCCAGCTCGTCGACCACGCCGTCGCGGTTGAAGAAGCTCTGCGCCTCGGCGAGCGGCATGTAGAGGCGCGCGCGGTCGATGTCGTAGCGCCCGGCGGTGAAGACGTAGCCTACCGTGTAGGTGCCCACGCGGGGCGAGGTGCCGAAGGCCGTGCGCGCCCCGTCGGGCGAGAGGATGCGGATCCGGTCGCCGGGCAATAGGTCCAGCTCGCGCGCGAGCTCGGAGCCCAGGGCGACGCGGGCGTCGGCGCCGGCGCCCCCGAAGGTGGCGATGTCGCCCTGACTCTCGATCGGGTCGGCGATGCGGGGCAGGGTCAGGAGGTCGCCCCGCGCGATGCCGTAGACCTGCACGGGCGCGGTGAGCTGGCCGTTCTGGCCAAGGACGTTGCCACGCACGAGCGGGGCGACCCGCGTGACCTCAGGCAGGGCGCGGATGGCCGCGGCCCGGCTCTCGTAGTCCGGGATCACGCGCGACGTGCGACCCGCGGCGTCCACGCCGACGGTGTTGTACACGGTGACGTGCGCGTTCGCCCCGAGGATCGTGTCCACGAACTCGGCCCGGAAGCCGGCGCGAACGGCGAGCGTGGCGATGAGGGCGAAGACCGCGAGGGCGATGCCGATGAGGCTGATCCAGGTCATGACCGAGACGCCGCCCTCGGCGCGGCGGGCACGCAGGTAGCGCCAGGCGATAAGGAACTCGTGGGCCTTGAACATGGCGCGCGTCGTGCGGCCCCAGTGGGCCGGGGTCAACAGGGTGGCTTCAGGCGACGTCGAGCTGCAGGCGGCCGAAGCCCGCAGGCGGAAGCGCCGCCCGGCGGGCGGCGGCGGCCTCGGCGTAGAGCGCCTCGCACGCATCGAGCATCGCCGAGAGCGAGAACTTCGCCTCGACGCGGTCGCGGGAGGCGCGGCGCGGGAGGCCGGTCGCACAGCGCAGGGCGCGGGCCAGCGCGGGCACGTCCCCCGGCGGGGCGAAGGCGCCGCACCCCCCCACGACCTCGCGGACGGCGCCGTTGTCGAAGGCGGCCACGGGCAACCCGGTGGCCATGGCCTCGATCGCGGCGAGGCCGAAGGGCTCGTCCCACATGGGCGTGAAGAGAAGCACCGAGGCCCGGCCCAGCGCGTCCGCCAGCAGGTCGCCGGGCAGGTGACCTTCGTAGCGCACCGTGGCGGAGAGGCGGGGCGCGACCTCGACGTCGAAGTAGTCGCGCTCCTCGATGGGACCGAGGATCGTCAGGGGCATGCCCGCCAGCGTCGCGGCCTCGGCCGCGAGGGCGGTGCCCTTGTTGCGGGCGATGCGGCCGGCCCAGACCGCCGTGCCGTCGCCCCGCGGCCGGAAGGGCCAAGCGGCGAGGTCGATGCCATTATGCAGCACCCGGGCGGTCGCGGGCGGCCGGTCCCACCAGCGCCCCATCTGCGAGCGGGACGTGACGGTGGTGAGGTGCCAGGGCGCCGCGGAATCCTCCACGGCGCGCCGCAGGGGGCCGAAGGGGGGCACGTGCATGGACGAGATCATCGGGACGCGGCGCGCGCGGGAGAGGCGCGGCGGGAAGCGGTGGAGGCTGTTGTTGTGCACGACGTCGAACCGGCCGCGCAGGACCGTGCCGCAGGTGCGGGAGAAGAGATGATCCAGATGCTCGTTCAGCACATCGGTGCCGTGGTACTCGTGCCAGGGGAAGCGTTGGTCGTAGTGCTCCTCGCAGGCGGGGGCGAGGGGCAGGGCGGGGTCGCTGTCGCCGCTGGCGAAGAGCGTCACGTCGTGCCCACGGGCCGAGAGGCCCCGAACGAGGTGCCAGGCGTGCGCCTCCATCCCGCCGGAGAAGGGCGGCCGGATCGGATGGCGCAGATGGGCGAGGACCGCTATGCGCATCAGGCGGCCCTGGGGTTCGGGAACCAGCTCTGGTCGAGATCCGAGAATCGGTCGACGAAGCCGATCTTCGCCTCGAGTCCCGCGCGGTCCAGAAGCCGCATGTAGGGCTTCTCGACCCGGATGAGGCCCTGCTCGGACAGCTTGCGCAGCAGCTTGTTGACGTAGACCGAGGTCATGCCGACCGCCTCGCCGATCTCGGCCTGGTTAAAAGGCAGGTGGAAGCGGTCGCCCGATACCGAATCCGCCAGGGCTAGGCGCAGGCGCAGCTGGAGGAGGAACCGGACCAGCCGGTCCTCGGCCGTCATCAGCCCAAGTGCGGCGCAGTGGTCACGCATCGCGATCTGATCGAGCGATGCGAGGCCGACGAGAAGCGCCGAGAGGCGCGGCAGATCGCGCAGTAATTCGCCCAGGGAGTCGCGGGAGAAGGGGCAGACGACGCCGTCGGTCTGCATGTGGATCGTGTGCGGCGCGGCGGAAGGGGCCATGTCGCCCAGTCCAATCACCTCGCCCGGCAAATGGATCCACAGGATCGAGGACCGCCCTCGCACCGGCTCGGAGCGGATGATTGCCCAACCTTCCTTCAGCACGAAGACGCGGTGGGCGTTCGATCCCCGCCTGACGACCGTCTGCCCGTTTCCCAGCGGTTTCTCCTGCACCTCGATCCTGCCGAGGAACGACTTCTCGGCGTCGGTCAATGCAGCATAGCACCCCAAGCGGCCGACCAGGCGGCTTTCAGTCATTCAAGCATCCCTCCGCACGCCCCGCGTGCCTTCCTGCGAGGGCAACGAGGGCATCCGGAACGCGGTTCCGACACCGCCGCCGCATGTCCGTGCTGGCCCGGCCCGGAGTGCGGCGAACGCACGGTCCCGCGTTCCCGAGGGAGCCGTCAGATGGAAGGAGCGATGGTGGAGCCGATCGGGATCGAACCGACGACCTCGTCATTGCGAACGACGCGCTCTCCCAACTGAGCTACGGCCCCACTGGCGGCGGCATGTGCCCCGCATGAACGGGCTTGTCAACGGGGCCGGGACCGGGTTTGCGACCCCCATGGATGGCGGCATGGCAGCGACGGGAACGGCGCGGATCTTCGGCTACGGCAGCCTCGTGAACGGGCTGACGCACCGGCATGGCGACCTCGTGCCGGCGGGCGTCCGGGGGTGGCGGCGCGGCTGGTGCGCGACCGGGCGGCGCGGCGTGGCGTTCCTTTCGGTGCAGCCCGACGGGGCGGCCGAATGCCTCGGCGCGACGATCGGCTGGCCGCTCGCGGACCTCTCCGCGCTCGACGCGCGCGAGGCAGCCTACGAGCGGCGGGAGGTCGACGCGGGCGGCGGGGCGATCCTCTATGCCGTGCCGGATGCGGACCGCCTGCCCGCAGGGCACGGACGGCCGATCCTCTTGAGCTATCTCGACGCGGTGATCCAAGGCTTCGCCCGCCTCCACGGGCCGGCGGACGCGTGGGGGTTCTTCGAGACGACCGACGGCTGGGGGCCGGTACGGGACGACCGGGCCGCCCCGCTCTACCCGCGTGCCTGCGTCCTGACGGCGGAAGAGACGGCGCTGGTGGACGAGGGGCTGGCGCGGCTGGGCCTGCGCTAGCCGCCGCCCGGCCGGACCTTCAGCAGCGGCATCAGCGCGGCCATGTCCGGCCCCTTCTCGCGCCCCGTGACCGCGTGGCGCAGCGGCATGAAGAGGTCCCTGCCCTTCCGCCCCGTCCGCGCCTTCACCGCCGCGGTCCATTCGCCCCACGTCTCGGGCCCGTAGGGCGGGTCGCCCAGCATCGGCAGCGCCTCGGCCACGAAGTCCGCGTCCTCTGGCGCGACCAGCGGGGACGCGCCTTCCGTCACGAGCCGCCACCAGGCGGCGAGGTCGCCGCGCGTCTCGACGTTCTCGCGCATCGCCGCCCAGAACCTCTCTCGCTCCCCCTCCGGCACGCCGAGCGCCGCGAGGTCGGCGTCCACGGCGGAGGCCGGCAGCCCTTGGAGGTACCGCGCGGAGAGCGGGCCGAGGTCGTCCGGGTCGAGCTTGGTCGGCGCCGCGCCGAAGCGCGAGAGGTCGAAGCCCTCCGCCACCTCCTCGGGGGTGCTCCGCAGCTCGACCGGGTCGGCGCTGCCAAGGCGGGCCATCAACGAGAGGATCGCCATCGGCTCGACCCCGGCGGCGCGCAGGTCGCGCAGGGCGAGGGTGCCGAGGCGCTTGGACAGCGCCTCGCCCCCCGGCCCGGTCAGCAGCGAATGATGCGCGAAGCGCGGCGGCTCGGCCCCGAGGGCGCGGATCATCTGGATCTGGGTGGCGGTGTTGGTCACGTGGTCGGACCCGCGCACGACGTCCGTGATCCCCATCTCGACGTCGTCCACGACGGATGCCAGCGTGTAGAGCACCTGCCCGTCCCCGCGGATCAGGACGGGGTCCGAGACGCTCGCCGCGTCGATGGAGACGTCGCCGAGGATGCCGTCGGCCCACTCGATCCGCTCGCGGTCGAGCTTGAAGCGCCAATGGGCCGGCCGTTCGGCCCGCAGGGCGTCCTTCTCGGCGTCGGAGAGGTCGAGGGCGGCGCGGTCGTAGACCGGCGGCCGGCCCATGTTCAGCTGCTTCCTGCGCTTGAGGTCCAGCTCGGTAGGGGTCTCGAACGCCTCGTAGAGGCGGCCGTCCGCGCGAAGGCGGTCGGCGGCCTCGGCGTAGCGGTCCAGGCGGTCCGACTGCCGCTCGAGCCGGTCCCAGAGCAGGCCCAGCCATTCGAGATCCTCGCGGATGGCGTCGGCGTATTCGGGCTTCGACCGCTCGGGGTCGGTGTCGTCGAGGCGCAG
Source organism: Hasllibacter halocynthiae (assembly GCF_003003095.1). Taxonomy (GTDB): domain Bacteria; phylum Pseudomonadota; class Alphaproteobacteria; order Rhodobacterales; family Rhodobacteraceae; genus Hasllibacter; species Hasllibacter halocynthiae. The sequence goes on from NZ_PVTT01000001.1 coordinate 1,291,383, forward strand.
CACGAAGGTGCCGCCCGCCTTGCGCGCGATGGCCCAGTTGAAGAGCGCGGCGCGCAGGTTGCCGACATGGAGGAAGCCGGTGGGGCTGGGGGCGAAGCGGGTCGTGACCATGGGCGCGGACATGGCCCCCCCGCCCGGCCTTGTCCACCGCCCCCCGTCCGGCCAGAAGGCGTCGCATGGACATCGACGCCCAGGCCCCGGACGCGGATGACTTCCTGGAGGTGGCCGAGGCAACCCGCGCCGCCTTCCCCGCCCCTTTCGCCGACCTCGCCAGAGAGGTGCGGCTGATGGTCGAGGAATGGCCGTCCGGCGCGCTGCTGGACGATCTGGAGATGGACGATCCCTACGAGTTGACGGGCGTCTACGAGGGCGAGGCGCTGACGCAGCGCAGCGTGGAGGCGCCGGCCATGCCCTCGACCGTGACCCTCTTCCGCCGCCCGATCCTGGACGAGTGGGCAGGCCGGGGCGACGTGGCGCTGCGCGCGCTGATCGCCCATGTGACGGTGCACGAGTTCGCCCATCACTTCGGCTGGTCCGACGGCGACATCGCCGCGATCGACCGCTGGTGGGAGTGATCGGCCGCGTCCCCCGGGGCCGGTCAGGCCCCGCCCGTCGGGTCGCGCCAGCCGTTCACGATCGGATAGCGGCGGTCGAGCCAGAAGGCCCGGCCCGTGAGGCGGGGGCCGGGGGCGGACTGGAAGCGCTTGTACTCCGAAAGGTAGACGAGGCGCTCGACCTTGCGGACCGTCTCGGCGTCGAACCCGTCCGCCACGCAGTCGGCGACGGAGCGGTCGCCATCCACCAGACGCTCGAGGATGGCGTCGAGCACGGGATAGGGCGGCAGGGAATCCTCGTCCCTCTGATCGGCCGCCAGCTCGGCTGACGGGGCCTTCGAGATGACGCGCGGGGGCACCACCTCGCCCGGGGGGGCGAGCATCCAGTCCCGATGCTCGCGGTTCCGCCAGCGGCAGGTCTCGAAGACCCGCATCTTGTAGAGGTCCTTGATCGGGTTCCAGCCGCCCGACATGTCGCCGTAGATCGTGGCGTAGCCTACCGCAACCTCGGACTTGTTGCCCGTGGTCAGCAGCATCTCGCCCGTCTTGTTAGACAGCGCCATGAGGAGGAGGCCTCGCAGGCGGGACTGGAGGTTCTCTTCGGCGATGCCGGGCTCGGTGCCGCTGAACTGCTCGGCCAGCACGTCGTGGACGGCCTCGACCGGTCCGCCGATCGGCAGCGTGTCGAGCGCGATCCCGAGGCGGCGCGCGCAATCCGCCGCATCCTCGAGCGAATGCGCGGAGGTGTAGCGCGAAGGCAGCATGACGCCGCGCACGTTCCCCGGCCCCAGGGCATCGGCGGCGATGGTCGCGACAAGCGCGCTGTCGATCCCCCCAGAGAGGCCCAGCAGCGCCTTCGAAAAACCCGTCTTGCGGAAGTACCCGCGCGTCGCCTCGACCATGACGCGGTAGTCGGCCTCCCATTCGCCGGGCTGGGGCGTCACCTCTCCGGGCTCGGCGCGCCAGCCGTCCGGGGTCCGGGCGAGGTCGACATGACGGACCGCCTCCTCGCCGAAGGGCAGCAGATGGGCGATCGCGCCGCCGGGGTTCAGCACGAAGGACGCGCCGTCGAAGAACTGGTCGTCCTGCCCACCCGCCATGTTGAGGTAGATCAGCGGGAGCCCCGTCTCGACCGTGCGGGCGACCATGTGCGCGAGGCGCACGTCGTGCTTGTCGCGGAAATAGGGGCTGCCGTTGGGCACCAGCAGCATCTCGGCGCCGGTCTCGGCGAGGGTCTCGGCGACGTCGGGGTGCCAGGCGTCCTCGCAGACGGGAAAGCCGACGCGGACGCCCTTCACCGACGCGGGGCCGCGCAAGGGGCCCGGCGCGAAGAGGCGCTTCTCGTCGAAGACTTTGAAGTTGGGCAGCTCGTGCTTGAGGACGACGTCCCGCACCCGCCCGCCCGCGAGGATCCAGTAGCCGTTGTGCAGCAGCGCTCCCTCCCGGCGCGGCCCCCCGATCGCCAGCGCCGGGCCGTCCGCGCAATCGGTCGCCAGGCGCTCGATCGTGGTTTGGGCGTGGGCCTGGAAGGCGGGCCGCAGGACGAGGTCCTGGGTCTGGTAGCCCGCGACGAACATCTCCGGCAGCGCGACGAGGTCGGCGCCGGCCGCGCGCCCTTCCTCCCAGGCGGCGCGGGCCTTGGCCGCGTTGCCCTCCAGGTCCCCCACCACGGGGTCGAGCTGCGCCAGCGTCACGCGGATGCGGTCTTTCATCGTCCCCCCCAAGGGTCGGCCACGTCGCCCCATAGCCGCACGGCCGCATCGGGGAAACCGTTCCCGCCCGCGGCCCGTTGCGCCCCCAGCCCGCGCGCCGTAGTTTCGGGCGCGGACCGCGTGGGACAGGCGCGGCGCGGACCGAGGGCAGTTCGATGATCCATCCCATCCGGGGCGCGATGCTCGCCCTCGCCCTGCCGGGGCTGGCGTTCGCGCAGGCCGACGGCGAGGTGTTCACCAAGCAGTACGACGACGGAGGCGTCTACGAAGGCACCTTCCGCGGCGGGCTGCAGCACGGCACCGGCACCTACCGGCTGCCGAACGGCTACGAGTACACGGGCGAGTGGTTTGAGGGCCAGATCCAGGGCGAGGGCCGCGCGACCTTCGCCTCGGGCAGCGTCTACGAAGGCGACTTCGTGGCCGGCAAGCCCGAAGGGATGGGCCGGATCACCTTTCCCGACGGCTCGACCTACGAGGGGCAGTGGCGCGACGGGCAGATCGCGGGCGAGGGGCGCGCCGTCTATGCCGGCGGCATCGTCCACGAGGGCACGTTCCGCGACGGCCGGCTGAACGGCCGGGGCCGGATGGAGAGCCCGTCGGGCTACGCCTACGTCGGCGAGTGGGTGGACGGGCAGCGCCAGGGACGAGGCACGATCACGGACCCCGACGGCGCGGTCTACGAGGGCGGCGTCGCCAGGGGCGTGCGGGAGGGTAGCGGCACGCTGACCTTCCCCGACGGCACGATCTACGAGGGCGAGTGGGCCGACAACCAGCTCGACGGCGAAGGCGTGCTGACCACGCCGAACGGCGACGTCTACACCGGCCGGTTCCAGCGCGGCGTCCGGCAAGGCCCGGGCCGGATCGAGTACGCGTCCGGCGACCTCTACGAAGGGGGGTTCGCGAACGACCTGCGCGAGGGGCAAGGCACCTTCGTCGCCGCGGACGGCTACCGCTACGAGGGATCCTGGGTCGCCGGCCATATCGAGGGCGAAGGCACGGTCACCTACGCCTCGGGCGACGTGTACACCGGCTCCCTGCGGGACGGCGTGCCCGAGGGCGCCGGACGGATGGAGTACGCCGATGGGCGCATCTACGAGGGCGAGTGGACCGCGGGCGTCATCGAGGGCGAGGGCCGTTTCGTCTACGCCAACGGACAGGTCTACGAAGGCGAGATGTCGGGCGGCGCGCCGGACGGGAACGGCACCATGACCTATCCCGATGGCTACGTGTACACCGGCGAATGGTCGGACGGCCGGCGGGAGGGCCAGGGCCGGGCCGAGTTCGCCGAAGGCTGGGTCTACGAAGGCGAGTTCGCGGACAACCAGCGACACGGGACCGGCCGCCTCGAGACGCCGGAGGGTTTCGTCTACGAAGGCGAGTGGCTGGAAGGCGAGATCCACGGCACGGGCGTCGCCACCTACGCGACGGGCGACGTCTACGAAGGCGAGTTCCGCGCCGGCAAGCGCCAGGGCGACGGGGTGATCCGCTACGCGACGGGCGAGGTCCGCGCGGGCAGCTGGCGCAACGGTGCGCTTGTCGAGGTGACGCCGGCGGCGGGCGAGGACGGCTGAAGCCGCGTTCAGCGGCAGCAGGCCCGCAACGCGGGCGAGCCGGCGCAGCAATCGTCGACGATATGAGATATGACCGCGCCCAGCGCATCCATCCGCGCGGCGTAGATCATGCTGCGCCCGTCGCGACGGCAGGTGACGAGGCCCGCGCGCTCCAGCGCCTTCAGGTGGAAGCTCGCCCGCGAGGGGGTCGCGCCGACGGCCTCTGCGCTCGTCCCTGCGGCGGCGCCCTCCGGCCCGGCCCGAACGAGATGGCGCAGCATCGCTAGGCGCGTCGGATCCGCCAGAGCGCCCAGAACAGCCGCGGCTTGACCATCCGTCATATTTCAACTTTCCTTGTATTGTTGATTCGATCCTACGGAGGAACAACCGTGCCCGAAACCCTCCTCGACCTCGTTCAGGCCCTTCGAGGCGGGCCGGAGGTGCACCTGGTCGTCTCCGCCCCATCAGGCGTTCTCGGCCCCGGCTGGCACGTGACCGAGCTTCGCCGCCACCGGACCGCCACGCTCGGCTGCGACGGGATCCAAGGCGCCCGTCAAACCGCCGAGATCGAGCTGATGGCCGGCGGCGGGCGTCCCCTCACGCCGGCGCGCCTCCTTGCGATACTCGAGCGGGGCGCCGAAGCGATGCCTTCCCTCGGCGATCTGCCCCTGCGCGTCGCCGCCGCGCCCGATGGCGCGCTGCAATCCTACCGGGTCGCGGGAATTGAGGGCGCGACGCTCCGCCTCGAGCCGCTCGGGCCGGCCTGCCCGGGCCGCGTTCGCACCGGCTGCTGCGCGGCCTGAACCCGTGCTAGACCCGCTCGCCCCTGTCGAGACGGGCGAGCCACTCGTCCGCCTCGCGGATCACGGTCTCGCGCCGGGCGTCGTCCATCCGGTCCCAGGTGCGGTACATGTTGCCCATCCGCGGGTTGTTCCCGAACCGCTCGCGGTGGCGGTCGAGGAAATGCCAGTAGAGCAGGTTGAACGGGCAGGCCCCCTCGCCCGTCTTCGCCTTCACGCTGTACTCGCAGGACGCGCAGTAATCCGACATCCGGTCGATATAGGCCCCCGAGGACACGTAGGGCTTGGACGCCATGAGCCCGCCGTCGGCGTGCTGGCTCATCCCGATGACGTTGGCGGACATCACCCATTCGTAGGCATCGGCATAGGCCCCCATGAACCAGTCCTGCAGCCCTTGGGGCGAAACCCCCGCGAGGAGGGCGAAGTTGCCCAGGACCATCAACCGCTGGATGTGGTGGGCATAGGCCGTCTGCATCGTCTGGCCGACGCATTCCGACATGCAGCGCATCGCCGTGTCTGCGGACCAGTAGAAGGCCGGAACGTCCCGCTCGTGCCCGAGGGCGTTGCGCAGCGCGTAGCCCGGTCCCTGCATGTAGTAGATGCCGCGCACGTATTCGCGCCAACCGATGATCTGCCGGATGAACCCTTCGGCCGCGTTGATGGGCACCTCGCCGGCCTTCCAGGCCTCCTCGGCCGCACGGCAGACCTCCAGGGGGCCGAGAAGGCCGGCGTTGAGGTAGAGGCCGACGATGGCGTGGTTCAGGAAATGCTCGCCCCGCATCATCGCGTCCTGATAGTCGCCGAACTCCGGCAGGGACTTCGCCACGAAGTGCGAGAGCGCCCGGCGCGCTTCGCCGCGCGAGGTGGCGAACCAGAAGTCGCCATGCGCGTAATGGTTCGAGGGAAACCTCTCGTGCACGAGGTGCAGGACGTCATCCGTCGTCCCGTCGGGGGCGAAGTGCATCGGCCGGGCGCCCCGGAACGTCTTGGGCGGCCTCCTCCGGTTGTCGTGGTCGAAGTTCCACTTGCCGCCCGCAGGCTCGCCATCCTCCATGAGAAGGCCCGTCTTGCGGCGCATGTCACGGTAGAACCACTCCATCCGCAGCTCCTTGCGGCCCTCGGCCCAACGCTCGAACTCGGCGTGGGTGGCGACGAAGCGGTCGTCCTCGAACTGATGGACGGGGATCGGACAATCCTCCAGCGCCTCGATCAACCGGAACTCGCCAGGCTCGGTCGCCAGCACCTCCCGGGCGCCCGTCTCGGCAGCCCGCCGCAGCAGCTCGGCCGGGATGGTTCCGGCGTTCTCCGGATCGTCGAGGGTGGTGTAGCGCACATCCCAGCCATCCCGGCGCAGCTCTTCCGCGAAGTGGCGCATGGCGGAGAAGAGGAAGGCGATCTTCTTGGGATGGTGGTCGACATAGGTGGCCTCCGCCCCGACCTCGGCCATGACGACGACGTCGGTCTCGCGGTTCCCTTCGCGCAGGGCGCGCACGTCCGGGGTCAGCTGGTCGCCCAGCACCAGGATCAGGCGCTTCACCATGGGATCCCCTCTCCGGCGTAGTCGTAGAAGCCCCCGGACATGGACGGCGCGGCGTCCTCGATCACGCCTAGAATATTCGCCGCCGCCTTCTCCGCCGGGACGGTGCGGTGCCGGCCAGCGTACTTCGCGGTGAACGGCGTCTCAACCGTGCCGGGGTGCAGCGCGAGGCAGACGGCCCGCTCGTGGGTCCGCCGCATCTCGATCGCCGCCCCATGGAGGAGCTGGTTCAGCGCCGCCTTCGATGCGCGGTAGGAATGCCAGCCGCCGATCCCGTTGTCCCCGATGCTGCCCACCCGCGCCGAGAGCGCGGCGAATACCGACCGCCGGTCCTTCGGCAGAAGGCGCAGGGCATGCTTGAGGCACAGCATCGGCCCCACGGCATTCACGTCGAAGGCCGCGCGCAGCGCCTCGCCGGTGACGGCCGCGATCGCCTTCTCAGGCTCGCCCAAGGGCGCAAGGGCGCCCGTGGCCACGAAGACCAAGTCGTATCCCGGCTCCAGCGATCCCAGCGCCCGTTCGACGGACGCCTCGGCCGTCACGTCCAGCCCGTCCGCCGTGCGTGAGAGCCGCGTCACCGCGGCCCCCCGCCCCTCCAGCGTCCCAGCCATCGCCGCGCCGATCCCGCCCGACGCGCCGATCACTAGCGCCCTCTCGATCCCCCTGCCCATGGGGGGCGCATCTAGTGCCCGCCCCGCGCGTGGGAACATCCCGGGGCGGCGCCGGCTGCCGGAGCGCGCTCTTGCCTCCCGGGCCTCCTGCGGGCTACGCTCCCGGCATGACCGCTTCGGACCTCCTTCTTAGCCTCGGCTGAGCGTGCCCTCACCGGCGCGACACGCTCCGTCGGGACCAGCGCCGGGAAGGGCAGACAGGACCCACGGCCATGACATCCGATCCGAACCGCGTCATCATCTTCGACACCACCCTGCGTGACGGCGAGCAGTCGCCCGGCGCCACCATGACCCATGACGAGAAGCTCCAGATCGCGGAGATGCTCGACGAGATGGGAGTCGACGTCATCGAGGCCGGCTTCCCCATCGCCAGCCAAGGCGACTTCGAGGCCGTCTCCGAGATCGCCGGCCGCGCCAAAGACGCCCGCATCTGCGGCCTCGCCCGGGCGCAGGTCGGCGACATCGACCGCTGCTGGGAGGCGGTGAGGCACGCCGCGCGCCCCCGCATCCACACCTTCATCGGCACCTCGCGCCTGCACCGCGCGATCCCGAACCTCTCCATGGACGAGATGGCCGAGCGGATCCACGAATGCGTGACCCATGCCCGGAACCTCTGCGACGACGTGCAGTGGTCGTCGATGGACGCGACCCGGACCGAGTTCGACTTCCTCTGTAGGACCGTGGAGATCGCCATCAAGGCGGGCGCGGCCACGATCAACATCCCCGACACGGTTGGCTACACCGCGCCCCGAGAGAGCGCGGACCTCATCCGCCGCCTGATCGAGACCGTGCCCGGCGCGGACGAGGTCACCTTCGCCACCCACTGCCACGACGACCTCGGGATGGCGACGGCGAACTCTCTGGCGGCCGTCGAGGCGGGCGCGCGGCAGATCGAGTGCACGATCAACGGCCTGGGCGAGCGGGCGGGCAACACCGCACTCGAGGAGGTCGTGATGGCCATGAAGGTCCGCCACGACATCATGCCCTTCGAGACCGGGATCGACGCGACGAAGATCATGGGCGTCTCGCGCGTGGTCAGCGCAGTCTCGGGCTTCGTCGTCCAGCCCAACAAGGCCGTCACCGGCAAGAACGCCTTCGCCCACGAGAGCGGCATCCACCAGGACGGGATGCTGAAGAACCGCGACACGTTCGAGATCATGCGCCCCGAGGACGTCGGCCTGTCCGAGACCAGCATCGTGCTGGGCAAGCACTCGGGCCGGGCCGCCCTGCGCTCGAAGCTCGAGGCGCTGGGATACGAGCTGGGCGACAACCAGCTCCGCGACGTGTTCGTGCGGTTCAAGGACCTCGCCGACCGCAAGAAGGAGGTGATGGACGACGACCTCGTGGCCCTGATGCAGTCGGGCGAGCGGGCCGCCGAGGACCGGGTGACGGTCGATTCGCTTCGCGTCGTCTGCGGCACCGGCGGGCAGGCCGAGGCGGAGCTGCGCCTTTCGGTCGAGGGCGAGGCCAGGGAGGCGGCGGCCAGGGGCGACGGCCCCGTGGACGCGGCGTTCAACGCCGTGAAAGCGCTGATCGCGCACAAGGCGCGGCTGCAGCTCTATCAGGTGTCCGCCGTGACGGAGGGCACGGACGCCCAAGCCACCGTCACGGTCCGGCTGGAGGAGGACGGCCGCATCGTCACGGGCGCCTCGGCCGACACGGACACGGTGGTCGCCAGCACGAAGGCCTACGTGAACGCGCTGAACCGCCTGATGCTGCGCCGCGAGAGGGCCGGCACAGACGCGCGCGAGGTGTCCTACAAGGACAGCGCCTGATCCGTGCGGCGGGGACGGCGAAGCGTTGCCGCCGCCGCCGCGCGCAGGCCTTTCACTTTCGCCGCACCTCCCTTAGTTGCCGCCGGAACGCCCGCCCGGCCCGCCGGCGCGGCCGATATGCCGCGCATGAAGGGGACCTGCGCCGATGTCATTCCTTTCCGGCCTCTTTTCCAACGACATGGCCATCGACCTGGGGACCGCGAACACGCTGGTCTACGTCAAGGGCCGCGGGGTCGTCCTGAACGAGCCCTCCGTCGTCGCCTATCAGCAGAAGGAAGGGACGAAGAAGGTTCTCGCCGTCGGCGAGGACGCGAAGATGATGCTGGGCCGCACCCCCGGCTCGATCACCGCGATACGCCCGATGCGCGAGGGGGTCATCGCCGACTTCGCCAGCGCGGAGGAGATGATCAAGTACTTCATCCGCAAGGTCCACAAGCGCACGACCTTCTCGAAGCCTAAGATCATCGTCTGCGTCCCCCACGGCGCCACGCCCGTCGAGAAGCGGGCGATCCGCAACAGCGTTCTCCAGGCAGGGGCCCGCAAGGCCGGCCTCATCGCCGAGCCCATCGCGGCCGCCATCGGGGCGGGGATGCCGATCACCGACCCGACGGGCTCCATGGTCGTGGACATCGGCGGCGGCACCACGGAGGTCGCGGTCCTCTCCCTGGGCGACATCGTCTACGCCCGCTCGGTCCGGGTCGGGGGCGACCGCATGGACGAGGCGATCGTCAGCTACCTGCGCCGCCAGCAGAACCTCCTGATCGGCGAGGCGACGGCCGAACGGATCAAGACCTCGATCGGCACGGCGCGGATGCCCGACGACGGGCGCGGCGCCTCCATGCCGATCCGGGGGCGCGACCTCCTGAACGGCGTCCCGAAGGAGACCGAGATAAACCAGGCCCAGGTCGCCGAGGCCCTCTCCGAGCCCGTGCAGCAGATCTGCGAGGCGGTCATGACCGCGCTCGAGGCGACGCCGCCGGACCTGGCCGCCGACATCGTGGACCGGGGCGTGATGCTGACGGGCGGCGGCGCGCTCCTCGGCGAGCTGGACCTCGCGCTGCGCGAGCAGACGGGCCTCGGCGTGTCGATCGCGGACGAGAGCCTGAACTGCGTCGCCCTCGGCACCGGCAAGGCGCTGGAGTACGAGCACAAGCTGCGTCACGTGATCGACTACGAAAGCTGACGAGGGGGGCCGATGGCCCGCAAGCCCGAGAAGCAGAGCTATGCCCGCCCCATCGGCCGCATCTTCGCGGTCGGCGCGATCGGGCTGTGCCTGCTGATCTTCGTAATCTGGCGCATAGACTCGCCCCGGGTCGAGCGGCTGCGCGCGCAGATCGTCGACCGGGTGGTGCCGAACATGGACTGGGCCATGGCGCCCATGACGGCGGCGGCGAGGATGGTCGGCGACTTCCAGTCCTACGCCCGCATCTATGAGCAGAACCGCGAGCTTCGGCGCGAGCTGCAGCAGATGCAGGCATGGCGCGAGGCCGCTCTGCAGCTCGAGCAGCAGAACGCCCGGCTTCTCGACCTGAACAACGTCCGGCTCGACCCGCGCTTCACCTGGATCACGGGGCGCGTGCTAGCCGACAGCGGAAGCCCCTTCCGGCAGTCGGTGCTCCTGAACGTCGGCGCGCGCGACGGGATCGGCGACGGATGGGCCGCGATGGACGGCTTGGGCCTCGTGGGGCGCATCTCGGGCACCGGGCAACGCACGGCGCGGGCCATCCTGCTGACCGACGCGACCAGCCGCGTGCCGGTCACGATCCAGCCGTCGGGCCAGAACGCCATCATTCAGGGGGACAACACCTCCGCCCCCGTCATTGGCTTTCTGGAGGACGACGCCGTCGTCCGCCCGGGCGATCGGATCGTGACCTCCGGCGACGGAGACGTGTTCCCGTCGGGCGTCCTCGTCGGGCAGGTGGCGGTAGGGCGCGACGGGTTGCGGCGGGCGCGCCTGTCCGCGGACATGGACCGGCTCGAGTTCCTGCGGGTCCTCCGAGCGCGGCCCGCGGAGGGCATCGAAGGCGCCGGCCGCCTCGTGCTCCCCGCCGGCCTGCCCCAGACGCGCGATGAGGTCGACGCCGAGATAGCCGGCGAGGCGCCGGAGGATGACGTCGATGGGTGATCTCGCGGCGTGGACCGGCCGGATTGCCTTCGCCTGCGTCGCCGTCCTGATCCTGACGCTCGCGGCGCTGCCCCTCGGGACGAATCCGTCCGCGGTGCCGTCCGAGGCCTCGCCGATCACGCTCGTGCGCGCGGTGGCGGGCCGGCTTCCGGGCCCCGACCTCCTCCTTCTCGTCGCGCTGGCATGGGTCGTCCGGCGCCCCGCGCAGGCGCCGGCGCCCCTCGCCGCGATCGCCTTCCTCCTGCGGGACCTGTTGAACGGGGGCCCTCCGGGCCTCGGGGCGGCACTCGACCTCCTTGCGACCGAGCGGATGCGCGGCAAGCGCTTCGACGCTGGGGTCCCGGGGTTCCTGTCCGAATGGGGGCGGGTCGCGCTGCTTCTCGTCCTCCTCGCGCTGGCCGAGCAGGTGATCCTCTCCCTCCTTCTCGTGCAGGCGCCGCCATTGGGGCCCGCGCTCGCTCGCGCACTCGGCGGCGCGGTGCTATATCCGGTGGTGGTGGCCGTGCTGCGGGTCCTGCTGGGCCTGCGCAGTCCTCGGCCGGAGGAGGCACGGACATGAAGCGCAGCGCCCGCGACGACGAGATCTCGCGCATCCGCATCGGTCGGCGCGGCCTGATCCTGGGCGGCGTGCAGCTGGCCGTGGCCGGGGTGCTGGCCGCGCGCATGCGCCAGCTTCAGGTCGAGCAGGCCGACGAGTTCCGGCTTCTCGCGGAGGAGAACCGCGTCAACATGCGCCTGATCGCGCCCGCGCGCGGCCGCATCATCGGCCGCAACGGGCGGCTGATCGCCGACAACGGCCAGAACTATCGCGTCACCATCGTCCGCGAGGAAGCCGGTGACGTCGAGGCGGTCTTCGACGCCCTGCAGCGGATCGTGTCCATCGACCCGCTCGACCTGGAGGCCGCCCGCCGCGAGATCGAGCGTCGCTCGCGCTTCGTGCCCGTCACCGTTGCCGAACGCCTCACCTGGGAGGAGCTCTCCCGCGTCGCCGTGAACGCCCCCGCCCTGCCGGGCATCACCCCGGAGGTCGGCCTGAGCCGCGAGTACCCCCTGGAATCCGACTTCGCCCACATCGCCGGCTACGTGGGCCCAGTCTCGGACTACGATCTGACGGAAGGCTACCTCGCCGAGGACGAGGACCCGCTTCTCCAGATCCCCCGCTTCCAGGTCGGCAAGACCGGTGTCGAGGCCAAACGCGAGCACGCGCTGAGGGGGCGCGCCGGGGCAAAACGCATCGAGGTGAACGCGAGCGGGCGCGTCATCCGCGAGCTGGGCCGCGACGTCCCGGTGCCCGGGGCGGACGTGCAGCTGACGGTGGACGAGGACCTGCAGCACTTCGCCACCGTCCGCATGCGCGACGAGAGCGCCGCCGCCGTGGTGCTGGACGTCCGCACGGGCGACGTCCTCGCCTGCGCCTCGGCGCCCTCGTTCGACCCCAACCTCTTCACGCGCGGCATTTCGGTCGCCAACTACAACGCGCTGACCGGGAACGAGTACCGCCCCCTCGCGACGAAGACCGTGCAGGGCCAGTATCCGCCCGGCTCGACGTTCAAGATGCTCGTGGCGCTGGCCGCGCAGCAGGATGGCCTCGCCAGCCCCGGCGAGACCGTCTACTGCCGCGGTTTCACCGAGCTGGGCAATCGTCGCTTCCACTGCTGGAAACGCGGCGGGCACGGCTACATGGACCTGCAGGAATCCATCGAGCAGTCCTGCGACGTCTACTATTACGAGATGGCCCAGCGCGTCGGGATCGACCGGATCGCGGAGGTCGCGCGCCTCTTCGGGATGGGCGAGCATTTCGACCTGCCCCTCTCGGCGGTCCGAGATGGGATCATGCCGGACAAGGCGTGGAAGCGTGCCCGGCACGGCCAATCCTGGCGGGTGGGCGACACGTACAACGCCTCGATCGGACAGGGCTACGTGCTGTCGACGCCCATGCAGCTCGCTGTGATGGCGGCCCGCCTCGCGTCCGGCCGCATGGTCGCCCCCCGCCTCGTGCGCGCCGTCGGCGACGAGCAGCTGCCCGTGCCGGAGTCGGCACCCATCCCCTTGGGCTCCGAGCACCTCCAGCGCCAGCGCGAGGCCATGTACGCGGTATGCTACGGCGCGCGCGGCACGGCACGGCGAAGCCGGATCGTCGGCGACTACAGGATGGCGGGCAAGACCGGCACCAGCCAGGTGCGGAACATCACCGCCGAGGAGCGGGCGCGCGGCGTCACGCGCAACGACCAGCTTCCCTGGAACCGCCGGGACCATGCCCTGTTCGTCGGCTACGCGCCCTATGACGATCCGCGCTACGCGATCTCGGTGATCGTCGAGCACGGGGGCGGCGGGTCGACCGCGGCCGCGCCCGTCGCGCGCGACATCATGCTCAACGCGCTCTACGGAGGCATCCCGCCGATCGAGGCCTATCCGTCCGACCAGCACGGCCGCATCCAGGCCATGTACGACGAGCTGCCGCTTCGCGGCACGGCCGCCGCCGCGGCACTGGCGGCCGGGATCGAGGTGTCCGAGGCGTGAGCTATCTCGAGGCCAACTATCGTGCGGTCCCCTCGGGATGGCGCAAGATCCTCTATCTGAACTGGCCGCTCGTCGTCCTGCTGACGGCCGTGGCCTCGGTCGGCTTCCTCGTCCTCTACTCGGTCGCGGACGGGTCCTGGGCCCCCTGGGCCGAGCAGCAGTCCGAGCGGTTCGTGATCGGCCTCGTCGCGATGGTCCTGATCGCCATGGTCCCGACATGGTTCTGGCGGAACATGTCGCTGCTGGCCTATCTCCTCGGGATCGCGCTCCTTCTCGGGGTGGAGTTCTTTGGTGTGGTCCGAGGCGGCGCGCAGCGCTGGCTGAACCTGGGCGGCCTAGTGATACAGCCTTCCGAGCTGATGAAGATCGCCCTCGTCATGATGCTGGCGGCCTATTACGACTGGCTGGACGTGAAGAAGGTCTCGCGGCCGCACTGGGTGCTGATCCCCGTCGTCCTGATCCTCGTGCCGGCCTTCCTCGTCCTCGAGCAGCCCGACCTCGGCACCGCGATGCTCCTCGTGGCGGGGGGCGGCCTTGTGATGTTCGTCGCCGGTGTCTCGTGGTGGTACTTCATCGCCGTCGGCGCGGGCGCCGGAGGGTTGGTCTACGCGGTGCTGGAGAGCCGCGGCAAGGACTGGCAGCTCCTGCAGGACTACCAGTATCAGCGGATCGACACCTTCCTGGACCCGTCGACCGATCCGCTCGGGGCGGGCTACAACATCACCCAGGCGCAGATCGCCCTGGGCTCGGGCGGCTGGTCAGGCAAGGGGTTCATGCAGGGCACGCAGACCCGCCTCGACTTCCTGCCCGAGGCGCACACGGACTTCATCATCACCACCCTGGCCGAGCAGTTCGGCTTCATAGGGGCGCTGACGCTACTCGTCCTCTACATGGGGATCGTGTTCTTCTGCGTGCTGACGGCGCTGCGCTCGCGCGACCGGTTCGCGGCGCTGCTGGTGATCGGCATCGCGGCGAGCTTCTTTCTCTACTTCGCGATCAACATCGCGATGGTGACGGGCCTGGCGCCCGTGGTCGGGGTGCCGCTCCCGATGGTCTCCTACGGGGGCACGGTCATGGTGATCCTGATGGCGGCGTTCGGCCTCGTGCAGTCCGCGCACGTCCACCGGCCGAGGGGCGTGCGATGACCTTCCACCTCGCGCTCAACGTGGACGACCTGGGTGCGGCGCGCGCCTTCTACGGGTGCGTCCTCGGCTGCGCCGAGGGGCGGTCCGCGGCCAGCTGGGTCGACTTCGACTTCTTCGGCCACCAGATCAGCCTGCATCTCGGCCCGGTGGCCGAGACGCGCGAGACCGGCCGCGTGGGCGAGCACATGGTCCCCATGCCCCATTTCGGCGCCATCCTCGACGCGGCGACCTTCGCCGCGGCCGAGGCGCGCCTGCACGAGGCGGATACGCCCTTCGTGATCGAGCCGGTGACCCGCTTCCCCGGCGAGCCGGGCGAGCAGCGGATCATGTTCCTGCGAGACCCGGCCGGCAACGCGCTGGAGTTCAAGTGCTTTCCCGACGGGGCGGGGGTCTTCGCCGCGTGACCACGGTGCTTCTGCACGGCCCCCCGAAGGTCTGGGAGACGTTCGGCCGCCCCATCGAGGAGGCGATCGCCCGCGCCGTCCCCGACGCCACCGTCAGCCGCGACGCCCCTCCGGAGGCTGCGGACTGGGTCGTGCTGGGGGACGTCTCCGAGGTCACCGACTTCGCCGTGTTCCGCAGCGCCCGCGCGATCCTCTGCCTCTGGGCCGGCGTGGAGGAGGTGCTGGCCCAGGACCCGCCGCAGCCCGTCGCGCGCATGGTCGATCCAGGGCTGACGCAGGGCATGGTGGAATGGGTCGTGGGTCATGTCATGCGGCACCACCTGGACCTCGACCGGTGGATCGGGGCGGACCGTCCGGGATGGAACCACCCGCCACCGCCCCTCGCCTTCCGGCGCCGGGTCGGGGTGCTGGGGCTCGGCGCGCTGGGCGGGGCGGCGGCGACGGCCCTCGCCGGGCTCGGCTTCGACGTGGCCGGCTGGGCGCGCGGCGCCAAGAGCATCCCGGGCGTGCGCGCGCTGACCGGCGAGGCGGGGCTGCGGGCCGTCCTCGGGCGGTCGGAGATCCTGGTCCTCCTGGTGCCGCACACCTCGGAGACCGAGGGCCTGATGGGCGCCGCCAACCTCGCCCGGATGCCCGAGGGGTCGGTCCTCCTGAACCCCGGCCGGGGCGCGCTGGTGGACGAGGACGCGCTCCTGCAGGCGCTGGCGCGGGGACGCCCCGGCCATGCAACGCTGGATACGTTCCGCACCGAGCCGTTGCCGGAGGGGCATCCGTTCTGGTCCCATCCGAAGGTCACCGTCACGCCCCACATCGCCAGCGCGACCCGGCCGGACACCGCCGCCGAAGTGATCGCCGAGAACGTCCGAAGGGGCGAGGCGGGCGAGCCGCTCCTCCACCTCGTGGACCGCGCCAGGGGTTACTAGCGCAGCTTGGGCGGGCCGTTCGATCCGGGCGCCGCCGGCGGCGCGGCGCGGGGCGGCTCGGGAAGGTCGACACGCAGCGCCACGGTCGCGAGGCGTGCCGCCAGAGGATCGGACGGGCGCAGGAAGGCCACGTCCACCTCGCCCGCGTCGAGACCGGAGAAGACCAGCGCCTCGCCCACCGCGCGGGCCAGCCCTTCCTCCGCCCCCGGCGCGACGTCGACGAAGGCGAGGAGATGCCCGCGCCGCCCGCCCTTCCACGTCACCCCGGCGAGGTAGGCCAGGCGAGCCAGCCCCGCCATTGCGGGCGCCTTGCCGTCCAGACCGTTCAGCAGGTCCTCCGGCACCCCGGCGGGCGGGTACACCTCCTCGGGTACCCCTTCGGCCTCCGCCGGAACCTGGCCGAGCGTCCCGTGCAGCCAGTCCACCGCCTCCGCGGGCAGGAGGATCGCGGAAGGCGCGCCGAGGTTCACCCCGAGGCCGATCCCCCTGCCCTGCAGGAGGTCCACCGCCACGCGGCCCGAGAGCGCGGCGAAGGGCGCCGCGCCCCCCGTGAAATCCGCCAGCCGCCGCTCGCGGTCGAAGACGAGGGCGAACATCCCCTCCTCAAGGTCGAAGAGCCGCGGCTCGATCCGGTCGGCCTCGATCTCCCGTTCGAGGAGGAGGAACAGCTCGCCGTCGGCGAGGCGCTCGTAGAAGCGCAGGCGGGGTGCATCCTCACCGTCGAGGGCTTCGGCCATGGCGAGGTAGGCATCGTCGAGAACGGTCATATCACCTCCCTGACGCGCCGGCGCAGGACGGGCAACAGGTCCGTCTCGAACCAGGGGTTCCGCTTCAGCCATGCGGTGTTGCGCCAGGACGGATGAGGCAGCGGGAACACCGCCGGCGCGTGGTCGCGCCAAGCCGCGACCGTCGCGGTCACCCCGGCCTTCGCTGGCGCGCCGAGATGCCAGCGCTGCGCATAGCCGCCGATGAGCAGGGTCAGGCGAACCGTCGACAGGCGGTCCAGGATGACCGTGCGCCAGGTCTTCCAGCACACGGGCGGGGGCGGCAGGTCGCCGCCCTTCGCGTCGTAGCCCGGAAAGCAGAACCCCATGGGGACGATGGCCACGCGCGAGCGGTCGTAGAACTCCTCGTCGGTCACGCCCATCCACTGCCGCAGGCGCTGGCCGGACCGGTCCCAGAACGGCGTCATCGCCTCGTGCACCCGCATGCCGGGCGCCTGCGAGGCGACGAGCACGGACGCACCCTCGTCGAACCAGACCACCGGGCGCGGACTGTGCGACGTGGCCGTCGCGGCGAACCGGTCGGCGCAGATGCGGCAGGCAGCGAGGCGTTCCTTCACGGATCGGAGGTCTTCCATCGGCCGCAGCTAGGGTTCGGGCCAGCAGGGCGCAAGCGGGCGGGGCGGGGCGCCACGGTCCCTCCGCCGCCCGCGAGGAAGGAGGCCGGCGAGGCAGGGGCATCGCCTCCCGCCCCGCGCCGTGTTGCCCGTGCCGCGCCGCTCGCCTAGAGGCGGTTCCGGGTCAGGAGAGGGCAGCGGATGTATCGCGTCTGGAACTTCGTCACGAACTATTCGCTCCTTCTCATCGCGGGCGCGCTGATCGCCCTCGTCTGGGCGAACGTGGACGCGGACGGCTATCACCATTTCGTCGAATGGGTCGTCTGGGACCACGCGCCGATCGGTCACCCGCACTACGACGCGGCCGGCGCGGTCGAGTACCGGACCCTGACGCTGCACTATCTCGTCAACGACGTGCTCATGGCCTTCTTCTTCGCCATCGCCGCCAAGGAAGTCTGGGAGGCGGTGATCCTGAAGAACGGCTCGCTGCGGGGGAAGAAGGCGGCGACGCCCCTCTTCGCGACCTTCGGCGGGATGGCCGGGCCCATCGCGATCTACCTCGGGCTGGCCTACTTCCTCTTCGGATCCGAGACCTACGACGCCGTGCAGCGCGGCTGGGCCATACCGACGGCGACCGACATCGCCTTCTCCTACCTCGTTGGGCGGATCGTCTTCGGGGCCGGCCATCCCGCGGTCCGGTTCCTGCTGCTCCTCGCTATCGCGGACGACGCGGCGGGCCTCATCATCCTCGCGGTGTTCTATCCGCAGGGCGACCTCGCGCCCGAATGGCTGCTGCTGTCGGTCGGCGCGGCGTCGGGGGTGTTCCTCCTCTTCAACTGGCTGCCGCGCCGCCTCGACCGCGGGGACGAGGTGCGACGCCGATCGACATGGGTGCGCAACCGGCTGTCCTTCTGGCCCTATCTCTTCGCAGGCGCGCTATCCTGGTACGGCTTCGCGGAAGCGGGCCTGCACCCCGCGCTCGGCCTTCTGCCCATCGTCCCGACGATCCCGCACGCGGACCGGGCCTTCGGGGTGTTCTCGCAGGCGGAGGTCTACCTGACGGATCTGCTGAACCACTCGGAGCATCTCCTGAAGCATCCGGTCGAGGTGGTCCTCTTCTTCTTCGGCCTGCTCAACGCGGGTGTGGAGTTCGGCGCCATCGGCGATCCCACCTGGCTCGTGCTCGCGGGGCTGCTGATCGGCAAGCCGCTGGGGGTGCTCCTCTTCGGGTGGATCGGGGCGAACGTGCTGAGGCTGGGCCTGCCCGCCGGGATGCGGATAGTCGACCTCTTCGTAATCGGCTGCGTGGCGGCGATCGGCTTCACCGTGTCGCTCTTCATCGCGGCCGTCGCCTTCGAGCCCGGCGCGGTGCAGGACGCGGCCAAGATGGGCGCGCTCCTCTCCTTCGCTGCGGCGGTGCTCTCGCTCGTCGCGGGGCGGGTCACGGGCGTCGTGAAGCAGCCGGCTTAACCTGGCGTTCACCTCGGCCTGTCATGATGGGCGCGGGGGCACGGAATCATTGCGCCGCGGCGTCCGCCATTGCGGGCGCCGCGCGGGACGGCCACATTGGGGCCCGTTCTCCCCGATACAAGGAGGCAGGCCCGCGCTGCGGGCCCGGAGCGGAGCGCGATGCTGGAATTCGTCAACGTCAGCAAGTCCTTCTGGACCGGCACGCAGCGCAAGGTGATCCTCGATCGGGCCTCATTCCGCGTGGAGCTGGGGAGGTCCTTCGGCATCCTCGCCCCCAACGGAACGGGCAAGACGACCCTCATCAACATGATGGCCGGCCTCGAGAAGCCTGACGAGGGACAGGTCCTGCGCCGGAGCCGCGTCAGCTTTCCGATGGGCTTCACCGGCGCCCTGGTGCCGCGCCACACCGCGCGCGAGAACTGCCGCCATGTCGCCCGCCTCTACGGGCTCGAGCCCGACTACGTGGAGGCCTACTGCCGCTGGGTCTGCAACCTGAAGGAATACTTCGACCAGCCCATCGGGGTCTATTCCTCCGGGATGCGGGCGCGCCTGTCCTTCGCGCTCATGCTGGCGCTGGACTTCGACATCTACCTGATCGACGAGGGCATGCCCGCCAACGCGGACGCCGAGTTCAACCGCAAGGCCGGCAGCATCCTGGCGGAGCGACTGCAGACCACGACCCTCGTCATGGTCTCCCACTCGCCCGAGCTGCTGGAGAAGTACTGCCATCATGCCGCGGTGCTGCGCGACGGGCGGCTGCATCTCTTCGATTCGCTGGAGGAGGCGCGTCAGCTCTATGAATACGACGCCTAGGGCGCAGAAGTTCCGCATCCGCCGCACGGGCGGGCCCGGCGCACCCAGGCCGGCCGGCACGCCCGGGGGCGCGCGGCAGGCCTTCGATCCGGGCCTCGCGCATGCCGCGAGGAAGGCGGATAGCATGGCGGGCGAGGTCGCGTCCCCTACGGAGGTCGCCGGCGAGACGGAGATCGAGGCCATCCGCCGCGAGGGGCTGACGGGCCGGCAGCTGGCCCTGGCGCGGCGTGTCGCGGCCAGGCACCGCATCGCCGTCTCTTCCGACTTGGACGCGGTGCGCCAGCTGCGCGCGCGCGGGATCGATCCGTTCGCGCCGGGCGGGGCGCTCGCGCTGGCGAAGGCGCCGAAGGCCGACGCGGACGAAGGGCCCCTGCCCGGCCTGCCGACCGCCGTCCCGCAGGGCGAGCCGCAGGTCCCGGCCACGAGGAAGTCCGACAATGCGCCCGTCCCGGCGATGTTCTCGCCCGAGGAGCGCGACGCGCAGATCGCGCGCATGCAGCGCGACATCGCCCGCCGGCGGCGGCGCGCGCTGGCGCTGCTCGCCACCCGCCTGACCTTCTTCCTGCTCGTGCCGACGTTGATCGTGGGCTGGTACTTCTACCGGATCGCGACGCCGATGTACGCGACCCACACGCAGATGCAGATAAAGCAGGCCGAGGCCGGCACCGGCACCGGCGGCGGGGGGCTGGGGGGGCTGTTCTCGGGCACGTCGTTCGGATCGAGCGAGGATTCGATCGCCGTGCAGGGCTACCTCACCTCGCGCGATGCGATGATCCGTCTGGACGCCGAGCAGGGGTTCACGGACCACTTCCAGCAGCCGGGCATCGACCCCCTGAACCGCCTTCCCCCCGATGCCGGCCTGGAGGAGGCGTACGCCCTCTACGACCGTATGGTCCGCATCGGGTACGACCCGACGGAGGGCGTCATCCGGATGGAGGTGATCGCCGCCGATCCACAGGTCTCGCAACGCTGGAGCGAGGCGTTGATCTCCTACGCGGAGGAACGGGTCGACAACCTGACCCTGCGCCTGCGCGAAGGGCAGCTGGAAGGCGCGGAGGACTCGTTCCGGGAGGCGGAGGAGGCCATGAACGGCGCCCGCGCCAACGTCCTGCGCCTGCAGGAGCTGAACGGCATCGCCGACGGCGAGGCGGTCGTCCAGGCCCGCCTCGCCCAGGTGGCCGAGCTGGAGGGCCAGCTCGTCCTCAAGCGCCTCCAGCTCGAGGCGCTGCTCGACAACGCGCGGCCCAACCAGGCCCGCGTCGACGGGCTTCGCGCCGACATCGGCCGGCTCGAGGAGGCGGTCGCCGCGCTCAACGCCGAGGTGCTGGAGAGCGGCGACGACGAGCGCAGCCTCGCGCGCGTGGCCTCGGAGCTGGCGGTCGCCGAAGCCGAGCTGATGACGCGCCAGCTGATGCTGACCCAGGCCATGGAGCAGCTGACCACCGCCCGGATCGAGGCCGGACGCCAGACGCGCTACCTCTCCCTCGGGGTGGAGCCGGTGCCGCCCGACGTGCCGACCTATCCGCGCGCGTTCGAGAACACGATCCTCGCCTTCCTCATCTTTGCCGGCGTGTACCTCCTGATCTCCTTGACCGGGGCCATCCTGCGCGAGCAGGTGGGGGCATGACGCAAGCATCCCAAAGAACCGTCGAGGTCGGCGCCGGCCAGGGCATGGTCGGGTTCGGCAACGACGCCCCGCTCACGGTCATCGCCGGGCCCTGCCAACTGGAATCCCGGACCCATGCCGAGGCCATCGCAGGCGCCATGAAGGAGGCCTGCGAGGCCGCCGGCGCGGGCTACGTGTTCAAGGCCAGCTACGACAAGGCGAACCGGACCTCGCTTGGCGGCAGACGCGGCCTCGGGATGGACGAGGGGCTTTCGATCCTCTCCCACGTCCGCGAGACGTTCGGGGTCCCCGTCCTCACGGACGTGCACGGTCCCGACCAGTGCGCCCCCGTGGCCGAGGCGGTCGACATCCTGCAGATCCCCGCGTTCCTCTGCCGCCAGACCGATCTTCTGCTGGCCGCCGGCGCGACGGGGGCGGCGGTGAACGTGAAGAAGGGGCAGTTCCTGGCCCCCTGGGACATGGCGAACGTCGCAGAGAAGATCGCCTCCACCGGGAACGAGCGCATCCTGCTGACCGAGCGGGGCGTCTCGTTCGGCTACAACGCCCTCGTGGCCGACATGCGCGCGCTGCCGACGATGGCGCGCACGGGGTACCCGGTCGTGATGGACGCGACGCACGCCGTCGCGCAGCCCGGCGGCCTCGGCGCGTCCTCCGGCGGGCAGCGCGAATTCGCACCCGTCCTCGCGCGGGCGGCCGTGTCGCTCGGGATCGCCGGGGTGTTCATCGAGACCCACGAGGACCCCGACAACGCCCCGTCCGACGGCCCGAACATGGTCCGCCTGGCCGACATGCCAGCCCTCGTCGCGTCGCTGATGGCGTTCGACCGGCTGGCCAAGTCCGACCCGCTCAGGCCGTGACCCTCGTCCCGACGGGCTTTCGCGAATGCGACGGCCGCTGGCGCACCCCGGAGGAGATCGACGCCGAGGGGATGGAGAGGGTCGGCATGGCCTTCGCGGCCATGGCGCGGCGGCGGCACGGCGACCGGCCCGGGATCGTCACGGGGCACGACTTCCGGCGCGAGGCGGCGGACATGCACCGGGCGCTGCTCCGTGGCCTGGTCGCGGGCGGGGTCGAAGTCCTCGACTGCGGGCTCGCCCTGTCGCCGATGGTGTACCACCACTGGCTCGCCCAGGGGACCGGCGCGGGGGCGGCCGGATGCGCGATGGTCACGGCCTCGCACAACCCGGACGGATGGACCGGCGTGAAGCTGGGTCTCGGCGAGGCGCCTTCGACCTTCGGGCCCGAGGACATGTCCGAGCTTCGCGGGCTCGCCCTCGGCGGGGCGCCTGCGGCGCGACCTGGCCTGGTCCGGCAGGTGCCGGACGCCGCGCGAAGCTGGTTGCAAGGGTGGCCCCTCTCCGGCCTCGCGCGGCCGCTCCGCGCCGTCGTCGCCTGCGGCAACGGCACCGCGGCGGCCTTCGTCCCCGATCATCTCGAGACGCTTGGGGTGGAGGTCGTGCCGCTCGGCTGCGAGCTGGACTGGACCTTCCCGCTGCATCATCCCGACCCGGACGCGACACCGATGCAGCGGGCCATGGCCGACGCCATCCGCAAGAGCGGCGCCGAAATCGCCGTGGGCTTCGACGGCGACGGCGACCGGCTCGGCGCGGTCGACGGGCGGGGGCGCGTCATCCCGGGCGACCGGCTCGGGCTGATCCTGGCCCGGGGGATCGCGGCGCAGAGGCCGGGGAGCCGCTTCCTCGTCGATATCAAGTCCACCGGTCTCTGGGCGCGGGACCCGGTCCTCGCGGAGCACGGCGCGCGGGTCGAGTTCGGCCCGACCGGTCACAGCCATATGAAGCGCCGGCTGCGCGAGATGCGCGGCGGCGCCGCGACGGCGGGGGCGGTCGCCGGTTTCGAGCGGTCGGGCCACATGTTCCTCGGGCACCCTTGCGGGCAGGGCTTCGACGACGCCCCGGCCGCCGCCGCCCGCCTGCTGGAGCAGGTCGCGCGCGACGGGCCGCTCGCCGACCTCGCCGACGCCCTGCCCCGCACCTGGGCCACGCCCCCGCACGCCCCCGCCTGCCCCGACGCCGCCAAGCCCGCCGTCGCCGCACGTCTTCGCGCGGCCCTTCGGACGCGGAGCGCGCTGGGCGGCACGCCCGTCGCCGGCGCCGTCGAGGCGGGCGGCACGCGGCTGAACCTCCAGGACGGCTCCTGGGGGCTGATCCGCGCCTCGCAGAACACCCCGAACCTCGTCGTCATGGCCGAGAGCACGGAAGGCCCGGCCCACCGCGATGCCATCCTCGCCGATCTCGCCGCCCTCCTCGGTGCCGAGCCCGAGGTTGGCGCGCTCGGCCGATCCCGCCGGCCCCGGCGATAGGCGCAGGCCCGCGCGGCGCGCCCTGGCCCCGGACGGTGGCCGCGGGGGCGCCGCGGCAAGGGATGCCTCGACAGCGGGCGGGTGGCCCGGCATCACCACCCCCATGCGCATCATCCTTCTGTCGATCCTTCTGCTGGTGCCGCTCGCCTCCGCGGCGCAGGAGGAGCAGCCGAGCGAGCCCATCGCCGTCGGGGCGGACGAGACCCAGGACGGGGCGATCGCCGACCGGATCAGGAGCATCCTGCGCGAGCTGGACTACGACTCCGTCGCCGTCCGCGTCTCGAGCGGCATCGTCACGTTGACCGGGGAGGCCCCGGACGCCGCGGCCGTCACCCGCCTCGACGAGATCGTCACCCGCGTCGAAGGCGTCGTCGCGATCCAGAACGAGGTCGCGGAAAGCACCGACGTCGCCCGTCGCGGCGCGGACGCGGCCGAGCGCATCGAGAACCGGGTCGCGGCCTTCGCTGCCTATCTGCCCCTTCTGGCGCTGGCGGGCGCGGTGCTGGGGGGCGTCGTCCTCCTCGGCCTCTTCGTGGCCCGCAGGCGCTGGCCCTGGGACCGCCTCGCGCCCAACTCCTTCGTTGCCGACATTTACCGGCAGATCGTGCGCATCGTCTTCGCCATCGCCGGCCTCGTGATCGCGCTCGACATCCTGAACGCGGTCGCCCTCCTCTCGACGATCCTGGGGGCGGCGGGGATCATCGGCCTCGCGATCGGCTTCGCGGTCCGCGACACGGTCGAGAACTTCATCGCCTCGGTGATGCTGTCCTTCCGCCAGCCCTTCCGGCCCAACGACCTCGTCGAGATCGAGGGCGACATGGGCAAGGTGATCCGCTTGACCAGCCGGGCGACGATCCTGCTGTCGCTGGAGGGCAACCAGATCCGCATACCCAACGCGACCGTGTTCAAGGCGCGGATCGTGAACTATTCCGCCAACCCCGAGCGGCGCTGGCAATTCGAGATCGGCGTCGCCTCGGACGCCGACCTCGCCGCCGTGCGCGCCCTGATCCGCCGGACCGTCGAGGGGCTGGACTACACGCTCGCCGAGCCCGCGCCGCAGGTCTGGATCGACCGCATCGGGGACGGGGCGATCTTCCTGCAGGTCACCGGCTGGATCGACAACGAGGCGACGGGCTTCCTGCGCGCGCGGGGCGAGGCGCTGCGCATCGTGAAGGACGCCGTCGAGGCGGCCGGCGTGGAGGTCCCCGACACGACCTACCGCATCGCGCTCACCGGGGGCGGCACGGGCATCGTGACCGCGACCGATGGCGACACGGCCGAGGACCTTCCTTCCGCACCGCGCCCCGCGGCCGGCCTGCCCGCCGAGACGGCCGCCGACGCACATGCGGAGCTTCGCGCGGATGCGGCGCTCGACCGGCTGGCCGACGCCGAACGGGGGGCGAAGGAGAACGAGGATCTCCTCAGCCCGGTGGCGCCGACCGAATGAGCCCCCGAGGGCTTGCGTGGCCCATCGCGCGGCGCTAGGTCGCGCGGGCGTTGGGGTGTAGCCAAGTGGTAAGGCAGCGGTTTTTGGTACCGTGTATCGTAGGTTCGAATCCTACCACCCCAGCCACCTCCCACCGGAAATCCAGCAAGAACAAGGCCCTGAAGTCCGCCCGGGCGCGCCGTCGCGTCCGCCGGGCCAAGGGTGCGATACAGCCTGTGATACAGGCCGCGACACGGCGCCCGGCGCCCGCGCCGCCCGGGGCCTGCCCGAGAGACTCGCGCTGCGCATGCTCGGACCCGGTCCGTCATCCACGGGGCCGTACACCCGCCGGCGCGGCCGGATCTTCCACTACGCCCGCCGCTTGCCCGCCCCGATCGCGGATGCACTCGGGAAAAGATTCTTGCGGCTCTCGCTTCGATCCGACCTCCGCGATGTGGCGATGCAGCGGGCCATGACGGTCCACTCCTACGCCGTCCGCGTAGAGGACGAATCCGGGCGGCGACTGCTGAACGAGAACCAGACGAAGGCGCTGCTGACCGAGGGCGTGCGGGCCGAGCTGGCCCGGATGATCGAGAGGAACGGGCCGTCAGCGCTCGGAACGATGCGGAGATCGACGACCGCATCGCCGCGCTTGAGGAAGAGAACGGGCGCCTGCGCAGGGCTACCCGGCGCAACGAGTTCGCCCCGCTCCAGGGGTGGGTCGGCGCCGCGAAGCGAGGCGGCATCGAAAGGCCCGCGATCGAGAAGCCTGCGATCGACCCAGAACTGACATGCTGCTCGATCTGTTCGGTTCGGTCATTCGGCTGCCCCGCAATCACGGCAAGAAGACGAACGGGGCCGCAGGACGAAGCAAGAAGGGATCGGTGCGGCGGACGCCCGAGATGCCGCCATCACGGAGGAAGTCCGCGCGGTCGAGAGCATCTCGGATGCCGAGCGCTGGGCCATCTTGGGGGAACGCCTGGTGCCGCGCCTGACGCTCCAGACGATCAAGCGCTACCGCGACAGCGTGAACAGGGTCTGGAAGGCGGCCGAGGCCCTCGGCGCGAAGGGACTGGCGAAGGTGCCCGGCTACAAGGCGGTGGAACGGCATTTGGAGACGAAACGCCCGGCTGACCCGCTCCACATCCACCGCACGAAGCCCAAGACCAGAGAGGCCTGGAGCGAGGAGCGGCTGACGAGGCTCTTCGCGTCCCCGATCTACCGGGGCTGCGCCTCCGCCGACCGCCGCTGGATGCCCGGCAAGCTCATTCTCCGCGACGCGCTCTACTGGGTTCCTCTCATTGTCGAAACGCTCGGCACCCGGATCCGCGAGGTCCTGGAGCTTCGCCGCTCGGACCTCGAGTTGCGCAACGGGATCCTGTGCCTGCGGATCGACCTGTCGGCAGAGAAGCGCGTGAAGACCGAGGACAGGGGCCGCGTCGTGCCGATCCCGCAACTGCTCCTCGATCTCGGCTTCGCGGAATGGATCGGGGACCTGCCCGAAAAGCACGGCGGGATGCTCTTTCCCGAGATCGCGGACCGCGCCGGAACGCGCCCGCTGTCCGACACCTTCTGCAAAGTCCGGACCAAGGTCTGGAAGCATCTGGGCCTGACGGATCGGGAAGAGGACTGCTACGCGCTGCGCAAGACCTTCCAATCCATGCTCGAGGCCAACGACGTGTCCGAGGGGCGCCGTGAACCGCCCCGGGTTTCCCGGGGGCTTCCGGCCGTGGGAGGACGGAGCCATGGAATGGCATCGAAAAGGGATGCGGCCGAGGCGCGCGAGCGGGCGGCTCGGATGGTGGGCGATCACGCCTCCGGTCGTGCAAGCCGATGGGCGGCGATCCGACCGGTCGCGCCGAAGATCGGGTGCACGGCGTCGGCCTCGGGTCCCGGACCGATGAAGGCTAGGAGGCTCACCGCCGCGGCGGTGGGCCCGACAAGCCAGGAGGGCATCCGTGCCCGGGGCCTTCGCGCGGGCCGAGGAGGTGGCGCGCATTTGAACCGAGGCTCGCGATACCCGGCCATCCGCCACGCCGGGCGCCTCGGCGTGGCGGGGGTCGAGCCGTCGGTCGGGTCGGTCGGCGACAGCTACGGACAACGCCTGGTCCGAGATGGCGATCGGGCTGTTCAGGAGAAGGTCGAAGGGGCGTTCGCCATCCAGTCGCTCGCTACCTTGCAGGAGCGCCAGCAAGCCCCGGACGAGGCGCAGACTACATCAGGCCGATGCGGCCGAGGATACGGTCGAGGGCGATGCGGTCGTCCGCGTCCACATGTCCGAAGAGGGCGTCGTCCCGGGCGAGCGCAGCGGGCGCGATGCGATCGACGATCCCCCACCCGGCCCGCGTCAGGCGCCATCGGTCGCGCTTGCGGTTGGCCGGATCGGCGCGCCGCCCGATGAGGGCGCGCACCTCCAGGGCGCGGAGGGTCCGGCTCGCCGTCATCGGTTCCAGGCCGAGCCGCTCGGCGACGTCCCGGCCCGAGAGGTCCGGCGCGATCGCGAGCGCCAGGAGACACCGCCACTGGGTCAGCGTGACCCCTGCCGCGCGGCCGAGCTCCTCGCGGAAAGGGCGGGCGAGATGGTTGGCGGCGGCCAGAAGGCGGAACGAGACCGTCTCGGCGAGCTCGGGCGCGGCCCGGGCCGGGCCCTCGGCCCCATCGCCGGAACCGGTCAAGCCGTCCAGCGGGCGAGCGCACGCGCAGCCGCTGCGATGCGTGTCTCGTCCGGCAGGTAAGCGCGCTCCAGCTCGCGGGCGAAGGGCGTGGGGATGGGAGGCGGCGCCAGGCGGGCGACAGGCGCCTCGAGCGCGTCGAACGCCTTCTCGGCGATGGTCGCGGCGACGTCGTTGATCGACGCGCCGGTCGAGATCGCCTCGGACAGGAGGAGGACCCGACCAGTCCGATGCACCGATGCCAGGACCGCCTCCTCGTCCCAGGGCGCGATGGTCCGCAGGTCGATCACCTCGGCCTCGATCCCCTCCGCGTCGAGCGTCTCGGCAGCCTTGAGGGCGCGCTTGGTCATCAGGGCCGAGGCCACGACCGTCACGTCGGCACCCTCGCGGGCCCGGACCGCCGGGCCGAGGGGAAGCGGTGGCGCACGGCGCTCCACCTCCGCGCGGCCTGCATGGTAGAGGGCCATGTGCTCCAGGAAGAGGACGGGATTGTCGTCGCGGACGGCCGCGCGCATCGTGTCGTAGGCGTCCTGCGGCGTCGAGGGCGCGGCGATCTTCACCCCGGGCACGCCCATGAGCCAGGAATGATGGTCGTAGGCATGCCCGTGGAAGGGCCCGATCCCGTATTTCACGCGCAGCACGAAGGGCACGCGCGCCGCCCCGCCCGAATAGTAGTGCATCGCGCCGGCATCGAGGAACTGCTGCATGACGAGGGCGAGGAACTCGCCGAACATCAGGTCGAGCACCGGGCGCTTTCCCTGCAGGGCGGCGCCGACGGCGAGACCGGCCATCGTACCCTCGGACATGGGCATGTCGATGACGCGCTCCGCGCCGAACCGCTCGAAGAGGCCCGCATTGGATCGCAGGGGCCCGCCGAAGCGACCGATGTCCTGGCCCATCACGAAGACGCCGGCATCGGCCTCCATCTCGTCCTCGATGGCGGCGACGACGGCCTGCTGGAAGGTCATCCTCATGCGAAGACGTCCTCCGGCATCAGATCGCCCGGATCGGGGACGGCGCCGTCCTGCGCGGCGGTGAAGGCGGCGTCCACCTCGGCGACGAGTTTTGCGTCGAGCGCGTCCATGGCGGCGGCATCCATCACGCCTTCCTCGATCAGGAAGGCGCGATAGCGCGCGACCGGATCGCGATCGCGCCAGGCGGCGATCTCGGCGGCGTCGCGATAGTCCTCCGCGTCGGAGACGAAATGCCCCGCGACGCGGTAGGTGCGCGCCTCGATGAGCGTCGGGCCGCCCCCCTCGCGCGCGCGCGCGATCGCCTCGTCCATCGCTGCACGGACCTTCAGCACGTCGTTGCCGTCCACCCGCGCGCCCGGCATCCCGAAGCCGCGCGCGCGCTCGAAGATCGGACCCCCGTTGCCGTCCGGGGCGGGGGTCGAGATCGCGATCTGGTTGTTCTGGCAGACGAAGACGACCGGCAGCGCCTTGATCGCCGCCATGTTCATCGCCTCGTGGCAGTCCCCACGGCTCGACGTGCCGTCGCCGAACACCGCCAGCGCGATGTCGCCGTCCCCGTCCATCACGTGCGAGAGCGCGGCGCCGCAAGCATATCCCAGGGGCGGGCCGAGGGAGCCGCCGTAGAGGCCGATGATCCCGTGCTCCGGCGGGCCGCACACGTCGCTGCGGTGGCGGCCGAGATGGTAGGCGTCGGTCTTGCCCAGGCAGCCGGCCATCATCCTGCCGAGGTCGGCGCCCTTCGCGAGGGCGGCCGTGATCGCGCCGCGATAGTGGGGGGCGACCGTATCGCCCTCGCGCAGGCCGTAGTAGACCGCCGCCGCGACGGCCTCCTCGCCCTCCAGCCCGTGCCAATGGCCGTCATGGGCGCCGACGACGCGGTCGAGCGCCCGCGTCAAGCTCATCAAGCGGTACATGCCCTCGAGGACGTCGTTGTCCCGCCTCACGTCGCGGCCTCGTAGCGGCCGAGGACGGCGCCCGGCGCCACTTCCTCGTCTGGCGCGGCGAGGGCCTCGCGCAACGTGCCGGCGGCCTCCGCCTCGATCTCCATCGCGACCTTGTCGGTCATCACCTCGGCGATGACGTCGCCCTTCGCGAAGGCGGAGCCGGGGGCGACGACCCATTCGACGAAGGTCGCCTCGGTGACGCCCTCCCCGAGGGGGGGCAGCGTGATGTCGTGCAGGGTCATGGCGTCTCCGGGCGCAGCAGGTCCGCCGGATCCGCGAGGCGGCCGGCGAGGGCGTCGAGGAATTCGTTCGCCGCGGCGCCGTTGAGGGCGCGGTGGTCGAAGGTGAGCGAGACCGGCAAGACTAGACCGGACGCGACGGCGCCGTCGCGGATCACGGGCGCTTCCCGGATCGCGGTGATGGCCATGATGGCGACCTGCGGGAGCGGGATCAGGGGCGTGGCGTATCGCGGCGTCGGCGAGCGGCCGGCGCTCGAGAGGGTGAAGGTAGCGCCGCGCATGTCCGCCGGCGCGAGCGCGCCCCGCGCAGCCCGCTCCGCCAGATCGCGCGCCGCCCTGGCGAGCGTGACGGCATCCATCGCGTGCGCGTCCCGGATCACCGGGGCGATGAGGCCTCCCTCCGGCAGCGCCATCGCGAGGCCCAGATGAACGGCCCCGGGCATGTCGAGCGCGTCCCCGTCCAGATGCGCGTTGAGGACGGGATGCGCCGTCAGGGCGCGCGCGGCGGCGACGGCGATCAGGTGCGTGACGGTCGGGCGCGGCCGCTCAAGGGCCGCGAGCGCCGCCTGGAGCGGCGCGGCGTCGAGATCGGCGAACACGGTACACGCCGCGGCCTCCGCAGCCGAGCGCGCCACCGCCTTCGCGACCTGCCGCTGGACCGGGGACAGCTTGTGCACCGGCATCGCACCCTCCCCGACGACGTTTCCCTGGACAGGATGTAACAGATGATACACGCTTCGTGTCAACACGCCGGGACGCGCGTGAGGGAGGACACCATGCTCAAGACGACCATAGGCGCTGCCGCATTCGCACTTTCTGCCCTGCCCGTCGCCGCGCAGGATATCACGCTCACCCTGGGTCACGTCGCTCCGCCGGGTAGCTCCTATCAAGCCGCCGCCGAGCGCTTCGCCGAGGCGCTCGACGAGGCGTCGGGCGGAACGATGGCGGTCGATATCGTGCCCGGCGCGGCCCTCGGGGGGCTCAACGAGCTCTGGGCGCAGCTGCGGACCGACGCGCTCGATCTGCACCTCATAGACGTGGGCGGCATCATCGCCATGCGCGAGGGCCGGCCCTTCCTGGTGACCTGGGCGCCGTTCCTCTTCGAGGATCAGGATCATTTCCGGCGCTTCGCCCGTTCGGACCTCTTCGCCGAGATGATGGACGGCGTGGAGGCCGAGACGGGCGTGAAGTATCTCGGCTATGTCGGCGACCGTCCGCCGCGCATCGTCACCACCGCCGAGACGCCCGTACGCGTCCCGAACGACCTCCGGGGCCTGACGATCCGCACGCCCCAGCATCCCTTCGTGATCGCCGCCTTCGAGGCCTGGGGCGCGTCCTCTTCGCCCATCGGCGCGGCCGAGCTTCTGATCGCCCTGCGGACCGGGGTCGTCGACGGGCAGGACAACGGCGTGATCGACTTCGTCGGCTCGGGCTATGCCGAGGCCAACAAGCACCTGACGCCTCTCGACTACATCCTCTCGGGCCTGGGCCTCTGGATGTCGCCCGCCCGCTGGGAGGGGATGACCGAGGAGCAGAAGGGCTGGCTGACCTCGGCCGCGATCCGCGCCGGCACCGACGGCGAGGCGATCCACGAAGCCGAGATGGAGGCCGCGATGGAGGCGCTGGACGGCCTCGGCGTGACCGTCACCGAGCCCGATACCGAGGCCTTCCGCACCGCCATCCAGCCCTTCCTCGACGGCGCCGACGGCACGGCCTGGGAGGCGGGGCTCTACGAGCGGATCGGCGGCCTCTGAGCCGGTGCTCGGCGAACGCGGCGCGGCGAACGCGGGCTGGCCGGAGGCGGCCCGTAGAGCCCTCGAAGTCGCCTTGCGCGCCGGGGTGCTGGCCGCCCTCGTCGCTCTGATCGCGCTGGAGGCGGCGCAGGTGCTGCTGCGCTACGGCTTCGGGGCGGGCTTGGCGTGGGGGCGGGACGTCGGCGGGCTCCTCCTGTTCTCGCTCGCCTGGCTCGGATTGCCGCTCCTATGGCTGAAGCGCGCGCACTTGTCGCTCTCGCTCTGGCGGCTCCCTGCGGGGGTGGAGCGCCTGTGGGACCGGGCAATCGACGCGACCGCCCTGGCCGCTGGCGCCGCGCTGCTCGTCTTCCTGCTGCAGGCGGCGGCCGCGTTCCGGTTCATCGACATGGCCGCGCTCGGCACCGACGCCTCGATCCGCACATGGCCGCTGATCGCCGGAACGTGTCTGTGGAACCTCGCCGCGCTGCTGAACCTGGTCCGCCCGCCGGAGCCGGCCGGGGGATGATCGAAGTCGGCGTCACGGTGGCGATCATGCTTGCGCTCATGGTGCTGCGGGTCCCCGTCTTCCTCGCCATCGGCGGGGCCGCAGGCGCCTTCGCGCTGCTGTGGGCGCCGATCCTTCGCGGCGACGTCTTGGCGCAATCCTTTCTGCGCGGGCTCGACAACCAGGCCTTCGCCGCGATCCCCTACTTCTTCGCGGCCGGCGCGATCATGAACGCGGGCGGGATGTCCGCGCGCCTGCTGAGGCTCGCCCGCGCCCTCGTCGCCCATGTCCGCGGGGGCCTCGCCCATGCGAACGTCACCGCCTCGGTGGTCTTCGCCGGCATCTCCGGCTCGGCGGTGGCGGATGCCGCCGCGGTGGGCTCGGTGATGATCCCGGCGATGGAGCGCGACGGCTACCCGCCCGCCTACGCAGCCGCGGTCACCGCTGCCAGCGCCACGATCGGCCTGATGATACCCCCTTCGATCCCGATGGTCATCTTCGCCCTCTTCACCCCCGCGGACGTGACCGACCTCTTCGTGGCCGGTATCGTGCCGGGGCTCATGATGGGCGCGGTGCTGCTAGCCGCATCGGTCGTCCTGGCGCGGCGTCGGGGCTACGCCTCCCATCCCTGGCTGGGATGGGGCCGCGTCTGGGGCGCGCTGAAGGGCAGCATCCTCGCGCTGCTGATGCCCGTCTTCGTGGTCGCGGGCCTCGTGGGGGGCGTCGCGACCGTCAACGAGATCGGCGCGCTCGCTGCGATCTACGCGGCGGTCGTCACGCTAGGTGTCTACCGTGACGTGACGGCGCGCCAGCTCCTCGTCGCGCTCGCGGACGCCGCGGCCGACAGCGCCAAGATACTCATCGTCATCGCCGCCTCCGGCGCCTTCGTCTGGATCGCCGCGCGCGTTGGGCTTGCGCGCGAGATGGCGGCGGTCGTCTCGGAGGCGCAGCTCTCGCCAGTGGTCCTGCTGACCATCATCGCCGTCACGCTCCTGGTGCTCGGGACGGTGCTGGAGCCGGTCACGCTCCTTATCGTCGTCGCGCCCGTGATCGCGCCCGTGGCGGTCCTGGCGGGCATCGACGTGGTCCAGCTGGGTGCTGTGTTCGTGCTCGCCTCCGCGATCGGCCTCGTGACCCCTCCGGTGGGGATCCTGCTCTTCATGACGGCAGCGCAGGCCGGCGTGCCCCTGCTCGCGGTGGTGCGCGAGGTCGCGGTCTTCCTCGCCGCGCTCGTCCTGCTCCTCGCCGTCGTCGTCGCATGGCCGGGGGCTACGCTCGGCCTCGGTCGGCTGCTGGGCCTCTGAGCAGAGCTCCGCAGAACGAACCCATCCGCCATCGCACCGTTAGCTCACATGGATCGGGACTCCGCACCGATCCCAGCTTCGACACTTCCCACGAGAGCCGGGCCCGTTCGGCAGAGGGGCGACGCGTCCTTCTTCCGAAGATCGATACACGATCCCGGGGCGAACGGCGCGTCGACGCGGTCGGTGCAGGGCCTGTTGAAGAAGGCTTTGTCTTCCTCGGCTGGCTGCAGTCTACGTGGTTCACTTCCTCCGGGCCGAGGGAGTGCAGATCACGATGGCATGGCAGATCGACGCGATCCTCGACCTCGTCCTCCCCCTTGAAGCGACGGCGCCGCACCGTGCGAGCGGCGGGCGTCCTTCGATCAATCCAGAGCTTCTGCTGCGAACGTTGCCGGCCGGCTGTCTCTACGGCGTGCGGTCCGAGCGGCAGCGATGGTGCGAGGAGGTCGATCTGAACCCGCCGCGTCGGCGGTTCCGTCGCCCCGGCCTCGACGGCTGCGTGCCGGATCATTCCGCATGCACCGAGAACCGGCATGGCCGCTTCTCGAGCGAATGGTCAGACCGGGGCCAAGAGCATCAGCGCCGGGGGCGGCCGCATCCTGACCGGGCCGACGACAACGCCAGATGAACCGCCGAGCAACCGGCGGTGCCGGAAGCCGCGCGACACCCGTGCCGCCAGCCTGATAGCCGGCTAGGTCGCCGGCTTCCTCGACGGACCCTGCATCTTGCGGGAACGTCGTCGCAGCGGTTGGTGGAGGGCCAGCTCGGCCGGCCGGCCTCAGCCGCACCCGCAGGAATGGGGCAGGACGAAGGGGCCGGGCGGGGTCTCGCCCGTGCGCACCGCGCAGCCATAGGCCGCCGAGAGGGGCCGGTCGGCGATCACGGTCCCCGGCGGCCCTGCCAGGGCCACCCTGCCCTCCGCCATCAGGACGACCTGGTCGGCCATCATCGCGGTCAGGTTCAGGTCGTGCATGACCGCGATAACCCCCCCGCCCGCGGCCGCGTAGTCCCGCGCGATGCCAATCACCTCGAGCTGGTGAGCGATGTCGAGCGCGGCGACCGGCTCGTCCAGGAGAAGCCAGCGGGCGTGGCCGTCCAGCACGGGGGACCAGACCTGCGCCAGCACGCGTGCGAAATGCACGCGCTGCGCCTCGCCGCCCGAGAGCTCCTGGAAGAGGCGGGATTCGAAGCCGGACAACCCTACCCGTGCGAGGGCCGCCTCGGCGATCCCGCCTCGTGCCGCTTCGGTCCCGGCCGCGAGGCCGAGGCGCACGACCTCGATCACCGTGAACGGGAAGGCGAGGCGGGTGGCCTGCGGCAGGACCGCCCGACGGGACGCCAGCTCCCAGGGGCGCATGCCGGCGATCGCGGCGCCGTCCAGCGTGACCACGCCCAGGCCGTCCAGCTCGCCCGAGAGGCGGCGCAGGAGGGTGGTCTTGCCCGATCCGTTCGGCCCCACCAAGGCCGTGACCGCGCCCGCGCGGGCCCGCAGGTCGACGCCGCGCAGCGCCTCGGTGCGCCCCAGTCTGGCGCGCAGGCCCCGTGCCGCGATCAAAGGTCGACCACGCCGTGGCTGCGCAGCAGGATCCAGAGGAAGACCGGACCGCCGACGACCGCCGTGACGATGCCGATGGGAAGCTCCGCCGGCGGGATCACCGAACGGGAGAGGATGTCGGCCCCCACGAGGAAGACCGCCCCCAGAAGCGCCGCGTTCGGCAGGAGCCAGCGGTGCGAGGGACCGATCATGAGGCGGAGGAGGTGCGGCACCACGATCCCCACGAAGCCGATCCCGCCTGAGACCGCTACGGCGGCCCCGGTGGCGGCAGCGACGGACAGGATCGCCGCGTTCTTGATCCGCTGCACGGGCTGGCCGAGATGCATGGCTGCCGCCTCGCCCAGGGCGAGCGCGTCGAGCCCCCGCGCGAGGAGCGGGGTCGCCGCCAGCGCCAGCAGGATCGCCGGCGCCGCGGCGGCAAGCTTGGCCCAGGACGCGCCAGCGAGCGATCCGAGTCCCCAGAAGGTCAGCTCGCGCAGTTCGCCGTCGTCGGCGGCGTAGATCATCAGGCCCGAGACGGCCCCTGTCAGCGCGCCGAGCGCGATCCCCGCCAGCAGCATGGTCGCGACGGACGTGCGGCCGCGGCGGGTCGAGACGCGGTAAAGAAGGATCGTCGACGCCCACCCGCCGAGGAAGGCCGCGACCGGAACGGCGTAGATGCCGGTCCAGCCGATCACCCAGACGGGCAGTGCGGAACCCACGACGATCGCGGTGACCGCGCCGAGCACCGCGCCGGCGGAGACGCCGACCAGGCCCGGATCGGCGAGCGGGTTGCGGAAGAGGCCCTGCATCACCGCGCCCGACACGGCAAGTGCCGCACCGACCAAGACCCCCATCAGGAGCCGCGGCAGGCGGATGTCCAAGAGCACGATCCGATCACGCTGCGAGCCCTCCTCGCCGCGGAGGATGGCGCCGCCGACGGACCAGAGATCGACCCCCGAAGCGCCGAAGGTCAGCGAGGCCAGCGAGACCACCGCCAGGACCGCGCCGAGGGCGAGGCAGCACAGGCGGCCCAGGACGGCGCGGTCGTCCAGCCCGCCCGAGGCAGTCGCCGCAAGGCTCATCGGCCGCGGACCCTCCCGATCTCGGCGGCGAGGGTCTCGACCGCCTCCGGGGTGCGCGGCCCGAACCCGAGGAGGAGGAGCCCGTCCATCCGGACGACGGCTTGGGCGTCGGCGGCGGGCGACGCGATCAGCGCGGGGTGCGCGAAGAGCGTCTCGTCGTCGGCGCCGTGGTCGCCGCCGCGGTCCATCATCAGGATCACGTCGGGCCGTGCCTCGGCGACGGCCTCGTCCGTGACGGGCTTGTAGCCGTCGAACCCCGAGAGCGCGTTCTCCGCACCCGCCATCTCGATCATCGCCTCGGCGGAGGTGCCCTCGCCCGCGGCGATCAGACGGCCGCCGGCGGCCGACAGGAGGAACAGGACCCGCTCGTCCCCCTCCGGCAGCCCCTCGGCGACCTCGGCGAGCCGGACGTCGACCTCCGCCGCCAGGCGGGCGCCCTCCTCCGGCACGCCGATCGCGTCGGCGACCGCGAGGATCTTCGCGCTCAGCCCCGCGCGGTCGCGCGCGTCGGGAACGGCCACATAGGGGATCCCAGCTTCGCGCAGGATCGCCAGCGCCTCGGGCGGGCCGGCGCCCGACTCCGCGACGATGAGGTCGGGGTCCACCGAGAGCACGCCTTCGGGCGAGAGCGTCCGCAGATAGCCGACATCCGGCAAGTCCTCGACCTCGGACGGATGGCTCGACGTGGCATCGCGGGCAATCAGGCGGTCGCCTTCGCCCAAGGCATGCACGATCTCCGTCACCGAGCCCCCCAGGGAGAGGATGCGCTCGGCGCGCGCGCCCTCCGCGAAGGCGACGCCCCGAACCACCAGGGCGAGCACGAACGCCGTCAGCACGACGTCGATCGGCCTCGGAATGCGGCATGGCATGTGGATCATAGCGGCGTCTCCTCGGGTGCGGGAAGGCCGGCGACCAGCTCAGCCCAGGGTTCGTGATGATCGACCTCTTCCTTCCTGACGCCGAAGGCCTCCACCGACAGGGCGGGGCCGCGCCCGGTAGGCTTCTCGACGGCCCAGACCTCGGCCACCTTGTCGGCGCGCAGGTGCAGGTTGTGGCGCGGTTCGAGGACATTGATCCATGGTCCCGTCGGCGCGACGCGGTCCAGCGGGCCGGTGTGGATCTCGATGCACCCGGCGTTCCCGACGAAGACCATGACGGGGAGCCTGGAACCGGCAAGACCTTCCAGCGCCGCGACGACGGCGCCCGGGCAGAGGCGGCGCGCGAAGGGCGGACCCGCGATCCGGTAGGCGCCCAAGCGGTTCAGCTTCATGCGGCGTACCAGTATAAGGAACTGGTGCGCGTCGGTCATCCGCCGCCATCCGTCCCGGAGGCGACCGGCCTTCGCCGGGTCGATCTTCGGACCCTCGGTCGGCACGCGCGGCGCGAAGTCCGGCAGGCCGCCCTCCGCGCAGAGGGCCTTCGACGCGGCGTCCCACACCCGGACGTCCGAGCCTTCGCGCAGGAAGACCTTGTGGACCGCATCCCCGGCCGCATCGAATATCTGAAGCGACCGGCGAAGGTCGTCCTCGCCGTCCTTCTCGACGGCCCAGGCATGGGCCCAATGCTTCGGGAAGACGCGCAGGTCGATCTCCGGCCCCAGGATCATCCCGGCGTGATCGCCGCCCTGCCAGCCCTCGTAGATGCCGACCTTCTCGATCACGCAATGCTCGTTCCGGGTCAGCGCCATGACCTCGCCGAGCCCCTGCACGACCGGCATCAGGCGATCCGGCGCCGCCGCGATCGGAACGCTCCGCCAGGGGCCATCCCCTTCGGCGTGGGCCGCGATCAAGGCCGCCTCCGGCAGCCCGATCCGCGCGGCCAGGTTCCGCTCTCTCGCCGGAGGCGCGGCCGCGGCGCGCTCGCGTATCTCCGCCATCCGGTCCGATGTTACCGTGCTCACCATGCGATTCCCCTCGTGATGGAGACCCGGACGTTCCGTCCCGGGCCGTCGTCGCCGGCCAGTGAGTTGCGGTAGTCGCGGTCGAAGACGTTATCGACGGCGGCGCGCAGCTCGAACCCCTCGAGGGCGCTCGACCGCGGCGTCCAGCCGACGAAGACGTCGTGGACGGCATAGCCGGAGAACTCGTCGGCGCCGTAGGAAATGTCGTCGACGAACGTCCCCTCCCAGCCGTATTCGAGGCCGAGGTCAGGGTTCCTCCCGCCGATCGTCAGAGCGAGGCTCTCCGCCGGTATGGACCCCAGCCGCTCGCCCGTCGCGCGGTCCTCGCCGTCGACATAGGTGTAGGCGAGGCGGCCGAACACGCGCTCGGCCTCGTAGCCGGCCTCGATCTCGACGCCCTCGATCAGAGCCTCGCCGATGTTCCGGTACTGGGGCAGCCCGCCCCCTCGCTCCGCAATGGATCGCCGCTCGATCAGGTCCTCGATGTCGTACCGGAACGCCGTCGCCTTGGCCGAGATCTCGCCCGATCCGAGGGCGGCGGAGTAGGCCAGGCCGATCTCGATCGCATTGGATCGCTCGGGCGCCAGGGCGAGCGAGGGGCCCTCGGACTCGTCCTCCGGGCTCGTCGGATCGTCGGCGGAGGTGGAGAATAGCTCATCCAGGGTCGGCGCACGCTCGGTTCGGGAGATCGAGCCGAAAACGCTCCACGCCTCGTCGATCTTGTAGAGCATGGCGAGCTTCGGCGAGACCGAGGTCGTGCTGCGGTTCGCGCCGCCGGGCACAAGAGGTCCGGGCTCGAGCTCCGAACGGTCGACGCGAATGCCCGGCACCAAGGTCAGGTCGCTGATTACGATCTCGGCTTGGGCAAAGGCGCCGAAACGCGTGTCGGTGCCCTCGGGATGGAAGCCCAGCGGACCGAGCTCGGTGCTCGCCGTCCGTTCCTGCTGCGTAGCCTCGACGCCGACGGTCAGGAAGGTCTCTGCCCCGCCCAGATCGAAGCGCGCAGTGTTCTGCGCCCGCACGCCCGCAGTACGATAGCCGTACTCGCTGTCGGCAAAGAGGGGCGAGCCGAAGCCCCCGAAGGATGCGTCGTCCTGCTCGACCCGTGTGTCCGAGTAGAAGGCCGACAGCTCGTAGTCAAAAAGGTCGTCGCCGATCACCTCGTCTGCGAAAGTCAGCACGACCGTCGTGTCCCGGACGCTCCGGTCGATCGTCCCGAAGCCGAGCGTCCCGGTCTGGCTGTAGTCCGTGTCGTCGAGATCGCTGTCATAGGCCTGGACGCTAGCCGAGAGCGTGCGCCCCTCGCCGAGAGAGAACGTGTCCTTCAGAAGGCCCGAGAAACTGTCGAACTCCGATCCGCTGACCTCGTCGCCATCGCCGTCCTTGTAGTTGTTTGCGAGGCGGTAAGTCAGAGCCGCCAGGAACTCGGCGTCCTCGGAGGGGCGGCTCGCGTAGATCACGCTGCCGAACCCCCCCTCGCCGTTCGTCTGCCCGCCGAGGCGGAAGCGCAGCGCGCCCGTCTCTCCGCCCTCGAGGAAGTCGGAGGCGTCGCGCGTCTCGAACCGCACGACGCCCCCCAGCGCCCCTGCCCCGTAGAGGGTGGACGATGCCGGGCCGCGCAGCACCTCGACCCGTCGGAACAGCTCGGGGTCCGAGAAGAAGGAGCCGACGCGATACTGCTCGTAGAACTTCGGCACGCCGTCGACGCTTACGATGATCCGCGATTCGTCCGCGGCGACCAGCTCGCCGATGCCACGGATGTTGAAGCTGATCCCGGCCGGCCGCTCCGACCCGATGGGCTGGATGCCCGGCACGTCGTCGAAGAGGTCGGCCGCCGTCGTCGGCACCGCGCGATCGATATCCTCCTCGTCCACCACCGTGATGGCTTGCGGCGTGTCGATGACGACCCTGGGAAAGCCGAAGAAGCCGAGGACGATGTCGTCGAGGCGCACGGGCTGCTGCTGGGCCGCCGCCGGCGACACCACGGCTGCGAGAAGCGTCACGAAAGAGCCGCGCCGCCAAACGGAATGCGTCATCGGACCATCCTTCCGAAGTACGTTCTGCATGGATGGCTGGCGAAAGCTGGCTCGGCCGCGCGAGGACGACCTCCGCCCTCTCCTGTCTATATCCGACTATAGAAGTCAAGAATGATCGGAGGGCGTCCGGACGCGGTGCCTCCTCATCGGGAAGAGGCTCGGTCGACGCATCGGTCCACTTCGGGCAGGTCTTCCAGGTCCTATCCGTGTTCGGCGGGGAGAGGATGCATGCCTGCTACGGCGGCGTCCCTCCCCCTAGGACTTCCAGCAGAACTCCTACCGATGGTTCTGCGATCGTCGCTCATGCGGGAGACGGTGAGCGATGAGATGTCGGCGGCGTCGGCACCGCTGCTGCCTGAGGGCGGACACCGACGCTGGCGGATCCTGGCGACCCCGGCAGGATTCGAACCTGCGACCTGCCGCTTAGGAGGCGGCTGCTCTATCCTGCTGAGCTACGGGGCCTTCGCCCGCCCCTCTGGCCCGAGGAGGCGCGCCGATCAAGGGCCGCCCCCCTCGCCCGCCGCCACGGCGCGGCTTAAGACGGGGTTATGACGGACCATTCGATCCCGCCCCGGCGCCCGCTCACGCTCCGCGACGTCAGCGAGGCGGCGAGCGTCAGCGAGATGACCGTATCGCGCGTCCTGCGCGGCCGGGGCGACGTGGCTTCCGCAACCCGCGAGCGGGTGCTCGCGGCCGCCAAACGACTTGGCTACGTGCCGAACCGGATTGCGGGGGGACTCGCCTCCAACCAGGTGAACCTCGTCGCGGTCGTCATCCCCAGCCTTCGGAACATGGTCTTTCCCGACGTCCTCTCGGGTATCCAGGAAGGGCTGGCCGACACGCCGCTCCAGCCGGTCGTGGGCGTCACGGACTACCGCCCGGAGCGCGAGGAGGAGGTCCTCTTCGAGATGCTCTCCTGGCGGCCCACGGGCGTCATCGTCGCGGGGCTGGAGCACACGGCGGCGGCGCGCGCGATGCTGCGCGCCGCGGGGGTCCCGGTCGTGGAGGTCATGGACGCGGACGGCGAGCCCATCGACGCGATGGTGGGCCTGTCGCATCGGCGCGCGGGACGGCTGACGGCCGAGGCCATCGTCGAGCGGGGCCATAGCCGCATCGCCTTCGCGGGAACGAAGATGCCCCTCGACCACCGTGCGCGGAAGAGGTTCGAAGGCTTCACCGAGACGCTGGCCCGCCACGGCTTGGAGATCGCGGATCAGGAGTTCTACGAAGGCGGAAGCGCGCTCGCCAAGGGCCGCGAGATGACCGAGGCGCTGCTGTCCCGGACACCGGATCTCGACATGATCTACTACTCCAACGACATGATCGGCGCCGGCGGGCTTCTCTGGTGCCTGGAGCAGGGGATGGATGTCGGCCGGCAGATCGGCCTTGCGGGATTCAACGGTGTCGACCTCCTGGACGGGTTGCCGCGGCGCCTCGCGACGATGGACGCCGGCCGGACCGAGATCGGCCGCCGTGCCGCCGCGCTGGTCCTCGAACGCCGCGCCGGCGTCCCGACGGAGGATCGCGTCGTCCTCGAGCCGGCATTCAGGCCCGGCGACACGCTGCGGCCGCGGGAGCG
Source organism: Hasllibacter halocynthiae (assembly GCF_003003095.1). Classification (GTDB taxonomy): domain Bacteria; phylum Pseudomonadota; class Alphaproteobacteria; order Rhodobacterales; family Rhodobacteraceae; genus Hasllibacter; species Hasllibacter halocynthiae. The sequence goes on from NZ_PVTT01000001.1 coordinate 1,332,602, forward strand.
CAGCCCGCAATAGCCGTCCACCCCAGGATGCGGTCCGCGCCGTCGGGCGATGCTTTATCGCAGGTCGCAGACCGGATCACCGAGGAACCTCACGCACGAGGAGGGGATCCACTTCCTGCCGCTGACCTGCGACCCAAGCTTCGTCCCCATCCAGACTGATGGCGAACTTTGGTGCCGGCGAACCCATCCAATCGGCCTCCGAGCGGGGGAAACGCACGTAGAGGCCGGGAACCTCGTTTAGATAGCTCGTCACCTCCAGGGAGGGCAGGACGAGGTAGGAGTAGGACTGCAGCGGCGCCGCCTCCGGGTTGCCTGCGACCAGCCCGTGGCCGTTGAGCGGCAGCCAAGGCCCCTCCAGCGCGCCCGAGGCCGCCCGGAACCCGAAGAGACCCTCGGCAGGCTTGTCGGCGGCGTCGGGCAGGAGGAACCCATGCGACGAGAAGAAGAGGTAGAGGCCGTCCTCCCCCCGGCGCACCAGATGCGGCCGCTCCAGCTGCGCCGACACGCCGTCGGAGGCGAGGATCGGCTCGCGCAGCTCCCACTCGCCATCGATCCCGTCGACCGCGCAGCCCAGGCCCACGACGCCGTTGGCCGGCCCGCTCAGGTAGTTCGTGTTGGCGGTGAAGAGGGCGCAGTCGCGCCCGTCCTCGCCCTCGTGCCGGAAGTACCAGGGATCGCGCATGCCGTAGACGACGTCGTCCGCGGGATACTGCTCCTCCGTCATGTAGACCCCGCCTTCCGCCTCGAGGATCACACGATGCTCGCTCATGGCCGCGAACTCGAGGCCGTCCTCGCCGCTCTCCACGCTCGCGGAAGCGAGTGCGACGCGCTGCACCGTGGAAGGACGGCCGAAGCCCGGATGTCTGGGCGAGTGGGAGACGACGTCGTCCGGCGTCTCTCCACGCAGTTCGCCGACGGCGGCGTAGAAGAAGTGGATGCGCCCGGTCTCCTCGTCGTAGACGGTCGAGCCGGCCCATTGCCGAGAGCCGAGCGCCGTTCCCTCCGGAAACACGAGGCCGCCGTACCGCCAGTCCTCGCCTGCCGCGCGGGTCCAGTAGCGCCATTGCGAGCGGGTGGAGAATTCGGTCTCGAACAGCCCCCGCTCCGCCGAGAGGGCGATCAGGATCACGCGCCCGTCGATCATGGCGATCGATCCGTCACGATGCCGCACCGGCCAAGCGTCCCAGAGGAGGAACTCGTCGGAAAACATCTCCTCCGGCGCGGTGAAGAGGGGCAGTGTCAACTCCGGCCGCGTATCCATGCTCAGCGCCGCCTCCATCGTCCAAAGGTCGATCACGTCCCCCTGAAAGCTGAACAGATCGGCGGGCCGTGTTTCCGCGCCGCCCGCGTCCTGCGCCAGGGTGGGTGATGCTGCCGTGAAGGCCATCGTCATCGCAAGTGTCTGGAGACGGAAGGGGAGGGTCATCGCGATATCCTTTCTCTGCAGGTCGCGGCCTGCCGGGACGGGCGTCGCCCGGTCCCTCCATCCTGCCGTCCTCGGGCGCTTCGCGGCCGCGGCTTGGTGATCGACCCTAGCCGAGGAGAGACGTGCCGGGCGAACTCGTAGATAGCGTAACCTAGAGTGCGGAAGCCGGGTGTCAGCAGGGCCGGGAGATCGGGTTCGCCGCTCCCGACGCCGAACGACGTCTGGATCCGGAAAGCGCCGGCGGCCGCCGTCCTCGTGAGGACGGGACCCTCGTGCCCTTCCCGCCCCCGACGGGGCACGGCCCGAAGCGGCCGATGGGGGGTGCGGATCGATCCCGCCACCGCTCCGCCGCAGCTTCTGCCACGTCGTGACGGAGCCCTCTGCGGCACCCCGATGCCCTCGGGGGTCAGGCAGCGGGCGTTTCCGAGCGCGCCCTCAGCACTCGGGCAGGTTGACGGCGATGCCGGCTCGAGAGGTCTCCTTGTAGCGGTCATCCATGTCGCGGCCGGTCTGGCGCATCACCTCGATGCAGTTGTCGAGCGGCATGAAGTGCGTGCCGTCGCCCCTGAGCGCGAGCGCAGCTGCCGAGACCGCCTTGATCGCACCAAGGGCGTTGCGCTCGATGCAGGGAACCTGGACAAGCCCCGCGGCGGGGTCGCATGTCATGCCGAGGTGATGCTCCAGCGCGATCTCGGCGGCGTTCTCGATCTGGGCGTTCGTTCCGCCCAAGGCCGCGCAGAGCCCGGCGGCCGCCATGGCCGAGGCCGACCCCACCTCGCCCTGGCAGCCCACCTCCGCCCCCGAGATGGAGGCGTTGTGCTTGATGATCCCGCCGATCGCGGCGGCCGTCAGCATGAAGTCGCGCCGCCGGTCCGCCCCCTCGACGCCGCACTGCTCTCGCAGGTAGCGCAGGACGGCCGGGACCGTGCCCGCCGCGCCGTTGGTGGGGGCAGTCACGACCCGCCCCCCGGCGGCGTTCTCCTCGTTCACGGCCATGGCCCAGACCGACAGCCACTCGTTGCCCGCATGCGGCAGAGGGCGGTTGCTGCCCCGTTCGGCACGAAGGCGGTCGTGGATGTCCTTGGCCCGGCGGCGGACATTCAGGCCGCCGGGCAGCACGCCCGTGCGAGAGAGGCCCGCGTCGATGCAGGCCTCCATCGCGTCGGCTAGGGCGTGGGTGCGCGCGTCGATGTCGGCCACTCCCGCCGCCAGTTCGTTCGCGCGTTTCATGGAGGCGACGGACAGGCCCGACGCCTCGCCCATCCGTAGCATCTCCCCGGCGGTGCCGAACGGATAGGGGTAGCCGCGCGCGGACTTCTCGGCGCCGAGGTCGCCGCCACCGGCCAGCTCGGCCTCCGTCGCGACGAAGCCGCCGCCGACGGAGAAATAGGGCATCGCCAGCCGCGCGTTGCCGCGCGCGTCCTCCGCCCGGAAGGTCAGGGCGTTGGGGTGCTGCGGCAGGGGCGGGCCGTAGTCGAAGACGATGTCCGCACCGGGATCGAAACGCAGGAGCGGCAGTCCCGCGGGGCGCAGCTCCTTCGTCTCGCGAAGGGCGGCGACGGCCCCGTCCGCAGCCTCGGGGTCGAGCGTCTCGGGCACGTATCCCAAAAGGCCGAGGACCACCGCGCGGTCGGTCGCGTGGCCCTTGCCAGTGAAGGCGAGGCTACCATGGAGCGTCACCGACAGCCGTACGGGCGCCCCCGATCCGGGGATCGGGTCGGCCCCGCCGCGCAGCGCCTCGAGAAAGCGCGCCGCGGCCACCATCGGCCCCATCGTGTGGGACGAGGAAGGGCCGACGCCCAGCTTGAAGACCTCGAGAAGTGAGATGAACATCGCGGATGACGGCTCAGCCGTAGATCGGGTGGTTCTCACAGAGGCGGCCGGCCTCCGCGCGCACCGCGGCCTCGACCTCCGCGTCGCCCTCCTCGTTCGCGGACAGGGCGCGGACCACGCGAAGCACCATCTCGCCCACGGCGCGGAAGTCGTCCTCGTCGAAGCCGCGGGTCGTGCCGGCCGAGGTCCCGAGGCGGATGCCGGAGGTGACGAAGGGCTTCTCCGGGTCGAATGGAATCGCGTTCTTGTTGCAGGTCAGGCCGGCCCGCTCCAGCGCGGCTTCGGCCACCTTTCCGGTTACGCCCATGGGGCGCAGGTCGACCAGCACCATGTGGCAGTCTGTGCCGCCGGACACCACGCCGAGGCCGCCGGCGATCAGCGTCTTGGACAAAGCGCGCGCGTTGGCCAGGACCTGCCGCGCATACGTCTTGAACGACGGATCGAGCGCCTCGCCGAAGGCGACGGCCTTGGCCGCGATTACGTGCATCAGGGGGCCGCCTTGGTTGCCCGGGAAGACGGCCGAGTTGAACTTCTTGGCGAGGTCCGCGTCGTTCGTCAGGATGATGCCGCCGCGCGGCCCCCGCAGCGTCTTGTGGGTGGTCGAGGTCACGACATGAGCGTGCGGCATCGGATCGGGGTATTCGCCCGCCGCAATCAGACCCGCGTAATGCGCCATGTCCACCATCAGGATGGCCCCTACCTCGTCGGCGATGGCGCGGAAGGCGGCGAAGTCGATGGGCCGTGGATAGGCCGAGGCCCCGGCGATGATCAACTTGGGCCGCTCCGCCAGCGCGATCTGGCGCACCTTGTCCATGTCTATGAGATGGCTGTCTTCCTCGACCTCGTAGGAGACGACGTCGAACCATTTGCCCGACATCGTCACCGGCGAGCCGTGGGTCAGGTGCCCGCCATGGGCCAGCGACATGCCCATGATCTTGTCGCCCGGCTTCAGGAGCGCGAGGAACACCGCTTGGTTGGCCTGCGCGCCCGAATGGGGCTGCACGTTGACGTACCCCGCGCCGAACAGCTGCTTGAGCCGATCGCGGGCGATCTCCTCCACGGTGTCGACATGCTCGCAGCCGCCATAGTAGCGGCGGCCCGGATAACCCTCGGCATACTTGTTGGTCAGGATCGAGCCCTGGGCCGCAAGCACGTCGCGGCTGACGATGTTCTCCGATGCGATCAACTCGATCTGGTGCTGCTGGCGATCCATCTCGCTGGCGACGGCCTCGGCGATGGCAGCGTCGGTAATCGTGGCGGTCGTGGCGTCGAGCATGGCGTCGTCCTTTCCTGCATGGCGCCCGTGGGCGCGCGTGCCGGGGAGCGCCCCGACATCGGTTTCGGTCATTGGGGCGGGACTAGAGCCCTGCCGCGATCTCTGCGCGGCCGATCTCCAGCAGGTCGCGCACGAAGGGCGCGAAGGAGCGCCAGACATCCATGCGGAACGTATCCTCGGCATCGCGCCACAGGATCACGGTCGCGCCGTCGAAAACGGTGCGAACCGCCCGCCCCGGCGCGAGGCGCGCGAGGTCGCGGGGACAGCCGATCGTCATCAACGTCAGCGCCTCCGGCCCCGTCACGCGCACCGTGACCTCGCGGTCCGAGACGTCGACGAGGCTGTGGGGCGTGCGATCGTAGAGATCGGCGAAGGCCCGGGCGATGGCCCCGCCCGCTTCCGCCGGCGCGGTAATGAGCCATTCGTCGGGGCCGAGGCAGAGTGCGGTGCGCTCCTCCGCGCCCCGCGCGACGTCGCCGACCCGCACCGGCAGGTCCAGCCCGAGCGTCTCGGAGGCGGCGGCACGTCCGTCCGCACCCACCCGCAGCGAGAAGCGCGCGTCGGGGGCCAGATCCTCGATCGTGACGGTGGCGTCGGGCATCCGCGTGTCGTGCATGGTCATGGTCCTGCCCTCCTCAGACCTTCAACCGCTCGCCGGCGGGATCGTAGAAAGCGGTCGTCGTGACGGTGGCGCGCCGGATGCCTTCCGGGGTGGGGACGAACACGTCCCGCCCCTCGAGGTCGCGGCCGCCCTCGACCAGCGCCATGGCGAAATGCCGGCCCAGGGCGGCGCTGTAGTAGGACGAGGTGACGTGGCCGATCATCTTCATCGGCAGCGCCTGCTCAGGGTCGGCCACGACCTGGGCGCCCTCGTCGAGCTTCACGTCCCCGTCCTCCGTCATCAGGCCCACGAGCTGCTTGCGGCCTTCGGCCACGAGGTCGGGACGCCGCAGCGAGCGCATGCCCACGAAATCGGCCTTCTTCTTGCCGATCGCCCAGGAGAGGCCCGCATCGTCCGGCGTGACCGTGCCATCGGTGTCCTGGCCGACGATGATGAAGCCCTTCTCGGCGCGCAGGACGTGCATCGTCTCGGTGCCGTAGGGGCAGATGTCGTATCTCTCCCCCTCCTTCATCAACGCCTCCCACAGCGCGAGGCCGTGGCGGGCGGGCACGTTGATCTCGAAGCCCAACTCGCCCGTGAAGCTGATGCGGAAGAGGCGCGCCGGGAAGCCAGCCACCGTGCATTCCGCCACGGACATGTGCGGGAACGCCTCGGCGGAGAGGTCCTGCCCCTCGACGAGCGGCTCCAGCACGCGGCGCGCGTTCGGCCCGTTCAGCGCGACGGTCGCCCATTGCTCCGTGGTGGAGGTCAGCCAGACCTTCAGGTCGGGCCATTCCGTCTGGATGTAGTCCTCCATCATGTTCAGCACCCGGGCCGCGCCGCCCGTCGTCGTGGTGACGTGGAACAGGTCCTCTCCCAGCCGTCCGATCACCCCGTCGTCGCGGATGTAGCCGTCCTCGCCCAGCAGGAGGCCGTATCGTGCCCGCCCGATCCCGAGCTTGGTCCAGGGATTGGTGTACATGCGGTTCATGAATTCGACCGCGTCCGGGCCCTGCACCTCGATCTTGCCCAGCGTGGACGCGTCGAAGATGCCGACGGAGCCGCGCGTGGCCGCGCATTCGCGCGCGACGGCCGCGTCCATGTCCTCGCCCGCCTTCGGGAAGTACCAGGCCCGCCGCCAGAGCGAGACGGGCTCGAACGCGGCGCCATGCGCCTCGGCCCAGGGGTCGATGGGCGTGCGGCGCGTCACCTCGAAGTGGCGGCCCCGGTGGTAGCCCGCGAAGGCGCCGAAGGTGGTCGGCGTGTAGGGCGGGCGGAACGTCGTCAGCCCCACCTGCGGCGGGGCTTTGCCCACCGCGTCGGACGCGATCATCAGGCCGTTCACGTTGGACATCTTGCCCTGGTCGGTTGCCATGCCGTTCGTGGTGTAGCGCTTTACGTGCTCGATGGAGCGCATCCCCTCCTTCACGGCGAGGCGGATGTCCTTGGCCGTCACGTCGTTCTGGAAGTCGACGAAGGCGCGCTTGCGCCCCGCATCGCCATCGGTCGGCAGCTCCTTGAACGTCTCGCCGGTGCCGGTGCGGTCGCGTTCGACCACCGGCGCCGCGGCCTCCGCGTCGAGGCCCAGGGCACGCGCGGCGGTGACGCCGATCTCGGCCCCGTCGGCCAGCGCGGCCCCGTAGCCCCAGAGGCCCCGGCCCGCGCCCGCGATATGGCATTCCTCGGCCGAACGGTCGGGCAGGAAGGCGTCGAGGGCTTCGTCCCACTTGAGCGTGCCCTTGGTGTGCGAGAACAGATGCAGCGAGGGCGTCCAGCCGCCGCACATCAGCACGCAGTCGCAGGCGATCGTCCGGGCCGCGCCGACGCGCCCGCCGCTCACGGGCGCGACGCGGAGCGACTTCACCCTGAGGCGGCCATTGGTGCCGGTCACGGTATGCGAGGTCAGCACCTCAATCCCGCGCCGCCGCGCCTCGACCAGGACGCCCTCGCCCGGCGCCGCGCGCACATCGACGATCGCGGCGACCTTCGCACCCGCGTCCGCCAAGTCGAAGGCCGCATGGTAGGCGCTGTCATGGCTCGTAACGATGGCAGGAGTGTCGCCCACGAGCACGCCGTAGCGGTTCAGATAGGTCTGCGCCGCCCCTGCCAGCATCACGCCCGGCCGGTCGTTGCCGTCGAAGACGAGCGGCTTCTCCAGCGCGCCCTGCGCCAGGATGACGCGCACGGCGCGCACATGCCACATCCGCTCGCGCGGGGCGCCCTCGGGGGGCTCGTCGAGGTGATCGGTCAGCTTCTGGCACAGGCCCACGAAGTTCTGGTGGTAGTATCCGATCGCCGTGGTCCGCGTGAGGCGCCGCACGCCCAGTCGGTCCAACTCCGCCAGCGCGGCGGCGAGCCAGTCCCAGGCAGGCTTGCCGTCGATCACGACGTCCGGATCGGACAGGAGCGCTCCGCCCATCTCGGCATGCTCGTCCACGAGCGTCACCTCGGCGCCCGCGCGCGCGGCGGCCAGCGCGGCGGCCAGGCCGGCGGGGCCGGCGCCGATCACCAGAAGCTCGGTATGCAGGTTGCGATGCGCGTAGCGGTCCGGGTCAGGCGCGTCGGGCGCGCGCCCCAGCCCGGCGGCACGGCGGATCACGGGCTCGTAGACGCGGTCCCAGAAGGAGCGCGGCCACATGAAGGTCTTGTAGTAGAACCCCGCCGAGAAGAGCGGGTGCACCAGGTCGTTCACCGCCTGCAGGTCGAAGGCGAGCGAGCCGATCCGGTTCTGCGACCGCACCTCCAGCCCCTCGCGCAGCTCCTGCGCCGTGGCGCGGGTGTTGGGCTCGAACCGCCCCTTGCCGCGCGAGGTCTCGACCAAGGCGTTGGGCTCCTCCGTTCCGGCGCAGACGGGGCCGCGCGGACGGTGGTACTTGAAGGACCGCCCCATCAGGTGGACGCCATGCGCCAGAAGCGCGGAGGCGATCGTGTCGCCGCGCCGCCCCTCGTAGCGCTTGCCGTCGAAGGTGAACCGGACGGGCCCGCCGTGATCGAAGCGGCCTTTTCCCGCGATGCGATGCGTGCTCATTCCGCGGCCACCTTCATGTCGTCGCCCGCCGGTGCGCCGGCCGAACACTTGGTTCCGGGGCGCGGCTCGCCCGCGCGGTAGGTGGAGACGAAGGCGTCCGTCACGGTGTCGCGCTCGGCGTTGAAGAAGCGCGCGCAGCCGTGGACGTGGCGCCAGCGCTCGGCGTGCACGCCCTTGGGGTTCGAGCGGATGAACAGGAACGCCGCCCATTCGTCGTCCGACAGGGCCATCGGATCGGCGGGGCGGTCGACATGCGCCTCCCCGGCATAGGCGAACTCGGCCTCGGGCAGCGTCTCGTCGCAGTAGGGGCAGTGGATCAGAAGCATGGGACCGTCTCCCTCCTCAATGCATGACGTTCGCGGCGCGCATCAATGCGCGACGGCGGCCGCGGCGGCCTCGTCGATCAGGCGTCCGGTCGTGAACCGCTCCAGCGTGAAGGGCGCGTTGATCGGGTGCGGCTCGTCGCGCGCGACCGTGTGCGCCAGCGTGTGCGCCGCCCCCGGCGTGGCCTTGAAGCCGCCCGTGCCCCAGCCGCAGTTGACGTAGAGCCCCTTGACCGGCGTCTTGCCGACGATGGCCGAGCGGTCGGGCGTCACGTCCACGATCCCGCCCCATTTGCGCAGCATCCGCATGCGCGTGAAGATCGGGAACACCTCGCAGATCGCTGCCAGCGTGTGCTCGATGAGCGGCAGGCCGCCGCGCTGCGAGTAGGAGACGTACTGATCCGTGCCGGACCCGATCACCAGCTCGCCCTTGTCGGATTGGCTCATGTAGGCGTGAACCGCGTTCGACATCACCACGCAGGGGAAGCAGGGCTTCACCGGCTCGGAGACGAGGGCCTGAAGGGGATAGCTCTCCAGCGGCATCCGCACGTCCGCCGACTGCATCACGACCGAGGTGTGGCCCGCGGCCGAGATGGCGACCTTCTTGGCGCGGATGAATCCCTTGCCGGTATCCACGCCCTCGACGGCGCCGTCCGGGCCGCGGCGCACCGCGAGAACGGGGCAGTTCTGGATGATGTCCACGCCGCGCGCCGCGGCCGCCCGCGCGTAGCCCCAGGCCACCGCATCGTGGCGCGCCGTGCCGGCCCGCATCTGCAGCGCGGCGCCCATCACCGGATAGCGCGCGTCCCTGGAGATGTTGAGCGGCGGGCAGAAGCGCTTGGCCTCCTCGGGCGTAAGCCAGCGGTTGTCCACGCCGTTGAGGCGGTTGGAATGCACGTGCCGCTGGAAGGACTGCACGTCGTGGACGTTGTGCGCCAGCATCATCACGCCGCGCCGCGAGAACATGACGTTGTAGTTGAGCTCCTGGCTCAGACCCTCCCAAAGGTCGAGCGCATGGTCGTACATCCGCGCGCTCTCGTCGTAGAGGTAGTTCGAGCGGATGATCGTCGTGTTGCGGCCCGTGTTGCCGCCCCCGAGCCAGCCCTTGTCGATCACCGCGACGTCGGTGATCCCGTGCTCCTGGGCGAGGTAGTAGGCAGCACCCAGCCCGTGCGCGCCCGCGCCGACGATGATGACGTCGTATTCCTTCTTGGGCTCGCTGTCGGGCCACTGCTCGCGCCAGCCCTTGTGACCGTTGAGGGCGTTCTTAAGCACGGCCATGCCGGAGAAACGGGTCAAGTCACCTATCCTTCCGCAAGGGAACTCTCCCCCTCCCCGTAGCGCATTCGCGGGGGGGACGGGAATGGATCATCGCGCCACATCCATGTCAGGATCGCGTCATGAAAGAACCCGCCGCCGCCCCGACGCAGCCCGCCCGCCTGTCCATCGGCTTCGTCCTCGTGCCAGGGTTCACCCTGTCGGCCTATGCGGGGTTCGCGGACGTCCTGCGTCTCGCCGCGGACGAGGGGGATCGGTCGCGGCCGATCCTGTGCCGTTGGTCCATCCTGTCGGGGGCGGGCGAGCCCATCCGCGCGAGCTGCGGCGCCCGCCTCGCCCCGGACGAGGCACTGGGCGATCCGGCCCGCTTCGACTACGTCGCGGTGATCGGCGGCCTCCTCGATGAGATCGAGACCCTGGGCGCCGCCGAAACCGCGTTCCTGCGCCGGGCGGCCACGGCGCGGGTGCCGCTGGCGGGGGTCTGCACGGGGGCGTTCGCACTGCATCGGATCGGGCTGCTGCAGGGCTACCGCTGCTGCGTGAGCTGGTTCCACCACGACGACTTCCTCGACCGGTTCGAGGGAATCGTCCCCGTCTCGGATGAGGCGTTCGTCGTCGACCGCGACCGGTTGACTTGCGCGGGTGGGGTTGCCTCGGCCCAGCTCGCAGCCTTCCTAGTGGATCGGCACATCGGGCGCGCCACGGCGCGCAAGGCGCTGCGCATCATGATCATCGACGAGACGCTCGGGCCCGGGGACCCGCAACCCGGCCTGCCGCTGGAGCTGGCGACGCGCGATCCGCTCGTGCGGCGGGCCCTCTCGCAGATCCAGCAGCACCTCGCCGCGCCGCCCGGCGCGGCGGAGGTGGCCGGGCGCCTCGGCGTCGGGCGCCGCACGCTCGAGCGGCGGTTCGCGGCCGCCACGGGACTGACCCCGGCCGAGGCGTTCATGCGCCTGCGCCTGGCTCACGCCAAGCTGCTGCTGGGTCGGTCGGGCCGGTCGGTGGCGCAGATCGCGGCCGAGACGGGGTTCTGCGACGCCTCGCACCTCATCCGCGCCTTTCGCAAACGCGAGGGCGTGACGCCGGACGCATGGCGCCGGGGCTTGGCCGTCTAGGCTGGGCGGCGCATCGGGGCCTTCAGACGGCGGTGACGCGCGGCGCGATTCGCGCCGTGGCGACCGAGACCGCGACGTAGAGCACCGTGGAGACGAGGCAGCCCGTGAGCGGGCCCACGACCCAGCCGCTGTCCGTGAAGAGGAGCATCCCACCCGAGGTGCAGAAGCCCCCAAACATCGCCGCGAGCGCCCCCCAGGCGTTGCCGCGCCAGATCGACGAGACGAAGATCGGCCCGACCAGCGTCGCCAGGAGCGTGCCGGTCCCCAGGATCCCGAGGAAGGAGAGGAAGAAGGGCGGCGCGAAGAGCATCATCATCAGGCCCACGAGCCCGAACACCACCACCGCCGCGCGGTTGATGTTGAGCGCGGTCCGGGCATCCGTCCGGCCGGGGAACAATGCGCGCCGTAGATCGTGCGAGGCCGCGGAGGCCACGGTGTGCAGCAGCGAGTTGGCCGTCGACTGCATCGCGAAGAGGATGCAGAGCGTGATGAACCCGCCGAATACGGGGTGCAGGAAGGTGTTGAGATAGGCCGGCATGGCTAGGTCGGCCTGCTCGAGCCCCGGCACCTTCACCCGCATGTAGAGGCCGACGACCGGGATGATCGACAGGATGCAGGCGAAGGGTGCGACGTACATCGTCGTGCGGGTGAACTTCGTGCCCGGCTTGAAGGCCAGGAACCGCACCGCCATGAAGGGCAGCACCGCTGAGAAGAGGAACGCGTAAGGCAGCACGAGGAAGACCGCGCCCTTCATCTCCCCGTAGGGGCGCGAGGTGTCGGGATCGACGAGCGCCGGGCTGATCTCGCGCAGCCGCTCGACCAACTCGGCGGGCGGAATGTCGGCGAAGATCTGAACGGAGATGATGACGGCCGCGAGGAGCATCCCCATCAGCATCAGCGTGTCCGTCCACGCCACCGCCGTCAGCCCGCCGAGCACAGTGTAAAGGATGATGATCGAGATCATCAGCGCCGCGCCGTAATCCTGCGGAAAGTCCAGCCAACCTGCCGCGAGGATGCCGACCGCCTTGATCTGGCTGGTCAGGAACACGAGCAGCAGCACGATGGTGATGATCGCCGCGACCCCCTGCACCACGCGCGCCATGCCGCCTTCCGCATGGAGGCGTGCGGCGTATTCGGGAATGGTGCAGCTTCCCATCGCCTCGGCCCGTCCGGCGAGGTAGCGCGCGAAGAAGAGAACCGCGATCACCATTGCCGGCGCGAACATGAAGTTGCCCAGAAGCTCGGTGGCGCCGAACTCGTAGGCGACGCCGGGCGAGCCCATGAAGCCCCAGCCCGAGAAGCCCGTCGCGACGATCGTCGAGGCCCCGACGAACGGCCCGAGCGAGCGGCCCGCGATGAGGAACCCGCTCTCGTCCTCGCTCTCGCCCACGACCGTCTTGCTCGATCTCCAGCCGAGCCAGATCAGGCCTGCGAACGATGCGAGAAGGATCGCCCAATTCGTCCAGAGAATGTCGCCCATCGTTCCCTCCCCTCCCCTTCTGGGGGACCATTCGGGTTGGACGGCCCCTGCCCGCGTTCCCGCGGGCGGCGCCTCAGCGGCCTTTCCCGGCCTCTCCCAGGACGAAGAAGACCACGGCGACGATCAGCGTCGCGGCATTCAGGATCACGAACCAGTCGAGGACCCAGGAATCGAAGAACATGCGCTTGCCTCCTCTCGGGGGCGGCGCCCCGGCCGCGAGCCGGGGCGCCGCCGGGGGATGGGCATCAGGCGGCCTCGGCCTTGCCCTTCACGACCAGATGGTCGGGCCCATAGGGGAACTTCGTAACGTTGCGGCTCCCGCCCTCCTCGATGACGAGGATGTCATGCTCGCGGTAGCCGCCCGCGCCGGGCCTACCTTCGGGGATCGTGATCATCGGCTCCATCGAGACGACCATCCCCGGCTCGAGCACGGTCTCGCAATCCTCCCGCAGCTCGAGGCCCGCCTCGCGTCCGTAGTAGTGGCAGAGCACCCCGAAGGAATGACCGTAGCCGAAGGAGCGGTACTGCAGCAGGTCAGCCTCGGCATAGATCTCGTTCAGCTCGCGGGCGATCTCCGAGCATCTGGCGCCGGGCACCAGCAGCTCCTTGCCACGGTCGTGGACCCGGCAGTTCAGCTCCCACAGGCGGCGCGAGGCGTCGTCGCAATGCCCGGCGAAGAGCGTGCGCTCGAGGGCGACGTAGTAGCCCGCCGACATGGGGAAGCAGTTCAGCGACAGGATGTCGCCCGCCTCGATCCGGCGAGTGGTGACGGGGTTGTGGGCGCCGTCCGTGTTCACCCCCGATTGGAACCAGGTCCAGGTGTCCTGCAGCTCGCCGTGGGGATAGGACCGGGCGATCTCGCGGACCATGACCTGGGTGGAGTGCAGCGCGACCTCGTATTCGGGCACGCCGGGGGCGACCGCCTCGACGACCGCCGCGCCGCCGATGTCCGCGATGCGCGCGAGTTCGGCGATGCGCTCGATCTCCTCGGGGGATTTGATCATCCGCAGGCGCATCGCGGCGGCGGCGATGTCCACGAACTCGACCTCCGGGAACTCCTCCTGCAGCAGGCGGTAGGTATCGAGGTCGACCTCGTCGAACTCGATCCCGATGCGCCTGGCATCACCGACCAGCTGCCGCACGGCGTGAAACCAGTTGTCCTTCTGCCAATCGGTGTAGGTGACGTTGTGGCCGAAGGTACGCCGCCAGGGCTGCCCCCCGTCGATCCCCGCGCTGATCGTGGTCGCGCGTTCATGGTCGATCACCAAGCCGTAGCGCCGGCCGAACGCGCAGTAGAGGAAGTCGGCGTAGTAGTCGATATTCTGGTAGGAGGTGAACAGGACCGCATCGACGTCCGCTTCGGCCATGTGGGCACGGATCACGTCCTGACGGCGCCGCATCTCGCCGGGCGAAAAGGTCGGCACGGCCTTGTCTCCGTTCCCGACATAGCTCTGCAGTCGTTCGCGTTCCATTCACTTCACCATTTCGTCGATCACCGGTTTCAGACTGGCGATACATCGCCCCCTATGTCAAAGGCGGATAATTCAGCATGACCTGAAAAAATTTTGGGGCATCTTGCATCGTGCGACCTCCTCTCACCGCTCTGCGTGCCTTCGAGGCGGTGATCCGTCACAGGGGGATCGCGCCCGCGGCGGAGAGCCTCTCCGTCAGCCAATCGGCTATCAGCCACCAGCTCAGGCATCTGGAGCGGTGGTTCGACGGACCCCTCTTCGACCGCTCGGGCGGACGTACGCAGCCGTTGCCGCATGCGCTCGAGCTCGGGCGCGAGATCGGCGAGGCCTTCGGCAGGATCGAGCGGGCCTGTGATCGCGCACGCGCGGTGCACGGAACGCAGCCCCTCGTCGTCGCGGCGATCCCCTCGATCGCGGTCTGCTGGCTGATCCCCAAGCTCGGCACGTTCCGCGCGGCGCATCCGAACGTGCCGATACGGATCGTCTACGCCCTCTTCGGCCATGAGGTGGACTTGAGATCGGTGCATCTCGCCTTCGTCTATGCCGAGGGCCCGCCCGGCCCGGACGCCGATTTCCTTCTGCCGGGACACAGCGTGCCCGTCGCCAATCCGGCAGTGGCCACGAAGCTGGACGGGGCGGCGCCGGACCCGGCGAAGGCGGACCTCCTGCACGACACGGATACCTCCGGCTGGGCGAGGTGGTTCGGGCGCACGGGCCGCGGATGCCCGGGCCCGCTCGGCGGACCGGTCTTCGAGGACTTCAACCTGCTTCGGGCCGCGGCCCTTGCAGGGCAGGGCTGCGCGCTGTGCCCGCGGGAGATCGTGCGGCCGGACATCGAACGCGGCCATCTCGTCCCGCTGTCGGACGTCCACATATACGAAGGCTTCGACTACTACCTCGTCTCCCGCGGCGCGGAGGATGCGCACAGCCTGCGCGCGGCCTCGCTGTTTCGCGATTGGATCCTCGCGTCCCTCTAGCGGCGCCCCCGCCATCCTCAGACGGCGCTGGACAGGGTCGGGGCTGTCCGGCCGGATGGCTGGATACATGGCGACGACGCCTGATCGACCGGTCCTGTGCCATGAGCTGGGCATCCGGAAGCGTCCGGTCGCGTCCGGCGGCGGCGTCAGGAACACGGTCTCGTCGCCGCGCCGAAGAAGCGCATGACGAAGGTTGCCGCCGCATGGGGAAGCGGTCGCAGCGAGGGACGGAGGTAGACGGCAAGGGCCTTGCGAGGTCGGCCGGCCGCGGGCGCATCCGGTTAGGCGGGGTCCGAGCTTCGCACAAAAAGGAGTAACGATCGGATAGGGTCTACCTGGCGCTCATGCCGCACCCGCGCCGCGGATCGGGCGCCGCTCGCCGCGCCAGTCCGTGAGGCCGTCGAGCAGCGCCACCGCGGCCACCGCCGCCCCGGCGCCGACGAGCGTCAGCACGATCCGCGTCAGGACCGCATAGCTCGCATCCTGGGTCGAGAGCGCGCCCGCGACGAGCGCGAGCATCACCGAGAACGCGTATTGATAGACCATCGACGGATGCGGCCCGTGGATCATCCTATCACCGAAATAGAGCCCGGTGAGGAACACGAGGCCTAGCACAATCGGCAGATGCGGCGACCAGACGACGACGGCGAGCGCGAGCGCAGCCGCCATGCTCCCGTAGAAGGTGGCGCGCACGCGCTGCAGCGCCTCCCACAGGACCGCGCGGCGGGTCGGGAACACCAGCACCATCGCCGCGATCACGGCCATCATCATGTCCGACGGCTGCATCACCGAGTAGAGCCAGAACGACAGCCCCAGAAGCACCGTCGCCCGAATCGCCGCGCCGATCGCAACGTTGCCGCCGCCGGGAACCGGCGTGTCGACATGCGCCTCGCGGGTGCGCGGCGGCACCAGCCAATACACCACCGGAGCGATGAGCAGCCCCACGAGCGCGGCCTGCACGAAGCCATCTCGCATGGTCTCTACCGTGGCGCTGCCGTGCATCCCCATGACCGACATCAGGACGGAGACGATGACGATCAGCATCCCCGCCTGCGCGCCGGTCCTGAGGATCATCAGGTAGCCCGCGAAATAGGTCAGCCACATCACCGCTACGTAGAGCACAGGCATCGGGCGCATCTGCTCGACCGCCCAGGTCATGACGTAGACCAGGACGATCATCACGACCGGCCCGGCGATGGCCTTGCCCACGTTGAAGGACTTGCGCTGCGACGCGATCAGGCCGACCGGCAGCGCGCAGATGATGGGGGGCAGCGCGGGATCTATCAGCGGAATCGCCGAATAGGCGAGCGCCCCGATCAGGCCGAGGCGCACCGCGTAGAACGGGTCCTCCGAGGCGTCAGGGCGGGGCGTGACGTACATGTCAGTGCAAGTAGCTCGTCCAGGACCGCAGACGCTGGAGCGCACTGGCCATCCACGCGACCGGCCCGTCGGTGCCGCCCGCATAGACGACGCCGTGCACCTTGCCGCCCACGCGCGCGCGCTCGGGCCACGCGTCCATCCCGCCGGCCAGCTCGATCCGGACGGGGATCCTGCGCGCGGGCTCGAACCAGCGATTTGTCGGCTGGTTCACAACAAGGCCGCCCGCGACGTTGCGCCCCGGGTTGATGCCCCAGGCGATGCTCTGCACGCGGCCTTCGAAGATCTCTCCGGGCACGGCGTCGAACACCAGACCCACCGGATCGCCGGCATCGACGAGCTGGAGCTGGTTCTCGCGCAGGTCGAGCGTGATCCAGGCCGCCTCGGCGTCGATGAAGGTGAGGGCCGGGCTGCCGGCGGAGACGAACTGGCCTTCCGAGAGGGTGACGTTGGTCACGACGCCGAAATGCGGCGCGGTCACGGTGGTCGAGGCGAGGTCGTACTGCGCGCTCTCAAGGGCGGCCTGCGCGGCGGCGATGGCCGGATTGTCCTCGCCGCCGGAGCCGAGTTGGAGGCGCGCGCTCTCCAAGCTTGCCTCGGCGCTCGTGAGGCGGGCCTCGGCGTCGGCGATGCTCGCGCGGGCGTCGTCGCCGCGCGCGGCCGCGACGATCCCGCGCTCCTCCAGCCGGAAGGTCCGCTCGGCCTCCGCCTGCGCGTTCTCCAGCGCCGTGCGCGCCTGCGTGACGCCGGCCTGGGCCGAGACGAGCGAGGCGCCAGAGGCGTCGATGCCCTGTACGGTGTTCTCGAGATTGGCCTCCGCCTGCCGCACGGCGAGCTCGAAGGGGCGCGGGTCGATCTCGAAGAGGGGGGCGCCGGTCCGCACGACCGCGTCGTCCTCCACGCGCACCGCCACGACCTCGCCCGAGACGCGTGGCGCGACCTGCACCACCTGCGCGGAGACGATGCCCCGCGAGGAAGCCGGCGCCAGACGGTCTGTCATCGCGTAGAGCACGATCAGCCCCGCAAGGAGGAGGATCACGATCAGGGCTATGGGCTTGGCGGGATTGCGGCGCCTGGCCGCGGGCGTGGTCTCTGGGTCTGACATGGCGTCCTCCTAGCGCAGGCGGCATGGCGGGTGCACGCCCGATATGGACCCCGAACCGCATGGCGAACCCGGCAGCGGCCCGCCGGCCCGATAGCGCTCCGGTCGTCATCTCCGCCTCGAACGGGGCGCGTTCCGCTCCCTCTTCATCCTCTCCTCCCTCTCGGGGACTAGGAGGCCTCCGGACGCTGCTTACGTCAGCGCCCGATCACCGAAGAGAACCTTCGGCGCGCCCATGCAGGACCCTTCATTCGCCCTTCCTCGCAGCCATCGGGAACTCTGCCGCCACGCCATGGAACCGAACGCTAGCCTCGATCCTCCGCGCCGTTCATACGCATCTTCCTGCTGATGCGCTGCGCCGCCATGCCTAGGGCTTCGGTGAATGTTGGGAAGGCCAGTTCCAGCTCGGCTATGTCCTGGACCGTCATGTCGGCCGCGATGCAGGTGGCGGCGACCTGGATCACCTCGGCCGAGTAGGAGCCGAGCACATGGGCGCCCAGCAGCTTCCGGCTCTCCTTGTCGACGATGATCTTACAGAACCCGTCGGTACGCGCATCCATCACCGCACGTGGCAGGGCCGTGTAGTCGATGACCTCGATATAGCAATCGTGCCGCTCGAGGGCCTGCGCCTCGGTCATTCCCACCGATCCGTATTCCGGCTCCGTGAAGCTGCCGGTCGCGATGGCCTGCGGATCGTATACGTCCTGGCTTTCCAGAACGGCGTTCCGGGCCGCGACCCTGGCCTGATGCGCGGCGCTCTGCACGAACATGCTCACACCGTTGGCGTCGCCGGCGACCAGGATCTCGGGCACGGTCGTGCGCAGGCACTCGTCCACCTTGATGAAGGGGCCGTCCATCTCGACCCCCGCCGCACCCAGATCCAGCCCCGAGACGTCCGCCGGCCAGCCGACCATCAGGAAGACCGCGTCCGTCTCCAGCGACGACGTCTCCTCGCCATGGGTGAACGACACCTTCAGCCTTCCATCCTTCCTCTCGATGGAATCGCATCCCGTTCCGGTCAGCACGTTCATGCCCCGCTTCTCGAATGCAGCCTTCAACCTGCGGGAAATGTCGGCGTCGCTCGGCGGCGTGAGCCGATCGGCGAACTCTATGACGTCGACCTGCGCGCCGAAATCGATCAGGATCGACGCGAGCTGACAGCCCGTGGCGGACCCGCCGACGACCGTGACCCGGCCGGGCAGCTCCTTCATGTCCCACAGATCGTGGAACGACAACGCGAGGTCGCTCCCCGGGATGGAAAGCTTTCGGGGCTTCCCTCCGACCGCCAAGATGATCCTGTCGCCGCTGAACCGGCGTCCATCCCCGATCTCCAAGGTGGTCCGATCGACGAACCGGGCCGGGCCCACCTCGTCGATCACCTCGATTCCCTGCTCCTTGACCAAATCGGTCAGGTGCCAGACCTCGTTCGCGTAGGCCGCGACGCGGTTGGCGTGATCGATCGCCCTTGCGAAATCCACGTCCGGAACCTCGCCTTCGAGGCCGAACTCCGAGAACATCGTCGCATCGGATCGCAAGCGGGCGGCGCGCGCGAGCGCCCGGACGGGAGCGGGCCCTTCGTTGAAGGCCGTCCCTCCCAGCCGCTCGCTCTCGAGGATGGTGACCTCCGCCCCCAATTCGCTGGCGCGCAGGGCCGCCTGAACGCCCGCGGGCCCGCCGCCTACGACGATGACCTTCCCCCTGCTCTTCGAGCCGCCGCGATCTTCGTCCCTCGCCATGTCTTCGTTCCCGTTCCTCTGAGCCGATCTGGTGCCCGGATATCGCTCCCGAGCAAGTTGGGTTTCCGCACTCGTCGCCGGGCGGACAGGAACTTGCCCCGTCCTGCAATCCGTGAGGATAGGCCGACGGACGGGCATGGCGACCCGCGGCGAAGGCCCTGGCATGGGCGAGAAGGGCGTATAGCGACGCCTGACGTGACCGCTGCCGCGTAACGACGGGCCGGATGCTCTGTCACGCTCGATGGCACCCGGGCGCGCATCCGCCATGCCGGTCAGACGCGGGGTGCGCGTGGACGCCCCTTCCTGTCGCGAACCCGCTCGATCGCATCACGGTCGCAGGTCTGACGCACAGGGGCCGCGGCCCATTCGGCGATTCTCCGCAGGACCGCTCTGGCATGCCAGGCGACCGGCACACGCCGGTCCAGTTCCATGCCGACGTGCCCGGACCGAGCGACTTCGCAGGCGAAGCGGGGCGAGGCCGTCGGCGGAACGACGCCGGGACGGGCATGCGCAGGAACCCATCGCCCCAGCTTCGCGCTGTCTCCGCGAACGAACCGGAATGGAATATGGCCATGTACGATCAAGCCGACTTCACCCTGAAAGACGAGGTCGCGGCCATTACCGGAGCGGGCGCCGGGATCGGGCGCGCGATGGCCGAGACCTTCGCCGCGGCGGGCGCGAAGGTCGCGGTCAGCGACTACGACGTGGACGCCGCGAACGAGGTGGCCAAAGCCATCACGGACGCGGGCGGCGAGGCGTTCGCCATCAAGTGCGACGTGACCAGCGAGGACGACCTGAGGTCGTTCGTATCCGGCACCGCCGAGCGCTACGGCAAGCTCACGATCCTCGTCTCCAACGCCGGCGGCGGCGGGCCCAAGCCCTTCGACATGCCGATGAAGGATTTCGTCCGCGCTTACGAGTTGAACGTGTTCTCGCTGTTCCGCCTGTCGCAGCTCGCAGCCGAGGAGATGGAGAAGGCTGGCGGCGGGGCGATCCTGGCGACCAGCTCCATCGGCGCGGAGGACAAGGCCAAGGGCAACGCGTCCTATTCCTCCGCCAAGGCGGCTGTGAACCACCTGGTGCGCAACACCGCCTTCGATCTCGGCCCGAAGAACATCCGCATCAACGCCGTCGCGCCCGGCGCCACGCGGACCGAGGCGCTGAAATCGGTGCTTACCGACGAGCGCGAGAAGGCGATGCTCTCGAACACGCCCATCAAGAGGCTGGGCGAGCCGCAGGACATCGCCAACGCCGCGCTGTTCCTCTGCTCCCCCGCCGCGAGCTGGATAAGCGGCCAGATCCTTACCGTGTCGGGGGGCGGCATCCAGAACCTCGGCTGACGCGCCGACCAGCGGAACGATCCGGCACTCGCTCCGCTGGCGGCACGCCGTCCTCGCAAGGCGGTCGGCGGCGTTCAGCCGACGGGCAGCATCGTGGAGGGCCGGTCTTTCACCGCCGTCGTTCAGGCTCACTGTGTCGCGGTCACGTCTCGCGCGTCGCGGGGGCGCGCCCTCGCCGCTTTGAAACCCCACCTCTTGATACCCGGAGCCATCTCGTGCGTTAGCGGGCGCGATGAGCGGGGCGTCCGACAGCAGCCGGAGTGAGACGGGCGATCGCCGGACCGGATCGCGCGCGGGCCGGCAGGACGTCCTGGACGCCGCCGTCGCGGTCGTCGCGGAGCACGGGGCCTCGGCGTTGACCACCGGGCGCATCGCGAAGCGGGCCGGCATCGTGCAGTCCGGCTTCTACGCGCACTTCCCCAACATCGCCGCCTGCGTCGAGGCGCTGGAGGAGCGGATCGAGACGCAGGTGCGCGAACCGATCGCCGACGGGATGGAGCGGCTGCGAGAGACCGGCCCCGGGGATGCCGAAGCGCTTACGGCTTATTTCCTCGGCCTGATCGACCTCGTGCGCGAGAGCGGCGCGCTGATGGACGTCTTCATGAGGTTCCGCGGCGACCCGTCGCCACTCGGCGCGGCGCTCGACCGGTGCGAGGCGGCGCTGATCGACGATCTCACGGACCATCTGGACGCCTTCGTCGCGACCGCGCGCGACGAGGAGGCCCATGCGCGGGCCTGCCGCGCGGTGGCGCTGCTGCTCGTGCGCCAGGCGTTCGACGGGATGGGCCTGTTGCGCGCCGGCACGATCGAGCGCGAGCCGCTGGCGCGGCTTCTGGCGGAGCAGACGTCGAAGATCGGAGCGAGCGCGAGCCGTGCTGGCCTCTTCGCTCAGCCCTGAAGGGTCGGTCCGATGGCGGTGGTGACGCTGCGGCCTTCACCCGATAGCCGACGCGAGGCTTCGACGGCCTGCTCAACGTTGTCGGCCTTGAAGCGGCCTTCGAACAGGCGCTGGATCAGGCGCGGCGCCTTCAGCACGAAGAACATCGAGCGTGGCGACGTCGTCTCGCGCGCGCGAACGCGCATGGCATGCACGGCGTCCCTGGCGACGTCGGCCACGGGCGTACCCGTGCCTTCCGCGTTCACGTTGCCCCACAGCTGCTTCATCAGTTCGTCCGTGCCGGGGCCGGGCTCGCCGCTCTCGGTGGCCGGGGCGACGAAGTTCGGGCACAGCACGCCGACGTCGATGCCGCGGTGGGCGACCTCCTGGCGGAAGCAGTCCATCATCGCGTAGACCCCCGCCTTCGACGCGCAATAATGCGATTGCAGTGGCGAGTGGCCGACGGCCGCCGTGGAGCAGACCGACAGGAAGTATCCGCGCGTGAGCGTCAGGTAGGGCACCGCATGGTGCGCCACGCGGTAAGTGCCCGTGAGGTTGATCGCGAGCATGCGGTCCAGGAAGTTGGCGCCCACGGCCTCGACCGCGCCGGATCCCATGACGCCTGCGTTCGAGACGACGACGTCGACGCGCCCGAAGGTGGCGGCGGCGGCATCGAAGGCGGCGGCGACCGAGGCGTCGTCGGTGACGTCCATCTCGACGGCGAGGGCGCGTCCGCCGATCTCGTCGCGCAGACGTTCCAGCCGGTCGAACTCCAAGCCGGCGAGCACGGGGTGACCGCCGTCCCGGGCGACCGCGCGTGCGATCTCGCGGCCGATGTTGCGTGCCGGTCCGGTGATCAGGACGACGCGGTTCTCAAGTGACGGCATCGGTGTCCTCCATGACGAGCGCCTCCTGCAGGAAGGCGATCTCGTCGGCGACCGCACGCTCGAAGGGCTCGCCGAAGTAGATCTCGAAATGCTCGATGTCGTAGTCGACCGCACGGCCCCGCGGCGCCGCGGCGGCGGCGTCGCGGGCGGGCTGCGGCGGGGTGACGGCATCGGCGGCCGCGACCTGCACGAGGAGCGGGCAGGCGATGGCGGCGGTCTTAGCGCCCGGCCGCCAGCGCAGCGCCTGCAGGAAGACTCGCGGCGTGATGCGGTTCTCCCAGCCGGTGCCTCGGCTCTGCTGCCACCAATCGTGCGGCACGGCGTCGGGGGTGGTCATGGCGGCGAGGTCACCCGGATGGCCGGCCGCGCCGATATAGTAGGGATAGCGGCCCCTCATGCCGCGCCACCGATCGCGCAGCGCGGCGCCGAACAGTCGCAGGGCCTGACGGGGGTCGCCGGTGTTCTGCCGACCGTCCGCGAAGGGGGCCTGCGCGACAACGGCCTGCACGTCCGCGCCGCCGGCCGCGAGATCCATGACGTGGCCGCCGGAGAAGGACGTGCCCCACAACGCGATCCTGCTCGCGTCGATACCGGGCTGACCCCGCGCCCAGTCGATGACGGCCCGCCAGTCCTCCTGCTGGCGGGGGATGTCCATCCACTGGCGCGGACGACCGCCCGAGCGACCGAAGGTGCGATAGTCGAACAGCACGGCGACGAGGCCCGCTTTCGCGAAGCGGTCCGCGTAGCGCAGCAGCGGCTCGGCGATGACGCCGGAGAAGCCGTGCGCCATCACCACGGCCGGACGCGTGCCGTCCCGCGGCCCCACCCGCCAGACGTGCACGCGATCGCCGGCGACCTCGATGTCGTCCTCCGTCACCTCAGCCACCGGCGCGCCGATCGACCGGCAGGGCGGGAATGTCCGGCACCAGCCCGGACTTCTTCAACTGCCCCAGCATGACGCGGGTGTAGCGCGCGGGCAGCATGCGCGACATCCAGTCCATCACGCTCGCGTCGCGGCCGATCAGGATGCGCTCGCGCTTGGCCCTGATGCCCGCGACGACGACCTCCGCCGCGCGCTCGGGCGAGATGACGAGGTTCTTGGCGAAGTTCGCCTTGTCCGCCTCGCGCTCCTCGGCGGTGCGGCTGCCTGCCGCGATGGCGTTGTCCGAGATGGCCGTCGCGATGCCGCCCGGGAAGACCGTCGAGACGGTGAGGCCCGGATAGTAGGCGCGGGCTTCCATCCTCAACGCCTCGGAGAAGCCGCGCACGGCGAACTTGGAGGCGCAATAGGCGCCCTGAAGGCCGACTGCCGTCAGCCCGAAGGTGGACGAGGTGTTGACCACCGTCGCTTCCGGTCGGGCGATGAGATCGGACAGGAAGGTCTGCGTGCCGTGGAAGACCCCCATGAAGTTCACGTCCATGACGCGTTCCATGTCGACGGCGCGCATGTGCTGCACGGTGACGGCCTCGTGTGCGATGCCGGCGTTGTTGACGACGGCATCGACCGTGCCGAAGCGCTCGAGCACCTCGCCGCGGAAGTCGTCCCAGGCCAGGCGGTCGGCCACGGAGAAGGCGGCGGCGAGCACGTCGGCGTTGCCGAGCATGCGGCGCGTCTTCTCGAGCCCGTCGGCGTCGCGGTCGACGAGGGCGAGGCGTACGCCCTCGTCCGCGAGCGCGACGGCGAGCGCGCGGCCGATGCCGGAGGACGCGCCCGTGAGGACGAAGACCTTGTGGGACAGCTGCTTCATGCCAGGACGTTCCGTGCGGTGGTGCCGGCCCTTGCCCGCGCCTGCATAGCGCGGGTGATGGGATAGCCGATGCAGAGCAGGATCGTAACGACGAGGATGGCGAGCGGGATCGGCCCCGTCATCCAGACGAAGGCGGCGAGCGTGCCTTCGGCCTGCACGGCCCGGCCTGCCTGGTGGTCGAAGATGGCCAGCATGATGGCGTTCCAGAACACGGCGAGGGAGCCCGCCATCTTCTGCGTGAAGATGAAGACGGCATAGACCAGCCCCTCGCGCGGGGCGCCGTGCGTCTGGGCATCCATGTCGACCGCGTCGGGCAGCATGGCCCAGGGAAAAAGGTTGATGGCCGAGATGCCGATGCCCGAGAGCGCGCAGATGCCGATCAGGAACGGCGTCATGCTGGCACGCGGAACGAAGGGCACGAGCGCAAGGAACAGGCAGTAGATCGCGCAGCCGAGGATCATGGCGCGATGCTTGCCCATGCGCTTGCCGATCGAGGCCCAGGCGGGAAAGCACAAGATCGAGAGCAGGAAGATGCCGCCCAGGATCGGCGCCTGCGCGGACCCCGGCAGGCCGACCCACGATTCCAGGTAGAACGGCACCATGGATTGCACGATGAGCGTCGCCAGCACCGACGTGCCGAAGATGGCGATGACCCGCCCGTAGCCCGGCGTCGCGAAGAGGCTGCGCACGTCGGCGCCCAGCGGCCTGACCGGCGGCGCGGGGCTTGGCTGCGCATCGGGGATGGCGAACAGGAACGGCAGGTAGGACAGGATCCCCAATACCGCGAACAGGGCTGCCGTCGCGATCCAGCCGAAGGCCGGCGTCGCCGCCAGCTCCTCGACCCCGGTGAAGCCGATTACCAGCGCCGGCGTGATCGCGATGGCGACGAGCACCGAGACGAAGATGAAGATCATGTTGATGGAGACCTGGCCCGTGCGCGCGTCGTAGTCCGGCACGAGGTCCGGCAGCAGGGCGATGCGCGGGATCGAGACCAACGTGTAGAAGAACGAGAACAGCATAAATCCGCCCGTCGCCAACGCGAACTTCAGGACCGTCGGCTCGACCAGCGCGGGCAGGACCCAGATGCTCACGTAGGCGAGCGCCGTCGGCACGAGCGCCCAGCGGATCGCGGGGATGCGTCCGACCGTATGGCGCATGCGGTCCGACCACCGCCCCACCAACGGATCGAGCACGGCGTCGAACAGCCGCCCGGCCAGGAAGGCGATGCCCGCCAGCAGCGGGGAAAGGCCGGCGACGTTGACGAGGAAATAGAGCAGCCACGAGTTGATCGCGACGAAGGCGAGCGCGAGCCCGACCTCCGGCGTGCCGAAGGCCAGCTTCTGCCCAAAGCGCAAGCCGCGGGCCCTCCCCCCCTCATCCTTCACGTCGCGCCCCTCCCAAGCCGCTCCTCTGACATGATAGGTCTATCATATCTTCGCTGGCAAGAGCCGCGGATCACCATGAGGGCGGGACCTCTTCCGGTGATCGCACGCGGCGAAGGTTGCGCCTTGCGCATTTCCGATGGAACGACGCCTTGGCGACCCGGCCTGCTTCTTCGTGAACACCCCTTCCCCGTCATCGACGGCAGCGGAAGGCATGCCACTCAACCGCTCTAGTTTTATGGGCCGCTGGCCGTGAGAGGACGAGCGCGGCATTCATGGGAGGTGCATGAGCGGGCGGTTCGGATGCTATGTACGTACGCATCGCGGTCCGCTGCGGTTCGATCCCTGAGCTGCTCCTCGCAAATCGAACACTGAGGGAGCTATGATCCGAGGCCGTCCTGGTCTTCGGGAAGGGGACGGACGAGATGGCGAGGAGGAAGCGGCACGCGGCTGCGTTCAAGGCGAAGGTGGCGCTGAAGGGCGAGCAGGCGGTGGCGGCGCTGGCCAAATGGTTCGAGGTGCATCCGACGCCGATCCACCAGTGGAGCGAGCCTTGCCCGCCATCGGTCCTAGGACATCGGCGATCGCGCTGCTGGAGGGGGCGTCCGGCGTGTTCGAGAAGGGCGCTGCGAGCAAGGCGCCCGAGGTCGACGCCGAAACGGTGCGCGAGCCGCACGCCAAGATCGTGAGGCAAGGCCCCGAACGCCATAGGTCCGAGAGAGGGGCCGAACGCGGTCGCGAACGATCCCCCAGGGCTTTTGCGGGCCCACCAGACCCACGGTCTCCTTCGATGTCGCGAAAGCCCAAGCCCTGGGGCGGGACGCGAGACGCGGGATGGTCGAGAGGGGGCGCCCGCAGCTGTCGGTCGCCGCGCAATGCCGGCTGCTGTCGATTCCGCGATCCACGTTCTACCGCCGCCCGGCGGGCGAGACGGCCGAGAACCTCGCGCTGACGCGGATCATCGACCGCCAGTTCATGGAGGCGCCGTTCCACGAAGTGCGACGGATGACCTGGCATCCAAGGAACAAAAGCTACGCGGTGGGCTCCAAGCGCGTGCGGCGCCTGATGCGGCTGATGGGCCTGATGCCGACCTACCAGAAGCCGAACACAAGCCGCCTGGCGGAGGGACGCCAGCCGTATCCCTACCTGCTGCGGGGCTCGGCGATCGACCGCGCGAACCAGGTCTGGTGCGCCGACATCACCTACCTCCCGATGCGGCGGGGCTTCCTCTCCTCGGTTGCGATCATGGACTGGCACAACCGGCGCGTGCTGTCTTGGCGGTCGTCGAACACGCTGGAAGCGGAGTTCTGCGCCGATGCGCTCGACGAGGCCGCTGGCCTGGTCTCGACTCGACGTCATGACAACGGGCGACCGCTCTATTCGTAGCTCGACCGCAACGGCATTCGCGCGAGCCCTTGGCCCCGACGGGCAACGGGGCGTAGATAGTCATCGTCCCGGACCTGTGAGTGCCCCGATGCGACGCAAAGGCATCATCCTCGCCGGCGGCTCCGGCACGCGGCTCTACCCCATCACGCTCGGGGTCTCGAAGCAGCTTCTGCCGATCTACGACAAGCCGATGATCTACTACCCGCTGACCGTCCTCATGCTGGCGGGCATCCGCGAGATCTGCGTCATCACCACCCCCCATGACCAGGCGCAGTTCCAGCGCATGTTGGGCGACGGCTCCCAATGGGGGATCGCGCTCGACTACGTCGTGCAGGAAAAGCCCGAGGGGTTGGCCCAGGCCTATATGCTGGCCGAGGATTTCCTCGACGGCGCGCCCTCCGCCATGGTGCTCGGCGACAACATCTTCTTCGGACACGGCCTGCCCGAGCTGATGGCCCGCGCGGCGCCCGAGGGCGCGACCGTGTTCGGATACCGCGTCGCCGACCCGGAGCGCTACGGCGTGGTGGCCTTCCGCAGGGACGGCTCGGTGCAGGACATCATCGAAAAGCCCTCTGAGCCGCCCTCGAACTACGCCGTCACCGGCCTCTACTTCCTGGACGGTACCGCCCCTGCCCGTGCCAGGACGGTTCGCCCATCCAAGCGCGGCGAGCTGGAGATCACCACCCTGCTTGGGACATACCTCGCCGACGGCACGCTGAAGGTGGAGCGGATGGGCCGTGGTTACGCATGGCTCGACACCGGCACCCACACCTCCCTCCTCGACGCGGGCAATTTCGTCCGCACGCTGGAGAAGCGGCAGGGCATGCTCGCAGGCTCGCCCGACGAGATCGCCTACGAACAGGGCTGGATCGACGCCGCCGCCCTCGACGAGCGCGCGAGGATGTTCGGCAAGACCGATTACGGCCGCTATCTCGCCGAATTGAGGCGAGAGTGATCGCGAACGGGTGGGTCGGTTCTGGTTTGCCGGACGCCGGGCGGTTAAGGCCATGCGCTCTGTCGCTGCGCCACGACCTGTACGTGACGAGGCGCAGCGGCTTGGCTGGGGACATGGTCCCAATCGGCTGATTCCGGCTTCGAAACCGGCTGGCATCGACATGCAGGACGGAAGGTCCGGCGAAGGATGGCCCGTTTTCGCGAATGGGTTCGGCCGAGGGGCGAGAGCCTCCGGCCGGCGGGGCGAGGCCGTGCGGCAACCCCTTAGCGGGCAAGTGGCAGATGCCGTCTTCCCACCCGCCGGTGCCGTACCGCGATGCCTGCGGCAGACGCGGAATGGCCCCTCCCGCCGACCCCTGGTCCCGAGGGTGCGGTCCGCGACGTGACGTCATATGACCGCCAGCCGATGCGGCACGCGACAGGGCCACCCCGTTCCGTCCTATCCTTCCCCACGCGGACCCGAGGGAGCGGGAGCCGCCAATAAAAGGGAGGAACAACATGGGAATGTTCGACTATCGTGGCCTCGGATCGGCTGCCGCGGCCGACCTCGCGGGACTGACGCTAGCGCTTGCGACCGCGCCCGCGCCGGGTAACGCCTCGGAGGGGGGGGACACGGTCAGGGGGAGTTGGCAGCGCGTCGGACCGGAGGCGCTCGGCCTCGGGCCGGAGGCGAAGGACGCAGCCGGCTACTACATCGTCGAGAGCCCGATCACCGGCGCCGCGCCGGGCGGCCCGCAGGCCGACATCTGGGAGGAGCGCGACGCGCAGGGCGCCGTCATCCGTCTCGCGGTGAGCTTTCCGGGAACGAACGCTCCGGTGGACATCGTCGATTACCTGCAGCTCAGCTCCGGAGAGATCACAGGGAACTTCGAGCCGTTGCTGGAAGCGGTGAGAGGATATGCCGAGGCGAACGCCGTCGCGGCCCAGGACGTCATCGTCACGGGGTTCTCCCTCGGGGCGGGCTACATGAACCTCGTGGCACGGGGGGCGGACGACCTTGCCGGTGGGTTCTTCGCCGATAGCCTCTTCGTCGGCCACGCGGTGCCGCGCACCTTCGAGGGAGGCGGCGGTCGCGTGTTGAACGTCGGCTTCGAGAACGACGTGGTGCACCGGGCGGCGGGAGATTTCGATACGTTGCTCGAAGCGGTCCTCGCTGCGCCGGGCTTGGTCGGCCAAGACTACGCCCTGACCTCCTCGACCGACAACTTGGTCCTCTTCGGAGATGACTACGCCTCGCCCCTGTGGCCCTTCGGGGACTTCGCGCTCTACAACATCCTGGGTGGCTGGGGCGCGCATCTCCAGATGATCGGGACCGACGCGGTGGACCGGATAGCCGGATCCGCGTTCTACGACCTAACCGAGCGCGACAGCCTGGTCATCGTGTCGAACCTGTCGGACGGCGCGCGGGGGCGGACCTGGGTCGAGGATCTGCATCGCCCGTCGGATGGGCAGGGGCACCTGGGGGACAGCGCCTTCCTCGTGGGCACCGCGGGCGGCGACCTGCTGCGCGGAAACGTTGGGAACGACTACATCGACGGCGGCGCGGGCGACGACCGCATCAGGACGGGGAACGGCGCCGACCGGATCGAGGGCGGCGCGGGCACCGACACCCTGGAGCTTCGCGGCACGATGGACGACTGGACGGTGGCGGCCCTCTCCGATGGAACGCTCGCGTTCGTCTCCGAGGCCCATGGCCTGAAGGTGGCTTCGGGGGTCGAGCAGGTCACCTTCCGCGACGGCGGGTTCCTGGCGTCCGACCGGACCTTCGAGGTCGAGGACGACCGGCTGGAGGACTTGGCCTTCGGAGGTTGGCTCGCCTGGCTCGACCGGAATGTGGCCTTCGAGCGGGCGACGGCGGGCGGGGCGGGTTCGGATGCGCTCTCGGGCCGCTTGGTCTTCGGCCTCGGCGGCGACGACCGCCTGAGGGCCGAAGGCGATGCGGTCCTGGTAGGTGGCGCGGGCGCGGACGACATTCGCGGAGGGGCGGGTGACGACCGCCTCTACGGCTCTGAAGGCGACGACGTCCTGATCGGAGGCGGCGGCGAGGATCTGCTGAACGGCGGGCTCGGCGACGACGTGTTCGTCTTCGACCTGCGCCTCGGCGGCGACGTCGTGATCGAAGACTTCAACCGCAGCGACGTGGAGGCCGACATGCTGCGGATCGTCGGCCCCATCGATCGTGACGATGTCCTCGACGCCGCCGAGCAGGACGCGGAAGGCGTCACGTTCACCTTCGGGACGGGCGTCCTGACCCTGCGCGACGTGACCCTGGATGAGCTTGGCGGCGACCTTCTGGTCCTCGTCTGAGGCAAGCGGCCGGAAGGGTCTTGCCGGGACCGGACGGAACGTCCGGCCCGGCGGCCCCCGCCGCCGCGGTGCCGGCTAGCCTTTCGACTTCTGCTCGCTCTTCGACGCCTCGAGCGCCCAGGCCGCCTGCTCGACCCCGAGGAGCGCGGCGGCCGCCCATGCCTGCGGGATGCACGTTTCGAGATAGGGCAAGGGGGGAAGGACGCCGCGTTCGTAGCCGCCGACGAGCTCGGGCAGGCGGTGGTCGGGCAGCATGGCGGCCAAGTCGCGCAGCCCCTCCGCGACCGCCTCGAACGGCGCCTGCAGGCCGTAGCGCGCGAGGCCCACCGCGAAGAGGCCGGTGTCGTGCGGCCAGACCGACCCGTTGTGATAGGACAGCGGTCGGTAGCGTTCCTCGCCCGTGGCGAGGGTCCGCAGCCCCCATCCGGACCAGAGGTCGTCGCGCATGAGCCGCCCGGCGACCTCGGCCGCCCTCTCCGGCGTCAGTGCACCGGCCCAGAGGAGGTGACCGGGGTTCGAGGATGCGACTTCGAGCCGCTCGCCGCCCTCGGTGAGGGCCAAGGCGTGCATCCCGATCCGGTCGGACCAGAAATGGCTGTCGATCGCCGTACGCAGTTCCGCGGCCTCTTGCCGTAGGGTACCGAATTCCCGGCCGAGCGCCTCGTTCAGGTCGGCGCCGGCATCCAGCGCGGCGGCGAGATACCCCTGCACTTCGACGACGGCGAGACGCCCGTGCGCGAGGCGCCCGTCGGCATGAGACATCGAATCGTCGCTGTCCTTCCAGGAGGTGTTGGCGAGGCCGCGCCCATGCTCGCCGGCGGGATAGCGTAGGAAGCCGTCGGGGGTGCGTTCGCTACGGCACCAGTCCAGGGCGGCGCCCCAGTGATCGGCCAACTCGCGCGCCACGGTCGCGTCGCCCGTGACGCGCAGGTGGTCGCGCGCGAGGATCACGTAGAGCGCGGAGGCGTCGGAAGTCCCGTAGTAGCATCCGAACGGAAGCTCCCCCGTGCGGGACAGCTCTCCCATACGGATCTCGTGCGGGATCGCGCCGGGCATCTCGCGGGTGACGGGGTCGTGTTTCGTCCCCTGGTACCGTGCGAGGCTGCGCAGGGTCGATGCCGCGAGCGAGGGTGCGAGATCCAGCACGAAGGCCGAGGTGAGAAGCGAGTCGCGGCCGAACATGGTCACGAAGTTCGGCAGCCCCGCCGCGATCCGCGGGCCGTCGGGCGAGGAGAGCAGCAGCATCTCTACGTCCTCGAAAGCCTGCCGAACCGGGGCGGATGCCGACGCGCGCGCCGCGAGGGCCCCGTCGGTCCATCCCGCTTCGGGCGCGGATGGCTGGGGCCCGGAGGCATCGGAGGCAAAGCGTGCGGCGACGCGGAGCACCTGCGCCTCGCCCGGCGCGAGGCGCAGAACCTCGTCACCGTCCCAACCCTTGAGCGTGAGGATCGTCGAGGCGCGCACCCCGTCCTGCGCCAGGTAGTCCCAGCTCCAGCCCTCCCGGCGAGGCGGATTGTATCCGATCGTTTCCCGTTCGCGGCCGCGCGTCTCGAAGATGTCGCGGAAGTCGGCCTCGGCATCCAGGCGGACGCGCACCTCGTGGGGGACCGTATCCTCGTTGACGATCTCCAGCAGGTCGTCGAAGCCGTCCGGCCGCAGTGTCAGGATGCGGCGGGCGCGCATCTCCTGCGCGTGTTCGCGGAAGCGGCTCAGATGCCGCTCGGCGCGGGCGGACCCATCGGCACCGGCGAGGACTACGAAGTCCGGCAGGATCCAAGCGTAGCGCGACAGATGCCGCGTGTCGTCGAGGAAGAAGCCGGTGAAGCCGTCTCCATCGGGGGCGGTCCCCCCATCGGGAAGGAGCGAGGCGAAGCACCGATTGCACTTCAAGGGGAGCGAGCGAGGCGTCATCTGATCCCTTCGGCGTTTCTGTTGGGCGTGAGGCTTTCGAGAAAGACGGGGACGATCTCGACCTGAGAGATCGGGGCCAAACGCGTCGAAAGAAAGGCCCGAGCCGAGCTCGCCTCCCCTCTCTCCTCCTCTTGGGGGGACGAGGGGATGGCCTATACCCGAGACGCCGCGGATTGCGAGGGCCATCGGAGGGCCTGCGGCGCAGGGGCGTCCCTACGACGCAGCCCCCGCGGCGGGGCGAGGCGGCCGAGGGGGCGGCGCAGAACCTCGCGGCACGCGAGGGTGCGTACGCGACGCCCGTGCCCGTCCGAAGACCTGGCGAATTCGAATCCGAGGGTTGCCGCAGGGTCATCGCGCGTTCACCATCGCCACTACAGCTTCGGGAGATGCACCATGCGCGCCGCACTTGCCTTCGTCCTCCTCGCCACCCCGTCATTCGCGCAGGACGTCGCCGACACGGTCGCCCCCGAAGGCGCGGCCGGACTCGTCTCTGAGGCTTCGGCGCCCGTCACGGCAGAGAACTGGATGGTCGTCGCGGCCAACCCCCTCGCCTCGGAGGCCGGGGCACGCGTGCTGCGCGGGGGCGGCAGCGCGGCCGATGCGATGGTCGCGGTCCAGGCCGTCCTCGGCCTCGTCGAACCGCAGTCCTCCGGCCTAGGCGGAGGCGCGTTCCTCGTCTGGTACGACGCGGAAACGGGTGAGGTGACGACGCTGGACGGGCGCGAGACCGCGCCGGCCGCCGCTACCCCCACCCTCTTCCAGATCGATGGGGAGCCCATGGACTTCTTCGACGCCGTGGTCGGTGGCCTATCCGTCGGCACGCCGGGCACGCCCATGCTGATGGAGGAGGCGCACCGGCGCTGGGGCCGGGCCAACTGGGGCGGCCTCTTCGATGAGGCGATCACGCTCGCCGCCGAAGGCTTCACGGTGTCCCCCCGCCTCGCCACCCTGGTCGCCGAGGATGCCGAGCGGCTGTCCGTGGCGCCAGCGACGGCCGCGTACTTCCTGCCCGGCGGAGAGCCGATCCTCGAAGGCGACGAACTGGTGAACGCGGCCTATGCCGACACCTTGCGCGCCTTCGCGGAACGGGGGGCGGACGCCTTCTACTCTGGCGAGGTCGCGGAAGGAATCGTCGCGACCGTACGCGGCGCGCAGCAGCCCGGACTGCTGTCCCTGGACGACCTCGGGGACTACGAAGTGGTCGAGAGGCCGGCCGTCTGCGCCCCCTATCGCGACGCCGAGGTCTGCGGCATGGGCCCGCCCTCGTCGGGGGCGCTCACCGTCGGGCAGATCCTCGCGCTGATCGAGCCTTACGACATCGCCGCGCTGGGCCCGGACTCGCCGGAGGCCTGGCGGCTGATCGGGGACGCCTCCCGCCTCGCCTTCGCGGACCGCGGCCGCTACATGGCCGACAGCGACTACGTGCCGATGCCCCGGCTCCTCGATCCCGGCTATCTGGCCGAACGCGCCGTCCTCCTCGAAGGTGACGACGCATTGGAGGAGGTCGCGCCCGGCATGCCACCTTGGGAGCATGCGGCGTTGCGGCTGGGCGACGACGCGTCGCTCGAGCTGCCCTCAACCTCGCACATCTCGATCGTCGACGCGGACGGCAACGCCCTCTCGATGACCACCACCATCGAGAACGGCTTCGGCTCTCGGTTGATGGCGCCGGGCGGCTTCCTGCTCAACAACGAGCTGACGGACTTCTCCTTCCGCACCCATGATGAAGGCGTTCCCATCGCGAACCGGGTGGAGCCGGGAAAGCGCCCCCGCTCCTCCATGTCGCCGACCATCGTGATGCGGGACGGCGCCCCCGTCTTCGTCGTCGGCTCGCCCGGCGGCAGCCGCATCATCGGCTACGTCGCCAAGACCATCGTCGCGCACATGGACTGGGGGATGGACCCGCAGGCTGCGGTGGCGCTGCCGCACCTCGTCAACCGCTTCGGAACCTACGACCTCGAGGACGGGACCGCCGCGACCGCGCTGCGGGAACCGCTCGAGGCGTTGGGCTACGAGACGGAAGTCCGCGATCTGACCAGCGGGCTGCACGCCATCGCCCTGGACGGTGGCGTGCTGCTCGGCGGGGCGGACCCCCGCCGCGAGGGTCTGGCGATCGGCGATTGAACGCGGTCGTCCCGGGCGGCGGCCAGCTTCACATCGGATCGCCGGACCAAGCCCTTGCGGCGTCCCGGTCGCGCCTGCGGCGAGACCCGGCGCCCGGTAGGCACCTGCCCGGGAACAGAGGAGCGCCGGGGCCTCGGGGGTTCGCGAGCAACCTGCGATGCCGGGAAGGGCACCGGAAGGTCCGTGACCCAGCGGGCGTGCTACGGGCGTCCGCGCGACCCCCGCTTCCACAATCCCCATGCGAGGACCAAGGCGCCGACCAACGCAGCCCCCGCCACCAGGTGCCTCGGCCGAAGGCCCCTCCCGGCGTGGGACGGCTCCCCTCGGCCGTAGCGCGGATCCAGCATCCGGGTATCGGCGAGGAACCGGTCCAAGGCGCCCTCCTCCTGATGCCGGATCGGGCGGAGCCCCCTCCCCTCCGGCGGGTTCAGCATGTCGATCGCCTCGATTATCGTGCGCTTTTCTCCCCACGCCGCGGCGACCTCGTCGGACGTCGCATCGAGATGCTCCGCGAGAAGCCGCAGATGGAACGAGCGGATGGCCGCGCGCGTGTCCTCGTCCGCACCCTCCAGCGCGACATCGCATTCCGTGTCGAAGCCCATCGACCGGTCGTCGAGGTTGCTCGAGCCGAGGTGGAGGAGGCGATCATCCGCGATGAATATCTTGGCGTGGACGTAGATCGGCTCACCGGCGGCGTCGGCCGGATAGAAGATGCGGAAACGCCCTTCGCGGTCGGCGTCGTGGAGGCGCTGGATCATGCGTCCGCGAAGCGGATGCATGGCGCTGTCCTCGAGGGCCTCGAAGGCGGACTGAGGATTGACGACGACGATCTCGGGCCCGCCCGTCTCGCGAAGGCGCTCCTCAATGGCGTCGATGATCGTCCCGGTCGTGAAGTACTGCGATTCTATGTAGATAACGTTCCGGGCCATCCGGACTGAATCGAGGTATAGTTCCTCGATCTCGTTCACCAGCGGCGCGTCGTCGAAGGGCGGATAGGTCCGTGCGATGGCGACCTGGGCATCGGTCATGGCGACCGTCACCTCGCGGGGCCACGGGACGTCCGCGGCATCGTGCGATCCCGACGGGGGACTCGATGGGGCTACGATTTCATCGCTCGTCGCGCGCTTCCACCGCGATCGCGCAAGCTCGCCCAGGGCGACCGCGACGGGTCCGGTCAGGGCTGTGGTCGCGTCGTGCCATGCGGCTGCGGGCGACCCGTCGTGGAGCACGCGCCGCGGATCGCCCGGGGTGTGATCGGACGTGTCCCACCGCTGCTCGGTGACGTCGATGCCACCGCAGAACGCGAGCTCGTCGTCCACCACGACGATCTTCTGATGGTGGCATGCGCCGAACGGGTGATGCCCGTCCAACGCGAAATGGATCGTCTCATGCGAGAAGACCCGAAGGGCTAGGCTGGGAAGCAGACGGGCGGGCGCGGCCAGCACAGCGCCGTTCCACTTAAGCAGGTAGAGGTTCAGATCCTGCCGACGCTCGGCGATGGCATCGATGAAATCCCCGAGCTCGTTGGGATAGCCGTCCGGGGCCAAGCCATCCTCGTCGGATTCGCCCGGCAGCATCTCGATCTCGAAATCGAAGTCCCAGCCGATCAGCATGACTTGGCGGCGCGCAGCGATCAGCGCCTCGCGCAACGCGGCGAAGTAGTCGGCCCCGTCGACGATCAGGCCGACCCTCTCCGCGCGCTCCACCCGCCAGCAATTGCGGCCGACATCGAAAACCGAGCCCGGCGAGGACGCGTCGTCCTCGGAAGGCGTCTCTGGATCGTCGGGGAGGGGTCGGGCCTGATCGGTCATATCTCTGGGGAAGCACCTTCTTCTAGGAAATGCCAAGGGCGGCGGAGGCTGCCCGCAGGTTGAACGTGACGATCGACCCGGCGTTCCGCAAGGCGCGGCCATCGCCGAGTCGGGACGGGTCTGGACAAGAATTCCCGCCGGGACAAGCGCCCCGCCGGCGGACGAAGGCCTGTTACCTTCGACGGCCCCCTGCCCCTGGGGGGAACGCTACCGTCGCCGAGGGCCGTTCGAAAGACGCGCCGAACGCTTTTCCGGCCGGCGACGTTGTCCGGTATGCCGACCCGCCCGAGCCTACACGAGCTGCGACATCTGTCCTTCGACCCCGACCTTCTCGCCTTCGAGGAGGCGGGGCGCATCATGCTCGTCACCGTCCTGACCTATGGCGTGGTGATCAGCCTGTCCTGGGCGACCGGGCTTCCCCGAGATGGGGCCTGGATCAGCCTGACGGTCGCGCAGTACGCCGCCTGGTTCGTCCTGGTCCCGGACCGGAAGCGCCGCCTGCGGACCGGCGGCGGGGCGCTCGCGGCCGGATCGGCGGGCGCCATGGCTGGGATATTCCTAGCAGGCGAGCCGGCGCTCCTGATGCCGCTGGCGGCCGTCCTCACGGCCGCCGCGTTCGCGCTCGGGCGCCGCTCGCCTGATCTGCTGACGGCGACCCTGGCCTTTCCCTACGCGATGATCTTCGCCTCGTATTACGGGCCTGAGCCGTCGCAATGGGCATGGTACGCCGCGTGCCTCGGGATCGGCGCGGCGATCTACCTGCTCGTGCGGTTTCTTCTGTGGGGCCGCGACCGATCGAACCGTCTCGCCACGCTGGTTCGGGTTCACAGGGGCGAGCTGAACCGTCTCACGCGCCGCACGCGCGCCGGCGCCGGCGCCGACCCGGCCGGCGCCGGCTCGAACGCCGCGCTGCGCCGGATGCTAGCCAAATCTGTGCCCATCGAACGCCGGCTCGGCCGGCTCGACCATGATCTGGGCGACGCCCTCGGCCAGCAACGCGTCATCGCGGTGGCGAACGCCCTCGGCACGCAGAACCTTCTTCCGCAGGCCGGAGCGGGTACCGCTGCGCAGGGTGCGGTCGACCGGATCGTGGCGCGAGAGGGCGATGCTCCCGTCCCGCTCGCTTCGGAAGGCGGAGGTGGTGGCGGCCCATCGCCCTGGGTGGTGCTCGCCTGCCTCGTCGTCGTGCTACCGATCGCCTTCTGGACGTCGCCGGACCGGTGGGCCTGGGGCTACCTCACCGCGGTCATCGTGTTCTACGGAACGCAAGGCGGGGACGACACGCTGGCCAAGGGTTGGACGCGCTTCCGCGGCACGCTTCTGGGCGCCGCAGCGGGCGTCGTCGCGGCGATGATGCTGGACGGCCACCCGGCCATCGAGTTCGTCGCGATCCTAGCGCTGCAGTTCTTCGCGATATGGCTGCAATCGCTGAACTACGGGTTGATGGTCGGCCTCTACACCGCCTTCCTCGCCCTCTTCTTCGGCGCGACGGGCGAAACGGCGCTTCCCCCGATAGAGATGCGCCTTCTCGAGACGCTGGTCGGCGCGACGGCTGGCATGCTCGCGGCGCGGGCGGCGTCGCATTCCGATCCCAAACGGACGGAAAGGTCGAAGATCGCCGATCTGCTCGGCGCGTTGGCCGAAACTCTTCGCGGAGGCGCGCTCGAGCCCGCACCGGCCGGCATACTGCTCGATCTGGAGAAACAGATCGATCCGGTTCGCAACCGGGTCGTCTCGATCCTCCGGGGGCGACGACGCGGCGACCTCGTGCGCCCCCTTCGCGAAGCGGGGCTTCTGACGCACCTGGTGGAGGTCGCCGCGCTCGCCGGGCGACGCGAGGGGGCGATCGCGGACCGGATGGACGGATTGGCGCGAGATCTCCGCGAGGATCGGCCGAAACCGGCGCGCGAGGTTTCTTGGCACGGCTCCCATGACGACCTGTCCCGGGGAATCATGGACGCCCTGGACGATCTCGCGAAATCCCTCCGGAACCAGCCGGGCCACGCGGCGCCCGGGCGATCGCGGGCGGGTACAGGGCAAGCGGTCGCCCCGCTCCGGGCATCCGGTCTCTCGCCGCGGGCGAAGGGCACGTTAGCTGGCAGCCGGAACGAACGAGGACAGCGATGACGCTCAGCGCCGCAAAAGCCCTTCCGCCTGAGGTGGTCGTCGGAAACTCGCCCGGTCGCGAGCTGATCTGGTACGACACGTACGACGCGGCGGTGCCGCCCTCCGTCAGGACGATTCTGCGCTCCGCCGTGGAGGCGGTCGACGATCGGACCTCGGGCACGGTCGTGATACGCCCCGCCCCGCCCGAGGACGAGGTCGACGCGCAGCGGCGCGCAGCCGCCGTCCTCGCCGCCGAAGCGCAGGGCCAAGGCTTACGCATGCATCTAGCGGTCTCGGATCGACCGGGCCCGTTCGGCCCTGCCGACGCCGAGCGGCTCGCCGGCGAGATCGGCCTCGATCCCGGGCGCCTCTCCGCCGACATGGGGTCGGACGCGGTGCTCTCCCATCTCGAGGAGAACCGCCAGGTTCGTGCCGAGATCGACCGCGCGCCGGGTCCGGCGCTTCTGATCGACGGCCGCCTCTACACCGGGGCCCTGGACGAGGCGGCCCTCGTCGAGGCCATCGAACGGCCGCTCGGCCTTCGCATTCGGCAAAGGGGGGCGGAGTTCTTCCAATGGGCCGCGGCCGGCGGGCTGGTCCTGGTGCTGGCCACCGTCGCCGCGCTCGCGGTCGTCAACCTCGGCCTTCATGCGCCTTACGAGCATCTGCGCGACAGCGTCCTGTCCCTCGGGTGGAACGACGCGCGATTCGCCCTCACCCTTGAGGAGTGGGTGAACGACGGCCTGATGACGATCTTCTTCCTGATCGTCGGGATCGAGATAAAGCGCGAGGTCGTGGCGGGCGAGCTTTCGGACCCGTCGCGTGCCGCGCTGCCCATCGTCGCCGCCCTGGGCGGAATGGCGGTGCCGGCTGCGATCTTCGCGCTGATCAACCTGGGCGAGCCGTCGGCGGCCGGCTGGGGTATCCCGATGGCGACGGACATCGCGTTCACGCTGGGGCTCCTGGCCCTTCTCGGCGACAGGGTCCCCCCCTCGCTCAAGGTGTTCGTCTCGGCCCTCGCGATCGCGGACGACCTCGGCGCGATCCTCGTGATCGCGGCGTTCTACTCGGAGGGGATCGCCTGGGGTCCCTTGGGCGTCGCCGCGGGCATCGTCGTCTTCATGGCCGGGCTGAGCTGGGGGCGGGTCTACGCGCTATGGCCCTACCTGACCCTCGGCATCCTTCTGTGGGCCGCAATCCACGCAGGCGGGCTTCATGCCACGCTCGCAGGGGTGCTGACGGCCCTGGCGATACCGTCGCGCCGCCCTGCCGCCGTGCACGGCGTGGCGGCGCAGACCGCGGCCCTGATGCGCCGAGAAGCCGAAGCGGCCGAACCGGGCGAGGGCTTCGCCCATCACACGGTCGAGCGGCTGGGCGAGATCCTGGGCCGCCTGCGCGAGCCGGGCGAGCGGCTGAAGCACGGGCTGGAGAACTGGACCAACTTCGGCATCCTGCCGCTCTTCGCCTTCTTCAACACCGGCCTCCTTCTGACCGGCGGCGCCTTCGATCCGCTGGCGCCGGTATCCCTGGGGATCATCCTTGGCCTCGTGATCGGCAAGCCGGTGGGCATCTGCCTTGCGGTATGGCTCGCGCTGCGGACGGGCGTCGCGACCAAGGCGCGGGACGTGGGGTGGCGGCACTTCGTAGGGGCGGGCTGCCTCTGCGGAATCGGCTTCACCATGTCGATCTTCATAGCCGGGGCCGCCTTCGAGGGTCCGATCCTCGAAGGCGCCAAGCTCAGCGTGCTGGTCGCCTCGGTCCTCTCCGCCGCGATCGGGATGACCATCCTGAGGCTCACGCGGCCTATCTGACCGCGCGGATCGTGCCTTCGGGCCCGGCTATGACCAGCACGCCGTCCTCGACCCCCCATGTCTCGACGGTCGCGACGATGTCGAGGAACCGGCGCTCCTGCTCCATCGCGGCTGGCGCACAGAGGCGCATGGTGGTGCCGGGCTGCTCGATGTTGAGCGTCCCGCCTTCGGCGACCCAGGTTCCCAGGACGCGATTGCAGCCAGTGCTTCCCGAAAGGGCGCCATCCTCGGCGAAGCCCAGCTCGGCGGGCTCCTCGCCCGCGGGTGCGGCGCCTCCGATTTCGGTCACTGTCCAGAGGCCGACGAGACTGGTCTCGCCTTCGGACGTCGCCGCGCATCCGGCGAGTGCCATGGAAACGGCCAAGGTCAGATATCTCACGAGAGCGTTCCTTCTTCAGTCGAATCGTTGGACGCCGCCACCCGGCGCCGTCGGGATCCGGGCCGCGGCGGGCGGACACGGGAGAAGAGCGCCACACGCCGGCCCCGACATCGCGGGGATCGCATCGCAGGCGACGGCCGAGGTGCCGACCGTCGCGTGTCCGATGCCGAAGTCCGCGCCGCTTACGATGGCGCCCGGGCCATGCACAGCAAAAATCCTCGGATCGAACACGGCACTTCCTCCGTTCCTCATGGCACGGTCACGCCGCTGTAACCCTGGCGAAGGACTTTGGTTCTCGCCGCATGAGGAAGGATCCCGATGCATGCCGTCCGCCGCTCTCTTCGCCCTCGGCCTCGGCCTTCTGCTCTATGCGCTCGTGTCGGACCGTGCCGGCCGGGACGGGATCACCGCTCCTATGGGGTTCGTCGCGCTCGGGTTGGCGCTCGCGCTCCTCGGGAACGTCGACATCGGGGTCGATTCCTCCGCGATCCACGACCTCGCCGAGGCGGCGTTGGTGATCGCGCTCTTCACCGATGCGTCCCGGATCGACGTGCGCCGCCTGCGCGCGCAGCACGGCCTGCCGGTTCGCCTGCTGACGATCGGGCTGCCGGGCACGATGATCCTCGGGACCGTCGTGGCGATGATCCTCTTCCCCGACCTCGGCCTCTGGCCCGCCGCCGTGCTGGCGGTGATGCTCGCGCCGACGGACGCCGCCCTGGGGCAGGCGGTCGTCTCGGATCGCGCCGTCCCGGCCCGTGTCCGGCAAGCGCTGAACGTCGAGAGCGGGCTGAACGACGGCCTCGCCTTCCCCGCCCTCCTCATCG
Source organism: Hasllibacter halocynthiae (assembly GCF_003003095.1). Classification (GTDB taxonomy): domain Bacteria; phylum Pseudomonadota; class Alphaproteobacteria; order Rhodobacterales; family Rhodobacteraceae; genus Hasllibacter; species Hasllibacter halocynthiae. The sequence continues at coordinate 1,373,473 of NZ_PVTT01000001.1, forward strand.
CCGTCTCCCTCGCCGCCGCGGACGGAGGACGCGGTATCGGCGGCTGGGCAGGTTTCATCGCGGCGCAGCTCCTCCTGGCGCCGCTGGTGGGCGGGGCGGTCGCCCTGCTCTGCGCCCGCGCCATCCGCACCGCGCTCGGCAGGGGCTGGATGGACGAGACGTTCCTGCGGATCTCGACGCTCGCCCTTCCGCTTCTCGCCTACGCCGGGGCGGAGGCGGTGACGGCGAACGGGTTCATCGCCGCGTTCTGCTGCGGCCTCGTGACCGCGACCCGGGACGAGCGCCTGCGCGACGCGATCGCGGACTTCGCCGAGGCCGAGGGGCAGCTCGTCACGCTGATCGTCTTCGCCGCCTTCGGCGCGGTGCTCCTGCCTGGGGCGTGGGAGGGATGGGAGTGGCGGCACGTCGTCTATGCCGTGCTGTCCCTGACGGTGCTGCGGATGGCCCCTGTCTGGCTGTCGCTGCTGGGCACGGGCCTTCGCCGCGAGACGGTGCTTTTCCTCGGCTGGTTCGGCCCGCGCGGCCTTGCTTCGGTGATCTACCTCCTTCTAGTGCTGGAGGAGAACTCCTTCGCAGGCCTTGCCGACATCGAGGCGACGACGCTTCTGACCGTCCTTCTCTCGGTCGTCCTGCACGGGGCGACGGCGGGACCTCTCGCGCGGCGCTACGGCAAGGCGGTCGGGGACGCGCCGAGGGAGAGCCAGAAGGTGCACGAGTTCCGGCTGGGACGGGCCGGCGACCCGGAGGATTGAGAAAATGTTCGATTGGATCGTCTCCATCATGGGAACGGCCGGCCCGGCCGGCGTCGCGTTCCTGATGCTCCTGGAGAACGTGTTCCCCCCCATTCCCTCCGAACTGGTCATGCCTCTCGCCGGATTCTCGGCGGCGCGGGGCGACATGACGCTCTGGGCCGCGATCCTCGCCGGGACGGGGGGATCGGTCGGCGGCGCGTGGCTGTGGTACTGGGCCGGCGCCCGGCTCGGCGAGGACCGGCTGAAGCGCTTGGCCGAGCGGCACGGCCGCTGGCTGACCCTCACCCCCGACGAGATCGATCGCGCCGACGAATGGTTCCGCCGTCATGGCCGGATCGCGGTTCTCGTCGGGCGCCTCGTGCCCGGGGTCCGCACGCTGATCTCCGTGCCCGCCGGCCTCTCGAAGATGCCGCTGGGGGCGTTCCTTCTCTACTCGTCCATCGGCTCGCTCATCTGGACGGGGATCCTCGCCGGGGCGGGCTACCTCCTCGAGGGCGAGTACGAGCGCGTCTCGCATTGGCTGAACCCGGTCTCGAACGTCGCGGTGGTCGTCCTCGTGCTGATCTATCTCTGGCGCGTGGTCACCTTCGACCGGCGCAAGCGCTCTTCCTGATCGCCAAGGGGACTTTTCCGGCCGGTGCCGCGAACCCCATGCCGCCCGAGCGTGTTGGGTTGTCGCACGCTCCACAATGAAAGGCTCTTCCATGCGCATTGCTCTCACCACGCTCGCCGCCGCCGCCGTCGCGCTGCCCGCACTCGCGCAGGACGTCGCGCCGAACCTTCTGGAGGTCGAGAACGAGGCCCTCGTCGTCGAGCCTTGGGGGATCACGGTGGACGACCTGGAGGACACGGACATCGAGGACGCGTCCGGCGACGTGATCGGCGAGGTCGACGAGGTCCTCATGACTCCCGAAGGCGAGATCGTCGCCGTCTCGGCCGAGGTCGGCGGCTTCCTGGGGATCGGCGACAGCGAGGTCGTTGTGGAGCTGGGCATGCTGCGCCCCGAGGGCGACCGCCTGCACATCGACATGAGCAAGGAACAGATCGAGGCCCTGCCCGTCTGGGACGACTGATCTTGCAGGAGAGCGTTCGATACCCACGCGCCGGCGCGGCCCTGCGCCGCGTCGCCATCGGCATGGGCATCGGCGGCGGCGCGCTGCTCGCCGCGCGGCTCGCCTTCCCGCCCCCGACGTCGCGCGGCCCCGTTCAGCACGCCCTGCCCCCAGCTCGTCACGGCCCGCTCGCGGATGGCATTCAGGAGCGGTCGGTGCGGCACGAGGGGCTCACAGGGGTCGCATCCCTGCGCGACGGCGTGCCGGCCTTCGCGGCGCGGGCGCTGCTGGCGGACGTCGCGGTTCGGTCGATCGACGCGCAATACTACATCTGGAAGCCGGACCTGACCGGGCTCCTGCTGCTCGACGCGCTCTGGCGGGCGGCCGAGCGGGGGGTGAGGGTGCGCCTTCTGCTCGACGACAACGGCACCGACGGGCTCGACCCGTATCTCGCATGGGTGGGGCGGCACCCGCGCATCGAGGTGCGCCTCTACAATCCGTTCAACCTGCGGCGCGGCAAGCGGCTGGCCTACGCGTTCGACTTCCCGCGACTGAACCGGCGCATGCACAACAAGTCGTTCACCGTCGACGGCCGCGCCACCATCGTCGGGGGGCGCAACATCGGGGACGAGTACTTCGACACGGGGGCACAGGCCATCTACCTCGACCGCGACGTCCTCGCCGTGGGCCCGGTGGTCGAGAAGGTGTCGGCCGATTTCGATCGGTACTGGAACTGCCCGTCCGTCCACCCGGCAGCCCCTATCCTGGGCCCTCCGCCGGCGCGCGATCCGCTGGCGCCGGCCCTTCGCGAGCATCTCGCCGAACGACAATGGGCCACGTATCGCGAGGAGCTTCAGGACTCGCGCTTCGTCGAACGGATACGCAGCGGCGAGATGGACCTCGAATGGACCCGGGCGAGCCTGCTCAGCGACGACCCGGCCAAGGGAGAGGGACGTGCCCGTCCCGATCAGCTGCTCGCCGAGCGCCTCGCCCGTGCCGTCGGCGGCGTCGCCGAAGGCCTCGACGGCGTATCGCCCTACTTCGTTCCGGGATGCCGGGGCACCGAACTGTTCGCGCTCATGGCCCGCCGGGGCGTCCAGGTGCGGCTGCTGACGAACGCGCTCGAGGCGACGGACGTGCTTCCCGTGCATGCGGGCTACGTATGTTGGCGCCGGGCCCTTCTGACGGGCGGCGTGCGTCTCTTCGAGCTCAAACGCGAAGCCGCGCCGCCGAGGAGGACGAAGGGTCTGGGCCCGTTCGGCTCCGCCGGGTCGAGCCTTCACGCCAAGACGTTCGCGGTGGACGGCGAGCGGGTCTATGTCGGCTCCTTCAACTTCGATCCGCGTTCGACCAGCCTGAACACCGAGATGGGCCTCCTTATCGAGAGCCCGCGCATGGCTGCCGAGATGCGGGCCGCCTTCGACGAGGATCTGCATGGCCTCGCCTGGGAGGTTCTCCTGCGCGGCGGCCATCTTCTCTGGCGCGACACGGCGACGGGCGCCATTCGGCCGGACGAGCCGGGAGGAACGCCGTCGCGCGCGCTGGCGATCGCCGCCATGAAGCACCTGCCGATCGAATGGCTGTTGTAGCGGCCCTTCTCACGGCACGGGCCGTCCCTCGATGAGAAGGGTCTTCAGCCTCGTGCGCTACATCGCCATGCTCGGCGTCCTGGCGAGCGCGATCCTGAGCGGGGCTCTCTATCTGGCGATCCTCATAGGAACCGTGCAGGCGCTCGGGCACTTCGCCGCCGAACCGCTGGCGGAGCACTCCGTCCGTGATCTGCTGCACCGCGCCATCGAACAGACCGACATGCTGCTCGTCGCGACGACGCTGCTCATCGTCTCGATCGGGCTCTACTCCCTCTTTATAGGGGCGTTGGACCGTGTGCCTCCATCGTTGGAGATCACGTCCTTCTCCTCCCTCAAGGAGAAGCTGATCGCGCTCGTCGTGGCGGTACTGGCCGTCCATTTCTACTCCGTCGTCACCGCTGGGGGCGAGGGCGAGGAGATCCTGCTGAAGGGCGCCGCCATCGGCATCGTCATCGGGGCCTTGGCCGTCTTCATGATCGTTCGGAGCTCGCACGGCTCGCCGGAGGGCGAAGCGCCTCCAGCCGGGGACGGGTACCGTTGACCGGCCGGTTGGACGATGTCGACGGGGTGACGCGGCTGCATCTCCTCGCGGTGCCGCTCGCGCTCGCGCTTCTCTTCTTCGCGGCGTCGCTGACGCCGTCACTCGTTCCCAGGAGCGCGATCTTCCAGGGTGTGCTGGGCGGCCTGGTCGGGGCGATCGGCTACGTGATCGGCCGCATCCTCGCCGCGCTCTGGCATTTCCTGGGCCTGCCGCAGGCCGAAGGTCGCAGCCTCGCCTTCATGCGTTTCGGCGTCCTCGCGGTGCCGGCAGGGCTAGCGATCTGGTGCCTAGCCCTCGTCACGCCGTGGCAGGACTCCGTCCGCGCGGCCGTGGGAATGGAGCCTGTCACGGCGGGCCATCCGGTCGTGATCGTCGTCCTCGCGGTGATCGTCTTCCTCGTCCTGCTCTTGCTGGGCCGAGCGGTCGCGCGTCTCTTCCGCTGGCTGCGGAGACGCTTCTTCCCGTTCATGCCCCGGCGGGTCGCCAACGGGGCCGCCGCGCTCCTTGCAGCCTTGCTCGTGCTGATCGTGACGCGGGACGGTATGATCGACACGCTCTTCGGCGCGGCCGACAGCAGCTATGCGACCGCTGCCGGATTCTTCGAGGCCGACCTGCCCGCGCCGTCCGACCCTCTCGTGCCGGGGGGGCCGGGCTCCCTTCTCGATTGGGGGGCGCTGGGCGCGCAGGGACGCCAGTTCGTCACGCGCGGGCCCACGCAGGAGGAGATCGCCGCCTTCCTGGGGCGGCCGGCCAAGCGTCCCCTGCGTATCTACGCCGGTCTGGAAACCGCCCCGTCGGCCGAAGCGCGCGCGGCCCTGGCCCTCGCCGAGCTCGAACGCGTAGGTGGCTTCGAGCGCGCGAACCTTGTCGTCACGATGCCCACCGGCACCGGATGGCTCGACGAGGGGTCGCACGCGCCGCTGGAGTATCTGGCCGAAGGCGACGTCGCCACCGTGGTGGTTCAGTACTCGTACCTGACCTCGCCGCTCACGCTCATCTTCGAGACGCAGCGCGGCTTGGAGCAGTCCGACGCGCTGACGCAGGCCGTGCTCGACAGATGGCGGGCGATGGACCCCGCCACGCGGCCGCGCCTGTTCCTCCACGGGCTCAGCCTCGGCGCTTGGGCGTCCATGTACTCGGTGGATCTTCTCGACATGGTGTCGGACCCGGTGGACGGCGCGCTCTGGGCGGGGCCGCCCTTTCCCTCCGAGCTCTGGCGCCGGGCCGTCGCGCGGCGCGACGCGGGCAGCCCCTACGTGCTTCCGGTCATCGCGGACGGCCGAACGGCACGCTTCACGAACCAGCTCGTCGTCCCCGGAACGGAAGGGTGGGGGGCGATGCGGATCGTATGGCTGCAATACGCCTCGGACGGGGTCGTGTTCTTCGAGCCCGCGTCGACCTGGCGACGCCCGGTCTGGATGGCCGAGCCGCCGGCGCACGACGTCTCGCCCGAACTGCGCTGGATGCCCGTGGTCACGCTCTTCCAGCTCGCGCTCGACATGGCGATCGCGACCTCCGTGCCGGACGGGTACGGGCACAACTACATCGCCCGCGACTACATCCCGGCATGGCAGGCGTTGCTGGACCCGGCCGGATGGACGGAGGAGGACGTCCTCCGCCTCCAGCGCAAGTGCACCCTGGGACTGGGTATGGGATGCGACCCCCGACCCGAATGACCACCCGGGAGCCGGAGGAGCGAAATCTTTCGGATCCATGAAACGCGAGCGCCCGAATGTCGTTGGGCACAGCACACCGCAACCGAACGGAGCGATCCATGACCCGTATCACGACCCTCCTCTCCGGCGCCGCGCTCGCCGCGCTACCCTTCGCGGCCATCGCCGAAGGCATCTCGACCCACGTGCTCGACGTCACGAACGGCGTCGGCGCCGGCGGCGTCCCCGTCACCCTGGAGATGGAAGGCCCCGATGGCTGGACCGAAGTCGCCAGCGCCACCACCGAGGACAACGGCCGCGCCAACGGCCTCGTCGAGGGCGAGGCGGACGAGGGCCTCTACCGCCTGACCTTCGACATGACCGGGTATGACGGCTTCTCGGACGTCGATCCCCTGTTCTTCCCCGAGATCAGCGTGTCGTTCCGCGTGGACGACGGCTCGCAGCACTACCACGTGCCGATCGTGGTCAGCCCCTACAACTACTCGACCTATCGCGGGAACTGATCCGGATGTCCGTGCTGCCCGGCCTCCTGGGAACGCCCGACCACCATGGCCGCTACGATTACTCGGCCATCGTGGACCGGCCCAATTTCACATGGCCGGGCGGCGCGCGGCTCGCGATCCACATCGACGTCAACGTCGAGTGGTTCGCGTTCGACGACGCGGGGGGTGCGGTCCTCGCCTCCCGCAACCCCGTGCCGGACGTCCTGAACTACGCTTGGCGCGACTACGGCAACCGGGTCGGGCTGTGGCGCATGCTCGCCCTCCTCGACGAGTTGGAGCTTCCGGCCGCCGCGCTCCTCAATGCCGCCGTGACGGAGCACGCGCCCCGCATCGTCGAGGCCTTTGCCGCGCGCGGCGACGAGTTCGTCGCCCATGGCCACACGAACTCGGACGAGCCGGGGGAGATGTCCAAGCGGGGCGAGCGGTCGGTCATCGAACGCTCCCGCGACGCCTTGCGTGACGTCACGGGCGCCGCGCCCAAGGGCTACCTCGCCCCGCTGATCTCCGAGTCCGCGCATACGCCGGATCTGCTCGACGCGGCGGGCTTCGAGTACCTCCTAGACTGGGCACACGACGAGCAGCCGGTCTGGTTCGAGACCGACAGATCGGAGGGCGGCGCCGGGCGCATCCTCTCCGTACCCTATCCGCAGGAGTTGAACGACGTGCCGCAGATCATGGGCCGGCGCCGCGAGGGCGCCGAGTTCGCGGACATGATCCGCTCGGCCTACGGGGTCCACCGGGAGGAGTGCGAGGCGCGCCCCGTGGTCATGGGCATCGCGCTCCACCCGTACCTCATGGGTCAGGCGCACCGCTTCGCCCACCTCGCCGCCGTACTGAGAGAGTTGCGTGAGAAGGCGGACGACAAGGTCTGGTTCACCACCCCCGGCGCCATCTCGGATCATTTCCGGGGCCTGCACCTTGCCTGACATGCCAGGACCGCCCACGGACCGCGGCCTGAACACCGACCGCCTGACCCGCGACCTACTCTTCGTGCTGCTGGTCGTGGTCTTGGCGCTCGCGGCATGGCAGCTCTCCTTCGTGCTGCTCCTCGCCTTCGGGGGCACGCTGCTCGCGATCCTCTTCCGCAACCTCGCGAACATGCTGTCGCTCCACACGCCGCTGAAGATCGGCGTCTCGCTTTTTATCGTCATCCTGGCGATCCTCGGGGCCCTGATCGCCGTCGCGATGCTGGCCGGCCCGCGCCTCGTCGGACAGTTCGGCCAGCTCTCCGCCAGCATTCCCGAAACGCTCGACGGGATCGAGAACTGGCTGTCGCATACCGACCTGGGGGCGTGGTTGCTGGACGAGGTCGAGGGCGCGGAGGAGGGGCCGCGCTTCAACATCCTCGGCACGATCGGGGGCACCCTTTCCGCCTCGCTGGGCATCTTGGCGAACGTCGTCATCCTGCTCACGGTCGCCATCTTCCTGGCGATCGACCCCGACCTCTACCGGGCAGGCCTCCTGCATCTCGTTCCCATGTCTCGCCGCCCCCGCGCTCAGGAGATACTGGACGAGGTCGGGACCGGGCTGTGGCGCTGGCTCGCCGGGCAAGCGCTCGACATGCTGGCGGTCGCGCTGCTGACGGGTGTGGGGCTCTGGCTCCTGGGCATCCCGCTGCCACTGCTCCTGGGTATCATCGCCGGGCTGACCAACTTCATCCCCTTCGTCGGTCCCTTCCTCTCGGGCATCCCGGCGGTCCTCGTCGCCTTCTCGCAGTCGCCGATGGACGCCGTCTGGACGGCGGTCCTCTTCGTCGCGGTCCAGCAGTTCGAGGGGAACGTCCTCCTGCCGATCATCCAAAAGCGCGTCGCGGCGCTGCCGCCGGTGCTGATCGTCCTGGCGGTGGCCGGCTTCGGGATCCTCTTCGGCGTCGCCGGGATATTCTTGGCGACGCCCCTCCTGCTGGTCGTGATGATCCTGGTGAGGATGCTCTACGTCGAGGACATGCTCGGCGACCGCGAGATCGACGAGAAGATCGGGAAGCCGAAGGACGAGGACGAGGACGCGCAATCATCTTCCGCGGTCCGCGGACCGCCCGAGATCGGGGGGGAGCGGCCGGAGCCGCGCCGAAGCACCTCAGTCGGCGGCAAGCTCGGCTAGGAACGCCTCGCCGTCCGCGCCGCCCGCGCCATGCCACCACCGACGGATGAGCGCGCGCTCGTCGTCCTCCATGAGGGTGATGTTCGCCGGCGGCATCGCGTGGGACGCGCCGGCCTGCAGATGAATCTCCCGGGCGTGGCGCGCGACGTCGGCGGGCGTCTCCAGCACCACGCCCTTCGGCGCGTACTGGATGCCGTCCCAGAAGGGCTCGCGCGCGTGGCACATGGAGCAGCGCCCCGTCACCGTCTGCACGACCTCCTCGAAATGGGGCGCAGCGGCGAAGGCGGCCTCCATGGGCTGCAGCTCGCGCGTCTCGGCTACCTCGAAGGCGTCCTCGCGCCACATCGGCGCAGCCGCGATCCACATCACCAGCACGAAGGTCACGGCCGAGGCGCCCCAGGTCCAGATCGGGCCCTTCCCCGTGGCGTGGAGCGTGTTGAAGTAGTGCCGCACCCAGACCCCGATCAGGAAGACGAGCGGGCCGATCAGCCAGGCGTAGGACGTGGCGAAGGCCGTCGGGTAGTGGTTCGACAACATCAGGAAGATGACCGGCAGCGTCAGGTAGTTGTTGTGCGTCGAGCGCAGCTTGGCGATCTGGCCGTACTTGGCGTCGGGCGTGCGGCCGGCCTTCAGGTCGTCGATCACGATCCGTTGGTTGGGCATGATGACGAAGAACACGTTGCCCGTCATGATCGTCGCCGTCATCGCGCCCAGGTGCAGCTGGGCCGCGCGGCCCGTGAAGACCTGGTGGAGCAGCCACGAGGCCAGGACGATTCCGGCGAAGAGGACCAGCATCACCAGCGCGGGCCGGCTGCGCAGCGGCGAGCGGCAGAGCGCGTCGTAGCCCAGCCAACCGGCAGCGATGAAGAGTGCCGAGAGCGCGATCGCCTGCCAGGTCGATAGATTGAGCTTGGCCGGGTCGATCAGGAATAGCTCCGCCCCCGCCCAGTAGACGATCATCAGAAGACCCGCGCCCGAGACCCAGGTCATGTAGCTCTGCCATTTGTGCCAGCGCAGGTGCTCGGGCAGCCGGTCGGGGGCGACGGTGTACTTCACCGTGTTGTAGAAGCCGCCTCCGTGGACCTCCCATTCCTCGCCGGAGGCGCCGGCCGGCAGGTCGGGGGCCTTCCGAAGCCCCAGGTCGAGGGCGATGAAGTAGAAGGACGCACCGATCCACGCCATCGCCGTCACCACGTGGAGCCAGCGCAGCGCGAAGGACGCGAACTCGGTCAGAACGGCAAGATCGTACATTGGCGTTGTCCTCGGAGGAGCGGATCGGACGAGCGATAGCGCAGCGAGCATTGCCATGCTACGCGGGCTAGTCGGCAAGCACCTTCAAGGAGAGCTTGAGAATGGCCCTGCTCGAGAATATCCGTCTTTTCGTCCGGGTCTACGAACTGGGCTCGATGTCGGCGGCCGCGCGCGACCAGCGCGTCTCGCCGGCGGTCGCCTCCTCGCGCATCGCGGCCCTAGAGGAGCACCTGAAGGTCCGCCTCTTCCAGCGGACGACCCGTTCGCTGCGCCCCACCGAGCACGGCGAGGCTTTCTACGACGGCGCGCGCGAGGTGGTCGAGGCGGTCGAGGCGGCCGAGGGACGGGTCGCGGCGATCACCGGAAGCCCGCGCGGCCTTCTCAGCGTCTCGGCGCCGCTCAGGCTGGGCCGGCGCCTTCTCGCACCGATCGTCCCTTCGTTCATGGACGACTATCCCGGCCTCACGATGCGGCTGCGGTTGACCGACCGCGGCGTCGAGTTGACCGCCGAAGGGCTGGACGTCGCGATCATCCTGGGCACGCCGGAGGATTCGAACCTCAAGATCCGCAAGATATGCGATTGCCGCCGCGTCCTGGTGGCCGCCCCGTCCTACGTCGCAGAGCGGGGGATGCCCCGGGACGGGGAGGCGCTCGTTCGGGACGGGCACGAATGCCTGATCCTGCGCTATCCCGGCGCGACCGAGTTCCGCTGGCTGCTGCGCACGCCCGAGGGGCCGCGCCGCTTCGGGGTGACGGGGCGGCTCGACTGCGATGACGGGGCCACGCTGATGGACTGGGCGCTGATGGGGCGGGGGATCATCCTCAAGCCCCTCTGGGAGGTGGCCGAAGCCATGGCCGAAGGCACGCTCGTCCAGGTCGCGCACGAGACCCCGCCCGAGCCGATCCAACTCGCCTGCCTCTATGCTCATCGGCGCCTTCAGGACCCGAAGCGGCGCCTCTTCATGGACTGGGTCGCACCGCGGCTGCGGGACCTCGTCGCGAAGGCCGAGGCCCGCGCCCCTCAGGAGCCGCGATAGGTCGAGTAGCCGAACGGGCTGAGCAGGAGCGGCACGTGGTAGTGCGCGTCCTCGTCGATGCCGAAGCGGATCGGCACGTCCCCGAGGAAACGCCGCCGCGACGCGCCCTGGCCCGCGTCCAGCCAGTCGGCGCAGCGGAAGACCAACTCGTAGGTTCCGTGCGCCGCTTCTGCGAGGATCGGGGCGTCCGTGCGTCCATCGTCGTTGGTCCGTGCCTCGGCAAGGTGCTCGCGCGCCTCGCCGTCGAGGCGGTAGAGATCGATCCGCATCCCCTTCGCGGGCGTGCCGCCGGCAGTGTCGAGGACATGCGTTGTCAGGCTCGCGGGCATCTTGACCTCCTTGGCTCGCGCAGAAGGATAGCCCCCGGGGGTAGCCGGACGAAGCCGTTGTCGCGAGAAGACAGAATCAAGAAATAGGAGATAATCCTGCCGCCATTCTAGTCGTAGGCAGATGGATGGAGGAAACGAACATGCCACCGCGATATCCCCGCGACACCCTGGGCTACGGTCCCATGCCCCCCGACGCGCGATGGCCGGATGGCGCGCGCGTGGCGCTTTCCCTCGTCCTGAACTACGAGGAGGGGGCGGAGAACTCCCCCCTTCACGGCGATGCCGCCTCGGAAGCCTTCCTGTCCGAGATAACCGGCGCCGTGCCTTGGGAGGGGCAGCGGCACTGGAACATGGAATCGCTCTACGAGTACGGCGCCCGCGCCGGCTTCTGGCGCCTTCACCGCATGCTGGGAGAGTTGCCGGTCACCGTGTTCGGAGTGGCGAACGCCCTCCTGCGCTCGCCCACCCAGGTGGAGGCCATGCGATCGGCCGATTGGGAGATCGCCTGCCATGGCGACCGCTGGGTCGAGCACGCGTTCATGTCCGAGGAGGAGGAGCGCGAGGAGATTCGCTCGGCCGTGCGGAATCATGTCGCGGCGACCGGAACGCGGCCGGAGGGCTGGTACACCGGCCGCTGCTCGCTGAACACCGTGCGGCTGGTCCACGAGGAGGTCGGCCCGCTCTACACCTCGGACGTCTACGACGACGACCTGCCCCACCGCGTCCGCATCGGGGACGCCTCTCAGCTGGCGCTGCCCTACACGCTCGACTGCAACGACATGCGGTTCGCCATCTCGGCGGGTCATCCCGACCCCTCGTCGTGGGAGCGGCACCTGACCGACACGTTCGACATGCTGCACGAGGAAGGCGGGCGCATGATGACCGTCGGCCTCCACTGCCGCCTCGCGGGGAGGCCGGGCCGGGCCATTGCGCTGCGCCGGTTCCTCGACCACGTGCGCGAGAAGGGCGGCGCCTGGATCGCGACCCGCGCCGACATCGCGCGGCACTGGAACGAGGCCCACCCCCCGCAGGAGCCGCAGCGGACGACCCCGTTGTCCGATCGGCCGGTCGAGATCGGCGCCGGCGCCACCGCCCCGGAGCTCTCGGAGGAGGCCTTCGTCGATCGGTTCGGCGACGTGTTCGAGCATTCGGCCTGGGTCGCGGCGCAGGCGTGGCGGCGCGAGCTGGGACCGGCGCATCACTCGCCCGCCGGCATGCACGCCGTGATGGCCGAGGCGTTCCGCAATGCGCCGGACGCCGACCGCCTCGCGGTGCTGAACGCCCACCCCGACCTCGCCGGCAAGCTGGCCAGCGCCGGGCGCCTCACGGCCGACAGCACGGCCGAGCAGGCGAGCGCCGGCCTCGACCTCCTCACCGATGCGGAAAGGGAGGCGTTCCAGACCCTGAACGCCGCCTACGTCGAGAAGCACGGCTTTCCGTTCATCATCGCGGTGCGCGATCACGACAAGCCGTCCATCATGTCCGCCATGGACCGCCGCCTCGCCAACGACACCGGAGTCGAGCGCCGGGAGGCCGAGGCGCAGGTCCTCCGCATCGCGCGCCTCCGCCTCGAAGCGATGGACTGGTGAGAACGGTTCGGGCGAGGCCGCTGACGGAGGAGGCGATCGCGCCCTATGGCACGGTCATCGAGGCGGGGCGCGGCACGGCGCGGACGATCAATGCGGGTCTCTGCACGCGCTGGCACGACATCTGCCGCCCCGACACCGATGGCCCGGCCTGCCTCTCGGTGTTCGAGGCGCAGCCGCGGGCCCTGCCCTATGCGCTCGACCTAATCGAACGGCACCCTCTCGGCACCCAGGCGTTCCTTCCGATGACGGCCCATCCGTTCCTCGTGACCGTGTCGGACGGCCCGGAGGCGGAGCCGCTGGCCTTCCTCACCGCCCCGCACCAAGGCGTGCAGTTCCACCGGAACGTCTGGCACGGCGTCCTGACGCCGCTGCGGGCACCGGGCCTCTTCGCGGTGATCGACCGCGAAGAGGGCACGGGAAACCTTCAGGAACACCGTTTCGACGTGCCCTGGACGATTGCCCTTTCCTAACGGCCGACAAGAGCCGACCATGCCATCAAGGGAGGACCGAACGATGGCCGACACCTCGATAGGAACGCCGGAGCAGCTCCGCGATCCGAACTACACGCCCCCGCTCTACAAGGCGGTTCCCCTGGGCATCCAGCACGTCCTGGCGATGTTCGTGGCCAACGTGACGCCGGCCATCATCGTTGCCGGCGCCGCCGGCTTCGGATTCGGCTCGGGCAGCCCCGACTTTCCCGAGCTCCTCTACCTCATACAGATGTCGATGCTCTTCGCGGGGCTCGCGACGCTCCTGCAGACGATCACCATCGGGCCGATCGGCGCGGCCCTCCCGATCGTCCAGGGCACGTCCTTCGCGTTCCTGCCGATCATGATCCCGCTCGTGGCGGGCAAGGGGGTCGACGCGCTCGCGGTGCTCTTCACCGGCGTCATCGCCGGCGGCGTCTTCCATGCGATCATCGGGACGTTCATCGGCAAGATCCGGTTCGCGCTGCCGCCGCTCGTCACCGGCCTCGTAGTGACGATGATCGGCCTCGCGCTCGTCCGGGTCGGCATCCAGTACGCCGCCGGCGGCGTCCCCGCCATCGGCACGCCCGAATACGGCTCGCTGCTGAACTGGTCGGCGGCGCTCGTGGTGATCTTCGTGACGCTCGGCCTGAAGTTCTTCGCGCGCGGGATGCTGGCGGTGTCGGCGGTGCTCGTCGGGCTTCTGGTCGGCTACGTCTACGCCATCTTCACCGGCATCCTGACGACCGACGCGATAGCGGCATCCTGGAGCAACGCGGCCCCGTTCGCGCTGCCGGTGCCCTTCAAGTACGGCGCCGAGTTCTCGGTCGCGGCGATCCTCGGCTTCTGCCTCATGGCCTTCGTCTCCGCCGTCGAGACGGTGGGGGACGTGTCGGGCATCACCAAGGGCGGCGCGGGCCGCGAGGCGACCGACCGCGAGATCCAAGGCGCGACCTATGCCGACGGCGTGGGCACCGCGGTCGCGGGCATGTTCGGGGCCTTCCCGAACACCTCGTTCAGCCAGAACGTCGGCCTCATCGCGATGACGGGCGTGATGTCGCGCCACGTGGTGACGTGCGGCGCGATCTTCCTGATCGTCTGCGGCCTCATCCCGAAAGTCGGCGGCGTCATCCGCACGGTGCCGATCGAGGTTCTCGGCGGCGGCGTGATCGTCATGTTCGGCATGGTCGTGGCCGCCGGCATCTCTATGCTCTCGGACGTCGACTGGAGCCGGCGGAACATGGTGATCTTCGCAGTCGCCCTGTCGGTGGGGCTGGGCCTCCAGCTCGAGCCCGCCGCCGTGGCCGGGCTGCCGGACACGGTGCGCGTCCTGGCGGTGTCGGGACTGCTGCCGGCCGCCTTCATCGCGATCATCCTGAACCTCGTCCTGCCCGAGGAGCTGGCGGCCGAGTCGACGGAGGAGGTTGCCGGAGGCCTCTCCGGCCGCGAGACTTGGGGCAAGCAGCCCGAAGGCATACCGCTGGAGACGCCGCGCCACTAGGCGTATCCGACAGGCACGCGGCACCGAGGCCCCCGCTCAGGCGGGGGCCTTTCTCTTTCGAGGATTCGCCTTAATGGAATACCTTCTGCCCGTCGTCGCCGCCTTTCTCGCAGGCGTCCTCAATACCCTGGCTGGCGGCGGCACCTTCCTCACCTTCCCCGCCCTCGTGGCCGCCGGCCTGCCGCCCGTCGCCGCCAACGCCACGAGCGCGGTTGCGGTGTTCCCCGGCTACGCCAGCGGCGCGCTGGGCTTTCGCGCGGAACTTGCCGCGATGCCGCGCGCGCGCCTCCTGCGCCTCTCGGGATGGGCCCTCGCCGGCGGGCTGGCAGGGGCGGGGCTGCTGACGATCTCGTCTGACGCGGCCTTCGCGCTGGTCGTGCCTCTGCTGCTGCTGGTCTCGACGCTGGTGTTCCTGTTCGGGGGGCGCCTGCGTGGTTGGGCCGCCCGCCGCCGCGGGCTCGCACCATACGGAGGCGCCGCGCTCTTCGCGGTGGCGCTCTACGGGGGCTACTTCAACGGCGGGCTGGGGATCGTTCTGCTCGCGCTGTTCGCATTGTGGGGGATGGGGGACATCCACGCGATGAACGGGCTGAAGAACGGTCTGAGCTTCGTGATCTCGGCGGTGTCGGTCGCCGTCTTCGCCGTCGCGGGGCTGGTCGCATGGCCCATGGCGGTGGCCATGATGGTCGCGGCCACGGCTGGGGGCTACGCGGGCGCCCCCCTGGCGCGGCGCATCCCGGCCCGGGTGCTGCGCTGGGGGATCGCGGCCATCGGGTTCACGATGACCGCGATATTCGCCGTGCGCCTCCTATGAGATGCGGCCTCGCCCACGAAAAGGGGGCGAGGCCGGCTCGTCGGGTTCAGTGCCCGCCCTCGGAGGCCATTGCCGCCTGCCGGGCCTCCGCTTCAGCGTCTCCGCCCGTGCCGTTGAAGATCACGTTGAGCGTCACCGCCGAGATGGAGGCGAGCAGGATGCCCGAGTCGATCAACGGGTGAATCGAGTGGGGAAGATGCATCACGAACTGAGGCGCGATGAGCGGGATCATCCCCATGCCCAGAGAGATCGCCACGATCAAGCCGTTGAACTTGTTGTTGGCGAAATCGACCCCGCCGAGGATGCGAACCCCCGTCGCGGCGACCATGCCGAACATCACCAGCCCCGCACCGCCGAGCACCGCCACGGGCAGCGCCTCGACCAAGGCGCCCATCTTGGGCACGAGGCCCAGCACGATCATGATCGCCCCGCCCATCACGCAGACGTAGCGCGAGCGGATGCCCGTCACGCCGACGAGGCCGACGTTCTGGGAGAACGAGGTATAGGGGAACGTGTTGAACAGCCCGCCGATCAGCGTGCCGAGCCCGTCGGTGCGCAGCCCGGCGGAGAGCGACGGCCGCTCCAGCTTCTTGCCGCACATCTCCGACAGGGCGAGGAACATGCCGGTCGATTCGATCATCACGACGATCATCACGAGCGTCATGGTCAGGATCATGATCGGATCGAAGATCGGCAGGCCGAAATGGAAGGGCGTGATCAGCGCGAACCACTCGGCCGTCTCCACGTGCTCGAAGTGCATGATGCCCAGGGCCGCGGCGAGAAGGCCGCCCATCACGATGCCACACAGCACCGAGATGTTGGCCCAGAAGCCGCGGGCGAAGCGCATCACGAGGATGATCGTCGCCAGCACCAGGGCGCTGATCCCCATGTTCTGCAGCGTCGCATAGGCGGGGTTGTCCGCGGACGGTGCGAGCGCGAGGCCGCCGGGGATCTCGGGCGCGTCGGTCATCTGGCGCACCTGCTCCAGCCAGGCGGCATGCTCCGGGTCCACGAGCTGCGGCGCGGTGGGGCCGACGGGCAGACCGAAGATCCAGTTGATCCCGATACGCATCAAGGTCACGCCGATCACGAGGATGATCGTGCCGGTCACGATGGGCGGGAAGAACCGCAGGAGGCGGCTGACGATGGGGGCGATCAGCATGGCGATGACGCCCGCCCCGATGATCGCGCCGAAGATCATGCGCGCGCCCTCGGGTCCGGGATTGGCCACCGCGATGGAGACCATCGGACCCACGGAGGCGAAGGTCACGCCCATCATCACGGGCAGCTTGACGCCGAACCACTTCGAGGCGCCGAGCGACTGGATGATGGTCACGACCCCGCAGACGAAGAGGTCGGCGGAAATCAGGAACGCCACGTCGGCCGGCGACAGCCCGAGCACCCGGCCGACGATCAGCGGGACGGCGATGGCCCCGGCGTACATGACCAGCACGTGCTGAAGCCCCAAGGTGAACAGCTTCGGGGCTGGAATTCGTTCGTTCACCGCATCGGGCGGAACGGTTTCTACATCCATGGTCGTCATCTGTAGGGTCCTCCCTAACCCTTTGACACGAAAGCTCTCGTGAAGCGGTGGGGCGGTGTCAGATCTCGACTTCCACCGCCACGCCCTTCTCCTGCGCGAGACGCACCGCCGCGGCCGCGACGGCGAGGTCCTGCAGACCCACGCCCGTACCGTCGAAGAGGGTGATCTCTTCCTGCGACGTCCGTCCCGGATGGACGCCCCGGATCACGTCGCCGATGGGGGTGAGGTCGCCTTCGGCGATCGTCCCCGCCCCGACGGCGTGCTGCGCCTCGCCCAGGGTGACGGACTGCGCGACCTCGTCGGCGAAGACCGTCGCCAGCTTCAGCAACTCGGGGTCCACCTCCTGCTTTCCCACCGTGTCGGTGCCCATGCAGGCGACGTGGGCGCCCGGGCCGACGTGCCCGGCCATCAGCGTCGGTGCGAAGGAGGACGTGATCGTGACGATCACGTCCGCCGCGCGCAGCCCCTCCAGCTCGACCGCCTCGAATGGCAGGCCCGCCTCGGCCGCCACCTTCTCGAGGTTGGGGAGCATCTCGGGATGCAGGTTCCAGCCGATCACCTTCTCGAAGGGACGCTGCTCCAGCGCGGCGCGAAGCTGGAACCCCGCTTGGTGCCCGGCGCCGACCATGCCGATCACGCGGGCGTCCTCGCGCGCGAGGTGGCGGATCGAGACCGACGAGGCGGCAGCCGTCCTGAGCGCGGTCAACAGGTTGCCGCCGACCATCGCCGTGGGCCTGCCGGTCTCCGGATCGAAGAGGAAGACGGTCGACTGGTGGTTGATGAGGCCGCGACGCTCTAGGTTGTGGGGCCAGTACCCCCCCGCCTTGAGGCCGAGCGCCTCGGCGGAGGCGTCGACCCCCCCCTTGAAGCCGTAGAGCGCCTCCTCCGGCCCCGGCAGCGCCTCGCGCACCACCGGAAAGTTGCGCGCATCGCCGGAGGCCATCGCGGCGAAGGTGGCCTCGACGGCGTCGAAGGCGGCGGCGCGATCGACGAGGTCGGCGATGGCCGCCTCTGGGACGATGATCATAGGTTCTCCTGTCGGTTCTCATGCGCCCGCGCGCCCGGACGGGGATCGGCCCCGCCGGCGCGGACGGCTTCGCCGGCGTCGCGTCCGGCACCACCGCATCTCGCGTCCCGGCGGGCACATGCCGGCCGGGACGGCTCTCGTTCAGTAGGCCTTGCCGCGCGCGGACACCGGCCAGACCGTCTCGACCACGCCGTTCCGGACGCCGACATACCAGTCGTGGACGTTGCAGGTCGGGTCGCAATGGCCGGGCACGAGCCGCAGCTTGTCGTTGACCTTCAGCACCCCGTCCGGATCGGCGACGACGCCGTGCTCGTCCGAGCACTTGACGTACTCGACGTCGTCGCGCCCGTAGACGAAGGGCAGGCCGCTATCGACCGACTGCGCCTTGAGGCCCGCGTCGACGATCGCCTTCTCGGGCTTGGCGTGGCTCATCACGGTGGTGAGGATGAACAGCGCGTTCTCCCACTCGCCCTCGTCGATGCGGTTGCCGTCCTTGTCGTGGATACGTCCGTAATCCGCATCCATGAATGCATAGGAGCCGCACTGGAGTTCGTTGTACACGTTTGAGTTCGACTCGAAGTAGTAGGAGCCGGTGCCGCCGCCGCCGACGATGTCGCACTCCAGCCCTTCGGCCTTCAGCGCGTCGACCGCCTCGCGCACCATGTCGATGGCGATCTGGGTCTTCTCCTTGCGCTCCTCGTAGCTGTCGAGGTGCTGCATCGCGCCTTGGTAGGCCTGGATGCCAGCGAACTTCAGCCCCTCGGCAGCGTCGATGGCCTTGGCCAGCTCGACCACCTTGTCGGTCGTGGTCACGCCGCAGCGGCCCGCGCCGCAATCGATCTCGACGAGGCACTCGATCGTGGTGCCCGCCTGCATGGCGCCCTTCGACAGATCGGCCACGTTGCCCAGGTCGTCGACGCAGACGATGGCGCGCGCACCGAGCTTGGGCAGGTTCGCCAGCCGCTTGATCTTGGCCGGGTCCGTCACCTGGTTACTGACGAGCACGTCCTTGATGCCGCCGCGGGCGAAGACCTCGGCCTCCGATACCTTCTGGCAGCACACGCCCACCGCGCCGCCCAACTCCTGCTGGAGCTTCTGAACGTCGACGGACTTGTGCATCTTGCCGTGCGAGCGGTGCCGCATCCCCTTGGCCTTGGCGTAGTCGCCCATCTTGCGGACGTTCCGCTCGAGCGCGTCGAGGTCGAGGATCAGGCAAGGGGTCTGGATGTCCTCCTCGCGCATGCCGGGCTTGGCGGGGATGTCGTAGCCGACCTCGTAGGTGTCGAGGTCGAATTTCTCGCTCATGTCGTTCATGGCTTCCTCCTCAGCCCTGCATCCAAGGCAGCTTGTCCAGGTCCACGTTGCCGCCGGTCACGATCACGCCCACGCGGCGGCCCCGGAACACGTCGGGGTTCTTCAGGATCACCGCCAGCGGCACGGCGCAGGACGGCTCCATCACGATCTTCATCGTGCGCCAGGTCAGGCGCATCGCGTCCACGATCTCTTCCTCCGTGGCGGTGAGGATGTCGGTCACGTGGTTCGACACGAACGCCCATGTCCGTTCCTTCAGCGGGACCTTCAAGCCGTCCGCGACCGTCACGGGCGCGTCGTCGGCGATGATGTGCCCCGCCCGGAACGAGCGGGCGGCGTCGTCCGCCTCCTTCGGCTCGGCGGCGTAGATCGCCACCTCCGGCGCCGCCCTGGACAGCGTCAGGCAGCAGCCCGAGATCATGCCGCCCCCGCCGATCGGCGCGATCACCGCGTCGAGGTCGTCCACCTGCTCGATCAGCTCGGCCGAGCAGGTCCCCTGCCCCGCGATCACGCGCGGATCGTTGTAGGGATGGACGAAGTCGGCGCCCGTCCTCTCGTGGACGCCGGTGAAGACCTCCTCGCGCGAGGAGGTGGAGGGCTCGCACTCGGTGATGATGCCGCCATAGCCCCTCACGGCGTCCTTCTTGGCCTGCGGCGCGGTGCGCGGCATGACCACGTGGCAAGGGATGCCCCGGCGCCCCGCCGCATAGCTCAGCGACAGCGCATGGTTGCCGGAGGAATGGGTCGCCACGCCCTTCCTGGCCTGCTCGTCCGAGAGGCCGAACACCGCGTTGCAGGCACCGCGCACCTTGAATGCGCCGGCCTTCTGGAAGTTCTCGCACTTGAAATGCAGCTCGGCGCCAGACATCTCATCGAGGATGCGCGAGGTCAGGACGGGCGTGCGGTGCACGTAGGGCGCGATGCGCTCGCGTGCGGCCAGCATGTCCTCGTAGGTGGGCAGGTCCAGGTCGATCATGTCCTTCATGCGCCTCACTCCGCCGCCATGGCCATGGGGGCGCCTGCGCCGCGATATACCTCCTCGGCGGCGGCGGTGCCGGACCCGGACTCCACCTCCAGCCCGAGATCGCGCATGGCCATCTCCGCCGTCGCGATCCCCGCGAGGGCCATCGGCTCCGTCAGGCTGCCGAGGTGGCCGATGCGGAACACCTTGCCCGCGACCTCGCCCAGCCCGGTCCCGAAGGCCACGCCGTAGCGCGTCGCCGCATGGGCCACGAGGCGGTTTGCGTCGAAGCCCTCGGGCGTGCGGATCGCGCTGACCGTGTCGGAGTAGAGTTCCGGACTGACGGCGCAGAGCTCCAGCCCCCACGCCTCGACCGCGGCGCGCACGCCTTCGGCGATGTGGTGGTGGCGGGCCCAGACGCCCTTCATGCCTTCGTCGAGGAGGCGCCGGCAGGACAGGTTAAGGCCGTTGAGCAGGCCGACGGGCGGGGTGTAGGGGAACCCACCCGCCGCGTAGCCTTTGCGCATGTCGCGGATGTCGAGGAAGGTGCGCGGCAGGCCGGCGCCCTCCACGGCGTCCGCGGCCTTGGCGGAGAACACCGTGATCGCGAGGCCCGGGGGCAGCATGAACCCCTTCTGCGAGCCGGTGATCGCGACGTCCACGCCCCAATCGTCGAAGTGGAACGGCATGGACGCGATGGACGAGACTCCGTCCACGAAGAGGAGGGCGTCCGAGCCTGCGGCATCCATCGCACGTCGCACCGCCGCGATGTCCGAGACCACGCCCGTGGCCGTCTCGTTGTGGGTGGCGAGGACCGCCTTGATCGCGGGATCGGCGCGCAGCGCCTCCTCCACGGCGGCGGCGTCGATCCCCTCGCCCCACTCGCGGCGGATCACCGTGACGTCGAGGCCGTGGCGCTCGCACATGTCGATCCAGCGGTGCGAGAACATCCCGTTGCGCGTCGCCAGGACCTTGTCACCGGGCGAGAGGGTGTTGGTCAGCGCGACCTCCCAGCCGGCGGTGCCGGTGGCGGGAAAGACGAACACCTCGCCCTTCTTGGTCCCGACGACCTTCGCCACGCCCTCCAGGGCGGGATGCAGGATCTCGCCGAAGAGCGGCGAGCGGTGGTCCAGCGTCGGCATGTCGCACGCCCGGCGCAGGTCTTCCGGCATGTTCGTGGGACCGGGAATGAAGACGGGATTCTGGAAACTCATGGCGCCCTCCGCGAAGGTTCGCCCGGTCCGTAGCGCGCCGCGCTTGCCGAGGTCCAGTTTTTCGGAAAGGGTTTCCGAAAACGAAAGAGGTGCACGAAGATGAACAATCCTAATCCCTTAGGGTATTCCGTTTCATTGATGGGGATTTTCGCGCTTCGGGCGAAGCTGCTATGAGCAATGCGCGTGGAAGGCCCCGCGGCTGGCAGGAGGGCGAGCGCGTCAAGAGCCTCGACCGGGCGCTCGGGGTGCTGGCCGCCCTGGCCGGCCGGCCGGGTCTCGGCCTCAGCGAACTTGGGCGGCAGCTCGGCCAGGCGCCCGCCACCCTCCACCGCATCCTCGGCACCCTCGCCGCCCACGGCATGGCCGAGATGGACGCCGACCAGGGCTGGCATGTCGGTCCGGCCGCCTTCCGCATCGGGTCGGCCTTCCTGCGCCGCACCTCGCTGGTCGAGCGGGCGCAGCCGGTGTTGCGCGCCCTGATGAGGGAGACGGGCGAGACCGCGAATCTCGGGGTCGTGCGGGACGGGCACGTCCTCTTCCTCGCGCAGGCCGAGACGCATGCGGCGATCCGGGCCTTCTTTCCGCCGGGCACGCTCTCCCCGCTGCATGCCTCCGGCATCGGCAAGGCGGTGCTTGCGGCCCTGCCGCCGGAACGGCGCCTCGCCGCGCTGGGCGACACGCTCGACGGGTTCACCCCCCATACGCTGACCGCGCCGGACGCGCTCGGCGCCGATCTGGCGACCGCGGCGGCGCGAGGGTGGGCGATCGACGCGGAGGAGCGTCACGAGGGGATGCGTTGCATCGCCTGCGCCGTCCGCGACCCGTCGGGCGCGCCCGTGGCGGGCCTGTCGGTCTCCGGGCCCGCGGCGAGGATGCTCTCGGCGGGGGAGGAGCGGATCGGCCGGGCTGTCGTCGCCCGCGCGCAGGAGTTGTCGGCCTCGCTCGGCACGGGATGATCTCAGCGCGGCAGGAAGCCAGGCATCCGGTTCACGTCTTTGTAGAGGAGGTATCGGAAGGGTTCTGGTCCTCCTGCGTAGCAGGCTTGCGGGCAGAAGGCGCGCAGGCGGAGGAAGTCCCC
>NZ_PVTT01000002.1:0-1032500 GCF_003003095.1 Hasllibacter halocynthiae
GGGGACTTCCTCCGCCTGCGCGCCTTCTGCCCGCAAGCCTGCTACGCAGGAGGACCAGAACCCTTCCGATACCTCCTCTACAAAGACGTGAACCGCCTCCCCGCCCTGAAGGTGACCCCATGACCGAGACCGCCTCCCAGTTCCTCGCCACCCGCCGCTCGCGCCCCGCCAAGCTCCTCGGCGAGCCGGCGCCGGACCGGGACGCCCTCCTGCCCCTCCTCGAGGCCGCGCTGCGCGTGCCCGACCACGGCAAGCTCGAGCCCTGGCGCCTCGTCGTCCTCTCCGCCCCCGCCCTGCGGGCCCTCGCCGCGCCCGTCCGCGAGGCCGCCGCCGCGCGCGGCCTGCCCGAGGCCGAGGCCGACAAGGCGGCCAGCGTCTACGAGACCTCGCCCCTGGCCGTCGCCGTGATCGAGAGCCCGGTCGAGAGCGACGCGATCCCCCTGGTCGAGCAGACCTACTCGGCGGGCTGCGTGTGCCTGTCGCTCCTCAACGCCGCGCTCGCGGCGGGATGGGGCGCCAACTGGCTCTCGGGATGGCCGGCGCACGACCGCGACCTCATGGCGCGCCACCTGGGCCTCGCCCCCGGCGAGCGGGTCGCCGGCATCGTCCACATCGGCACCGCCCGGTCCGCCCCGCCCGAGCGGCCGCGCCCCGACCTCGCCGCCAAGGTCGAATGGCGCTGAGCCGCCGGCGGGCGGCCCGCCCGTGATCCTCGCCGACGCGCTCAGGGCGCTCGCCCAGCTCTCGGACCCGCGCTTCGTGCGGGTCTTCCTCCTCGGGCTGGGGCTGACCCTCGGGCTCTTCCTCGGGTCCTATGCGGGGGGCTTCGCGCTCCTGCGCTGGCTCCTGCCGGACGATGCGTCCCTGCCGCTGATCGGCGAGGTCGCCTGGCTGGACGAGGCGGGGGCGGGCCTCGGCGTCGTGGCCCTGCTCGTCGCCTCCGTCTTCCTCATGGTGCCTGTGGCGTCCGTCTTCACCGGCCTCTTCCTCGACCGGGTCGCCGACGCGGTCGAGGCACGCCACTACC
Organism: Hasllibacter halocynthiae; assembly: GCF_003003095.1. Classification (GTDB taxonomy): domain Bacteria; phylum Pseudomonadota; class Alphaproteobacteria; order Rhodobacterales; family Rhodobacteraceae; genus Hasllibacter; species Hasllibacter halocynthiae. The sequence goes on from NZ_PVTT01000002.1 coordinate 1,028, forward strand.
CCCGCGCCGGTTCCCCCCGGCACCAGCCCGTCGTCCAGCAGATCGGCGAGAGCCTGGGCTTTCTCGGCATCCTCGTCGCCGCGAACGCCCTGGCGCTCCTGGCCTACCTCCTCCTCGCGCCGCTCGCGCCGGCGATCTTCTACGCCCTGAACGGATTCCTCCTCGGCCGCGAGTACTTCCAGCTGACCGCCCTACGGCACGTGCCCCCGGGCGAGGCCGCGCGCCTGCGCCGGCGCCACCTTCCCCAGATCTGGGCCCTGGGCGCGCTGATGGCGGTCCCGCTCACGGTCCCGCTGGTGAACCTCGCCGTGCCGATCCTGGGCGCGGCCGCGTTCACGCATCTCTTCCACCGGGTCCGGCCCTCGCAGGCCGATGCCCGTGCCGCCCCGCCCGCCTAGTCCCCAGCCCGTCTAGTCCCCCGCCCGCTAGTCCCCGGGCCAGGGCTCCCCGGCGAGGCCGAAGCGGCTGAAGAGGTCGAAGTCCTCGACCCCGACCCACCCCGACAGGATCAGGGCGCAGGCCGGCACCCAGATCGCCACCGCCCAGATCGTCGTCCGAAGGAAGCGCCGGCCCATCCGCGGGTCCTCCGGGCTGCCGGCGCTGGTGCCGCGGATCTTCATCCCCCGGTCGCCCTGCGTCTCGAGGCCGATCACCAGCACGACGAAGAGCGTCATGAACCAGATCACCGCGAGAAGGACGAGCGCGCTCGTGATGCCCATGTCAGGCCTCCTCCAGCTCGGTCAGCGTTCCCTGCATGTCCTTCGGATGAAGGAAGATCACCGGCCGCCCGTGCGCGCCCACCTCGGGCGGCCCGAGGACGCGCATCCCCTCGGCCTCCAGCTTGCGGGCGGCCTCCGCGACGTCGGGGACCTCGTAGCAGACATGGTGGACGCCGCCCGCGGGGTTCCGCTCGAGGAAGCCGGCGACGGGGCTGTCCGCGCCCAGGGGGTGCAGCAGTTCGACCTTGGTGTTGGGCAGCTCGACGAAGACCACGGTGACGCCGTGCGCGGGCTCGTCCCGCGGGGGGCCGACGCGGGCGCCCAGCGCGCCGCGATAGCTCTCGGCGGCGGCCTCGAGGTCGGGCACGGCGATGGCCACGTGGTTCAGGCGTCCGATCATGCCCCGCGATATGGCCCCGCCCGGCGGCTCCGTAAACCGGGCCTTAACGAATCGCCTCCATCCTGTCCCGAGGAGGACCCCTCATGGACACCTACGCGATTCCCCGCCCCCCCGCCGACCGGCCGCTCCTCGGCCGCACCGTCCTTCTCGTCGAGGACAGCCTGACCGCCTGCGAGGCGATGCGCCTTCTCGGCGTGCGCTCGGGCGCCCGGATGCGCCGCGCGGGCGACCTCGCCCAAGCCGAGCGGCACCTGCGCGTCTGGCGCCCCTCGGTCGCCATCGTGGACATCGGCCTTCCCGACGGCTCCGGCGCGGCCCTGATCGCCCGCCTCGCCCGGGCCGAGCCCCGGATCGAGGTCGTCGTCGGCACCTCCGGCGATCCCGGCGCGATGGAGGCCGCGATGGAGGCCGGCGCCGACGGCTTCATGGCCAAGCCCGTCAACTCGCTCGCCGTCTTCCAGGAGGGGATCCTCGCCCACCTCCCCCCCGAGGCGCAGCCCCCCGGCCCCCGCGCCCTGCCGCTGGACGAGGTGGGGCCGGACCCCGCGGCCCTCGCGGACGACCTCGCGCATGCCGCCGACCTTCTCGGCGGGCCTGACGAGGGGACCATCCCGATCGCCTACCTCTCGCAGTTCCTCGCCTCCGTCGCACGGGAGAACGGGGACAGCGCGCTCGAGGGCGCGGCGGCCACGCTCGCCGCCGGCGACCCCCTCCCCGAACGCCTCGCCCGTCTCGCCGGCATCGTGCAGGACCGCATCGCGGCGGCGTGAGGGGGCGACCGGCCGGCGCGTCGCCGGGGCATCGCCCGTTCCCGCCACGTTCCCGTTTCCGGCCCGGCCCGAACCGGCCCGGCCCGACGACCTGCGGGCCGTTTTCGATGGCCAACCGCGGCGCGGGGATCTAGATGTCAGGCATGTCAGCCGACCCTTCCCAGGACCTCGCGCGGTTCCTCGACGGCCGCCGCTTCGGCTGCGTCCTCGCCGATCCGCCCTGGCGGTTCACCAACCGCACCGGCAAGGTCGCGCCCGAGCACAAGCGCCTCGCCCGCTACCCGACCCTCACCCTCGCCGAGATCTGCGCCCTTCCCGTCGCGGACCACCTCGAGGAACGCGCCCACTGCTACCTCTGGGTCCCCAACGCCCTCCTCCCCGAGGGGCTGAAGGTCCTCGCGGCATGGGGGTTCGAGTACAAGTCCAACATCGTCTGGGAGAAGGTCAGGAAGGACGGCGGGCCGGACGGGCGGGGGGTCGGCTTCTACTTCCGCAACGTGACCGAGGTGCTGCTCTTCGGCACCCGCGGCAAGAACGTCCGCACCCTCGCCCCCGGCCGCCGGCAGGTGAACGTGATCCGCACCCGCAAGCGCGAGCACTCGCGCAAGCCGGACGAGCAGTACGACGTCATAGAGGGCTGCTCCTGGGGCCCGTTCCTCGAGCTGTTCGGTCGCGGCGATGTACCCAACCGCTCGAGCGACTGGGCAGTCTGGGGCAACCAGGCCGACGCGGACTACAAGCCGGACTGGAAGACCTACGCCTACAACTCGGCCATCGCGGCGGAGTAGGACTATTCAGGTCGGATGCATTGCTTCGTGATGCCGAACGCCAAGACGGGACATCCACCGTTACGATCCGCGTCCAGACGGTAGAGCAGCTTTCCCATCCAAGTCGTCGACGCGCCGAACTTCTTGTAGACTGGTTCTGAACCTTCCGTGCCCTTCTTGGTCAGGACCTTGCCCAGGCGTCGGAAGTAGTCGGTGTCCAATTCATTGCCTCGCGTCAGCATCAGGCCGATCGATATGGCGCCTGCGGCGTAGAACGAGGAGAAGGCATAGAGATCTCGATCGAACGTCTGATCCTTGCTATTCCACTCCAAGTCGAATGCAATCTGACCCTTGACGAAGTCGATCCTATGCCCGTCGAGGTACCCCTTGCGGACGTAGCTGCGCAGAAGTTCGTCCTTCTTCTTCGCATGCCACAAGTTGATCGTCAGATCGCCACTTAGCCGCGTTTCGGTCCAATCCGGCGGCATGATACCATCCACATGTTTGGCGATGGTGCTCTTGTTGCCGCCCGGCGTGCGGATCATCGCCTCCGTGATGTCGAAAGCCCGAAGAGCGGACCAGACCTCCTCGGCCTCGTCGGGGAATCGGTTCGCGAGCAGGCCAGCGGCATTCCGGTACGAGTAGCATTCGAACTTCTCAAGAATGTCCGCCGGAACGAATAGCCCGACGACCTCCGGAGGATCAGCGAACTTTCCCGAAGAGACGTCGAAGACTTCCTCTTCGGGCTCGTCGCCCTCGAATGGAAGCTCGTCGGTCACTCACGACTCCCGCTTCACCACCCTCAGCCCCAGCTCCCTCAGCTGCTCGCCCGTGGGCTCGGAAGGGGCGCCCATCATCGGGTCCTGGGCCTGCTGGTTCATGGGGAACATGATGACCTCGCGGATGTTCGGCTCGTCGGCCAGCAGCATCACCATGCGGTCGATGCCGGCCGCGCAGCCGCCATGCGGGGGGGCGCCGTACTTGAACGCCTCGACCATGCCGCCGAAGCGCGTCCGGACCTCGTCCGGGCCGTAGCCCGCGACCTCGAAGACCTTGTACATCACGTCCAGCCGGTGGTTCCGGATCGCGCCCGAGATCAGCTCGTAGCCGTTGCAGGCCAGGTCGTACTGCCAGCCCAGCACCTCCAAGGGGTCGCCCTCCAGCGCCCCGAGGCCCCCCTGCGGCATCGAGAACGGGTTGTGCGAGAAGTCGATCCCCCCCTCCTCGTCGCGCTCGTACATGGGGAAGTCGACGATCCAGGCGAAGGCGAAGCGGCCCTGGTCGGTGAGGTTCAGCTCCTCGCCGATCACGGTGCGGGCCCGGCCCGCCACCCCCTCGAACTCCGCCGCGCGGCCGCCGAGGAAGAAGGCCGCATCGCCGACGCCGAGGCCGAGTTGCTGCCGGATCGCCTCGGTCCGCTCGGGGCCGATGTTCTTGGCGAGGGGACCGGCGGCCTCGTGGGAACCGAACTGCCCCTCAATAAGAAGCTTGGCTTCCGAAGCTCTTCCTCCGCGAAGATACTCGGCGACCTTCTCACTTACTTCCTTAGCACGTTCGAACTCCTCCGCTTCTAACTCCTCTCGGAACTTCCCTACATCGAACGGCGGACCTTCTTCTGGCGCAGTAAGCATTTGATACAGGGGCTCGTAGCGAGCGAAGGATCCCTTCTCCCGCCAGAAGATGTAGCCCATCCCCGGCAGGCCCTGCTCCTGGGCGAACTTGTTCATCCGGTCGCAGAACTTGCGCGAGCCGCCGTCCGGCGCCGGGATGGCCCGGATCTCCGTCCCCTCCTTCTCCAGGAGGGAGGCGAAGATCGCGAAGCCCGAGCCGCGGAAATGCTCGCTGACGTCCTGCATCTCGATCGGGTTGCGAAGGTCGGGCTTGTCGGTCCCGTACTTCCGCAGCGCCTCGGCATAGGGAATGCGGGGCCAGTCGGCGCAGGGATCGACGCGCTTGCCTTCGCCGAACGCCTCGAAGCAGCCCTCGATCACCGGGCCGATCGCCGCGAACACGTCCTCCTGCTCCACGAAGGACATCTCCATGTCGAGCTGGTAGAAATCCGTGGGCGAGCGGTCGGCGCGCGGGTCCTCGTCCCGGAAGCAGGGCGCGATCTGGAAGTAGCGGTCGAAGCCCGACACCATGATGAGCTGCTTGAAGAGCTGCGGCGCCTGGGGCAGCGCGTAGAACCGGCCCGGATGCAGGCGGCTGGGCACGAGGAAGTCGCGCGCCCCCTCGGGAGAGGAGGCCGTGATGATCGGCGTCTGGAACTCGGTGAAGCCGCCATCCCACATCCGCTGGCGCAGGTCCTTCACGACCGCGCTGCGCAGCATCATGTTCGCGTGCAGCGTCTCGCGGCGCAGGTCGAGGAAGCGGTACTTCAGCCGCGTCTCCTCGGGGTAGTCGGGCTCGCCGAAGACGGGCAGGGGCAGCTCGCCGGCCTTGCCGAGGACCTCGATCCCCGTGACGAAGACCTCGATCTCGCCCGTGGGCAGCCTGGGGTTCACCAGCTCGGGGTCGCGCCGCTTCACCCGGCCGTCGACGCGGATGCACCATTCCGCGCGAACCTTCTCCAGCTCGGGGAAGGCCGGGCTGTCCGTGTCGGCGATGAGCTGGGTGAACCCGTAATGGTCCCGCAGGTCGACGAAGAGGACGCCGCCATGGTCGCGCACCCTGTGCACCCAGCCCGAGAGGCGGACCTCCTCGCCGACGTTCTCGGCCGAGAGGTCGGCGCAGGTGTGGGTGCGGTAGGCGTTCATCGGCAAGGCTCCCAGCGGCGCAGGGGCGCCGGCGTCGTGACGGCGCCTCGGCGCCGGTCGAAAGAAAAGGGCCGCGCGGCCCCGTGCCCGGGGGGCAACCCGGGGGGCCCCCGCGGCGGCGCGTGGGTGAGAGCGCGGGCCGCCACCGAAGTCAAGCCGGCAGGGGCCGCGCGGCTGGACAAGCCGCCGCCACCCGCCATCATCATGAATGCAGGGACGCAAGGCATGGAGGCTGAGGCCATGTGGAAAGGACTGCTCGACGCGATGCTTCGCAGGGCCCTGAAGACGGACGCGCTGGAGGTCAGGTTCCCGGACGGCGCGGTGCGCCGCTACGGCCCCCCTGGCGCGGGCGAGCCCGCCGTCGCCATCGCGTTCCACGACCCCGCCCTGCCCCGGCGCCTCGTGCGGAACGCCGACCTCGCCCTGGGCGAGGCATACATGGACGGCGCCCTCACGGTCGAGCGGGGGTGCCTGCGCGACTTCCTCGCCATCGCCGTGCGCGCCGGCGAGATGGGCGACGACGTGCCCGCCTTCCGCGTCTGGCGCGGCGCCGCCATGGCGCGCCGCCGTGCGCAGCAGCTGAACCCGCCGGGGCGCGCGCGCCGCAACGTCGCCCATCACTACGACCTCTCCGGCGCGCTCTACGAGCTCTTCCTGGACGAGGACCGGCAGTATTCCTGCGCCTACTTCGCCCGCCCGGACATGACCCTGGACGAGGCGCAGGCGGCCAAGAAGGCCCATATCGCCCGAAAGCTGCTGATCGAGCCGGGGATGCGCGTCCTCGACATCGGCTGCGGCTGGGGCGGCCTCGCGCTGACCCTCGCGCGGGACCATGGCGCGCGGGTCACCGGCATCACCCTCTCGGAGGAGCAGCACGCCCATGCCCGCGCGCGGGTCGAGGCGGCGGGCCTGTCGGGCCGGATCGACATCCGCCTGCAGGACTTCCGCGCGGTGACGGGCCGCTTCGACCGCATCGTCTCCGTCGGCATGTTCGAGCATGTCGGCCTGCCCGCCTACCGCGCCTACTTCGCCAAGGTGGGCGAGCTGCTGGACCCCGGCGGCGTCGCCCTGATCCACACCATCGGGCGCACGGACACGCCCGGCATCACCAGCCCGTTCATCGCCAAGTGGATCTTCCCCGGCGGCTACGTGCCCGCCCTCACGGAGATGCTCGCCCCGGTCCAGCGGCAGCGCCTCGTGCCCTGCGACCTCGAAATCTGGCGCCTCCACTACGCCGAGACGCTGCGCCACTGGCTCGAACGGTTCGACGCCCACGCCGCGGAGGCCGAGGCGCTCTACGACGCGCGCTTCGTGCGGATGTGGCGCTTCTACCTCGCGGCGTGCGAGATGAGCTTCAGGCATCACCGCCTCGCGGTCTTCCAGCTCCAGCTCGCGCACCGCAAGGACGCGGTGCCGATCACGCGCGACTACCTCTACGGGGACGCAGCCGCCGCGCCCTCGCCCGCGCGGGCCGGCGCCAGCGCCGGTAGCCGCGCCGCGGCCGAGTAGGCCCGCCCGGGCGGCCCCCGCCTTCCGGGGCGCCCGCGGCCGGCGCCCCGCCCCTCCTGCCCGCTTGACCGCCCGCCGCCCGTCCCGCAAAGCGCGCGCGTTTGGCCAGCGGGGGACGATGGAATGCCGAAGCGCGATGACCTGAGCACGATCCTCATCATCGGCGCCGGGCCCATCGTGATCGGCCAGGCCTGCGAGTTCGACTATTCCGGCGCCCAGGCCTGCAAGGCCCTGCGCGAGGAAGGCTACCGCGTCGTCCTCGTGAACTCGAACCCCGCGACGATCATGACCGATCCGGGCCTCGCCGACGCCACCTACATCGAGCCCATCACCCCCGAGGTGGTGGCCGAGGTCATCCGCGTGGAGCGGCCCGACGCCCTCCTGCCGACCATGGGCGGGCAGACCGGCCTCAACACCGCGCTCGCGGTCGAGGCGATGACCCTCCGGGACGCCTTCGGGGACCGGGCGCAGGCCGTCGCGGACGAGCTTGGGGTCGACGTCGCCACCCGCGTCCTCGACGCCTTCGGGACCCGGATGATCGGCGCCCGGCGCGAGGCCATCGAGATGGCCGAGGACCGCGCCCTCTTCCGCGAGGCGATGACCCGCATCGGGCTCGAGAACCCGAAGGCCACCATCGTCGAGGCCCCCAAGGGCGCCGCCGGCCGCGACGTCGAGGCGGGGATGAGGGCCGCCCTCGAAGCCATCGAGTATGTCGGCCTGCCGGCCATCATCCGCCCCGCCTTCACCCTGGGCGGCACGGGCGGCGGCGTCGCCTACAACCGCGAGGACTACCTCCACCTCTGCCGCACGGGGATGGAGGCCTCGCCCGTCGGCCAGATCCTCATCGACGAGTCCCTCCTCGGCTGGAAGGAGTACGAGATGGAGGTGGTCCGCGACAGCAAAGACAACGCCATCATCGTCTGCTCGATCGAGAACGTGGACCCGATGGGCGTCCACACCGGGGACAGCATCACCGTCGCCCCCGCGCTCACGCTGACGGACAAGGAATACCAGCGGATGCGGACCGCATCCATCGCCGTCCTGCGCGAGATCGGGGTCGAGACGGGCGGCTCCAACGTGCAGTGGGCGGTGAACCCCGCGGACGGCCGCATGGTGGTGATCGAGATGAACCCCCGCGTCTCGCGCTCCTCGGCGCTGGCGTCCAAGGCCACGGGCTTTCCCATCGCCAAGATCGCCGCCAAGCTCGCCGTGGGCTACACGCTCGACGAGCTCGACAACGACATCACGGGCGTGACGCCCGCCTCCTTCGAGCCCTCGATCGACTACGTCGTCACGAAGATCCCCCGCTTCGCCTTCGAGAAGTTCCCAGGCGCCGAGCCGACCCTGACCACCGCGATGAAGTCCGTGGGCGAGGCGATGGCCATCGGCCGCACCTTCCACGAGAGCTTCCAGAAGGCCCTCGCCTCGCTCGAGACCGGCCTCTCGGGCTTCGACGAGATCGCGATCGAGGGCGTCCAGGACCCCCTCCCCGCCTCGGCCGGGCCCGAGGCGCAGGCCGCCCGCGTGGCCGAGAACGCGCGCGCCGCCGTCGCCGCCCTCGCGCGCCAGACCCCCGACCGGGTGCGCGTCATCGCCCAAGCCATGCGCATGGGCCTGACGGACGCGGACATCGGCGAGGCCACCGCCTTCGATCCCTGGTTCCTCGCCCGCTTCCGCGAGATCGTCGACGCGGAGGAGGACGTCCGCCGCCGGGGCCTGCCCACGGACGAGGCCGGGCTGCGCCGCCTCAAGTCGCTCGGCTTCGCCGACGCCCGCCTCGCCGCCCTCACGGGGCGGGACGAGGGGCAGGTCCGCCGCGCGCGCCGCAATCTCGGGGTGCACGCCCAGTTCAAGCGCATCGACACCTGCGCCGCCGAGTTCGAGGCCCAGACCCCCTACATGTACTCCTCATACGAGGTCCCCGCGATGGGCGAGGCGGAGGACGAGGCCCGGCCCTCGGACCGCAGGAAGGTCGTCATCCTCGGCGGCGGGCCAAACCGCATCGGCCAGGGGATCGAGTTCGACTACTGCTGCGTCCACGCCTGCTACGCGCTCGGCGAGGCCGGCTACGAGACCGTGATGGTCAACTGCAACCCCGAGACGGTCTCGACCGACTACGACACGTCCGACCGCCTCTACTTCGAGCCCCTGACCCTCGAGCACGTTCTCGAGGTTCTGCGCGTCGAGCGGCAGGCCGGCACGCTGCACGGCGTGATCGTCCAGCTCGGCGGCCAGACCCCCCTCAAGCTCGCCGACGCGCTGGAGGAGGAGGGCATCCCCATCCTCGGCACCGCGCCCGACGCGATCGACCTCGCCGAGGACCGCGAGCGGTTCCAGCGCCTCGTCCGGGATCTCGGCCTCCTCCAGCCCGAGAACGCCATCGCCCACAGCGCGGACGAGGCGCGCGAGGCCGCCGAACGCATCGGCTTCCCCCTCGTGATCCGCCCCTCCTACGTCCTCGGCGGCCGCGCGATGGAGATCGTCCGGGGCCCCGAGCAGCTCGACCGCTACATCCGCGAGGCGGTCGTCGTCTCGCCCGGCAGCCCGGTCCTCCTCGACCGCTACCTCGCCGGCGCGACCGAGGTGGACGTCGACGCGGTCTCCGACGGGACGGACGTCCACGTCGCCGGCATCATGCAGCACATCGAGGAGGCGGGCGTCCACTCCGGCGACAGCGCCTGCGTCCTGCCCCCCCACAGTTTGGGCGAGGACCTCATCGCCGAGATGCGTCGCCAGACCGAGGCGCTGGCCCGCGCCCTCCACGTTCGCGGCCTGATGAACGTCCAGTTCGCCGTGAAGGACGGCCGGGTCTACCTCATCGAGGTGAACCCCCGCGCCTCGCGCACCGTGCCCTTCGTCGCCAAGGCCACCGGGGTCCCCCTCGCCGCCATCGCCGCCCGCGTCATGGCCGGCGAGGCGCTGTCGGATTTCGACCTCTCCCCCACCCCCCGCGGCTTCGCCGTGAAGGAAGCCGTCCTGCCCTTCGCCCGCTTCCCCGGCGTCGACACCCTCCTCGGCCCCGAGATGCGCTCCACAGGCGAGGTGATGGGCCGGGACGAGAGCTTCCCGGTCGCCTTCCTCAAGGCCCAGATGGGCGCGGGCGTCGACCTGCCCACCTCCGGCACGGCGTTCCTCTCGATCAAGGAGGCGGACAAGACCGACGTCCTGGCCGAGACCGCGCGCCTCCTGCGGGCCCAGGGCTTCACCATCCTCGCCACCTCCGGCACGGCGGGCTTCCTCGCGGGCCACGGGGTCGAATCGACCCGCGTGAGCAAGGCCTACGAGGGCGGGCGCACCATCGTCGACGTCCTGAAGGACGGCGGCGTGGACCTCGTGATGAACACCACCGAGGGCGCCCAGGCCGTCGAGGACTCCCGCGCCATCCGAGCCGCCGCCCTCACCCAGCGCATCCCCTACTTCACGACCCTCGCGGCCAGCCACGCCGGCGCCCAGGCCATCGCCGCGAAGGCGGAAGGGGCGCTGAGGGTGCGGGCGTTGCAGGGTTGAACTTCGCCTCTACATGAACAAACTGTCAACATGGCGATCAAAAATGTGGACGAAGAACGGCTTAAGGCTGTTCTGCGAGAGAGCTTCAGCCCTGCGCGGGCAATTTCCGATCCAGCGCATCTGCGTGGACGCGACAAGTTGCTCCGCAAAATTGAGTGGGCTTTCAACTCTCCGGGTAAGCACGTCTTCATCTACGGCGAACGTGGCGTTGGGAAGACATCTTTAGCCCAGTCGGCTGCTGTGAAACATCAGAGCGTCGATGCCGATCCGATTCTTATTGCTTGCGACTCTACTACGCCCTTTGAAAAGATCATCGCAGACTGCGTTCGTGCCTGCTTGCCGCCTAGCGATATTATTCAGAAAGCTCGTGTCGAAAAAAGGATTGGGTGGAGCCACGGAATCACGGCCGAAGCTGCGAAGGGCTTCGAGAAAGGAGTAATTCCGCCCGTAGAAAGCATCAATGATGCTGTTACATATTTGAAGTACGTAGCGCAAATGCATTCCCGCGAACCCGTCATAATATTTGATGAGTTCGATCAGATTGACGATCTTGGGACCAAGAAGAAGTTTGCTGATATTATCAAGCAGGTCTCAGACCAAAGCGTCAACGTCAAATTCATTTTCTGCGGTATCGCAAGCTCTCTCGATGAATTGATAGGGGTTCATCTAAGTAGCGATAGATATATGGCGCCAGTCTCGGTTGATCCTTTGGAGCCAAGTGCTCTTTTCCAGATCCTGAATCATGCGAGTAGGCAACTTGGGGTCCAGTTCGGATGGGAAGAGCTAGTTCGGGTTGCAAAGATTAGTGACGGGTTTGCCTACTACACGCACTTGATCGGTGAGCACGTCCTTAGAAGCATGTTTGATGATGAAGGTGAGTATAGCGCCCCCACACTCACGCATTTCGATATAGGTCTTCGCGGAGCAATTTCGGAAGCGCTCGGCTCTGTCAAGCAGTCTTACGAGTTGGCTGTTTTGAAGAAGAGCGACGACTACGAAGAGGTCTTATGGGCAGTTGCTGACAGTAAGGTTCTGGAGCCCCGACCTACCGCTGAGATATATGAGAAGTCGTATAAGGAGATTGCCGAGAGGCGGAGATTGAAGGAGCGCTCGCGTAAAGTCTTGTCGCAACAGCAATTCTATCAGAGGATGAACCGCCTGAAGCAGGAAGCTCACGGCCATATCCTTGTTGGCAATAAGCAAGGCTGGTATAAGTTTCGTGAGAACTGGATGCGCGGCTATGTCCGGTTGGTCGCTGAAGAGAAGGGCGTTCCCCTTGGCGTCGATCACCATTTGGCACCTCCCCCTGACGGCGCAGATAGGGTGAAGTCGCTGATGTAGCATCTAGCGAGAAGGGGGTCGCTTCGGACGATCAGTAATGGTGCGGATCGCCGCATTGATGAAGAACGCAAGGCAACTGAAGACGCACCCCTCCCGTCCCCACGCAGCCCCAGCCCCGTATGCCCCTGCCAAACCCCCGATGTGACCGCTTCGTCGTCGCATTCCGAATCCCCCTCGCCCACACGATGCCAGACGGGGGTTGCTGGAATCCTACCGCACCGCGCGCTCCCCCGGTTCCGCGGGTTTGCGTCCATCCCCTCAAGGGCCTAGGCGTTGCGGATGCCGGACGTATTCATCACCGGGGCGGGCCTCTGGACCCCGCCCGAGCGCATCACCAACGACGAGCTGGTGGCGAGCTTCAACGCCTACGTGGACCGCTTCAACGCCGGGAACGCCGCCGCGATCGAGGCCGGGACCGTGGACGCCCTCGCCCCTTCCTCGGCCGACTTCATCGCCCAGGCCTCGGGGATCGAGGCCCGGCACGTCATCGACAAGGAAGGCGTCCTCGACCCTGCGCGCATGGTCCCGAAGATCCCGCCCCGCCCGGACGACGCCCCCTCCCTCATGGCGGAGATGGCTGTTTCGGCAGCGGAATCCGCGCTCGCCGAGGCCGGGATCGAGGCGGGCGAGATCGACGCCACCCTCTGCGCCGCCAGCAACCACGAACGCGCCTACCCCGCGATAGCCGTCGAGATTCAGGACCTTATCGGCGCGGGCGGCTTTGCCTACGATCTGAACGTCGCCTGCTCGTCCGCCACCTTCGCCATCCAGTCCGCCGCCGACATGATCCGCGCGGGCTCGATCCACAAGGCGTTGATCGTGAACCCGGAAATCTGCTCGGCCCATCTCGAGTGGCGCGACCGCGACTGCCATTTCATCTTCGGCGACGTCGCCACCGCCCTCGTCCTGGAGGCCGAGGAGAAGCCCGGCACCTTCAAGGTCCTGGGCACCAAGCTGGCCACCCGGTTCTCGAACAACATCCGCAACAACGACGGCTTCCTCCGCCGCACCCACGACCAGATGGAGGACCGCCGCGACATGCAGTTCATGCAGGAGGGCCGGAAGGTGTTCAAGGAGGTGGTCCCGATGGTCTCGGCCCACATCCTCGAGCATCTTCAGGCGGTTGGCGTCGCCCCGGATGAGCTGAGGCGCCTCTGGCTGCACCAGGCCAACAAGGCGATGAACGACTATGTCGGCCGCAAGGTCCTGGGCCGCACGCCCGAACCCGGCGAGCAGCCCAACGTCCTGCAGGACTACGCCAACACCTCCTCGGCGGGCTCGATCATCGCCTTCTCCAAGCACAGGGACGATATCGCCCCCGGCGAGAAGGGGGTGATCTGCTCCTTCGGGGCGGGCTACTCGGTCGGATCGGTGGTGGTCGAGCGGGTCTGAGCCGTTGGCCAAGCTCTACTTCCACTACTCGACGATGAACGCCGGCAAGTCGACCCTGCTGCTCCAGGCCGCCCACAACTACGAGGAGCGGGGGATGGCGGTGCACCTCCTCACCGCGCGCCTCGACACCCGCGCGGGCAAGGGGCGGATCGGCAGCCGGATCGGCCTGGCCCGCGAGGCGGGGACCTTCGGGACGGCGGACGACCTGTTCCGCCACGTCGAGGCCCTGGTCCCCCGTCCGGCCTGCGTCTTCGTGGACGAGGCGCAGTTCCTCGCCGGCGCGCAGGTCTGGCAGCTGGCGCGGGTGGCGGACGACCTCGGCGTGCCGGTCATGGCCTACGGGCTGCGGGTGGACTTCCGGGGGGAACTGTTTCCAGGCTCGGCGGCGCTGCTGGCGCTGGCGGACGACCTGCGCGAGGTGCGGACGATCTGCCATTGCGGGCGCAAGGCGACCATGGTGGCGCGGCTCGACGGGGCGGGGAACGTCGTCACGGATGGCGACCAGGTGCAGGTCGGCGGGAACGAGAGCTACCTCTCGCTCTGCCGCCGCCATTGGCGCGAGGCAATGGAGGAGCCGGGGTTCCTCTGATCCGCCGCGCCGCGACGAGCGGCTAGGCGACCCGGTCCGGCAGCTCACGCCCCTTGGCCAGCGCCAGGAGGTTGGCCACGGCCATGCCCCCCATCGCCTCGCGCACCTCGGGGGCGGCGGTCCCGATATGGGGCAGGAGGACGGTGTCCTCGCGCATCAGGGCGGCGGGGATCTCGGGCTCGTTCTCGTAGACGTCGAGGCCGGCGCCCCCGATGCGCCCGGCCTCGAGCGCGGCGATGAGGGCCCCCTCGTCCACCACGTCCCCGCGCGAGACGTTCACGAGGATCGCGTCGGGACGCATTGCCGCGAGCTCGGCCGCGCCGATCAGATGATGCGTGGAAGGCGCGCCCGGCACGCAGCATGCGACGACGTCGGCACGCGCCATCAACTCGGAGAGCTCGACCTGCCCCGCCTCGCCCGTGCGCGAGCGGTTGAAGTGGATGACGTCCATCCCGATGGCACGGGCCCGCCGCGCCAGCGCCTTGCCGATGCGTCCGAGCCCCACGATCCCGAGGGTCCGGCCGCCCAGATGCATCCCCATGCTCGCGGCCCCCGGGCCCCAGCCCGTCCACTCGCCGGCACGGACCAGTCGTTCGCCCGCGCCGGCCTTGCGCGCCGTCATCAGCATCAGGAGCAGCGCGACGTCGGCCGTGGGCTCGGTCGTGGCGTCCGGCGTGTTCGTGACCATGACGCCGGCGGCGCGCGCGGCTTCGCCGTCGATATGGTTCCAGCCGACGCCGAAATTGGCGAGCAGGCGACAGCGATGGGGCGCGCCGTCGAAGGCGCGGGCGGACCAGTCGTCGCCGATGGTGGTCCATACGGCGTCGAACCCCTCAAGCGCCTCGCGGGCCGCAGCGGGGGTCAGGGCTTCGTCGCGGACCGTCAGGTCGAACGCCGCGGCGGCATCCCGCATGCAGCCGGGCGGGAATTCGCGCGTGGCGAGGACCCTCAGCACAGCCGCGCCCCCAGCGGGACCGGCAGGCCGTCGGGCGAGACTAGGACGATCTCGCCCGCCTCGTCCGGCAAGCCGAGGACCAGCACCTCGGACCGGACAGGGCCGATCTGGCGGGGTGGGAAGTTCGTCACGGCGAGCACACGCTTGCCCACCAGCCCTTCGGGGTCGTAGTGCGCCGCGATCCCGGCGGAGGACTTCTTCACCCCGATCCCGTCCCCGAAATCGACCCAGAGCCTGATCGCGGGCTTGCGGGCCTCGGGGAAGGGCTCGGCGCGGACGATCTCGCCCATGCGGATCTCGACCTTCTCGAAGTCGGCGTGGTCTATGGTCATCCGCGAAGCTCCCGGCTGCGGCGGGCGGCGGCGGCAACGGCCTCCGGCACCAGGTGGGGGAAGCCGCGCGCGGGGTCCATCAGCACCTCCAGCGCGGCTTGGGTGGTGCCGCCGGGCGAGGTGACGTTCCGGCGAAGCGCCGCGGCGTCCTCCCCCGCCTCCATCGCGAGCGCGCCCGCCCCGGCGACCGTCGCAGTGGCGAGGCGGCGGGACAGCGGCTCGGGGAGGCCCTCGGCCACGCCGGCGTCGGTCATCGCCTCGATCAGGTGGAAAGCATAAGCGGGGCCTGAGCCCGAGACGGCGGTGACCGCGTCGATCTGGTCCTCGTCCTCCAGCCGAACGACCTCGCCCACGGCCGAGAGGAGGGCCTCGGCGGCGTCCAGCCCGTCCGCCCCAGCGGCGGCGTTGGCGACGATGGCGGTTATCCCCCGTCCGATCGCGGCAGGCGTGTTGGGCATGGCGCGCACCACGCGGGCCCCCGCCCCCAGCGCCGCCTCGAAGCGGGCGACGGGCACCCCCGCCGCGACCGAGACGAAGAGCGTGTCGCCCGCATCCAGCGCGGGCAGCGCATCGTCCATCATCTGCGGCTTCACGGCGATCACTGCCACGGCGGGCGGCGCCTCGGGCGCGCCGAGGCGCACGCGCGTGCCCCGCAGCCAATCCGAAGGGGCGGGATCGATGACCGAGACCATGCCGGGATCCACCCCCCGCGCCAGCCATCCGGCGAGCATCGCCGACCCCATCTTGCCGCAACCGAGGAGCAGGAGCCCCCGGCGGGCGATGTCGTCCATCACGTCCATGGCGCGAGGGATGCCGCGTGCGCCGCCCGAAGGCCAGCCCGAAGCGCGGCATGCGTGCGGCCTCAGGCCCGGCCGAAGCCTTCTGCGATGGCGACCTGCAGCGCCTCGGGGGCGTCCGTCTCGCCGTAGGCGGCGAGCTGCACCGCGGGGTAGAACCGGTCCGCCGCGCCCCGCGCCGCGCGCACCATCCGGTCGATCTGCTGTGGCGTCGCGCCTTCGGCCCCGTCGAGGGCGAGGCCGTAGCGCCAGACCATCAGCCCCTGCTCCTCCCAGTGGGTGAAGGCGCCGGTCCAGACGCGGTCGTTGATCCGGTTCAGGAGATCGCGGAGTACGGCGGCGCGGCCCTCGGCCAGCTCCTCCATCTCGTAGGTCAGCGCGAGGCGGAGCGTGTCGTCCGACGGGCACCAGGCGAGGGTCACGGCATAAGTGCGCCAATCGCCTTCCACCGCGAGGGCGAGCTGCTCGCCGTCGATGCGCTCGAACTCCCAGTCCATCGCCGCCGCAATCGTCTCGGCGAGGTCGATCGGGTGGGTCTCCCCGGGCTCGGGCCAGCTTTCCTGAAGGAACATGGCGGCGCCTCCTGCCTGCGGCACCGGGGCACGGCCCACGAATGCCGGGTGATGCCTGTCGAGGGGTAGGGCCACGGGGCCCGTTCCTCCCGACATATCGTGGGGCGGCCTATGCCATGTGTAAAGGCGGAAACGATCCACAAGCCCCAGCCGGCGGCGGGACATCCCTCTGGCGGGCGCCACCTAGCCCCCGCGCATCCGGCGGCTCAGGCGGTCTTCGCCTCTAGAGCGTCCAGACGGGCCTTCAGCGCCTCGTTCTCGGCCCGGGCGCGGACGGCCATCTCCTGCACGGCGTCGAACTCCTCGCGGGTGACGAAGTCGCGATCGGCGAGCCAGCGGTCCATGAAGCCCTTCATGGCATTCTCGGCCTCGTCGCGGGCGCCCTGGGCGACGCCCATCGCGTTGGTCATCAA
This sequence comes from Hasllibacter halocynthiae, assembly GCF_003003095.1. Classification (GTDB taxonomy): domain Bacteria; phylum Pseudomonadota; class Alphaproteobacteria; order Rhodobacterales; family Rhodobacteraceae; genus Hasllibacter; species Hasllibacter halocynthiae. The sequence goes on from NZ_PVTT01000002.1 coordinate 17,847, forward strand.
CTGACCGAGATCGTCGAACACCTTCGAACGGGACTGCATGGGGGCGCCTCCTGAACTGGGGCGGCTTCCGATCGCCGCGCTGGGCCTATATGGGTCGCCCCGCCCTGCCCCGCAACCGGAAGGCCCGCCCCTTGCCCCTCGCGATCCCCTTCCCGGACTGGATCTCGCCCAACGTCTTCCCGCCGTTCGAACTCGGCCCCGTCACCGTCGCGCTGCGCTGGTACGCCCTCGCCTACATCGCCGGGATCCTCGTCGCCTGGCGGATCATGGTGTCGCTCTTGCGCCGGGAAGCGCTCTGGCCCGGCGGACGGGCGCCGATGCGCCCGGAGGAGGTCGAGCCCTTCGTCACGTGGATCGTCGTCGGCGTCGTGGCGGGCGGGCGCCTGGGCTACGTCCTCTTCTACGCGCCGGAGATCCTGCTCGCGGACCCTCTGCAGGTGCTGCGGGTCTGGGATGGGGGCATGTCCTTCCACGGCGGGCTGATCGGCGTGGCCCTCGCGGCCTTCCTCTATGCCCGGCGGGTCGGAATGCCCCTTCTGTCGATGGCCGACCTCGGGGCGGTCGCGGCGACGCCCGGCCTCCTGCTGGGCCGCCTCGCCAACTTCGTCAACGCTGAGCTCTGGGGCCGTCCGACCGACGCGCCTTGGGGGGTGATCTTCCCCGGCCTCGCCGCGCAGAGCTGCGGCCAGCCCGAAGGGGTGCCCTGCGCGCGTCATCCCTCGCAGCTCTACGAGGCCGCGCTCGAGGGGCTGCTGCTCTTCGCGGTGCTCTGGTGGATGGCGCGATCGGGCCTGCTGCGGCGGCCGGGGCTGATCGCGGGGGTGTTCTTCCTCGGGTACGGCCTCGCCCGTTTCCTCGTCGAGCTGGTGCGCCAGCCCGACGCGCAGTTCGCCGCACCGGGCAACCCGCTCGGTTGGGCGCTCGACCTCGGGGGCTGGGGCCTGACCATGGGGCAGATCCTGTCGCTGCCGATGATCGCCGCGGGCCTCGCGCTGATCGCTGTCTCGCGCCGCCACCCCGCCCCCGCCGCGTGAGCTTGGAGGGCCGCCTCGCCGCCGCGATCCGCGCGGACGGCCCCCTGCGGCTGGACCGTTTCATGGCCGAGGTGCTGTGGGACCCCCGGGGGGGCTACTACGCCACCCGGGACCCGCTCGGCGCGGCGGGGGACTTCATCACCGCGCCGGAGGTCTCCCAGATCTTCGGCGAGGTGATCGGCCTCGCGCTGGCGCAGGTGTGGCTGGACATGGACCGCCCCGCCGCACGGCTGGTCGAGCTGGGGCCGGGGCGCGGCACGTTGATGGCCGACGCGCTGCGCGCGGCCCGGAACGTGCCGGGCTTCGAGGATGCCGTCTCGGTCCACCTGATCGAGCGGAGCGCGCCCCTTCGCGCCCTGCAGGCGCGCGCGGTGTCCGGGGCCGCCTTCCACGACGCGCTGGAGGAGGTGCCCGAGGGACCGCTCCTGCTCGTGGCGAACGAGTTCTTCGACGCCCTTCCCGTCCGCCAGCTCGTCCGCGCCGGGGGGCTCTGGCGCGAGAAGGTCGTCGGGCTGAGGGACGGCACGCTCGCCTTCGGCCTCGCCGCGCCGGCTCCGGTGCCGGAGCTCGACCGCAGGCTCGACGACACGGCCGAAGGCGACCTCGTGGAGTGGCGCCCGGCCGCCGATCCGGTGATGGCCGAGATCGGGCGGCGCCTCCGGAGGCATGGCGGCACGGCCCTCGTGGTGGACTACGGCGACTGGCGCTCGCAAGGGGACACGCTCCAAGCCCTTCGCGCGCACGCGCCGGCGGACCCGCTGGACGCGCCCGGGACCGCCGACCTTACCGCCCATGTAGATTTCGAGGCGCTGCATCGTGCCGCGCATGCCCCTTCCGCATCGCTGCTGACGACCCAGGGCGTCCTTCTCGAAAGGCTGGGCGCGACGGATCGGGCCCGCGCACTGGCCGCATCGGCGCCTGCCCGCGCCGACGCGCTGGCCGCCGCGCATCGCCGCTTGACCCATCCGGAAGAGATGGGAACCCTCTTCAAGGCGATGGCCTGGTGGGGCGGCGTCGATGCGGTGCCGGGACTCGCACGGATGGAGGAAAGGGGCGCGTGACGCTCGAGATCATCACCCACGATGCCCTCGCGCCGCTGCGGCACGGGTTCTTCACGCGCCGGGGCGGCGTGTCCTCCGGGGTGTTCGAGGGCCTGAACTGCGGGCGCGGGTCCTCCGACCAGATAGAGGCCGTGGACATGAACCGCGCCCGGGTGGCGGAGGCGATGGACGTGACGCCAGAGGCGCTCATCTCGCTGCACCAGCACCATTCGCCGGATGTCGAGGTGGTCCGCGAGCCGACGACCGCGCGCCCGAAGGCCGACGCGATGGTGACGGACGTGCCGGGCGTAGCCCTCGGCATCCTCACGGCCGATTGCGGGCCGGTCCTCCTGGCAGGCGACGGGGTCGTCGGGGCCGCGCATGCGGGATGGGGCGGCGCCCTCGGGGGGGTGCTCGAGGCGACGGTGGAGGCGATGACGAGGTTGGGCGCGGGGCGCGCGGGGATCACCGCGATCCTCGGCCCGACGATCGGCCCGGACGACTACGAGGTCGGCCCGGAGTTCGCCGCCCGGTTCATCGCGGAGGACCCAGCGAACGCCACCCGCTTCAGAAGCGGTGCCGGCACGCGGCTGCTCTTCGATCTGCCCGGGTACATCCTGGGCCGGCTGCGGGCGGCCGGCGTCGGAAGGGCGGAATGGACCGGCCATTCCACCTATGCCGATCCGGAACGGTTCTTCTCCTACCGGCGATCGGTTCACCTTCGGGAGGCCGATTACGGCCGGCTCGTCTCCGCGATCCGCCTCTAGCGCCGCGCGGACGTCGTCGCCCCCCGTGCGGCGCCGGTGTCTCGGCGGCGATGTCGGCCTTCGGGTCACAGCGCCCGCCGCAGGGCGCGCCGGCAGGCCGTGCGTGTGGCGGACGGGGCCGAATCGCAGGATATCCTTTCCGGGCGCGATGCCGTCCGGTCCGCCCGGCCCGTGCCTTCCACGGGGGCCGCGGCGGACCGGGCGGAACGCCACCGAGCGACTGGGCGAGGCCCCGGGGACGCCGTCGTTCACGCCTCGCGCTTCAGCCGCTCCTCGTAGACGTCGAAGCTGATGCCGGGTTCGTCCTTCACCGTGCGGATCACGAGCGAAGTCTTGACCGAGACCACGGCGGGCGCCGCCGTGAGGGACGCCGTGAGGAACCGCTGAAACGTGGAGAGGTCCGGCGCCGCGCATTTCAGGAGAAAGTCGGCCTTGCCGATCAGCATGTGACATTCGCGGACGAGCGGCCAGCCACGGCAGCGTTCCTCGAAGGCCGCTAGATCCGCCTCGGCCTGCTTCTCAAGACCGACCATGACGAAGACCAGAACCTCAAAGCCCAAGCGACGCGCGTCGATCTCCGCGTGGTAGCCGCGAAGTTAGCCCGCGTCCTCCAAGGCGCGCACGCGGCGCAGGCAGGGCGGCGCGGAGATGCCGACCCGCCGGGCCAGCTCGACGTTGGTCATCCGGCCGTCGTCCTGAAGCTCGGAGAGGATGCGGCGGTCGATCGGATCGAGCTTGGCGCCGGCCATGTCCCCCCTTCCATGTCCCGCGAGGCCTCGCCCGCGCAACGACATGTCCCGAGCACATGGCTAATGGCAAGCGGACGCACGGGTTCAAACCGGTGCGCCTCGCCGTTATCTGGAGGGCCGAACCGCCGGAGGCCGCCATGAACGATTCCCGCCACGTCAAGCTGCTCATCGTGGGGTCGGGCCCCGCGGGGTACACCGCGGCCGTCTACGGCGCCCGCGCGATGCTGGAGCCGCTGCTGATCCAGGGCGTCCAGCCGGGCGGCCAGCTGACCATCACGACGGACGTGGAGAACTGGCCCGGCGAGGCTTCCATCATGGGCCCCGAGCTGATGGTGAAGATGGAGGCCCACGCCCGCGACATGGGCGCGGACGTGGTCTCGGACCACGTGAACGAGGTCGACCTGAAGGCGCAGCCGAAGGTCGCCAAGCTCGACGGGGGCGACACCGTCACCGCCGACGCCGTGGTGCTGGCGACGGGCGCGCAGGCCAAGTGGCTAGGCCTGCCGTCGGAGGAGGCGTTCAAGGGCTTCGGCGTGTCGGCCTGCGCGACCTGCGACGGGTTCTTCTACCGCGGCAAGGACGTCGTGGTGATCGGCGGCGGCAACACGGCCGTGGAAGAAGCGCTCTTCCTCACCAACTTCGCGTCCAAGGTCACGCTGGTCCATCGCCGGGACGAGCTGCGCGCCGAGAAGATCCTGCAGGAGCGCCTGTTCCGGAACCCCAAGGTCGAGGTGATCTGGGACCACCAGCTGGACGAGGTCCTGGGCGAGTCCGACCCCAGGGGCGTGACGGCGGTGCGGCTCGCTCACCGCGAGACGGGCGAGACGCGCACGGTCGATTGCGCGGGCGTCTTCGTCGCCATCGGCCACGCCCCGGCCTCGCAACTCGTGGCGGACCAGCTCGAGACGCACATGGGTGGCTACGTGATGACGGAGCCCGACTCGACTGCGACCTCGATCCCGGGGGTCTTCGCGGCGGGCGACCTGACGGACCATATCTACCGGCAGGCGGTCACGTCCGCCGGCATGGGCTGCATGGCCGCCCTCGAGGCCGAGCGCTGGCTTGCCGGACAAGGGTTGGATCAAGGGCCGGAGAAGGACATGTCCGAGCCTCTAGGCTACGGCGCGGAGGTGCCGGCGGCGGAGTAGCCTTCCTCCCGCCGCCGCATCCCGGCCACGGCAACCCGGCCTTGCTCCGGGCGCTGCTGGACTTCATCGGGATGAAGGTCCATCCGCCCGCGCGACCCTCCCCCCGCGCAGGCCGCCGATGACCCCGAACCTCGTCCCGATACCCGAACTCTACGTCTCCTGGGACAGCGCCCGGAAGCTGAAGCGGGAGGCGGGGGACCTTGTCTCCTGGGATCTGACGCCGCGCCAGCTCTGCGACCTGGAGCTTCTGATGAACGGCGGCTTCGCGCCGCTGACGGGCTTCCTCGACCGCGCCGACTACGACCGCGTGGTCGATGAGATGCGGCTGGAGGACGGCACCCTCTGGCCCATGCCGATCACGCTGGATGTCTCGGAAGCCTTCGCCGAGGGGCTGAAGCCCGACCAGGACGTCGCCCTGCGCGATCCCGAAGGGGTGATCCTGGCGATCCTCTCCGTCGGCGACGTCTGGACGCCGGACAAGGCGCGCGAGGCGGAGCGCGTGTTCGGCGCCGACGACTTGGCCCATCCGGCGGTGAACTACCTGCACAACCACGCGGGCCCGGTCTACGTGGGCGGCCGCATCACCGGCCTGCAGCCCCCGGTCCACTACGACTTCCGCGCCCGCCGCGACACCCCGAACGAGCTGCGCGCCTACTTCCGCAAACTCGGCTGGCGCCGCATCGTCGCCTTCCAGACCCGCAACCCCTTGCACCGCGCCCATCAGGAGCTGACGTTCCGGGCCGCCAAGGAGGCGCAGGCCAACCTCTTGATCCATCCGGTCGTCGGCATGACCAAGCCGGGCGACATCGACCACTTCACCCGCGTGCGCTGCTACGAGGCGGTGCTGGACCAGTACCCGTCCGCCACCACCACCATGTCGCTCCTGAACCTCGCGATGCGGATGGCCGGCCCGCGCGAGGCGGTCTGGCACGGGCTGATCCGGAAGAACCACGGCTGCACCCACTTCATCGTCGGGCGCGATCATGCCGGCCCGGGCAAGAACAGCGCGGGCGAGGACTTCTACGGCCCCTATGACGCGCAGGAACTCTTCCGGAAGCACGAGGGGGAGATCGGGGTGGAGATGGTCGACTTCCGGCACATGGTCTTCGTGCAGGAGCGGGCCGAGTACCAGCCCGCCGACGAGGTCGGGGAAGGCGCGACCGTCCTCAACATCTCGGGCACCGAGCTGCGGCGGCGCCTTGCGGAGGGGCTGGAGATTCCGGACTGGTTCTCCTTTCCCGCCGTGGTCGAGGAGTTGCGCCGCTCGCGGCCTCCGCGGGCCCAGCAGGGGTTCACGGTCTTCTTCACGGGCTTCTCCGGGTCGGGCAAGTCGACCATCGCCAACGCGCTTATGGTCAAGCTGATGGAGATGGGGGGCCGTCCGGTCACGCTCCTCGACGGGGACATCGTGCGAAAGAACCTGTCGTCCGAACTGGGCTTCTCGAAGGAGCATCGCGACCTTAACATCCGCCGGATCGGCTACGTGGCCAGCGAGATCACGAAGAACGGCGGGATCGCGATCTGCGCGCCCATCGCGCCCTACGCCGCCACGCGCCGCACCGTCCGCGAGGAGATCGAAGGCTTCGGCGCCTTCGTCGAGGTCCATGTCGCCACCTCGCTGGAGGAGTGCGAGCGGCGCGATCGCAAGGGCCTCTACAGATTGGCGCGAGAGGGCAAGATCAAGGAGTTCACGGGCATCTCGGACCCCTACGACGCGCCCGAGAGCCCGGAGCTGCGGCTCGAGACGGAAGGGACGGATGTCGACTTCTGCGCGCAGCAGGTGCTTCTGAAGCTGGAATCGATGGGGCTCATCGCGGCCTGAGGGGCTGCACGGGGGGTGCCGCACACGGATGCGGTGTCCGCGACGTCACATCAGCGCGAAGCCGTCGTTGCGTCAGGAACCCTTTTCCGTACCTGGCGGTTTTCGCTGCAATCCCCGACTGGGGATCCAAGGCGACGTGGCGCGGCCGTACAACCCCCCCAGGTGCGGCTCGTCCTTCTCTAACCGTCTGATGCAGGCATAGCGGGGAGGAGAGACGCGTGATGCTCGACGGCAAACGTATAATGATAGTGGAGGACGAGGCGCTTCTCGCACTCGACCTGTCGCTCACGCTCGAGGACGAGGGCGCCGAGATCGAGGGCCCGTTCCACAGGCTCGAGCAAGCCATGAGATACGACCCGCAGGAGATCGACGCGGCCCTCCTGGACGTGGACCTTTCCGGCGTGCCCGTCTTCCCGCTCGCGGACGTTCTGGATCGCCGCGGCATCCCTTTCGTGTTCCATACGGGACGCGCGGATCTCGCCGCCCTGCGGGAGCGCTATGGAGACGTCCCCATCCTCATGAAGCCGACCGTCCCGCAGGAGATCGTGACCACGGTGAGCATTGCGATGAGGTCGAACAGGGATCGTGCCGCATAGGCGGGGGCGGCCGAGGTCATGCTTCGGTGCTTCCCCCTGCCGGAACGAACGTCCGGCAGAGGAACGCCAGGAAGCGGTCAATGCACGCTGACGGGTGCCAGATCGTTCTGCCGGGCCAACACGAAAGCCAACTGCCGATCGCGCACGAGCGCGAGGCGCTCGCCTTCCGCAGTGTGCACGGCATAGAGTTCCGTCGCGCCTTCCGCCGCTTCGCGAACGTCGCGCGGCAGGTCAGCGACCGCCACGGGCTTCACGTAGACGATCTCGCTCATGGCAGGAGCGCTCTCCGAGGTCTTGTCCATCACGCCCCCTCCTTCTTCGGTGCGTTGCGTCCCGTCGCTATGGGAATTGCTGTTACAACGGTCTCGGGAACCGCACGTTCCAAATCGACGTGGAGAAGCCCGTTCTCGAGCATCGCGCCACTCACCTCGATCCCGTCCGCGAGGACGAAGGACCGCTGGAACTGCCTCGTCCCGATCCCCTTGTGGAGGAACTCGCGCGCCTCCCCGTCGGCGCGACGCCGGCCCCGCAGGACCAGTTGCCGGTCCTCGACCGTGACGGAGAGGTCGCCTTCGGCGAACCCGGCAACGGCGAGAGTGATGCGATAGACGTTCTCGGAACGCCTCTCAATGTTGAAGGGCGGATATCCGTCCGCGGACTTCGCCGCCCGCTCGAGCAGCGCCTCGAGGCGGTCGAACCCGAGGAGCGCAGGATGACCTGCGAGGCTGGTTCTGTTCATCTTGGCGTCCTTTGCAACCAAAGCGACCCTTCCGTCGGCCCCGCTCTGCGGCAGCCGTCGGCCTGGAACGAATATGGGTGCGCCCGCATGTCGCCGCAAGCTGGTGCAAGGACGGCGGATGGGTCTATCCTTGCGACCATGACCGATGAAGACGTGCCGCTTGGAAAGGTCGTTCCGGCCTTGATCCGCCCCGCGCATGCCGAGCCCCCCGGCCCCGTCATGAACGAGGAGGAGGTCCTGCGCGCGAGCCTGGCACGCCTGCGGGAGGAGCACGCCGACCTCTCCACCGCCATCGAGGCGCTTGAGGAACGGGGGAGCGATCCGCTCGCGGTGCGGCGCCTGAAGAAGCGCAAGCTGGCGTTGAAGGACCGGATCGCCGCCATGGATGACCGGCTGACCCCCGACATCATCGCCTGATTGCGCGTCTGCGCCCCACGCGCTACCGCCGTCGCCATGCCGCAGGTCGGGATCATCATGGGCAGCACCTCGGACTGGCCAACCATGAAGGCCGCGGCCGAGGTGCTGGACGAGCTGGAGGTTTCGCACGAGGCGCGCGTCGTCTCGGCGCATCGCACGCCCGATCGGTTGTGGTCCTATCCATCCGAGGCCGCCGCGCGAGGCATCCGGGTCATCGTCGCGGGCGCCGGCGGGGCCGCCCACCTGCCGGGCATGGTGGCCTCGAAGACCATGCTTCCGGTGGTCGGCGTGCCCGTTCAGACCAAGGCGCTGGGAGGGGTCGATTCGCTCCACTCCATCGTTCAGATGCCGCGGGGATACCCCGTCGCGACGATGGCCATCGGGGGCGCGGCCAATGCCGGCCTGATGGCGGCCCAGATCCTCGCCCTCGCGGACGAGCGGCTGGCCGAGCGGCTCGCCGCCTGGCGGGCGGCGCTGACCGCCTCGATCCCCGAGACGCCGGCGTGATGCTTCCTTCCGGCTCGACGATCGGCATCCTCGGCGGCGGCCAGCTGGGCCGAATGCTCGCGCTCGCGGCGGCGCGGCTGGGGCTGCGCGTCCGCATCTACGACCCGGACCCGCGGGCACCGGCGGGCGACGTGGCCTTCCACGATCCGGCGCGATGGGACGACGCCGATGCGCTGCGCCGTTTCGCCCGTGCCTGCGACGCGATCACCTACGAATGGGAGAACGTCCCCCCCAGGGCCCTCGACGTCGTGGAGGAGGTCCATGCGTTGCGCCCGTCGCGGCGCGCCATCGACGTCAGCGCCGACCGTCTGTCGGAGAAGACGTTCCTGAACGAGATCGGCCTCGCCACCGCGCCCTTCGCGCCGGTCGGGGACGCAGCGTCGCTCGAGGCAGGGATGGCGGCGGTCGGCACCCCGGCGATCCTGAAGACGCGGCGGCTTGGTTACGACGGCAAGGGGCAGGTCGCCGTGAACGCGCCGGCGGATGCCGGTCCCGCGCTCGCGAAGATGTCCGGCGCACCCGCAATTCTGGAAGCCCGGATCGACTTCTCGTCCGAGATCAGCGTGATCGCGGCGCGTGGGGCGGATGGCGCGACGGCGGCGTTCGACCCGGGCCTCAACGTCCACGAAGACGGGATCCTGCGCACGACGACCGTTCCGGCCCCCGTCCCCGCATCGGTGCGCCAGGACGCGGTGCTGCTGGCAGCCCGCATGCTCGATGCGCTCGACTATGTCGGTGTCCTGGGCGTCGAGTTCTTCGTCACACCCGGCGCGGGCCTCATCGTGAACGAGATCGCCCCGCGCGTGCACAATTCGGGGCACTGGACGCAAGCGGGATGCGCGGTGGACCAGTTCGAGCAGCACGTGAGGGCGGTCGCGGGCTGGCCCCTCGGCGACGGCAGGCGTCATGCGGATGTCGTCATGGAGAACCTCCTCGGCGACGAAGTGCTGAGGGCGGAGGCTCTCGCGAACGAGCCGGGCGTTCAGCTGCACCTCTATGGCAAGGCGGAACCCCGGCCGGGCCGCAAGATGGGCCATGTGAACCGCGTGACGAACCGCGCCTGACCCCTCCCGTTCGGAACGGGGCCGACCCGCAAAGGTCAGAGCCCGTCCGCGAGCACGTCCGTCATCCGCAGGTCGTGGTCGAACCGGCCCTCACGCAGGAAGGCGATCACTTCCGCGATGACGAGCGGGTTGTTCATCATGAACGTGTGCGTCGTCGGCAGCACGATGTGGTCGGCCATCCCCTCGAGACGCGTGGAGGCGACGCTGACCTTGCCGTCGTCGGCCCCTTCGATCACCGCCGAGTAGACCGGATTGAGCGAGCGGTTCCCCGCGATCACCCCCACGGGGAAGTTCGCGGCGGGCAGCGCTTCGGGCAGGCCGTCCGTGCCCAGTGCCATGCCTGCCGGCCCGTTGACCCATTCGAACGGCGGCAGCTCGCCCAAGGCATCGACGAGCTCGGAGCCATGGTTCGGCGGCGCCATCATCACCGTGCGCCCCATCCTCTCAGGCACGCCGCCCTCCGTGACCCATAGGCGCAGCAGGATGCCGCCCATGGAATGGGTGACGAAATGGACGGTGCTCTCATCCGGGCAGCGCGACACCGCCTGCGGAATGCGGGCGATGAGGTCGGGCAGGCTCTCCTCGGTGGAGGGGTAGCCGTCGTTGACGACGGTGTAGCCCTGCCCCTCCAGCGCCTCCTCGAGGACGAGTAGGGACGATGGCCCCCGCGCAAGGCCGTGCAACAGCACTGCGCAATCCGCAAAGACCGGCAGGGGCGCGAGGACGATGAAGAGAACGAGGATTCGCATCATCCGAACATAGGACGGAGCACGGCGGACATAAGGTTGACGCCGCGGCGGAAGTCCCTACCCCGCCGCATATGCCGATCCGTCTCGCAGTGCGCGCCGTGCTCGTGCACGGTGGTCGCCTCCTCGTCGTCAACGCGTGGCCAGGACGTCACGATCTCTTCTGCGCGCCGGGCGGCGGCGCGGAGATGCACCAATCCCTGCCCGACAATCTCGTTCGCGAGGTGCGGGAGGAGACCGGCTTGGAGATTCGCGTCGGGCCGCCCTGCCTCGTCAACGAGTTCCACGACCCGGATCGTCCGTTTCACCAAGTCGAAATGTTCTTCCGCTGTACGCTGGTCGTAGAGCGGACGGACCCGGTCCATATCGATCCCGCTCATGTCGATCCCGAAGGGGTCGTCACCCGCCGCCTTTGGATCAGCCGCCCCGAGGCCGAGGACATGACGACGGCCAAGAGGCTGCGTCCCGCTTCCCTTCCGGCCGCTGCCTGGGCACGAGGGATAGGCTACGATCCACTGGAGCCACTGCTTCGCTGACGCAACGACTGATCGAGGCAACATACCACGAGATCGACGAATGAACTGCGGCTTCCGTGGGTTGGGCAGGCTACCCGTTCACAATCGTCAAGCCAAGAGCGTTGGCATGACCAGACGAGTTGCATGATGAGTGCCGAACCGCGCTTCCTGCCAAGTCCGCATCAAGCGGACTTGGCAGGTGGGCCTTCATTCCCGTTTGCGAGGAATGAAAGCCGCGGTCGGTCCTAGACGTAGTAGGCGGCTACGCCGTAGTAGGTGTGGGTCCGATCCTCCCAATCGCGGTCGCTGGCCCAGTTCTGGGTCCGCTCGGGCGCGCCCTTCAGCTGCTCCTCGGTGATGTCGGTGCGGTAGCCGTCGAGCGAGGTATCGTAGGTCAGCTTGGACCACGGCACGGGGTAGTGATCCTTCCCCATCCCGAGGAAGCCGCCGAAATCCATGACGGCGTAGGCGACGCGGCCGGACATCTTGTCGATCATCAGGTGGTCGATGCTACCGACCTTGTCGTCGCCGGCGCCGTAGACCGCAGTACCCTCGACCTTGGACGAGGAGATGAGGTTGCCCGTCTCGTTCTTGTCGGTGGGCTGCCCGGAATGCATGGCGGTGTCGGTCATGATGAACCTCCGTTGTCTTAGGCGTGTGCGTCGGAACAACGCCGAAGGGGGGAGGAACTGTTTCCGTGAAATCACCAAAGGACCGCAGAAAGATCGATTGTCTGCAAAAGATTGCTCATGAACGAAAAGGGGCGCCCTGAGGCGCCCCTTCCACGGGTCGGAATGGGCCGACCTACATCATGCCGCCCATGCCGCCCATGTCGGGCATGCCGCCACCGGCGCCGGCCTCTTCCTTCTTCGGCTTCTCGGCCACCATCGCCTCGGTGGTGATCAGGAGGCCGGCCACCGACGCAGCGTCCTCCAGCGCGGTGCGGACCACCTTGGCCGGATCGATCACCCCGAAGGAGAACAGGTCGCCGTACTCCTCCGTCTGGGCGTTGAAGCCGAACGCGGTGTCCGAGGATTCGCGGATCTTGCCCGCGACGACCGAGCCGTCGACGCCGGAGTTCTCGGCGATCTGGCGGAGCGGCGACTCGAGCGCCCGGCGGACGATCGCGATGCCGGCCGCCTGGTCCGAGTTCTCGCCCTCCAGCCCGTCGAGCGCCTTCGCACCCTGGACGAGGGACACGCCGCCACCGACGACGATGCCTTCCTGCACGGCCGCGCGCGTGGCGTTCAGCGCGTCGTCGACGCGGTCCTTGCGCTCCTTCACCTCGACCTCGGTCATGCCGCCGACGCGGATGACGGCGACGCCGCCGGCCAGCTTGGCGACCCGCTCCTGCAGCTTCTCGCGGTCGTAGTCGGAGGTGGTCTCCTCGATCTGCTGGCGGATCTGCGAGACGCGGGCCTCGATCTCGGCCTTCTCGCCGGCGCCGTCCACGATCGTGGTCTCGTCCTTCGTGATCGAGACGCGCTTGGCGGTGCCCAGCATGTCCATGGTCACGTTCTCGAGCTTCATGCCGAGATCCTCGGAGATGACCTGCCCGCCGGTCAGGATCGCGATGTCCTGCAGCATGGCCTTGCGGCGATCGCCGAAGCCCGGCGCCTTCACGGCCGCGATCTTCAGGCCGCCGCGCAGCTTGTTGACCACGAGCGTGGCGAGCGCCTCGCCCTCGACGTCCTCGGCCACGATGATCAGCGGCTTCTGGGACTGGATCACCGACTCGAGCAGCGGAACCATCGGCTGCAGCGAGGAGAGCTTCTTCTCGTGCAGCAGGATGACGGCGTCCTCGAGCTCGGCGGTCATCTTGTCGGGGTTGGTCACGAAGTAGGGCGAGAGGTAGCCGCGGTCGAACTGCATGCCCTCGACCACTTCGGTCTCGGTCTCGAGGCCCTTGTTCTCCTCGACGGTGATGACGCCGTCGTTGCCGACCTTCTGCATTGCGTCGGCGATCTGCCGGCCGATCTCGGTCTCGCCGTTCGCGGAGATGGTGCCGACCTGCGCGACCTCGGCGCTGTCGCCAACCTCGCGGGCGCTGTCCTTGATGAACTGGACGACGCGCTGCGTGGCTAGGTCGATGCCGCGCTTGAGGTCCATCGGATTCATGCCGGCGGCGACCGACTTCATGCCCTCCTTGACGATGGCCTGGGCCAGCACGGTCGCGGTCGTGGTGCCGTCGCCCGCCTCGTCATTGGTGCGCTGGGCCACTTCCTTGACCATCTGCGCGCCCATGTTCTCGAACTTGTCCTCCAGCTCGATCTCCTTGGCGACGGAGACGCCGTCCTTGGTGATCCGCGGGGCGCCGAACGACTTCTCGAGGACGACGTTGCGGCCCTTGGGGCCGAGCGTGACCTTCACCGCGTCGGCGAGGATGTTCACGCCGCGCAGCATCCGGCTGCGGGCATCGGTGTCGAACTTGACGTCCTTGGCCATGTTCTTCTCCTAACTGGGTATTTCGTTCCGAAGGAAGCGACTAGCGGCAGATCGCCTTCAGGCGATGATCCCCATGATGTCGCTCTCCTTCATGATCAGCATCTCCTCGCCGTCGAGGGTGACCTCGGTGCCGGACCACTTGCCAAACAGCACCTTGTCGCCGGCCTTGACGGCGGGGGCGATCAGCTCGCCGGAATCCTTGCGCGCGCCTTCCCCGACGGAGACCACCTCGCCCTCGGCGGGCTTCTCCTTGGCGGTGTCGGGGATGATCAGACCGCCCTTGGTCTTCTCGTCGGACTCGACGCGCTTGACGAGCACGCGGTCGTGCAGCGGAGTGAAGGCCATGATCGGCTCCTCTACCTGTTGTCTACCTCTGGCACTCACCAGAGGAGAGTGCCAACGCTGGCGAGTTAGGAGAGCGGCGCGCGGGCGTCAACAGGTCCGAGGGGCGGATAATTCGACGGTGGATGGCATGGCGTTAACCAGATCTTAATTCTTCCGTGCTGCGGCTAGGAATCCTCGCCATGCACCATAGATCCTGTCCATGTTGCAGGAGATGTGGGAAGAGCTCCAGATGGGCGCGTTCGTGTGCACCGTCATCCTCGGAGGCGAGGATCAGGTACGGTTGTACTACGACGTTGAAGGCATCCGCCACTTCGTCGTCGCCGACTGCTTGACCGAGGACGAGATCTGGGAGTTCGGGATCGAAGGGCGGAGTTCGTTCGACAGCATCCATCAGGCCTTGTTCGCCGCCGAGTTGACCGGCCGTGATCCGAGCGTGATGATCTTCATGGACGGAGACGCCGAAGGCGCGGAGGCGTTTCAGATCCGCACTGTCGCAACCGAGGCCGGCGTCAGCTACGAGACCATGCCTTCGCAGGGCATCGTGCGGCAGGCGCAGGTCGACTGGCTCAGGCGGCAGAGCCGCGAGGCGCAGGGATTCCCGACCAGGTGACACCTCGATCGGGCGGCGCTAAGGCCCCGGCATATCCGATCCGCGAGAGGCCCCCATGATCCGAGTATTCGGTCACAAGTCCCCCGACACCGACTCCACCGCCGCACCCATCCTCTGGGCCTGGCATCTGAACGGATCCGGCCGCGAGGCGCGCCCTGCCCTCCTCGGCGAGCCAAACACCGAAGCCCTCTTCGTCCTGGACCGCTGGTCGCTGGAGAGGCCCGAGGTGATCGAGGCGGCGACGGGCGACGTGGTGGTCGTGGACACGAACAACCCCGCCGAGTTGCCCGACCTCGCGGATGCCGATGTGATCGGGATCATCGACCATCACCGCCTCGTCGGCGGCATCGAGACCGCGGGGCCCATCGACGTCACCATCCGGCCGCTGGCCTGCACCGTCACCGTCATGGCCGAGATGATGGGCGACGAGCGCGTGATGTCCGCCCCCGAAGGCGTGCGCGGCGCGGCCCTCTCCGCGATCCTGTCCGACACGCTCGAGTTCCGCTCGCCGACCACCACACCCCGCGACCGCGACTTGGCCGAGAGGCTGGCGGAAGGTCTCGGCGTCTCGATCCCCGACTATGCGGCCGAGATGTTCGCCGCGAAGTCCGACGTCTCGGCCTTCTCGGAGGCCGAGCTTATCCGCATGGACTCCAAGGAGGTCGAGGTCGGCTCTCTGCGGTTCCGCGTCTCCGTGCTCGAGACGACCTCCCCCGAGCAGATCCTCGGGCGGAAGGACGCCCTCCTCGACGCGATGCCGAAGGTCGCCGTCGAGGACGGCCTGAACGAGGTGCTGCTCTTCGTCGTCGACATCCTGCGGGAGGAGGCACATCTCCTCCTGTCCTCCGACCTCTCCCGCGGGGTCGCCGAGAAGAGCTTCGGCGCGAAGGCGGAGGGCGACGTCGTCGTGCTGCCGGGGGTCATGAGCCGCAAAAAGCAGATCATCCCGGCGCTGAAGGCGTAGCATCACGCCGGTTCCGGGTCGCCTGGACGGGCCGGCGCATTTCAGGGGGCAGCGATCCATCCTCTGGAGGCTCGCCATGAATCTTCGCGACCTTCATGTCCCCGGTGACTCCTTCGTTCTCGCCAACGCCTGGGACCGCGGTACCGCCCGACTGTTCGAAGGCCTGGGGGCCAAGGCCGTCGCCACCTCGTCGGTGGCCCATGCCTTCACCCTCGGGCGGACCGACGGGGCCGTGACCTTGGACGAGGCGCTGGGACAAGCCGCGGCGCTTGCGGGGGCGGTGGACGTGCCGCTGGCCATCGACTTCGAGGACGGGTTCGCGAGGGTGCCGGAGGATTTCGTCGGGATCGTCGCACGCGCCGCGGCGACAGGGGCCGCCGGGATCAGCGTCGAGGATCATCGCCGCGATGCCGCGCCCTATCCGCTCGAGGAAGCCGTTGCCCGGGTCGGGGCCGCCGCCGCGGCTTGCCGGGCCCAGGGGCTGCACCTGACGGCCCGCGCCGACGGGGTGATGCACGGCGCCTACGACGTGGCCGAGGCGGTGCGACGGCTGACGGCCTTCGCGGGGGCCGGGGCGGACTGCCTCTACGCGCCCGCGCTGCCGGACGACGACGCGATCCGGCGCATCGTGGCGATCGGCCCGCCGGTCAACGTCCTCGCGGCCGGCGATGCCTTGGGAAGCGACCTGGCACATTACGCAGCGCTCGGCGTCGCTCGGGTCTCGCTGGGTTCGACGCCGATGCGTCTTGTGCAGCGCACGCTCCTCGACGCCGCGGCGCCGCTCCTCGGGGAGGGGCGGATCACGGCGCTGCGTCATGCGCCCCCCGCCGACGAGGTCGACCGTTTCCTCGGATGACGGCCTTGCCCCCGTTGGGGGGCAAGGTAGGTCGCGGGGCATGACCCGGATCATCTCCTCCCTCGCCGAGATCGCCCCGAGCTACCGCGCCGCGTTCGTGGATCTCTGGGGCTGCGTCCATGATGGCGTGCGCGCCTTCCCCGAGGCGGTGGCGGCCCTTCGCGCCTTCGCGGATGCGGGTGGCATCGTCGTGCTCCTCACCAACTCGCCCCGTCCGCGCACGGGCGTGATGGCGCAGCTCGAGCAGCTCGGCGTGCCGGAGGACTGCTGGGACGCGATCGCCACCTCCGGCGACAGCGCGCGGGCGGCCATGTTCCGAGGGATGGTGGGCCGGAAGGTCTGGTCCATCGGCGAGTTCGGCGATTTCGACTTCTTCGAGGCGCCCGCCATCGTCGCGGATCCCCTTCCCATCGAGCGGGTGCCCCTCGACCAGGCGGAGGGCATCGTCGCCCTCGGGCCCGAGGATCCATTCGCCGACCCCGCCGTCTACCGGCCGCAATTCCTCGCCGCCAAGCAGCGGGGCCTCAAGCTGCTCTGCGCGAACCCCGACATCGTCGTCGACCGGGGCGAGCGGCGCGAATGGTGCGCGGGGGCGCTGGCCGCCCTCTACACCGAGATGGGCGGCGAGAGCCTCTACTTCGGCAAGCCGCACCCGCCGATCTACGACCTCGCCCGGCGGCGGCTGGCCCGAATCGCGGACATCCCGGACGAGGAGATCCTTTGCATCGGCGACGGGGTGGGAACCGACATTCTCGGCGCGCAGGGCGAAGGGTTGGACAGCCTCTTCCTGGCCGGCGGCCTCGCCGCGCGGGACACCGGAACCGGACCGACCGGCGGCCCCGACGAGCGGCGCCTGCTCGGCTACCTCGAAGCGGAAGGCGTCACGCCAGATTACGTCATGGGCCGCCTTCGCTGAGGGCAGGTCCACCGGCATGCGGCCGTCCCGGCACCCTCGTGCCCCGCTTGCCCCCCGCCCCGCCCGCCGCTAGCCCGCGCGGCGATGGAGACGCTCGTCATCAGGGGCCGCGACCGCGGCGAGGCACCGGCCGGCTGCGTGGCGGCCATGGGCAATTTCGACGGCGTGCATCTCGGCCATCGCGCGGTCATCGAAGCTGCCCGCGTCGAGGCCGAACGGCGCGGCGCCCCGCTCGCGGTGCTCACCTTCGAGCCGCACCCGCGCGAGCATTTCGCCCCCCAGAGCGGACCGTTCCGGCTGATGTCCCCCGCCGCCCGGGCCGAGCGCCTCGCCCAGCTCGGCGTGGACGTCGTGTTCGAGGTGCCGTTCGACGATCGGCTCGCCGCGCTGGGCGCGGAGGGGTTCGTCGACGAGGTGATCCATCGAGGCCTCGGGCTGTCGCACGTCGTGACGGGCGCGGACTTCCGATTCGGCAAGGATCGCGAGGGGGATGCCGAGGCGCTGGCGGCGCTATGCGGGGCCCGGGGTATCGGGACCACGGCGCTGCCCGTCGTCGACCTCCAGGGGGCGGAGGTGTCCTCGACCGCGATCCGCGCGGCGCTGAGCGAGGGCCGCCCGGAGGAGGCGGCGCGGATGCTCGGCCATCTGCACCGCATCGTCGGCCCGGTCGAGCACGGCGAGAAGCGGGGCCGCACCTTGGGCTTTCCGACAGCGAACCTTTCGCTCGGAGGGCTGCACAGGCCGCGCTTCGGGGTCTATGCCGTCCGCGCCGACGTGCTGTCGGGACCCCATGCCGGCCGCTACGACGGCGCCGCCTCGCTGGGCGTGCGGCCCCAGTACGGTGGCGGGACGCCGAACCTGGAGACGTTCATCCTGGACTTCGACGGCGACCTCTACGGCGAGACCCTGTCGGTCGGGCTCGCCCGCTTCATCCGCCCGGAAGGGGTCTTCCCCACCCAGGAGGCCTTCCTCGCCCGGATGCGCGAGGACGTCGCCGAGGCACGGAAGTGCCTCGCATGAGGGACCGGTTCTGGGAACGGCACCGCCTCTGCGACCTGTCGCGGGAGGAGTGGGAGGCGCTCTGCGACGGCTGCGGCAAGTGCTGCCTGAACAAGCTGGAGGATGCCGACACCGGGAAGGTCCACCTGACGCGCGTGGCCTGCCGGCTGTTCGACGGGGACAGCTGCCGCTGCATGGACTACCCGAACCGGACGCGGCACGTGCCCGAATGCGTGGTGCTGACGCCCCGGACGGTCGGACGGCATGCCTACTGGCTACCCGAGACCTGCGCCTACAAGCGGCTTCACGAAGGGAACGACCTTCCCGGCTGGCACCCGCTGCTGACGGGCGATCCGGCTTCCGTGCACGTGGCGGGCGTCTCCGCGCAGGGCTGGACCGTTCCGGAGACCGAGGTGGACGAGGAGGACTGGGAGGAGATGCTGGTGGAGGAGCCGACGTGAACTTCGCATCCGACAACACGGGCCCGGTCCACCCGAAGGTCTGGGAGGCGCTGCGCGCCGCCGACGAGGGTCACGCGGGCGCCTATGGGGCCGAACTTGAAATGGAGGCCGTGGGCGAGCGGCTGAGGGAACTGCTCGGCTGGCCGGATGCGTCGGTGCGGCTGGTGGCGACGGGAACGGCGGGCAACAGCCTGGCGCTGGCCTGCCTTGCGAAGCCCTGGTCGGCGATCTTCTGCTCGGAAGACGCGCACGTCCACAAGGACGAGTGCAACGCGCCGGAGTTCTTCACCGGCGGCGCGAAGCTGACGCTGGTGCCCTCGCCGGACGGGCGGATGGCGCCCGGGGACCTGGCGGCGGCGATCGCGCGGGAGGAGGCGCGTGGCGTTCACGGCCCCCAACGCGGCCCGGTGACGGTGACCCAGGCGACCGAGCTGGGCACGGTGCATTCGCTGGACCATCTGGCGGCGCTGCGCGGCGCGGCCGGCAAGCTGCCCCTCCACATGGACGGCGCCCGCTTCGCCAACGCTCTCGTCTCGCTGGGCTGCGGCCCGGACGAAATGGTTCGGGACTTCGACGCCGTGACCTTCGGCGCGACGAAGAACGGCGCGATGGGGGTCGAAGCGGTCGTCTTCCAAGACCCATCCCACGACTGGGAGTTCCAGCTTCGTCGCAAGCGCGGCGCGCATCTCTTCTCCAAGCATCGCTACCTTTCGGCGCAGATGGCCGGCTATCTGGATGTCTGGGAACGAAACGCGCGCCACGCCAACGCGATGGCCACCGCGCTGGTCGACGGCCTGCAGGGCAAGGGGATCGAGATCGCCCATGCGGTCGAGGCGAACCTTCTCTTTCCGCGCCTACCGGCCGGCGAGGTGCTGCGCCTGTGGGATGCGGGTGTGAGATTCTACCCTTGGGAGGGCGAGCCCTCGGAGGACCGTCCGGAAGAGACGGTGCTTTGCCGGATGGTGTGCGGGTGGACGACGACCGAGGAGGAGATCGAGGGGCTTCTGGGACTTCTGTAGGGCAGGATCCGTTCCGCCATCGGGGAGTGGGCACCGCCCTACAGGAATCCTGCGACCTCCTGGGAGTGGCTTATCGGCGCCATGTGCCCGGCCCCCTCCACCACCGCCCGCCGCGCGTCTGGCAACCGCTCCGCCAGCTCATCGAGGATGATTCCCGCCACCGCCGGACTCCGCGACCCACCGATCAGGTCCACCGGCACCGCGAGCGATCCGAGACGCGGGATCAGCCCCTCCCGGTCCGCGTTCAGGTCGGCGTCGGCGGCCGGGATCAAGTGGATGCGGTCCACGGCGTAGCGTCGGACCGGCTCGGGCATCGCATCCCAAGGCATCCCGCCGCCCCAGACCGACAGAAAGGCCCGCGCCGCACTCTCCCGGTCACCCGCGCGCCATGCCTCCGCGAAGGGCGCGAAGGCGGCATCCCCCGCGGCGCGTTGCTCCGGCGCGGCGGCCGCGAAGAGGACCGGCTCGATCAGCGAGAGGCGCGAGACGACCCCCGGGAGTTCCAGCGCGGCGGCCAGCGCGGCGACCCCGCCGAAGCTGTGCCCGACAAGATGCGCGGGGCCGTCCCGAAGCGCCTTCAGGACCAGCCCCCGCGCCTGCGCGAGATAAGGCCCGCCGTCCCAATCGGGCGCCCGCCCGTGACCCGGCAGCTCGACCCGGAGGACGTCGTCCCAGCCCGCCGCACGTACGAGCCCGTCCCAAGCGCCCGCATGGGCGAGGGAGCAGTGGACGAGCACCCGCCTCAGAGCTTGCCGTCCAGATGCAGCGCCAGGTCGTCGAGGCGGTCCTGTCCCCAGAACCGCTCGTCGCCCTCGGTGATGTAGAAGGGCGCGCCGAACGCACCGGCGGCGACGGCATCCTCGAGGTTGCGGCCGTACTGATCCGCGCCGGCCAACAGCCCCCTGCCGGCGAGCGCGGGATCGAACCCGTTGGCCTGAAGCACATCGCGGATCACCGCATCCTCCGCGATGTCGCGCTCCTCGGCCCAGCAGGCGCGGGTGAAGCCATGGACGAGGCCGCCGAGGTCGCCGCCCCCTTCGTTCTGCGCCGCGATGATCGCGTAGGAGGACGGGGCGGGGTTCGTCGGCCAATGCGCCGGTCGTAGATTCAGCGGCAGGCCCGCCTTCGCCGACTGGCGGCGCAGCTCCTGCAGGCGGTATTCCTTGCGGCTCTCATGGCGATCCGCGGGCTTCACGCCGCCCGTCCGCCCGAAGAGCGCGACCACGTCGAGCGGCTTGTAGACGATCCGCAGCCCATGCCGCGCGGCGATCTCCTCCAGCCGGGTGCCTGCGAGATAGGTGTAGGGGCTGACGGTGGCGAAATAATAATCGAGCGTCGGCATGCGTCCCTCCGGCGGTTTCGAAACGGCCTAACCCCGTGCTACGGCGCAGGCAACGCGAGTCGGGGTCTCGCGGCCAGGGGAGTATGCCGGATGCCGGTCACGCAGGAACCCAAGCTGATCTCGGGAAATGCCAACCGGCCGCTGGCCGAGGCCATCGCCAAGCGGATGTCGATGCACCGAGGCGCGAAGATCGATCTCTGCGATGCGCGGGTCGAGCGCTTCAACGACGGCGAGATCTTCGTCGAGGTCTTCGAGAACGTTCGGGGCGAGGACATGTTCGTCGTCCAGTCGACCTCCAACCCCGCCAACGACAACCTGATGGAGCTGCTCATCATCTCGGACGCGCTGCGCCGATCCTCGGCCCGGCGCATCACGGCCGTCATCCCCTATTTCGGCTATGCGCGGCAGGATCGCCGCACGAAGGCCCGCACGCCCATCAGCGCCAAGCTCGTGGCGAACATGATGGTCACCGCCGGCATCGAGCGGGTGCTGACGATGGACCTTCATGCCGCGCAGATACAGGGCTTCTTCGACATCCCGGTCGACAACCTCTACGCCGCGCCGATCTTCGCCCTGGACATCGAGCGGCAGTTCGCCGGGCGGATGGACCAGATCACCGTGGTCTCGCCCGACGTGGGCGGCGTGGCCCGCGCGCGCGAACTGGCCAAGCGCATCGGCGCGCCGCTCTCGATCGTGGACAAGCGGCGCGAGAAGCCCGGCGAGGTCGCGGAGATGACCGTGATCGGCGAGGTGAAGGACAGGATCGCCATCATCGTGGACGACATCTGCGACACGGCCGGAACGCTCTGCAAGGCGGCCGAGACGCTGATGGGCCAGGGCGCGACCGAGGTCCATTCCTACATCACGCACGGCGTCCTCTCCGGCCCGGCAGTGGAACGGATCGCGGACTCGGTCATGGGCTCGCTCGTGGTGACGGACACGATCGCGCCCACGGGACCCGTGGCGGCCTGCGATCGCATCCGCCGGGTCCCGACCGCGCCGATGTTCACCCAGGCGATCCTGAACATCTGGAACGGCACTTCCGTCTCATCGCTCTTCGATGCCGACACGCTAGGGCCCATCTACGAGGGGCACTACTCGGCGGCGTGAGATGCTCGGCCCCGGGCCTCCCCCGATCCTCGACGCCGCGCTGAGGGGCGGAGCCGGGGCGATGCGGATGGACGACGCGACTTGGCGGCGTCACGCGAACCCCTGGTCGGTCTGGACACGCATCCTGACGCCGCTACCCCTGCTGACGGTGGTGCTGTTCCTGCGCCCCGCCCTCGCGTGGTGGACCCTCCTCCCCCTAGCGGTGGTCCTGGCTTGGATCGTCTGGAACCCTCGCGCCTTTCCCGAACCGAAGGCGTGGGACGGATGGCCCCAGCGGGGGGTGCTGGGCGAGAAGGCCATGATTGCCCATGCGGCAGCCGTGCCGGGGCATCACCGCCGCACCATGACCGTGCTGACGGGTCTTTCCGCCGTCACGGCGGTGATTTGACTGACCGGGGTCGCCATACTCGACCCCGGCGCCGCGATCGGGGGCGGGGCGGCGACGATCGCCTTCAAGCTCTGGTTCGTGGATCGCTGCGCCTGGACGCTGGCGGACCTGGAACGGCAGGGGGACGTGGACCCGGAGGCCTCCGCCAAAGGCGAGATCTAGTAAAGCGCCCAGTCGTCCTCGTTCGGGGCGGCGCCGATCGCGATCCAGGCCGCGCGGGCCCGCGCGAGGCGCGTGTCGCCCCAGGTGTGCATTACGATCCGGAAGCCGGTCGCGGTCACGTCCTCGGCCTGGACTTCGACGCGCATGTTGGCGTCGTGCGCCGCATCCCACATGCTCAGGCCGACATGGACGACCGGCGGGCCCGAGAAGGGCAGCGCAAAGGCGACGGCCGCGTCGCGGCTGCGAACGCCGTCGCCGGTCCACATCTCGCCACCCTCCTCGAAGTCGGAGAAGAGGTTCACGTTACCTTGGGCGACGGCTACGCGGTGCCTGTCGATCCGCATCATGGCCCCGGGATAACCGCTCGGCGCCTTCGGCGGAACGCCCGGGCCCGGCGGTGACGCGGCGGGATGCGCCGGTTCGGCCGAGGGCCGCCGCCCCGTGTGGAAGAGGTCAGAGGTTCGGCTGGCGCGTACTCAGGCCGACATGGGTTCCCAATGCCTCCATGTCGGCGAGAAGCTTCACCGCATCGTCCACGAGCGCGTTCCCCGTGTCGGGCGTGTTCTTCGCCGCGCGGGCGCTCTCCTCGGCCTCGTCGTAGAACGCGTCGAACCTCTCCTGCGTGAACTCCGAGCGGGGGAGCGCCCGCTCGGCCAGGACGGTGACGCTCTCGCCGATCTCGGCGAAACCGCCGGTCACGGCGTATTGCGTCTCGCCGTCGGGCCCGATGACGGTCAGCAGGCCGGGCCGGAGCGTGGTGATCGTCGGCGCGTGCGACGCCATGATCGTCATGTCACCGTCGGCGCCGGGTATGCGGACCTCCGTCACCTCGGCCGAGGCCAGCCGCCGCTCCGGCGAGACGAGGTCGAACTGCATCGTGTCGGCCATCACGGCCCTCCGTTCGTCGGGGGCGCCGCGACGGGCGCCCCATGTCAGATCAGGCGGCGTCGGCGGCCATCTTCTCGGCCTTGTTCTTCACCTCTTCGATGCCGCCGACCATGTAGAAGGCGCCTTCGGGCAGGTGGTCGTACTCGCCCGCGACGACCGCCTTGAACGAGGCGATCGTGTCCTCCAGCGGAACCTGCACGCCGGGCGAGCCGGTGAAGACTTCTGCCACGTCGAAGGGCTGCGAGAGGAAGCGCTGGATCTTCCGGGCGCGCGCCACGGTCAGCTTGTCCTCCTCCGACAGCTCGTCCATCCCGAGGATCGCGATGATGTCCTGCAGCGACTTGTAGCGCTGAAGGATGTTCTGCACGTCCCGCGCGACCTGGTAATGCTCTTCCCCGACGACGCCGGGATCGAGGATCCGGCTCGTCGAATCGAGCGGATCCACCGCCGGGTAGATGCCCAGCTCCGAGATGGCGCGCGACAGCACGGTCGTGGCGTCGAGGTGGGCGAAGGACGTGGCCGGCGCCGGGTCCGTGAGGTCGTCGGCCGGCACGTAGATCGCCTGCACGGAGGTGATCGAGCCCGCCTTGGTCGAGGTGATCCGCTCCTGCAGGGCGCCCATGTCCGTGGCCAGCGTCGGCTGGTAGCCCACGGCCGAGGGGATGCGACCCAAGAGCGCCGACACCTCCGAGCCCGCCTGCGTGAAGCGGAAGATGTTGTCGACGAAGAACAGCACGTCCGTGCCGGACTGGTCGCGAAACTGCTCCGCCATGGTCAGGCCCGAGAGGGCGACGCGCGCGCGGGCGCCCGGCGGCTCGTTCATCTGGCCGTAAACCAGGGCCACCTTGGACTGGGTCAGGTCATCGGCGTTGATGACGCCGGACTCGATGAACTCGTAATAGAGGTCGTTGCCCTCGCGCGTGCGCTCGCCGACGCCCGCGAAGACCGAGTAGCCCGAGTGCACCTTCGCGATGTTGTTGATCAGCTCTTGGATCAGCACGGTCTTCCCGACGCCGGCCCCGCCGAAGAGGCCGATCTTCCCGCCTTTCGAGTAAGGCGCCAGCAGGTCGATGACCTTGATCCCCGTGACCAGGATGTCCGAGGAGGTCGACTGCTGCGCGAAGGTAGGCGCGGGGGCGTGGATCGGGCGACGCTCCTCGGCGTCGATCTCGCCCTTCTCGTCGACGGGCTCGCCCACGACGTTCATGATCCTGCCCAGGGTCGCGTCGCCGACGGGAACCATGATCGGGCCGTCCGTGTCCGTCACGGTCTGACCCCGCACGAGGCCCTCGGTCGAGTCCATCGCGATGGCGCGGACGGTCGCTTCGCCCAGGTGCTGCGCGACCTCCAGGACGAGGCGCTTGCCGTTGTTGTCCGTCTCGAGCGCGTTGAGGATCTCGGGCAGGTGTTCGTCGAACTGCACGTCGACGACAGCGCCGATGACCTGCGTGATCTTGCCGGTTGCGTTGGCCATGTCTGTTCCCCGTCTAGAGCGCTTCGGCGCCCGCGATGATTTCGATGAGCTCGGTGGTGATGGCGGCCTGCCGGCTCCGGTTGTACTGGATGGTCAGCCTGTCGATCATGTCGCCGGCATTGCGCGTCGCGTTATCCATCGCGGACATGCGCGCGCCCTGTTCGCCGGCGGCGTTCTCCAGGAGGGCGGCGAAGATCTGCGTCGCCACCGCGCGCGGCAGGAGATCGGCGAGGATCGCCTCCTCCGAGGGTTCGTAGTCGTAGATCGCCCCGCCCTGCGCGTCGTCCGCGCCCTCGAACTCGGCCGGGATGATCCGCTGCGCCGTCGGCTTCTGGGAGATCACGCTCTCGAACGTGTTGTAGAAGATCGTGCAGACGTCGAACTCGCCCGCGTCGAAGCGGTTGAGCACGTCCTTCGCGATCGAGGCGGCGTCCTCGTAGCCGATCCGCTTCACCTCCGAGAGATCGACATGGTCGATCAGAAGGTCGCGGTAGTCGCGGCGCAACTGCTCGCGGCCCTTCTTGCCGACCGTGACGACCTTCACCGTCTTCCCCTGCCCGCGCAGTTGATCGATGCGCGTGCGGGCGAGCTTGGCGATGGAGGAGTTGAAGCCCCCCGCCAGTCCCCGCTCAGCCGTCATGACGACGAGAAGGTGCACCTTGTCGTCGCCAGTGCCGACCAGCAGCCGGGGGCCGTTCTCGCCCACGCCCTGCGCGAGCTGGCCAACCACGGCCTCCATACGCTGGGCATAGGGGCGCGCGGCCTCGGCCGCGTCCTGGGCGCGGCGCAGC
The DNA here is from genome assembly GCF_003003095.1 of Hasllibacter halocynthiae. GTDB lineage: Bacteria > Pseudomonadota > Alphaproteobacteria > Rhodobacterales > Rhodobacteraceae > Hasllibacter > Hasllibacter halocynthiae. Next base: position 43,761 of record NZ_PVTT01000002.1, read on the forward strand.
TTGGCGGCCGCGACCATCTGCATGGCCTTCGTGATCTTGCGCGTCGACTTGACGCTCTCGATCCGGTTCTTGAGGTCCTTGAGGCTTGGCATGACGTCCTCAGGCGGCGAAGTCGCGGGCGTATTCCTCGATCGCGCCGCGGATGCGCTCCTCGGCCTCGCCCTTTACCTTCGGGTCCTCCTCCGTGATCCAGTCGAGGAGCGCGGAGTGCTTGCCGCGCAGGTGCTTCAGCAGCCCGTCTTCGAAATCGCCGACCTTGCCGACCGGCACCTCGTCGAGAAAGCCGTTCGTCCCGGCATAGATCACGCACACGATCTCGGCGTTGGTCAGGGGCGAATACTGGGGCTGCTTCATCAGCTCGGTCAGGCGTGCGCCGCGGTTCAGCAGCTTCTGGGTCGAGGCGTCGAGGTCGGAGCCGAACTGCGCGAAGGCTGCCATCTCGCGGTACTGCGCGAGCTCCAGCTTCACGGGACCGGCGACGGACTTCATGGCGCTGGTCTGCGCCGCGGACCCCACGCGCGAGACCGAGAGGCCGGTGTTCACCGCCGGACGGACGCCCTGGTAGAACAACTCGGTCTCCAGGAAGATCTGGCCGTCGGTGATCGAGATCACGTTGGTCGGGATGAACGCCGACACGTCGCCGCCCTGCGTCTCGATGATGGGCAGCGCGGTCAGCGAGCCGGCGCCGTTCTCCTCGTTAAGCTTGGCCGACCGCTCCAGGAGGCGGGAGTGAAGGTAGAACACGTCGCCCGGATAGGCCTCCCGCCCCGGGGGACGGCGCAGCAGCAGCGACATCTGCCGGTAGGAGACGGCCTGCTTGGAGAGGTCGTCGTAGATGATCAGCGCGTGCATGCCGTTGTCGCGGAAGTACTCGGCCATGGCCGTCGCCGAATAGGGCGCGAGGTACTGCATCGGCGCGGGGTCCGAGGCGGTCGCCGCGATCACGGTCGTGTACTCGATCGCGCCCGTCTCCTCGAGACGCTTCACGAGCTGCGCGACGGTCGAGCGCTTCTGGCCGATCGCGACGTAGAAGCAGTGGAGCTTCTCCATCCCGTCGCCGGCGCGGTCGTTGTAGTTCTTCTGGTTCAGGATCGTGTCGAGCGCCACCGCGGTCTTGCCCGTCTGGCGGTCGCCGATGATCAGCTCGCGCTGGCCGCGGCCGATCGGGATCATGGCGTCGATCGCCTTCAGGCCGGTCGCCATCGGCTCGTGGACCGACTTGCGGGGGATGATGCCCGGGGCCTTGCTGTCCGCGACGCGCCGCTCGGTCGCCTCGACGTCGCCCTTGCCGTCGATCGGGTTGCCGAGCCCGTCCACGACCCGCCCCAGCAGGCCCGGACCCACCGGCACGTCCACGATCGAGTTCGTGCGCTTGACCGTGTCGCCTTCCTTGATGTCCCGGTCGGAGCCGAAGATCACCACGCCGACGTTGTCGACCTCGAGGTTCAGCGCCATCCCGCGGACGCCGCCGGGGAACTCGACCATCTCGCCCGCCTGGACGTTGTCGAGGCCGTGGACCCGCGCGATGCCGTCGCCGACGGAGAGGACGCTGCCCACCTCGGCGACCTCGGCCTCCTGGCCGAAGTTCTGAATCTGCTCCTTCAGGATCGCCGAGATCTCGGCGGCTTGGATACCCATCATCCGGCCTCTTTCATGGTGTTCTGCAGCGCGCCCAGCTTCGAACGGATCGAGGTGTCGATCATCTTCGAGCCGACGCGGACGATGAGGCCGCCGATGATTCCGGGGTCCACCGTCTCGTCGATGTTCACGTCGCGGCCGAGGTTGCCACTCAGGGTCTCGGCCAACTTCCCGCGCTGCGCGGCGGTCAGCGACTTCGCCGTCGTGACCTCGGCCGTGACCTCGCCGCGCTCGTCGGCGATGCGGGCGCGCAGGGCGCGCACCAGCTCGCCCGCGGCGAAGAGGCGGCGCTTCGTGGCCATCAGGCGCAGCGTGTTCGAGAGCGTCCCGCCCAGCCCGATCGCGGACGCGACGGCACCGATCCCCCTCTCCTGCTCCTCGCGGGTGTAGATCGGCGAGTTCAGCAGCGCCCGGAGGTCTTCGCTCTCGTTCAGGGCGGCCTGCAGCTTGTCGAGGTCCGCCGCCAGCGCGTCGATGGCGCCCCCCTCCCTGGCTATCTCGAAGACCGCCGTCGCGTAGCGTTCCGCTATGCCGCCGGAATAGGAGCTGCCTGCCACCGCTGATCCTCTCGATGATGTTGCCGCCGCGGGCCTGCGCCCCGCGCGCGAACGGGGGCCCGAGAAGGCCCCCGTCCGAGTTGCGGCGCACCTAACACCCGGATCGCGGGCGGGCAAGCGGACCGCCGCCGCCGCGGAATGCGGCGCACCGGCGCACCGGCAGCCGCGGAGCCGCCCCTAGAACGCCCGCGCCGCCGGCTGCGCGGCACCGATCGCCGGGGCGGCGGCGCGGGCCGATTCCGGGCTGCCGCCGCGCGCCGGCCGCGGAACCTGCTTGGCCGCCTCGACCAGAAGGACGCCGCCGGCCACGCGGTTGCTGACGCGCCCGCCTATTCGCTCCATCAGGGGGCCCACCTTCCGCCAGAAGCGCCGCTGCGAAGGGGGCTGGAACAGGGTGGCCCAGTGCCCCTCCGGCAGGAACCCGTGCCTGCGGAGCTGCGCCTCCAGCTGCCCGACCGTGTACGGCCTTCCCCAGCCGAACGGGGTTCCTTCGTGCCGCGACCAGATGCCGGCGCGGTTCGGCACGACGACCATCAGGCGCCCGCCTGGGCCGAGGACGCGGTATGCCTCCTCCAGGACGGCGCCCGGCGCATCCGACGTCTCGAGCCCGTGCATCATGACGAGGCGGTCGACATGCCCCGTCTCGACCGGCCACCAATGCTCCTCGACGAGGGCGCTGACGTTCCGCCCTGCCGTCGGCCAGGGCATCACCCCCTGCGGCGCCGGCATGAGCGCCAGCACCCGGCGGGCGTCCCTCAGGAAAGGGCGCAGCAGGGGGACCGCGAATCCGTATCCCGCGACGGTCATCCCCTTCACGTCGCCCCAGCGCGCCGCGACCCGGTCGCGAACGGCCCTCTGCGCCGCACGGCCCAGCCCCGTCCGGTAGTAGAACGCCCTCAGCTCCGTGACGTCGAGATGCATGCCTTCCGTCCGGCGCCCGTGCGCCCTACCCTGTCCCGGTCGCACACTAGCCCGGAAGGTAGCCCCCGTCATGACCCACGAGATCGTCGCGATCCCCTGCCTCGAGGACAACTTCGCATACCTCCTGCGCAACGGCGACACCGGGCGCGTCGCCCTCGTCGACGCGCCGGAGGCCGCGCCGATCCTCGAGGCGCTCGACGAGCGGGGCTGGACCCTTTCGGAGGTCTGGCTGACCCATCACCATCCCGACCATGTCGACGGCGTTCCCGCCCTGAAGGAGCGGCACGACTTCAGGACCTACGGGGCCGCGCAGGACGCGCACCGCCTTCCGCCCCTCGACGAAGCGCTCGAGCCGGGGACCGCGGCGAGGATGGTCGGCCTCGAATGCCGGGTGATCGACGTGCCGGGCCATACGGTCGGGCACGTCGCCTTCCACGTGCCGGAGGCGAAGGCGCTCTTCAGCGCCGACAGCCTGATGGCGCTAGGCTGCGGACGCCTCTTCGAAGGCACGCCCGAGCAGATGTGGGAGAGCCTCTCGACCCTGATGGAGCTGCCGGACGACACGGTGGTCTACAACGGCCACGACTACCTCGACACGAACCTGCGCTTCGCCCGGACGATCGAGCGCCGGAACCCCGATCTCGACGCCCGCGCGGACCGGATAGATTCCTGGCGCGCGCGCGACGTGCCGATGGGCCACGAGACGCTGGGCGTCGAGAAGGCGACCAACCCGTTCCTGCGGGCAGGCTTGGATGCGGTGAAGTCCTCCCTAGATATGGGGTCGCAGCCCGACGTCGCAGTGTTCGCCGAGATCAGGCGGCGCCGGGACGATTTCTCCTGACCGTCCGGCGGGGCTCGCCCCCTTTCGGCACCGGACGCCCCCCGCCGACGCCCAGCGTTTCACCGCCCGCCATGGATCGTGATCCGGTCGGGGCGTTTTGCCGCTTGATTGCCGCGCGGGGACAACCAAACTTTAACCTATGAGGCCCAAGGTCCGGTGCAGACCGGACCCCGAGCGAGAGGAGCACGTCCCGTGCCGTCATTCTCCACCACCCTCGAGCACGCGATCCACACCGCGCTGGCCCTCGCCAACGAGCGCCGTCACGAGCTCGCCACCCTCGAGCATCTTCTTCTCGCCCTGACGGACGAGGACGACGCCGCCCGCGTGATGAAGGCCTGCGGCGTCGATCTGGACGAGCTTCGCAAGACCCTCGTTACGTTCATCGACGACGACCTCAGCACCCTCGTGACCGACATCGACGGGTCCGAGGCCGTGCCGACGGCCGCTTTCCAGCGCGTCATCCAGCGCGCGGCGATCCACGTGCAGTCCTCCGGCCGGCAGGAGGTGACGGGCGCCAACGTCCTCGTCGCCATCTTCGCCGAGCGGGAGTCGAATGCCGCCTACTTCCTGCAGGAGCAGGACATGACCCGCTACGACGCGGTCAACTTCATCGCCCACGGCGTCGCCAAGGACCCCTCCTTCGGCGAGGCGCGCCCTGTCCAGGGTGCCGACGACGAGATCGAGGACGGCGAGGAGGAGGGCGACAAGGACGAGGGCGCGCTGGCGAAGTACTGCGTCGACCTCAACGCGAAGGCCACGAAGGGCGACGTCGATCCCCTGATCGGCCGCGACCACGAGGTCGAGCGCTGCGTCCAGATCCTCGTCCGGCGCCGCAAGAACAATCCGCTCCTCGTGGGCGATCCCGGCGTGGGCAAGACCGCAATCGCCGAAGGCCTCGCGCGCAAGATCGTCCAGGGCGAGGTTCCCGAGATCCTCGCCGGCGCGACGATCTACTCGCTGGACATGGGCGCGCTTCTGGCGGGCACCCGCTACCGCGGCGACTTCGAGGAGCGGCTGAAGGCCGTCGTCTCCGAGCTGGAGGATCACCCGGACGCGGTCCTCTTCATCGACGAGATCCACACCGTGATCGGCGCGGGCGCCACCTCGGGCGGCGCGATGGACGCCTCGAACTTGCTCAAGCCCGCGCTCGCGGGCGGCAAGCTGCGGTGCATGGGCTCGACCACTTACAAGGAGTTCCGCCAGCACTTCGAGAAGGACCGTGCCCTGTCGCGGCGCTTCCAGAAGATCGACGTGAACGAGCCTTCGGTCGAGGACAGCATCAAGATCCTCAAGGGCCTCAAGCCCTATTTCGAGGACCACCACGACATCCGCTACACCGCGGAAGCCATCAAGACGGCCGTCGAGCTGTCGGCGCGCTACATCAACGACCGCAAGCTGCCGGACAAGGCGATCGACGTGATCGACGAAGCCGGCGCCGCCCAGCACCTCCTGGCCGAGTCCAAGCGGCGCAAGACCATCGGCGCCAAGGAGATCGAGGGCGTCGTCGCCAAGATCGCCCGCATCCCGCCGAAGAACGTCTCCAAGGACGACGCGGAGGTCCTGAAGGACCTCGAGACCTCGCTCAAGCGGGTGGTGTTCGGTCAGGATCAGGCGATCGAGGCGCTGGCCTCGGCGATCAAGCTGGCGCGTGCCGGCCTGCGCGAGCCCGAGAAGCCGATCGGAAACTACCTCTTCGCCGGGCCCACGGGCGTCGGCAAGACCGAGGTGGCCAAGCAGCTCGCCGACACGCTCGGGGTCGAGCTCCTGCGCTTCGACATGTCCGAGTACATGGAGAAGCACGCCGTCTCCCGCCTGATCGGCGCGCCTCCGGGCTACGTGGGCTTCGACCAGGGCGGCATGCTGACCGACGGCGTGGACCAGAACCCGCATTGCGTGCTCCTCCTCGATGAGATCGAGAAGGCGCACCCGGACGTGTTCAACATCCTCCTGCAGGTGATGGACCACGGCAAGCTGACCGACCACAACGGACGGGCGACCGACTTCCGCAACGTGATCCTCATCATGACGTCCAACGCGGGCGCCTCCGACATGGCCCGCGCGCCCGTCGGGTTCGGCCGCGACCGCCGGACGGGCGAGGATACCGAGGCGATCGAGCGGACCTTCACGCCTGAGTTCCGCAACCGCCTCGACGCCGTGGTGGCCTTCCAGCCGCTGCCGAAGGAGGTGATCATGCAGGTCGTCGAGAAGTTCGTCCTTCAGCTCGAGGCGCAGCTGATCGACCGCGGCGTCACCATCGAGCTGAGTGCCAAGGCCGCCGAGTGGCTGGGCGAGAAGGGCTACGACGACCGGATGGGCGCCCGCCCCCTCGGCCGCGTGATCCAGGAGCACATCAAGAAGCCCCTCGCGGAGGAGCTGCTCTTCGGCAAGCTCGCCAAGGGTGGCGTGGTGAAGGTCGGCGTCTCGGGCGGCGATCTGAAGCTCGACTATCTCGCACCCGAGAAGTCGCGCCTCTCGGGGGGCAAGCCGCCCCTCCTTACGGCGGAGTGATCCGGACGGCTCTGATCGGGGCGGCCTTCGCGGCCGCCCCTTTCGCGTCAGCTGCCCGCGATATCCCCCTGGCGTTCCCCGTCGCCTGCACCCCCGGCGAGACGTGTTTCGTGCAGAACTACGTGGACCGGGATCCGACCGGGGGCGTCGCCGATCTGCTCTGCGGCCCGTTGAGCTACGACGGGCACGAGGGAACCGACATCGCGCTGCCCACGCTCGCCGCGATGGAGCGGGGCGTCGACGTGCTCGCCGCAGCGCCCGGCATCGTTCGGGGCACGCGCGACGCGCTGCCCGACGTCTCATTTCGCGACGAGGCCGCGCCCGACCTTGCGGGACGGGACTGCGGCAACGGGGTTCTCGTCGATCACGGAGGCGGCTGGTCGACCCAATACTGCCACCTGCGCCGCGGCAGCGTCGCCGTCCGGTCGGGGCAACGCATCCGCGCGGGGCACGTTCTCGGGCAGGTCGGCCTGTCCGGCCTTACCGAGTTCCCGCACCTCCACTTCACCGTCCGCGAAGGGGACGCTCCCGTCGACCCGTTCGACCGGACCGGCGTCGCCACCTGCGACGACGGCGACCTGCACCCCCTCTGGCGCGACCCGGTCCCCTACGATCCGGCGGGCGCGATGGCGGCCGGCCTGTCGAGCACCATGCCGTCCTGGGATGCGATCCGCGCCGGCGGCGTCGACCCGGCCCCGTCCGCGGCGGGGGAGCTTCACCTTTGGGCGGCCTTCCATGGCGGGCGCGCCGGGGACGAGGTCGCGATGGCAATAACCGGCCCGAACGGCACGATCCACGAGAGCACGCTGATGCTCGACCGCGATCAAGCCCAGTTCTTCCGTTCCTCCGGCCTGCGCCCGCCCGAGGGCGGCTGGCCGCCCGGCCGTTACGAAGGGCGGGCCGCGCTGATCCGCGACGGCCAGACGATCGAGACGCAGGCCACATCGACCCTCCTCCGCCGGAGGTGATCCTCAGCGCTCGGTGAACTTCAGCTCGATCCGGCGGTTCTGCGCCCGCGCCTCGGGCGTCGCCTCGGGGACGAGCGGGCGGTGCTCGCCGAAGCCGTTGGCCGAGAGCCGCCAGGGTGGGACGCCAAGCTCGTCCGTCATGTAGCGCACCACGGAGAGGGCTCGTGCCTGGCTCAGTTCCCAATTGTCGCGGAACGCGCCCCGGCCCGTCAACGGCACGTCGTCCGTATGCCCATCGACGCGGATGATCCAGTCGATGCCTTCGGGTATCCGGTCGACCACCTCCTGAAGCTGCCGGGACACCCCGCTGAGTTGCGCCCGCCCCTCGGGCGAGAGGGTCGCGCGGCCGGGCTCGAAGAGCACCTCGGAGGAGAAGACGAAGCGGTCGCCGACGATGCGCACGCCCTCGACGTCCTCGAACACGTCGCGCAGGGCGCCGAAGAAGGTCGAGGCCGATCGCTCCAGCCGCTGAAGCTCGGCCTGCCGAAGGGTGGCCAGCTCGCCCTCGGCGTCCAGCGCGCGCTGGGCCTCGGCCGCAGCCCGCGCCAAGGCCGCGTTCAGGCGGCTTCCCAAGGCCTCGATGCGCACGGCCTCCTCCGCATCGGCGGCCTCGGCGACCTCGATCAGCCCCTGCAGGACGCCGATCTGGGACCGCAGCTCCGCCACCTGCCGGTTCAGCACCTCGACCTCGCGCTGCTCGGCCTCCGTCAGGGCCGTCTGGTCGGAGAGGGCGTTCCGGGCGGCTGCCAGCAGGACGTCGCGCCGCTCAGTCTCCGTCAGGGCCTCCCGCTCAGCCGCCCGCGCGGCCGCACGATCGGAGAGCGCCTCGCCCAGCCGGGCGCGAAGCTCGGCAGTCTCGGCATCGAAGGCATCTTCGGCTGCACGGGCCCCCGCGAGAAGCGTCAGCGTCTCCTCCGCCTCCGCACGCGCCTCCTCCAGCTGGAGCGACATGGCCGTCAGCTCGGCGTCCGCGTCCTCCAGACGCGCGCGGAGCGCCTGGGCGGCCGCCGCATCGGCGAGCCGTGCCGCCTCGGCTTCGCTCAGGGATTCTTCCAGACCATCCAGCCGCGCGCGCAACGCCTCGGCCGCCGCGGCTTCGGAAAGGCGGGCGGTCTCTTCCTGCGAAAGCCTCTCCTCCGTCTCGGAAAGCCTCTCGCGCAGGATGGCTGCCGCAGCCGCCTCCTCCAGCCGTGACGCCTCGGCGTCGTCCAACTCGTCCTCGAGCGCGGCGGCGCGACGCCTCGCGCCGTCCGCCTCGACCTCCAGCCTGTCCTCCGCATCCGCCAGGGCGGCGGCGAGGGAAGCCAGGCGACCCTCGGTGTCCGCGGCCCGATCCTCGGCCTCGGCAAGCTGGGCCTCCAACGTGGCGAGCGACGTAGCCGCATCCTGCCGCGCGCTCTCCAGCGCCAGCGTGGCCGCGTCGATCTCGTCGGCCTGTGCGGCGTTATCCGATCGCAGGTCCGCGATCAGCGCCTCGAGCGCCTCGCGGCGCGCAGCGGCGAGACGGGCAGCCTCGGTGCCGGCGTCCACCTCCTCGCGCGCCTGCGCCAAGGCCAGCCGCGCCGCCTCCCTCTCGTCGATCAGGCGGGCCTCGGCGGCTTCCAGGTCGGCGATCCGCGCTGCCATCCCCTCCCCTTCGGCGAGCGCGGCATCCCGCGCGCCCTCCGCCCTGTCCAACGCGGCAGCGAGCCGCATGCCTTCGCCGCGCGCATCGTCCCGCTCCGCCGCGAGGGTCGCCACCCGCGCCTCGAAGCCCGCGATGCGCGCTTCCCGCTCTTCGAGGCTGGCCGTCAGCGCATCGACGAGCGCGGCCTGCTCTTCCGCCCTGTCCCGGGCGGCGCCGAGGTCGGCCTCGAGCGTCGCGGTGCGCGCCTCCGACAGCCCCAGCGCGTCGGTGAGGCCGGCGACCTCCGCGGTCAGCGCGCCCAACTCGTCCTCCTGGCCGGTGATCGTCTCGCGCAGGACGAACTGGACGATCATGAAGATCGACAGGACGAACATCAGCACGAGAAGAAGCGCCGTCATCGCGTCGACGAAGCCGGGCCAGATGCCGGTCTGCATGCGTCCCGAGGAGCGGGCGCGAAGGGCCACGGATCAGTCCTGTCCGGCGCGCAGGCGGCGCTGCGGCACAGGCCGCTGCACGGTTACCAGCGCCTCGCGCAGCTCGCGCATCTCGCGCCGCAGCGCAGCCAGCGACTCCTGGCGGCCTGCCGCGACCTCCTCCAGGAGGCGCAGCATCTGAACGTCCATGGAGCGAAGGCGCATCCGGCTCTCGGCGTCGAGCCCGCCGGCACCGCCGTCGCGGATCGCGGCGACGATGGCGTCCTGCCCATCCGCGACGCGCTCCAGCGCGGCATCGGCCACTCCCCCCTCGGAGAGCTTTCCGGTCAGCTCGGACATCGCCCCGACGAGCGCGCCGATCCGCTCGTCCGTGATCGAGCGCGCGACATCGGCATGCACGAACATCTCGCGCATCGCCTCCATCTGCTCGGCCATGTGGTCGAGGAAGGGCGCCATCACGTCGGCGCTGCTGTCGCCTTCCCCCTCGCCCGACAGGCCGAGGCGGGTGATCCCGGAGAGCCATTCCTCGAGCTCGCGGTAGAAACGGTTCTGCCCGTGCCCTGCGAACAACTCCAGAAGGCCGACCACCAGCGACCCCGCGAGGCCGAGCAGCGAGGACGCGAAGGCCACACCCATCCCCCCCAGCTGCGCCTCGAGTCCGGTCATCAGCCGGTCGAACACCGCGACCCCGGCCTCCCCCTCCTGCGGGGCGAGCGAGCGGATCGTGTCCACGACCGCGGGAACGGTAGTCGCGAGGCCATAGAACGTGCCGAGAAGACCGAGGAAGATCAGCAAGTTCACGATGTAGCGCGTGATGTCCCGCGCCTCGTCGATCCGGGTGGCGACCGAGTCGAGGATCGATCGCGCCGACGACGCGCCGATCTGCGTGCCGGTCCTCTGCCGCAGCAGGGCGGCCAGCGGGGCCAGCAGCCGCGGCGCCTGCGCGTCCGTTCCCGAACCCTCGCGCGCGAAGGCGCGGATCCAGCGGACCGACACCACGAGCTGCCAGAGCTGCCAGAAGGTCGCGAAGACGCCTATGACGAAGACGAGACCGATGAACCCGTTGAGCCAGGGGTTCGCGAGGAACACCGGCAGCACGGCGGGCAGCGCGAGCCAGCCGCCGGCCGCCACCAGACCCAGGACGAGGATCATCGTGACGATCTGGCGGACCGGCTGCGTGAAGATCGGCTCGGCCTCGGGCGCGCGCGCCATCGGGTGTGTCCCCCACCCTGGTTCCACGGCCGGGCTTACTCTCCGGCGCCTCGGAAGGGAACCGGGTCCGCGCGCACCCGCCGGGCCAGTTGCTCCAGCTCCCCATCCCGGATGCCCCAGCGGCGGAGGGCGTCGACCGTCTCGAAGAGGTACGCGGCGTTCGGCCCTCGATCGCCGGCGCAGCGGCCGATCCTCTCGGCCTGGACGTCGAGTGGCAGGCCGCCGGCATACTGGGCGTGCGTACGGTCGATCACGAAGGCGGTCGCCTCGACCTGCCCCGCCTCCGTCTCGAGGGCGACGCGCTTCTCCAAGTAGGCCGAGGACACGAGCTCGCGCCGCCGGACCTCCGCGAGGACGGCGTCCCGCTCCTCGTCCCGGACCCGCAGGGCGAGGCCGCGGCAGCGAACCCCCTCCTCGTGATCGAGCGCGAGCACGAGGCCCGGGTCCTGCTCGGTGCCCCTGTAGATGACCGAGTACATGCAGAAGCTGCGGCGGAAGTCGTGTAGCACGGCGCGCCGGGTCTCGACGGGCTCGAACGGCGCGCTCCAGATGAGCGAGCCGTAGGCGAATACCCAGAGGGGGCCGTCCGGTGCGTCGGCGGTCATGCGCGTCTCCTCGTCCGCACGCCCTAGACACCGGTCGCCCCCCGAAGGAAACCCGCCCCATGCGCCGCCTGACCGTGATCGTCGTCGTCCTCGCCGCCTTGTGGGGCGCGTGGTGGTGGGTGGGCGCGACCGCGACGGAGCGGGGCCTGCGCGCGTTCCTCGGCAGGATGGAGGCCGAGGGCTGGACCGTGCGCTACGACGGGCTCGACACCCGCGGCTTTCCGTCGCGCTTCGACACTACGGCCGACGGGCTGCTCCTCGCGGCGCCGAACGGCCCCGAGGTCTCGCTTCCCTTCTTCCAGACGCTGATGCTCGCCTACGCGCCGAACCGGGCGATCGCGGTCTGGCCGCCGGAATGGCGGGTGGGCGATGTCGTCGTGATCTCGGACACGATGCGCGCCTCTCTCGCGCTCGGGGCGTCGGCGGACCTGCCGCTGCGCCGCCTGACGGCGAACGCGGCCCCCGTCGCGGCGGAAGGGGCGGGATGGCGCGCCAGCGCCGCCGAGATGCGCGCCGCCAGCGAGGCCAGCCCCCTCGCGCGGAACGGGCAGCATGTCGGCCTCCTCCTGTCGGACCTCCTCCTGCCCGCCTTCGCGCGCGAGGTGGTCGACCCCTCGGGCCGCTTCCCCGAGCGGGTCGAGCGGCTCCATCTCGACGCGGTCGTCGGGTTCGATCGGCCCTGGGACCGTCACACCCTCCTCTCGCCGCGGCTGCCGCAGCCGACGCGCCTCTCCCTCGACAGCCTCTCCTTCGAGTGGGGGCGGCTCGAGCTGAACGCCGAGGGCGCGCTGGACATGGACGCGGCGGGTGTGCCGACCGGGCGGGTCGTCCTGCGCCTCGCCGGGTGGGAGGATCTCCTCGCCCTCGGCGAGGAGCTGGGCCTGGTGCCGCCCGACTACGCGCCGCTCGTCAGGCAGGCCATGACGGTGCTCGACGCGATGGACGGCGGTGCGGACGGGATCGAGACCGCGCTGGTCTTCGAAGGCGGCCGCGCGACGCTGGGGCCCATCCCCCTCGGGCCGGCGCCGCGGCTGCGCTACTGACCACCCCAGGGCCGCCGCCCGGTCATCGGCAGTAGGCGCCCGAACGGTAGCCGGCCACGTCGAAGTGGAAGTGGTCCCGGTGGTGGCGGTCGCTCTCGGGGCCGAGGACGGTGCCGAAGATGCCGCATGCGCCCTGCCACATCTCCCTCAGGGCCGCGCCGTCCGCTCCGTTCCAGCCGTCCAACAGCGTGACCGTCCGGCCGTCGCGCAGGACGAAGGCCGAGATGTCGATCGCGTTGCCGAAGCTGTGCTCGCTCAGGCGGGCGCCGGCGCGGTTGTTGCGGCCCCGGCAGGCATAGCTCGCGGCGACGCGGACCTGCGCGATCTGGCCGTCGAAGGCCGGCTGGGCCACGTCGCGCATCCAGCGGTCGAAGGCGCGCGCCGTCGGCTCGGCGATCCGGGCCGGTGGGGACAGCACCGCGCCGCCCGCGCCCGTCACGCGATAGGCAATCGCGATGCCGCAGCGCCCTCGGCCCGGGATGGGATCGATCCGCTGGCCGATGAGGCCCGGCCGACCGAAGAGGCCTGGCGGAAGCGTCCGCTCCCTCTCGCCGCCGAGGGGCAGGAAGCCGAACACGCCGGCGCGCCCTTCCGGCCGGGGCGAGGCATCGGGCGCCTCCGCCTGGCCGCAGCCCGCCAGCGCCAGCAGCGCGACCAGCGCGAGCGCCCTCATCGACCGCCCGCCCGGCCGAAATCGGGCGCATCGATGTCCTGGCCCGCCTCGAGGATGCCGCGCCGAATGGCGCGCGTCCGGCTGAAATAGTCGTGCAGCAAGTCCCCGTCCCCCGTTCGAATCGCCCTCTGAAGGGCGAAGAGTTCTTCCGTGAAGCGTCCCAGTATCTCGAGCGTCGCATCCCTGTTCGTGAGGAACACGTCGCGCCACATGGTCGGATCGGAGGCGGCGATCCGGGTGAAGTCCCGAAAGCCCGCGGCCGAATACTCGATCACCTCCCCGTCCGTGACCCGGCTCAGGTCGTCGGCCACGCCCACCATCGTATAGGCGATGAGGTGCGGCGCGTGCGAGGTCACCGCGAGCACGAGGTCATGGTGATCGGGGTCCATCACGTCGGTCTTGGCGCCAAGCCGCCGCCAGAACGCCGCCAGATCGGCGGCCGCCTGCCCCCCGTCGCCATCGGGCGGCACGATGAGGCACCAGCGCCCGTCGAAGAGCGAGGCGAAGCCCGCCCCGGGCCCGGAATGCTCGGTCCCTGCAAGCGGGTGGGCGGGCACGAAGTGGACCGATTCGGGCAGGTGGGGGCCGACCGCGTCGATCACCGCCCGCTTCACGCTGCCCACGTCGGTGAGGGTCGCGCCCGGCTTCAGCCGGGGCCCGATCTCGGCGGCCACGGCGCCCATCGCGCCCACGGGCGTCGCCAGCACGACGAGGTCGGCGCCCTCCACCGCGTCGGCGGCCGTGCCCGTCACCCGATCGACGAAGCCGATCCGCATCGCCGCCTCGCGCGTCGCCTCCGACCGGGCATGGCCGACGATCTCGGCCCCCATGCCGGCGCGCCGCATCGCGCGCGCCATCGACGAGGCGATGAGGCCCAGCCCGATCAGCGCGACCCTCTCGTAGCCATGCGCCCCGCTCACGCGGCTTGCGCTTCCTGGAAGCGCCCGATCTCGTGGACCACGCGGCGGCAGGACGCCTCGTCGCCCACGGTGATCCGCAAGGCATGCGGCAGCCCGTAGTTCGCGACGTGCCGCACGAGGATTCCCTCCTCCTTCAGGAAGGCGAGGCAGGCGCGGGCGGCGCCCTCCGAGGGAAAGCGCACGAGGACGAAGTTCGCGGTCGAGGTGTCGGATGGCAGGCCCAGCTCGGCCAGCGCCTCGGCCATCCAGGCCCGCAGGCGGGCGTTCTCCTCGCGCGAGCGGACGGCGTGGGCGGCATCGCGGATCGCCGCTTCGGCCACGGCCTGCTGCACGTCCGAGAGGTTGAACGGCCCCCGGATGCGGTTCACCGCGTCCACGACGCGCGCTGGGCCGTACATCCACCCCACGCGCAGCCCGCCCAGCCCATGGATCTTCGAGAAGGTGCGCGTCATGACCACGTTCTCGGACCGCTCCACCAAGGCCGCGCCGCCGTCGTAGCCTTCCGCGTATTCCGCGTAGGCGCCGTCCAGCACCAGCAGGCACCCCTTCGGCAGCCCGGCGGCGAGACGGCCGATCTCGTTGCCGCCGATCATGGTGCCGGTGGGGTTGGCGGGATTGGCGACGAAGACCAGTTTCGTGCGCTTTCCGGCACGGGCCAGGATCGCGTCCACGTCGACGGTCCGCTCGCGCTCCGGGACGACGATGGGCTTCGCCCCGGCGGCGTTGGCGTATATCGGATACATGGCGAAGCCGTGCTCGGTGAGCAGGACCTCGTCGCCCTGCCCGGCGAAGGCCTGGCACACGAGGGCGAGCATCTCGCCCGACCCGGCGCCGCAGACGATCCGCCCCGCGTCGATGCCATGGACCTCGGCGATCGCCTCGCGCAGGGCGCGGTGCGAAGTGTCCGGATAGCGGTGCAGGTCACGCCCGGCGTGCCGGTAGGCCGTCTTCGCCGCCTCGGACGGACCGAACGGATTCTCGTTGGAGGAAAGCTTGACCACCCCCTCCTGCCCCTTCTCGGGGGCGGCGCCGCCGACGTAGGGGGCGATCCGCTGCACCCCCGGCTTCGGCGTGACCTGCTGGACCATGTGAACGTCCTCCCGGCCTGCGGTTCTAGCGGCCGCGGGCGCCCGCCGGAACCCGAAAGGCGGCCGCGGAGGCGGAATAACCGATCGATCCGAAGCCCCCCGGGCCATCACGCCCCGAGCGCCGCCACCAGCGCGGGGGGATCGTAGATCGTCGGAAGGACCGCGATCCGCCCCCCGTCCCGAAGCGCAAAGGTGGGGAAGGCGGTGATCCCCATCTCGCGCCCCTCCGCGAAGGCCGCGTCCTGCAGGCCCGGATCGTGGATGTCCGGCAGCACGACCCCCGGCGCGTGCCTGTCCAGAAGCGGCGCGTATGCCCCCGGATCGTTGGGGTCCATGCCTTCGGCATAGTGCGCCTCCGTCACGGCGCAGGCGAAGGCGAGCGCGCTCCCCGGCCGCTCGCGGCGCACCGCATCCACGGCGACGGCGGGCGGGCCGCTGTCGGCCACAGCGCCCGGCGAGCGCATCCATTCGAAGAACGCCTCGGAGGGGGCACGGCCCGTCACGGCGCGCAGCCTGCCGGCCGCGCCGCGTACGTAGCCTTCCATCGCCGCCGCGGGCCCGACCCGATCGCCGGTGACGAGCCCGGCCATGACGACGCGCACCGGCACCACCTCCGCGGCGGCGCGCACCGCCGGAGCGGCGCCGTAGCACCATCCGCAGATCGGGTCGTAGCCGTAGATCAGCTCGCGTGCGGCGCTCATCGGGCGGCGGACACGAAGGGAGCGCGACGCACCATGTCCTCCCGCCCGAGGACCTCGAGGATCGCGCCGGCTAGATCCTCGCGGTCGATGGACGTCGCCGCGGGGCGGTCGAAGGTGAAGGTCCATCGCCCCGTCGCACGGCCCTCGGTCAGCCGCGGCGGACGCATCGCCGTCCATTCCGCGCCGGAGGCGGCCAGCATGTCCACCTCCCGTTGCCGGTCCGCGAGCATCTTCCCGACCGTCAGCCGCATGACGAGGCCGATCGCCTTGTCGCCCAGGCCCTTCTCGTCCTCCGGCCGGTCCACGCCCGCGCCGGCCACGGTCACGTAGCGGACCCCCGGATCGGCGCGCAGCACGGCCTCCGCCGCGGCGGAGCACACGCCCTCGCCGTTCGAGGAGGCGAGGCAGGACACCACCGCGTCGGCCTCGCGCGCCGCCTCGGCGATGGCGGGATCGGTCCAGGCGCCGCCGATCTCCTCGTCCGCACCGGCCACGGCCCTGCGGCCGTGCGCCGTGACCCGGTGCCCGGCGGCCTTCGCGGCCGCGAAGACTCGGCGCCCCGTCCGTCCCGTCGCCCCGAGGAGAAGGATGTGCATCGCGCCCTCCTTGCATCGTGCGTGCCGAGGGGATCATGCCGCACGGGCGCATCGGCGCAAGTACGCAGCTGAAGGATACCGCCCCACGCCGACCGGTCCGGACTGCTCCGTCGAACGCACGCTGCGGCCCCTGCCGGGGAAATGGCGGCTGTCGATCCTGCTCCACCTCAGAGGCGGCGAGAGGCGCCGAGGCGTCCTGCGCCGGCGCCGGCGCCCATCACGCCTCGCGTGCTTACAGGCGCGCTGCGCGGGCCGGAGGGGGACGGGCCGATACGGCACCGGGCCGAGGACGCCGCCCCGCCGGTCGTGCGGTACGGCCTGACGGCGCGGGCTGCCGCGCTCGCGCCCGTGTTCGAGGCGGTGGCGATCCGGGCGTCGGGGACCCTGTCCCGACGAAGAAGGGCCGCCCCCCGGGACGGCCCTCCGGAACGGCCCCGGGGCCGCGGATCAGTTCTGAGCGTAGTACTCGATGACGAGGTTCGGCTCCATCTGGACGGCGTAGGGCACGTCGGAGAGGCCGGGGGTCCGCACGAAGGTCGCGGTCATCTTCGAGTGGTCCGCCTCGACGTAGTCCGGCACGTCCCGCTCGGAGAGCTGCACGGCCTCGAGCACGGAGGCGAGCTGCTTCGACTTGTCCCGCACGGCGATCACGTCGCCCTCCTTCACGCGGTAGGAGGGGATGTTCACGCGCTGGCCGTTCACCGTCACGTGGCCGTGGTTCACGAACTGGCGGGCGGCGAAGATGGTGGGTACGAACTTCGCGCGGTACACCACCGCGTCGAGGCGCCGCTCCAGAAGGCCGATCAGCTGCTCGCCCGTGTCGCCCTTCACCCGCGCGGCGTCCGCGAAGATGCGCTTGAACTGCTTTTCGGTCAGATCGCCGTAATAGCCCTTCAGCTTCTGCTTGGCGCGGAGCTGCAGGCCGAAATCGGACATCTTGCCCTTGCGGCGCTGGCCGTGCTGGCCGGGGCCGTACTCGCGGCGGTTCACGGGGCTCTTGGCGCGGCCCCAGATGTTCTCGCCCATGCGGCGATCGATCTTGTACTTGGCAGAGGTGCGTTTGGTCACCGTCTGATCTCCTTCGATCTGCCGCCCCCGGGGCGGCATTGCGTGAAGGGCGTTGTCCTCTCCCCGAAGGGCGACAGGCATCCCGTTGCCGGGGCCCCCAACACCAAAGTGAAACGCCCGAAGGCTGCGCTCCGGGACGGGCGGGCGTCTGCGCCCGCGCCGGGCCCTTGTCAACCGGGTCAACCGGACGGCGGGCGCGCCGGACGCGGGCCGTTGCCTCGGGACGGCGACCGCACTAGCCGGCGGGAATGACCGCCCAGATCGTCTGCATCAAGTGGGGCACGAAGTACCCCGCGCTCTACGTGAACCGTCTCTACGGCATGTGCGCGCGGAACATGGACCGGCCGTTCCGCTTCGTCTGCTTCACCGACGACGCGGAAGGGATCCGGCCGGAGGTCGACTGCCTGCCGCTCCCGCCCCTCGACGCGAACGTGCTGCCGAGCCCCGGGCAATGGGGCAAGTCGCGGCTCTGGGCGGCGGAGCTGGGCGACCTCGAGGGGCCGTTCCTCTTCGTCGACCTCGACTGCGTGGTGATCGGCCCGCTGGGGGACTTCTTCGACCGCGGCTCGCCTCAGGACGTGATCCTCGCCCGCGACCCGGCCAAGCCGCTGCACCGGATCGGGCAGACCTCCGTCTACCGTGCGCCGGTCGGCAAGCTCGCCTCGATCCGCGCCGCGTTTCTCGCCGATCCGCTCGGAACCCAGCGGCGCTTCCGCTACGAGCAGCGCTACGTCACGCGCATGGCCCCGGGCGGGGTCCGCTTCTGGCCGCGGGACTGGGTCGTCCACTACCGCCGCCGCTGCCGCAGGACGTTCCCCCTGAACTACGCGCTCCCGCCCAAGCCCCCGAAGGACGCGCGGATCGTGATCTTCGCCGGGCACCTGAACCCGCCCCAGGCGATCGAGGGGCGGTACCGCGCGGGCGGCCCCGCCACGCCGCGCGAGCACCTCGCCGCGACCTTCGACCGCGGACGGCGCTACGTCTCGCCGCGCCGGCATCTGCTGGCCTACATGGCCCCCGCACCCTGGATCGAGGAGGCCTGGCGCGAGTAGCGCGCGCTAGCCGCAGCGCGAGAAGCCGCAGTTCGTGCAGGTCGCGCACCCTTCGGCCATGTGCAGCGCCGTCTCGCCGCAACGGGGGCAGGCCGCGCCGGGCACCGCCGGGGCGGGCGTCGCCTTCGGGAAGGTCGCGGGCGCGGCAGGGCCGTCCAGGAAGCCGATGGCGCGCATGTGCTCCTCCAGCGCGCCGCCGATCGCCGCCAGGAGCGAGGGCACGTAGCGCCCCCTTACCCAGGCCCCGCCGCGCGGGTCGAAGATCGCCTTCAGCTCCTCCACCACGAACGACACGTCGCCGCCCCGCCGGAAGATGGCCGAGATCATCCGCGTCAGGGCCACCGTCCAGGCGTAGTGCTCCATGTTCTTCGAGTTCACGAACACCTCGAACGGACGCCTGCGCCCGTCCACCACGGCATCGTTCACCGTCAGGTAGATCGCGTGCGCGCTCTCCGGCCAGACCAGCTTGTAGGTCGTCCCCTCCAGCGCGGCGGGCCGGGGCATGGGATCGGCGTGCGGTGCTGCCGGCGGCCCGCCGCCCGCGGCGGCGCGGGGGGCGTCGGCGACGGACATCACCGCGCCCGTGACCGCGTTCGGCCGGTAGGTCGTGCAGCCCTTGCAGCCCGTGTCCCAGGCCAGGCGATAGACCTCCTTGAACGCCTCGAAGGAGATGCCCTCCGGTAGGTTCACGGTCTTCGAGATCGAGGAATCCACGAAGGGCTGAACCGCTGCCTGCATGGCGACGTGCTCCTCCGGGGAGAGGGTCTGGGCATCCGCATAGGCCCGCGGCAGGCCCTCGTTCCCCTGTTCGCGCCAGACCCGGACGGCGTGATCGACGACCTCGACCTCCTCGCGCGCGCCGTCGGGCATGAGGACCTTGCGCCGGTAGGCGGAGGCAAACACCGGCTCGATCCCGGAGGAGACGTTGCCCGCGAAGAGCGAGATCGTCCCCGTCGGCGCGATCGAGGTCAGCAGCGCGTTGCGGATGCCGTCCCTCGCCACCGCCTCCCGCACGTCCGCGCCCAGCCGGTCCAGGATCGGCGCGCGGCCGAAGCCCTCCGCGTCGTAGAGCGGGAAGGCGCCCTTCTCGCCCGCCAGCGCGGCGGAGGCCAGATAGGCCTCCCGCGCCACATCGCGCATCCATCCGCCCGCACGCTCCGCGGCCTCCGGCGTGCCATAGCGCAGCCCGAGCATCATCAGCGCGTCGGCCAGGCCCGTGACCCCCAGCCCAATCCGCCGCTTCGCCCGCGCCTCCTCGGCCTGGGCGGGCAGCGGAAAGCGCGAGGCGTCCACGACGTCGTCCATGAACCTGACGGCGGTGCGGACCGTCGCGCCGAGGCGCGCGCCGTCCAGCGCCGCCTCCGTCCCGAACGGGTCCCGCACCAGCGCGGCGAGGTTCACCGACCCCAGCAGACAGGCGCCATAGGGCGGCAGGGGCTGCTCCCCGCAGGGGTTCGTCGCGGCGATGGTCTCGGCGTAGTTCAGGTTGTTCTGGGCGTTGACGCGGTCGATGAAGATGACGCCGGGCTCGGCCACGTCGTAGGTCGCCTGCATGATCCGGTCCCAGAGGGCGCGGGCCCGAACGGTGCGGAACGTACGGCCCCCGAAGGAGAGCGCCCAGTCCCCGTCCGCATCGACGGCGGCCATGAAAGGGTCCGTCACCAGGACCGAGAGGTTGAAGTTCCGCAGCCGCCCAGGGTCCCGCTTGGCGTCGACGAAGGCCTCGACGTCCGGGTGGTCACAGCGCAGCGTCGCCATCATCGCGCCCCGCCGGTTGCCCGCCGACATGATCGTCGCGCACATCGAGTCCCAGACGTCCATGAAGGAGAGCGGCCCCGACGCGTCCGCCCCGACCCCGGCGACGGCCGCCCCCTTCGGCCGGATGGTCGAGAAGTCGTAGCCGATCCCGCCCCCCTGCTGCAGCGTCAGCGCCGCCTCGCGCAGGGCGTCGAAGATGCCCCCCATGCCGTCGGGGATCGTCCCCATCACGAAGCAGTTGAACAGCGTCACCGCGCGCCCGGTGCCCGCCCCGGCCCAGATGCGGCCCGCGGGCAGGAAGGCCGCGTCCTCCAGCACGGCGCGGAAGCGCGCCGCCCAGACCTCCGGCTCGGGCTCCGCGGCGGCCACGGCGCGCGCCACCCGGTCCCGCGTCGCGGCGAGATCCGCGTCCAGGGGCGCGCCCCCCTCCTTCAGCCGGTACTTCAGGTCCCAGATCGAGGCGGCGATCGCCGTCTCGAAGCCCACCGAGGCGGGGCCGTCAGAAGGCGGGGCATGGGGCGGGGCGGTGTCGGGCATGGTCCTTGCGGCTCCCCTTCCGGCCCTTATCTGGTGGCGCGATGGCCGGGCACGTCAACATCCTGAAGCTAAGCGTCGGCACCAAGTCCGTCGAGGGGCTCGCCAAGTGGCAGAAGCGCCCGCAGGTCCGCACCGCGGACGGCCACCCGCGCCACGTCACCCGCATGTGGCCCCGGCGCGAGGCCGAGATCGTCGCGGGCGGCTCGATCTACTGGGTGATAAAGGGCGTCGTCCTCTGCCGCCAGCGCATCCTGCGGCTGGAGGAGGTGGTGCGCGCCGACGGCATCCGCCGCTGCGGCCTCGTCCTCGATCCCGAGCTCGTCCCGACTGCGGCGCAGCCCCGGAAGGCGTTCCAGGGCTGGCGCTACCTCGTGCCCGCCGACGCGCCGCGCGACCTGCCCGCGGGCGCGGCGGCCGAGACGGCGCTGCCCCCGAAACTGGCTGCGGCCCTGTCGGAGATCGGGGTCCTCTGACGGCGGAGCGGGCTCCGCCTCACGCCGCCCATGGGGCGGGGCTCACCCCGCCGCCCGCGCCGCCAGGTCGCGGAACGGCCCCTCGTCCCCGCCATCGACCTGCGAGCGCCAGAGGCAGGCCTCCGAACGCAGCACCATCCCGTCCTCCAGCACGCGCAGGTGGTTGGCGCGCAGCGTCTCGCCCGTCGACGTGATGTCGGCGATCGCCTCGGCCCCGCCGCCTGCCACGGTGCCTTCCGTCGCGCCCTGGGAATCGACCAGCACGTAGTCCGCCACCCCCGCTTCGCGCAGCGCGGCACGGGTCAGGCGGTGGTACTTGGTCGCGATCCGCAGGCGGCGGCCGTGCCCCTCGCGGAACTGCGCCGCCACCGCGTCGAGGTCGTGCAGGGTCCGGCAGTCGGACCAGAAGTCCGGCACCGCGATGACCAGGTCCGCGTGCCCGAAGCCCAGCGCCGCGACCTCCTCGGCCCGGACGGCCCCCTCGCGGATCAGGTCGCGCCCCGTCACGCCGAGGTTCACTTCGCCCGCCGCCAGCGCGCCCGCGATCTCGCCCGCGGACATGAGGCGGGCCTCGACCCCCTCGATCCCGTCCAGCGCGACCGCGTAGTCCCGCGCCGTCCCCGTCCGGCGCAGGCGCAGCCCTCGCGCAGCCAGCCATTGGGCCGTCCGCTCCATCAGCCGGCCCTTGGAGGGCACCGCCAGCGTCAGCACGTCCCCGCCCCGACCAGCGCCGCCGGACGCACCACGCCGCCCACCGCCGGAACGTCGCCGCCCATGGCGCGCACCAAGGCGTCGTAGCGCCCGCCCGTCGCCACGGGCGGCCCGCCCTTCGCAGCGAAGACGAAGGTGAAGCCGTCGTAGTACTCCATCGACGCCCGGCCCAGCGTCGCCTCGAAGGGAAGGTCGCGCGCGCCCATCGCGTCCAGCCGCGCCGCCAGCCGCTCGACCGCCGGGGCGAGGCCGGGCGCGTCGAGGCGGCCCGCCGCCTCCAGCGCGTCCCCCGCCCGGCCCCTCAGGGCGATCAACGCCTCCAGCGGCGCGACCTGCCCGGGCGCGAGGGGCGGCACGGCGGCGTCGGCCTCCATCGCGGCGCGGCGCGCCTCGACCTCGGCCCGGCTCCGGGCACCGATCTCCTCGGCGGCGCCCGCAGGCCCCGGCATCGGCGGCCGCTCGGCGTAGCGGGCCAGCAGCGCGCGGAACCGCGCCGGCCGCCACACGTGCCGCAGGAGGGCCGCGCGCCGCCGCGGCGACGTCTCCAGCCCCCGCACCGCCGCGAGCAGCAGGCCGATGTCGCCGATCACGGGCGCCGCCGCGCCGCCCACCGCCTCGGCGACGGCGCCGAACGCCTCCGCGTCGGCCTCCACGCCGCCGCCGAACAGCTCGAAGCCGACCTGCACGTACTCGCGCGCTCGGCCCGGAACCTCCTGCCGGCGAAACACCTCGCCCGCGTAGGCGTAGCGCGCCGCCCCCCGGCCCCCGGCGACATGGTCCCGCACGAGGGGAACGGTGAAGTCGGGGCGCAGCATCGTCTCGCCCCGCAGGGGGTCGGCGGTGACGAAGGCGCGCGCGCGGATGTCCTCGCCATAAAGATCGAGGAGCGGGCCCGCCGGTTGCAGGACCGACGTCTCGAAGGGCTCGGCCCCGCGCGCGGCGAAGAGGGCGGCGACACGCTCCGCCTCCGCGCGCAGGGCGCTCGAGGGCTCCTCGGGCCGGACCTCCAGGGCCATCCTCACCGCTCGACGATCTCCCGCACGGCGGCGACCAGCCCCTCGCGTGGCACCTCGCGCTGGGCGGGCCGCTCCTTCCACTCCTCCAGGGTCGCGGTCTCGGAGATGGCCTTGCCGAGGGCGAGGTCCTTCACCTGCACCACCCCGCGCGCCCTCTCGTCGGAGCCCTCGATGATCGCCGCGGGCGCGTTCCTCTGGTCCGCGTATTTCAGCTGGTTGCCGAAGTTCCGCGGGTTGCCGAGATACACCTCCGCCCGGATGCCCGCTGCGCGCAGATCGGCCGCGAGGGCCATGGAATCCGCCACTCGGTCCCGGTCCATCACCGTCACCACCACTGGGCCCGCCGGGGCCGGGGCCGCGCCCCGCGCCTCCAGCGCGGCGAGCAGCCGGTCCACGCCGATCGAGACGCCCACCGCCGGCACCTCCTGCCCGGTGAAGCGCTTCACGAGGTCGTCGTAGCGCCCGCCCCCCGCGACCGAGCCGAACTGCCGCGGGCGCCCCTTCTCGTCCACCACCTCGAAGGTGAGCTCGGCCTCCATCACGGGGCCGGTGTAGTAGCCGAGGCCCCGCACTACCGATGGGTCGATGCGGACCCGGCCCGCGCCGCCCATCGCGTCGACGGCGGCGAACACCCTCTCCAGGGCGTCGACGCCCTCGGGGCCGGCAACCAGCCCGCGCAGGGCGGCCAGCGTCGCGCCAGCGTCGTCCCCTCCGGCGCCGGTGAAGGCCAGCACGTGCGCCGCCTGGTCCGGCGCCAGGCCCGCGCCCTCCGTCCGATCGCCGCTCTCGTCCACCCGGCCCTCGCCGAGCAGCGCGCGCACCCCCTCCGGGCCCAGCCGGTCCAGCTTGTCCACGGCCCGCAGCACGGCGCCGCGCGCGCCCTCCGGCACCTGCGCGGCGTCCATCACGCCGTTCAGCACCCGGCGGTCGTTCAGCCGGACCACGTAGTCGCCCCTGGCGATCCCTGCGGCCTCCAGAGCGTCGGCGCACATCACGGCCGCCTCCGCGTCCGCCGCCGGCAGCGCCGATCCCACCGTGTCCGCGTCGCATTGGTAGAACTGGCGATACCGCCCCGGGCCCGGCTTCTCGTTCCGCCAGACCAGGCCCATCGCATAGCGGCGATAGGGGCTAGGCAGGTCCGCCCGGTGCTGCGCCGCCACCCGCGCGAGCGGCGCCGTCAGATCGTAGCGCAGCGCCAGCCAGCCCTCGTCCTCCTCCCACGCGAAGACGCCCTCGTTCGGGCGGTCGAGGTCGGGAAGGAACTTGCCCAGCGCCTCCACGGTCTCGACGGCGCTGGTCTCCAGCGGCTCGAAGCCGTGCAGGCGGTAGATCTCCGCGATGCGGCCCAGCATGGCCTGCCGCCGCACCACCTCCTCGCCGAGATGGTCGCGAAAGCCCTTCGGCGTCTGCGCCTTGGGCCGGGGGGTCTTCTTCGCCTTCGCCATCTGGGCCTCCGGAGGGACGCGCGGGGCCTTACCCCGGCCCCCGGATCGGTGCAAACCGCCCCCGGAGGAGGGCCCGCCCATGGACCACGAGGAACGCATCGCCTGGCTCGAGCGCGATCTCGCCGACCTCTCCGCGGTGGTCGCCCGGCAGGACGCCGAGATCGCCCGCCTCGCGACACTGGCCGACCGCCTCGCGCGGGCGGAGGCGGACCGGCGGGCCGAAGGCGGCGGCGGGGTAGTGATGGGCGACGAGCGGCCGCCCCATTGGTAGCCCCGGCACGGCCCCCCAGGGCTGCGGATGGTGCATTACTGCAAAACAGGATTGCCTGACGCCGCGGAATGCGTGCATGCTCCCTACGGGGGATGATCTTGATGACCACGATCGCCGACTTGCACCTGCTGCCCGTCCCGAACCAGCCTGACCGCGTCTTCGCCGAGGGCGAAGCGCCGAGTGGGGCGTTTCTCTTCTCGCTCCTGCAGGCGACGCCGGACTGCATCAAGGTGATCGAGGCCGACGGCACGATCTCCTTCATGAACCAGAACGGCCTCGACGCCATGGGGATCGGGGACGTCGCCGAGATGCGCGGCGTCCCGTGGTCCTCGTTCTGGCCGGAGGCGTCGCGCGAGACGGTCGATGCCGCCGTCGGGGCCGCGCGGCAAGGCCAGCGTGCTCGGTTCGAGGGGCCCTGCCAGGCGGCCGGGGGCGCCCTGCGCCGGTGGGAGGTCTCCGTCTCGCCGATCGCGGAGGCGGACGGACGGGTGGTGCGCGTCCTAGCGGTCTCGCGCGACGTCACCGAACGCGCCGAGCACCTGCTGCGCATCGAGGAGCAGGAGGCCTTGCTGGCCGCCAGCGCCGCCCGCCTGCGCCGCCGCCTCGGCGACCGCGAGGACGAGCTTCGCGAGAAGGACGTCGCCCTCCGCGAGGTCGACCACCGGGTGAAGAACTCGCTCGCGATGGTGTCGGCCATCCTGCACGCGCAGGCCCGCTCGGCGCCCGCCGCCGCGGAGGCCCTCGCGACGGCCGCGTCGCGCGTGCGCGCCGTCGCGGAGGTCCACGGCGCGATCTACGCTGCCGACCGGGCCGAGCGGATCGAGATGCGCGACTACCTTCGCACGCTCGCCGAGGCCCTCTCCCGTTCGCTGGCGGGGGGCGACGTGAAGGTCGAGCACGCGATATGCGAGCGCACCCTGACCGGCGGCGAGGCGCTGGCCCTCGGCCTGATCGTGTCCGAGCTGATCGCCAACGCCCTGCGCCACGCCTTCGCGAAGCATCGCGGCACCGTCCGCGTCGGCTGCGAGCCCGCCGGCACGGGCCGGACCGTCCTGACCGTCGAGGACGACGGCGCCGGCTTCCCGCAGGGCTTCGACCTGCGACGGGCGGAGGGCCTCGGGAGCAAGGTCGTCCTCTCCTACGCCGCCAAGCTCGGCGCGGAGGTGGAGACGGGGGCCGCCGAAGGGGGCGGTGCACGGGTGAGGGTGGTGTTCTAGCCCCCCGCCTGCCGGGCCAGGCTGCGCGCGGCCCTTGCCGTCTCGGGCAGGGTCAGCGCCGCGGCCACCGCCGTCAGCGCCGTCGCCGCCTGGCACCAGGCGCAGAGCGCGCGGTTCTCGCTCCACTCCTCTTGGGCGAGCTTGGCCGCCGTGGCGAGGTCGTAGACCGCCTTGGCGCTCGTCGCGATCGGCAGGTGCGGCTGCTCCTCCGCCCGGTCCTCCCCGCCCATGGCGGCGAGGGCGGCGCTGCCGGCATAGGTCAGGGTCATCAGGAAGCCGTCGGGCACGTCGAGGCGCTTGTAGCCGTAGTTGCTGGCGTCCACCCGGTCGCTGTCGAAGGGGCCGACCGGCGGATCGGGAAGATGCCGCAGCATCCCGATCTGGTAGGCCCCGACCACGCCCCCGATCGCGGCGCAGGCGAGGTTCAGGCCGACGACCCAGCGGCGGCGGGTCAGGTCGGGCGAGGTTCCGAGGCGAAGCTCGCGGGATAGACGGGCGGGTTGCATGGCGGTCCTCCGAAGGGCGTGCATCCCCCGAACGCCCCGGCCCCCGAACCGGTTGCGCCCGGGCCGCCGCCTCACTCGACCATGACCACCCCCGGCAGCGACTTCAGCGCGGACCTCACCTGGGGCGAGACGGGCCAGTCCGCGCCCAGCGACATCTCCACCTCGCCGGGCAGGCCAGGGTCCATCAGCCGCAGCGTGATGTCGGCCCGTGCCCGCGCCGCCTCGTTCCGCAGGCGCGCCAGGAGGGCGGCCACCGCCTCCACCGCCTCGGGGCGGTCGGCATAGACCATCAGCTCCTCCAGGGTGCCGGCGGCCGTGTCGACGGGCGCGGCGGCGCGGCAGATCAGGTCGAGGCGCCCGTCCCCGGCCGAGGCCTCGACCGTCAGGACCACGTTCGTGCCGGGCGAGAGGTGCTCGCGGTCCCGCTCCAACGCCTCCGAGAAGACCCGCACCTCGTAGAGGCCCGTCGGGTCCGAGAGCTGGACGAAGGCGAAGCGGTTGCCCCGCGCGCTCATCCGCTCCTGGCGCGAGGCGACGGTCCCGGCGATCTTGGCGACATGCGCCGTCCCGGCATTGGCGCGCGCGGCGGTCGCCTCGTAGGTCGCCACCCCGCTCCGCCGCAATCCGCCCATGTAGTCGTCGAGAGGGTGGCCCGACAGGTAGAAGCCGATCGCGACGTGCTCCTCGGCCAGCCGCTCGGCGGGCAGCCAGTCTTCCACGGGGGCTAGGCGCGGCTCGGGCAGGTCCTCGCCCGCCTCGCCGAAGAGCGAAACCTGCGCCGAGGCCCGCTGCTCGTGCACGGCCGCCGAATAGGCGACGAGCGCGTCCAGCGACCCGAGGACCCGCCGCCGGTTCGGATCGAGCTGGTCGAACGCCCCCGCCCGGGCCAGCATCTCGAGCGGGCGCTTGCCCACCCGCTTGAGGTCCACCCGCCGCGCGAGGTCGTAGAGCGTGGCGAAGGGCCGCCCGTCCCTTCCCGCCACGATCATCTCCATCGCCTCGACGCCCACGTTCTTCAGCGCGCCCAGGGCGTAGACGATCCGCCCCTTCTCGCCCGTCTCGACCACGTCTGTCGTGAACCGCGCCGCGCTGCGGTTCACGCAAGGGGGCACGATCTCGATCTTGAGGTTGCGCCGCACGTCCTCGGCATAGACGGCGAGCTTCTCGGTCAGGTGGATGTCCGAGTTCATGATCCCGGCCATGAAGGCGACGGGATGGTTCGCCTTCAGCCAGGCGGTCTGGTAGCTCACCACGCCGTAGGCGGCGGCGTGGGACTTGTTGAAGCCGTAGTTCGCGAACTTGTCGAGGAGGTCCCAGACCTCCAGCGCCTTGCGCTCGTCCACCCCGTTCTTCTTCGCGCCCTCCAGGAACAGGGGCCGCTGGGCGTCCATCTCGGCCTGGATCTTCTTGCCCATCGCCCGGCGCAGCAGGTCCGCGCCGCCCAGGGTGTACCCGGCCATCTTCCGGGCGATCTCCATCACCTGCTCCTGGTAGACGATGATGCCCTGCGTCTCGTCGAGGATGTCGTCGATCAGGGGGTGCAGGCGCGCCCGCTCGGCCCGGCCGTTCTTCACGTCGCAGTATTGCGGGATGTTCTCCATCGGCCCCGGCCGGTAGAGCGCGACGAGCGCCACGATGTCCTCGATGCAGGTCGGGCGCATCCGGCGCAGCGCGTCGATCATGCCGGCCGATTCCACCTGGAACACCGCGACCGTCTTGCCGGAGGCGTAGAGGTCGTAGGACGCCCGGTCGTCCAAAGGGATGGCCGAGATGTCGTAGGGGTCGCGCCCCAGCGCGCGCTGCGCGGCCTTGCCAAGCCTCGCGACGTCCTCCGGCTGAATCAGGGGCTCGCCCTGCTCCTTCAGGATGTCGAGGGCGTTCCGGATCTGCGTCAGCGTCTTCAGGCCGAGGAAGTCGAACTTCACCAGCCCGGCCTTCTCGACCCACTTCATGTTGAACTGCGTCGCCGGCATGTCCGACTTCGGGTCGCGATAGACGGGCACCAGCTCGTCGAGGGGGCGGTCCCCGATCACCACGCCCGCGGCATGGGTCGAGGCGTTGCGAAGAAGCCCCTCCAGCTTGCCGCAATAGTCCATCAGGCGGGCGACGGCGGGATCGCGCGCCTCCTCGCGCAGCCGGGGCTCGTCGGCCAGGGCCTTGTCGATGGAGACGGGCTTGACCCCCTCGACCGGGATCATCTTCGAGAGCCGGTCGGTCTGCCCGAACGGCATCTGCAGCACGCGCCCGACGTCGCGCACGGCTGCCTTGGACAGCAGCGCGCCGAAGGTGATGATCTGCCCGACCCGGTCCGCGCCGTACTTCTCGCGGACGTAGTCGATCACCTCCTCGCGCCGGTCCATGCAGAAGTCGATGTCGAAATCGGGCATCGAGATGCGGTCGGGGTTCAGGAACCGCTCGAAGAGAAGGTCGTAGCGCAGCGGGTCCAGGTCGGTGATCGTCAGCGCGTAGGCCACGAGCGACCCCGCGCCCGATCCCCGCCCCGGCCCGACGGGGATGCCCTCGTCCTTGGCCCATTTGATGAAGTCGGCGACGATCAGGAAGTAGCCCGGGAACCCCATCCCCTCGATGACCGAAAGCTCGTAGTCGAGGCGCTCGACGTACTTCTCGACCGGCGCGGCATGGGGGATCACCTCCAGCCGGGCACGAAGGCCCTCGTGCGACTGGCGGCGCAGCTCCTCGACCTCGTCCTCGGCGAAGCGGGGCAGGATCTCGGCGCGGGTGGTGGGGCGGTAGTGGCAGCGGCGCGCGATCTCGACGGTGCTCTCCAGCGCCTCGGGCAGGTCCGCGAAGAGGGCGGCCATCTCGCGCGGGGACTTGAAGTCGTGCTGGGGCGTCAACGTCCGGCGGGGCTGGGTCTGGTCGACATAGGCCCCCTCGCGGATCGCGAGCAGCGCGTCGTGCGCCTCGTAGAGCGCGGGGTTCGCGAAATGGGCGTCGTTCGTCGCCACCAGGGGAAGGCCCATCGCATAGGCCATCTCGACGAAGGCCCGTTCGGTCGCGGCCTCGGGCGCCCAGGGCCCGTCCTCGCCGGGATGGCGCTGCAGCTCGACGTAGAGGCGGTCCCCGAAGGCCGCGCTGAGGCGCCGCAGGTGCGCCTCGGCCAGCTCGCGCTTGCCGGCCCGGATCAGCCGCCCCGCCGGCCCGTCCGCGCCGCCCGTCAGGCAGATGACGCCCCCGGCGTGGCGCTCGACCTCCTCCATCGCGACCTTCGGCAGCCCCATGTGCCGGGGCATGTAGAGGGCCGAGGACAGCTTCATCAGGCCGCCATATCCCTCCTCGTCCTTCGCCAGGAGGACGAGCGGCGCGGGCTCCACCGGCTTCTCGCCGGCCCGGGCGGGGGCGTGCTCCACCGCGATCTCCACCCCGACGATGGGCTGGACCCCGGCGGCGGCGCACCCTTCCGAGAACTGGAGCGCGGCGAACATCGCGTTCGTGTCGGTCAGCGCCACGGCGGGCATGCCCCCGTCGGCCGCCATCTTCGGCAGCGCCTTGGCGGGGATCGCCCCGGTCAGCAGCGAATGCTCGGAATGGACGCGCAGGTGGACGAAGGACGGGCTGCTCATGGAGGCAAGATATGGCGCCGCCGCCCGAGTCGCCACGCCGGGAAGGCGCCGCACCGCGCTTCATGCGCGAATGCCGCAGCGGCCCCCCGGGGTCGGCGGCGGGCGGGGCCCGCCGGGCCGCTAGGGGCGGATCTCCGCGATCTCGATCCGATTGCCGAACGGGTCCGCGACGTAGACCCGCCGGAGGTCCGGGAGGTCCTCGCCCGCCGCGGACGCGACCCCGGCCGCCGCCAGCCGCGCCCGCGCCCTGCCGACATCCGCCACCAGCAGGCAGGGATGCGCCTTGCGGGCCGGGACGAAGGGTCGCTCGACCCCCAGATGGACCCGCGCCCCGCCCGCCTCGAACCAGACCCCGCCGCGCCCGACCAGCGCGGACGGCTTCGCGGCCTCCGTCATCCCCAGGACCCCGCCATAGAAGGCCCGGGCCGCGTCCTCGCCTCCCTCCGGCATGGCGAGCTGCACGTGATGGAGGCCGTCGATCATGCCCGCGACCCTCGCGCATGCCCGCCGCCCTTGCCAAGCCCGGCCCCGCGCGCTTTCCTCTCCCGAACGGGGGCGGGCGCTCTACGCCGCATCGAGCGACCGCCGGGACCCCCAATCGGTAACGCGGCGGACCGCCCCATGATCCAGTTCCTCCTGAACGGAGAGGTCGTGACCCTGCGGGACGTGCCGCCCGTGCGGACCCTCCTCGACTGGCTGCGCGCGCGCGGGCTGACCGGCACCAAGGAAGGCTGCAACGAAGGCGATTGCGGCGCCTGCTCCGTGGTGGTGGTCGACGAGCGGCGCGTCGTCGCCCTCAACGCCTGCATCCTCTTCCTGCCCCAGCTCCACGGCCGCGCAGTCCGCACGGTCGAAGCGCTGGGCGAGGGCGAGGCGATGCATCCCGCCGCCGCGGCGATGGTCGAGCGGCACGGCTCGCAATGCGGGTTCTGCACCCCCGGCTTCGTCGCCGCGATGGCCGCCGCCCACGCGGAAGGGGCCGGCGACTGGAACGACAGGCTCGCCGGGTGCCTCTGCCGCTGCACGGGCTACAGGCCGATCCTGCAGGCGGCGAAGGATCTCGAGGGAGCGCCCCTCCCCGCCTGGATCGAAGGCGACCGCAGGGCCCTCGAAGCCCTTCGCGCCCGGGCGCCCGACCCGGCGCCGGGATCGCCCGCCGCCGCGGGCGACCCCCTCCGCGGCGCCGAGCACCCTTCCGACTGGGGCAACCGCGAGCCCACGGCCTCCACGGGCGCCGGCGCCGCCCCGCCCGCCCTTCGGGGCGGCGGCTGGCACCGCCCCGCCACCCCGGACGAGCTTGCCTCCCTCTACGCCGCGAACCCCGGCGCCACCCTCGTCGCCGGGGCGACGGACGTGGGCCTCTGGGTCACGAAGGGGATGCGCGACCTCGGCACGATGATCTTCCTGAACGGCGTCCGGGGCCTCGACCGGATCGAGGTCGGGGACGACGCGGTCCGCATCGGCGCCGCCGCGACCGTCCGCGCGGTGCGGGACACCATCGCCCCCCGCCACCCCGCCTTCGGGGAGCTCCTGCGTCGTTACGGCTCCGAGCAGGTGCGCGCGGCCGCGACCATCGGAGGCAACGTCGCCAACGGCTCGCCGATCGGGGACGGACCGCCCGCGCTGATCGCACTCGGCGCCAGCGTGCACCTCCGGCGCGGCGACGACCGCCGCGCCCTGCCCCTCGAGGAGTTCTTCCTCGAGTACGGCCGCCAGGACCGGAGGCCGGGCGAGTTCGTCGAGGCGCTGACCCTGCCGCGCCACGAGGTGGACCGCCTGCGGTGCCACAAGCTCTCCAAGCGGTTCGACCAGGACATCTCCGCCGTCTGCGGCTGCCACTGGATCGAGGTGGAAGGTGGCATCGTCGCCGCGGCCCGGCTCGCCTATGGCGGCATGGCGGGCATCCCCGCGCGGGCGCGGCACGCCGAGGCCGCCCTGATCGGCAGCCCCTGGACCGAGGCGACCGTGGAAGCCGCCTGCGCGGCCATGGCAGGCGACTTCGAACCCCTCTCGGACATGCGCGCCTCCGCCGCCTACCGGGCCGAGGCCGCCGCCAACATGCTCCGCCGCACCTTCCTGGAGGACCGGGGCGCCGTCACCTCCGTCCTGGAGGTCACGGCATGAAGGACACCGCCCAGACCCCCCGCGGCGTCCGCGCGCCCCTGCCGCACGACAGCGCGCCCCTGCACGTCACCGGCGCGGCCCGCTACGTCGACGACATCCCCGTGCCGGAGGGCACGCTCCACCTCGCCTTCGCCCTGTCGCCCGTCGCCTCCGGCGTCCTGCGGGGCGTGGACGTCTCCGGCGCCGGGGATGCCGCGCTGGTCTGGACCGCCCGGGACGCGAAGGGCGTCGACACCTCGCCCTCCCTCCACGACGAGCCCCTGCTCGCGGACGGCGAGGTCCGGTTCATGGGCCAGCCCCTCGCCCTCGTCGCCGCCGCCTCCCACCACGAGGCGCGGCGCCAGGCCCGGCAGGTGCGGCCCGAGATCGACGAGCGCCCCCCGATCCTCTCCGTGGACGACGCGCTGACCGCGGGCGACCGCCACTTCGACGGCGGCCCGCGCGTCTGGACCGATGGCGACCCGGACGCCGCCCTCGCCGCAGCGCCCCACGTGGTCGAGGGCCTGCTCGAGGTCGGCGGGCAGGAGCACTTCTACCTCGAGGGCCAGGCCGCCCTCGCCCTGCCGCAGGAGGATGGCAGCGTGGTCGTCCACTCCTCCTCCCAGCACCCGACCGAGATCCAGCACAAGGTCGCCGACGCGCTCGGCCTGCCGATGGCCCTCGTCCGCGTCGAGGTGCGGCGCATGGGCGGCGGCTTCGGCGGCAAGGAATCCCAGGGCAACGCCCTCGCCGTCGCCTGCGCCCTCGTCGCCGCGCGCACGGGCCGGGCGGCGAAGATGCGCTACGACCGCGACGACGACTTCGTCGTCACCGGCAAGCGCCACGGCTTCCGCATCGGCTACCGCGCGGGCTTCTCGCCCGAGGGCGACATCCTCGGGATGGACGTGACGCACTGGGTCTCCTGCGGCTGGTCGCAGGATCTCTCCCTGCCCGTGGCCGACCGCGCCATGCTCCATGCGGCGAACTGCTACGACGTTCCGGCGGTGCGCCTGACCTCGCACCGCCTTCGCACCGACATCCAGTCCGCCACCGCCTTCCGGGGCTTCGGCGGCCCCCAGGGGATGCTGGGGATGGAGCGGATCATGGACCACGCCGCCCACGCCCTCGGCCTCGACCCGGTGGAGATCAGGCGCCGCAACTACTTCCCCGACCACGACGCCGCCGCACCCCACGCCGAGGCCGAGGGGATCGAGGTCCCGGACGGCACCGACACCGACATGGCCGGCCGCGGCGCCGTCGGGCATGTCGAGGGGCGCGCGCCCCACATCCCCCCGGAGGGGCCCGCGACGCATTACGGCATGCCCGTGCGCGACTTCGCCCTGGGCGGCATCACCGAGCGCCTGCTCGAGACCTCGGACTACCGCGCGCGCGCGGCGGCCATCGCCGACTGGAACGCGGCCCAGCCGGTGCTCCGTCGCGGCATCGCCTTCTCGCCCGTCCAGTTCGGCATCTCCTTCACGCTGACGCACCTGAACCAGGCCGGGGCGCTCGTCCACGTCTACCAGGACGGCTCGATCGCGGTGAACCATGGCGGGACGGAGATGGGCCAGGGCCTGTTCCGGAAGGTCGCGCAGGTCGTCGCCAGCCGCTTCGGCGTCGACGCCTCCCATGTCCGCCCCACCGCGACGGACACGGGCAAGGTGCCCAACACCTCCGCCACGGCGGCCTCCTCGGGCTCGGACCTGAACAGCATGGCGGCGATGAACGCGGCCGACGCCATCCGGGGCCGCATCGCGGGCTTCCTCGGCGCGCTCCACGACGTCCCCGCGGATCTGGTCCGCTTCGAGGGCGGCCTCGTCGCCGCGGGACCCCACGCGATCCCCTGGGCCGAGGCGGTGCGCCTCGCCTACGTGAACCGCGTCTCGCTGTCGGCCTCGGGCTTCTACAAGACCCCCGACATCGTCTGGGACCGCGAGAAGGGGCGCGGCCGCCCGTTCTTCTACTTCGCCTACGGCGCCGCCGTCACAGAGGTGGTCCTCGACCGCCTGACCGGCGAGTCCCGCATCCTGCGTGCCGACATCCTCCATGACGCGGGCGCTTCGCTGAACCCCGCGCTCGACCGCGGCCAGATCGAGGGCGGGTTCGTCCAGGGCGCCGGCTGGCTCACCACGGAGGAGCTGGTCTGGGACGCGAAGGGCCGCCTGAGCACCCACGCCCCCTCGACCTACAAGATCCCCGCGGCATCGGACGCGCCGCCCGCGTTCGACGTCCGCTTCTGGGACCGCCCGAACCCGGAGCGGACGGTCTACCGCTCCAAGGCCGTGGGCGAGCCGCCCCTCATGCTCGGCATCTCGGCCTGGCTGGCGCTCGGGCGCGCGGCGGCGGCCTTCGGGGACCGCTGGCCGGACCTTTCCGCCCCCGCCACGGCCGAGGCCCTCTACTGGGCCGCCAAGCGCGCGGCGGGCTGAGGGATGGACCGCCGCGCCCTCCAGGCTGCGCTGGACGCCCACGGCCCCCTCGCCCGCGTTGTCGTGGCCGCGACGAAGGGCTCCGCCCCGCGCGAGGCGGGGGCCGACATGCTCGTCTGGAAGGGCGGGCAGGACGGCACGATCGGCGGCGGGACCCTCGAATGGGAGGCGGCGCGCGCCGCAAGGCGCGTCCTCGCCGAAGGCGCGCCGCCCCGCCTCGCCCGGCACGCCCTCGGCCCCGACATGGGCCAGTGCTGCGGCGGCGCCGTCTGGCTCGTCACCGAAGCGCTCCGCGCGGCCCCGCCCCCCGGGCCCCGCCGCCTCCCCCTCGGCCCCGCCCCGGCGCCCGGCCCGTCGTCCCCCGCCCCCGCCCTGGGCCTGGGCGTCCGCCTCGAAGGGGGGTGCCTGCTCGAGACCGTCACCGAAGGCCCCGCCGAACGGCTGGTGATCTGGGGCGCCGGCCATGTGGGCCGCGCCCTCGCCGCAACGCTCGCGCCCCTCCGCCGCTGGGAGGTCCTCGTCGCCGACGCCCCGGCGCGCCTCGACCCCGCGCCCGCGGGCCTCCCCCTGCCCGCCGCGGACCTTCCCGCCCTCGCCCGGACCCTGCCCCCGGACGCCCATCACCTCGTCGTCACCCATTCGCACGACCTCGACCTCGCGCTCTGCGACGCGCTCCTGCGACGCGGCTTCCTCTCCTGCGGCCTCATCGGCAGCGCGACGAAGCGCGCCCGCTTCGACCGGCGCC
Source organism: Hasllibacter halocynthiae (assembly GCF_003003095.1). Classification (GTDB taxonomy): domain Bacteria; phylum Pseudomonadota; class Alphaproteobacteria; order Rhodobacterales; family Rhodobacteraceae; genus Hasllibacter; species Hasllibacter halocynthiae. Next base: position 79,008 of record NZ_PVTT01000002.1, read on the forward strand.
TCTCCGCCCTGGGTCACGCCGCGCCCTTCGAACGCATCCTCTGCCCGATCGGGGACCGCCGCCTCGGCAAGCACCCACAGGCCATCGCCATCGGCGTCGCGGCGACGATGCTGGACCCCGCGGGCGCCGGCGGGCTAGCACGGGCGGGATGACGCCCCTCCTCCAGATCGACGGACTGACCAAGGCCTATCCCGGCGTCGTCGCGAACGACGACGTATCGCTGACCGTCCTGCCCGGCGAGGTCCACGCCCTCCTCGGCGAGAACGGGGCGGGCAAGTCGACGCTGGTCAAGGCGATCTACGGCCTCGTCGCGCCCGATTCGGGCACCATGACGCTGGAGGGGCGGCCCTTCGTCCCCGCCTCGCCCCACGCGGCCCGGGCGGCGGGGGTCGGCATGGTGTTCCAGCACTTCTCCCTCTGGGGCGCCCTGTCCGTGGCCGAGAACGTCGCCCTCGGGATGGAGGACCCGCCCCCCCTGCGGGACCTCGCCCGGCGCATCCGCGACGTCAGCGCGGAGTACGGCCTGCCCCTCGACCCCGCGCGCCTCGTCGGCGACCTCTCCGCGGGCGAGCGTCAACGGGTCGAGATCGTGCGATGCCTCCTCGGGCGGCCCCGCCTCCTCGTGATGGACGAGCCCACCTCCGTCCTCACCCCGCAGGAGGTGGACGCCCTCTTCGCCACCCTCGGCAAGCTCTCGGCCGAGGGCACGGCGATCCTCTACATCTCCCACAAGCTGGAGGAGATCCGCGCGCTCTGCGACCGCGCCACCATCCTGCGGCGGGGCCGCGTGGTGGGCACGGCGGACCCCAAGGCCGACAGCGCCCGCGCCATGGCCGAGGCGATGGTCGGCGGCACCATCCCCGAGGCCCGGCCCGCGCAGGCCGCCCCAGGCGCCGTGCGGCTCGAGGTCCGCGCCCTCTCGCTTCCCGCGCCCGACGCGTTCGGCACCGCGCTGCGCGACGTGTCCTTCCAGGTCCGGGCGGGCGAGGTGCTCGGCATCGGCGGCGTCGCGGGCAACGGCCAGGACGAGCTTCTCGCCGCCCTTTCGGGCGAGCGGCGCTCGCCCCCCGGCGCGGTGCTGATGGACGGCGGGCAGGCGGGGCACCTCCCGCCCCCCGCGCGCCGGCGCCTCGGCCTCCTCTCCGCCCCGGAGGAGCGGCTGGGCCATGCCGCCGCCCCCGCGATGACCCTGACCGAGAACGCCCTGATGACCGGCGCCGCCCGACGCGGCCTCGTGCGGCGGGGGCTCGTCTCCTGGAAGGGCGCGCGCCGCTTCGCCCGCGAGGTGATCGAGGGCTTCGACGTTCGCACCCCCAGCACGGAGACCCCCGCCCGCGCCCTATCGGGCGGGAACCTCCAGAAGTTCGTCATCGGGCGCGAGATCCTGCAAGACCCGCAGGTCCTCGTGGTGAACCAGCCCACCTGGGGCGTCGACGCCTCGGCCGCCAGCGCCATCCGCCGCGCGCTCACGGACCTCGCCGAAGGGGGCGCGGCGGTTGTCGTCATCTCTCAGGACCTCGACGAGCTCCTCGAGATCGCGACCCGCTTCGCCGCGCTCGCGGGCGGTCGCCTGTCGACGGCCGTCCCGGCGGCGGGCCTGACCCTGGACCGGATCGGCCTGATGCTCGGCGGCGCGGAGGCGGCGTGAGGGCCGGCGTCCCTCTCTCCCCCGCCGAAGGGGCCCGGCGCGATGGGGACGCCCCGCTCCCCGCGCCCCTCGGCGACGCCGGGGGGGCGAAGGGGGCCCTCGATCCGCCCTCGCCCTCCTCGTGCCGGGAAGGCGCGGCTGCGCAGGGTGGAAGCCCTTCGCGCGGCGGGCGAAGACGCCCGTCCGGACCTCCGCTTGCCGGCCGGACGGTCCGGCACGATGCGCTCCCCGCCCGTCCTCGCCCCGAAAGCATGCCCGCCGGAGGCGCACGCCGCCCCGCGCGATCCCGCCCGGGAACGGCCCGCGCCCCGGCGACCGGGTGGCCCGGCCCGAGGGAGGGCGCATGATCCGCGTCGAGCCCCGCCCCGCGCCCTCGCGCCTCTGGAACGCGCTCACGCCGCTCCTCGCGGTCGCGCTCACGCTCGCTGCGGGGGCGCTGATGTTCGCCGCCCTCGGCGTCGGCCCCGGCGCCGCCCTTCGCACGATCTTCCTCGACCCGCTCTTCGATCCGCGCCTCGCCGCGTTCTCGCGGCCCCAGCTCCTCGTGAAGGCCGCGCCGCTGATCCTCATCGCCATCGGCCTCTCGCTGGGCTTCCGGGCGGGCATCTGGAACATCGGGGCCGAAGGGCAGTACCTGATCGGCGCCGTCCTCGGGGCGGCGGCGGGCCTCGCCCTCTTCCCGGCCGAGTCGCGGCTGATCTTCCCCCTGATGGTGCTCTGCGGCCTCCTGGGCGGCCTCCTCTGGGCGATGATCCCGGCCCTCCTGAAGGCCTATGCCCGCACGAACGAGATCCTCGTCTCGCTCCTCCTCGTCTACGTGGCCGAGAACGTCGTCGCCTGGGCCGCGCTCGGCCCCCTCCGCAACCCCGACGGGGGCGGCTTCCCCGGCTCGCGCCAGCTCAGCCGCTGGGACGCCGCCAGCAACCCCGAGCTGATCGCCGGCACCGGCGCGCACTGGGGCGTGGTCGCAGCCATGCTCGCGGTGGTGCTGGCCTACGCCCTCTTCGCGCGCGCCAAGCTCGGCTACGACATCCGCCTCGCCGGCGAGGCGCCCCGCGCGGCGCGCTTCGCCGGGGTCTCGCCGCCGCGCCTGGTGATCCTCTGCTTCGCCGTCTCGGGGGGGCTCGCCGGCCTCGCGGGCATCTTCGAGGCGACGGGCCCCTCGGGCCAGATCGGCATCGACTTCGGCGTCGGCTACGGGTTCACGGCGATCATCGTCGCCTTCCTCGGGCGGCTGAACCCGTTCGGGATCGTGCTCGCGGGCCTTCTGATGGCGCTGACCTACATCGGGGGCGAGCTGGCGCAGATGATGGTCGGCATCCCGCTCGCGGCGATCCAGGCGCTGCAGGGGATGCTCCTCTTCTTCCTCCTCGGGGTCGACGTCCTCTCGCGATACCGCGTGCGCCTCGGCCGCGCCCGCCCGGCCGACGTCGCCGCCGCCCCCCGCGCCGCGGAGGCGGCGGAGTGACCGCCCGCGCCGCCCTTCTCGGCGCCCTGCTCTTCGCGCTCGGCTGGGGCCTCGGCCGCTTTGCTGCCGCCGGGCCGGGCGCGGCGCTCGTCGTCGCGGGCACGCTCCTCGCGGTCGTGGCCCTCCAGGTCCTCGGGCAGTGGCTCCTCGGCCCGTCCGTGAGGGTCCGCCGCGTGCGGGACGGGCGCCGGGCGCCGCCCTGGGGGCCGCTGTCGCTCGGGGGGGCGGGGGGCGCGGCGGGCTGGCTCTCGGGCGGGGCGCACGCATGACGGCCCGATCCTCCCCCGGACAGCAGGGACCATGCCCGTGATCGACCTCAACTGGACCGCGTTCCTCGCCTCCGTGCTCGTCGTCTCGACGCCCTTCCTCCTCGCCGCCCTCGGCGAGCTCGTGGTCGAGCGGGCGGGCGTCCTCAACCTCGGGGTCGAGGGGATGATGATCACCGGGGCCGCCGCAGGGATCGTCGTCGCCATCGAGACCGGATCGCCCTGGGCGGGGTTCCTCTGCGCCGCGCTCGGCGGGCTCGGGCTCGGGCTCGTCTTCGCCCTCCTGACCCAGGGCCTCCAGTCGAACCAAGTCGCCACCGGCCTCGGCCTGACGCTGTTCGGGCTGGGCTTCTCCGCCCTTCTCGCCCAGGGCTACGTGGGCGTGCCCGCCCCGACCATCGGCGGCCCGGACCTCGGCCCGCTGCGGGACGTGCCCATCCTCGGGCCCGCGCTCTTCGCCCGCGACTGGGTGGTCTACCTCGGCCTCCTCGCGGCGCTCGGGGTCTGGCTCTACCTCTTCCGCACCCGTTCGGGCCTGATCCTGCGCGCGGTGGGCGAAGGCCACGACGCCGCGCACGCGCTGGGCTACCGGGTGCGCGCGACGCGCGTCGCGGCCATCGCCTTCGGGGGGGCCATGGCGGGCCTCGCGGGGGGCTACCTGACGCTCGTGCGGGTGCCCTCCTGGACGGACGGGATGACGGCCGGCGCGGGATGGATCGCCCTGGCCATCGTGGTGTTCGGCGGCTGGCGGCCGGGGCGGGTGCTCCTCGGGGCCTGGCTCTTCGGGGGGGCGCAGGCGCTGCAGCTGCGCCTCCAGGCCGCGCAGGTCCCCGTCCCGGTCGAGCTGCTCTCCATGTCGCCCTACCTGATCACCATCGCGGTGCTCGTCGCCATCTCCGTCCGCCGCCGCGCGGGCGGCGCGGCCCCCGCCTGCCTCGGCCAGCCCTTCCGCGCGGGCGCCTGAGGGGCGGGCACCGGCCCCGGCGGGCGGCCCCCGGCCAGCCCCGCCCTCTGGCCAAGGGCGCGGCCGTCGCGCATCCTCCGGGCGATTCCAACCGGGGAGCCACCACCATGAAGACACTGCTGCTAGCAGGGGCCGCCGCCCTCCTGCCCCTCGCCACCCTGGCCCAGTCGGCGGGCGACGACCCGCTGAAGGTCGGCTTCATCTATGTCGGCCCCGTCGGCGACGGCGGCTGGACCTACGAGCACGACCAGGGCCGCCTCGCCCTCGAGGAGGCGCTGGGCGACGGGGTCGAGACCACCTTCGTCGAGAGCGTCCCCGAAGGCGCCGACGCCGAGCGGGTGATCCAGCAGATGGCCCTCACGGGGCACGACCTGATCTTCACGACCTCGTTCGGCTTCATGGACGCCACCGCCAACGTGGCCGAGCAGTTCCCGGACGTCACCTTCGAGCACGCGACCGGCTACAAGCGCGCGGACAACGTCGGCACCTACTCGGCCCGCTTCTACGAGGGGCGCGCCGTGATCGGCCACATCGCCGGCCACATGACCGAGACCGGCAAGATCGGCTACATCGCCTCCTACCCGATCCCCGAGGTGATCCGCGGCATCAACGCGGCCTACCTCGCCGCCTCGGAGGTGAACCCCGACGTCGAGTTCTCCGTCGTCTGGCTCTACACTTGGTTCGACCCCGCGCAGGAGGCCGACGCCGCCCGCGCCCTGATCGAGCAGGGCGTCGACGTCATCATGCAGCACACCGACTCCACCGCGCCCATGACGGCCGCGGAGGAGGCCGGGATCGTCGCCTTCGGACAGGCGTCGGACATGGCCGCCGCCGGCCCGACCGCCCAGCTCACGGCGATCATCGACGACTGGGCCCCCTACTACATCCGCCGCGCGGAGGAGGTGCGCGACGGCACCTGGACCTCCGAGGACACCTGGGAAGGGATCGCCGAGGGCATGGTCGAGCTCGCCCCCTTCTCGGACCGCATCCCCGAGGAGGTGCGCGCCTCCGCCCAGGCGCTCGCCGACGGCATCGCCGCGGGCGAGGTCCATCCCTTCACCGGCCCGATCGCCCGCCAAGACGGCACCCCCTGGCTGGCCGAGGGCGAGACGGCCGACGACGAGACCCTCGCGGGGATGAACTTCTACGTCGAGGGGATCGAGGGCGACATCCCCGACTGACCCCGCCCCGGGGGCGTTCCCGCCGCTTGACCGGCCCCGCCCGGCGCGGCACCCGGCGCGCATGGAACGTCCCCGCCGCAACTTCTACGGCCGCCGCCGCGGCCAGCACCTCAAGAGCGGCGCCCGCCGCCGCCTGGAGGAGGACCTCGGCCGCCTCGCCGTCCCCGGCATCGGCTGGGAGGAGAATCCCGGCCGCGCCCCGCTCGACCTCGACGCCCTGCTCGGCGGGCGCCCCCTCTGGCTGGAGGTGGGCTTCGGCGGGGGCGAGCACCTCGCCGCCCTCGCCCGCGCCAATCCCGGCATCGGCTTCATCGGGGCCGAGCCCTATGCCGACGGCGTCGCCAAGCTCCTCGCGCTGGCGGAGGGGCTCGAGAACGTCCGCATCCATCCAGGCGACGCCCGCGACCTGATGGACGTCCTGCCCGAAGGATCGGCCCGGCGCGCCTACCTCCTCTACCCCGACCCCTGGCCCAAGACGCGCCACCACCGTCGCCGCTTCGTCACGCCCGAGCATCTCGAACCCCTGCGCCGCGCCATGGCCACGGGGGCCGAGCTGCGCGTCGCCACCGACATCGGCGACTACGTCCGCCAGACCCTGGAGGAGGTGCCCCGCGCCGGCTTCCGCTGGCTCGCCGAGCGGGCGGAGGACTGGCGCGAGCCCTGGGAGGGCTGGCACCGCACCCGCTACGAGGCCAAGGCCCTGCGCGAGGGGCGCACCCCCCACTACCTGCGCTTCGCGGCGGTCTGAGCGGCCGCCCATCCCGCGCGCCCCGCGCCGCCGAATGGACCACGGCGTCATCGGCGGCGGACCCGCCCCTCCCCGCGCACCCCCGACCCCCGCGCCGGCGCGCTTCCGCTGAAGGCGTTTGCCCGGCCGCCCCCGCCCTGCCACACCGAATGGCGACCCAAGGGAGATGCCCCATGCGCCCTGCCCTCCTCGCGCCCCTTCTCGCCGCCGCCCCGGCCTTCGCCGACGCGGACCTGACCGCCCGCTACCTCGCCGCGGCCGAGGCGATGCGCGCGCCCCTCTCGACCATGTTCGCCGCCTGCGCCCCGGGCCTGCCGCCGCTTCCGGGCCGCCTCGGGGACGACGCGACCGACGCGGCGCAGGCCTGCGTGATCGAGGGCGCGCTCGAGCGGCACGGCCGGGACTACGCCGAGGCCCTCGTCGCCGAGGCCGAGGCCTTCGCCGAGAGCGCGTTCGTCTCGCTGACCTCCATGGCCGCCCTCGTCGGGCCGACGACCTCGGACGAGCGGACGCTGGCCATCGTGCGGGAATGCGGCGTTCCCGAAGCGTCGCAGGGCGCGCCGGCGGGCCGCTACATGGCCGCGCACATGCAGGCGATGCTGGCCTGCATGTAGCCCGGCGCGCGCCCCGGAAGGGCCCGCGCCCTACTCGGCCGCCTGCGCCATCGCCCCCGGGGCGGCGGCGTCCGCGCGGATGCGCTCGTTGCGCGGGTCGTAGGGCGACTCCTCCGTGACCTCCGCGTCCCAGAGGTCCCGGAACATCCGCACCTTCAGCCGCGTGCCGGGCGCCGCCAGGTCGGGGCGCACGTATCCCATCGCGATCGACCGGCCGAACGCCGCCGACCACCCGCCCGAGGTCAGCCGCCCGATCCGCTCCCCGTCCAGCCAGACGCTCTCCCGGCCCCATGGGTCGGCGTCCTCCGGCCCGTCCACCAGCATCGTCACGCAGGCGAAGCGGCGGCCCAGGGCCTCCATCGCGGCCTTGCCGTGGAACTCCTTCCCGAGGTCCACGAACCGGTCCAGCCCAGCCTCCAGGGGGCTTGCGTCGCGGCCCAGCTCCGTGCCGAAGGCGCGATAGGACTTCTCCTGCCGCAGCCAGTTCTGCGCCCGCGCGCCCACGGGCTTCATCCCATGCCGCGCGCCCGCCTCCATCAGCCGGTCCCAGAGATGGCGCCCGAACTCGACCGGATGGTGCAGCTCCCAGCCCAGCTCGCCCGTGTAGGCGACGCGCACCGCCTGCACCGGCGCCATCCCCAGCTCCAACTCCCGCATGGCAAGCCACGGGAACCGCCGGTTGCCCAGCGCGGTCGCGGGCTCGGGGTCGTCCACCAGCTCCTGCAGGATCGCGCGGCTGTTCGGACCAGCCAAGGCGAACACGCCCCACTGGTTCGTGACATCGTGGATGGCGACGTCGCCCCCGAACTCCGAGAGCCAATCCTCCGCCGCCTTGCGCAGGAAGTCCCCGTCATAGGTCTGCCACGCCCCGGCCGAGATCAGGCGGAACCGGTCCTCGCCGAGCCGCAGGATCGTGTACTCCGACCGCACCGTCCCGGCCGAGGTCAAGGCGTAGGTCAGGGCGATCCGCCCCACCTTCGGCAAGGTGTTCGTGGTGAACCGGTCGAGGAAACGCGCCGCGTCCCGTCCCCGGACCTCGTGCTTGGCGAAGGCCGACGCGTCGATCAGCCCCGCCGCATTGCGCACCGCCTCGGCCTCGGCCCGGGCGAAGGGCCACCAACCGCCCCGGCGGAAGCTGCAGGACGCCATGTCGTCGAAGCCCTCGGGCGCGTAGTAGTTCGGCCGCTCCCAGCCGCCCGCCTGCCCGAACTGCGCGCCCAGGGCCTTCTGCCGGTCATAGGCCGGGGCGGTGCGCAGGGGCCGCGCGGCGGGCCGCTCCTCGTCGGGCCAGTGGAGCTTGAGGAGGAACGGATACGCCTCCTCGTTCTTCGTGACCGCGTACTCGGTCGTCACCCAGTCCCCGAACCGGCGCGGATCGAGCGAGGCCATGTCGATCTCGGCCTCGCCGGCGTCCATGACCTGCGCGAGGTACTTCCCCGCGCCCCCCGCCGCCGTGATCCCGAACGAGAAGCCCTCGGCCAGCCACATGTTGCGCAGCCCCGGCGCGGGGCCCAGCAGGGGGTTGCCGTCCGGCGTGTAGCAGATCGGGCCGTTGAAGTCGTCCTTCAGCCCCACCTCCTCCACCGAGGGGATGCGGTGGATGAACCCCATGTACTCCTCCTCGATCCGCTCGAGGTCCAGCGGGAAGAGGTCCGCCCGGAACCCCGCGGGGACCGCGTGCCGGAACCGCGCCGGCGCGCCGTCCTCGTAGGGGCCCAGGATCCAGCCCCCCCGCTCCTCGCGCACGTACCAGCGCGCGTCCACGTCGCGCAGCACCGGGTGCTCGGGGTTGCCGGCCTTCCGCCACGCGACGAGGGCGGGGTCGGGCTCGGTCACGACGTACTGGTGCTCGACCGGCACGGCGGGCGTCTTGATCCCCAGAAGCCGCGCGGTGCGCTGCGCGTGGTTGCCCGTGGCCGTCACGACGTGCTCGGCCGTCACCACGACCCGCTCCTCCGTAGGCACGAGGTTCCCGCCCCGCTCGGCCATCCGCGTCAGCGTCACGCGCCATTCCGAGCCCGTCCATTCGTAGCCGTCCGCCTGCCAGCGCCGCTCGATCAGGGCGCCGCGCCGGCGCGCGCCCCTGGCCATGGCCTGCGTCACGTCCGCGGGGTTGATGTAGCCGTCCGTGGGGTGGAGGATCGCGCCCACCAGGTCCTCGGACCGCACGAGGGGGTAGCGCTCGGCGACGTCCGCGGGGGTCAGCCACTCGAAGGGCACGTCCACGTTCTCGGCCGTCGCGGCGTAGAGCATGTACTCCTCCATCCGCTCGCGCGACTGCGCCATGCGAAGGTTGCCCACCACCGCGAAGCCGGGGTCGAGGCCGGTCTCCTCCTCCAAGGTCTTGTAGAACCGGATGCTGTAGTCGTGGATGTGGGTGCTGGCGTAGCTCATGTTGAAATAGGGCAGAAGGCCCGCGGCATGCCAGGTGCTGCCGGCGGTCAGCTCGTCCCGCTCGACCAGCATGACGTCCCAGCCCCGCTTCGCCAGGTGGTAGAGGACCGAGGCCCCGACCGCCCCGCCGCCCACGACCAGCGCCTTCACGTGCGTCCTCATTATCTGCCCTCCGCGCAGGTCCCCGCACGGGACTATCCCCGCGGCCGCCCCGCCGGTCCATCGCCCGCGACCGCTCGCGGCGGAATGCGACAGCGTCGCGGCCCCGGGCGGCCGCGACGGGCATGCAGGACCCCCCCCGCTGGCCCTGCCGGCCCCGCAGCGGGCGCCCCCCGTCGGCACGGCCCGACCCGCCGCCCCTCGGCGCCGCTTCGGCGACCCGAGAGGGCCAAGGCGCGTCCCTCCACGGCGGCCGGTGGGCCGCGGCCGGACGCGCCGCCGGCTGGGAACGCGCCGCGGCCCTCCCATGGCTTCGGCCATGCCGCCGGACCCCTCGCCGTCGCCCCCGCCCCCGCCCCGGCCCCGGCCCCCGCCCCGGCCCCGCCCCATGGCGGGTGCGGGGCGGGTACGGGACGGGTGCGGGGCGGGTGCGGGCCGCGCGTCAGCCCCGCAGCGCGTCACGGAAGATCCCGTGCGGCGCGTCCGCCAGCGACAGCGCGGTCGCCTCGGGGTGCCGCTCCAGGTGCCGGCCTACCATGTCATAGCCCAGCGCGTAGCCGATCCAGTGGGGCGGCTCGCCCGTCCCGAAGAACCATGCCGGATGGTCGTAGCCCGCGTCCTCGAACGCGGCATCCGCCCTGGCTCGCCACGGCCCGAGGCCGCCGGGCGGCACCCGCGCCTCCCACGGCTCGGGGGGCGAGCCGTAGAGCTGCCCGACGAACCGCCCCGCCAGCCCCTCGGTCGCCAGGGCCGCGCCCAGCCGCGTGCCGTAGCCCGGGCCCGCCCATCGCAGCGCGTGGTGGACCTCGTGCGCCACCGTCCGCTCCAGCGCCTCGCCGAGATGCGCCTCCAGGTTCGGGCTGCGCATGTCGAAGCTCAGCCGGACCCGGCCGGCGGACCCGCAGAACCCCCCGAACCCGTAGCCCGGCAGCGCGCGGCTCGGGTCCGCCACCAGCGCGAACCGGATCGGCGGCGGCTCCCGCAGGGCGGCGATCCGTCCCCACACGCCCTCCAGCGCCGCCTCGACCTCCGGCAGGATCGGCCGCACGGACGGCGGGACCTCGTCGACGCTCCACATCCCCCGATCCTACCGGTGGCCGGGCGGGCCGGGAACCGCGTTCCCCCGTCTGGACCCTGCCCCCCGCGCCGGGCATGCCTGCGCGCATGAAGATCGCCCGCGACCTCGACACGCTCCGCCCCCTCGTCGCCGGCTGGACCGCGGCGGGCGCGCGCGTCGGCCTCGTCACGACGATGGGCGCGCTGCACGAGGGGCACATGGCCCTGATCCGCGCCGCGCGCGAAGGGTCGGACCGCGTGGTCGCCACGATCTTCGTGAACCCCACCCAGTTCGGCGAGGCCGCGGACCTCGCCTCCTATCCCCGGCGCGAGGACGCGGACCTCGCCATGCTCAGGGCCGCGGGCGTCGACGCGGCGTGGCTCCCCACGATAGATCACATGTATCCCGGCGGCCCCGACACCTTCGTCGCAGTCCCCTCGCTCGAGGGCATCCTGATGGGCGCCACCCGGCCCGGCCACTTCCGGGGCGTCGCGACGGCGGTCGCCAAGCTCCTGAACGGGGTCGGGCCCCACGCGGCCTGGTTCGGCGAGAAGGACTTCCAGCAGCTCGCCCTCGTCCGCAAGATGGTCCGCGACCTGCTGATGCCGGTCGCGATCCACGGCGTGCCCACCGTGCGCGAGGGCGACGGCCTCGCCCTCTCATCGCGCAACGCGCGCCTCTCGGCCGCGGACCGCGCCGCCGCGCCCGTCCTCCACCGCGCCCTCCTCGCCGGGCGCGCCGCCGTCGAGCGGGGCGCCGCCGCCGCCGCGGCCGAGGGGGCCATGGCCCGCGTGGTCGCGTCCGAGCCGCGCGCCGCCCTCGCGTCCGCCGACTGCCGCGACGCCGCGACCCTCGCGCCGGTGGATGGCCGCCCCGCGTCCGAGGTCGTCCTCCTGCTGGCGGCCCGCTTCGGCGAGGTGCTACTGATCGACCAGATGACGGCAGAGCCGCCCACCCCCGAGGAGCCCCCCTCATGAGCACCCAGCCCGAGGACACGCCCAAGCGCCGGATCACCGCGCCCCAGATCGCGGCCCGCAAGGGGGGCGATCCCATCGTCGCGCTGACGAGCTACCACGCCCACACCGCCGCCCTGGCGGAGCGGCACTGCGACTTCCTCCTCGTCGGCGACAGCGTCGGCATGGTGATGCACGGGATGGAGAACACGACCGGCGTCACGCTCGAGCTGATGATCCTGCACGGCCGGGCGGTGGTGCGCGGCACCTCGCGGGCGCTGGTCGTCGTCGACATGCCCTTCGGCTCCTACGAGGAGAGCCCGGCCATCGCCTTCCGCAATGCCACCCGCATCATGAAGGAGACCCAGTGCGGCGCCGTGAAGCTGGAGGGCGGCGCCCAGATGGCCGAGACCATCCGCTTCCTGACCGAGCGCGGCGTGCCCGTCATGGCCCATATCGGCCTGACGCCGCAGAGCACGCACGTGATGGGCGGCTTCAAGACGCAAGGAAGGGACGAGGAGACCTGGGACGCCCACGTCGCCGACGCCGTCGCGGTCGCCGAGGCCGGCGCCTTCGCGGTGGTGGTCGAGGGCGTGGTCGAGCCGCTCGCGCGGCGCATCACGGACGCGGTGCCGATCCCCACCATCGGCATCGGCGCCTCCGCCCGGTGCGACGGCCAGATCCTCGTCCTCGAGGACATGCTCGGCCTCAACCCCTGGGTGCCGAAGTTCGTGAAGGTCTACGGCCGCCTCGGCCCGATGATCGAGGAGGCGATCGAGGGCTACGCCCAGGACGTCCGCGCCCGCGCCTTCCCCGGCGAGGACCAAGTTTACCGATAGGACACGGACTGGATCGGCGGCCTCGGTGGCTGCCGCGGGCCGCCGAGCGGCGCTATGCACCTCTCCGTGAAGGAGAATCGCATGCCTATGAAGTCCCCCGCCGCCTTTCTGGGCTGCCTCGCGCTCGCCGCCTGCGGCACCCATTTCGACGTGCCCCCGCGAGCGAGGCCGACCTCGCCGCCGCACGCCAGCTCTTCGCGGAGGAGCGCGCGTCGTCCCGCGCACCCGTCCCGGCCGCCGCGGCGGAGGCTCGGTTCGCGCGCGTCGTCCGCCGCGTGCGCCCCGTGGCCGAAGGCTTCTGCCTCTCGCAGATCGAGGCGCTTCCCGATCTGCGCTGCGAAGTGGCCGTCCGCCTCGACCGGACCGTCCCGGACCGCGACGCCTTCGCGCACGAGGTCGGCGGCGCGCCGGTCATCACCATGACCCTCCCGATGGCGGCCGACTTCCGGAACGACGACGAGATGGCCTTCGTCATCGGCCACGAGTACGGCCACCACGTCGCCCGGCACATCGCCAAGGGCGAGCGGCAGGCCCTGGCCGGCGCGCTGGTGCTCGGCCTGGCGGTCGCCTACGGGCAGGCCTCGGCCGACCCCTACGGCACGCAGACGGCCGCGCAGCGGCGGGCGGTCGAGGGTGCCTTCCATCTCGGGGCGGCGGTGGGCGAGCGGGCCTACAGCCAGGCCTACGAGCTCGAGGCCGATACCCTCGGCGCCCGGATCGCGGCCGCGGCAGGCTACGACCCCGTGCGCGGCGCGCGGTTCTTCGCCCGCCCCGAACCCGTGAGCGCGCCGTCCGGACACCGTTCCTTCTGGGGCACCCACCCGCCCGACGACGTCCGGGTCGCGACGGTTATGGCGACAGCGCGGGCGGACTAGCCCTCCCCCACGACGCGCGGGATCGGGCGCAGCACGCGGCAGAGCTCGCAACTCCGCACGGCCTCGACCACGCCCATCAGGACGAGGGCGCGGAAGTCGGGCAGGCGGTAGGGGTCGGCGCGGGCGTAGTCCACGCGGTAGCCCAGATCCTCGAACGCGGCGAGCGAAAGCCGCGAGATCGGGCGGCTCGCCCCCGAGAGGAACCCGGTCAGGAGCTCGTCGCCCAGGACCAGCTCGCGCCAGTGCCCCTCGCGCGTGCCCGCCCCGCCGGTGTTCGCCAGGGGCGCGCCCGCGCCGTCCGCCCCCTCCAGAGCGTGCCATTCCCGGCCCGCCGCGGCCCCCGTGAACCGCGGGTCCAAGCCGCCCGACCCCTCGACGAGGCCGCGCCGCGCGAAGAGCGTGCCGAAGCCCAGGACGTGCCCCATCTCGTGCAGGATCACGTCCGAGAGGCTTCCCTCCGCCTCCAGCCGGCCCAGGTCGGCGCTGTCGAACTCCATGATCCCGGCCACGGGCCGCTCGTCCCCGGGATGCAGGAGGGTCGGCCCGGCCTGCCCCAGCACCCCCTCCGGCCCGTCGAGCGGCGCGACCCGCGCCTCGATCCGCAGCCCGGAGAGCGGGCCCAGAGACGTCTCCAGCACGGGAAAGGAGGTGTCGAGCAGCGCGTCCCAGCGCGCCGCCGCCGCCTTGAAGGCGTCCGTCCGGGCAGGGGTGAACGCCCCTTCGAGTCGCAGATCGATCATGCCCCTGCCTAGCACGTCCATGGCCCCGGCCGCAGCCCGCTCCGAAGGCCGCCCCGCCGGCCCGCGGCGGGGTTCCGCCGCACGCCGCGCCCCGCCGCCCGGCGCGGGCGCAGGGGCCGCGCATGGGGAGGCGGCCGCGCCCGGCCGCAGCCGGGCTGCGGGCCGTGCCGGCCGCGCACCGGCCCGCATCGCGCACGAGGCGGGCCCTGCCGGCCAGCGGCGACCACCCACGGCCCCAGGGGCCCCAGGGCGCAATCCGCCACGCAGCGCCCGGCACCGCGTCCCGCCCTTCATCCATGTCGCACCGCGCCCCGCCGGCCAGCCGCACCCGCCGCATGGCGGGCCGAGTCGGGCGCATGGGGGGCCATGTCGGGCGAACGGGCCGGACCGGGCGCATGGCGGGCCGGGCCGGCCACATGGCAGGCCGCGATCCACGGCGCGAGGGACCGAGGCGGCGCCCCGCCGATGGGCCGGACCCATCCCCGATCGCCGCGCCCCGCCGGACGGGCGCGCAAGGCTCCGCCGCCGCCCTGCCCCGGGCCGGGAAGAAAGGCCCCGCGATGGGGGTGCTTCGTCGCCCGTGCGGGCGGCGCGGGATTCGGCCGACGCGGTTCACGGGGGCCATTGGACACCACGAACCTTGCGGGGCGGTTAACGCAGCGCGCGCAGGGTCCGGTTCCGGCGTATCCCGTTGATCGGGAAGCGAACCCCTCACGCCGGGCGGCGCGCCTCGCCCGCCTCTCCCGGCCCCGCCGCCTTCCGCGCGACGTCGCCCCGCGACAACACCGCCACCCTTCTCGCGGCGCCGGCCCTCCCTCCCCGCGGCGGCATGGCGCAGAAGGGCCGCATGCGGAGCCGGCGACGGGGAGGGACGATGCGCGCGCGGATCATCGCCCTCGTCCTCGCCCTCGTCGCGGGCACGGCGCCGGCCGAGCCGGCCGAGGGCCCCGTGACCGGCCTTCCCATGCCGCGCTTCGTCTCGCTGAAGGCGGGCGAGGCCAACGCCCGCCGCGGCCCCTCTACCGCGCATGCGGTGGACTGGGTGTTCCGCCGCGCCGGCATGCCCCTCGAGGTCGTGGCCGAGTACGAGCACTGGCGCCGCGTGCGCGACATCGACGGCGTGGGCGGCTGGGTGCACTACGCCCTCCTCTCGGGGGTGCGGACGGCCATCGTGCTCGACGACCTCGCCGCCATGCGGACCCATCCCGGCGGCGGGCGCGAGGTCGCCCGCCTCGAGGCCGGGGTCGTCGTGCGCGTTCCCGAATGCGCGCCCGTCCATTGCCGGGTGCGGGTCGCGGGCCAGACGGGCTGGCTGCCGGCGGGTGCGCTCTGGGGGGTGCGGCCGGGCGAGACCTTCGACTGACCGCCGCCTCAGACGGCCCCCCGCAGGGCCTCCGCCAGGTCCGTCCGCTCCCATGAGAAGCCGCCGTCGGCATCGGGCGCGCGGCCGAAATGGCCGTAGGCGGCCGTGCGCTGGTAGATCGGCCGGTTCAGGTCCAGATGCGTGCGGATGCCGCGCGGGGTCAGGTCCATCAAGCCGGTCACGGCGCGCTCGATCTCGCCGTCGTGGACCTCGCCCGTTCCGTGGGTGTCGACGTAGATCGACAGGGGCCGCGCGACCCCGATCGCGTAGGAGAGCTGCAGCGTGCAGCGCCGCGCCAGCCCCGCGGCGACGACGTTCTTGGCGAGGTAGCGCGCCGCATAGGCGGCCGAGCGGTCGACCTTGGTCGGGTCCTTGCCGGAGAAGGCCCCGCCGCCATGGGGCGCCGCGCCGCCATAGGTGTCGACGATGATCTTGCGCCCCGTCAGCCCCGCGTCGCCGTCGGGCCCCCCGATCACGAAGACGCCCGTGGGGTTCACGTGCCAGACCGTGTCCTCCGTGATCCAGCCATAGGGCAGGACCTCGCGGATGTAGGGCTCGACGATGGCGCGGATGTCGGCGCTGGTCTGGCTCTCGCTCTCGTGCTGGGTCGACAGGACGATCGAGGTGACGCCGACCGGGCGGCCGTCCTCGTAGCGGACGCTCAGCTGCGACTTGGCGTCCGGGCGCAGCGTCGGCTCGGTGCCGTCCTTGCGGACCTCGGCGAGCCGCCGAAGGATCGCGTGGGCGTAGTGGATCGGCGCCGGCATCATCTGCTCGGTCTCGTCCGTGGCGTAGCCGAACATGATCCCCTGATCGCCCGCCCCCTCGTCCTTGCCGGCCGACGCGTCCACCCCTTGGGCGATGTGGGCGGACTGCTCATGCAGGAGGTTCGTGACCTCGCAGGTGGCGTGGTGGAACTCGTCCTGCTCGTAGCCGATGTCGCGCACGCATCCGCGCACGATCGACTCGACCCGGTCCCTCATCGTGCCGAGCCGGGCCTTGTCGGTCAGCCCCACCTCGCCGCCCAGGACGACGCGGTTGGTGGTGGCGAAGGTCTCGGCGGCGACCCGTGCCTCGGGCTCCTCGGCGAGGAAGGCGTCGAGGACGGCGTCCGAGATGCGGTCGCAGACCTTGTCGGGATGGCCCTCCGACACGGATTCGGACGTGAAGACGTAGCTCTTGCGAAGGGCCGGGATGTTCATGGGGGTGCTCCGTTGCGGTGTCCCCGCGCCGCCAGGAAGCCGTTGGCGCGGGCTGAGGACGCCGGCTAGCCCTCCTCGCGGGCGGGGACAAGCCGCCCCTCCCGCGCGCCGCCGATCGCCAACCCCCCGAGGGCGAGGAGCAACAGCGCCCGCGAGGGCCAGTCGCCTAGGCGGGCATAGGGCGTGGGCGGCAGCGCCGGCGGCAGCGCGACGTCCATCACCGCGCCGCCGAAGCCGCCCCCGATGCCGCCCGGCGTCGCCTTCGCGGCCCGCACCACCCCGCCGCGCGCGTCGATCGCCCCGGTCCAGCCCCGGTTCGCGACCCGCAGCATGGGCAGCCCCGTCTCGGCCGCGCGCAGCCGGGCCTGGGCGAAGTGCTGGTCGGGCCCCGCGCCGCGGCCGAACCAGCCGTCGTTGGTGAGATGGACGATCACGTCAGCGCGCCGGTCCGTCCGGAGGTTCCGCGGAAAGATCGCCTCGTAGCAGATGAGGGGCAGCACCGACCCCAGGCCCGGCACCTCGATCACCTGCGGCCCCGGGCCGGCGCCGAAGCCCATCCCGTCCGTGTCGGCGAGGCCGCGGATGCCCATCCGCCCCAGAAGGTTGCCCAGGGGAACGTACTCGCCGAAGGGGACGAGGTGGTGCTTGTCGTAGGTCGCGAGGACGCCCCCCCCGGCCCCGATCGCGACGACCGCGTTGTAGGGCCGGCCACCCTCGCGCCGCACCGTTCCGGTCAGGACGGGCCGGCCGGCGGCCTCGGCGACGGTGGCGGCGACCTCCGGGAAGAGGGCGGGGTCCCAGGGCAGCGCCGTCTCGGACCAGATCACCGGGCCGGGCGCGCCGCGCGCGGCTGCCGTCAGCGCCGAGACGCGGGCGGCGGCCGCTTCGGGATCCCATTTCAGCGTCTGCGCGACCCCCGAGGCAGCGAGGCGCACCGAGGGCGCGGCGGCGGCCGCGGGAAGAGGCGCCGGGGAGGGCGTGAGGAGAAGCCCCGCCGCGAGGGCCGCCCCGCCCGCCGCCGCGAGGGCGGGGAGCCGCGACCAGAGCGCCGCGAGGAGCGCCGCGGCGAGCACGGCCAGCAGGGTCAGCCCCTCCGCCCCCGCGAGGGGCGCGAGCGCAAGGGCGGGCGTGTCGATCCAGACATGGCCCGGCGCGGCCCACGGAAAGCCCGTGAAGAGATGCCCGCGCAGCACCTCCGCCGCCGCGAGCGCGAGCGCCGGCGAGAGCGGCCCCCGGGGCAGGTATCGGGCGGCGAGGCCGAAAGCCGCCGCGGGAAAGAGGGCGAGCCCCCCCGCCAGCGCCGGCAGCGCCAGCGGGATCAGCCAGCCATGGCGCCAGGGATCCACGAGGAAGGGAAAGACGATCCAGTGCAGCGCGAGGGCGAACCAGCCGATCCCAAAGCCCAGGCCGATCCACGCCGCCCGCCGCGGCGGCGCGCGGCCCGCCAGCCACAAGGCGGCGGCGAGGGCCGGGATGGCGAGCCACCAGAGCCCCCAGGGCGCCTGGCCCAGCGCGAAGCCGGCGCCGAGGGCGAGGGCGAGGGGCAGCAGGGGGCGCAGGCGCCCGGCCGCCGCCCCCTCCTCAGCCATCCTTCAGCCGCAGCCGCAGCCGCTTGACGCGGCGCGGGTCGGCGTCGACCACCTCGATCTCGGCGCCGGCGGACGGATGGGGGACGATCTCGCCCCGCGCGGGCACGCGCCCGGCCAGAAGGAACACGAGGCCGCCCAGCGTGTCCGGCTGCTCGTCGGCGTCCTCGGGGACGAGGGGACGGCCGGCGGCGGCCTCCAGCTCCTCGATCGAGGTGCGCGCCTGGCAGAGCCAGACGCCCGGCCCCTCCTCCACGAAGGTCAGGCCCTCGGCGATGTCGTGCTCGTCCTCGATCTCGCCGATGACCTGCTCGACCAGGTCCTCCAGCGTGACGAGGCCGTCGACGCCGCCGTACTCGTCGATGACGAGGGCCATGTGCATCCGGTCGGCCTGCATCTTGGCCAGCAGCACCCCGATGGGCATGGAGGGGGGCGCGTAGATCAGGGGCCGGACCTCGGCGCGGGCGTCGAAGGCCCCGTTCGCGCCGAAGCCGTGGCGCAGGGCGACGTCCTTGAGGTGGAGGAACCCCAGCGGGCTGTCGAGCGTGCCCTCGAACACGGGGATGCGCGACAGCTGCGTGCGCCGGAACACCTCGATCAGCTCGGGAAGGGTCACGTCGTCGCCGACGGCCTCGATCTCGGCCTTGGGCAGGGCGACGTCCTCGACCCGCATCCGCGCGAGGTTGGCGAGCCCCGGCATCCCGAGCGGCGAGGCCGCCGCGGCCCCGCCCCCCTCCTCCTCGTGGGAGAGGGCGGCGATCAGGCGTCGCATCAGGTTCCTAGACTGTGGCTCTTCGTCCGCCGGGGCGTCCGGCGCGGCAGGGTCGGTCATCGTTCCTCATCCGGGGCGCCGGCGCCGTCCCGGTAGGGGTCGGGCACGCCCATCCCAGCCAATATGCGACGCTCGAGCCGCTCCATCAACCTCGCCTCCCCGTCCGAGTCGTGATCGTGCCCGGCGAGGTGGAGCACCGCGTGGACGACGAGGTGGGCGACATGGGCCTCGAAGGGCTTGCCCTGCGCCTCGGCCTCGCGCGCGCAGGTGTCCCAGGCGATCGCGACGTCCCCCATCTCCTCCGGCGGGGTCTCGCCGGGGGCGAGGTCGGCGGCGGGGAAGGAGAGGACGTTGGTAGGGCCGTCCCTCCGCCGGAAACGGGCGTTGAGCGCCGCGATGCGCGCGTCGTCGCAGCCGAGCAGAGCGACGTCGTGATCGTCCGGGTCGAGCCCCAGCCCCTCCAGCGCGGCCTGCACGGCAGGCTCGGCGATGGCGGGCAGGCCGGCCCAGCGCGGGTCCTCGATCATCACGTCCACGGTCATGGCGGCGGCGGGTGGACCCCGCCGCCGCCCGGGTCAAGTCACAGGGCGGCGCGGAAGATCGCCTTCGCCTCGCCCGGCCCGTAGTAGCCCGGGATGCGGGCGACCTCCTCGTGGCCGCGCGCAGAGGGACCGGGCCGCGCCCTGCCCTGCCCTGCCCGATGAACCGGCGGTTCCGGACGCCTCCGCGCGGCCCGTCGCGGGAGACGTAGGCGGCGCCCTCGGTCCTCCGGACGGCCCTTGGGAATCCCTAGCCCCGCGCCGGGTCCTCCCGGTCGTAGGCCTCGATGATCCGTGCCACCAGCGGATGGCGGACCACGTCCTTCGCCGTGAAGTAGGAGAAGCCGACCCCCGGGATGCCACGCAGGATGCGCTCGGCGTCGCGCAGGCCGGATTGCACGCCCCGGGGCAGGTCCACCTGGGAGCGGTCGCCCGTCACCACCATGCGCGATCCCTCGCCCAGGCGGGTCAGGAACATCTTCATCTGCATGGTCGTCGCGTTCTGCGCCTCGTCCAGCACGACGAACGCGTTCGACAGGGTGCGCCCGCGCATGAAGGCGAGGGGCGCGATCTCGATGCGCTTGTCCTCCATCAGCTTGAGCATCTGCTTGCCGGGCAGGAAATCGTTCAGCGCGTCGTAGAGCGGCTGCATGTAGGGATCGACCTTGTCCTTCATGTCCCCGGGCAGGAAGCCGAGACGCTCGCCCGCCTCGACGGCGGGGCGCGACAGGATGATCCGGTCCACCTGGCCGGCGGCGAACATCGACACGCCCACGGCGACGGCGAGATAGGTCTTGCCTGTCCCCGCCGGGCCGATGCCGAAGTTCAGCTCCGCCTCGTAGAGCGAGCGGACGTACTCGCCCTGCGCCTCGGTGCGCGGCTCGACGGTCTTCTTGCGCGTGGCAATCTGGACGCGCCCCCGGGGCAGCAGCTCCTGCTGGTCGCCGGGCCGGACGCCGATCCCGTCCTCCGGGCGCATCATGCGGATCTCGGCCTCGACGTCCGCGGGCTCGAGCGGGCGGCCCGCCTCCGCCCGGGCGTAGAGGGCGTTCAGCACCTCGGCCCCGCGGGTGCGGGCCCCCTCGTCCCCGTGCAGGACCATCTGATTGCCCCGCTGGACGATCTGCAGGTCCAGCCGGTCCTCGACGAGGGCGAGGTTGGCCCCGTAGGCGCCCGTCAGCGCGGGCAGCAGGCGGTTGTCGGGAAACTCGAGCGCGGTGGTCTCGGGCGGTTTGCGGGTGGCGGCGTCGGCCAAGCGGCTCTCCCGTCAGCGGTGCTTCTGCAGACGATGGTGGGCCCGGGCCACGGACGGATCAAGGGGGCGGGCGCGAAACCGCCGTGCGGAGGAGCCGCCGGTGCGGTCCGGCGCCCCCCCCGCGGCGCCCGGGGCGCCCAGGGCGTGGATCAGAAGAGCCGGCCGCGGTCGAAGCCCTGGCGGAACGGACCCACGGCGAAGCCGGGCTGGCCGGCGCCGGAGCAGACCGGACGGCCATCGGGTGCGAGGCGCGGCGAGAGGTAGCCCTCGACCCCGTCGTCGATGATCCAGTGGTCGCAGCCGTTCGGGTCGATCCAGATGCCGGCCTGCAGGGTCGAGAGGTCGTCGCCCCGGTCGAGCAGGCCGCCGTCCCGGGTCTGGTCCGTGGTCCCCGCGCACCCAGTGAGCGCGAGCGCCCCGGCCGCGAGGGCGATGTCGATCCTGATGTTCATGTGGTATTTCCTCAGCGCAGGCAGACGATTTCGACCCGGTCGCCGGGCTCTCCCCGGGTGCCGGGGGCCCTGCCGCCCTGGCCGCGGACCCCGGCTATGCGCGCGCCCGCCGAGGAGAGCGCGGCGGCGACCGCGTTCGCCTGCCGCAGCGAGAGGTCCATCCGCGCGCCGTCGCTGCGCCCCGAGGCGCTGTGCCCCGTGACCACGTAGCCGCGCGACGGGTTCGCGGCCAGGAAGGCCTGAAGGCGGGCGGCGCCGGCCTGGGTGAGGCCCGAGCCCTGCAGCAGCTGCGCGGTGGCGAAGCTGCCGCAGGCGCCGCCCCGGCGGCAGACCGGCCGACCCTCCCGGTCGAGATGGGGGGACATGTACCCCTCCAAGCCGTCGTCCATGATCCAGTGCTCGCACCCGTCGGGGTCGATCCAGACCGTGGCGGTGTAGCGCTCGCCCTGCACGGCGCCGCCCGGCGCGGCCGTGCCCTGGGCGAAGGTGTAGACGCCCGCGCCGCCCGGCATGTGGTGGTGCGAGATGCCATCCATCTCATGCGCGGCGGCGGCGGCCCCGATGACGGCGGCCGCGGCCGATGCTGTGATTGCGAGCTTCATGCGCTCCTGTCCCCCGTTGATGTCCCTGGGCGGCGCCACGCCGGGCGCTCGGCGCGGCTTCGATCCGACTCTCCCCCGATAGTAGCGGATGCGGCGGGGGAGTGAAGGCGCCGCATCCGGGCCCCCGCCGGCCGCCCGATCAGCCCGTCCGCACGGCCGACAGGCTGTTGGGCCCGGCGGCGGCGATCCTGACCGGGACGATCGCGCCGATGGCGGGGGGCTCGGCGCCGTCGGGCTCGACGTGGACGGCCATCAGATGCTCGGACTTGCCGGCGCGCTGGCCCGGCAGGCGGCCGTCCCTCTCGACCAGCACGGCTGCCTCGCGCCCGACCATCGCCTCCTGCGCGGCGCGCTGCTGCCCGGTCAGGAGGGCCTGGAGACGGTGGAGACGCTCGGCGGCCACCTCCGGGTCGACCCGCCCCGCGCGCTCGGCCGCGGGGGTGCCGGGCCGGGGCGAGTAGCGGAACGAGAAGGCGTGCGCGTAGCGCGCCTCGCGCACGAGGGCGAGCGTCGCCTCGAAATCCTCCGCCGTCTCGCCCGGAAAGCCGGTGATGAAATCGCCGGACAGGGCGATGTCCGGGCGCGCGGCCCGGATGCGTTCGAGAAGGCGCAGATAGGCTTCGGCCGTGTGCTTGCGGTTCATCGCCTTCAGCACCCGGTCCGAGCCGGACTGCACGGGAAGGTGCAGGTAGGGCATCAGCTTGGCCTCGGCGGCGTGGGCCTCGATCAGATCCTCGCCCATGTCGTTGGGATGCGAGGTCGTGTAGCGGATGCGCGCGATCCCCTCGATCCGCGCGAGCCGCCCGATCAGGTCGGCCAGCGTCGCGCCGCCGCCGTGATAGGCGTTCACGTTCTGGCCCAGCAGCGTGACCTCGCGCACGCCGCGCGCGGCCAGCTCCTCCGCCTCCGCCACGATCCGGCCCGGATCGCGCGAGACCTCGGCGCCGCGGGTATAGGGCACGACGCAGAAGGCGCAGAACTTGTCGCAACCCTCCTGCACTGTAAGGAAGGCGGCCGGCGCGCGGCGGACCTTCGGGCGCGCGGGAAGGTGGTCGAACTTGCTCTCCTCGGGCATGTCCGTGTCGACGCCGCCCTTCGCCACGAGGTCCGGCAGGCGGTGGTAGCTCTGCGGGCCGACGACGAAGTCGACCATCGGCTGACGGCGCACGATCTCGCCGCCCTCGGCCTGGGCGACGCAGCCGGCGACGCCGACCTTCAGATCGGGCCTCGCCGCCTTGAGGGGCTTCAGGCGGCCGAGGTCGGAATAGACCTTCTCGGCGGCCTTCTCGCGGATATGGCAGGTGTTCAGCAGGATCAGGTCCGCCTCGGCCGGATCGTCCGTCGGCGCGTAGCCCGAGGGAACCAACGCCTCGACCATGCGCTCGCCGTCGTAGACGTTCATCTGGCAGCCATAGGCCTTGAGGTGGACCTTCTTCATGACCTCGGTTCCGCGCCGGTGGGGGGTGCGGCGGCACTACAGCGCCGGGCGCCCTTCCGCAACGGCGGCCGCTTGCCGCCCCCGGGCCGACCGGCGATGAAGGGCGCATGCCCTCGCCCGACCGTCCCGCCGCGCGGCACGAAAGCCTCGACGCCCTCCTGGGGGGCCGCGCGCCCCTCGGCACGGGGCCGGCCGCGATCGTCCTGTGCGAGGACGGGGCCGAGGTCGCGGGCACGCTGCGGCACCTCTTGGCGGACGGGTTCGGCCGGGTCGTCGCCGTGCTGGCTCGGGGCGTGGAGGGGCCGGCCCTTTCCGGCACGGACGAGGTACCCTGGCCCCGCGGCATGGACTTCGCGGCCGTCGTCTCGCGGGTCGCGGCGGCCTGCCCGGGCCAGTGGCTGCACTACTGCTTCAACGCCGAGTACCTGTTCCATCCCTTCCACGGCAGCCGCACGGTGGGCGAGATGCTCTCCTTCGTCGCCGAGGAGAGGCGCGGCAGCGTGCTGTGCTACGTCGTCGACCTCTACGCCGGGGACCTCGGCGCCCATCCCGACGCCGTGGACGTCGAGGGCGCGCTGCTCGACGGGTTCGGCTACTACGCGCAGGCCCGGCGGGGGCCTGACGGCGAGCCGCTGGAGCGGCAGCTCGACTTCCACGGCGGGCTTCGCTGGCGCTTCGAGGAGCACGTGCCGAGGAAACGCCGGCGGATAGACCGGATCGGCCTCTTCCGCGCCCTGCCCGGGCTGCGGCTGAACCCGGATCACACCCTCTCCGAGCCGGAACTGAACACCTATGCCTGCCCGTGGCACAACAACCCCACGGCGGCGATCTGCTCGTTCCGGACGGCGAAGGCGCTGAAGACCAACCCCGGCTCGATGTACGAGATCGAGCGGTTCGCCTGGCACGGGTCCGAGCCGTTCCGCTGGGACGCGCAGCAACTGCTGGACCTCGGCCTGATGGAGCCGGGGCAATGGTTCTGAGAAGCTAGGGCGCGTCCTCGGGCAGCAGCAAGGTGACCGTGGTTCCGCCGTCGCCGGTGTCCACCGTCAGCTCGGCCCCCAGATCGGCCTGCAGCCCGTGGACGATGCGGCTTCCGAGGCTGCCCTGCTGCGGCCACTCCACGTCCTCGCCGAGGCCGTTGCCGTCATCGCTGACGACGATGCAGAGACGACCCTCCCGCTGCTCCATCCGCAGCGCGACGCGGCCCTGGCTGCGCCCTTCGAACGCGTGCTGGAAGGCGTTCGTCAGCACCTCCGAGATCAGGAGGCCCAGGTGCGTCGCCGTCTGGAACGGCGCCTCCACGTGCAGCGTCTCGATGTC
This sequence comes from Hasllibacter halocynthiae, assembly GCF_003003095.1. Taxonomy (GTDB): domain Bacteria; phylum Pseudomonadota; class Alphaproteobacteria; order Rhodobacterales; family Rhodobacteraceae; genus Hasllibacter; species Hasllibacter halocynthiae. Next base: position 103,443 of record NZ_PVTT01000002.1, read on the forward strand.
GAAGCGCACGCCGGGCCGCCCGTCGATCTTCGCGATCGCCGCCCCCATGCGCGAGAGGTACGCGCCCAGCGGCACCGGGCCGTCCGCGGCGGACGCCTCCGTGATCTCGGCATAGAGGAGCTGAAGCGCCTCGATCCGGCGCGAAAGGGCATCGTAGCCGCCGGCCGGCTTGCCGTCGGCGCCGTCCTGCCGGGCCTGCAGGCGGATCATGCCGACGATCATCGCGAGGTGGTTCTTCACCCGGTGCTGGACCTCGGACAGCGCCCGGTCGAGCGTGTCGGCACGCCCCTCGGCCGTCTCCTCCTCCATCCTGCGCGCCATCTGCACGCCGAGGAAGTAGCGCGGCTCGCCCTCGTCCTCCTGCTCGGCGCCCTCGGAGACGAGGGGCGCGATCATCAGCCGGTTGCGGAAGGGCGACCCGTCGGCACGGTAGTTCACCAGCTCGACCGTCACGTTGTCGCCTCCGGCGATGGCGTCGCGCAGGCGCTGGACCGCCTCGCGAGAGGTCAGATCGCCCTGCAGGAAGCGGCAGTTGCGCCCCAGGGCCGAGTTGTCGCCATAGCCCGTCACGTCGGTGAAGGCCCGATTCACGTAGACGATCGGGTTGTCGTCCTGCCAGCTGTCCGTGATCACCAGCGAGAACGGCGCCCGCGTCAACGCGCTGAGCGCGATGCCGTCGGGGAAATCCGCTGCGGCGAAAGAGGGGAAATCGTCGGCCATGGGCCCCATAAAGTGGACTGATATGGAAAGCGCAATCTGCTGAAACGTCGCGTAACGTCAGGCGTCCCGAAGGCGGATCACGACGTCCACGCTGGCTATCTCCGTGCCCTCGGGGGCATCCGGCAGCGCGGCGATGCGCAGGTCCTCGGCCGGTGCGTCGGAGAGGCGACCCTCCCCTTCCCAGAAGTAATGGGGATGGTCGTCCGTGCGCGTGTCGAACCAGCTCTTCGCGCCGTCCACCGTCACCTCGCGCATCAGGCCGGCCGCGCAGAAGGCCTTCAGCGTGTTGTAGACCGTCGCGAGCGACACCCCCTCGCCCGCCTCGGCGGCGGCTTGGTGGAGGCCTTCGGCCGTGACGTGCCGGTCGCGCCCGTCGCCCACGAGAAGGGCGGCCAACGCGGCGCGCTGGCGCGTGGGGCGAAGGTCGGCGCCGGCCAGCCAGCGGGCGGCGCGGGTCGCTTCGATGTCGTCGTTCCGGTCCATCCCCCCCAATATGCCGCGCCTGCGAGACGTTTTCAATGCGGGCGCGACTTCAATGCGCGCCCGACAACGGGCCCCCGCCTTGGCCTCGCCCGATGCCGCTGCTAGGTGCGGGGAAACGCCAGGCAGGGGCCGAGAATGACGAACGGGCAGACTTCCTTCGATCGGGAGGACCTCCTCCGCTGCGCCAGGGGGGAGCTGTTCGGGCCCGGAAACGCCCAGCTTCCCGAGCCGCCCATGCTGATGATGGACCGGATCACGGATGTCTCGGCCGATGGCGGCGCGCACGGCAAGGGCCACATCCGCGCCGAGCTCGACATCCGTCCGGACCTCTGGTTCTTCCCCTGCCACTTCCCGGGCAACCCGGTGATGCCCGGCTGCCTGATGGTGGACGGCCTCTGGCAGCTCACCGGGTTCAACCTGGGCTGGCGCGGCTGGCAGGGCCAAGGCTTCGCGCTCGGCGCGGGCGAGGTGAAGCTGCAGGGCATGGTCCGGCCGGACCGCAAGCTGGTCAGCTACGAGGTCGACTTCACCCGCGTCATCGACCGGCGCCTGAAGATGGGCGTGGCCGACGGCACGGTGAGGGCCGACGGCGAGGTCGTCGCCCAGGTCACGGGCATGAAGGTCGGCCTGTCCAGCGAGGAGGCTCGCGCATGAGCCTGACGCCCAACGGCCGCCGGGTCGCGATCACCGGCCTCGGCATCGTGTCCTCGATCGGCAACGACGCGAAGGCGGTCACGGAGAGCCTGCGCGCGGGCCGCTCCGGCATCGTGCGCGCGGAGAGCTACGCCGAGCACGGCTTCCGCAGCCGGATCCACGGGGCGATCGACCTCGACCCGGCCGAGCATATCGACAAGCGCGTCCTGCGCTTCATGGGCCCGGGCGCGGCCTATGCCTACATCGCCGCCCGGCAAGCCATCGAGGACGCGGGGCTGGGGGAGGCGGACGTCCGCTCCGAGCGCACGGGCCTCATCGCGGGATCGGGCGGGCCCTCCACCTCGACCTTCTTCACCGCGCACAACATCGTCACGCAGAAGGGCAGCCCCAAGCGGATCGGGCCCTTTGCAGTGCCGAAATGCATGTCCTCGACCGTCTCGGCGAACCTCGCCACGGCGTTCGGCATCCGCGGCATGAGCTACTCGATCACCTCGGCCTGCTCGACCTCGCTGCACAACATCGGCTCGGCCGCCGAACAGATCGCCATGGGCAAGCAGGACGTCATGCTCGCCGGCGGGGGGGAGGAGCTGGACTGGACCCTCTCCTGCCTCTTCGACGCGATGGGGGCGATGTCCTCGAAGTACAACGACGCCCCCGAGACCGCCAGCCGCGCCTTCGACGCGGGCCGCGACGGGTTCGTCATCTCAGGCGGCGGCGCGATGGTCGTGCTGGAGGACCTCGAACGCGCGCGCGCGCGCGGCGCGACCGTCCATGCGGAGGTGACGGGCTTCGCGGCGACCTCCGACGGGGCCGACATGGTCGCCCCTTCGGGCGAGGGGGGCGAGCGCGCGATGCGGATCGCCCGGGACATGGCCGGGACCCCGGGGATCGACTACATCAACGCCCACGGCACCAGCACCCCCGTCGGCGACGTCACGGAGGTCGAGGCCGTGCGCCGCGTCTTCGGCGCCGGCTCCGAAGACCGGGGGTCCGGCCCGCCGATCTCGTCCACCAAGTCGATGACGGGCCATTCCCAGGGCGCCACCGGCGCGCAGGAGGCGATCTACTGCCTCCTGATGATGCGGGAGGGGTTCATCGCGCCCTCGATCAACGTCTTCGACCTCGATCCCGGCCTCGACCCTTCGGAGATCGTCACCGAGACGCGGGAGGCCGAGTTGGCCCACGTAATGACCAACTCGTTCGGCTTCGGGGGCACGAACGGGTCGATGATCCTCTCGAAGGCGGAGTGAGACGATGGGGCTGATGGACGGCAAGCGCGGCGTGGTGATGGGCGTCGCGAACGACCATTCCATCGCCTACGGCATCGCCCGCGCCCTCCATGCCGAGGGTGCGGAGCTGATCACCACCTACCAGGGCGAGACGTTCGGCAAGCGCGCAGCCCCCCTTGCCCATTCGCTGGACGCGGTGGCCTTCGATGTGGACGTGACCGATCCCGCCTCGATGGACGCCCTGCTGGAGAACGCCCGCTCGTCCTGGTCGGGGGTCGATTTCGTCGTCCATGCCATCGCCTACACGGACAAGTCCGAGCTGTCCTCCGGCTTCGCCTTCCGCGAGACCAGCCGCGCGAACTTCCTCAAGACGATGGAGATCAGCGCCTGGAGCTTCATCGACACCGCGCGCCGCTTCGCGCCGATGATGGAGGGCGGGGGCGCGCTGCTGACGCTGACCTATGCCGGCAGCCACAAGGTCACCCCCAACTACAACGTGATGGGCGTGGCCAAGGCCGCGCTGGAGGCATCGGTGATCTACCTCGCGGACGATTTGGGCCCGCAGGGGGTGCGGGTGAACGCCCTGTCGCCCGGGCCGATGAAGACGCTCGCCGGGTCGGCCATCGGCGGCGCGCGCCGGACCTACAAGCACACGGAAGCCAACGCGCCCCTGCGCGAAAACGCGTCCCTCGGGTCGATCGGGGGCACGGCGGTCTGGCTCTGCTCGGACTGGGGACGGCACACGACGGGCGAGACGATCATGATCGACGGGGGCTACCACGTCATGGGAATGCCCGTCCTCGACAACCTCTCGGGGCATTGACGCCGCCCTCGCCCCGCGCCGGGCCCGAGGGGTGCCGCCGATCCGCCATCGAGACCGCCGCCGCCCGCATCCGCGGCCATGTCCGCCGCACGCCCATGCTGGAGGACGAGGGGCTGAACGCCCTCGCCGGCCGGCGCATCCTGCTGAAATGCGAGAACCTCCAGGTCACGGGCAGCTTCAAGGCCCGCGGCGGCTGGAACTCCGTCGCGGCGCTCTGCGAGGAGGGGCGTCCGCCCGGCATCCTCGCGATGTCCTCCGGCAACCACGCGCAGGGCGTCGCGCGGGCCGCCGCGGCGCACGGGTTGCCCTGCACGGTGGTCATGCCCACGGACGCGCCTTCCGCGAAGCGCGCCGCCACAGAAGCCCTCGGCGCCGAGATCGTCGCCTACGACCGGGCGTCCGAGGATCGCGACGCGCTCGCCGCCGCCCTCGCGGACGAGCGGGGCCTCGTCCTCATCCCGCCCTTCGACCACCCGAACGTCATCGCGGGCCAGGGCACGACAGGGCTCGAGATCGCCGAGCAGGCGGCCGGGGCCGGGGCCGGGGCCGGGGCCGAGGGGGCCGAGATCGTCGTCTGCGCCGGCGGCGGGGGCCTCGCGGCCGGGATCGCGCTGGCCACCGAAGGCCGCCACCGCGTCCGCACGGCCGAGCCGGATGGCTTCGACGACATGGCGCGCTCGCTCGCCGCCGGGGTGCGGGTGGCGAACGCGGAGGCGGCGGGCAGCCTTTGCGACGCGGTGTTGACGCCCATGCCGGGCGCTATCACCTTCCCGATCCTCGCCCGCCTCGCCGGCCCCGGCCTCGTCGTCACGGATGGCGAAGCGATGCACGCCGTGCGCCACGCCTTCGAGCGGCTGCGCCTCGTGGTCGAGCCCGGGGGCGCGGTGGCGCTGGCCGCCGCGCTCTTCCGCGGGGACCTGCCGGAGACGGTGATCGTCACCCTGTCGGGCGGCAACGTCGATCCCGCCCTCTTCGCGCGGGCCATCGCATGAGGTGGATCGCCGCCCGGGGCCTTCACTGGCGCGAGGACGGCGACCCTTCCGGCGCGCCGGTCGTGTTCGCGAACTCGCTTGGGACGGACCTGCGCCTGTGGGACCCGGTGCTGCCGCATCTGCCGGGGGGCCTGCGGATCATCCGCTACGACAAGCGCGGGCACGGCCTGTCCGAGGCGCCGCCGGGCCCCTACGCGATGGGGACGCTGGTCGCGGACGCCGAGGCGGTGATCGACGCGGCGGGCGCGCGAGAGGTGGCCTTCGTCGGGCTGTCGGTCGGGGGCATGATCGCGCAGGGGCTGGCGGCGAAGCGGCTGGACCTCGTGCGGGTGCTGGCCCTCTCCTCGACCGGGGTGAAGATCGGGACGCGGCGGCTCTGGCAGGACCGGATCGACGCGGTCCGGCGGGAGGGGCTGGCGGCCATGGCACCCGCCATCCTGGAGCGCTGGTTCGCCCCCGCCTTCCGCGCGGGCGACGCCGTCCCTCCCTGGCGACGCATGATCGAGACGCAGTTCGCCCAGGGCTATGCGGGCACCTGCGCCGCCATCGCGGGCACGGACCTCCATTCGGTCGCGCAGGACCTGCGGCTGCCCGTGCTGGCCCTCGCCGGGACGGAGGACCGGGCCACGCCGCCAGACCTCGTCCGCGAGATGGCCGACCTTATCCCCGGCAGCCGGTTCGAGCTGATCCGCGGCGCCGGCCACCTGCCTTGCGTCGAGCGGCCCGAGGCGTTCGCCGCCGCGCTCGCGGGGTTCCTGCGCGCGACGGGGCACGTGGCCTAGCCCTCCGCCGGCTCCTCCAGCTCGAGCGGCGCGACGGGCGCTTCGAGGTCGGCGGTGGAGAGCCCCCCCTGCGGCCGGGCGAGGGCGTAGCGCGTCACCCAGTGCAGCCGCGTCGCCGCGCGCGTGACCGCGACGTAGGCGAGGCGTTTCCAGAGCGGCTGACCCGCATCCGACCGCCCCGAACGGGCGGCCGCGTAGAGGTCGGGGCCGAAGACCTGCACCTCGTCCCACTGGCTGCCCTGCGCCTTGTGGATCGTGCAGGCCGCGCCGTGGAGGAACACCGCGCCCATGCGGGCGGCGAAGGGCAGGAACGGGTCCTCCTCGCCAGGCTTCTCGATCTTCACGATGGACGCGGCCGAGACCTGCGGCTGCTCGGCCCCGATGACGTGGAGGCGCGAGAAGCCGGGCTTGCGGCCGGGACCGAGATAGACGCACTGCGCGCCCTTCACGAGGCCCCGCGCCTCGAGGTCGAGGCGCTTCTTGCGATGCTTCAGCGGCAGCTCCAGCCCGTCGCAGATCAGCGGCTCGCCGGGCAGGAGCTCGGCTTCGGGGGCGTCGTAGGCGGCGCGAAAGGCGTGGATCAGGCGGATGCGGGTCGCGTTGCGCCAGGTCAGCACGGGCGAGCGCGCCATCAGGGCCGCGTCCACCCGGCCGGGGACCACGACGCGGTCGTCCCGCGCGGCGGCTTCCTCGATCATCCGCTCGAACCCCTCGAAGGTCAGGCCGTCGTCGCCCAGGGCATGGGCAAGGTCGAGGATGGGGCTGTCCGCCTCCTGCCGGTGGACGCGGCTGAGGTGCAGCACGTCGGGCGCGGGCAGCCGGTCGAACACCATCCGGGCCGAGCCTTCCGACTTCACCGGCGCGAGCTGCGCGGGATCGCCGAAGAGGATCAGCGCGCCGAAGATCTCGCGCAGGTCGTCGAGCTGGCGCTGGTCGAGCATGGAGGATTCGTCGACGAACCCGATGTCGAGCGGGTCGTCGCGCCGCTTCCAGCCGGTGATGAAGTCGCTGCCCCTGAGGCCGGCGGCGGCGAGGGCCGCGGGCACGGAGGCCATCTGCTCGTGGAAGGCGGCGATCCGGTCTAGCACGTCCTCGGGAAAGGCCTCAGTCTCCGCGGGGCGGTCGCCGTCGCCGGCGAGCCATTCGGCCAGCGCCTCGAACTCGGGCGCGTAGACGGGGGAGTAGAGGATGCGATGGATCGTCGTCGCCGGCACGCCGCGGGTGCGCAGGACGAAGGCGGCCTTGTTGGTCGGCGCGAGGATGGCGAGCGTCCGCCGGCCGCGGGTCCGCCCCTCCCAGTCGCCGGAGACGACGCGCACCCCGGCGGCCTGCATCGCCTTGGCCAGCTCCGCCAGGAGGAGCGTCTTGCCCGAGCCCGCCTTGCCGGTGACGGCGAGTACCTCGCCGCTTCCCTCGCCCGCCGGGTCGGCCCGCCCGGCGGCCATGTCGATGCCGGCCCCCGCGAGGAGGGCGGAGGCGCGGTCCCATGCGGCGGACTGGTCGGGCGAGAGGTCGGGCAGCGTCACGGGGAACCCTATCGCGGGGGCGGGACCGTCCCGCAAGGGGACCCGCCGCCGCGGGCGGGTGCGCTACGCCGCGCGTACCACCGCCGGCACGTCGTCGTAGCAGGCGTCGTGCCAGCCGATGACGGCATCGGCCGGAATGCCGGAGCGGCGCGACAGCGCCTCCACGTTGGTCATCGAGACGGACCACATGCCCGCGCCGATCGCGCCCCGTCCGTCTCCCGTGCGCCCCAGCGGTGCGGGTGCGCAGCCGAGGCGGCGGTACACGCGCTCCATCGGCATGTCGTAGACTCCGAGGCAGCCGGTCATGCCGCGCCGGATGCCGAAGACCTGCCCCGCCATCATCAGGGCGGAGGCGACGCCGCGCGGGGCGCCGGGCGCGATGGCGAAGCGGGTCGATTCCCATATGCGCGCGTCGCGGACGGGGCCGCCGCAGATGGTGGCGAAGTGCTCGGCCGCCATGGTGCGGCCGGTGGTCGGCATGATCCGCATGGAGCCGCCGTGGAGGCCGTCCTCGTTCACCCATATGACGTAGACCGGATCGAGCGGATCGTACTGATCGATCTCGCGCCCGTCGGCGTCCACCTGGACGGGCCAGCCGAGGCGGCCGCGGAACTGCGCGGCGCGGTCCCGGAACATCGAATCGACGAGCCTGCGGTTCCCGTCGAGGCTCGAAGTGTCGACATAGGTGATCATAGCGTCTTCCCCCACTTTCCAGTGACAACCGGAAGATGGGAGTAAATGGTTAACAGACCGTTAGCGCCCGGCTCTATACGGGGAGAAGGGCGCCGCGTTAACCATTGATATCGCGTCGAGGGGCCGGGCCTTCGCGACCCGACGCAAGGCCGGAGCGATCGCGCCGGGCGGGATCCCGCCGCACTAGACGGTGATATGGCCGTCCGAGAGCGCCCGGGCGACGGCGTGGATGGTGTTCTGCGCGCCGAGCTTCAGGCGCGCGCTCTCGATGTAGACGCGGATCGTGTGCTCGGAGATCGAAAGGCTCTCCGCGGCCTTCGCCCGGCTGTAGCCCAGCGCCAGGAGGCGCAGCGTCTCGGCCTCGCGCGGGGAGAGCGCCTGCATGGCCGGGGCCGCAGCGGCACCCTCGATCTGCAGCGCGGCCGCGTTGGTGGTGTGGGCGAGGGCGATCAGGTCGCCCGTCCGCGTCCGGCACCAGGCGCTCCACTCCTCGTCGTCCATCTGCGCCGAGACCGAGAAGAGCGCGAACTGCCCGCCGGGGCCGCGGATCGGCACCGTCATTCCCTGATTGCCGACCCCGTACGCGACGGCGTCGCGGAAGAACTCGCGCGCGGGACGGGACGACCAGTCGAAGCTCTTCCAATCGGCTGGCTGGAACCGCTGGAAGCTTCCCAGGACGACCGGGTCGATCTTGAAATAGCCACGCTCCATGTAGCGGCCCTGCCATTCGGGGCTGTGCGTATGGACCGCGTATTGCCGGCCGGTCGAGTTGACGGAGTGGTAGGTGACATGCGCGACGTCCAGAAGGTCGCGCAGACCGACGATCTGCTCCCTCAGGGAATCAAGCGTTCTGACGGCACCGATCGCCTCCAGGGCCGGAGTCAGGTTCCGTTCCGTCATCGGCGGCCGGGATGCGGCATGACCAGCTTCCTCCTGGATCGTTGGCGACCAGCTCGGCCGCGGCGATCAGCGTCGTGTCGTCGAGCTGCTCGGCCAAACGGTCGAGGCCGTTGCTCGTAGCGAACGTCCTGAGATCGGAAAGGACGTCTATTATCCATTCGTTCGCCATTGAAGCATCCCCGTCACGCTTTGCAACCTCGCGCCAGGATAGGCGAGCCTTCGCCGATACATCACCCCCCGTTCCTTATCCCCCGAATGTGGGGCCCTGTGGGACGCCAGTGCCTTGAATGCACTCGATCTTATCCTTCGCGGGTGCGGGAGACGGTGCGACTCACCCTCGCGCACCCGGTGCCCGTGCGCGGGGATCGGCGGATATCGGCGAAGCCCCCGGGGCGGAACGGCCTGCGCGCCATGTCGGCCACGCGGCCGTCCGGGACGCTGCACGCGATGCCCAAGGCTCAGGAGTGGCTGGCGGGGCCGTGATGCGCGATCGAGTTGGCGTAGTAGGCGACGAGGCGCTCGGCCCCCCCGCGCACCGCCAGGGTGCCGTCCCGACGTTCGACGATCCGCCGCCCGACGAGGATGGACAAGGCCGCCTCCGCCGCAGCGCCGGCTTGCCGTGGAAGCCGTGTTACGGCGCCCGCGCGTTCCAGGCGGACGGACAGGGAAGCCATCGCGGCCTCCACCTCGTCCTCGGGCAGCACGCCCCCGGCCTCCTCGAGCGTGCGGCAGAGAAGCGGCACCGGAAGGACCGGCACGTTGTCGGCGATACGGCGCATGAGATCGCGGCCGAGTGCCCGCACGTCCCCCGGTCCGTCCGCGAGGGGCACGGGCGCGCCGAAGGCGACCGCCGCCGCCCCGAACCTGTCCGTCCGCCCCAGCGTCCGCCTGAACGCATGCCTCAGCGTGAACCCGAGCGCCGCCCAGACCGAGGCGCGGAAGCGCCGTGCCCCGCCCTCGCCCTTCGAGGTCAGGAGCCGGTCCTCCAGCACCCGGTCGTAGTTGAGCCCGACCGGGACGAAGAAGACGTCGCGCTCGTACTCGCCCGCCGCGATGTACGAGAGGATGCCCAGCTTCGGCTCGCCGACGCGGCCGTCCAGCGTCAGCCCCCCTTCGGGAAACACCGCCTGCGTGACGCCCCCTGCCGTCGCCATCTGGACGTAGCGCGCCAGCACGCGGCGATAGAGGTCGTTCCCGGTTCGGTTGCGCCGGATGAAGTAGCCGCCGAGCGCGCGGATCAGCGGCAGAAGCGGGAAGACCCGCGCCCATTCGCCGACGGCGTAGGAGATCGGCGTGGCCCGGCTGACGAGATGCGTGACCAGCACGTAGTCCATGTTGCTGCGATGGTTCATCACGAAGACCACCGTCGCCCCAGGGGGCACGCCGGCAAGGGCGCGGGGATCGCCGTCGGACGGCCTGAGGCGATAGAGGAAGCGCGTCAGCGCGCGGGCGAGGCGCATCGCGACGGTGTAGTAGGCCGTCGCCGAGAAACCCGGCACGATCTCGCGCGCGTAGCGGACGGCCTGCTCGTGGGCGACGTTCTCCGGCACGCCCGTCCGGCGCGCGTGCGCGGCAGCGGCGCGCGCCACCTCCGGGTCGTAGGCGAGGCGCTGGATCATGTCGTGGCGCCGGGCCAGCTTGAAGGGCTGGATCGGACGGGCGAGACGCTCGTTGAGGCGGGCGACGATGCGCTCGGCCCGGCGGCGGAAGAACCAGCGCACCGACGGAAAGAGGAAGTTCGTCGCGAAGCTGACGGCGGCGAAGCCGAGCAGCAGGGCGAACGCCCAGACCGGAAGCTCCACCGTTCCCATGCGCGGGAGAGGACACCGCGGCGCGGGCGGCGTCCAGACGGGCCGGGACCGTGGGGCTCCGGGCGTCTCCGCCGCGCATCCCGGCCGCTTTCGGCGGCCCTTTCGCGGCGAGCCGGCTGAATTTCGTAAAGCCGCTTGGATGAGACGATTCTTGCCCCATTTGCGTTCATGGGGCTATGGGCGGGATTGTGATTCGAGAAAAGGGAGACTTCCAATGACGAAGAAGCTGGAGAAGATGGACCTCGACGAGCTGCGCGCCGAACTCAAGGAGCGCAAGAAAGCCGTTGGAGAGGTCGAGAAGGCGATCATGCAATTCGCGGACCGCAAGGCCGCCGCCCTGCGCGCCGAATTCGAGGAACGCGCCCGTGCCGAAGGGGTCGACCCCTCGTCCGTCTTCGGAAGCGCGAAGAAGCGGCGCGTCGGCGGGACCGCCGCGAAGGGCGAGCCGAAGTTCCGGCACCCCGAGAACCCAGAGCGGACCTGGACCGGCAAGGGCCGTCAGCCCGTCTGGTTCAAGGAGCATGTCGAGAAGGGCGGCAAGCCCGAGGATCTGGCGATTTGAGCGTCCACATCGGGGCCGAGAAGGGCGACATCGCCGATGTCGTCCTGATGCCGGGCGACCCTCTCCGGGCGAGATGGGCGGCCGAGACGTTCCTGCGCGCCCCGCGTCTCGTGAACGAGGTACGCGGAATGCTGGGCTTCACGGGCGAATGGAAGGGGAATCGCGTCACGATCCACGGCAGCGGCATGGGGATGCCGTCGCTTTCCATCTACGCCAACGAGCTCATTCGGGATTTCGGCGCCCGGACGCTGATCCGGATCGGCTCGGCCGGCGCGATGCAGGAGGCGGTGAATATCCGCGACGTAGTGATCGCGATGACGGCGAGCACGATCTCGACCCCTTCCCGCGGCATCATGCGCGAACTGAACTTCGCACCCTGCGCCGATTTCGGCCTTCTCCGTGCGGCGGTCGCGGCAGCGGAAGGAAAGGGAATGGCGCCGCATGTCGGTGGAATCTATTCCTCGGACGTCTTCTACGACGAGCGGCCCGATCTCACCGAGCAGATGACCCGGCACGGCGTCCTCGCCGTCGAGATGGAGGCGGCCGAGCTCTATACCGTGGCGGCGCGCCACGGAGCCCGCGCGTTGGGGGTGATGACGATCAGCGACCACCTCCTGACCGGCGAGGCCCTGCCCAGCGGGGAGCGCGAGCGGTCCTTCGGCGACATGGTCGAGATCGCGCTGGAGGCGGCCTTCGGCTAGAGTTGGGGCACCGCGCTGTTCCTCAGGCAGGCCAGGGGCGCACGCCCCATGGGGCCGTATCCGGTCTTGCCGCAGCGTGCGCAGCCATAGCGCATCAGGCGGGTACTCATGCTGCCCCCGACGGGCTTCCAGACGCAGCCTTCCGCGGTACGGATGGTGCGCCTGACCTTCCGCGGCGTGACGGCGCCCGGTCGCTCGCGGAAGCGGGGCGCCGTCCTCGGCGGCCCTGCGCCCGGCACGAGCTGGCCGCAGAGCATGAGGCCCGCGAGAAGCACGGTGGCCACCCCTGCCTCCAGCGTCAGGTCGGGTCTGTGCTGGGCGGTCGCCAAGGCGGCCGCCAGGGCGCCGCCGGAAAGGAAGACGGCTTGAAGGATGCCGGCGAGGAGGCGTCGCACGAGATAGGCCATGTTCCGACGCTCTTCGCCGAATGGGGCTACGTCATGACGTCATCTGGCCGTGGCTGCGGTCGTATCCGTTGCGGGGCGGGGGCGCCCAGCCCGCTGGCGCGGCACCCTTCAGCCGCTCGAGGAGGAGGGGGTGGCAGGCCGCCGCGTCGGAGGAGTGGCCCTGCCCGCAATCGCCCCCGGGGCAGGTCGAGAGCACGGCGACCAGGTCGATCTCGGCCAGGAACGCGATGTGGTCCCCCGGGCGCACGGGGCTCGCCTTCATGACGTAGCGCCCCTCGGCGTCGAAGCCGGTGGCCATGAACACGTTCAGCACGTCATGGACCAGCCCTTCGGCCATGTCGCGGTGGAAGCCTTCGGCCATGATCGCGCGGGTCAGGTTGGAATGGCAGCAGTGATGGTATTGACCGCCCGAGAGGAGGTTCGCGGTGTACGGATCGCAGCGCGTGCCGATCACGTCGTGCACCGAGCAGCCGTCCTCGTCGAAACCGTACCAGTCCAGGCTGTCCTCCACGATCGTCGCCATGGGCCGCAGCGTCGGCAGTGAGGACCAGAGACGGTCCCCTGTCGACAGATGGGTGCCATGCAGCGCGCGGGTCTTGCCGGACCAGAACTGTTCGGACCAGTCCGTGGAGAAGAGGTTCAGGTCGCCGACTTGCGGGCCTTCGATGCAGGTGATGCGGAACCCCTGCCCCGCCGGCACGCGCAGGGCGCGCGCTTCCCGGGGCGGGACGGCGACGGCTTCGGCGGGCTTCGCGGCGGCGATGGCGGCTCGATAGGCGGCGATCCCGGGCGATGCGAGGGTACCGGCCGTATAGACGGGAACGGCGGGGGCCGCCCGGCGCAGGGCCGCGTCGGGCGGAGGTGGCGTCCGGGATCGGGCAGGCTCGGTCATGGGGCGATCTTGCCCTGCCTCCGTACGGGGCGAAAGCTCAGGCGGCGCGATGCGCCACGAGGCCGCCGTCCAGGACGACATGAGGGTCGGAGAGGTCGGCGCGCCCGGCCATGCCGCAGATGAAGGCACGTCCCCCCGCCTCGCAGGACACGGTTCCTGCGACCTGCCCTGCGATCCGCAAGGTGGCGTCCCGCCCCACGGTCGCGTCGCCGCCCACCGTGCCGTCGAGATGGACCCGCGCGCCCGGCCGCAGCACGAGCGATCCCGCGACGCACCCCGTGATCCGCACCGCGTCCGCGACCGTCAGGTCGCCGTCGATCGTCCCGTCCAGAACCCGCATGCCGTCCTCCTGCGGTGCGCCGGGTCCATCATGCCCGGCCCGGGACGTTTGCGAAGGGGCGAGACGCGCGACGAGGCCCCGGCGGGCGGCCCACCGCCGACGGAGCGGGCGGATGTCGAGGGAGGCGACGGCGATCCCCACCGGGATCATCCAGAGGCCGAACACCGGGAGGATCGCCAGGAAGCCACCGCAGATCAGAAGGATCCCCAGCGGGAGACGCAGCCCGACCGGCACCTTCAGGCGCACCCAAGCGATGGCCCGGCGCACGCGGCGGCGCCACTCGGGTGGCAGACGCTGGATCAATCGCGCGAGCATCGGGGACATATGGCGTGCGGGCGTCCCGCTGGAAAGGGCGGAGGGCCCCGCGCCGGCCATCTACCGCCGGAAGTCCGTTCCCCGGGACCCACCAGATGCGGAACCGGGCGCGCCGTCCCCGGTGGATCAAGGACGACCGGCAAGGGGGCACGCGCCGAGCGCGCCCCCCGCGACGTTCATGCTCCGGCCGCGCGGTCAGCGGCCGGGGGCCGAACCGCTGCCGAGCCTCGGGCCGGCGGCCGCGCTCAGACCGCCCGCTCGACCAGCAGGTGCTTGATCTCCGAGATCGCCTTGGCCGGGTTCAAGCCCTTGGGACAGGTCTTGGCGCAATTCATGATCGCGTGGCAGCGATAGAGCTTGAACGGATCCTCGAGGTCGTCCAGCCGCTCGCCCGTCGCCTCGTCGCGGCTGTCGATGATCCAGCGATAGGCGTGCAGCAGCGCCGCCGGGCCGAGATACTTGTCGCCGTTCCACCAGTAGGACGGGCAGGCCGTCGAGCAGGAGGCGCACATCACGCATTCGTAGAGGCCGTCGAGCTTGCGCCGATCCTCGATGGATTGCCGCCACTCCTCCTTCGGGCGGTTCGTCTTCGTCTCCAGCCAAGGCATGACGGAGGCGTGCTGGGCGTAGAAATGCGTGAGGTCCGGGATCAGGTCGCGCACGACGGGCATGTGAGGCAGTGGGTAGATCGTCACGTCGCCCTTCACCTCGTCCATGCCGTAGATGCACGCCAGCGTGTTGATTCCGCCGATGTTCATCGCGCAGGACCCGCAGATCCCCTCGCGGCAGGAGCGGCGGAAGGTCAGGGTCGGGTCGATCTCGTTCTTGATCTTGATGAGGGCGTCGAGGACCATCGGCCCGCAGGTGTCCATGTCGACGAAATAGGTGTCGAGCCGGGGGTTCCCCCCCTCCTCCTGGGACCAGCGGTAGATGCGGAAGGTGCGCAGGTTCGTCGCCCCCTCCGGCTTCGGCCAGGTCTTGCCGGTCGTGATGCGGCTGTTCTTCGGCAGGGTGAGCTGGACCATCGGGGCGCCTCCTTGCCCGCCCATCTAGGCGCGCGGGCCGGCCTTGGGAATGCGGCGCCGGGGCGCGGGGGTCAAGCGGGTCGGAGGCTTGTGATCACATGGGGCCGCGACGGGGATCGCAGGATCCGGCACGGGCCGCGCCCTCACCCTTCGAAGGCCAGCCGCCCGGTCCAGCCGGGGCCGTCCTCGTAGCCCAGCGCGATCAGGTCGGCGGTGTGCCGCTCGGCGTAGAGGGCGGCCGTGGCGGGCGGCAGCTTCGTGAGCCACTGCGCGGGCCGCCCGGATGCGACATGCGTCCTCTGCCGGCCCTCGTCCGCGGCCTTCCCGCCGAAGAGGCTGTTCTCGACGAAGACGCGGCGCCCGGTCTCGCGCTCGGCCTCTTCGAGGCCCAGGCGCTCCAGCGCCCGTACGAAGAGGTCGCCCCGCGTGTCCACGATCAGGTCCTCGTAGCGCAGGTCGACCGCGCTGGGGTGCCCGTAGGGCCAGGCGAGCATCTCGCGCAGGACCTCCGCGTGGCGCCCCTCCATCTCGAAGGCGAGCTTCTCCTCGAAGGTGGGCAGGGCACGGATCGCCTCGAGGTAGCTCAGGCCGCCGAACCGCGCGCGCGGGCGTGCGAGGTCCCGCTCCGTGCCCATCTCGGTCGTCTCGTGGTAGCGCGCGCCCGACAGGAGGACGTCGCGCGGGTCGCGGATGACGTGCAGGAACCGCGCGTCCGGCATGGCGAACACCTCCGGCGCGAAGGTGCCGGCCCAGTTGAGGACGACGGCGCGACCCTCCTTCGGGATGCGGCTCCATTTCGCGGGCCGGTGAAGGGGCAGGACGGGCGCGTCCAGCGCCGCCGCCAGGGCACGGAACACGGTGCGCATCCAGACCGTGCCGGTCTTGTGATGCGTGCCCACGCACAGCACGCGGGGGGTGGCGGCCTCTCTCATCGGGGTGTCGCCCGTGCCTCGGGACGCGCCGTCAGGGGCAGTAGAGGTCGCCGCCCTGCAGGATGGCGTCCGGGTTGCAGTCCGGGTCGCCCAGCGGGTCGCCGCCGAGCCCGCCCGCCGCGCGCCGCGCGCGGGCCGGGGCCTGCGAGGCGGGCACCGTGATCGCGGCGCTCGCGGGCTCGACGATGGGGACGATGGTGACGGTATCCTCGGGCGGGGCCGTCGCGGCGTCGGCGATCGGCGCGGCGCCGCACGCGGCGAGGAGAGGCAGGCACCCGAGCGCGCCGACGATCGTTCGCAGTCCAGCCAAATCAACCTCGAGCCTTGCCCGGCACCGCCACGACAAGGGCGCCGGCCGGGAATCCACCATCGTCGCCGAGCGTTATCCCATCGCGCGGGCGTTCCGCAACCGTCCGCCGGGCCCGGCCCCGCCTGCCGGGGCGCGCCGGGCACACGGGCTACGGCAGGGACCGAGGGCCCTCGCCCTGGTGCGGCGTCCGAAAGGCGAACTGCGGGACTACCTTCGGGCGGTGCCGCCATGAAGGCGCAAGCCCCCGCGTCACCGTCGGTGCGTTGCGGGGCACCCACCCGTCACGAGGTGCAGCACGACCTGCCCCCGCACCGGAGCCGCAGGCGGGCCGGAACCCGCACTCTCGGCGGATGCCTACGGTCCGTCATGTCCACGGATCATGCGCTCGCGCACGGCGGCGCGCCGCCGCCTCAGCTGCTCGTCGTACTCGCGGCGGAGCCGCTTCTCCTTCCTGCGGGCGAAGAATCCCGGTCTGTTCTTCTCGTATCCGTCGACCGTGGTTCCGAAATGCTGACGCGCGTAGATCGGGCCGTCGCCTTCGTAGCGTCCGCCGTCGAAATGCTCCGGGATGAAGTAGTGGGACGGGAAAATCGTGATCTCAGGCTTCAGATCGCGGATGGCCTTGGTCACGAAGAGGTTCCCGGTCGTCATCCACGGGCGGCCAATCTCGTCCTCGCCGATCTCGCCTAGCATGGCGACCAGCGCCTCGACGAACGGGTTTCCGGGCTCGCAGGCCAGGATGGGGGAGACGAGCTGCCCGCGCACGAACTCGTTCTCGTAGACGGTGTAGGCGTGCGGCTCGGGGAAGAGCCCGTCCACGGGGCGAAGGCACGTGGAATCCGCCGCCGCTAGAAAGCCGCCCCTCTCCTGCAGCAACTCGTAGCGGATGACGTCCGCGGCACCCGCGTACTGGCCGTATCTGAAGTAGTAATCCAGCAGCTTCTGGTTCCGGAACCTGCGCCCGAAGACGTAGTCGTTGTCGTAGAGGGTGTAGTCCCAGTCCGGGTGGTGGTCCCGCCAGGTCCGCATCCAGGCGTCGGGCGCGGGATGCGGCCCGATCCAGATATGCGACAGGCGCCGCGGGATCCCCGACGCCACGGCCATCCCTCAGTACACGCGCGCCTTCGGGGCGATCTTCGCCAGGTCGATGCCACCCTCGTTGTGGCCGAGGAGGGGGCTGAGGTGGACGGGGCGGTAGTCGAGCTCGACCGTGCCGTTCACGCGGGCCAGCGTGTGGACGCGCCAGTCCTCGTCGTCGCGGTCGGGGAAGTCCTCGTGCGCGTGGGCGCCGCGACTCTCCTTGCGGGCCTCGGCGGAGACGACGGTGGCCAGGGCGTTGGGCATCAGGTTCGTCAGCTCGAGCGATTCCATCAGGTCGCTGTTCCAGATCATCGTCCGGTCCGTGACCTTCAGGTCGGACATGCGCCCGGCCGTCTCGGTCATCTTCTCGACACCCTGCGCCAGCGTCTCGGAGGTGCGGAACACGGCAGCGTCGGCCTGCATGTTCTTCTGCATCTCCAGCCGCAGCTCGGCGGTGGGGGTGCCGCCGTCGGCGTGGCGGACGTCGTCGAAGCGGGCGACGGCCTTGTCGAGCGAGGCCTCGTTCAGCCTGGGGTTCGAGGCGTTCGGGTCCACGACCTTGCCCGCCTGGATCGCGGCGGCCCGGCCGAACACCACCAGGTCGATGAGGGAGTTGGACCCCAGGCGGTTCGCGCCGTGCACGCTGGCGCAGCCCGCCTCGCCCACGGCCATCAAACCCGGGACCACGCGGTCGGGGTCGTCCTCGGTGGGGTTCAGCACCTCGCCCCAGTAGTTCGTGGGGATGCCGCCCATGTTGTAGTGGACCGTGGGCAGGACGGGGATCGGCTCCCTCGTGACGTCGACGCCGGCGAAGATGCGCGCCGATTCGGAGATGCCGGGCAGCCGCTCGGCCAGGGTCTCGGGCGGCAGGTGGTTGAGGTGGAGGTGGATGTGGTCCTTCTGCGCGCCGACGCCGCGGCCCTCGCGGATCTCGAGGGTCATGCAGCGGGACACCACGTCGCGCGAGGCGAGGTCCTTGTAGGTGGGGGCGTAGCGCTCCATGAAGCGCTCGCCCTCGGAGTTGGTGAGGTAGCCCCCCTCGCCCCGCGCCCCTTCGGTGATGAGGCAGCCCGCGCCGTAGATGCCCGTGGGGTGGAACTGCACGAACTCCATGTCCTGGAGGGGCAGGCCCTGGCGCGCGACCATGCCGCCGCCGTCGCCCGTGCAGGTGTGCGCGCTCGTGGCGGAGAAATAGGCGCGCCCGTAGCCGCCCGTGGCCAGGACGGTCATCTTGGCGTTGAAGACGTGCATCTCGCCCGTCTCCAGCGACCAGGCGAGCACGCCCTGGCACTGCCCGTCCTCGGACATGATGAGGTCGGTCGCGAAGTACTCGATGTAGAACTCGGCCTGCTGCTTCAGCGACTGGCCGTAGAGGGTGTGCAGGATCGCGTGGCCGGTCCGGTCGGCGGCGGCGCAGGTGCGCTGCACGGGCGGCCCCTCGCCGAACTGGGTGGTGTGGCCGCCGAAGGGGCGCTGGTAGATCTTGCCTTCCTCGGTGCGCGAGAAGGGCACGCCGTAATGCTCCAGCTCGTAGACGGCCTTCGGGGCCTCGCGGGCGAGGTATTCCATAGCGTCGGTGTCGCCGAGCCAGTCGGAGCCCTTCACCGTGTCGTACATGTGCCACTGCCAGTTGTCGGGCCCCATGTTCCCGAGGCTCGCCGCGATGCCGCCCTGCGCCGCGACCGTGTGCGAACGGGTCGGGAAGACCTTCGTGATGCAGGCCGTGCGCAGCCCCTGCTCGGCCATGCCGAGGGTGGCGCGCAGGCCCGATCCGCCTGCGCCGACGACGATGCAGTCGTATTCGTGATGGGTCAGCTCGTAGCTCTGGGTCATTCTTCGGCCTCCGGGGCGGAGATAAGGTCGAGCGCGCCCTCGGGCAGCGCGGCGCCGGGACGCATCCCGGGATGGACAGGCGCGCCGAGAAGGGCGCCGAGGGACGCGCCGCCGTCGGGGGCGGTCAGCGCCTCGCCCAGGGCGGCGGGATCGGCGCCGAGGCAGGCGGCGAGGGCCGGCAGCTCGGGCGAGCGGTCCGCGCCGGGCACGTATCCCAGCGCGGCCGTGGCGGGGGCGACGGCGTAGGGGTGCGGCGCCCAGTAGCGCCAGTGATCCCCCTCGCAGCGGGCGTCGAGGGCCCAAGTGCCCCCCTCCTCGGCCATGACGTGGAGGACGGCGCGGTTGCGCAGGGCGTCCGGCTCGCCCAGGGCGGCGACCCAGGCGGCGCCGCCCATGGGGGGCGGGGCGGCCAGCTCGACCGCGAGGTGGTCGGTCACGAGGTCCAAGGGATCAGAGCACCACGGCCGGGACCAGCGCCGGCACCGGCGAGAGCGCCACCCGAACGATGGAGATCAGCGCCAGCAGCCCCAGCCCGTAGAGGACGAAGGAGGCCGCGATCAGCGTCATCTTCCGGGTCTCGCCGCGCACGTAGTCGTCGATCAGCGTCTGGAAGCCCTGCCGGAAGTGCAGCATCGTCACGAGGATGGTGGCCGCCGCGATCGTCGCCGTGACGGGGTTGCGGTAGTAGGCCAGCGCCTCGACGTAGCCCTCGCCGAGGACGGGGCCGAAGGTGAAGACGAAGACGGGCACCAGGACCAGAAGCGCCCAGGACGTGATCTGCATGTTCCAGACGTCGGAGGTGCCGGACTTCGCGGCCCCGAGGCCCGCGGCGCGCTTGCGGTCGGTGAGGTACATGGGCGGCCTCCGTCAGACGAACAGGAACACGAGCCAGGTCAGCAGCGTCAGCACCGTGGCGCCGATGAAGCAGGCCCAGCCGAGGCGCTCGGCCCACTCGATCTCCATCGAGCCGCCGGCGTCCCAGTAGAGGTGCCGCAGCCCGCCCAGCAGGTGGTACCACAACGCCCACACGGAGAGGCCGAGGACGAGGTCCCCGAGCGGCATGGTCAGCCACCAGGTCGCGATCGCGAAGGCCTCCGGCCCCGTGGCGAGGGCGACGAACCACCAGACGATCATGAGCGTGGCCACGATCAGCGCCTGCCCCGTGATCCGGATGAAGATCGACGAGATCGAGGTGATCTGCGGCTTGTAGATCATGATGTGCGGGCTGAGGGGCCGCGCCCCCCGGTTCACGTCGGCCATGTCGCGTCCTTCTCTGCCGGCGCCCGGATGACGCATACGGGCGCCGTTGTCACGGGGGGCGTGGCGTCGCGGGCGTTCGGCGCGGCCCGTGCGGGGCACGAGGGCGATCACGCCGGGTCGTCATGTGATCACGCGGCGGGGCCGGACTGCGGATCTTCAGCCGGGCGTTCCGCCGAACGGCCAGACGCCCAGCCATACGTGCACCCATGCGATCAGGAGCCACAGCGCGAGCGCCGCGGCGAAGGCGGCCGCGTCCCGCCAGAGCGGACCGGGGGCGGAGGGCGACCATGCCGCGCGGCGGTTGATGAGGATCACCTCCGCCACGGCCCAGGCGAGGAGCCCCCCGAAGAGGACCACCGCCGCGAGGTCTCCGTTCACCAGCAGATGCGCCACCGCCCAGATCTTCACCGCCGTGAGCTGCGGGTGCCGCATCCGGGTGCCGATCCGCCCCCCGGCGTTCGAGGCCACGAAGAGCCAGACGGCGAGCAGCGTCAGCAGGTTGTTCAGATGCGTCAGCCAGAGCGGCGGGTACCAGAGCGGGACCCATGCGGCCCAGCGGTAGCCATAGACCATCAGCACGAGCGAGAGGACGAGCGCGAGGGCGACGAGGCCCTTGCCGGGATCGCCGAGCCGCGCGCGGGAGGCGGGCGCGAGGCGCTTCCAGAGATGGGCGCCGGACCAGAGCGCGACGCCGGAGACGAGGAGGAGATAGCCCATCCGCCGCCTCTACCCCGCCGCCCCGGCGATGGCGAGGATCCGCCGGGCGGCGCGGACGTGGAGGTTCTCGACGATGCGGCCGTCGAGGACCGCGACGCCCGCGCCCTGCGCCAGCATGGCCTCGAAGGCCTCTATGCGGCGGCGGGCCAGGGCGACCTCCTCGTCCGAGGGGCCGAAGGCGGCGTTCGCGGCGGCGACCTGCACGGGGTGGATCAGGGTCTTGCCGTCGAAGCCGAGGCGGCGGCCCTCCGCGCATTCGGCCCGGAGGGCGTCCGCGTCCCGGAAGGCCCCGCACACCCCGTCGAGCGCGACGACCCCGGCCGCGCGGGCGGCCAGGACGATGCCCTGGAGGGCGAGGGCCATGGCCGGGCGCCCCTCGGCGCGCAGCTCGGCGGCGAGGTCGTTGGTCCCGGCGACGAGGCCGGCGAGGCCCTCGGCGGCGGCGATGGCGGGGGCCCGAAGGACGCCGGACGGCGTCTCTATCATGGCCCAGACGGGAAGGCCGGTGCCGTCGCGCGCCTTCGCGACGGCGGCGGGGCCCTCGGCCTTCGGAATCAGCACGCCGTCTGGGGCGAGCGCCCGGACTGCCTGCAGGTCGTCCTCGTGCCAGGGGGTGCCGAGGCCGTTGACGCGGACGATCCGCAGCGCAGGGCCGGGCGTCGCAAGCGCGCCGGCCAGGGCGTCGCGGGCCGCGGGCTTCGCGGCGGGCGCGACGGCGTCCTCGAGGTCGTAGATCACGGCGTCCGCCCCGGCGCCGGGCGCCTTGGCGAGGGCCCGGGGGCTGGAGGCCGGCACGAAGAGCGCGGACCTGACGGGGCGCGGGGCGGGATCGGTCATGCCGCCCGATGCCTGCGGGCCGGCGCGGGCGGGCGCAAGGCCGAACCGCGCCCGAAGCCGGCGTTGCGCGGCGCGCGGCGCGTTCACGCCTCTGCCCCCGGGGGCGCGAATCGCCCGTGCCGTCCGCCGCCGCCCCTTCGGAGACCCCTTCGGAGACAGGGCCGCGGCCCCGTGCGCGAGCGCGCGGGGAGGAGAGCGCGGTGCGTTAACGGGCCCGCAAGGATCCTGCGGCATCCTTCTCGCGTCGGCCGAGGATGCCGGCAGCAAGGGGGGTGCGGGGTCATGCGGGTCATCTTGGGTTGCATGCTGGCGGCTTTGCTGGGGCCGCCATGGTGGGGACCGGCCGAGGCGCGGGAAGGCGGCGGCGGAGCCAGGCCGGCGGAGGCCCGGCCAGGCGCGGCGGCGGCATGCGGGCGCCGCCCGGAGGTGCTGGCCCTTCTGGCGGAGCGGCGCGGCGAGACCCGGCGCGGCATCGGGATGCACGGGTCGGGCCGGGTGGTCGAGGTCTTCGCCTCCGAGGGGGGCGGCTGGACGGTGATCGCGACCGAGCCCTCGGGCCGGACCTGCGTCATCGCCGCCGGCCACGGCTGGGAGGACCTGCGCGAGGCCCCTCCCCCGCCGGGCGTGCCGGCCTGACGCGGGCGCCGGGCGCGCGCCTTGCCCCGGCCCCGCGCCGGGGCTAGGCCCGCGGACCGAACCGAAAGCCACACCGACATGCTCAGGGGAAAACCGGACATGGCCAGACCCAAGATCGCGCTGATCGGCGCGGGACAGATCGGCGGCACGCTCGCCCATCTCGCCGCCATCAAGGAGCTGGGGGACGTCGTCCTCTTCGACATCGCCGAAGGGGTGCCGCAGGGCAAGGCGCTGGACATCGCCGAGTCCGGCCCCGTGGAGGGGTTCGACGTCGCCCTGAAGGGCGCGAACGACTACGCCGACATCGCGGGCGCCGACGTGTGCATCGTGACCGCCGGCGTGCCCCGCAAGCCCGGCATGAGCCGCGACGACCTTCTGGGGATCAACCTGAAGGTCATGAAGTCGGTGGGGGAGGGGATCGCGAGGAACGCCCCCGACGCCTTCGTCATCTGCATCACCAACCCGCTCGACGCGATGGTGTGGGCGCTGCAGCGGTATTCCGGCCTGCCGGCCGAGCGGGTGTGCGGCATGGCGGGCATCCTCGATTCCGCGCGCTTCCGGCACTTCCTCGCGGAGGAGTTCGGCGTCTCGATGCGGGACGTGACGGCGTTCGTGCTCGGCGGGCACGGCGACACCATGGTGCCGAGCGTTCGCTACTCGACCGTGGCGGGCATCCCGCTGCCCGACCTCGTCGAGATGGGCTGGACCACGCAGGACAAGCTGGACCGGATCGTGCAGCGCACCCGCGACGGCGGGGCGGAGATCGTCGGCCTGCTGAAGACCGGCAGCGCCTTCTACGCCCCCGCGACGAGCGGCATCGAGATGGCGGAGGCCTACCTGAAGGACCAGAAGCGCGTGCTGCCCTGCGCGGCCTGGGTGGACGGCGCGCTGGGGCTGAAGGGGATGTACGTGGGCGTTCCGACGGTGATCGGCGCCGGCGGCATCGAGCGGGTCGTGGACATCAAGCTCTCGCGGGACGAGCAGGCCATGTTCGACAAGTCCGTCGAGGCGGTGAAGGGCCTCGTGGACGCCTGCAAGGGCATCGACGACGCGCTGGCCTGAGGCCGGCCGCCGGGGACCGCGGCGGGCGAGCCGGGGCGCCGCGGCGACCATCCCGGAGGCGCGGGACCCGACGGCGGCGCGGCACCGTCCGCGGCCCGCGGCGCGGGTTTGTGATCACGGCGCCGCGAGCCGTGATCACGGGAATGCGCGGCGGGTGGCCGGGCCGCCTTCCCGGGGCCCCCGGGGCTGGGCGGGGCCGGCGCGCCGGGCTAAGGGGGCGGAGACGTTCCAGCGGAGCCCGCCCATGAATATCCACGAGTACCAGGCCAAGGCCCTCTTGCGCGACTACGGCGCGCCCGTGAGCGACGGGCGGGTGGTCCTGCGCGCCGACGAGGCGAAGTCCAAGGCGGGCGAGATGGACGGCCCCCTCTGGGTCGTGAAGGCGCAGATCCATGCGGGCGGGCGCGGCAAGGGCCGCTTCGAGGGTGCCGAGGAAGGCAAGGGCGGCGTCCGGATCGCCCGATCGGTCGAGGAGGCCGCCGAGGAGGCCCGCGCCATGCTGGGACGGACCCTCGTCACGCACCAGACGGGCCCGGCGGGCAAGCAGGTGAACCGCATCTATATCGAGGACGGCAGCGACATCGCGCGCGAGCTCTACCTCGCGCTGCTCGTGAACCGGGAGACGGGGCGCATCGGCTTCGTCTGCTCGACGGAAGGCGGGATGGACATCGAGGAGGTCGCCGAGAGCACGCCGGAGAAGATCGTCTCCTTCGACGTGGACCCGGCGACCGGGTTCATGCCCTGGCACGGGCGGCGGGTCGCCTTCGCGCTGGAGCTGGAGGGGCCGCAGGTCAAGCAGTGCGTCAAGCTGATGGGCCAGCTCTACCGGGCGTTCGTCGAGAAGGACATGGAGCAGCTGGAGATCAACCCGCTGATCGTCACGACGGGCGGCGACCTGAAGGTCCTGGACGCGAAGGTCGGCTTCGACGGCAACGCCCTCTACCGCCATCCCGACATCGCCGAGCTGCGCGACGAGTCCGAGGAGGACCCCAAGGAGCTGCAGGCCGGCAAGTACGACCTGAACTACATCGCCCTCGACGGCGAGATCGGGTGCATGGTGAACGGCGCGGGCCTGGCCATGGCGACGATGGACATCATCAAGCTCTACGGGGCGGAGCCGGCGAACTTCCTCGACGTGGGCGGCGGCGCGACGAAAGAGAAGGTGACGGAGGCGTTCAAGATCATCACGAGCGACCCGCAGGTG
This sequence comes from Hasllibacter halocynthiae, assembly GCF_003003095.1. GTDB lineage: Bacteria > Pseudomonadota > Alphaproteobacteria > Rhodobacterales > Rhodobacteraceae > Hasllibacter > Hasllibacter halocynthiae. The sequence goes on from NZ_PVTT01000002.1 coordinate 128,169, forward strand.
AAAGGCATCCTCGTGAACATCTTCGGCGGCATCATGCGCTGCGACGTGATCGCCGAAGGGGTGGTCGCCGCGGTGAGGGAGGTCGGGCTGGAGGTGCCGCTGGTGGTGCGCCTCGAGGGCACGAACGTCGAGAAGGGCAAGGCCATCATCAACGAGAGCGGGTTGAACGTGATCGCGGCGGACGACCTGAAGGACGGGGCGCAGAAGATCGTGAAGGCGGTGAAGGGATGAGGGGCCGGATCCTGATCGCGGCCGTCCTGCTGGCGCCGCCCCTCGGGGCGGCGGCAGAGGGGGAGGGCCCCACGCCCTTCCAGGCGGTCTGCATCGCCGCCGTGCCGGAGCTGGACGCCGAGGCGATCCGCTCGGCCGCGCGCGACTACACCGGGCGCGAGGGGGCACGGGCCTTCGACTACGAGTTCGAGGCCGGGCGCGCCTGCCAGGTGCGCGCGCACGGGGCCCCCGCCCCCACGCGCGAGGGCGCGGACGCCGACGCGGACGCCATCGCCGAGGCCGCGGGCGGCGAGGTCGTCGTCTCGCGCGCGGAGGACGGGGGCCGCGGCTTCTTCCACCGCATCGACGCGCCCGAGGGCGAGATGATCGTGGTCACGCGCCTCGAGGGGCCCGTGCGCTTCTCGATGGTCCGGGACACCTCCCACGGGGAGGAGGGCGGGCGCTGGGGCGAGCATTCGCACGGCGGCGGCCACGGCGAGGGGCGCCGCGACTAGCCCGCGGGCCGCATGGGCGGGACGCGCCCGCAAGGAACACCCACTCCAGGAGCCGACATGGCCATCCTCATCGACGAAGAAACGAAGGTCATCTGCCAGGGCTTCACCGGCTCGCAGGGGACGTTCCACTCCGAGCAGGCGATCGCCTACGGGACCAAGATGGTGGGGGGCGTGACCCCCGGCAAAGGCGGGCAGGTGCACCTGGACCTGCCGGTCTTCGACAGCGTCCACGAGGCGGTGGCGGAGACGGGGGCGGACGCCTCCGTGATCTACGTGCCGCCCCCCTTCGCGGCCGATTCCATCCTGGAGGCGATCGACGCGGAGGTGCCGCTGGTGGTGTGCATCACCGAAGGCATCCCCGTCCTCGACATGGCGGTGGTCAAGCGGGCGCTGGACGGTTCGGGGACGCGGCTGATCGGGCCGAACTGCCCCGGGGTGATCACGCCCGGCGCCTGCAAGATCGGCATCATGCCGGGCCACATCCACAAGCGGGGGTCGGTGGGGGTCGTGTCGCGGTCCGGGACGCTGACCTACGAGGCGGTTAAGCAGACCTCCGACAGCGGGCTGGGCCAGTCCACCGCCGTCGGGATCGGGGGCGACCCGATCAAGGGGACCGAGCATATCGACGTCCTGGAGATGTTCCTCGCCGACGACGAGACGCAGTCGATCATCATGATCGGCGAGATCGGCGGCACCGCCGAGGAGGAGGCCGCGCAGTTCCTCGCAGACGAGCGCAAGCGCGGCCGCTGGAAGCCCACGGCGGGCTTCATCGCCGGCCGCACCGCGCCGCCGGGCCGCCGGATGGGCCATGCGGGCGCCATCGTCGCGGGGGGTCAGGGCGACGCCGAATCGAAGATCGAGGCGATGCGCGCGGCCGGGATCGTGGTGGCCGACAGCCCCGCCACCCTGGGCGAGGCGGTTCTGGAGGCGATCGGGTGAAGCGGCTCGCCGCGGCGCTCGCGCTGCTGGCCGCGCCGGCCGCGGCGACCCCGCCGGGGCCGTGCCTCTCCGCGCCGTCCTTCGAGGCCGCGCTGGAGGCCTTGAAGGGCGAAGGCTGGGCGGTGGTCGAGCCGGGCGAGGCGCTGCCCGACGAGGCCGCGTTGGGGGTCGGCCTGATCGACGCCTACAACATGCTGGCGTCCGGCCCGCTGCCCCCCCATGCGGGATCGGACATCGAGCGGTCGGTAGCGATGGCCCGCGGGCTGGCGCGGCGCGTGGACACGGAAGGCAGCCGGGTGCGGGTGCTGCTGCGGAACCCGGGCGAGGCGCTGCGGCTCTCGCTGATCGACGGCACGACGCTGACCTGCGCCGCGACCACCGCCGCGCCCCTGCCGCCCCCGGCCGACCCGGCCGCCGGCTACGGCCCGCCGCTGAGCCAGCCGCTGCCAGGCGGGCGCCTTCGGGCCGTGCCGATGAACCCGGCCGTCCTTTCCGAGGCGGCGGCCCTCCCCGTGGCGGCGACGGGGCATTACCTGATCGAACGCGATCTCCCCCCTCAATAGCCCCGAGACGTTCCGATGACCGACCAGTCCCCCAACGACATCATGCACGCCTCGCAGTTCCTCGACGGGGGCAACGCCGCCTATCTCGAGCGGCTGCAGGCCCGCTATCGGGACGATCCGAACGCGGTGGCGGACGACTGGCGGGCGTTCTTCGACCAGCTCGGCGAGGCGCCCGAGGGGCCGTCCTGGGCGCGGGCCGACTGGCCGCCCCAGCCCGGGGGCGAGCTGCACGGCGCCCTGACGGGCGAGTGGGGGGAGGCGGAGGCCAAGGCCGCCGCGACGAAGATCGAGAGGAAGGCCGCCGAGGCCGGGCGCGAGGTCTCGGAGCGGGACGTGCGGCGGGCCGTCACCGACAGCATCCGCGCGCTCATGCTGATCCGCGCCTACCGCATCCGCGGGCACCTCGCCGCCGACCTCGACCCGCTGGGCTTTCGCGAGAAGTCCGACCACCCCGAGCTGGACATCCGGTCCTACGGGTTCACGGACGCGGACCTCGACCGGCGCATCTTCATCGACAACGTCCTCGGCCTCGAGACGGCGACGCTGCGCGAGATCCTCGCCCTGGTGCGGCGGACCTATTGCGGCACCTTCGCGCTGCAGTTCATGCACATCTCCGACCCCGAGCAGTCGGCCTGGCTGAAGGAGCGGATCGAGGGCTACGGCAAGGAGATCGCGTTCACCCGGAAGGGCCGCAAGGCGATCCTGAACAAGCTCGTCGAGGCGGAGGGCTTCGAGAAGTTCCTCCATGTGAAGTACACCGGCACCAAGCGCTTCGGCCTCGACGGGGGCGAGGCGCTGATCCCGGCGATGGAGCAGATCATCAAGCGCGGCGGCGCCCTCGGGATCGAGGAGATCGTCATCGGCATGCCCCACCGGGGCCGGCTGTCGGTCCTGGCCAACGTGATGCGCAAGCCCTACCGCGCCATCTTCAACGAGTTCCAGGGCGGCTCGTTCAAGCCGGACGACGTCGACGGCTCTGGCGACGTGAAGTACCACCTCGGCGCCTCCTCCGACCGGGAGTTCGACGGGAACACCGTCCATCTCAGCCTGACGGCGAACCCCTCGCACCTGGAGGCGGTGAACCCCGTGGTGCTGGGCAAGGCGCGGGCCAAGCAGGACCAGATGGGCGACGAGGAGCGCACACGCGTCCTGCCGCTGCTGCTGCACGGCGACGCGGCCTTCGCCGGCCAGGGCGTGGTGGCCGAGTGCTTCCAGCTCTCGGGCGTCCGGGGGCACCGGACGGGCGGGACGATGCACATCGTGGTGAACAACCAGATCGGCTTCACCACGGCGCCGCATTTCAGCCGCTCGTCCCCCTACCCCACGGACATCGCGCTGATGGTCGAGGCGCCGATCTTCCACGTGAACGGCGACGACCCCGAGGCGGTGGTCCACGCGGCGAAGGTGGCGACCGAGTTCCGCCAGAAGTTCCGCAAGGACGTCGTGATCGACATCTTCTGCTACCGCCGGTTCGGGCACAACGAGGGCGACGAGCCCATGTTCACCAACCCGGTGATGTACAAGACGATCAAGAAGCAGAAGACCACGCTGACCCTCTACACCGACCGGCTGATCGCCGACGACCTGATCCCCGAGGGCGAGGTCGAGGACATGAAGGCCGCCTTCCAGTCCCACCTCGCGGACGAGTTCGAGGCCGGCAAGGAGTACCGCCCCAACAAGGCCGACTGGCTGGACGGGAAGTGGTCGCACTTGGACAAGCGCGAGAAGGGCAAGTACCAGCGCGGCAAGACCGCGATCGACCCCGCCCTCTTCGACAGGATCGGGGGCGCGCTGACGCGCGTGCCCGAGGGCTTCCCCGTCCATCGCACGGTCGAGCGGCTGATCGGCGCCAAGCGCGAGATGTTCGAGACGGGGGCCGGCTTCGACTGGGCCACGGCCGAGGCGCTGGCCTTCGGCTCGCTCCTCACGGAGGGGTATCCGGTTCGGCTGTCGGGGCAGGACTCGGCGCGGGGGACCTTCTCGCAGCGGCACAGCGCCTTCGTGAACCAGGCGGACGAGGATCGCTACTACCCCCTCAACCACGTCGAGGAGGGGCAGGCGCGCTACGAGGTCATCGACTCGATGCTCTCGGAATACGCGGTGCTGGGCTTCGAGTACGGCTACTCGCTGGCAGAGCCCAACGCCCTTACGCTGTGGGAGGCGCAGTTCGGCGACTTCGCCAATGGCGGGCAGATCATGTTCGACCAGTTCATCAGCAGCGGCGAGTCGAAATGGCTTCGCATGAGCGGCCTCGTCTGCCTGCTGCCCCACGGCTACGAGGGACAGGGGCCGGAGCATTCCTCGGCCCGGCTGGAGCGGTTCCTGCAGATGTGCGGGCAGGACAACTGGATCGTGGCCAACTGCACCACGCCGGCCAACTACTTCCACATCCTGCGCCGGCAGCTTCACCGGAGCTTCCGCAAGCCCCTGATCCTGATGACGCCGAAATCGCTGCTGCGGAACAAGATGGCGGTGTCCACCAAGGCCGAGATGACCACCGGGTCCAGCTTCCACCGCGTCCTGTGGGACGACGCCCAGCAGGGGCTGAGCGACCTGGCGCTGAAGGCCGACGACGCGGTCCGGCGGGTCGTCCTGTGCTCGGGCAAGGTCTACTACGACCTTCTGGAGGAGCGGGACGCGCGCGGGGCGGACGACGTCTACCTCCTCAGGGTCGAGCAGTTCTACCCCTTCCCCGCCCAGTCCATGGTCCAGGAGCTGTCGCGCTTCCCGAACGCCGACGTCGTCTGGTGCCAGGAGGAGCCGAAGAACCAGGGCGCCTGGTCCTTCATCGAGCCCAACCTCGAATGGGTGCTGGGGCGGATCGGGCACCGCGCGAAGCGCCCCGCCTATGCCGGCCGCGCGACGAGCGCCTCGCCCGCGACGGGCCTCGCCTCGTCGCACAAGGAACAGCAGGCCGACCTCGTGAACGCCGCCCTGACGATCGGAGAGAAGTGATGGAAGTCCGCGTGCCCGCCCTGGGGGAGTCCGTGACCGAGGCCACCGTGGCGACCTGGTTCGTCAAGGAGGGAGAGGCCGTCGAGGCCGACCAGATGCTCTGCGAGCTGGAGACCGACAAGGTCACCGTCGAGGTGCCCGCCCCCGCCGCCGGCATCCTGGAGGAGATCGTCGCCAAGGAGGGCGAGACAGTCGCGCCCGACGCGCTGCTGGCGAGCATCGCCGCGGGCGAGGGCGCGACCCGGTCCGCCCGGCCGAACACCCCCGACCAGCGCGAGGCCGCCGAGGCCGCGGGCCATTCGGAGGACGTGGCGAGGGGCGCGGCCGAAGGCGCCGGGGGCGAGGCCGGGGGCGAGGCCGGGGGCGAGATCCCCGTCATGGTGCCGGCCCTGGGCGAGTCCGTGACCGAGGCCACGGTCGCCACCTGGTTCAAGAAGGAAGGTGAGAGCGTCGAGGCGGACGAGATGCTCTGCGAGCTGGAGACCGACAAGGTCTCGGTCGAGGTGCCCGCCCCCGCCGCCGGGGTGCTGGACCGGATCACAGCCCCCGAGGGCGAGACGGTGCAGGCGGACGCGCAGCTCGCGGTGATCCGGGGCGGCGATGCGGGCGCCGGGGCGGCGTCCGGCGGTGCGGATGAGGCCGCGCCCTCGGCCGGGGGCACGAGCCCGGACTACGGCTCCTCCCCCGCGGACGAGCCGGCGCCGGCACGCAGCGACCCCAGGGGCGACGTCGAGGACGCGCCCTCGGCCCAGGCGATGATGGCCCGCGAGGGGCTATCGCGGGACGACGTGACGGGCACCGGCCGCGACGGGCGCGTGATGAAGGAGGACGTGCTGAAGGCCCTCTCCCAGCCGCAGGGGGAGGGCCCGGCGGCCAAGGCCCCGCCGCGCGCGCCGACCCCGGCGGATCAGGCCGACGGGGAGGAGCGGGTCCGAATGTCCCGCCTGCGCCAGACCATCGCGCGCCGCCTGAAGGACGCGCAGAACACCGCCGCGATGCTGACCACCTACAACGAGGTGGACATGTCGGCGGTGATGGGCCTGCGGCGCGAGTACAAGGACCTCTTCGAGAAGAAGCACGGCGTGAAGCTGGGCTTCATGTCCTTCTTCACCAAGGCCTGCTGCCACGCCCTGATGGAGGTGCCGGAGGTCAACGCCGAGATCGACGGCACGGACGTGGTCTACAAGCGCTACGTGAACATGGGCATCGCGGTCGGCACGCCCTCGGGGCTGGTGGTCCCGGTCATCCGCGACGCGGACCGGCTGTCCTTCGCCGGGATCGAGAAGGCCATCGCGGAGAAGGGCGTGGCGGCGCGGGACGGCAAGCTCTCCATGGCGGACATGCAGGGCGGGACGTTCACGATCTCGAACGGGGGGGTCTACGGCTCGCTGATGTCCTCGCCGATCCTGAACCCGCCGCAGTCCGGCATCCTCGGGATGCACAAGATCCAGGAGCGGCCCGTGGTCGTGGGCGGCGAGATCGTCGCGCGCCCGATGATGTACCTCGCGCTGAGCTACGACCACCGGATCGTGGACGGAAAGGGGGCGGTCACGTTCCTCGTGCGGGTGAAGGAGGCGCTGGAGGACCCGCGGCGGCTGTTGATGGACCTGTGACCGGGGCCGTCGTCCACATCCGAGAGGCCGACACGCGGCTCGACGCCTGGGACGACCCGGCGCGCGGGCGGGTCAATTTCCGCACGCTCGTGGACGCCGAGCACGGGCCCTCCGCCTCCATCGTCCAGGGCATCGTCGAGATGAGGGCGGGCCAGGTCGAGAGACGCCACCACCACGACAGACCCGAGACGGGGTATGTCATCGAGGGCGAGGGGTTCCTCCTCGCCGGGCCGGACCGGGTCGCCATCGGGGCGGGCGACGCTGTGTTCGTCCCCGCCGGCCTGATCCACGGCTGGTCCGCCCCGGACGGGCCCATGCGCGTCCTCTTCACCTTCGCCGCCGACCGCCTGTCGGACGTGCCCTACCACTGGGAGAACGCATGACCCCCGAACTCCTCGTCCTCGCGCTCGCCGCGCTCCTTCAGGGGGTGCAGTTCCTGCTCTATTCGATCCGGGCGAACCGGGACGTGGGGCCGGGCTATGCCATGTCCGCGCGGGACCGGCCGCCCTCGCGGCCCCTGTCGGATCTCGGCGGGCGGCTGCAGCGGGCGATGACGAACCATTTCGAGGGGCTGATCCTCTTCACCGTCGCGGTGGTCCTCGTCACGCTCTCGGAAGGCTCCACGGGCTTCACCGCGGCGATGGCGTGGCTCTACCTCGCCGCCCGCGTCCTCTACGTGCCGGCCTACGCCTTCGACCTCAGGCCCTGGCGCTCGGTCGTCTGGATCGCGGGGTTCGGGGCGACCTATGCGATGATCCTCGCCGTCCTTATCTGACCCGGCACCCAACCCCCCACCCGAAGGACAACGGAAATGGCCACCTACGACGTCATCGTGATCGGCTCCGGCCCCGGCGGATACGTCTGCGCGATCCGCTGCGCGCAGCTCGGCCTGAGGACGGCCTGCGTCGAGGGGCGCGAGACGCTGGGCGGCACCTGCCTGAACGTGGGCTGCATCCCGTCGAAGGCGCTGCTGCACGCCACCGAGCAGCTGCACGAGGCGCAGGAGAACTTCGCCAAGATGGGCCTGAAGGGCGCCGCCCCGTCCGTCGACTGGAAGCGGATGCAGTCCTACAAGCAGGACGTGGTCGAGCAGAACACCAAGGGGGTCGAGTTCCTCTTCAAGAAGAACAAGGTCGACTGGCTGAAGGGCTGGGCCGAGATCCCCGAGGCGGGGCGCGTGAAGGTGGGCGAGGAGGTCCACGAGGCGAGGAACGTCGTGATCGCCACCGGCTCGGAGGCCAGCGCCCTGCCCTTCGCCGAGGTCGACAACGACGGCGGCGTGATCGTCGACAGCGAGGGCGCGCTGCGCCTGCCCAGGATCCCGAAGGCGATGGCGGTGATCGGCGGCGGCGTGATCGGGCTGGAGCTGTCCAGCGTCTACGCCCGCCTCGGCGCGGAGGTGACGGTGCTGGAATACGCCGCCGGCATCACGCCCGGCATGGACGCCGAGGTGGCGCGCCAGTTCCAGAAGATCATGGCCAAGCAGGGTATATCCTTCGTCACGGGCGCCGCCGTCGAGGCGGTCGAGAGGAAGGGCAGGAAGGCCACCGTCCGCTGGAAGCTGCGCAAGGACGGCGGCGAGGGCGAGGCCCAGGTCGACGCGGTGCTGGTCGCCACGGGCCGGCGGCCCTTCACCGAAGGGCTGGGGCTGGACGCGCTGGGCGTCGAGATGACGGACCGGGGCCAGGTGAAGGTGCGCGACCATTGGGACACGAACGTCCCCGGCCTCTACGCGATCGGCGACTGCATCGAAGGGCCCATGCTGGCCCACAAGGCCGAGGACGAGGGGATGGCCGTCGCGGAGGCCATCGCGAAGGGCCACGGGCACGTGAACTACCGCGTGATCCCGAACGTGATCTACACCGCCCCCGAGGTCGCCGCCGTCGGCCTGACGGAGGAGCAGGCGAAGGATGGCGGGCGCGAGGTGAAGGTCGGCAAGTTCGCCTTCATGGGCAACGGCCGGGCGCGGGCGAACTTCGCGGCCGAGGGCTTCGTGAAGATCGTCGCGGACGCCGAGACGGACCGCATCCTGGGCGCCCATATCGTCGGGCCCATGGCCGGCGACCTGATCCACGAGATCGCCGTCGCGATGGAGTTCGGCGCCGCGGCCGAGGACCTCGCCCGCACCTGCCATGCCCACCCGACCTATTCCGAGGCCGTGCGCGAGGCCGCCCTCGCCTGCGGCGACGGGGCGATCCACGCCTGAGACGACGGGCACGCGAGACGCGCACGCCCGAGGCCGGCCCCTGTTCCGCCCCGCGGGGGGCTGGCGCCCTTCGGGGCGGCCGGGCCGCCGCCGCCCTCAGGCCAGGAGGAGGCGCAGGCCGTGGGTGACGTCCGCCCGAACGGCGACGCGCAGCCCCGGCTCGTCCCCCGCCTTCAGCGCGGCGATGATGGTGCGGTGGTGCAGGGGCGGGTCCGTGCGGTTCAGCCGGCCGTAGAGCGCCCGCATCGTCGGCCCGAGCTGAAGCCACACGGTCTCGGACAGGGCCAGCATCGCCGGGGCTCGGGCGCGCAGGTAGAGGGTCCGGTGGAAGTCGAGGTTCTGGCGGATGTAGCCCACCGCGTCGCCCTTGGCGGTGATCTCGGCCATGCCGCGCTGCAGCCCCTCCAGCCGCTCGATGAGGGCGCCGTGGGCGCGGGGCAGCGCGCGCGAGGCCAGCTCCGGCTCGATCATGGCGCGGATGGCGGCCAGCTCCTCTATGCGCTCGGGGGGAAGGCGGGGCGTCGCGACGCGCCCGGAGGCCGAGAGGGTCAGGGCGCCCTCGGCGGCCAGCCGGCGCAGCGCCTCGCGCGCGGGGGTCATGGAGACCCCGTGCTCGCCCGCGAGGCCCCGCAGGGTGAGGGGCGCGCCCGGCGCGACCTCGCCGTGCATGATGGCGGCGCGCAGGGCGCGGTAGACGCGCTCGTGCGCGGGGGGGCCGCCGCCTTCGCTCATCCGAAGTCCCAGGCGTGCAGCGCGGGCCCGAGCGCGTGGAGCGCGGCGCGATCCTCGCGCCAGAGGGGGTGGAGCCCTTCGACCAGGCGCCAGAAAGCGGGCGAGTGGTCCATGCGCCGCAGATGCGCGACCTCGTGCGCCGCGACGTAGCGCAGGAGGCGGGGCGGCGCCATCGCCAGCCGCCAGGAGAACATCAGCCGCCCCCCTTCCGTGCAGGACCCCCAGCGCGAGCGGGTGTCGCGCAGCGCCAGCGGCCCCCAGGAGACGCCGAGCACCGCGGCGAGGCGGTCGCACTCCGCCGTCAGCCGGTCCCGCGCGACCTGCCGCAGCACCGCGCGCGCGGCCGCCGCGGGATCGCCCGCGACGAGGAGGCGACCGCCCTCGAGCGCGGTGCGCGGGCCGGGGACGATGGCGCGCGGCGCGCCCTCGACCGGCAGGGCGGCGCCGGGCCCGGGTCGCAGGCGCGGGGGCCGGGCGTCCAGCCGCTCGCGCAGCCATCCCTCGCGCGAGCGGGCGAAGCGCGCGGCCTCCTCCGCCGGCACCCAGGGCGGGCGCGTGACGGCGGCGCGCCCGTCCGCGCCGATCCGCAGCGTGATGCGGCGCGCGCGGGCGTCGACGCGCAGCATCACCTCGACGGGCGGCTCGCCGGAGAGGATCAGCGCCTTCGGGGCGCGGCGGGGGGAATGCCTTGTCACGCCCCATCCCCTATGGCATCGGGCCCCGACCCACCAGTTCCACCAGTTTCCACGACCCCGGAAGGGACCCCGATGCCGAAGGAAGAATGGGGCGTGAAGCGGCTTTGCCCGGCCTGCGGCGAGCGTTTCTACGACCTCCAGAACGACCCGATGACCTGCCCCGAATGCGGCACCCAGCACACCGTCGAAAGCCTGATGTCGGGCAAGGTGCGCCACATGCAGGCGGACAAGGCCGACCCGAAATCCGTCTCGAAGGAGGCGGACGACGAGGAGGAGGTCGTGCTCGACGACGACGACGTGCTCGACGAGGAGGAGGACGCCGCGGCGGCCGCCGACGACGACGAGGACGTCCTGGACGACGACGACGAGGACGAGGTCTCGCTGGACGAGCTGGCGGACGTCGCCTCGAAGGACGGGGACGACGATTGACGATTTTCCCGGGCCGCGCGGGGGACCCCCTTGCGCGGCCCGGGGGCGCGGTCTAAGGGCAGCGCCGACGGGGCCTTAGCTCAGCTGGGAGAGCGCCTGCATGGCATGCAGGAGGTCAGCGGTTCGATCCCGCTAGGCTCCACCAAACCTCCACACCTCCCGCCTCGGAACTACGCCCCCTGCGGAACTACGCTGTCGGCAGCGCCGACCGGCGGGTGTGTCCATGGCGCATCCGATCCCGCCGCGCTCGGTCGACCCGCTCGATCCCGGAGGGTCCGGCGGCGATGCCGTCCGTACGGAGAGCCTGCGGCGGCTGCGTCCCGCCGCGCGCAGGGCACCCGGACCGTCGCCAACCGGGCGGCGGCCGTCGAGGTGATCCGCAGGGGCGGCGACCTGTTCGTGTTCCGCGCGGCCGGGTCCGATAGCAGGATCACGGGCACCACCTTCAACCCCTATGTCGGTTTCCAGACCTTCACGGAGAGCCGGCAGAGGCCCGCGGTCCAGATGCTGGACCCGGCGGCCGCGGGGGCGCGCGACGCGCTCTCGGTCAGGGCGCTGCTCAGGCCGGACTGGCAGCGGATCGTCGCCGAAGGCCTGCCGACGGGCTGCGGCGCCTGAACGCGTCCCCCGGACCCCGTCCGCCGGCTAGTTCCGGCCGACGGCCTCGAGCGCCTCGACCCCGATTGCATCGATGTCGAGCGGGCCGGGCGCGGTCGGCGCCGAGGCCACCGCGCCTGCGGGGTCGGCGCAGTCGGCCGCCGCCGCGACGCCGTCGGGGATGCGGCCCGACCGCCGGGCGCGCCCTTCGGCGTCGGCATAGCGCCCCGCGCTCTCCGCCGGGCAGTCGAGCGCGGCGCCCGCGAGGACGAGCTGCTCGCCGAGGTCGCGCGCATTGGCGCGGCACTGGCCCACCAGGCGGCCCTGCGCGTCGAGCCCGCGCGTCAGCTCGCAGGTGACGTGCGGCTCGGGCGAGATGGCGGCGGTCAGCTCGCCCAGGTCGGCCTCGGCCGTCAGCCCGGGGGCGGCGGCGACGCCGTCGATGCGCACGGGCAGCCCGTCGAAGTCGAGTATGGGCACCTGCCCCGCCGCTGCCTTCAGCTCGGGAAAGCCCGTCAGCGTCGGACGGCCCGGATCGTTGGGCGGGGGCGGCAGCGAGGAGAGGCCGATGGCACCGCCCGACGCCTCCTCGATGGCGGGCCCGGCGCCGGGGAGCGGCGCTATGGCGAGCGCGCCGCCCCGCGGCTCGCAGGCGCCCAGCACGGCGCGGGAGCGGTCGGCGCGGATTCGCCGGAGCAGCACGTCTGTCGGCGCGCCGACCACGGGATAGCCGAACGCGGCCTCGTACCGCTCGATCGCGCTGCGGGTGGAGGGGCCTTCGGCACCGTCGATCGGCCCCGGCTCGCAGCCGAGATCGGAGAGGGCCGTCTGCACCTCGCGCACGAGCACCCGGCGCGGATCGACGCGCGGCTGGCGCGACGGCTCGGCCTGGAAGGGGCGGCTGGGCACGGGGACCGCCTGGGCCTGAGGCAGCGGGGCCTGCTGGGGGGCGATCTGGTGGCAGTGGTAGAAGAGGAAGTCCCAGTGGCACCCGTTCGCGTCGGCGGGGCCGGGATGGGCGCGCGCCGCCTGCGGCAGCGTCAGCGCGGCCAGCGCGGCGGCTAGGATCGTCGGAACGTGTCGCATGGGGGGCTCTCCGTGGTCCGCCCCCATCTATCACCGCCCGCAGGCGGGCGCACGGGGTGACGGGACGTCCCGCGCGGCCTGCCGCCGAAGCATGTTTCAGTCCCGCGCGCGCAGCACCCCCGCCGGCCGCGCCCTGAGTGGCCGCCACGCGAAGGCGAGCCCCGCCAGGAGCGTCATCGCAGCGCCCCCCGCGACGATCAGCAGCGCGTTGCCCCAGGCCACCGAGTAGTCGGCCTGCATCACGAAGGTGACGACCCCCCATGCGCCGAGGCACCCCGCGACCAGCGCGACCGCCCCCGCCGCCGCCCCCAGAAGGGCCGAGCGGAGCGCGAAGCTGAGCAGGATCGTCCCCCTCTCGGCCCCGAGGGTCCGGAGGATCGCCGCCTCGAACACCCGGGCGCCCACCCCCGCGGCGGCCGCGCCCAGGAGGACCGCGAAGCCCGTGACCAGCGTCACCAGCGCCCCGGCGCGGATCGCGCCCGCGATGCCGTCGATCACCTCCGCCGCCCGGTCCACCGCGTCGCGCACGGAGACGGCCGTGACGTTGGGCAGCGCCCGGCCGACGGCGCGCAGGACGGCCCCTTCGGCGCCCGGATCGGCGCGGGCGGTGGCGATCCACGTATGCGGCGCGCCCTGCAGGGCGGCGGGGTCCATCACCATGACGAACCCGATGCCGCCCGTGGCGAAGTCCACCTCGTGGAAGGCGGCGATCTCGGCCGTGACGCCCCGCCCCAGGATGTTCACCGTGATCGTCGAGCCGAGCTCGAGGCCCAGCTCCCGCCCCTCGTCCGCGGAGAAGGAGACGAGGGGCGGGCCGTCGTAGCCCTCGGGCCACCAGGCGCCTTCGGTCACCTCGCGCGCGCCGGGGGCGGCCGCGTAGGTCACGCCCCGGTCGCCCTGCAGCACCCAGTGGTCGCCAGCCACCTCCGCGGCGGGGCGCCCGTCGATCCCGGTGATGATGCCGCGCAGCATGGGCGCGGCCTCGATCTCGTCCACCGCCCCGGTGCCGTCCAGGACGGCCTCGAACCGCTCGAGCTGGTCGGGCTGGATGTCGAGGAAGAAGAAGGACGGCGTGATCTCCGGCAGGGCGCCGCGCACGAAGCCTTGCAGGTTGCGGTCGATCTGGCCGATCGCCGCCAGCACCGTCAGCCCGAGCCCGAGCGAGAGGACGACGGCCCCCGCCTCCTCGCGCGGGCCGGCGATGGCACCGAAGGCGGTGCGCAGCGCCGGGCGGCCCCGCATGGCCCGCGCGCGCGCCAGCCGCCGGGCGAGGAGGCGCAGGCCCCACGCCGCGAGCGTCAGCGCCAGGAGCGCGCCCGCCACGCCGCCCGCGACCCAGAGCGTCAGCACCCGGTTGCCCTGCAGCAGCGCCGCGATCCCCACGAGGGCGGCGGCCAGCGCCGCCAGCGCCACGAGGTAGCGCGCCCTCGGCCGCCCCGCGCCGCCCCCGCCCGCCGCGTCCCGGTAGAGCGCGGCGGGGCGCACCGTCTCCGTCCGGGCGAGAGGCGGGAGCGCGAAGAGGGCCGCGGCGAGAAGGCCGTAGAGCGCGGCCTCGCCCAAGGGGGCGGGATAGGGGGCGAACCGCGCCGGGATGGGCAGCGCCGCCTCGATCACGGGCGCCAGCGCCAGGGGAATCGCGGCCCCCAGCACGAGCCCCAGCGCCACCCCCAGCAGCGCCAGGACACCGACCTGCATCACGTAGGCCAGGAACACCGTGCCGCGCGTCGCCCCGAGGGTCCGCAGCGTCGCGATCACCCCCGTCTTGCGCGCGAGATAGGCGCGCACCGCCGCCGACACGCCCACGCCCCCGACCGCGAGGCCGGCGAGGCCGACGAGGATCAGGAAGTCCTCGAGCGTGCGGACGAACTCGGCCACGCCGGGGGCGCCATCCCGCGCGTCCTGCCAGCGCGCGCCCGACCCGCCGAACCGCGCCTCGAAGCCGGCGCGCAGGGCGTCCGGGTCCGCGCCGGGCGGCAGGTCGATCCGGTAGGCGCTGTCGAAGAGCGTACCTTCGGTCATGAGGCCGGCCCCCGCCAGCGCGTCCCGGCGAATCACCGTCCGCGGGCCGAGGCCGAAATCCACCGCGGCGTCCGGCTCGGAGACGAGGATGGCGGAGACCTCGTATTCCTTCGAGCCCAGCGCCACGGGATCGCCCGGGCCGACGTCCAGCCGCGCGGCGAGCTCGGGCGCGAGGACGACCCGGTCGCCGGCCAGCGCCTCCTCCAGCGGGATCGGCGGGTCGAGGACGGGGGCGCCCAGGAGGGGCCAGGCCCCGTCGACGGCCTTAACCTGGGTCAGCGCGCCCTCCCCGCCCGCACGGGCGAGGGAGCGGAACTCCGCGATCTCCGAGACGCGGCCGGCGGCGTCCATCCAGGCCCGCTCCTCGGGGGTGGCGAAGCGGTAGGTCAGGGTGATCTGCGCGTCCCCGCCGAGAAGGACCGCGCCTTCGGCCTTCAGCCCGCGGTCGATCGCCTCGCCGGTCAGGCCGATCGCCGCGATCGCCGCGACCCCGAGCGCGAGGCAGAGGAGGAACACCCGGAACCCCGAGAGGCCGGCGCGGAACCCGCCCGCCAGCTCGCGCCGGGCGATGCGCCACGCGGCCCTCACGTCCGGGACCCGCGCGCGGGCCCGGCGGCCGGGGGAGGGCCCCGGCGCGGGACGGTCACTCAGCCGCTTCCGCGAGCGGGGCGTCCAGGGCGCCGTCCACCAACCGCAGCTCGCGATCGCAGCGCGCGGCGAGGTCCGGCGCGTGGGTCACGAGGATCAGCGTCGCGCCGTGCCGGTCGCGCAGCCCGAAGAGAAGGTCCATGATCGCCGCCCCGTTCGCCGCGTCGAGGTTGCCGGTCGGCTCGTCGGCGAGGAGGATCTCGGGGCGTGGGGCGGAAGCGCGCGCGAGGGCCACGCGCTGCTGCTCGCCGCCCGAGAGCTGCGCGGGATAGTGCGCCGCCCGCGCCCCGAGGCCGACCGCCCCCAGCTCGGCCTCCGCGCGGTCCCAGGCGTCCGGGGCGCCGGCCAGCTCCAGCGGGGTGGCGACGTTCTCGAGGGCGGTCATGGTGGGAATCAGGTGGAAGGACTGGAACACCACGCCCATATGGTCCCTTCGGAACCGGGCGAGCGCGTCCTCGTCCATCGCATGGAGGTCGCGGCCCAGCGCCCGCACCGTGCCGCCGGTCGGACGCTCGAGCCCGCCCATGAGCATGAGGAGAGAAGACTTGCCCGATCCCGACGGCCCCGTCAGCCCCAAGGTCTCGCCCCGCGCCACGTCGAGGGTGACGCCCTTCAGGATGTCCACGCGCCCCGCGTTCCCGCCGAGCGAGAGGGCGGCGTCCCTCAGTGACAGGACGGGATCGGTCATGCGGCGGCTCCGGCGTCTCGGGGGCGTGGCTCGACATGGGGTGCGCGGGGGCCTTTGCAACCTCGCGCTCCTGCTCGCGCTGGCGCTGCCGGCGGCGGCCGAGGAGGTGGTGATCGCCGCGCTCGGCGACAGCCTGACCCAAGGCTACGGCCTGCCCGAGAGGGACGGGTTCGTGCCGCGGATGCAGGCGTGGCTGGACGCGCGCGGGCACGACGTGCGATTGATCAACGCGGGCGTCTCGGGCGATACCACGGCCGGCGGCGCGGCGCGCGCCGGCTGGACGCTGACGCCCGAGGTGGACGGGATGATCGTCGCGCTCGGGGGCAACGACTTCCTGCGCGGCATCGACCCGGCGACGAGCCGCGCGAACCTCGACGCGATCCTCGGCGCGGCCGACGAGGCGGGGGTCGAGACGCTGGTGGTCGGCCTCGTCGCCAGCCCGAACTACGGGCCGGACTGGAAGGCGGCCTTCGACGCGATGTACCCCGATCTGGCCCGGGCGCATGGCGACCTTCTGCATCCGCGCTGGTTCGGCGCGCTGATCGAGGCGGCCGGCGGCGGCTCGCCGCAGGACCTTCGCCCCTACATGCAGCCCGACGGCATCCACCCGAACGCCGAGGGCGTGGCCCTGATCGTCGAGGACATCGGGCCTTCCGTCGAGCGGCTGATCGACCGGATCGAGGCGGACGGGGCCTAGGCGCGGCCCCCCGGCGCGGCGCCGTCAGGCGGCGGCGTCGCAGGCGGCGCGGATGGCGGCGATGTTGCCCTCGTAGGCGTCCGGCCCGCCCCGGAACACCGCCGAGCCCGCGACGAGCACGTCCGCCCCGGCGGCCACCACGGCCGGGGCCGTGCCGGAGTCCACGCCGCCGTCCACCTCGATCCGCACGGGCCGGTCGCCGATCATCGCGCGCACGCGCCTCACCCGCTCGACCGTGCCGGGGATGAAGCCCTGCCCGCCGAAGCCGGGGTTCACGGACATCACGAGGACGAGGTCCGCGTCGTCGAGGAGCGGCCCGATCGCCTCGACGGGGGTGCCGGGGTTCAGCGCGACCCCGGCCTTGCACCCCGCCCCCCGGATCGACTGGAGCGTGCGGTGGATGTGCGGGCCGGCCTCGACATGGGCGGTCAGCAGGTCGGCGCCGGCCTCGGCGAACGCCTCGATCCAAGGGTCCACGGGGGCGATCATCAGATGGACGTCCATGAAGGTCGTCACGTGCGGGCGGAAGGCCACCGCCGCGGGCGGCCCGAAGGTCAGGTTCGGGACGAAGTGCCCGTCCATCACATCGACATGGACCCAGTCGGCGCCCGCCGCCTCGACGGCGCGGATCGCCTCGCCGAAGGCGGCGAAGTCGGCGGAGAGGATGGACGGGGCGATGAGGGGCTTGGGCATGACGACGATCTGCCACGCGGCGTCCGCGATGTGTAGGGCGATGCTGTCCCGGACATGCGCAGGCGGCTACCCAGCGCCCATGACCCAACCGCCCCTCCTCGTCGCCCTCGCCGCCATCCTCCTCGGCGGGGCCTGCATCGCGGTCCAGGCCCCGATGAACGCCCGCCTCGCCGCGCATGCCGGGGGCCCGGTCGCCGCGGCCGCCGTCTCCTTCGGGGTCGGCTTCGCGATCCTCGCCGCGATCGCCCTCGCCCGCGGGGGCCTGCCCCCCGCCGCCGCCGTCGCCGCCGCACCCTGGTGGGCCTGGGCGGGCGGCGCGCTGGGGGCGGTCTACGTCTGGGCGGCGGCATGGTCGGTGGGCAGCCTCGGCGTCGTCACTCTGGTGGCCGCGCTGATCGCGGGACAGATGTCGGCGGCCCTGGTCCTCGACGCGACGGGCGCCTTCGGGCTCCGGCCGCGCGAGGTCGACGCCAAGCGCCTCCTCGCCGTCGCGCTGGTCGCGGCGGGCGTCCTCACGTCGCGGCTTTGATCCCCCGCGCGCCCGTGCGACACCGAGGCCATGACCGATACCGCCCACCATGCCGGGACCCGCAGCGCCGAGGGCGCCCTCGCCCTCCACGAGCCGAGGAACGAGGGCACCGCGCCCGACCTCGACTGGGCG
Organism: Hasllibacter halocynthiae; assembly: GCF_003003095.1. GTDB lineage: Bacteria > Pseudomonadota > Alphaproteobacteria > Rhodobacterales > Rhodobacteraceae > Hasllibacter > Hasllibacter halocynthiae. The sequence continues at coordinate 146,115 of NZ_PVTT01000002.1, forward strand.
CTGGACGCCCGCGCGAACCAGTCCGCGATCGAGCGGCGCGCCGCCACCCTGCCCAGCCGCCGCAGCGTCAAGAAGGAGTGGCAGGCCGCCTGGCTGGCGCGCGCCGTCTCCTGCATCGACCTGACGACGCTCTCGGGGGACGACACGCCCGGCCGGGTGCGGCGGCTCTGCGCCAAGGCGGCCCGGCCGATGCGTCAGGACCTGCTGGACGCGATCGGGCTGCCGGACCTGACGGTGGGCGCGGTCTGCGTCTATCACGAGATGGTGCCCGCCGCCGTCGAGGCGCTGAGGGGCACGAACGTTCCCGTCGCCGCCGTCTCGACCGGCTTCCCGGCTGGCCTCTCGCCCTTCGACCTGCGCCTGAAGGAGATCGAGCGATCCGTCGCCGAAGGGGCCCGCGAGATCGACGTCGTCATCTCGCGCCGCCACGTCCTGACCCGGGACTGGCAGGCCCTCTACGACGAGACCCGGACCATGCGCGAGGCCTGCGGCGAGGCGCACATGAAGGCGATCCTCGCCACGGGCGAGCTGGGCACCCTGCGCGACGTGGCCCGCGCCTCCCGGGTGGCGATGATGGCGGGGGCGGACTTCATCAAGACCTCGACCGGCAAGGAGGCGGTGAACGCCACCCTGCCCGTGACCCTGGTGATGCTGCGCGCCATCCGCGACTACGGGGAGCGGACGGGCTTCAAGGTCGGCTACAAGCCGGCGGGGGGCATCTCGAAGGCGAAGGACGCCCTGAGCTACCTCGCGCTCGTCAAGGACGAGCTCGGGGACCGCTGGCTGCGCCCCGACCTCTTCCGCTTCGGCGCCTCGTCCCTGCTGGGCGACATCGAGCGGCAGATCGAGCACTTCGTCACCGGCCGCTACTCGGCGGCGCACCGGCACGCGATGGGATGAGGAGGGGGCGAACCCGATGAACGAGATCGCGAGCATCTTCGAGAGCATGGAGTACGGCCCCGCCCCGGAGGCGGCGCAGCCGGCGACGGACTGGCTGGAGGGGCACGGGCGGCGGTTCGGGCACTTCGTTGACGGCGCTTGGACGAAGCCGGGAGAGACGTTCGAGACCGCCGCTCCCCGCGACGGCGAGGTGCTGGCGGAGGTCACGCAGGGCACGGACGGCGACGTGGCGGGGGCGGTGAAGGCCGCCCGGCGCGCGCAGAAGGGCTGGGTGGCGCTGGGACCCGAGGGGCGGGCGCGGCATCTCTACGCCCTCGCGCGCGGCCTGCAGAAGCACGCGCGGCGCTTCGCGGTGCTCGAGTCCCTCGACAACGGCAAGCCCTTCCGCGAGGCGAGCGGGATCGACCTGCCCCTGGCGGTCCGCCACTTCTACCACCATGCCGGCCATGCCCGCCTGATGCCCGAGATGGTCCCGGGACGCACGCCCCTGGGGGTGTGCGGGCAGGTGATCCCGTGGAACTTCCCCCTCCTCATGCTGGCGTGGAAGGTCGCGCCGGCGCTGGCCATGGGCAACACGATCGTCCTGAAGCCCGCCGAATGGACGCCGCTGACAGCGCTGGCCTTCTGCGACCTGGCCCTGGAGGCAGGGCTGCCGAAGGGCGTGCTGAACGTCGTCACCGGGGACGGCGCGACGGGCGCGGCCCTGGTCGCGGCGGAGGTCGACAAGGTCGCCTTCACCGGCTCCACCGAGGTCGGGCGCCGCATCCGCGAGGCGACCGCCGGCACCGGCAAGCGCCTGACGCTCGAGCTGGGGGGGAAGTCGCCCTACATCGTGTTCGACGACGCCGACCTCGACAGCGCGGTCGAGGGGCTGGTCGACGCGATCTGGTTCAACGGCGGGCAGGTCTGCTGCGCGGGCTCGCGCCTCCTCGTGCAGGAGGGGATCGCCGGCGCCTTCCACGCCCGCCTGCGGGACCGGATGGCGAGCCTGCGCGTGGGCGACCCGCTGGACAAGGCCATGGACGTGGGCGCGATGATCCATCCCGACCACCTGGCCGCCGTCCGCGCCGCCGTCGCCGCCGCCCCGGCCCATGCGGAGGTCCACCAGGGCGAGGCGCCGGAAGGCTGCTTCTTCCCGCCCACCCTCGTCACCGGCCTCCAGCCAGCCGACCGCCTGATGCAGGAGGAGGTGTTCGGCCCCGTTCTCGTCTCCTCGACCTTCCGCACCCCGGCCGAGGCGGTCGCGATGGCCAACGACAGCCGCTACGGCCTCGCCGCCTCGGTCTGGTCCGAGAACGTGAACCTCGCCCTCGGGGTCGCGCCGAAGCTGCGGACGGGGATCGTCTGGGTGAACGGCACGAACATGCTGGACGCGGCCGCCCCCTTCGGCGGCGTGAAGGAGAGCGGGTTCGGCCGCGAGGGCGGGACCGAGGGCCTCCTGGCCTACACGAAGGACGCCGCCGAGAGGCCGAAGCTGGCGCGCGTCGCGCCGGCGACGGGCGGGGGCGGGCCCGCGGATCCGCTGGACCGGACCCACAAGATGCTGATCGGCGGCAGGCAGGCCCGTCCCGACGGGGGCCAGTCGCGCCCCGTGTTCGGCCGGGGGGGCGGGCATCTCGGCACCGTCTCGCTCGCCAATCGCAAGGACGTGCGCAACGCGGTCGAGGCGGCGGGCGCGGCGAAGGGCTGGTCCGCGACCTCCGGCCACCTCCGCGCGCAGATCCTCTGGTACCTGGCCGAGAACCTCGCCGCGCAGGCCGGGCGCTTCGCCGACCGGATCGACGCGATGGCCGGCAAGGGTGGCGCGCAGGAGGTCGAGGACGCCGTCTCCGCCCTCACCGCCGCCGCGTCCTGGGCGGACAAGTTCGACGGGGCGGCCAAGGGCGTACCGATCCGGGGGCTGGCGCTGGCGCTGCGCGAGCCGGTCGGGACGATAGGCATCCTCGCCCCGGACGACGCCCCCCTCCTCGGCCTCGTCGCCCCAATCGCGGCGGCGCTGGCGATGGGCAACCGGGTCGTCGCCGTCGCCTCGCAGGCCATGCCGCTGGCGGGGACGGACCTGATCCAGGTGATCGAGACCTCGGACGTGCCCGCGGGCGCGTTGAACCTCCTGACGGGGGACCACGCCGAGTTGGCGCCGCACCTCGCCGGTCACATGGACCTGGGCGCCTGCTGGGGCTTCTCGCCCGGCCTCGACGCGGTGGTCGAGCGCGAGGCCGCGCGCGACCTCAAGCGCACGGTGGTCACGAACGGCAGGGGCCGGGACTGGACCGGGTCCATGCGCTGGCTCCTGGAGGCGGCGACGGAGGTGAAGACCGTCTGGGTGCCCTATGGCGAGGGCTGAGCGGGCGCGCCGCCGCTAGCCGAAGTCGCGCAGGATCGCCCGCTCCATCCGCTCGGCCCAGGTCTCGTAGATGGCGGGCCCGGGGTGGAAGCCGTCCGCCGCCATGAGCGCCGGGTCCAGCCCCGTGTCGAAAGGCACTCTCCGGGCGTCCTCCTCGCCCGCGAGGGCGCCGCGCAGCGCCCGGTCGAAACGCGCCGCCTGCAGGCCGACGACGCGGCGCAGAGGGTCGGGCAGCAAGGGGAACTCGCCCACGGGGGGGAGGCCGGTGACGTAGAAGCGCCGGGCGCCGAACCGCGCGCGCAGCAGCGTCCGCAGCCGAGCCTGCCGGCGCAGGAAGTCACGTCGCCGCACGCCCCGCGTCACGTCGTTCACCCCGACGCCCAGCACGACGGCGTCGAAGGCCTCCGCGCGCGCGCCCTCCAGCCGCTCGACCAGGCCCGCCGTCGTCAGGCCCGATCGCGCCTCGATCCGCCAGGAGACGTCGAAGCGGCGCGCCAGCCGCCGCACGAGGCGCCCGGTCAGGGCCTGGTCCTGCCAGGCCACCCCGACCCCCGCGGCCGAGCTGTCGCCCGCCACCAGCACCTTCAGCGGCCGCCCCTCGCCCGCGCGCCCCGCGCGTGGGCCGGCCGGCTCGGGCATGACGCGGGCGAAGCGGCGGGCCATCACCGCCTGCGGCACGATCACCGGCGCGAGCGCGGCGAGGAGGACGGGAACCGGGACCTCCGGCATCCGGCGGCGGGACGGTGGGGTGAATGCTGACAGGTCGGCCATGCAGGGACAACGTGTCGCACCCCCGGACGGTTTCCAAAGGCGTGCCGCTTCAGCCGATACGCTCGGCCTTTTCTCGCGCGCGGCGGGCGCGCCGCTCGCGCATCCGGGCGCGGCGGGCATCCCAAGCGGCGTCCATGTCGTCGAGCACGGGCGAGATGCGCGCCCGCTTGAACCGCCGCCAGCGGGTGGCCACCGCCCAGAACAGCGCCCCCAGGAGGATCAGGACCACCGCCGCGGTCCAGGGGAACGGCGTGTCGCCCGGCCCCGCGGCGGGCCGGATCGACAAGGCGTTGGGATAGATCGAGAAGAGGTTGCTGCGCCATCCGTAGTGCCGGACCACCACCCATTCGTCGCCCCGCGCGGCGACCGTGGCCTTGGTCTGCAGCTCGTCGCTGTCGAACTTGAGGTAGGGCGGCCAGCCGAGGCCGGTGTCCTCGTTCCGGAACTCCATCGTCGTGCCGTCGGGATAGACCGTGCGGATGAAGCGGACGTCCCGGTTCTCCAGCGCGGCTTGGCCGGTGTCGGGCCGGGCCCAGAACAGCGGCCGGGCGCCCACGTCCGTGCGACGGACGTCCACGCCCACGATCTGCACCACGTCCCGCTGGGGCAGCGTGTAGTGCAGGAACCCCGCCAGGATCAGCGCGAGCGTGCCCCAGAACAGGATGCGGAGGATCGTGGTCAGCATCAGTCGTCCGTCATCCAGATCGCCAGCAACAGGAGCGACAGCGGCAGCGCGTAGACCCACCCCAGGAGGTGCCGGCGCAGGGTGCCCTGATAGGCCACCAGCCCGTCGCGGACGTAGTCGTCCTTCTCGCCGACCTTCAGGCGGTGCCACTCCGTCTCCAGCGCCTCGCGGCGGCGGTCGCGGGCGTAGAGCGAGAGGCACACGTAGATGGCCGTCAGCACGGCGAACGCGAACAGCATCAGGCGCAGGATCGGCAGCATCGGCTCGGGGCCTCCCTTCCCCTTCCCGATATAGCGCCCTCCGCGCCGGGCGCGAGACCCCGCTGCGCGGGCCCTTCAGCCCAAGGCGGCGTCCATCAGGGGGCTGCCGGGATCGGCGAGGCCGTCCACCACGTCGAAATGGTGCCGCCCCGGATCGACCCGCAGCGGCCAGCCCCATGCGTCCGCCAGCCACCGCGCCTGGTCGAGGAAGGCGGGCCGCTCCTCCGAGCCGACCCAGACGGTCCCGGGGACGCCCGGCGCGGGGCGCAGCGCCGGGCTCTCGGCGGCGGCCTCGGGCGGGTCGATCCCGAGATCCGCGTTCATCGCCGTGCGCATCAGGGGCCGCAGGTCCGAGACGGGGCTGATCGGCACCACCCGCGAGAGCCGATCCCGCGCCGCCCCCTCCAGCCCCTCCGCCGTCCGCGCGGCGAGGTGCCCGCCGGCCGAGTGCCCGGTCAGCACCAGCGGCCCGGCCGGCACCCGCGCGCAGGCCGCCAGCACCGCGCGGCGCACCGCGCCCGCGATCCCCCCGATCCGCGCGTCCGGCGCCAGGGGATAGGACGGCATCGCCACGCCCCAGCCCCGCTCCATCGCGCCCCGCGCGAGATGGCCGAACCACTCGCGCCCCATCAGCCGCCAGTAGCCGCCGTGCACGAAGACCATCAGCCCCTCGGGCCGGGCGGCGGGCATGAAGAGGTCCCAGCGCTCGCGCTCGCCCGGCCCGTAGGCGAGGTTCAGCGCCGCGCGCCCCAGCGCCTGCTGGGCGGCGCGGAAGTCGCGGCTGTCCGCCTCCCATCCGTCCCGGATGGCCTCGGCGTCCGGGACGTACTTGGCGTTCTCGTACTCGTCCGTCAGGTCCATGCCGCCGTCTTGGCAGCGCCCGCCGGGCCTGTCATCCCGCCAGGAAGGGGACCCGCGGAAGGATCGCGCCATGCCGAGAGACGAGACCACGAACCTGCCGGGCCTGCTGGGGGACCGGGACCTCCTGCGGACGCGGCTCTTCGACGGCGAATGGCGGGACGCGGAGGGCGGCGCCGTCTTTCCCGTGACCAATCCCGCCCGCGGCGACGTGATCGCGGAGGTCGCGGACGCCACCCGCGCCGACGCGGCGCGCGCGATCGAGCGGGCGCATGCCGCCCAAGCCGAGTGGGCGGCGACGACGGCCAAGCACCGCGCCCAAGTGCTGCGCCGCTGGTTCGACCTCATGATGGCGGCCCAGGACGACCTCGCCACGATCCTCACGGCCGAGCAGGGCAAGCCGCTGGCCGAGGCGAAGGGCGAGATCGCCTATGCCGCGAGCTTCATCGAGTTCTTCGCCGAGGAGGCCAAGCGCGTCACGGGCGAGATCATCCCCGGCCACATGCCCGACAAGCGCATCCACGTGATCCGCCAGCCCGTGGGCGTGGTGGCCTCGATCACGCCCTGGAACTTCCCCTCGGCCATGATCACCCGCAAGGCCGCCCCCGCCCTCGCCGCGGGCTGCGCCTTCGTCGCCAAGCCCGCCGCCGAGACGCCGCTCTCGGCGACCGCCCTCGCCGTCCTGGCCGAGCGGGCGGGGATCCCCGCCGGCCTCCTCGCCGTCCTGCCCTCCACCGACGCAGAGGGCATGGGGCACGAGTTCACGCAGAACGACCGCGTGCGGAAGCTGACCTTCACCGGCTCGACCCCCGTGGGCCGCATCCTGCTGCGGCAGGCCGCAGACCGGGTGATGAAGGTCTCGATGGAGCTGGGCGGCAACGCCCCCTTCATCGTCTTCGACGACGCGGACCTCGACGCGGCGGTGGAGGGGGCCATCGCCTGCAAGTTCCGCAACAACGGCCAGACCTGCGTGTGCGCCAACCGCCTCTACGTGCAGTCGGGCATCCACGACGCCTTCGTCGAGGCCTTCGCGAAGCGCGTCCGGGCGATGACCGTCGGCGACGGCATGGAAGGCGCGGACCTCGGCCCCCTGATCACCGGGGAGGCCGTCGAGAAGGTCGAGGCGCACCTCGCCGACGCGAAGGGGAAGGGCGCCCGCGTCGTCACGGGCGGCGCGCCCTCCGGCGCGGGGCCTCTCTTCTACCAGCCGACCATCGTGACGGACGTGACCCGCGACATGCGCTTCAACGAGGAGGAGACGTTCGGCCCCTTCGCGCCCGTCTATCGGTTCGAGGACGAGGACGAGGTGATCGCCCTCGCCAACGACACGATCTACGGCCTGGCCGCCTATTTCTACGCCAAGGACCTCGGCCGGGTCACGAAGGTCTCCGAAGCGCTCGAATACGGCATCGTGGGCGTGAACACCGGCATCATCTCGACCGAGGTGGCTCCCTTCGGCGGCGTCAAGCAGTCGGGCCTCGGGCGCGAGGGCTCCACCCATGGCATCGACGAGTTCCTCGAGATGAAATACGTCTGCCTGTCGATCTGAGGTGGGGGCGGTCAGCCCCGCGGCACCGCGGCGGGCCCGGGACGGCCGCCGGCGGCGACGTCCGGGCAGGCATGGCGGGCGCACTCGGTCTCCAGCGTCGCGTGTGCGATGCCGAACCGCGCGGCGAGGTCCCGCTTGACCGCCCGCTTGACCGCGTCGGCCTCGCCCCAGCGTCCGGGCGCGATCACGAGATGCGCGTCCACGGCGCTGCGATGCTCGTCCATCTGCCAGAGGTGGACGTGGTGCACGTCCCGGACCCCGTCCGCGCCCCGCATCGCCGCGATCACCGCCCCGCCATCCACGTCCGGCGGGCTGCCCAGCATCAGGATTCGGATCACCGGCCCGATCTCGCGCGCGGACTGCCACAGGATGTAGCCCGCGATCAGCGCCGTCACGAGCGGATCGACCAGCCACCACCCGAAGAGGAGGATCAGCGTCCCCGCCACGATCACCGCGACCGACCCCAGGGCGTCGGCGACGTTGTGGAGGAAGGCCGCGCGGATGTTCACGCTCGACTTCGACATGGCGTAGGTCAGCGCGGCCGTGACTAGGTCCACCGCCAGCGCGACCCCGGCGATCGCGACGACGAGCCACCCCTCCACCGGCTGCGGATCCAGAAGGCGGGCCCCCGCCTCCCACAGCAGGTAGAGGCCGATCACGATCAGCGTGGTGTAGTTCACCAGCGCCGCCACCACCTCGACCCGGCCGTAGCCGAATGTCATGGACATGTCGCGCGGGCGCCGCGCGATCCGCCGGGCGGCGAAGGCGATGATCAGCGACACCGCGTCCGAGAAGTTGTGCAGCGCGTCCGCGATCAGCGCGAGGCTGCCCGAAAGGATGCCCCCCGCGACCTGCGCGACCGTCAGCGCCAGGTTCACCCCGATCGCGGCGATCACGCGCCGGTCGCCCGCCTCGGGGTCCACGTGGTGATGATGATGGTGCCCGGCCATGCCCGTGCCCCCGGCCCCTGGTCGATCCGCCTCCGGTCGCAAAGCGACAATCCCGGGCACGCCCCTAGGGTTCCTCGGCCCCGCCCCGCTCCGGCGCGCCGCGGTCGAGGGACAGCTCCGCGTCCGAGAACCGCCAGGGCCCGCGCAGCGACGGCACCCCGCCCGGCGCGATGGCGAGGCCCCGCGCGACCACCTGCGGGTCGGCCAGCGCCTCGGCGATGTCGTTGATCGGCCCGCCCGGCACGCCCGCCGCCTCCATGGCCGACAGGAGCGCCGCCCGGCTGCGCGCGGCGACCAGGGGCTCCAGCGCGGCGTCCAGCGCCTCGCGGTTGGCGACCCGCGCGGGGTTCGTCGCGAAGCGCGCGTCGCGGGCGAGGGCCGGCGCGCCCAGCAGCTTGGCGAGGGCCGCGAACTGCCGGTCGTTCCCGACGGCCGCGATGAGGTGGCCGTCCGCGCAGGCGAAGACGCGGTAGGGCGCGATGTTCGGATGCGCGTTGCCGCGCCGCGCGGGCGCCCGCCCCGTCACCAGGGCGTTCATCGCCTGGTTCGCCAGCATCGCCATCGCGCAGTCCATCAGGGCCATGTCGATGTGCTGGCCCCGCCCGGTCCGGTGGCGCTGCTCGACCGCGGCGAGGATGCCGATCGCGCCGTAGAGGCCGGTGACGATGTCGGTGACGGCGACGCCGACCTTCTGCGGCGGGCCGTCCGCCTCGCCCGTGATCGACATCAGGCCGGACAGGCCCTGGATCAGGAAGTCGTATCCCGGACGCGCGGCATAGGGGCCGTCCTGCCCGAACCCGGTGATCGAGCAGTAGATCAGCCGCGGGTTCGGCACCGACAGGCTCTCGTAGTCCAGTCCGTACTTGGCGAGGCCGCCGACCTTGAAGTTCTCGATCAGGACGTCGGCGCGGGCGGCCTCCTCGCGGACGAGGGCGCGCCCCGCCTCCGTGCGGAAGTCGGCGACGGCCGACCGCTTGCCGCGGTTGGCGCAGTGGAAGTACGCCGCCGAGCCCCGCGCGCCGCCGGCACCCTCGACGAAGGGCGGGCCCCATTGCCGCGTCTCGTCGCCCTCGGGGGCCTCGACCTTCAGCACGTCCGCGCCGAGGTCGGCCAGCGCCTGCCCGATCCAGGGACCCGCCAGCACGCGCGCCAGCTCCAGCACGCGAAGGCCCTTCAGCGGCGCCTCGGCGCTCATGGCAACGCGGGGGCCGGAACGTCCGGTCCTGCGCGGCCGCGGGCCACCCCTGCCCTCCCCTCGATCCCCATGAGGTCCCCTCTTCCGTGCTTTCCCCGGCCGCGATCTTGGCCACGCCCTAGCAGGACGGCCCCTCGGGGGCGAGCCTCGCCACGAGGGGTCGGCGGGTCCCCTTGCGCGTCGGCGTGGACGCGCGCACCGCACGCCGCCCCCGGGAACGGCGCCCGCCGGCCCCGTGTTCTCCTCCACGGGCGCCCGGTTCTGCGGGATGCCCTTGCACACCGCCACCGAAGGAAATTTGCCCATGACCCGCCTGCTCACCTCCGCCGCCGCCACCGCCCTTCTCGGGACGGCCGCGCTCGCCGATGACGACGATCTCGGCGCCTACCTCTATGCGGCCGACTGCGGCAGCCTCTCGGGCGACGCGATCGTGGCCGATGTCGGCGACCTCGACCGGGACGACGACGCCTCGGACGAATGGGCCCGGGTCAGCGACGCCGGCGCGCCCCAGCCCGACCCCCTCTGGTCCGAGGACGAGGACATCGACGACGTGTCCGCCGACGAGATCGGGGGGGGCGGCTACGCCGTGGCGATCCATGCGACCGACGACGAGGACGCGGACGTCGTCGCCTGCGGCGTCCTTCGGGGAACCCTGCCCTTCGTCGCGGCGCTCGACGAGGTCGGCGGATCGGGGATCGAAGGCCGGGTCGCCGTCGGCATGGACGACGACGACGAGTTGAGCCTGGCCACCACCGCGTTCGAGGTCGGCGCCGCCGACTGACGGCACGGGGCCAGCCCCCCATGCTAGAAAGGGGCGCCGCCATCCGGCGACGCCCCTTCGCTTCCATAATCGACCGCAGGCCGATCAGTTGACGGCTTCGCCCTCGATCGTCTTCGGGCCGGCGATCTCGATGCGGCGGGGCTTCAGCGCCTCGGGCACCTCGCGCACGAGGTCGATGTTCAGCAGCCCGTTCTCGGCGGTGGCGCCCGTCACCCGCACATGGTCCGCCAGCGTGAACCGACGCTCGAAGGCGCGGGTGGCGATGCCGCGGTGCAGGAACGTCCGCTCGCCCTCCTCCTCGGATTTCTTCGCCGAGACGACGAGCGCGCTCTCGCGGACCTCGACGTTCAGGTCGGCGTCGGTGAACCCGGCCACGGCCAGCGTGATCCGCCAGGCGTCGTCGCCGGTCTTCTCGATGTTGTAGGGCGGGTAGGTGTTGCCCTGCTCGGACGCGGTGACGCGGTCCATCAGCTCGGCGATCTGGTCGAAGCCGACGGTCGCGCGGTAGAGCGGGGCGAGATCGAATGTTCGCATGGGTTCATCCTCTTCAAGCGATGAGCGGGCCGCCCCCCTCGCGGCGGGGCCGACCCTTCGGCGCCCCCGGACCCGACGCTTCGGCATCCCGGGGCCCCCGTCAGATGGGGGCGCGGAGCGGCCGCTTCAAGAAGCCCGCTCGGGTCCGCTCAGGGCCGGACGAACCGCGCGCTTGCGCGGGCGCCGTCGCCCTCACGCGGCAGGCGCGGCGCGGGATCGCGGCCCGACGCCCGCTCGCGCAGCGCGGCGACCAGCGCGGGCGGCAGTTCGGCGGCCAGGGACACCGCGTCGCCGGCGCGCAGCGCCGAGGCGCTGATCACGCCGACCAGCCGCCCCTCGCCGTCCAGCACGGGCGAGCCCGACGCCCCCATCTCCGCCAGGCAGTCGGTCACGAGGATGCCCTCCGCCCGCTCGATCACGCGGCACCCCTCCTCCGTGCGCGGCGCGTCGGGCCGCCCCGCCGAGTAGGAGATCACCCGCAGCGGCGCGCCCACCCCGGGGGGCGGACCCAGGATCAGCGGCAGCGCGCGGAAGCTCGTGACGGGCCGGGCCAGCCGCAGCACCGCGACGTCGCCGGGCACGACGTCCAGCGCGGAGGCGCCCGCCGCCCCCGCGCCGCCCGGCCCGCGCGCCAGCGCCGCGACCCGGCGCTCCGCCTCGCCGCGGGCGCCCGACAGGCCGGCGCGGAACCGGATGCCCCCGATCTCGACCTCCCGGCCTTCCCGCAGGAGGCAATGCGCCGCCGTCAGCACGAGGTCGGGCGCGATCAGGGCCCCGGTGCAGAGGCGCCTCTCCCCGATGTCGAGGCGGCCCACGCCGCCCTCGTCCCCCCGCACCCCCTGGGCCGGCGCCGCGAGCGGCGTCAGGAGGAGGAAGAGGAGGAGGAGGGCGCGGCGCATCCCGCCCCTCTACAGGCCTCGGCCCCGGGGGGAACCGCCCCCGCCGCCCCCGGCGGGCGGCAGCGCCGCCGGCCGCGGCCCCCCGTTCGCCCAGTCGAGAAGCTGCACGGTGTGCACCACCGGAACCTTCGTGCCCCCGCCGATCTGCTTCATGCAGCCGATGTTGCCCGCCGCGATCACGTCGGGCGCCGCGGCCTCGAGCGTGGCGACCTTGCGGCGCCTCAGCTCCCCCGCGATCTCGGGCTGCATCAGGTTGTAGGTGCCCGCGCTGCCGCAGCAGAGGTGCGGGTCGGCCGGCTCGACCACCTCGAAGCCGGCGCGCCGCAGCAGGTCCTTCGGCACCCCCTTGATCCGCTGCCCGTGCTGCAGCGAGCAGGCGGCGTGGTAGCCCACCCGCAGCGCCTCGGGCGCCAGGCCGAAGGCAACTTCCTGGGGGGCCAGCCGGTCGACCACCTCGGACACGTCCGCGGCGAGGGCCGAGACCTCCGCCGCCTCCCTCGCGAGGGGGCCGCCCCGAAGCATGTGCCCGTAGTCCTTCACGGTCGTGCCGCAGCCCGAGGTGTTGATCACCACCGCGTCGAGGGCGCCCGCCGAACGCCAGGCCCGGACGTTCCGGGCGGCTTGGGCATGGGCGCGCTCCTCCTGGCCCATGTGATGGACGAGGGCGCCGCAGCAGCCCTGCCCCTCGGGGATCACCACCTCGCAGCCCAGCCGGGTCAGGAGGCGGATCGTGGCGGCGTTGATCTCCGCGTCCAGCGCGCGCTGCGCGCAGCCCGTCATCAGGGCGACCCGCATCCGGCGCGTTCCCCGGGCCCGGTGGACCTGCGGGTCGTCGTGCCGCGCGGGGGACGCGATGGGCGCGTCGGCCATGTCCAGCATCGCGCGCAGCCGGGCGTCCGGCACCAGCCGCCGGAACGGCCGCGCGAGCTTGGCCCCGACCAGCGCGGCGCGGAACCGTCCCGGATGGGGCAGCACCATGGCCAGCACCCGGCGCAGCGCGCGGTCCGGCCAGGGCCTGTGGAAGGTCCGCTCGATATGGGCGCGGGCGTGGTCGACGAGATGCATGTAGTGCACGCCCGAGGGGCAGGTCGTCATGCAGGCGAGGCAGGAGAGGCAGCGGTCGACGTGCTTGACCGTCCGGGCATCCGCCGGCCGGCCGGACTCGAGCATGTCCTTGATGAGGTAGATGCGCCCCCTGGGACTGTCGAGCTCGTCGCCCAGCACCGCATAGGTCGGGCAGGTCGCCGTGCAGAACCCGCAATGTACGCAGGACCGCAGGATCTCGTTCGAGCGCGCGGTCGCCGGGTCGCGAAGCTGCTCGGGGGTGAACTCGGTCCTCATGGGGCCGCCATGGCGCGGGCGGCGCCCGGCCCCTCGCGGCGGAGCGGCCCGCCCCGGAACAGACCCCTGGGATCGAAGCGCCGGCGCAGCCCCTCCTCCAGCGCCGCGATCCCGGCCGCGGGCGGGTGGAGGGGCGGGGCCGCACCCCGCAGGCAGGTCGCATGGCCCGGCACGCCCATCAGCGCCCGCACGTCCGTGCCGGGCGCCGTCCGCAGCCAGACCAACCCGCCCCCCCAGTCCAGCAGCGCCCTCTCGTGCGGCACCCGGTCCAGCACGGCGGGCGCGTCCGACGGCCGGACATGGACCCGCCAGAGGTCGCCCGCCCCGGCGACGGCCTTCGCGTCGCGGACCGCCGCCCAAGGGTCCTCGGCCAAGGGCTCGGCCTCCACCAAGTCGCCCAGCTTCCCGGCCCGGTACGCCACGGACCCCTCCAGCCCCTCGACCCGCAGGAGGACCCGCGCCCCGTCCCAGGCCGCGCCCGTGACCTCGTAGGGCGAGGCCAGCGCCCGCGACATCAGCGCCGCGGCCTCTGGCGCGCCTCGCACCTCGCGCGCGAGGGTCCGCATGTCCGCGGGCAGGGGCAGCACCTTGAACGCCACCTCCGTCAGCACCCCCAGCGTGCCGCGCGCGCCGCAGGCCAGCTTCGCCAGGTCGTAGCCGGTGACGTTCTTCATCACCCGCCCGCCGCTCTTCACCGCGCGCCCCTCGCCGGTGACGAGGCGCACCCCGATCAGCGCGTCCCGGCAGGCCCCCGCCCGCACCCGCCGCGGGCCGGAGACGCCGCCCCCGACGACGCCCCCTATCGTCGGCTCGCCCGCCGTCCCCAGCAGGGGCCGATGGTCCATCGGCTCGAAGGGCAGGCACTGGCCTGCCTCCCGCAGGGTCTCGTTCACGACGGCGAGCGGCGTTCCCGCCTGCGCCACCAGCGTCAGCGCCCCCGGCTCGTGGAGCGTCACGCCCGAGAGGGCGCCCGTCTCCAGCGGCTCGCCGCCCGGCGCCATCCCGCGCGTCCCGCCGCCCACGACCCGCAAGGGGCCATTCGCCCCCCGGATCGCCTCGGCGAGTTCGTCTTCGGTGGCGGGGCGGGTCACAAGAACACCGTGAGCAGGTAGAACAAGCCGAACAGGGCCGCACCGCCGATCGCAGACCAGGACAGCACGCCGTGGAACTCATGCGCAGGCGCGTTCCGCAGCCTGAGGTGCAGGCCGAGGTGAACGAGGGCGAAGAGGGCGACGCCCGGGCGAACCGCCTCGGGCGCGGATGGAAGGAACGACCACGAGAGCAGCGCGACGAGCGGGTAGTGGAGCCATATGAAGGCGCCGCGCGCCCGATCCTCGGCCACGTCCCGAAGCCCGTGGAGCAGGCGCCGTTCGCGATGCTCCATGGCGTCGACCTCGTGGACCAGCAGACAAGGCGCGCAGGGAAGGGGGTGGATCAAGCGCGCCGCCCCTCGGATGCGCCCAGCGGAAAGACCTTGGCGGGGTTCAGCAGCCAGCCGGGGTCGAAGACGTCCTTCACGCGCATCTGCATCTCCAGGTCGCCTTCGCCGAACTGCACGCCCATCAGGTCGCGCTTCTCGACGCCGACCCCGTGCTCGCCCGTCAGGCAGCCGCCCACCTCGACGCAGAGCCTCAGGATCTCCGCCCCCAGCGCCTCGCACCGCTCGAGCTGGCCGTCCGCGTTCGCGTCGAAGAGGATCAGGGGGTGCATGTTGCCGTCGCCCGCATGGAAGACGTTCGCCACCTCCAGCCCGTACTCCCGCGACAGCGCTTCGATGCGCCCCAGCACGCGCGGCAGCTCCGAGACGGGGATCGTCCCGTCGAGGCACATGTAGTCGCCCAGCTGGCCCATCGCGCCGAAGGCCGACTTGCGCCCCAGCCAGATCGCCGCCGCCTCCTCGGGGGTCTTCGCGCGGCGCAGCTCGACCGGGTCGTGCCTCCGGGCGACGGCCTCGATCGCGCCCAGCTGCTCCTCGATCTCGCCCTCGGACCCTTCCACCTCGACGATCAGCAGCGCCTCGCAATCCGGGTATCCGGCGCCCGCGAAGGCCTCCGTCGCGCGGATGCAGGGGCGGTCCATGAACTCGATGGCGACCGGCAGCACGCCCGCCTCGATGATGCCCGACACGCAGGCCCCCGCCGTCACGGGATCGTCGAAGCCGACGAGGACGGGCATCGCGCCCTCGGGCTTGGGAAGGATGCGCAGCGTCGCCTCGGTGACGACGCCCAGCTGCCCCTCGCTGCCGCAGATCGCCCCCAGCAGGTCCAGCCCCGCCGGGTCCATGTGGGCGCCGCCGATCTCCAGCACCTCGCCTTCCATCGTGACCAGCGTCACGCCCAGCAGGTTGTTCGTCGTCACCCCGTATTTCAGGCAGTGCGCCCCGCCCGAGTTCATCGCCACGTTCCCCGCGATCGCGCAGGCCAGCTGCGAGGACGGGTCCGGCGCGTAGAAGAAGCCCAGCCCCTCGACCGCGCCGGTCACGGAGAGGTTCGTGCGCCCCGCCTCCACCCGGATGAAGCGATCCTCGGGCGAGGTCTCGAGCACCCGGTTCAGCCGCGCCACGCCCAGGACCACCGAATCGGCCGTGGGCAGCGCCCCCCCGGCCAGCGAGGTGCCCGAGCCGCGCGGCACCACCGGCACCCCCTCCTCGTGGCAGACGCGCAGCGCGGCGGCGACCTCCTGCGTGCTCGACGGCAGCACGACCGCGAGCGGCGGGCACTTGTAGGCCGTCAGGGCGTCGCATTCGTAGGCGCGGGTCGCCACGGGGTCGTCGATCACGGCGCCGGGGGACAGGACCGCGCGCAGGCGCGAGGCGACCTGGGCCCTCCTCTCCATGATCCGGGCGTCGGGCGCGGGCATCTGCATCGGACGACCTCCTCTCGGGGCCGGTATACAGGCCGGCGGGGCCCGGTAAAGCGACCGGGGCCGTCCGGGCGCACGCGATGGTGCTCGCGATCGGCGCCGTTCCGTGCCATGAAGGGCCGACCATGCGCCTCCCCCTAGCCTTCCTCGCGCCTCTCGCCGCCGCCGCGCCGGCCTTCGCCGACCCGGCCGCCATCGTCTCGGCCGAGGCGTCGCGCGCGGCGGACGGCTGGCGCTTCGACGTCACCATCGCCCACGAGGAGACCGGCTGGGACGACTACGCGAACGGCTGGCGCGTCCTCGGCCCGGACGGCGCGGTCCTGGGCACGCGGGTCCTCGCCCACCCCCACCCGGACGAGCAGCCCTTCACCCGCTCCCTCTCCGGGGTGGCGATCCCGGACGGGGTCGAGGAGGTCGCCATCCAGTCCAGCACCCTCGCGACGGGCTGGTCGGGCGAGACCCTCGCGCTGCGCCTTCCCGACTGAGCCCAGGGCGCCCCCGGCCGGGACCGGGGGGCGCCGGATCGCGCCCCGCCCGGCCGGCCTCGGCCTCGGCCTTGGCTCGGAAGGTGGGGGGAACGCCGGCGAGGGCAGGAACACGTCCCCAGCGGCGGATCGGCACGAGAAGCCGTTCCGGGGCCGCACGGGGACGCCGTCGCCGACGTTCGCGGCCATCGACTCTGCAGCCTGTTCCGCAACCCCTCCTCGCACGGGCCCCCTTAAGAAAGGGTGAACGGCAGGGCCGAACGCCAGCGCGCGCAGAAGGCACGCCCCGCCCCGACGAGGCCGGCGAAGTGGAAGTCCGAAGGACGGGGGCGCCCCGGAGGAAGGCCGCCGAGGGCCACGGACGACCGAGACCAGGGGGCCGGCCAAGCCCCCCCGCGGCCCCGAACGGCCCTGGGGGCTCGCGCCCCGGTCCCCGCCCGAGAGTGGCACGAACCAGGCCCCCGGGAAGACAGTCCGAAGCCCGGACCGTCCCATAAACAAAGATACAAGGGCGCTCCGCAGAAGAAGGACGGGAGGCGAAGATCGGCGGAGCCCTTCGGGGCCGCCCTTGAGTGGAACGAGGGCCACGGCGCCCCCGTCTGGGCACCCGCGAGGCGCCCCCCGCGAACGGCGGGCCACTCCCCGGCGGGGGGCGGGCGCCAGGGCGCGAAGGCCAGCGAAGCCCCGCCGGATGCCCTTGGGCAGCCAGGGCGGCGGACCCGTCCCGGCGCCGGGCGCGGGCGGGGCGAAAGCCGGGGATGGCCGCCCCGGGGGGCGACGGCGCGCTAAGCGACGAGACGCCTCGAACGCCTCCCAGGAGGGGGAAGGGGCCGCGGAGTCGTTCCCAACCGGGACGCGGGCGGCGCGGAAGCCAAGGACGGCGGGCCACTTCGGCGGGCCACTTCGGCGGAGAACGCGCGGGGGTGAGGGCGGAGGACGACGGGCGCCTGCCGGATCGGCCGCCGCGATCCGGCCACCGGAGGGGGAGACGACCGGGCCGTTCCCACATGGACCATGGACGGAGCGGAAGGCCCCCTGCGGGCCGCCAATCCAGGAGGGGGGCCCGCAAGGGCGCGGAGGGGCGTGGCGGCGTCCCGAGCGCGCCCGCCCGAAGCGGCCGGCACCTGGCCGAAGGTGAAGGCCGGCCGGGCCGCTTCGGAAGGCCCCCGGGGAAGCCGGCGAGATGGAAGGGCGGGCGGCCCGCCCGGCGTCGCCCGCCGCCGGCGCCTCTCAGGTCCGGCGCCCCTCCAGCAGCCAAGCGCCGAGCACCAGCATCCCCGCCACCAGGAGCCACAGCCAGGGCGCGCCGAGGGGGGTGATCGTCAGCCCCGTCGTCACCGCCGCCTCGCGCGGGGTGATCCCGATCCAGCCGCGCCCGAAGGCCGCCCGGCCGGGGCGGACCTCGCGCACCTGCGGCAGCCCCCCCTCGATCGGGCGCACGGCCCCGCCCGAGGCCTCGGCCGCCGCGCCCAGCACCGCGTCCGTGGCCAGCGTGCGCTCGAACTCGCGCGGGGCGGGCGGGCCGAGGCCGAACACCGCGACGATCCCGCCCTCCTCCAGCCGGTAGAGGCCCAGCTCCGGCGCGTCGTAGCGGCCCTGGAACACCCCTGGCGAGACCTCCTCCAGCGGCACGGCGACCACCTCGCCGTCCGGGCCGGTGACGAGGACGTCGCCCGGCGGCTCCTCGCGCAGGGTGCGGCGGGTGATCACCATCCGCTGCCCCTCCGCCTGGGCGGTCAGCGCCTCCTCCTCCAGCTCGGGCTCCTTCATCAGCCAATGGGCGAGGCGGCGCAGCAGCTCCATCTGCGGGCCGCCCCCGTCCACCCCCCGATCCCAGAGCCAGGCATGGTCCGACGCAAGGAGCGCGACCCGCCCCTCCCCCACCCGAGAGAGCTGCAGGAGCGGCCGCTCGCCCGGGCCGGCCATCACCGTCTGGCCGTCCACCGGGCTGACGTCGACGAGGCGCCCCCAGCGGCCCCACGCGGCCTCGCCCACGGGGGCGAGGCCGTCCGTCACCGGATGGCGCCCGCCGATCTCCGTGACCTCGGGGCGGAACGCCTCCTCCAGGACGACGGAGGTGGGCGCGCCGGGCAGCACCTCCCCCAGCGGCGAGTAGTAGAGCGAGGAGGCCGTCGCGAAGTCCGGCCCCGCCGCGACCAGCACCGCGCCGCCCTCGCGCACGTAGTCGGCGACCGAGGCGAGGTAGCTGTCGGGCAGGATCCCGCGCCGCTGGTAGCGGTCGAAGATGATGAGGTCGAACTCCTCGACCTTCTCGAGGAACAGCTCGCGCGTCGGGAAGGCGATCAGCGACAGCTCGTCCACCGGCACCCCGTCCTCCTTGCCCGGCGGGCGCAGGATGGTGAAGTGGACGAGGTCGACCTGGCTGTCCGACTTCAGCAGGTTCCGCCAGGTGCGCGTGCCGGGATGCGGCTCCCCGCTGACGAGGAGGACCCGCAGGCGGTCGCGCACGCCCGTCATCTGGACGATCGCGGCGTTGTTGCGATCGGTCGTCTCGCCCTCGAGGCCCGGCGTCTCGAAGCGGATCACGTTGCGGCCCCCGTGCGGCAGCACGACCGGCAGGCGCAGCACCTCGCCCGGCCGGACGAGGCCGGTCACCGGCTCGGCGCCGTCCACCGACATCGCGACCTCGGCGGAGCCGGCGACGCCTTCGGGCACGGGGCCCTCGTCGACGACCTCGACCTCCAGGACGACCTCCTCGCCGAGGATGGCGTAGGCCGGCGCGCCCCTGACCACCAGGCGGCGGTCCCAGTCGTCCCGCTCGCCGGTCAGGAGGACGTGGAAGGGCGCGTCCACCGAAGGCACGGCGAGGGGGTCGGCGACCTGCCCGTCCGTCAAGGCGATCACCCCGGCGATCCGCCCCGCCGGCAGCTCGGCCACCGCGCGGGACAGGGCCCCGCCCAGCAGCGTGCCGCCGTCGCCCGGATCGTCCGCCACGTCCACGCGCACCACGTCCGCGCGGTCCTCCAGCGCCTCCTCCAGGGCGGCGGCGGCCCCGGCGGTGCGCGCGTCCCGCCCGTCCAGCCGGTTCGAGGCCGAGGCGTCCACCGCCAGGACCACGAGGTCCGACAACCCCTCCTCCTCGGCGACGCGCAGCGCCGGCCCCGCCAGCGCCGCGATCAGCGCGACCCCCGCCAGCGCCCGCAGCCACCAACCCGGCAGCCCCCGCCAGGCGGCCAGCGCGACCACGACCAGCGCCAGCGCGCCCATGCCGGCGACGACCTCCCAGGGGACGAGCGGCGAGAAGGCGAGGTCGCGCCGCATCTCAGTTCCCCAGCCGGTCGAGGAGGGCCGGAACGTGCACTTGGTCTGATTTGTAGTTGCCCGACAGCACGTGCATCACGAGGTTGACGCCGAAGCGCAGCGCGATCTCGCGCTGACGCTCGCCCGCGGGGCCGCGACCGACCTGCAGCATCGGGCGCCCCGCGTCGGTGACGGCCCATGCGGCGGCCCAGTCGTTGCCGCCGATCAGCACGGGGGTCACGTTGTCGTTGAGGTTGCGGAACGGCATGCCCTCGATCCGTTCGGCCCCGGGGGGCGCGGCCTCGACCCAGACGTCGCGCCCGTTGAAGCGGCCCGGATAGTCCTGCAGCAGGTAGAAGGCCCGGCCCAGGACGTGGTCCTCGGGCAGCCGCTCCAGGGGCGGCACGTCGAGACCGGCGGCGATGCGCTGCAGCGCGCGCCCCTCGGCCGTGGTGCCGCCGCCCCGGAAGCCTGCGTCGCGCGTGTCGAAGACGATCATGCCCCCGCCGCGCAGGTAGCGGTTCAGCGCCTCGGTCGCGGTGGCGCCGGGGGTCGGCTGGTCGGCCGTGACGGGCCAGTAGAGAAGGGGGTAGAAGCCCAGCTCGTCCTCGCCGGGCACGACGCCAGCGGGGCGGCGCGGCTCGACGGAGGTGCGCGCGGCGAGGGTGCGCGACAGGCCCAGCAGCCCCGCCTCGCTGATCTCGTCCACCGCCGGATCGCCCGTCACGACATAGGCCAGCGTCACGTCGGAGGCGGCCTGGATATCCTCGGCGTCGAAGGGCGCCTCCTCGCCCGGGGTCGCCGTGGCAGGGCCGCCGCCGGGGGCCGCGTCCTGCGCGTCGGCGCCCCCGGGCGCCAGCGCCAGCGCCAGGGGCAGCAGCGCCGCCGCCACCGCCCCCCGGCGGAGCCGGAGCCGCCCGGCCAGCCACATCGACAGCAGCGCGTCCAGCGCCAGCAGGGCCAGCGCCGCCACGAGGAGCCACCCGCCCAGCGGCATCTCCTCGTCGACGACGAGCGGGCCGGGCGCGCGGGGCCACTCGAACGCCGCCGGCCCCGCCTCCGCCGCCTCCGTGCCGATCACGTTCACCGCGACGGCCCGGTCCTCGCCGGCGTAGAGGCCCGGCGGCAGCGCCGCGCCGGGCCCCGATGCCAGCGCCTCGGCCACGGCCTCGCCCGCGACGCCCGCGCGCTCGCCGGCGTCGCGGGCGGCGCCGTAGGCGTCCAGCAGGACCTCGGGCACCAGCACCGTGCCCTCCAGCCCGCCGGCGCCCTCGCGGCCCCCGCCCGCGCCCAGTGCCAGCCGGTCCAGCATCCGCACGAAGAGCCCCGAGAGTGGAAGCCCCGACCATTCGGCGTTGGCGGTGACGTGGAACAGCACCACCCGCCCCTCGCCGAGGGGCGCCGCCGTCACGAGGGGGGTGCCGTCCTCCAGCGCCGCGATGGTCCGCTCCGCGAGGTCGGGCCCCGGCTCGGCGACCACCTGGGCCGAGACGCGCACCTCCTCGGGCACATCGAGCCCCGCGAAAGGCCCCTCGGGGTCGAAGGGGCGCAGGGCCTTGGGCTCGCCCCAGGACATCGCGCCGCCCACCGTGCGCCCGCCGGCGCGCAGGCGCACCGGAAGGAGCGGGTCGTCCTCGCCCACCCCGACCTCCGAGGCGGCCATGCGCGGCCCCGCGAAGCGGATCAGCGTGCCCCCGCCGCGGACCCAGGCCTCCAGCGCGGCGGCCTCCGGCACCCGGCCCGCGTCGGCGAGCACGATCGCGTCCGGGTTGGCCGGGATCACGGCGCCGAGGTCGCCCTCGATCAGGTCCGCGACCGGCGCCAGCGCCTCCCGCAGGTAGTGCGACGGCGACAGCAGCACGAGCGCCTCGTCCGCGCCGGGCCCCAGGACGGCGATCTCGCGGCGGCGCAGCCCGTCATCGGCCAATTGCACCGCCCCGGCGGAGCGGACGCCCCCGACCTCGAAGCGCTGCACCCGCGCCAGCAGCTCGGACGGCATCTCCAGCAGGGCCTCGGCACGGGTCGCGCCCGCCTCGAACGCCGCCTCGCCCTGCGCGAGGACGCGCACCGCGCCGGCGGGGTCGGGGCCGCGCGCGATCACCCGCGCGACCTGCGCCGGACCGCCCGAGGGGCGGTGGACCTCCAGCGCGACCTCGCCCCCCTCGGGCCGAGGCGGGCCCAGAGACGGCGGGATGCCTGCCGCCTCGGCCACCTCGACCGGCCCGAACGCCTCCAGCCGCGCGAGAAGCTCCGCCCGGCCCGGATGGTCCAGCCCGTCCGAGATCCAGAGCGTCCCGGCCGTGCCCTCAGGTATGGCGAAGGCCGCATAGTCGGGCGCGAAGGGCGCGGGCTCCAGCCCCGGCAGGGCCGCGAGCGCGCCTTCCGCTGGCGAGAAGCGCGCCTCGACCGGCGGCGCGGTCAGCGCCGCGACCGACACGGGCCGGCCGTCGCGCGCGGCCTCCTCCAGCGCGGCCTCGACGCGCGCCTGCCGCGCCGCCCAGTCCGGCGCGCTCCCCCAGGAGGCGTCCGCGACGATCAGCAGCGGCCCGGTGCCACCCGCGCCCTCGCGCGGGTTCAGCACGGGGCCCGCCAGCCCGACGATCACCGCCCCCAGCGCCAGCGTCCGCAGGAGCAGCAGCCACCACGGCGTGCGATCGGCCGCCGCCTCCTCGTCCTGCAGGCCGAGCAGCAGCGCGACCCCGGGAAAGCGCCGCCGCACCGGCGCGGGCGGCACCGCGCGCAGGACCAGCCAGAGGATCGGCAGCACGACCAGCGCCAGGAGGAGGAACGGCGCGAGGAAGGCGACGGGCCCCAGCGTCACCGGCCCCCGCCCTCCAGCGCATGGTAGAGCCCGCCGAGCGCCGCCGCCGCCGACCCGTCCGTCGCGTGCCGCGTCCAGACCCAGCCCGTGCGGCGGCACGCGTCCCGCAGCGCCGCGCGGCGTTCGGCGAGGCGCCCGCGATACTCGCCGCGTAGCGCGTCCGCCTTCCTCGTCTCGTGCCTGAGCCGGCCGCCCATGCTCTCGAAGACGGTCCGCCCTTCGTAGGGCAGCGCCTCCTCCGCGGGGTCGAGCACCTGGCAGAGGACGCCCCGCACGCCCGCGTCGGCCGCCCGCCGCATCGCGGCGAGCGCGGGCTCCACCGGGCCGAGGAAGTCCGACAGCCAGAGCGCGCGCGTGTTGGGCGGGGGCGGCGTCTGCGGCGCGCGTCCGTAATCCCCCTCGTAATCCCCCCCGTGATCCCCCCCGCGATCCCCCCCGGCGCCAGGCCCGGCGAGGTCGGCGGCGATCCGGTCCAGCCGCGCCCGGCCCGCCGCGGGGGGCGGACCGCGCCCCTCCCCGGGCGCGAGGGCCACCCGCTCCCCCCCCCGGATCAGGAGGATCGCGCAGGCCAGCCCCAGCAGCGCTGCCCGGTCCGCCTTCGGCGCCCGCCCGCCCTCCGCGAAGTCCATGGAGGCCGAGCGGTCGACCCAGATCGTCACCGCCTGGCTCGTCTCCCACTCCATCTCGCGGACGAAGGTAGCGTCCGACCGGGCGCTTCGGCGCCAGTCGATGCTGCGCGCGGGGTCGCCCGGCATCGCGTGGCGGAACTGCCAGAACTCGTCGCCCGCGCCGGGACGGCGGCGCCCGTGCGCGCCGTGGGCGACCGTGCTCGCCAGGCGCTCGGCCCGCGCCAGCAGCGGCGGCAGCGGCGCGGCCAGCGCGTCGGCGCGCGGCCGAAGGGTGACGGGCGCGGCCACGGGGCTCAGGCGGCCCGGGTCTCGGGGCGGCAGGCGGCGGCGGCCAGGCGGTCGACGACTGCGCCCACGGTCCGCCCCTCGGCGCGCGCGGCGTAGCCCAGCGCCATCCGGTGCCCCAGCACGGGCCGCGCCAGGGCCTCCACGTCCTCGACCGAAGGGGCGAGGCGCCCGGTCAGCAGCGCCCGCGCCCGCACGGTCAGCATCAGGGCCTGCGCCGCGCGCGGCCCCGGCCCCCAGGCCACGTCCTCCGTGACGAAGTCCGGCGCCTCGGGCTGGCCAGGGCGGCAGGCCCGCACGAGGTCGAGGATGGCGGCCGTCACGCTCTCGCCCACGGGCATCCGCCGCAGGAGGGCCTGCGCCTCCATCAGCTCGGCGGCGGCGAACGCCTGCACCGCGACCTCCTCGGCCCCGCCAGTGGTGGCCACGAGGATCGCCTCCTCCGTGGCGCGGTCGGGATAGTCCACCTCGATCTGCACGAGGAACCGGTCGAGCTGCGCCTCCGGCAGGGGATAGGTCCCCTCCTGCTCGATCGGGTTCTGCGTGGCGAGGACGTGGAAGGGCGTGGGCAGCGCGCGGTCCTGGCCGGCGACCGTCACCTCCCGCTCCTGCATGGCCTGCAGGAGGGCGGACTGCGTGCGTGGGCTGGCGCGGTTGATCTCGTCCGCGAGGAGGAGCTGGCAGAACACCGGCCCCTCGACGAAGCGGAACGCCCGGCGCCCGTCCTCGCCCGCCTCCAGGATCTCCGATCCCACGATATCCGTCGGCATCAGGTCGGGGGTGAACTGCACCCGCCCCGCCCGCAGGCCCATCACGGTCGACAGCGCCTCGACGAGCCGCGTCTTGCCCAGGCCCGGCACGCCGATCAGCAGCCCGTGCCCGCCGCAGAGAAGCGTGCTCAGCACGAGGTCCACGACCCGATCCTGCCCGATGAAGCGGCGGGCGATGGCGGCGCGCGCCTCGCCCAGGCGGACGGACAGCGCCTCGATCTCGGCGACCGGATCGGTGTCGATGCTCATGACGCGGGTCCCTTCGCCTCTAGATGGGGGTTTGCGGCACGACTTCCCTTCGGGGCGCCGCGCGGCGTAACCTAGTCCGGGGGGATCGCGATGACAAAGGGCACCAGGGCGCACGAGGGCGTGAACGCCCCCGCGAGCGGCGGAAACCCGACCGACGCGCTGGTCAGGGCGGCAAGATCGGGCGGCAAGGGTCCGCCGCCGGTCCACCTGTGGAACCCCGACCATTGCGGCGAGATCGCGATCCGCATCCTGCGCGACGGCACTTGGCTGCACGAGGGCACGCCGATCGGCCGCCCCGCGCTCGTGCGGCTCTTCGCCTCGATCCTCAAGCGCGAGGGGGACCGCCACTTCCTCGTCACCCCCGTCGAGAAGCTCGGGATCGAGGTCGAGGACGCCCCTTTCATCGCCCAGGACTTCGAGGAGGAGGACGGCGTCCTCACCTTCGAGACCGGCGTGGGCGACCTCGTCGCCGCCGGGCCGGAGAACCCGATCACCGTCGAGATCGCCGGCGACGGCGAGCCGGCGCCCTATCTTCACGTCCGCCGGGGGCTGATGGCGCGGATCGACCGCAAGACCTTCTACCGCCTGACCGAGATCGGCGAGACGGAGGAGGTGGACGGCACCCCGTGGTTCGGCGTCCGCTCGGACGGGGCGTTCTTCCCCATGATCCCCGTCAGCGCCCTCGAAGGCTGAGCCGCCCGGGCGCGGGCCGCCCCGGCCGGCGCGGATTCCGCCCCCCCGCGCTTCGGCAGGGCACGGCACGGCCGCCGCCCTGCCCCGGGCCGGGAAGGCAGCGCCCGCGATGGGCTCGCCTCGTCGCCGCGCGAATCGGGTTGCATGGATCATCGGGCCATCATGCCGCACGAACCTTGCCGCCAGGTTAAGGGACGGCGCCGGAACGGACATTTCCCGCCGACATCCTGATGCAGCAGCACGAATATCGTGCGTCAGCCCGGCGGCGGGGGGCCCTCCTCCCGCCATTCGCCAGGCGCCAGGCCGCCCAGCGCCCAGGGCCCGATCCGCACCCGCACGAGGCGCAGCGTCGGCAGGCCGACATGGGCGGTCATGCGGCGGACCTGCCGGTTGCGCCCCTCGCCGAGGACCAGCTCGATCCAGTGATCGGGCACCGAGCGGCGGGCCCGGACGGGCGGATCGCGCGGGCCCAGCCAGCCCGGCGGCGGCACGGCCCGCGCCGCCAGCGCCCGCGCCGGCCCGTCCCTCAGGGCGACCCCGTCCCGCAGCCGGCCGAGCGCACGGTCGTCCGGCGCCCCCTCCACCTGGGCGAGGTAGGTCTTGCGGATCCCGCTGCCGGGGGCGGCGATGCGGGCCTGGAGGCGGCCGTCATCCGTCAGCAGCAGAAGCCCCTCGCTGTCGCGGTCCAGGCGCCCGGCGGCATAGACGCCCTTCGGCAGCCCGAAGCCGCCGAGCCCCGGCCAGCCCCCTTCGGGGGTGAACTGCGACAGGACGTTCATCGGCTTGTGCAGCGCGACGAGGGTGGCGCCGGCCCGGAGGGCCGGACGGCGCGCCGGGCCCCTCAGCCCCCGCCCCGGCAAAGCTCGAACCCCAGGTCCACCTCGATCCCCCCGGGGGGCGCACGCCATCGCGTCCGGCCGCCGGGCCGTCCCGCGATCGCGGTGTCGACGAGGTGCCGCCCGAGGCCCTGATCCTCCGGCACGCCCTCGGGGACGGGGCCGCCCCGCTCGCGCCAGCGCAGCTCCAGGCGGCCGCCGCGGGCGCCGCCGGTCAGCTCGACATGCCCGCCCGGGGCCGACAGGGCGCCGTATTTCATGGCGTTGGTCGCCAGCTCGTGCAGCGCGAGGCTCAGGGTCGTCACCTCGTCCTGATGCAGCGCGGGCCCCTCGACCTCGACCCGGAGGCGGCCGGCATCGGCATAGGGCCGCAGGAGCACCGCGAGCATGGGCCCCAGCGCCGCGCCCGCCTCGCCGCGCGCGACCATTCGGAACGCCCCGGAGAGCTGGGCGAAGCGCTGCCGAAGGTCGGCGACCAGCGTCTCGGCGTCGTGCGCGCCCTTCGCGGCGATCGTCGCCGTGGCGGAGGCGACCGCGAAGAGGTTGCCGATCCGGTGCCCCATCTCGCGCAGCATGAGGTCCTGCATCTCCCGCGCGCGGCGCATGTCCGTGACGTCGAGGAAGACGGCGGTGAACGGCTCGCCCTCCGCGGGCTCGTCGCCCCTCGCGGCGATCCACCGGCCGTCCACGCGGAAGGCGTGGACGAAGGGGCGGCCCTCCTCGGCGGCCTCGCGCCAGATGCGGCCGGTCTCCTCGCGGTCGGCGGGGTCCACGCGCGCCAGGAGGTCCTCGACCGCGACCTCGGAGGCGCCCACGCCCCACCACGCCATCGCCAGCGGGTCGAGCGTCGCCGTCATCGCCCCCGCCCGCCATCGCCAGGCCGCCACCCCGCCCGAATGCATCGCCGACAGGATGTCGGGCGCGGCCTCGAAGGCGCCGGCGCGGGGAGGGTTCGTCGAGGGATCGTACCGCATGGGGGCTGCCTAGGCCCTCGCGCCGCCGGACCCAAGGCGGGAAATCGGGATGGACCCCGCGTCCCGTGCACACCCGGCGTGCGCACGGCGCGGCGCAGGGCTGGGGCCATGGGGTCTGGGGGGCCGAACGCGCCCTCCTCGGCGGCCGGGCGCCTAGTGCGCCTCGGCCCAGTTCCGGCCCCGCCCCGCATCCACCACGATCGGCACGGAGAGCCTGACCGCCGGCTCGTGGGCGTGGACCATGACCCCCCGCGCGCGTTCGACCAGGGCGTCCGCGTCGGCCTCGGCCACCTCGAAGAGAAGCTCGTCGTGGACCTGGAGGAGCATCCTCGCGTCCAGGCCCTCGGTCGCCTCCTCCATCCGCGCCATGGCCCGGCGGATGATGTCCGCGTTGGACCCCTGGATCGGCGCGTTGATCGCGGCCCGCCGCGCGTAGCCCGCCTGCGGGCCCTTCTGTCCGACGCCGGGGGTGTTCACGCGCCGGCCGAACAGGGTCCTCACGTATCCGTCCGCCTTCGCGGCGCGGGTGGTGCGCTCCATGTACTCCTTGATGCCGGGGAACTTCTCGAAGTAGCGGTCGATGAAGCCCGACGCCTCCTCGCGCGGGATGCGCAGGTTCCGCGCCAGCCCGAAGCCCGAGATGCCGTAGACGATCCCGTAGTTGATCGCCTTGGCGGAGCGGCGGACGTCGGGCGTCATCTCCCCCAGGGGCACGCCGAACATCTCCGACGCGGTGACCGCATGGACGTCCTGCCCCTCGCGGAACGCCTCCTCCAGGGCGGGCACGTCCGCGAACTCCGTCAGGAGGCGCAGCTCGATCTGCGAGTAGTCGAGCGAGACCAGGACCCGCCCCTCGGGGGCCACGAACGCCTCGCGGATGCGGCGCCCCTCCTCCGTGCGGACGGGGATGTTCTGCAGGTTCGGGTCGGACGAGGCCAGCCGCCCCGTGTTCGCCCCCGCGATCGAGTAGGACGTGTGGACGCGCCCGGTTTCGGGGTTGACGTGGTTCTGCAGGTTGTCGGTGTAGGTCGACTTCAGCTTCGACATCGCCCGCCAGTCCAGCACCTTGCGGGCGAGGTCGTGCTCGGTCGCGAGGTCCTCAAGGACGTCCGCGGGGGTGGCCCAGGCGCCCGTCTTGGTGCGCTTGCCGCCCGGCAGGCCCATCTCGCCGAAGAGGATCCCGCCCAGCTGGCTCGGCGAGCCCACGTTGAAGGGCCGCCCGGCCAGGGCGTGGATCTCCTCCTCCAGGGCGCCCATCTTCTGCGCGAAGGCCCCGGACATGCGGCTCAGGTGCTCGCGGTCGACCATAATCCCGGCCATCTCCATCCGGGCGAGGACGGGGATCATCGGGCGCTCCAGCGTCTCGTAGACGGTGGTCACCTTCTCGGCGTGCAGCTGCGGGCGGAAGAGCTCGTGGAGGCGGATCGTGACGTCCGCGTCCTCGGCCGCGTAAGGGGCGGCCCTGTCGACCGGCACCCGGTCGAAGGTGATCTGCGACCTGCCCGACCCGATGAGCGCCTTGATGGGCTGGGGCACGTGGCCGAGATACCGCTCGGACAGCTCGTCCATCCCGTGCCCGTGCAGCCCGGCATGGAGCGCGTAGCTCAGCAGCATCGTGTCGGCGAGCGGCGCGGCGGCGATGCCGTTCCGGGCCAGGATCTTCACGTCGTACTTGGCGTTCTGGAACACCTTCAGGACGCCGTCGTCCTCCAGCAGCGGCTTCAGCAGCGCCAGCGCGGCGTCCATCCCGACCTGCCCCTCGGCCAGCGCCTCGCCGTCCCCCGCGAAGAGGTCGGCCTTCCCCTCCTCCGCCTTGTGGGCGAGCGGCACGTAGCAGGCCCGCCCTGCCGCCGTCGCCAAGCTGACGCCCACGAGGTCCGCGCGCATCTCGTCGAGGCCGGTCGTCTCCGTGTCCACGGCGACCACGCCCGCCTCGCGCGCGGCGGCGATCCAGGTCCGCAGCGCCTCCTCGTCGCGGACGATCTCGTAGGCCGCCGGGTCGAAGGGCGGCTGCTCGGGAACCGCCGCGCCTTCGGCCGCCTTCGGGCCCGGCATGGCGGGGGCGTCCCGGCCCAGCGCGTCGGCGACGCGGCGGGTGAGGGTCCGGAACTCCATCTCGTTCAGGAAGCCGAGGAGGGCGTCCGGGTCCGGGTCGCGCAGCTCGAGGTCGTCCAGCCCGAAGGGCAGATCCATCCGGTCGTCCAGCCTGACCAGCTCGCGGCTCATGCGGATCTGGTCCGCGTGATCGATCAGGGTCTGCCGCCGCTTGGGCTGCTTGATGCTCTCGGCGTTCGCGAGGAGCGTATCGAGGTCGCCCCACTCCCCGATCAGCGCCGCGGCCGTCTTGATCCCGATCCCCGGCGCGCCCGGCACGTTGTCGGTGCTGTCCCCGGCCAAGGCCTGCACGTCCACCACCCGGTCAGGGCCGACGCCAAAATAAGCCTCGACCCCCTCGACGCCGATGGTCTCGTTCGGCTTGCCCTGGATGCCGGGACGCATCATCTCGACCCCGCCGCCGACGAGCTGCATCAGGTCCTTGTCGGCCGAGACGATGGTGACGCGCCCGCCCGCCTCGCGCCCCTGCCGGGCGAGGGTGGCGATGATGTCGTCGGCCTCGAACCCCTCGATCTCCTCGCAGGCGACGTTGAAGGCGCGCGTGGCCTCGCGCGTCAGGGGGATCTGGGGGCGCAGATCCTCGGGCAGCTCGGGGCGGTGGCCCTTGTACTCGGGGAATATCTCGTTGCGGAAGGTCTGCGAGCCCTTGTCGAAGATCACCGCCAGGTGCGTCGCCGCGTCCGGCCCCTCGTTCCCCTCGAGGTAGCGCTGCAGCATGTTGCAGAAACCCGCCACGGCGCCGATGGGCAGGCCGTCGGACTTGCGCGTCAGGGGCGGCAGCGCGTGGAAGGCGCGGAAGATGAAGGCGCTGCCGTCGATCAGATGAAGATGGTGGCCCTTGCCGAAGCTCATGCTGCGTCCCTCCCGGTCCGCGCGCGATGTGCCATGCGCGTCGTTCGGGGGAAACCCGCTGAAGCCCCGCCCCGGTCCTTCGCGAAGGCCGGCCGCGCGGGTACCGTGGCGCCATGCGCGCCCTCCTCGCCCTCGCCCTCCTCGCCCTACCCGCCGCCGCGCGGCAGCCCTGCGAGGCCGACGCGGGGGCGGGGGACCCATGCTCGCGCGTGCTCGCCTGCATCGGCACGGAGGGCGAGTGGTTCGACGGCCGCGCCCTCGGCTGGAACGAGGGCACTCTTGAGGGGGCGCTAGGCTCCGGCGCGGCCTGCACGGGGCGCTGGGCCTACGTCTCAGGCGGGGCGGCGGCGGCCGAGATCCTCTGCGAGGACGGGATGGAGGGGACCGTGTCCTACTTCGCGCAGGACGGGCCGACGGGCACGGGCCTGGGCTATGGCGCGACGTCGGACGGCCGGCGGATCGAGGCGTGGACCGGCGAGAACGTCCTGGGGTTCCTCGCCGGGAAGGACGGCGTGCCCCGCCTGCCCTGCGCGCCGGCGATCGACCTCGTAGGCTAGCAGAGCGTCCCGCGCGAGGCCGCAGGCGTCCGCCAGCCCGAGAAGCCGAATCCCGTGAAGTGCAGCTCGATCCCTTCGGAGACGAGGATCGCCCCGCCCGCGCAGGCCCGGCGCTCCGGCGCGCCGTAGAGGCGCGCCAGGCTCGCCTCCGCGCTCTCCAGCGTGCGGCCGAACCCGATCTCGCGCCCCGTGCCGGGGATCTCGACGCCCGTCGCCGCTGGCACGGGCGCGGGCGCCGTGGCGACCGGCGCGGTGCCCGCGGAGGCGCACCCCCCGAGAAGGGCCAGGAAGGCGAGCGCCCGCCTCACGCCTTCTCGTCCAGCCCGTCCCCGTCCGTCCGGTCCCCGAAGCCCGCGCCCCCCACGGAGACGTTCGAGCCGGGCGCCGGGTCGTGCCCCGCGAGGACGTATCGCTTGTCGCAGTAGCCGCATTCGACCCAGCCGATGGAATCGTCGATCTGCAGCCAGACGCGTGGATGGCCCAGCGCGCCCTCGCCCCCATCGCAGGCGACGCGCAGCGCGGTCACGACCTCCGTCTCGGGCACGCCGTAATCGGCCGGCTTCGGGTCGGGCGCGGGCCGGGGCGCGGCGCCGCGCGGCGGCTCGATGCGGGGCGTGCCATCGGCATTGGTGGTGGCGCTGGGATGCTGGGCCAAGGCAGGCTCCCTCCGGGCATGGCGGCGGCGCAAGCCCTAGCGGGGCCGGGATGCGCCCTCAAGGGGAGAGGGGCCCCGGACCCCTCAGCCCGCCAGCAGCGGGCCGAGCGGGCGCCCCCCGAGGACGTGGACGTGGTAGTGCGGCACCTCCTGGTGCGCGTGCCCGCCGGCATTGGCGATCGTGCGGAAGCCCCCCCCGCCATCGGTCGACACGCCCAGCGCGCGCGCCACCTCTGCCACCGCCCGCGCGAAGCCGGCGAGCTCGGCGTCGGGCGCCTCCGCCCCGAAATGGGCCGCGTCCACGTAGGGCCCCTTGGGGATCACCAGGACGTGCTCGGGCGCCTGGGGCGAGAGGTCGCGGAAGGCCAGCGCGTGCTCGGTCTCCAGCACGGTGTCGTTCGGTATCTCGCCCCGCAGGATGCGCGCGAACACGTTGTCGTCGTCGTAGCTCCAGGCCATCGGCTCCTCCCTAGTCCTCGAAGAGATAGCGCGTGTCCACGATCCGGCCGGCGACGTCCTCGCCGCAGCGCAGGAACGCGGCCAGCTCGGCCGCGTTCCCGGCATCGGTCGCGGTCTCGCGGAGGCGGTGCAGGTGCGCGAAGCCCGCGTCGCGGATGCGGTCGCCCTCGTCGGCGATCTCCTGGCGGATCGTCGGCAGGAGGCGCCCGATGGTCTCGTCCGCCGTGGCCTCGCCCGCCAGGCCGACCCGCCGGGCATGGCCCGCGAGGTAGTCGTCCGTGAACGCGCACTCCATCTCCAGCAGGCGCGTGACGCAGCGGTCGTCCTGGAAGTCCTGCATCAGGTCCAGCCGCGCGGGGTCGAGGCAGATGACCAGCCGGTCCGTCCCGTGCCGCTCGAACAGCATCCGCAGCACCGCCCGCCGGTGGCGCTGGCGCTTCTCGAGCGTCGTCTCGATCCCGCCGAGATCGGGAAGGGGCGTCGCCTCCTCGTCGAAGAGGTAGTCGATGCAGGGCAGGCCGGCCTCCTCGCGGATGCGGGCGGTCAGGCGCTTGGCGACGTGCCACTTCTTGCAGGTGACGAGCAGCAGCTCGCGCCCGCGGCCCAGCGTGGCCTCGCGCTCCCAGAAGCGGGGGGCGAACCGGCGGCCGACCCTGCCGCGGCTCGTCAGGAAGGCGTGCAGCCGCCGCCCCTCGTCCGAAAGGGGGAAGTCGGTCCGCTCCTCCGCCCAGAGGTCGCCGAGCCGCGCCTTCAGATCCATCGCCTCCGGGCTGATCTTGCGCGCGAAGAGGAAGTCCTGCGAGAGCAGGAGGTCGTATTGGTCGTTGTAGAACGTGACCGGCATCCCGTAGTCCGAGAACATCAGGAAGGTCGGGGTGCGGGGCCGTATCTCCTCCTCGCGGACGAGGTGGCGCACGAGGGTCTGGAAGAAGGTCTCGTCGGGGATCCAGGTCGTGCGGAAGAAGCGCATCACGTCGGGGCGCCGGGCGCGGAAGGCCATGACCCGCTCGAGGGTCGCGCGGCGCAGGCACCACCACTGCGAGCCGATCATCATCCGCAGGTCCGCCGGCACCGCGCGCGTGATCCCCAGTCGCCGCTGCAGCGCGAACGCGGCGTAGAAGCGCCGCTTCTGGGTGCGCTCGTTGAACCAGTGGCGGTAGACCAGCCGCTCCTCCTTGAAGCCGGTCTTGATCCAGTCCGATTCGAAGTAGTCGAAGCTCTCGATGAGGTCGGCGTCCTCGCGGTCGAGGAAGGCGCGCGCGTAGCGGGCCGACTTGATCGGCATGCAGTCGCCCGAGAGCATGTAGAAATGGGTGGCTCCGGGGAACGCCTCCAGCGCCGCCTCGCAGGCGTTGAGGGTCGCCTGCACGAGGGACCATTCCCCCCAGCCGCAGCGGACGCGGCGCGCGAAGGCCACGCCGGGATTGTCCCTCAGGGCCGCATGGATGCGGCGGAACGTGCCCTTCGGGGCCGAGGCGTCGAAATGGATCGCGACGTGGTCGCCCGTGGCGGTCAGCCGCTCGGCCTGGGCGACGACGGCGTCCGGGTCCTTGTGCGCGAGCAGGAGGAAGGCGATGCGTGCCATCGGCGGACCAATGCCCCCATTTTCGCCACAGCGTCCACAGGCCCGCGGCCGCGCCATGTTGTCCCGGGGGGAGTTTGTTGATTTTTGTCACCAGGCCGCGCGGGTGGCGGCGGCGCGAGGGACTTGGACATGGGCTTTCCCGGCACCTGGATGACCGAGAGCGAGAGCATGGTGTACCGCGTGGTGCCCAAGTGCGCCTGCTCGACGATCGGGCAGGTCATGTTCTACTCCGACCACGGGCGCTACTTCGACGGCGACATCCACGACGCGAAGCACGGCCTGCACAAGTGGGCCATGGAGGGGAGCCAGCCGAGGATCGAGGCGAACGTCTCGGGCCACCGCTCCTTCGCGTTCACCTGCGTCCGGAACCCCTACACCCGCATCCTGTCGAGCTTCTTCGACAAGATCGCCGGGATCCAGAGGAACGGCAGGCGGTACCGCGGCAACCTCGTGCCGCTGCTGACGCAGCGCTACGGCGTCGAGGTCGGCGGCGAGGACGGCACGGAGGAGTTCGACCAGATCGCCTCCTTCCGGCGGTTCCTGCTCTTCGCGCGCGACACGATCCGCTGGCGCCGCCCGATGGACCCGGACATCCACTGGTCCGCCATGTCGGGGCACATCGCGACCTTCGTCGTGAACGGCGGGCGCTACGATCGCATCTTCCACGTCGAGGAGTTCGAGCGGGGCATGCAGTCCGTGCTCGACGAGGTCGAGCCGCCCCACCCCGTCTCGGTCGCCGACGTCCCCCGCTTCAACGAGAGCGCGGACCACGGGCCGAAGCGCCTCCACCCGGTCGAGGACTACTTCGACGACCTCGCGATGCATCTGACATACGAGATCTACAAGAAGGACTTCCGCCTCTTCCGCTACGACTTCGAGGACCCCTCGAACAAGAAGCCGAAGGGCGAGGTCGACCTGGGCGAGGTCCACGCCAAGCTGGGCGACTAGGGGCGCGGGGCCTAGCCTTCCGTGCGCAGCCCCAGCACGTCGTCCATCCCGTAGAGGCCCGGCGCGCGCCCCTGCGCCCAGGCGGCCGCCCGGGCCGCGCCGCGCGCGAAGATCGCCCGGTCGGCGGCAAGATGGCGCAGGACGACCCGCTCGCCGGGGGCGTGGAAGATCACGTCGTGCTCGCCCACCACGTCGCCGCCCCGGATCACGGCGAAGCCGATCGCCCCCTCGGCGCGCGGCCCCGTGATCCCGTCGCGCCCCCGCTCGGCCACGTCTGCGAGGCGCAGGCCGCGCCCCTCGGCCGCCGCCTCGCCCAGCATCAGGGCGGTGCCGGACGGCGCGTCGACCTTGCGCGCGTGATGCGCCTCGACCACCTCGACGTCCCAGCCGGGCAGCGCACCCGCGACCTGCCGCACGAGGCCGGTCAGGAGGTTCACCCCGAGGCTCATGTTCCCGGCCTTCACGATCGGGCAGTGCCGCGACGCGGGCTCCAGCGCCCGCTCCTGCTCGACGGTGAATCCGGTGGTGCCGATCACGCAGGCCGCCCGCGCCTGCGCCGCCAGCGCCGCGATCTCCAGCGACGCCTCCGGGGTCGAGAAGTCGATCACCGCCTGCGCCCGCGCCATCGCCCCGACAGCGTCGTCCGTCACGGTCAGGCCCTGCGCCAGCGGCTCCAGCGCGCCGGCGTCGCGGCCGACCCACTCCGACCCCGGCGCGTCCAGCGCGCCGGCGAGGTGCATCCCGTCCGTCTCGGCCACCACGCGCAGCAGCATCCGGCCCATCCGCCCCGAGGCGCCGTGGATCACCACGCCGAACCCGTCCATCGCACGTCCCTCCGTTGCGGCCCGCCCCCCCGTCGCCTATCTCGCGCCCCATGGCAAAGCGTTTCGAAGACGGGCCCGGCCCCTCCCAGCGGCAGCTCCGCGTGGGCGAGCTCCTGCGCCGGCGGCTGGCGGAGGTGCTGGCGCGCGGCGAGGTCCACGACCCCGAGCTCGACCGGCACACCATCACCGTGGGCGAAGTGCGCGCGACCCCCGACCTGCGGATCGCCACCGCCTACGTCCTGCCGCTCGGCGGGAACGACGCGGAAGGCGCGCTGCAGGCCCTCGCCCACGCCGCGCCCGAGCTGCGGCGCGCGGTGTCGAAGGGGCTGAACCTGAAATACGCGCCCGAGCTGCGCTTCCGCCTCGACGACACGTTCGACAAGCTCGACGCCGCCCGCCGCATCTTCGGCGAGGACCGCGTGCGGCGGGACGCCGAAGGGTGATCCGCCTCGCCGCGCTCCTGATGCTCCTGCCCTTCGCAGCGGGGGCGGAGGGCCCCTGCCGCGACCTGCGCTTCGAGGGCCGCGCCCACACCGTCTGCTCGGTCCCCGCCTCGGCGGACCTGCGCCTCTTCTGGGGCGAGGACGGGCAGCCGTTCGGCGGCTTCGACGCGCTCGCCCGCCACCTCGCGCGGCGGGGTGAACGGCTGGCCTTCGCCACCAACGGCGGCATGTACCACCAGGACCGCAGCCCCGTCGGCCTCTTCCTGACGCCCGAGGGCGAGAGGCAGCGCCTGATCACCGCCGACGGGCCGGGCAATTTCGGCCTGAAGCCGAACGGGGTGCTGTGCCTCGGCGCGGACCGGGCGATGGTGCTGACCACCGAGGACTACGCCGCCCGCCGCCCCGAGTGCCGCTACGCGACCCAGTCGGGGCCGATGCTCGTGATCGACGGCGCGATCCATCCGCGGTTCATCCCGGGGTCGGACAGCGTAAACGTGCGCGGCGGGGTCGGCGTGTCGGCGGACGGGCGCACGGTCCACCTCGCCACCTCCCGCGAGCCGGTGAACTTCCACCATTTCGCGCGCCTCTTCCGGGACGGCCTCGGGGCGCCGGACGCGCTCTTCACGGATGGGCGCGTCAACCGGGTCTACGCGCCCGGGATCGGGCGGAACGACGCCGGCCGGCGCATGGGCCCGATCCTGGGCCTCGTCGAGCCCGCGGCGGGCTGAGCCCCCCGCCGAACACGCACGGCCTTTCCCGAACGCGCGGCCCGGGCTAGGGGCACCCCATGGCAAGACGGCGCAAGGGCGACGACATCTCCGGCTGGGTCGTGATCGACAAGCCGGCCGGCCCGTCGTCGAACGCCGTGGTCGGGGCGGTCCGCCGGGCGCTCGACGCCCGCAAGGCAGGCCATGCCGGCACCCTCGACCCGGCGGCGACGGGCCTCCTCGCGGTCGCGCTGGGCGAGGCGACGAAGACCGTGCCTGCCTTGATGAACGCGCCGAAGACCTACCGTTTCGCCGTGCGCCTCGGCGCCGCGACCACGACGGACGACGCCGAGGGCGAGGTGACCGCCACCTCGGCCGCGCGGCCGGGCGACGCGGCGATCCGCGCCGCCCTTCCCGCTCTGACGGGCGAGGTCATGCAGGCCCCGCCCGCCTTCTCCGCCGTCAAGGTGGACGGACGGCGCGCCTACGCCGTCGCGCGCGCGGGCGGCGAGGTCGCGCCGGCCCCGCGCCCCCTGACGGTCCACGCGCTGACCCTCGAGGAGCGGCCCGATCCCGACACCGCCATCCTGTCGATGACCTGCGGCAAGGGCGGCTATGTCCGGGCGGTGGCGCGCGATCTCGGCGCGATGCTGGGCTGCCACGGCCACGCGCTCTGGCTGCGGCGCACCGCCACCGGCCCCTGGGCGGAGGGCGACGCCGTGCCGCTCGCCGGCGTGGGCCGCGCCGATCTGCGCCCCCTGGAGGAGGCCCTCGCCGGGCGCCCCCGCATCGACGTCGACGAGGCGGCGGCCGCGGCCCTGCGGCACGGACGGCCCGTCCCGTCCCCCGGCCCGGACGTCCACGGCGGCTGGGCGGCCGGCCCGGGCGGGTCGGCGGTCGCCCTCGTGCGGCGCGAGCACGGCGTCCTCCACGCCGGGCGGGTGATCGCCCCCGGGGGGGCCGCCGCCTGACCGCGTGATCGTTCGAATGCCGTGGGCCTGCCCACGGAAAGCCCCTTCTGCCGCCGCAAGGTTGCCGGGATGCGGGCTCATGCCGGTCGACGATGCGAAGGCCCCGCGCCCGAAGCGAGGAAGCCCGGACGGGAAGGATCATGCGATGCTGGCGATGGCGATGATATTTGGCGCGTTCGCGGCTGGGGTCGCGGTCGACGCGCTGTTCGCCGGCGCCGAGGACGGCGCCCAGGGCCCCTCCCCCGACGAAGGCGACATGCCAGAGGGCGAGGGCCCTTCGCAGGTCCGACCGCTCGACCTCTGGCTGGCCGACGGGGGCGGGATCCTGACGGGCGGCGACGGCGGCGACGTGCTGCGCGGCGGCGCGGGCGAGGACCAGATAGCCGGCGGGGCCGGCGACGACGTGATCGAGGGCGGGGCCGGCGACGACCGGCTGCGCGGCGACGCCGGCGACGATCGGCTGCAAGGCGGGGCGGGCGACGACGTGCTCGACGGGTGGGACGGCGACGACCTTCTCGTCGGCGGCGAGGGCGGCGACGCGCTGTCGGGCCATTTCGGGGCGGACGGGCTGGACGGGGGCGACGGCGACGACCGGTTGATCGGCGGGCAGGGCGACGACCGCCTCGACGGCGGCAGCGGCGCGGACGTGCTGCACGGCAGCGACGGGAACGACGTGCTGATCGGCGGCGGGGGCTCGGACGTGCTGCACGGCGGCCGCGGGAGCGACGTCCTCGACGGCGTGCGCGGCGAAGGCGCCGCCGCGGCGGCAGAGGACGACCTGAACGCCGGCCAGGGCGACGACACGCTGCGCCTCGGGGCGGGCGACCACGGCTATGGCGACAGGGGGCAGGACGACTTCGTCCTCGGCCGCTGGATCGAAGGCGGCGCCTCGGCCGAGATCCTGGATTTCGACCGGGAGGAGGACCGCATCGTGATCGAGTTGGACGCCGCCGAGATTAACGGCGCCGTCGTGGACGTCGTGACCGACGCCGAAGGCCGGAGCGTCGTCACCCTGGACGGCGCACCGATTGCCTCGCTCGGCACGGCCCCGCCCCCGGCGGTCGAGGACATCTTCCTCGTCGCCGCCTGAGCCGCCCGCCCCGCCCGAGCCGCCGCATCGCAGGGGGGCGCCCGCCGGGGCTTGAGACAGGCCTTGCCCCGCGCTAGGGGGCGGGCTTTCCATGGGCGCGGCTGCACGACATCGCGGCCGCCGCCGTCTTCACCCCCGGAGGAGGACCCGATGTCGATCACGCCCGCCGAGAAAGAGAAGCTCATCAAGGAGTACGCGACCAAGGAGGGCGACACCGGCTCTCCGGAGGTGCAGGTCGCCATCCTGTCTTCGCGCATCGCCACGCTGACCGAGCATTTCAAGACCCACAAGAAGGACAACCACGGCCGCCGGGGCCTGCTGAAGATGGTCGCCCAGCGCCGCAAGCTGCTCGACTACACCCGCGCCAAGTCTGAGGACCGCTACCAGGACCTCATCAAGCGCCTCGGCCTGCGGCGCTGAACCCGCGCACGCCGCCGCATCTCGGGGCCGTCCTTCGGGGCGGCCCTTCGCCTTTCGCCCGCCGGCATGGCCCGGCGGGCGCCGATCGCCGACGCCGCGTCCGGGTTGACCGCGCGGGGCGCGCCGGTCTCTCCTCCCTTCCTGAATGAGGGAGGAGGCGCCGCATGATCCCGACGCTCCGCGTTCTTGCCTGCATGGGCACCCTGCACCGGCTCCTGCCGTTCTGGCTCGCCGCGCTGGCGCTCCTCGTGCTGCGGTTCGAGCCCTGGCTTCCCCTCGCCGTGTTTTATGGCTTCGTGCTGCAGTTCCTCGTCGAGTATGCGATGCACCGCTTCCTGCTGCACCGCGCGCCGCCGCAGGATCAGGGCCCGTTCGAGGCGCTCTACCGCAGCCATGTCGGCCATCACGAATTCCCTGCCAAGCCCGAGTTCTTCACCGGCGACGACCATTGGTACCCCGTGCGCTTCGGCCTCCTCTCCGTGGCGGCGCACGTCCTCGTGCTCTGGCCGCTGATCGGCCTCGGTCCGGCGGCGCTCTTCTCCACGGTGGCGCTCTTCCTCGGCTCGGTGACGGCGTTCGCCTTCTACGAGTACTGCCATACGCTGGCCCATCTCGACGTGCCGAAGGGCCCGTTCGGGCGGCGCGTCACCCACTCCCACCTGCGGCATCACTTCAACGACCATGACGCGACCTTCCATGTCAGCTTCGGCATGGGCTGGATCGACCGCCTCTTCGGCACCGCCTACGACCGCGACGCCGCGAAGGGCCGCTTCGACCGCGAGACGATCCTATCGCTCGGCATGGATCCCGAGGACCTTCGCCTCGTCACCGCGCGCAAGGCGTTCGGCCTTCCCGCGCGGCCCGATCCCCGCCGGACCTGAGGGCTAGCGGGAACGCGCCAGGGGCGGCCGGTTCGCGCGCCCGCTTCCCTTACGCCGCGAAACCCCCTAGGTGGCGCCCGTCCGTCGAGGAAAGGCGCGGGGTCCGGCGCCGAAGGATGGCAGGACCGGGCGGCAATGGGGCCGCCATATGTGAACGGCGCACTGCCAAGGGGCAGTTCGGCGCCGGATAGGATGCGAATGTTCGATATCTCCAAGAAGTCCATGCAGTGGGGCGAAGAGACCCTCACGCTGGAGACGGGCCAGATCGCCCGTCAGGCCGACGGCTGCGTGATCGCCACCTATGGCGAGACCTCCGTGATGGCGGCCGTGACCTACGCCAAGGCGCCGAAGCCCGGCCAGGATTTCTTCCCGCTCACCGTCCACTACAACGAGAAGTACTACGCCGCGGGCAAGATCCCCGGCGGCTTCTTCAAGCGCGAGGCGCGCCCGACCGAGAAGGAGACGCTGACCTCGCGCCTCATCGACCGGCCGATCCGCCCGCTCTTCGTGGACGGGTTCAAGAACGAGGTGCTGGTCATCTGCACCGTGCTCTCCCACGACCTCGTCAACGATCCCGACATGGTCGCGATGATCGCCGCCTCGGCCGCGCTGACGCTGTCGGGCGCGCCCTTCATGGGCCCCATCGCCGGCTGCCGCGTGGGCTTCGAGGACGGCGAGTACGTCCTGAACCCCACCGTCGACGACATGCACAAGCTGCGCGAGAACCCCGACCAGAAGCTCGACCTCGTCGTCGCCGGCACCAAGGACGCCGTCATGATGGTCGAGTCCGAGGCCTACGAGCTGACCGAGGGCGAGATGCTGGGCGCGGTGAAGTTCGCGCACGATGCGATCCAGCCGGTGATCGACCTCATCATCGACCTGGCCGAGGACGCCGCGAAGGAGCCCTTCGACTTCCAGGCCCCCGACTACGGCGACCTCTATGAGGTGGTGAAGCGGGCCGGCGAGGACAAGGTCCGCGCCGCCTTCGCGATAACCGACAAGCAGGAGCGCACGGCCGCCATCGCCGCGGCGCGCGACGCCGTCCGCGAGGCGCTCTCGGACGAGCAGCGCGATGATCCGAACCTCGGCTCGGCCCTCAAGAAGCTGGAATCCTCCGTGCTGCGCGGCGACGTGGTGAGGACCGGCAGGCGGATCGACGGCCGCGCCCTCGACGAGGTGCGCGCGATCGACTGCACCGTCGGCCTCCTGCCGCGGACGCACGGCTCGGCCCTCTTCACGCGGGGCGAGACGCAGGCGCTGGCGGTGACCACGCTGGGCACGGGCGACGACGAGCAGATGATCGACGCGCTGCAGGGCACCTACAAGTCGAACTTCCTGCTGCACTACAACTTCCCCCCCTACTCGGTGGGCGAGACTGGGCGCTTCGGCCCTCCGGGCCGCCGCGAGATCGGGCACGGCAAGCTGGCCTGGCGCGCGCTGCAGGCCGTGCTGCCCCCCGCGACCGAGTTCCCCTACACGATCCGCGTCGTCTCCGAGATCACCGAGTCGAACGGCTCGTCCTCCATGGCCTCGGTATGCGGCGGCTCGCTGTCGATGATGGACGCGGCCGTGCCGCTGAAGGCCCCCGTGGCCGGCGTGGCGATGGGCCTGATCCTCGAGGATGACGGCGAGTACGCCGTGCTGACCGACATCCTGGGCGACGAGGACCATCTCGGCGACATGGACTTCAAGGTCGCCGGCACGGAGGACGGGATCACCTCGCTCCAGATGGACATCAAGGTCGCGGGCATCACGCCCGAGATCATGGAGAAGGCCCTCGCCCAGGCGAAGGAAGGCCGGCTGCAGATCCTCGGCGAGATGTCGAAGGCGCTGTCGGAGGGCCGGAACGAGTTCTCCGAGCACGCCCCCCGGATCGAGACGATGCAGATCCCCACGGACAAGATCCGCGAAGTCATCGGCTCGGGCGGCAAGGTCATCCGCGAGATCGTCGAGACCTCGGGCGCGAAGGTCGACGTCAACGACGACGGGGTCATCAAGATCGCCTCGCCGAACGGGGACGCCATCCAGAAGGCCTACGACATGATCCACTCGATCGTGGCCGAGCCGGAGGAGGGGAAGATCTACAAGGGCAAGGTCGTGAAGATCGTCGACTTCGGCGCCTTCGTGAACTTCTTCGGCAAGCGCGACGGCCTCGTCCACGTCTCGCAGATCGAGAACAGGCGCCTGAACCATCCCTCCGACGTCCTCTCCGAGGGCCAGGAGGTGTACGTCAAGCTCCTGGGCTTCGACGATCGCGGCAAGGTCCGGCTGGCCATGAAGATGGTCGATCAGGAGACCGGCGAGGAGATCGCGAAGGAAGACGCCTGAGGCTGCGGCCGCCGACACGGCTTCGCAGGGCGAGGGCGGCCGATGGGCCGTCTTCGTCCTCACCTTGCCGGGCGACGAGGACCGGCGGGTGCCCCTGCTGCGCGAGCTCGGGCGGCAGGGGATCGAGCATCAGCTCTTCTTCGGGGCCGACGGAAGGCAGGGCCTCTCCTCGGAGATGAAGAGGGAGGTCGACCGGCCCGGCACGCTGCGCGAGCTTCGCCGCCCGATGACCGACGGGGAGTACGCCTGCGCCCTCTCGCACCGCGCGATCCACCGCAGGATCGTGGCGGACGACCTCGACGCGGCGCTGGTCCTGGAGGACGACGCGATCGTGTCGCCCCGGCCGGGTGCCTTCGTCGAGGCCGGCGGCCTCTTCGTCCGGCCGATGATCCTTCTCGATCGCCAACGCGTCCGGGTCGTCCGATCCTCCGGCGACCCATTCCCGCCGTTCGGCCGGTTGTGGCGGGTCGTCGGAAGCTCCGCCTTGACGACGGGCTACGCCGTCTCGCACGACGCGGCCCGCCATCTGGACGCGTAGGCGACGCCCGTCCGCTCCGTGCCGGACTGGCCGAGCGACCTCTGGCGGGCGAGGGCCCACGCCCTCTCGCCCCGGCTCGTGGACAACGCGAACGCGAGCTCGAAGGTCAGCCATCTCGAGGACGAGCGCAGGAACCTCTCAGGGCGAAGCCGCCCAAGAGCTGGAGGCGCTACCTCCGGCGGGCGTAGTGGCGCGGCGACGTCCGGCGCCGCCGGTCGATCCGCCCGGACCCCTGACGCCGGCCTTCCCCGAGGCGCCGCGAAGGATCGCCGGCGATGCGCGCGGACCCTGCGAAAGGTTCCCGCCGGGGGCCGATCCGTTCACCTCTCCGTCATGTCGTTGAACCTCGGCAACGCTTCGGCGTTAAAAGGCAACGCATGCATTGCAGGAGACCCGCCATGGACCGCCGCGCCTTCTTCGCGACCGCCGCCGCCGCCGCAACCACCACCCTCGCCGCACCGGCCGTCTCCCAGTCGCAATGGACCCTGGATCCCCGTTTCCGCGCCCAGCGCGTCGCGGTACGCCCCGGATGGACGCCGGGCGACATCCACGTCGATCCCGCGATGCACCATATCTACCTCATAGAGGAAGGCGACAGCGCGATCCGCTACGGCATCGCGGTCGGCCGCGACGACCTCTACGTTCCGGGCACGTTCGACGTGGCGCGCAAGGCCGAGTGGCCGTCCTGGACCCCGACCCGCAACATGATCGAGCGCGAGCCCGACCTCTACGCCCAGTTCGCCGACGGCGTGCCCGGCGGGCCGGACAACCCGCTCGGGGCGCGGGCGCTCTACCTCTACCGCGGCGGGCGCGACACCTATCTGCGCATCCACGGCACCCCCCAGCCTTGGACGATCGGCTCGTCCGTCTCCTCCGGCTGCGTGCGCCTTCTGAACGACCATATCATCGACCTCTACGAGCGCGTCCCCACCGGCACCACCGCGGTGCTGCACGCCTGAGACGATGACCGGGCGATGTCGCCGGCGCCGTCAGGTTGCCGGAGACACCGCCCGGTTCTAGAGATCCGGCTCGATCTTCGGGATGAGGGCCGGAATTGGATATCGACGCCGTGATAACCTGGGTGGACGGATCGGATCCCGCCCACGTCGCGAAACGCGCCGCGCTGCGGGAAGCGTCGTCCCACCGGGAAGCCGACCTCCCCACCCGCTGGAAGAGTTCGCGCGAGATATACTGGTGCATCGCGTCGATCCTGCAGAACGCACCTTTCGTCCGCCGCATCCATGTCGCCACGGATGACCAGCGCCCCGCCGATCTGGAACTCTTCGAACGGTCGGGCCTGTGCGAGGCCGGTCGGATCGTCATCGTCGATCACCGCGAGGTGTTCGAGGGGTACGAGGACGCCCTGCCGACCTTCAATTCGCTCTCGATCGAAGCGGTGCTGCACCGCATCCCCGGTCTTTCGGAACACTTCGTCTACTTCAACGACGACTTCTTCCTGAACCGCCCCGTTGCACCGAAGGAGTTCTTCGGGCCGGACGGCATCCCCGTCCTCCGGGGCACGTGGGAAGCCCCGGACAGACGACGGCCGAAGATGATCGTCCGGCGCTTCCTGCGAAAGCTGCGAGGGTCCCGGAACATGCGTCCGAGCTACCGCGTCGCGCACGAGGTGGGCGCGCAACTCGCCGGGGTGACCGGTAACTTCCTTTTGACGCAGCACCTCCCGCGTCCCATGCGACGCAGCACGATCGAAGCCTTCCATCGGGAACATGCCGACGCCCTGCCGCGGCAGCTTGGCTACCGCCTGCGCCATCGCGACCAGTACCTTCCGGCAAGCCTCGCCAACCACCTCGAGTTCCGGCGCGAAGGCGCTCCGACGCAGCCCGACACGGGGATGGTCTACTACAAGCCGGGAGCGCGCTTCAGCCTCGACGAGTTCGTGACGGCGGTGGAGGCCGCTGAAGAGCCGTTCGGATGCCTGCAGAGCCTCGACGAGGCGCCCGCCTCCGTCGCCGCTCGGCTTGAAACCGTGATGGATCGCAAGTTCGGAACCGCCGCGTTCGGCAAGTCCAGCTAGCCGGCACGCGCGCCCACCCGTGCCCTCCGCGCGACGGGCAGCGCCCGCGGAGGGCCGAAGGCCCCCCGCGCGCCTGCCGGACGCGCGCCGCCGGCGCTCACCCCGGCTGCTTCGTGGTCCGCAGGTAGGGCAGCTTCCTCTCGAAGCCCCCGAACCGCTCGTTCGCCTCGTCGTCCGACACGGCGGCGGTGACGATCACGTCCTCGCCGTCCCTCCAGCCAGCTGGCGTGGCCACCTTGTGCTCGGCCGTCAGCCGGATCGAATCGAGGGCCCGCAGGATCTCGTCGAAGTTGCGGCCCGTGGTCATCGGATAGGTCAGCGACAGCTTCACCTTCTTGTC
This sequence comes from Hasllibacter halocynthiae, assembly GCF_003003095.1. Classification (GTDB taxonomy): domain Bacteria; phylum Pseudomonadota; class Alphaproteobacteria; order Rhodobacterales; family Rhodobacteraceae; genus Hasllibacter; species Hasllibacter halocynthiae. Next base: position 190,795 of record NZ_PVTT01000002.1, read on the forward strand.
CGGCCCGATGATGAACACCGTCCGCACCGTCTGGTTGTCCGCCGGGGTCCGGTCCGCGGGATCGCCGGACGCCTCGGCGGGCAGCATGTCGTAGAGCTTGGCGACCGTCATGTCCGGGTCGCCGATCATCGGATACTCGACCGCGTTGCCCGTGTAGGACTTGATGTCGTCCTTCCAGCGCAGATGGTCCTCGATCGGGTCGACCGAGATGCCGATGATCTTGGCGTCCCTCCTGGCGAACTCCTCCGCCATGCCGGCCATCGCCCCCAGCTCGGTCGTGCAGACCGGGGTGAAGTCCTTCGGGTGCGAGAAGAGGATCGCGTAGCCGTCGCCGATCCAGTCGTGGAAGTCGATCTCGCCTTCCGTGGTCTGAGCGGTGAAGTTCGGGGCGGTGTCGCCGATGCGAAGGGCCATTGCGGGGCCTCCCGTGAGTGGTGGCTTCGCCCGCGACATAGGGCGGGCGTCCCGGCCCGCGCAAGACAGGGGGCCGCCGAACGGAACAGCGTCCCGGGCAGCCCACCCCGAACGGGACCCCGTCCCGCCGAAGCGCGCGGCGCGGGCCGCCGCACGCCCCGCGGACAAATCTTCGCGGCACCCGTGCCCCCGCCCCGCCCGCGCGCTAGAAGGGTCCATGGACGCGCCCGAGCTCTTCGTGACGAACTTCAACCCGCGCTACACGGGGGTCTCCTCGACGGCGGCGCGGCTGATCCCGCACCACGCGCGGCGCCACGCCCTCCGCCTCGTCGGCCATCCCCTGCCGGGCTGCCCCGCCCCGATCCCGGCCGCCGAGGCCGCGCGCCTCTGCCGGACGCCGCCTCCCGGCCGGCCCTTCGCGATCTGGCACGTGCGCCGCAACCCGGAGATGCGCGTCGCGCTCTGGCTTCGCGACGTGCGGCGCCTGCCGATCCGCCTCGTCTTCACCTCCGCGTCGCAGCGCCGCCACTCGGCCTATCCGCGCTGGCTGATCGGGCGGATGGACGCCGTGATCGCGACATCGCCCGGCGCGGCCGCCTTCGTGCGGGCCGACGCGACCATCCCCCACGGGGTCGACACCGCGCGCTTCGTGCCCGATCCGGCCGCCACGCCCGCCGCCGCGGGCTTGGCGGGGACGCGGGCGATCGTCGCCGTCGGCAGGCTGCGGCCCGGCAAGGGCACCGACCTCTTCGTCGAGGCGGCGATGCGCCTCCTGCCGCGGCATCCGGGCCTCGTCGCGGTGGCCTGCGGGCGCGCGCAGCCCCGGCACGCCCGCTTCGTCGAGGGGTTGAAGGCGAAGGCGGCCGCGGCCGGCCTCGGGGACCGCATCCTCTGGCCCGGCGACGTCCCGGCGGAGCGGATGCCCGCCCTCCTCGCCGCCTGCGACCTGATGCTGACCCTGCCCCGGTCCGAGCCCTACGGCGTCACCCCGCTGGAGGGGATGGCCGCCGGGCTGCCCTTCGTCGCCTCCGACACCGGGGCCTTCCGCTCCTTCGCCGAGGCCGCGCCGGACGACGAGGCGTGCGGCGTCATCGTCCCCCCGGGCGAGGAGGGGCTCGACGCGGCCGCGGCGGCCGCCGACGCCATCCTCTCGGACCCCGCTCGCCACGCCGCCATGCGCCGCACCGCCCGCGCCGTCGCCGTGGAGCGCTTCTCCATCAAGGGCGAGGCCGCCGGGATCGAGGAGGTCTACCGCCGCCTCTGGGCGGGCGAGATCGGGTCGGCCCGAAGCGGCCGGGCGTAACGTCACGCCCGTCTGGACGCCGGCGCCGGGGGGCGGCAGACCGCGCGGGCGCGATCCAAAAGGGAGGGCGATCCCATGCTCGGCGGCAAGCGGCACTACATCGACGGCGCGTGGCGGGACGGCGCGGGCGAGGCCATGCCCGTCATCGACCCCGCCACGGAGGAGGAGGTCGCGACCATCGCCCTCGGTACGGCGGAGGAGGTCGACGCGGCCGTCGCGGCGGCCCGCCGCGCGCTGCCGGGCTGGATGGCGACCGGCAAGGCCGAGCGGGGCGAATGGCTGGGCCGCCTGATGGGCGCCTACAAGGCCCGCGCGGGCGAGATGGGCGAGGCGATCCGCCTCGAGATGGGCGCGCCCCTCGACCTCGCGCGCCGCAACCAAGTGGGCGCCGGCAGCTTCCACATGCGGGGCTTCGCCGAGGCGTGGGAGGCGTTCGACCCCGAGGAGGTCGTGAACGGCGACCTCGTCCGGCGCGAGGCGGTGGGGGTCTGCGCCCTCGTCACGCCGTGGAACTGGCCCATGAACCAGATCGTGCTGAAGGTCGTCCCGGCGATCCTGACGGGCAACGCGGTGGTGCTGAAGCCCTCCGAGGTCGCGCCACTCTCGGCCATGCTCTTCGCCGACATCGTCGCGGAGGCCGGGTTGCCGGCGGGGGTGTTCAACCTCGTGAACGGGGACGGCGCCGGCGCCGGCTCGGCGCTGTCGGCGCACCCGGGCGTGGACATGGTGTCCTTCACCGGCTCGACGCGGGCGGGCACCGCGATCAGCCGGGCGGCCTCGGACACGCTGAAGCGCGTCACGCTCGAGCTCGGGGGAAAGGGCGCCAACCTCGTCTTCGCCGACGCGCGCGCGGACGCGGTGGCCGATGGCGTGGCCCACTGCTTCCGCAACACCGGCCAGTCCTGCAACGCCCCGACCCGGATGCTCGTCGAGCGGCCCCGCTACGACGAGGCGGTCGCCCAGGCCGCCCGGGCGGCCGAGGGCACGCGCGTCGGCCCCACGGCGGAGGCGGGCGACCATATCGGCCCCCTCGTCTCGCGCGCGCAGTGGGACAAGGTGCAGGAGCTGATCGCCGCGGGCGAGGGCGAGGCCCGGCTCGTCGCCGGCGGCACCGGCCTGCCCGAAGGGGTGAACCGCGGCTACTACGTGCGCCCCACGGTCTTCGTGGACGTCTCCAACGACATGCGCATCGCGCGCGAAGAGATATTCGGCCCCGTCCTGTCGATCATCCCCTTCGACACGGAGGAGGAGGCCGTCGCCATCGCCAACGACACGCCCTACGGCCTGACCAACTACGTGCAGACCGAGGATCTCGAGCGGGCGGCGCGCGTCTCCCGTGCGCTGCGCTCGGGCATGGTCGAGGTGAACGGGGCGGACCGCGCCAACGGCCTGCCCTTCGGCGGCATGAAGCAATCCGGCAACGGCCGCGAGGCGGGCCGCTGGGGCCTAGAGGACTTCACGGAGGTGAAGGTGATCTCCGGCAGGATCGCCTGACCCGCGCCGCGGTCCCCCCGGGGGGGGCCGCGTTCGCCCTTCGCAAGATGGCCGCGACGGCGGCGGGAACGGGCGAGGCGCCGCCCGCGCGCCCCGGCGCTCGCCGCCCGGCGCGCATGGGCCAGACGCGTCGCTACCGGGCGCGGCCTCCCGGGGCGCCGCAGGGGATCGGGATCGGCCTGGGCGGCGGTCCGGGCGGCGGTCCGGGCGCCTTTCCCGGCCTCTCCTGAATGCCGCGGCGATCGGGGTCCGAGGCCATGCGCGGAGGCAGGGCTCCGCCGCTGCGCGGCGACGGGCCCGTACGCGCCCCGGGAAACGGCTGCCGTGCGCGGCGGGGCGGGTTTTCCGCACTCGCGGACCTCTCCCGCCCGCCGCAGGATCAGGGGGCAACGAAAGCAAGGAACGCCCCCGATGACCCATCCGAAACTCCGCCGCGCCGTCCCCCTGGCCGCCATCGCCCTCGCCCTGATCGTCGCCGGCTGCGGACTGGCGAACTTCCCCATCCCGACCCGCTAGAACGGCACCTTCGAGGAGACCTGCAGCCAGGCGCCGCCGTCGGGGTGGCGCAGGCGCAGGCTCTCGGCGTGCAGCATCAGGCGCGGATGGTCGTCGCGCGCGGGCCCTTCGGCGTAGAACGGATCGCCCAGGATGGGATGGCCCAGCTCGCGCATGTGCACGCGCAGCTGGTGCGAGCGGCCGGTCCGCGGCATCAGCCGCACCCGCGTCTCACCCGCCGAGGCGCGGATCACGCGCCAGTCCGTCACCGCCGGCTTTCCGTTCGCCCGGTCCACGTGCTGCTTCGGCCGGTTGGGCCAGTCCACGATCAGCGGCAGGTCCACGGTGCCGGTCTCGGGCGTCAGCCGGCCCGCCACCCGCGCGACGTAGCGCTTCTTCGGGACCCGCCGCTCGAACTGCAGGCCCAGATGCCGCTGCGCCCCGCGCGTCAGCGCGAACACCATCACCCCGGAGGTGTCCCGGTCCAGCCGGTGCACCAGCAGCGAGGAGGGCCACCGCTCCGCCACGCGCACCTGGAGCGAATCGCGCAGGTGCGCCCCCCGCCCCGGCACGGAAAGAAGCCCCTGCGGCTTCTCCACGAAGAGCAGCTCGGCATCCTCGTGCAGCACCATCACCGGCCCCCCTGGCGGGTCATAGTCGCCGACGGCGGCGCTCATCGCGCGAGGGGGGGCCGCGGCGGGGCGGGCGCGCGGCGCCCAGCGGCGCGGCAGGGGCGCCGGCGCGGGCGGGGGCGGGGCGCCGCCCTCATCCGACGGCCGCGAACGCCCGGCGCAGGACGGCCGCCAGCCATTCGGCATCCTGCGGGCCGAAGGCCGCGGGGCGGTCGCTGTCGATGTCGAGCACGCCGATCAGCGCGCCGGACCTGTCCCGGACGGGCAGGACGATCTCGGACCGGGTGGTGGACGAGCAGGCGATGTGGCCGGGAAAGGCGTCGACGTCCTCGACGACCTGCGCCTCCCCGGTGCGGGCGCAGGCGCCGCACACACCCCTGCCGAAGGGGATGGAAAGGCACCCGTGGCCGCCCTGGTAGGGCCCGATCTTCAGAAGGCCCGGCGCCACCACGCGGTAGAACCCCGTCCAGTCGAAGCGGGGGTCGGCATGGTGCAGCTCGCAGGCGACGGTCGCCATGACGGCGACGGCGTCCCCCTCGCCTTCGGTCAGCGCGTCGATGCGCGCGGCGATCTGGTCCCGGTCCATGCCGGGGGGCCTAGCGCCGGAATGCGCGGCACGAAACCCGGAGGATTCGATCCTTCGGCGCCGTCGTTCACCGGATGGAAAGCTTTCGCCTGCCAGATGGGGGCCATGAGGATAGACGCCCGCCAGTCCCCCGCCGGCACGGTCCTGACCGTGGACGCGCCCCGCATCGACGCCGCCGCGGCCGTAGCCTTCAAGGATGCCTTCCGCGCCTGCGTCGCCGGGGGCGACGGGCCGGTGATCCTCGATCTTGGGCGGGTCGAGTTCGTCGATTCCTCGGGCCTCGGGGCCGTGGTCTCGGCGATGAAGATGCTGGCGCCCCGGCGGCGGCTGGACCTCGCGGCGCTGCACCCGGCGGTGGACCGGGTCTTCCGCCTGACGCGCATGGACAGCGTCTTCGCCATCCACGACCGTGCCCCCGCCGATGGCTGAGGATCCCCCCTTCACGCTGCGCCTCGTCCTGCGCGCCACCTCCGAGGAGGTGCGATCGGCCCTCGGGGCGGTGACGCGCTCGCTCGCCCGCCCGCCGGAGGAGCTGCAGCGCCTCGAGCTGGCGCTCGCCGAGGCCATGAACAACGTGGTCAAGCACGCCTACGACGCGCGGGGGGGCTGCATCGAGCTGGCCGTGACCTCCCTGCCTGACGGCACCCTCTGCGAGGTGCGGGATTCCGGCGCGGCGATGCCCGGCGGCGCCCCCCCCGAGGGAAGCCCCCCGACCGTGGACGGCGACCCTGAGACGCTGCCGGACGGCGGCTTCGGCTGGTTCCTCATCCGCAGCCTATCGCGCGACCTGCTCTACGAGCGGTGGGCCGAGCCGCCGCCGGGGCAGAACGTGCTGCGCTTCCGCATCGCGCCGGCCGAGGGAATCGCTTGCCGCCGGCGCCAGGAGCGGTAGCCTCCCGCGATGCGCGATTTCCACCTGCCTGGACGCTCGACCGTCCATGCCGACAACGGCATGTGCGCCACCTCTCACCCGCTCGCGGCCCTCGCGGCGGTCGACGTGCTGCGCGCGGGCGGCACCGCCGCCGACGCCGCCGTCGCCGCCGCCTTCCTCCTCGGGCTCTGCGAGCCGCAGATGACCGGCCCCGGGGGGGACATGTTCGCCCTCGTCAAGCCCGCCGGCACGCAGACGGTGCGCGCCCTCAACGGCTCGGGCCGCGGGCCCGCCGGCCTCGACCCTGCTGCGCTGCGCGCCTCGGGCCACGACGCCATGCCGCTGGACGCCGCCTGCTCGGTCACCATGCCCGGCGCGGTCGACGGCCTCGCCGCGCTGCACGCCGCCCACGGCCGGCTGCCCTGGGCCGATCTCTTGGCCCCGGCGATCCGCGCCGCGCATGACGGCGTGCCCGTCGCGCCCCGCACCGCCGCCGACTGGCAGCAGGCCGCCGGCCGCCTGCAGGGCGCCGCCCGGGCGCAGTTCCTCGTGGACGGCGCCGCCCCGCGCGCGGGCATGCGCTTTCGCGACCCCAAGCAGGCCGCCCTTCTCGAGATCATCGCGCGCGAGGGGCGGGCGGGCTTCTACGAGGGCGCCGTCGCCGCCGACATCGTCGCGTCCCTGCGCGCCTTGGGCGGCACCCATGGCGAGGACGACCTCGCCGCCGTGCGCGCCACTTGGCACGAGCCGATCCAAGGACCCTACCGGGGGGCCGACCTGATCGAGCATCCGCCCTGCGGCCAGGGCGCGGCGGCGATCCTTCTGGCGCGCATCCTCGCGCGCTTCGACGTCGCCGCCCTCGACCCCCTCGGGCCGGAGCGGGTCCACCTCGAGGCGGAGGCGACCAAGCTCGCCTACGACGCGCGGGACCGTTTCGTAGCCGACGACGCGCCCGCGCATCGCCTGACGGACGAGGCGACCGCCGACGCGCTCGCCGCGCTGATCGATCCCGCCCGCGCCATGCCCGACGCGCGGGCGGCGACCGACGCGGTCCACAAGGACACCGTCTACCTCACCGTGGTCGACGCCGACCGGATGGCGGTGTCCCTGATCTGCAGCATCTTCCACTCCTTCGGCGCGGGCCTCGCCTCGGATCGGTTCGGCGTCCTCTTCCAGAACCGCGGCGCGGGCTTCACCCTCGAGGAGGGGCACCCCAACGAGGCCGCGCCCGGCCGGCGCCCCATGCACACGATCATCCCCGCCATGCTGGCGCGCGGCGGCCGCGTCGAGATGCCGTTCGGCGTCATGGGCGGCCAGTACCAGGCGGCGGGGCACGTGCGCTTCGCGTCGAACCTCCTCGACTTCGGCATGGACCCGCAGGAGGCGATCGACGCCCCCCGCGCCTTCGCGACCGGGGGCGGGCTGCAGCTCGAACGCGGGTATCCCCCGAAGGTGCGCGACGCCCTCGCCGCCCTCGGCCACCGGATCGACGAGCCGCCCACCGCCATCGGCGGCGCGCAGGCCATCGTGATCGAGGCGAACGGCACTCTGACGGGGGCGTCCGACCCGCGCAAGGACGGCTGCGCGCTGGGATACTGAGGCCGGTCGCCCCCGCCCCGGAACCCGCCGCTCGGGCCAGGCGCGCCCCGGCCCGGGCGGCGCAGGCCCCGCCCGCCTCGCCGAAGGACCATCCCCGAGGCGGAGCACGAAGGGCCGCGTCGCCGGCCCCGCGGCGCGACCGAAAGCCTTCGCGCCGCACGGGTACGGGCGCGGGCGGCGCGGCGGGCGGGTGCCTTCCCGCGATCCCGGGGCGCCGCCCAAGCGGACGGACCCCGACCGCGCGGGGCGCTAGTTCAGCGCGGACCCCAGCCGGTAGCTCCGCCCGTCGAAAGGCCCGAAGAGGTCCGCGACGTCCGGATGGCCCACCGGCCCGGCCGCCTCGTCGCGCACGAGGTTCTGCTCGGAGACGTAGGCCACGTAGTAGTCCCGCTCGTTCTCGGCGAGAAGGTGGTAGAAGGGCTGGTCCTTCCGGGGGCGCCGCGCCTCCGGGATGGCGGCGTACCACTCCTCCGTGCTGGCGAAGACCGGGTCGACGTCGAAGATCACGCCCCGGAACGGATGGTTGCGGTGGCGGACGACCTGCCCGATGGCGTACTTGGCTTGCGAGGTCAGCATGGTGGGGAACGCCCCTAGAAGGCGGCCCGCGCGCTGTCCATGGCGCGCCGGGGCACGGACGGGAAACACTGCGTGAACGAACTCCCCGGCGAGATCGCCGCCGCCATCCCCGCCGTCGCGGCCATCGTCGCGCCCGTCCTCGCGCTGGCCGCCACCGGGTGGCTCTGGGTGCGGGCGGGCTGGGACTATCCCCTGGCCTTCGTGACGCGGCTGGCGATGACGCTGGCCCTGCCCTGCCTGATCTTCACCGCCCTCGTCCGGACCCAGGTCGAGCCCGCCGCCCTCGCCGCGCTGACCCTGGCGAGCCTCGCGGCCTATGGCGGGGTGCTCGCGGCCTTCTGGGCGATCGGGGCGGCGCTCGGGCTCGACCGGCGGACCTTCCTGCCCGCGCTCGCCTTCGGGAACACGGGCAACCTCGGCCTGCCGCTCGCGCTCTTCGCCTTCGGCGAGACGGGGCTGCAGCTCGCCGTGGTGGTGTTCGCGGTGATGGTGGTGCTCTCGTTCACGGCGGGGGTCTGGCTCGTGGCGGGCGGCGGCCCGCCCGGACGGGCGCTGCGCGAGCCGCTGGTCGCCGCGACGCTCCTCGGGGCGCTCTTCCTCTGGCGGGGCTGGGACCTGCCCGCCCCCGCGATGGCGACGCTGGACCTTCTGGGGCAGCTCGCGATCCCGCTCATGCTGATCACGCTGGGGGTCGCGGTCGCGCGGCTGAGGCCCGCCGGGATCGGCCGGTCGCTCGCGCTCTCGGTGCTCAAGCTCGTCCTGTGCACCGCCGTCGCCTGGGCCGCGGCATCCGCCTTCGGGCTGGGGCCGACGGCCTCCGCGGTGCTCGTGGTGCAGATCGGCACGCCGGTCGCCGTGACCTCCTACATGCTGGCGCTGAAATATGGCGCCGACGCCGAGGCGGTGGCCGGCCTCGTCGTGACCTCGACGCTCCTTTCCGTCGCGGCGTTGCCTCTGATCCTCGCCGTGCTGATTTGATCCCACTTCCCGCGGGCCGACGCTGCGGGTTACGGTTCCGGGGCGACATGCGAAGACGAAGCGAGGCGGGCCATGAGCAGACCCATCCGCGCCCTGATCCTGATGCTGCTGGTGGCTTCCTGCGGCTCGTCGGACTACTCGGCGCCCCGGAACCTGGACGACGCCTGCGCCATCGTCGCGCAGCGGCCGCACTACCTCTCCGCGATGCAGCGGGCCGAGCGGACCTGGGGCGTCCCGGTCCCCGTGCTGATGGCCATGATCCACCAGGAGAGCCGCTTCATCGGCAACGCCCGCACGCCGTTCCGCTACCGGCTGGGCGTCATCCCGGTCGGGCGGCAGTCGTCCGCCTACGGCTACAGCCAGGCGCTGGACGGCACCTGGGAGGAATACGTCGCCGAGCGAGGCGGGCGCAGCGCCCGGCGCGACGACATCCGCGACGCGACCGACTTCATGGGCTGGTACATGGACGAGAGCCGGCGCCGCCTGGGAATCCCCCTCTCGGACGCCCGCCGCCAGTACCTCGCCTACCACGAGGGGCGCACGGGCTACCGGCGGGCGTCCTACAACGCCAAGCCCTGGCTCCTGGCGGTGTCGTCGCGCGTGGCCTCCCGCGCGACGACCTACGAGGGCCAGCTGATCGCCTGCCGCCGCCGCTGACCGCCGCGCGGATGCGGCGGCGGGGCGCGAGGCGCCGGTCAGCCCGCGAACTCGGCGCGCGCGCGGTCGATCGAGAAGCGCGAGGTGGGATGGGCCATGCCCGTGGCGAAGTCGTTCAGGATCACGGTCGTCCGCTCGCCGTTCCCGTTCGTCACGACCCATTGCCGCAGCGCGACCGGGTTCTCCGAGAACACGAGCTGGATGTTGCCGTATTCGGGATGCCGCGGGTCCTGCGCCGTCACGGTGGTGAGCGTGCCGTCCGAGACGTGGTTCGTGACCATCCCCGCGCGGCTCAGGTCGACCGTGTCCTGCAGGATGATCGACAGCGGCGTCTCCTGCAGCGGATAGGTCTCGCCGCGGGCGTTGCCCCGCGCGTCGAGGATGACGACCTGCCCGCCGCCCGCGACGACGAGCTGCCGCTCGGGGGGGGCGTACTCGAAGCGCACGCGGCCCGGCCGCTGGATGTAGACCGTCCCGGTCGAGATGGACTGGTCGTCGTTGATCTGGGTGAACCCGCCCTGCGCCGTGCGGAAGGAGTTGAAGTACTGGCTTATCTCGCCCAGCGAGGCTTCGGCCGCGGCGGGCGCGGCCCCCAGGGCGAGAAGCGGCGCGGCCAGGAGGCCGGCCAGGATCGTTCGGCGGTTGGTCATGCGTGTGCCCCTCTTGCGGTCGGTGCCCGTGTGGCACCCGATATGGGGTGCATCGGCCGAACGCCCAGCGTCACGACATGACGACCCGGCGCCGGGCCGCCGACATGGGGTTGCGCCGCGCTACTCGAAGCAGCGGGCGGCCGGCTTGCAGGGCGCGTGGGTCGCGTCCCTGGCCTTGCCGGCGGGCTTGTCCGCGGCGGGCTTGCGGGTCTGCCCGAAGCGGTCGGGGTCGGTCTGGAAGGACATGGGCCAGGGCCTCGTCGATCGTTCGTTGCCCGGAAAACGCGGTGCCCCGTGGGACCGGTTCCCCGCGGCCTCTCCGGACGGCCCCGCGGGGGCGGGACCGCCCCCCGATCCCACACCGATTCGGGCGCCGGGGCGAAGTCGCGTCTGCCATGTCGGCGCGGCATCCTTCCGCGCTGCGGACTTCCGGCCACGCCCCGGCCCTATTGCGGCTCGGGGACCAGGACCTCGCGCTTGCCCACGTGGTTCGAGGCCGAGACCACGCCCTCGTCCTCCATCCGCTCCACGAGGCGCGCGGCCTTGTTGTAGCCGATCCCGAGCTTGCGCTGGATGTAGGAGGTGGACGCCTTGCGGTCCTTCACCGCGATCTGCACCGCCTGATCGTAGAGCTGGTCCTCCGCGTTGCCTGAGTTGCCGAGGCCCAGCACCTCGTCGATCGAGGTCCCGCCCCCGCCCTCGGCCGGCGCCTCCTCGGGGCCGTCCTGCACGCCCGAGACGTAGTCGGGCGGCCCGAACTGCTTGAGGAAGTTGACGATCTCCTCGACCTCCTCGTCCGAGCAGAACGGCCCGTGGATGCGCGTCACCTTCCCGCCGCCCGCCATGTAGAGCATGTCGCCCTGCCCCAGCAGCTGCTCGGCCCCCATCTCGCCCAGGATGGTGCGCGAATCGATCTTCGAGGTGACCTGGAAGGAGATGCGGGTCGGGAAGTTGGCCTTGATCGTGCCGGTGATGACGTCGACCGAAGGGCGCTGCGTCGCCATGATGAGGTGGATGCCCGACGCTCGCGCCATCTGCGCGAGGCGCTGGATGCAGGCCTCGATCTCCTTGCCGGCGACCATCATCAGGTCGGCCATCTCGTCCACGACGACGACGATGTAGGGCATGGCCTTGGGCTCGATCACCTCGGTCTCGAACACCGGATCGCCCGTCTCGTCGTCGAAGCCGGTCTGGACGGTGCGCTCGAACATCTCGCCACGGGCCAGCGTCTCGCGCACGCGGCCGTTGTAGCCCTCGATGTTCCGCACGCCCATCTTGGACATCTTGCGGTAGCGGTCCTCCATCTCGCCCACGACCCATTTCAGGGCGACCACGGCCTTCTTCGGGTCCGTGACGACGGGCGACAGCAGGTGCGGGATGCCGTCGTAGACGCTGAGCTCCAGCATCTTTGGGTCGATCATGATCAGCCGGCACTCCTCCGGCGTCAGCCGGTAGAGCAGCGAGAGGATCATCGTGTTGATCGCCACCGACTTGCCCGACCCGGTCGTCCCCGCGATCAGGAGGTGGGGCATCTTGGCGAGGTTGGCGACCACCGGCTCGCCGCCGATGTCCTTGCCCAGCGCCAGCGGCAGGCGCGTCTGCGCGTCGCCGTAGTCGCGCGCCGACAGGATCTCGCGCAGGACGCACATCTCGCGGTTCTCGTTGGGCAGCTCGATCCCGATCACGCTGCGCCCGGGCACGGTGCTGACCCGCGCGGCCAGCGCCGACATCGACCGCGCGATGTCGTCCGCCAGCCCGATCACGCGGGACGCCTTCAGCCCCGGCGCGGGCTCCAACTCGTACATGGTGACGACGGGTCCGGGGCGGACGCTCACGATCTCGCCCTTCACGCCGTAGTCGTCGAGCACGGATTCGAGCATCCGCGCGTTCTCCTCCAGCGCCTCCTCCGAGAGGACGTGCCGGGTGACCGTCGCCGGGTCGCGCAGCAGATCCATGGGCGGGGTCTCCACCGCGTCCCCTTCGCCTCCGGCCGCCGGGGCTGGCGCGGAAGGGGGCCTCGCCGCGGCGCGCACGCGGGCGGCCGGCTTCGGCGCGGGCGCCTCGGCGGCGGGCGCCGTCCCGGCGTGGCGGAAGGTGGGAACCCCCGCCCCCCCGGCCGCGGCGCCGGCGTCCTCCTCCTCGGGCGCGGGCGGGATCGAGGGGGGCATGGCGGCCGCGGCGCGGGCCGTCAGGCGCGGCTGCGGGCGCGCCTCCAGCACGATGGGCCGGCGCACGCGCGACTTGATCGCCTCGCCGATGCGGGCCTTCAGCCGGTCCTCGCCCCCCGCCGCGCCGGAAGGGGGGAGGCGGGGCTCGTCGTCGATCACCTCGTCGTCCATCGGGCCGCTGCCGGGCAGCCCCGGCAAGCCCGGGGCGGCGCCCCCCTCCTCCGGGGCGGCGTGCGCGTCGGCCTCGTCCGGCGAAGCCCGCCAGCCCCGGCGGGCGACGCCAGCGCGTCCCGGAACGGGCTCCCCCGCCGCGCCGCGCCCGCGCGCCGCATCCTCGGGGGCGGGCGCGGCGCGGCGGGCGGCCTCGGCCCGGGCCTCCCTTCGCGCGGCGTGCCCGTCGACGGCCACGCGCGCGGCCCGCGCCGTGCCCCTGGCGGCCCCCGCGCCCGCCCGCGCGAGCAGCCGCACCGCCTGGTCGTAGCAGAGGATCACGCTGACCGCCCCCGTCCGGGCGAGCCACCGCAGCTCGCCCCGGTCGAAGCCCGTCGCCTTCAGCCCGCAGAACGCCAGCGCCCCCAGCGACAGGATCCCGACCAGCGGCACCCCGACGGCGAAGGGCAGCGGGATGGCGTTCAGCAGCGCGCCCAGCGCGGTGTCCCCGAAGATGCCGCCCATGCCGAAATCGTGCGCCCAGCCCGCGCCCTTGGGCAGCGTGGCCAGGTGGACCACCGCGGCGAGCAGCGCGAACGGCGCCCAGAGGGCGCGGCGCAGCATCCGGTCCTCGCCCCGGTGCAGCGCGAGGCGCACCCCCGCCGCCAGCGGCACGAGGGCCAGCACCAGCGAGCCGCGCCCGAAGAGGACGTGCAGCGGCGAGGCGGCCGACGCCCCCGCCGCCCCGAGCCAGTTCGCGATCGGCGCGTCCGACGCCGAGAGCCAGCCCGGATCGGCCGGAGAATAGCTGGCGAGCGCGGCCAGCAGCAGCGCCCCCGCCCCCGCGAGGCCCAGCCCCAGCAGCTCCACGCCCCGGCGCTCGATCGCCTCGCTGACGTGGCGGTCCAACAGCGGATCGCGCTCCCTCGAGGTCATGGCCATCCCGTCCCTTCCTATTTCCAGAGGCAGCGGCGCACCCGCCCCAGCCCGTCTTCCAGCTCGTCCTCGCCTGCCACGAGCGCGAGGCGCACGTGCCCACGCCCGGGCGTCTCGCCCCCCGCCTCGCGGGCGAGGAAGTTCCCCGGCAGCCCCAGCACCCCCTCCTCGGCCCAGAGGCGCCGGACCGCCGCCTCCGCGTCGCCGCCCGGAACGGGCAGCCAGAGGAAGAAGCCCCCCTCGGGGCTGCGCGCGATGCCCTCCATGATCCGGTCCGCCAGGGCGAACTTCGCCTGGTAGCGCGCGCGCGACGCCTCCACGTGCGCCTCGTCCCCCCAGAGGCGCGCGGAAACCTCCGCGATGGGCCCGGGCAGGGGCGCGCCGGCATAGTCGCGCAGCCGGCGCAGCCGCCGCATCGTCTCGGGCCCCGCCACGGCGAAGCCCGACCTGAGCCCCGGCAGGTTCGAGCGCTTGGACAGCGAATGGATCGCCACCACCCGCTCGGGGTCGGCCCCGGCCTGCAGGATCCCCGGCGGCGGGGCGTCGCGCCAGATCTCCGAGTAGCACTCGTCGCAGACCACGCGGAAATCGTGCCGCTCGGCCAGCGCCGCCAGCCGCCGCAGGTAGCCCATCGGCGCGACCGCCCCTTGCGGGTTCGACGGCGAGCAGAGGAAGAAGAGGGCGCAGCGGTCCAGCGCGTCCCGCGGGATCGCGTCGAGGTCGGGCAGGTTCCCCGTCCCTTCGGTGCAGGGAAGGAAGACGGGCTCGGCGGCGGCGGCCAGCGCGCCCACCGCATAGACTTGGTAGAACGGGTTCGGGACCAGCACGGTCGGCGCCGCGCCGGCCTTGCGCTCGGGCACCAGCGCCATCGAGACCGCGAACAGCCCCTCGCGCGAGCCGTTGAGCGCCATCAGGCGGTCCGTCCCGACCTCCGCCCCGTAGCGGCGCGCGATCCAGGCCGCGACGGCGTCCAGCAGCGCGGGCGGTCCGGGGTTCGGCGGGTACTTCGCGAAGCCCGCCGCCTTCTCGGCCAGCATGGGGCCGACCCAGTCCGGGCTCGCGTGGCGCGGCTCGCCGATGGACATGGCGACGGGGTCCCGCCCCGGCTCGATGCCGTCGAGTAGCGCCCTCAGCCGCGGGAAGGCGTAGGCCGGCAGGTTCTCGAACCGCTCGGGGTAGTCCATCGATGCCTCGTCGCGCCGGAATCGTCCTGTCCCGGTCGCCCCGGGACCCTAGCCCGCCCCGGCGGCGCGGGTCCATCGCGGGCGCCAGGCGCCCGGCATCCCGTGACCTTTGCGCCGTGGCGCCCCCCCCGATCGGTTCGGGGCCCGGCAGGGCGCTAGCCCAGCGCCGCCTTGGCCGCCGCCGCGAGGCGCAGCAGCCGCCCCTCCGCCCCGCCGGGCGCCAGCATCTGCAGCCCGCAGGACGCCGCCCCCGCGGGCAGCGAGACCCCGCAGCAATCGAGGAGGTTGCCGATCCGCGTGTTCCGCAGCGCCAGGAGGTTCGCGCGCCGGTAGGCCTCGCCCTCCAGCCCCTCGGCCCGGGGCGGCAGGATGGGCGAGGTCGGTGTCGCCACCGCGTCGAACCCCGCCGTCTCCTCCCTCCACCCGGCCCGCAGGGCGCGCAGCCGCCGCCAGGCGCCGATGTGCTCGCGCGCCGAAAGCCCCTCGCCGCCGCGCATCCGCGCTTCGATCTGTTCGAACATGACGCCGGGATTGCGCTCGATCAGATCGCCCCAGATCGCCCAGGCCTCGCCGGCGTAGATCGTCCCGCTCATCGCGTCGGCCTCCGCGGGCTGGGGCGGCGCGCGCCGGACGACCTCCGCCCCGGCGGCGGCCAGCCGCTCCAGCGCCGCCTCGAAGGCCGCGGCGGGGGCCTCCTCGATGCCCTCGAAGGGCATCCCCTCCAGGACCATGATCCTGGCGCCCTCCAGCGACGCCCCCTCCAGCGCGGTCGGCTTCTCCCCCGCCAGCACCGCGTGGACGAGGGCGCAGTCCTCGACCGTCCGCGCGAGCGGCCCGGCGCAGTCCAGCGTCTCGCAGAGCGGCACGGCCCCCTCGCCGGGCACCCGCCCCCAGCCCGGCTTGAACCCCACGAGGTCGTTCCAGGCCGCGGGCAGCCGGATGCTGCCGCCGGTGTCCGATCCCACGGCCACGGGCGCCAGCCCCCAGGCCACGGACGCCGCCGCCCCGGAGGACGAGCCCCCCGGCAGCAGCCCCGCGTCGTGCGCCCCCGGCGGCGTCGCCGTGGAAGGGTTCAGCCCGAGGCCCGAGAAGGCCAGCTCGGACAGGTGCGTCTTGCCCAGCGCGACCCAGCCCGCGCGGGCGCCGCGGGCGACGACCTCGGCGTCAGCCTCGGGCACCCGGCCCGCCAGCAGCCGCGATCCCGCCTCCGTCCCCGTGCCCGCCGTGTCGAAGAGGTCCTTCCAGGACACCGGCACCCCGTCCAGCGGCCCACGGCGCGCGCCGCCGCGCGCCCGCGCGGCGGCCGCCCTGGCCTCGGCCCGCGCGCGCGCGGGCATCAGCCGCGCATAGACGCGCGCGCCGTGCTCGTGGCCCTCGATCCGCTCCAGCATCGCCTCGCACAGCGCCACGGGATCGACCGTGCCGGCCCCGATCGCGCGGCCCAGGTCGGCCGCGCTCCTGCTCCAAGGTTCCATCGGCCCGCCCTCCTTTCCCGCCGGCATCCCACGCGGGCGTGGACAAGGCCACCCGTCCGGCCCACATCCCCCGCCATGTCACGCGTCCTGATCGCCGGAGGGGGCCTGAACGGCACCGCCCTCGCCATCGCCCTCCGCCAGGGGGGGCTCGAGCCCGTGCTGATCGACCCGGTTCCCGCCCCGGACCGCGGCGCGCCCTTCGACGGGCGCTCCTACGCGCTGGCGCATGCGAACGTGCGGATGTTGCGGGCCCTCGGGGTCTGGGACGCGCTGGAGGACGGCGCCCAGCCGATCCTGCGGATCGTCGTCGCGGACGGGCGGCCCGGCACGGGCGCGCGCGGCCCCGTGCTGACCTTCGACCACGCCGAGATCGCCGAGGGCCCCATGGGCTGGATGGTCGAGGACCGCCGCCTGCGCCCCGCCCTCTCGGACGCCGCCGAGGGGATCGAGGCCCACGCCTCGCCCGTCGCCGAGCAGTCCGAAGGCCCCTCGGGCGTCGCCGTGACGCTGGGCGACGGCACCCGTCTCGAGGGCGCGGCCCTCGTCGGCGCCGACGGCCGCGCCTCCGGCGTCGCAGGGCGGGCGGGCATCGCGCACGCCGTCACGGAATACGGCCAGTGGTCGCTGACCTGCGCCCTCTCGACCGAGCGGGACCACGAGGGAACGGCTTGGCAGGTCTTCTACCCCGAAGGCCCCCTCGCCGTCCTTCCCCTGACCGAGCGGCGGGTCGGCGTCGTCTGGACCCAGTCCGCGGCGGAGGGAAGGCGCATCGACGCCCTGCCGGACGAGGCCTACCTCCAAGCCCTCCACCCCGTCATCGGCGACTATCTCGGGGCGTTCGCGCTCACGGGGGCGCGGGGCGCCTTCCCCCTCGTCCGCTCCGTCGCGCGCGATCTCGCGCGGGGCCGCACGGCCCTTCTGGGCGACGCCGCCCATGCGGTGCATCCGGTCGCGGGCCAGGGCCTCAACGCCGGGCTGAAGGACGCCGCGACGCTGGCGGAGGTGATGACCGACGCGCGCCGGCGCGGGCAGGATCCCGGCGCGCCCGACGTGCTCGCGGCCTATGCACGCTGGCGGCGCTTCGACGCGGCGTCGCTCGCGGTGGCGACGGACGGCTTCGCGCGCCTCTTCTCCAACGACGACCCCCTCCTCGGCGGCTTCCGCCGCGCGGGGCTGGGCCTCGTGGCGAAGGTCCCGGCCCTGCGCCGCGCCTTCATCCGCGAGGCGGCGGGGCTGACGGGCGACCTGCCGCGCCTCCTCAGGGGGCGGCCCCTCTAGCGGCGCGCCCTCCGGCACGGCCGGGGGCCCTCAAAGGCGCCGGGCCTCCGTCACCAGCATGATCGGGATGCCGTCCCGGACGGGATAGGCCAGCCCGGCGCGGCGCGCGATCAGCTCGCCGGCCTCAGCATCCCATTCCAGGCGCTGCTGCGTGCGCGGGCAGACCAGGGCCTCCAGCATCCGGGGATCGGGCCGCGCGGCATCGTCGCCGCCGCCCCGGCCGCCCCGGCCGACCCGATCGGCCGGCGCCTCCCGGGGATCGTCCGTCACTGCATCGGCTCCTCGTCCGAGCCGCCGGCGAGCGTGAACTCGATCAGCGCCTCCAGCGTCTCGCGCCGCGTGGCGAGCGAGGGCGCCTCGAGAAGGGCCTGCTTCTCCTCCGGCTCGAACGGGCAGAGCATCGAGAGGGAGTTCACCAGAAGCTCCTCCTCCGCCTCCTTGAGCGAATCCCAGTCGGTCCGCAGCTCCTCGGCCTCGAAGTAGCGGCCCAGCAGCCCGAGGAAGGCGCCCCTGTCGAACCCTTCCTCGGCCTCCGCGCCCCTGCGGTCCCGCTCGAACCCGGTCCAGTCGACGACGCAGCGCATGTAGGGCGCGAAGCCCTCGACCTCCTCGCGCACGCGAAAGCGGCTGATCCCCGACAGGGTTATCATGTAGCGCCCGTCCTCCGTCTCCGAGAAGCCGGTGACGCGGCCCGCGCATCCGATGCGGTGCAGCTCGGTCCCCTTGGGGCCGTCATGCGGCTGGACCATGCCGATCAGACGCTCGGGCGTCTTCAGCGCGTCGTCGAGCATGGCGAGGTAGCGCGGCTCGAAGATGTGCAGGGGCAACCGCGCGCGCGGCAGCAGCAGCGCGCCCGTCAGGGGGAACACCGGGATCGTGTCGGGAAGGTCGCCTGTCAGGGGCATGCCTGGAAAGTTAGCGCGCCGCTCAACCGTGGCGAGCACGATCAGATCAATATCATCGACCCCAGCCGCCGCCGCCCCGCCAGCGCCACGGGATCCTTCGGCCCGGCCGCCTCGAAGATGGTCAAGAGCTGGGCCTTCGCGGCGCCGTCGTTCCATTCCCGGTCGCGGCGGAACAGCTCGAGCAACTGGTCGACCGCCCCGGCCCGGTCGCCCGACGCCTCCAGCGCGGTGGCGAGGTCGAAGCGCGCCTGGCGATCGTCCGGGTCCGCCTCGACCCGCGCCAGAAGCTCGGCCACCGGCCCGGCGGCCGCCGCCTGCCCCGCGAGGGCCAGCTGCGCGCGCGCGGCCTCGACCTCCGGGGCGTTCGCGACGTCCCCGGGCAGCGCGTCCAGCAGGGCCTGCGCGCGGTCCGCCTCGCCCATGGCGAGATGCGCGCGGATCAGCCCGGCATGGGCGCGGGCGCTCGCGGGGTCCTCGGCGGCGATGGCGGCGAAGGTCTGGGCGGCGTCCGCGGCGGCGCCCCCGTCCAGCATCTCCTCGGCGGCCTCCAGCGCCTCCTCCAGCCCGCCGCTGCCGCCCGTCCGCACGAGCGCGTCGATGAAGGCGTCGATCTGGCCGGGCGGCACCGCGCCCTGGAACATGTCCGCGATCTGCCCGCCGACGAAGCCGACGACCGTCGGGATCGACTGCATGGGCAGCCCCTGCTGGGCCAGCATCTGGACGAGGCGGGGGTTCTGGTCGACGTCGATCTTGACCATCCGCACCTTGCCGCGGGCCTTCTCCACGGCGGCCTCCAGCGCGGGGCCGAGGGTCTTGCAAGGCCCGCACCAGGGCGCCCAGAAGTCCACGATCACGGGCTGCTCGCGCGACGCCTCGACGACGTCGGCCATGAAGGTCGCCTCCGTGCCGTCCTTCACGTAGGTGCCGGGCCCTTCGCCGGACCCCGCGTCGTTCGCCCCGAATTCCAGCATGGCAGACCCTCCTCGATCGGGCGCTATCTGGGCGGCGCCCCCCCGCTTGGCAAGGGAAGGCGGCCCGGCCGGACGCCCCCGCGGCGCGGGCGGCTGCCCCTGCCCCCGGCCTCAGGTCTCGAAGGTGGCGAAGACCGGCGCGTGGTCCGACGGCTTCTCCCATCCCCTGACGTGCCGCAGGATCCGGCTCTCGGACGCCCCTTCGGCGAGGTCCGGCGTAGCCCAGACGTGGTCCAGCCGGCGCCCCTTGTCCGCGGCGTCCCAGTCGCGCGCCCGGTAGGACCACCAGGAATAGAGCTTGCCCTCCGGCAGGTGCCGGCGCGTCACGTCCGTCCAGCCGCCCGCCGCGCGCACGGCCTCCAGCGCCTCCGTCTCGACGGGGGTGTGCGAGACGACCTTCAGCAGCTGGCGGTGCGACCAGACGTCGTCCTCGCGGGGGGCGACGTTCAGGTCGCCCACCAGGACCGCCCGCTCCGGCCGCTCGGCCTCGAACCAGCCGCGCATCTCCGCCAGAAAGTCCAGCTTGTGCCCGAACTTCTCGTTCGCGGCGCGGTCGGGCACGTCGCCGCCCGCGGGAACGTAGAAGTTGTGGATCGTGACCCCCTCGACGCGCCCGGCGATGTGGCGCGCGTCCTCGCGGCCGCACATGGGGCGGGCGCAGACCTCCTCCATCGGGCGGCGCGACAGGATCGCGACCCCGTTGTAGCCCTTGAAGCCCCGCGCGATCACGTGCCCGTAGCCGAGCGCCCGGAACCCCTCCAGCGGGATCTTCTCGGCCGGCGACTTGCACTCCTGCAGGCACAGGACGTCCGGCCCCTCCTGCTGCAGGAGGTCCAGCACGATCGGCTCGCGCAGGCGGACCGAGTTGATGTTCCAGGTCGCGATCGTCAGGGCCATCGGCGCCTTCCCCCCTCTGCCGCGGCGGACCTGCGCCACCGGCGTCCCCGGCGCAATCCTCCCCGGCGCCCCCCGGCCGGAGGCGGGCGGGGCGAAGGCGAATGGGCCGCGCTGCGGGAACGCCCTGCCCCGCGCGCGCCCCATGCGCCCCCCCGGCCGCCGCGCAAGTCCCGGCGACGCGCTAGCGGTAGCTCACCACCTCCCATTCCACGCCGTCTCGGTCGTCGAAGTAGAAGCGCCGCCCCGGCTCGTAGTCGGCGTGGCTCCCCGGCTCGAACCCCTCGGCGCGCACCCGCTCCTCCGCGGCGTCCAGGTCGTCCACCGTGACGCCGATATGGTTCAGCCCCGCGCGGGTCCGGTAGCTCGAGGTCGCGCCCGGCTCGGGGGGGGTGTCGGCATAGC
Source organism: Hasllibacter halocynthiae (assembly GCF_003003095.1). Taxonomy (GTDB): domain Bacteria; phylum Pseudomonadota; class Alphaproteobacteria; order Rhodobacterales; family Rhodobacteraceae; genus Hasllibacter; species Hasllibacter halocynthiae. The sequence continues at coordinate 211,416 of NZ_PVTT01000002.1, forward strand.
CGAACAGCGCGACGTAGCTGCCCTCCTCGCCGACATGGACCGTCCGGCCAGTCTGCATGCCGGGGCCGGCCCAGCGCACGGTCCAGCCGAACACCCGGCCCAGCCAGGCGGCGGTCGCATCGGGATCGCTGACGGTGACGTTCACGTGCTCCAACATGATCGGGGTCCTTTCGTCCTTGCCTCGACGAACCCCCTCATGCGACCTCCACCTTGGTCGAGGTCAAGCGGAGATTTCCCATGCCCGCCGGAGAGATCACCATAGGCCAGCTCGCCGAGCGGACGGGCGTGCCCGTCACCGCGATCCGCTTCTACGAGCGCAAGGGCCTCATGCCCTCGCGCCGGACGCGCGGGAACCAGCGCCGCTACCCCCGGTCCGAGATCCGGCGCCTGACCTTCATCCGCATCGCGCAATCCCTCGGCCTGCCGCTCGCGCGGATCGCGGCCCATCTCGCCGCCCTCCCGGAGGGGCGCGCCCCGAACGCGCGCGACTGGGACCGGATGGCGCGGGGCATGCGCGCCGATCTCGACCGGCGGATCGCCGGCCTCGAGGCGCTGCGCGACCGGCTGACGGGCTGCATCGGCTGCGGCTGCCTCTCGCTCGAATCCTGCGCGCTCTGGAACCCGGGCGACGCCGATGCCGCGAAGGGCCCGGGCGCGCACCGCCTCTAGCGCGCGGGCCGGGCGTGACGCCGTCCTGTCCGGGCGCCGGGCACCCCCGCACGCGCCACCCCCCGCCCCGCCCGGCGATGGCCAGCCATCCGCCCGGCCGCCGGGCATCGCGGCGCCGGTCTCGCCGGCCCCCCGGGCCGCGCAGGCCGCGCAGGCCTCACGGGTCTCGCCGACCTCGCAGGTTCTTTCGCAGATCCCCGGCGGTGCGGTGCCCGCCTTGCGACGAAGCGGCCGGAAGTCCGGGCGGCGGGGCGCCGGACCGTTCCGTTCGCCACGCTGCCGCCTTTCGGACGGGCGCACCTCGCCCGGCACCCTGCCCCGGGCCGGGAAGGCGGGCCCCGCGATGGGGGTGCTTCGTCGCGTGCCGATTCGGATCGCCTGCCACATGGACCCATCTCACCACACGGGTCTTTCGGCCCCGTTAACGCCGGGACGTCTTCCCGCTCCGGCGGCGCAAGCCACTGCGAGATGGGCACAAAAAAAGCCCGGGCCGGAGCCCGGGCCAGTCCAACAGGGAGGTTTCCGCACCATTGCCCCGGCGCGGACAGGGGATTTCGCAAGGATGTGTCCTGCCCCCTGAACGGGCCCGCATCATGGCGGTTCCGCGCAAAGGCCCGGGCCGGCCGGCCGGCGGCCGCGCTCGGCTACATCCCGCCTAGGGCGCCAGCCGATACCCGCCCGATTCGGTCAGGAGGAGGCGCGCGTTGGAAGGGTCCGGCTCGATCTTCTGGCGCAAGCGGTAGATGTGCGTCTCCAGCGTGTGGGTGGTCACGCCGGCATTGTACCCCCACACCTCGTGCAGAAGCGTGTCGCGCGGCACCACCCCCGACTGCGAGCGGTAGAGGTACTTGAGGATCCCCGTCTCCTTCTCCGTCAGGCGGATCTTGCGGTCGTCCTCCGTCAAGAGCAGCTTCGCGGCGGGCTTGAACGTGTAGGGCCCGACCTGGAAGATCGCGTCCTCGGACTGCTCGTGCTGGCGCAGTTGGGCGCGCAGCCGCGCGAGAAGGACGGGGAACTTGAAGGGCTTGGTGACGTAGTCGTTCGCCCCCGCGTCGAGGCCTAGGATCGTGTCCGCGTCGCCGTTTTTGCCAGTCAGCATGACGACCGGGGCCTTCACGCCGTTGCGCCGCATGACCTTGCACAGCTCGCGCCCGTCGGTGTCGGGCAGGTCGACGTCGAGGATCACCAGATCGTGCGGCTGCGCCTTGGCCTGGGCCAGCCCCTGCGCGCCGTCGGCGGCCTCGAACACGTCGAACTCGTCCGTCATCACGAGCTGCTCGGACAGCGCCTCGCGCAGGTCGTCGTCGTCGTCCACCAGAAGGATCTTCTTCAGGGCCGCCATGTCCGCCTCCGGCTGCTTCGCGCATCCCGACGTTGCCATGGCGCGCGCGGGCGCGTGAACCTGCGTGACGGCACCCTCACGCAGAGGTGCCAGGACATGGGCAAATGTTTCAGTCCGGGCTAACGGGCGCCGGTGGACGCCCTGACCCCCACCCTCCCCGAGCGGATCGCCCGCGCCCGCGCCGACCTGCGCGCGGGGGTGCCCGTGGCGCTGGACGGCTGGCTCGCCCTTCCCGTCGAGACCGCGCCCGACGACCGCCTCCGCGCCCTCGCCGGGATGGAGGGCGCGCGCCTCGTCCTCACCCGCCGCCGGGCCGAGGGGCTGCGCCTGCCGGTCTATGACGGCGAGCTGACGCGCGTCGCCGCCGGGGGGATGGCGCCGGCCGCGCTTCGCGCCGCGGCGGACCCCTCGCGCGACCTCGCCGCCCCGCTCAAGGGTCCGTTCGAGCCCGTGCGCGGGGACCCAGGGCCCGCCGAGGCGGCGGTCGCGCTCGCCAAGTCGGCGCAGCTCCTGCCGGCGATGCTGCTCGCGCGGGGCGGGGCGCCCGGGCTGACCGCGCTGCCGGCCGCGGAGGTCCTGCGGGCCCTCCGGGCACTCCCGCCCCTGCCCCCGGTGATCGCCGCGCGCGTCCCCCTCGCCCTGGCCGAGCGGGCGCGCGTCCACGTCCATCGCCCCCTCCCCTTCGGCCCCGAGCACTACGCCGTCGAGATCGGGGATGCCCTGCGCCGCGCCGGCATGGGTGAGGCGCCGCTGGTGCGCCTCCATTCGGCCTGCTTCACCGGCGACGTCCTCGGGTCGCTCAAGTGCGACTGCGGCCCTCAGCTCGCCGCCGCCCTCGCGGCGATGGGCGAGGCGGGGGCCGGCGTCCTGCTCTACCTCAACCAGGAGGGCCGGGGGATCGGGCTCGCCAACAAGATGCGGGCCTACGCCCTGCAGGACCAGGGCTTCGACACCGTCGAGGCGAACCACCGCCTGGGCTTCGAGGACGACGAGCGCGACTTCCGCCTCGGCGCCGCGATGCTGCGCCACCTCGGCGTGCCGCGGGTCCGGCTGATGACCAACAACCCCCGCAAGGTCGAGCGCCTAGCCGCCGAAGGGATCGAGGTCGCCGAGCGCCTGCCCCTGATCGTCGGCGCGAACCCCCGCAACGAGGAGTACCTGCGCGTGAAGGCCCTCAAGTCCGGGCACGTCCTGTGAGGCGCGTGCCGCGTCGCCCCGCCGGCCGGATGCCGGGGCCCGCCGACATGGTGCTGACCCCGACGGGCCTGCGCTTCAGGGGCCGGCGCTGGCCGCGCACCATCGGCAAGGGGGGCGTGCGCGCCGCCAAGCGCGAGGGCGACGGCGCCACCCCGGCGGGCACGCACCGGATCGCCGGGATGCTCCACCGCGCGGACCGCCTGCGCCGGCCGGCCGGCTGGTCGCGCCCCATCGGGCCCCGCGACCTCTGGTGCGACGAGCCGGGGCACCCCCGCTACAACCGCCTGGCGCGCGCGCCCCTCGCCGCCTCGGCCGAGCGGCTGCGCCGCGCCGACCGCCTCTACGACGTGGTGATCCTGACCGACTGGAACTGGCCCGACGCCGTGCCAGGCCGGGGCAGCGCGATCTTCCTGCACCGCCAGCGCCGGCCGGGCCATCCGACGGAGGGCTGCATCGCCTTCCGTCCCTGCGACCTGCGCCGCATCGCCCGGCTGATCCGCCCGGGAACCCGCCTCGTCGTGCCCGCCTTCCTGGAGGGACGCTGACCCCGCCCGCCGGCCCGGGGGGCTACGCTTCGCGCGCGCCGAACACGGCCGAGCCGACGCGCACATGGGTCGCGCCCTGCCCGATGGCGGCATCGTAATCGCCGCTCATCCCCATGGAGAGGCCGGAGAGGCCGTTCCGCTCCGCGATCTTCCGCAGAAGGGCGAAATGCGGGCTCGGCTCCTCCTCGGCGGGGGGGATGCACATCAGGCCGACGAGGGGCAGCGCGAGCGACCTGCACTCCGCGACCAGCGCGTCGGCCTCGGCGGGGGCCACGCCAGCCTTCTGCGGCTCCTCCCCGGTGTTCACCTGCACGAAGAGGTCGGGGCACCGCTCGCCCTCGTCCCGCAGCCTGGCGAGGGTCCGCGCCAGCTTCGGCCGGTCGACCGTGTGGATGGCGTCGAAGAAGCCCATCGCGGCGCGGGCCTTGTTGGTCTGCAGGGGGCCGACGAGGTGCAGGCGGACGTCCGGGAACTCGCCCCGCAGGGGGGTCCAGCGGCCTTCGGCCTCCTGGACGCGGTTCTCGCCGAAGACGCGGTGGCCGGCGCGCAGGACGGCGCGGACCCGCTCCTCCGGCTGGACCTTCGAGACGGCCACCAGCGTCACCCCGGCGGGGTCGCGCCCGGTCCGCCCGCAGGCGCGGGCGATCCCCGCGGTCACCTCGTCCAGTCCCATCGTCAACCTCCGAACGCGAAGAAGGGCGGCCCGGGGGCCGCCCTTCCCTTAGCTCCGATCCGGTCGGATCAGAAGGACATCGTGACGCCGAAGTCGGCGACGAGGTCGTCGTCGTCGCCCGACTGGCCGTTATGGGCCACGCCGCCCTTCAGCGACGCGCCGCCGCCGAGGTCGTAGGACGCGCCGAGGCCGTAGTTCAGGTCGTCGTCGTCGCCGAACTGGTCGGCCACGAAGGCGGTGAGAACGGTCGGGCCGGTCGCGAAGTCGAGGGACACGGCGTACTGGTCCGAATCGTCGTCGCCGTCGGCCACGCTGTCGAGGCGGCCGTAGACGCCCTTGACGGTCACGTCGCCGAAGCCGGCGGACGCGCCCACGATGATGTGGTCGCCCGTCACGTCGTCGGTCTCGTAGCCGAGGGCCAGGGTCGCCGGGCCGAAGCCGAAGCTGACGCCGGCGCTGAGCGCGTCGTTGTCGTCGCCGATCTGGTCGATCGAGGCGTAGAACGTCGCGCCGCCGAACGCGTACTCGTAGAGGACGGCTTCGTCGACCGGGGTCGAGATGTAGGTGATCTCGTTCAGGTCGCCGAGGCCGGTGTAGCCGACGCCCGAGACCTGGCCGACCGCGGCCTTGCCACCGGAGTCCACGTCGCCGAAGGACAACTTGCCGAACGCGCCCGACACGAAGACCGAGCCCGCGGTTCCGTCGGCGCCGCCCTCGGAGTTGTCGGCGCGGACCGAGCCGCCGAACTGAAGGCCGTTGTCCGTCTCGCCCGAGGCCGAGAAGGAGATGCGGATGCGCGAGTTGAACGAGAACTCGCCTTCGCCGGGCGAGCCGATGATGTCGCCCAGTTCATCGCGCAGCGCGACCAGCGCGGCGTTGGCCTCGGCCAGATCAAGGGCGGCAGTTTCGATCTGATCGGCGGTGGAGGCGGGGTTGTTGATGGTCGCCTGAGCCGCGTTGACCGCGGCCTCGAGGTCGGTGATCGCCTGTTCGACCTGAGCCTGCTGGGCGGGGGTGCCGCCGGCCGCGACGGCGCCGCCGCCTTCGGAGTAGACCACGCCGGCACGCGCATCGCCGCCGACGGTGACTTCGGCGGCTGCGTAGCCGGCCGAGAGCACCAGGGCGGTCGAGGCGAGAAGAATCCTGTTCATCGCTTTTTCCCTCTTGATCGGTCGACACGCCACCTGGCCTGCCGATCACCGGGGACAGGAATGGCGCACGGGACGCGCGACTCGCAATCATCGCGACCCTCGCGGGACGTGTATGGGCACCGCCTGATGCAATCGGGCCACAACGCGCCCCGCAACGCCCCCAGGCGCCTGCGGCGCAAGCTCCGGGGCCGCGGGGACCGGGCCCCGCCCGCCGCCCGCGCCGCCCCCGGGTGATGCGCGGGCGCCACAGCCCAGCCGCCCCGGCCCTGCCCCTTCGGACTTGTGACGCGGGCCGCCGCCGCGATAAGCCAGCCCCCGGGACAAGGGAGCCGACCTCATGATCAGAACCGCCCCGCGCCTCGCGCTTCTCGGGACGATCGCGTTCACGCTGGCGGCCTGCGGCGGCCCGTTCGCCCGCGCCACGACCGAGAGGGCGCCGCTCGCCGGCGACGACGACATCTCGCGCCCCGGGGCCACCTCGGCCGAGAACGCGCAGCGCTCCTCCGTGCTGGACCTCTTCACCAACGCGTCCGACCCGAACGTCACCGTCGAGGTGAACCGCTACATCTGGCAGGCCGCGCAGGACGTCCTGTCCTTCCTGCCAATCCAGGCGGTCGACCCCTTCACTGGCGTCATCTCCTACGGCTACGGCACGCCCCCCGGCGGCGGCCGGGCCTACCGGGCGACGGTCTTCGTGCAGGACCCCGCCCTCGACGCGCGCAGCCTGACGGTGGCGCTCGCCTCGCGCGCGGGGCCCGTCGCGCCCGAGACGCAGCGCGCGGTCGAGGACGCCATCCTCACCCGCGCGCGGCAACTCAGGGTGGCGGCCGGCGGTCTCTAGCCGGGGCCGCTGGACGCCCTGCGCCGCCGGGCCTATCCCCTCGCGGGACCCCGAACGCAGGCATCATCCAATGTACGATCCCTCCGCCATCGAGGCGAAATGGCAGGCCGCCTGGGACGAGGCCGGCCTGTTCCGCGCGCGCCGCGACGAGCGCCCGAAATACTACGTGCTCGAGATGTTCCCCTACCCTTCGGGGCGCATCCACATAGGGCACGTCCGCAACTACGCGATGGGCGACGTGATCGCGCGCTACAAGCGCGCCACGGGCCATTCGGTGCTGCACCCGATGGGCTTCGACGCCTTCGGCATGCCGGCCGAGAACGCCGCCATGGCCTCCGGCGGGCATCCGAAGGAGTGGACCTACGCGAACATCGACACGATGGTCGCCCAGATGAAGCCGCTGGGCTTCTCGATCGACTGGGACCGCATGTTCGCCACCTGCGACCCGGAATACTACGGCCAGCAGCAGGCCCTGTTCCTCGACATGCTCGAGGCCGGGTTCGTCGACCGGAAGAAGGCCACCGTGAACTGGGACCCGGTCGACATGACCGTGCTGGCGAACGAGCAGGTGATCGACGGCAGGGGCTGGCGCTCGGGGGCCGAGGTCGAGCGGCGCGAGCTGACGCAGTGGTTCTTCAAGATCAGCGACATGGCCGAGGAGCTGCTCGAAGCGCTGGACGGCCTGGACGACTGGCCGTCCAAGGTGAAGACGATGCAGAGCAACTGGATCGGGAAGTCCCGTGGTCTGCGGATGGGCTGGACCCTGACCGAGCCGACGCACGGGCACGAGGCGATCGAGGTCTACACCACCCGCCCCGACACCCTGCGCGGCGCGTCCTTCATCGCCATCGCGCCCGAGCACCCGCTGGCCAAGGCGCTGGCCGAGGAGAACGCCGACCTCGCGGCCTTCGCCGGGAACGTCCGCAAGGGCGGCACCACCGAGGAGGCGCTGGAGACCGCGCCGAAGATGGGCTTCGACACCGGCCGGACCGTCGAGAGCCCCCTGGGCGGCACCCTGCCCGTCTGGGTCGCGAACTTCGTCCTGATGGACTACGGCACCGGCGCCGTCTTCGGCTGCCCCGCCCACGACCAGCGCGACCTCGACTTCGCGCGCAAGTACGACCTGCCCGTCATCCCGACCTTCAAACCCGAGGCGATGGAGGACTTCGCCATCGGGAACGAGGCCTACGTCCCCCCCAAGACCGAGACGGTAGACTGGATCGACCAGCCCGCCGGGATCGAGCGCGGGACCGGCCAGCAGGCCATCGACGCGACCATCGAATGGGCCGAGGCGCAGGGCATCGGCAAGGGCGAGACGCGGTTCCGCCTGCGCGACTGGGGCCTCTCGCGCCAGCGCTACTGGGGCTGCCCGATCCCCGTGCTGCACTGCGAGGCCTGCGGGATCGTCCCGGAGGCCAAGGAGAACCTGCCCGTCACCCTGCCCGACGACGTCTCCTTCGACGTGCCGGGCAACCCCTTGGACCGCCACCCGACCTGGCGGCGGGCCGCCTGCCCCCGATGCGGCGGCGAGGCCCTGCGCGAGACGGACACGATGGACACGTTCGTCGATTCGTCCTGGTACTTCGCGCGCTTCACCGCGCCGCGCGCGGCGACGCCGACCGACCGAGCCGAGGCGGACTACTGGATGAACGTCGACCAGTATATCGGCGGCATCGAGCACGCGATCCTGCACCTGCTCTACTCCCGGTTCTTCGCCCGCGCGATGCACGCCACCGGCCATCTGTCCGAGAAGGCGAAGGAGCCGTTCGACGCCCTCTTCACGCAAGGGATGGTGACGCACGAGATCTACCTCACCCGCGACGAGGCGGGCCGGCCGGTCTACCACCTGCCCGAGGACGTCGTCGCCAAGCCCGACGGGATGCGCGCCCTGAAGGACGGCACGGAGGTCGAGGTGTTCCCCTCGGCCAAGATGTCGAAGTCGAAGAAGAACGTCGTCGACCCCGCCGGCATCGTCGCCCGCTTCGGCGCCGACGCCGCACGCTGGTTCGTCCTCTCCGACTCCCCCCCCGAGCGGGACGTGGAATGGACCGCCGCGGGCGTGGAGGCGACGGCGCGGCACCTCGCCCGCGTGCACCGCATGGCCGAGGAGGTCGTGGGCGCGGAGGACGCACGGGACGCGGCACTGGAGCGCGAGGTCGCCCGCGCCGTCGACGAGGTGACGAAGGGCGTGGACAGCTTCGGCTTCAACGCGGCCATCGCCAAGCTCTACGCGCTTGCGGCGACGATCCAGAAGTCGAAGGCGGCCCCCGGCGCCCGCCGGGTCGCGCTGCGGACCATGGCGCAGCTCATGGCGCCCTTCACCCCCCACCTGGCCGAGGAGGTCTGGCAGGCCACCGGCGGGACGGGCCTCTGCGCGGCCGCGCCCTGGCCCGTCGCGGACGCGGCGCTGCTCGTCTCGGACACCGTGACCCTGCCGATCCAGGTGAACGGCAAGCGGCGGTCCGAGATCACGGTGGCCAAGGACATGCCGAAGGAGGAGGTCGAGGCCGAGGCGCTGGCCGATCCCGCGGTCGTCAGGGCGCTCGACGGCGGCGCGCCGCGAAAGGTCATCGTGGTTCCGGGCAGGATCGTGAATGTGGTCGCGTAGCGCCCTGCCGGCGATCCTGGTCGCCGCCGCGCTGTGCGTGGCCTGCGCGCCCCTTCCGCCGCCCCCGCCCGCTGCGGCCACGCCCGACGCGCCGTCCGACCGCCTCGGCTTCGTCTTCGCCCGTGCGCTGGCCGATCGCCTCGACGGCCCCGGCCCCGCGCTGTCCTACGCGATAGGAAGCCAGGACATCGCGCTGGCGTTCACGGGGGGGCGCGAGACGCAGAGGGTCCAGATCGAGGGCACAGTGACCTGGTCGCTGGAGGGCGGCCCGTCGGGGCGGGAGACGGCGTTCACGGGCTATTCGGCGACCGGCACGCCCGTCGCCACCGACGCCGCGCGGCGCGACGCCGAGGACAGGCTGATGGCCATCCTGGCCCAGCGGGTCGAGGCGGCGCTGCGCCTCGACGCCGCCCCCTCGGCCCCGCCGCTCGCGCCCGTGGTGCTCGAGCGGCCGGGCGCCGCCGCTCCGCCGGGGGCCGCCGCGCTTCCCGGCGCCCCGTGAGGCCGAAACCGTGAAGCTGAACCCGCGGCAGACGGCCGACCTGATCGCCGGGCCCGACCGGGCGGCGGGGGGGATCCTCCTCCACGGGGCGGACCCGATGCGGATCGACATGGCGCGCCGCGACCTCCTGGCGAGCCATCTCGGCCCCGCCGCGGAGGAGGAGATGCGCCTCGCCCGCCTTGCCGGGGCCGATCTGCGCAAGGACCCCGCCGCGCTGATCGACGCCCAGAAGGCCGTGGGCTTCTTTCCCGGACCCCGCGCCGTCTGGGTCGACGGGGCGACGGACGGGCTCGCGCCGGCGATGGCGGCGGCCCTCGACGCGCGCGAGGAGGGGGACGCCCTGATCCTGGCGACGGCGGCGCAGCTTCCCGCCCGCTCGAAGTTGCGCCAGGTCTTCGAGAAGCACCCGGCCGGGCGTGCCTGCGCCTTCTACGACGACCCGCCCGGCCGTGCGGAGATCGAGGACCTCCTCGCGCGCGACGGCCTGACGGCGGACGGTGGCGCCCTCGTGGCCCTGGAGGGGCTCGGCCGTGCCGTCGGCCCAGCGGCGCTGCGGGGGTTGACGGCGAAGCTCGCCCTCCTCCTTCACGGCGAGGGGCGCGCGGCGACGGCCGAGGACGTCGCGGCCGTCGCCCCGGCGGCGGCGGAGGCGGCCACCGACGACGTGATCGACGCGGTGCTCGACGGACGGGTGAACGATCTGGCCCCCTTGCTGAGGCGGGCCGAGGCGCAGGGGACCACGCCCACGGCCCTACTGATCGCGGCGCAGCGGGCCGTGCGGCGGCTGCACCAGGCGGCGGCCTCGGGCGTCGAGGGGCTGCGCCCGCCCCTCTACGGCCCCCGGCGCGACCGGCTGGCCCGGCAGGCCCGCGCCTGGGGCACGGAGCGCGCGGAGGCCGCGCTGCACGCGCTGCTGGAGGCCGACCGGACGCTACGCTCGGCCGGCCGGACCGCGCCCGAGGACGCGACGGCGCAGCGCGCGCTGATCCGGCTGGCGATGATGCCCCGCTGAAGGCCCCCCGCCACGCGGGCGCCCGCCCGGCCCGGGCCCGTTCCGTGAGGGGGGCGCCCGTCAGCCTGGCGGCGGGCCCGGCCATGCCGCCGCGTGCCGTCCCGCCCAGGCCCCGGTCGAGAGCGACGCGGTCAGGAGGTATCCGCCCGTCGGCGCCTCCCAGTCCAGCATCTCACCCGCGGCGAACACCCCGGGGCGCGCGCGCAGCATGAGGCCCTCGTCCAGCGCGTCGAAGCGGATCCCCCCTGCGGTGCTGATCGCCTGGTCCATCGGGCGGGGCCCCTCGTGGGGGACCGGCAGCGCCTTGATCCGGGCGGCCAGGGCCGGACCGCGCGGGGGCGGGCCGCTCAGCTCGCGCAGGAGGGCGGCCCTGACCGGATCCAGCCCCGCCCGCCGCAGGAGGTTCGCCGTCGACGCCTTCCCCGAGAGCCGTCCCGCCAGCGCCGCCTCAGAACGGTCCGGGGCGAGATCGAGCATCAGGGGCGCGCCGTCCCGGACGGCCGGGAAGACCTCGTAGAGGCCGCCGCCCTCCAGCCCCTCGCGGGAGAGGACCACCTCGCCCCGGCTCGTCAGCGGGCCAGCGGTCAGCCGGATGCCCTTCGCCGGCCGGCCGAGGAACGGCTCCATATGGGCGGACCACGCGATTCGCAGGCCGCCATTGGCCGGGGCGAAGGGCGCGACCGGCGCCCCGAGCCATCCCGCCCAGGCCCCGTCCGAGCCGAGGCGCCGCCAGCTCGCCCCGCCCAGTGCCAGGACGACGACCCCCGGCGCGAGCGCACGGGGTCCGTCCGGGGCGTCGAACCGCCAGCCGGGCCCGGTCCAGCGCCAGCCGGTACGGAAGGCGACGCCCATCCCCTCGAGCCGCGCGCGCCAAGCGCGGAGCATGGGGCTCGCCTTCCAGGCCCGGGGGAAGACCCGCCCGGTGGAGCCCGCGAAGACCGGCTGGCCGAGGCCCTCGGCCAGCGCCTCGACCTCTGCGGGACCGAAGGCGTCCAGCATCGGCGAGAGGGCGGGGGCGGTTGCGCCGTAGGCGGCGCGGAACTGCGCCGGATCCTCGCGCTTCGTGAGGTTCAGCCCCGACTTGCCCGCCATGAGGAGCTTGCGGCCCGGCGTGGGCATCCGCTCCGCCAGGACCACGGCCCGCCCCGCCCCGGCGAGCGCCTCGGCCGCTGCGAGGCCCGCGGGCCCGCCGCCGATCACCAGCGCGTCGATGGATTCCACCCTCATCCGCCCCACCTCGGGCGGCATGGCCGACCCGTCAGACACCGATCCGACCTGCCCCCTCTGCCTGCGGCCGATCCCGCAGCACGCGAAGCAGTCGCTGCACCACCTCGTGCCGAAGCTGCGCGGGGGCAAGGGAGGCCCCACGATCCTCGTCCATCAGATCTGCCACAACGAGGTCCACGCGGCGCTGTCCGAGACCGAGTTGGCGCGCGAGTGGAACACGCCCGGGAAGCTACGCGCCCATCCGGTCCTGGGGCCGTTCTTCGCCTGGGTGGCCAAGCGCCCGCCCGACTTCCACGCCCGGTCGCGGCGCAGCGCCCGGCGCCGGAGGTAGGCGGGCGCCCTTCCCCCTGCCGCCCGAGCGGCGGGCCGGGACGGTGCGGTGACGGTGCTGTGGCCCTTCCCCGGCGGGACGGCGGCGGCGTCGCGGCGGGGTTTCCCTTTCCTTCGCAGCGAGCCGGATACCGCTAGAGTTCGGCCTTCTTCGTCGCGGCGCCGCCACGGGGCGAGCGTCGGAGCGCCCCGGCGTCCTGCCGGGATGCATCCGACCGAACGAGCCGTAAGGAGAGGATCCCGTGCCCCGCTTCGCCGCCATCGCCGCGGCCCCGACGCCGAAGGGGCTGCGCCACGTCTCCGACCTGACGCTGCTGCCGAACGGGCGGCACGCGGCTGCCCTCGACCGCGAGACGGGCGAGGTGCGCGCCTTCGATCTCGCGCACGGCCTGAAGACCTACGGCCCCGGCGTCGCCCATGGGCTGGACCCGCTCGCGGACCTGCGCCTCGGCACGGCCGAGATCGACGGCACGTCCTACGTCACCGTCTCCCAAGGCGGCAGGGTCGGGCTGATGGGCCTCTACGGCGGGGACCGCTTGGACGGCACCGCGGCCATCTCGTCCGTGGGGGCGGGCACCCCTCTCGCGACGGGGGCCGGCGGCACGATGCCCGCCTTCGTGGCGAGCGCGGCCGGCGGCGGCATCGCGCGAATCGACGCCTCGGGCACCGCGCTCGGCGTGACCGGCCGGATGGCCGACACGGAGGCGACCTATGCGGCCGACGCCCATCTCGCCGTCGCGGTGGGCGACTACCTCGTCACCGCATCCGCGCACGAGGGCGGCATCACCGTATGGGCGGGCGACGGCGACGGGGGCTTGTCCGCCGTCGGCGCGGTCGGGGCCGTGCAAGGCCTCGGCATCGCGGAGCCGACGGCCCTCGTGCGCGCCGCCGTGGCCGGCGAGCGATACGTGATCCTGGGGGCGTCGGGCTCCTCCTCGCTCAGCGTGCTGCACATCGGCGCGAACGGCGCACCGATGCCGACCGACCATCTGATCGACGACGCGGCGAGCCGGTTCGGAAGCGCGCAGGCCCTCGCCGCCGCCGAGGTCGCGGGGCGAGCCTTCGTCGTCGCGGGGGGCGGCGATTCGGGGCTGACCCTGTTGACGCTGATGCCCGGGGGCCGGCTGGTGACGCTGGACACGGTGGCGGCGGTGGAAGGCATGGCCATAGGCGCCGTCACCGCGATCGCCATGGCCGAGATCGACGGCGCCCTGCGTGTCGTCGCCACGACCCAGCGCCGCCAGCTGATCGAGATGACGATCGATCCCGGCGCGATCGGGCAGCACGTCGCAGGTGCCGGCATCCTGCGCGGCGGCGCGCGCGACGACCTGATCGAGGGCTCGGACGGAGCCGACCGACTGGAGGGCGGCGCCGGATCGGACGTCCTGCGCGACGGCGCGGGGGAGGACGTCCTCTTCGGCGGCTCCGGCGCGGACACCTTCGTCCTGGCCCATGACGGCGCGACGGACACGATCCGCGACTTCGAGGCGGGAATCGACCGGATCGACCTTTCCGAATGGCCGCTGCTGCATTCGGCCGCGCAGATCGACGCGGTCTCCTTCGCGGGCGGGCTCACCCTTCATGCGCGAGGGGAGGCGCTGGTCGTCCATTCCCACGACGGCGGCGTGCTGGCGCTTGGGGACGTTCTCGGCACGGGCTTTCTCGACGGGTTCCGGATCCTTCCGGACATCGGCGTCCGGGACGTGGCCCTGCGCAGCGGGATCGAGATCACCGGCTCTGCGGGGCGGGACGTGCTGGAGGGCGGCGGGAAGGACGATCTGCTGGACGCCATGGCGGGCGATGACCGTCTGCTGGGGCGAGGCGGGAACGATCACCTGCTCGGCGGAGCGGGGCGCGACCATCTCGAAGGCGGGGCGGGCGACGACCTGCTGGAGGGAGGAGCGGGCGACGACCGCCTCCTGGGGGGCGACGGAAACGACGCGCTGCGAGGCGGGCCGGGAAACGACGAGATGGACGGCGGGGCGGGTGACGACGCGATCGCCGCGGGCGGGCCAGGCATCGGCCTCGGTCGCGGGGGGGGCGACACCCTGCGCGGCGGCGCCGGACCGGACCTGTTGATCGGGGGCGACGGGGACGACGTCCTCCGGGGCGGCGATGGCGCGGACCTCCTGGACGGAGGCACCGGGGCGGACGTCCTCGAGGGCGGGGCCGGCGACGATAGGCTGCTGGGCGGCGCAGGGGCCGACAGCTTCGTCATACGCCCCGGCGCGGGGCGGGACGTCGTGCTCGACCTCGCGCCGGAGGAGGATCGGATCGTCCTCGATCCGGACCTCTGGGGAGGAGGGGGGATGACGGCCGGGGAAGCGGTCGCCGCCTTCGGCACGCAGGAAGGGGCGCATGCCGTGCTCCGCTTCGACGACGACCTGTTGAAGATCTGCGACCTCGATCTCGGCGACCTCTCGGCGGTGGCGGAATTGCTCTAGGCGCGGCGGCCTCAGCCCCCCAGCATCGCCTTCATCGCCCGGACCTGCCCCACGCCGACCTCGGCGGCGTAACGGGTCAGGACCCGCACCTCCTCCTCCAGGCGCCCGGCCTCCAGCGCGTCGTCCCAGAGGCCCTGATCCCGGCCGACCTCCGGGTTCCAGCGCCCGCCGCTGATCGCCGCGCGCGCCATGGCGCCCGGCGGCAGAAGGCGGCGAAGCTGCGGGATGGGGGCGTCCGTGCCCCGCGCGCCCCCAAGAGGGGACAGCCAGGCAAGCGCGTCCGGCCCCGCGAGGCGCAGGTCGCACGCAAGCGCGAGGCGCAGCGCCGCCCCTTCGGCGAGACCGTCGACCACGGCGACCGTCAGCCCCTCGTGCCGCTCGATCGCGCTTGCGACCGTGTCCCAGAACGCCGACCGCGCCGATGGCGGTCCGAACCGCCCGCCGGATCCCCGCAGCACGAGCGTCACCGAAGGGCGGAGCGCGCGGACCTCGCGCCCGATCGCGCGCAGCGCAGCGCCGGAGGGTGGCTCGGGCGGGAGGATGAGGTCCGCGCGGCTCACGCCGTCAGCCCCAGCTCCCGGCGCACCGCCTCGTCGCGCAGGCTGACCTCCTCGCCGAGGAAGCGGTCCCCGGAAGGGCCGGCCATCCAGACGAGCGCCCGCGCCGGCCATTCGGGCGGAACGTGCGCCGACCAGTCCAACCGGCTCACGGGGTTGATGCCGCTCGCCCTGATCTCGCGCTGCATCCTCGTGGCCACGGTGCCGGGGCTGAGGCCCATCGCGCGGATGCCGTTCCCGCGATGCTCCTCGTCGAGGCAACGGGTCAGCATGGCCGCTCCGGCTTTCGAGGCGCAGTAGTGGGACCACCCTTCGACCGGCCGGTGCGCCGCGCCCGACGAGATCGTGAGCACCGTGCCCCCGCCCCCCGCGAGCATGCGCGGAAGCGCCGCACGCATCCCATGCATGACGCCCTTGAGGTTCACGTCGATCACGCGGCCCCACGCGGCGGGATCGGCATCCTCCAGGCGGGCGACCGGCTCGATGACGCCGGCGTTTCCGATCAGAACGTCGGGCCGCCCCCAGGCCCTCTCTACTGCGGCGAAGGCGGCCTCCACGGCGTCGAAGTCGGCGACGTCGCAGCCCAGGGCCATGGACCGGCCGGACCCGATCTCGGCCGCGAGGGCTTCGATCTCGCCCATCGAGCGGGCCAGCAGCGCGACACGGTGCCCGGCCTGCGCGAAGGCACGCGCGGCGGCGGCGCCGATGCCCCGGCTCGCGCCGGTGATGATGGTGATCCTGCCGCCCATGACCGCCCCCCGCGTTCGCCGACCGCCCTTATGCGACGGAAAGGCCCGCGAGGGCCAGCGCTATGCGCCTCTCCGCTCACTTCCGGGGGCGCCTTCGCTTGACCCTGCGACCCGCTCGCCGGAGGATGCGCCGGACGCCGGGCGGGCATCGCGCGGCCATGCCACCGGAGCGCTCGATGACCTTTCGCACCATGTCCCTTCCCCTCGCCGCCCTCGTCGCGGGCGCGGCGCCGTCGCTCGCCCAGATCGCGCCGGAGGACGTCTGGGCCGAGATGGTCGACGGGCTGGAGCGCGGGCAGCTCGTGCTCGAATCGGCCGACGAGTCGCGCGAGGGCGACGTGCTGACCGTCTCGAACATCGAGGTCAGCCAGGACGACGGCTTCACCGCCACGACCTTCACGCTGCCGCAGATCGTCATGCGCCAGACCGACGAGGGCGTCGCGCTCGAGCTGCCCGAGACTTCCGAGATCACGTTCTCCAGCCGGAGCGAGTACTCGGAGGAGCCGACCACCGGCACCCTCGTGCTCGACCTGGACGGCTGGACGGCGAACCTGACCGGCCAGGACATCGAGAGCCTCGACTACGACTACGCCGCCGACGCCGTCACCGTGACGGTTTCCGAGATCGACGTCCCCGACGAGGGAACGTTCGAGGCGCCGATGACGATGACGATGACGGATCTGTCGGGCGACTACTCGACCGAGCCCGCCGAGGACGGCCTCGACCGCATCTCGCAGACGGCCCGGATCGGGTCCACCGAGATATCGGTTGACATGGACGCGACCGATCCCGTCGCGACCTTCGACCTCGCGATGAACCTCGGATCGCTGGAATTCGAGGCGACGTCGTTCGTCGATTCCGACCTCGAGCCGGAGGATTTCCAGGACGCTCTCGCCTCCGGATTCTCAGGCGAGGGCTCCGCGACCTTGGGCCCCTACGATTACACGTTCGAGTTCTACGAGGAGGACACGGACGCAAGCCGTCCGGCGGACCAGTTCTCCTTCTCCGGCGGCAGCGAGGGCGGCGAAGCGGCCTTCGCGATCTCGGCCGACGGGATGTCCTACTCGACCGAGAGCACAGCGGTGCGCCTGGCCGTCGAGACGCCCGAGTTGCCCGTCGGCGCGGTCTCCGGCACCCTCGATCGCGTGGCGCTCTCGCTGACCGCGCCGACCGTGTCCTCCGAAGAGGCGCAGGACTTCTCTGCCGAGCTGCGCATGGAGGGCTTGGCCTTGTCGGACAGTGTCTGGGACATGCTGCCGGACATGGTCGGGGCGCCCATCGACCTGCCGCGCGATCCTGCGACGATCGCGATCGCGCTCACGGGTCAGGTCATCCTCCCCTTCGACTATTTCGATTCCGCCCTTTACGAGCAGTCGCAGCAGCCCGAGCCGCCGCTTCCGACGACCGTCACCCTGGACGAGCTGCGGATCGACTTCGCCGGCGTCGAGCTGACAGGCGACGGCACGGTCGACTTCGACCTCGACGACATGGAGAGCTTCGACGGCTTCCCCGCGCCCGACGGCACGATCGAGCTTTCGCTGACCGGCCTGCAGGGCCTGGTCCGGACGCTCGTCCAAGCCGGGCTGGTGCCGGCGGAGCAGGCCCTGTTCGTTCAGGGAATGGTGGGCGCCGTGGCCCGCCCGGTCGGCGAGGATCAGTTCGTCTCGGAGATCGTGTTCGGGCCCGGCGCCTCGATCACCGCGAACGGGTTCCCGATCCCGCTGCGCTGAGGCCCCCCGCGCCGCCCGTGCCGACGGCACGCCCGCTCCGGCCGTGACACCGCCCGGGATGCGGCCCCGCGCGGCCCCACAACCGCGTGGGCGACGCTTGCGCCGCCCTCTCCCGCGCCCTAGCTGCCGGGGATGACGCATGCCCTTCCCGATCTGGCCCAGCAGCTTCTCGATGCGGCGAAGGCGGCCGGCGCGGATGCCGCCGACACGCTCGTGACGGAGGGCTTCCAGACCTCCGTCGACGTGCGGGACGCCAAGCTCGAGGAGGCGCAGCGCGCCGAAGGTGTGGATTTCGGGCTGCGGGTCATCATCGGCACGAGGCAGGCGGTCGTCTCGTCGATGGACGCGCGGCCGGACACGATCCGCGCGATGGCGGAGCGCGCGGTCGCGATGGCCCGCGAAGCGCCGGAGGACCCGTCCGTCGGCTTGGCCGATCCGTCCCTCCTGGCGACCGAGGTGCCCGACCTCGACCTTGCGGACGACGCCGGCGACCCATCGCCGGACGTGCTGCGCGACATGGCGCTCGCGGCCGAAGCCGCCGCGCGCGGGGTGGACGGGATCACCAAGACCGACAGCGCCGGCGCGGGCGCCTCGCGGCGGCACATCCACCTCGCCGGCACCAACGGCCTCTCGGCGGGCTACGAGCGGACGTCGCGCTCGCTTTCGGTGGTCGCCATCGCGGGGACGGGAACCGCGATGGAGAGGGACTGGGCCTTCGACGGCCGCACCCACCTTTCGGATCTCGACCCCCCGGAGGAGATCGGCCGCCTCGCAGCCGAACGCACGCTAGCCCGGCGCGCGCCCCGTCGTCCCAGGACCGGCACCTATCCCGTCCTCTACGACGAACGCGTCGCGGCCGGCCTGATCGGGCACCTCGTCGCGGCCATCAACGGCATGATGATCGCGCGCGGCTCGTCCTGGGCGAAGGACCTGATGGGCGCATCCGTGCTGCCGGACGGCCTCAGCCTGACCGAGCGGCCGCTGCGCCCGCGCGTGACCGGCTCGCGTCCGCTGGACGCCGAGGGGCTCGCCACCCGAGAGGCGCCGCTGGTCGAGGACGGCGTCCTCGGCCGCTGGGTGCTGGACCTTTCCACCGCGCGCCGACTGGGGCTGAAGAGCACGGGGAACGCCGCGCGCGGCACCTCCACCCCGCCCTCGCCGTCGGTGACGAACCTTCATCTCACCGCCGGCACCGCTAACCGCGACGATCTGATCGCGCAGATGGGCACGGGCCTTCTCGTGACCTCTCTGATCGGGTCGACGATAAACCCCAACACCGGCGACTACTCGCGCGGCGCATCCGGCATCTGGTACGAGAAGGGCGCGCCCGTGCACGCCGTCTCGGAAGTGACCATCGCGGGTAACCTGCGCGACATGCTCCGCACGATCGTGCCTGCGAACGATGCCCGGTCCTATGCCTCGCATGTGGTGCCGTCCCTTCTGGTGCCCAGCATGACCATTGCCGGCGAGTGACCTCGCCCTCCTTCGCGACGCCGCCCACGCCGCCGGGGCCGAGGCCCTGCGGTTCTGGAGGCGCGATCCGGCCGTGCGCGACAAGGGCGGCGACCTGGGTCCGGTCTCGGAGGCGGATCTCGCTGCGAACGCCGTCCTGGAGGCGCGTCTGCGCGACGACCGTCCGGGTTACGCCTGGCTGTCGGAGGAGAGCCCGGACGATCCGGCCTCCCGCGTCTCGGGTCCCGCTTGGATCGTCGATCCGCTAGACGGGACCCGGGCGTTCCTGAAGGGCGAGGCGGACTGGGCCGTGGCCGCGGCGATGGTCGTCGACGGCGTTCCGGAAGCGGCTGTCGTGCACCTACCCGCGAGGGGCCTGACCTATGCGGCCCTGCGAGGCGCGGGCGCCACCCTCGACGACGCGCCCATCCGGGCCAGGGCAATCCCGGCCGACCCGCCGGCCGTTCTGACGACGAAGGCCAACCTTCGCCCCGAGGACTGGCCCGATGGGCTGCCGGAGGTGCGGACGGCCTTCCGCCCCTCGCTCGCCTGGCGCCTCTGCCTCGTCGCGGAAGGACGGTTCGACGCAATGCTGACCCTTCGCGACAGCTGGTACTGGGACATCGCAGCCGGCGCCCTGATCGCTGCGGAGGCCGGGGCGGTCGTGACGGACCGCGACGGCGCGCCGCTGCGCTTCGACGGCTGGACGCCGAAGACGGCCGGATGCGTGGCCACGGGCGGCATCCCCCACGAGGCGCTGATCCCGTGACGGGCGGGGCCCGCTCCCGTTTGCACCTGGTCGTCACTTGGCCCATCACGCCGGCGTTCAATGAACGGAGGACACGATGACCCAGCGCCTGCATCTCGTCTTCGGAGGCGAGCTCGTCGATCCTTCCGGCACGGTGTTCCGGGACGTCGAGGCGATCCACATGGTGGGCATGTTCCCCGACTACGCGTCCGCCTACGCCGCGTGGAAGTCCGAGGCGCAGCGGACGGTGGACAACGCGCACATGCGCTACTTCATTGCCCATATCCACAGGCTGCGCGACGAGGAGCAGCCTGCCTCGCCCACCGAGGAGCTCGGCGCCTGAGCCGCCTCCCCCTCTCGGTCTGGCGCGTCGTCAGGCGTCAGGGCGAGGCGGCCGCGCTTCGGCGCCTGCGCGCCGAAGGGGCCGATCCCGCCCTTTGGGGGGAGGTGCCACCCACCGGCCCGGCCCCCGTCGTCTGGCTTCACGCCGGCGCCACGCTCTCTGCGTCGGCGCTGGAGGTCGTTCGCGCGCAGGTCGCGGAGGAGGATTCGGGCATCACCTTCGCCCTCACGCGCGAGCCGGACCACGCCGAGGCCGATATCGGCCTGCCCGTGCCAGAGGACCGGCCCGGCTTCGCCGCCGCGCTGCTCGACCGTTGGCGGCCGGCGGCGCTGGTCTGGGCGGGCGGTCCGGTCCGGCCGATCCTCCTTGCCGCCGCCGCGCAGAGGGGCCTCATGCCCATCCTGGCCGGCGGTCCCGACGGCAGCGAGATCGAGCGCGTCGGCCGCGCGAACGCCCGCCTCGCGCTGGGCGGTGCCCGCATCGCCCTTCCCGCCGACCACGCGCAGGCCGAGGCCTTGCGCCGGGTCGGCATCCCAAAAGCGCGGATAAAGGTTGCCGGGCCGCTGCTGGGCACCGCCGCGGCCCCGCCGGTCGACGAGGCCCGCAGGCAGGAACTGGCCTCCGCCCTAGCGGGACGCCCCGTATGGCTCGCCGCGGGCGCGCCTGCCGGGATGGTCGCAGATCTCCTGGAGGCGCAGGCCGAGCTGCGGCGGCGGGCCCACCGGGTCCTTCTGGTCCTCGAGGCCGACGAGCCGCCGGAAGGACCGGGGATCGTATCCGAGCACGGGACGCCGGGCTTCGACGATTCGGTCCTCGCCGTCCGCCCGGGCCAGCAGGGGCTGTGGGCACGGCTTGCCGCGGTGACGGTGCTGGCGGGAACCCTCGACGGGCGGCAGATGGATCCTCTCGTCCCGGCCTCGGTCGGATCGGCGGTGATCCACGGGGGCCCGCCGGGGCGGCTGGACGCCGCCGGCGGCGCGGTGAGGATCGGCGGTCCCGCGCAGATCGTCGCCGCCGTCGAGGATCTTCTGGCCCCCGACAGGGCGGCGATCCTCGCCCGGGCCGGCTGGGAGGTGGCGACCGAGGGCGCCGAAGCCACCGCGATGCTCACGCAGGCCATACTGGATGCGGTGGACGACGCGCCGCCAGGTACCGCGTGAAGGCCCCGGGCTTCTGGTCGCGCGGCGGCAGGCTGCCCGCATTCCTGTCGCCGCTCGGCGCGCTCTACGCCGCTGCGACCGCTCGCCGGGTCGCACGGGGCGGGCGGCGCCTCGGCGTTCCGGTGGTCTGCGTCGGCAACCTCTCCGTAGGTGGGACGGGCAAGACGCCCGTCGTGATGTCGCTGATCGAGCGGGTGAAGGCGCTGGGGCTGGAGCCGCAGGTCGTCAGCCGGGGGTACGGCGGCACGCTCGAAGGACCGGTCTGGGTCGATCCGGCGCGGCACGACGCGTCGGAAGCCGGGGACGAGCCGCTTCTGATGGCGCCGTTCGCGCCCGTCTGGGTGGCCAAGGACCGTGGGGCGGGGGCCGAGGCGGCCGAAGCGGCGGGGGCCGAGACGATCATCCTCGACGACGGGTTCCAATCGGCGGACCCCGCGAGGGATCTGCAGATCGTGGTGATCGACGCCGAAGCGGGATTCGGCAACGGCCGCGTCTTCCCCGCCGGCCCCCTACGCGAACCCGTTGCCGCCGGGCTCGCGCGGGCGGACCTCGTCGTGCTGATCGGCCCGGAGCATGCACGGAAAGCCTTTCGACAGGCCAACGTGCTGCCGAAGCCGGTTGTCGATGCGGAGCTGGCGCCGTTGGAGACCGGCATGGACTGGACCGGGATCCGCGTCCTCGCATTCGCCGGAATTGGGCGGCCGGCGAAGTTCTTCGCCACCCTCCGCGGCCTCGGGGCCGAGATAGTCGAAGCCGTTCCGCTGGGCGATCACCAGCCGCTCCCCCTCCCCCTCCTTCGAAGGCTGACGGAGCGAGCCGCACGCCTGGATGCCCGCCTCGTCTGCACGGAGAAGGACGCGGTACGGCTGCCGCCGGGCGCGCGGGCCTCGATCCTCGTCGTGCCGGTCCGGCTGCGCGCGCCGGATTGGTCCGCGCTCGACGACGCCCTGGCCCGGATCCTGCCCCCCCGCGACGCGGGCAGCTAGCGATCAGCCTTCCAAAGCGGCGTCGATGGCATCCCGGAACTCGCCGATGGGCATGTTGTCCACCAGTTCGCCGTCGATGAGGAAGCTCGGGGTCGAGCGGATGCCGTCGCGCGCCGCGTTCTCCTCGTAGTTCGCGACGAGCGCCTCGGCCATCGCCGGATCGCTCATGCAGGCCTCGACGGCATCGGGCGCGAGGCCGGCCTCGGCCCCGATCGCGCGCAGGTTCCCCGCAACCGTGGCCGGATCGCCCTGGGTCCACTGGGACTGGCGGTCATAGACCAGATCGACCACCTCGGAGTAATGCGAACCACCGTCGCAGCGGGCGATCATCGCGGCCCAGAGGCCGAAGCGGTCGAAGAAGACCTCGCGATGCTCGAAGCGGACTTGGCCGGTATCGACGTATTCCTCTTTGAGGACCGGATAGACGTCTTCGTGGAAGCGCGCGCAGTGCGGACAGGTGTAGCTCGCGTACTCGACGATCGTGACGGGGGCATCCGCGTCGCCGAAGGCGATGTCCTCGACCAGGGGGGCCTGGGCCGCCTCCTGCGCGACGGCGGCGGAGCCGAGGGAAGGCGCGCGCGTCTCGGCGAGCCAGAAGCCGGCGCCGGCCGCTGCGGCCACGGCGCCGGCGGCGAGGGCGATCTTGGTGTTCATCGGGTCTCTCCCTTGGACATGACATGGGACCCCAGCGCGGCGAGCGCGGCGCGAAGGTCGGGGTCGGTCGCGCCTTCGGCAAGCCCCTCGCCCCGGGCCAGGGCGGCCTGCGAGGGCGGCATGTAAGGCGCGCGGGTCTCGGCGAAGCCCGGATCGGGCGCGGGGGCGATCTGCGTGACGCGCACGCGCGCGATCGCGCGATAGCCGTAGCAGGCGTTCACCCGGTCCCGGATGCGGCCGGTGGCCATCTGCGCGAGGGCCGCACGGGGACCTTCGGCGTGGACGGTCAACTCGGCCCCGATGCCCTTGCCATGACCGACCTTCACCGGGCGGACGAGGGCGGCGAGGTCGGGGCCGACGATCTCCTCCCAGCGGGTGAGGAGGCGCGCGACCGCGAAACCGCGGCCGTCGCCGGCGACCTTCACCTGCCCCTCCACCAGAGTCGAGGCGCGGGCGAAGCCGCGGGCGCGGGGCTTGGCGGAGGGCCGGGGGGCGGGCTTGCGGGCCATGGGGGGTTAGATACGTCCCCCGAGGGGCGCGGTGAAGAGCGGGGGATAACGAATGTGTCAGGAGGTGCGCGAGGCGCTGCTGGGCTGGTACGACGGCCATGCGCGCGACCTGCCATGGCGCATCGGCCCCGCCGCGCGCGCGCGCGGCGTGCGTCCCGAACCGTACCCAGTATGGCTGAGCGAAGTGATGCTGCAGCAGACCACCGTCGCCGCGGTGATCCCTTACTGGCGCCGCTTCACGGAGACTTGGCCGACGGTCGAGGCCCTCGCCGCGGCGGAGGACGGGGCGGTCATGGCGGCTTGGGCTGGCCTCGGCTACTACGCCCGGGCGCGCAACCTCCTTGCCTGCGCGCGCGAGGTCGCCATGCGGGACGGCCGCTTTCCCGAGACGGAGGCGGAGCTGCGCGAGCTGCCGGGGATCGGCCGCTACACCGCCGCCGCCATCGCCGCGATCTGCTTCGACGAGCCAGCGGTCGTCGTCGACGGCAACGTCGAGCGGGTGACCTCGCGCCTCTTCGCGGTGCGCACCCCCCTGCCCGGCGCACGGCCCCTGCTGCGGGAGAAGGCCGCTTCCCTCACCACCCCCGTCCGGCCGGGGGACTGGGCGCAGGCGGTGATGGACCTCGGCGCGACGATCTGCACGCCTCGCTCGCCGGCCTGCGCGATCTGCCCCGTCATGCGTTGGTGCGAGGCGCGGAAGGCCGGCATCCAGTCGGACCTGCCCGCGAAGGCCCCGAAGAAGGCCCGCCCGCTAAAGCGCGCGGTGTTCTGGGCCGCGCGGCGAGCCGACGGCGCGTGGCTGCTGGAGCGGCGCCCGCCGAAGGGGATGCTGGGCGGCACCCTAGGCTGGCCCACGACGAACTGGGCGGAGAAGCCGGAGGGAGGCCCGCCGCTCGCGGCCGAATGGCGCGAGGCGGGCACGGTCGATCATGGGTTCACGCACTACCTGCTGTCGGCGGAGGTCCGAGCCGCCGAGGTGGGGGTGGACGCGGTTCCGGAACGGGGCGAATGGCATCAGGCCGTTCCGTCCGAGTTGCCGACCCTCTTCCGAAAGGCGATGGAGCGCGCGGCGGCTGCACTGGACTGACTGCCGCCGGCGTCGCGGCAGAGCGCCCGCCCCCCGGCGCGACGCTACGTCCCTTCCCTGCACCTTTCGCCGCGGCTGTAGCATGCCACGATGCGCGAGGAACGAGGGAGATCGCCTTCATGGCCGTGACCACAAACGACACAGGGGGCGTCCGGCCCGTCGGGGGCTTCGCGAAGGCCATGCCGTTCTGGCTGTGCCTGATGAACGTGCCGCTCGTCGTGATCGCCGCTACCCAGGGCGGATGGACGGTGATCCTGCCCGCGCTCTACGCTTGGGGCGCCTTCTCGGTCATGGACGCGCTCGCCGGCCTGAGTGAAGAGAACCCCGACCCTCTCACCCCCGACAGCGAGTTGACCTGGTACCGGGCGATCACGCTCATCTGGCCGGTGGTCCAGATCGGACTGATTTTCGGCACGTTGGCCTACCTGACCGCGACCGACCACCTCGCCTGGTGGGAGGAGATCCTGGTCTTCTTCGGCATCGGCGTCGCATCCGGCACGATCGGCATCGTCTATGCGCACGAGCTGATGCACCAGAAGCCCAAGGTCGAGCGATGGATGGGCGACGTCCTGATGGCCTCGACCCTCTACTCGCACTTCCGGTCAGAGCATCTCCTCGTCCATCACCGCTACGTCTGCACCCCGCGCGACCCGGTGACGGCCCGCTACAACGAGGGCTTCCACCGCTTCTTCCCGCGGGTGGTGCGACAGTCCCTCGCCTCGTCCTGGAAGGCGGAGGCCGCGATGCTGGAGCGGCGGGGCAAGTCCAGGTTCGACCGCAAGAACCCGTTCTGGCGCTATGCCGCGCTGCAGGGCGCGATGCTTCTGGCCGCCTTGCTGATCAGCGGGTGGTGGGGCGTCCTGCTCTTCGCGTATCAGGCCTTCGTAGCGATCTGGCAGCTCGAGCTGGTCAACTACATCGAGCATTACGGCCTGACCCGGAAGCACCTGGGCGCCGGCAAGTACGAGCACGTGCTGCCGCGCCATTCCTGGAACGCCGCGCACCGGGCGTCGAACTGGCTGCTGATCAACCTCCAGCGCCACTCGGACCACCACTACAAGCCCGACCGGCGCTTCCCACTCCTCCAGACCTATCCGGAGGACGAGGCCCCGCAGCTTCCCTACGGCTACCCGGTGATGACCGCGATGGCGATGGTCCCGCCCCTGTTCCTGCGGTTCATGAACCCGCGGGTCCGGGCCTGGCGCCGCCGCCACTATCCCGAGATAGACGATTGGGGGCCCTACCGCTGGATGACGAACCCCATGCCCCGCTAGGACGGGGCGAGGTCCGTCCCGAGGATCGGAAAGAGCGAGAGGACGAGCAGCGCGGCCATCGTCCAGTTGAAGGCCCGGAGGCGCCGGGGCGTCGAAAGGATTCGCCGAATTTGGGTGCCGATCGCCGTCCACGCCGTCGCCGAGCCGAGGCCGAAGGCCGCGAACGTGGCCGCGACGATCAGGACCTGCGCGAAGCCGCCCGAGGCCGCGAAGGCCGTCATGGCGCCCAACGCCATCGCCCAAGCCTTGGGGTTCACCCACTGGAACGCCGTCGCCTGCGCGAAGGTCAACGGGCGTCCTTCCGCCTTCGCCTCCTCCGGCGGAGCGGAGGTGCCGACCTTCCAGGCGAGCCAAAGGAGGAACGCGACCGCGAGGACCTTGAGCACGACCTCCATCGCCGGAACGGCCCGGAACAGCGCCGCGATACCGAAGCCCACCGCCATGGCGAGAAGGGGAAAGCCGAGCGCCACCCCCAGGAGATGCGGCACCGTGCGTCGCAGGCCGTAATTCGCCCCCGAAGCCATGAGCATCAGGTTGTTCGGCCCCGGCGTGTACAGGGTCGAGAGCGCGAAGAGCGTCAGGGCGAGGAAGAGTTCGGCGGTCATGCGGCCCTTTGTATCCATCTCACGGAGCATGGGGATTGCAAATCGTGCGCCGATCCGGCCCTTTCCTGCAAATGAGATCCGCAATCGACCCGTTCGACGCATGTATCGTGCAGGCCCTGTCCGAGGACGGCGCCCTCTCCAACGCCGCCCTAGGCGAGCGGGCGGGCCTCTCGCCTTCGGCCGTCTCGCGCCGGCTCGCCGAGTTGCGGCGGCGCGGCGTGATCCGGGGCACCCGCGCGATCGTCGATCCCGTCCATGCAGGTGGCGGCTTCACGGCCTATGTCACGGTCGGTCTGCGCGAGCACTCGAAGGAGGCGCAGGAGGGGTTCGAGCGCGCCGTCGCCGCCGCCCCGGAGGTGCGCGAGTGCCACAACATCACCGGCGCGGTGGAATACCTCCTGCGCGTCGAGGTGCCGGACCTCGCCGCCTACAAGGCGTGGCATACGGACAGGCTGGGCACGCTGCCGCAGGTGCGCACGATCACCACGCACGTCGTCATGGGCTCGCCGAAAGACCTCAGGGCCTGACGGAACCTCGCCCGACGGGGATGTGCTTGCCTTCCGTGATGGAACTACGGACGACCAATCGCCCTTCGTGCGGCGGCGCCGAGACGGATGCGGGAATAGTGATCAGCCCGAACGGCCTCTACTTCCAGCCGGCCGGGGCCGGCCCTCCCGGCGCGGTCGAACGGCCGTTCGGGGTGCGGAAGGCAGCCGTTCAGGCGGCGGCGTGCACGCGGTGCGGCCGCTCGCGAATGTCCGCACCGGTCGATGCCGGGGACGTCCCCTGAAGAAAGAAGCCCCCGCCACGGTGGACGGGGGCGCAGTTGGGCACGGGTCGAGGTCAGGATGACCCGCGCCGGCGGCTCGTCCCGTCCCTCCCGGCCGGATCGGAAGGGACGGTATTCTGGGATGTCTTAGGACGGACGCATCTCCGCGCGGATCTGCTCGCGCAGCGCGTCGATCGGGACCTTCGCGCCGTCGCGCTTGAAGTGCCAATAGGTCCAGCCGTTGCAGGACGGCGCGCCGAGCAGCTCGGCCCCGACCTTGTGGATCGAGCCGGCGACGCCCTTCACGGTCAGCGTCCCGTCCGCCCTGATCTTCGCGCGATGGCGGCCGTTCAGGCTTACCAGTTCCTCGCCCGGGGACAGCATGCCCCGTTCGACCAAGGTGCCGAAGGGAACCCGCGGCGCGGCACGCTTGCCCCGCGAGACCTCGATCGCGGCGCCCTCGTAGGGCCGGACCTTCGCGAGGCGCTTCTCGGCCACCGCGCGATATTCGGCTTCGCGCTCGATGCCCACGAAGCTGCGGCCCAGCTTCCTCGCGACGGCGCCCGTGGTGCCGGTGCCGAAGAACGGGTCCAGGACGACGTCGCCGGGATTGGTGGTCGCCACGAGGACCCGGTGCAGCAGCGCCTCGGGCTTCTGCGTCGGATGGGCCTTCGCGCCGCCCGCGTCCTTCAGCCGCTCGTGCCCGGTGCAGATCGGCATGGACCAGTCCGAGCGCATCTGCGTGCCCTCGTTCAGCTCCTTCAGCGCCTCGTAGTTGAAGGTCGGCCGCCCCTTCTGGCTGCGCGAGGCCCAGATCAGGGTCTCGTGCGCGTTGGTCAGGCGGGTGCCGCGGAAGTTCGGCATGGGATTGGTCTTGGCCCAGATCACGTCGTTCTGGATCCAGTAGCCCAGGTCCTGCACCGCTGCGCCTACGCGGAAGATGTTGTGGTAGGATCCGATCACCCAGAGGGCCCCGTCCGGCTTGAGGACACGCCGCGCCTCGGCGAGCCAGGCCCGCGTGAAGGCGTCGTATGCCGCGAAGCTGTCGAACCGGTCCCAGTCGTTCGTGACGGCGTCGACTCGGGACGCGTCCGGCCGGTGCAGTTCGCCCTGGAGCTGGAGGTTGTAGGGTGGGTCCGCGAATACGAGGTCCACGCTGCCCTCCGGCAGGCTTCGCATGACCTCGATGCAATCGCCCGACAGGATTTCGTCCACGGGGAGAGACGGCGCCGCCGCGCCGGTTTTTGCCTGTTTCATCTGCCTCTTCCTTGGGCCCTCTGACGGGGCCTCTCAGGGTGTGAGGAGAACCTGCCGAAGCGGCGAAGCCGACGCTAAGGGTTTATTTGGCGGACCGGCTTAACCCCCCGGTGGACACAACATGTCGCGGACGGGGGCGAAGGTGCGCCTATGATGTTGTGTCGGCCCATGTTGCGCGAGCGCACTGCGATGCTCGGGCGTAAGGTAGCCCTTATTTTTGCCCCAATTGAAGCGGGGGTCCTGTTGCGCGAGCGCCCGCATCATCGAATCCCGCAGCTCCTTTGCGAGTATCGAGGCCGCCGCGATGGAGGCGGACCGCGCGTCGCCCCGCACCACTGCGCGGGCGGGCACGTTCAGGCCGGGCGGGACCATGGTCCCGTCGATCAACGCGAGGTCGGCGAGCAGATCGCCCATCGCCTCGCGCATGGCGATGAAGGTCGCCTGAAGGACGTTCACGCGGTCGATGGTGGCGACATCCACGACCCCCACCCCCCAACGTGCCGTCCGCTCGATCTTCTCCCTCAGGATCGCCCGCCGCGCAGGCGAGAGGCGCTTCGAATCGTCGAGGCCGTCCGGGACCGCACCGGGGTCTAGGATCACCGCCGCCGCGACGAGAGGGCCGGCGATGGGCCCGCGGCCAGCCTCGTCCACGCCGGCGACGCGCAGGAAGCCCTCGGCACGGGCGGCCTCCTCCAGCGCGGTGTCGGGGCGGGTCCTCATGGCGTCCTCCTTGCCCCATGCGGGGGCGGAGACAAGCCCGGGCCCGGAACATGCGGGAATAGGCCGGCGCCTTCGTCCTCCGGCGGAGCCATGCCCTACCTGAAACGGAATCCGGCGTCGCGCAGGCAGGCGAAGCCAAAGACCGGGCGGTCGCGCCCGCCGACGGGGACCTCGCCCTTGCAAGGCTCGGGCAGCGACTCCAGCCGAATACGGGCGCGGTGCAGGCAACCTTCGGCCACCACGCGCCGATCGCGGCGGGTGCCGAACGC
The DNA here is from genome assembly GCF_003003095.1 of Hasllibacter halocynthiae. Taxonomy (GTDB): domain Bacteria; phylum Pseudomonadota; class Alphaproteobacteria; order Rhodobacterales; family Rhodobacteraceae; genus Hasllibacter; species Hasllibacter halocynthiae. The sequence continues at coordinate 240,826 of NZ_PVTT01000002.1, forward strand.
CGCGGGATGGGTGCCGTTTGCGAGGATGCAGGAGACGGGAAGGACCTCGGAACGCGCTGCCCTGGAGCGGAGGCCGGACGGCGGCCGGGTCGGCGAGGGCAGGCTGCGCAGGGTCCGGCCGTCGTCTTCCTGCGCATTCTCGACAGCATAGGCGATCGCCCCCACGGTGGCGAGGATGGCGAGCGCGCGGGCGATGTCCTTCCGGTCCGCGGAGGCGGGGGTGGGCGCCGAGGCGGCCGCCATGACCGAGAGCGACAGCGCGGCTGCGGGGATCGCACGGACAGGGGCCTGCAGCCAGCGTGAGAGGGTGCGGATCATGGCGGGATATCCTCCGGGTCGGCGCCCCAGGCGGGGCCATCCGCCGACCCTCGCCCAGAAGGTCTGCGTCGGGCCATGTCGACGTGGCCGACATCCGATGCCATGGCCGATCGGGGGCCACACCGTGCCTGCGACCCGGTCGGCCATTGCATGACGCGACGTCCCCAACCATTGACGGGGGATGAGACGTCTCCTTCCCCTCCTTGCCGTCGCACTCATGTCGGCACCGGCCTTCGGGCAGGCGCCCTGCTACGCGGACTACAAGGCCCGAACGGTCGAGCCCCTGCGCCTTCACTACGGAACGATCGAGTTGCACGAGGCCTGCGACGCCTCCTCCGCCGCCTCGGAGATCGCCGGGCGAATCGCGCGCGACGGGTGGCAACTCCTCGAGGTCGTAGGCATCTTCGACGCCGACGGACTGCAGGAGAGGGAAGCGGATGCCGGCGCCTACCACCTTCGCTATTGAAGGGCCCGCCCCGCGGCACGTGATCGCGCTCGGCCTCGGGGCCGTGGTGCTGATCCTCGCGCTCGCGGGGGCGTTCCTATTGATCGCGCTTCCCGATGCGGACGCGTTCGACGAGCGGGTGACGCGCCTCTTCGTCGAGAACGCGGATCTGACGTCGAACACGCAGATCAAGCTGCTCGAGATCATCGCCCAGTCGGGAAACGCCTTCGCCGACGTCTTGGCGAGCTACCGCGTCGTGATCTTCGTGCTGCTGCTGGCGACCACCGGGCTTCTCCTAGCGGCGCTCGGCCTTCTCGTGGCCCTCGCCACGCAGGCGCGGCGGCTCGATGCGATCGAACGGGCCGGGATAAGGGTGAACTCGCTCGCGCTGGACCGCGAGACGCGGACCGTCTGGATCAACGACCTCGAGTTCCGGCTGACCGAGGCCGCGATGGAGACCCTGTCGGTCCTCGCGGAGGCGAGGCTCGACGGAGACGTCATGACCGGTGCCACGATCGAGGCGATGGTGACCGGCAAGGACGCGAGCGACTGCGACGAGGGCGCCGGGGTCACCCGGATAAAGCGGCTTCGGGATGCCCTCGGGGGGCAGATGGTCGCGGCCCTCCTGATCAGGACCGTGGCTAAGAAGGGCTATGCCCTCTCCGTCGATCCCGGCGCGATACGGATCGCCTGACGCAGACGAACGACGGCAGGAAATGAACCGTACGGTTCAGTTCAAATCTTTTCTCGTTAGGTTCAAAAAGTCGGACGGCGGAATGGTCATTCTCATGTTCATCGGAAGGCCGATCCGGTCCTTCCTCGAACCTGACAGGAGGACATCATGCTCCGCAACACGACCCTCGCCATCCTTGCCCTCGCCGTGTCGGCCGCCGCGCTGCCAGCCGCCGCGAACGTCGGAAAGGACCAGTTCGCCGCGACGCTGGGCGTCGATCCCGACGCCTACACGACGGGTGAGCTGATCCGCCTCGACGACGCGCTCTCGGAGAACGACCTCACGACCGCGCGCGCGATCCTGAACGGCGACCTTCGCGATACCGGCCCGGGCGGCACGACGCCGGCGATGAGGCAGATGGCTGCGAGCCTTGGCGTAAACGTCGAGGACTACTCCGCCGCGGAGCTGGCCCGACTGCATACGGACCGGTTCATCGATTAAGACGGCCCGCCCGTGTCCCCGCGGGCCGGCGTAGCCGGGGCCTCGCCGCCGGCAAAGGGACCGCCCTTCCCCAGGGGCGGTCCTTCTCATGCGCCGCGTCGTCGCCAAGCAGAAGGGGTGAGGCCATGCGCGGCCTTGAAGGTCCGGGTGAAGTGCGACTGGTCCGCGAACCCGCACCGAGCGGCGATCTCGCCCAGCGAATGCCCCTGCTCGAGCAGGGGCAGCGTGGCCGCCACCCGCTCGCCCCTCAGCCATGCCGAAGGAGCAAGGCCCGTCGCCGCGCGCAGGGCACGGCGGAACGCGCTCTCGGACATGCCCACCACGCGGGCCATCTCCCCGGGCGTGACGTTCCCTGACAGGCGTGCCCCGACGTGCTCGACGAGCATCCGCCAGCGATCCTCGCCGAACATGCCTGCGGCAGCGTCCGAAAGGACGCCGCGGCGCCGGACCAGGGTGGCCAGGAACACCCGTGCCATGCTGTCGAAGATCAGCTTCCGGCCCGGCCCTTCCGGCCGGACTGCGTCCCGAAGCGCCTCGGCGACGGCGAGCAAGGCGTCGTCGTGGACGATGGTCTCGCCCTCGCAGCACAGGCCCCTGACGAGCACCTTCATCTCGCGTCTTACGAAATCGCTCATCGTCGCGGGATCCACCGTGATGCCGATCCCTTGTGCCCGCTCGGACCATTCCAGGCCGGCGCGGGTGCCGGCGGGGAAGAGGACGATGTCGCCCCGCCCGACGACCGCCTCGGTGCGACGACCGTCGCGGCGCTCGATCACGGGGACCGCATCGGTCCCGGTGAAGATGAGCATCCGGTGCAGATGGACGGCGTCCGGCGACTGGTGGCCCGGCTCGGAGTCGAAGGCGATCAGCCCGAGCAGCGGCGTGCCCGGCACGAGGCCCAGGGCCGCGGTATCCAAGACGCGACCCTGAGGGTGGGCGATGGAGATGCCGTCGGACAATGCGCTTTCCCCCGCCGGACGATGGGGCCCAACTGGGGATACGTCGCAGGACATTCAACCGTAGCCGCTGTCGACCGCGGTATCTCCCTGGCCTCCACGAGATACCGAACCTCTATTTGCCGACGAAATGATCCCCTTCTGTCCCGCACGGTCCGGCAAGATGCCGCCGGGAGCGGAGCTTGCCTGCCCCCGATGCGACACGTCGTTGGTATGGCCGTCCGCGACGGACGACTTGCCTGAGCCGGCCTTGTTGCACGAAGCCGGGCTTGGGATTCACATTTGGAGTCCAGCGACGGAACTGGGCGGCATGTCCGAGCCCGCGCCCACCCGCTACCGCGCCCTGAAGGGATTGTCAGGTTGGAGGTACGGCGACGGCTGGGTAGCCATCCCGGGTGCTGGACCTTGAGGATCTCCTGCGTCTCGAGGGGCATCGCTTCGCGCGCACCGTCATCGGTTATGCTGTCTGGGCGTATCACCGCTCTGCCCTGAGCCTGCGCGATGTCGAGGACCTTCTCGCCGAACGGGGGGTCGTCGTCTCCTACGAGACGATCCGGGTATGGGTTGCCCGGGTATGGGTTGCGAAGTTCGGAACGCGGATCGCCACGATCCGGCGCGACCGGCCTGTGCCAACCGATACCTGTGCCAACCGATAAGTGGCACCTCGACGAGGTCGTCCAGAGATCGACAGCGCAAAGCAACGGCTCTGGCGGGCAGTAGATGCGAACGGTGACGTGCTGGACGTCCTCGTGCAGTCGCGCTGCAATGCCTCAGCCGCCAAGCGGTTCATGTGCAAGCTCTTCGAGGGATGGGGCCTGCCGCGGGTGATGGTAACGGACGAGCTCGGATCCCAACTCCGCCGCGAAGGCGGATCTCGCCCCCGGCCTAGAGCACCGTCACCACAAGGGGATCAACAACGCGGCGGAAGCATCGCATCGCCATACCCGCCGACGGGAGAAGGTCACGGGCCGGTTCGAATTGCCGCGACAGGCCCAGCGATTCCTGCCGGTCCACGATCAAACAGCCGCCATCTTCCGCTCGCGCCGCAATTGTCTTTCAGCGAATTCCTACCGCCACGCCAGACAGGACGCGTTCGAGTTACGGGCGGATCACACGACCAAGCTGTCCGCATGAGCGAACCCCAACGGCACATAGCCCAGCCACACAAAACAACCTAAGGATCCCTGCCGAAGACGAGAGCGGCCTTTCTAGAATGTCGCGCTCCGACCCGGTGCGGTGCAGCTCGCGCTTGAGCCGCGCATTCTCGGCCGGCGATGGCATCATGGACGCAGCCGCGGGCGGCCGCCCAGCCGGCGATACCGTCGTGCTCCCGCCGAACCGCGCGATCCACCGCCGCAGGACCGTCTCGTGCAGCCCCAACTCCTCGGCCACCGCGACGATCGTCATCCCGCTCGTCCGGGCCCGCTCCACCGCCTCACGCTTGAACGCATCCGCGAATACCCGCCGATTCCGGTCCGTCATCGAACACTCCTCTCCGCGTCTCCTCAACCCTATCAGGGTGTCCACCAGACCGGGGGAAACCAAACCGAACTGCCGCCGCGATTGCGGATGGGCGCTTGGGCCCCTAACTAGCGCCTAAGCCCGACGCTCGGAGGGTCCCGCCATGTCTGACCCATCCGCCGCGCCCGCTGCAGGGCTCGGGCCGATCATCATGCGGCTCTTGCGGGATGGCTTTCGCGAGCAGGGGCGCCTCTACGGCGTGGCCATCGCTGCGATGGTGGTTGTGGCCGGCTCGGCCGCGGCGGTGGCGTGGGTGATGGAGTGGATCATCGACGCTTTGGGCAACCCGGAAAACCGCGGGGCGGTGATCGCCGTCGCTTCAACGGTAATTGCGATCTTCGTGATCAAGGGCGCAGCGACCTACACGCAGTCGGTCTTCATGGCGCGCGCGGGCAACCGGATCGTCGCAAGCTACCAGTACCGGGTCTACTCCAAGCTGGTCTCGCAAGGCGTGGGCTACTTCAACCGCACCGAATCCTCGGACATCATCATGCGTGTGGTCCAGGGTGCGACGGCTTGCCGGACGTTGATCGACATCATCGTGGTCTCAGCGGTGCGCGACACGCTTACGCTAGTGGGGCTGATCGGGGTGATGATCTACCAGCAGCCGACGCTCTCGCTGGTTTCGCTCCTTGTGGGGCCAGTGGCGCTCTGGGGGATCCGGATCATCCTGCGGCGGGTCAAGAGCATCATGGAGAGCCAGCTCACCGCCTTTTCGGAGATCTACCGAGTGCTGCAGGAGAGCTCGGGCGGAATTCATGTGATCAAGGTCTTCTCGCTGGAGGACCATATGCGCGGACGCATGGACGGAGCGGTGCGCCGGGTGGAGGATCGCATGAACTCCATCTCGCGGCTTGAGTCGGCGACCTCTCCTATCATCGAGACGCTCGCCGGCTTCGCCATAGCGGGGGTCATCCTCGTGAGTGCCTGGAACGTGCTTGGCGGGCAGCCGTCCACGCCGGGCGAGCTCATGTCCTTCGTGACGGCGCTGATGATGGCCTACGAGCCTGCCAAGCGGCTGAGCCGGATGCGCGTATCGATCGAGACGGCGCTGGTCGGCGTGCGCATGGTGCTGGGCATCCTCGACATGCCCGAGTCGCAGGCCGAGGCGCGCGACGCCCGGCCGCTGAAACCGGGGAGAGGAGCTTTGGAAATGCGCGGCGTGACATTTGGATACGGCGCCGCGCCGGTGGTGCGCAACCTCGACCTTCTGTTTTCGGCTGGGCAGACAAGCGCGCTCGTCGGGCCGTCGGGAGGTGGCAAGTCGACGATCCTCAACCTGGCCATGCGGCTCTACGAGCCATCGGAGGGCGAGGTGCTAATCGATGGGCAGGACCTTGCAGGGGCGACGCTGTCCTCGGTTCGCCAACGCATTTCCTTCGTGGGGCAGAACACGTTCCTCTTCTCAACTTCGGTGCGTGAGAACATCCGCATGGCGCGCTCGGACGCGACCGACGCCGAGGTCGAGGCCGCAGCGCAGGACGCGAACGCCCACACCTTCGTCTCGGAGCTGCCGCAGGGCTACGAGACGATGGTTGGCGAGAACGGGTCCTTCCTGTCGGGCGGGCAGCGCCAGCGCCTCGCCATCGCGCGGGCCATCCTCAAGCGCTCGGACATCATGCTGTTCGACGAGGCGACGAGCGCGCTCGACAGCCATTCCGAGGCGCTAATCCAAGAGGCGCTCGCGCGGGTGACGAGGGACAAAACGACGGTGGTGATCGCGCACCGCCTGTCCACCATCCTTGGGGCCGACCAGATCATCTACGTAGAGGAAGGGCGCGTGGTCGAGCGCGGGACCCTCCGGGACCTCCTGGCCGCAGACGGCCCGTTTCGCAGGCTCTACGACCGCCAGTTCGGGGTGGCCGAGCCTGCCCCCATCGCGCTGGCGGAAGCGGCAGAATGATGGTCGTCGTCGGGACCGCTCTTCATGAAGCAGAAAACACGATGCGCGCGGCGGCGCATTATCTCCCGAGGCGTGTCTATGATCCATCCCATCATCCTATGCGGCGGCTCCGGCACACGGCTTTGGCCCCTGTCGCGCAAGGCTCATCCCAAGCAGTTCGTGGACGTGCTGGGGCATGGGTCGCTGTTCGCCTCCTGCGCTCGGATGTTGTCGGGCGAAGGGTTCGCAGCGCCAACTGTGGTGACGGCGTCGGACTTCCGCTTCCTCGTCGCAGAGCAACTCGTAGACGCGGCTGTCGACCCCGGGCCGATCCTGATCGAGCCTGAGCCGCGCAACACCGCGCCAGCGATTCTCGCTGCCGCGATGGCGGTCGCCTTGCGCGATCCAGCGGCGGTGATCCTCGTCGCACCGTCCGATCATGCGATTTCAGATCCGGAGGCGTTCCGCGAGTGCATGCGCGCCGCCTGCCCCGTGGCCGAGGCGGGCCACGTGGTCACCTTCGGCATCCGGCCCACACATGCGGAGACCGGCTATGGTTGGCTCGAGCTGGACGGCGGGACGCTGCAGGGGACGCATGCACTGCGCCGGTTCGTGGAGAAGCCGGACCAAGCCACTGCCGAGGCGATGCTGGCCCGCGGGGGGCACCTTTGGAACGCGGGCATCTTCATGGCCCGGGCGGACGCGATGGTCTCGGCCTTCGAGCGGCATGCGCCCGACATGGTGGAGCACGTGCGCACCGCCGTTGGGGATGCCGGGACCGATCTGGGCTTCCTGCGCCTGGCGGCCGATCCTTGGTCCAAGGTGCGGGCGCAGTCGATCGACTACGCGGTGATGGAGCCCGCCTCGACCGCGGAGGGGCTCTACGTGCAGCCCTATGACGGTGGCTGGACCGATCTGGGTGGCTGGAACTCGATCTGGCGGGAAATGGAGCGCGGCGCCGATGGAGTTGCCGCGCGTGGCGCGACGACAGCGATCGACTGCCGTGACAGCCTGCTGCGCTCGGAGGTGGACGGGCTGGAGCTGGTGGGTATCGGCCTCGAGAACATCGTGGCGGTCGCCATGAACGACGCAGTGCTCGTGGCCGATCTGGGCCGTGTGCAGGACGTGAAGCTGGCGGTCGAACGGCTGCGTACGCGAGGGGCGGCGCAGGCTGAGGCATTCCCGTACGACCATCGCCCATGGGGTCATTTTGAGACGCTAGCTCTCGACGAGCGCTTTCAGGTCAAGCGTATCGTTGTCCATCCTGGCGCCGCCCTGAGCCTGCAGTCGCATCACCACAGGGCGGAGCACTGGATCGTGGTGTCTGGCACCGCCCGCGTCACGGTGGATGACGAGGTGAGCCTCGTGACGGAGAACGGCAGCATCTATGTGCCGCTAGGCGCGGTGCATCGCATGGAAAATCCTGGCAAGGTGCCAATGGTGCTGATCGAGGTGCAGACCGGCTCCTATCTAGGGGAGGACGACATCGTCCGCTACGAGGATGTCTATGCCCGAGGCCAAGGTGCGAAGGGATAACCATGACATGGAACAGCCGATAATCTTCGATCTGACTGAGGTACAGCTAGCATCAACCGGAAAGCTGCGCTTCTATGGCATCGTGCGCTGCGTGCACGAGATTGCCCTGCACATCGCGCGGATCGACCCTGCCGTGCGGTTCTGCGTATTCTCAGCAGGGCACCAGAGCTTCTTCGAGGTGCCGGTCCGTCGCGACCGCGACGCGGTCGCCTTTGACGTGCCGCTTGGTGTGCGGCAGCTGCGGCTCCGCTCGGTATTTCCTGATCGCCGCCCGCTGCGCGATGCCGTCGCTGCGACCGCGCGTGCCGTAGTCGGCGGCCTCAACCGCCGAGCGTGGGATCGCGCTGGTATCGACCTGCCGAAGATTGACCTCAATGGAGCGACCTATGTCTCCTGCGCTCGTCCGAAGCTGATCGTCGATCAAATCGCTGCATTGGACCGTGCAAGCACACGGATTGATCTTGTGCCGCTGATCCATGACATGATTCCGCTCCACGACCATTTCGAGCACCGCAGCAAGTCCTTCCCGACCAACTTTGTCGCAGACAACATCCGTATCCTCAATCGCGCGGCTCGGGTGATGACGAACTCGGAGTTCACCCGCAGCGAGTTGCTGCGCTTCTCCGCTTCTGGCTACTTGCCCGCCATATCGGCAAACTATATCCATCCGGTCCCCCTCGTGCATGAATGTTCGGACGCCGATCCGTCGCCGCGAATCTCTCCGCCTGCCGAGCCTTACCTGCTGACGGTCGGCTCGCTTCTGGGACGCAAGAATCTAGAAGCGGTGCTCGACGCGATGGAGGTGCTGCGGAGCCGGGGCGTGGCGGTGCCCCTTCTCGTGATCGCGGGTGCGCGTCGCAAGCGTGTGGAGGAGCACATAGGCTCGGAGGAGCGAAAAGGCGTGCGCGACCGGGTGGTGTTCCGTCACACGCCCCCGCAAGCCGATCTCATCGCGCTCTACCGAGGCGCCGTGGCTACCGTGGTACCCTCGCGTATGGAGGGCTGGGGGCTGCCGGCGGGCGAGTCGCTTTGGCTTGGCACACCGGCGATCTGCGCAGACGTGCCTGCGCTGCACGAGGTGGCAGGTGATCTGGGCCTCTACTTCGACCCAGACGACGCAGCTGCGCTGGCGAACCATGTCGCGCGCCTGATGGAGGACAGCGAGCATGTCCGCGTGCTTCGGGAGCGCATCCGCGGCGCACGCCCCCGGCTTCGTACCTGGTCCGACGTTGCGCGAGATGTCCTCGCCATCCTGCCGAGCGCAGCGGGCGGCACGCGGCGCCATGCGGAGGATTGTCGGGCCGAACGGGGCAGCAGGGCTTCGGCCCGGTGCCTCCCCTCAGCGACGGACGCGCAAGGCGACGCGGTCGGTATAGGCCGCGGCTAGTCCATCCGCCGTGTCCGCGTCATCGGCTTGGGCATATACGCGGAACTCTGGCGCGTTCCCCGACAGGCGCAGGTGCACCGCGTGCCCATCCTCGAAAACGACCCGAAGGCCGTCGGTCCGATCGACATTCCCGATCATGCCCGTCGCTCCGAAGAAGATGGAGCGTGCCTCTGCATCGGAGTCGAGCTCGGCGATCAGCGCCTCACCGGCGGGTCGATCGATCTCCTCCACCTTCCTGGCAGCGGTGAAGCGTGAGGGAAGGGCGGCGAGCGCAGTTTGGAGGCCGCCGGGGATCGCAAGCGACGCCACGATGGGGAGAAGTGCATCGCGCGTCATGAGTGCGGGCAGCGGGCCTTCTGGCCCACGGCCGTCGAAGCCCATGATGAAACCGCCATTCGCCTCGAACCCAACGCAGCGCCCGCCCGCGGCTTCGAGTGCAGCGATCACGTGGGGTGAGCCGATGCGCGTCCGCGTGACCTGCAGACCCATCCGCTCGACTGCGTCGTTGGAGGAGATCGGCGTTGCGATGCGCTCCGCCCCGACGGCACGCGCGGTAATCACTCCCAGAAGGTCGCCGCTCACGATCCGGCCGCGGCTGTCGGCCAGCATCGGGCGGTCCCCGTCGCCGTCAGTCGAAACGATCGCGTCTAGTCGATGCTCGGCGCACCAGGCGGTGAGGCGCTGGCGCGTGCTGAGTTCGATGGCTTCGGTGTCCACGGGCACGAAAACCTCTGACTGACCCAGCGGCACCGCTCGCGCGCCGAGTGCGCTGAGAGCATCTTCCAGGAGGTCGCGGGCGACGGAAGAATGGCGGTAGATGCCGATGCTTAGGCCGGCCAGCGCCCGCGTTCCGAACGCCTCCACGATCCGGTCACACCAGGCCGCGCCGGCCGTTTGGTCGCGTTCGAACGAACCCGAACCGGGGTTGGGGACAGTCCCAGCGGCATAGGCCTCGACTATCCGCGCTTCGTTCGCCTTAGATATCTCACCCGAGGGCACATAGAACTTCAGCCCGTTCCGGTCGGCAGGGATGTGCGAGCCGGTGACCATGACCGCTGCGGCCCCCCGAGCGAGCGCCGCCTGGGCGAGCGCGGGCGTGGGGACCTCGCCGCAGTCCACTGCGACGAGATCGGCCGCCTGCACGGCGCTGAAAACCACCTCGGCGATGCCTAGCGAGGATGGGCGCAGGTCGCGTCCCACCAGTACGGTCCCACCGTGGGGGCAGGTGGAGAGGAAGGCGCCGACATAGGCACGTACGAGGGATGGCGTGAGATCCGCGACAAGGCCGCGAAGGCCGCTCGTTCCGAATTTGGGGGGCATGGAACCTCTCGTTCTGGGCGCGGCGGAGGGAAGTGCGAAGGGCAGGCGCATCAAGCCCGACTGTCGCCAACGCTCAAAAGAGCGCGCCCTTCGATATGCGGTGCACGTCCGCCTGTACCATCATGGCACAGAGATCCTCGAGCGAGGTCCGCGCCTCCCAGCCGAGCTCGCGCCGGGCCTTCGTCGGGTCGCCGACGAGCAGATCGACTTCGGCTGGGCGGTAGTAGCGAGCGTTGACGGACACGAGCGTGCGGCCTGATCCGGCATCGACGCCGATCTCGTCTGCCTCCGTGCCCTTCCAATGGATCCCGATCCCGGCGGCCTTGAACGCCATCGTAACAAAGTCGCGCACCGTCTCTGTCCGCCCCGTGGCCAGAACGTAGGTTTCGGGACGGTCCGCCTGAAGCATGCGCCACATCCCCTCAACATACTCCTCCGCGAAGCCCCAGTCCCGCTTGGCATCCAGGTTCCCCAATTCCAGCCGTTCCTGCCGGCCTTCGGAGATCCTCGCAATGGAAGCGGTGATCTTGCGGGTTACGAACTCCTGCCCGCGAAGGGGGCTCTCGTGGTTGAAGAGGATGCCGGACGCGCCGAAAATATCATAGGATTCCCGGTAATTGATTGTCATCCAATGGGCGTAGAGCTTCGCCGCCCCATAGGGTGAACGCGGATAGAATGGCGTGTCCTCATCCTGCGGAACCGCCTGCACCTTGCCAAACATCTCGGAGGTGGACGCCTGATAGAAACGGATCTTCGGATCGACGATGCGGATCGCCTCGAGGAGGTGAACCGGTCCAATGCCGGTCGTCTCCGCAGTCGCGAGCGGTTGATCGAAGGAGACGCCGACGAAGGACTGCGCGCCCAAGTTGTAGACCTCATCGGGGCGTAGTCGGTCCAAAAGGCGGATGCTGGCGGACGCGTCGGTGAGGTCGTACTCCACGAGACTGAGGCCCGGCTGATCCGCGATGCCGCTCTCGTCCAGCCGCCAGAAGTTGGTAGTGGAAGACCGGCGGTAGGCGCCGTGCACCTCGTAGCCTTTCATCAAGAGGAGCTTCGCCAAATAAGCCCCGTCTTGTCCTGTGATGCCAGTGATGAGTGCCGAAGGCATAGCCGTGCTCCTGTAGAGTCCAAGCACCCTTAGGTTGGGGATAGCCTGAACTTAAGATACAGTTCGGATGGGTAAGAAGGGCGGAGGAAACTCGCCTATCCACTCGGCTTTTCGGTACGGACAGAGAACGGCGCTACTTCTCGGTCCGCTCTGGGAAGTTCGCATCACCTGCTTCGTCCTCCATGTTGGGCGTGCGTAGCACGTGGCGCCAGCGATCTGCGTAGAGCACCTCCAGCAGATGGCGGGTACTTTCGTCCCAAGAGAGGGCGGGCGTATGCGACGGATCGGGAAGCGCACGATCATCCGCGACCGCCGAGATCGCTTCAGCCCACTTCTGCACGTCGCCCACGGGGGCGTACATGGCACCCTCGCCACCTACCTCGCGCAGGACAGGGATGTCGGAGCAGATCGCGCCGAGGCCCATGCGCGCGGCCTCGACGATGGGAAGGCCATAGCCTTCGTAGAGCGAGGGGAAGAGCAACGCCGAGGCCGCGCGGTAGGCGTGCGCAAGCTCGGTATCCGATGGGCCTTCGAGCCAGAGCAGCCGAGCGCCCGCCTCCGGGTGGTTGCGGAGACGCTCGGCGAACTCTTCGATGTTCCAGCCCTGGCGCCCCATGATCAGCAACCGGGCTGGCGATCCCCCCGCCCACAAGCGTTCCATCGCCTCCAAAGCGGTCGCGTGGCGCTTGCGGGGCTCGACGGTGCCGACCATCAGGAAGGTCGGCGTCGTGACTGCGAGGAACCGCGCCAAGGCGCCCTGGGGGCGTGCGCCCTCCCCTTCGCCCGCCGGCAGGTCCGAGCCCAGGTGCCACCACCCGATGCGCAGCCCGTCGCGATGGGGTAGGCCGTGCGCGCGAATATAGGCGGCCACCTCGTCGGCCACCGCCCGCGAGATGCAGACGAGGCCGTCGCTCTCGACGAGCGCGCGGCGGAACCAGGCGTCGAACACCTCCGGCATGCCCCGGATGACGACGGCCGGATGGAGCAGAGGCGTTAGGTCGTAGACCGTCGTGACGACCCGCCCGCCATGTCCGCGAAGATCGGCGAAGGCGGGCGCAAAGTCCGGATACTGGTTCCAGCTCGAGTCGAGCATGAGCATGGTCTCGCCAGCGCGGAAGCGTATCGGCGCGTCCGATGGGGCGCCGAACCGCGGCGCGCCCCGCAACGCCCTCCCGTTGAGCGCGACAGGAACCATCGCTCGCGCCCCACCGTCCGCCACGAGTGCATGATGGAGATGGCCAACCGTAGCGTTGACGACGCGCTGGATGCCGGTTCCTGCGTCGGACGTATTAGTCACGGTAACGTCGACCAGCAGGCGGGGCGTGCCGAGCTCCGCGCCCACCCGGCCGCTCTGAAGGAGGGAGTCGATCACGCGCCCGGCTGGAAGTCCGCCCGCCGCGACCGCGGGGACGGCATCTGCGATGGCCGCGTCGGCATCATAGGTAGGCGCGGGGCGTAAGCCGTCCCCTCCGGGCCGCGCTTCGACGGCCGCTGCAAGGGCGTCCAGGGCACGCCTGCCGACCGCGTCCCAGGTGAACCGTTCGGACCGCGCGCGCAGTCGGTGACCGACGGTCGTACGCCGCGCCGGATCACGCAGAAGCGTCTCGAGACGCTTTGACATCTCCTCGGGATTGTCGGGATCGCAGAGGAGGTCCGGATCGCCCACCACCTCTGGGAGGCTGGTCGTGTTCGACGCAAGGACGGGGGTGCCGCGCGTCATCGCCTCCAGCGCGGGCAAGCCGAATCCTTCGAGCCGTGAGGGGAACAGAACGACCTCCGCATGGTCCAGCGCGTTGATCAGTTCGTCGTCCGTAACGTGCCCGAGGAACCGCATCGGCATCCGGCCCCTCATCTGAGCCTCAAGCGCATCACGCGCTTTCCGTTCAAGCACGCCACAGTGAAGAAGCGTGTAGTCCTCCCGTAGTTCGGCCGGCAGGTGGCCCGCGGCCTCGATACCGCAGGCGAGGTTCTTGTTCGGGTCTACGCCGCCGAGCAGCAGGATGTAGGGTTCCGAGGGCAGATGGGGCCCGGGCGGGCCCTTGAGGCGCGTGCGGAAGACCGAAGCAGTCGCTGCGCCAATGGTCACGATCTCATCTGCATGCCGACCAAGGTTCTCGAGCCCGTCCGCGCGGGTCGCGTCCGAATTGGCCAATAATCGATCGACGCTGCGGAACACGTCCAGCTGACGATGATAGTAGGCATGAATGGGAGGCGAGCTAAGGAAACGTTCCGAGTCGTGCAGTGGTGTAAGATCGTGGAACACCGCCGCCGACAGCACATTCGGCAGTGCCGGATCGAAGCCTGCGACATCGCCGAAGCCGACCCCCTCCATTGCAGAGGACAGGAGGACTGCGTCCGGCTCTAGCGAGGCATAATGGAGCCGTGCGGCCGCCGCGAGTGCAGCCTGCGCAGGATCGCCTTCCGGCGGGGGCGGCCATATCGCGCCCTCGGGTGGGAAGTAGACGGAGAAGGCGTCGCGCGGCAGATCCGCCGAAAGAGCATTGATGATCGGCTCGATGGTGTCGGGGAAGGCACCGTTGAGGACGATGCGAAGGTCCACCCAGGGCCCTGCCGCACGCGCCATGCCTCCCGCGAGGCCCATCGAGTAGCGCCCGATGCCGCGGTTGCGCGAGCCGATCGTTTGCGCGCCCTGAAGGTCGAGGACGATGCGCATCAATTCGTTACCTTCGGCAAGGCTGCGCGTGCGGCGGCCTCCTCAAGCCGGGCTATCAGCACCCCGCGCAGGGGATGGTCCTCCACGGGCGGAAGTTCGGCGGGCGTGGGTGCCAAAATCGGTTGGCGGCTCGCAGGCCAACGCAGCGCGAGGTAGCGGGGGCTCTCCATCCAGCGGCGGAAGGCCGGGCGGGGGTTGCGATCCTTGTCCACGACCCAACGGCGGAAGATGCCGCGCGGCTTGCCGGAGGTGTGAAAGAGAAGACGTCTCAGCGCCTTGATCGGGCGCCCGCAGCGCCGGAACAAAAGGCGTTCCGTCCACGAGCGGCTCACGAGATACCGTATCTCCGCAATCTCCGGCGACAGAGAGGCACGGAGGGCGGCTGTCTCGGCCTGCCATTCGGCGAACTGGACCTGGTGAGCTTCGTCGCCAGCCTCGCGCTCTGCAAGCCGCGCGTGCAGCGCCTCGATCTCAGCGCGCAGGCGCGAGGTCTCTCCCGCGATCCTGTTGGCGAGCGTGGCAGCGTTGGCCCGGCTCCGGGCGTGACGCTCGTCACGGGCACCATCGATGCGCACGACGGCATCGACGAGCGACAGCCCGATCTCTTGCTCGAAAGCGGGGTCCAGCCGGTCCATTTCCTCGCCCTCCTTCTGCGCCACCACCGCGTAGTCCAAAGACACCTCCGTCAGAAGCGCCATCAGCTTATCCCTCGTCTCCGCGGTCGGCGCTTGGCCCTGGAGCCGCAGCACCGCGTGCCGCGTGAAACCTGCGTGCTCGACAAGAAACCCCGTCAGGACCGGAGGAAGGGGGCGCACATGGGTTGCGTCGAGGTGGAAGTTGACCAGCCCCACCTGAAGGTTCTCTGGGTTCGGTGTCTCGAGGATCAGCAGTCCGCCAGGGCGCAGGGCACGCAGCGCCTCCGCAACCAGCGCGCGAAGAACGTCGAAGGGCAGATGCTCAGCCAGATGGAAGGCTGAGACTATAGCGAGATCCCTATCGGGAACCGCCCGCAACGCCTGGACGGCGTCCTCACGCGCGACGGAAAGGCCCCGCTCTTTGGCCTCGGTCAACATGCCCGCGTCGAGATCAACTCCGCGCGCCTCCACACCCCAGCGCCCCAGCAGCTCGAGCCACTCGCCGCGGCCGCAGCCGAGGTCGAGGGCGCGCGCATCGCCCCTCTCGGCGAGAGGGGCGATGAATGGGCGGTACACTTCGAGCCGGGTCAAGATCGTAGCACGATCCCCCCGAAACCGTGCCTCGAAGTCGCGGTAGAACATGTCGATCGCCGGCGGCGTGTCTTGGTTGTGCATACAACTCTCTGAAGCTCAGTCGGGGCCAAAGCGGCCCTTCGGCGATTGCGAGCGAGCATGGCCGCCCCTAGTGTCACGGCCGCACTACCTAGGAGAGCCCGCCCATGCCGTCCATCTACCCGGCCACCCGGCTCCGATGACCGCACCGGTCATCCTCGTGATCGGCGCCGCGGGGTTCGTGGGCAGCCATCTCGTGACGGCCCTGCGGGCCCGCTATGGCGAGGCGGCGGTCATCAGTGCCGGACGTGGCATGAGGAGCGGTAACGGCAAAGCGCTAGACGTCACGGACGGCGCGGCGATCCACGCGGCCATCGACGCTTATGCGCCAACGGATGTAGTAAATCTCGCTGGACTCGCGGCCCCGGCGGAGGCGGCCCGCTTGGAGCGCGCGGCGTGGAACCTTCACGTGCACGCGGCCGCCGATCTTGGCGAAGTCTTGCTGAAGCGACGCCCGGAAGCCCGCCTGATCCATATCGGCTCGGGGCTAGCCTACGGACGCACGGCCCTGCATGGGCGTCCCGTTCGGGAGGACGAGCCGCTGGAGCCGATGGATACTTACGGCGTCACGAAGGCCGCGGGCGATCTCGCGCTCGGAGCGCTCGCCGGTCGGGGACTGCGGGTCGTTCGAATGCGACCCTTCAACCATACCGGGGCGGGACAGCGCACCGGCTTCGCCGTGCCGGCCTTTGCCGCCCAGATCGCCGAGATCGAGGCTGGGGCGAAGGAACCTGTCCTGGACGTTGGCAACCTCGACGCTGCCCGCGACTTCCTACACGTCTCGGACGTGGTCGATGCCTATGCCACGGTGATCGACGCAGGCGACGCGGTGACGGATGGACGGGCACTGAACGTGGCCTCAGGACGAGCGGTGCCGATGCGCGAGGTGCTAAGCCGCCTCTTGGCCCTGTCCGAGCGTGAGATCACTGTGCAGCAGGACCCAGCCCGACAGCGTCCTAGCGACCTGCCCACCGTTGCTGGGGACGCGGCAGCCCTGCATGGGGTAACCGGTTGGCAGCCTCGGGCTACCCTAGACGATGCTCTACACGACGTCCTTGAGCACGAGCGCGCCAAACTTCGCCGCTGACCTGGATCCCGCTTCCTCCTCTAGGATTAGGTAGGGTCCGTCCTGAAGGAGACAGACAGATGAAGAGGTGGGGGTGACCGACCCCCATCAGGTGGTCCGGTTGTAATGTTAGATCATGGGCCCTCCTGCGCCATGGGTGACGGGAGGCGGAGCGTGGCGGAGCCGGACGGCGGCCATGGCGCAGGAGGTGGTCCCGCTTGTCTGAACAGCGTGATGTCCGTTGTTAAGTGGATTTCCGCGCTGATTATGCCGCGGCCGGGATCGGCCTTGGCGGGTTGAAGTATGCTTGGTCGGCGTTTGCCCGCCATGTGCCGAATGCGGGCGCGTCCCGTTGTAGAAGGTCAGGTATCGCCCGATAGACGCCCTGGCCTCGGATACGCTGTCATAGGCGCGCAGGTGGATTTCCTCGTACTTCACCGACCGCCAAAGCCGCTCGACGAAGACGTTGTCGCGCCACGCCCCCCTGCCGTCCATGCTGATCTGGATGCCGGCATCGTGGAGCACAGAGGTGAAGGCCGTGCCGGTGAACTGGCTACCCTGCTGAGTATTGCAGATGTCCGGCTTGCCGTGCAGGGCCAGCGCCTCCTCGAGGGCCGCCACGTAAAGGTCTGCCGTCATCGTGATCGAGACCCGTCAGGACGGGACCCGTCGGCTGTACCAGTCGATCACCGCGGCAAGGTAGACGAAGCCCCGGGACATCGGGATATAGGTGATGTCCATCGCCCAAACTTGGTCGGGCCGGGTGATCTCCAGCTTGCGAGGGATCCTTGGGTTGTTTTGTGTGGCTGGGCTATGTGCCGTTGGGGTTCGCTCATGCGGACAGCTTGGTCGTGTGATCCGCCCGTAACTCGAACGCGTCCCGTCTGGCGTGGCGGTAGGAATCTCGACGGCGTGCCTGTCCTCCTCGGCTGCCACGAACGCGACCCGCACATCCCCCTCGCCCGCGTCCACCGCAGCGCCGAGGTGCTCGGCGCCATGGGCGCTGCGGTGGACGTTCACGTCATCCCCGGCGCGGGCCACGGCATCGTCGCCGAGGAGGTCGTCTGGCTGCGCCGCCACCTGAACCAAAGCCAAGGAGAGACCCCATGAGCTGGAGCCCCTGTCCCGACCCCGTCCCCGGCGACCGCGCGGGCACGGACGCCGTCGAGACGCTGATCGTCCCCCGCGCGGTCGACCTGGGCGAAATGGAGGTGCGCCGCGCCCTGCCCTCGAAGAAGCGCCAGATGGTAGGCCCCTTCATCTTCTTCGATCAGATGGGCCCCGCCGAGTTCCTGACCGACCAGGGCATCGACGTGCGCCCGCACCCGCACATCAACCTCGCGACGCTGACCTATCTCTTCGAGGGCCAAATCCATCACCGCGACAGCCTTGGCACGGACGTGCCGATCGAGCCGGGCGCGGTGAACTGGATGAAGGCCGGCCGCGGGATCGTGCATTCCGAGCGCACCGCGCCCGAGCGGCTGCGCACGGGCCAGAAGCTCTTCGGCATCCAGACCTGGATGGCCCTGCCCGAGAAGGACGAGGAGACCGACCCAGCCTTCATGCATCACGGCAAGGCCGAACTGCCCGTCGTCGACACGGACGGCATCGAGGCGCGTCTGATCGCCGGGTCGGCCTTCGGCGCGACCTCGCCCCTCGTGACCTCCTCGGACACGCTCTACGCCGACGTTCGGCTCGCCCCTGGCGCGCAGGCCCCGATCGAGCCCCATGCGGACGAGCCGCGCTCTACACCATCGCCGGCAAGATTGAGATCGCCCGCGACGTGTTCGAGCCCGGCCAATTGCTGGTGCTGCGCCCCGACGACCAGATCGTGGTCCGCAGCGTGGACGACGGCACCGGGGACCACGCGCGCTTCATGCTCTTCGGCGGGGCGCCGATGGAGGGACCGCGCTACATCTGGTGGAACTTCGTCTCCTCCAGGCAGGAGCGGATCGACCAGGCCAAGGAGGAGTGGGCCAAGGGCCGCTTCGAGACCGTGCCGGGCGACGAGGAGGAATTCATCCCCCTCCCCGAGGACGGCCGCGAGGTGCAGCGCGCGGAAGGCGGAGTCCACTACCCGTGAGACGCGCCGTCCTGCCGGCCGCGCTCCTCGCGGCCGGTCCTGCCTTTGCCGCCGAGGGCCCCGCGATCTTCGGCCTCGTCGGCCTGGAGATCGGCTTCCTGGCCGCGCTGGCGCTCATCGCGCTCGCGTGCCTCTTCGTGCCCGTCTCGCGGGCGCTCGGACTCGGCACGGTCATCGGCTATCTCGCCGCCGGCATCGTCGCGGGGTTCGGCCTGTCGCTCTCGTTCACGAACGATCCCCTAGAGCTACTGCACTTCGCCGAGTTCGGCGTCGTCCTCTTCCTCTTCGTCATCGGACTGGAGTTCCGCCCCGCGCGGCTCTGGGCCATGCGCGGCGCGATCTTCGGGCGCGGCCTCACCCAAGTCATGATCTGCGCGGCCTTCCTCTGCGCCGCCGCCCTCCTCTATGGCTTGGACTGGCGCGCCGCGCTAATCGTCGGCCTCGGCCTCGCGCTCTCCTCCACGGCCCTCGTGATGCGCCAGATCGACGAGAGCGGCGAGCGCAACACCCCGTTCGGCAAGACCGTGATCTCCGTCCTCCTCTTCGAGGATCTGGCCATCGTGCCGTTCCTGCTGCTGGTCGCGCTCCTCGCGCCCACGGGCGGCGAGGCGTCGCTCGCCGCCAGCGCGGGCGCCTTCGCCATCGGCGCCGCCGCCATCGTCGCGCTCATCCTGATCGGGCACTACGTTCTCGATCCGATGTTTCGCGTCATCGCGCGCACCCGCACGCCCGAGTTGATGACCGCCGCCGCGCTCGGCGTCGTGATCTTCGCCGCGCTCATCATGGCCTCGGTGGGCCTGTCCTACGCGATGGGCGCCTTCATCGCCGGCGTGATGCTGGCCGATTCCTCCTACCGGCACGAGATCGAGGCCGATATCGAGCCGTTCCGCGGCCTCTTCCTCGGGCTGTTCTTCGTCGCCGTGGGCATGTCGCTCGACCTAGGCGCCGTCGCGGACAACTGGCTCCTCATCGCGCTCGCCGTGCCCGTCACCATCGCCCTCAAAGGCGCCGGCGCCTATGCCGTCAGCCGCCTCTTCGGCAGCCCGCACGACCTGGCGCTGCGCGTCGCCTTCGCCATGGGCCAGCACGGCGAGTTCGGCTTCGTCCTCTTCGCCGCCGCCGCCTCGGCGCTCGTGCTGCCGGCCGAGACCGCCTCCATCGTCATCGCCATCGTGACGCTCTCCATGGCCGTCTCCTCCCAATCCGAGCGCGCCTATGGCCTTGCCGCGGGCACGCGCGAGCGCGAGACGATGGAGGAGGACTTCACGGACGCGGGCGGCGCGGTCCTCGTCGTGGGATTCGGCCGCGTCGGACAGCTCGCCGCCCAGCCGCTCCTCGCGGAGGGCACCTCCGTCACGTTTCTGGACCACGACGCGGACCGCATCCGCGATGCGCGGCGCTTCGGCACGCGCGTCCATTTCGGCGACGGGACGCGGCAGGAGGTCTTGGAGGCCGCAGGCGCCGGCACCGCGCGCGCCGTCGTGGTGGCCACGGACGATCCCGAGACGACGCTGGCGATCGTGCGTATCCTGCGCCGGCGCCACCCGGAGGCGGCCTTGGTCGTGCGCGCGCATGACCGCATCCAAGCCGTTCGTCTCGCCGCCGAAGGCATCCACAAGGACGCCATCCTCCGCGAGACCCGCGCCTCTGCCCTCTCAATGGGCGAGCGCGCGCTGCGCGCGCTGGGCCATTCCGAGGAGGCCGCGCGCGAGGCGGCCGAGAGGGCGGACGTGCGCGATGCCGAGCGCCTCGCGGAGCAGGTCGCCCTCGCCCGCGGCAAGGAGGCCCGCGATGCGGTCATCGCGGCCATCGCCCCCGAACCCACCGCGCGCCCCGCGCGGGCCGAACTCCCCAACTGAAGGAAGATCCCTATGAACATCCTGCACATCGATTCCAGCGCCAGTGCCCATGACGCTTCCCATTCGCGCCGCCTGTCGGCGGAGATCGTCGAACGCCTGAAGGCCGCGAACCCCGATGCCGACGTGACCTATCGCGACGTGGCCGAGGCCCGCCCGCCCCATGTTGACACCACCATCCGCGAGGCGTGGTCCGAGGACGCGGGCGCGCATCTCAAGGATCTTGCCGAGCGCTCCCGCGTGATGGTCGAGGAGTTGAAGGCGGCCGACGTCGTCGTGATCGGGTCGCCGATGTACAACTTCACGGTGCCCTCGACGCTCAAGGCGTGGATCGACCACGTCGCCATCGCGAACCAGACCTTCCGCTACACCGCGAACGGCCCCGAGGGCCTGCTGGACGGACGCGCTTATCTCGCGCTGTCCTCCGGCGGCGTCTATTCGGAAGGCCCCGCCGCCTCGGCCGACCATCTCGACACCTATCTGCGCACGGTGCTTGGCTTCATGGGCATCACCGAAGTCGAGACCGTCCGCGCCGAGGGCACCGCCCTCGCGCCGGATGCCGGACAGAAGGCCATGGAGAGGGCGCACCTGAGGATCGACGCCCTCTTCGCCTGACCGGCCACCAAGCGTCCGCGCCGCGCCCTCGGCCCCCACGATGAGGAGACCCCATGGCCGCCCTCGGCGACACCCCCCACCGCTACGGCCCGGTGAGCCGTGCCCTCCACTGGGGCATGGCGATCCTCTTCGCCGCGCAGTTCCTGTCGGCCGCCGCCCGCTGGGCGCTGCCGCGCGGCGACGCATGGCGGGACCTGTTCTGGAGCTACCACGTCGACCTCGGCTCGATCCTCTTCATGCTGGTGGTGATCCGCGGCGCGTGGGGGCTGGCGAACCTGACCCGCCGCCCGCCGCACGAGGGCCTCATGGGCCGTGCTGCGGCGGCGGGTCACGCGGCGATCTACGCCCTGATGATCGTCGTGCCCGGCGCGCGCCTCGTGGCCAGCGCCGGCTCGACGCGCGGCCTGGAGGTCCTCGGCCTCACCGTCTTCCCCCCGCGCGACACCGAGATCGCCTGGATGACCGCCGTGGGGGAGTGGCACGGCGAGATGGGCTGGATCCTCGCCGCGCTGATCGCGGGCCATGTCGCCTTCGCCCTCGGATGGCACCGGATCATCCGCCGCGACGGCGTCTACGAGCGGATGACGGCTCGGGGCGGGGCGGCGGCTGAGGGGGGAGGACGCCCATGACCTAACGTTGTCCGCAGACCGACGATCCAAGGGACGCACACCGCACCACCGAACTCTTGAAAGGACACACCATGACGACACGCAGAACCTTCCTCGGCAGCGCCGCCACGGCCGTTGGCACAATCTCGTTCGCCGGAGGCGCGCTGGCGCA
This sequence comes from Hasllibacter halocynthiae, assembly GCF_003003095.1. Classification (GTDB taxonomy): domain Bacteria; phylum Pseudomonadota; class Alphaproteobacteria; order Rhodobacterales; family Rhodobacteraceae; genus Hasllibacter; species Hasllibacter halocynthiae. The sequence continues at coordinate 262,854 of NZ_PVTT01000002.1, forward strand.
GACCGCCGGCACGACCGGGGAGGCCGCCGCGCCGCCTGTCGCGCCCACCTCCGCCTACGGCGCCTCGACAGCCAACGCGCCCATCGACGTGGTCAGCCTGCCGCGCCTGCGGGAGCCCTTCCGCGAGGCCGTGCCGCGCCCCGGCTACGTCTTCGTCACCGGCGCCAAGGGCGACGAGTGGACGCTCGCGGAGAACCTGCGCGCGATGCCGCGCGGCGTTCGAGGAGGAGTTTCCCGAGGCGCCCGAGAACTGGGAGGACATCCTCCCCCTGCTCGACGAAGTCGTCACGCGGGCGCGCGTCTACGAGGTCAACAGCAGCTCCGGCGAGAAGCTCGACTATCCCGACGTCAAGGATCTGCAGAACGACCAAGTGACGGCGATCGCCGTGGGCGGCTACTCCCTGTCCCGCGGCCTCACCCTCGAGGGCCTGACGGTCAGCTACTTCCTGCGCAACTCGAAGGCCTACGACACGCTCCTGCAAATGGCGCGCTGGTTCGGCTACCGCCCCCGCTACGAGGACCTCTGCCGGCTCTGGATCAAGGACGAGTCCGCGGAATGGTACGCCCACATCGCGGAGGCGAGCGAGGACCTCCGACAAGACCTCGCGGACATGGCCGCCAACGATGCCACGCCCCGGGACTTCGGCCTGCGGGTGCGCAGCCATCCTTCCGCCCTCGAAATCACCGCACGGAACAAGGCGGGGAAGGGCGAGGTCGTCAGCGTCGAAATCGGACTCCAGAAGACCCGGTTGGAGACCACGATCCTTCACGACAACGGCCCGGGCGGGGAGGCGGACCGGAACCGCGAGGCGGTGATCGCGCTGCATCGACGGCTTGAGGCCGCGAGGCTGCCAGCACAGCAGGATAAGGCGAGCCGGGTCTATGCCGACGTGCCCTCCTCGATGGTGAAGGAATTCCTGGGGAACTACCGCCCCCATGGGGACGATGCTGGGATCCAAGTCGATCCGATCCTCCGGTACATCGACGAGCGGGAGGACGAGAACCTAGGTCACTGGGATGTCGCGTTCGTCGGGAATAGCGACTCCGGTGCCTTGGACGACACTTGGGATGCGCTCGGCTATCCTCTTCCGATGCAACGTCGGACCCCGCACTCGCGCGAAGGCGGCCGAGTCGAGGCGACGAGTCGGCGCTTTTCCTCTCGCGGGGTTGTGAAGCTCGGAATGAGCGCGGAACAGATTGGAGAGGTGGAAGCAGAGGCTAGGCGAGCCCGCAGCGATGGAAGCGACCCAACATTTCCGACGCCCCGTATCTGGCGGGCAGAACGAGGCCGCTTCTCGTCATCCACGCCATCCGGCTTCTCGAACGGGTCCCCGGCGGAGAAGACACTGAGCGCGTGCCCGTCTCCGGGGATCCATTGATTGCGTGGACCATCGGCTTCCCATCATCCGAGCGACCCGAGAAGACGGTGACTTACCGGGTTAATACCACTTGGTGGCGCCAGAACCGAGACGAGGTCGACGAGGAGGTGGCCGAGGAGCTGGATCGAGATGGATGAGGACCCGTGGGCGGGGCTTGAGCGCTCCCCCTCTGACCAAGCCTTCAGAGGACACTTAATCTCCGCGGCTCGGCCATGGGAACTGTTCCGCGCGCTCTCCCCCGCCGGGAACCGCGTTCTGTTCATGGTCCATGACGCGCGTTCAAGTCCCTCGGGCCGGTTGCCAGCGATCGCGGGGATCGCCCTTTCGATCCGCGAGCGCTTGCACGACGGCAAGCGGATCCTTGCCCTGAGACTGGAGGAGGGCGAATACGCCGACATCTTCGCCAAGTTCTGCGATGACATCGCGGAGACCGTCGCTGGCGCATCCACCGAGGCGCTGGCCGTGCGGGCGATCATCGACCAGGCCGCGCGCTGGCAGGCCCTTCTAAGGGGCGCCCGCCGCGAGGTGCTGGGACCGCAGGCGCAGTTGGGCCTGATCGGCGAGCTGCGGCTCCTGCTCGACACACTCGCCCCCATGACAGGCCTTCACGCGGCGGTCGGGTCGTGGCGTGGCCCGTCGGGATACCCGAAGGACTTCGAGCTGCCGGCCACGTGCATCGAGTGCAAGGCGCGGACGGCGTCGGGAAAGGGCACCGTCCGGATTACCTCCGAGGACCAGCTCACCGATGAGCCGGGCCATTCGCTCCTGCTCCATGTCTCAACATTCGCCTGCGCCGACTCCACTGTGAGCGGCGCCGTCAACCTGCACGGTGCGGTGGCGCGCGTCCGGAAGGCCGTCGACCTGACTGCAGCCTTCGCGCGGAGCAGACTGGACGAAGGCCTCGATACCGTCGGCTATGACGGGGCCCATTCATACGATTTCTGGTGGCTTCACGTCGGAACGGCTTGGCATGAGGTCCGCGACGGCTTTCCCCGGATCGTGCCTGGCATGTATCCGGAAGGCCCCTCCGGCCTCTCTTACGATCTGTCCCTCTCTTCGATCAGGGCGCATGCCGTCTCCGACGACAGGGCGGGCCAGCTGATACGCGCGGGGGGGCGGATCGCATGACAATCGACGAGTTTCTACAGACCCTCTCCGAGGACGTGCGGCTCCGCTCCGAAGCTGAGGGCCTCTCCATGGAGGAAGCCTTCTTCGCGCGCGTGACGGACACGGTGACGGGATCGGGCGAGGTGGAGCTTCTGGAATACTTCCACCATCGCGGAAGTCCCACCTCGGGGATCCGGGTCGATGGATGGGGCGGCAACCCCGGAAGGTCCGGACAGCTGACTCTGTGCCTCGTCTCCCACTCCGACGACGTCGATGGCCCCGTCCTCACCGGCTCCGAGCTGAACGCGATCTTCAGGCGTCCCCTCAAGTTCCTTCAGAGCGCCCTGAAGGAGGACTGGCGGGACGCGCTTGAGGAGACGTCTCCCGGGTTCGAACTGGCTGATATGATTGCCGCAAAATGGCCGAAGGTTCAGAAAATCCGACTGCTGCTGCTAACGAACCGGAGGCTCAGCAGGCGGATCGACGGACGGGAAATGACGGAGTTCCGCGACCGGCCCGTGGCCTACAGCGTGTGGGACGCCACGCGCCTGCACAAACTGGAGGCATCCTCGCTGGCCCGCGAGGACATCGTCGTCAATCTCGACGAACACGGAGGGGCCATCCCGATCCTTCCCGCCCACATGCCGGGATCGCCCTATGAGGCCTACCTGTCCGTGTTCCCCGGTGCGGTGCTCGCCTCCATCTACGATCGTTGGGCGGCCCGTCTGCTGGAGAGCAACGTCCGTGTGTTCCTCCAGGCAAGAGGCAACGTGAATAAGGGCATTCGTAGGACCATCGAGGAGGAGCCCAAGATGTTCTTCGCCTACAACAACGGGATCACGGCGACGGCGGAAGCCATCGAGATCGAGGAACGGGACGGCCTCACCGTGATGACGCGAATTCGAAACCTGCAGATCGTGAACGGGGGGCAGACGACGGCCTCCATCCATGCCGCCCTCCGCGCGAAGAAGGACCTCTCCGGCACCTTCGTGCAGGCGAAGCTGTCCGTGGTCGACGGGGAGCAGGCCGAGCGCATCGTCCCCGACATCTCGCGCTATGCGAACAGCCAGAACCGCATCGCCGCCGCCGATTTCTTCTCGAACCACTCATTCCACGTGCGGATGGAGGAGATCTCGCGCCGTATCTATGCACCCGCTCGCGAGGGTGCCTTCACACAGAGCAGGTGGTTCTACGAGCGGGCACGGGGACAGTTCGCGGACCGCCGCTCCGGACTGACCGCGGCCGAGACCAAGAAGTTCGACCTCGAGCATCCTCGCGCGCAGGTCTTCACCAAGACAGACCTCGCCAAGGCCGAGATGACATGACGCCGACAGCCCGATGTCGTCAGCAAAGGTGCGCAGAAGAACTTCGCCTTCTTCGCGAATGCCGTCGGACGCGAATGGGACAAGTCAGATGTCGGCTTTAATGAGGAGTGGTTCCGCGACGCCGTCGCCAAGCTGATCGTCTTCCGGCGGATGGAACGGATCGTCTCCGACGGCGCCGGTCGCTGGTACACTGGTGGCCTGCGGGCGAATACGGTCTGCTACGCGATCTCCAAGTTCGTGGATGACCTAGAGACGGACGGACGCGCGCTGGACCTCCGTGCGATCTGGACGGCTCAGGACATCCCTGACGAACTGACGGAGGTGCTGGATGTCTACGGCGAGGTCCTGCACCTGCACCTGCTGGATCCGCAGGGCGGGTCGAACCCGACGGAGTGGGCGAAGAAGCGCGCCTGCTGGGCCGCGGCAGCGGGATTGAAGGTCGAGCACTCTGTGGATCTGTCGAGTCTGCTGATCGACGTCGGGGAGAAGCGGGTCCGCAAGGCCGAGGGTCGAAGGGACCAGAAAATGGTGGACGGCATCGAGGCGCAGACCGCGACGGTCGAGCTCGGCGCCGATGAGTGGACACGCCTGCGCGACTGGATCTCCGAAACCGGCATGAAAGTCTCTCCGGCGGAGGCAGGCATCCTGGAGTTGGCTGAGCGGATCCGCGTGAAGCCACTGTCGGAGGCCCAGGCACGCCGCGCGATGGATGTGCGCGTCCGCGCCTTGTCAGCCGGTTACTTTTCCGGTGCCTAAATGACGGCTGCCCTTGCAACAGCTCCAGTCCTTTACCGACCGTTTTCGGACACCGTTAGGACCTCGCTTTGCGCTCATGTCGCACCCGCAGCGAACGACCGCTTCCCGCCCTCCTTAACGGGTAACGTCCACATCTTACGGAGGGTGCTGCCTCGCCGCCCATGGTCCGGTCCGCCCGCATGCATCTGGTCAACTACTCAAGCGGCTGATCGGACTTCGCAGTCTGGACCTCCGGGCATGCTCAGCGAGAGCAGTGGCCCGTGGGTGTCACCTCTGAACGCTGAGCGGGCACTACAGTGGCCAGGGGTCTCTCATCGCCGGCCATGAAACATGGTCGAAATCACCAAAACGGGCCATGGTCATCTTCGCTGTCAAGAATGGTCAGAAACCTGGCGGTGATAGCCAACCTGCGTAGCAGATCACAGCGGGAGTGTGGTGAGCCGTCCGGGACTCGAACCCGGGACCTACTGATTAAAAGTCAGTTGCTCTAACCAACTGAGCTAACGGCCCGTCGGCGGCCCTATCCTCGTGGTCGCCGGCGGTCAAGCGCGCGCCGCGCGTTAATCGCTCGTTCAGCCTCGGCGGCTAGGGTGCGGGCATGAACGCGCGACCCGCCCCACCCCAGCCGCCGGAGGACGATCCGCCCGCGTCCATCGAAGCCCTCCTCGCGCGCGAGCGGCGGGGCCGGCTGAACGCCGAGCGACGTCTCGTCGCGAAGGAGGCCGAGCTGCTCGACGCGAATCGCCGCCTCGACGCGCGCGCCTCCTCCCTGCGGGCGCGGACGATCCAGGTCGAGGCTCGTGCCGAGGCTGCCGAGAAAGGGCGCGCCGCCGCCGACGGCCGCGCCGCCACGTCCGAGCGCCTCCTCTGGGACGCGCTCGAGGCGATCCATGACGGGTTCGCGCTCTACGATCCAGGCGGGGATATGATCGCCGCGAACCGGGCCTTCCTGCGCCCCTTCGCCGGCCTGGGCGAGGTGGGGCCGGGCATCGCCTACGACCGCCTGCTGGTCCTGATGTGCGAAGAGGGGCTGATCGAGCTGGGCGACATGGGCGCATCGGACTGGATCGACATGATGCGGCACCGCCTGACCCGGAACCCGATCCCGGACCAGTCGCTAAGGCTCTTCGACGGCACGGAGGTGCGGCTCGTCGACCGCCGGACCGGGGACGGAAACGTCGTCTCCATCGCGCTCGACGTCGCCGCCGCCAGCCGTCGCGAGGCCGAGCTGGCGGAGGCCCGCCGCGCCGCGGAGAGCGCGAGCGCCGCGAAGTCCGCCTTCCTCGCCGCCATGAGCCACGAGCTGCGGACCCCCCTCAACGGCGTGGTCGGCACCGCCGATCTCCTGGCGGAGACCGCGCTGGACGAGGATCAGCGCTTCCTGGCGGACACTATCCGATCGTCGGGGGAAGCGCTCCTCGAGATGGTCGACGACGTGCTCGACTTCAGCCGGATCGAGGCGGGCCGCCTGGAGTTGCGCGAGGGGCCGGTGGACATGGCCCGGATCGCGCGCGACGTGGCCGAGTTGATCCGCCCCCAGATCGACGGGTCGCGGGTCCGCCTGCGCCTCGACATCGGCGAATTGCCGACGGGGCTTCGGGGCGACGGCGGGCGGATCCGGCAGATCCTGCTGAATCTCGCGGGGAACGCGGCGAAGTTCACGGAGGCCGGCAAGATCCGGATAACCGCCCGTGGCCGGGCTGCGGGCAACCGGGCCGAGCTCGTGCTCGAGGTCGCCGATACCGGGCCCGGCATCCCGGAAGCCGACCACGCCGCCGTCTTCGAGGAGTTCGCCCGCGCCACGACCGCGGGCGCGCGGTCGGTGGAAGGCTCGGGCCTCGGGCTCGCGATCACGCGCCGGCTCGTCTCCGCGATGGGGGGGCGGATCGCGTTGAGGAGCGCGCCGGGCGCCGGCTCCCGCTTCACCGTGACCCTCCCGCTCGCGCGCGGGGTTCCACCCGGGCCGGGGGACGCCGCCCGCCTGCGCGTCCTCGCCGCCGAGGACAACCGGACCAATCGCATGATCTTCGAACGTATGCTCGCCCATCTGCCGGTGGACATCGTGACGGTCGAGAACGGGCGCCGGGCGCTCGACCTCTTCGGCGAGGGGGGCTGGGACCTCGTGTTCCTCGACATCTCGATGCCGGTGATGGACGGCCGCGCCGCCGCGGCGGCCATCCGCGCGCACGAGGCGCGGCACAGCCTCGCCCGAACGCCGATCCTCGCGATGACCGCGCACGTCCTTCCCGACGAGATCGAGGCGATGCGGGCGTCCGGCATCGACGACGTCGTGTTCAAGCCCCTGCGCCGGGATGCCCTGACGAAGGTCCTCGAGGGCGCCCTGACCGCGCCCGGCGACGAGGTGGTCAGCCGGCTTCCCTGAGGATCGTCAGGAAGGCCGGGCCGAAGCGCTCGGCCCGCCGCTCGTCCATGCCCGCGATGCGCGCCAGCTCCTCGAGCGAGGTCGGGCGGCGTTCGGCCACCCGCCGCAGGACCGACGGGCCCAGCGACATGGGCCGCCCGGTGCCGTCCTCGCCCCGCGCGAGGACCAGCTGCGCCTCGGAGAGACGGTCGAACAGGTCGCCGGCCGCGCGCCCCGCCAGCGCCCGCCGGGCGGGATGCACCTCCGGCACCGCCTCCCTCGTGACGACGGCGAGGAAGGCAGCCCCGTAGCTCTCCAGCTTCTTGGCGCCCACGCCGCCGATCCGGGCCATGTCGTCCAAGGTGGCGGGCTTCGTCTCGGCAATCTCGATCAGGGTGCGGTCCGGGAAGACGACGTAGGCGGGAACGTTCATCTCCTCGGCCAGGGCGCGCCGCTTGGCCTTCAGCGCGGAGAGGAGCGGCGCGTCCTCCTCGGATACGAGCTGCTTGACCGCCGGGCGGCGCCTGCGCTCCGCCAGGGCGTCGCGGCGCAGCGTGACCCCCTCCTCGCCCTTCAGGACGGGTTTCGCCGCTTCCGTCATCACGAGGGCGCCGTGCCGCGCGGGGTCCGGCCGGGCCAGGTCCCGGCCCATCATCTGCCGGAACACACCCTGCCACTGCGCCTTCGAAAGGTCCGAGCCGATCCCGAACACGGACAGGTCGTCGTGCCCGAAGCGCCGGACCTTCTCCGTCGCCGTACCCCTCAGCACGTCGATGAGATGACCGGTGCCGAATCGCTCGTCCGTGCGGAGCATGGCGGAGAGGGCCTTGCGCACCTCCGTCGTCGCCTCCCAGAGCTCGGGCGGGTTCTCGCAGAGGTCGCAGTTGCCGCATGGCTCCGCCGCCTCGCCAAAATAGCCCAGCAGCACCTGCCGCCTGCACCCCTGCGCCTCGGCCAGGCCCAGGAGCGCGTTCAGCCGTCCGTGGTCCTGGGCCTTGCGCTCGTCCTCGGCGAGGCCCTCGTCGATCTGCTGGCGGCGAAAGCGGATGTCGTCCGGGCCGAACAGGGTCAGCGTCTCGGCGGGGGCGCCGTCGCGGCCGGCGCGGCCGATCTCCTGGTAGTAGGCCTCGATCGACTTGGGCAGGTCGGCATGGGCGACCCAGCGGATGTCGGGCTTGTCGATGCCCATGCCGAAGGCGACCGTGGCGCAGACGATCAGCCCGTCCTCGCGCTGGAAGCGCGCCTCGACCAGGCGGCGATCCTCGGCCTCCATCCCGGCGTGGTAGTGGACGGCTTCGTGCCCCGCGTCGCGCATCGCCTTCGCGAGCGTCTCGGTCCGGGCGCGGGTGCCGCAGTAGACGATCCCCGGCCGGCCGCGGCGGGCGGCGGCGAAGTCCATGATCTGCGCGCGCGGCCCGTCCTTCAGCTTGAACGCAAGGTGGATGTTCGGCCGGTCGAAGCCCCGCAGGAAGGTGCGCGGCGCCTCTCCGTCGAAGAGCTTTCGCGCGATCTCCTCGCGCGTCTCGGCATCGGCGGTGGCGGTGAAGGCGGCCAGCGGGACGCCCAGGTCGCGGCGTAGGGGGCCGATCCGCAGGTAGTCCGGCCGGAAGTCGTGCCCCCATTGCGAGACGCAGTGCGCCTCGTCCACCGCGATCAGGCCGACGCCCGCGCGCCGCAGCATCCGCTGCGCCCCCGTCGTCGCCAGCCGCTCCGGCGCGAGGTAGAGCAGCTTCAGCGTTCCCGCCTCGAGCCCGTGCCAGACCTCGGCGGTCTCCTCCTCCGTGTTGCCGGAGGTCAGCGCGCCCGCCTCGACGCCCACCGCGCGCAGGGCCCGCACCTGGTCGCGCATGAGCGCGATGAGCGGCGAGATGACGACCGTGACCCCATCCCGCATGAGGGCGGGAAGCTGGTAGCACAGCGACTTGCCCCCGCCCGTGGGCATGATGGCGAGGACGTTATCGCCCCCCGCCACGGCCTCCACGATCTCCTCCTGGCCGGGGCGGAAGGCATCGAAGCCGAAGACGTCGCGCAGAAGGGTCACGGGCGCACCTCCAGCGGCAGGCCCGCAACCATCAGCGTCACGCGGTCCGACGCGGCCGCGACGCGCTGGTTCAGCCTTCCCTGGGCGTCGCGGAAGGCGCGTCCGAGGGGCGTGGCGGGCACGATCCCCTGCCCCACCTCGTTCGACACGCAGATCACGTCCGCCCGGCAGGCCCGGAGGGCGTCCGGCAGAGCCTCGGCCCCCTCCCCCCGGCCCGCGAGGAGAAGGTTGGAGAGCCAGAGGGTCAGGCAGTCGATCACGACGGGGCGATCCTCGCGCAAGGTGGCCAGGGCTTCGGGAAGGTCGAGCGGCACTTCGAGGACCTCCCATCCGGCGCCGCGGTCCGCGCGGTGCCGGGCGATGCGGGCGGCCATCTCCGCGTCATGGGCCTGGGCGGTCGCGATCAGCACGCCGCCGCCCGCACGCGCCTCGGCCATCCGCGACTTCCCCGACCGGGCGCCGCCCAGGATCAGGGACACGGCCATCGCTCAGGCGAAGGCGGAGGCGTTGTTGATCAGGATGATCCGCAGGGCGTAGATCCCGATCAGCACGATCAGCGGCGCGAGGTCGAGGCCGCCGGTGTTCGGCAGCATCCGGCGGATCGGGGCGTAGATCGGCTCCAGCAGGGCGTTCAGCCCGCCCCAGATCTGCGCGACGAGGGGCTGGCGCAGGTTCAGCACCTGGAAGTTGATGAGCCATGACATGACGATGTGCGCGATCAGCACGAACCACACCACGTCCAGGATCAGCAGCAGGATTTGCAGCAGCGACAGCATTCGACGTCCCCCTCGGTCCCGCCTAGGGAGATAGGCGGCCAGCCGGGGGGCCGCAACGGCCCCGCTTGACCCCTCGCCGCGGCGCGGCGATGGGACCGGGATGTACCCCGTGATCCGCATGGCGAAGGAGCTCTGGAAGTTCCGTTCCGCCCCGCCCCTGGCGCTCGGCGAGGCGCACGTCTCACACCATGTCTGCTGGCCGCAGGACATCGACGTCTGGATGGAGCTGAACAACGGCCGGACGCTGACGCTCTACGATCTGGGGCGGGTGGTGCTGTTCCAGCGGATGGGCTTCCCGCGGGTGATGCGCGAGCGTCGCTGGGCGGGCACGATCCTCGGGGGCTCGACGCGCTACCGAAAGCGGGTGCGGATGGGCGACCGGATCGAGATGCGCTCCCGGATCGTGGGCTGGGACGCGCGATTCTCCTATGCCGAGCAGTCCATGCGGGTGAAGGGGGTCACGACCTCGCACGCCCTCCTCCGGATGGGGGTCACGTCGAAGGAAGGGCTCGTTCCCAGCGTGGAGGTCGAGCAGGCGCTCGGCCTCGGCCCGAGCCCCGCGCTGCCGGAATGGATCTCGGCCTGGGCCGAGGCCGACGGGGCGCGCCCCTGGCCGCCGATGGAGGGCGCGGCGACGCCGGAGGCCTGATTCGGCGCCGGCCATCTGAGAGGCGGGCGCGGGAGACGGGCGCGGGAGGGGTTCCCCCCGCGCCCTGCGGCTCATGCCCGAAGGTCGAAGCGGTCGTTGTCCATGACCTTCGCGAAGGCCTCCGCGAAGTGGCGGACGAACCGCTCGTTGCCGTCGTTCGCTCCGTAGACCTCCGAGAGCGCGCGCAGCTGCGAGTTCGACCCGAACGCGAGGTCCACCCGCGTCGCGGTCCACTTCAGCGCGTCGGAGGCGCGGTCGCGCCCCTCGAACACGCCGGGCTCGCCCTCCTTGGCGGACCACTTCGTGTCCATGTCGAGGAGGGAGACGAAGAAGTCGTTCGACAGGACGCCCGGACGGTCGGTGAAGACCCCGTGCGCCGCGTCGAAGGCGTTCACCCCCAGCACCCGCAACCCGCCCAGCAGGACGGTCATCTCGGGCGCCGTCAGGTCCAGGAGGTGCGCCCGGTCGACCAGCATCTTCTCGGCAGGGGCGGAGTAGTCGCCCCGCAGGTAGTTGCGGAACCCCTCCGCCTCGGGCTCGAGCGGCTCGAAGGAGGCGGCGTCCGTCTGCTCCTCCGTCGCGTCGCCGCGGCCGGGGTGGAACGGGACCGACACCTCGACCCCGCCGTCGCGCGCGGCCTTCTCGACGGCCGCGACGCCGCCCAGCACGATCAGGTCGGCGAGGCTGACGGTCTTGCCGCCCCTGGCGTCGAACGCGTCCTTCACCGCCTGGATCGCGGCGAGGCGGTCGCCCAGCGTCGCGGGATCGTTCACCTCCCAGTTCTTCTGGGGGGCGAGGCGGATGCGCGCGCCGTTGGCGCCGCCACGCATATCCGACTTGCGGAAGCTGGCCGCCGAGGCCCATGCCGTACGGACGAGGTCCCTCACCGAGAGGGCCTTCAGAAGCTCGCCCTTCAGCTCGGCGATGTCCCCCTCGTCGATCACGGGGCCTTCGGGCGCCGGGATCGGGTCCTGCCAGATCAGGTCCTCCTCCGGCACCTCGGGGCCGAGGTAGCGGACCTTCGGCCCCATGTCCCGATGGCACAGCTTGAACCAGGCGCGGGCGAAGGCGTCCTGGAAGGCCGCCGGGTCCGCGTGGAACCTCTCCGAGATCTTCCGGTACTCGGGGTCCACCTTCATGGCCATGTCGGCCGTGGTCATCATCGGGGGGTTGAACCTGCCTTCCACATGCGCGTCCGGAACGAGGTGATGGGCGGCCGGGTCGGTGGGCTGCCACTGCTTGGCGCCCGCGGGCGAGGTCGTCAGCTCCCACTCGTAGCCCAGGAGCATGTCGAAGTATCCGCCATCCCACCGGGTCGGGTTCGGCGTCCACGCGCCCTCGAGGCCCGAGGTGATCGTGTCCGCGCCGTGGCCCAGCCCATGCGCCGACATCCAGCCCAGGCCCTGCTCGGCGATGTCGCCGCCCTCGGGCTCGGCGCCCACGTGGCCGGGGTCGCCCGCGCCGTGGCACTTGCCGAAGGTGTGGCCCCCGGCGGTCAGGGCGACCGTCTCCTCGTCGTTCATGGCCATGCGCGCGAAGGTCTCGCGGATGTCTCGCGCCGACGCGGCTGGGTCCGGGTTCCCGTCGGGGCCCTCGGGGTTCACGTAGATCAGGCCCATCTGCACGGCCGCGAGCGGCGCCTCGAGCACCCGGTCGCCCGTGTAGCGCGAGTTCTCGCCCCCCGAGACGGCCAGCCATTCGGCCTCGCCGCCCCAGTAGATGTCCTGCTCGGGCTCGAAGATGTCGACGCGGCCCCCGCCGAAGCCGAAGGTGCGGAAGCCCATCGTCTCGAGCGCCACGTTGCCCGTCAGGATCAGGAGGTCCGCCCAGGAGAGGGAGGCGCCGTATTTCTGCTTCACCGGCCAGAGCAGCCGGCGCGCCTTGTCGAGGTTGGCGTTGTCCGGCCAGGAGTTCAGCGGCGCGAAGCGCTGCGAGCCCGAGGAGGCGCCGCCGCGGCCGTCCGCCGTGCGGTAGGTGCCGGCCGCGTGCCAGGCCATGCGGATGAAGAACGGCCCGTAATGGCCCCAGTCGGCCGGCCACCAGGGCTTCGAATCCGTCATCAGCGCGCGCAGGTCGGCCTTCACGCCCTCGTAGTCGAGGGATCGGAACGCCTCGCGGTAGTCGAAGTCGCCGTGGACCGGATCGCCCGCGGGCGGGTTCTGGTGCAGGATGCCGAGGTTCAGCTGCTCGGGCCACCAGTCGCGGTTCCCGCGCCCCCCGAACGAGGTGTGGTGCAGGACCGGGCAATGGCCCGAGGCCGGGCGGTCGTCTCCGTCCATCATGATCTGGTCTCCCGTAGTGATTTGGAATCGTTCTAACCGGCGTCGGGCGTGGTTTGAAGGCGCGTCCTGTCGCGGCGGCGTTCACTTGCCCGTTGCCAAGCCGCGCGATCCCCGCGAGCGTGGCGGCGGGGAGGACGCGGGGATGGTGAGCGCGACGACGGACGTGCCCGTGGCGGGGGACCGGCGCCGGGTCTTCGGCTGGCTGATGTTCGACTGGGCCTCGCAGCCCTTCTACACGCTCTGCCTCACCTTCGTCTTCGGCCCCTACTTCACCGCCGTCGTGGCCGGCGCCCTCCTGTCGGACGGGCTGCCCGAGGCGGCGGCCGACGCGCGCGCCCAGATCCTATGGTCCCGCGCGCAGACCTGGATCGGGGTCGCCATCGCGCTGACGGCGCCGTTCCTCGGGGCGCTGGCGGACACGTCGGGACGCAAGATGCCGTGGGTCTGGGCGTTCTCCCTGCTCTACGTCGCGGGGACGGCGGGGCTGTGGGTCATGGCGCCGGACGCCTCGGGCGTCGTGCTCGCGCTCGTGGCGTTCGGGATCGCGATGGCGGGGGCCGAGTTCACGACCATCTTCACGAACGCGATGCTGCCTTCGCTGGCCACGGGGGGGCGGGTCGGGCGCCTCTCGGGGGCGGGCTATGCGCTCGGCTATGCGGGGGGCGTGCTGGCGCTGCTGATCATGCTGGCGTTCTTCGTCGAGCAGCCGGGCGGCACCACGCTGCTGGGCAGGCCGCCCGCGCTGGGGCTGGACCCCGGGGCCCGCGAGGGGACGCGCTTCGTCGGGCCCTTCGCCGCCATCTGGTTCGCGCTCTTCATGGTGCCCTTCTTCCTCTACGTCCGGGACGACCGCGCGGACACCCGGCGCGCCAGCGTGCCGCGGGCCTGGGCGGACCTGAAGGCGATGGTCCGCTCGATCCCCGGGCGCCCATCGCTCGCGGCGTGGCTCGCGGGCTCCATGCTCTACCGCGACGCGCTCGTCGCGCTCTACGCCTTCGGCGGGGTCTACGCGACGCTCGTCCTCGACTGGGAGGTCACGCAGGTCGGCGTGTTCGGCATCCTCGGGGCCGTCGCGGCCGCGATCGCCTCCTGGGCCGGGGGGCGGCTCGACGGGGCGCTGGGGCCGAAGCCGGTGATCGTGGGGGCGGTCCTGGTGCTGACGGGGGTGGTGATCGTGCTCGTCGGCATGACGCCGGAGGCGCTGTTTGGCGTCCCGCTGGCGACGGGGCTGCCCACCACGGGCGCCGCGCGCCTTCTGTTCGGCGAGGGGATGGGAACGGCGGACGTGGTCTTCTACGTCCTCGGCGCGGCGATCGGCGGCGCGGGCGGCGTGCTGCAGGCGGCGTCGCGCACGATGATGGTGCGCCATTCCGACCCCGCGCGCGCGACGGAGGCGTTCGGCCTCTACGCACTCTCGGGCAAGGCGACGGCCTTCCTCGCGCCCCTGCTCATCGGGATCGCCACCTCGGCCACGGGATCGGCGCGGCTCGGCATCTTTCCGGTCGCGCTCCTCTTCCTTGCGGGGCTCGTCCTGCTACGCTGGGTGAGACCGGAAGGAGATCGCACATGATCCGACTGATCGGCCTCTTGATCCTCGCCGCCCTGCCCGCCCTCGCCCAGACGGAGGCGCGGGAGTTCTTCGGCCGCGTCGACGGGCCCACCGCCGGGGACGGCCGGGCCTACGGCTCCTACAGCCGCGGGTGCCTCGCCGGGGCGGCGCAGCTGCCCGAGACGGGGCCCACCTGGCAGGCCATGCGCCTCGGCCGCAACCGCAACTGGGGCCACCCGGCGCTGATCGACTTCGTGCAGGACCTGTCCCGCAGCGCGCGGCTCCTCGGGTGGAACGGCATATACGTGGGCGACCTCAGCCAGCCCAGGGGCGGGCCGATGCTGTCGGGGCACCGCTCGCATCAGATCGGCCTCGACGCCGACATATGGATGCGCCCCCCCGGCCGCCTCGACCTCTCGCCCGGCGAGCGGGAGAACATCTCCTCGATCTCCATGCGGCGGGCGGAGGGGGCCTACGTCAATGACCGGTGGACCCCGACGCACCACGCGCTGCTGCGCGCGGCGGCCTCCGACCCGCGCGTGGCGCGCATCTTCGTCTTCCCCGGCGCGAAGGTCGCGATGTGCGACGCCGAGACGGGCGATCGTTCCTATCTGCGGCGGATCAGGCCCTGGTGGGGGCACCACTACCACTTCCACGTGCGCCTGCGCTGCCCGCGCGGAGAGAGGGGCTGCGTCGACCAGGACCCGCCCCCGCCCGGCGACGGCTGCGCCGAGGCGCGGCAGTGGCAGGCGAACATCCTCAACCCCCCGCCGCCCGACCCGAACGCGCCGGCGCCGGCCCCGCGGCGGGAGCTGACGCTGGCGGACCTGCCAGGGCAATGTGCCGCGCTGGTCGGGCGCTAGCGCCGCACCCCTCCTTCTCGCGCTGCTAGCCGCCCTTCCCTGCCGGGGGGAGGGGCGCCTGGCGGGCGCGGTGCCCGTCGAGGTCGGCGGCGCATCCGGGATCGAGCTGGAGGCGCCGGGGCAGGACGCCGTCCTCCTCGGCGATCGGGGCACCCTGCACGAGCTGATGATCGAGCGGGACGCGGCGGGCGACCCCGTGGCCGCCCGCGTCCGCGCCTCGCGCCCTCTCCTCGGCCGGGACGGCGCGTCCATGGGGCGGGTGGACTCGGAGGCGCTGGCGCGGCGTGCGGACGGGCGATGGTACGTGGCATTCGAAGGCGGCCGCCCGCGGGTCTCGACATGGGCGCCGGGCGCGCGGCCGTTGGACGGTCCTTCCGCGCCGCTGACGGCGATCGACCCCGCCCCGGGCATCGCGCGGAACGAGGGCTTCGAGGCTTTGGCCGCCACGCCGGCGGGGGTTCTCGCGATCTCCGAGGGAAGCGGGGCGGACGGCCGCCATCCCGTCCGCCTCTGGACCGGCACGGGCTGGACGACCCTGCCCGCCCTGGCCGCCGCGCCCTCCGGCCTGCGCCCGACCGGGGCCGACTGGGGGCCCGACGGGCGCCTCTACCTCCTGGAGCGCCGCTTCGGGGGGCTCGGCTTCGCCGCGCGGGTTCGGCGCTTCGCGCTAGGGCCGGATGGGCTGACGGGCGGCGAGACGGTCCTCGACCTGCCCCTGGGGCTGCACGGCAACCTCGAGGGGATCGCCGCCTGGCGCGACGCGGAAGGCGCGGTCCGGCTGACCCTCGTGTCGGACGACAACTTCCTGCCGTTCCAGCGTGCGCAGATCGTCGAGTACGTCCTCGAAGGCTGAAGAGCCGGCCGCCGCGCCCGGTCCCGCGCCGTGCAACCGCGCGGTGCCGTCCGCGTTCATTCCAGGGCGGACGGCAGGCGGCGCCCCCGTCTGCGTCCGCACGGCACACGCACGAAGAGGAGGCATCCATGGCGAACGGAATCTGCGACGTATGCGGCGAGCGTCCCGCGACGGTGGAGGTGCAGGCGCGGGTGAACGGACGCCTGCGCGACGTGGAGCTGTGCGACCGCGACTACCGCCGCCTGACGGGGCGGGGCCGCGCCTCCTCGCCGCTCGAGTCGCTCTTCGGCGGCTCGCCGCTGGGGGGCGGCTCGATGTTCGACGAGTTCTTCGGGGAGGGCAGCCCCCTTCGCGGCGCCTTCGGCGGCGAGAACGGCGGCGAGACGTCCCGCCTGTCGCCCCGCCGCCCGCGCGAGAGCGTCAACGTCATGGACGTGATGAGCGAGCGCGCCAAGGAGATGCTGCAGGCCGCCGCCCGCCGCGCGCAGGAGCGGGGCACCACCCAAGTCGACACCGAGGACCTGCTGCACGCCCTGGCCGACGCCGACGTCGTGCAGGCCGTGCTGGAGCAGGTGAAGGTCGACCCCGCCGACCTGCGCCGCTGGATCGAGGAGAACGCCCCGAAGGGCGACCACAAGGCGGATGGCGACGAGATCGGCGTGACGCCGCGCCTGAAGGACGCGCTGAGCCGCGCGCTCGCCGCTTCGCGCGACATGGGCCACCGCTACGTCGGGCCAGAGCATCTGTTGATCGGCTTGGCCGAGGAGGGCGAGGGCCTCGCCTCGGAGGTGCTGCGAAAGTACGGCCTGACCCCCCAGGCGCTGCGCCAGCAGATCGCGAAGGTCGTGGGCGAGGGCGCCGAGGATGGCGCGGTCGAGCGCCCGTCTGACACGCCCGAGCTGGACAAGGTGGCGCGCGACCTCACGAAGCTTGCGGCCGACGGCAAGCTCGACCCCGTGATCGGGCGCGCGCGAGAGATCGAGACCACGATCGAGGTCCTGGCCCGCCGCAAGAAGAACAACCCCGTCCTCATCGGCGAGCCCGGCGTGGGCAAGACCGCGATCGTGGAAGGGCTGGCGCAGCGCATCCATGCCGGCGAGGTGCCCGAGACGCTTCGCGGCAAGCGGCTGGTCGAGATGAACGTCAACGCGCTCGTCGCCGGGTCGAAGTACCGTGGCGAGTTCGAGGAGCGCGTGCAGAAGGTGATGGAAGAGGCACGGGACGCCGACGACCTGATCCTGTTCATCGACGAGGTGCACACGATCGTCGGCGCGGGCGCCGGCGAGGGTGGCTTGGACGTCGCCAACACCTTCAAGCCGGCCATGGCCCGGGGCGAGCTGAACCTGATCGGCGCCACCACGCTGAACGAGTACCAGAAGCACATCGAGAAGGACGCCGCGCTCGAGCGGCGCTTCCAGCCGGTGCTGGTGCCCGAGCCCACGGTCGAGCAGGCGATCATGATCCTGCGCGGCCTGCGCGACACGTTCGAGGCCCACCACAAGGTGTCCGTCACCGACGAGGCCGTGGTCGCCGCCGCCGAGCTGTCGGACCGATACGTCACGGGCCGCTACCTGCCGGACAAGGCGATCGACCTGCTGGACCAGGCGGCCGCGCGGGTCCGCATGGCCACGACCTCGCGCCCGCCCGAGGTGCAGGAGGCCGAGGCCGAGGTGCGGCAGCTCGAACGCGAGCGGGACTACGCCCGCTCGCACCGGAACGAGGCGCGCGAGGCCGACATCGCCAAGCGGATGGAGGCTGCCGGCGCGCGGCTGGAGGAGGCCGAGGAGGCATGGCGCGCCGATCGCCGCTCGCGCTCGGACGAGGTGCGCGCCGAGGACATCGCGGACATCGTCGCCAAGCTGACCGGAATCCCCGTGAGCGAGCTGACGGCGGAGGAGCGGGAGCGGCTGACCCGCATGGAGGAGACGCTGCACGAGCGCGTCATCGGCCAGGAGGAGGCGGTGCGCGCCGTCTCGGACGCGGTGCGCCTGGCGCGCGCGGGGCTGCGCGAAGGCTCGCGCCCCATCGCGTCCTTCCTGTTCCTCGGCCCCACCGGCGTCGGCAAGACCGAGCTTGCGAAGGCGCTCGCCGCCACGGTGTTCGGCGACGAGGACGCGATGATCCGCATCGACATGTCCGAATACATGGAGAAGCACACCGTCGCGCGCCTGATCGGCGCGCCGCCGGGCTACGTGGGCTACGACGAGGGCGGGCAGCTGACCGAGCGGGTGCGGCGCAAGCCCTATTCCGTCGTCCTCCTCGACGAGATCGAGAAGGCCCATGGCGACGTGTCCAACGTGCTCCTGCAGGTCTTCGACGACGGTCGGCTCACGGACGGCAAGGGGCGGGTGATCGACTTCACCAACACGATCATCATCGCGACGTCGAACCTCGGCGCCCACCTCATCCAGGACGAGATGCGTCGCCGCGGTACGGCCGAGGCCGACGAGGCGGGGCTGAAGGACCGGCTGATGGACGTCCTGCGCGGCCATTTCCGGCCCGAGTTCCTGAACCGGATCGACGAGATCATCGTGTTCAGGTCGCTCGACCGCGGTCAGATCAGGGAGATCGTCGAGCTGCAGCTCGAGCGGGTCCGCCGAACCGCGTCGGCCCAGGGCGTGGATCTCGTCTTCGACGACCGCGCCGTGCAGCGGCTGGCCAACGAGGGCTACCGCCCCGAGTTCGGCGCCCGCGAGTTGCGCCGCCTGATCCGCTCCTCGGTGGAGACGGCCCTGGCGCGCAAGATGCTCGGCGGCGAGGTGTCGGAAGGCGACCGCGTCACCGTGTCGGTCGAGGACGGCGACTTCGCCCTCTCGGTCGAGAAGGACGACGCCACCCCGGAGCCGCCCGCCCGCGAGGACGGGAACGCGGGGAAGGCAAAGGATGCGGGGAAAGGACGATCGGGCGATGCCTCGAAAGCTGGCCCGCCCGCCGCGGAGGAAGCCGCGGGAAGGGGGGACAGGCCCTCGGGGTGACCCTTCGAGCGGCTTCCGGGCGCGGCAAGTCCCGCCCCGGCCCCCGCGGCTGGCGAAGCGGGCTGGGATCTCGCGCGTGCCAGTCATCCGGCGCCATCGGCGCGAAGGCATGCATGTCATGTCCCGCGCCGTGGAGCCGATGCGGCCGAAGCGAGCGCGGCGGCGCCCGCTTCGGCCAGGGGGTTCGACCAGGGATCAGCCGGCGCCGACTTCCACGCGGCGGGCCTGCGCCTCCTCCGCGCGGGGCAGCGTGAGCGTCAGCACGCCGTCGCGCAGCTTGGCCTCGATCCGGTCCGCGTCGATCTCGACCGGGATCCGGAATCGCCGTTCCCAGTCGCCGACGCGGTACTCGCGCAGCGCGAGGTCCATGCCCTCGGGCGCATGGTCCTCGACCTCGGCGCGGATGGTCAGCTCCCGCCGCTCGATCGACACGTCGAGCGTATCGGCCTTCGCGCCCGGCATGTCCGCGAGGATGACGAGGCCCTCGTCGGTCTCGACGATGTCGCAGCGGGGCCGGAAGGTCGGGCGCGAGCGCGTGGGCTCGCCTCCCTCGGCCTCCGCGGGCAGCTTCTCCTGCGGGCCCTCCATGCCCTCTTCCCGGTTCGCCTCGTCTTGCGTCTGATGTTCGTCCTGCATGGCGGTCTCCTTCAGCTCGCCTTGACTTCGATGCGCCGGGGCTTGTCCGCCTCCGGCCGGTGCAGCGACAGCTTGAGGACGCCGTCCGCCAAGCTCGCCTCGACCTTCTCGGGGTCGACCGCATAAGGCAGCGAGAGGGTCCGCACGAAACGGCCCGTGCCGCGCTCGCGGCGGTGCCAGGCCTTCGCGCCTTCGGGCGCGGCGTCCCGCTGGCCCTTGAGCGTGACCGTGTCGCGATGGACCGAGATCTCCAGGTCGTCGGCCGACAGGCCCGGCACCTCGGCGGTGATCGCGATGCCGTCGGGGCCCGCATGGACGTTCATCGGCGGGAACGCGCCCCCGCCCGCCGCGCCGGCGGCCGGCTGGCTCATCAGGCGGTCCATCTGGCGCGTCAGGCGCCGCATCTCGTAGAAGGGATCGGTGCTCGTCCGGAACATGGTGCCGGGCCTCCGTCATGGGTGCATGTGCATGCCGGACCGGACGCGTGCGCTACGAAGGCCCGGCGATGACGAAACGTCGCGCCGAGGGCGGGGTTCCTGCCGGCGGAGGCGCGGCGACCCGAAGGAACCGGGGGGACGACCATCCGTGGATCGACCGATGCCGCAGGGAATGGCGGGGTTTTGGTCGGAGTAGCAGGATTCGAACCTACGACCCCTGCCTCCCGAAGACAGTGCTCTACCAGGCTGAGCTATACTCCGACCGTGGCGCGGCGATAGCGCCGGGCCGGGCGCCGCGCAAGGGGTTCAGGTCCGGCGGTGCAAGGCGCCCGCGCGACCCGGCGGCCCGGCGAGGCCGCGCGGGCGCACGCCCGGACCCGCCGGGGGCGGCATGGGCCGGGCGCGGTCCATCAGCACGGAGACGCGCGGCAGCCCCGGCGTGCCGATCCGGCTGCGCGAGCGCAGGACGGGCGTGGTGGCCGAGGCGCCCCTGCTCTCCCGCAGGAGGATGTAGAGGCCCGATCCGATCACGATCCCCGCGCCGAGCAGCGTCCAGCCGTCCGGCGCCTCCGCGAAGAGGAGCGCGCCCAGCACGGTCGCCCAGACGATCTGGCTGTACTGCATGGGCGCGACGGTCGTCGCCTCGGCCCGCTTGTAGGCGGCGATCAGCGTGAGCGTCGCGCAAAAGCCCAGCCCCGCGATGCAGGCCAGCAGCGCGAGGTCCGCCCCCGCCACGGGCCTGTAGACGAAAGGCATGACCGAGCCCGCGATCACGAAGTTCGCCGCCAGCGGGTAGAGCATCAGGACGACCGGCCGCTCCTCGCGGCCGATCTTGCGAACGATCACCGAAGCCAGCGCCCCGCCGAACGCCGCCCCGAGCGCCGCGAGGTGGCCGAGGCCCAGCGGGATCGCCCCCGGGCGCAGCACCACCATCACCCCCGCGAGGCCCACGAGGATGGCGATCGAGCGGCGCAGGCGCACCCGCTCGCCCAGGAGGGGGATGGAGAGGACCGTGATGATGAGGGGCGCGGCGAAGAGGATCGCGTAGACCTGCGCGAGCGGCAGCGCGCCGAAGGCGTGGAAGGTGCACAGGCCCGTCAGCGTCGTCGCGGCCGTGCGCACCGCCACCCATCCCGGATGGCGCGGCCGCAAGGTCCCCGGCTCGCCGTCCCGCATCAGGAGGAAGGTCGCCAGCGGAAAGGAGAGGAGGACCGCGAAGAAGAGGATCTGGAAGGTGTCGTAGCGCCCGCCCAGCGCCTTCACGACCGCGTCGTGGGCGGAGAAGAGCGCGAAGGCGAGGAGCGCGAGGAGGGCGCCGCGGGGCTGGGAGGGCATGGGACGGGGATCGCAAGGAGGAGGGGGCCGCCCCCGCCCTGCGCCCGCCCGGGCCGCCGGTCAAGCCGTCCCGGAGAGCTTCCCCACGATGGCGTCGCCCATCTGCGCGGTCGTGGCCGGGCGGCCGCCTTCCGCCTGCATCAGGTCGCCCGTGCGCACGCCGTCCGCCAGCACCGCCTCGACCGCGCGCTCGATCCGCGTCGCGGCCTCGCCCGCGTCGAAGGAGTAGCGCAGGGCCATCGCGAAGGAGAGGATGCAGGCGATCGGGTTCGCCTTCCCCTGTCCCGCGATGTCGGGCGCCGAGCCGTGCACCGGCTCGTAGAGGGCCCTGGGGCGGTCGTTCTCCCGCGGCGCGCCGAGCGAGGCGGAGGGCAGCATCCCGAGCGAGCCGGTCAGCATCGCCGCCACGTCCGAGAGCATGTCCCCGAAGAGGTTGTCGGTCAGGATCACGTCGAACTGCTTGGGCGCACGCACGATCTGCATCCCGCCCGCGTCGGCCAGCATGTGCGAGAGCTCGACGTCCTCGTAGCCGTCCCGGTGGACCTCCTCGACGACCTCGCGCCAGAGGATGCCGGCCTCCATCACGTTCGACTTCTCCATCGAGCAGACGCGGCCCTGCCGGCGGCGGGCCAGATCGAAGGCGGCCCTGGCGACGCGCGCGATCTCGGGGGCCGCGTAGCGGTGGGTGTTGATGCCGACGCGTCCGTCCCCCTCGCCCGTGACGCCGCGCGGCTCGCCGAAGTAGACGCCGGAGGTCAGCTCGCGCACGATCATCATGTCGAGGCCCGAGACCAGCTCGGGCTTGAGGGAGGAGAAGTCCTTCAGCGCGTCGAAGCACTGCGCGGGGCGCAGGTTGGCGAAGAGGTCCATCTCCTTGCGCAGGCGCAGGAGCGCGCGCTCGGGCTTCAGCGAGAAGTCGAGCGCGTCGTAGCGCGGCCCGCCCACCGCGCCGAGGAGGACCGCGTCCGCCGCGAGGGCCCGCGCCATCGTCCCGTCCGTCAGGGGGGTGCCGTGCGCGTCGTAGGCGCAGCCGCCGGCCAGATCCTCCTGGACGTCGAAGCGGGGGCCGCCGTTCGCGCCGGTCCACTCGATGACCTTGCGGACCTCGGCCATGACCTCGGGGCCGATGCCGTCGCCGGGCAGGATCAGGAGGGTGGGATCGGACATCGCGTCGCTCCGGCTGGGAAGGGTCCGGGCGGGGCTAGGACCGGGGCCCGAAGGGGTCAAGGTTCGCAGGGCGGCAGCGCGTCGGGCAGGGCGAGGTCCACCCGCACGAGCGCGTGGCGCGAGGGGTCGGCCGGGTCAGCGGGCCGTTCCAGCGCGGCCCCGGCGATCGGAAGGACGGCGGCCGGCAGCACGTAGTCGGTCCGCAGCCCGCCGGGGCCCGAGGGGCCGTCGAACAGGGCTGTGTCCAGCGCCGGATCGCCTTCGTGGCCGGGGTCCGAATGGCTCGGGGGCGCGGCGGGGCGCGGGTCCCGGAGGTCGGGCCGGTCCAGGAAGGCGCGCATCGCCCCGCCGATCCCGTCGCCGTCGGCGGGGTCGAGGTTGGTCACCGCGAGCACCGCGAAGGCCGGGCAGGCCCCTTCGACCAGCTCGGCGCCCAGCGCCAGTTCGGCGGCGTTGCGAAGGGGCGATGTCGGGCGGAAGGCGGGCGCGTCCGCGTGGAAGGCGACGAGCGTCAGCCGCCCCTCCGGCAGCACGAGGTCCGCCGAGACGTGCGCGGAGGAGGAGACGCGCCGCCCCTCCTCGCCCGGGGGGGCGGCGGCGCCCCATTCGCGGGCGGAGAGATCGGCGCGCGGCTCGAGCGGGTGCGCGGCGAGAAGGGCGAAGGCCCCCTGCCCTCGGAAGCGCCCCCAGCCATGGGCGTCCTCCGGCTCGCCCGGGCGTCCGTCGCCGTCGAGGTCGAGGCCGGAGGGAAGGCCCGCGTTGGTGGGAGGGTGCAGCGCGTGAGGCATGGGGTGCCCGGCCTCCGCGAGGCGGGCCTGGATCGCCGCGAGGGCGAGACCCTCGGCGTCGTGGTCGAGTCCCGCGAGCATCAGCGCGTCTGGCCGCGCGGCGACGATGCGGGCGATGATGGCGGCCACGGGCGCGCGCCCCTCGGCGGCGTCGCGCAGCAGAAGGCCCGGCCCCTCGCGCGAGAGCTCGGAGTGGAGGAGGGCGAGGCGCAGCCCGTCGGCGGCCGCCCCCTGCCCAGCCCCCTGCCCCGCCGCCAGCCCGAGCGCGACGAGCGCAGCCCTCCCCCTCAAGAGGAGACGAGGCCGTGCGCCCGTCCATCCCGCGCGGAGCCGCGCTGCGCCGCCATGCCGGCGAGGCGCATCATCGCGAGGCCCCGCATGACCATGGCCACGGGCGCCCACGACCAGAAGGCCACCACCCATACGAGGGTCTGCGGCGCCGCCATGGCGAGGCCGCCCCCCGCGGGAACCGAGAGGGCCGCCAGCATCGGCAGCAGGAAGGGCAGGCAGAGGCCGAGCACGACGCAGAACCGCCCGTCCCAGCGCAGCCGCTCCTGCAGGGCGCCGCGGGCCGGATCGAAGGTCGGCAGCAGCACCCAGAGGTTCGCGGGTGCGCGGTTCAGGGGCCAGGCGCCGCGGCGCACGATCATCGCGAAGGCGACCAGCACCGTGCCCGATATCAGGAAGGCCAGCCCGCACATGGTCGCGACCGCGTCCGCGTCCGAAGGGCCCGCGACGGCCCCGACCATCAGCCGCAGGGGCGAGCCGGGGAAGTCGAGGCCGAGGGCCACCACCTGCCCCATCGCCTGCAGGACGATGAGGAGCGCGGGGGACCCGGCCTCGGATTCGGGGCCAGCGATCAGCGCGGAGAGGCAGAAGGCGTTGAGGAAGAGCACGAGGAAGCGAAGCCGGTTGATGGGCGGCGCGTCGCGGAAGCCGATGAGGCCCGGCGCGGGGCCGGAGTACTCCGACAGGACGAAGATCCCCATGAAGAGGCCCAGGAGCAGGGCGACCTGGGCCTGCTCCGCCCCCACGTCAGGCAGCACCGCCGATGGCGTGACAGCCAGCAGGAGGACCAGGAAGGCCCGCGCCAGTGCGCCCAGGAATCGCGTCATGCGGTTGATGCCGCCCTCTCTTCCTTCTCCGCGCGGCCGGTCGCCCGGCCCCAGGGTTCCGCCAGGGCCCGCCGGGCGCGCCGCCGCCGTTCTGCCCCATTCATGGCCCCTCGGCGTGCCGGGGGGCCAGAGGCGCGCGATCCCGCGCCCCCTGCGGTGAGGCGATGGAGGCACATCTGGGCGAAAAGAAGGGACTTGCGGGGCGATGATGCGCGGGTCCGGGCCCGGACCCGCCGCCTAGACCCAAGGGCGGGCCTGCGCGGCCTCCTTCTCGAAGGCGTCGATCCGGTCCGCCTTCTCCAGCGTCAGGCCGATGTCGTCGAGCCCGTTCAGGAGGCAATGCCTGCGCCAGGGGTCGATCTCGAAGGGGATCGTGCCGCCGTCGGGGCCCTGGATGGTCTGCGCCTCGAGGTCGACCGTCAGGGTCGCGTTGGCCCCCCTCTCGGCGTCGTCCATCAGGAGGTCGACCTGATCCTGGGGAAGGGCGATGGGCAGGATGCCGTTCTTGAAGCAGTTGTTGTAGAAGATGTCCGCGAAGGAGGGCGCGATCACGCAGCGGATGCCGAAGTCTAGAAGCGCCCATGGCGCATGCTCGCGCGAGGAGCCGCAGCCGAAATTGTCCCCCGCGACGAGGATCTCGGCCTTCCTGTAGGCGGGCCTGTTCAGGACGAAGTCCGGGTTCTCGGCGCCGTCCTCGCGGTAGCGCATCTCGTCGAAGAGGCCGCGGCCGAGGCCGGTCCGCTCGATCGTCTTCAGGTACTGCTTGGGGATGATCATGTCGGTGTCGACGTTGACCAGCGGCAGGGGCGCGGCGATGCCGGCGAGGGTGGTGAACGGGGTCATGCGGGCTGCTCCTCGGGGATGCGGCGGATGATCGATTCGGCCCATGCGCGGGCCTCGGGGACGTCGGTGGCGTCGGCCACGAACTCCTGCCCGCGGGGCGCGGAGAGGAGGTGCCCCGCCTCGGCCCAGCGGGCGGGTTTCGCGTGGTACGTCAATCCGGTGCGGCGCATCCATCCCGGCACGCGCCAGCGGCTAGCGGGGCCGTCCGGGGCGGTGAGGCGCAGCGCCGCCGCCGCCGGGGCGCCCGCCGCGCCGGGTCCGAGATAGACCGCGTTGGAGGCGGGCCACTCGCAGAGGTCGCCGCGGGTGTGGGGATGGGGCCGCCCCTCGCCGATCAGGTCGGCGGGCGCGGGACGGCCGGGAAGGCGGAGCACCTCCTCGACCCGCAGCCAGCCGAAGACGCGGTGGGCCCGGTCCCGCCCCGTGCCGAAGAGGCCGAAGAAGAGGAAGATGTCGCCGGGCCCGACGCCCTGCCGCGCGAGGTGGGACTGGGCCGCCGCGACCTGGCCGAGGGCCGCGCGGCCCCCGTGGAAGGCGGGGTCGGGATGGCAGGGCAGGTCGCCCGTCAGGCGGCCCTTCGACAGGGCCTCGACCGGGGCGGGCAAATCGAGGTCGCGGTAGCGGACGGCGGACGGGAAGCGCCGGGGCGCGGGGATCGGCAGGGAGAGGCAGCGCCCGTCCAGGACCGGCGAGGCGCAGCCCCCGGCGGCGCCGTCGACGCCCTTGCGGGAAAGGACGATGCGCACGTTCAGGACCCCCTCGGGGCGGGGCGGCGGGGCCGGGCGGGGGCGCAGCCGTGCTCGCGCTCGATCCGGCGGGTCAGGTCGGCCTCGGTCCGGCGGGCGATGCGGGCGATCCGTGCGGCGTCCGGCTCGCCCCCCGAACCGAGCGCGGCGAGGAAGCGGCCGGTGATGTCCGCGCCCATGGCGGCGAAGCCCGCGTCGAGGTCGCGCGCGGCGGCCGCGGCACGGGCGGCGGCCTCGCCCCCGCCCGGGCCGGGGCGGCAGGCGAGGACGAGGTCCCGCCCCGAGCGCGGCAGCGCCACGTCGACGGCCGTGCGCCCGGACATGTCGATGCGCGGCATGTCCCCGCCACCGTCCCCGCCCGCCCCCGCGCATCCCGCGAGCGCGAGCAGGGCCGCCAGAGCGGCCGCGCGCGCCGGGCGGATCGGATCGGCGGAGGCTACGGTCACGGTTTCTACGCCTTCTCGCAATGGCTTGGTCCAGCGCGCGGTGGCTTAACGCACCCGAAAGGTTTGAGGGCGAGAATGGGGGCCATGATGCGAATCCTCGCCCATACCCTCGCCCGTCTGCGGCGACTACTCGGCCGGCTCGGGCGAGCGGGAGAGCTCGCGCACGTCCGTGAGGCGGCCGGTGACGGCGGCGGCGGCGGCCATGGCCGGCGACATCAGGTGGGTGCGCCCGCCGCGGCCCTGCCGCCCCTCGAAGTTGCGGTTCGACGTGGCGGCGCACCGCTCGCCCGGGGCGAGCTGGTCGGGGTTCATCGCCAGGCACATCGAGCAACCGGCGAGGCGCCACTCGAAGCCGGCGTCGCGGAACACGGCGGCCAGCCCCTCCTCCTCGGCCTGGGCGCGCACGAGGCCCGATCCGGGGACGACCATGGCGCGCAGCCCGTCCTTCACCCGGCGGCCGCGCAGGATCTCGGCGGCGGCGCGCAGGTCCTCGATCCGCCCGTTGGTGCACGAGCCGATGAACACCGTGTCGATGGCGATGTCCTTCAGCGGCGTGCCCGGCGTCAGCCCCATGTAGTCGAGGGAGCGCCTCGCGGCCCCTACCTTGCCGCCCTCGAACTGGTCGGGCGAGGGGACGGCGGCGTCGATGGGCAGCACGTCCTCGGGCGAGGTGCCCCAGGTGACGACGGGGGCGATGTCCTCGCCGCGGATGGTGACGACCTTGTCCCAGCGGGCGCCGGGGTCGGATTTGAGGGTCCGCCACCAGGCGACGGCGGCGTCCCACTGCGCGCCCTTCGGGGCGTGGGGGCGGCCCTTGCAGTATTCGAAGGTCTTCTCGTCCGGGGCGATGAGGCCGGCGCGCGCGCCGCCTTCGATCGCCATGTTGCAGACGGTCATGCGCCCTTCCATGGAGAGGGCCTCGATCGCCTCGCCGCAATACTCGATCACGTAGCCGGTGCCGCCTGCGGTGCCCGTGCGGCCGATCACCGTCAGGGTGACGTCCTTGGCCGTGACGCCGGGGCGCAGGCGCCCGGTGATCTCGACCTTCATGTTCCTCGACTTCTTCTGGATCAGCGTCTGGGTGGCCAGGACGTGCTCGACCTCGGAGGTGCCGATGCCGTGGGCGAGCGCCCCGAAGGCGCCGTGGGTGGCGGTGTGCGAATCGCCGCAGACCACGGTCATGCCCGGCAGCGTCCAGCCCTGCTCGGGCCCGACGATGTGCACGATGCCCTGCCGCACGTCCGTGACGGGGTAGTAGTGGACCCCGAACTCGCGCGCGTTGCGGTCGAGGGCGGCGAGCTGGGCGCGGCTGTCCTCGGGCACGCGGCCGGCGTCCTCGCGGCCGGGGGTGGTGGGCACGTTGTGGTCGGGCACGGCGATGGTTTGGTCCGGTCTTCTCACCGACCGGCCGGCCATGCGCAGGCCCTCGAAGGCCTGGGGGGACGTGACCTCGTGGACGAGGTGGCGGTCGATGTAGAGCAGGGCGGTGCCGTCCTCGGCCTCGTGGGCGAGGTGGGCGTCCCAGATCTTGTCGTAGAGCGTCTTCGGGGCGTTCGGGCCGGTCATGGGGTCGGGTCCCTTCGAGGGGTCGCGGATCGGGGCGTGGGTGGCGCGGCGCGGGGCCGCATGGCCGCCCTAGAGGAGCGAGCCGGCCGCGCGGGCGCGCCTCTCGAACCGTCCCGGAAGGCGGCGGCGGTCGGCGATGTCGAACACGCGCGTCATGGGGCCGGAGGGTTAAGCCCCGAAAGGCGGCGCGGCAAGGCCCGCCTTGTGGCGGATGCGCGCGTCATGGCACCCTGCCGGGATGGAGGAGCTGCCCCTCATCGAGGTCGAGACCGCGCGCGCCTGGTGGGACCTGGCGCGCGGGGGCGCGCTGGACCTGCTGATGCCGGGCTGGCGCCTCTGGCAGGTGCTGATCGTCCTCGCCCTCGGCGGGGCGGCCTGGCTGCTGGCCCGCGCGGCCGAGCCGCGCATCCGCGCCTTCGTGAAGGGGCGCGGCTGGAGCAAGCTGCGCCTGCGCCTGCTGGCGATCCTGGTGCGCCGGCTCTGGCTGATCTTCTTCGTGGCGCTCGCCTGGGCGACCTGGCTGGTCATGCGCGAGCTCACCTGGCCCTCGCGCTCCTACATGGTGGGGCTGGCGGCCGAGATCGCGACCGCGTGGCTGATCATCTCGCTCGCGGCGCGGCTGATCGTGAACAAGGCGCTGCGCCGCTGGGTGACGCTGGGCGCGGCGGCCTGGGTCACGGTCTACTACCTCGGGGTCGAGTCGCAGACGCGCGACGTGCTGGACGCCGTCGCGCTGGAGCTGGGCGAGTTCCGCATATCGCTGCTCGACCTGATCCTGGCGGCGACGATCATCGCGGTGCTGTTCTTCGCGGCGGCCTTCGTCTCGCGCTCGGTCGGGGACAGGGTGCGCCGGAACGAGGACATCTCGCCCTCAATGCAGGTGCTGACGGTCAAGCTGCTGCAGATCGTCCTCTATGCGGGGGCGTTCTTCTTCGGGCTGCGTGCCGTGGGCGTGGACCTGACCGGGCTGGCGGTCCTGTCGGGCGCGATCGGCGTGGGCCTGGGCTTCGGGCTGCAGAAGGTCGTGTCGAACCTGATCTCGGGCCTCATCATCCTGATGGACAAGTCCATCAAGCCGGGCGACGTGATCAGCCTGGGCGAGACGTTCGGGTGGATCAACTCGCTCGGGGCGCGCTACGTCTCGATCACGACGCGGGACGGCAAGGAGTTCCTGATCCCGAACGAGGACCTCATCACCAACCAGGTGGTGAACTGGTCGCATTCCAACGACTTTGTGCGCCTCGACATCCATTTCGGCTGCGCCTACGCGGACGATCCGCACCTCGTGCGCAAGACGGCGATCGAGGCGGCGATCGGCGTCTCGCGCGTGCTGCAGGACCGCCCGCCCGTCTGCCACATCGTCGGCTTCGGCGACAGCAGCGTCGACTACATCCTGCGCTTCTGGATCAGGGACCCCACGGGCGGGCTGACCAACATCCGGGGCAACGTCTTCCTCGCGCTGTGGGACGCGTTCCAGCGCGAGGGCATCTCGATCCCGTTCCCGCAGCGCGAGGTGAAGGTGCTGGAGGGGTCGCGCCTCGCGACGGTGGAGGACCGGCCCGCGCGGGCGGCGGAGTGACGCCGCACCCGTTGCGCGGCAGGCCGGGCGAGCCTAGATTCGACGCCATGCAAGCGCCGGGGCCGCCGGCGCCGATCAGAGGAGAGTCATCCTGCCTGCCGCACAAACCGCGCAGGGCGCCGAGGCCGCCCCGCAACCTTCCGTCGACGCGCTGCTCGGGCGCATCCTGACATCGCTGGACGAGGACAAGGCCGAGGACGTCGTCACCATCCCCCTCGCCGGCAAGTCCGAGATGGCCGACCACATGGTGATCGCCTCCGGCCGCTCGTCGCGCCAGGTCCAGTCCATCGCCGACAAGCTGGTGCAGCGCCTCAAGGACGAGTTCGGCCGCCTCGCCAAGGTCGAGGGCAAGTCCGGCGGCGACTGGGTGCTGATCGACACCGGCGACGTAGTGGTCCACGTCTTCCGCCCGGAGGTCCGGGCCTTCTACCAGATCGAGAAGATGTGGGCCGAGGGCCTCGAGGCGCCGGAGGTCCCCGGGGACGAGGCCGCGCCCGAGGGGTTCGACCCGGCCGCCGGGGGCTGACCTGCGCCTTCTGATCTGCGCGGTGGGCCGCCTGCGGCGCGGGCCCGAGCGCGAGCTCCTGGACGAGTACGCGGGCCGGATCGCGAAGGCCGGGCGCGCCCTCTCGCTGGGGCCGCTGGCCGTGGCGGAGGTCGAGGCCCCCGGCGGGCCGGGCCCGGAGGGCGGGCGGCTGGCCCGCGCCGTGCCGCCGGGCGCCGCGGTCGTGGCGCTGGACGAGCGGGGACGCGCGCTGACCTCGCCCGGGCTGGCGCGGTGGCTGGCGGGGCGCCGGGACGACGGGGCGCGGGACTGCGCCTTCCTCCTCGGCGGGGCGGACGGGCTGGACCCCGCGCTGCGGGAGCGGGCCGACCTCGTGCTGTCCTTCGGGCCGATGGTCTGGCCGCACATGCTGGCCCGCGCCATGCTGGCCGAGCAGCTCTACCGCGCGACCCAGATACTCGCCGGCACGCCCTACCATCGGGGCTGAGGACGCGCCCCCTCCCCTTTCGGGCGGAATCGTGGCGGGGTAGGAGCGGCGCCATGACCACCATGCTCTGCATCCTCGACGGCTGGGGCGTGACGGACCGGCGCGAGGGGAACGCGCCGCTTCTGGCGCGCACGCCCACCATGGACCGCCTGATGGCGACCTGCCCGCATTCCACACTCGTGACCTTCGGGCCGCCCGTCGGGCTGCCGGAGGGGCAGATGGGCAACTCGGAGGTGGGGCACACGAACATCGGCGCGGGCCGGACGGTGGCGATGGACCTGGGGCGGATCGACCTCGCGGTCGAGGACGGCACCTTCGCCCGCAACCCCCGCCTCACCGAGTTCGCCGAGCAGGTCGCCGGCCGCGGCGGCACCGCCCACCTGGTCGGGCTGGCCTCGGACGGGGGGGTGCACGGCACCACGGCCCATGCGGTGGCGGCGGCGCGCGCCCTGGCGGCGCGGGGGCTGCCGGTCGCGGTCCACGCGATCACGGACGGGCGCGACGTCGCCCCGACGAGCGCGCCGCGCCACCTCGCCGCGCTGGAGGAGGGGCTGCCGGACGGCGCGCGGGTCGCGACCGTCTCGGGGCGCTATTTCGCGATGGACCGCGACAACCGCTGGGACCGGGTCGAGAAGGCGTTCCGCGCCATGGTGCGCGCCGAGGGGCCGCGGGCGGCCGATGCCGGCGCCGCGATCCGTGCCGCGCACGAGGCCGGCCAGACGGACGAGTTCGTCGAGCCCGTCGTGCTGGAGGGCTACGGCGGCATGAAGGACGGTGACGGCGTCTTCATGCTGAACTTCCGCTCGGACCGGGCGCGCGAGATCATGGCGGCCATCGGCGATCCGGGCTTCGACGCGTTCGACGCGGGCCCGCGGCCGCGGCTCGTGCTGCTGGGGATGGTGCCCTATTCGGAGGGGCACGACCGCTACATGGCGACCGCCTTCCCGAAGGAGGAGATCGCGAACGGCCTCGGCGCCTGGGTGGCGTCGAAGGGGCTGCGGCAGTTCCGCCTCGCCGAGACGGAGAAGTATCCGCACGTCACCTTCTTCCTCAACGGCGGCAAGGAGGAGCCCGAGCCTGGCGAGGAACGGCTGATGCCCCCTTCTCCGGCCGTGGCGACCTACGACCTCGCGCCCGAGATGTCGGCGGAGGCGGTGACGGAAGCCCTGGTGGACGCGATCGTCCGGGGCGTCGACCTGATCGTGGTGAACTACGCCAACCCCGACATGGTGGGGCACACCGGCGACCTCGCGGCCGCGATCAGGGCCTGCGAGACGGTGGACGGGGGGCTGGGCCGGGCGCTGGCGGCGCTGGAGGAGGCCGGGGGCGCGGCGCTGATCATCGCCGACCACGGCAACTGCGAGACCATGATCGCCGAGGACGGCGGCCCGCACACCGCGCACACCACGAACCTCGTCCCGGCGATCCTCGTCGGCGGGCCGGAGGGCGCGGGGATGCGGGACGGGATCCTCGCCGACGTGGCGCCGACGGTGCTGGAGCTGATGGGGATCGAGCCGCCCGCCGAGATGACCGGCCGGAGCCTCATCGCGTGAGGCGGCCGCTGCTGCTGGCGACGCTGCTGGCCCTTCTGGCCTGCGGCGCGCGGGCCGGCCCCGCCGAGGACGCCGAGGCCGCGGCGGCCGCCCTTCTCGAGATGGCCGCCGGGCTGGAGATGGCCGAGGAGGCCGGCGACCGGATCGCCGCGCTGACCGAGCTGGTCCGCGCCTACGAGCGGGGGCTGTCGGCCTTCCGCGAGGGGCTGCGCGAATCGGCCGCGCGCGAGCGGGCGCTGGCCGTGCGCGCCGACCGGGACCGCGCGCGGATGGAGCGGGTGCTGGCCGCGCTGGCGCGCGTCGAGGCCACGCCCGAGCCCCTGCTGCTGCTGCACCCCGAAGGGCCGGAGGCGACCGTGCGCGCGGGGATGCTGCTTGGCGCCGCGGTGCCGGCGCTGCGCGCGGAGGCGGACGCGCTGGCGGCCGAGGCGCGGGAGGCCCGGCGGCTGCGCCGCCTGCGCGAGGGCGCGGCGGCCGTGCTGGAGGAGGGCCTGGCCGGCGCGCGCGCCGCGCGGGAGGCGCTGGCGACGGCGGTGGCCGACCGCACCGGGCCGCCCCCGCGCCTTCTGGACGACCCCGCGCGCCTCGCCGAGCTGGCCGGCGCGGTCGAGACCCTAGGCGCCTTCGCCGGGACGCTGGCCCCGGACCCGGACGCGCCGGCCGCCGCCGGCCCCCGCCCCCTGCCCGTCGCCGGCACGGTCCTGCGCGCGGCGGGCGAGCCCGACGCCGCCGGCGCGATCCGCCCCGGCGTAATCCTGGCGACCGCGCCCGGGGCCCTCGTCGAGGCGCCGGGACCCGCCACGGTGCGCTATGCCGGCCCCCTGACGGGCTACGAGAACGTGATCGTGCTGGAGCCCGCAGCCAATCGGCTGACGGTTCTCGCCGGCTTGGGAAGGGTGTATGTCCGGCCCGGACAGGTCGTGGCGGCGGGCGACGCGCTGGGCCTGATGGGCGGGCGGGCCGGCAGCCCGGCCGCCATGGTCGAGGACGCCGACCGCGGCGCGGGCGAGGAACGCAGCGAGACGCTCTATATCGAGACGCGCGTGGACGGGGCGCCGGCCGATCCGGCCGGCTGGTTCGCGCTTTGAAGGGGAAGACCCGCATGAGGAAATTCGCGTATGCAGTGCTGGGCGGCGTTCTGGCCGGCGGCGTGGTCGCCACCCAGGTGGCCGGCCCCCTCCTGGCGCAGGAGGCCGCGCGCGAGGCGACCATCTACGAACGGATGGACCTGTTCAGCGACATATTCGAGCGGATCCGCGCGGAATACGTCGACGAGGTCGACGAGGGCGAGCTGATCGAGGCGGCGATCGACGGGATGCTGACCTCGCTCGACCCGCATTCCTCGTTCCTGTCGACCGAGGACTTCGAGGAGATGCGCGAGCAGACCCGGGGCGAGTTCGGCGGCCTCGGGATCGAGGTCACCCAGGAGGAGGGCTTCGTGAAGGTGGTCTCGCCCATCGACGGGACGCCGGCCTTCGACGCCGGCATCCAGGCGGGCGACTTCATCACCCATGTCGACGGCGAGAGCGTCCTCGGCCTGACCCTCGACGAGGCGGTCGAGATGATGCGCGGCCCCGTCGGCAGCGAGATCGTGATCACCGTCGCCCGCGAGGAGACCGCCGAGCCCTTCGACGTCTCGATCATCCGCGACACGATCCGGCTTATCGCCGTGCGCTCGCAGGCCGAGGGGGACACGATCGTCCTGCGGATCAGCACCTTCAACGAGCAGACCTTCCCCGGCCTCCTCGAGGAGTTCGAGAGCCAGGTGGAGGCGCTGGGCGGCATCGAGAACGTCACGGGCATCGTCCTTGACCTTCGGAACAACCCCGGCGGCCTGCTGAACCAAGCGGTCGAGGTGTCGGACGCCTTCCTCGACGCCGGCGAGATCGTCTCGACCCGCGGGCGCGACCCCGAGGACGCCGACCGCTACAACGCCGAGGCCGGCGACATCGCCGAGGGGCTGCCCATCGTGGTGCTCATCAACGGCGGCTCGGCCTCGGCCTCGGAGATCGTCGCCGGCGCGCTGCAGGACCACCAGCGCGCCATCGTCGTGGGCGAGGGCTCGTTCGGCAAGGGCAGCGTGCAGACCGTCATGCCGCTTCGGGGGCAGTCCGCGATGCGGCTGACCACGGCGCGCTACTACACGCCCTCGGGCCGCTCGATCCAGGCGCTGGGCATCTCGCCCGACATCGTCGTCGAGCAGCCCCGCGTCGACCCCGCCGCCATCGAGGAGGAGGTCGAGGAGGACGAGCGGGAGGAGGAGGAGCGCCGCCGCCGCACGGAGGCCGACCTGCGCGGATCGCTGGCCTCCGAGCTGTCGGAGGAGGAGCGCCAGCAGATCGAGTTCGAGCGCGAGCTGGCCGAGGCGGCCGCCGAGCTGCGCGAGGAGGACTACCAGCTGGCCTACGCGGTCGACATCCTGAAGGGGCTGGCGGCCCTGCAGCCATGACGGAGCGGGGGGCGTGACGCCCGAGGCGGCCGCCGCCCTGCCCTACCGGCCCTGCGTCGGCGTGGTGCTGACGCGCGGCGACGGCCGGGTCTGGGCGGGCGAGCGGATCGACTGGCCGGGCGCCTGGCAGATGCCGCAGGGCGGGATCGATCCGGGCGAGGAGCCGCGCGCCGCCGCCCTTCGCGAGCTGGAGGAGGAGACGGGCGTGCCCGCCCGGCTGGCGCGCGTCGAGGCGCAGACGGCCGGATGGATCCCCTACGACCTGCCGCCGGAGATCGTGCCCCACCGCTGGGGCGGACGGTTCCGCGGGCAGGAGCAGAAATGGCTGCGCTTGCGCTTCCTCGGCGGGGACGATGACGTGGACATCTCGGGCACGGGGCACGCGGCGGAGTTCTCGCGCTGGCGGTGGATGACGCCGCCGGAGGTGCTGGACGCGATCGTGCCCTTCAAGCGCGAGGTCTATCGGCGGGTCTTCGCGGAGCTGATGCCGGGGGCGCCCGGCGTCATCGCATGACGCGCGGGGACGCCGCATGATGCGGGGCATGAGACGCACGCCCCCCCTCGGCCCCGCCCTCGCCTTCGCCCTCGCGGCGACCTCCGCGGGCCCCGCGGCCGCGCTGTCCTGCCTCGCGCCCGATCCCGCGCGCGCCTTCCTCGCCGCGCAGGAGGCGCCCGAGCGCTTCGTGGTGGTGCTGGGGGAGCTGTCGCTGGAGGCGCCGCTGGGGCGCGTCGTCTCGGCCGACCCTTCGCCCGGGGCGCGATCGGCGCCGGGCCGGGTGCGGGGCGAGGCGCTGGCGGCGGACGGGCGCTTCGCCTCGGCCTTCGACGCGCCGGTCACGGTGACGGCGACCTGCGCGGGCCCCTGGTGCGGCGGCGCCGCCGAGGGGCGGCAGGTGCTGTTCCTGGAGGTCGCCGAGGAGGGGGGCTACCTCCTCCTGGCGGAGCCCTGCGGGGGCCGGGCCTTCGACGCGGCGCCCGAGGTCGTCGGGACGATCTCGGCCTGCATGGCGGGCGCGGGCTGCCGGCCGGGCGGCTACTGACGCAGCGCGTCCAGCACCGCCGGGGAGGCGTAGCCGTCGGGCACCCTTCCTTCCGCGAGCTGCCAGTCGCGCACCGCGCCCACCGTCAGCGGGCCGATGCGCCCGTCCACCCCGCCCGGATCGAAGCCCCGCTCCGTCAGGCGGCGCTGCAGCTCGCGCCGCTCGTCGCCCGTGAGCGCGCGGTCCGCACGCGGCCAGCCGCCGGCGAAGGCGGGCCCGCCGCGCAGCCGGTCGGCGAGGTGGCCGACGCCGATCACGTAGGCGTCGGCGGTGTTGTAGGCCTCGAGCGCGGCGAAGTTTGGCCAGATCATGAAGGCGGCCCCCTGATGCCCCGCGGGCAAGAGGATGGTGGCCGGGCCGTGGTCCGGGATCGGGGCGCCGTCCGCCGCCCGCACGCCCATCGCCTGCCATTCGGCGGGCGCGCGGGGGTTGTCGCGGCGGGCCTCGGTGAAGTCGAAGCCCTCGGGAAGCGTCACCTCGACCCCCCAGGGCTGGCCGGTCGTCCAGCCGTGCGCGGCCAAGTAGCGCGCGGTGGAGGCGAGCGCGTCGGCCGGATCGTCCCCCCAGACGTCGCGCCGCCCGTCGCCGTCCGCGTCCACGGCGTATCGCAGGAAGCTGGTCGGCATGAACTGCGTGTGCCCCATCGCCCCCGCCCAGGAGCCGCGCATCCCCCCCGGGGCGACCTCGCCCGCCTGCAGGATGCGCAGGGCGGCGAGGAGCTGGTCCTCGAAGAAGGCGCTGCGCCGGGGGTCGGCGGCGAGGATGGCGAGCGAGGCGATGGTCGAGTCGGTGCCCCTGAAGCCGCCATAGGCCGATTCGAGCCCCCAGATAGCCGCGACGACGTGCCGGTCGACGCCGTGCTCGGCCTCCGCGGCGGCGAGGGCGCCGGCGTGCCGCTCCATCGCCGCGCGCCCGTTCGCGATCCGGGCGTCCGAGACGGCGGTGTCGAGATAGTCCCAGATGGTCTTGGTGAACTCGGTCTGGTTGCGATCGCGGGTGATGATCCGCGGATCGAAGGGGACGTCCGAGAGGGCTGCGTCGAAGGTCGCGGGCTCGATCCCCGCGGCCAGGGCGCGGGGGCGGAAGGCCGCGATCCACGCATCGAGCGCGGGCTGCCCGCCGTTCGAGAGGTCCGCGGGCCCGGCGGGGGGCACCGCGGCGGGAGCGGGCCGCGCGGGCGCCGTGCCGGTGTCGCGGGCGGGCGCGGCGGTGGCGATCGTGGCGACCCCGGCGCTTGCGGGGGCGGCCCCCTCCCCCGGGCGGGGCGGGGCCGCGGGGGGTGCGTCCGAACCGGCGGGCTGCTGCGCGCGGGCGACCGCGTCCCGCACCGCCGCCGAAAGCGGGGCGGGGGGCGCGGGTTCGGAGGCCGGCGCAGGGGCCGGCCGGGCGGGCGGGCGGACCGAGGCGTCGATCTCGGCCAGGGCGGGCGCGGCGGCGAGGATCAGGACGAGGGGGAGGCGCATGGGACGTGGCCTGTCGTTTCGGGTTCGAGGACGACGTCTAGGCGCGCGGGCGCCCCGGCGGAAGCGGCGGGGTCGCGCCGGGCGGCGGAACGGCGCCGGGGTGGCGCCGGGGCGGCGCCCGCCTCAGCGGCGCCGGCGGGCGACCTTGCGGGACTTGCGGGCCTTCGCGGCGGCCTTGCCCTTCGCGCGGCGCGGCCCGCCCCGGCGGGCGGGGCGCGGGTCGGGACGGCGCGCGCGGCCGGCGATCTCGACGGGCTCGAGGATCAGCCCGCCCGTGAGGGGCGCGGCCTCTACCAGCTTGACGGTCACGCGGTCGCCCAAGCCCACGGCGGTGCCGCTCTCGGAGCCGGTGAGGGTCTGCTCGTCCTCGTCGAAGCGCCAGTACTCGCCCCCCCCGAGCGCGCGGACGGGGATCAGGCCGTCCGCGCCGGTCTCGTCGAGCTTCACGAAGAGGCCGAAGCGCTGCACGCCCGACACCCGCCCCTCGAAGGTCGATCCCACGCGGTCGGCGAGGAAGGCGGCGAGGTAGCGGTCGTTGGTGTCCCGCTCGGCCAGCATGGAGCGACGCTCGGTCCCGGAGATGTGCTCGGCGGCGGCGTCGAGCCCTTCCTCCTCCTCCGGGGTCAGCCCGTCCGCCTTCGGATCGGGGCCCCAGCCGTGGGCGCGGATCAGGGCGCGGTGGACGAGAAGGTCGGCATAGCGCCGGATGGGCGAGGTGAAATGCGCGTAGCGGCGCAGCGCGAGGCCGAAATGACCGAAGTTGCGGGGGCTGTAATAGGCCTGCTGCATGGAGCGCAGGGTGGCGAGGGACACGAGCTCGCCGACCTCGGCCTCCTCGGCCTGGGCGAGGAGGCGGTTGAGGTGGCGGGTCCGCAGCACCTGCCCCTTGGCGAGCGAGAGGCCCGACGCCTCGGCCACCTCGCGCAGGGCGTCGAGCTTCTCGGGGGAGGGCTCCTCGTGGACGCGGTAGACGAGGGGGGTCCGCTTGGCCTCGAGCGTCTCGGCGGCGCAGACGTTGGCAAGGACCATGAACTCCTCGATCAGGCGGTGGGCGTCGAGGCGCTCCTTCTCGGCGACCGACGTGACCTCGCCCTCGTCCGAGAGGACGATCCGCCGCTCGGGAAGGTCCAGATCCAGCGGCTCGCGGCGGCGGCGGGCGGCCTGGAGCGCGCGGAAGGCGGCGTAGAGCGGGTCTATCGCCTCCGCCATCAGAGGGGCGATGCGGCCGGAGACGTCGCCGTCCATCGCTGCCTGCACCTCCTCGTAGGGCAGCGAGGCGGCCGAGCGCATGAGGGCGCGGGCGAAGCGGTGGTCCAGCTTCTCGCCGTCCGGGGCGAGGCGGATGCGCACGGCGATCACCGGGCGGTCCACCCCTTCGTGGAGCGAGCAGAGATCGCCCGACAGCACGTCGGGCAGCATCGGCACGACCCGGTCGGGGAAGTAGGTCGAGTTGCCGCGGCGGCGGGCCTCGGCGTCGAGGGCGGTGCCGGGCGTGACGTAGTGGGCGACGTCCGCGATGGCGACCCAGAGGACGTGGCCCCCCTCGTTGCCGGGCTCGTCGTCGGGCGTGGCCCAGACGGCGTCGTCGTGGTCGCGCGCGTCCGCGGGGTCGATGGTCAGGAGGGGCAGGTCGCGCAGGTCCTCGCGCTCGCCGAGCTGGACGGGGCGGGCGGCGTCGGCCTCGGCGACCGCCTCGTCGGGGAAGCTGTCGGGGATGCCGTGCTGGTGGATCGCGATGAGCGAGACGGCCCTGGGCGCCGACGGATCGCCCAGCCGGTCCGTGACGCGGGCCTGGGGCAGGCCCATGCGCCTGGGGCCGGACTGCTCGGCCTCGACCAGCTCGCCGTCGCGGGCGCCGGCGGCGTCGCCGTCCCTCACCCGCCATTCCTTCTCCGAGCCCTTGTCGATCGGCACGATGCGCCCGCCCTCGGCGCCCTTGCGGAACACGCCGAGGACGCGGCGCGGGTTGGTGCCGATGCGGCGGATGATGCGGGCGTCGTAGTCCGTGTCCGCCCCTTCGAGGCGCTGGAGCCGGGCGAGGACCCGCTCGCCGTCGCCGGGCGCCTCGCCCTCCCTGGGATGGATCAGGATCGTGGGGGCGTCCGCCTCGCCGCGCCATTCCATCGGCTCGCCCATCAGGTCGCCGTCGGGCGTGGCGCGGACGGTCAGCACGGTGACGGGGGGCAGCGTGCCGGGCTCGCGATAGGTCTTCTTGCGGCGCGAGAGGTGGCCCTCGTCCTCGAGCTCGCGCAGGAGACGCTTGAGGTCCGTGCGCAGCGCGCCCTTCACGCCGAAGGCGCGGGCGATGTCGCGCTTGCCGCTCTCGGCGGGGTGGGCGGCGATCCAGTCGAGGATCTCGGTCTTGGAGGGAAGGGCCATGGCGGGCGAGCTAGCACGGGCGGGCGGTGGCGGCCACAAGGGGCCCCCGCCCGGGGGCCGTCCAGGCGGGGGCGCCCTCCCCGCCGGCGGGGAGGGGCCGGAGATCGGCGGCGGTGTCGACGTCCCGGAGAGTGCGGACGAGGACGGCGCCCGGAAGCGTCGCCCGCGTGTCGGCGAGCGCGTGAGGGCTGGACCAGCGGACGCCCTCGAAGAGGCGGGCGGGCGGGGCGGCGGCGCGGCGCAGGCCGACGCACCAGTAGCCCCCGTCCGGCGCGGGGCCGAGGACGGCCGGGGCGCGGCCGAGGGCGGCGAAGGCCTCCGCCACGGCGAGGCGGTCGATGCCGGGGATGTCGGCGCCGCAGATCAGGGCCGGACCCGGCGGGAGGGAGCGCAGGAGGCGGCCCATGCGGTCGCCGAGATCGCCCCCGCCCTGCGGCACCCGCGGCACGCCCGCGGGCCAGACGCGGGAGGCGAGGCCCTCGGCGTCGGGCGCGACCGCGAGGAGGAGGTCCCAGCGCGGATCGCGCAGGCGCCGGATCAGCGCCGCGGTCTGGCGGCGGAACCACCACGCCGCCGGCACCATCCCGACGTCGCGCCCCAGGCGCGTCTTCACCCGGCCGGGCCGCGGCTCCTTCACCATGAGGACGAGGCGGCGGCGGAACGGCCCGTCCATCCGGACCCGCCGCCGGGCGGCGGGGATCACGCGAAGAAGGCGCGCAGGATGCGCTCGTAGATCGCGGAGAGGCGGCGGACGTCCTCCACGGGCACGCGCTCGTCCACCTCGTGCATGCCCCGGCCGACCAGGCCGAACTCGACCACGGGGCAGTGGTCCTTCACGAAGCGCGCGTCCGAGGTGCCGCCGGAGGTGGAGAGCTCCGGGCGGCGGCCTGTCTCCGCCTCCACCGCATCCGCGACCAGATCCGAGAGGGGGCCGGGGGGCGTCAGGAAAGCCTCGCCCGAGATCGAGGCGGAGAGGTCGATGGCGATGCCGGTCTCCTCCGCGACGGCGGCGGCCTCCTTGCGGAGCCATTCGGTCAGGGAGGCGCCGGTGTGGCGGTCGTTGAAGCGAAGGTTCACCATCGCGCGGCAGGCGCCGGGAACGACGTTGGTGGCCGGGTTGCCGGTGTCGAAGCCCGTCACCTCGAGGTTGGAGGGGTCGAAATGCTCGGTCCCCTCGTCGAGGCGATGGGTCGATAGGCGGTCGACCAGCTTCGCGAGGGCCGGAACGGGGTTGCGGTTGCGGTGGGGATAGGCGGAGTGGCCCTGCACGCCCGTCGCCGTGAACAGGGCGTTCATGCTGCCCCGGCGGCCGATCTTCATCGCCTGGCCGAAGGAGTCGGGGCTGGTCGGCTCGCCCACGAGGCAGACGGTCATCGCCTCGCCCCGCGCGGCCATCCCATCGAGGAGGGCGCGGGTGCCGTCC
The DNA here is from genome assembly GCF_003003095.1 of Hasllibacter halocynthiae. Lineage (GTDB taxonomy): Bacteria > Pseudomonadota > Alphaproteobacteria > Rhodobacterales > Rhodobacteraceae > Hasllibacter > Hasllibacter halocynthiae. Next base: position 303,728 of record NZ_PVTT01000002.1, read on the forward strand.
ACGGCCTCGCCTTCCTCGTCGCCGGTGATCGCGAGGAGGATCGCGCCGCCCTCTGGCAGGTCCTTCGCGACCCGCATCGCGGCCGCGGCGAAGGCGGCGACGCCCGACTTCATGTCGACGGAGCCGCGGCCCCAGATCAGGCCGTCCGCCTCGGCGCCGGAGAAGGGGGGATGGGTCCATTCCCCTTCCGGGCCGGTGGGCACGACGTCCGTGTGGCCGTTGAAGCCGAAGGTGCGGGGGGCGCCCTTCGCGCCCGCCCGCGCCAGGAGGTTCGAGACCCCGCCCCGGTCGATCCGCTCGCAGTGGAAGCCGGCGGCCGCCAGCTCCTCGGCCAGAAGGCGGAGGGCGCCGCCCTCCTCCGGGGTGACGGAGGGGCAGCGGACGAGGCGGGCGGTGAGGTCGGCGGGATCGGTCATGCGGCCTTGTCGCCGCCCGGCCCATGGCGCGCAACCGCCGCCGGCCGCCGCCTGGGGGGCTGATGCGGGCCGCGCGCGGGGGCGGCCTAGGCCGTCTCGACGGCTGCGACGATCACGGCGTTCTCCGCCAGCGCCCGGTCCATCAGCGCGCGCTCCTCCTCGCCGATCTCCTCTCCGGCGGCCTCGCGCTCGGCCAGGGTGCCGTGGCCGGCGACGTCGAGGGGCGCCATCCCGGCCTGACGCAGGACCTGGACGGTCTCACGAACGGCCTCGGCCTCGTCGACGCCGGAGGCGTAGCAGAGGATGCCGGCGCCCTTCGCCCCCTCGGGCAGCCCGTCGCCGGCGGCGCGGCCGACCTCGACGAGGAGGGTGAAGACCTGTTGCGGGCGCTTCTCGGGCATGGGCGGTCCTTTCGCGTCCCGCCCCGTGCCCGGCGCGGCAGGCGGGCGCAAGCCTCAGCCGCCGGCGGCCACCTGCACGGCGAGGGCGGTGGCGTAGATCACGACGAGGCCGGTGCTCTCCCATCCGATGCGGGCGAAGCCCTGGCGCTGGCGCAGCACCAGCCCCGCGAGGAGGATCGACGTCATCAGGAGGCCCGTGCCGAGCCAGTAGAGGTCCGTGCGCGCCGCCGCATGGTAGAGCGAGCCGTCGCGGTAGGCGACGTCCGAGGCCACGAGGAACAGGGTGTCGAACGTGTTGCCCCCGATGATCCCGCCCACGGCGAGCTGCAGCGCGCCGCGCCGGATCGCCGTCAGCGTCGTCACGAGCTCGGGCAGCGAGGTGATCACCGCCGTCAGGAGGCTGCCGACGAGGCCCGTGGAGAGGCCGAACCGCACCGCCGTGGACGTGCCCAGCTGCGAGATCACCCAGCCGGCCGCCGCCATGACCACGACGAGCGCGGCGAAGAGGCCGAAGATCACCGGCAGGGGGCGCCGGTCCTCGGTCGGGTCGTCCGCCTCGTAGCGGGTGAGCGGCGTGCGGACGATGACCCACATCGGGTTCTCGCGCACGGCGGACGCGGCCTTCAGCCCCGCGAGGTAGGCCAGGAACATCACCACGCTGACCGGGTGGATGCCGAGATAGGAGATCTCGGGGCCCGCGATCGCGCAGAGCGGCAGCGACAGCAGGATGATGAGGAGCACCGCCTGGAACAGCGTCGCCGGCTCGGCCGCGGCGTGCTCGAGGTTGGCGCGCCGGTAGACCGCGTCGCCGATGGCGAGGAACAGGGTCTGCGCCGCGATCCCGCCCACCGCGTTGGAGATGGCGAACGAGGCGTCGCCCTGGGCGGCCACCGTGACCGAGACCACCACCCCCGAGAGCGAGGTCGCCCCCCCGAGGACGACCGCCCCGACCATCGCCTCGCCGAGGCCGGTCCGGTCGGCGATGGCGTCCGCGAGGGAGGTCGCCTTGATCGAGACGAGGGTGACGACCAGCGCCGTCACGGCGAAGGTGGCGACGAGGCCCCAGGAGGGCAGGCCGAGGAGGATGTCCTGCATCGGCCCCTACATGCGGCGGAACGCCGCGGGGGCAAGTGAGCTTGAACCCTCGCCCCGCCGGGGCCATCTGCGCATCGTCCCGGCCCCGGGCCCCTCTGGCGAGCGCGCCGGCCGCTCGCGATGTCGGTGCCGCCCGCCCCTTCGCCGGTCCCGGAGACGTCCCCCATGGTCTATCTGACGGTCGCGCTCGGCCTCGTGCTCCTCCTCGGTGGGGGCGAGGCGCTCGTCAGGGGGGCGGTCGCGCTCGCCGCGCGGCTGGGGGTCTCGCCGCTCATGATCGGGCTGACGGTGGTGGGCTTCGGCACCTCCACGCCCGAGCTGGTCACCTCGCTCCAGGCCGCGTTCGCGGGCGCGCCGGGCGTGGCGGTGGGCAACGTCGTGGGATCGAACGTGGCGAACGTCCTCCTGATCCTCGGGGTGGCTGCGGTGATCGCCCCCCTCGCGGCGGCCGCGCCGCGCCGCGACCTCTGGGCGCTGGCGCTGTCGGCGGGGGCGGCGGCGGCCGTGATCCGGGCGGACGCGCTGGGCCGGCCTGTGGGGCTGGCGCTGCTGGCGGGCCTCGCGCTGTGGCTGCTGCTGGCCTGGCGCCAGGAGAGGGGCGCCGCGCCCGGGGGCGCGTCCGGGGACGCGCCTGCGGCCATGGGCGCCGTCCCCGCCCTGGCCCTGACGGCGGGCGGCATCGCGGTGACGATGCTCGGGGCGCGCTTCCTCGTCGCCGGGGCGACCGAGCTGGCGACGGGCTGGGGCATCTCCGAGGCCGCGATCGGGCTGACGGTGGTGGCGGTCGGCACGTCCCTGCCCGAGCTGGTGGCCTCCGTCGCCGCGGCCCGCCGGGGGCAGGGCGCGCTGGCGCTGGGCAACGTCGTCGGCTCGAACGTCTACAACGTGCTCGGCATCCTCGGGGCCACGGCGCTGGTCAGGCCGATCCCCGCGCCCGCCGGGATCGGACCCGACCTTCTCGTGATGCTGGGGGCGACGGCCCTGCTCGTCCTCTTCGCGCTGCGGCCGGTGGGCCGGGGCGCGGGCGCCGCGCTGCTGCTGGCCTATGCCGGCTACGTCGCCTGGCTGATGCTGCGGGGCGCCGCGGCCTGAGGGACCCGTCGGCGGAGGGGCGCCCATGGCCGCGCCGCGGCGCGGGCCGCGGCCGAACCACCTCGCCGGCGGGGCGTTGGGGCCGGCACGCATCGTGAAGGAGCACCCCATGGATCGTAGGACCATCCTCCTAGGCAGCGGCCTCGTCGCCGTCTCGCCCCTCGCCTTCGGCGCGGCCCTCGCGCAGGGCGTCGCGCCGGAGAAGCTGCCGATGCTCCAGGTCGGCACCCTCTCCAAGCAGATGAGCCAGCTCGCGCTCGAGCGGGTGACCGATCCCTCGCTCACCACGTTCGCGCAGCTGGAGATCGCGGAGATCGACGCGATCATGCAGGCCTTCGGCGCCAGCGAGCCCGCGCCCCTCACCGAGGGGCAGGCGGCCCGGCTGGAGGCGTTCCGCACGGCGCCCGACCCCGACAGGCTGTTCGTCGAGGAGGAGATCGCGGCCCACGAGGCGGCCCTTCCCATCGCGCGGAACTACGCGGGCACGGGCGAGGACCCGACCGCGCGCGGCGGCGCCATCGTCGCGGTGGCCTCGATCGAGACCCATCTCGCCATGCTCAGAGGATTCGAGGCGACGATCTGACGGCGCGAGGCCCGCGCCCGCGCCGGGGGCCCTCAGTCCCTCAGGAGCTCGTTGATCGAGGTCTTGGCGCGGGTGCGGGCGTCGACCTTCTTCACGATCACCGCGCAGTAGAGGTTCACGTCGTTCCTCGACGGCATGGACCCCGCCACGACCACCGATCCGGCGGGCACCTCGCCATAGGTCACCTCGCCCGTCTCGCGATCGACGATCTTGGTGCTCTGCCCGATGAAGACGCCCATGCCGAGGACCGAGCCCTCGCGCACGATGCAGCCCTCGACCACCTCGGAGCGGGCGCCGATGAAGCAGTTGTCCTCGATGATCGTGGGGCCGGCCTGCATGGGCTCGAGCACCCCGCCGATGCCGACGCCGCCCGACAGGTGCACGTTGCGGCCGATCTGCGCGCACGAGCCCACGGTCGCCCAGGTATCGACCATCGTGCCCTCGCCCACATGGGCGCCGAGGTTCACGAAGGAGGGCATCAGGACGACGCCGGGCGCGACATAGGCCGACCTGCGGACCACAGCGTTGGGCACGGCGCGGAAGCCGGCGTCGCGCCAGCGGTTCTCGCCCCAGTCCTTCCATTTGGAATCGACCTTGTCCCACCAGCCCCCGCCCTGAGGGCTGCCGGGCTGCATCTCCATGTCGCGCAGGCGGAAGGAGAGGAGGACCGCCTTCTTCGCCCACTGGTTCACGTGCCAGTCGCCGCCCGCGCGTTTCTCGGCCACCCTGAGGGCGCCGGAGTCGAGCGCGTCCAGCGTCGCCTCGACCGCGTCGCGCACCGCGCCGCCCGTTGTGGGGGTGATCGAGGCGCGATCCTCCCATGCGGCCTCGATGGCGGTCTCGAGCTGGTCGTTGGACATGGGCGGCCTCGCATGGTGGAACGGCCCGGACCCCTTAGGGAAGCGAGACATGAAAGACGAGAGCCGAGACCAGCCGCGGCACCCGCTGCGCCGCGCGCGCGAGGACATGAGGAAGGCCAGGGGCGTGCCCGACACGCCCCAGACCCGCGCGCCCGCCTACCGCCTGGCCTTCGCGGACGAGGACTTCCTCTGCCGCGAGGAGCTGCGCGGCGTGCGCCTGCAGCTGGAGATGACCAAGCCGAAGATGGTGATGGACGCCGAAGGGATCGAATCGACCGTCGTCCTCTTCGGGGGCGCGCGGGTACCGCCGCCCGAGCGCGCCCACGAGGCCCGGACCGAGACCCTGCGCGGCCTCGCCCGCTTCTACGAGGAGGCGCGCCGCTTCGCGGGGATGCTGGCCGGGAAGGGACGCCCGGGCGAGTTCGTGCCCGTCACGGGGGGCGGGCCCGGCGTGATGGAGGCCGGCAACCGCGGCGCCATGGAGGCGGGGGGCCGGTCCGTGGGCTTGGGCATCGTGCTGCCGCACGAGCAGGCCCCGAACGAGTTCGTGACACCAGAGCTCTGCTTCAACTTCCACTACTTCGCCACGCGCAAGATGCAGTTCCTGATCCGCGCGCGGGCCGTCGCGGTCTTTCCCGGCGGCTTCGGCACGCTCGACGAGCTCTTCGAGACGCTGACCCTCATCCAGACCGGACGGATGGAGCGGGTGCCCGTCCTCCTCTTCGGGCGCGGGTTCTGGGAGCGGGTCGTGAACTTCGAGGCGCTGGCCGACGCGGGCACCATCTCGCCCGACGACCTGCGCCTCTTCGCCTACGTGGAGACCGCCGAGGAGGCGATGGCCACGATCGACGCCTGGGAGCCCGCCCCCCCGAGGGAGGAGATCCCCGGACGGCCGCCGCCGCTGAGGGAGGAGGAGTGAGCCCCCGCCACCACCCCTGCGTCCGGCACGCGGGGATGCGCCTCGCGGCGGGGCTGGCCGTCGCGACCTCTCTCGCGCCGGCCGCCGCCCCGGGCCAGGCGGCGCTGACGCTGTCGGTGCCGCTCGGCGAGGGCGACGAGGTCATCGCGGCGCGCTACGACTGCGAGGGCGAGACGACCCATGTGCGCTACGTCAACGCCGGCGGCGATGCCTTCGCGCTCGTCGAGGTCGGGGGCCGCGAGCGCCTCTTCGTGAACGTCGTCTCCGCCTCGGGCGCGCGCTACGTGTCCGGGCGCTGGGAATGGTGGAGCGCGCGCGGTGATGCACGGCTGACGGACCTGACCGACGGGGGCGGCGGAACCGAATGCGCCGGCCTGCCGCCGGGCTGAGCGCGCCCGAGGGACCCCTCGCCGCGCTGCGGCGTTATGGCCCCGAAGGGGCCGATCACGGCGCCCGCAAGAAGGAGAGCGCCATGGGCGTCGGCTGGTTCACATTCCTCATCGTCGGCCTCCTGGCCGGCTGGATCGCGGAGAAGGTCATGAAGCGGGACCACGGCCTGCTGACGAACCTGATCGTCGGGGTCGTGGGCGCCTATCTCGGTGCGTTCCTCGTCGGCTTCTTCGTCGACGGCGACGCCGCGACGGGCTTCTTCTCCGCGCTCGTGGTGTCGGTGATCGGGGCCTGCGCGCTCCTCGCGCTCCTCTCGCTGATCCGGGGCCGGCCCGTCCGCTGACGGGTCCGCCGGCCGGACCGCGTCCCCTTCAGGCCGCCCTGGCGGGGCGGGCCGGTCGGCGCCAGCCGGGATGGGCGGTGCCGAACCGCTCGGCCAGGGCGACGTGGGAATGGCCGAGATCGGCGGTGCCGCAGAGGTCGTTCCCGTCCGACGCCCGGACGAGGACCGTACGGGTGCCTTCGGTGCGGACGGCGTAGCCGCGCCGCGCGAGGCGGACGGCCAGGTCGGTCCAACCCTCCGCCCGGTCCAGATCGCCCGTCAGGAGGTCCATCATGCCCAAGGCGAAGGAGGCCGCGCCGGCTTCCAGCGCGTCGATCGCGGCCGGCCCCGAGAGGATCGCCTCCGGGCGGCGCGAGCGGAACAGGGGCGGGGCGGGCGGCGCGCGTCCCTCCGTCTTGGCGGCGGGGATGGGCGGTGGCGGCACAAGGGCGCGGGGCGCGAGGGGGAGGCGGCTATCCATGTGCCGACCCTGCACCGGCATCGGTTAACGCGCGATTAAGGCAACCTGGGAAAGTTCCGCGGATCAGAGCCCCGCCTCGGCCGCGACCTCTGCGCGCGACTTGCGCGCGCGTTCCGTCGCGGACTTCAGCTGCCCACAGGCCGCGAGGATGTCCTCGCCCCGCGGCGTGCGAATGGGCGAGGCGTAGCCGGCCTGCATGAGGATCGTCGCGAAGGCCCGGATGCGGTTGTTCGACGACCGCTCGTAGGGCGCGCCGGGCCAGGGGTTGAACGGGATCAGGTTCACCTTGGCCGGGATGCCGTCCAGCAGCCCCACCAAGCGGCGCGCGTCCTCGTCCGAATCGTTCACGTCCTTCAGCATCACGTACTCGAAGGTGATCCGCTCGGAGTTGGACGCCTTGGGATACTCGCGCAGGGCGGCGAGGAGCGCGTCGATGTTCCAGCGCCGGTTGATCGGCACGAGGAAGTCGCGCACCGCGTCCGTCGTGGCGTGGAACGAGACGGCGAGCTGGCAGCCGATCTCGGTTGCGGTGCGCGCGATCTCGGGCACGACGCCGGAGGTGGAGAGGGTGATCCGCCGGCGCCCCAGCGCGATCCCCTCGCCGTCCATAACGACCTGCATCGCGTCTCGTACGTTCTCGAAGTTGTAGAGCGGCTCGCCCATGCCCATCAGGACGATGTTGGACAGGAGCCGCGGCCGCGCGTCCGAGCCGACCCCGACCTCGCCCCACTCGCCCAGGTCGTCGCGCGCCAGCATGACTTGGCCGACGATCTCGCCCGCCGTGAGGTTCCGCACCAGCTTCTGCGTGCCCGTGTGGCAGAACGAGCAGGTCAGCGTGCAGCCGACCTGGCTGCTGACGCAGAGCGTGCCGCGCCCCTCCTCGGGGATGTAGACCGTCTCGACCTCGTGGCCCCCGGCGAGGCGGACGAGGTACTTGCGCGTGCCGTCAGCGGAGACTTGGCGCGAGACGACCTCCGGCAGGGCGATCTCGAACCGTTCGGCCAGCATCGCGCGGTAGGGCTTGGCGAGGTTGGTCATGAGGGCGAAGTCGCGCACGCCGCGCTGATAGACCCATTGCCAGATCTGTCCCGTCCGCATCCGGGCCTGCTTCTCGGGGGTGCCGGCATCGGCCAAAGCGTCCCGCAGCTGCGCCCGCGTCAGGCCGACGAGGTTCGCCCGCCCGCCTTCGGGCAGCTTGCGCGGAACGGTCAGGGCGTCGGGCGTGATGGGCGCGGGCATGGGTTCGGCTCCTCGGGATGGGCGCCAGATAGGGGCACGGGGCCCGAGATGACAGGGGGCGGCCCCGGCGAGGCCGCCCCCCCCCCGCAGGACGTCCGGCAGGGTCAGCCGCCGCAGCGGGACCCGGCCTCCTCCAGCGCGGCGGTGAAGCCGAGGAGGGAGAAGGTGTCCTCGGTCCGCGTGCCCCGGCCCGATTCCCCCACGAGGACAGCCTCGGCGCCGCGCCGCATGGAGGCGATGATCTCGGCGTCCTCCTCGGCGTCGGCGGGCCACGCCCACTCGCCCTCGGTGAAGAGCTCGTAGCTGTCGCCGCCGATGTTCATCGAGACGGTCGAGCCGTCGGCGAACGGGTAGCCGCCGGTGAACGAGACCTCGCCCTCGACGTCCGAGCCGGGGCGGTAGGCGATGAACAAGAGCGCGTCGCCGCGGCGCACGGTGACCGGCTGGCCGTCGCGGGTGTTCGCCTGCTCCTTCGGGGCGGAGACGCCCCAGCATTCGGTCGGATCGCTCTCGACGAAGACGGACCAGTCCGTCTGCGCGGCGACCCGGTTGGTGGATTCCTGTGCCGCGGCGGCCCCCCCCAGGGCCAGCGTGGCGGCGAGTGCGGCGCGCGCGAGAGTGCCCGTCATGCGTCCCAAAGCCTCCGGTCGGTTCGATGTCCCCGGCCCGCTTCGCCCGGCTGGCGGGGGCGGTCCGACCCCGATATGGCGCGATACGACGACCCGGGCCGAGTTTGAACCCCGGCAGGGGCGCTTTTTCGTCATGGGCGAGGGGATGCCGACGATGCTTTACGACCACGGAGCGGTGCCGATCTGCCGTGCGGAACGGGGCGGGCGGGTCGAATCCGTCCATCTGGGCCATGCGGTCGTGGTGGGGCCCGACGGGGTGCGGGAGGCCTGGGGCGACCCGTCCGCGGCGATCTTCCCGCGATCCTCGTGCAAGATGTTCCAGGCGCTGCCGATGCTCGAGGCCGGGCTCGACCCGGGGCCCGAGCGGCTCGCCCTCGCCTGCGCCTCGCACGACGGCGCCGCGATCCACACCGGGCGGGTCGGCGCCTGGATGCGAGACCTCGGCCTGTCGGACGACGACTTCCGCTGCGGCGCGCACGAGCCGAAGGACCGCGCGGCGCGCGACGCCCTGATCCGCTCGGGCGAGGGGCCGCGGCAGGTGCACAACAACTGCTCGGGCAAGCATGCGGGCTTCCTCGCCATGACGAAGCACCTCGGCGCGGGGCCGGACTACGTCGATCCCGGCCACCCCCTCCAGCGCGCCGTGCGCGCCGCCTTCGAGGAGGTGACGGGCGAGGAGAGCCCCGGCTACGGCATCGACGGATGCTCGGCGCCCAACTTCGTCTGCACGCTGGAGGGGCTCGCCCGGGGCGCCATGCGCTTCGCCACCGCCCGGGAGGGGGACGCGCGCGGCCGGGCCATGATCGCCGCGAGGGAGGCGATGATGCGCCACCCCGACCTCGTCGCGGGCGAGGGGCGGGCCTGCACCGTCCTCATGCGCGCGACCTCCGAGCCCGTCGCGCTGAAGACGGGGGCGGAGGGCGTGTTCCTCGCCATCCTGCCGGGGCGCGGCCTCGGCGTCGCGGTGAAGGCGGCGGACGGGGCGACGCGGGCGGCCGAATCGGCCGTGGCGGAGATCCTTGTCCGGCTCGGCGCGCTCGACCCCGCGCATCCGGGCGCGCGGGCGTTCCGCGATCCGGTGCAGCGGAACTGGCGCGGCATCGAGACCGGGCGGATCGCGCCCGCGCTCTAGCCCCGCAGGAGCAGCGAGAGCGCGAGCGCCAGCGAGGTCCCCACCACCAGGGGGCGGATCAGCCGCGCGCCCACCCGCATCGCGAGATGCGAGCCTGCGAGCGCGCCCCCCACCTGCGCCGCCGCCATGAGAAGGCCCACCTTCCACCAGAGCGCGCCCGACAGCGCGAACACGGCTAGCCCCCCGGCGTTGGAGGCGAAGTTCAGCAGCTTGGTATGGGCCGTGGCCCGCAGCATCCCCATCCCGGCGAGGGTCACGAAGGCGATCATGTAGAACGCCCCCGCCCCCGGCCCGAGCAGCCCGTCATAGGCCGCCACGAGCGGCACCGGCAGCACGGCGAAGAGCGCGGGCGAGAGGCGCCGCGCCCGGTCCGCGTCCCCGACGCCGCGGCGCAGCGCGAAGAAGAGGGCGACGCCGATCAGCACGAAGGGCAGGACGACGCGCAAGGCGTCCACCGGCACCACCAGCACCAAGAGCGCCCCCGCGACGGACGCGCCGAACGCGATCCCCGCCAGCGGGGCCTGCGCGCGAAGGTCGACCTGCCCGCCCCGGGCATAGGACAGGGCCGCGGCCCCCGCCCCCCAGATGGCCTGCACCTTGTTGGTGCCGATGGCCACCGCGGGCGGCGCCCCCGCCAGGAGCAGCGCCGGCAGCGTCACCAGCCCCCCGCCCCCGGCGATGGCGTCGACGAACCCCGCGAGCCCCGCCGCGAGGACGAGGAGGAGGGCGATCTCGGGGGCGATCTCGAGCATGGCCCTCCCCTGCCCGTGCGCCGCGGCGAGCGAAAGCCAAGCGTGACCCGCACGCCTCCGCGCCCGCCCGCGGACGGCCGGCCTCGCGCCGCTCAGGCGGCGAACTCCTCCCGCCGGTAGCCCTGGAGGTAGAGCAGCGCCGAGAGGTCGCCGTGGTCCACCCGGGCGTCCGCCCGCTCGGCCACCACGGGCTTGGCGTGGAGCGCGACGCCGAGGCCCGCGCGTCCGATCATGCCGAGGTCGTTCGCCCCGTCGCCCACCGCCAGCGCCGCCTCCGGCCCGATCCCGAGGGCGGCGCATTCCTCCTCCAGGGCGGCGACCTTGGCCTCGCGCCCCAGATAGGGCCGCCGCGCCCGCCCCAGCAGCCTGCCCCCCGCGACCTCGAGGACGTTGGCCCGGTGCGCGTCGAAGCCCAGGCGGCCCGCGACCCATCCCGTGAACGCCGTGAACCCGCCCGAGACGAGGACGCAGCGCGCGCCCTGCGCCCGCATCGTCGCCACCAGCGCCGCGCCGCCCGGCGTCAGGGTCAGGCGCTCGGCGATCACGCGGTCCACCGCCCCCTCCTCCAGCCCTTCGAGAAGGGCCAGCCTGGCCTCCAGCGCGGCCTCGAAGTCCAGCTCGCCCCGCATGGCGGCGGCGGTGACGGCCGCCACCTCGCCGCCCGCGCCGGCGAGGTCGGCGAGCTCGTCGATGCACTCCTGCCCGATCATGGTGCTGTCCATGTCCGCCAGCAGCAGCCGCTTGCGCCGCCCCTTCGCGGGCAGGAGGTTCACGTCCACGCCCAGCATCCGCATCTCGCCCGCCACGTGTGCGAACTGGGGCGGCCGGGCCGGAATCGCGAACTCGGCCGCCTCGCCGCCCGACAGCCAGGCGGCGTCCCCGCCCCCGAAGGCGTCCCGCACCGCCTCCACGTGCGAGCGGTCCAGCGCGCCCGGCGCGGCGACGAGGGAGACGGCGAACATGGGCGCGGGGTGTCGCGCGGCGCGGCCCGGTCCGCAAGTCGCGCTTGCGCGGGGGGCCCGCCTCCCTTACCGCCGGCGGCGGGACACCCCTCCCCAACGAGGGGCGCACATCTGCGAGGATGAGATGACAGACCTTTCCAAGCCGGGCGCGCGCCCGGCCGATCCCCGTTTCTCCAGCGGGCCGTGCAAGAAGCCGCCCCATTGGACCCCCGACAAGCTCTCGGACGCCCCTCTGGGCCGCTCGCACCGGTCCGCGGCGGGCAAGGCGCGCCTCGCGGTCGCCATCGACGGCACGCGCGAGGTGCTCGGCGTGCCCGGGGATTACCGCATCGGCATCGTGCCGGCCTCGGACACGGGCGCCTACGAGATGGCGATGTGGACGCTGCTCGGCGCCCGCCCCGTCACCGCCCTCGCCTGGGAGAGCTTCGGCAAGGGCTGGGTCACGGACGCCGTCAAGCAGCTGAAGCTGGACCCGGTGGTGGCGGAGGCGGAGTACGGCGCCCTGCCCGACCTCGGGGCGGTGGACTGGGACACGGACGTCCTCTTCACCTGGAACGGCACGACCTCGGGGGTGAAGGTCCCCTCGGGCGACGCGATCCCGGCGGACCGCGCCGGCCTGACCCTCTGCGACGCGACCTCCGCCGCGTTCGCGCAGGACCTGCCCTGGGACAAGCTCGACGTGGTCACCTTCTCCTGGCAGAAGGTCCTGGGCGGCGAGGCGGCGCACGGCGTGCTGATCCTGTCGCCCCGCGCGGTGGAGCGGCTGGAGGGCCACACCCCGCCCTGGCCGCTGCCGAAGATCTTCCGCCTGACCAAGGGCGGCACCCTGATCGAGGGCATCTTCGAGGGCGCGACGATCAACACCCCCTCCATGCTCTGCGTCGAGGACTACCTCGTCGCCCTCGACTGGGCCCGGTCGGTCGGCGGGCTGCCGGCGCTGAAGGCGCGGGCGGACGCGAACGCGCGCGCCGTCTGGGACTTCGTGGACGCCTCGGATTTCCTGGCGAATCTGGCGGTGGACCCGGCGACCCGGTCGAACACCAGCGTCTGCCTGCGGTTCACCGATCCGGCCGTCGCCGAGGACGCGGCCTTCGCCAAGGCCGTCGCGAAGCGACTGGAGGCGGAAGGCGTGGCCCTCGACGTGGCGAGCTACCGCGACGCCCCGCCGGGACTGCGGATCTGGTGCGGCGCCACGGTCGACACCGCCGACGTCGCCGCGCTGATGCCCTGGATCGAATGGGCCTATCGCGCCGAGCGCGCGGCCCTCGCCGGCGCCGCCTAAACCCATCGGCGGGCCGAGGCCCGCCCTACCCTATATCGCAGGTCGGGCTTCGGCCCGACGACCCGAGGTGAACGAAATGCCCAAGGTGCTCGTCTCCGACAAGCTCTCCGAGACCGCCGTCCAGATCTTCCGCGATAGGGGGATCGATGTCACGTTCGACCCCTCCATCGGCAAGGACAAGGACAAGCTGCTGTCCGTCATCGACGAATACGACGGCCTCGCCATCCGCTCGGCCACGAAGGTGACCGGGAAGGTCCTGGACGCCGCCCGGAACCTGAAGGTCGTCGGCCGCGCGGGGATCGGGGTGGACAACGTCGACATCCCCGCCGCCTCGAAGAAGGGGGTGATCGTGATGAACACGCCCTTCGGCAACTCGATCACCACGGCCGAGCACGCGATCGCCATGATGTTCGCGGTCGCCCGCCAGATCCCCGAGGCCTCGGCCTCGACCCATGCCGGCAAGTGGGAGAAGTCGCGCTTCATGGGCGTCGAGCTGACCGGCAAGACCCTCGGCGTGATCGGCGCGGGCAACATCGGCGGCATCGTCTGCCAGAAGGCCGTGGGCCTCGGCATGAAGGTCGTCGCCTTCGACCCCTTCCTCTCGGAGGAGCGGGCGGGCGAGCTGCGCGTCCGCAAGGTCGAGCTGGACGAGCTTCTGGCCGAGGCGGACGTCGTCACCCTCCACGTCCCGCTGACCGACCAGACCCGCAACGTCCTCTCGCGCGAGGCGATCGCCAGGCTGAAGCCCGGCGCGCGGGTCGTGAATTGCGCGCGCGGCGGCCTCGTCGACGAGGAGGCGCTGGCCGAGGCGCTGAAGGACGGCCGCGTCGCCGGCGCCGCCTTCGACGTCTTCGCCGAGGAGCCGGCGACCGCCTCGCCCCTCTTCGGGCTGCCGAACGTCGTCGTCACCCCGCACCTGGGCGCAGCCACCACCGAGGCGCAGGAGAACGTCGCCCTCCAGGTGGCCGAGCAGATGTCCGACTACCTCCTCACGGGGGCGGTCGCGAACGCGCTCAACATGCCGTCGGTCACCGCCGAGGAGGCCAAGGTCATGGGGCCCTGGCTCGACCTCGCGGGGCATCTCGGGACCTTCGCCGGCCAGATGACCGGGGAGGCGATCGAGGAGATCAACGTCCTCTACGACGGCGAGGTGGCGGGGATGAACACCGCGGCCCTGAACTCCGCCGCGCTGGCCGGCGTGATGCGCGCGGCGAATCCCGACGTGAACATGGTCTCGGCCCCCGTGATCGCGCGCGAGCGGGGGATCGACGTCTCCACCACCACCCAGGCGCAGACCGGCGCCTTCGAGAGCTACGTCAAGCTGACGGTGAGGACGGCCGGGCGGACCCGTTCGGTCGCGGGCACGGTGTTCAGCGACGGCAAGCCCCGCTTCATCCAGATCAAGGGCATCAACGTCGACGCCGAGATCGGCGAGCACATGCTCTACACCACCAATGTCGACGTGCCGGGGATCATCGGCGCGCTGGGGTCCATCCTCGGCGGAAACGGGGTGAACATCGCGAACTTCACCCTCGGGCGCACGGACAGGGGCGAGCAGGCCATCGCGCTGCTCTCGGTCGACGAGGCGGTGGACCCGGCCGTGCAGGAGAAGCTGCGCGAGACGGGGATGTTCGGGCAGGTGAAGGCCCTGAGGTTCGGCATGTGACCGGGCAGGTCCATGCGATAGGCGACGTCCACGGGCATCTGGGGAAGCTCGACCGCGCGCTCACGCTGGTCGAGGCCGACGGGGGCGCGGGCGGGCGCACCGTCCTCGTCGGCGACCTCGTGGACCGCGGCCCCGACGGGCGCGCGGTGATCGAGCGGCTGATGCGGGGCCAGGCGGAGGGGCGGGACTGGACGGTCCTCCTCGGCAATCACGACCGGTTCCTCCTGCGGGCCCTGCGCCATGGCAGCCTCCACGAGGAGGACCACCCGGAGGTGCCGCGATGGCGCGCGCTCGTCGGCGCGGACGGGACGGTGGGGGCGCTTCGGGCCGCCGGCCCGTCCTGGCTGTCGCCGAGCATGGGCGGGGCCGCGACGCTCGCCTCCTATGGCGTGGACGTCGCGGACGAACGGAAGGTTGCCGGGATCCTCGCCGACGCCCGGCGGCTGGTGCCGGAGAGCCATCTCGACCGGCTCGAGGGCCTGCCGCTGCTCCACGAGGCAGGCGACCTCCTCTTCGTCCATGCGGGGATCCGCCCGGGCGTTCCCCTCTCCGAGCAGGACGAGGAGGACCTCGTCTGGATCCGCCACCCCTTCCTCGACCACGACGCGCCGATGGGCCGCCTCGTCGTCCACGGCCACACGCCGGAGCGCTTCCCCGTCCACTACGGCAACCGCGTGGCCATCGACGCCGGCGCCGCCTTCGGCCGTCCGCTCGTTCCCGTCGCCTTCGAGGGCACGGACGCCTTCACCATGGACGAGGGGGGGCGCACGCCCCTCCGTCCGCCCGAAGGCGCCCCGAACTGGCGCTGACGCGCCATCCCTCCTCGTCGGCGGCGGCGATCGCCCCCTGGCGGTCCGGAGGGCGAAGCGCCCCCCTCGTCCGCGAGGGGTCCGACGCCCCGTCCGGGCGATCCCCGGCTCAGGTCTCGCGGGCCAGCGCCAGCGCCTCCTCCAGCGCCTCGCGCTCGCCGACGTGGTTGGCGAGGATCAGGACGAGGCGCGCGTCGAGCGCGCGGCTCTCCTCCCCCGTCAGCCCCTCGTGCGCCCTGAGGAGCGCGGCGTAGAACCCGTCGGGATCGGCGATGTTGGGCTCGCGGATCAGCGGCACAGCAGCGCGTCCCGCTCCGCCTCGGCCTCCGCGGCGGAGGGGGCCCGGTCCCAGCGCGCGGCGACGACCCCGTCGGGCCGCACGAGGATCACCGCGCGGGCCGCGGCGCCGAGATAGCGCTCCGCCAGCGGACCCTCCGCTGGGGCCGTCACCCGCGCCATGCCCTCCGCCCGTGGCGGCCGCGCCCCGATCCCGAGCAGGGTCCAGCCCCGCAGCCGCTCGGAGAGCCAGCCGTCCGGCAGCGGCGCGTCCGGCGCGACCCGCCCCGGCGCGGAGACCTCCGGCAGCGCCGCCTCCGCCCCCTTGGCGGGATAGGCGCAAGGCGCGGACAGGCGAC
Organism: Hasllibacter halocynthiae; assembly: GCF_003003095.1. Lineage (GTDB taxonomy): Bacteria > Pseudomonadota > Alphaproteobacteria > Rhodobacterales > Rhodobacteraceae > Hasllibacter > Hasllibacter halocynthiae. The sequence continues at coordinate 319,393 of NZ_PVTT01000002.1, forward strand.
CCGAGTTCACCATGGGCCGCGCGAAGGGCGCCCGCGCCGCGAGCCGCAGCACCTGGTCGCGATAGACCCGCTCGGCGCCCTCGCGCGGGGTCATGAAGCGCGTCGCGCGGGAGGAGTTGGCGATGTTCTCGTCCGCCGCGTGCTGCCGCTCGGCATCCCAGTGGTCCAGCGCCTCGTTCCCCGCCTCGCCCGCCACGACGGCCGCCAGCCGCCAGCCCAGGGCGTCCACGTCCTGCAGCCCGCCGTTCCCGCCGCGTGCGCCGAAGGGCGAGACGACGTGCGCGCTATCCCCCACGAAGAGGACGCGCCCGTGCCGGAACCGCGCGAGGCGGCGGCAGTGGAAGGTGTAGACGCTCGTCCATTCGAGGCGGAAGTCACGGTGTCCGACCACCTTCTCGATGCGGGGGATCACGATCTCGGGCGTCCGCTCGGCGTCGGGGTCCGCGTCCCAGCCGAGCTGCAGGTCGATCCGGTAGATGCCGCCCGGCTGCTTGTGCATCAGGGCCGACTGGCCGGGGTGGAAGGTCGGCTCGAACCAGAAGTGCCGCTCGTCGGGCATGTCGTGGTCCATGGCGATGTCGGCGATGAGGAACCGCTCCTCGAATAGTTCGCCGTCGAAGTCGAGGCCCATCGCCCGCCGGATGGGCGAGCGGGCGCCGTCGCAGGCCAGTAGCCATCCGGCCGAAAGCTCGTAGGGGCCGAAATCGGTCTCGACCGCGAGGGTCGCGCCGCTGGCGTCCTGCCGGACAGCCGCCACGCGGTTGCGGAAGCGCAGGTCGACGAGGGGCTCGGCCTCGGCGCGCTCCACGAGCATCCGCTCGACCTCGTGCTGGGGGAGGTTCACGAAGGCGGGCATCTTGTGGCCGTCCTCGGGGAGGAGGTCGAACTCGAACACCTTGGAATCGCCGTGGAACGTGCGCCCGACCTTCCAGGTGACGCCCATCCGGGCCATCCCTTCCCCGAGGCCGACCCGGTCCATGATCTCGAGCGAGCGCTTGGACCAGCAGATCGCGCGCGAGCCCTCGCATACGCGGTCGTTGTCGTCGAGCAGGACCGAGGGGCAGCCGAACCGGGCCAGCTCCAGCGCAGCGAGGAGGCCGACCGGCCCCGCGCCGACGATGGCGACGGGGTGGCGCGGCTCGGGCGCGTCGAGGCCGGGCGGGCGGCGGGCCGGGAAGGGCTGGCCGTCAGCCAACCCCCTGATCCCCCGTCCTTCTCATCCCTGGAGCGCCCCCCACATCTGGGCGTCCCGCTCGGCCGTCCAGATGCGGGGATGGTGGATGCCGCGGGCCTCGTCGAAGGCGCGGGCAACGTTGAAGGGCAGGCAGTGTTCGTAGATGGCGAAGTCCCCGAACTTCGGGTCGCATTCGGCGCGGCAGGCTTCCATCGCGTCGCGAAGGGTGCCGCCGGCATGGGCGACGCGGGCCACGGGCCGATAGGTGGATGCGATGAAGTCCGATGTAGAATCAATGGCTTGCCCTACGGCCCGCGACCCCGTGAGGGCGCCGCCGCGCCCCGGGGCGATCGCGTCCGGGGCGAGGGCGCGGATCGCCTCGAGGGTGCGAGGCCAATCGGCGAAATAGCCGTCGCCGCAATAGCAGGCGGAGCGGTCCTCGACGATGTCCCCGGTGAAGGCAACGTTCTGATCGGGAACGTGAATCACGATGTCCCCGGCGGTGTGCGCCCGGCCGAGCTGGAGGAGCTCGACGCGGCGCCCGCCGAGGAAGACCGACATCCGGCCCGTGAACGTGGCGGTCGGCCAAGTGAGGCCGGGGATTTCCTCGAAGCCCTTGAAAAGGCGTGGGAAACGCTCGAACTCGGACTTCCAGTCCTCTTCCCCGCGCTCCGCGACCATGCCGCGGGCCGCGTCGGACATCAGGATTTCCCTCGCGCCATAAGCACTTGCCCCGAGGACGCGCACCGCGTGGTAGTGCGTGAGGGCGAGATGGGTGATCGGCTTGTCGGTCACGGAGCGGACGCATTCGATCACCTTGCGCGCGAGGCGGGGGGTCGCCTGCGCCTCGACGACCATTACGGAATCGTCACCGACGATCACGCCCGAGTTGGGGTCGCCCTCGGCGGTGAAGGCGTAGAGCCCCTCGCCGATTTCGGTAAAGGAAACAGCCTTCTCGGCGGTGTCGCCAGCCGATGCGAACGCTTTGGCCAATGAAGGACCCCTCTCAACCCGTGCCCTCGCATGATGGGAAGGACGCAACGCGCGTCAAGCGAACCAGGCGTTAACCCGGGCGCGGCATGGTGGACCCATGGATTCGCGCAAGCACGCCACCTCGGGGCCCTCGCCGCCCTAGCACGTTGCCAACGAAGGATTCCTCGGCGGCGAGGGCTCCGGATCGGACGGTTTCGAACGACCGCGGCGCGGGCGGACGGGCGAGGTGCGCCCGGCCGCCGGGGCGCGGACCCCGCAACGCCCCGATTCGCCCCGAACCGTGGCCGCGAGATGTGGCCCCGGTCCGTGGCCCGGCCGCCGGGCCCAGGGCACGGTCCGAGCCCTGGCCGGAACCGGGGCCCGGCCGGCGGCCGCGGACCGTGGCCGGGGACCCGGCCGCTCGGGGCCCGGAACCCCGCCGATCGGGGCCCGGGCGGGTTCCGGCCCGGCGCCGCCCCTCCCGCCGCCGAGGCGGGCCGCCAGCCCCCGGCGGCCGCCCCCGCCCGTCCGCGCACCCGCCCGTCCGCCCGCGAGGCGGCCGCGGGGGGAAGGCCGACGGCGAGGGAACCGGCCGGGGCCGTGCGCGGCGGGTCGAGGGCGACGCCGGCGGACGGGCGCGGTGGCGGCCGGGCGCGGGGACGCGGTCCCGCCGGTGCCGTCCGCTGCCGACCGGAGAGGGGGTGGGGAAGCGGGCGGCAGGCGGCGACGCCGAGGGGGACCTCAGCGAGGTCGGGCCGGTCGGCGGAACGAGGATGCCGGAACGAGGATGCCGGAACGGGGGCGCCGGGGCGGAGGGGCCGGGGTGCGGGCGGTGGATCGACGGCGGGCGATGCGCCGAAGGGGCGAGCGGCGGCGGCAGGCGACCCGAAGGCGGCGATGGCGGCGGCCGCGCGGGAGCGGCATCGCGGGAGCGGCGGCCGCGTGCGGACGGAGGGCCGGCCGCGCGCGCGGGCGGCGCGGCGGATGCCCCGGGGCGGGCGGCGGAGCGGGGCCGCGACGGCGCCGGAGGGGCAGGCGGAAGGGCGTGGTGGAGCGGCGGGCGGTGGGCGTGGAGGGGGCGATGGACGGCTGGGGGCAAGGTCGGGCCGGGCGCGGAGGCGGCGCGGCGGATGCCATCGGGCGAGCGGCGGGAATCGCGACTGAGCAGCGGGGGGCGCGGCGGCGTGAGAGGGCAGAGCGGGTGGATGGCTGCGGAGCGAAGGCGGGCCGCGTCCGGGACGGGAGCGGCCGGACGGGGGCGGCCGGACGGGGGCGGCGCGGGCGGGCGGCGTCAGGGGCGCAGGAGCGCGGCGAGGGCGTCGAGAAGCTCGCCCTCCTCGAAGGGCTTGGAGAGGCGCGGCGCCTCGCTCAGCGCGCCGGGCAGCGCGACCGCGGAGGCCGTGTAGCCCGTCATGAAGAGGATGGGGCAGCCGCGCGCGTCCAGAAGGCGCGCCAGCTCGACGCTGGTCTCGTCGCGGCCGAGGTTCACGTCGAGCAGCGCGGCCGACGGCGTCGCCGCGTCGAGATAGGCCCCGGCCCGGCCTGCGGAGGTGGCGACGTGGACGTCGTCGTAGCCGCCCTCGCGCAGCGTCGCCTCGATGTCCATGGCGATCAGCGTCTCGTCCTCGACCACGAGGATCGTGCCCGTCCTGGTGTCCGTCCTGTCCGTCTTTCCCGCCACCGATCGCGCCGCCCCTCAGAAGACCGCCTCGAACCATAGGCCGTCGCGCTCGAACTCCAAGCGGATCTGCGCGTCGGCGTCGGCGCCGAGGACCTTCTCGAGCACGGTGGACCCGAAGCCCCGCCGGTCGCCGGGCGCCTCCACGGGTGGGCCGCCCCGCTCCTTCCAGGTTATGCGGGAGGGGCGCCCGTCACGGCCCGCGGTCGCGGCGACCTCGATCCATCCGCCGTCGACGGACAGGGCGCCGTGCTTGGCGGCGTTGGTCATCAGCTCGTGGAAGGCCATGCCGAAGGCGAGGGTCCGCCTGGGGTCGAGCGGCACCGCGTCGCCCCGCACCCGGATCCGCGCGCCCGGCGCCTCCTCGTAGGGGGCGGCCTCGGCGGCGATCACGTCCCGCAGCGTCGTCTCGCCCCATTGCGAGCGCGTGAGCAGGTCGTGCGTCCGGGAAAGCGTGCCGAGCCGCGCGCCGAGCCGCGCGTGGAAGGTCCTGGCGTCGCCCGCGCCCTCGAGCAGCAGCCGCGAGATCGCGCGCACGGTGGCGAGGGTGTTCTTCACCCGGTGCTGCAGCTCGGCCATGAGGACGGTCTTCTCCGCCTCGCTGCGCTCGGCGGCGTGGCGGGCGCGCACGAGGGTGGTGATGTCGAAGGCGTAGCTCGCCACGCCGCGCACGCCGCCCGCGCCGTCCAGCACCGGGTGCGCCTCGTGGCGGAACCAGCGGCCCTCGGCCTCGCCGGGGCGCGGGGGCGCCTCGTACTCGGGCGAGACCTGAACCTCGCCGGTGGCGTAGGCGGCGTCGAAGCGGTCGTAGAAGCCCGTGCAGCCCGCGTCGGGCAGCGCCTCGGGAAGGCTCTGGCCGACGACCTCGCGCCCGGTCAGCCGGACATGGGCGGGGTTGGCGTAGCGGCAGACATGGTCCGGCCCCTCCGTCACGACGATGAGCATGGGCGAGGCGTCGAAGAGGCGCCTCATCCGCGCCTCGCTGGCCTGGAGGTCGGCCACGAGGCGCCGCTGCTCGGTCACCTCGCGCACGCAGACGCCGGCGGCGTAGACCTCGCCGTCGAGCTCGATGGGGTAGAAGTCGGCGAGGAAGTGGCGCATCTCGCCCCCCGTCTCGTGCAGGGTGGTGTCGACCGGCACGCCGAGGCGGGGCCGGCCGGTGCGGAACACCTCCTCGTAGAGGGGGACGACCTCGGCGGCGAGGTGGGGCATCACCTGCTGGATGGTGCGGCCCACGTAGTCGGCGACCGGGACGCCGTCGATCGCGGCGAGGGTTTCGTTGATGCGGACGTATCGCATGTCCGACCCGATCAGCGCGAGGCCGACGGGCGTCGTGTCGTAGAGCGTCTCGAGCTCGGCGTAGCGGCGGGCCAGCTCCTCGCGGTTGCGCTCGAGCGCCCGCTCGCTGCGCTGGCGGGCGGTGATGTCGACGAAGGAGAGGACGTAGCCGTCGATCCGGTCGTCCGTGGTCCGATAGGGCCGCATCCGCAGGATGAACGTCTCGTCCGTGGGGGGGATGCGGACCTCGCGCTCGACGGGCTGTAGGGAGGCGTCCACCCGCTCGGCGTCCTCGCGCAGCGAGGGGTAGTCGACCCGCGAGGAGAGGTCGAAGATCGGCCGGCCTATGTCGCGCGCCCTGATCCCGTAGAGGGCCGCCGTCGGCGGGGTGAAGTTCCGCACGCAGAAGTCGCGGTCGAGGAAGAGGACCGGAAGGTCCGTGCTCTCGAAGAGGTTCTTGAGGTCGGAGTTCGCGCGGACGACCTGGCGGTTGTTCTCGCTGAGCTCGGCGTTGACGGTCTCGAGCTCCTCGTTGATCGACTGCAGCTCCTCGCGCGAGGTCTCGATCTCCTCGTTGGAGGACTGGAGCTCCTCGTTCATGCTCATGAGCTCCTCGTTGGTGCTCTTGAGCTCCTGGTCGGAGGTCTCGAACTCGCCGAGGACCGCGGCGAGCTGGCGGCGCAGGCGGGCGTTCTCGGCCTCCGCGAGGTCCTGGTCGGCGGCGGCGCGCCGCTCGAGCACGCCTTTTATCCCCGACGGGTCGATGGCGCGCACCTCTGACAGCGCGAGGAGGTACTGCCCCTCGCCCCCCTCGGCCCCCTCGCCCCCCTGGTCCATGGCCGAGACCGACAGGTCGAAGAGGCGCGGCGCCTCGCCGGGCACGCGCGCGAGGATGCCCTCGATCCGCTCGGGCGCGCCCGAGCGCCTCGCCGCCGCGAGGGCGGTGCGGACCGGGATGCGCAGCTCGGGCGCGAGGAGGTCGTCGATCCGGGTGGAGGGCGTGCCGCTGGAGGGCCGGGCGAACGCCGTCATCCGCTGCGAGAGGTAGCGCACCTCGCCCGAGGCGGTGACCGCCGCGAAGGGCGCCGCGTGGTGCCGGAGGAACGCCTGCTCGGCGGCCGCCTCGCCCGCCTCGGGCGGGAGCGGCGGGGCGGGCGGCGGCGAAGGGGGCCGGAGGGCGGCCGGCGCGTCCCCGGCCCGCGGGCCGCGGGCGCGCGGCGGCCGGGCGCCGAGGGAGGAGTAGCCGGGCGGGGCCGCGTCGTTGCGCCGGAAGATGCGGTAGGGCTTGCTGACCGTCTCGAAGAGCCGCTCGCCGGCGGCGACGCCCTCGGAGGGGCCGAGGAAGAGGAAGCCCGACGGCCGGAGGGCGAAGTGGAACCGCGGCAGCGCCCGGCGCTGGAGCGTGCCGGAGAGGTAGATCATCAGGTTGCGGCACGAGACGAGGTCCAGCCGCGAGAAGGGCGGGTCCTGCAGCATGTTGTGCGGCGCGAAGACGCAGCGCTCGCGCAGCTCCGCCCGGGCCTGGAGCTGGCCGCCCCTGGGCTGGAAGAAGCGGGCGACGCGCCCTTCGCCCAAGGGGGCGGCGGAGGCGGGCGTGAAGATCCCGGCGCGCGCCGCCGCGAGCGCGGGGGCGTCGATGTCGGTGCCGAAGACCTGCAGCGTCCCGCCGTGCCCCCGCTCCTCCATCGCCTCGGCGAAGAGGATCGCGAGCGTGTACGCCTCTTCGCCGGTCGAGCATCCGGGCACCCAGACCCGCACGCCGGCGCCGCCGCGGTCGAGGACGGGCCCGATCACCTCGCGCCGGAGCGCCTCGAACGCCTCGGGGTCGCGCAGGAACCGGGTCACGCCGATCAGGAAGTCCTGCGCGAGGCGCGCCGCCTCGTCCGCGTCCTCCTCGAGCCTGCGGACGAAGGCGTCGGGGTCGCCGGTCCGCGTCAGCGCCATCCGCCGCTCGATCCGCCGCACGAGCGTGCCGGGCTTGTAGTCCGCGAAGTCGTGGCCCGTGACCTCGTGCAGGCGCGCGGCGACGCGCGGCAGGCGCCCGGCGATCCGCTTGCGAAGGCGCGCGCCGCGCCGGTCGCCGCCCAGGCCCGCCCGGTGATCGACGATCTCCTCGAGGCTGGCGACGATCCGCGAGGCGGGCAGGACGAGGTCCACCATCCCCGTCGCCGCCGCCGCCTCGGGCATCGCCGGGTAGCGCGCGGACCCCCCCTCCTGCGCGAGCGCGATCCCGCCGGCGGCCTTCACCGCCCGAAGGCCCGCGGCGCCGTCCGAGCCCGTCCCCGAGAGGACGACGCAGCAGGCCGACCGGCCATGCGCGCGCGCCAGGCCCTCGAAGCAGAAGTCGATGGGACGGTAGCGGTACGCGTCCTCGCGCTGCTCGAGGAGGCGCATCCGCGGGCCGTCGAACCGCAGCAGGCGGCCGGGCGGGACCACGTGGATCCGGCCGGGGCGGACCGCCTCGCCCGAGCGGATGGGCGCCACGGGGGCCCGGCAATGGCTCTGCAGGAGCGCGCACAGCGCCGAGTCGCGGTCGGGCGCGAGGTGCTGGACGACGACGAAGGCGAGGCCGGTCGCCGGATCGACCCGCGACAGCATCTCGGTCAGCGCCTCCAGGCCGCCGGCGGAGGCGCCCACGGCGACGACCGCGTCGGCGTCGGCGCCTCCACCGGCGGAGCCGGGCCCGGCGGTCGGGTCCTCGGCGCGCTCCTCGCTCATGGGCGGTCTCTCCGACATCTCGGGCCGCGGCGTCCCCGGGCCCGTGCGCCTTCGGGATAGAGCATCTTCGGAGCGGCCGGTAGACCTTCGCGGGCGAGCGGCCGCCGCCCGAATTGACTTCCGCGCCCGGGCGTCGGAACCACGGTCGGGAGCACGGAGGCCGCCATCGCCGTCGCGAGAGCCACCCATTCCGCCCCTCGAACTCGCAACCGCCGGCGCCCATGCCGGCCCGGAGCCGTCATGCGACCTTCCCCCCCCTTTCCTCTCGCCGTTCCGCTGGCTGCCGCGCTCGCCGTCCTTCCGGCGGCCCTGCCGGCGCAGGAGGGGCCGCCGGGGCGTTCGCTGGGGGTCACGCTGGACGGGCTGGCGGATGTCGGGGACGGGTGCCGGGCGACCTTCGTGGCGCGCAACGGGACGGGCGCGGACATCGACGCGCTGGTCTTCGAGGGGGTCGCGTTCGGCGCCGAGGGGGGGGTCGCCCTCCTGACGCTGCTCGACTTCGGGTCGCTTCCGGCGGGGCGGCCCCGCGTGCGGCAGTTCGACCTGGCCGGGCTGGGATGCGACGCGATCGGCGGATTCCTCCTCAACGGGATCGAGCGGTGCGAGGGGGACGGGCTGGGGCCGGATGCCTGCCTGGACGCCCTCGCCGTCGCCTCGCGGGGCGATGTCGGGCTCGAGGGGTGAGCGGGGCGCTGGACCGGCTGGGCGCGGTCTACGCGCTCGGGGGGCCGGTGGTGCTGCTCCTGCTGGCGCTGTCCTGCGTGGTGCTGGCGCTGGCGCTCTACAAGCTCTGGCAGTTCGGCGCGGCGCGGGTGGGGCGGCACGGGCGGCTGCGCGAGGCGCTGGCCGCCTGGGACCGGGGCGAGGGCGAGCGGGCGCGCGCCCTCGCCGCCGAAAGCCGGAGCCACCTCGCGCCCGTCGTCGCGGCGGCGATGGGCCCGGAGGGCGATCCCGCGCGCCTGGAGGCCGAGGCCGAGGCCTCGACCGGGCGGCTGGAGGGGGGGTTCCGGCTGCTCGACGCGATCGCGCAGGTCGCGCCGCTGCTCGGGCTCTTCGGGACGGTGCTGGGGATGATCGACGCCTTCCGGGCGCTGCAGGCGGCGGGCGCCGACGTCGATCCCTCCGCGCTCGCGGGGGGGATCTGGGTGGCGCTGCTGACCACGGCCGCCGGCCTTGCGGTGGCGATGCCCGCGACCGTGCTGCTGACCTGGCTGGAGGGGCGCGTCGCGGGCGAGCGGGCGCTGGCCGACCTCGCCCTGGCGCGGGCGCGGGCGCCGCGGGCGCGGGCGGTTGCCTAGGCGCCCGGCCCGCAGCCGCCGGACGGTGGCGCTGACGCCCCTGGTCGACGTCATCTTCCTGCTGCTCCTCTTCTTCATGCTGACCTCGACGTTCACGCGGTTCGGGACCGTCCCCCTCGCCGCGGGGGGCGGGGGGGCGGCGGCGGCCCCGGCGGAGGGGTTGTCCTTCCTGCGCCTGACCGCGCGGGGGGCGACGCTGGACGGCGCGCCGCTGCCCGAGGACCCCGCGGGCGCGCTGCGGGGGGCGCGGGCGGTGCTGTCGACGGGCCCGGACGTGGACAGCCAGACGCTCGTGGACCTTCTGGCGCGTCTGCGGACGGTGCCGGACCTGTCGCTGACGGTGCTGCGGTGAGGGGACGCCCCCGCCCACGCCCGAGGCGGCGGGCCGAGCCGGCGGTCGCGCTGATCAACGTCGTGTTCCTGATGCTGATCTTCTTCCTCGTGGCCGGGCAGGTCGCGCCGCCGCCAGCGCCTGGGCTGGCGCTGCCGTCGGCCGGCGACCTGGAGCGCGCGCCCCCGCCGGACGCCCTCGCTCTGCATGCGGACGGCCGGGTGGAGCACCGCGGCGCGGGCATCGCGCCCGAGGACTTCGTCGCCGGGCTCGGCGGCGCGCCGGCCCGGATCGCGCCCGACCGGTCCGCCTCCGCCCGGGACCTCGTCGCCCTCGCGGCGGCCCTAGTCGAGGCGGGCGCGCCGCGCGTCCTCGTGGTGGGCGAGCGGAAGGAGCGGTGAGCGCCCGCCCCGCCCCCCCGGCCCCCCCGGCCCCCCCGGCCGCCCGGGCCCCCCGGACCCGCTGGTCCCCCTGGTCCCCCTGGGCCCCCAGCGCGCCCGGGGCCCGCCTGGCGGCGGCGGCGGCGGCGGCGCTCGCCTCCCTGGGGGTGCATGCGGGGCTGCTGATGCTTCCCCTGCCCCCCGAGGAGCGCCCGAGGAAGGCGGGAGCGGGAGAGGCGGAGATCGTGCTGGACGGCGCGTCCTTCGCCGATCTCGCCGCCGGCCGCCTGCAGCCGGTCCCGGCGGCGCGGGCCGCGCGGGCAGCGGACGGGCCCGATCCGGCCGTCGGCGCGGCGGCACCCCCGCCCCCCGCCTCGCCCGCCTCGCCTGCCCCCGCCCCCGTGGCTGCCCCCGTGGCTGCCCCCGTGCCTGCCACGACACCCGCCCCCGAGCCCGCCGCGGGCGTCGTGGCGGAGAGGGCGGCGAACGCCGTGCTGCCGGAAGCGCCCCGCGCCGGGGCGCGCGCCGGGAGGGGCGCCGAAGTGGACGCCGCCCTGCGCCCCGCCCTGCCCCCCGTCATGTCCGCCGTCACGCCTCCCGTCGCCGCCCGGCCCGTGCCGGCGCCCGTGGGGGCGGCGCCCCGCCCCTCGGGGGCGCCCGGGGAGGCCCCCTCCCCCGAGGGGCCCGGGGCGGCGCGCGCCGTCGCGGCGACCGCCGCCGCCGCCGTGGTGGAGGACGAGGAGGCGACCACGCCGCGCCTCTCGCCCCGCCCGCCCGTCCGCCCGCCCACCGTGGAGGCCGCAGCGGTGGCTGCCGCGGAGGCTGCAGAAGAGGCTGCCGCGCGCGTGGCGGCGAGGCGCGCAGCGGAGGCCGTCCAAACCCCCGCCGAAGCCGCCGCCGAAGCCGCTGGGAACGCCGCGCGCGACGCCCGGCGGGGCGCGGCGGGCGGATCGGCGGAGGGAACGGCCGCGTCCGCCGGAGGGGGCGCCGCGGCGCCTTCGGCGGGCGACGCCGCGGCGGCGCGCTATCCCGGCATCGTCCAGGGATGCGTCGACCGGGCCGCCCGCCGCGCCAGGGGCGGCAGCGGCACGGTCGACGTCTCCTTCTCGGTGTCCGCCGGCGGACGGATCGGCGGGGTCGGCGTCAGCGGGGACCGCGACCTCGCCCGAGCCGTCCGGCGGGCGATCGAAGGCGCCGCGTGCCCCCCGCCCCCGCAAGGCGCCCGCACCGCCTTCACGATCCGCATCAGAAGATGATCCCGGGCCGCGAGGGCCGCGGCCCCCGATTTCGACCGGATACCCGGCGGGTACCGGCCTTCGGGATACGCGGAAACGGCGAGTTGGCGGCCGCGGCCGGATCGCGGATGGTGAGGGGTGTCGACGGCGCGCCCCTGCGCCGCGAGCGGCATCGCCCCGGCCAGTTCCCCACCGGCCCGTCCGATCTTCTCAGGGCGAAGGTGCCGCGCGGCCCGGCCCTGTCCACCCTCTCGGGGCCGGGCCGCCGGGGGGCGACGCGCATCGAAGCGCGCGGCGTCCCCCTGCATCCCCAGTGGCCGGACGGAGCGGACGGGACCCCGGCGCGCTGCCGGCGAGGGCACGGGCGCTGCCGGCGAGGCCCGGGACGGCCGATCCCGGGGTGGCCGGCCCCCTGCCCGGCATCGCCCCTATCCCGCCCCCTGCCCGGCATTGCCGCGCGAGATGTCCGCATTAGGTTCCGCCCGGCAGCGGACCGGCGATCCCGACAGCCGCCCGGCGACGCCGGGCCGGGGGGCCGGGCCGGGGCCCGCGCGCCGGGAGAGCCCCGAGGGCCGACCGCCCGGCGCGGCCCGAACGACCGGAGACCACCCCATGCTCGCCTCCTTCGACGCCGTGCTCCTCGCCCGCATCCAGTTCGCCTTCACGGTCTCCTTCCACTTCCTCTTTCCCGCCTTCACCATCGGCCTCGCGTCGTACCTGGCGGTGCTGAACGGGCTGTGGCTCTGGACGAAGGAGCACAAGTACCTGGACCTCTTCCGCTACTGGGTGAAGATCTTCGCGCTGGCCTTCGCCATGGGCGTCGTGTCGGGCATCGTGATGTCCTACCAGTTCGGGACCAACTGGTCGGTCTTCTCGGACAGGGCGGGGCCGGTGATCGGCGCGCCGATGGCCTACGAGGTTCTGTCGGCCTTCTTCCTCGAGGCGGGCTTCCTCGGCATCATGCTCTTCGGGCGGGAGCGGGTCGGGCCCGCGCTGCACATGACCGCGACGCTCGCCGTGGCCTTCGGCACCTTCTTCTCGGCGTTCTGGATCATCTCGGTGAACTCGTGGATGCAGACGCCCGCGGGCTTCTCGGTCGATCCCGACACCGGCCAGTTCCTTCCGGAGAACTTCTGGGAGATCATCTTCAACCCCTCCTTCCCCTACCGCCTCGCGCACACGGTGACGGCGGCCTACCTGACGACGGCCTTCATCGTGGGCGGCGTCGCGGCCTTCCACCTGCTGCGCCGCCGGCGGCGGGGCGAGCGGGCGTCCGAGGCCACGAGGACGATGTTCTCGATGGCGATGTGGATGGCGGCGATCGTGGCGCCCGTGCAGATCGGCCTGGGCGACCTGCACGGCCTCAACACGCTGGAGCACCAGCCGCAGAAGGTCATGGCGATGGAGGGCCACTACGAGAGCCACCCGGACGGCGCGCCGCTCTACCTCTTCGGGATCCCCAACGACGAGGCGCAGCGCCTCGACTACGCCGTGGGCATCCCCAACCTCTCCTCGCTGATCCTGAAGCACGATTTCGACGCGCCTCTGGCGGGGCTCGACACGATCCCCGACGACGAGCAGCCGCCCGTCGGCATCGTGTTCTGGTCGTTCCGCATCATGGTGGCGCTGGGCTTCGCGATGCTGGGCGTCGGCCTCTGGTCGCTGTGGGCGCGCTGGCGCGGGCACCTCTTCGAGGCGCCCTGGCTGCACCGCGCGGCGCTGGCGATGGCGCCTTCGGGCCTCTTCGCCGTGATCGCGGGCTGGATCACCACGGAGGTCGGCCGCCAGCCCTACACGGTCTACGGGATGCTGCGCACCGGCGAGAGCGCGGCGCCCCTGGACGCGGCCGCCGTGGGCACGTCGCTCGTCGCGTTCGTCCTGATCTACTTCACGGTCTTCGGGGCGGGGACCTTCTACATCCTGCGGCTGATGTCGCGACCGCCGATCTTCGACGAGCCGCGCCTGAAGGACGCGCCGGAAGGGCCGATCCGCACGGCCGGCATCACGCCGGCCGCCGAGGAGGCCGAGCGCCGACCGCAAGCCGTCCACCAGCCGGGGGAGTGAAGCCATGCCCGTCGCCGAAGGCGTCTCGTTCGACCTGACCCTCGTCTGGGGGCTGCTCATCGCGCTGGCGGTGCTGATCTACGTGATCCTCGACGGGTTCGATCTCGGGCTCGGGATGCTCTTCGCGGTCGAGCCGGAGCGGGGCGACCGGGACGTGATGATGAACTCGGTCGCGCCGGTCTGGGACGGCAACGAGACGTGGCTGGTGCTGGGGGGGGGCGGGCTTCTCGCCGCGTTCCCGCTGGCCTACGCGCTGATCCTGCCCGCGCTCTACGCGCCGATCATCGCGATGCTGCTCGCGCTGATCTTCCGCGGCGTCGCCTTCGAGTTCCGCTGGCGCACCGACCGGCGGCGTTGGGTCTGGGACCTCGCCTTCATCGGCGGCTCGGCCGTGGCCGCGCTGGCGCAGGGCGTCGCGCTCGGCGCGCTGCTCCAGGGGATCGAGGTCGACGAGGCCGCGCGCGCCTATTCGGGCGGCTGGTGGGACTGGCTGACCCCCTTCTCGGTCACGGTCGGGGTGGCGGTGATGGTCGGCTACATGCTGCTGGGCGCGACCTGGCTGGTGATGAAGACCACCGGCCCCCTGCAGGAGCGGATGCGCGCCCGCGCCTGGGTGCTGGGCTTCGCGACCGTGGCCTTCATCGGGGTCGTCAGCCTCTGGACGCCGTTCCTGCAGGAAGGGTACTTCGTGCGCTGGTTCGGCGGATGGCGCATCGGGGCGGCGTTCGGCGTGGGCGCCGCGGTGCTGCTGATCGCGGTGCTGATGTTCCGCGCCCTCACCGTCCACCGGCACGAGTACTGGCCCTTCGTCCTGGCGCTGGCGATGTTCGCGCTGTGCTTCGTGGGCCTCGGCATCTCGATCTTCCCCTACATCGTGCCGACGGAGGTGACGCTGTGGGAGGCGGCGGCCCCCTACGAGAGCCAACTCTTCATGATCGTGGGGGCGGGCATCCTGCTGCCCCTGATCCTGGGCTACACCGCCTACGCCTACTGGGTGTTCCGCGGGAAGGTGGACCCGGAGGCGGGATACCATTGACGCGCCCCGGACGCCGGCCCGGGGGACATGGTGGGCCCGGGGGGGGCCGGGGGGGCCGGGGGGGCCGGCGCCTCGCCGCCCGGCTGGCCTGGTTCGCCGGCCTCTGGCTGGGCGGCGTCGTGGTCGTCGGCGTCGTCGCGGCGATCCTGAGGCTCTGGATCGCCTAGGGGCGGGGGGCGGGCCGGGGCGCCCCGCCCTCGCCGGCGGGCGAGCCCTCGATCCGGTCGGCGAGAAGGACGGCCACGCCGCGCGTGCCCTCGAACGCCGAGAGCACGATCGCGAGCATGGAGGTCAGCGGCACCGCCAGGAGCGCGCCCGGAAGCCCCCAGAGCGACGACCAGGTCGCCAGCGACACCAGCACCACGAAGGGGGAGAGGTTCACCCGGCGCCCGATGAACCGCGGCTCGATCACGCTGCCGACGACGACCTGCGCCGCCGTCAGCAGCGCCCCCACGAGGAGGGTCCGGGCGAGGTCGCCGAACTGGACGGCCGCCAGCGCCACGGGGAACGCCACCCCGATCAGCGAGCCGAGATAAGGGATGTAGTTCAGCAGCGCGATCGCCAGCGCCCAGAAGAGGGGGAAGTCCACCCCGAGCGCCCAGAGGATCGCGAAGGAGACCGCGCCCAGGATCGCGTTCACCAGCGTCTTGACGGCGAGGTAGTCGCCGATCCGGTCGTTGATGTCGCGGATCACCGCGCCCGTCCGCGCCGTGCGTTCCGGGTCGCGCAGGGCGGCGGCGAGACGCGCGTCGAAGCCCCCCCGCTCCGCCAGGAGGAAGGCGGCGTAGACGATCACGAGAAGGACCGTGCCGCCGATGCTGGTCACGTTGAGCAGCACCCCGTTGACGAGGCGCTGCAGCGAGAAGCGCCCGAAGGTCGCCTCGCGGATCGTGCCCCAGTCGGGACGCTCGTCGATGCCCAGGAGGTCCGCGCCCTGCGCCACGAGGCGCTCGACGTTGGCCTGGTAGAGGGGGGCCGCGCGCACGAGGCGCCCGATCGTGTCGACCACGATCCCGCTGAGCGCGATGACCGCCGCCGCGAAGCCCAGGAGCACGAGGAACCGCCTGATCGCCGTCGGAAGGCGCCCCACCACGGGCAGCCGCCCGAGCGCGTCCGACGCGCTGACGAGGACGTAGACCGCGATGACCGCCGCGAGGATCGGCAGGAGGACCGGCTTGCCGAGGGCGAGCAGGAACCCCGTGAGCAGGACGAGGAGGACCACCTGCACCAGCGTCGCGAGGGTCTGCCCGGCCGGCGTGGCGGGAACCCGGCGGCGCGGGTCGGCCGCGCCTGCGGCGGGGGCCGGGGTTCCGGCGGGCGGCGCCGCGCGCTCTTCGGTCATCGTCGGCCTCCCTGGCAGGCCGCGTCGGCCTAGCCCGGACGCCGGGCGGCATCCAGAGCGGGCGCAGGCGCGGCCCGGCCCGGGGTCACGGAACGCCGGGCGCGGGACGGAGGGCATGGAACAGGGCGGGCGCCGCGGCGCTGACCCCTGCAGTCGAAGCGGGCGGATCGCGATGGGTGGTGGAGCCGGAGGGAGGCGGAGGGGCGGGCGGACGCTCGGGCAGCGGGCATGGCGCGTCATCGGCGGCGTCTCGCTGGCGCTCGGCGTGATCGGCGCGGTGCTGCCCGTCATGCCGACCGCGCCCTTCGTGATCGTGGCCGCCTACGCCTACAACCGCGGCGCGCCCGAGCTGGCCGCGCGGCTGGAGCGCAACCGCGCGTTCGGGCCGGTGATCCTGGACTGGCGCGAGAACGGTGCGATCGCGCCGCGCCACAAGATCCTCGCCGTGGCGGGCATGACGGCGGGGTTCTGCCTCGGGCTCTGGCTGGGCCTGCCGGACGTGGTGCTCGCGGGGGAGGGGGCCGCGTTCGTCGCAGCGGGCGCCTTCGTCGTGACGCGGCCCAACGGCGGGGCGGCGAGGCGCGCCGCGCCGCAGGACCGCCGGGGCCGCTGAAGGCCCGCCGGGAGACGGGCGGCGGGGGCGGTCCCCCGGGCGGCCCCTTCGAGGGGCCTCGGAGGCGCTTGCCATATCCGACGGGTTTCGTCAGGTTGCGGAGGATCCCAGCCAGCGCGCCGCTGCGGCCGCCAGCCCGGACCCGCCCCACGAGCGCCGGAGGGACCCGATCATGCGACAGGACGAGGACCCCGCCTTCCGCCCCCCTCGCCCGCCCGCGGGCGGGTCCGCGCGGCGGGCCGCCCGGCCCCTCGATCCCATCGCATCCATCCAGCAAGGACATCCCATGCGTCTTCTCGCCACCACCGCGCTTCTCGGGGCGCTGGCCCTTCCGGCCCTCGCCGCCACCGAAGGCGAGGTTCTGACCACCTATGCCGACATCGCCGAGGCGGCCTATGGCGACGCGCTGAGCACCGCGCGGACCCTGCAGGAGGCGGTGGACGCCTTCCTCGCCGAGCCGTCCGCCGAGGGGCTGCAGGCCGCGAAGGACGCCTGGCTCGCCGCGCGCGTGCCCTACCAGCAGACGGAGGTCTACCGCTTCGGCAACCCCATCGTCGACGACTGGGAGGGCAAGGTGAACGCCTGGCCGCTGGACGAGGGGCTGATCGACTACGTGGCGGCCGAGGGCTCCGCCCCGCTGGAGGGCCACGACGAGAACCCGGCCGCGGGGCTGAACGTGATCGCGAACCCCTCCTTCGACCTCTCGGGCGAGACGGTCGACGCCTCGGCCATCACCCCTGCCCTGCTGGCGGACGTGCTGCACGAGGCCGGCGGCGCGGAGGCGAACGTGGCCACGGGCTACCATGCGATCGAGTTCCTGCTCTGGGGGCAGGACATCGGGGCCTACGACGCCACGGCGGGCCGGCGGCCGTGGACGGACTACGCGGCGGGCGACGCCTGCACGGGCGGCAACTGCGACCGGCGGGGCGAGTACCTGAAGGCGGCCACGGACCTTCTGGTCTCGGACCTTGGGTACATGGCCGGCGCCTGGGCCGAGGGCGGCGAGGCGCGCGCCGCCGTGCTGGAGGACGAGGGCGGCGTGCAGCGCATCCTGACGGGGATGGGCTCGCTCTCCTATGGCGAGCAGGCGGGCGAGCGGATGCAGCTCGGCCTTCTTCTCAACGACCCGGAGGAGGAGCATTCCTGCTTCGCCGACAACACCCACAACGACCATTTCTACGACGCCCTCGGCATCCGGAACGTCTACGAGGGACGCTATGTCGGCGTGGACGGCGCGATAACGGAAGGCCCGTCGCTGCACGAGCTGCTGGCGAAGGCGGACCCGCAGGTCGCCGAAGGGCTCGAGGACGCGCTCGGCGTCACGCAGGACCGCATGACCGAGCTGAAGCTCGTCGCGGAGGCGGGCATGCCCTACGACATGATGCTGGACCCCGCGAACGAGGCGGGCGGCGCGCTGATACAGTCGGCGGTGGACGCCCTGGTGGCGCAGACCCGCGAGATCGAGCGCGCGGCCGCCGCCCTCGGCGGGGAGGAGGTCGCGTTCGAGGGGTCGGACAGCCTCGACGACCCGGACGCGGTGTTCGAGTAGGCCGCCCGGGCGGGGCCGGCCCGTCCCGGCCCCCGCCCCGCCGGTCGCCGCGATATCGGTTGCGATACCTCGAACATCTGGCGGAGGAGCCCCCATGCGCATCGCCGTCCTGCTCGCCCTCGTTCCGCTCGCCGCCCTCGCGCAGGAGGCCGAGCCGCATCTCGACGTCGTGCCCCGCACGCCGGCCGAGGCCGCGCGCGTGGCCGCCGTCACCGCGCCCGCGGCCGCCTTCGACGCGCCCGAACGGTTCGAGGCCAACGGCGGCGGCGCGGGCACCGTGCGGCGGCGGGGGGACGCCCAGGCCTTCTCGCTGCCGCAGGCCAACCTCTCCTTCGAGCAGGAGGCGGAGTTCGCGGTGGGCAACGGCCTCTTCGAGCGGCTCTGGGTCGCGGCGCCGGCCTCGACGATCGCCTCGGACGGGCTGGGGCCGATGTTCAACATGCGGTCGTGCCAGGACTGCCACCTGAAGGACGGGCGGGGCCACGCGCCGGCGGGGCCGGGGGACGACGCCGGAAGCCTCGTCGTGCGCCTCGGCGTGCCGGAGCCCGACCCCTCGGGGCTGTCGCGCTACCTCGGCGCGGGCGCGGACCCGGCCTACGGGCACCAGCTCTCGGACCGCTCGCTCCCGGGCGTTCCGGCCGAGGGGCGCGTCGCCGTCGAGTGGGAGACGGCGCAGAGCGTCCCCCTGGCGGGGACCGGCCCCGTCCCGCTGCGCCGCCCGCGGTGGTCGCTGGAGGGGCTGGCCTACGGGTCCCTGGGCCCCGCCACCGCCATCAGCCCGCGCGTCGCCCCCGCCATGATCGGGCTGGGCCTCGTCGAGGCGATTCCGGCGGCCGACATCCTGGCCGGCGCGGATCCGCAGGACGCGGACGGGGACGGCATCTCCGGGCGGCCCAACGTCGTCTGGTCGCCGGAATACGCAACGGAGATGCTGGGCCGCTTCGGGGTGCGCGCCACCACGCCCACGCTGCGCCAGCAGGCGGCGGACGCGTTCAACGCCGACATGGGCCTCGCCTCGCCCCTTCGGCCGGACCCCTGGGGCGACTGCACGGAGGCGCAGTCCGCCTGCCGCGCGGCCTTCCACGGGATGGACGCGGCGCAGGGCGGGTTCGAGGTGTCGGGCGAGGCGCTGGACCGCGTGACGTTCTACTCCTCCACGCTGGGGGTGCCGCGCCGGGCGGCCCCGGGCGGGGCGGAGGTCCTCGCCGGCAAGGCGGCGTTCATGGAGGCGGGGTGCGCCTCCTGCCACAGGCCGAAATTCGTCACCCACCGCCTGCGGGGGCGGCCCGAGCATTCCTTCCAGCTGATCTGGCCCTATTCGGACTTCCTCCTCCACGACATGGGCGAGGGGCTGGCCGACGGGCTGCCCGCCGGGGACGCGCAGGGCGCGGAATGGCGGACCGCGCCGCTCTGGGGCCTGGGGCTGGTGCGCCAGGTCTCGCCCGAGGCGGGGTTCCTGCACGACGGGCGCGCCCGCACGCCGGAGGAGGCGATCCTCTGGCATGGCGGCGAGGGGGCGGCCGCCCGCGACGCCTACGCCGCGATGCCGCCCGGACGCCGCGCCGCCCTTCTCGCCTTCCTGGAGTCCCTCTGATGCGCCTCGCCCTCGCCCTCGCCCTTCTCGCGGCCCCGGCCGCCCCCGCCCCCGCGGACGTGGACGCCGCGCTGGAGGGGCACGTGCTGCCCCGGATCGCGGCGCTGGCCGATGCCGCGGAGGCGCTGTCGGACGCGGCCGCGGAGGGATGCGAGGGTCTGGAGGGGCCGTTCCGGGACGCGGCCGAGGCGTGGGCGGGCGCCTCGCACCTGACCCTGGGCCCCCTGGAGGAGGGGGGGCGCCTGCGGATCGTGCACTTCTGGCCGGACGGGCGGGACGCGACCGCGCGGGGCCTGCGCCTCCTGCGGGAGGGGGGCGAGGGCGCCTGGACCCCCGAGGGGATCGCCCGCGCCTCGGCCGCGGCGCGGGGCCTCGCGGGGCTGGAGCGGCTGATCTTCGAGGACGGTGGCGAGCCCTGCGCGCTGACCGCGGCGCTGGCGGCGGATCTCGCCGCGCTGACCGGGGCCGTGGATGCCGGATGGGATGGGTTCGCCGCCCTCATGCGCGCCGCCGGCGAGCCGGGGAACGCGCGCTTCCTCGCCCCCGGGGAGGCGGAGGCCGCGCTCTACACCGCGCTGGTCGGAGGGCTGGAGTTCACGGCCGAGCAGCGGCTGGGGCGGCCCTTGGGCACCTTCGACGCGCCCCGGCCCCTGCGCGCGGAGATGCGCCGGTCGGAGCGCTCGCTGCCCAACGTCGCCGCCGCGCTTCGCGCCCTGCGGGAGCTGGCGGCGCTGCTCGCGGACGCGCCGGAGACGGACGCCGCCTTCGCACGGGCGATCGCGCTGGCGGACGGGCTGGAGGACCCGGCCCTCGCCGGCGTCGCCGAACCCTCGGAGCGGCTTCGGGTCGAGGCGCTGCAGACGGCCGTGCGCGAGGTCTGGCGCACGGCCGAGGAGGAGATCGGCGCCGCCCTGGACGTTCCGGCGGGCTTCAACGCCCTGGACGGCGACTGATGCGCCGCCGGGCCTTCCTGGCCGGCGCGGCCGCGGCGTCCGCGATCCCCGCCGCCGCCTGGGCCGAGGTCGGCGCGCCGGCCTTCCTCGCCGCCGCGCGCGAGCCTTCGGGGGCCTTCGCGCTGATCGGCCTGGGCCCCGAGGGCGGGGAGGCGTTCCGCGTCCCCCTTCCCGCGCGGGGCCATGCCGCCGCCGCGCACCCCTTGCGCGCCGAGGCGGTCGCCTTCGCGCGGCGGCCGGGAACCTTCGCGCTGGTCCTCGACTGCCGGACGGGCGCCGTGCGCCGCCGCCTCGAGGCGCCGGAGGGGCGGCACTTCTACGGGCACGGGGCCTATCTGGGCGGCGGCACGGTACTCGCGACGACCGAGAACGACTTCGCCGCCGGCGAGGGGGTGCTGGGCCTCTGGGACGCCCACGGGGGCTATCGCCGCATGGGCGAGTGGCGCACGGGCGGGACCGGCCCGCACGAGGTGGTGCGCCTGCCGGGAACGGAGGTCCTGGCGGTCGCGAACGGCGGCATCCGCACCCATCCCGCCACCGGGCGGCGGAAGCTGAACCTCGCCGTCATGCGCCCGAACCTAGCCTTCCTGCGGGACGGTGCGGCCGAGGAGGTGGTCGAGTTGGGCGAGGGCATGCGCCTCGCTTCGATACGGCATCTCGCGGCGCGCCGCGACGGCACCGTGGCGATGGCGCTGCAATGGCAGGGCGAGGAGGGGGAGGCGCGCGCCCTCCTCGCGCTCCACCGCCGGGGCGGCGGCGCGCCGCGGCTGCTGGAGGATCCCGCGACGCAGGGGGCGATGCGGGGCTACGGGGGGTCGGTGGCCTTCTCGGGGGACGGTGCGCGGGTCGCCGTCACCGGGCCGCGCGGCGGGCTCGCGCAGGTCTTCCCCGTGGCGGGCGGCCCGGCGGGGATCGTGCGCCGCCCGGATATCTGCGGCGTGGCGCCGGCGGGGGCGGGGCTGGCCTTCACCGACGGGCGGGGCGGCATCCTGCACCCGGGCGGCGCGCGCCGGGCCGGGGTCGCCTGGGACAACCACCTCGTCCCGGTCGGCCCGGGCTAGCCCCCGGGGAAAGGGGCCGGACGGCCGGGCGCGGCCGCCCCGCGCGGCGGCAGGTGGCCGGCGAGCACGGCCATGGCCCGCAGGAAGGCCGCGTGATCGGCGCCCTCGCACAGGATCACGGCATGGCCGGACGCCCTTTCGTGCGCCCGCTCGCGCATCGCCGCGAGCGCGCCGAGCCAGGCCTTCTCGTGCCGGGTGATGCGGCGGGCGCAGTCCGGGCAGCAAGGGTCGTTGAACCGGAAGGTCGAGGCCCGCGCCTGCCGCATGGCCTGCACCGCCGCCACCGCGGCGACCGCCAGGCCGGGGGCGCGGTCGTGGTCGAACGCGGCCAGCGCCGCCCCTATCCCGCCGATCCAGGACTGCGTCCCGGGCATCGCGAAGCTGCGGAAGTAGTGCCGCGCGATCGTCAGCACGTCCCGTTCGGCGGCGTCGAAGGAAAGCGCGTCCAGGGGTTCGGACCGATGGCCCGCACAGGCGGCCGCCCGGGGCGGGGTGGCTGATTGGTTCACTGGGGGCCCTTTCCGTCGGCGGCGAGAGGCTGGCGACCGGCTTGCCCTGACACCCTGCTGCCATACCTGACTTATTCGGTCAACAATGGACGGACCGGAACGGGCGGGTTGCAGCGAACGGGCGGCGATGCGGGGCGACCCGCGCTATTCCGCGGCTTCCCGCCGGTCGCCGTCCTGCCCCTCGCGGCCGAGGGCGAGCGGCTCCTTGAAGGTGAGGGTCCGGTAGGGAAAGGGGATCTCGATGCCGGACTCGTCGAGGGCCCGCTTGATGGCGGCGACCACCTGATCGCGCGAGGAGCGGATGTCGAGCGGGGTCGACCCGGTCCACCACGCGACCTCGAAGTCGATCGAGGAGGAGGCGAACGCCTTGGCGAAGACCTGCACGTCGTGGACGTCGTCGCGCACCGAGTCCACCGCCCGGATGGCGTCGGCGATCACCTCGCGCGCGGCGTCCACGTCCTCGCCGTAGGCGACGCCGACGGTGATGGCGGCGCGGCGCAGGTCGCGGTCGGTGCGCACCACGACGGGATTGTGGAAGAGGTCGTGGTTCGGGACCACCACGAGCTGCCCGTCCGTCTGGCGCAGGCGGGTGTCGCGGATGGTGATCCGCTCGATCTGCCCCTCGACCGAGTCGCACTCGACGAAGTCGCCGATCTTGAACGGCTCGCGCAGGAGGATGAGGATCCCGGCGAGGAAGTTCTCGAACGTCTCCTTGAAGGCGAAGCCGATCGCCACCGACCCGAGGCCGAGCGTGGCCAGCGCCGAGCCGGGGGTGATGGACGGAAAGACGATCGTCAGCGCGACGAGGCCGAACACCAGCCAGACCCCCACCGACAGGAGGAGCTGAAGGACCTCGACGAGGTTGGGCCGCAGCCGGCGCCCGAGGCGCGCGATGACGGAGCGCCCGATGGCGACCGCGAGCACCGCAAGCGCGAGGACCACGAGGGCCACGCCGATGCGGGGCAGCGCCTCGACGAGACCGGCCGACCAGCCCTGCAGCTGGACGAGCAGCGTCGCCGCCACGTCGCCGGCGTTGTCCTCCTCCATGGGACGCCTCCCTCCGTCGAATGGCGAACGGGCGCGCGGCGGGCTAGGTTCCGGGGAACCCCGGCGGCGCAGCGCGCTTGGGAAGCATCACCGCGAAGGGCATCCCATGGCAGATCACAGCGAGGCGCTGACCGAGGAAGGCGAGGAGCACGCGCGCGAGGTGCGCGACGAGATGGAGGACCGCTCGATCGAGAACGCGGCGGGCCTCAGCTCCAAGATGATCTACGAGGTGATCCGCCGCTCGGGCGAGGAGGAGCTGGCCCGGCCCATCTCCGGCCTCGTCTGGTCGGGGATCGCGGCGGGGCTCCTCATATCCTTCTCCGTCCTGGGGGAGGCGATCTTCCGCACCTACCTGCCGGCCGCCGAGTGGACCTACCTTCTGGAGAATCTCGGCTACAGCCTGGGGTTCATGCTGGTCATCATGGGCCGGATGCAGCTGTTCACCGAGAACACGATCACCACCGTGCTGCCCTTCATGATCAAGCCCACCTGGGCGGCCGCGCTCGACGTGCTGCGCCTGTGGGCGATCGTTCTGGGGGCCAACCTCGTCGGCGCCTTCATGGCGGCCGCGCTGTTCCATTCGGGCGCCATCGCGCCCGAGCTGCACCCCGCCATCCACGACCTCAGCGTCCACGCGACCCACATGGGCGCGCTCGACGGCTTCCTGCGGGGCGTGCCGGCCGGGATCCTGATCGCGGCGATCGTGTGGATGATGCCGCAGGCGGAGGATGCCAAGTTCTTCATCATCATCGTCTTCACGTGGCTGATCGCGGCGGGGGACTTCACCCACATCGTGGCGGGCAGCGTCGAGATGGGCTATCTGCTGCTCGCAGGCGAGCTCGGCATCGGGCTGGCCGTCTTCGGGTTCTTCCTGCCGGTCCTGATGGGCAACGTGGTGGGCGGGACGGCGGTGTTCAGCGTGATGGCCTGGGGACAGGTCAAGGACGAGATCCGCATGACGGAGGCGCGCCGCGCCCGCGACAGGCGCATGGCGGAGCTGCGCGAGCACTACAGCGCACGGCGGAACGCCAGCAAGTCGGCGCGCGTTGAGCAGCGTCAGGGATCGGTGTCCGGAACGTCTCCGGGCGAGTGACGCGGCTGCGGGCCGCGCCCGCGGGAGAGGGATGATGTTCTACGAGATGATCGGTTTCGCCGCTGACGGACCCGGCCCCGAGCTGGACTGCCTGCCGAGGTTCCGGACCGAGGAGGCCGCTTTCTTCCTCGACTTCGACGGGGTGCTCGTCGACCTCGCCGAGACGCCGGACGGCATCGACGTGCCAGGCCACCTCGGCCCGATGCTGGGCGAGCTGCATGCCAAGGCGGGCGGGGCTGTGGCCATCGCGTCGGGCCGGGCGGTCGCGGACATCCGCCGCTGGCTGCCGGACTTTCCCGGCGTGATCGTCGGCAGCCATGGCGGCGAGATCGACCGCGGGCAGGGCCCTGAGGCGACCGTCTCGCCCGATCCGGGCGTCGTCGCGGCGCTGCAGAAGATGGTCGAGGGGTTCGCCACCTCGAACGAGGCCTACATCGCCGAGCCGAAGCCCACGGGCGTCGTGCTGCACTTCCGCCGCAACCCCGAGTTGAGGGGCGCGGCCTGGAACATGCTGGAGAACGCGCTCTCGCAGTTCGAAGGGTTCCACATTCATCACAGCAAGATGGCCTTCGAGGTCCGCCCGGACGGCGTCGGGAAGGAGAACGCGATCCAGGCCCTCATGGAGGAGGAGCCGTTCGCGGGGCGGCTGCCCGTGGTCTTCGGCGACGACGTGACGGACGAGCCGGCCCTGGCCTGGGCGAAGGAACGGGGCGGGGTCGCGGTGAAGGTGGGCGAGGGCCAGTCGGCCGCCGGCTGCCGGCTGGAGAGCCCGGAGGTCGTGCATAGGGCGCTGGCGCGCCAGATCGCCGGCCGTGCGCAGGAGCCCGCCGGCGCCGCCTGAGGATCGGCCCTGCCCTTCCCGCGCCCGCCCTCTCCCTGCTAACGGAACCCCTCCCATGTCGCGCCTCGTCGTCGTCTCGAACCGCCTTCCGCTGGGGGACAACCCCTCCGGCGGGCTGGTGGTCGCGCTGGAGGAGGCGCTGTCGGGCGGCGGCGTCTGGGTCGGCAACTCGGGCACGCCCGTCGACGCGGTGGAGGAGCGGCTGACCCCGCATCCCGGGGCGGCCTTCGACCGGCTGAGCTTCGACGTCACCCACGAGGAGCACGAGAACTACTATGCGGGGTTCGCCAACTCCGTGCTCTGGCCGCTCTGCCACGGGCGGGTGGACCTGATGCGGATGCGGCCCGACTATCCCAGCGCCTACAGGCGGGTGAACCGGCGGATCGCGCGCCTCATCGCGGGCATCGTCGAGCCGGAGGACCGCATCTGGGTCCACGACTACCACCACCTGCCCCTCGCCTACGAGTTGCGCCAGCTGGGCGTTTCGAACCCGGTCGCCTTCTTCCTCCATATCCCGTTCCCGGGCCCGATGGCCTTCCAGGCGCTGCCCAACAGCGCCGAGACGGCGCGCTGGATCGCGGCCTTCGACCTCTTCGGGCTGCAGTCGATGCGCGACGTCTCCGCCTGCCTCGAGGCGTTCCGCACGGTGCCGGAGGCGTCCATCCTGCTGAACGGGCGGATGGCGCTGCGCGGCGAGGAGGTGCGGGTCGCGTCCTACCCGATCGGCATCGACGTGGAGGAGTTCGCCCGCACCGCGGCCGCCGCGCCGCCGCGGGACACCGAAGGGCGCGCCACGGTGATCGGGGTGGACCGGCTGGACTACTCCAAGGGCCTGCCCCAGCGGTTCCGGGCGTTCGGCACGCTCCTCGACCGGCGGCCGGACCTTCATGGCAAGGTCGAGCTGCTGCAGATCGCGCCGCCCACCCGCGAGGAGGTCGAGGCCTACCGCGAGATCCGCGAGGAGCTGGAGCGCATGACCGGCGCGATCAACGGCGCCCATGCCGACCTCGACTGGACGCCGATCCGCTACATCCACCGGCCCGTGCCGCGCGACCGCCTCGCCGGGCTCTACCGGGCGGCCTATGTGGGGCTGGTCACGCCGCTGGCGGACGGGATGAACCTCGTCGCGAAGGAGTACATGGCCGCGCAGGACCCGAAGGACCCGGGCGTGCTGATCCTGTCGAAGTTCGCCGGCGCGGCCGAGCAGATGCCCGAGGCGCTGATCGTGAACCCTCATGACGGCGAGGACATGGTCCAGGCGATGGTCACCGCGCTCTGGATGCCGCTGGGCGAGCGGCGCGAGCGGCACGGCGCGATCATGAAGGGGATGCGGGCGCGCGACGTGCACTGGTGGCGCCGCGCGATCCTGGCCGATCTCGAGCGCGTCGCCCAGGGCGATGCGCCGAAGGCCGCCTGAGGGCAGAAAGGCTTTCGCATCTGCGACATTTCCCGTTGTGGGGGCACGCGCGATCGGCGCAAGATGGGGCGGCGCGCACGGAGGGGGCTGCATTGAGGACACGGACCGTTCTGGCGGCGCTGGTCGCGCTGCTGCCCGCCTGCGCGGCGGCGTTCGAGGTGGACGTCGTCGTCGATGGGCCCGAGGCGCTGGAGGACGAGGTGCGCGCCGCCTCGCTCGTGGTCGCCGGCCGCGAGGAGGGGATCGAGACGGCGCAGGACCTCGTCGCGGCGGCGCGCGCCGACTACACGCGGATCGTCGGGCGCCTCTATTCCGAGGGGTTCTACGGGCCGGTCGTGTCCATCCAGCTCGACGGGCGGGAGGCCGCGCGCATCGCGCCGCTGGACGCGCCCGCGCGGATCGGACGGGTCGTGATCGCCGTGCGCTCTGGGGCGCAGTTCCGCTTCGGGCAGGCCATCGTCGCCCCCCTCGCCCCCGGCACGGAGCTTCCCGAGGAGTTCGCCCCGGGCGAGCGCGCGCTCACCGGCGCGATCCGCGAGGCCGCGCAGGCCGGCGTCGAGGGGTGGCGCGACACCGGTCGCGCCCTGGCGCGGATCGACGATCAGGAGATCACCGCCCTCCATCCCAGCGCCGTCCTGAACGCCGAGGTGCGCCTGGCCCCCGGGCCGGTGCTGCACTTCGCGCCCCTTCGCATCGAGGGCGCCGAGCGGGTGCGCGAGGACCGGCTGCGCGCCATCGCCGGCCTTCCCGTGGGCGAGGTATTCGATCCCGGCGCCATCGAGCGTGCGGAGGACCGGCTGCGCCGGACGGGCGCGTTCACCGCCGCGCGGATCATCCCGGCGGAGGAGGCCAACCCCGACGGCACGATTGACGCCACCCTCACGGTGGTCGAGCAGCTTCCGCGACGCTTCGGCTTCGGCGCGGAGATCGAATCGGACGACGGCGCCGCGCTGGAGGTGTATTGGCTGCACCGCAACCTCCTCGGCGGGGCGGAGCGGCTGCGCCTCGACTTCGAGGTGAGCGGGATCGACGGCGGCGGCGAGGGGCGCGACTACCGCGCGCAGGTCCTCTTCAACCGTCCCGCGACGTTCAGGCCCGACGTGGACCTGCAGCTCTCGACCGAGCTCGAGCGCCTCGACGAGCCGGCCTTCGAGCAGGAGACCTTCGCCTTCCAGGGCCTTCTGACCCGCTATGCCACCGAGGAGATCACCGTCGCCGCCGGCCTGGGCTACCGCTACGCGCGCACGGACGACGCCTTCGGCACGCGCGAGTTCCAGTTGCTGGAGCTGCCGGTCACCGCGCGCGTCGACCGGCGCGACGACCCGCTCGACCCCACGGGCGGCTACTACGCCGACCTCGACGCGAGGGGCTTCGCGGGGCTGACGGACGGCGACGGCACGGGCCTGCGCGTCGAGGGGGAGGTGCGCGGCTACCGCGCCCTGGGCACGCGGGTCGTGGCCGCCGGGCGGCTGGGCTTCGGCAGCGTCATCGGCGCGGACCGCTCGGAGGTGCCGGCCGACTTCCTGTTCTTCTCGGGCGGCTCGCAGACCGTCCGGGGCCAGCCCTACGAGAGCCTCGGCATCCCGATCATGGGCCGGGAGGCCGGAGGCGCGAGCCGGGTGACCGCGCAGGCCGAGCTGCGGGTGGGCTTCACCGAGCGGATCGGCGGCGTCCTCTTCGCAGATTACGGCATCCTCGGCGAGGAGAGCTTCGGCGGCGAGACGCGCGATCATGCCGGCGCCGGGATCGGGCTGCGGTATCGCACGGGCATCGGCTCGATCCGCCTCGACGTCGGCGCCCCCGTCTCGGGCGACACCGGCGACGGGGTACAGGTCTACATCGGCATAGGGCAGGCTTTCTGATGCGGCGGATGCTTCTTCTGGCGGCGCTCTGCCTGCCGCTCGGCGCCGAGGCGCAGCGCACGGATGCGGAGCGGGAGGACGCCGGCTTCCTGGAGGGGCTGCTGGAGGGCGCGCTGTCGGACGGCACGCGCGACGTGAACGTGATCGGCTTCAGGGGGGCGCTGTCCTCGGAGGCGACGATCGAGCGGATCGAGATCGCCGACCCCGAGGGCGTCTGGGTCACGGTCGAGGGCGTGGTGCTCGACTGGAACCGCTCCGCGCTGCTGCGCGGGACGCTCGACGTCGACGAGCTCTCGGCGGAGAGGGTGGTGCTGGACCGGCTGCCCGTCTCGGACGGGGTGCCCTCGGCCACGAGCGGCACGGGCTTCTCGATCCCCGAGCTTCCCGTCAGCGTCGACGTGGACCGGCTGGCCATCGGGCGCCTCGTCGTGGGCGAGCCCGTCGCCGGCGTGCCCGCCGAGCTGACCGCCGCGGCGAGCGCCGTGCTGAACGACCGGGGGCTGGGGCTGAACCTCGTGGCCGAGCGGCTGGACGCGCCGGCGCGCTTCTCCGTCTCGCTCGACTACGACCGGGAGGCCGAGACGCTGGACGTCGACGTGGAGGCGAGCGAGGGCGAGGACGGCATCGTCGCGGGCCTTCTCGACCTGCCGGGCCGCCCGTCGGTCGAGCTGGACGTCGAGGGCGAGGGAACGCTGGACGACTTCGCCGCGGACATCGCGCTCGACACGGACGGCGAGGAGCGACTGGGCGGACGCGCGACGCTGACCGCCCTGCGGGAGGGCGACGAGGCCGGCGGGCGCCGCTTCGCCCTCGACCTCTCGGGCGACGTGACCCCCCTCTTCGCACCGGCCTACCGGGAGTTCTTCGGCGAGGATCTCGACCTCGAGGTCAGCGGCGTCCGCACGCCGGAGGGGCGGACGGTGATCGACGCGCTCGACCTCTCCTCGGCGGCGCTGCGGATCGAGGGGGAGGCCGCCCTGGCGCCGAGCAACCTGCCCGAGCGGTTCGACCTTCGGATCCTGCTGGGCGACGCGAACGGGCCGACGCGCCTTCCGATCGGCGGGCGCGTGCTGGTGGACGCGGCCGACCTCTCCGCGACGTTCGACGCCTCGACGGGCGACGCGTGGACGCTGCAGGGGCGCCTCGACGGCCTCGACACGACCGAGCTGGACGTGGACGTGCTGACCCTGGACGGGGGCGGCACCATCCAGACGAACGGCAGCAACGCGGTGAGCGCGCGCATCGAGGCGCGGGCCGAGGGCCTGATGGCCCGCGATCCCGCGCTGCAGCGCGCCCTGGGCGACGACGTGGCGGCGGTCCTCGACGCGGACTGGCGGTCCGGCCAGCCGGCGACCGTGCGCCTTCTCGACGTGACGGGCGACGACTACGGCATCGAGGCGGTCGGCGAGCTGCGGACCGAGGGCGGCATCGCACTGGACGGGCGCGCGGGCTTCTACTTCGGCGACCTCGGCCGGCTGTCGGCGCTGGCCGGACAGCCGCTGGAGGGCTCGATCAACGGCCGCCTCGAGGGAGAGGCCGCCCTGGACGGGGCGTTCGACGCGCGCATCACGGGCCTCGGGCAGAACCTCGCCGTGGGGATCGAAGCGGTCGACGCCCTTCTCGGGGGGCGGGCCGAGGTGGTCCTGGATGCCCGGCGCGACGAGGAGGGGACCTTGCTGCGCGAGGCCTCGGTCGAGACCGAGGCGCTCCAGGCCTCCGCCGAGGGGACGGTGGCGCCCGAGCGGGCGAACCTGCAGGTGGCGCTGCGGCTCGACGACCTGGGGCGCGTCGTCCCCGCGCTGGAGGGGCCCGTGACGCTGGACGGGGGCGCGCGGATGGCCGATGGCCGCTGGTCCGTCTCGGGCGAGCTGGACGGCCCCGCCGACACGGAGGCCGTGCTGCTGGCCGTGCTGCCGCCGGACGGGCGGGCGACGGTGGACTTCGACGCGACCGTGGGCGCCCTCGGGGATCTCGTGCCGCAGCTTCCGGGCGAGGCCGCGATCTCGGGGCGGGCGGTGCGCGAGGAGGGCGACTGGACCGCGCGGCTCACCGCGGACGCCCCCGAGGGGATCGGCGCGCGGATCGCGCTGGACGCGCCGCAGGGCGGGCCGCTGAGCGCGAGCTACGCGGCCGAGGTGCCCGAGGTCGGTGCGTTCACAGACCTCGTCGAGGGTCCGGCGGAGCTTTCCGGCGAGGTGACGGTGACCGACGCGGGCACGCGCGCGACTGCCGAGATCGAGGGCCCGGAGGGGCTGCGCGCGAGCCTCGGCGCCCGCGTGGTGGAGGGTCAGCCCACCACCGTGGGATACGAGGCGAGCGTGCCGGACCTCGCGCCCTTCGTGCCGCAGCTTCCGGGACGCGCGGCGGTGACGGGCACGGCCGTCCAGCGGGACGGCGGCTGGCGCACCAACCTGCGGCTCTCCGCCGGGGCGGGCATCACCGCCAGCGGCGACCTCGCCCTGGACGCCGATGGCGGCATCACCGCCGCGCTGGACGGCCGGATCGCTGAGCCGGAGGTCCTGCGCGAGGGCCTGCCCGGCCCCATCGACTTCGACGCCGACCTGCGCCGCGCGCCAGACGGCGCGATCGCCGGCGAGGTCGAGACCACCACGCCGGACGGCGACCGCCTCGCCCTGGAGGGGAGCCTGGCGGCGGACGGCGACGTCGAGGCGGCGTTCGACGGACGGCTGGCCGATCCCGCGTCCTATCTCAACGGGCTGGAGGGCCCGGTCACGGCAAACGGCGTCGCGACGCGCGATGACGGCACCTGGGCCGCCGACTTCGACGCGGCGGCGGGCGACGGATCGACCGTGACGGCCGAAGTCTCGCTGCCGCCCGAGGGCACGGCGGCGGTGGACGTCGAGGCGGACGTCGTCGACCTCGCGCCCTTCCTGCCCGACCTGCCGGGGCCGGCCACGATCGACGCGGCGGGCCTGCGAGACGAGGACGGGATATGGACCATCGACGTCGACGCCTCGGCGGGCGAGGGCACGGCGCTGACGGCGTCGGGCACGGTGGCCGAGGATCTGTCCACGGCGGACCTGGCGGTCGACGCCCGGACCGGGGCCCTCGGCGCCTTCGTGCCCGAGCTGCCCGGCGCGGCCAGCGTCACCGGGCGCATCGCCAAGGACGGCGATGTCTACGATGTGGACGTGGAAGGCACCGCCCCGCGCGAGACGGTCTTCGACGTGGAGGGGCGGATCGCGCCCGACCTCTCGGTGGTGGACGTCGACGTGGACGCGCGCACGCAGGCCATCGGCGCCTTCGTGCCCGAGCTGCCCGGCACCGCCAGCATCGCGGGCCGCGTGACCAAGGACGGGGACGTCTACGACGTGGACGTCGAGGGCACCGCGCCGCGCGGCACCGTCTTCGACGTGGAGGGGCGGATCGCGCCCGACCTCTCGGTGGCCGACCTGCGGCTGGACGCCGAGACCGGCGCGCTGGGGGTCTTCGTCCCCCAGGTCGGCGAGGGCCGCGCCAGCGTTGAGGGCACGGTGGTCCGGCAGGGCGAGCGCGTCGCGGTGAACCTAGAGGGAACCGCCCCGCGCGGCACCGTCTTCGACGTCGAGGGCACGGTCGAGCCGGGGCTGGAGGACTTCGACCTCGACGTGGACGCACGCGGGGGCCTGATCGGCGTCTTCGTGCCCCAGCTGCAGGGCGAGGCGTCCGTCAGCGGCACCATCGGGCGCACCGAGGGCGTGTTCGACCTCGACGTGGACGGCACGGCGCCCGGCGCGACGGCCTTCGACGTCGAGGGGCGCGTCGCGCCGGACCTCTCGGTGGCGGACCTGGACTTCGACGTCTCGACGGGCCTTCTCGGCCGGTTCGTGCCGCAGCTGCAGGGCGGCGCGCGGGCCTCGGGCACAGTGCGCGGCGCGGGCGCGGACCGGTTGGCGGTGGACGTCCAGGCCTTCGGGCCGCGGGGCCTCTCGGCGGATGTGGAGGGGACGCTCTCGCCGGACCTCGAGTTCGCCGATCTCGACGTGGACGCGCGCTTCGGCGACCTGGGGGCGTTCGTGCCGCGGCTCTCCGGGGGGGCCTCGCTGGACGGGCGGATCGGGCGGGACGGCGGGCGCTGGCAGATCGCGGCCGATGTCGGCGCCGCCGGCGTGACGGCGCGGGTCGAGGGCAGCGCGAGCGAGGGGTTCGACGACCTGTCGCTCTCGGCCGCAGGCGAGGCGCCGCTCGAGTTGGCGAACCCGTTCATCCGGCCGCGCCGCGTCCGGGGGCCGGCGCGCTTCGACCTTCGCATCGACGGCCCGCCGGCCCTGTCCTCGCTGACCGGCACCGTCAGCACGGAGGGAGCGCGGCTCGCGCTGCCGCGGCTGCGGCAGGCGATCGAGGGCATCTCGGGCACCGTGACCCTGTCGGACGGGACTGCGCGGATCAACCTCGCGGGGGCGCCGGCTTCGGGCGGGACGATCCGGGTCGAGGGCCCGATCGCGCTGCAGCCGCCGTTCCGGGCGGACCTGACCGTGGTCGCCGATGCGCTGTCGGTGCGCGACCCCCTGCTCTACGAGACGACCGTCTCCGGCCAGATCAACGTTTCGGGACCCCTCACGGGCGGCGGCGGCGCGATCACCGGCCGCCTTGCCCTCGGCGAGACGGAGATCCGCATCCCCTCCACCGGCTTCGGCGGAACCGGGGCGATCCCGGCGATCCGGCACGTCGACGACACCGCGGCGGTCGAGCTGACGCGCCGGCGCGCCCGCATCGAGGAGCCGCCTGCGACGGTGGGCCGCGACGGGACCCGCTCGCGCAACGCGTTCGCGCTGGACCTCCTGATCGACGCCGAGCGGCGCATCTTCGTGCGCGGGCGCGGCCTCGACGCGGAGCTGGGCGGCTCGATCCGGCTGACGGGCACCACGCGCGAGGTCATCCCCGTCGGCCAGTTCGAGCTGATCCGCGGACGCCTCGACCTTCTGGGGCGGCGGCTGACCCTCGACGAGGGATCCATCCAGCTGGAGGGGGACTTCGTTCCCATAGTCCGGCTGGTGGCCCGGACGGATGTCGACGACGGCACGATCAGCATCATCGTCGAGGGCGACCTGACGGAGCCGGACATCACCTTCGAATCGTCCTCGGGGCTTCCGGAGGACGAGGTGATCTCGCAACTCCTCTTCGGGCGGGGCCTCGACAACCTCAGCCCGCTGCAGGCAGCGAGGCTGGCGAACGCGGTGGCGCAGCTGACGGGCCGGGGCGGGATCGGCTTCATCGACGACCTGCGCGAGGGGGCCGGGCTGGACGACCTCGACATCACCACGGACGAGGACGGCGACGTCGGCGTGCGCGCGGGCCGCTACATCAGCGAGAACATCTACACGGACGTCACCGTCGGCGGCGATGGCGAGGCCGAGGTCACCATCAACATCGACCTGACCGACGACCTGACCGTCAAGGGCAGCGTGGACAACGAGGGCGGCACCGGCATCGGAATCTTCTTCGAGCGGGACTACTAGTCGACGGGATCGCCCGGGCGGGTACTGGGCGCGTCGGCGGCCAGCGTGGACTTGGGGCGGTCCGAGTCGCGCCGCTTCTCGACGTGCCGCTTGGACAGGCGCGTCAAGAAGAGGACGATGAGGAGCGTCCCGAAGACGAGGACGGTGGCGATGATGCCGACGTCGTTCCAGGCGGTATCCATGGGGCTGCTCCTTCGTGCGAGCTGCGTGCAAGGGAGGGAACGCGCGGGCGGGGCTGGCGTTCCGCCTAGCGACACCGCATGGGGGACATCGGCATGCTGACGGGGCTTCGGGCGCTTCTGGCGCAGGACGTGATGACGCTCGACGGCGCCTACGAGGTCGAGGAGGGCTGGCTCGACCCCCGCAGGGCGCGCCTCGTCTACGTCGAGGTGGGCACCGGCGGCTTCCTGTCGCGCGGCCGGGCGCTGATCCACGCCAGCCGCGTCACCCCAGGCACCCCGCCGCGCGCGGACGTCGATGCCGCGATGATCGAGGCCGCCGAGACCGAGCCCGAGGAGGGGTTCCTCCTCGATCCGGCGGCGATGCCGGCGATCCTGACGGGACCGTTCGGCAACACGATTTCGCCTCTCCTGATCGCGGCGGGGCTGCGCAGCGAGGCCGTGGAGGAGCAGGCCCCCCATCCCGACGCGCCCGGCTCCGAGGCCCCGCACGATCCCCGCGAGACGCTGGAACGGGCGTCGGAATGGCTGGGCGCGGAGGTGTTCGGGCGCGACGGCGAGCTGGGTCGCGTCGACGACGTCCTGCTCGCGCAGGCGGACTGGACGGCGGCGCATCTCATCGTGCAGACGCCGGCCGATCGCCATGCCGTGCCCTGGTCGGCCGTCCGCCGCCGCGCGCCGGGCGGGCACGTGGTCATCGCCGGGGGCACGGCGGAACTCTCGGGCTCGCCGGACGTGCCGGTGCCGGGCGACTTCACCGAAGGCGACGCGGCGGCGATCCTACGGCACTGGAACGCGCCTTCGGACCCGATGTCGCCCTAGACCATCTCCTCGGGCACGCCGGGGACGGGCCGTCCGAACCGCTCCGCGGGCGTGACGGGATGGGGTAGCAGGAACCCCTGCCGCTCGGCCGGAGGAAGCGACGCGTTGCGGTTGGCGAGCGCCGTCCAGGCCGCCGCGGCGGTGGACGGGTCCAGGCACTCGGCCGGGGGATCGTCCGGCAGCCAGTGCCGCATGCACCGCTCCCGCAGGTGGCGAACGTCGGCGGGGTCGCGGAATGCGACGCCGGTCTCGGTGTCCCAGCGCATGGAGCGCCCGTTCAGGTTGGCCGACGACACGCTCGCCGCCGCGTCCCCGAAGATGGACACCTTGGCATGGACGTAGATGATGGGCGCGCCGAAGAGCGCGTCGCGCCCGTCCGCCTGCCCGGCCGCCATGGGGCGGGCGGGGCTGCCGACGAAGAGGCGGCTTCCGAAGGCACGCCGGACGCGGCGGACGCAACGCGCCTGAAGGTGCTCGCCGTAGCGCATGTCGAGCTTTCGGCGGTCCTGGAAGGCGACCTCCTCGGGGGCGGCGGGCAGGATCAGGATGCAGGTGAGACCGGGATCGCGCCTGGCCGCCTCGACGAGGGCGCGGGCGATGGCCCGGTCGCGTAGGAACTGCGTCTCGAGGTAGATCAGGCCGCGCGCGCGCCCGATCTCGCGGGCGTGAAGGTCGGCGATCTCGGAGACGACGGGTTCGGGGGACATGGATAGGCCCTGCACCCGCCGCTTGCGCGACAGGGTCCGCAGGAGGTGCCGGCACGGCATCACGGGCGCGCGGCGGGCGCATTCGTCGAGGAAGCGCTGGAGGTGGTCGTCCGCCTCCGCCGCGGCAGGCCCGTGCACCACGGCCTGGACGTCGTGCCACGTGTCCGGTCCCGGCCGGTCGTGCGACCAAGTGTCGAAGCGCCGCTCGTCGAGGTCCAGCCCGCCGATGTAGAGCGTCTCGCGGTCGAACACCGCCATCTTCTGATGATGCGTCGCCGGCACCAGGGGCGGGATCGGCCAGCGGCGCGGCGCCAGCGCGTCCTTCGCCGACGCCAACCAGGGCGCGAGGCCCGGCATCTCCGAGAGCGCGCGGTCGAGCTGCCGCTCGCCAAGGGCCGCCAGATCGCGGGCGCGTTCGTGCAGCTCGCCGAGGATGCGGCGGTAGAGGAAGGCGCGGGGGCCGGCGGCGACGCGGGCGGGGTGGAGCGCGGCCGACACGTCGAGCCGCCCCGCCACGTCGCCAGCCGAAGCACGCGCGACCTCCTCGGCGGCGAGGAGGATGCGGATCGACCGCCATGTCAGCCGGTGGGTAGGCGAGGCGACGACGGGGTCGAAGTCCGCCAGGACGAGGTCCACGTCCACCCCGCGTGCGAGCGTGTGCACGAGAAGGTCGAACCAGTCCCGCCCCACCGCCAGCCCTTCGGCGGAGTAGAGCGGCGTCCTAGGGTCGAAGATCCGAAAGCCCATGCGGACGTTCCTGCGGGCGCCGAGGAAGAGCCGCTCGAACGCGGGGAACCCTTCCTCGGCGGTGACGAGGAAGGCCGGGGCGCCGGGCGCGCGGGCGGGCGGGGGCCGCGGGCGGCGCGGCGGCCCGGCGCCGGGCGCTCCGCCTCCGCCGGACGCGGGCAGGCCGAGCTTCCTCACTGGGCCGCGAAGGTGGCCGCGCGGGCGGAGGCCTGCTCCTCGGCGTCGAGCCGGTCGCCCTCGTCGACGAACGCCCGCTCGCGGAACGACAGGCGGACGCCGTAGCGGCCGTCCCTCTCGCCGTCCTCGAGCCTCGCGTCGAGCTGGGCCGCGAAGGCGGCGAGCAGGCGCCGCCCCAGCCCGCTGGACCGCGACCTGCCCTCCACCGGCGTGACGCCGCCCTCGCCGAGCGTGTTGGCGATGACGAGGTCCACCGCGCCGTCCCCGGACGTCTCGAGGGAGACGGATATGACCGGGTGCCCCCCGCCGGCGGGGGCCCCGAGATACTTCAAGGCGTTGGTCATCGCCTCGGTCACGAACATGCAGAGCGGAACGGCCTGGTCGGGGTAGAGGTCGACCGGGTCGATCCGCTTCTCGATCAGGGGGCTCTCCTCGCCTTCCGATCCTATGTCGGCCATGTGGTCGACGATCTCGGAGATGACCTCCCCCGCCTCGAGGCGGCGAACGTCCGTGGTCTGGTAGAGGTTCCGGTGGATCGCCGCGAGGCCGAGCACCCGGTCCTGCACCCGCCGCAGCACGAGGCGCGCCTCCGGCGAGGACAGCTCGCGCATCTGCATGTTGATGATCGACGATATGAGCTGGAGGTTGTTCTTCACCCGGTGGTGCACCTCCTTGAGGAGGACGCGCTGCTGGTGGAGGGCGTTCTCGACCTCGGCCTCGTCGCGCACGATCTGCCGGGTCATGGTGGTGAAGTCGTCCTCCATCTCCGCGATCTCCAGCGGAAGGCCGGCGACCGCGCCCTCCTTGGGCAGCAGGCGGCTATCGGCGAACTCGCGCATGCGGCGGTTGAGGCCGCGAAGATGCCGGATCACCAGCCAGTCGATCGCGAAGTAGCTGACGAGGACGCTCGCCGCCCACATGAGGCCCGGAAGAAGCCAGGAAGGCAGAAGGTAGCCCCCCGCGAGGATGCCGGCGCTGCGGTCCGGGAAGCTGGCGAGCGCGAAGAGCCGGTCCTCGGCGAAGGGGACGATGGCGAAGGCGCGCCGCTCGCCAAGGCCGTCCCGGGCGGTGAAGACGCCCGGCCGGTCGCGCACGAGCTCGGAGAGGACCATGCTCGCGGGCAGGCGGTCCTCGACGCTGATGCCGCCCTCGAAGCCGCCCGCCCCGACGACCGCCCCGGACCGGGTGAAGATCACGATGTCCATCCCGGCCACGACGGGGATGTCGGGTCGCACGTTCACCGTCGGCACCGAGAGCGACACGTAGCCCAGGAGCGTGCCGGCGGCGTCGAAGGAAGGGTACGAGATGACGATCACGGAGGTGCGCGACAGCGGCGCCTCCTCGTTGACGATGACCATGGGCTCGGGGTTCGACAGCATCAGCTCGTGATCGTCCCAACCGCTGAAGTCGAATTCCCTCCCGGAGGAGGAGCAGGTCATCACGCCCGACGAGGGGATGAAGCCCGCGAAGCTGTAGATCGAGCCCTCCTCCACGAACGCCGCCATCCGGCGGCGGCATGCCTCCGGATCGCCGGCGATGGTCGGCACGACGGTGGCCAGCGCCCTGGCCGAGCCGAGCGCGCGCTGCGTCAGCACGCGGTCGGCGGTGACCGACTGCTCGGTCAGGGCGAGGAGCGTCAGCTCCGCCCGGGCCTGCTCGATCTCGGCGGATTGGCGGGTCTGCAGGACGGAGAGGACGCCGATCGGCAGCAGGGCGATGGTCAGCAGCACGGCCAGCCGGACGCCGATCCGCTGGGCGAACCGGGCCGGACCGGTCACGGGATCCATCAGAAGGAGCCCTGGCCGCCCTGTGCGATGACCGCCATGGTGGCGTTGTCCGTCATCGTCAGCTCCTCGCCGTCCTCGAGCTGCAGGAGCTCGGCCAGCTTGCCGCGGCCGCGGTTCGCGCGGCTCTTGATGGTGCCGATGGCGCAACCGCACATCGCGGCCGCCTCCTCGTAGGAGAAGCCCTGCGCGCCCACGAGGATCAGTGCCTCGCGCTGCTCGTCGGGAAGTTGCTCGAACGCCTTCTTGAAATCGGTCATCTGCAGGCGACCGTCATGGGCGGGCTTCTCGGAGAGCGACGCCGTGAACACCCCGTCCACGTCAGCGACCTCGCGCTTGGCCTTGCGCCGGTTCGAGTAGAACGTGTTGCGCAGGATCGTGAACAGCCAGGCGCGCATGTTGGTGCCGGCTTGGAACTTCTCGATGTTGGTCCACGCCTTCACGATCGTGTCCTGCACGAGGTCGTCGGCCGCGGCCCCGTTGCGGGTCAGCGACAGGGCGAAGGCCCGGAGGGCCGGGAGGTGATCGACGAGCTCGTCTCGCGGGTCGGGATGATCGCTCATTGCGCGTCCTCCGACTGGTCGACCTCGCGTGCCTTCAACTGCGCGATCAGGTCGCGGAAGCGGTCGGGAACGCCCTCCCGCGCGACCTCGCCATAGACGCGCTTGAGGTTCTCGTCGATCTGCGCGGCCACATGGGGCCGCGGCTCGCTGTCATTCTGTTCGGTCAAAGGGGCCTGTCCCGCTCGGATGATCCGAGAGATTTTGCTGCTGTCCAGGGAACGGAACCTGCGGGGCGGCGTTCGGTTCCCTGATGGACAGGAAACGAAGGTTCAACCGCAG
This sequence comes from Hasllibacter halocynthiae, assembly GCF_003003095.1. GTDB lineage: Bacteria > Pseudomonadota > Alphaproteobacteria > Rhodobacterales > Rhodobacteraceae > Hasllibacter > Hasllibacter halocynthiae. Next base: position 358,155 of record NZ_PVTT01000002.1, read on the forward strand.
ATGGACGATCAGAATGCCGCGCCCGACATCGCGACGACGGTGGCGGGGCAACTTCCCTATCTGCGGCGATACGCGCGTGCCCTGACGGGCAGCCAGCCCTCCGGGGATCGCTACGCGGAGGCGACCCTCATGGCGATCCTGGAGGATCGGAGCGTGTTCGATCGTGCGCTCGAGCCGCGCACGGCCCTCTTCAAGGTGTTCAACTCGATCTGGATCTCCTCGGGCGCGCCGGTAGACGAGGATGGCGGCGAGGGTGGGCTGTCCGGACGCGCCCAGGCCCATATGCAGAACCTCACGCCGAACTCGCGCGAGGCGCTGCTGCTCCACACAGTGGAGGAGTTCGGGTTCGACCAGATCTCGTCGATCATGGACATTCCCCAGGAGGACGCCGAAGCCTACGTCCGGACCGCCCAGCGCGAGATGCAGGACGCCGTCGCCGGCAAGGTCCTCGTCATCGAGGACGAGGCGATCATCGCGATGGACATCCAGTCCATCGTCTCGGAGATGGGGCACAAGATCACCGGGGTCGCGCGCACGCGCGACGGCGCCGTGGACCTCGGCAACAAGGAGAGGCCCGACCTCATCCTCGCGGACATCCAGCTCGCTGACAACTCGTCGGGGATCGATGCGGTCAACGACCTGATCGGCACGCTCGGCGAGGTGCCCGTGATCTTCATCACCGCCTTCCCCGAGCGCCTGCTCACCGGCGATCGTCCCGAGCCGGCGTTCCTGATCTCGAAGCCCTACACCGAGGATCAGGTCCGCTCGGCAGTGAGCCAGGCGCTGTTCTTCGCCTCTACCGAGACGCTTCACGCCTGAGGCGCGGCGGCCGGGCCGCGCTTGCCCCGCCAGCGCAGCGAGGCCCGGTTCATCGCCCAGAGGTCGGACCGCCCCGCCAGCGCCCCCTCGCCCAGCGACACCGCCCGGGCGAGCACCTCGCCTGGGGCGTGCCGATAGGCCGGCCGGCCCGCGATCGCGTCGTACCACCGGCCGCCGACCGCGTTGTCGAGAAGGATGCGCTGGAAGCAGTGGTCGAGACGTACCGGCCACCCCCGCGCGTGCGCGGCGGCCGGAAGCCGCTGCCGGGTCAGGGTCAACCACCGATCCTCGAGCGCGGCGCGGGCGGAGGGTTCCATGCCGGCGCAACGACCTCGGGCAACGCCCGTTCCCTCACCCCCCCCTCTCTCAGCCGCCCGACGCCCGCGCCGGGAGGAGCGCGTCGAGAAGCGCGCCCTCCGAGAAGGGGGACGGGACGAAGACCCATCCTTCGGATCGCTCCAGCGCGTGATCGCCGCCGCCGTCCAGCACCACGATGCGAGCGCCGCTCCTCCGCGCCGCCTCGGCGATGCCGCTCCTTCGAAGGGCGGCGATGGGCCAGGAGGTCAGGAGAACGTCGAACTCGAGGTCGTGGACGTCCGGCGGGGCGCCGACGACCGCATGGGGGGCGGACACGGCGACGCCGGGCGCCGCCACCGCGAGCAGCTCGGCGACGTCGTCGGCGACGATGACGTCCTCGACGAGCACGAGGAAGGTGGCCTTGGGCGCAGCGTCCATCGGGATCCCCTCGAAGACTGCGGTGTGCCGGAGGGATATGGAACCCCCAATAGGAGGAAGCATTAAACTCCGACATAGGAAGACGGTGGCATGGCGACGGATTGCGCGAACTGTCCGCTTCGCGGGCGGCCTCTCTTTGCGGCACTGGCGGACAAGGATCTGGCGTTCATGCGCCGGTTCAAGGTCGGCGAGCTGACCGTGGAGGCGGGCACGCCGATCATGATGGAGGGTTCGAACTCGCCACAGCTCTTCACGGCGCTGCGGGGCATGGGGATCCGGGCCAAGACGCTGTCGAACGGCCGGCGCCAAGTGGTGAACTTCGTCTATCCCGGCGACTTCCTCGGCCTTCAGTCGGCCGTCATGGACGGGATGCGGCACACGGTCGAGGCGGTCACGCGGATGACGCTCTGCGTGTTCGACCGCAAGGAGCTCTGGTCCCTCGTGCGGGGCAATCCCGAGCTGGCCTACGACCTGACCTGGATCGCCGCCACGGAGGAGCACTTCCTCGGGGAGGCGCTGGCGACCGTGGGCCAGCGCACGGCGGTCGAGCGGATCGCCTGGGCCCTCGTGCGGGTCACTCGGCGCTGCGAGGCGCTCGGGATCGCGGATGCCGGCCGCGTGCCCTTCCCCTTCCGGCAGCAGGACCTCGCCGACGCGCTGGGCCTGTCGCTCGTCCACACGAACAAGACCCTCGCCCGTCTGCGCGAGCGTCAACTCGCGAGCTGGCACGACGGGATACTCTCCGTGCCCGAGACGGAGAAGCTCGCGCGGGTGGCGGGGATGGAGGGCGAGGACCCGGCGGAGCGGCGACCCCTGATCTGACAAGGGCGCTCGCGGATATGTCGTATGGAGGCACCGCCCCGGTTTTCGCTATGTCCTAGTGCATCGCTCCTCGCAGGCGGCCCGCCGGAACGATGGATGCGATATTCGCCGAAACGGCGCTTCAATCGTCCGTTTCCTCGAGAAAACGGATCAGGAGGCGCTCCTCCCGGGTGAGGGCGCGGGGTCCGCCCCGCAGGCCCTCCAACGCTTCCGAACCGTCCTGGGACATGGCGATCACCGAAGGGTGCACATAAGATTTGCGGGCGATGGCGGGCGTGTTGTGCAACCGCTCGGCAGCCGCTTCGGTCATGCCGCGGATGGTCGTCGCGCCGTCCAACGCGGCCCGGAACGCGGCGAGCGTGCCATGCCAGGTGCGGAAGGTCTTGACCGTATGACCCTCTCCGGCCGTCTCGCGCAGCCAGTCGTTCACCTCTTCGGACCGAACCGACCGGGCCTCGCCCTCCTCGTCGATCCAAGAGATCAGCGTACGGCCGGGAAGGTCGGCCGAGGCGTGCAGCGCCCGCGCGAGCGCGCGGTCCGCGAGACGCTTGCGCACGCGCGTGCCGCCCTTCGCGGTCCAGGACAACTCGATCGCGCCGCCCTCCGAGCGGGCTTGGCCGGGTCGCAGCGTAGTGGCGCCGTAGGTGCCGTTCTCCTCCAGCGCCTTGGGCGATCCGACGCGGATGGCGGTGGCGTCTATCATCCGGATCAACGTGGCCAGGGCGAACTCGTGGCTGCCGGGCTTCGCGGCGAGGCCCTGCGCGGCGGCGGCCCGCACGTCCGGCAGCGCGCGGCCGAACTCCGGTAGGGCATGGAACTTCGTCGCAGCGCGCGCTTCGGTCCAGTCGGGGTGGTAGCGGTACTGCTTGCGGGTCCGCGCGTCGCGCCCCGTCGCCTGGAGATGGCCGCGCGGCTTCGGGCTTATCCAGACGTCCGTGTAGGCCGGGGGAACGGCCAGCGCGTCGAGGCGCGCCCGCTCGTCTGCGGCGTCGATCGAGGTGCCGTCGGGGGCGGTGTAACTCCATCCCCTGCCCCGCCGGCGGCGCGCGATGCCGGGGCGGTCGTCGGGATACCAGACCAGACCCGCCGACCGCGCCTCCGCCTTGGATGCCTCAGGCGGCATCCTTGATGTCTTCCGCCACGCGCTGCTCGATCGCGTCGAGGGAGTGGTTGGTCAGCGTCTTGGGGATCTCGGCGATCACCTTGCTCTCGACCTCCTGGTGCAGCTTCTTGCGGATCTCGCCCAGCACGCCCGGCGCGGCGACGAGGACGATCCGATCGAAGGCCCCCTTGTGGGCATGTGCGTAGAGCAGCTCCGCGAGATCGTCCGCGAAACGGTCCTTCTGAAGCTCGTGCCAGTCGGTGTCCTCGAAGGCCGACTTGTTGCCTTGGCTGTCGGACATGCGGCCGCGGCGATTGGCGGCCTGCTCCCGGGTCGGGGGGTTCTCCTGCTCTTCTTTATCCAGGACGCGCAGGTCGATGTAGTCCGCGTCCCCGTGGTTCTCGAGGATGAGGGCCTTCTCGCCGTCCGCGACGAGGACCCAGGTGCCGCCGGTCAGCCTGGCCATCAGGATTCCTCCCCGTCCTGACCGTGCTCCGGCTTCTCGGTGGACTCCTCCTTCGTCGGCCCCGTGGAGCCGGAGCCGCCCTTCTCGCGCTTGAGGATGTCGCGCGTCCCGACCTCGCGGGCGATGTCGCCGCCCGCGCGTCCCTGCCCGGAGGGGGTGCCGGGCCGTCCCCCGACGTATTCGGCGGTCTCGCTCCGTCCGTCCTTCGATCGCAGGCGTTCGGCCATGATGTCCTCCTCCGCTCGTGTGGGGCGCATGTGCGTGCGCCGGACAAACGGGGTCAGGACGACTCGGGTTCCTGATCGGGGGGGACGTAGTGATCGGCGACGTAGGCGCCCCGCCGGCCCATGGGCCGTGCGGGCGGGTCGGTGGTGTCCTTCTTGGTCCTCAGCTCCAGCTCGGCGTTGAGGGCCGCGCCCAGGAGCGTGACGTAGGCCGAGAGGTAGAGCCACATCAAGAGCGCCACCACCGCCCCGAGCGAGCCGTAGACCTCGTTGTAGCGGCCGAAGTTCGCCAAATAGAGCGAGAACGCATAGGACGCCCCGCCCCAAAGCAGCACTGCGAGGACCGCGCCCGGGCTGATCCAGGCGGGGCGGGCCTTCGCGCGGTTCGGCCCGTACCGGTAGAGCATCCCGAAGGCGAGGATCAGGACGGTCAGGACGACGATCCACTGTCCGGCGATCAGCGCGTTCTGCATGTAGATCCCCAGCGGGGCGTAGGCGAGGATGACCGGCACCGACACGAGCGCGACCAGCGCCACGATCCCCAGAAGCACGAGCGCGCCCGTCAGCACCAGGACGTTGAGCTGCCGACGGACCACGTTGCGGTGCCGCTCGCGGTAGACGGCGTTCAGCCCCCGGACGAGGGCCGCCACACCTTGGCGCGCCCAGAAGAGCGAGAGGCCAGTGGACAGGACCGTCGCCCAGCCCAGCGCCTCGGTCTCCGCGTTCAGGAGGGTGTCGACCTGCGCGTCGAGGATCTGGAAGGCCCCGGAGGGGAGGAAGTCGCGCACGTCGTCGAGGAGGGTGCCGACGACCTGCGGATCGGCGACGAGGCCCCAGATGGCGATCAGAGCCGCCAGCGCCGGGAAGAGGGCGAGCATCGCGAAGAACCCTGTGCCGGCGGCGACGAGGCCGATGTTGCGCTCGTCCATGACCTCGAGCACGGCCATCAGGACGGACCAGGCGCGCCTCGCTGGTCTCAGGAGCGCGCCGATCAAGCCCTCAGGCCGCCGAGCCGCGCGGTCCGGCGAAGAACCAGACGATGAAGCCCACCAGGGGGAAGATCAGGACGCCCAGCGACCAGAGGACCTTCGCCCCGGTGGTGTCCGCCGAGGACAGGATGTTCACCAGGGCCCAGATCACCAAGACCAGATGCACGATTCCGAGCAGCCATTCCATACCCTCAGGCCTTCTTCAGTTCGGAGTGGGACTTGAGGACCTCGTCGCCGTCCTCCTGCTCGATGAGGTAGGCGGGCTCTTCCTCCGTGGCGTTGCGGGTCACCTCGGCGCCGCCGATCTTCCTCGTGATCTTGCCGGTGTACTTCTTCGTGACCTTGCCGGTGCCGGTGCCTGCGCCCCAGTTCCACTCGACCTCGTCGCCCTTGTCATATGCCCTCATGGGATCCTCCCTCTCCTTGCGCGCCGCGCATTCGAAGAACGATCCCCCCTTCCGTTCCGTTCCGGAAGCAAGGGCCTGGCGGGTGGGCCCGCAACCCGCGCGAGCCGCTCTGCCGGGGCGCTGGACGTCGCGGCCGCGCCCGCGGGCCGACGAACGGAAGGAAAAAAGCTATCGGCGGAGCGCTGAACGAGGGACAGTCGGTTCGAAAGCGCCCCGCCGATGACACAGGCCTGAGGGGAAGGGGACAGGGTCGGCCTGTGGAACTTGCGTTCGGGGTAGGAACGGCGGTGCTGCGAATCGGTTCCCAAGCGCAGGGCGAAAAAGTGCAAGCGCGGGGCGGAAGGCCGCTCCGCCCGGTCGCGCCGCCGCGCCCTGCCCAATGCAGAACGTCCCGGCAGCGATGGGCAGCCGACGGAGCCGTGCGGTCGGAACCGATCCCCGGCGGGGAGCGCTTTCCCACGGAGAGAACGCTTTTCCCAAGAGGCGGCGCCCCTTCGCTGGCGGCGCAGCCGTAGGAGGCCCCGATGAGCGATCGAGATAAGCCGACCAACCTGCCCCCGCGCCGCCCCGGCGAGGACGTGGAGCCCGGCCCCCCGGTCGGCGCCGCCGAAGGGGGCGCCATGCCGGCCGGCGGCGGGGGCGGGGTGGTCGCCCCGGCGGGCAGCGGTCCTGCGACGGGCCGCAAGGCACCCGCCGGCGAAGGCGACGTGGAGCCGACCGCCGACGAGGCGGCGCCCGGCGTCGCGGGTCCGGGAGGCGGCGCGCCCGCGCGGGACGGCGAGGGCCGGCCAGTGACGGACGCGGACGGGCCGCTGCGGGACGCGGGGGGCGACCGCAGGATCGCGCCCGCGGAGGAAGCGCATGACGCCGGACCCTCCCATGCCGAGATGGCGCGCGTGGAGGCGCGCACCCCGGCCGCGGCGATCCCGGCGGTGAACCGGGCCGAGGGCACGCGCCCGGACGTCGATCCCGCGCCCGGCGCCGACCCCTATGCCGACCCCTACGTCGCCACCGGCACGGCCGTCCCCGGCGGCGCGGGGGGCGGCGCCGGCTTCGCGAACCCCTACGGGCGGGCGGCGGACGCGCCCGTCTGGCCCCTCTGGGTGATGGGCGGCGTGGCGCTGGTCGCCGGCCTCGTCGCGCTCTTCATGCCCTTCGTCGCGACGCTCGCGGCGACGACGCTCGCGGCGGCGATGCTGCTGGTCTCGGGCATCGCGGGGCTGGTCGGCGCGTTCCGCATGAACGACGGCTGGGCCATCGTCGCGGGCGTGATCGTGTCGATCCTGTCGGTGGTGGGGGCCGTGCTGATGCTGTTCATCCCGCTGGCGGGCTTCCTCGCCGTCACGACCGTGATCATCGCCTTCTTCGCCGCCTCGGGGGCAACCAAGCTCTGGTACGGGATCCGGAACGGGGAGGGGATGCCCGGCCGCGGATGGATGATCGCGTCGGGCGCGATTTCGCTCGTCCTCGCGCTGCTGCTCCTGCTGCAGCTTCCCGTCGCCGCGCTCTGGCTGCCGGGGCTGCTGCTGGCGGTGGACCTCGCCATGTACGGCGCGACGATGCTGGCGGTCGCCTGGCAGCTGTCGCGCCTGAAGGACGCCGCCGCCTGAGCGGGGCCGCCCCCTGCCCCGCCCGCCGCTCGCCGGGGGGGGGGATGCGGGCGGCGGGCGGGGGGTCTATATCCCCGCGCCATGATCCCCTTCCTGAAGATGCACGGCCTCGGCAACGACTTCGTGGTGCTCGACGCCCGCCCCGGCGGCGGGTGCGAGGGCCTCGACGTGACGCCGGACCTCGCCCGGGCCATAGGCGACCGGCACCGGGGGGTCGGCTTCGACCAGCTCGCCGTGATCGCGGACGACGCCGGGGCGGATGCCCTCCTGACCTTCTGGAACGCTGACGGCACCACCGCTGGGGCCTGCGGCAACGCGACCCGCTGCGTGGCGGCCCACCTCGCACGGGCGGGCGGGCGCGAACGCCTGCTCCTCAGGACGGAGCGCGGCGTGCTGGACTGCCGGCGAGCCGAGGGGGGGATCGCCGTGAACATGGGCGCGCCGATGCTGGATTGGCGCGAGGTGCCGCTGGCCGAGGACGTGGACCTCGACCGCCTGCCCGTTGAGGGCGGGCCGGCCGCGACCGGCATGGGCAACCCGCATTGCACCTTCTTCGTGGAGGACGCGGAGGCGGCCGGCCTCGCGGGCTACGCCCGGTTCGAGACGCATCCCCTCTTTCCGGAACGGACCAACGTCCAGGTCGCGTCGGTCGCCGGGCCGGACCGGCTGCGGGTGCGGGTGCATGAGCGGGGCGTGGGGCCGACGCTCGCCTCCGGCTCCTCGGCCTGCGCGGTCGCCTGCGCCGCGCACAGGCGGGGGCTGACGGGGCGGCGGGTCATCCTCGTGATGGACGGGGGCGAGCTGGAGGTGGACTGGCGGCCCGAGGGCGAGGATGCCGGCCTCTGGATGACGGGGCCTACCGCGCACGTCTTCGACGGGGTCTGGCATGGCTGACGGCGCGAACCCGCCCCCCGTCCCGATCCTGTCGAACCACGGCTGCCGCCTCAACGCCGCCGAGGCCGAGGGGATGCGCAAGCTCGCCGCCGACGCCGGCGCGGGCGACGCGGTGATCGTGAACACCTGCGCCGTGACGGCCGAGGCGGTGCGCAAGTCCGCGCGCGACGTGCGGCGGATGCGGAAGCTGCACCCGGGGCGGCGCATCGTCGTCACCGGCTGCGCCGCGCAGATCGAGCCGGGGCGCTTCGCCGCCATGCCCGAGGCGGACGTGGTCCTCGGCAACGCCGAGAAGATGCGACCCGCCACGTGGGATGCCCTTGGGACGGACCGCGGGGGCGAGCGGGTGCGCGTCGCGGACATCATGGACGTGCGCGAGACCGCGCCGCAGCTGCTGGAAGGGTTCGGCGCGCGAACCCGCGCCTTCGTGCAGGTCCAGAACGGCTGCGACCACCGCTGCACCTTCTGCGTGATCCCCTTCGGGCGCGGCAACAGCCGCTCGGTCCCCGCGGGTGCCGTGGTCGAGCAGGTCCGGCGGCTGGCGGCGGGCGGGCACCGCGAGGTGGTGCTGACAGGGGTGGACATGACCTCCTGGGGGGCGGACCTGCCGGGGCGGCAGCGCATCGGGGGGCTGGTGCGGCGGGTGCTGAAGCTCGTGCCGGAGCTGGAGCGGCTGCGGATCAGCTCCATCGACTCGATCGAGGCGGACGCCGACCTGATGCGCGCCCTGGCCGAGGAGGAGCGGTTCATGCCGCATCTGCACCTGTCGCTGCAGCACGGGGACGACCTGATCCTCAAGCGCATGAAGCGGCGGCACGGCCGCAAGGACGCCCTGCGCTTCGTGGAGGAATGCCGGCGGCTTCGCCCGGACGTGGCCTTCGGCGCCGACCTGATCGCGGGCTTCCCCACGGAGACGGAAGCCCGGCACCGGGCGAACCTCTCGCTCGTGCGCGAGGCGGGGCTGACCTTCCTTCACGTCTTTCCCTATTCTCCCCGCCCCGGCACGCCCGCGGCGCGGATGCCGCCCGTGGACGGCGCCGCGATCCGCCGACGCGCCGCCGAGCTGCGCGCCGAGGGGGCACGCGCCTTCGCGGCCTGGGCCGATGGGCAGCGCGGACGGCGGGTCCGGCTCCTCGTGGAAGGCACGCGCGGCGGCCGGGCGGAGAGCTTCGCCGAAATCAGGCTGGACCGCGACGCCCCCCCCGGCGAGATCGTCGAGGCGGTGGTCGCCGGCCGGGAGGGCGCAGCCCTCCTGGCATGCCGGGCGGGCGGGGCCTAGCGCCCGGTCAGCATCTCGCCCGTGCTCAGCGGAACCGGCTCGCCGGCGAGACGCTGGCGGTAGACGCCCATCCCTTCGGTGACGCGCATGACGTAGTTGCGCGTCTCGTCGAAGGGGATTCGCTCGACCCAGTCGACGGCCTCCTCGACAGTGGCGCCGCGCGGGTCGAACCCTGGGCGCGCCCAGCGCAGCGGCCGGCCGGGACCGGCGTTGTAGCCCGCCGCGATCATGGGAACGTTGAAGCCGAACCGGGCCTCGAGCTGGCGCAGGTACTCCGCGCCCAGGGTGGCGTTGTACTCGGGGTCGGAGGTCAGGCGCGCGTGGCTGTAGGAGAGGCCGAGGTCGCGCGTCACGTCCTGCGCGGTCCCCGGCATGAGCTGCATGAGGCCCTGCGCGCCCACGGGGCTGCCGGCGCCGGGGTGGAACTCCGACTCCTGGCGGGCGACGGCCAGGGCCATCTCCGTCGGGATGGGGATGTCGGCCTCGGCCATCGGGTGCACGGGGAAGTAGAACTCCGGCAGGACCGCGCCGTAGCGGGCGGCGCGCTTGCCGAAGATAACCTCGAGATAGGGGTCGCGGCGCTGCACCCACTCCCCCAGGGCGATCATGCCCGCGCGGTCCTGCGATTCGGCGAGGTGCGCGACGAAGCGGGCGGCCAGCCGGCGCTCGCCCGCGGCGAGGAGCAGCTCGACGGTCCCGAGCATGTCCGTGTCCGGCAGCGCGCCGTCCTCCGCGGAGAGATCGCCCGCCAGCGCGGGATCGACCGGCAGGCCCGCGGCCTCGGCGGCGAGCTGGCCGTAGAAGGCGGTCTGGAAACGGGCGGCCGCTGCATAGGCCTCGCGGGCCTCGTCGGCGCGGCCCAAGGCATCGAGCGCCCTGCCCTGCCAGTAGCCCATGCGCGCGACGCTGACCGGGGTCTCGACGGTGCGGGCGGCCTCGCGGAAGTGCCGCAGCGCGGTCTCGGCGTCGCCGAGCTGGCGCAGCGCGACGTATCCGGCGAGCCATTCCAGCGTCGCCCGGCGCACGCCCTCCTCGGTGTCCTCGGGGATGCGGTGGCGCGACGCCATCCTGTAGGCGTCCCGCGCCTCGCCGCGGATCATCAGGGCGCGCGCCTCGTCGAGACGGACCTCGGACCACAGCTCGGGACGGCCGAGCCGCTCGGCGCTGTCGGACCGCTCGAGCATGAGGTCCAGCGCGGTCTCCTCCAGCCCGCGGTCGAGGCGCCACACGAAACGCTCGTAGGCGAGGCCGGCGTCGTCTGCATGGCTGCCCGGAACGGCCGCGATCAGGGCGTTCACGCCGTCGCGCTGCCCGGCGCGAAGGGCCATCCGCGCCCGGGCCAGCGCCTGCCAGCCCTCGCCCACGCGGGCCATCTGCCGCGTCGCGCTCTCCGAATGGCCGGCCCAGAGGAGGGCGTCCATCCGCGCCTCGTGCAGGCCGTCGAGGATGTCGCCCGCGGCGAAGAGGTACTGCCGCTCGGTTCCCGGCGACATCGGCAGGCCCTCGGACCAGCCGATGGCGAGGACCGCGTCCGCCGCCTCGGCCTCGCCGGCCTCGCGCAGGGCGGCGGCGTAGCGCAGCGCGCCCGTGGCGGTCTGCGGCTCGTGGTCCTCGAACCAGCGCAGGACCTCGGCGGCGGGCAGGCCGGCGGGCATCAGCCGCTCGGCGCGCGCCTTCAGCAGGGGCATGCCCGGCCACTCGCCGTTGCGCGCCACGAAGTCGGCGGCCTGGTCCCAGGTGCCCTGCCGCGCGCGCAATGCGTGCCAGAGGACGACGTCCCGCGCCGCCGTGCCGTCGCCCCCCGCGGCCGAGAGCGCGTCGCCCCAGCGGCGGGCGCGGACGTGCTCCATCGCGCGCTCGAGGGCGGCGCCGGCGAAGCGCGCGGGGGCCTGGGTGCCCATGCTGGCCACCCGCGCGGACGGCCCCTCGCCGCGGGCTTCGGGGCGAAGGCTCGACACGGGGGCCAGATCCTGCGCCGCTAGGGGCGCGGCGCCGAGGCAGAGCATGACGATGGCGAGGGCACGGGACATGGGGGGAACTCCGCCGGCTGGGGTCGCAGGACGTCGGGACGGGGCCGAGTTTCGGGCCTGCGGCGCAGCTTGGCAAGGGAGGGGGGTGGGTCTAAGGCGGGTCCGTTGCCCGGGGGCGGCTTTCCGCCGCCGGGCCGCACGCGAAGGCGCCCCCGCGCGGCGCCGGGGGAAGCGATCTGGAGGGACCTCGATGGACATTGCGCGCCTTTCCGGCTCGATGACCGCGCTCGTGACGCCCATGCGGGACGGCGCGCTCGACGAGGCGGCGTTCGGCGCCCTCTGCGAATGGCAGATCGCGGAAGGCACCCGCGCGCTCGTCCCCGTGGGCACCACCGGCGAGAGCCCGACCCTGACCCATGGCGAGCACGACCGCGTCGTCGCCATGGCGGTGGAGGCCGCGGCGGGCCGGGTGCCGGTGATCGCGGGCGCGGGCTCGAACAACACGGCCGAGGCCCTGCGCCTCGTCCGGGCGGCGAAGGAGGCGGGGGCCGACGCCGCCCTGGTCGTCACGCCCTACTACAACAAGCCGACCCAGGCGGGCCTCGTCGCCCATTTCGAGGCGGTCGCGGCCGTGGGCCTGCCCGTCGTGATCTACAACATCCCGCCGCGCAGCGTCGTGGACATGCTGCCCGAGACGATGGGCCGGCTGGCGCGGCACGAGATGATCGTGGGCGTGAAGGACGCGACGGGCGACGTCACGCGGGTCTCGAAGCAGCGGCGGACCTGCGGGACCGGGTTCGTGCAGCTCTCGGGCGAGGACGCGAGCGCGATCGGCTACAACGCCCAGGGCGGGCACGGCTGCATCTCCGTGACGGCGAACGTGGCGCCCGCGCTCTGCTCGGAGTTCCAGGACGCCTGCGGGCGCGGCGACTACGCCCGCGCGCTCGGGCTGCACGACCGGCTGATGCCGCTCCACGAGGCGGTGTTCCTCGAGCCGGGCGTCTGCGGGGCGAAATACGCGCTCTCGCTCCTCGGCCGGTGCCGCGAGGAGACGCGCCTGCCGCTCGTGCCCGTGGGCGAGGGCACGAAGCTGGCGATCAAGGACGCCATGATAGCCGCGGGGCTGATCGGCTAGCGCACCGCGGCCCGGTCCGGCCGGCGGCTATCCCAGCACCACCTGCGCGCGGGGGTAGCGCACGCGCGGCGCCGCGCGCGTGGCGAGGAAGAACCCCAGCGTGAGCGGCCCGACCCGGCCGAGGAACATCACCGCGACGATCACTGCGCGGCCCCATTCGTCCAGCTCGCCCGTCGCGCCCATGGAGAGGCCGACGGTGCCGAAGGCCGAGGCGACCTCGAAGGCGAGGACGAGGAAATCGCCCTCCCAGCGCAGCGTGAGGAGGAAGAGCGCGAGGAGGATCAGCGCCGCCGAGATCGCGACGAGGGCCATCGCCTTCATCACCTGCTCGGCCCCCATGGAGCGCCCGAAGGCCTGGAGCCGCTCGCGCCGCTTGAAGAAGGCCACCACGGCGAGGAAGGCGACGATGGCGGTGGTCAGCTTGATCCCCCCGGCGGTCGAGGTCGGGCCCCCGCCGATCACCATCAGCACGATGGTCAGAAGGGCGGTCGACGCCTCCATCCCGCCGGTGTCGAAGGTGTTGAAGCCCGCCGTCCGGGGCGTAACGGCCTGGAACCACGAGCCCCAGAACTTCGCCGGCCCGCCCATGCCGCCCAGCGTGCGGGGGTTGTTCCACTCGAGCGCGGCGACCAGCGCCCAGGAGACGGCGATCACCGCCGCCGTGCCCACGAGCATCAGCTTGGTGTGCAGCGCGAGCGGGCCCCAGGCGCGCTTCGCCCAGACGTCGCCGATCACCACGAAGCCGAGGCCGCCGAGGATGAACAGCGCCGGCACCACGACATTGACCCGCCAGTCGCCGATCCAGCCCGACAGGCTGTCCGGGAAGAGGGCGAAGCCCGCGTTGTTGAACGCGCTGACGGTGTGGAAGACGGCGTGCCACAGCCCATCGGCCCAGCCGAACTGGGGCACGAAGACGAAGGAGAGCGCGAGGACACCCACCGCCTCGCAGACGAGCGCGACGACGAGCACCAGCCGGGCGACCGCCGCGACATCGGGCCGCCCGCGCTGGTTCAGCTCCTCGCCGAGGAAGGATCTGGCGGGCACCCCGATCGGCAGGCCCAGCGTCATCATCAGGACCACGGCGAAGACCATCAGCCCCAGCCCGCCGAGCTGGATCAGCGCCGCCACCACGACCTGCCCGAAGACGGTGTAGGCGCTGCCGGTGTCCACCACGACGAGGCCCGTCACCGTGACCGCGCTGACGGCCGTGAAGAGCGCCTCGGAGAAGCCGACCTGCCCGCCATGCGAGACCGGCAGCCACAGCACGAGGGCGCCGGCCGCGATGAAGGCGGCATAGAAGAGGATCAGCATCGCCGGGGGCGGCAGCGCCTCGAACCAGCGGATGCCCCGCCACGGGCGCCGGCGCCTCAAAGCGCGGCCGCGAAGTCGCGCAGGTCCTGCCGCCGCCCCAGCAGGAGGAGGCGGTCGTCGGCCTCCAGCGTGCAGGGCTCGACGTCCGAGCCGACGTACTCCGTCCCCCGCATCACCCCGAGGCAGCGCAGCTGCCGCCGTTCGAGGTGCAGCGCGCCGACGCCTCGGCCGCGCAGGGCGTCCGGGACAGTGAAGTTCACCACCGTGTAGCCGTTCCCGAGCGAGAGGTAGTCGCGCACGAGGGGGTTGTGCAGCACCTGCGCGAGGTGGCGGCCCACCTCCTCCTCGGGGTGGATGATCCGGTCGACGCCCAGCTTCGAGAGGATCCGGTGATGCGTGCGCGAGGTCGCCTTGGCCCAGACGGTCGGCACCCCGAGCAGGCGGCAGTTGATCGCCGCCATGACCGAGGATTCGAGATCGCTCGCCATACCGATCACGGCGACGTCGGCGTCGGCCACCCCCGCCTCGCGCAGCGCGTCGTCCGACCGGGCGTCCGCGATCACCGCCTGGCTCAGGGCGTCGGCGAGGTCGTTGACCGGCCCCTCCTTCGCGTCGATGCCCGTGACGTGGTTGCCGAATCGGCGCAGCTCGAGCGCGACGGTCCGCCCGAAGGCGCCCAGGCCGATGACGGTGAAGCTGCGGCGGGCCATGGCCCCCTTCCGGTGTCCGGGACGCGTGGCGGTTGAACGCCGCCCCCGTGGCGCGGTTCCCAGCCCGCCCGCGCCTTTCGCCGACGCCGCGGGCGGCCTATCTCCGGGGGCATGGCCAAGTCGAAGAACCCCAACGTGAAGACCATCGCCGAGAACCGGCGCGCGCGCTACGACTACGCGATCGAGGACGACATCGAGGCGGGGATCGTCCTCGAAGGGTCCGAGGTGAAGTCCCTGCGCCAAGGCGGCACCCAGATCGCGGAGGCCTATGCCGAGGTCGCGGACGGCGAGCTGTGGCTGGTTAACAGCTACATCGCCCCCTACGCACAGGCCAAGACCTTCGGCCACGAGGAGAAGCGGCGCCGCAAGCTCCTCGTGTCGAGGAAGGAGCTGTCGAACCTCTGGAACGCGACCCAGCGGCAGGGCATGACGATCGTTCCCCTGTCAATGTACTTCAACGGCAAGGGCATCGCGAAGCTTAGGGTCGGGATCGCGAAGGGCAAGAAGACCCAGGACAAGCGCCAGACCGAGGCCAAGCGCGACTGGCAGCGCCAGAAGGCCCGCCTTCTGCGCGAGCACTAGCACGCTGCGCGGGTCCGTCAGCGGCGGTGGGGGCCGGTGCGGTGGTCCCAGGGATCGTGGCCGCCGCTCTCGGCGATGCGCAGGACGCGCTCGCGCTCGGTCGGGGGGTCGGCGGGGCGATGCGCCCGGGACGGCGCGCGGCGGCGCACGGCATGGGCGAGCATGTCGGAGATGATATTCAGCATGACGTCCTCCATCGGGTGACTGGTCCCGGGATACCCGCTATCCTTGGATCGACGCGAGGAAACGAATCCTCGCCGTTGTAAGGTGAGCTACAGGATGGATTGGAAGCGCGTCCCCTCCCTCGCCGCGCTGCGCGCCTTCGAGGCGGCGGCGCGCACCGGCTCGCTCTCGGCGGCGGCGGGGGCGCTGAACGTGACCCATGCCGCGATCTCGCAGCACGTCCGTGCCCTCGAGCGCGAGGTCGGGGCCGAGCTCCTCCACCGCGGCCCGCGCGGCGTCGAGGCGACGGAGACGGGCGCGACGCTGGCGGCGGCCCTCTCGGACGGCTTCGGGCGCATCGCCGCGGGGGTGGAGGCCGCGCGGCGCGCACGGGGGGTCGGGCCGCTGCGGGTCGCGGTCACGCCGACATTCGCGGAGAACTGGCTGATGCCGCGCATCGGCCGCTTCTGGGCCGCCCATCCGGAGGTCGAGGTGGCGCTGCTGCCCTCCACGGCGCTGGCGGACCTCGCCGCGGGCAAGGCCGACGTCGCGATCCGCTCGGGCAGGGGATGGCCCGGGTCGGAATGCCTCCTCTCCGCGCGCTACGCGGTGGTCGCGGCGCCGGCGCTGGCGGCCGCGGACCCCGACCCCGCCCGGACGTGCTGGTACATCGAGCCCTATTCCGACGAGATCCGCCGCTTCGCGGAGGCGGCGGGCCTGATCGACGGGGACAGCTGCGTGCACGAGCAGCCGAGCAACGCGCTGACCCTCGCGGCGGTGCGCGCGGGGCACGGCCTCTCGGCGCAGACGCTGCCCAACGTCGAGGCCGAGCTGGCCGCCGGCACCCTCGTCGCGATCCGCATACTGGAGGAGACGGGCGCGGGCTATCACCTCGTCCCCGCGCCGGCCCCCCCGCATCCGGGGCTGAAGCCCTTCGCGGCCTGGCTGCGGCGCGAGGCGAAAGGGGTGGAAAGCGCCGGCGCGGGGGCGTAACCGCCCCCCGGACCCCGGAGGCGCGACATGGACGACCCGACCACCCTCGTCTCGACCGGCTGGCTGGCTGACCGTCTGGAGGACCCCGACCTCCGGGTGCTCGACGCGTCCTGGCACATGCCGGCCGAGGGGCGGGACGCCCGGGCCGAGTTCGACGGGGCCCACATCCCCGGCGCGCGCTTCTTCGACATCGACGCGATCAGCGACCCGCGCTCGGGCCTGCCGCACATGGCGCCCGAGCCCCGCGAGTTCGGGGCGCAGGCCGCCCGGCTGGGCGTCGGGGAGGCGGACCGGGTCGTGGTCTACGACGCGTCGGGCGTGTTCTCGGCGCCGCGCGCCTGGTGGCTCTTCCGCCTGATGGGCCATCGCGACGTGGCCGTCCTGGACGGCGGGCTGCCCAAGTGGCTGGCGGAGGGACGCCCCGTGACCGGCGGCGCGGCGGCGCCTGCGCGCGAGCGGGCCGCCCCCGCACGGCGCCGGGACGGGATCTACGCCGACGCGGCCCGGGTGGCGGACGCGCTGAAGCGGGGCGACCGGCAGGTGGTCGACGCCCGCGCGCCCGCCCGCTTCCGGGGCGAGAAGGCCGAGCCGCGGCCGGGGCTGCGCGCCGGGCACATGCCGGGCGCGCGCAACGTGCCCTTCGGCACGCTGCTGAACCCGGACGGCACGATGAAGGATCCCGCGGGCCTGCGCGCGGCCTTCGAGGCGGGGGGCGTGGACCCCGCCCGCCCGGCGATCACGACCTGCGGCTCGGGGATCACGGCGGCGGTGCTGTCGCTGGCCTTCGCGCGGCTGGGGAACGAGGACGTGGCGCTCTACGACGGCTCCTGGGCCGAGTGGGGCATGGAGAGCGGCGGGGACGTCGCCACCGGAGAGGCCTGAATGCTGGAGAAACTGCGCCCGCAGCCCGAGGACAAGATCATCGCCCTCTCGGGGATGTTCCGCGCCGACGAGCGCCCGGGGAAGGTTGACCTCGGGGTCGGGGTCTACAAGGACGCGGAAGGACGCACGCCGATCTTCCGCGCGATCAAGGCGGCCGAAGGCCGGGTGCACCGGCGGCAGGACACGAAGGCCTACACGACGCTCGCCGGCGATCCGGCCTTCGCCGACGCGATGATCCGGCTGATCCTGGGCGAGCGGCCCGGGGGCGCGGCCGCCATCGCCACGCCGGGCGGGACGGGCGCGGTCCACGCCGCGCTGGAGCTGGCCCGGTCGGCCAATCCGGACCTGACCCTCCGGCTTCCCGCGCCGACATGGCCGAACCACCCCGCGATCGCCCGGCACCTGGGGATCAAGGCGCGGGAGTACCGCTATTTCGACGGCGGCACGGTCGACATGGACGGGATGCTCGAGGACATCGCGAAGGCGCGCCCGGGGGACGTCGTCCTGCTGCACGGGTGCTGCCACAACCCCACGGGCGCCAACCCCGCGCGCGAGGACTGGCCGCGCATCGCCCGGGCGGTGCGCCGGGCGGGCGCGACGGCGATGGTGGACCTGGCCTATCAGGGCTTCGGCGACGGGCTGGAGGAGGACGCGCTCTTTACCCGGATGCTGGCGGCCGAGCTGCCCGAGCTGCTGATCGCGGCGTCCTGCTCGAAGAACTTCGGCATCTACCGCGAGCGCACGGGCGTGCTGATCGCGCTGTCGGGCGACCCCGGGCTGACGCAGGCGAACATGGCCTCGCTGAACCGGCTGAACTTCTCCTTCCCGCCCGACTGGGGCGCGCGGCTGGTGACGGAGGTCCTGGACGACGAGGCGCTGCGCGCCGACTGGCAGGCCGAGCTGGAGGGGATGCGCGAGGGCATGCTCGGCCTGCGGCGGGCGCTGGCGGACGCCTTGCGGGCGCGCACCAACTCGGACCGGTTCGACTTCGTGGCGGGGCACCGGGGCATGTTCTCGCGGCTGGGGCTGACGCCCGAGCAGGTGCGCCGCCTGCGCGAGGAGCACGCGATCTACATGATCGGAGACAGCCGGATGAACGTGGCGGGGCTGAACGCGCGCACGGTCGACACCCTGGCGGAGGCTGTCGCCAAGGTCCTGTGATCTGCGCTAGCCTCGCCCCGAGCGGAGGAGGCGGGCCATGCGCATCAGCGAGAGCCGCGGCCGGGGAAGCCCCCGCGTGGCGGGCTTCCACGAGCCCGAGACGGGCAGCGTCCAGTACGTCGCCGCCTGCACCGCGACGGGGCGGTGCATGATCGTGGACCCCGTGCAGGGGTACGACCCGGCCTCGGCCGCCACTTCGTTCGAGCTCGTCCGCCCCCTTCTGGACTGGATCCGCGCGGAGGGGCTGGAGGTGGAGTGGGTGCTCGACACCCACCCGCACGCCGACCACCTCTCGGCCGCGGACTTCGTGCGGGGGCGGACCGGCGCGCGGGCGGGCACGGGTGCGCGGGTGCGGGACGTCGCGGCGATCTGGGGCGGGCTCTACGGCGCGCCGATGGAGCCGGAGGGCGCCTGGGACCGCCTCTTCGAGGACGGCGAGACGTTCGGGATCGGCGAATGCGAGGTGCGCGTCATGCTGCACCCCGGGCACACGCTGGCGTCGGTCACGTTCCTGATGGGTGACGCGGCCTTCGTGCACGACACGTTCATGGGCGCGCCCGCGACGGGCATCGCGCGCTGCGACTTTCCCGGCGGATCGGCCGGGGCGATGTGGGATTCGCTGCGCTCGATCCTCGCGCTGCCGGGGGCGACGCGCCTCTTCGTGGGGCACGACTACCCCTCGGGCCGCGAAGCCGAATGGGAGAGCGACGTCGCCACGGAGGCCGCGCGCAACCCCCACCTGCAGGAGGGGCGCGAGGCCTTCGTGGCATGGCGCGAGGCGCGGGACCGGACGCTGCCGCTGCCCGCGCGGATGCTGGCGGCGCTGCAGGTGAACCTTCACGCGGGGCGGCTGCCGCAGGACGGCGTGCTGCGGATCCCGCTGGACCGATTCCCCGAAGAGGAAGGAGGACCCGATGCGGACCGAGCGGACTGAGCGCGGCACCCTGGAGACATGGACCCCCGAGGAGGTGCGCGCCGGGATGGAGCGCGGCGAGGTGGTTCTGGTCGACGTGCGCACCCCGCAGGAATACGCCCTCGAGCACGTTCCGGGCGCCCTCCTGATGCCGATGCAGGAGGTGGGGGAGGCGGTGATCCCCGGCGACCCCGATGGGCAGAGGGTCGTGTTCCACTGCGCCGCCGGCGCGCGCTCGGGCAAGGTCGCGGAGGTCGCGCTGGCCCGCGGGCGGGGCGTGGCGGCGCACATGGAGGGGGGGTTCGGGGCCTGGAAGGGGGCGAAGCTGCCGACGGTGGCCATCGACCCCGCGACGGGCGCCCCGAAGGGCGCCTGAGGGGCGCCGCGGCCCCGAGGGGTGGCGTCCGCCGAGAGGGTTCGTCGCACGAGAAGGCCCCGGGCGCGCACGGCGCCCGGGGCCGGGACGGGGGCGGCGGGGGGAGGGTCCCGCCGGCTTTCCCCCCGGGGTGCCGCGTCAGCCGCGGGCGAACTCGGGATAGGCCTCCATCCCCAGCTCGGCGGTGTCGAGCCCGCTCGCCTCGGCCTCCTCGGAGACGCGGATCCCGGCGACGGCCTTCAGCACCAGCCAGAGCACCAGAGAGACCGCGAAGACGAAGGCGCCCACCGCGGCGATGCCGATGGCCTGGGTCGCGAGCTGGGCGCCGAGGGACGCCACCTCGCCCGTCTCCTCGCCGTCCGGGCCGAGGATCGCGGCCCGGGTGTGGACGGCGACGACGAGCGTGCCCCAGATGCCGGCGAGAAGGTGCACGGGGATCGCGCCCACCACGTCGTCGATCTTGAACCGGTCAAGCATGGGAACGGCCAGCACCACGATCACCCCGCCCACCGCGCCGATCCAGAGCGCGCCGAAGAGCGTCGGCGCCAGGGGCTCGGCCGTGATGGAGACGAGGCCCGCGAGGGCGCCGTTCAGCACCATGGTCAGATCGACCTTGCCGTACATCGCCTGCGTCAGCACCAGCGCGGCCACCGCGCCCGCCGAGGCCGCCATGTTGGTGTTGGCGAAGATGCGCGAGACGTCCGCGACGTCGCCGGCCGACCCCATGGCGAGCTGCGAGCCGCCGTTGAAGCCGAACCAGCCGAGCCAGAGGATGAACATCCCCAACGTCGCCAGCGCGAGGTTCGAGCCGGGCATCGGGTTCACCCGCCCGCCCGCGTACTTCCCCAGGCGCGGCCCGAGCACGAGCGCGCCGGCGAGCGCGGCCCAGCCCCCGACCGAGTGCACCACCGTCGAGCCCGCGAAGTCCTGGAACCCCAGGGCGTCGAGCCAGCCGCCGCCCCATTTCCACGAGGCCTGCAGCGGGTAGATGAAGCCCGTCAGGACGACCACGAAGGCGAGGAACGGCCAGAGCTTGATCCGCTCGGCCAGGGCGCCCGAGACGATGGAGGCGGTGGCAGCGCAGAACATGAGCTGGAAGAAGAAGTCCGAGCCCGTGGAGGCGTAGCCCGGATCGTCCGCGTCCGCGAGCGAGACGCCCACCCCCTCGAGCACCCCGGCGGCGGGGAAGAGGCCGGAGAACCAGCCGTCGACCGCCCATTCGCCCAAGGGATACATGAGGTTGTAGCCGATCGCCCAGTAGGCGATCGCCGCCAGCGAGAAGAGGCCGACGTTCTTCGTCAGCTGCATCGCGACGTTCTTCGAGCGCACGAGCCCCGCCTCGAGCATGGCGAAGCCCGCCGCCATGAAGAAGACGAGGAAGCCGCCGATCAGGAAGAGCAGCGTGTTGAGGATCCAGACCACCTCGTCCGAGACGCCCTGGGCGAGGGTCGCGGTCTCGACCCCCTGGGCGGCGACGGCCCCCGGCGCGAGGGCCAGGGCGGCGATGATGAAATGCTTTTTCGTCATGGGATTGTCTTTCCTCAGATCGCGTCTTCGCCGGTCTCGCCGGTGCGGACGCGAACGGCCGCCTCGACGGGAAGGACGAAGATCTTGCCGTCGCCGATCTTGTCGGTGCGGGCGGTGGACTGGATGGTCTCGACGACCTGTTCCGCGAGGGCCGAGGGGACCACGATCTCGAGGCGGACCTTCGGCACGAAGTTCACGGCGTATTCGGCGCCGCGGTAGATCTCGGTGTGGCCGGATTGCGAGCCGAAGCCCTTGATCTCGGACACCATCATGCCGCGCACCCCGATGGCGGTCAGCGCCTCGCGCACCTCCTCGAGCTTGAACGGCTTGATCGCTGCGATGATGAGTCTCACGTCTTCCCCCTGCCGGGCGTGGCCGGATCGGCGCCCCGCCGAAGGGGGGCCGGGGCCCGCGCTTTTCACGGAAGGGAGAAGGCCCGCCGCCGGGGCCGCGCGGCAACGGCCGGGCGGGGCGGACGGGGCCGGGAGCGCGGTACGTTGACGGAATATTAGGCAATCGCGCGCGATTGCCCGTTTTCAGGGCGGTGCGCGAACGCACGGTGCCGTTACGGCCCGTTAACCCCGGCCTGACATTATGGGCCGCGAGCGGTAGAATCATCCTTCGGGACATCGGGCGGGAAGCGGGGCGGGAAGCGGCATGGCGACATCGGGAGGAGGAGGCGGGCGGCGCCTGCGCGCCGAGCGGCGGACGCCCCCCAAGGGGCGCGGGCGGCCCGCGAAGGCCGCGCCGAAGCGCAAGGCGCGCAGGCCGCGGCGCAGCCGCTCGCTGCTGAGGCGCGCGATCACCCTTCCTTTCCGGGCCCTCTGGGCCTTCGCGTGGCGGCTGTCGCTCGTCGGCGCGGCGGTGCTGGCGGCGATGGTCGCCTGGACGGCGATCCGGCTTCCGCCCGCGGCGGAGATGTTCGACGGGCGCGCGCGCGGCTCGGTCACGCTGCTCGACCGCCATGGTGAGCCCTTCGCCTGGAGGGGCGACCAGTACAGCCCGGTGACGGTCGATTCCGTCTCGCCGCTGCTGCGCGACGCGGTGGTGGCGACGGAGGATCGGCGGTTCTTCTCGCATCTCGGCGTCTCTCCGCGCGGCGTCGCGGGCGCGATGCGGATCAACATGCGCGAGGGGCGCGGCCCGCTGCAGGGGCACGGCGGCAGCACGATCACGCAGCAGACGGCCAAGCTGCTGTGCCTCGGCACCCCCTACGACCCCGCCGAATGGGAGAGCGAGGCCGCCTACGAGGCCGACTGCCGCCGCACCACGCTGGCCCGCAAGGCCTTCGAGGCGATCTACGCGATGGCGATGGAGCTGCGCTACTCCAAGGAGGAGATCCTGACGATCTACCTCAACCGGGCCTATCTCGGCGCCGGCGCGCGGGGGTTCGAGGCCGCGTCCCAGCGCTATTTCGGGCACGGCGCGGAGCAGGTCGGCGCGGCGGAGGCCGCGATGCTCGCGGGGCTCCTCGTGGCGCCCAGCCGCTACGATCCCACCCGCAACCTCGAGCGCTCGCGCGAGCGGGCCGAGACCGTGCTGCGGCTGATGCACGAGCAGGGCTACCTCTCGCAGGCCGAGCACGACGCGGCGCGCGCCGACCCGGCCACCCTCGCGCCGCGGGCGCGCCAGTCGACGGGGGGCTACTTCGCGGACTGGGTCATGGCCTCGGGCCCCGAGTTCTTCATGGAGGACACCACCGCCGACGTGATGGCGCGCACGACCTTCGACCCGGCGATCCAGGCCGCCGCCGAGCGGGCCGTCGAGACCGTGTTCGCCGAGCAGGTGCGCGAGGGCTCGGAGGCGGAGGCGGCGGTGGTGGTCATGTCCGCCGACGGCGCGGTGCGCGCCATGGTGGGGGGGCGCGACCTCGACGCGACGGGGGCGTTCAACCGCGCGACCATGGCCCGGCGCCAGCCCGGTTCGGCCTTCAAGCCCTTCGTCTACGCCGCGGCCCTCGACCTCGGCTATCCGGCGAACTCGACGGTGGTGGACGAGCCGATCACCATCCGGGTCCCCGGCTCGGGCGCCTACACGCCGCGCAACTACGACGGACGCTTCCACGGACGCGTCACGCTGACCGAGGCCCTCGCGCGGAGCTACAACATCCCCGCGGTGCGCGTCTTCGAGGAGGTGGGCCGCGAGGCGGTCGCGCAGATCGCGAACGATTTCGGCCTCGACACCGACCTGGCGCAGGGCCCCGCCGTGGCGCTGGGGGCGTCCGAGACGACGCTGATCTCGATCACGGGGGCCTATGCCGGCATCCTGAACGGCGGCCGGTCGGTGACGCCCTACGGCCTCGTCACGCTGAGCACCCGCGCCGACGGCACCGTGATGGAGCAGACCGGCGGCATGGGCGAGCGGGTGATCTCGATGGACGCGGCCGAGCAGCTGGTCTGGATGATGTCCCGCGTCGTCGAGGACGGGACCGGTGCGCGCGCCGCCCTGCCCGGCGGGCAGCCCGTGGCCGGCAAGACCGGCACCACCCAGGAGGGGCGCGACGCCTGGTTCGTCGGCTTCTCGGCCGACTACGCGGCGGGCGTCTGGATGGGCTACGACGACAACCGCCCGCTGACGGGCGTGACGGGCGGCGGGCTGCCGGCGGACATCTTCCGCGAGGCGATGGCGGGGGTCCATGCGGGCGATCCGCCCCGCGCGCTGCCCATGCGCACGCCCGAGGCGGCGCGCGCGCCCGGCCCCGTGCCCGGCACCGCGCCGACCCCCGTGCCCGGCCTCGCCTCGCAGCCGCTGCCGGTCCCGCAGCCGGACCGGACGGTCGCCCGCTCGCCCGAGGGGGGGAACGCGGTGGAGCGGGCGCTGATCGAGGTCTTGGGCGAGATCCTGGGGGAATGAGCATGACCGAGGGCGGACGACAGGGCAGGATCAGGCAGGGACGGCTGCGCGCCGGCCGCGGCGAGCTGGCGGCGGTGCGCGCCGAGGGCCGGGGCCTCCTGTGGGCGATCGGCCTCTTCTCGGTGTTCGTGAACCTCCTGATGCTGACCGGGCCGATCTTCATGCTGCAGGTCTACGACCGGGTCCTGTCCTCGCGCTCGGAGGAGACGCTGCTCGCGCTGACGGGGCTGGTGGCGTTCCTCTACGGGATGATGGCGCTGCTCGACCATGCGCGCCAGCGGGTGGCCGCGCGCCTCGGGGCGCGCTTCCGCGAGCGCCTGGAGGAGCGGGTCCTCGGCGCGGTGCTGACCCTCTCGGCGCGCAGCCGCGAGGGCGGCGACGGCGCGCGCGCGGTGGCGCTGCGCGACCTCGACCAGGTGCGGGGCTTCCTGGGGATGCCGGTCTTCACCGCCCTGTTCGACCTGCCCTTCGTGCCGCTGTTCCTCGCCGGGATCTTCATCTTCCATCCGCTGATGGGCTGGGTGGCCGTCGCCGGCGGCACGGTCCTGGTCGTGGTGACGGTGCTGAACGGGCTGCTCACCTCGGGCCTGCGCGAGGAGGCCCGCCGCGCCGATGCCCGCGCCGAGGGCTGGTCGGACGCCCTGCGCCGCGACGCCGAGACGGTCGAGAGCCTGGGGATGCGCGCGCCCGCCGCCGCGCGGTGGAAGCGCAGCCGCGACGAGGCCGCGCGCGCCGGTCTGGCGGCCGCCGACCGCACGGGCGGCTTCACGGTGGCCACCCGCACCTGGCGGCTGCTGCTGCAGTCGCTGATGCTGGCGACGGGCGCCTGGCTCGTGCTGCAGGGCGAGCTGCGGGCGGGCGCCATGATCGCGGGCTCGATCCTGCTGGGCCGCGCGCTCGCGCCCGTGGAGCAGATCGTCGGCGGCTGGCCGGCGATCCAGGCCGTGCAGGCCGGCTGGGGCCGCCTCGCCGACCTTCTGGGGGCCGCGCCGCAGGAGGCGCCCCGCACGAAGCTGCCGCGCCCCGAGGCGCGGGTCGAGGCGCGCGCGCTCACCGTCCTGCCGCCGGGCAGCCGCCACGCCACGCTGCGCGGCATCGCCTTCGACCTGCCGCCCGGGCAGGCCATGGGCGTGATCGGCGGCTCGGGGGCGGGCAAGACGACGCTGGCGCGCGCGCTCATCGGCCTCTGGCCCGCCGCGGGGGGGAGCGTGCGGCTGGGGGGCGCCGCGCTCGACCGCTACGACCCGGACGCGCTGGGGCGGCTGATCGGCTACCTGCCGCAGCAGGTGCGCCTCTTCGACGGCACCGTGAAGGAGAACATCGCCCGGCTCGACCTCGACCCGGACGACGCCGCGGTGGTGGACGCCGCGAAGCGGGCCGCCGCGCACGAGATGATCCTCGAGCTGCCGGAGGGGTACGACACGCCGATCGACGCCCTCGGGGGGCGCCTCTCGG
The DNA here is from genome assembly GCF_003003095.1 of Hasllibacter halocynthiae. Taxonomy (GTDB): domain Bacteria; phylum Pseudomonadota; class Alphaproteobacteria; order Rhodobacterales; family Rhodobacteraceae; genus Hasllibacter; species Hasllibacter halocynthiae. The sequence continues at coordinate 383,532 of NZ_PVTT01000002.1, forward strand.
GCGGGCAGGTGCAGCGGATCGGGCTGGCGCGCGCGCTCTACGGGGATCCCGCCCTGCTCGTCCTGGACGAGCCGAACGCCAACCTCGACCATGTGGGAACCGTCGCGCTGAACGAGGCGATCGACCGCGCCAAGGCGGACGGGCGCTCGGCGATCGTGATGGCGCACCGCCCCTCGGCCATCGAGCGCTGCGAGCTGCTGCTGATGCTGGAGGGGGGGCAGGCCCGCGCCTTCGGCCCCACCGCCGAGGTGCTGCCCAAGATCACCCGCAACCACGCGCAGATCGCCACGCTGCCCAAGCCGGCCGCCGCCGCCGCCGCCGCCGCCGCCGCCGCGCGCGAGGGCAAGGGATGAGCGGCGCGAAGGGACCCCTGGCGCTGGGCGCGGTCGCCCTCCTGATCCTTCTGGGGGGGTTCGGGGTCTGGGCCGCGACGACCGACATCGCCGGCGCGGTGGTCGCGCCCGGCCGGATCGAGGTGGCGAGCAACCGCCAGGTCGTCGAGCATCCCGACGGCGGCGTGGTCGAATCGCTCGCGGTCCGCGAGGGCGAGCGGGTCGAGGCGGGCGACGTCCTGATCGTCCTGGAGGCGGACGCGCTCGACGCGCAGATCGCCGTGGCCCGCGACGAGCTGCTCGAGCAGGAAGCCCGCGCCGCACGCCTGCGGGCCGAGCGCGACGGCGCGGAGGAGATCGAGTTCTCGGACGCGCTGCTGGAGGCGGCGCGAAGCGACCCGCGCGCCGCCGACCTCGTCGAGGGGCAGCGCAACCTCTTCGAGGCGCGCCGCGAGACCCGCGAGGGCGAGCGCGCGCGCTACCTGCGCCAGACCGAGCAGATCGCCCGGCAGATCGACGGGATCGACGCCCAGGGCGCGTCCCTCGAGCGGCAGGGCGAGCTGATCGACGAGGAGCTGACCGCGCAGGAAACCCTGCTGGAGCGGGGGCTGGCGCAGACGCCGCGCGTCCTCGCCCTGCGGCGCGAGGCGGCCGGGCTGCTCGGCCGGCGGGGCGAGCTGACCGCCCGCCGCGCCCAGGCCGAGGAGCGGACCGCCGAGATCGAGCTGGCGATCATCGGCCTCGACGGGCAGCTGCGGGAGACCGCCATCGGCGAGCTGCGCGACGTCGAGGCCCGGATCCGCACCCTGCGCGAGGAGCTGACCGCCGCCCTCGACCGCCGCGGCCGACTGGAGATCACCGCGCCGGTGACGGGGCGGGTCTACGACCTCGCGGTGTTCGGGCCGGCCTCCGTCGTCGCGGCGGGCGAGCCGCTGCTCTACATCGTGCCCGAGGGGGACGCGCTGCGGATCGAGGTGCGGGTCGATCCGATCCATGTCGACGAGGTCTATCCCGGGCAGCCCGCGCGGGTCCGCCTGCCGGCCTTCGACGCCCGCGCCACGCCCGAGCTTCTCGCGGTGATCGCGGACGTGAGCGCGGACGCCTTCGCCGACGAGCGCACGGGCGCGGCCTTCTACCGCGCGACCATCGCCCTCGCCGACGGCGAGCAGGCCCGCCTCAGCGGCGGCCAGGCCCTGGTCCCCGGCATGCCGGTCGAGGCTTTCATCCGCACGGGCGACCGCACCCCCCTGGCCTACCTCCTCTCGCCGCTCACCGACTACTTCGCCCGCGCCTTCCGCGAAGGGTGAGGAACGATCCGCGCCCCGCGGGGCGATCGGTCCGGGGGACCGATCGGGTTCCGAACGGGCGAGAGCCCCGGAGGAGGAACGATCCGCGCCCCGCGCGGCGATCGGTCCGGGGGACCGACCGGGTTCCGAACGGGCGAGAGCCCCCGGAGGAGGAAGGGCCCGCCGGGGGCGCGCGGGCCGGGCTGGCGCACGGGCGGCGGGGGGCCTAGCCTCCGCGGCGACGCGAACGCCCGGAGGACCCCCATGAGCCACGACATCGACGCCGCCCTCGCCGAGCGCGGGCTTAGCCTGCCGGACGCGCCCGCCCCGGCGGCGAACTACGTGCCCGCCGTGCGCACGGGCGACCATCTCCACGTCTCGGGGCAGATCAGCCAGGGGGCGGACGGCGCCCTCATCACCGGCAAGGTCGGCGCCGACCTTTCGGTCGAGGACGGGGCCCGGGCGGCCGAGCGGTGCGCGCTGGCGATCCTGGCGCAGGCGAGGAAGGCGCTGGACGGGGACCTCGGGCGGCTGCGGCGCGTGGTGAAGCTGGTGGGGTTCGTGAACTCCGCGCCCGACTTCGAGGACCAGCCCAAGGTGATCAACGGGGCCTCGGACCTTCTCGTCGCCCTTCTGGGCGAGCGGGGGCGCCATGCGCGCAGCGCGGTCTCCGCCGGGGCGCTTCCCTTCGGCGTCGCGGTCGAGATCGAGGCGGTGCTGGAGGTCGGGTGAGCCTGCCCGGCGGTTTCCTCGCCCGGCCCTTCGCGCACCGCGCCCTGCACGGCGAGGGGGCGGCCGAGAACTCGGACCGCGCGATCGAGGCCGCCGCCCGGGCGGGCTGGGGGATCGAGATCGACATCCAGCTGACCGCCGACGGCCGCGCGGCGGTCTTCCACGACTACGACCTCCGCCGCCTGACGGGGCGCGAGGGGGTCGCGCGGACTATCTCGATGGAGGCGCTGGCGGGGACGCCCCTTCGCGGCGGCGGCTTCCCCCTGGCGCTGGAGGACGCGCTCGCGCGGGTCGCGGGGCGCGTGCCGGTCCTCGTCGAGGTGAAGGACCAGAGCGGCGACATGGGGCCGGACGGCGGCGCCCTGGAGGATGCGGTGGCCGCCGCCGCGAAGGGCTATGGCGGCCCGCTCGCCGCGATGTCCTTCAACCCCCATTCGGCGGCGCGGCTGAAGGACGCGGGCCTGGCGGCGGGGCTCGTCACCTGCGCCTGGTCAGCCGAGGACTGGCCGCACCTGCCGGAGGAGCGGCGCCGGGCGCTGCGCCTCATGCCGGGGCTCGGGGGGGCGGACTTCGTCTCGCACGACCGGGCGGACCTCGCCTCCGCGCGGGCGGGACGGGCGCGGGCGGCGGGGCTGCCGGTGCTCTGCTGGACGATCCGGTCCGAGGCCGAGGCGGCCGAGGCGCTGCGGCACGCCGACCAGATCACGTTCGAGGGCTACCGCCCCGCCCATCGCCGGAACGCGCGTGGGGCGCCCTTCCCCGGTTGAACCCGCGCGCGGAGGGGCCATCTGGCGCAGCATGGACGGGACGCCCCAGATCACGGTCGAGGCCCTGGGCGGCGTCGGCGAGATCGACGCCGCCGAATGGGATGCCTGCGCCTGCCCGGAGGCCGCGGACGGGGGCCGCCCCGTCGATCCGTTCACCACGCACCGCTTCCTCGCCGCGCTGGAGGCGTCGGGCAGCGTCGGGCCGGGCACGGGCTGGCAGCCCCGCCCCCTGCGCGTGCGCCGCGGCGGGGAGACGATCGCGGTCGCCCCGCTCTACGTGAAGGGGCACAGCCAGGGCGAGTACGTGTTCGACCACAACTGGGCCCACGCCTGGGAGCGGGCGGGCGGCGACTACTACCCCAAGCTGCAGATCGCCGTGCCCTTCACCCCCGCGACGGGCCGCCGCTTCCTGTCGCGGCCCGGCGAGGAGGCGACCGGGATGCCCGCCCTCGTGCAGGGCGCGGTCCAGATCGCCGCGGACAACGACCTGTCGGGCGTCCACGCCACCTTCTGCACCGAAGGAGAGGCCCTGGCCGGCGAGCGGATGGGCCTTCTGCACCGCACCCACCAGCAGTTCCACTGGGAGGATCGGGGCTATGGCGACTGGGAGGGGTTCCTCGCCTCGCTGTCCTCGCGCAAGCGCAAGGACCTTCGCAAGGAGCGCGAGAGGGCGAACGCCTTCGGGGGCGAGATCCTCTCCTTCGCGGGCGATGCCATCGAGCCCGCGCACTGGGACGCGTTCTGGCGCTTCTACCAGGACACGGGTGCGCGCAAATGGGGCAGCCCCTACCTGACCCGCCGCTTCTTCGACGTCGCGCAGGAGACCCTGCGAGGCGACATGGTCCTGATCCTCGCCCGCCGGGAAGGCCGTTGGATCGCCGGGGCGCTGAACTTCGCGGGGCGCGAGACGCTCTTCGGGCGCTATTGGGGCTGCACGGAGGATCACCCGATGCTCCACTTCGAGCTCTGCTACTACCGCGCGATCGACTGGGCGCTCGAGCATGGGCTGAAGCGGGTCGAGGCGGGCGCCCAGGGCGAGCACAAGCTCGCCCGCGGCTACCTGCCGAGCCGGACCCATTCCCTGCATTGGCTGGCCGACGAGGGCTTCCGCGAGGCCGTCCGGCAGTTCTGCGAGGCCGAGGGACGGCAGGTCGACCACGAGGCCCGGATCCTGACGAGCTACGGCCCCTTCCGCCGCGGCACGCCGGAGGACCGGCAGTGAGCCGTCCGCGCCGCCTCTCGCCCGGCGAGGTCGAGGAGGCCCTGGCCTCGCTTCCCGAATGGCGGCAGGCCGACGGCGCGCTCCGCCGCCGCTACCGCTTCGCCGATTTCGGCGAGGCCTGGGCGTTCATGACCCGCTGCGCGCTGCTGGCCGAGAAGGTCGACCATCACCCCGACTGGCGCAACGTCTGGTCGCGCGTCGACGTCGCCCTGACCACCCACGACGCCGGCGGGGTCACGCAGCTCGACGTCGAGATGGCCCGCGCGATGGACGCCCTCGCCTGACCGGGCCCGGCCGGCGGGCCGCAGCCCGGCCGGGGCGCCCCCCGGAGGCAAGGGGGGCGAGGCGCCCCCATCCGCCCGGCGGGCGCGCGGGGCCGCCAGCCGGGCGCGGCGTCCCTCAGATCACCTCGAGGAGCGACTCGCCCCCTGAGATGTCGCACTCGCCCGGGCTCGATTCCTCGCGCAGCTCCTTCACCATGCCGTCCTCCACGAGCATCGCGTAGCGCTTGGACCGGTTCAGCAGGCCCGCGGGGGGTGCGTCGAACTCCATCCCGATGGCCTGGGTGAACGCGCCCTCGGGGTCCGCCAGCACGGTGATGCCGGCGTCCTGCGCCCCCGTCGCCATGGCCCAGGCGCGCAGGACGAAGGGGTCGTTCACGGCGACGCAGACGATCTCGTCCACGCCCTTCTCCGCGAAGCGGTCCTTCGTGCGGATGAAGCTGGGCATGTGGGCGCTGTGGCAGGTCGGCGTGAACGCCCCCGGCACGGCGAAGAGGACGATCCTGCGCCCGTCCATCAGGTCGTTCAGGCGCACGGGCTCGGGCCCGTCCTCGCCGATGCGGATGAAGGTCGCGCCGGGCAGCTTCTGCCCTTCTTCGATGATCGGCATGGGGGGTCCTTTGCTCTGTCGGTTCGCCGCGCATATAGCCCGGGGGCAAAGCGGGGGGGAGAGCGGATGTCCACACTGATCGTCGGCGCCGGCCAGGCCGGCCTCGCCCTCGCCGCGCGGCTGCGCGCGGGCGGCGAGACCGGGCCGATCACCCTCGTCGGCGAGGAAGGCGATCCGCCCTACCAGCGCCCGCCCCTCTCGAAGGCCTACCTGACCGGCGCCACGACGCGCGAGCGGCTCTGGCTGCGGCCGCGCGAATGGTACGCCGGGAACGGCATCGACCTGCGGCTGGGCACGCGCGTCACGGCCGTCTCGCCCGCCGAGCGGACGGTGACGGCGGGGGGCGAGCACCTCGGCTGGGACCGCCTCGCCCTCTGCACGGGGGCGATCCCCCGGCGGCTTCCGGCGAACCGGGGCGGCGATCTCGAAGGGGTGTTCACCCTGCGGACCCTCGCGGACGCGGACGCGATGCGGCCCTTCGTGCGCGAGGGGGGGCACGCGGTCGTGGTCGGCGGCGGCTATATCGGCCTCGAGGCGGCGGCGGTCTGCCGGCAGGCGGGGATGAAGGTCACGGTGCTGGAGGCGGCGGCGCGCATCCTCGGCCGCGTGGCCGCGCCGGAGACGGCAGACTGGTTCCGCGCCCTGCACCGCGCCAACGGCGTGACCGTCCGCGAGGGGACGGCGCTGGACCGCCTCGAGGGGGAGGGCGCCGTGTCGGGCGCGGTGCTGGCGGACGGGACCGAGATTCCCGCGACGCTCGTGGTCTGCGGGATCGGCATCGTGCCGGACGCCGCCCTCGCCGCGACGGCGGGGCTGATGACCGAGGACGGGATCGACGTGGACGCGCGCGGCCGCACCGCGCTGGAGGGCGTCTGGGCGGCGGGGGACTGCGCGCGCCTGCCCTGGCGCGGGCGGCGGGTCCGGCTGGAATCGGTGCAGAACGCGATCGACCAGGCCGAGGCCGTCGCCGGCGACATGCTGGGGATCGGCGCGGACTACGACCCCGTGCCGTGGTTCTGGTCGGACCAGTACGATGCGAAGCTGCAGATCGCGGGCCTCTCTGCCGGGCACGACGCGGTCCACGTGCGGCAGGCCGGGGGCGCGCGCTCGCACTGGTACTACCGGGATGGCGTGCTGATCGCGGTGGACGCGATGAACGCGCCCCGGGACTACATGATCGGCAAGCGCCTTCTCGAGGCCGGGCGCTCGCCCGGGCCGGAGGCGCTCGGGGCCGAGGATCTCAAGCCCCTCCTCGGGGCGTGAGGATAACGGGCGGCACGGCGCGCGGCCGCGCACTCGCGCCGCTCGGCAGGGGCGACGAGGCGGCGCGGCTGCGCCCCACCCCCGACCGGGTGCGCGAGGCGCTGTTCTCGATCCTCGCCTCCCGCGGCGCGGTGGAGGGGGCGCGCGTCCTCGACCTCTTCGCGGGCACGGGCGCGCTGGGCCTCGAGGCGCTGTCGCGGGGCGCCGCGGCGGCGGTGCTGGTGGACGACGGGCGCGCGGCGGCCCGCCTGATCGCCGCCAACGTCGAGAGGACGGGCCTTCCGGCGCGCCACCTGCGCCGCGACGCCACCCGCCTGCCCCCGAACCCGGACGCGCCGTTCGGGCTGATCCTCCTCGATCCGCCCTATGGCCGGGGCCTGGGCGAGCGGGCCCTCGCCGCCGCCCGGAGGGGCGGCTGGGTCGCCCCCGGCGCCCTCGCCCTCTGGGAGGAGGGCGCCCCCATGGCCCCGCCCGCGGGCTTCCGCCCGCTGGACGCGCGCCGCTACGGCGCGACCTTCCTCACGCTGCTGGAGGCGGAGGAAGGCGCCTGACGTCACCCTGGCCGCCCCCTGGCCGCCCCCTTGGCCGCCCCCTGGCCGCCCCCTGCCCTTCCGGTCCGAAGGTCGCCGCGGGCCCCCCGGGGGGGCCTCAGCCCCAGGTCGGGTGGAAGCGGTCCGAGGGGGTGAAGATCTCGGCCCCCGTCGCGGTCACGCCGACCGAATGCTCGAACTGCGCGGAGAGGGACTTGTCCCGCGTCACCGCCGTCCAGTCGTCGGACAGCACCTTCGTCTCGGGGCGGCCGAGGTTCACCATGGGCTCGATGGTGAAGAACATCCCCTCCTCCAGCACGGGCCCGGTGCCGGGGCGGCCGTAGTGCAGGACGTTGGGCGGCGCGTGGAACACCCGCCCGAGGCCGTGCCCGCAGAAGTCGCGCACCACGGACATGCGGTGCCCCTCGACGAAGGACTGGATGGCGTGGCCGACGTCGCCGAACGTGTTGCCGGGGCGGACGGCCGCGATCCCCTTCATCAGCGCGTCGTGGGTCACGTCCATAAGGCGCCGCGCCTTCACCGAAGGGCTGCCGGCCACGTACATGCGGCTGGTGTCCCCGAACCAGCCGTCCACGATCACCGTGACGTCGATGTTGAGGACGTCGCCGTCCTTCAGGACCTTGTCGCCGGGGATGCCGTGGCAGACGACGTGGTTCACGGAGATGCAGGTCGCGTGGCGGTAGCCCTTGTAGCCGATGGTCGCCGACTGGGCGCCCGCCTCCTCGACCCACCTCGTCACCAGCGCATCGAGCGCGCCGGTCGTCCGGCCGGGGCGGACGTGCTCCGCGATCCGGTCCAGGATGCCGCTCGCCAGCGCGCCGGCGCGGCGCATGCCCGCGAAATCCGCGTCCTCGTGGATGCGGATGCCGTCGCGCGTGAGGCGCCCCCTGATCTCGTCCATGCCGTCTCTCCGCGATTGCGGCGCGAGATAGTCCCGCCCGCTGCGGATTGCCAGCCGGGCGCGCGCCGCATAGCGGTCGGCGCCATGCAGCAGACCACCTCCGCCATGATCGTCGTCGGGGACGAGATCCTCTCCGGCCGGACCCGCGACAGCAACATGCACCACCTCGCCGGCCTCCTGACCGCGAAGGGCATCCCCCTGCGCGAGGTGCGCGTGGTCGCGGACGCGCCCGCGGCCATCGTCGCGGCCGTCCGCGCGCTCTCGCCGGCGCACGGGCACGTCTTCACCTCCGGCGGGATAGGCCCCACGCACGACGACCGCACGGCGGACGCCGTGGCCGAGGCGATGGGCGCCCCCATCGACGTGCGCGAGGACGCGCGCGCCCTCCTCCAGGCCCATTACGACCGGCAGGGCATCGCGATGAACGAGGCGCGGCTGCGCATGGCCCGCATCCCCGAGGGCGCGGTGCTGATCGACAACCCCGTCTCGGCCGCGCCGGGCTTCTCGCTGGGCAACGTCCACGTCATGGCCGGCGTGCCGAAGATCTTCGCCGCGATGTGCGAGGGCCTGCTGCCGCGCCTGACGGGGGGCGCGCCCATCCTCTCCGAGAGCGTCCCCGCCGAGCGGGGCGAGGGCGACGTCGCCGCCCTCCTCGCCGGGCTGCAGGACGCGCATCCCGCGCTCGACTTCGGCTCCTACCCGTTCCAGCGCCCGGACGGGCGCTACGGCACGAACCTAGTGATCCGCGGCACGGACGCCGCGGCCCTGGCACGGGCGCGGGCCGAGCTGGAGGCGGCGCTCGCCGCGCTGCCGTGACCGCGCCGGACGCCGCGCGGGTCATGGCGGCCGTCCGGGCGACGTGGCCGCCGGCCGGGCTGGACCGGATCGGGGCGTTCGACCTGCCCCGCGACCGCGAGGGGTCGGGCCGCGCGACCTCGGCGCGGGTCCTGTCGCCGCCCGCGCCCGCGGACGTGGACGCCCTCCTGGCCGCCCGGCCCGGGGTGGCGGTCTGCGTGGTCGAGGGCGTGGACCATCCCGGCGCGCTCGGCGCGCGCGGCTTCGCGCCGGGGCCGGCGACCTTGCTGATGGCGGGGCCTGCGGCGCCGCTCGCCGAGGGGGAGGCGCCGCCGCCGGGCTCCGGCCGGGCGCACTGGCCGCCCCTCGCCGCGCTGGGCGCGCTCTGGGACGCGACCGGCAACCCCGCCATCCGCCGCGCCCCCGCCCACCGCGCGCCCGGGCCGAAGGCCGCCATCCTCCTGCGGGTGGGGGACCGGGTGGCGGGGGGCCTCTTCGCGGGGGTCGACGGGGGGTGCGCCGCGCTCCACATGGTGGTGACGAGGCCTGGGATGCGGAGGCGCGGGGTGGGGATGCTGGGGATGCGGCACGCGGCGGACTTCGCGCGCGGGCACGGCGCGGAATGGCTGGTGCTGCCGGTGGACGCCGCGAACGCCCCCGCGCTCGCGCTCTATCGCGGGGCGGGGCTGCGCGAGGTGGGCCGCTACCGCTACTGGGGCCGGGCGTGAGCGTTCGGCGCGCCCGGCCCGGCGACGCGGACGCGGTAGCGCGGGTCCACGTGCAGGCCTGGCGCGAGGCCTATCTCGACCTCCTGCCCCACGACGTGATCGCCTCCCGCACGCTGGAGGCGCGGCGCGCCCTCTGGCGGGCGGTGATCGAGACCCAAGACGAGGACACCCCCGTCTTCGTGGGCGAGGCCGAGGGCGAGGTGGCGGCCTTCGGCAAGGCCGGCCCCCAGCGGACGGAGGCGCTGCGCACCATGGGCCACACGGGCGAAATCTGGTCGCTCTACGCCCTGCGGGCCGCGCACGGGCGGGGGCTGGGGCGCGCGCTGATGGAGGCGATGCTGGACGCCTTGGCGGCGCGGGGCCACGCCTCGGCGGCGCTATGGGTGCTCGCCTCCAGCCCCTCGCGGGGCTTCTACCGGCATCTGGGCGGGACCGAGGTGCTGGAGGGCGAGGACGCGCCCGGCGGCGCGAAGGAGGTCGCGCTGGCCTTCGACCTCGGCGCGCGCTCGGCGGACTAGTCGCCCGGCCTAGCCGCCCGGCCGCGCGCGGGGCCCGGGGGGGATGGGCCGGGCGCCGCCGGGGGCCGGGCGCTCAGCCCACCCCGCGCAGGACGGCGACGTTGGTCTCCTCCGGCTCGGGCTCGGTCCAGTCGTGGGGGCCGCGATCGGCGAACATCCCCACGAGGAAGTTGATGAAGGCGCGCACCTTGGGCTGGGTGAACCGGCCCGGCGGATAGACCGCGTAGATGCCCTGGGTGTCCACGGGAAGGTCTGGCAGCGCCTCCTCCACGAGGCCCTGAGACAGCGCTTCGGCCGTCAGGAAGGTCGGCAGGTAGGCGATGCCGAGGCCCGAGATGGCGGCGTTCAGCAGCGACTGCCCGTCGTTCACCGTCAGCCAGCCGGCGGTGCGGACCTGCCGCTTCTCGCCCGAGGGGGCGGTGATACGCCAGACGGCCCCGCGCGCGTCGTTCGAGTAGTGCAGCAGCTTGTGCGCGTTCAGGTCGTCGATCCGCCCGGGGCGGCCGTACTGGGCGAAGTAGGCGGGGCTCGCGATCATGCGGCGCGCCGTCTCGGCCAGCTTGCGCGCGCGAAGCGAGCTGTCCTCGAGCTCGCCGATGCGGATGGCCATGTCGAACCCTTCGGAGATCAGCTCCACGAACCGGTTGTTCAGCACCATGTTGACGGTGATGTCGGGGTACTCCTTCAGGAAGTCCCCCAGCACGGGCGAGAGGTGGTTCACCCCGAAATCCGTCGCGACGGAGATCCGCAGCATCCCCGAGGGCGCCGACTGCATCGAGGCGACGAGGGCGTCGGCCTCGCCCGCGTCGTTCAGAACCCGGCGCGCGCGGTCGTAATAGGCCAGCCCGATCTCGGTCGGGGAGACGCGGCGCGTGGTGCGGTTCAGCAGGCGCGCGCCCAGCCGCGCCTCGAGCGAGGAGACGTGCTTGGAGACCGCCGACTTCGAGATGCCGAGCTTGCGCGCCGCGTCGGTGAACCCGCCCTGATCCACCACCGTGGCGAACGCCTCCATCTCGCTCAGTCTGTCCATGGGCAAGGTCCTCGGGTGCGGTGCTCGTCGACGACGTGTCGCGGGGGATTGTGGCGCGAGGATGCGCCGATTGGCGCGGACGCGCGGCCATTGCGGGACGGGGCGGGCGATCGTTGCCGGCAGGCGTCTTGCCAACGCCCGCGCGGGGCGTCACCCCCGCGGGGATGCCGGCCTCGCCCTTCTCCTCGCGCCTCCACGGGGGCCTCTTCGCGCCCGGCGCGCTCGCCCCCCTCCTGACGGACGGGGCCGAGGTCCGGTCGATGCTGCTGGTCTGGCGGGCGCTGGCCGCCGCGCAGGCCGCCGAGGGGCTGATCCCCGAGACCGCCGCCCGCGCCATCGGCCGCGCCGCCCTCGAGGCCGAGATCGACCCTGCCGCGCTGGCGGAGGGCACCGCCCGCAGCGCCGTGCCGGTGCCGGCCCTCCTCGCCGCCTTCCGGGAAGCGGTCGGCGCGCCCGAGCCCGCGGGCTGGGTGCACTGGGGCGCGACCTCGCAGGACGTGATGGACACCGCGCTGGCGCTGCGGCTGCGCCAGGCCCTCCTCGTGATGGAGGACGGGCTGGACGGCGCGATCCGCGCCCTCGCCGCCTTGGCCGGCGGCGAGGCCGCGACCCCCCTGGCCGCCCGCACCTGGGCGGTGCCCGCGGTGCCCACGACGCTGGGCGCGGTGGCGGCCGAATGGGGCCGGCCCCTCCTCGCGGCGAGGGCGGCGCTGGGGGCGGTGCGGGCGGACGCCCTGCGGGTCTCGCTCTCCGGGGCGGCGGGCACGCTCTCGGCGATGGGGCCGGAGGGGCCCGCCGTGCGCGCCCGGATGGCCGGGGCGCTGGGCCTTCTCGACCCCGGCGCGTCGATCCATGCCGACCGGCAGGGGGTGGCCGGCCTCTCGGCCTGGTGCACGCGCGCGGCGGGCGCCTCGGCGAAGGCGGCCGAGGACGTGATCGCGATGGTCGCCGCGGGCGAGGCCCGGCTGGAGGGGGCGGGCGCCTCCTCGACCATGCCGCAGAAGGCGAACCCCGTGCTGCCCTCGCTCGTGGTGGCGCTGGCGCGCGCGCAGGTCGGCCTCGACGCCGCGCTCCAGGGCGCGCGGATCCACCGGGGCCAGCGCGACGGCGCGGCCTGGATGACCGAATGGCTCCTCCTGCCGCAGGTCCTCCTCGGGACGAACCGGGCGCTGACGGCCCTTCGCGAGACGCTGGAGGCGCTGCGCCCCGACCGTGCGGCGATGGCCGCGATGGGCGGCGACGTCCTGGGGCTGATCCACGCGGAGGCGATCTCCCTCGCGCTGACGGGGCCCCTGCCCCGCGCGGAGGCGCAGGCCGAGACGCAGCGCCTCGCGGCGCGGGCGCGGGCGCAGGGCACGCCCCTGCCCGCCCTCGCCGCGCGGGCCCATCCGGACGTCGCCTTCCCCCCCGCCGGGACCGGCACCGCGGAGGCGGACGCCCGCGCCTTCGCCGCCCGGGCGCGCGAGGCGCTGGGATGACGCGGCGGGCGGCGGGCGGGCGGCTGCCCATCGCCTTCGTCCTCCTCTGCCTGACGCTCGACGCGATGGGGATCGGGCTGATCCTGCCCGTCATGCCCGCCCTCATCGAGGAGCTGACCGGCGGCGGCATCGGCGAGGCGGCCCTTTGGGGCGGAGTGCTGTCGGCCGCGTTCGCGGTGATGCAGTTCCTCTTCGGCCCGCTCCTCGGCAGCCTCTCGGACCGGTGGGGGCGGCGGCCGGTCCTCCTCGTCTCGCTCGCGGTGATGACGGCGGACTACGTGGTCATGGCGCTGGCCGGGTCGATCTGGCTGCTGCTGCTGACGCGCGTGGTCGGCGGGATCACCGCCGCGACCATGTCCACCGCCAACGCCTTCATCGCCGACATCTCGGACCCGGAGGAGAAGGCCGCGCGCTTCGGCCTCGCGGGGGCGGCCTTCGGGGTGGGCTTCGTCCTCGGACCCGCGATCGGCGGCGTGCTGGGCGAGCTCGGCACCCGCGCGCCCTTCTGGGCGGCCGCGGCCCTCGGGGCGGCGAACCTCGCGCTCGGCCTCCTCGTGATGCCCGAGACCGTGCGCCGGCCCAGGCCCTTCTCGCTGCGCGGGGCGAACCCGCTCGGCGCGCTCGCCGCGCTCGGCGGGGGCGGGGGCGGGGGCCGAAGCGGGGGCGAAGGGGTGCGCCTCTTCCTCGGGATCGTCTTCCTCTACGAGTTCGCGTTCATCGTCTATCCCGCCACCTGGGCCTATTTCGGCCCCGCGGCCTTCGGCTGGACGCCCGGCACGGTGGGGCTGTCGCTGACGCTCTTCGGCGTCTCGCTGGCGGTTGTGCAGGGCGGGCTGATCCGCGTCGCCCTGTGCCACCTGGGCGAGCGGGGGACGGTGCTCTGGGGGCTCGTCTTCAACGCGGGCATCTTCGCGGTCCTCGGCGTCCTCGGCGTGGGGTGGATCGCCCTCGCGCTGACGCCGGTGACGGGCCTCGGGGCGGTGGTGACGCCGGCGCTGCAGGGGCTGATGTCGCGGCGGATGGCGGAGGACCGGCAGGGCGAGCTGCAGGGCGCGATCACCTCCGCGCGGGCGCTGGCGGCGGTGTTCTCGCCCTTCGCGATGACGGCCCTCTTCTGGTGGGGCGAGGCGCGGGGCCTGCCGGGGCTGGCCTTCCTCCTCTCCTCGGCGCTGATCGCCGTCTGCCTCCTCCTGTGGACCGGCCGGCGGCGCGCCGCGGCGGCGCGGCCGGACGGCGAGGGGCGTGGCGGGGCGTGAAGGATTCGAACCCTCGACCGTCCGATTAGAAGTCGGATGCTCTATCCAGCTGAGCTAACGCCCCACGGGCCCCTCATTGCCCCGGCGCGGGGGCCCCGTCCAGTTCCCCGTCCTGCACGCCGTCCCGCACGGCGCCCAGCTCCAGGGTCATGAAGACGCTCTCGGGGTCGGGCGCGTAGCCCTCGAACGCCCCGCATTCCCGGAAGCCGAAGCGTCCGTACATCCGGCGGGCGGGAAGGAAGTCGTCCCAGCCGCCCGTCTCCAGCGAGACCCGGGACGCGCCCATCGCGCGGGCCTCGGCGATCAGCCGCGCCAGCAGGGCCCGGCCCACGCCCCGGCCTCGCGCCGCCGCGGCCGTGTGCATCGACTTGATCTCGGCATGGCCGTCGCGGATCGCCTTGACCGCCCCGATGCCGAGAAGCGTCGCCCCCTGCGCAGCCAGCCCCCGCGCCGCGAAGAGGCGGGCGCCCGCCGCCTCCAGCGCGCCGGGATCCATCACGTGGCACGACCCGGGCGGGGAAATGCGGACCATCAGCGCGTGGTGCGCCTCGATCAGCGCCCGGACGTCCGCCTCCGAAGCGGAGGCCCGCCCGACCCTCAATGCGTCCACGAACCCCGCCGGCCGGTGGCGAAGTTCTCGCCGTAGCCGCCCGCGCGCACGTTCGGCGCGCGCCTGCGAGGGTCCTTCGCGACCAGCTCGACCCCGTGCGCCTCCGCGTAGCCTTCGGCGGCCTCGCGGGTGTCGAAGCTCATGCGGACCTGCGCCTGGGTGTCGCGGGACGAGGTCCAGCCCATCAGGGGGTCCACCTCGCGCGCGGTCTGGGGCACGAACTCCAGCACCCAGCCGCGAGTGCGCGCCTGCCCGGAGGACATCGCCGTCTTGGCCGGCTGGTAGAGTCGCGCGCGCATCGGGCCCTCCGCGGTGGAACGGCATCGATATGCCCCTCCCCGCCCCGCCGCGCAAGCGCCGCGCCGGCGCCGCGCCCCCTTGCATTGCGCCCCCCGGACCGTAGGTCGAAGGGGAACGCAGGGGGAACCTCGCATGGCCTACGCCCATTCCGACAAGCTGCCCGAACGGCGGGGCGCCGCCCCCGCCGCCGACATGCCCATGACCATGCGCCGCCCCGAGCAGCGCGAGAAGCTGGAAGGGGGCATCCGCTTCCGGATGGAGACGCCGTTCCGGCCCGCGGGCGACCAGCCCACCGCGATCGCCGAGCTGGCCGGCGGGGTGCGCGACGGCGAGCGGGACCAAGTCCTCCTCGGGGCGACGGGCACGGGCAAGACCTTCACCATGGCCAAGATCATCGAGGAGACGCAGCGCCCCGCGATCATCCTCGCCCCGAACAAGACCCTCGCGGCCCAGCTCTACGGCGAGTTCAAGGGATTCTTCCCCGACAACGCCGTCGAGTACTTCGTCTCCTACTACGACTACTACCAGCCCGAGGCCTACGTCCCCCGCTCCGACACGTTCATCGAGAAGGAGAGCCAGATCAACGAGCAGATCGACCGGATGCGCCACTCGGCCACCCGCGCCCTGCTCGAGCGGGACGACGTCATCATCGTCGCCTCCGTCTCCTGCATCTACGGCATCGGCTCGGTCGAGACCTACTCGGCCATGACCCAGGACCTCCATGTCGGGAACCAGTACGACCAGCGCGCGGTGATGGCCGACCTCGTCGCGCAGGCCTATCGCCGCAACGACGCCGCCTTCCAGCGCGGCTCCTTCCGGGTGCGCGGCGACGTGCTCGAGGTGCATCCCGCGCACCTGGAGGACCGCGCCTGGCGCCTCTCCTTCTTCGGCGAGGAGCTGGAGTCCATCGACGAGTTCGACCCCCTCACCGGCAAGAAGACGGCCGAGCTGGACCGCGTCCGCATCTACGCCAACTCGCACTACGTGACCCCGAAGCCCACGATGAGGCAGGCCATCGGCGGCATCAAGAAGGAGCTGGCCGTCCGCCTGAAGCAGCTGGAGGAGGAGGGAAAGCTCCTCGAGGCCCAGCGGCTGGAGCAGCGCACCAACTTCGACCTCGAGATGCTCGAGGCGACGGGCGTCTGCAACGGGATCGAGAACTACTCCCGCTACCTGACGGGCCGCGCCCCGGGCGAGCCGCCCCCGACCCTCTTCGAGTTCATCCCCGACAACGCCATCGTCTTCGCGGACGAGAGCCACGTCTCGGTCCCGCAGATCGGCGCGATGTACAAGGGCGACTACCGCCGCAAGTTCACCCTGGCCGAGCACGGCTTCCGCCTGCCCTCCTGCATGGACAACCGCCCCCTCAAGTTCGAGGAGTGGGACGCCATGCGCCCCCAGTCGGTCTTCGTCTCCGCCACCCCCGCCGCGTGGGAGCTGGAGCAGGCCGGCGGCGTCTTCGCCGAGCAGGTGATCCGCCCCACCGGCCTTCTCGACCCGGAGGTCGAGATCAGGCCCGTCTCCATGCAGGTCGACGACCTCCTGGACGAGATCCGGAAGGTCTCGCAGAAGGGGATGCGGACCCTGGTGACCACCCTCACCAAGCGCATGGCCGAGGACCTGACCGAGTACCTGCACGAGCAGGGCATCAAGGTCCGCTACATGCATTCGGACATCGACACGATCGAGCGGATCGAGATCCTGCGCGACCTGCGCCTCGGGGCCTTCGACGTGCTCGTGGGGATCAACCTGCTGCGCGAGGGGCTCGACATCCCCGAATGCGGGCTGGTGGCGATCCTCGACGCGGACAAGGAGGGGTTCCTGCGGTCCGAGACCTCGCTCATCCAGACCATCGGCCGGGCGGCGCGCAACGCGGACGGGCGCGTCATCATGTACGCCGATTCCATCACCGGCTCGATGGAGCGGGCCCTCTCCGAGACGAACCGCCGGCGCGAGAAGCAGATCGCCTACAACGAGGCGCACGGCATCACCCCCGAGACGGTGAAGAAGAACGTCGAGGACGTGCTCGCCGGCCTCTACCAGGGCGACGTCGACATGAGCCGCGTCACCGCCAAGGTCGACAAGCCCATGGTCGGCGCCAACCTCCAGGCCCATCTCGACGGCCTGCGCGAGCAGATGAGGAAGGCCGCCGAGAACCTCGAGTTCGAGGAGGCCGCGCGCCTGCGCGACGAGGTCAAGCGCCTCGAGGCCGTGGACCTCGCCGTCGGAGGCGACCCGATGGTCCAGCAATCGGCCGTCGAGCAGGCGGTGGAGGACGCCCGGGCGGCGGAGGGGCGGTCGACGGCCGGGAGGCCGGGACAACGAGGGGGGAACGTGAAGCGGAAGGGGAAGCGGGGGCGTTCTTCCTAGATGGCCGCGACTGTAGAGATACTCGCTGCAATATTTGCGGGTTCGGCATTCGGCTCGTTCCTTGGTCCGCTTCTTCTCGAAGAGGTCCGAAAGCGGTTTCATAATCGAAGATGGGTCGAACCAAGGAAACGAATGCTAAAGCGAATTTTTCAGGCTACCGAAATGCTAATAATCGATATTCATGGATTATCGATTGCTGTCGGTTCCTCCGAAGAAGAAGTCCGGGAGATGCTAGTGTCTCTGGGTGGTGAAGGGCGGATAATGACGACCGGCGAAGAAGGCTGGACCCTCAAACCAGATCAAGTGCCAATACAGTTCCGCAATGTCGATCAACCAGCGGACGTATGACTCGTGCCATTGGTATGAACGGCAGTGCATTTCGTTGATCGTAGGTCGGGCTTCAGCCCGACGCCCCCGCGCGGCGGGCTGAAGCGCGACCTACGCTGGCTCGGCGCGGTCGCATGGCTTCCACCCTAGGGCGGCGTTCACTCCGCCGCAGCGGAACGGGTTCCGCCCTCTGGGTCCGGTGCGATGGTCCCGGCGTCGGTCGCCCCGAACCCCGCCCTACGCCGCCTCTGGCCCCCGCGCCGTCCGGTCGCCGTGGCCCGCCAGGAGGCCCTGGACCGAGACGTCCTCGTCCAGCGCCTCCCAGTGCAACCCGTAGGCGCCGATCTCGACGGCCTCCCGCTCCGCCGGGCTCGCGGCCATCAGCCGGGGGAACCAGGCCAGCGGCACGCCGACCGTGCGTCCATCCGACAGCCCAACCCACATCTGGTCGGCGTCGAACCGTACCTCAGTCGCCGAAATGCTCATGCCAGGCCGCCTCGATCTCCGCCCGCCGGTCGCGGACCAGACGCACGATAGCAGCAAGCTCGCGCGCCGCGAACCCCGTCGAGCGCGCGACGGTCGGCCACGGCTCGAGCCACAGCTTCACTTCGGCGGACCCCCTCCGGACGTGGATGTGGATCGGCTCACGCGGGTCACCTTCATTGGAATAGAAGAAGGCGCGAAGTTTCGCTTCTCGGAAGACGGTCGGCATGACCGGATCATCGGCGATCGGCCCACTGATTCGGAACCGGCAAGGTTCCTCCGACCGCCGAACGGCCCTACCGCCGCAGCAGGGCCGTCACCGCGCCGACGATCACCGCCGCGACCAGCGCGCCCACCAAGGCCACCACCAGCAGCCCCGCCCCGACGAGCACGGTCGTGCCCAGCAGCGTCAGCACGAAGGGCGCGAACACCGCCGCCAGCGCCCCCAGCACCGCGCCGAGGAACCCGTTCCCCCCCATCGCCCGCGCGAGGCCGTAGCCCACCACCGCGCCCACCAGGGCCAGCACCACCACCGCGGCGATCCCGAGGCCGCCCAGAAACTCTTCCATCCGCATCCTCCGCTCTTCGGGGGGCATCTAGCGCGGCCGGGCGCCGCGTCCCGCGCTGGCCCGCGGGCGCGCGCCGTGGCACCCTCGCGCGCATGGCCGATCCCGTCCAGCCCGCCGACGACCCGGCCCGCGCCCTGGCCCGCGCCATCCTGCGGGACGCGCGGCACGGCGCGCTCGCCACGCTCGACCCGCAGACGGGCGGGCCCCTCGCCTCGCGCGTGGCCTGCGCGCTCGACGGGGCGGACCTCCTCCTCCTCGTCTCGGACCTCTCGCAGCACGCGGCGGCGCTGCGGGCCGACCCGCGCTGCGCCCTCCTCCTGGGCGAGGCGGGGCCGAAGGGCGACCCCCTGGCCCATCCACGCCTCTCGCTGAACGCCGTGGCGGTGCCGGAGGGCAAGCCCGCCCGCCGGGGCGCCTGGCTGCGCGCCCATCCCAAGGCCGCCCTCTACGTCGACTTCGCCGACTTCCGGATGCTGCGCCTCGCGCCTCGCCCCTCCTTCCTGAACGGCGGCTTCGGCCGGGCCCACCGGATGACGCCCGATGACCTCGGCCTGCGCGGGGACCAGGCCGCGCGGCGCCCGCCGTTAACCTGCCGTTAACCGCCCCCCGGGCAGCTTGCGCCGATGCGCGTCCCGGCCCTCCTCCTCGCCCTCCTCCTCCTCCTCGGTCCCGGGCCGGCCGCCGCCGGGCCATGGGTGCGCGCGGAGGGGACCTATCTCGCCCTCTCGGCCGACGGGCGGGGGCCCGGCGCCTGGGCCGGCCTCTGGGCCGAGCGGGCCGCCGCGCCCGGCCTCTCCCTCGGGGCGGTGGCGGGCCGCGGCGGGCGCGACGCGCGCCTCGTGGCCTTCGCGCAGCGCGCGGTGCTCGCGCCCGGCGGGACGGGCGGCGCGCTGGACTCGGCACGGGCGGCGGGCATGCTCGCCTCGCTGCGCCTCGGCCTCGGCGTCCTGCGCGAGGGGGAGGCGCGCGGCGCCGTCCTCCTCGGCGCCTCGCTGGGCCGTTCCTTCGACGAGGGCATCGGCCCCGGCTGGGTCGCGCTCGACCTCGACCTCCTCGGGGCGGGCCCGCTGTCGGAGGCCAAGCTCGACGGGATCTTCGGGCTGCACCGGGGGCGCTGGACCTTCAGCCTGGGGGTGCAGACCCGCCTCGACGCGCAGGGCCTGCACGCCGCCGTGGTGCCCGCCGCCAGCCGCGCCTTCGAATGGGGCGGCGTGCAGGTCGGGCTGCGCGCCGGCGACGCGCCCGGGCTGCGCCTCGCCCTCGTGCGCGAGTTCTAGCCGTGCTTGCCCACGGCCCATCCCGTGGCCTCGCTCAGCCGCCCCTCCCCGCGCGATCGGGGCAGGTCCTCCAGCGCGGTGCCCATGGAATCGTTCCACCGGTTCAGCCATCCGAAGAGGGCGACGACGGCCATGATCTCGACCCTGGCCCCCTCGTCCCAGTGCTCGCGCAGCCGCGCCTCCAGCGCCGGCGTCACGGCGTTCGGCACCGCCGACGCCGCCCGCGCGAAGGCCAGCGCGGCCTTCTCGGCCCCGTCGAAGGCGTCCGAGCCCTCGAAGTCGAACACCCCGGCCAGCCGCTCTTCCGACGCCCCGAACCGCTCGGAGGCCAGGATCATGTGCGCCTGGCAGTACATGCAGCCCGATGCGAAGCTCGACGCGTAGCCGATCAGCCGCTTCAGCTCCGGCGTGACGGACCCGGTGCCTCGCATCACCGCGACGTTGAGCGCGGTGAACGCCTGCGCGACCTCCGGCCGGTGGGCCATGGTCCGCACGCTGCCCGGAATCACCCCGAGCGGGCCCTTGAAGAACTGGACCTCCTCGCGCAGCGCGGGGTCCATCTCGTCCTCGTCCAGCGGCCTCGCGATCGCCATGATGCGTCCCTCCCTTTCGGCGCGGACACTAGGGGCAGGGGCCCCGGCCCTACCAGCCCTCCGTGCCCGGCCCGCCCTTCACGACGCCCCGGAGGTTCGGCGTCACCCAGCCGCCGTAGAAGTCGCCCGGCTGGGGGATGACGTCCATGTCGCCGACCCGGGCCTCCAGCGGGCCGGCGTAGAAGGCGACCGCCCCCGCGAGCGCCTCGAAGCCCCGCGCCGGGGCCTCGTAGCTCCAGGCGGCGCGCCGCGCGACCCGGCCCCCCGCATGAACGTCGAAATAGCGCGCACGGCCCTTCCACTCGCAGAGGGATCCGCCCCCCGCGGGGCGCAGCGCCCCTTCGGCCACGTCCTCGCGCGGCAGGTAGTAGGTCGGCGCATGGTGCGTCTCCAGCACCCGCCAGCCCCGCACCGTCTCCGCGACGACCGCGCCGCCCAGGGCCACGCGCAGCGGCGCGCCCGCCGGCTCGAGGCGCGGCGGGCGCGGGTAGTCCTGGACGTCCTCGGGGGCCACCATGCCCCCCGAGGTGGCCCGTCAGAGCGGGTTGTCCATCCGCGCCCGCACCGCGACGCGCCCCGACACGGGCTCGGGCCACTTCACGTGCAGGCTCTGCCCGGCGGCGCCGCGGCCCATCAGCACGTGCGGCTGCGCCCAGACCGTGCCGCGCGCGCCCTGCACCGGCCCGACGGGGACCAGCCCCTCGACCGCCCGCACCTTGCCACCGAAGGGCAGCTGCGGGCCGAAGTCGATGTCCCAGGTCGCCCCGCGCGAGCCCTCGACATGGTCGCGATAGACCGGGTTCGCCGTCTCGTTTTCGACGAGGACGTAGGCGTTGCCCTCCCAGGTGACGTTGCGCGCCCGCATGGGGTTCAGCGCCGCGAAGGTGGTGTCCACCTCCTCGACCCGCTCGAGCCGCGCGTGGATGGGCCGGAACGCGTTGCCCGTGACGACCATCCCGTTGACGAAGTGCCCGGTGCCGTAGGGCTTGATCCGGATGAACCGGAAGCTCGGCGCGACGGCGATCGCGGTGAACACGTTGTCGGTGATCGACACCCCCCCGAACGAGAACTGGTCGGCGAAGTCCGGCTCGTGCTCGTGCTCGTTGGTCAGCTCGATCGTGGTGTTGTCGACGTAGTTGCCCGTGATCGTGGTCTTCGAGTTGGGCTCGGTCAGCACGAGGCCCGCCTGGCGCACGCCCAGCGGCTCGTCGTCGCCGTGGAACCAGTGGTTGCCCAGGATCAGGTGCCCCGAGCCGTGCATCACCCCGAAGGCGCCGAACAACATGCAGCGGTTGTCCCGCACCTTCGCGTCGTTCGCATTGACGTTGAAGACGAGGCTCGTGCGGTCCTGCGCGCGCTTGCGCGTCTCGTCCGACTCGAAGTTGTTGCCGGTGATCTCCAGCCCCTGGCAGGCCCGCCCGGGCGAGGTGATCGCCCGGTCCTTCGGCTTGAAGAACCCGTTCTGCCGGATCTGGTTGGCGATCCCCTCGGGCGCCAGCAGCACGGCCGAGGCGTGCCCGTTGCAGAAGACGCTGTTGCGCTCGATGCACTGCTTGGACATCTGCCGGAAGCCCGAGAAGTCCAGGACGTACTGGTGGCGCCGGAACTCGTAGCTCTGGCGGCCCCGCGCGCCCCAGAGGCGGGCCGACAGCACCAGCCGGCCGGCCGCGGCGTCGACCTCGCGCACGTAGACCTCGCGGCCGACGCCGGGGGCGGAGAGGCGCGCGCCCACGGGGATCGCGGCCGCGTTCGGCAGGCCGACCAGCGCGCGCGGGTCGGCGTCGGGGTCGTAGGTCGCCGCCTGCACGACCACCACGTCCTCCCATGCGGGCGAGGGCTGCGCCTCGAACGCGCCGCCCGTGATGGTGCGCGCGATGTTGAACGTCTCGCGGTTGCCGACGATGGCGGCGACGTCCAGCGGGCGGTCCAGCGCGATCCGCCGGCCCTTCAGGTCCAGCGTCCAATGGTCCGAGAAGTTGTAGAGCACGGCGATCATCTGCTCGAGCGCGAGGCGCTCGTCGCCCCCGAAGGCCGAGACGTAGGTGTCGAAGTCCCAGTCCTTCACCAGCGTCAGCCGCGCCCCCGGCGCCATCGCGACGCGGCCCTCGAAGCGCACCGGGCTGGACAAGGTGACGCCGCGCCCGCAGCGGAAGACCCCTTCGGGCACCAGGACCGCGCGGCCCGCCGCCGCCGCGTCCGCCGCGTCCAGCGCGTCCGCGTCGTCCGCCACCCCGTCGCCCCGCGCGCCGAAGTCGCGCACGTCGACCACGCCCATCATCTCGCCGTGCCAGGCGGCGGTCACGTCCTCGACCCGGATGTCGTCGATCCGCACGATCCCGCCCGACGCGCCGACGAGGTCCAGCCCGACATGCCCGTGATCCGCCCCGGTCCAGGTCATGTCGACGCCCGGCCGCCGCCCGGTGCCCAGGATCGCGCTGACCTCGACCACCTCGCCATAGGCCGCGAGGCGCACCTCCGGCCCGTGGGCGTCCGCCCCGGGCGCCGCGCCGCCCTGCGCCGTCGCCGCGAAGCCGGCGATCCGCACCCGCGGCAGGTTGCCCGAGACGGCCTTCACCCGCGCCGTGACCTTCAGGTAGGTGCCGGGGAACAACGGCATGCGGTCGAAGGCCCGCAGCTTCTGCACCCCTTGCGTCTTCAGCATCTCCAGGCAGCCGTTGAAGTCGGCGTCCGACGGCACGAAGGCCGCGTTCGCCGCGCCGTCGTAGCTGTCCTGCCCCGGCAGCCCGTCCTGGCTGGACCACCGCCCGAGGCCGGCCACGAAGGCCGGCGGATCGAAATGGACCCCGTCCGTGATCGTCTTGTTCATGCCGCGCGTCCCCCCTTCGTGCCCGGCGGCCGGCCTGGCGGCCCGGACCCCCCCCCGGGGCCCGGGCCGCCGCCCGCCGCACGGCCCGCGCCCCGTCCCCCCCGTCCGGGGACCGCGTGCCGTGGGAAGAAGGATGCCCCCGAAGGATTACCAGTCCGTTGGGGCGGCGCGCGGTGCCCCCCGCGCGGGCGCGGGCGTTGACGAAGCGGGGGGAATCGGCGCGCGGCACGATCAGCCTAAGCCTTCGTGAACGCCGCGCGCGGCCCCGCAGGCGGCCCGAATCGCCGCCGGATCACGCCCGGATCAGACGGAGTTCTCCATCGGGTCGAGGATCCTGACGCCCTCGATGACCCATCCGCCCGCCACGGGGCGCATCCGGTAGTCCAGCTCGTGATAGGCCCCGTCCGGCCCGACGACGCCGATGCGCTGGACGACGCCGCCTGGCACGTCCTCGGCGCCCAGCATCCGCAGCTCCTCCGGGCGCCAGACCATCGGATAGCCGTCCATCACCATCATCCCGAACCGCTCTAGCGTGCGGAAGATCCCCTGCAGGGCGGGCGAGGCGTATTCGAAGGCCGCCGCGAAGTCGTCGCGTCCGAACGCCTCGATCTGCGCCCGGATCGTCGCCTCGGGGGTCTCCTGCGCCGCCGCGCCGAATCCCGCGCCCGCCATCGTAATCGCCAGTGCCAGAACCGTTCCGCGCATGGGCTCGCCCTCCGGTCGCCCCACGAAGGTTAGCGCGGCGCGCGCGCCTGGCCAGCGCCCGGACGCCGCGCGCCGCGCCCGCCGGGGGCCCTCACGCCGCCAGCCCGCGCCCGCGCAGCATCGCCTCGGGTCCCGGCATCCGCCCCCGGAACCGCCGGTAGAGGTCCGCCGCCTCCGCCGAGCCGCCGACCGAGAGGATGTTCTCCTCCAGGGCCTCGGCGACGTCCGCGTCGAAGGGCCCGCCCGCCTCCTCGAAGGCGGCGAAGGCGTCGGCGTCCATCACCTCGGACCACATGTAGGAGTAGTATCCGGCCGAATAGCCGTCCCCCGCGAAGACGTGGGCGAAATGCGGCGTGGCGTGGCGCATCGGGATCGCGCGGGGCATGCCGATCTCCTGCAGCACGGCGCGCTGGCGCTCCATCGGGTCCTCCGGCACGTCCGGCCCGTGGAAGGCCAGGTCCACCAGCGCGCTCGCCACGTACTCGACCGTCGCGAAGCCCTGGTCGTAGGTCCCCGCGCCCAGCAGCCGCTCGCGCAGCGCGGGCGGCATCGGCTCGCCCGTCTCGACGTGCCGCGCGTGCCGCTCCAGGACCTCGGGCACCTCCAGCCAGTGCTCGAAGAGCTGGCTCGGCAGCTCGACGAAGTCGCGCGCCACGCTCGTGCCGCTGACGCTCTCGTAGCGCACGTCCGACAGCATCTGGTGCAGCGCGTGCCCGAACTCGTGGAACAGGGTCCGCGCGTCGTCCCAGCCCAGCAGCGCCGGATCGCCCTTCGAGAAGTTGCAGACGTTGACGACGAGCGGGCGCACTTCGCCGTCCATCGCCGACTGCGACCGCATCGCCGTGCACCACGCCCCCGACCGCTTGGACGGGCGGGCGAACCAGTCCCCGAAGAAGACCGCCATGTGCCTGCCTTCGCGCGAGACCTCCCAGACGCGCACGTCGGGATGCCAGCGCGGGGCGTCGGGCAGCTCGCGGAACTCCAGCCCGAAGAGGCGGCTCGCGGTCTCGAACGCCGCCTCGCGCATCGCGTCGAGCGCGAGGTAGGGCTTGATCTCGGCCTCGTCGAGGTCGTGCAGCGCCCGCCGCCGCCGCTCGGAGTAGAAACGCCAGTCCCAGGGCTCGAGGGGTCCGTTCACCCCGTCCCCTGCGGCCATGGCCTGCAGGGCGGCCTGATCCTCCAGCGCCCTGGCCCTGGCGGGCTCCCACACGGTCGTCAGGAGGTCGGCGACCGCCTCGGGCGTTCCGGCCATCTCCGTCTCCAGCTTGAACTCGGCGAAGCTTCCGTATCCCAGAAGCGCCGCCCGCTCCTTGCGAAGCGCCAGGATCTCGGCGGCGAGGCGGCGGTTGTCGGTCCCGCCCCCGTTCGCCCCGCGCGAGGTCCAGGCCCGCCAGGCCTTCTCGCGCAGGTCCCGCCGCTCCGAGAACTGCAGGAACGGCACGACGAGGCTGCGCGAGAGGGTCAGGACCGGCCCCTCCGCCCCCCGCTCCTCGCCCGCGGCGCGGGCGGCGTCGCGCACGAACTCCGGCAGCCCCGCCATGTCCTCGCCGGAAAGGGGCATGGACCATCCCGCCTCGTCCTCCAGCAGGTTCTGGGCGAACCGGGTGCCCAGCTCGCTGAGGCGCACCTTGATCGCGCCCAGCCGCTCGCGCTCGGCGCCCTCCAGCAGCGCGCCCTGCCGCACGAAGCCCCGGCGCGTCAGCATCAGCACCCGCTCCTGCTCGGCGCTCAGCCCCAGCGCGTCCCGTCGCGCCCAGAGGGCGTCGATGCGTTCGAAGAGCGCGCGGTTCATCGCCACCTCGTTGCCGTAGGCGGCCAGTTCGGGTGCGAATTTCCGCGCCAGCGCCTGCCGGTCGCGGTTCGTGTCCGCCCCGTTCAGGACGTAGAACGGCCCCAGCACCCTCGAGAGCGGCGCGTCCGCCCGCTCCAGCGCCTCGACCGTGTTCTCGAAGGTCGGCGGCGCCGGGTCGTCCGCGATTCCCGCGACGCGCGCCCGGGCCTCCTCCAGGGCGGCCTCCACGGCGGGCGCCCAGTCGTCGTCCGAGATCGCCCCGAAGGGCGGGATGGCGAAGGGCGTGTCCCAGTCGGCGAGAAGCGGGTCGGTCATGGCGGGGGCCTCCTTTTCGGGCGCCGCCCGGATCTAGGGTCCCGCGCCGCCCCGCGCCACCTTGCGGCGCAGCCGCCCCTCCAGCCGGCGCAGCAGGATCGAGAGGGTGATCGTCAGCGTCAGGTAGATCAGCGCGACCATGTTGTAGGTCTCGAGATAGCGGAAGTTGCTGACGGCCGTGACCTTCCCCAGCTGCGTCACGTCCAGCACCCCCAGCACGCTGACGAGGGAGGAATCCTTCACCAGCGCCACGAAGTCGTTGCCCAGGGGCGGCAGCACCGTTCGGACCGCCTGCGGCAGCACCACGTGGCGGAAGCGCTGCCCGGGGCGCAGCCCCAGCGCCTTCGCCGCCTCGATCTGCCCCCCCTCGACCGAGAGGATGCCGGCGCGGAACACCTCCGACAGGAAGGCGGCGTAGCCGATGGCCAGCGCCAGGATCGCGCGCCAGATCAAGGGGAAGTCGCGGTTGCGCGCGGTCCCGAGGCCAAGGGGCTCGGCCACCCAGTTCCAAGCCGCGACCAGGGCCGGCGCGCCGACGAAGGCCACGTAGAGCAGCAGGACCAGCACCGGCACGCCGCGCACGATCTCGACGTAGAACCGTGCGACCTGCCGCACGGCCACCCAACGCGACAGGCTCATCAGCGCGAGGCCCATCCCCGCGAGGCAGGAGAGCACGAAGGCCGCCCCCGTCACCCCCAGCGTCACCCACACCCCCCGCAGGAGCGTCCGCGCGAGGTCGACGTAGAACGGATCGCCCCAGACGGAGACCACGTAGGCCCCGAGCAGCCCCGCCGCGGCGAGCAGCCACCAGGGGAAGTCGCGGCCGGGCGCGGGGCTCATGCGGCCCGTCGCCCATGGGCCGGGAAAGGCCCGGGGGGGATCGGAACCGTCCCTCCCCCCTCGCCGTTCTCCTTGCAGACCCTGGCGGGGACGTCCCGCCGGGCCGACACGCACGCAAGCCGGAGGATCACATGACCTTCAAGAAGCTCTTCGCCACGACCGCCGCAGCCGCGCTGGTGGCCACCGCCGCCGCCGCCGACGTCCGCCTCTCCGACACGATCGGGACGGATTTCGACCGCGACACGTTCAACACCGGGTTCGCCGACACGGGCTACTTCGACGCGCTCGACCGCGACCGCGACACGATGCTCGACGAGAACGAGTATGCGACCGGCCTTTACGCGGACTACGACACCGACAACGACGTGCTGATCTCGCAGGACGAGTTCGACACCGCGAACGTCCGTTACTACGGCGACGCCTACCAGGGCGGCGCGTTCGCCGACTACGACGCGAACGCCGACGGCATGCTCGACCAAGGCGAGTTCGGCGGCTTCTACGGCACGGACGTCGCGCCCCGCTTCGCCGAGTACGACGCCGACCAGGACGGGTTCCTGAACTCGGACGAGTATGCGAGCGACCTCTACGACACGGCCGACGTCAACCGCGACGCCGTGGTGACGATCGAGGAGGAAGGTTTCTTCGAAGGCTGGTTCGACGGCGACGACATCGAAGCCGAGGTTCAGACCGTCGGCGACGTGATGTAGGCCGGACGGCCAGGACGAAGGAACGGGCCCCGCGCATCGCGCGGGGCCTTTCCCGTCCTGGGGCCGACCGTTCGCGGTCAACTCCGCTATTGCCCCAGCTCGGTCTCGACGAACCAGCGCCGGTTCAGCTCGTCGAGCGTGCCGTCCGCCTCCATCGCCTCGATGGCCGCGTCGATGGGCGCGACGAGGTCCGACCCCTTGGGGAAGATGAAGCCGAACTGCTCGGTTCCCAGGGGCTCGCCGACGATCTTCAGCGCCCCCTCGGACGCGCCGACATAGCCTTGCGCGGCCGTCGAATCCGACAGCACCAAGTCCACGTCCCCCGTCCGCAGCGCCTGGACGCCCGCTCCGAAGGTCTCGAACGTGACGATGCGGGGGTTGGCCTCGTCGCCGTCGAGCACCTCGTAGACGCCGACATAGAAGGGCGTCGTCCCCGGCTGGGCGGCCATCAGCAGGTCAGGATCGGCGGCGAACCCCTCGGCGTCGTCGAACCGGTCCTCGTCCGCGCGCACGAGCATCAGCATCTCGCTCGTCATGTAGGGCGCGGAGAAGTCCACCGCCTCGCGGCGGTCGTCGCGGATGGTGATGCCCGTCATGCCCATGTCGTACTGCCCGTCCGAGACCGCGGGGATCATAGCGTCCCAGGATATGTTCTCGTAGGAGACCTCCGCGTTCAGCCGCTCGGCGATGTCGGCCATCGCGTCGTACTCCCATCCGACCGGCTCGCCATCCCGGATGTACTGGAGGGGCGGATAGGCGTTCTCCGTGGCGACGACGATCTCGCGCCCCCCGAGGTCGGGCAGGTCTGCGAGGGCGGGCCCCGCCGCGAGGGCGGCGAGGGCGAGGGCTTCGGGAACGCGGCGCATGGGTTTCTCTCCTTGCTGGGACGGCGGACGGATGCCGGCCCGATCATGGCGCGTCACGCGGGGGACGCAACGCCCCTACCCGGCGGCCGCGATCCGTCCGCAGACGGCGCAGTCGGGATCGCGCCGCACGGCGATGACGCGGGTCTCGGCGGTGAGCCCGTCGAAGAGGAGGAGGCGCCCCCCGAGGGTCTCGCCCGCACCGGCGAGGTGCTTGACCGCCTCCAGCGCCATCATCGAGCCGATCACCCCCGGCAAAGGGCCCGCCACGCCGCCCTCCGCGCAGGAAGGGGCGAGGCCGGAGGCCGGCTCCTCGGGGAAGACGCAGCGCGCGCAGGGCAGCCCCGCCGCCGGATGGAAGAGCGAGAGCTGCCCTTCCCATTGCGCGATCGCGCCCGAGATCAGGGGAACGCCCGCCGCCGCGCAGGCCCCGTTCACCGCCTCGCGCACCGCCCAGTCGTCGGTGCCGTCGAGGACGAGGTCGTAGTCCTCCACGAGGTCGCGCCCGATCTCGGGGGTGAAGGGCCGGCGATAGGGCCGCACCACCGCCTGCGGGGCCAGCGCCTTGACCGCGCGCAGGGCGCTGGCGACCTTCGGGGCGCCCACGTCCGCCTCGCGATGGATGACCTGCCGCTGAAGGTTCGAGACGTCGACCACGTCCGGGTCGATCACCCCGATCGTGCCCACCCCCGCCCCCGCGAGGTAGAGCAGCGCCGGCGAGCCGAGGCCGCCGGCCCCCACCACCAGCACCTTCGCCTCCCAGAGGCGCCGCTGCCCGGGGCCGCCGATCTCGCGCAGGACGATGTGCCGCGCATGCCGCCCGAGCCGGTCGTCGGGGGTCTCGGAGGGCAGCACCTCCATCTCCGGCGCCTTGCCGCGCAGGCCGTTCAGCCACCGGCCGTAGTAGAAGATCGCCACGCCGAGAAGGCCGAAGAAGGCCCATATGACCGGCTCGCCGCCCACGGCCTCGCGCAGCGCGCTGCCCTCGGGCAACGCGATCTGGAGCATCAGGAAAGCCACCCAGACCAGCGCGACGAGAAGCCAGCGCGCCTGCCGGGGCTGCCGCAGCAGCGCGCCCAGGATCCAGATCGCCGCTGCCACGACGAGGAAAAGCAGCATCCGTCGGCCCCCGCGTCAGTCCGTCCCGGTCGATCCGAAGCCCCCCGGCCCGCGCGCCGTCCCCCCGAGGACCTCGACCTCCCGGAAGATGGGGCGGGGGACGCGTGCGACCACCATCTGCGCGACGCGCGTCCCGTGACGAAGGCGCACCGCCTCCTGGCCGAGGTTGACGAGGATCACCGAGACCGGCCCACGGTAGTCCGCGTCGATCGTGCCCGGCGCGTTCACGATGGCCAGCCCCTCGCGCAGCGCGAGGCCCGAGCGCGCCCTGATCTGCGCCTCCCACCTGTCCGGGATCGCCATCGCGAAGCCCAGCGGGACCTGCGCCCGCGCCCCCGGATCGAGGTTCAGCCCGTGCCGCCGGTCCGGCGCCAGGAGGTTGGCGCGCAGGTCGGCGGCCGCCGCGCCCTCGGACGCGTAGGCGGGCAGGGGAACGTCGCGGTCGAAGCCCGGAAGGCGCTGGAAGCGGATCGTCGGCGGCATGGGGGGGGCCTACTCGGCGGCCTCGGCCCCCCGCAAGGGGCGGCCCAGGGCAGCGGCCATCCTCTCGGCGAGGCGCCGCGCGACCTCTCCCTTGGGCATGCGCGGCCAGTCCTCCGCCCCCTCGGCGGTGACCAGCCGCACGGCGTTCTCGGCCCCGCCCATGATCCCCGTCGCGGGCGAGACGTCGTTCGCCACGATCCAGTCGCAGCCCTTGCGAAGGCGCTTGGCCTCCGCGTTCGCGGCGAGGTCGTCGGTCTCGGCCGCGAAGCCCACCACGAGGCCGGGCCGGTCCGCCCCGGAGGCGACGGCGCGCAGGATGTCGGGGTTCTCGGCGAAGCGCAGGGGGGGCATCGCGCCCCTCTCCTTCTTCAGCTTTCGGCCCGCCGCGTTCTCCACGTGCCAGTCGGCGACGGCGGCCGCGCCCACGAAGAGATCGGCGGGCAGCGCCTGCCGCACGGCCGCCATCATCTCGCGCGCGGTCTCGACCCGGCGGACCTCCACGCCCGAGGGCGGGGGCACGGCGGCCGGGCCGGTGACGAAGACCACGGTCGCCCCGAGGTCCCGCAGCGCCGCCGCGAGGGCCGCGCCCTGCGCCCCCGAGGAGCGGTTGGCCACGTAGCGGACGGGGTCGATGGGCTCGTGCGTGGGGCCCGAGGTCACGACCGCGCGAACGCCCCGCAGCGGCCCGTCCCCCAGCGCCGCCTCGGCAGCCGCCAGGATCGCGGGCACCTCGGCCATGCGCCCCGCCCCGAACTCGCCGCAGGCCATCGGCCCCTCGTCCGGGCCGACGAAGAGGACCCCGTCGTGCCGCAGCAGCGCCTCGTTCCGGCGGGTGGCGGGATGCTCCCACATGCGCACGTTCATCGCCGGCGCCAGGAGGACGCGCTTGTCCGTCGCCAGAAGGAGGGTCGAGGCCAGGTCGTCCGCGAGGCCCTGCGCCATCTTGCCCATCAGGTTCGCGGTCGCGGGGGCGACCACCACGAGGTCGGCGCTGCGCGACAGCTCGATATGGCCCATCTCGGCCTCGTCCGTGAGGTCGAAGAGGTCGCGGTGGACCTTGTGGGCGGCCAGGGCCGACACGCTGAGGGGGGTCACGAACTCCTCGGCGGCGCGGGTCAGCACGGGCACGACCTCGGCGCCGCGCTCGCGCAGGCGGCGGACGAGGTCCAGCGCCTTGAACGCGGCGATGCCGCCGCCGATCACCAGAAGGATGCGCCTGCCCTGCATAGGGACGACCCTATCCGATCCGCGCGCCTACTGGAACGCCTCGCAAGGATCGTCCCGGCCGGGGGCGTCCGTGAGGATCCAGCGGTCGAAGGGCGGCGCCTCCTCCGGCTCCGCCTCGAGCTGGCCCACCGTCCGCACGACGATCTCCGGGTCCGCGCGCAGGATCGCCTCCGGGACCGCGCCGAACTCCGCATGGCCGTTGCCAGCGATCACCAGGACAGGGGGGCCGTGCCGGTCGAGCGCGTCGATCGCCGCGCGGGCCAGCGCCGCGTCGCGCAGGCGCTGGACCTCGACCATGCCGGGCAGAAGGTCCTCCGGCAGCGCGCCACAATGGGCGGCGGCCTGGCGGGCGACCTCGCGGGCCTGCCGCGCGGGCGCGAACGGGTCCGCGAGGCCGAAGCGCCGGGCGCCCTCGCCGAAGACGGGGGCGGCCCCTTCGGCCGCGGCGCGCCGGACGTCCGCCGGCGGCACCCCTCCGGGGCGCTGCGGCACGGCCCGCGCCGCCTCGAGGATGGGCGCGTAGCCCGCGACGTCGGGCCAGCCCGCCCCGGACCATCCCAGCGCCGCGTCGAGCGCGGCGAGGTCGCCCAGAAGGGCCGGGTCCCAGCCCGCCGCCATGTCGGGGGTCAGCATCTCCCACACCACCGCCGAGGCATGGGCGGCCGCCCGCGCCTGGTTCAGATGGTGCGCCGGATTGTCGTGCGCCTCGCCCACGATCAGGACGTCGACCTCCGGGGCCGCGTCCAGCGCCGCCGGCCCGATCCGCTCGGCCAGGGCGGGGGCGGCCAGGAGGGCCGCCGCCGCCAGCGCCGTCAGGCGAGGAATTCGTGCACCTCGCGCGACTGCGCCTCCAGGGCCTTGCGCATCTTCCCGAAGGCCGCGGCCTCCAGCTGGCGCACCCGCTCCTTCGAGAGGCCGAGCTCGTTGCCCAGGGATTCCAGCGTCCGGGGCTCCTCGCGCATCTTGCGCTCGCGCACGATGAACTGCTCGCGCGCGTTCAGGCCGCACAGCGCCGTGACCAGCCAGCTTCGCAGGACGTCCGTGTCCTTCTCGGCCGTGACGGTGACGTCGGCCTGCTCGCGCTCGTCCTCGAGGGCGTCGATCCATTCGCGCCCCTCGTCCTCGGCCGATTGCGTCGCGTTGAGCGAGAAGTCGGACCCGGCCAGGCGCCCTTCCATCATCTCCACGTCGTGGAGCGGCACGCCCACCTCCGTGGCGATCATCTGGCGCAGCTGGTGCCGGTCGAGGTTCTCGCCCGCCTTCA
The DNA here is from genome assembly GCF_003003095.1 of Hasllibacter halocynthiae. GTDB lineage: Bacteria > Pseudomonadota > Alphaproteobacteria > Rhodobacterales > Rhodobacteraceae > Hasllibacter > Hasllibacter halocynthiae. The sequence continues at coordinate 415,953 of NZ_PVTT01000002.1, forward strand.
GGGCCTCCCGCTCGATCCGGGCCTGCACGCGCCGCATGTTGAAGAACAGCGACTTCTGAGAGGAGGTCGAGCCCGTGCGCACCATCGACCAGTTGCGCATCACGTGGTCCTGGATCGAGGCCTTGATCCACCAGACCGCATAGGTCGAGAAGCGCACGCCGCGGTCCGGGTCGAACTTGTCGGCGGCCTTCATCAGGCCCAGCGACGCCTCCTGGATCAGGTCGTTCATGGGCGCGCCGTAGCGCTTGAACTTCGCCGCCATGGAGATCGCGAGGCGCATGTAGGCGGTCACGAGGCGGTGCAGCGCCTTCTCGTCCCGCCGGTCGCGCCAGGCATAGGCCAGCTCGAGCTCGGTCTCGGCGTCCAGAAGCTCCGCCTGCATCGCGCGGCGGGAGAGGGACTGATCCCCGGAATATCCATCGAAAGCCATGTGAAACCCCCCGTGGTCTGACCTTCGCGTCGTTGCCGCAGGCGTGTGTCCGACTCGTACCGATCGACCGGCCTACGGATCAGCAACTGCTTCGGAACGCGGTTGGTTTCCGTCTTTGTGGCTGGCGGCGGCCTTGACGGTGCCGCCCCGCCGCACATCTTGCTTTCCGCGCTTGCGTACGCGGCACCGAATATCCTTTGGCACAAGGGCGATATATCGCGGGGCAGCGGCCATCCACACCCCCGGCGAAGGGCGATATTTTTTGCGCGCCGCACGGGGGATGACCGGGCCGGACGCACACGCTAGGGGTGCCCCATGCCCTACGACCTCGCCATAGGCGATCGCGCCTATTCGTCCTGGAGCCTGCGTGGATGGCTCCTCCTCGCGGCCTTCGGCCTTCCCGTCCGCGTCCGCCGCGCCCAGCTGCGCACGGACGAGCTTCCCGTCCTCCTCGAACGCTTCGCCCCCGCCCGGACGGTGCCGGCGATGCGCTGCCCGGACGGCGCGATCGCGACCGACAGCCTCGCCATCGCCGAGGAGCTGGCGAGCCGGCACCCCGGTGCCGGCCACTGGCCGGGCGATCCGGCGGCGCGCGCCCTGGCCCGCTCCCTCGTGGCGGAGATGCATTCGGGCTTCGCGGCCCTGCGCGCCGCCTGCCCGATGAACCTGCGCCAGGGATGGGCCATGACCCCCGGCGATGCGGTGCGCGCCGACCTCGCCCGGCTGGAGGCGCTGTGGGCGCTGGCACGCGAGCGCGCGGAAGGCGGCCCCTGGCTCTCCGGCCCCTACGGCGCGGCGGACGCGTTCTTCGCCCCGGTCGCCATGCGGATCGCAGGCTACGACCTGCCGGTGGGAGAGGCCGCGCGCGCCTACGTGGACGCCCACCTAGGGCATGGCCCGCTCCTCGAATGGCGGGATCTCGCGATGGAGGACGGGCCCGACCAGACCGTCTACGAGCAGGACCTGCCCCGCCGCCCCTTCCCCTGGCCGGACGGCGAGGGGCGTTAACGATTTCCTAACCGCCCTGCGCGAAGCCCTTCCCGAACCAGAGGAAGGCCGAGCCGTTGCACGCCACCACCCGCACCGTCGCCTTCGAGGGCGTCGAGGCCCGCATCGTCGAGGTCCAGTGCTCGGTCCTGCCGGGCGCGCCGGGCTTCGCCGTCGTGGGCCTGCCCGACAAGGCCGTGCAGGAGGCGCGCGAGCGCGTGCGCGCCGCCATGACCGCCCTTTCCATCGCGGCCCCCGCCCGGCGCATCGTGGTGAACCTCTCGCCCGCGGACCTGCCGAAGGAAGGCTCGCATTTCGACCTGCCGATCGTCCTGGCGCTCCTTGCGGCGATTGACGTGGTGCCCGCCCAGCGTGTCGAGGACCTCGTCGCCATGGGCGAGCTCTCCCTCGACGGCGGCCTCGTCCCGGTCAGCGGCGCCCTGCCCGCCGCCATGACCGCCGCCGCGGAGGCGCGCGCGCTGATGGTTCCCGCGCCCTGCGCGCCCGAGGGAGCCTGGGTCGCCGCCGCGACCGTGCTGGGGCCGAAGGACCTCGCCGCCGCCATCGCCCATTTGACGGACGCCGCCCCGCTGGAGCCCGCCGTCCCGGGCGAGGTCGGGCGCGCGCGCCCCGCCCGCGACCTCGCGGAGGTGCGGGGCCAGGAGAAGGCGCGCCGCGCGCTGGAGATCGCCGCCGCCGGGCGCCACCACCTCCTGATGGTGGGCCCGCCCGGGGCCGGCAAGTCGATGCTGGCCGCCTGCCTGCCCGGCATCCTGCCCCCCATGACCCCCGCCGAGACGCTGGAGACCACGATGGTCCACTCCGTCGCCGGCCTGATCGAGGGGGGAGCCGTCTCGCGCGCGCGGCCCTGCATGACGCCGCACCACACCGCGTCCACGGCCGCCATCATCGGCGGCGGCAAGGGCGCGGGCCCGGGCGAGGTCTCCCTCGCGCATAACGGCGTCCTCTTCATGGACGAGTTCCCCGAGTTCCCGCGCCAGGTGCTCGAGACCCTGCGCCAGCCCGTCGAGACCGGCGAGATCACCGTCTCCCGCGCGAACGCGCATGTGAAGTATCCCTGCCGCTTCCTCCTCGTGGCCGCCGCGAACCCCTGCCGCTGCGGGCACCTCGCGGACCCGTCCCGCGCCTGCCCGAAGGCGCCCAGCTGCGGGGGCGACTACCTCGGGCGCATCTCCGGGCCGCTGATGGACCGCTTCGACCTGCGGCTGGAGGTGCCCGCCGTGCCCTGGACCGACATGGACGGCCCCGCGGCGGGCGAAGGGACGGCGGCGGTCGCCGAACGCGTCGCCGCCGCGCGCGGGCGGCAGGCCGCGCGCGGCGTGGAGGGGGCCGCGACCAACGCCGACCTCTCCGCCGGGCAGCTGGAGGCCGTCGCGCGGCCGGACGGCGAGGGGCGCGCCCTGATCGAGCGGTTCGCCGCCCGCCGGGGCCTCTCCGCGCGGGGCTACCACCGGGTGCTGCGGGTGGCGCGCACCGTCGCCGACCTCGCGGGGGCCGAACGGGTCGAAGCGCCCCACGTGGCCGAGGCGCTGGGCTTCCGCCTCTACGGCGAGGCGCTCTGAAGCCGGCGCTCCACCGCGTCCCAGATCAGGCCGGCGACATCGGTGCCATCGAACCGCTCCAGCTCCTGCACGCCAGTGGGCGAGGTCACGTTGATCTCCGTCAGCCAGCCGCCGATCACGTCGATCCCCACCAGCAACTGCCCCTTCTCGCGCAGCAGGGGGCCGATCCGGGCGCAGATCTCCCGCTCCCGCTCGGTCAGGACGGAGGCTTCCGCGCGCCCGCCCACATGCATGTTCGACCGGGTCTCGCCCTTCGCGGGCACCCGGTTGATCGCGCCGACCGGCTCGCCGTCGACGAGAAGGACGCGCTTGTCGCCCGCCGTCACGTCGGGAAGGAACTTCTGCACGATCAGGGGCTCGCGGCTCATGGAGGTGAAGAGCTCGTGCAGCGAGGCGAGGTTGCCGTCCCCCGGCGCCAGCTTGAACACGCCCGCGCCCCCGTTGCCGTAGAGCGGCTTGAGGATGACGTCGCCGTGCCGTTCGCGGAAGGCGCGGATGGTGCCGAGGTCGCGCGTGACGGCGGTGGGGGGCGTCAGGTCCGGAAAGTCGAGGACGAGCAGCTTCTCGGGGTGGTTGCGGACCCAGAACGGGTCGTTGACCACCAGCGTCCGGCCCGCCAGCCGATCCAGGATGTGCGTCGTGGTGATGTAGCCCATGTCGAAGGGCGGGTCCTGGCGCAGCCAGACGACGTCGGCCTCCTCGGCGAGGTCGCGCTCTTCCCAGGGGCCGAAGCGGGCGTGCCCGCCCCTGCGCCGCGAGACGGTGACGACGCGCCCCGTCGCCAGGACCCGCCCCTCCACGTAGGCCAGCCGGTCCGGCGTGTAGACGAACACGGGCCAACCCTTGCCTTGCGCCGACTCGATGAGCCGGAACGTGGTGTCGGCGTCGATGTCGACGGCCTCCAGGGGGTCCATCTGGACCGCGACGCGGGGGTGATCTGTCACGGGCGCTCCTCCGGCTTCGGGCCTGGGATGCCGCCCGCGCGCCGCCCGCGCAATCCCCGCGCGGGGATCGCCGTTAGATCACCGCGTTCTCGACCAGCTCGATCCGGCCCAGGGCGTCCACATAGGCCAGGTCGACGCGCGCCAGGGTCAGGAGGCCCTTCGGCATGGTGCCGAGATACTCCTCCGCGGCGGCGTGGAGGCGCGCCATCAGGCGCGGGGTGATCCGCTGGGCGGCCGCGGCGTGGTCGCGGCCCTTCTTCACCTCGACGAAGACGACGCCCTCGCCGTCCTGGAGCACGAGGTCGATCTCCATCCCTGACCCGCGCCAGCGGCGGTCCCGCAGGGAGAGGCCGCGGCGGGCGTAGTGGCGGGCGACGGCCTCCTCGGCGGCCATGCCATCAGCGTGGTTCCTGCGCCCCCTCCGGGTCCCCGCCGTCTCCATCCCCGCGCTCCATCTCCAGGGCGAGGCGGTAGACCTCGCGCCGCTTGCATCCCGTCGCCGCCGCCACGCGGTCCACCGCGTCGCGAAGGGAGGCCCCCTCCAGCGCCTCGGCGAGAAGGGCCGGAAGGTCCTCCGCCGCGCCTCCGCCCCCTCCGGGGCCGGCCATCACGACGACCTCGCCCTTCAGCTCGCGCCCGTGGGTCGCCTCGGCCACCTCGGCGAGGGTGCCGCGGATCACCTCCTCGAAGCGCTTCGTCACCTCGCGGGCCAGCGCCGCGGCGCGGCCGTCCCCGAAGCTCTCGCGCATCTCCGTTAACAGGCGGTGAACACGGCGCGGGCTCTCGTAGAGGATCACGGTCGCCCCGGCGCCCGCCAGCCCCTCCAGCCAGCGCCGCCGCGCGCCCGCGCCGGGCGGCGGGAAGCCCGCGAAGAGGAACCGGTCGGTCGGCAGGCCCGAAAGGGTCAGCGCCGCCACCGCCGCCACGGGACCGGGCGCGGCCGTCACGGGGATTCCGGCCGAGACGGCCTCGCGCGCGAGCTTGAGGCCCGGATCGGCGATCATGGGCGTTCCGGCCTCGGACGCGTAGGCGACCGAGCGACCCTCCCCCAGCGCGTGCATCAGGGCGGGGCGGGCGCGGGCGCCGTTGGCGTCGTGATAGGGCCGGATGCGGCGCCCGTTCAAAGGGATGCCGTGGATGTCCATCAGGCGGCGCAGGGACCGCGTGTCCTCCGCCGCCAGCACCTCGGCGCCCCGCAGGACGTCGAGGGCGCGCAGGGTCACGTCGCGGGCGTTCCCGATCGGCACGGAGACGAGGGTGAGGCCGGGGGGGATGGAAGGGGGGTCGCTCTCGCTCATGGGTCTCTCCGCGCCTTCCCGCCCGCGCGGCCCGGGCGGAGGCGCGAGGCGTTTGCCAGCCCCGCGACCCGGCGCTATCGAAGGCCGGGGCGACCGCGACGGATCCGCCCGAGGGGAGAGCCGCATGATCGCCGTCAACACCGCCGCCCGCAAGGCGTCCTTTCCGACCCGCGCGCGCCGCGCGCTCGCGCTTCTCGCGCTGCCGCTGGCGCTGGCGGCCTGCGGCGGGCCCGTCGGCCTCGCCGGGCCGGCGCGCGACGCCGGACCGGTCGCGCCGGCCACCGTCGCCCTCCTCCTGCCCGGGGGCGGCGGGAACGAGGGGCAGCTCTCCACCGACCTCGAGCGGGCGGCCCGCCTCGCCCTGTCCGAGGCCGGGGCGGACGCCGTCACCCTCGAGGTGTTCGAGACCGGCGGGACGGCGGCGGGCGCCCGGCAGGCGGCGCAGGCGGCGGTCGCCGCGGGCACGCCGGTGATCCTCGGGCCGCTCTTCGCGCAGGCGGCCAACGCCGCGGGCGTCGCCGCGGCGCCGGCGGGCGTGAACGTCCTGGCGCTGTCCAACAACGCCGCCATCGCGGGCGGGAACGTCTTCATCCTGGGGCAGACCTTCGACGACACGGCCCGGCGGCTGGTGTCCTACGGGGTCTCGCAGGGGCGTGACGACATCCTCGTGGTGGCGCCGGACAACGCCGTCGGGCGGGCCGGCAGGCAGGCGGTGACCACGGCTGCCAGCCAGGCCGGCGCGCGGATCGCCGGGGTCGAGACCTTCGAGTTCACCCAAGGCGGCGTCGTCGAGGCGGCGCCCCGGATCGCGCAGGCCGCGGGCGGCGCGGACACCGTCTTCCTGACCACCGACACCGCGGGCGCCCTGCCCCTGCTGGTCGAGCTGCTGCCCCAGAACGGCATCGCGCCGCCCGCCCAGCAATATGTCGGCCTGACGCGCTGGGACATCCCGCCCGCGACGCTGGCGCTGCCGGGCGTCGAGGGCGGCTGGTTCGCGCTTCCCGATCCCGGGCGCGACGCCGCCTTCCGCAGCCGCTTCGCCGCCGCCTACGGCAGCGAGCCGCACCCGCTGGCCTCCGTGGCCTACGACGGGATGCGGGCGATCGTCGCCGGCCTCGCCTCCGGCAGGGGCGACGCGCTGTCGGCGGGGACGCTGACGCGCGGCCAGGGCTTCGAGGGGGCGACCGGCCCGTTCCGCATCCGCCCCGACGGCACCGCCGAGCGGGCGCTGGCGGTGGCCACGGTCCGGGGCGGGCAGGTCGCCGTCGTCGATCCCGCCCCCGCCCGCCTCGGCGGCGGCTTCTTCTGATCCCGGACGGCCGGGGCGCCGCGCCGGAGGCGCCACTCGCGGAGCGCATCGCTGCCCTTCCCCCCGAGGAGGCCGCCGCAGAGGCGCGCCGCCTCCTCGGCAAGGCGCTGGAACAGGGCCGGGCCGCGCTGGCCGCGCGCCTCGCCGGGGCGCCGTGCGATTCGCGCCCCGTGATCGAGGGGCAGGCCGCACTGACCGACGTCGTGGTCCGCGCCGCCTTCGCCCATGCCCTCGCGCTCCATCCCAACGGCGTGCCCTCCGAGGGCGAGCGCCTCACGATCCTCGCGGTGGGCGGCTACGGCCGGGGCGAGATGGCCCCCTTCAGCGACGTGGACCTTCTGTTCCTCGTGCCGTGGAAGGTGACGGGGTGGCAGGAACGGGTGATCGAGACGGTCCTCTACCTCCTCTGGGACCTCAAGCTGAAGGTCGGGCACGCGACGCGCACGGTTGCGGACTGCCTGCGCCTCGGGCGCGAGGACTTCACCATCCGCACCTCCCTGCTCGAGCAGCGGGCCGTGGCGGGGGACGCCGCGCTGGCGGACGAGCTCGGGCTGCGGCTGCGGCGCGACCTCTTCTCCGGGAGCGAGAAGGCCTTCGTCGACGCCAAGCTCGCCGAGCGGGCGCTGCGCCTCGAGCGGCAGGGCAACCAGCGCTACCGGGTCGAGCCCAACGTCAAGGAGGGCAAGGGCGGGCTGCGGGACCTCCAGTCGCTCTACTGGATGGCGAAATACGTCCACGACGCCCCCGACGGGGACGCCCTCGTGGCGCGTGGCGCGTTCCGCCCTTCCGAGCAGCTCCTCTTCGAGCGGGCGCACGCCTTCCTCTGGGCGGTGCGCTGCCACATGCACCTCGCCGCCGGGCGCGCGGCCGAGACCCTGACCTTCGACCTGCAGATCGAGGTCGCCGAGCGCATGGGTTACGAGGACCGTCCCGGCCGGCGCGGCGTCGAGCGGCTGATGCAGGACTTCTTCCGCCATGCCACCGACGTCGGCGAGCTGACGCGCATCGTCCTGCAGGCCCTCGAGGCGGAGGAGTTCAAGTCGGAGCCCCTGCTCCAGCGCCTGCTGCCCCGCCGGCGCCGCGTCCGCGCGCCTTTCGGGGTCCGCTACGGGCGCCTTTCGGTCGCCGACCCCGCCGCCTACCTCTCCGAGCCGCTGAACATCCTGCGCCTCTTCGAGGAGGCGCTGCGCACGGGGCTGCTGATCGACGCCGACGCGCTGAGGCTGACGAAGGACAACCTCGCCCTCGTCGCCGGCCTGCGCGAGGATCGCGCCGCCCAGCGGGTCTTCCTCGACACGATCCTCAAGCACGGAAACCCCGAGCGCGCGCTGCGCCGCATGAACGAGATCGGCGTCCTCGCCGCCTTCCTGCCCGAGTTCGAGCACGTCGCCTGCCTGATGCAGTACAACATGTACCATTCCTACACGGTGGACGAGCACACGATCCAGGCCGTGGCCACCCTCGCGATGATCGAGAAGGGCGAGATGCTCGAGGAGCTGCCCGTCGCGAGCGGCATCCTGGAGGCCGGGGTCGAGCGCCGGGCGCTCTACCTCGCGACGCTGCTGCACGACATCGGCAAGGGCCGCGAGGAGGACCATTCGGTCCTCGGCGCCCGCATCGCGCGGAGCGCCTGCCAGCGCCTCGGCCTCTCCAGGGGGGAGGTCGAGACCGTCGAATGGCTGGTGCGCCACCACCTGCTGATGTCGGACGTGGCCCAGAAGCGCGATCTCTCCGAGGCGCGCACCATCGCCGCCTTCGCCAAGCAGGTGGGCACGCGGGGGCGCCTGGACCTGCTGACCGTGCTGACCGTCTGCGACATCCGCGCCGTGGGGCCGGACACGTGGAACAACTGGAAGGCGCAGCTCCTCCGCCGCCTGCACCGGGAGGCGGCGGCCGTGCTGGACGGCCGCCCACCCGCCGCGCGCGCCCCCCGGGAGGCCGAGGCCAAGCGCGCCTTGCGCGAGGCCCTCGCGGACTGGCCCGCCGCCGCCCTGCGCGCCGAGACGGCGCGACACTACGGGCCCTACTGGCTGAGCCTGCCGGTCGCCGCCCATGTCGGGTTCGCCCGGATGCTGCGCGATCTCGCGCCGGACGGGATGCGGATGGAGCTGCGCGCCGACGCCGATCGCGACGCCACCCGCATCGCCTTCGCGATGGCCGACCATCCGGGCCTCTTCTCGCGTCTGGCCGGGGCGCTGGCGCTGGCCGGGGCCGAGGTGGTCGACGCGACCACCTTCACCTCGAAGGACGGCTTCGCGACGGCGGTGTTTTGGCTGCAGGACGGCAACGGGGCCGCCTATGACGAGGCGCGGCTGCCGCGCCTGCGGCAGGCGATCGGCCGCTGCCTCAAGGGCGACGTGGTGACGCGCGACGCGCTGGCGCCGAAGGACCAGATCCGCAAGCGCGAGCGCGGCTTCCGGGTGCCCACGGTGATCGCCTTCGACAACGAGGCGTCCGATCTCTACACGCTGGTCGAAGTCGATACCCGCGATCGTCCGGGCCTTCTCCACGACCTGACGCGCACCCTCGCCGACGCGGGGCTGACGATCGCCTCGGCGGTCGTCGCCACCTATGGCGAGCAGGCGGTCGACACGTTCTACGTCAAGGACCTGTTCGGCCTGAAGCTGCACGACGAGCGGCGGCGCAAGTCCCTGGAGAAGCACCTGCGCGAGGCCATCGCGACCGGCGCGGCCCGGGCGCGCAGCTAGCCGGGCGCGGGCGGGGGGAGGGCACCCCGGGTTCGGCCGCGGCGTCCGCGCCGCGCCGGAAGCCTTCCGTCCGGGGGGCAAATTGCCATCGCGCGCCGGGGGGGCCATGACCGCTGCATGGCCCCCCGTCCCGCCCCCCGCCTCGCCCGCGCCTTCGCCACCGTCGGCGTCTGGACCATGCTGTCGCGGGTGCTGGGCTTCGTGCGCGACGTCGCCTTCGCGGCCGTCCTCGGCGCCGGCCCCGTCTTCGACGCCTTCATCGTCGCGTTCTCGCTTCCGAACCTCTTCCGGCGGCTCTTCGCGGAAGGGGCGTTCAACATGGCCTTCGTGCCCATGTTCTCGAAGAAGGTGGAGAAGGGGGACGGGGCCCTTCCCTTCGCGCGCGACGCGGCGATGGGGCTCGCGACGATCCTGATCGTCCTCACCGTGATCGCGACGGCGGCGATGCCGCTCCTCGTGCTCGCGATGGCCTCGGGCTTCGCGGGGGACGAGCGGTTCGACCTCGCGGTGCTCTACGGCCGGATCGCGTTCCCCTACATCCTCTTCATCTCGCTCGCCGCGCTCCTCTCGGGGGTTCTCAACGCCACGGGGCGCTTCGTGGCGGCCGCTGCGGCCCCAGCCCTCCTCAACGTCCTCTTCGTGGCCGCCGTCGCGCTGGCCCTCCATTCCGGCCTCGACGTCGGCCTCGTGCTGGCCTGGACCGTTCCTATCGCAGGGGCCGCACAGCTCGCGCTGGTCTGGTGGGCGGCGGCGCGCGCCGGCTACCGGCTGGTCCCCGGCCGCCCCCGCATCACGCCCGAACTGAAGCGCCTCGCGGTGATCGCCGCGCCCGCGGCGCTCGCCGGGGGGGTGGTGCAGGTCAACCTTCTCGTCGGGCGGCAGGTCGCCTCGCGGACCGAAGGGGCCATCACGTGGCTGTCGCTGGCCGACCGCCTCTACCAGCTTCCCCTCGGCGTGGTGGGCATCGCGGTGGGCGTGGTCCTCCTGCCCGAGCTGTCCCGCCGCCTCTCGGACGGGGACGCGGCGGCGGGCCGGCGCTCGCTCTCGCGCGCGGCCGAGTTCGCGCTGGCCCTGACGGTGCCGGCGGCCGTCGCTCTCCTCGTGGTGCCGCTGCCGCTGGTCTCCGCGCTCTTCCAGCGGGGGGCGTTCGGGCCCGACGACACCGCCGCCACCGCCGTCGCCGTCGCGATCTACGGCCTCGGGCTGCCGGCCTTCGTCCTCCAGAAGGTCTGGCAGCCCGTCTTCTTCGCGCGCGAGGACACGCGGACCCCGTTCCGCATCGCCGTCGCGGCGATGGTGGTGAACGCCGCCCTCGCCTTCGGCCTGATGCCGGCCATCGGCTTCGCCGCCGCCGCCGTCGCCACGACCGTGGCTGGGTGGGCGACCTTCCTCCTCCTCGCCCGGGCGGCGCGCCGCCATGGCGAGGACGTGCGCCTGCTGCCCGACGCGAAGGCCCGCATCTGGCGGATCGTCCTGGCGAGCCTCGCCATGGGCGTGGTGGTCTGGGGGGCCAACCTCGCGCTCCTGCCGGTGTTCGGCACGTCGCGCACGCTGGGCATCGTCGCCCTCGTGGCGGTCGGCATCCTGTCCTACGGGCTTCTGGGGCAGCTCTTCGGGGCGTTCCGCCTGCGCGACCTCGTGAATTCGGCCCGTCGCTAGCGCGAGCGTATCCTCTCGAGGAAGACGCGCGCACGGCCCGGCGCGGCCACGAAGGATATCGCGAACCCGAAGAGGAAGCCCGCCATCTCGCCCATCCACCAGTCCGCCGCGCCGAAGAGCAGCGAGAAGGCCAGCTGGATCGCCATGAGGAACCCGATCAGCCGGAACGCCGCAAGCCGCGATCCGCCGGCCGCCCCCGCGCGCGTGAAGAGGACGAAGGTGAAGGCGCCGATCAGCCCGTAGGCCGGCACGTAGGCCCCCGCGAGCGGCGCCGACGCGCCGCCCAGAGCCCACCAGAGGAGCGCGCCGAAGATCGCCGCCCCGAAGAACACCGCCAAGGTGGCGAGCGTGCCCATCGCCTCGGCGACGAACTTGCCGAGCGCGAGGACGAACACCACCCCGAAGAGCATGTCCGCGAAGCCCCGGTGGACGAACGGGAAGGTCGCGAGGCGCCAGGGCTCGGCGGCGATGACGTCGCCCCGCGCGGCCCCGAGGTCGAGGAGCCGGGGGAACACGCCCAACGCCTTCAACGCCTCGATCCGCCAGCCCGCGGCGCCCGCGCCGAGGAGCCCCCGGTCCGCCGCCGACAGCGCCAGCTCGGGCAAGGCGACGGCGAGGGCCAGCGCGACCACCACGGGCGGCAGGGCCTGGAAAGGGGATTCGTCGTAGCCCTGCACCGGCCGGCCTCCTTGCGCGATCGTCCGGCCGGGGCTACCCCGCGCCCTTCACGGACGCCAGCCGAAGGCACCCCAATGGCCGACTTCACGCCCCGGATCTTCTCCGGCATCCAGCCCTCGGGCGACCTCCATCTCGGGAACTATCTCGGCGCGCTGCGCCGCTTCGTCGAGATGCAGGACGAGGGTACCTACGAGACCGTCTACTGCGTGGTCGACCTTCACGCGATCACCGTCCCCCAGGACCCCGAGCGCCTCTGCCGGATGACGCGTGAGGTGGCGGCCGGCTTCCTCGCCGCCGGGGTCGACCCCGAGCGGTCGATCCTGATCAACCAGTCCCGCGTGCCCGAGCACGCGCAGCTCGCCTGGGTGTTCAACTGCGTGGCGCGCATGGGCTGGATGGGACGCATGACCCAGTGGAAGGACAAGGCAGGCAAGAACGCCGAGGCCGCGTCCCTCGGCCTCTTCGCGTATCCGGCCCTGATGGCGGCCGACATCATGATCTACCACGCAACCCACGTTCCCGTGGGCGACGACCAGAAGCAGCACCTCGAGCTGACCCGCGACATCGCGGCGAAGTTCAACCACGACCACGGCGTGGACTTCTTCCCTGAGGTCACGCCCGTCATCGAGGGCACCGCGACCCGCGTCATGTCCCTGCGCGACGGGACGCGGAAGATGTCCTCCTCCGACCCGTCCGACGCCAGCCGGATCAACATGCTCGACGATGCGGAGACCATCGCCCGCAAGCTCCGCAAGGCCCGGACAGATCCCGACGCCCTGCCATCCGACGCGGCCGGCCTCGCGGGGCGGGAGGGCGCGCGGAACCTCGTGAACCTCTACGCCGCCCTGTCGGACACGACCGTCGACGCCGTACTCGCGGAGCATGGCGGGAAGGGTTGGGCCGAGTTCAAGCCCGCGCTGGCCGACCTCGCGGTCGGGAGGCTCGCCCCGATTGGCGAGGAGATGAGGCGCCTGCTGGGCGACCCGGCCGAGATCGACGCCACCCTCGCCCGCGGAGCCGAGCGGGCGCGGGCGATCACGGTCCCCATCCTCGAGCGGACCTACGACATCCTCGGGATGGTCCGTTAGCGCAGGGCCGCGGGGCGGGGCGCCATGTCATTGCCTGACGGCCGCGCATGGCGCACCTTTCCCGCGACCCACCCCTGCGGAGCCGTCATGCGCCATCTCCTCGTCGTCGCCCTCCTGCCCCTTCCGGTTCTCGCCGAGGACGTGACCCTTCCCACCGTGCCCGAGGCCGTGACCCTCTACGGCACGGGCGCACGGATCGTCCGCTCCGCCGAGACCGCCGAGCTGCCGGCGGGCACGCACCGCATCTTGCTGCCGCTGCCGCAGATCGCCTCCTTCCTCGACGAGCCGCGCCTCGCCGTCGGCTCGGCCACCCTCGTCGGCCTGGAGCGGCGCGACGCCCTGCCGGTCGAGCCCGCGGCGCCGACCCCGCCGGAGCGCGAGGTCGAGACCCGGGCCGAGGCCGTCGCCCTGCGCCGGGACGAGCTGGCCCGGATCGAAGGGCAGATCGAGGGCTTGGAGGCCCGCATCGCCTTCGCCCGCTCGCTGGAGGGCGACGCGCTCGAGGGCGCGGAGGAGCCGGCCGGACAGGCCGCCGGCCTGATCGACGTCATCGGGCGCGAGATCGCCGACGCCCGGGCCGGCATCGCCGAGCTCGAGGAGGAGCGGCGCCCCCTGGAGGACGCCCTGGAGGAAGCCCAGGCCGACCTGCGCCGGGCGCAGCTCCTTCTGCAGGCCGCCCCGCCGCCGGCGGAGATCCCGGGTGGGCTGATCGCGACGGTCACGCTGGACGCGCCGGCGGCGATCCCGGTCGAGATCGCCTATCTCTCCGGTGCGGCGGGCTGGACGCCCGACTACGAGCTGCGCCTCGACACGGAAGCCGCGAGCCTCGCGCTGACCCGGCGAGCCGCGATCCGGCAGGCGACGGGCGAGGCCTGGGAGGACGTCTCGCTGACCCTCTCCACCGCAGATCCCCGGCGGGCCCTCGCGCCGGCCGAGCCCGGCCCCTCCATCGCGGTGATCGGCGATGACCGGCCCGCCCCCGGCATCGCCATGCAGGAGGATGCGGCAAGCTTCGCCGGCGCCGCGCCCCGCGTCCTCGAGATGGCCGCCCCTGCCCGGGCGACCGCCGTCGCGCGCGGGCTCTCGCTGCGCTACGAATACGACGAGCCGGTGACGCTCGCCCCGACGGGGCACCCGGCGCAGATCGTGCTCGAAACGCTGGACCTGCCCTCCGAGGTCGGCGCCCGCGCCGTTCCGCGCGTGGACGAGACCGCGTTCCTGATCGTCCGGGCGACCAATGACAGCGGCGAGACGCTCGTGCCGGGGCCGGCCGCTTTCTACCGCGACGGCGACTTCATCGGCGGCACGTCCCTGCCCCTCTGGGCCGCCGGCGCCGAGGAGGAGCTGCCTTTCGGCCCGCTCGACGAGATGCGCCTCGACTTCGCGGTTCTCGGGAACGAGAGGGGCGACACCGGCGTCGTCACGACGGCGCTCACCCGGGAGGTCCGCGCCCGCTTCACCGTCGAGAACACTGGGAACGAGGCGCGGGACGTGCGCGCCCTCTACGCCCTGCCCATCTCCGAGCAGGAGAACCTGGAGGTCGAGGTCGCCGCCGACCCCCGGCCGGACGAGGAGGACGTGGATGGCGTCCGCGGCGTCGCCGCCTGGGACCTCTCGATCGGGGCGGGCGAGACGGCGGAGGTAGACCTGACCTTCACGCTGGAATGGCCGGAGGGACGGACCCTGTTCTGGCAGCCCTGAAGGCCCTCGCCCCCGCGCCCCGATCCTGCGAGGGTCGCGGCGTGATCCGCCTCGACAACCCTCCCGCCGCCGCACCGCGCGGCTTGTGCACCGATTGCGGCCTGTCGCGGACGGCGCTCGCGGGGGCCTGCGGCACGGCCTGCCAGTTCATCCGGCCCGACTATCCCGCGCGCGAGCGCGCGGTCCACGGCCGCGAGGCCGCCCGCGGGGGCGACGAGGGATTCTTCGGCGTCGTCCTCTCCATGCATCGGGCGACGATGACGCCCCCCGCCGAGGGCGCCCAGTGGACCGGCATCACCACCGCGCTCGCGGCGCGCGCGCTCCGCTCGGGTGGGGTGGACGCGGTGCTGACGATGGTGGCGGACCCGGACGACCGATGGCGACCCGTGCCGGCGCTGATCACCGATCCCGTCGACCTGGCGCAGGCGCGGGGGATGCGGATGGGTTACGCGCCGCTCCTTGCGCTGCTCGAGACGGCGGCTTCCGCTGGCCATCGGCGCCTCGCGGTGGTGGGCATTCCCTGCCAGGTCCACGCCCTGCGCGCGGTCGAGGCACGGCTGGGCCTCGAGGCGCTCGTCGTGATCGGGACGCCCTGTTCGGACAACACCACGACGGAGAACTTCCACCGATTCCTCGGCCGGCTCACGAGCCGCCCGGAGGAGGTCAGCTACCTCGAGTTCAGGGCCGACTACCGGGTCGAGCTGCGGTTCCGCGACGGCGCCGTCCGCACCATCCCCTTCCTGAAGCTGCCGCTGTCGGACCTGCCGGACGACTTCTTCCCGCTGACCTGCCGGACCTGCGTCGACTACGCCAACCGCTTGTCGGACGTCACGGTCGGCTACATGGGCGGCGATGGCGAGCAGTGGTTGATCGTCCGGAACGAGCGGGGGCGCGCCCTGGTCGAAGGGCTGGAGGGGCTGCGCCTGTCGCCGCCGACGACCCGGGGGCGGCGCGGCCGGGCGGTCGCGGGGTTCGTGGCGAACACCGAAGCGGCGGCGGGCGGCCTGCCGGTGCGCCGGATGCCGGGTTGGGCCCGGCCCCTGGCAGCCTTCCTCCAGCCCCGGATCGGGCCGAGAGGCCTCGAGTTCGCGCGGGCGCGGATCGAGATGAAGGCCGTCGAATCCATCCTCCATCTCCGGCGACGGCTTCCGGCCCGGATGAGGTGGATGATCCCGGAGCACGTCTGGCGCCAGGCGGAGCCCTACGGCCTGCGATCCGCCGAGGGCGAGCGGCGCCACTCCTCCGAAGCCCCCTGCGGCACGGTCAACCCGGAGCCGCCACCACCTTCTGGTCTATGACGCCGAAGGGCGGGGCCACCTCGTCGCCCATCCAGATCCGCACCCGGTCGCCGACTTCGAGGAACGGGGTCCGGGCCTCGCCCCCCAGGATCGTCTCGACCATCCGCTGCTCGGCGATGCAGGAGTAGCCGCGCCCCCCGTCTGCCACCGGACGTCCCGGCCCGTCCGGGTCCCGGTTCGACACCGTGCCCGAGCCGATCACCGTCCCGGCCGGCAGGGCGCGCGTCCTCGCCGCGTGGGCGATCAGCGCGGGAAAGCCGAAGGTCATGTCGTGGCCTGCGTCCGCCCGGCCGAGCGCAAGGCCGTTCACCTCGACATGCATCGTGCCGTGCAGGCGTGCGCCGTCCCATCCTGGCAGCGCGTCCGGCGTCACCGCCACGGGGGCGAGGGCGGAAGGCGGCTTCGACTGGACGAAACCGAACCCCTTTCCCAGCTCGTCGGGGACGAGGTTCCGCAAGGAGACGTCGTTCAAGATGGTGACCAGACGGATGGCATGGGCGGCCTCGGCCTCGTCCGCACCCATCGGCACGGGGCCCGTGATCACCGCCACCTCCGCCTCGCAGTCGATCCCCCAGGTCGCGTCCCCCTCGATGGGCGCGTTGGGGGAGAGGAACGTCGAGCAGCCCTGGTACATGAGCGGGTCGGTCCAGAACCTTTCGGGCATCTCGGCCCCCCTGGCACGGCGCACGAGCTCGACGTGGTTCACGTAGGCCGATCCGTCTAGGAACTGGAACGCCCTCGGCAACACCGCGCCCAGGCGGCCGGCGGGCTTGTCGGGGACCAGATGGCGCAGCTTCGGCTCCCATCTGTCCCAATCGTCGAGCGCATGCTGCAGGGTCGTTCCCGCGCGCGCCATCCGGCGCCCGTCGGCGGAAAGCTTCACCAGCGGGCCGTCCGGCCCTTCCCGAAGGCTCGCCAGCCTCATCTGCGCCACCACCGGCCGTGGCTGAGCCGCCAGCGCAGCCACGCCGTGCCGAGCACGACGCCGAGGAAGAGAAGGACGAGGAAGGCCCCCTTCGCCGTCATCGACGCGCCTCCGGCCAGACCTGATGGACCCGGACGCCGCCGAACGTCGCGCGGCAATGCGGTCCGGGGGGGCATCGCTCCCTCAGGAAGATGCGGCAACGCGATGTGCGGCATGCAACCGAGGCGGGCGTCGCCGCCCCGAACCGCGCGCCATACTCGAAGGAGGCGGCGGCAGACGGAAGGTGCCCTCCGATGCCGGGAGGACTGCAGCCGTCAGCCACATGTCCCCCCGGAGCGGAGCGTCAGCGATCGCGACGGCGTACGCCGCCGTCGTGGTCCCTGGCGCCCTTGGACGCCATGACCAGCCCGACGATGGGAATGAGGAGCAGGATGCCCCAGGCTATCAATGCCGTCAGTTCCATTGGCTTCTCCTCCACTCAGATCCGCTCGCGGCCTCAATCCCCTACTGCCCGTCACGGTTCCGGTTCCCCCTGCGCGCCTCCCGGCGATAGCGGCCGGTCGCACCCCAGGCGATGGCCCCGGCCAGCCCGATGGCGCCGAAGAGGACGGCGATGGTCCAGAGAACCTCGCTCACCAGTCACCCTCCGGCGTGCCGTCGAAGCGCTTGCGCAGGGCCGCCCAGCATTCGACATAGTCGTCCTGCAGCGGTGCCTCCTCGGCGGCGAAGCGGGTGAGGTGCTGGGGAAAGCGCGTCTCGAACATGAATGCCATCGTGTCCTCGAGTTTCGAGGGCGCGAGATCGGCGAGCGACGCGGCGCGGAACGCATCCTCGTCGGGCCCGTGGGGCAGCATCATGTTGTGCAGCGACATGCCGCCGGGGACGAATCCCTGCGGCTTGGCGTCGTAGACGCCGTGGATGTTGCCCATCAGCTCGGACATGACGTTCTTGTGGTACCAAGGCGGGCGGAACGTGCCCTCGGCGACATTCCAGCGGTCGCGGAAGAGGACGAAGTCGATATTCGCCGTCCCGGGCACGCCCGAAGGCGCGGTGAGGACGGTGAAGATCGACGGATCCGGATGGTCGAAGAGGATCGCGCCGACCGGGCTGAACGTCTTCAGGTCGTACTTCACTGGCGCGTAGTTGCCGTGCCAGGCGATGACGTCGAGCGGCGAGTGGTCGATCCGGCTCTCGTGGAAGGCGCCGCACCACTTCACGACCATCCGGGCCTCGCAGTCACGATCCTCGAAGCAGGCGACGGGGGCTAGGAAGTCGCGCGGGTTCGCCAGGCAGTTGGCACCGATCGGGCCGCGGTCGGGCAGGTCGAACTTCTGGCCGTAGTTCTCGCACACGAAGCCGCGGGCGGGCCCTTCGAGCAGGTCGACGCGATAGACCATGCCGCGGGGGATGACGGCGACCTCCTGCGGGGCGAGGTCGATCACCCCCAGCTCGGTCGCGAAGCGCAGCCGCCCCTCCTGCGGGACGACGAGAAGCTCGCTGTCGGCCGAGTAGAAGTAGGTGTCGCCCATCCCTTCGGTGACGAGGTAGACATGCGCGGCCATGCCGACCTGGGTGTTCACATCGCCGGCGGTGGTCATGGTCCGCATGCCCGTCAGCCAGGTCAGCGCCTCGCCCGCATGGGGGACGGGGTCCCAGCGGTACTGGCCGAGCGAGGTGACCTCGGGATCGACGTGCGGTGCGGACTTCCAATAGGGCAGGTCGATCCGCGACATCCGGCCCATGTGCTTCACCGAAGGCCGGATGCGATAGCACCAGGTCCGCTCGTTCTGGCCGCGCGGCGCGGTGAAGGGGGTGCCGGAGAGCTGCTCGGCATACAGCCCGTAGGCGCAGCGCTGGGGCGAGTTCATCCCCCGCGGCAGCGCCCCGGGCAGCGCCTCGGTCTCGAAGTCGTTGCCGAAGCCCGGGGCGTAGCCGCCCGACAGGCTGGGCGCCCCGGTCATCCCCTCGGGCAGGGGTTCGGATACGGTGTCGCGCATGTCTGACCTCCCGGGCGGGATGGTGGAGCGGCGCAGGCGCCGCGTCCAGCCTCAGGTCGCGACGTCCGGCGCGTCCCGGCCGGTCGCCTCGCGGATGCCCGCCAATCCTTCCGCCGCCGCGATCATCCCGGCCAGGGCGTCCTGCGGATCGCCGCCGAAGGGCCCCTCCTCCTGAAGGTCCTCGAGATAGACCCGGAGCGTCGCGCCCTCCGTGCCCGTGCCCGACAGGCGCAGGACGATGCGCCCGCCCCCCCCCAGGACGATGCGGATGCCCTGGCCGGAGGACGTGCTGCCATCCACGGGATCGTGATAGGAGAACTCGTCCGCGGCCTCGACGGTGCGGCCGGCGACGGTCTCGCCCGGCAGGTCGGGAAGGCGCGCGCGCAGGGCCCTCATCAGACCTTCGGCGGATTCGGCATCCACCCCTTCGTAGTCGTGGCGCGAGTACCAGTTGCGGCCGTAGCGGGCCCAGTGCTCCTCCATGATCTCGGCCACGGACCTCTCCCGGACGGCCAGGACGTTCAGCCAGAGCAGCACCGCCCAGAGGCCGTCCTTCTCGCGCACGTGGTCGCTGCCCGTTCCGGCCGATTCCTCGCCGCAGATGGTCACGCGACCGGCATCGAGCAGGTTGCCGAAGAACTTCCAGCCGGTCGGCGTCTCGTAGCAGTCGATGCCCTTGGCCGCCGCCACCCGGTCCACCGCGCGCGAGGTCGGCATGGACCGCGCGGCGCCCGCCAGGCCGTCCGCGTAGCCCGGGGCGAGATGGGCGTTCGCCGTCAGCACCGCGAGGCTGTCGGAGGGGCCGACATAGACGCCGCGCCCGAGGATCATGTTCCTGTCGCCATCGCCGTCCGAGGCGGCGCCGAAGTCGGGCGCGTCCTCGGCCAGCATCGTGTCCATCAGCTCCCTCGCCCAGACGGGGTTGGGGTCGGGGTGGCCGCCGCCGAAATCCTCCCGCGGGGTGCCGTTGACCACCGTGCCCTCCGGCGCGCCCAGCCGGTTCTCCAGGATCTCGCGGGCGTAGGGGCCGGTGACGGCGTGCATCGCGTCGAAGCGGACGCGGAAGCCTCCCCCGATCAGTGCGCGCAGCGCGTCGAAGTCGAACAGCGTCTCCATCAGGTCGGCGTAGTCGGCGACGGGATCGACGACCTCGACCACCATGTCGCCCAGCCTGTGCTCGCCGGGCGCGGAGAGGTCGGCGTCCTCGGCGACGACGATGCGGTACTCCTCGATCTCCCTGGTGGCGGCGAAGATGGCGTCGGTGACCGATTCGGGCGCGGGCCCGCCGTTGGCGGCGTTGAACTTCACGCCGAAATCCGCGTCCGGACCACCGGGATTGTGCGAGGCCGAAAGGATGATCCCGCCGTCCGCGGCGCGCTGGCGAATGAGGTTCGAGGCCGCCGGCGTGGAGAGGAGCCCCCCCGCCCCGACGATGGCCCGCGCGACCCCGTGAGCGGCCATCATCCGCAGGATCACCTGCGCCGCCTCTTTCGCGAAGTAACGCCCGTCGCCGCCCAGGACGAGCGTACGCCCCCGAACGCCGCCGATGCCTGCGAAGATCGAGGCGACGAAGTTCTCGAGGTAATGGCGCTTCATGAAGACCCGGGTCTTCTTCCGCAGGCCGCTGGTGCCGGGCTTCTGGCCCGCGATGGGGGTCGTCGGAACCGTCTCGATCCGCATGGGGCCGCTCCTCATTCGTTGTCGGGCAGGACATAGGCGAGGACCGCCTGCCCGGGCATCTCGATCCGCTCTCCCCCCGAGGCCGGGGCGTCCGGATCGGCGCTGTTGAGCGCGAGCCGCCAGTCGCCCTCGGGCATCGTGACCTCGGCCCCGTCCCCGGCGTTCAGAATCAGCAGGACCGCGCCGCCCCGCTCGACGTAGCCCGGTGCCTCGGCGGCGATGCGCTTGACGCAGACGATCAGCCGGCGTTCGGGATCGGCCCAGTCCTCGTCCCGCATCGGCGCGGCGTCCTCCTTCAGCCAGAGGATGTCGCGGTTGCCGCTCGGCGTCTCCTCGGCATGGAGGAACCGCTTCTGCCCGAGGATCGGCTGCCCCTGCCGAAACGCGATGGCGCGGGCGGTGAAGTCCCTCATCTCGCCGGAGCCCTCGGCGTCCCAGCGGGTCCAGCCGATCGGGTTGTCCTGGGCATAGGCGTTGTTGTTGCCGTCCTGCGAGTTGCAGACCTCGTCGCCCGCCAGGATCATGGGCACGCCCTGCGCGACCATGAGCGTCGCCATCATCGCGCGGCGGCGGCGGGCGCGTGCTTCGCGAATCGCCGGGTCGTTCGTCCCGCCCTCGGCGCCCATGTTGTCCGAGAGGTTGTGGTCGTGCCCGTCGCGGTTCCCCTCGCCATTGGCCTCGTTGTGCTTCTCGGCATAGGCGGTGACGTCCGCCAGCGTGTAGCCGTCATGCGCCGTCAGGAAGTTGACGGAGGTGGTCGCCGGGCGGCCGGAATGGTCGAACTCCGGCGCGGAGCCAGCCAACGCCTCGGCCAGCTTGGGCACCATGCCGGGATCGCCCCGCCAGAAGGCCCGGACGTCGTCGCGGAACCGGTCGTTCCACTCGCGGAAGGGCCAGGGGAAGGCACCGACCTGATAGCCGCCCGGGCCGATGTCCCAAGGCTCGGCGATGAGCTTGACGCAGCGCAGGACGGGGTCCTGCCGTATCGCGTCGAGAAGCGGCGCGCGGGGATCGAAGCCCCCCTCCCCCACCCGGCCCAGCGTCGCCATCAGGTCGAAGCGGAACCCGTCGACGCCCATGATCTCGACCCAGTACCGCAAGGAATCCATCACGAGCTGCACGACTGCGGGGCTGTCGGCCTGGACCGTGTTGCCTGTGCCGGTGTCGTTGACGTAGCGGCGCGGATCCTCGGGGTTGAGTCGGTAGTAGAGCGTGTTGCCCAGACCCTTCAGGAAGAGGTGCGGCCCGTGCTCGTCGCCTTCGGCGGTGTGGTTGTAGACTACGTCGAGGATCACCTCGATCCCCGCCGCATGGAGCTTGGCGACCGTTTCGCGGAAGGCTTCGGGTCCCTCGCCGCCCATGTAGCGAGGCGCGGGCGCGAAGAAGCCGTAGCTCTGATAGCCCCAGTAGTTCGACAGCCCCTTCTCCACGAGGAAGCGGTCGTCCATGAAAGCGTGGACGGGCAGCAGCTCCAGCGCGGTCACGCCGAGCGCCTTCAGGTGCGCGATCACCCTGGGATCGGCGAGGCGGCGGATCGGCGAGCCCTCCACGCCTTCCATCAGCTCGGTCAGGCCGCGGGCATGGGCCTCGTAGATGACCGTGCGGTGCCAGGGATGTGCGGGGCGGGGCCCCTCCAGGGGAGGCATGTCCTTCACCGCGATGCAGCGCGGCATGAACGGCGCGCTGTCCCGGCCGTCCATGACGAGGTCGACCGCCTCGCCCTCGCCCACGGTATAGCCGTAGACCGCGTCGTTCCACACGACTTCGCCTTCGATGCGGCGGGCGTAGGGGTCGAGGAGGAGCTTGTTCACGTTGAACCGGTGCCCCTCCTCGGGCCGCCAGGGTCCGTCGGCCCGCAGGCCGTAGCGGCGGCCGGCCGTCAGGCCGGCGACGAAGCCGTGCCAGATGTCGCCCGTGCGTTCGGGCAGGCGCAGCCGTACCTCGCCACCTTCCCCGCCTTCGTCCCCGTCCCCATCGAAGAGGCAGACGTAGACAGCGGTGGCGTGCGGGGCGGCCACCGCGACGTTCGCGCCCCCATCCCCGACGGTGACGCCCAGCGGCAGGGGCTGGCCGGCGGTCACCGCGTGCCCGGCGGTTCCCAGGGCATCGCCTCCGACGGCACCGATGTGAGCGTTCATCCCGATATCCGGCGATAGAGAGCGGCATACTCGGCGGCCGAGACGTCCCAGCCGACGGGGTGCGCCATGCCGCGCCGTTGAATGCCCGTCCAGACTTCTTTGTTCCGATGGAGGGCGAGGGTCTTGTGAAGCGCGCGCGCCAGCTCGTGCGTGGTGACGTCGCGCAGCTTGATCCCGGTCGCCGCGTCGGCGCGCAGCGCGGCGTCGTTCGCGTCGATCACCGTGTCGGCGAGCCCGCCCACGTTCGCGACGACCGGCACCGTGCCGTGATGCAGGCCGTAGAGCTGCGTCAGGCCGCAGGGCTCGAACCGCGAGGGGATCAGGATCGCGTCGCCCCCCGCCATCATGCGATGCGACAGCGCCTCGTCATAGCCGATCCTCACGCCGACCAGCGGATGGGAGGCGGCTTCCCGGAAGCCAGCCTCGATGGCCACGTCGCCCGTCCCGAGGAGCGCCAGCGCGCCGCCTTGGTCCACCAGCGCGGGGAGGGCCTGGAGAAGGAGGTCCAGTCCCTTCTGCAGGGTGAGGCGTGAGACGACGACGCAGAGGGGGCCGTCCGTATCGGGAAGCCCGAACTCCGCCAGCAGGGCGGCGCGATGCGCGGCCTTGCCTGCCGGGTCCCCATAGGGCGGCGCCCAGGCTTCGGTGTCGATGCCGTTCAGGATGCCGTGCACGTCCGCGCCCCGATGCCGGATCAATCCGGCGAGGCCCATCCCGAAATCGTCCGTCGCCAGCTCGGCCGCGTATGTCGGGGAGACGGTCGTGACCGCGTCCGCGACCGCGATGCCAGCCTTGAGGGTGCTGATCTGCCCCCAGTACTCGGCCACCTCCCCCGACAGGTCCTCCGGGAGGAGGTGCATCGCGCCCGCGCGGTCCATCGGCGCGTTGCCCTGGAAGGCGACGTTGTGGATCGTCATCACCGAAGGGCCGCCCCGGCGGCGCGCGAAGAGCGGCGCGAGGCCGGCCTGCCAGTCGTGGGCATGGATCACGTCGGCGCCCCAGATCGCGCCCACCGCATCCGCCGCGAGCGAGAGGGCCGCGAACCGTTCGGGGTTGTCCGGCCAATCGCGCCCCTCCGGATCGAGGTAGGCGCCCCCCTCGCGCGCGAAGAGGTCGGGCGCGTCCAGGACGAAGAGGTCGAGCCCGGCCGCCCGGCCCCCGAGCACCCGGCCTTCCGGCAGGTCCACCTCGAGCGGCTCGGCGCCCTCGAGCGCGTCCATGACGGCCCCGTAGCCGGGCAGGAGGGTCCGCATCTCCACGCCGTGCGGGGCGAGCGCCCGGGGCAGCGCCCCCACCACGTCCGCGAGCCCCCCGGTCTTCACCAAAGGCACGCATTCGGAGGCGACCGAGAGGACCTTCAAGATGCGGCGGCCCTTCTGTCCAGCATGTCCTGCGTGATCAACGTCACGCCCCCTTCTGAGACGCGGAACCACCGCGCGTCCTCCTCCGGGTCCTCGCCGACGACGATGCCCTCCGGGATCCGGACGCCGCTGTCCACCACGCAGCGGGTCAGCCGGGCGCTGCGGGCGACGTTCACGTAAGGCAGCAGGACGCTCTCGTGCAGCTGGGCGTAGCTGTTGGTGTTCACCATCGTGAAGAGGACGGAGTTGCGGACCTCCGTGCCGGACACGATGCAGCCCCCCGCCACCATCGACGAGATGGCGAGGCCGCGCCGATCCTCCTCGTCATGGATGAACTTGGCGGGCGGCACGCTCTCCGAGTAGGTCCAGATCGGCCAGTCCCGATCCCAGAGGTCGAGCGCGGGCGTGAAGTCGGTCAGGTCGATATGGGCCTTCCAATAGGCATCCACCGTTCCGACGTCGCGCCAGTAGGCAGGCGCCTCGGCCGAGCTGCGCACGCAGCTTTGCGTGAAGCGGTGGGCGACGGCCTTCCCGTTCTCGACGATCCAGGGGATGATGTCGCCGCCGAAGTCGTGCTTGGAGTGGGGGTCGTCCGCGTCGCGCTGCAGCAGCTCGCGCAGGTAGCTCCACCTGAAGACGTAGATGCCCATGGAGGCGAGGGTCACGGCCGGGTCGTCCGGCGTGCCGGGCGGGTCGGCCGGCTTCTCGAGGAAGCCGGTCACCCGGTCGTCCGCGTCGACGGCCATCACGCCGAATGCCGACGCCTCCTCGCGCGGGACGGTCAGGCATCCGATCGTCACGTCCGCGCCCGTGTCCACATGCTGCTGGAGCATGATCTCGTAGTCCATCTTGTAGATGTGGTCGCCGGCGAGGATCAGCACGTAGTCGATGTCGTAGTCGTCCACGATGTCGATGTTCTGCGTCACCGCGTCGGCGGTCCCGAGATACCACTTCTCCTCCGAGACGCGCTGGGACGCGGGGAGGATGTCGAGATACTCGTTCCGTTCGGCGCGAAAGAAGGACCAGCCGCGCTGGCAGTGGCGGATCAGGCTGTGCGCCTTGTACTGCGTGGCGACGGCCATCTTGCGGATGCCCGAGTTCAGGGCGTTCGACAGGGCGAAGTCCACGATCCGGGTCTTGCCGCCGAAGGGCACGGCCGGTTTCGCGCGGCGGTCCGTGAGCTCCTTCAGGCGCGAGCCGCGCCCGCCGGCGAGGACGAAGGCCACCGTTCGGCGGCTCAGGCGGTCCATCGAGGGTGTCGCCATCGGTCTTTCTCCCTTTCTTCCTCGCTAGCCTTCGTGGCGGAGCATCACCGTCCCGAGCGGCGGGACCACGATCTCGGCCTGGAAGGGCTGCCCGTGCGAGCCGCCCTCGCGGGCCGTCACGCCGCCGAGGTTGCCCTTGCCCGATCCGCCATAGCGTTCGGCATCGCTGTTCAGCACCTCGGCCCAGCGCCCGCCCTTCGGCAGGCCGACGCGGTAGCTCGCCCTCTCGACCGGGGTGAAGTTGCAGGCGATCAGGACGGGCGCGTCCCCGCCCCTGCCTTTGCGCAGCCAGACGAAGGTGCTGTTGGCGATGTCGTCGCCCACCACCCACTCGAATCCCGCCGGCTCGGCGTCGAGGACGTGGAGGGCGGGCGTCTCGCGATAGACGCGGTTCAGGTCGCGGACCCATTCGCGCACGCCCTCGTGCATCCCTTCCGTCGAGAGGTGCCAGGGTAGCGTGCCGTCGTGATCCCACTCGCCGGGCTGCGCGAACTCCTGCCCCATGAAGAGGAGCTTCTTGCCCGGATGCCCCCACATGAAGCCGTAATAGGCCCGCAGGCTGGCGAAGCGCTGCCATTCGTCCCCGGGCATCTTGCCCAGCATCGAGCCCTTCCCATGCACGACCTCGTCATGGGAGATCGGCAGGACGAAGTTCTCGGAGAAGGCGTAGTGCAGCCCGAAGGTCATCAGGTTGTGGTGCCACTTCCGATGCTCGGGCGCCTTCTCCATGAAGCGCAAGGTGTCGTTCATCCACCCCATGTTCCACTTGTAGCCGAAGCCCAGCCCACCCCGGTCGACCGGCGCGGAGACGCCGGGATAGGACGTGGACTCCTCCGCGACGGTCATGATCCCGTCCACGTTGCCGTAGACGGTCGCGTTCATCCGCTGGAGGAGGGCGATCGCCTCGTAGTTCTCGCGCCCGCCGTCCTTGTTGGGGATCCATTCCCCCTCCCTCCGGGAGTAGTCGCGGTAGAGCATGGAGGCGACCGCATCCACGCGCAGCCCGTCGACGTGATATTCCTCCAGCCAGTAAAGGGCGTTGGCCGAGAGGTAGTTCGCCACCTCGCGGCGGCCGTAGTTGTAGATCAGGGTGTTCCAGTCCTGATGGAACCCCTCCTTCGGATCGGCATGCTCGTAGAGATGGGTGCCATCGAAGCGCACGAGACCGTGCTCGTCCGCAGGGAAGTGGCCCGGCACCCAGTCGACGAGGACGCCGAGGCCCGCGCGGTGGGCCGCGTCCACGAGGTCGCGGAACTCGTTCGGGGGGCCGAAGCGGATCGTGGGGGCGTAGAGGCCGACGGGCTGGTAGCCCCACGAGCCGTCGAAGGGATGCTCCGAGACGGGGAGCAGCTCGATATGGGTGAAGCCCATCCACGCGGCGTACTCCACCAGCTCGCCTGCCGCCTCGCGGTAGGAGATCGGGCGCCCGCCCTCGCGCCGGCGCCAAGAGCCGAGATGGACCTCGTAGATCGAGATCGGGGCGTCGCGGCGGTTGCGGGCGGCGCGCCCTCGCATCCAATCCCCGTCGGTCCAGCCATAGCCGCGAAGGTCGCGCACGACGCTGGCCGTCTTTGGGGGATGCTCGGAGCCGAAACCGACCGGGTCGGCCTTCAAGGGCCGAACGACGCCGTCCGGCCCGGTGATCTCGTAGCGGTAGAGCGCCCCCTCGCCCACGCCGGGCGCGAAGGCTTCCCAGACGCCGGTTCCGCCACGCGGCCGCATGGGAAGGCGGCGCCCGTCCCACCAGTTGAAGTCGCCCACCACGGCGACGCGCCAGGCGTTCGGGGCCCAGACGGCGAAATGGGTGCCTCCGGCGCCGTCGCGCTCGGTGACGTGGGCGCCGAGGGCCTTCCAGAGGCGCTGGTGCGTTCCCTCGCCGAGGAGGTACTCGTCGACCTCGCCGAGGAGGGGGCCGAAGCGGAATGGGTCCTCCGCCTCCCACTCCCCTCCGTGGGCACGGCCGCGCAGGGTGTAGGGGCCGTCGGGCACCAGACCGGCGAAGACGTCCGTCCCTTCGATACGGGCGAGCGGATGCGCCTCGCCCGCCGAGAGCGCCGCCATCTCCTCGGCGCCGGGATCGAAGGCCACGACCCAGCCGTCGTGGCGGCCGAGGACCGACCACGCGTCGGGGTGGGTGCCGTCCGAGATGGCGCGGGCCTCGTCGTGGCCGATTGGCGGGGCGGTGTCCTTCAAGTTGCCGCGCCCTCCCCTCGATCCGCCCTCTCGCGGGGCCCTGCTCTAACGGGAGCCTAACCCGGGAACGGGGGCGACGTTCCAGACCTCGTCCATGTAGCCCCGGATCGTCCGGTCTGAGGAGAACCAGCCCGAGCGCAAGGCGTTCGCGACCGCCATGCGCGCCCACCGGGCGGGATCGGCGAAGGCGGCGTCCACCTCGCGCTGCGCGCGCCAGTAGTCGTCGAAGTCGGACGCGACGAGGAAATGGTCCGATCGGCGGATGTCCGCGGCGAGGCTGGCGTGGCGCGCCGGCTCGCCCGGCGAGAAGGCGCCCCTTTGCAGGGCATCGAGCGCCCGCTCCAGCCGGTGCGAGACGACGATGGCCCGCGCCGCGTGATCCGGAAGTGCGCGACGCTTCATCGCCTCCTCCGCCGTGAGGCCGAAGAGGAAGAAGTTCTCCGCCCCCACATGCTCGCGGATCTCGACGTTCGCGCCGTCGAGCGTGCCGACCGTCGGCGCGCCGTTCAGGGCGAACTTCATGTTGCCGGTGCCGGAGGCTTCCTTGCCCGCGGTGCTGATCTGCTCGGAGAGGTCGGCCGCCGGTATAAGCAGCTCGGCGAGCGAGACGTCGTAGTCCGGCAGGAAGGCCACGCGGAGGCGGTCACGGGTGGCCGGATCGGCGTTCACCACCGCGGCGACGTCGTTGATCGCGCGGATGATTTCCTTGGCCAGGGCGTAGCCCGGCGCGGCCTTGCCCGCGAAGATCTTCAGCCGTGGGGCGTGCTCGCCCCCGTCCCGCAGGTCCTGCCAGAGCGCGATCGTCTCGAGGAGGTTGAGGTGCTGGCGCTTGTACTCGTGGATGCGCTTGACGTGAACGTCGTGCATGAAGCCCGTGGGGGTGCCGCAAGCTCCGGCGAGCCGGGCCTGGTTCGCGCGCTTGACCTCCATGAAGCGATCCAGCCAGCCGGCATCGTCCAGCATCGGCTCCAGCTCGCGCAGCCGCTCGGGCTCCATCACCCAGCCCGGACCCAGCGCCTCGTCGTAGAGCGCGGCGAGGCCGGGGTTGCAGCCGCGCAACCAGCGGCGCGGGGTGACGCCGTTGGTCTGGTTCACGATCCGGCCGGGATGGGCGCGGTGCAGCCCCTCGAAGACCGTCCGCTTCATCAGGTCCGTGTGGAGCGCCGAGACCCCGTTCACCCGGTGCGACATCACGAACGCCAGATCGCCCATGCGCACGACGCCATGGTCGATCACGCTGCCGGGCCGCTGGGGCGTCTCGGCGTAGTGGCGCGCGTCGATCTCGCAGATGATCTGCATGTGGCGGGGCAGGAGGTGCCACATGAGGCCTTCGGGCCAGGCCTCCAGCGCCTCCGGCAGGAGGGTATGGTTCGTGTAGCCCAGGCAGGCGCGGGCGATGCGGATGGCCTCGCCCATCTCGACGCCCCGTTCGTCCGCCAGAAGGCGCACCAGCTCGGGCGCCGCGAGGGCGGGGTGCGTGTCGTTCATCTGGATCGCCGCCCGGTCGGGCAGGTCCGCAGAGGTCCCGCCCGCCGCCTCGTGGCGCCGCAGCACATCGGCGACGGAGGCGGCGCAGAGAAGGTATTCCTGCTTCAGGCGCAGGGCTTGGCCGGCCTCGTGCCCGTCCTCGGGATAGAGGACGCGCGCCAGGGCGCGGGCGCGGGCCTCGCCCTCCTGGGCGCCGACATGGTCGCCCGCGTTGAACTGCTGCAGATCGAAGGGCTCGTGCGCGGCGGGCTGCCAGAGGCGCAGCGTCGCGCACCATTCCCCGCCCCAGCCAGGGACCGGGACGTCATGGGCGCGCGCGTCCACGAACTCGGACGGATGCCAGGCGCCGTTCGCCACATGGCCCGCGAAGCCCACCGTCACGTCGCGCGCGGGACGGCGCACCGAGAGCATGTCGGCATGAAGCCAATGGTCCGCCCGCTCGACCTGCCGCCCCCCTTCTAGGGATTGCGCGAAGAGCCCGTGCTCGTAGCGCAACCCATAGCCGAAGGCCGGCACGCCGAGCGAGGCGAGGGATTCGAGGAAGCAGGCCGCGAGGCGCCCGAGCCCTCCGTTGCCTAGGGCCGGGTCCGGCTCCTCCGCCAGCACGTCGGCGAGGCGGACGCCATGCACGGCGAGGGCCTCCTCAGCCTCATCGAAGAGGCCGAGGTTGCGCAGGGCATCGCCCATCAGGCGGCCGACCAAGAACTCCATCGACAGGTAGGAGACGTGCTTCGCGCCCCGCGCGCCCCGCCGGGCATCGACCCAGACCGGGCCGATCCGCTCCCGCAGGACGGAGCCGAGAGCGACCGCCCATGCGCCGGGCGGCGCCTCCTCCGGCGCCACGCCGCGTTCGGCCATCAGGCGGCGCGGCAGGTCGCGGCCCAGATCGGCCGCGGCGACGGTGTCCTTGGGCATGAAGGATGCCTCTCACTCTTCCCGGCGGCGAGGTAGCCCCGTCCCGCCGGCGATAACAACCCAGCCGTCACGAAACGGTCGCAAGGCGCCTCAGCGCCCAGCGCCCGGCCTCGGCCACGACGGGGTCGGCATCGGCCGCAAGGTGGCGGGCAGGTTCCGCCAGCGCGGGATCGCCGCTGTTGCCGATCGCGTAGGCGACGTTGCGGACGAAGCGGGCCCGCCCGATCCGCTTCACGGCCGTGCCCCTGAACCGTTGCCGGAAGGCTGCATCGTCCAGCATTGCCAGCTCGGCCAGGGGCGTGGGACTGTCCCTCGCCACGAGGCGTGCGTCCGAGGCGGCGACGGCGAACTTGTTCCAGGGACAGACGGCGAGGCAGTCGTCGCAGCCGTAGATGCGGTTGCCGAGGCCCGGGCGCAGATCCTCGGGCACGGGGCCGGAATGCTCGATCGTCAGGTACGAGACGCAGCGCGTGGCGTCGAGGCGGAAGGGCGCGGGAAAGGCGTCCGTCGGGCAGACGTCCAGACATCTCCGGCAGGTGCCGCAGTGCTCGGCCTCGGGGGGATCGCGGTCCAGGGCCACCGTGGCGAAGATCGCCCCGAGGAAGGCCCAGTTGCCCCAGTCGCGGCTCAGCACGTTGGTATGCTTGCCCTGCCATCCGATCCCGGCGGCCTGCGCCAGCGGCTTCTCCATCACGGGGGCGGTGTCGACGAAGACCTTGATCGCCTCGCCCGGGACCTCCTCCAGCAACCACCGCCCGAGCCGCTTCAGGCGCTTCTTGACGACGTCGTGGTAGTCCCGCCCCTGCGCGTACACGCTGATCGCCCCCCGCGACGGATCAGCGAGCTGGGCCAGCGGATCGGCCTCGGGCGCGTAGCTCTCGGCCAGCATCACGACCGAGCGGCATTCGGGCCAAAGCGCGCGGGGATCGCCACGCCAGGCCGTCCGCTCGCCCATCCACCGCATCTCGCCGTGATGGCCCGCCTCGAGGAAGACGCCCAGCCGCTTCGGCGCGTCCGGGATGGCGTCCGGACCGGTGATGCCGCAGGCGGCGAACCCCTCCTCGCGCGCACGGGCGCGAAGCCTCTCGGTCAGGGAGGCTTCACACGAGGTCACGGCGGCGGATCAGAAGTCGAGGTCGGCGTAATGCCGGGGCGGCGGCGAGCCCGGGATCGCGTCCGCCAGAAGGGGCCGGAAGGCCGGGCGCGACTTCACCTTGGCGTACCAGTCGTGGACGAGGGGAAAGTCCTGCCATGGAACGTCCGATATGTAGTCGAGGCAACTGAGATGGGCAGCGCCGGCGAAGTCCGCAAGGCTCATCGCGTCCCCCGCCAGCCAGCGCCGCCTGTCGAGAAGCCAGGACATGTACTCCAGATGATAGCGCCGCCGCGCCGCGCCCGCCTTCACGCGCTTGGAATCGGGATAGCCCTGCCCGAACACCTTCCTGTTCAACCGCTCGCCCACCAGCTTCGACGTCACCTCGCGGTCGAATCCGTCGTCGAACCAGGCGACCATGCGCCGGACCTCCGCCCGCTCCTTGGGATCCTTGGGCATCAGGGCGGGGTCGGGCCGCGTCTCCTCGAGGTACTCGCAGATCGCGGCGCTCTCGCTCATCACAGCGCCGTCGATCTTCAGCACGGGCACCTTGCCGGCGGGGTTGCGGCGCATCAGCTCGGCCGGCTTCTCCCAGTAGGGCTCGTCGACCAGGCGGACCTCCAGCTTCTTCTCCGCAAGGCTGAGGCGGACCTTCCGGCAGAAAGGGGACAGCGGATAGTGGTAGAGCGTGATCATGCCCGCCCCCTAACGCCGCCCGCGCACCGCGCTCAACCCTCGAAGCAGGCGGCCCGCCCGTCCCGGCGGATGACCTCCGCCCCGTCCATGACGACCCGCATCCGCCGCAGGTCCCGCTCGGAGAGGTCGGAGGCGTTCCGCCCCTTGGGGTTCGGCAGCACCACGGCGAGGCGCGCGGCCTGCTCGGGCGTGAGGTCCGCGGCCGGGACGCCGAAGTAGCGGCGGGCCGCGGCTTCCGCGCCGAAGACGCCCTCGTCGAACTCGGCGACGTTGAGATAGACCTCCAGGATGCGGCGCTTCGGCCAGATCAACTCGACGAGGGGGGTCAGCCCGGCCTCGATCGCCTTGCGCAGCCAGGACCGGCCCTGCCAGAGATAGACGTTCTTCACGGTCTGCTGGCTGATCGTCGAGGCGCCGCGGCCCGCCCCGTCCTCCATGGCGGCGCGGATCGCGTCCATGTCGAAGCCCCAATGCGCGCAGAAGCTCGCGTCCTCGGCCGCCACGACCGACCGGACGAGGACGGGGGCCATCTCCTCGAGGGGGATCCAGCGCCGCTCGATCCCGCCCAGGCGCACCCCTTCGGAGACGACGTAGGGCGTCGTCGGGGGACGCACCACGGCATAGAGCGCGACCATCGACACCGCGAAGGCCATGGCCGCGAGAAGGACGCGCCGCAGCCACCGCGCCCCGAAGCGCCGCCACGGCCCCGCCCCGCCGCCCTTCTTCCGTCTGCGCTTCGCCATCGGGGCCAGTGACCGCGCGGCGGCGGCCGGATCAACCGTCCGCCGCCGCGCGCCGCGTCACTGTGCCGGAACCGCCTCGGCTTCCCAGCCGAGCGGCGCGGCGAGATGGGGCAGCATCTCGCGCGGGCAGACCTGGAGGAACTCTGCCTCGGCCTCCTCCCAATGCTGGAGCAGGCCTTCGGCCTTGCGCGAACCGGTCTCCTCGAGATGCCGCTCGACCAGCTCGCGAAGCTCGCGGCGCCAGTGGTCGTGCACGACGGGGCCGAGGACCAGCGTCTCGACGTTCATCAGGCGCGCGGCGGTGCCGTCGGGGTCGTGCACGTAGGCCATCCCCCCCGTCATCCCGGCCCCGAAGTTCGCGCCGATCCCGCCGAGGACCACGGCCACCCCGCCCGTCATGTACTCGCACCCGTTCGAGCCGCAGCCCTCGATCACCACCCGCGCGCCCGAGTTGCGGACGGCGAACCGCTCGCCCGCGCGGCCGGCGGCGAAGAGATGGCCGTCCGTCGCGCCGTAGAGCACCGTGTTGCCGATGATGGTGTTCTCGGCCGCCACGAGGGCCGAGACCTTGGGCGGGCGCACGACGATCGTGCCCCCAGACAGGCCCTTGCCCACGTAGTCGTTGGCGTCGCCCGATACCTCGATCTTGAGGCCAGGCGCCGCGAAGGCCCCGAGGGACTGCCCGGCGCTGCCGGTCAGCTTCACGTGCAGATGGTCGGGCTGCAGCTCGTTGCGCATTCCGTACTCGCGCACGATGTGGCTCGAGACCCGTGTGCCCACCGTCCGCAGCGTATTCTGCACCGTGTAGGAGAGCTGCATCTTCTCGCCGTCCTTCAGGAAGCGCGCGGCGTCCTTCACGATCTGCTTGTCCAGCGTCGCCATCACGCGGCCCCGCTCGCGGTCGCGGTCGAACCCGCCCGCGCCGCCCTCCACGGTGACGAGGAGGGGATTGAGGTCGAGATCGTCCAGATGCGCCGAGCCTCGCGAGACCTGGGAGAGGAGGTCCGCCCGGCCGATGATCTCGTCCAGCGACCGCGCGCCGAGGCTGGCCAGCAGCTCGCGCACCTCCTGGGCGTAGAAGGTGATGAGGTTCACCACCTTGTCGGCGTTCCCGGTGAACTTCCCGCGCAGCGCCTCGTCCTGCGTGCACACGCCCACCGGGCAGGTGTTCGACTGGCACTGACGCACCATGATGCAGCCCATCGCGATGAGGGCCGCGGTGCCGATCCCGTACTCCTCGGCGCCCAGCATGGCGGCGATGACGATGTCGCGCCCCGTGCGCAGCCCGCCGTCGGTCCGGAGCGTCACGCGATCCCGCAGCTTGTTCAGCGCGAGGACCTGGTGGGCCTCGGTCAGCCCCATCTCCCAGGGCAGGCCCGCATACTTGATCGAGGTCGCCGGCGAGGCGCCCGTGCCGCCGTTGTGGCCCGAGATCAGGATGATGTCGGCCTTGGCCTTCGCCACCCCCGCCGCGATCGTCCCGACGCCCGAGGCGGCGACGAGCTTCACCGTCACCTTGGCGCGCGGGTTGATCTGCTTGAGGTCGTAGATCAGCTGCGCCAGGTCCTCGATCGAGTAGATGTCGTGGTGCGGCGGCGGGCTGATGAGGGTCACGCCGGGGGTCGAGTGACGCAGCCGCGCGATGAGCTCCGTCACCTTCATGCCGGGAAGCTGCCCGCCCTCGCCGGGCTTGGCGCCCTGAGCGACCTTGATCTCGAGCTCCTCGCACTGGTTGAGGTACTCGGCCGTGACGCCGAACCGGCCGGACGCCACCTGCTTGATCTTCGCGGAAGGGTTGTCGCCGTTCGCCTCCGGATGGAAGTGGGCGGGATCCTCGCCCCCCTCGCCGGAATCCGACTTCGCCCCGATCCGGTTCATCGCCACGTTCAGCGTCTTGTGCGCTTCGGGGCTGAGCGCGCCGAGGGACATGCCGGGCGTTACGAAGCGCTTGCGGATCGCGGTGACGCTCTCGACCTCCTCCACCGGCACGGGCTGGCCGACCGGCTTGAAGTCGAGGAGGTCGCGCAGGTGGATCGGCGGGTTGGACCGCATCTTGGCGCTGTACTGCTTCCACATCTCGAAGCTCGCCGTGCCCACGGCGACCTGCATCATGTGCATCGAGGATGCTTCCCAGGCATGCGTCTCGCCCGTGCGACGGGCCTTGTAGAAGCCGCCGATGGGCAGGACGTTGGCCGGGCCGCCGAAGCCCCTGATGTGCACCTCCTCCAGCTTGCGCTGGATGCCGGCGACGCCGATCCCGGAGATGCGCGAGGGCATCCCGGGGAAGTACTCCGCGCACATCGCACGGGAGAGGCCGACCGCCTCGAAGTTCAGCCCGCCGCGATAGGACGAGATCACGCTGATCCCCATCTTCGCCATGATCTTCAGCAAGCCCGCGTCTATGGCCGCGCGGTATCGGGCGACCGCCTCCGTCAGGGTGCCGTCGATCAGCCCCCGGTCGATCCGGTCGGCGATGGAATCCTCGGCGAGGTAGGCGTTCACCACGGTGGCGCCCGCGCCGATGAGGACGGCGAAGTAGTGCGGGTCGACGCATTCGGCCGAGCGCGCGCAGAGCGAGCAGAAGGTCCTGAGGCCCTTCTTCGTGAGGTGCGAGTGGACCGCGCTCGTCGCGAGGATCATCGGCATCGCGACGCGGCCCTCGCCTTGGTGCTGATCGGTCAGCACGACGTGGCCCGTGCCCGATGCGACGGCCTCCTCGGCTTCCTCGCGGATGCGGGCAAGGCCCGCGGCCAGCGCGCCCGCCCCCTCGCCGGCCGGGAAGGTGCAGTCGATCTCGCGCATGGGCGCGTTGAACGCCTGCGTCAGCCGCTCGAACTGGGCGTTGCCGACGAAGGGGCTGTCGAGGACGAGGATCTCGGTCTGGGCCGAGGACTGGTCGAGCACGTTCTTGAGGTTCCCGAACCGCGTCTTGAGCGACATCACCCGGTACTCCCTCAGGGAGTCGATGGGCGGGTTCGTGACCTGGCTGAAGTTCTGACGGAAGAAATGCGAGAGCGGCCGGTACTGGTTCGACAGCACCGCCGACGGCGTGTCGTCGCCCATGGAGGCCAGCGTCTCCTTGCCGTCCTCGGCCATGGGGGCGAGGATCTGCTCGAGCTCCTCGACCGAGTAGCCGGCCGCGACCTGCCGCCGGCGCAGCTCGTCGCCCGCGAAGAGGGCGCGCTCGGCAACCTCCGCCAGCGCCCCGTCCAACTCCACGATCCGGCCCACCCAATCGCCGTAGGGCTTCTCGGCGGCCAGCGCGTCCTTGATCTCGCGGTCGTGGAAGAGGCGCCCCTCCGCCATGTCCACGGCGATCATCTGGCCTGGGCCGAGCGCGCCCTTCCGCGTCACGCCCGCCTCGTCCACGGGGACCATGCCCACCTCGGACCCCGCGATCAGCAGCCCTTCGGCGACGACGTAGCGCATGGGCCGCAAACCGTTCCGATCGAGGCCCGCGCAGACCCAGCGCCCGTCGGTCATCGCCAGCGCGGCGGGCCCGTCCCAAGGCTCCATCACCGCGTTGCAGTAGGAGTACATGTCCCGCCAGGCCTGGGGCAGCTCCTCGGCCTGCTTGGACCAGGACTCGGGCACCAGCATCGTCTTCGCCATGGGCGCGGAGCGGCCCGCCCGCACCAGCACCTCGAACACCGCGTCGAGTGCCGCCGAATCGGACGAGCCGTTCGCGACGATCGGCTTGATGTCGTCCTCGAGCCCAGCGAAGGCGCCGGCGGCCATGCGGATCTCGTGGCTCCGCATCCAGTTCAGGTTGCCCTTCAGCGTGTTGATCTCACCGTTGTGGGCCAGCATCCGGAAGGGCTGCGCCAGCCACCATTGCGGGAAGGTGTTGGTCGAGTAGCGCTGGTGGTAGATGGCGAACGCGCTCTCGAAGCGCTCGTCCTGGAGGTCGGGATAGAAGTCCGCCACGTCCTGGGCCAGCATCATGCCCTTGTAGATGATCGACCGGCAGGAGAGCGAGGCGAGGTAGAGATCGCGCACCCCGGCGGCGAAGGCGGCCTTCTCGATCCGGCGGCGGATCACGTAGAGCTCACGCTCGAAGGTCTCCTCGTCCACGCCCTTGGCGTTCGAGATCATGATCTGCTCGATCTCCGGGCGGGTGGCGTTCGCCTTCTCGCCGAGAACGTCGATGTTCACGGGCACGTGCCGCCAGCCGTAGATAACGTAGCCCATGCGCAGGATCTCGGATTCGACGATGGTCCGGCAGGTCTCCTGCGCGCCGAAATCGGTGCGCGGCAGGAAGACCTGGCCCACGGCGAAGAGATCGTCGCGCATGGCGTGGCCGGTGCGCTCGACCTGCTCACGGAAGAAGCGGAACGGGATCTGCACGTGGATGCCCGCGCCGTCGCCGGTGCGCCCGTCCGCATCCACCGCGCCCCGGTGCCACACGGCCTTGAGCGCGTCGATCCCGGCCGTCACCACCTTGCGGGACTTCGCGCCGTCGATCGACACGACGAGGCCGACGCCGCAATTGGCGGTCTCCGTCTCGGGCAGGTACATGCCCGTCCCGGCGAGCCGGCGGGCGTCGTCCTCGTACTGAGCGATCCAGGCGTCGGCGGTCATGGGCGTTCCCCTTCAAGGTGCTTCGCGAGCGCGACCATCTCCTCGGCCTCCGTGCTCTGCGAGGCGCCCGCGAACGGCGGCAGCCATCCGGGGCGATGATCCACGAAAATCTCCTGATCGACGGTCAGGCCGGACTGGTCGTCCAGCAAGCCCGTGGTCACGTAGGCGATCGACTTGCCTCGCATCCGCCACCAAAGCGTCGAGCCGCAGGTGCCGCAGAAGGCCCGCTCACCCCATTCGGACATGCGGAAGGTCCGCACCGCGTCCTCGCCCGCCACCACCAGGTCCGCAACGCGCACCGACCAGAGCGGTCCGCCCCCCGTCCAGCGCTGGCACTGGCTGCAATGGCAGGCTTGGATGCCCGAGCCCACCTCGGCCCGCACGCGCACCGCGCCGCAGAGGCAGCCGCCCTCCCTCACGGGCGGAACCCGATGTCGCTGACGTCGCAGCCGAAGGCCGGGCGGATGTCCCCAAAGCCCGGATCGCCCTCGCGCGCGAAGCGCACGGGGGAGTTGTCGCTCTCGATCACCCGGCCCCCGATCCGCGCCGTCTCCGGTCCCGCGAAGAAGAGGCGCAGGTCCTCGGAGACGTACTGCTCGCCCGTGACGGAGATCAGCGCCTCGCCATCCTCGTCCAGGCGCTGATAGGCGAAGATGGTGCGCTGCAGCGGCACGCCGTCGATCTCGACCTCGCCCCCCTCCAACCGGTCGATGCCGACGACGCGGTACTCGTTCGTGCCGCGGGGGCCGTCCTCCTGCAAGGTGAAGTCGAAGCTGTCCTCCCCCGTCTCGAACAGCTCGGAGAGGCTCGCGGGGTCCTCGGCGTCGACCAGGCGTTCCCGAGAGGCGCCGCCGATGGTCTGGACCCACTGGTACTCGGCGTCCACGACAGAGGCGCCCGTCGCGCCGTCCTCGCGGAACTGAATCGAGCGGCGGAAGCCCTCCGGGTCCTCCTCGCAGATGAAGTATTGGGTCACGGCGCATTCCCGGCCCTGCACAGTGAGCTGCAGCTCGCAGCCTTCGGGCACCTCGAACTCCTGCGCTGCCGCCGGCCCCGCCAGAAGCGCTCCGAAAAGGGCGCCGAGGGACGCGCCGGTGAGAATCCGCGATGCCATTGCCGTCGTTCCTTTCGGTTCGTGCGTTACTCGGCGGCGATGCCGGCGCTCGCGGCGTCGAACCGCTGCAGCATCGCGGCGGCGGCCTCGCGCCCGTCGCGGATCGCCCACACGACGAGCGAGGCGCCCCGCACGATGTCGCCCACCGCGTAGACGCCGTCCATCGCCGTCTCGTGGGTGCCGAACTGCGCGCGCACCGTGCCCCAGCGCGTGACCTCCAGCGCGGGCTCGTCCCAGAGGGCAGGCAGATCCTCGGCCTCGAACCCCAGCGCCATCACGACCATTTCCGCGTCCTCGACATAGTCCGCGCCCTCGATCACCTCGGGCACCTGGCGGCCCGTGGCGTCGGGCTGGCCCAGGCGCATCCGGCTGACCTCGACGCCCTTCACGGCCTCTTCGCCCGGCCGCGTCACGAACCGCTTCGGAGCGGAGAGCCAGACGAACTCGACCCCTTCCTCCTCCGCGTTCGCGACCTCGCGCTGCGATCCGGGCATGTTGGCCCGGTCACGGCGGTAGAGGCACTTGACCGAAGTGGCGCCCTGCCGGACCGCGGTGCGGACGCAATCCATCGCCGTGTCGCCCCCGCCGATCACGACGACCCGCTTGCCATCGGCCGACAGCTCGCCCGAGTCGAACTCGGGCACCGCGTCGCCGAACGACTTGCGGTTGGACGCGGTCAGGTAGTCGATCGCTCTGACGACTCCGGCGGCGGACGCGCCAGGGGCGGAGAGGTCGCGCGTCTTGTAGACCCCCGTGGCGATCAGCACCGCGTCGTGGCGTGACCTGATCTCGGCGAAGGACGGGGCCCCTTCGGCGCCGACGTCGCAGCCCAGGGCGAACTCGACCCCGCCCTCCTCGAGCTGGCGGTTGCGGCGCATCACGACGTCCTTCTCCAGCTTGAAGCCAGGGATGCCGTAGGTCATCAGCCCGCCAGCGCGATCATGACGGTCGTAGACCGTCACCTGCACGCCCGCGCGGCGCAGCATGTCGGCGGCGGCCAGCCCGCCCGGCCCCGCGCCGATGATCCCGACGCTTTCGGGCCGCTCGGCGGAGGGGGCGATGGGCTGGACCCAGCCCTCCTCCCAGGCGGTGTCGGTGACGTACTTCTCCACCGCACCGATGGTGACGGTGCCGTGGCCGGACTGCTCGATGACGCAATTGCCCTCGCAGAGACGGTCTTGGGGACAGATGCGGCCGCAGATCTCCGGGAAGGTGTTGGTGAGTTGGCTGACCTCGTAGGCCTCGCGCAGCCGTCCCTCGGCCGTCAGGCGCAGCCAGTCGGGGATGTTGTTGTGAAGCGGGCAGTGCGACTGGCAGTACGGCACGCCGCACTGCGAGCAGCGCGCCGCCTGCTGCGCCGCCTTCCGCCGGGCGAACTCGCCGTAGATCTCATGGAAATCCTCACGTCGGGCGTCGGCGGCACGCTTCTCGGGCATGTCGCGCGGGGTCGACACGAACTTGAGCATGGGCTGCTTGGCCATGAGAGGCTCCGGAGGATGGCTCGGAAAGGTCGCCGACAGCCTCTAGCCGATCGAAGCCGCGCCTGACAAGTCAGCGATGCTGACCTGAAATGAGCGTCTGATAGCTGTGGGGGCCTCCACCGCGCGCGAACACCTGGGGTTTAAGTCCGGGATGCCCCCTATCCCGCCGAAGGGACGGCCGCTAGAGCGTCGGCGCACCTTCGACCGGAACCGCGCCCATGCCCCTCCTGCACCTGATCCTGGTCGCCCTCATACAGGGCGTGACCGAGTTCCTGCCCGTATCGTCCTCCGGGCACCTGATCCTGCTGCCCAAGCTGACCGGCCTCGACGACCAGGGGGTCGCCGTGGACGTGGCCGTGCACGTCGGAACCCTCGGGGCGGTCGTCCTCTACTTCCGGCAGGAGGTCGCGCTGGCGCTTCGGGGGGCGGGCGACCTTCTTTCGGGGCGGACCCGAACGGAAGGCGCCCGCCTCATGTCCGGGCTCGTCGTCGGCACCGTCCCGGTCGTGGCCTTCGGGCTGGTCCTCTTCGCGGCCGACGCCGAGGAAGCGCTCCGGTCGGTGGCGGTGATCGGCTGGACGATGCTGGGCTTCGGCGTGCTGCTCTGGATCGCGGACAAGTGGGGCCGGACGGAGAAGGAGGGCGTCGCCTGGCCGTTGCGGGACGCGGCGGTGATGGGCCTGTTCCAGGCCGTCGCCCTGATCCCCGGCACGTCGCGCAGCGGCATCACCATAACGGGCGCGCGCGCTCTCGGCTGGAAGCGGGAGGACGCCGCCCGCCTCGCCATGCTCATGTCGATCCCAACGATACTGGCCGCGGGCGCGCTGCTGGGGTTCGACGCGCTCGCAGCCGAGCGGGACGCCGCCTTCTGGCGCGAGCTCGCCCTCGCGGCCGCGCTCGCCTTCCTCGCCGCACTGGGGGCGTTGGCGCTGATGATGCGAATGCTCCGCAGCGTCAGCTTCACGCCCTACGTCATCTACCGCGTGGTCTTCGGCGCCGCGCTCCTTCTCTGGGCGTACTGGCCGCTGCCGGCCTGATCGGGGGGGGGGAGGGCCCTCGCCCTACTCGGCCAGATGAACCGTCCCGGGGGCCTCCCCGACGCCGAGCCGCGTCGCGCCGGCCACGTCGTCCGGCGCCCGGTCCCTCATCCCGACGAGCCGCTCGTAGAGGCGCACGTACTCCTCGGCCATCCGCCTCGCGCTGAACCGCTTCTCGAACGCGGCGCGCACGCCTTGGCGGTCGATCCTCAGGACGCGCTCGACCGCGGCCAGGGCGCCGGACATCTCCTCCACGAGGACCCCTGTCACGTCGTCCTCCAGGACCTCCGGGGCGCTTCCATTGCGCCAGGCCAGCACCGGCGTGCCGCAGGCCATCGCTTCGATCATCACGAGACCGAAGGGCTCGGGCCAGTCGATCGGGAAGAGAAGGGCCGAAGCCCCGCCGAGGAAGTCGGCCTTGTCGCGGCCGCCGACCTCGCCGACATACTCGACCAGCCCGCGGTGATGGCGGATCAGGGGCTCGATCATGGTCTCCCAGTACTCGCGGTCCACCCGATCCACCTTGGCGGCGATCTTCAGCGGGATCCCCGAACGGGCCGCGATCTCGATCGCCCGGTCCGGCCGCTTCTCGGGCGAGATGCGGCCCAGGAACGCGAGGTAGCCATCGGGCTCTGCGCGGAAGGGCAGTTCGTCCTCGGGGAGGCCGTGCAGGACGGTTCCGGCCCAGTTGACGTCCACGGGAAGGTGAAGCCGCTGATGATCCGAGATGGAGACCAGCGGCTCGTCCGGGAAACGCTCGTAGAACGGCTTGAGGTCGTCGAGGTCCAGCCGGCCGTGCAGCGTGTGCAGGGTCGGCGCGGCCAAGCTCCGCAGAAGGGGCATGCCGACGACGTCGAGATGCGAATGGATGACGTCGAACTCCTCCGCACGGTCCGCGACGTCCCCCAGGAGGATGCCGTTGTAGACGCTGTGGTCAACGATGTGCGGCTGCAGGCGCAGAGCCTTCGGAACGGAGGCGTGGAGACGCGCCGCGGTCCGCGAATCGCCCGAGGCGAAGAGGGTCACGTCATGGCCCAGTCGGACGAGTTCCTCGGTGAGCCAGGAGACGACGCGCTCCGTTCCGCCGTAGAGGCTGGGCGGCACGCTCTCGGCGAGCGGTGCGACTTGTGCTATACGCATTGGAGCGATACTCCCTCCGATCCTGATGCCCCGCTTTCGGATACGGACGCCCGAAAGGGGGAAGCGAGGGGCGCCGCGAAGACGGCCCCCTGCCTTCATGTGTGTGCAGGACGAGAGCTAATCTGATCGCGCCTTCCGGCAAGCCGGACCGTCGGGAACCGAGCGGAGGCCGCGCTAGATGTCCTCGCGCAGGTCCTTCGCGCTCTCGGTGATCTCGGCGTACTCTCCGCCCTTGCGGAAGCGCCAGAGATAGCCCGGAAGGATCGCCTCCATCGACATCGGCTCGATCCCGAGGTCGGCGAAGGTCATCGCCCTGCCCGCGACGACGTTGTCGCGTCGCAGGTTGCGGACCTGGTCCACCGTGACCGGCTGCGGCACCAGCCCGAAGCTCAGCCGGCTGGCGGCGCCGGCGCCCCAACCCATCGCGCTGGCGAGGGGAAAGGGGATGTTGCCGATCAGGCGGCGGCGGCCGATGACGTCCAGCATCTGCTCCATCAACTCGCGGAAGGTGGCGACGTCGGGGCCTCCCAGCTCGTAGATGCCGGGCATGGCGGCACCGGTCAGGGCCTTCTCGGCGGCATGGGCCACGTCGTCCACGTAGACCGGCTGGAACAGCGTGCCGGCACCGACGACCGGCAGGACGGGACCGAACCGGGCCATGGAGGCGAAGCGGTTGAAGAACTCGTCCTCCGGCCCGAAGACGATCGACGGACGCAGGATCACGGCGTCCGGCAGGTGGCGCAGCACCGCGGCCTCGCCAGCGGCCTTGGTGCGCGCGTAGGCCGACTTCGAGCCGGGATCAGCGCCGATGGCGCTGATCTGCACCATCCGGCCGATGCCGCGCTCGACGGCGAGGCGCGCGATGCGCTCGGCGCCCTCCTCCTGAACGGCGCGGAAGGTGTTGCGCCCGGCTTCCTCCAGGATGCCGACGCAGTTCACCACCGCGTCCGCCCCCTCCATTACCGCTGCCACGGAAGCGTCGTCACGGACGTTGCAGAACACCGGCTCGACCTGGCCGACATTGCCGTAGACCTTCACGAAGAGGGCCTCGTTCGGGTTGCGGCAGGCCACCCGCACCCGCCAGCCGGCCCGCGCCATGCGCCGCGCGACGTAGCGCCCGACGAAGCCCGAGCCGCCGTAGATCGTCACGAGGTTCGGGCCGGCGGCGGGGGCGTTCTTCGGCATGGCCATGGGGGCGTCTCCTCGGGTGCGGGCACCGCAGTAGCCGGGCGGGAAAATCCCCGCAAGCGGCCCGTTGACACCCCCCACGCCCCGGCTTAGTGCGCCGCCACACGCGATCGCCCAGATGGCGGAATTGGTAGACGCGCCAGCTTCAGGTGCTGGTGTCCGTATGGACGTGGAGGTTCGAGTCCTCTTCTGGGCACCATTCCCTCGACCGATGGAACCGATCCCCGCCCCGGCGGCTGACGCTTCATGACCGATCCGCACGCCGAACCCCGCATCCTCGCCCTCGGTCCCTCGCCGGAGGAGGCGAGGTCGACCCTGCTGCTCTTCCACGGGCGCGGCGGCGCGCCGGAGGACGTGCTGGGGCTCGCGCAGCATCTCGCCATCCCGGACGTCGCCGTGCTCGCCCCAGGGGCGGCCGGCCGCTCCTGGTGGCCGGAGAGCTTCCTCGCGCCCCTCGCCGCGAACGAGCCGCACCTCTCCTCGGCGCTGCGCATGGCGGGTGCGATCCTCGACGATCTCGGCGGGCGCGGCGTCGCGCCGGAGCGGATCGCGCTCGGCGGGTTCAGCCAAGGCGCCTGCCTCGCGGCGGAGGTCGCGGCCCGGCGCCCGGCGG
The DNA here is from genome assembly GCF_003003095.1 of Hasllibacter halocynthiae. Taxonomy (GTDB): domain Bacteria; phylum Pseudomonadota; class Alphaproteobacteria; order Rhodobacterales; family Rhodobacteraceae; genus Hasllibacter; species Hasllibacter halocynthiae. Next base: position 459,284 of record NZ_PVTT01000002.1, read on the forward strand.
CTTGGCGGGCGGTCGCCGTCCTGTCCGGCGCGCTGATCGGCACCGCCGAAGGAGAGGGCACGCCGGATCGGGCCCTTCATGGCGCGGCGGACAAGCGGATGGAGTATCACGGCCGGCTGGATGGCGTGCCGGTCCTTCTCGGCTGCCACGAGCGGGACCCGCACATCCCCCTCGCCCGGGTGCGCCGGAGCGCGGACGTGCTGCGCGCGATGGGCGCCGCGGTGACGGAGCACGTCATGCCCGGCGCGGGGCACGGCATCGACGAGGCCGAGCTTCGCTGGCTCGCCGAGGCCCTCGCGCCCGTTGCGGCGGCACGCGGCGCCCGCTAGGCCCTTTCCATGAGCATCCACCTCCATCAGCGCGACCTGCCCGGGGACGTCGACATGGGCCCCGTCGTCGCCATCGACTGCGAGACGATGGGCCTGAACCCGCACCGCGACCGGTTGTGCCTCGTGCAGATGTCGGGCGGCGACGGGACCGCGCATCTCGTCCAGGTGGCGCAGGGGCAGCGCGAGGCGCCAAACCTTCAGCGGATGCTGGCGGACCCGGAAGTGCTGAAGCTCTTCCATTTCGGGCGCTTCGACATCGCGGTCCTCCTCCACGCCTTCGGCACGCTCGCCGCGCCGGTCTGGTGCACGAAGATCGCCTCGAAGCTGGTGCGGACCTATACGGACCGCCACGGCCTTGCGAAGCTCACGCACGAGCTTCTGGACGTCGACATCTCCAAGCAGCAGCAATCCTCCGACTGGGGCGCGGAGGACCTCAACGAGGCGCAGCTGAGCTATGCCGCCTCGGACGTCCTGCACCTGCACCGCATCAAGGACATCCTCGAGGACCGGCTCGAGCGCGAGGGGCGCACGGATCTCGCCCGGGCGTGCTTCGACTTCCTGCCCACGCGCGCGCGGCTCGACCTGATGGGCTGGGCCGACCAGGACATCTTCGCGCACTGATGGCGCGGGGGGCCGCCCTCGACGGCTGGTCCCGCTTCGTGCGGCTGGCGAAGATCATGCTGCCGGTTCTGTCGCTCGCGCTCCTCTCGGTCCTGTTCCTGCTCTCGCGCGACCACGGCACGGTCCCGACGATCCCCTACTCGGACGCCGAGATCGACGCCCTCGCCCGCGAGCAGCGGCTGCGCGCGCCCGACTTCGCGGGCGTCACGCAGGACGGGGACGCGATCCGCATCACCGCCGAGGAAGGCCGGCCCGACCCGCGCGAGCCCTCCGTCGTCACCGCGGCCGGCCTCTCCGTCACCCTGCAGGGCACGGCCCGCGACGTGGCGCTGGACGCGGCGGTGGGCCGGATCGACCCGGCCTCTGGGACCTTCTCCCTCGGCGGCGGCCTGACGGTCCGCACCTCGGACGGCTACGACCTCGATGCCGATGGGCTCGACGGCAGGCTCGACCTGACCGCCATGCGCAGCACCGGCCCCGTGGACGGGGCCGGGCCGCTCGGCGACCTGTCCGCCGGGCTCCTGACGCTCGATGCGGAGGGGCTGACCTTTGATGACGGCGTCGCCCTCGTGTATCGCCCCCCCACTTGAACCCCGGAGCCTGCCATGCGTCCGTTCGTCCTGATCTTGGCGCTCGTCGTCGGCGCGCCGGCCCTGTCGCAGGTCCCGTTCGGAGGGGGTGCGCAGGACGTCGGCGCGCCGGTCGAGGTGACCGCCGACTCCCTCTCGGTGGCGCGGAACGGCGGATCGGCGGTGTTCGAGGGCGGCGTCGTGATCGGACAGGGCGAGATCCGGCTCAGCGCCGCGCGGGTCGAGGTCGCCTATGATGGAGAAAACCGCCGCATCGCCCGGCTCGACGCCACGGGGGGGGTCACGCTCGTCTCCGGGCCCGACGCGGCCGAGGCACGGTCCGCCTCCTACGACGTGGACGCGGGCGTCGTCGTGCTGACGGGCGACGTCCTCCTGTCGCAGGGCGAGACGGCGATCTCCGCCGACAGCGCCACGGTGAACCTCGCCACCGGCGAGGCGCAGGCCGAAGGCAACGTCCGGACCGTCCTTCAGTGAGCGCGCCGGAGGTCATCGAGGGGAGCGGGGGCCTCCGCATACGCGGCCTGAGCAAGGCCTATCGCAAGCGCCCCGTGATCCGCGACATCTCGCTGGACCTCGGCCGGGGCGAGGTGGTCGCCCTGCTTGGCCCGAACGGATCGGGCAAGACCACCAGCTTCTACTGCATCGCCGGCCTCGTGCCGCCCGATTCCGGTACCGTCGCCATCGACGGACGTGACGCCACGGGCTTGCCGATGTATCGCCGCGCCCGCCTCGGAATCGGCTACCTTCCCCAGGAGATGAGCGTCTTTCGCGGCCTGTCGGTCGAGGACAACGTCCTCGCGGTGCTCGAGATCGCGGAGCCCTCTCGCCGCAAGCGGTCCGGAACGCTCGAGCGGCTCCTCGCCGAGTTCGGGATCGAGCACCTGCGCCGCGCGCCCGCGACGGCCCTGTCTGGTGGGGAGCGGCGGCGGCTCGAGATCGCGCGCTGCCTCGCCTCGGCCCCGCGCTACCTGCTGCTGGACGAGCCGTTCGCCGGCGTGGACCCCATCGCCGTCGGCGACATCCGGACGCTGGTGGGGGACCTCCGGACGCGCGGCATAGGGGTCCTCATCACCGACCACAACGTGCGCGAGACGCTGGGGATCGTGGACCGGGCCTACATACTCCACGACGGCGCGGTGCTGATGTCCGGCACGGCGGAGGAGATCGTCGAGGACGAGGCGGTGCGGAAGGTCTATCTCGGAGAGGGCTTCCGGATCGTCTGAGGCGTGGCGAATGGGCGCCGCCGCGAGGCGTTGACAGGCCCCCCGTGCGCCGCGCGATGATGCCGGGGCCGCGCGTGGCGGCCGGACGAAGGGAGAGGCGATGCGGACCAGGGTGAGCGGACGGCAGATCGACGTGGGCGAGGCGCTGCGCGGCCATGTGACCTCGCAGATCGAGGGCATCCTGTCGAAGTACTCCCAACGGCCCACGGACGCGGAGATCGTCTTCTCGCGGCGCGGGCACGAGCATTCCTGCGACGCCGAAATCCACCTCTCGACCGGCATGACGGTCCAGGCCAGCGCCCGCGCGCCGGACATCTACGCCGCCTTCGACGCCTGCGGCGAGAAGATGGACAAGCAGCTTCGCCGCTACAAGCGCCGCCTCAAGAACCATCACGCCGGGCGAGCACGGCCCATTGAAGTCCTCGAAGGCGCCCATTACGTGCTCGCGCCGAGCGAGGAGGAGGAGAGCTCCGAGGACCTCGCGCCGCTGATCGTGGCGGAGATGCAGACGCAGATCCCCTCCCTTTCGGTAGGCGAGGCGGTGATGCAGATGGAGCTGAAGGGCGCGACGGTGCTGGTCTTCCGCAAGGAAGGGAACGGCGGGATCAACGTGGTCTACGCGCGCGAGGACGGAAACGTCGGCTGGATCGATCCCGGCGGATCGGCCTGAGCCCGGCAACGCGGAGCGGCGCGAGGCGGCGTAGACGGCCGCCACGCCGCGGGCAGTACGAGGTGCAGCACATGCAGATCGTGGACATCCTCCCCCCGGAGGCCGTGAGGCCGTCCGCCACCGCCGCGTCGAAGAAGCGCGTCCTGATGGCGGCCGGCGATTTGGCCGCATCGGCCTACGGGCTGAGGACGGACGCCGTCGTGGCCGCCCTCATGGAACGCGAGACCCTCGGGCCGACCGGGGTCGGCCACGGCGTCGCCCTGCCGCATGCCCGGCTCGACGGCCTCGACCGGGTGCGTGGATGCTTCGTGCGCCTCGAGAAGCCCGTCGAGTGGGAGGCCGTCGACCGTCAGCCGGTCGATCTGGTGTTCTGCCTCCTCGCGCCCGCCAGCAGCGGGGTCGAGCACCTCAAGGCGCTCGCCGCCGTGAGCCGGATGATGCGCGACGTCGACGTCCGCGCGAAGCTGCGGGCGAACGCCGATCCTGATCCGCTCCACGCCATCTTGACCGACCGGACCGCCGCCGCCGCCTAGGCGAGGGGTCCGAAGCCGAACATCACGTAGTCGCGCCTGTAGACCTCGTGCACCGCGCGCTCGACCTGGTCGTCGTAGTAGTCGGCTAGGGGCACGGGGGCATCGTCCACGGCGCCGGCGAAGGGGCGCGCTTCCGCGCCGACCCGTGAGGCCAGGGCGGGAAGTGCCTTCTGCAGCTCGCCCTCCCGGAGGACGAGGTCGGGGGGCGCGACCTGCGCGAAGCCCGCGATCTGCGCCGCCTGGGTGGCCCAATCCGCCTCGACGCGGATCGACGTCTGGCCCAAGAGATTCTCCCGCACGAAGCCGAGATAGCCCAGCAGCGCCGCCTTCTGCCGCGCCGCGTCCCAGCCCCCCCGCGCAGCCCCCTTCGGCAAGGAGAGGCCCCAGTCCCGCTGCAGCCGCTCCCTGACCTTGAGGAACGGGCCCTCGCCCGTGCCGAGGACGCGGCTCGCGAAGACGGCATGGGCGCGGCGAACGGGATGGCGCAGGACGGCAAAGCGCCGGTGGCCCGGGTGGTGCCGGCTCCACTGGCGCAGGCGCCTCTGGTCGAATGCGTCCTCCAGCGGCCCGAACCCCTCCAGCCAAGCGGTGACCGCGGCCTCCGGCCCGCCGCGCACCGGCATGTGCAGAAGCGGAACGGCCGCGGAGGCGCGCCAGCTCGGCACCGCGGCGGTCCTCGTGGCTTCGCTCTCGGGCTCGGCGGGACGGGCCGCCGTGGCGGCGATCATGGCGTCGAAGTTCTCGACCTTCTCGCGCAGGTCCGGCGGGTTCTGCCGAACCAGACGCCCCCCCAGCCTCGCCGGCGGCTCCGTCCCGAGGAACCGCGCGAGCCCGCCGATCACGATGGGATCGCCGATTTCCTCGAATGCGACGTCGAAGGCCGCCTGCCCGCTCTCCTGCAGGGCGTGGCGGCGACGGGACGCGAACCCCTCCACCTCGCGGCGATAGGCGTCGTAGCGTGCCGGATCGAAGGTGATCCGCGCCGTCCTGCGGTGCTTGGGCCGGGTCAGCTTCCACTGGCCGGTCGCCCGCGCGATCTCCAGCGAGACGAAGCTGTCGAGCAGGTCGCGCGTCAGCACGACCTTCCGCCAAGCCGGGTCGCGCATCACCAGGTCGAACACCGCCGGGTCGTGATCGTGGAAGTAGCGGAACCCGTTCAGCCCTGGCTGCGCGGCGATCGCCTCGAGCATCCCGGCAGGATCGGAACGCCGGCGCGCCAGATCGAAGCCCAGTACCTTATCCTGATCGGGATAGCCGACGAAGGCTTGGTTGAACGCCTCGCCATGGCAGGTCACCCGGTCCATCGCGTTCAGGGACGCCTCGAGATGGTTCGACCCTGTCCGCATCTCCGCGAGGACGACGAAGCCCTTCACTTGACGAGGTAGGGTCGGCGCCGGCGTCGCTCGGACGGGGGCCCGGCGACCTCGACCTCGGCAGGGAAGTCGCCGACGAGGGGCAGGTGCATCCCCTGGTTCTTCAGCGCCCGCAGGAAGTTCGAGAAGCCGGACAGGTCGACCATGCGCGGGGCCTCCGCGAGGGGCGTCGCGGCCTTGGGCCCGATCTCGTCGAGGATTTGCTGCAGCGGCGCCATGGGGTGCAGGACGACGTCCGACAGGCTCCAGATCCGCGTCCGGGCCCGCGAATGGGGCGAGCGCAGGATCTCGACATGCCCCTGTTCGATCCGCTGGAGTCGCGAGGCCAGCCGCCGCGTCTCGGCGAAGTCCCCGCCCTGCTGGAAGAGCGGGATCGCCCAGGCCCCCGTGATGACGGAGAAGTCGCCGTTGCCGTCCGCCGACAGGTGCCAGGTGATGTCCTGGGCATCCTCTGGGCCGAACATGAAGCACTGCCGCTTTCCCCGGGTGTTCCAGACGAGGCTGCGGAACCAGTGATGGCAGTTGTGGTCCCGCACCGCCGGTGCGGCGGGAAGCCCGCCGGCGTGGACGTCCCCCCCATCGGCGAAGCGCGCGCCGCCCTCGTCGAAGAGGCGGCCGTGGACGTCCGTGCCGAGGGCGCGGCCCAGCCATCCCTCGAAGTCCTCGAAGAGGCGGTCGAACCCCTCGAACACGGAGAAGGGATTCGCGGTCTTCCCGTTCTCGAACCCTTCGCGGGGATAGCGCGACTGCATGAAGAGGCCCGGCCGGCCGCGGGTCCGCCGCTCGACCGCACGGGCGAAGAGCCGGTCGATCTTGCCCGGCTGCGGCTCGGACCGCTCGGGCATGTCTGCGGGGGGGGCGAGAAACGCGGCCCAGAGACGGTCGGCCCGGGGCCAGATCTTGCGCGCGACGAAGCAGTCCGACCGCCGCAGGAGCTGGAGGTGGTCGTCGTAGAAGATGTGCGGCTTGCCCTGGAAGTCGAACTTGGAGAGCGTGAGCGACCGGCTCTCGATGTTGACGGCGTAGTTGCGGGCGAGCGTCTGGAAGTAGCTCTCGTCCGGGATCCAGACCTGGCGGAAGTAGCGGTCGCGCTCGGCCCGGGCGGGATCGGTGAGGATCGCCGAGAGCGTCTGGCGCGTCAGGCACCACCACTGGCTGCCCAGGTGCGGCTCGATCCCCGGCGGAATGCGGCGCCGGTAGCCCGCCCTGCGCTGCAGCGCGACCGCCCGATCGAAGAGGGCCCGCTGCCGCCGCCACGAGAAGGGGAAGCGCAAGGTGAAACGCTCCGCCGAGAGGCCGCCGACCGTCCAGGCGACGTCGGCGGTGGTCGCGCTCTCGATGAAGTCGGTGCGGGGCCGGGCGGCGAGATAGTCCTTCAGCTCGGCGACGGGCCGCAGTGGCAGGCAGGATCCCGAGGTCAGGTAGACGTGCCGCACGTCCTCGTGCTGGCGCAGCATCTGCTCGGCGGCGGCCTGCGTCGCCTGCACGAGCGACCAGGTCCCCCATTCGCAGCGGAACCGCTTGCAGAAGGTGACCCGCCCGAGGTCGGCGGTGGCGCCTCTGAGCCGCGCGAAGGCCGCGTCGCCGACGTTGCTGTCGACGTGGATCACGACTGGGCATCCGGCGTCCGACCAGTGCCGCGCCAGTTCGCCGGCGCGGTGCAGGGCCTCGTGCACAAGCATGACGACCCCGACCGTCACACCCAGTTCCCTTTGGAGATCAGGCCCAGCACCTCGAGCTGGCGCCAGTTGATGTACTTCTCGCTCCAACGATTCCAGAGGTCGGGCGCCTTCCCGCCCCATCCGGCATAGCCGGCATATTCGCGGCCGGCGCCGTAGTGCTGGCGGCGCTCGAGCTCCTCCTCGACCTTCTCGCCGAACGTGCTGAGGAACTTGGCGTGCAGGAGAACGCCCGACGCCTTCTCGCCGCCGACGTCGTCGTAGACCCGGTTCAGCCCACGCGGCAGCAGCATGTGGGTCGACGAGGCGTAGGCGTAGTGCCCGCGCCATCTGACGAGCGGGATCTTGTTGAGCGCGGGCGCGCCGGACGGATCGTCCGCGAAGAAGGCCCGCATGCGCGGCCCGCCCTGGATCCACAGGTTCCCGTAGCGCGCGTTCCTGCGGTAGAAGTAGTTGCCGCTGTCGAACCAGGACGCGATCTCGAGGGGGTCCTGCCCTTCCTGGTAGGGCTGCGCGTCGATCGGCCCCTTGGGGTACATGTCGAGCAGCATCGCCGGGAACGCCCGGATCCTCGCCACATCGAGCCAGTCGCACAGGGCGGTCACGGGCCGCGTGTCGCAGAAGGGATAGACGAAGAACTCGTCCGGATCGACGGTCAGGACCCAGTGCCCGTCGGCATGGCGCGACGCGAGGTGGTTCGTCCAGTCGGTGCCGAAGCGGGCGGACCGGTAGGATCCTTCCGCGTGCCAGAGCGACACGTCCGGCTGATCGCGCAGGTACTCCGCGCCTCCATCGTCCGAACCGTTGTCGACGAGGAGGAAGTGCCCCACACCGAGGCCGCGGTAGTAACGCAGGAAGTAGGGCAGGCGCAGCCGCTCGTTCCGAATCGTCGCCAGCACCACCACGTCGCGCGGCCCGATCCGTCCGGTGCGGTCGGCAAGGATCGAAAGCTCTCGCGACTTGCGAAGGGCACGAAGGCGAAGGCGGCGGCGAGCGACGCGCATCCGGTAGGAATCGATTATGCCCATGGTGCCGGCCCGTCCCGTGACGCGGGACGACCCGCGCGCTCGCCAGTTGTCTAGGAACCCGTTAGGTTCTGGTAAAGAGCGCGGGATCGTCGCGCACGTCCGAGCGTCCGCGCCGCTACGTCCAGGCACCGCGGGTGATCAGGCCCAGCCGCTCGAGCTGCTCCCACCCCTCCAGCGCCAGGCTGCCGCCGTGCCGGAAGTCGGGGCCCGCGATCAGCGCGTCGTAGTACCCGTCATGGCCGAGGGGGTCGTGGAAATGCTCGCCGCGGGCCTTCTCTATCGCCGAGCGGGCGCGGATCATCGGCAGGAGCTTCGTGTGCAGGAGCGCGGCCACCGGCCGCGCCAGGTCCTGCGCAGGCGTGCCGGGCACCCTCTCCCAGACGTCGTTGAGCCCCCGCGGCAGCGCTGTGTGCGCCGAGTTGACGAGGGCGTCGCCCTTTCGCCACCGGACGAGGGGAAGCTTGTTCAGCGTCGGCGCGCGGCGGGGCGCGGCCCGGTGGAACAGCCGGTCCCGCGGGCCGCCCTGGATCCAGAGGTTCCGAAGCACCCGCTGGCGCGTTCCGCGATAGCCGTCCGGATCGAAGAGCGTCAGCGCGGCGAGGGGATCGTCCCCGGGCGCGAAGGCCGGCCCCGCGCCGACGGGTGCGTCTGGATAGAGGTCGAGCATCAGCGCGCCCATCGACCTGCCGCCCCGGCCGTCCAGCCAAGTCGTGAGCGCGCGAAGGTCGCGGACGCCGTGATGGGGCGCCAGAAGCAGCTCGTCCGCGTCGAGCACCACGCACCAGCGGCCGGTCCCATGACGGCGCAGGAGGTGGTTCAACCAGTCCACGCCGAACCGGGACGCCCGATAGGACGCCTCCGTCCGCCAGAGATGGACGTCTTCCTCGCCGAGGAGAAGCTCGGTCGTTCCGTCGGAGGAGCCGTTGTCCACCACGACGAATGGCCCGGCGCCGATCCGGCGGTGCCATTCGAGCCAATGGGGAAGCCGCTCGATCTCGTCCCGGACGACGGCGAAGACTGGTATCGCGCCCGCGGGCAGCCGCGGCGGGGCGCCGAGCGGAACGAGGTCGCGCCCCGAGTGGCGGGCGTCGCGCAGCCGGTGCAGGCGTCGCCAGCGCAGCTTCCAGGCTAGGGCCGCCTCGCGGGCCGCCCCGCGCAGCGGCTCGTATGTGGCGCCTTCGACCCGCCGCCTCACGCCCGGGGGCCGAAGCCCGGTCCCGTATGCCACCGCCATGCGTCCTCGATCATGGCGCGCAGGCCCCGCGTCGGGGTCCAGGCGAGCTCGTCCGCGGCGAGGCGCGATCCGGAGACGAGGCGCACGGCGTCGCCCGCGCGCCGGGGACCTTCCACGACCGGGACCTCCCTGTTGGTGACCGCGCGGGCGGCCTCGACCACCTCGCGCACGGAGTAGCCCGTCCCCGAGCCGAGGTTGTAGGCCCGGCTCGTCCCCCCCTGCAGGAGCCGCTCCAGCCCCGCCACGTGCGCCTCGCAGAGGTCGAGGACGTGGACGTAGTCCCTGACGGCGGTGCCGTCGGCCGTGGCGTAGTCGGTGCCGTGGATCGTGAGCGCCGGGCGCATGCCGCGGACGGCCTCGATCATCGCGGGGATCAGGTGCGTCTCCGGGTCGTGCGCCTCGCCGACCTCTCCCTCCGGGTCGGCGCCGGCGACGTTGAAGTAGCGGAAGATCACGTGCCGCAGCCCGTGCGCCGCCTCGAAGTCGCGCAGCATGTCCTCCGTCGCCCGCTTGGAGGCGCCGTAGGCGTTCAGGGGAAGCCGCGGCGCGCCCTCGTCCAGGACCTCGCCGTCCCGGTCGCCATAGACCGCGCAGGTCGAGGAGAAGACGAGCGCGCCCACGCCGGCCCGGACGGTAGCCTCCAGCAGCTCCAGCGAGCCGCCGAGGTTGTTGCGCCAGTACCGCCCCGGCCGAGCCATCGCCTCGCCCACCTGCGAGGACGCGGCGAAGTGCATGACCGCGATCGGCCGGTGCTCGGCGAAGGCGCGGTCCAGCGCGCGGGCGTCGTGCAACGCGCCCTCGACCAGCGGGCCGAACCGCACCGCGGCGGGGTTGCCCGTCGAGAGATCGTCGAAGGTGACGGGAAGGAAGCCCTCGCGACGCAGGGCCTTGCAGGCGTGGGACCCGATGTAGCCCGCGCCGCCCGTGACCAGGACGGCGCCCTTTCCCTCCATCATGACCGCACCCCCCACACGTCCGGGGGATGCCTTACTGCGCGGCGGTGCGGGAGGCCATGACCTCCGCGAGGAATCCCTCGAGGTCCTCTCTGAGATCGGGCCGCGACAGACCGAACGCGACGGTCGCCTGAAGGAAGCCGGCCTTCGAGCCGCAGTCGAACCGCTGCCCGCGGAAGCGCAGGCCGTATACCCCGCCGCCGTCGATCTGCTCGGCGATGGCGTCGGTCAGCTGGATCTCCCCCCCCGCGCCGGCCTTCGTGCGGTTGAGCGACCGCATGACCTCCGGCGTCAAAATGTAGCGCCCGATCACGGCGAGGTTGCTCGGCGCCTCCTCCGCGTCCGGCTTCTCGACCATGCCGCGCACCTTCACGATCGCGCCGTGATCCTCCTCCACGTCGAGCACGCCGTAGGCGCTGACCTTGTCCTTCGGCACCTCCATGGCGGCGACCATGCAGCCGCCGGTCTCGGCGTGGGCCTCGACCATCTGCTGCAGGCAGGGCTTGTCGTCCGACTGGATCACGTCGTCGGGCAGCATCACGGCGAAGGGCTCGTTCCCGACGAAGCGGCGCGCGCACCATACCGCGTGCCCCAGCCCCAGGGCCTTGGCCTGACGGGTATAGGCGATCTCGCCGGAATCCATGTTGGACTCCTTCAGCGCCTGCAGGAGGTCGTCCTTGCCCTTCTTCTTCAGCGTGCGCTCCAGCTCGGGGGACTGGTCGAAGTAGTCCTCGAGCGCCGACTTGCCCTTGGCGGTGACGAAGATGAAGTCCTTGATCCCCGCCGCCCGCGCCTCGTCGATGGCGTACTGGATCAGGGGCTTGTCCACGAGGGTCATGATCTCCTTCGGGACGGACTTGGTCGCGGGCAGGAACCGCGTCCCCAGGCCGGCGACGGGGAAGATGGCTTTCGTGACCTTGCGTGGCATCGGGAACCTCCTTGGTGCGTGCGGCGGACGGGGGATCGCGCCACCCTGCACCATCGGGACGCCCGGGACGAGGGTCCGGTTCCGCCCGCCGTCCTTCCCGCCGGGACCGGCCGTGCGGCGGGCGCGCCGCCGCGCGTCCCGCCGCTAGTACATCCCGATCTCGACCATCATGGCCTCGATCCGGGGCACGTCCTCGGGGTTGTTCAGCTCCCAGAAGGGGCGGTCGCGGGCCTCGACCTCGACGCAGCGGACGGGATGCCCATTCTCGAGGAAGCGCAGCTGCTCGAGGCCCTCGGCCTTCTCCAGGACCCCCTCGGGCCAAAGGCGGTAGGCCGCCAGGGCCGAGGGGGTGTAGGCGTAGAGGCCGACATGGTGCCAGACCGGCACCGTCGCCCCGTCGCCCCCGTGCGGCATGACCTCCTTGGAGAAGTAGAGCGCCCGCCGGTCCCGCGCGACCACGGCGGTGGTCCCCCCCACGCGCCCCGCGGCCCGGTCCGCCCGCAGGGCGTCGACATGCTCGCGGCTCGCGCGAAGGACGGGCGTCGCGACGGCCGCGCCCTCCTCCATGGCGGCGAGGATGGCCGAGACGTACCAAGGCGGCGTCAGGGGCGCGTCGCCCTGCAGGTTCACCACGACGTCGAAGCCCGCCCCGACGACGTCGAGAACGGCCGCGACCCGCTCGGTCCCGTTGCGGCACGCGGCGGGCGTCATCACCACCTCGGCGCCGAAGCCCGCCGCGTGGTCGCGGATGCGGTCGTCGTCCGTCGCCACCACGACGCGGGCGCCGGGCGCGGCCTCCAGCGCAGCTTCCCACGAGCGGCGGACGAGCGAGCGCGCCGCCCCCGACGCGCCCCGCAGTTCGGCGAGGGGCTTTCCGGGATAGCGCGAGGAGGCGTAGCGCGCGGGGATCGCGACGAGGACACTCATCGCGGTGCCACCCCCGGCCCGTGCGCGAGGAAGGAGCCGTTGCGGTAGCCCGGCTTGCCGTAGCGGAACGTCCCGCCCGTCCCGAGGTCGATCATCCGCCCCCCCGCGCCGCGCAGCACGGCGTCCCCGGCGGCGGTGTCCCATTCCATCGTCGGGCCGAAGCGGGGATAGAGGTCCGCCTCCCCGGCGGCGACGAGGCAGAACTTCAGCGACGAGCCGGCGGAGACGATCCCGGCCACGTCGTAGCGCGCGATGTAGGCGTCCGTCGCCGCGTCCCGGTGCGACTTGGACGCGACGACGCGCAAGGGGCCGCCCGGATGCGCCGCCTGCAGCGGCGTCGTCCGGCCGGGGGCCCGGCCGAACGGCCCCTCCTCCTCGACCGAGGCGCCGGAGGCGTCCGTGTAGAAGAGGCGCCGCCGCGCGGGCGCATAGACGACGCCGCGCACGGGCGCGCCGTCCTCCACGAGGGCTATGTTCACGGTGAAGTCGCCGCGGCGGCGCACGAACTCCTTCGTGCCGTCGAGCGGATCGACGATCAGGAAGCGGTCCGCGACCTTCGAATGGGTGGCCGCCTGCTCCTCCGTGACGAGGGCGACGTCCGGGAACGCCTCGCGCAGCCCGGCCGAGATGACGGCGTCGGCGGCCTTGTCCGCGCGGGTGACGGGGCTGTCGTCGGCCTTGGCCTCGACCCCGAGGTCGCCGGAGCCGTAGACCTCCATGATGGCCTCGCCGCCGGCGAGCGCCAGCCGCCGCATCGTCGCCACAAGACGATCCATGTCCATCGGTCCCGTCCCTTTGTTCCGGCCGCCGCGCCGGTTATGCTCCACCGCGGCGCCCGGGCAACCTCTTTGTGGGACCGCGCGGACGGCCATCGGCATCGGCGGGGGACCGGCATGTGGGATCATCGGCGGCGCAGCCGCTCCAGCGCGGCCTCGGCGCTCCGACTGGCCGAGCTCGTCTATCACGGGGCCGTGCGCAGCGTCCGGCAGAGCAGCCGCACCCCGATCTGGGGGCTCCTCCAGGACGTGATGCAGGCCGTCCTCCTCGTCGCTGTGTTCTACTTCATGTTCGAGATACTCGGCACCCGGAAGTTCGCGATCCGCGGCGACTTCCTCGTCTACGTCATGACGGGGATCTTCATGTTCCTCGTCTTCAACAAGTCGCTGGCGGCCACAGCCTCGGCCGAGGGGCCGGCCTCCGCGATGATGCAGCACGCGCCGATGAACACGGTCGTGGCGCTCGGGTCGGCGGCGCTCGCCTCGCTCTACAAGAACGCGCTGGCGGTGTTCCTGATGCTGGGCATCTACCACCTCGCCATCCGCCCGGTGGAGATCGACCAGCCCGCCGGCGTCCTCGGCATGTTCGTCCTGTGCTGGTTCGTCGGCTCGGCGGTCGGGGTGCTCTTCTACGCGATCACCCCGTGGGCGCCGGGCATGCTGGGGATGGTCCGCCAGTTCTACACCAGGGCCAACATGATCACGTCCGGAAAGATGTTCGTCGCCAACTCGCTGCCGCCGGCCTTGCTGGCGTTCTTCGACTGGAACCCCCTCTTCCACGTCATCGACCAGACGCGGGGTTTCGCCTTCGTGAACTATAACCCGCACTTCTCCTCGGTGAGCTACCCGTTCTGGGTCGGCATGGTCTGCCTGACGATCGGCCTGATGGCTGAGTTCACGACCCGCAGGTCCGTGTCCCTGTCCTGGACGGCGGGGCGCTAGGCGCCCACCTCCCGCGGCCCCCGCGCCCCGCCGTCCGGGCGCCGCCCGGGCGATCACGAACCCGCGAGATTTCTCCCCGCATCCGCGTTGCGGCGCGAAAACGGCCTTCCTATATGATCCCGCAGCACCGGCGGGACGATCAGTCGCTCCGGTTTTCCAGTGGGATCGGCGTCCAGCGCCAGAACGGGCGGACGCCCCAATCGCCTTTAGGAGAGCAGACATATGGCAAAGGTCATCGGCATCGACCTCGGCACCACGAACTCGTGCGTGGCCATCATGGACGGGTCCACCCCCCGCGTGATCGAGAACGCGGAAGGCGCGCGGACCACCCCCTCCATCGTCGCCTTCACCGAGGACGAGCGCCTCGTCGGCCAGCCCGCCAAGCGGCAGGCGGTGACGAACCCCGAGAACACCGTCTTCGGCGTGAAGCGCCTGATCGGGCGCCGCTTCGACGACGAGCATCTCGCCAAGGACAAGAAGAACCTCCCCTTCAACGTTGTGAACGGCAACGGCGACGCCTGGGTCGAGGCCCGCGGCGAGAAGTACTCGCCCTCGCAGATCTCCGCCTTCATCCTCCAGAAGATGAAGGAGACCGCCGAGAGCTATCTCGGCGAGGACGTGACGCAGGCGGTCATCACCGTGCCGGCCTACTTCAACGACGCCCAGCGTCAGGCCACGAAGGATGCCGGCAAGATCGCCGGCCTCGAGGTGCTGCGCATCATCAACGAGCCGACGGCCGCCGCGCTGGCCTACGGCCTCGACAAGAAGGACACGAAGACGATCGCCGTCTACGACCTCGGCGGCGGCACCTTCGACATCACCATCCTCGAGATTGACGACGGCCTCTTCGAGGTGAAGTCCACCAACGGGGACACGTTCCTCGGGGGCGAGGACTTCGACATGCGGATCGTCAACTACCTCGCGGACGAGTTCAAGAAGGAGCACGGCGTCGACCTGACGGCCGACAAGATGGCCCTCCAGCGCCTCAAGGAGGCGGCCGAGAAGGCCAAGATCGAGCTGTCCTCCTCGACCCAGACCGAGATCAACCAGCCGTTCATCTCCATGGGCTCGAACGGCCAGCCGCTGCACCTCGTCGTCAAGCTGACGCGGGCCAAGCTGGAATCGCTGGTCTCCGACCTGATCAAGCAGTCGATCAAGCCCTGCAAGGAGGCCCTGAAGGACGCGGGCCTGTCGGCGGGCGACATCGACGAGGTAGTCCTGGTCGGCGGCATGACGCGGATGCCCAAGGTGATCGACGAGGTCACGAAGTTCTTCGGCCGCGAGCCGAACAAGGGCGTGAACCCCGACGAGGTCGTCGCGATGGGCGCCGCCATCCAGGCGGGCGTGCTGCAGGGCGACGTGAAGGACGTGGTCCTTCTGGACGTGACCCCGCTGAGCCTCGGCATCGAGACGCTGGGCGGCGTGTTCACCCGCCTGATCGACCGCAACACCACAATCCCGACGAAGAAGTCCCAGGTCTTCTCGACCGCCGAGGACAACCAGAACGCGGTGACCTTGCGCGTCTTCCAGGGCGAGCGCGAGATGGCCGGCGACAACAAGCTGCTCGGCCAGTTCAACCTCGAGGACATACCCCCCGCGCCCCGCGGCATGCCGCAGATCGAGGTGACCTTCGACATCGACGCCAACGGCATCGTGGAGGTCGGCGCCAAGGACAAGGGCACCGGCAAGGAGCAGAAGATCACCATCCAGGCGTCGGGCGGCCTCTCGGACGACGAGATCGAGCAGATGGTCAAGGATGCCGAGGCCAACGCCGAGGCGGACGCCAAGCGCCGCGAGCTCGTCGAGGCCCGCAACCAGGCCGAGAGCTTGGTCGAGGCGACGAAGAAGTCGCTCAAGGACCACGGCGACAAGGTCGATCCGTCCACCGTGGAGGCGATCGAGCTGGCGCTCGGCGCCCTCGAGGAGGACATGAAGGGCGACGACGCGGGGAAGATCCGCTCGGGCATCCAGAACGTCACCGAGGCGTCCATGCGTCTGGGCGAGGCCATCTACAAGGCCAGCCAGGAGGAAGCCGGCGAGGAGGCCCCCGAGGGCCAGGACCAGCCGGGTGGCGTGGACGACGACATCGTCGACGCGGATTTCGAGGATCTCGACGACGACAAGCGCGCGTCGTGATCCACCCTGTCTGACGTCTGGCGGCCGGTCCCCTTCCGGGGCCGGCCGCATCCCGTTCGAGGGGACATTCGAGAATGGCGAAACGCGACTACTACGAGGTGCTCGGCCTTTCGAAGGGCGCCGGCGCGGACGAGATCAAGAAGGCCTACCGCCGCAAGGCCAAGGAACTACATCCCGACCGCAACGCGGACAACCCGAAGGCCGAAGCGCAGTTCAAGGAAGTGAACGAGGCGCACGACGTCCTGAAGGACCCCGACAAGAAGGCCGCCTATGACCGGTTCGGCCATGCCGCCTTCGAAGGCGGCGGCGGGGGCGGGGCGCGCGGCAATCCGTTCGGCGGGCGTGGCGGGTATCAGAACCAGGACTTCGCCTCCGCGTTCTCTGACGTGTTCGACGACCTCTTCGGGGGGATGTCCGGGACGCGTCAGGGCGGTGGCCGCGCCGGTCGCGCGTCCCGTGGCTCGGACCTGCGCTACAACCTCTCCGTCACGCTGGAGGAGGCGTTCGCGGGCAAGCAGGCGACCATAGACGTTCCCACCTCCGTCACCTGCGGCAACTGCGAGGGCACCGGCGCCGAGAGCGGCGCCGAGCCGCAGACCTGCCCGACCTGCTCGGGGCTTGGCAAGGTGCGGGCGCAGCAGGGCTTCTTCACCGTCGAGCGCACCTGCCCGACCTGCAACGGCGCAGGCCAGATCATCAAGGATCCGTGCCATGTCTGCGGCGGCGCCGGCCGGGTCGAGAAGGACCGCGCCCTGAACGTCAACATCCCCGCGGGGGTCGAGACCGGAACGCGCATCCGCCTCGGCGGGGAGGGTGAGGCCGGCCTGCGCGGTGGGCCCTCGGGCGACCTCTACATCTTCGTCGAGGTGGCCGAGCACCCGATCTTCCAACGCGACGGGCAGCACCTCTTCTGCCGGGTCCCGGTCTCGATCGCGACGGCCGCGCTCGGCGGCGACGTCGAGGTGCCGACCATCGAGGGCGGACGGTCCAAGGTAAAGGTGCCGGCAGGCTCGCAGTCGGGCCGGCAGATGCGCCTGCGCGGCAAGGGGATGCCGATGCTTCGCGGCGGCGGGCGTGGGGACATGTTCATCGAGCTGGCCGTGGAGACGCCTGTGAACCTGACGAGCCGCCAGAAGGAGATCCTGCGCGAGTTCGAGGGTCTCTGCGACGCGTCCACCAACCCGCAATCCTCGGGCTTCGGGGCCCGGGTCAAGTCGTTTTGGGAGCGGATGACCGGCTAGGCCGTCAACCATTCCTTAACGAAATCGTCCGAAGGCTGGGGCATGACCCAGCCTTCCACCTTTCAGGACACGATGCTCCCCCTCCTGGGGGAGGGCGAGGCGCCCTCCCCCGACGAGGCGCCTGGCTTCGGCGAGATGCCGGTGATCGCGCGCGCCGCGCCGCCGCCCACCGTCGCGCCCGACCACAAGGGGCGTCTGCCGTCCTACATCCGCGACCATCGCACCCGCCTGCGCGAGCGGTTCCTCCAGGGCGGCGAGGATGCGATGCCGGACTACGAGCTGCTGGAGCTGATCCTCTTCCGCGCCATACCGCGGCAGGACGTGAAGCCCCTCGCCCGTCGCCTACTCGACGAGTTCGGCGATCTCGCGGGCCTCATGGCCGCACCCACCGCCCGCCTGCGCGAGGTGCATGGCGTGGGCGAGGCCGTCGCGCAGGAGGTGAAGATCGTCGCCGCCGCCGCGCGCCGCCTGGCGAGGACCCGGGTGATGCAGCGGCCGGTCATATCGTCCTGGCGCGCGATCCTGGACTACCTCCGCACCGCCCTCGCGCACGAGACGACGGAGGCGTTCCGCTGCCTCTACCTCGATCGGAAGAACGCCTTGATCGCGGACGAGGGGATGGGCCGGGGCACGGTGGACCACGTTCCCGTCTATCCGCGCGAAGTGCTCAAGCGCGCGCTCGAGCTCGACGCGAGCGCGCTGATCCTCGTGCACAACCATCCCTCGGGCGACCCCACCCCCTCGGAGGCTGACATCATGATGACCGACCGCATCCGCGACGGGGCGGACGCGCTCGGCCTCGTGCTGCACGACCACGTCGTCATCGGCGCAGGCGGCGAGGTCAGCTTCCGCGCCGAAGGGCTGATCTAGGGGTTCCGGGGCAGCCAGATTTCGACGCGGCGACCGGCCTGCCGGCCCCACGGCCCATCGTCGCAGCCCGGCGGCGGGACCTCCTCGAACCCGTCCACCTCTATCTCTACCTCCGTTCCCTCGGGCAGGGCCGCCCGCAGCGCGGCGGCGACCCGCCGCGCCTGATGCAAGGCGAGCCGGCGGTTGGACACGGCCGATGCCTCGCCGCTCCAGAATCCGGCCAGGAGGACCGGCCCCTGCCGTCGCCCGGTCGCCAGCGCCTCGGCGAGCCGAGAGATGGCCTCGCGTGACGTCGCATCGAGGCCGGCACCTTCGGCTTCGAAACGGAAGGTCTCGCCCTGACGCGCCAGCGGACGCAGCCGCCGCGTCATGCGCCGGAGCTCGGCGAGGTCCTCCGCATCGCGCGCCGCCAGGATCGCGCTGGCGAACCGCTCCCCCTGCTGGGCGATCGGCACGCCGGCCGCGGCCTGGTCCACGAACCCGGCACGGCGGATCACCAGCTGGGCCTCGATCGAGAGGATGAAGCGCAGAAGCGCGCGCGCCTCGGGCGGAGCGGGCCGGGGGGGAAGATAGACCATCACGGGCGCGACCAGCGGCCAGTCCCCGGATCGCACCGCCGCCGCGCTCGGCCTCACGGGCGGCCCACAGGCCGGACGCAGCGCCAGCGCCCGCGCCGGGCCCACGTCGCCATCGGCGACCGCGACCCCGATCCCCCCCGGGGTCGCCGCAACAGCCCCGAGCAGCGCCGCCTCGTCGGCGTGCCGTGCGACGTCCGCGGCGACCTCGCGCCCGGCGGCGGCCATCGCCCTTTCCCGAAAGGCGGGATCGACGCCCGTGTCCGGCAGCGGCAGATGGGGCCGCACCGGCACGGCGGCATCTCCAGGGCCGGACCGGCCCCCGCCGCCGCCCGCGAAGAGCGCGGCGAGCTGCGGCAGGGTCGGCGCCTCCAGGTCGGTTCCCGGCGCCGCCACCGGCACCAGCCCCATCAGCGCCAGCACCCGGCCGCGACCGGCGGCGTCCGGATCGCCGGCGCCCGCCGCTTCCGCGGACCGGCGCTCGCGCGGGGTCGCCGGGCGGGTCGTCACGGCGATGTCGGCGGCCTCGGCAGCGAGGGCCGCGAGGGCTTCGGCCGCGGGGACGGGGCGGACGTGGATCAGGACTTCCGCCTCGTCCGCCCCGCCCAGGACCCAGACGGCGCCCGCCGCCTCGGGGAACCGCTCGACCTCGCGCCCGGTTCGGGCGGCATGCGCTTCGATCAACGCGGGGAGGAGGACGTCCGAGGCCACCGGATCGGCGAGGATGACGACCTCCTGCAGCCGGTTCGGCGCGTCGGGGCAGGCCGCGCCCTCGCATTCGAAAGCGGCGCCGTCCAGCGTCAGCACGCCTTCGGACGCGCCGATCCGGTAGAAGCGGCCGTCATGGTCCAGGAGCGCGCCTGTCACCTCAAGGCCCTCCGGCCCCCTCAGAACGACGGTGTCGTCCGCGGCGACCGGGATGGCGAAGACGGCGGCAAGGGCCGCGATGGCGATGCGCCGCATCGAGGATGCCCCCCGCCCGGACGGGCGCGCGGGGGCCCGGCATCCCGCCAATCGCCCCCGCGCCCTCCAAAGGCTATGCGCGAAGGCGAGCGGCAGGCCGCGTCCGCCGGGGAAGGTCAGGCGATCTGCCCGTGGCAGTGCTTGAACTTCTTCCCAGACCCGCAGGGGCAGGCGTCGTTGCGCCCCGGATCGCCCCAGGTCGACCGGTCGCTCTCGTCGAACCCGGCCTCGGCCGGGCCGTCGGGCACGGGCGGGGCGCTGCCGTTCCCCTCGCCGGCTGTCGCCGTCGCGGCGACGGCCGCCTGCTGCGCCTTCATCCGCGAGAGGATGGCGGCGCGCTCCTCCTCGGTCATCGGGCGGATCTGGCCGAGCTTCTGGATCACGTCCTCGCGCAGGCCGTCGAGCATCCCCTCGAAGAGCTGGAAGCTCTCGTTCTTGTACTCGTTCAGAGGGTCGCGCTGCGCGTAGCCCCGGAAGCCGATGACCGAGCGCAGGTGCTCCAGCCGCAGGAGGTGCTCGCGCCACTTGGCGTCGATCGCCTGCAGGAGGAGCTGCTTCTCGATGTCGCGCATCGCCTGGGGCCCGAACTCGGCGGCCTTCTTCGCGGCGGCCTCGTCGGCGGCCTTGTAGAGGCGCTCGGCGATGACGTCCTGATCGACCCCGTCCTCGTCGGCCCAGGCCACGACATCCGTCTCGAGGTTCAGCTTCTCGATCAGCGCGGCATAGAGACCCTCGACGTCCCACTGATCGGAATACGCCCCCTGCGGCACGTAGGCGGCCATCAGGTCGTCGATCACCTGCTGGCGCATGTCGGCGACGATCTCGCCCACCTCGTCCGCGTCCATGATCTCGCGGCGCTGGCCGAAGATGACCTTGCGCTGGTCGTTCATCACGTCGTCGAACTTCAGCAGCTGCTTCCGGATGTCGAAGTTGCGCCCCTCGACCTTCGCCTGCGCCTTCTCCAGCGACTTGTTGACCCACGGATGGACGATCGCCTCGCCCTCCTTCATCCCGAGGGTCTTCAGCACCTTCTCCAGCCGTTCGGAGCCGAAGATGCGCATCAGGTCGTCCTCGAGCGAGAGGAAGAAGGACGACCGGCCCGGGTCGCCCTGACGGCCCGAGCGGCCGCGAAGCTGGTTGTCGATGCGGCGCGACTCGTGCCGCTCGGTCGCGAGGACGAAGAGGCCGCCGGCCTCCAGCACTTTCCGCTTGTCGGCGGCGACTTCGGCCTCGATCCGGGTGCGGACCTCGTCGGGATCGGCCTCGGGGTCGGCGGCCAGCGCCTCCAGGACCTTCATCTCGACGTTGCCACCCAGCTGGATGTCGGTGCCGCGCCCGGCCATGTTCGTGGCGATGGTGACCGCGCCGGGCCGCCCGGCCTCGGCGATGATCTGCGCCTCCTGCTCGTGCTGGCGGGCGTTCAGGACGTTGTGCCTGACCCCCGCCTCGCGCAGCAGGCGCGACAGCATCTCGGACTTCTCGATCGAGGTCGTGCCCACCAGCACCGGCTGGCCGCGGCCGTGCGCCTCCTTCACCTCCTCGGTGATCGCCTCGAACTTCTCGCGGGCGGTGCGGTAGACGGCGTCGTCCTTGTCCTCGCGCGCGACGGGGCGGTTGGTCGGCACCTCGACGACGCCGAGGCCGTAGATCTGCGCGAACTCCTCGGCCTCGGTGGCCGCAGTGCCGGTCATCCCGGCGAGCTTGTCGTAGAGGCGGAAGTAGTTCTGGAAGGTGACGGAGGCGAGCGTCACGTTCTCGGGCTTGATCTCCAGCCCCTCCTTGGCCTCGATCGCCTGGTGCAGCCCCTCCGAGAGGCGCCGGCCCGGCATCATGCGGCCCGTGAACTCGTCGACCAGCACCGCCTCGCCGTTCTGGACAATGTAGTTGACGTCCTTCTGGAAGAGGACGTGCGCCCGCAGGGCTTGGTTCACGTGATGCACGATGGTCGTCGATTCGGGATCGTAGAGCGACTGCCCCTCGGGCAGCAGGCCGACCTCGTGCAGCCTCTCCTCCAGCCACTCGTTGCCTTCGTCCGTGAAGGTGACGTTCCGCTGCTTCTCGTCCTTGGTGTAGAAGTCCTCCGAGACCTCCGGCGCGAGCTTGTCGATCTGCACGTAGAGGTCCGAGCGGTCCTCCGACGGGCCCGAGATGATCAGCGGCGTGCGGGCCTCGTCGATGAGGATGCTGTCCACCTCGTCCACGATGGCGAAGTAGTGCCCGCGCTGGGACATCTCCTTGAGGCTGCCGCGCATGTTGTCGCGCAAGTAGTCGAAGCCCAGCTCGTTGTTGGTCGCGTAGGTGACGTCGGCGGCGTAGCCAGCGCGCTTCTCGTCCTCGGGCTGCTGGGGCACGACGACGCCCGTGGTCATGCCGAGGGCGGCGTAGACCTTGCCCATCCACTCGGCGTCGCGGCGTACGAGGTAGTCGTTGACCGTGACGATGTGCACGCCCTTACCAGTCAGGGCGTTGAGATAGGCCGGAAAGGTCGCCACGAGGGTCTTGCCCTCGCCCGTCTTCATCTCGGCGATGTTGCCCTTGTGCAGGAAGATGCCGCCCATGAGCTGCGTGTCGAAGGCCCGCAGGCCCAGGGCCCGGCGCGCGCCCTCGCGGCAGTTGGCGAAGGCTTCGGGCAGGACGGCGTCCAGGTCCTCTCCCCCGGCCACGCGGGCGCGCAGCTCCTCCGTCTTGGCGACGAGCCCGGCATCGTCCAGCGCCTCGAACTCCCCCTCGAGCGCGTTGATGCGGTCCACCAGCGACCGGACTGTCCTGATCTTCCTGTCATTGGGCGTGCCGATAACCTTGCGCGCTAGCGTGCCGAAGCCGAGCATGTGGTCTCTCCAGATCGTCAGGGCCGCATGTGGGGGGATGGCTTGCCGCCCAGGAATCCGGGCCATATCCAGCCGGGCGACAGGGGCGCCGTGACGTCCCGCCCGCGACCGCCGCCCGAGGTAAGCAGCGGCCCGCGGATCGTCAACGCCACGCAGCCGTGGCCCCGGCCCGAAAGGCATCCCCATGCGCCCCATCCGCACCGCAGCCCTCCTCGCGACGCTCGCCCTGCCCGCCTTCGCCCAGGGCGGCGAGGTCACGCTCGACACACCCCTCGCCCGCGTGGGCGAGACCGAGATCACCGTCGGCGACCTCCTCGCCGCGCGCCAGGCCCTGCCCGAGCAGTTCCGCGCCCTGCCCGACGACCAGCTCTTCTCGGGGCTCCTCGACCAGGTCACCCAGCAGGAGGCCCTCGCGCAGTCCGTCGAGGAGGAGCCTGAGGGCCTCCCCTACGTCGTCGACGCTGCCCGGCGCGAGCAGCTCGCCGCGATCGCGCTGAACGACGCCATGGCCGAGGCCGTGACGGACGACGAGGTGCGCGCCGCCTATGACGAGCAGGTCGCCGCCTTCGAGGGCGCGCCGGAGTACGAGGCCGCTCACATCCTCGTCGAGACCGAGGAGGAGGCGCAGGAGGTCCGCGCCGCGCTGGAGGACGGCGCCGACTTCGGCGAGCTGGCGATGGAGCGGTCCACCGGCCCCTCCGGCCCGCGCGGCGGCGACCTCGGCTGGTTCCAGGCCGGCCAGATGGTCGAGCCCTTCCAGGACGCCGTCGAGACCCTCGAGCCCGGCGAGCTCAGCGACCCGGTCGAGACGCAGTTCGGCTGGCACGTCATCCGCCTGAACGACACCCGCACCCAGGAGCCGCCCGCCTTCGAGGACGTCGAGCCGCAGCTCCGCCAGGCCCTGCAGCGCGAGGCCGTCGGCGCGGTGGTCGCCGAGCGGGCGGCGGACGCCGACATCGAGCTGCTCGAGCCGGAAGGGGTGGGCCCCTCCGTCCTGTCCACCATGTCCCTCGCCGACTGAGATCGTGGGAAAGGCGCTGCCACGCTCGCCCCTCGCACCGGCGGGGTTCCCGGAACTGCCCGAGGTCCGGGGCCTGGAACTGGGCGTCGCCGAGGCCGGCACCCGCTATCGCGGCCGGCTCGACGCGATGCTGGCCGTGCTGCCGGAAGGGTCGGCCGTCGCCGGCGTCCTGACCCGATCGGCGACCGCGTCGTCCGACGTCCTGGGCTGCCGCGAGGTCCTGGCGCGCGGCGGGACCGGGCGGGCGGCGATCCTCGTCTCGGCGGGCAACGCCAACGCCTTCACCGGCAAGGCAGGCGACGGATCGGTCGCGGCGATCCGCACGGGTGTGGCCGGGGCTGCGGGCGTGCCGGAAGCCCGCGTCCTCACCTCGGCCACCGGCGTCATCGGCGAGCCGCTGCCCCACGACCGCATCCTCGCCGTTCTGGACCGCCTCGCGGCGGGCGGCGCTTCCTGGGAGGATGCGGCGAACGCCATCCGCACCACCGACACCTTCCCCAAGGGCGCCGGGGGGCGCGTGGGGGGCGCGGCCCTCGCGGGCATCGCCAAGGGATCGGGGATGATCGCGCCGGACATGGCGACGATGCTGGCCTACGTCTTCACGGACGCCGCCATCCGCGCGGACC
The DNA here is from genome assembly GCF_003003095.1 of Hasllibacter halocynthiae. Lineage (GTDB taxonomy): Bacteria > Pseudomonadota > Alphaproteobacteria > Rhodobacterales > Rhodobacteraceae > Hasllibacter > Hasllibacter halocynthiae. The sequence goes on from NZ_PVTT01000002.1 coordinate 483,350, forward strand.
GGCTGCAGGCGATGCTGGCCCGGCAGGCGGCACGGACCTTCAACCGCATCACGGTGGACTCGGACACCTCGACCTCCGACACGCTCCTCCTCGCCGCGACGGGCATGGCGGGGCCGGTGGACGAGGCGGCGTTCGAGGAAGCGCTCCACGGCGTCCTCCTCGACCTCGCGCACCAGATCGTCCGTGACGGCGAGGGGGCGACCAAGTTCGTCACCGTCCGTGTCACCGGGGCGGAGACCGAAGGAGACGCCGAGCGGGTGGCCCGCGCCATAGCCGACAGCCCCCTCGTGAAGACCGCCATCGCCGGCGAGGACCCGAATTGGGGCCGCGTGGTCATGGCTGTGGGCAAGTCCGGCGCGCGGGCCGATCGCGACCGCCTCGCGATCCGCTTCGGCGACGTGCTCGTCGCCTCCGATGGCTGGGTGCACCCGGGCTACCGCGAGGAGGACGCCGCGGCGCACATGAAAGGGCGCGAGGTGACGATCCACGTGAATCTCGGCCTGGGGCGGGCCGAGGCGACCGTTTGGACCTGCGACCTGACCCATGGCTACATCGACATCAACGCCGACTACCGTTCGTGAGGACGGTCCTTGTCTCCGCCGCGGCGCTGGTCGATCCCGACGGGCGCGTCCTTCTTGCGCGGCGTCCCGAGGGCAAGCCGATGGCCGGCCTGTGGGAATTCCCGGGCGGCAAGGTCGAACCGGGCGAGACCCCCGAGGCCGCCCTGATCCGCGAACTGCGCGAGGAACTCGGGATCGACACCTGGGCGAGCTGCCTCGCCCCTCTCACCTTCGCGAGCCATTCCTACGAGGGGTTCCACCTGCTGATGCCCGTGTTCGCCTGCCGCAGATGGGCCGGCACCCCCGAGGCGCGCGAGGGGCAGGCCTTGGCCTGGGTCAAGCCGAACGGGATGCGCGGCTACCCGATGCCGCCGGCGGACGTACCGCTGGTCGCGATGCTCCGCGACCTGCTCTGACGGCGCTGGCGGGTCGCCGAGCGCGATTGCGGCGGGATGCGGTCAAAAAGGTGGTGAACTGACGCAGGGAAGACGCTAGCGTGCCGGGGACAACGAAGCAGATCGGCAGGGGACAGGCATGATCCGCACCATCACCATCGGCGACCATCTCTCGGTCCAAGGCGCCTTCGTGCGCGAGCTCTCCGGCGGACGCATCCTCGTGCGCGTGGGGCAGAGCACCTTCGCGGGCCGCCCCGTGGGGTCCAAGGCCGCCTGAGGGGCCGGGACTTCCGGAAGGACGAAGGGGGCGCCCGGAAGGCGCCCCCTGCTTCGGCATCGCGCGGCACGCCCGTCAGAGCGAGCGCTCGACCTCCTCGCGCTCGAAGATCTCGATCCGGTCGCCGACGCGGACGTCGTCGTAGCGCTCGAACGCCATGCCGCATTCCTGACCCGACTGAACCTCGCGCACCTCGTCCTTGAAGCGCTTGAGCGTCTTCAGCGTGCCCTCGTGGATCACCACCTCGTCCCGCAGGAGGCGCACGCCCGCGCTGCGGCGCGCGACCCCTTCGGTCACGAGGCAGCCCGCCACGTTGCCGACGCCGGTCACGCGGAAGACCTCCTTGATCTCGGCATAGCCGATGAAGTTCTCACGGATCTCGGCCGACAGCATGCCGGAGGCCGCCGCCGTGATGTCGTCCACGAGGTCGTAGATCACGCTGTAGTAGCGCAACTCGACGCCCTTCTGGTTCGCGGCCGCCCGCGCGGCGGCGTTGGCGCGGACGTTGAAGCCGATGATCGGCGCCTTCGAGGCCTCGGCCAGGGTGACGTCGGATTCGGTGATGGCGCCGACGCCCGAATGCAGCACGCGCACGCGCACCTCCTCGTTGCCGATCTTCTCCATCGCCTGCTGGATCGCCTCGGCCGAGCCCTGCACGTCAGCCTTCACCACGATCGCCAGCTCGGAGACGTTCTCGTCGGCCTTGGCCTTCGACATCATCTGCTCGAGCGTCATCGCGGCACCGGCCGCGGCGCGCTTGTCCTTGGCCTGCGCGGCACGGAACTCGGCGATCTCGCGGGCCTGGGCCTCCGTGTCGACGACGTTCAGGACGTCGCCCGCCGCCGGCGTGCCGTTCAGGCCCAGCACCTCGACGGGAACGGACGGGCCGGCGGACTTTACCCGCTTGCCCTGGTCGTTCTCCATCGCGCGCACCTTGCCCCACTGCTCGCCCACGACGAAGATGTCGCCCTGCTTGAGCGTGCCGTTCTGCACCAGCACCGTGGCCACGGGGCCGCGGCCCACGTCGAGCTGCGCCTCGACCACGGCGCCGACGGCGGCGCGGTTCGGGTTGGCCTTCAACTCGAGGATCTCGGCCTGCAGCGCGATCGCCTCGAGAAGCGCGTCGATGCCCGTGCCCTCGGTCGCCGACACCTCGACGTCCTGCACGTCGCCGGACATCTTCTCGACGATGACCTCGTGCTGCAGCAGGTCCGTTCGGACCTTGTCGGGGTTGGCGCCAGGGCGGTCGACCTTGTTGATCGCCACGATCATCGGCACCTCGGCAGCGCGGGCGTGGTTGATGGCCTCGACGGTCTGCGGCATCACCGCATCGTCGGCGGCGACCACCAGCACCACGATGTCCGTGACCTGCGCGCCGCGCGCCCGCATCGCGGTGAACGCGGCGTGGCCCGGCGTGTCGAGGAAGGTCAGCGCCTTGCCGTCCTGCTCGACCTGGTAGGCGCCGATGTGCTGGGTGATGCCCCCCGCCTCGCCGCCCGCCACGCGGGCGTTGCGGATCGCGTCCAGAAGCGACGTCTTGCCGTGGTCGACATGGCCCATGATCGTGACGACGGGCGCGCGCGGCTCGAGGTCTTCAGGCGCGTCCTCGACCTGCTGGATCACGTCCTCGACGTCCGCGTCCGAGACGCGCTGGACCTTGTGGCCGAACTCCTCGATCACCAGCTCGGCGGTGTCGGCGTCGATCGTCTGGGTCGACGTCGCCATGATGCCGTTCTGCATGAGGGACTTGACCACGTCGGCGACGCGCTCGGTCATGCGGTTCGCCAGCTCCGAGACGGTGATCGCCTCGGGAAGCTGGACCGTGCGGATCACCTTCTCGCGCGGCTCGGACTGGCCCATGGCCTGGCGGCGGGCGCGGTCCTGCTTGCGCCGCATGGACGCGAGCGAGCGCTGCCTGCCGCCCGCGCCGCCCGTGGCGTCCGCGAGGGTCAGCTTGCCCGTGCGGCGGCCGCCGCCGTCCTTCGTGCCCTTGCCCTGGTTGTCGCGGCGCTTGGGCTCCTCGCGGCGGCGGTCGGGCGCGGCGCGGCCGGCGGGCTTGTCGGGGTTCGGCGCGGGCGCGGCGGCGGCCTGGGCGCGAGCCTCGGCCGCGCGCTTCTCGGCCTCCTCGGCGTCCTTCTTGGCGCGGATCGCCTCCTCGCGCTCGCGGTCCTCGCGCTCCTTGGCCTCGATCTCGGCGCGGCGGCGGGCCCGCTCCTCGGCGCGGGCCTTCTCCTCGGCCTCGCGGCGGGCGGCGTCCTCGGCCTCGCGGGCCTTGGCGGCCTGCAGCGCCTTCATCCGCCGCTCGAGCTCGGCCTCCGAGATGCCGGCCGGCCGCTTGGAGGGGTCACCCCCCGCGCGCACGGGCGCCGCGGCCGCGGACGGCTTCGCCCCCGGCTTGGGCGCGAGCACGCGCTTGCGCTTGGTCTCGACGACCACGTTGTTCGTCCGGCCGTGGCTGAAGCGCTGCTTCACCTGGCCCGACCGGGGACCACCGGCGCCGCGAAGCCCCAGGGGCTTTTTGCCGTCATCATCTGCCATAGGGCTTCACTTCCTTCCGGGCGGCCGGATCGCCGCCACCTGTTCCTCGGAGGCCGGATAGCTTGCCGGCGTCCTCTACAACACGGGTCGTGAGTCCGCCAGCCGCCAGAGCCGCATGTATGACATGCGGGCGGCCGAAGCTCAAACCCAACTCGTCCCCCGTCAGGCAGCCTATGAAGCGGCCGCCCGGAGGGGTGTTCAGTTTCGACTTGCCGCGGGCCGAGCCGTCGCGCGCCTGCACAAGGACACGGCCCTCGCCCGACTCGAGCCACCCGCGGACCTTCTCGTAGCCCGACACCGCCAGCCCGGCCTTGCGGGCCATCGCGATGCCGTCCTGCACCCGGCGGAGGAGCTGCCCCTCCACGAGGTCGGCCAGCCCCCCCTCCGCCCATTCGGGTGGCACGGGGACGGGCGCCTTCGCACCCTTCGAGAACATCCGCTTCGCGACCGCCCTGCCCAGGGCCCCGCGGTCGGCGGCGACGTAGAAGCCGCGCCCCGGCAGCTTGCCCAGCACGTCGGGGACGGGCGCGCCGTCCGGGCCGAGGACGAAGCGGATCAGCCCCTGCTTCGGGCCCGTCTCGCCGGTGACGAGGCAGCGGCGCTGCGGCTCGTCCCGGTCCTTCGTCCTGCCGCCCCGCGACATCCCTGCCCCTCAACGCCGGCCATCAGGCCGACGCCTCCTCGGTCTCGGCGGCGGCGTCCTCGCCTTCCGCCTCCGCGTCCCGGTTCAGGTCGTCAGGATCGACCCAGCCCAGAAGCACGCGCGCCGTCATGATCATGTCCTGCGCCTCCTCCAGGCTGATGCCGAACGGCTCGAGCGCGCCGTCGTCCTTGTGCCGCTCGCCGTCCTGCACGGTCCATCCGCCGGCCAGCTCCCAGTCGGCGAGGGTGGCGAAGTCCTCCAGGGTCTTCACGTCGTCCTCCGCCAGGGCCTGCACCATCTGGGGGGTCAGCCCCTCGAATGCAATGAGGGAATCCTCCGCCCCCAGCTCGCGCGCCTTCTCCAGCGCGGCGGCGGCCTGCGCCTCGAGATGCTCGCGCGCGCGGGTCTGCAGCTCCTCGGCGGTGTCCTCGTCCACGCCGTCGATGCCGGTCAGCTCCTCGGCGTCGACATAGGCTACCTCCTCCAGCGAGGTGAAGCCCTCCGCGACCAGGAGCTGGGCGAAGAACTCGTCGAGGTCGAGCGCGTCCACGAAGAGCTTCGTGCGCTCCTCGAACTCGGCCTGGCGGCGGGCGCTCTCCTCCTCCTCGGTGAGGATGTCGATGTCGAGGCCCGTGAGCTGCGAGGCGAGGCGAACGTTCTGCCCCCGCCGGCCGATCGCGAGGCTCAGCTGCTCGTCCGGCACGACGACCTCGATCCGCTCGGCGTCCTCGTCGAAGACGACCTTCGCCACCTCCGCGGGCTGCAGCGCGTTCACAAGGAAGGTCGGCATATCCTCGTTCCAGGGGATGATGTCGATCTTCTCGCCCTGAAGCTCGTTCACCACCGCCTGCACGCGGCTGCCGCGCATCCCGACGCAGGCGCCAACGGGATCGATCGACCCATCATAGGAGATCACGCCGATCTTCGCGCGGGAGCCGGGGTCGCGGGCCACCGCCTTGATCTCGATGATGCCGTCGTAGATCTCCGGCACCTCCATCTCGAAGAGCTTCTTCATGAACTCAGGATGCGTGCGGGAGAGGAAGATCTGCGGGCCGCGCGGCTCACGGCGGACGTCCTCGATGTAGACGCGGATGCGGTCGTTCGGACGGTAGCTCTCGCGCGGCAGCTTGTCGCGGCGGCGCAGGACGGCCTCGCCCCGGCCGATGTCGATGACGACGTTGCCGTACTCCTCACGCTTGACGACGCCGTTCAGGATCGTGCCGGCGCGGTCCTTGAACTCCTCGTACTGGCGCTCGCGCTCGGCCTCGCGGACCTTCTGGAGGATGACCTGCTTGGCCGACTGCGCGGCGATGCGGTTCATCTCGACGGGCGGCACCTCGTCGACCAGCTCGTCGCCGATCCGGGGCGCGCCCTCCTGGTCGGTGCCGGAGGCCAGCTTGTTGTCGCCTTCCGTGCCGCGGCGCATCAGGAAGCGGCGGATGCCGTTCGCGCCGGGCACGACCACGACGTCAGGGCGCTGCTGGGCGACGGCGACGGCCGCCTCCTCGGCGGTCAGGCGGGCGCGGGTGTTGTCCTCGGGCGCCTCCTCCTCGTCCTCCGGGAGGGGGGCGTCCGGGTCGATCACCGTGCGCACGCGGGTGAAGGTCGCGCGGCCCGTCTTGCGATCGATGGAGACGCGGATGTCCAGCTCCTGCCCGTAGCGGGACTTCGCCGCGCGGGCGAGCGACTCCTCCATGGCCTCCACGACGAGGCCGGGGTCGATCATCTTCTCGCGCGCGACCGCCTCGGCGGTCTGGAGAAGCTCCAGCTGGTTGGCAGACGTGATCGCCATCGGTTCAGTCCTCCTCTGCGCCCTTCGGGGCGGCGTCCTTATCCATGAACGCGGCCGTCTCGGCCGCCTCCTCGGCGCCGATGGCGCCCTTGTCCTTGCGGGCCCTCAGGACGTCGCGGATCAGCGCGTCCGTCAGCACCAGCTTCGCGTCCGACAGCATGTCGAAGGCCAGGCCGATGGTGACGGGCTCGCCACCCTCCTCGATCTCGACCAGCACCTCGCCGTCCTCGACGCCCTGCAGCGTGCCCCGGAACCGGCGGCGGCCGTCGATCAGCTCGGCGGTCTCCAGCTTGGCCTCATAGCCGGCCCAGGCCTCGAAGTCCTTCGGGCGGGTCAGGGGCCGGTCGATGCCGGGGCTCCCGACCTCCAGCGTGTAGCCCTCTTCGATCGGGTCCTCGACGTCGAGGTTCGCGCTCACCTCCGTGGAGATGCGGGCGCAGTCCTCGACCTCGATCCCGCCCTCGGGGCGGTCGGCCATGATCTGCAGCATGGGCGTGCGGCCCCCCTGCATCCGCAGGCGGACCAGCTCGTAGCCCATGTGCTCGATCACCGGGCGGACGATCTCCGCGAGGCGGCGGTCCTGCGCGGTGCGGGCGACGAGGTCGGACATGACGTCTCCGGGCGTGAAAAAGGGGCCTCGCGGCCCCATCGGTTCTTCGTCCGGTGGGCGCCGGGGGTGGAGGCCGGCGCGCCGCTGTCGAAGGGCAGATAGGCGCCCGCGCCGGCGGGCGCAAGGCCCCCCTCAGGCAGCCAGCCGCCGCACCTCGGGCAGCGCGGCGAGGCGCTTCATCTCGGCCACGAGCTCAGCCGAGATGCCCGGCTCGGAGAGGGCGTGGCCCGCGCCGTGCACGATCCGCAGGTCGGCGTCCGGCCATGCCCTCGCCAGGGCATGGGCGTTCGCGGGGGGGCAGATCATGTCGATGCGGCCCTGCACGATCGTGCCGGGGATGCCGTGCAGCCGGTGCGCCTCCTCCAGGAGCTGCCCCTCGCGCAGGAAGGCGCCGTTGATGAAGTAGTGGTTCTCCAGCCGGGCGAAGGCGCGCGCGTACTCGCCGGGGCTCTCGCCCGTCATCCCGCGGTTCTCGGCCGAGGCGAGGGCGTTCTCCCATCCGGCCCAGGCGCGCGCGAAGCGGGTCTGGGTGGGCAGGTCGGCCTCGAAGAGCCGGGCGTGATAGGCGGCGATGAGGTCGCCCCGCTCCTCCTCCGGGACCATGCCGGCGAAGCGCGCCCAGAGCTCCGGCCAGAAGAGGCCGGCGCCGCCGCCGTAGAACCACCGAAGCTCCGCCTTCGTGGCGAGGAACACGCCCCGCAGCACGAGCCGCGCGACCCGTTCGGGATGCGCCTGCGCGTAGGCCAGCGCCAGCGTCGCCCCCCACGAGCCGCCGAACGCGATCCACGACCCGATCCCGAGGACCTCGCGGATGCGCTCGATGTCCCCGATGAGGTGCTGCGTGGTGTTCGCCTCCACGCTCGCATGGGGGCGCGAGCGGCCGCATCCCCTCTGGTCGAACAGCACCACGCGGTAGCGGCCGGGGTCGAAGTAGCGGCGCATCGCCGGGCTGCACCCGCCCCCCGGCCCGCCATGGAGGATCACCACGGGGATGCCGTCCGGGCGGCCGCACTGCTCGACGTAGATCCTGTGGCCGTCGCCCACGTCCAGCATCCGCTGGTCGAACGGGTCGACGGGCGGGAAGAGGTGCCGCGTCCGGGCGTCGGGGGAAAGCCGGTCCATCCGCCCCATATAGACGCGCGAGCCGCCCCGGGCAGGGGTCATCGGAAAGAGGAGAGGCAGAATGGCCGACGCAGCGCGCGCCACCGACACCATCGACCCCGGCGAGGTCGAGAAGTTCCAGGCCATGGCCGATGAGTGGTGGGACCCCCAGGGCAAGTTCAAGCCGCTGCACATGATGAATCCCGTGCGCCTCTCCTACGTGACCGAGCAGATCGCCGCCCAGCACGGCCGCGACCTGAAGTCGGACCGGCCCTTCGACGGGCTGCGCATCCTCGACATCGGCTGCGGCGGGGGCCTCCTCTCCGAGCCGATGGCCCGCCTGGGGGCCGACGTGGTGGGCGCGGACGCCGCCGAGAGGAACATCCCCGTCGCCCGTATCCACGCCGAGGCGTCCGGCCTCGACATCGACTACCGCCACACCACCGCCGAGGCCCTGGCCGAGGCGGGCGAGCGCTTCGACGCGATCCTCAACATGGAGGTGGTCGAGCACGTCGCCGACCCCCAGGGCTACCTCCGGGCCTGCCACGACCTGATGCGCCCCGGCGCGGTGATGTGCACCTCGACCCTGAACCGGAACCCCAAGAGCTTCGCCTTCGGCATCGTCGGCGCCGAATGGGTCATGCGCTGGCTGCCAAAGGGCACGCACGAATGGCGCAAGTTCATCACCCCGGACGAGCTCTTCGCCATGCTCCGGGAGGCGGGCCTCGAGCCCGTGGACCGGACCGGGTTCGTGTTCGACTTCGTCCGCTGGAGCTGGTCGACCTCGGACCGCGACCTCTCGGTCAACTACGTCACCGCCGCGGTCCGGCGAGCCTGAGGACGCCCCCGGCCCCGTCCTCAGCCCCCCGGGCCCAGCTTCACGCGAAGCGCGCGCAGCACCGGCAGGGCCTGGCGGACCCTCTCGGCGCCGATCTCGTCCACCACGGCGGCGATCACGGGGGCGACCGCGGCGAGCGCCGCCTCCCATTCGCGCCGCCCGGCGGGGCTGATGGCGACCATCTTGCGCCGCGCGTCGTCCCAGTCCGGCCGCACGTGGATCCAGCCCGCCCCCTCCAGCCGCGCGAGCGTGTTGCTCATCGCCCCCCGCGTCACGTTGAACGCCTGCGCGAGCTGCCCCGGCGTCCTCTCCTCCTGGCGGGCGAGGTTGTTGAGGACGGTGAAGTGCGACAGCTCCATCCCCTTGGGCAGCGCCTTCTGCAGCCGCGACCGGGCGAGCTGGTCCGCGACCAGGAGCTCCGAGAAGAGCTGCACCGCGAGGGAATCGGCCGCGCTCACGGCCCCGACCACGCCCGGTCGTGCTCGAGCGAGGGGACGCGCCGCCGCGCCTGCGCCGAGGCCGCCGGATCCACGTCCACGAAGGCGACGCCCGGCGCCTCGCCCCCGTCCGCGACCACCGCGCCCCAGGGATCCACCGCGAGGGAATGCCCCCAGGACCGGCGCTCCCGCCCTTCCCGGGCGGCATGGGTGCCGCACTGCGCCGGGGCCAGCACCCAGGCGCCGTTCTCGATCGCCCGCGCCCGCAGGAGCACCTCCCAATGGGCGCGGCCCGTCGGGACGGTGAAGGCGGAGGGCACCGCCAGGACGCGCGCGCCCCCCCGCGCGTAGGCTCGGTAGAGCGCCGGAAAGCGCAGGTCGTAGCAGATCGACAGCCCCACGGGGACGCCCTCCACCTCCGCCAGCACCGCGCGGTCGCCCGGATCGTAGGCGTCCGATTCGCGGAACTCCTCGCCGCCGCCCAGGGCCACGTCGAACATGTGGAGCTTGTCGTAGCGCGCGGCGACGCCCCCTTCGGGATCGACCACGAAGGAGCGGTTCGCCAGGCGCCCGCCCTCGGCCAGCGCGAGCGAGCCGATGGTCAGCCAGACGCCCCGCTCGGCCGCGAGGCCGCGAAGCGCGGCGAGGGTCGGATCCTCTCCCTCCGCGCGCAGCAAGGCGCGCTGCCGCCCGCGCGAGGCCGAGACGCAGTTCGTCGCCTCCGGCGTCAGGAGCCACCGCGCCCCGCCCCGCGCCGCCTCCTCGCAGAGTCGAAGGGTCTCGCCGAGATTCGCCTCCGGATCGTCCGAGGCGTTCAGCTGGATCAGCGCCGCGCGGATCGTCATGCTCTCAGCAGGGGCTCCAGCTCGCCCGCGCGCTCCAGCGCGGCGAGGTCGTCGTAGCCGCCCACGTGGGTGTCCCCGACGAAGATCTGCGGCACCGTGCGGCGCCCGGCGCGCTCCGTCATCGCCTGGCGCGCCGCCGGGTCGGCGGAGACGTCGTGCTCCGTGAAGCTGGCGCCCTTCGCGGCGAGAAGGCGCTTGGCGGCGTGGCAATAGCCGCAGAGCGGCGAGGTGTAGATCTCGATCGGCTTCATTCGGGGTCTCCCTTCGGGACCCATCTAGCCATCCTTGACCGCGCGGGCGAGGGTCAGCACCCGCGCCGACCCCAGCCCGGCGGCCAGCGCGGCCTCCGCGCAGGCCGCGAGCGTCGCGCCGGAGGTCATCACGTCGTCCACGAGAAGGAGCGGCCGGCCGGCATGGCGCGCCGCGCGGGCTTGCGGGACGTCGATCGCGCCCCGCAGCGCGGCGAACCGCTCGGCCGGCGTGACCCGGTCCAGCGGCGCCGTCGCCCGCGCCCGCCGGAGGAGGTCCGGCGCGAGGGGAAGGCCCAGGGCCCGCGCCACGGGCGCGGCCAGCGCGGCCGCCTGGTTGCCCCGCCGGGCGAGGTGGCGCCGCCAGTGCAGCGGCACCGGCGCGACCACCGCGCCCGCCAGCGCCATGGGGGCCGCGGCCCGCGCCATCAGGCCTGCGCAGGGCCCCGCGAGGTCCAGCCGGTCCCCGTGCTTCAGCGCCAGAACCATCCGCCGCCCCGCGCCCGCATAGACCAGCGCCGCGCGCCCCTCGGCCCAGGGGCGGGGGGTGGCGAGGCAGTCGTCGCAGGTCTCGGCCCGGTCCGATTCGCCCGGCAGCGGCGCGCCGCAGAGGCGGCAGGCGAGGCCGCGCACGAAGCCCGTCTCGCGCCAGCACCCGGGACAGAGGCCGCCCCGCCCGAGCACCCGCGCCTCGCATGCGAGGCACGTGGGCGGGTAGATCAGATCGACGGCCGCCCCTATCTGCGCCCCGATGCCCATGACGCGCCCTCCCCTCGCTGACCGCGCGGCCCTCGCCCGGAACCGCGCGCGCGCGCGGCCCGACGCGCTCTTCCTACACCGCGAGGCGCGCCTGGAGGTCGAGGATCGCATCGCGCTGGTTAACAGAACGTTTACGGCGCCGGCCGTGGTCACAGGCGTTCCCTCCGAATGGGCGATCCCCGGCGCGAAGGTGGTGCCCGACGACGAGGTTCTGGACCTCGCCCCGGGGGCGCACGACCTCGTGGTCCACGCCATGTCGCTCCACTGGGCGGACGATCCCCTCGGGCAGATCATCCAGTGCCGCCGCGCGCTCCGCCCCGACGGCCTCTTCCTCGGCGTCCTTCTCGGCGGCGACACCCTCGCCGAGCTGCGCGCCGCCCTCGCCACGGCCGAGACGCGGCTGACGGGCGGCCTCTCGCCGCGCGTCGCCCCCATGGCCGAGATCCGCGACATGGGCGCCCTGCTGCAGCGCGCGGGCCTCGCGCTGCCCGTGGCCGACAGCGACCGCCGGGCCGTCACCTACGCGGACGCGCGCGCCCTGATGCGCGACCTGCGCGCCATGGGCGAGGGCAACGCCCTGGCCGCCCGCCATCGCGGCGTCCCGCCCCGCGCGCTCTTCCCGGAGGCGGGCGCCCTCCTGCCCCGCCGGGACGGGCGCGTCGAGGCGACGTTCGAGATGATCCACCTCGCGGGCTTCGCCCCGTCGGCGGATCAGCCCAGGCCCCTGCGCCCCGGCTCGGCCACCCACCGGCTCGCCGAGGCGCTGGGCACGCGGGAGGGCAAACTGTCCGATTGAACCTGCCCCCAGGGTCGCTAGGTGACGTGTCCCATGAAGGATTCCCCGGACAGGACGAAAGCGATGCTCGACAGCAAAGGCCTGCCAGAGGTCGAGACCGCCGATCCCCTGGTCGGGCGGGGGCCGGACCGCTTCCACCGCGAGCCGGGCGAAGGCCACCTGCCGGCCGGGCATCCCCCCGTCCGCATGGGCAGGATCGGCGTGCTGCTGGCGAATCTCGGCACGCCGGACGGGACGGACTACCGCTCCATGCGGCGCTACCTGAACGAGTTCCTCTCCGACCGGCGGGTGATCGACTACTCGCCGTTCGTCTGGCAGCCGCTCCTGCAGCTCGTGATCCTGTCCAAGCGGCCCTTCTCCTCCGGGGCGGCCTACAAGTCGATCTGGAACGAGGAGGCGGGCGAATCACCCCTCGCCACCATCACGAAGGCCCAGACGGCGGCCATCGCAGGGCGGATGCGGGCGGCCTTCGGCGACGCGGTCGAGGTCGACTACTGCATGCGCTACGGCAACCCCTCGACGATCTCGAAGGTCGAGGCGCTGCGCGCCAAGGGCTGCACGAAGATCCTCTTCTTCCCGCTCTATCCCCAGTACGCGGGCGCCACGACCGCGACGGCCTGCGACCAGTTCTTCCGCGCCTTGATGAAGGACAAGTGGCAGCCCCCCGTCCGCACGGTGCCGGCCTATTACGACCGGCCGGACTACATCGACGCGCTCGCGCGGTCCGTGGAACGGGCCTACGGCGCGCTCGAGACGAAGCCCGACATCCTCGTCTGCTCCTATCACGGCGTGCCGCGGCGCTACCTGATGGAGGGCGACCCCTACCACTGCCAGTGCCAGAAGACGACGCGCCTCCTGAAGGAGCGGCTGGGCTGGGACGATTTTGAGATCGCGACCACCTTCCAGTCCAAGTTCGGCCCGGAGGAATGGCTCAAGCCCTACACGGTCGAGGAGGTCGCGCGCCTCGCCCGCGAGGACGGCAAGAGGAACATCGCCGTGATCGCCCCGGCGTTCTCGGCCGACTGCATCGAGACCCTCGAGGAGATCAACGAAGAGATCCGCGAGAGCTTCGAGGAGGCCGGCGGCGAGCGGTTCACCTACATCCCCTGCCTCAACGACGACGACGCCCACATGGACGCCCTGTCGAACGTGATCCGGGACGAGCTGAAGGGTTGGATCGGATAGCGCCGGGGCGCCTGGATGCGAAGAGGGCGCCCCTGGGGGCGCCCTCTCCAGTCGCGCCGGCGCGAAGGACTGATCAGTCGGCCACGGCTGCGGCGATGACGGCCAGCAGCAGCAGCGGGACGACGATGCCGGCCGACGAGGACGCGGCGGTGGTCTCTTCGACGATGACGGGGGCCGTGATGATGGGCTCGACCAGGCCGCCGGCGAAGGCGGAGGAGGCGGCGGCGGACAGCGCGGCGGCGAGAACGATCTTCTTCATGTGTTCACTCCATTGAGGGCCGTCATCCGGACAATCCGAGAGAGAACGGAAAAAACGGCCAAGGGACAGTCTCTCGTAAGTTATGGGTAATCACCCGTTTCCTTCGATTGCAAACCGACTCTAGCTTGATATGCCCGCGCGGCCACGCCTTTCGTCAAATCAGCAACACCTGTGTGCCGACTTGCGAGAAATTGAAAAGCTCCGCGATCTGCTCGTTGAAGAGGCCGATGCAACCATTGGACGATCGGCGCCCGATCTTCCGCGTGTCGTGGGTGCCGTGGATCCGGTAGTATTGCCAAGACAGATACAATGCATGCGTCCCAAGCGGATTGTCCGGTCCCGGCCCGATGAACTCGGGCCAGTCGGGATTGCGCTCCAGCATCGCGGGGGTCGGGCGCCAGGACGGCCCCTCCACCTTCCGGATCACCTCCGTCCGGCCGCGCCGCGTCAGGTCCTCCGAAAGGGGCACGGAAGTCGGGTAGAGGCGGTAGACGCTCTCGTCCTCGGACCAGAAGTGCAGCGCGCGGGACTGCAGGTCGCAGAGGATGGCGCCCCCCGCCAGCGTGTCGAAATAGGGCCGCCAGTCCAGCGCCCGGAACGAGGAGATGTTGCGCGGCGCGTCCGCGGCGTCGTCGCGCTGGGCCGTCGCGCCGAACTGCGCCAGCGCCGGCGCGGCCAGCGTCCCCGCGCCGAAGGCGGCGGCCACGCCCAGAAGCGCGCGGCGGGTGGGGCGTCGGGTCTCGTCCATGTCGTTCGTCCTTCCCCTGAAGATCGCCCCCCCGACCTACACGGCGCGCGCGGCGGGGGCATCACCGACCCTCCGCGGGACGGGCGGAAGATCGCCCATGGGGCTTTCGACGCCACGGTCCGGCCGCTAGAAGCCGCGCCGGGGCCTGCAGGCCGGTCCCGTCACGACGGATAACCTTCCCATGCGCGGCACCCTCGTCCCGGCGGCCCTCGCGGCCCTCATCGCCCTTTCGGGCTGCACCTCGCCCGGGGGCCCGATGGCGGGCGCGCCGGCATCCGGGATCTACCGCATCACCGAAGCCGACGAGGGCCGGGTGCAGTTCGCCATGCTCGACGAGGTGAACGCCCTTCGCTCGGCGGGGGGGGCGGAGGCGCTGTCGCTCGACGCCGCGCTCAACGCCGCCGCCGTGACGCACAGCCGCGACATGGCCCGCCAGAACCGGCCCTGGCACTTCTCGTCCGACGGGTCCTCCCCGATCGAGCGGGTGCGCCGCGCGGGCTACACCGGCGGCTTCGTCGGCGAGGTCATCGCCGAGAGCTTCGAGACCGAGCGCGAGACCGTCGCCGCCTGGATGCTCGAGGAGGGCTCGCGCCAGGCGATCCTGAACCCGGCCGCGCGAGATGCCGGCATCGGCTGGTTCCAGGAGCCGGGCGGCAAGATCTGGTGGACCCTCGTCACGGGCGCCCCCGGCGCCGGGGCCTCGGCCGTCTCGCGTCCGGCGGGCACGCTGCCGCCCGCGCCGGGCATCGCCGCGCCCCCCGGCGGCGCGGGCTTCGGCGGCGGGGCGATCCAGCTTCCGCGAAGCTAGGCGCCCCCCGGCGGCCCCCCCCCGGAGGGCCGGGGCCTAGCGGCCCAGCGGCGCCGGTCGCAACGGGTCGGGAAGGACCATCGGGTTCGGGGCCGGGCGCGCGGCGTAGATGTCCACGGGCGTGCCGATGCCGACCATGGCGTACATCCGCTCGATGTCGCGGTTCGGGATCGCCAGGCAGCCGGCGGTCCAGTCGTCGCGTCCCGCGAACTCCCTCGGGGTGCCGTGGAAGAAGATGTCGCCGCCCGGATCGACCCCGGCCTCGGTCGCGCGCTGCTGGTCCACGCCCCGCGGATAGTCGATCCCGAGCGAGAGATGGTAGCGCGATTCGGGGTTGCGGCGGTCGATGAAGTAGCGCCCCTCGGGCGTGCGCCCGTCGCCGTAGCGCTCCTTCGTGCCCTCGGGGGCGAAGCCCAGCTCCATGTCGAAGCTCTCCAGCACGGCGTCGTGATGCAGCAGGTGCACCTCGCGTTCTGCCTTGTAGACGACGATGCGCGTCACGGCCGGCCCGTCATAGCTGCGGAACTTCGACGCGCAGCCCGTAAGGGCCAACGTGAGAAGGATGAAGGCCAATATACGCATGGGCGGCGGTCCCGAACTGTCCGGCTACCGGCGTAGCACCCCGCGGGCCGTCCCGCCATCGGCCTCGCTCGGCGGCGGCGCTCCGTTGCCGTCGAGTCGCGCCTCGATTGCCCTCAGCCGCTCGAGCACCTCGTCGCGGTAGGCGTCGCGCGCGGCGTTCTCCTCCTCGGCATGGGCATCCTGCATGCTGTTCACGATCAGGCCGACCACCAGGTTCACCACCGCGAAGGTCGTCACGAGGATGAACGGCACGAAGAAGGCCCAGGCCCAGGGATGGACCTCCATCACCGGGCGCACGATCCCCATGGACCACGATTCCAGCGTCATGATCTGGAACAGCGAGTAAAGCGCGGCGCCCAGCCCCCCGAACCACTCGGGGAAGGTGTCGCCGAACAGCTTCGCGGCCATCACGCCGAAGATGTAGAAGATGATCGCCATCAGGACGAACACGCTCGCCATGCCGGGCACGGCGGCGAGGAACCCCTCGACCACCCGGCGCAGGCGCGGCACCACGGTGATCAGGCGCAGGACCCGCAGGATCCGCAGCGCCCGCAGCACCGACAGCCCCCCTGCGTCGGGCACGAGGGCGATGCCCACCACGAACACGTCGAACCAGTTCCAGCCCGAGCGGAAGAACGCCCCCCGCCACGCGAGGAGCTTCAGCGCGATCTCGACCACGAAGACCGCGAGGCAGGCGGTGTCCAGCGCGACCAGCACCGGCCCCGCCGCCGCCATCGCCCGGTCCGAGGTCTCGATCCCCAGGATCACGGCGTTGAAGACGATGACGCCGATGATGAAGCGCCGGAACGCGCCCGAATCGACCAGCTTGCGGATCGCCTCCCTCATGGGCGACCCATGCGGCGTGCCGGCGGTGCTTGGCAAGGCGTCAGCGGCGGAAGGCGGCGGCAAGCTCGACATGGGGGGACCAGCGGAACTGGTCCACGATCCGCAGCGGCCCCATCCGGTAGCCGCCCGCGACCAGCGCCGCCGCGTCGCGCGCGAAGGTCGACGGGTTGCAGGAGAGGTGCGCGATCACCGGCGGGCCGTGCGCGGCGAGCGCCCGGGCCTGCGCCTCCGCCCCCGCGCGGGGCGGGTCGATCACGGCCGCCGCGGCGCCCCGCATCTCCTCGGGCGCGAGGGGCGAGCGGAAGAGATCCCGCGCCTCGGCCCGCACCTCGCGCAGCCCCCGGGCGCCCCGCCACCCGTCGAGGAGGGCGGCGACCATGGCGCGGTCCCCCTCGAAGGCGTGGACCTCGAACCGCTCGGCGAGGGGCAGCGCGAAGGTGCCGGCCCCCGCGAAGAGGTCCAGCACCCGCGCGCCCTCCGGCACCTCCCGCAGGGCGTCGCGCACCACCGCCAGCAGCGCCGCCTCGCCGTGGCGCGTGGCCTGCAGGAACGCGCCCGGCGGCGGCACGACGCGCGCGCGCCCGAAGGGCAGCCGGGGCGGGGCGGACTGGAACAGCACCTCCCCCTCCCAGGCAAGGCGCGCGAAGGCCCCGGCGGCGATCCCCGGCGCGGCGAGCCGCAGCCGCTCCGTCGCGGGGGCGCCCGCGACCGCCACGTCGAGGCCGGCCGCCGTCTCCGTCACCGTCAGCGCCACCTCGCCCTTCGCGCCCGCCGCGACGAGGGCCTCCAGCGCCGGCAGGGCGGCCAGGATCGCGGGCCGGACCACCCGGCATCCGGGCATCGGGACGATCCGGTCGCTGGCCCGGCCGTGGAACCCCACCACCGGCCCGTCCGCGAGCATCCGCCCCGACAGCACCGCCCGCCGGCGCGATCCGGCTGGCGAGGTGGCGACCCCCGCGACGCGCCCCTCGATCCCCCGCGCCCGGAGCGCCCCGAGCGCCCGACCGGCCTTCCAGCGCGCCAGGGGCGCGTCCGCCATATGCTGCAGGGCGCAGCCCCCGCAGGGGCCGAAATGCGGGCAGGGCGGGAGCTGCCGCTCGGGCACGGGGTCCAGGATGCGGGGGGCGGTCATGCGGCCCCGCTCCACCGTGCCTTCCGCGATCTCGCCGGGCAGGGCGAAGGGCACGGAGACGCCCGGCGCGACCCCCTCGCCCCTGCCGTCCAGCCGCTCGATCCGCACCCGCTCCATCCCCCGGCCCTAGCGCCCGCGACGCCGCCGCGACAGGGGGTCCGCGCCGAAGGGGCTGGCGCCAGGCGCCGGCTCCGCGCAGGCTGGCGCCAAAAGGGAGGATGCGACATGGACCTCGTGCTCTCGCTGGGGCTGCCCCTGGCGCTCGCGATCATCATGCTGACGCTGGGCCTCGGCCTCTCGGGGGCCGACTTCGCCCGCGTGGCCACCCGGCCCCGCGCCTTCGCCATCGGCTTCCTCGCGCAGGTCGCCCTCGTCCCGGCGCTGGCCTATGCCCTCCTGCAGGTCGTGCCGCTCGATCCGGCGCTGGCCTTCGGGATGATGATCCTCGCCCTCTCGCCGGGCGGGGCGACGACGAACATCCTGACGCGCTTCGCCCGGGGCGACGTCGCCCTCTCGGTGTCCCTGACCGCGGTGGTCAGCCTCCTTTCGGTGGTGACGGTGCCGATCCTCGTCGCGCTCTTCGCCGGGCTCATCCTCGGCGAGGCGGCCGAGGCGATCGACATCACCGCGCTCGCGGCGGCGATGTTCCTCATCACCACGGTCCCGGTGCTGATCGGCATGGCGATCCGCCGCCTCGCGCCCGGCTTCACCAGGCGGATCGAGCCGGCGCTGCTGCGCCTCGCGGCGATTCTCTTCGCGGTCGTGCTCCTCGCGGCGCTGGCCACGCAATGGGCGGTGTTCGCCGCGAACCTGCCCGTGCTCGGCCCGCTCCTGCTGGGATGGGGCGCGGCGCTCCTGGCGCTGGGCTACGCCCTCGCCCGGCTCCTAGGGCTGGACGGGCGGCAGGCCTCCACGATCTCGATCGAGGCGGGGGTGCAGAACGGCACCGTTGGCATCACCGTCGCGAGCCTGATCGCCGGCACGGCCATGCCGCCCTTCGCAGTGCCCTCGGCCGTCTACGGGATCCTGATGTACGTCGTCGCGCTGCCCGCCATCGCCCTCTTCCTGCGGAGGGGCGATGATGCCGGGCGGCCCCTGGCAACCCGATCTTAGACTGTTTCACGTGGAACATTCGCGACGAACCGGGCGGAGACGCGGTCGCCGCGCAGGACGACCCCCTTCCCCGCGGGCAGCCCGGCGATCAGCGCCAGATGCCGCTGCCGGTGCAGCCCGGCGGTCCGAAGGGTGTAGCGGACGAACTCCAGGTCGGGTCGCTCGGGGCAGTCCTCGGGCACATCGGGGCGCTCGGCGCCCGTCAGCCGCGCCGCGGCGATCCGCCGGCCCATCCGCCAGAGCCGCCGCCCGACCGGCAGGTCGAGGAACACCACGAGGTCCGCCCGTGCCGCCCGCTCCGCATAGGTCGCCGAGAGGCCGCCCTCGATGATCCAGCGCGGCTTCGCCTCCTCCGCACGGATCATGGGCAGCTTCTCCGCCAGGGGCCGCTCGGTCCAGCCGAGCTGCCAGTGGATCCTGTCCATATGGACGACCGGCAGACCCGTCCGGGCGCCCAGCGCGCGGGCGAAGGTGGACTTGCCGGCGCAGGGGCCGCCCACGACCATGACCCGCCGAAGGGGCACGCGGCCTACTCCGCCGCCTCGCGCCGGTCCCGGAAGCCGCCCGACTGGCGGTCCCAGTAGCGGGCGTAGAGGCCGCCGCGCGCCAGGAGCGCGGCATGGGTGCCCTCCTCGACCACCCGGCCCTCGTCGAGGACGACGATCCGGTCCATCTCGGTCAGGGTGGACAGGCGGTGCGCGATGGCCAGCACGGTCTTGCCCTCCATCACCCGCCCGAGGGCCGCCTGGATCGACGCCTCCACCTCCGAATCGAGGGCCGAGGTGGCCTCGTCGAGCACGAGGATCGGCGCGTCCTTCAGGATCGCGCGCGCGAGGGCGATCCTCTGGCGCTGCCCGCCGGACAGGCGCACGCCCCGCTCGCCGAGGAAGGCGTCGTAGCCCTCCCGCCCCTCGCGGTCGCGCAAGGCCAGGATGAACTCGTGCGCCTCGGCGGCCTTCGCGGCCGCGACCACCGCCTCGTCCGAGGCGCCGGGATCGCCGTAGGCGATATTGTCCCGGGCCGAGCGGTTGAACATCGCCGTCTCCTGCGTGACCAGCGCGATGGCGCGGCGCAGGCTGTCCTGGGTGACGCGGGCGACGTCCTGCCCGTCGATGCGGATCGCGCCCCCCTGCACGTCGTGCATCCGCAGCACGAGGTTCACGAGCGTCGACTTGCCCGCCCCGGACGCGCCGACGATGCCGACCTTCTCGCCCGGCCGCACGGTCAGCGAGACGCCATGCAGCCCCTGCCCCCCCTCGCGGCCATAGGTGAAGGAGACGTCGTCCAGCTCGATCCGGCCGCCGTCCACCGCGAGGTCGGCCGCGCCCTCGGCGTCCACCAGCGTCGGGCGGGGTGAAAGGGTGCGCATCCCGTCCTCGATCTCGCCGATGTAGGAATAGACGCCCATGAAGGTGAACGAGACCCAGCCCGACATCTGCGCCAGCCGGATGGAGATGGCCCCGGCCGAGACGATGGCCCCCGCCGTCGCCGCCCCCGTGGACCAGTAGTACAGCATCATCCCGACGAGGATCACCGGCAGCAGGCCCGCGAGCGCGAAGAGCGACACCCGGAACGCCGCCGAGAGGCGGCCGAAGCGCAGCGCCGCCCCGCGGAAGCGGCCCATGGCGTCGAGGGCTGCGCGGTCCTCGTGCTCGGAATGGGCGAAGAGCTTCACGGTCTTGATGTTGGTGACCGTGTCCACGACCTGGCCCGTCACGGCGGCCCGCTTGCCGGCGCGGTCCTTCGCCCGGACCCGGATGCGGGGCAGGAAGAAGGCCATCAGCCCGAGATAGGCCACCACCCACAGCGCCATCGCGGCGCCCGCGCGCGCGTCGATCCCCGCGACCATGATCGCCGCCCCGACGATCGAGGCCAGCGCGAAGAGGCCGGTGTTGATGACGTCGACCGTGACGCTCGTGACGGCGTTGGCGGTCTGCATCTGCTTCTGGGCAATGCGGCCGGCGAAGTCCTCGTCGAAGAAGGTGACGGCCTGGCCCATCGTCCAGCGGTGCAGCCGCGTCAGGACCTGGTTCTGGATGTTCGGCTGCAGCACCACCGCCTGCATGATCGCGCTCGCCCCGGTGACGGCGGGACGCAGGATCAC
Source organism: Hasllibacter halocynthiae (assembly GCF_003003095.1). GTDB lineage: Bacteria > Pseudomonadota > Alphaproteobacteria > Rhodobacterales > Rhodobacteraceae > Hasllibacter > Hasllibacter halocynthiae. The sequence continues at coordinate 503,966 of NZ_PVTT01000002.1, forward strand.
GAGGAATGCCGCCGCCGCGAGGAGGAGCGGCATCGTCCCGGCCCAGAGCTCCGACGGGCCGGAGGCGAGGGCGGCGTCGATGATCCATCCCAGCAGGAGGGCGGTCAGCACCTCGAACACGCCGGCCGTGACCGAGAGCGCGCCCGCGATCCCCAGGGCGAGGCCCCCGCCCGCCAGGCACCAGCGCGCGAACGCCCAGAGCGTGCGCGGCGGCGGGCCGGAGGCCGGGACCTCGGGGTCGATGATGTCGGATAGCTGCACGGGCGCCCCCCAGGCGGCCCTACGTAGTCCTTCTGGCCGGTGGCGCTAGGCCCTCTCGCCCAACGCGATCCGGCGGAGGGCCTCGCGGTCGAGGGTCAGGTCGGAGGCGAGCCAGGCCCGCTCGGCCCGCTTCAGCCCCTCTCCCAGCGCCGGGCCCTCCAGCGCGGGCATCAGGTGCCTCGCGGCGAGGGGGAAGGACGCCTCCGCGCCCGCCGCGATCCGCTCGAAGGTCTCGGCCGGGACGCCCCCCTCCGCAGCGGCCGCGGCGAGGAGCGCGGCGTCCTCGGCGGCCTCGCGCCCGAAGGCCCGGCCCAGGGCGGCGGGGGGAAGGGTCGACGCGGCCGCCCCGGCCCGGCGCTCCATGCCCCTGGCCTCGGCGTTGGACAGCCGCCAGCCGTCCACCGCGCCGCCGAGCGCCAGCGCCCGCCGCTCCCACCGGGGGGGGAGGTCGCCCTCCGCATGGACGAGGGAGGCAACGTTCGAGGCGGACGCGCCCGGCATGACCCGTGCCAGCACCCCCGAGGCCGCCATCGCGGCGAGGGCGGGCGCGGGATCCGGCGCGGCGAGGAGCTTCTTCATCTCGGCCCCGATCCGCTCGGCCGAGAGGCGTCCGAGGCCGCCGGCATGGCGCGCGCAGGCGTCGAGGGCGTCGGGGTCGATGCCGCCGGACGGATCGCCGTACCAGGCGTGGAAGCGGAAGAAGCGCAGGATGCGGAGGTAGTCCTCGCGGATGCGCGCGTCCGGCGCGCCGACGAAGCGGACCCGGCGGGCCAGGAGGTCGGGCAGCCCTTCCAGCGGGTCGACCACCGCGCCGTCCGGCGCGGCGTAGAGGGCGTTCATCGTGAAGTCGCGGCGCGCGGCGTCCTCGGCGACCTCGGCGGTGAAGGCGACGCGGGCGTGCCTTCCGTCCGTCTCCTCGTCGCGGCGGAAGGTCGTGACCTCGTAGGGGCGCCCGTCCGAGACGACCGTGACGGTGCCGTGCGCGATCCCCGTCGGGACGGCGCGCAGTCCGGCGCCCGCGGCGGCCGCGACGACCGCCTCCGGCGCGGCGTCCGTCGCGATGTCGAGGTCCGAGACCGGCGCGCCCAGGAGCGCGTTGCGCACGCAGCCCCCGACGTAGAGCGCGCGGTGCCCGGCCCCCTCCAGCGCATCCGTCACCGCGCGCGAGGCGGGATCGTCCAGCCACTCCGCCCGGAGCCTCAAGGCGCCATCCCCCGCAGGATCCGGGCCGTCGCGCCCCAGACGTACCAGGGGCCCCAGGGAACGGCGTGGTAGCGGCGCCAGGCGCCGCGCCATTCCCGCCGGCGGACGCGAAAGCTCGCCGGGTCCGTCAGATAGGCCAGCGGCGCCTCGAAGACCTCGTCGACCTCGCCCCGCTCGGGCACGGCGCGGAAGGACGGGTCCATCCTGGCGAGGACGGGGCGCACGCGAAAGCCGGTCACCGTCTCGTGCGGGGCGAGGAGGCCGACCACCTCCGCGTCCCGGAGGCCCACCTCCTCGCGGGCCTCGCGCAGGGCGGCGTCGACGGCGCCCTCGCCCGGCTCGAGCTTGCCGCCGGGGAAGGCGACCTGGCCGGGATGGTGCTTCAGCCGCGCCGAGCGGCGGGTCAGGACGATCCGGTCGACGTCGCGGCGGACCACGCCGACGAGGACCGCCGCCTCGCGCAGGGAGGGGCGGGCGGGGGGCCGCGCCTCCGGGTTCAGATCGAAATCCGAGGTGGCCCCGTCCCCCGCGGCGGGCAGGAAGCGCGTCAGATCGGCATCGCCCTGCTGCATCCCGCATCCATCGCGCCTATGCTCGCCCCCGACAAGCACCATCGGGAACCCTCGCCCATGAAGCCCCTCTTCGCCGTGCTCGCCGTTCTCGTGGCCCTGCCGGCCCTCGCCCAGACGCCCGAGAGCCCGCGCGAGTTCAAGCGCGTCGTCAAGCTGCTGAGCGACCTCAACGCCCGGTCGGTCGACGAGAGCCGGGAGTATTGCGGCGCGCTGGGCCGCGACGAGGGGGGCTTCGAGGTGCACCTCGCGCCGCACCGGGGCGAGGGGGCGTCCTGCGGCAGCGCGGCCGCCCCGCGGGCATGGGACCAGGTGATCGACTACCACACCCACGGGAGCTTCGACGAAGGCTACATGAACGAGGTCCCGTCGGACGACGACGTCCTCTACACCCTCGAGCGGGGCAACCCGCACTACGTGGCGACGCCGGGCGGGCGGCTCTGGCGGATCGACCCGGCCAACGGGATCTCGGTCCTCGTCTGCGGGCCGCGCTGCCTGCCCTTCGACCCGCGCTACGACGAGAGGGCCCACCGCCCCGTGCGGGAGGCCTACACCCTTCGCGAGCTCGAGCAGAGGATTTTCAGGCGCTGACGGGGGGCCTGGGGCGCCCAGGACCGCCCGGAGCGGCGGATCAGGGGGCCTCGGTCGCCTCGAAGCCCAGGGTTGCTGGATCGAACTCGTAATGGGCGCCGCAGAACTGGCAATCGGCGGTGACGCGGCCGTCCTCGGTCGTCATGTGGCCGATGTCGCGGGCCGAGTAGATCGACAGCGACTGGCGCACCCGCTCGGCCGAGCAGGGGCAGCCGAACTCGGCCGGCTGGGGGTCGAAGACGCGCGGCCCCTCCTCGTGGAAGAGGCGGACGAGAAGCTCGGTCGGCTGGAGCGAGGGGCCGATCAGCTCGAGGTCCTCGACCGTGTCGAGCAGCATGTTCGCCCGGCGCCAGTTCTCGCCCTCTTCCGCCGACAGGATGTCCCCGGCCTGCAGGAGCCCGCCCTCGCCCGTGGCCTCCCTGGCGAAGGGGCTGGCCTTGGGCATGTGCTGGAGCATCACGCCCCCGCCGCGCCAGCTCTCGCGTCCGCCGGGGGCGATGTCGACGCCGACCGAAAGGGCGAAGCGCGTGGGAAGCTGCTCGGACTGGGCGAAGTAGGTCTCCGCGCAGGCGGTCAGCGAGCCGCCGGAGATGGGCGTGATGCCTTGGTAGGGGTGGGTACCCTGGCCCTGATCGATCAGGATGGCGAAGTAGCCGCGGCCGATCTGCCCGAACGGGTCGGCGCGCTCGTCCAGGCGCTCGGCGTCGAAGGAGGCCCAGGCGCGCAGGCGGCCCGGCTCGCCCGGGGTGTCGGGCGCGTGCCAGTCGGTCGCGATGAGGCGTGCGGGCCCGTCGCCGCGCACCTGCAGCGAGAGCTTCCAGCCAGGGTTCACGTTCTGCCCGATCAGCGCGGTCAGGAGGGCCATCTCGGCCACCAACCGCTCGATCGGGGCGGGGTAGTCGTGCTGCGACAGGACGGCGTCGAGCGTGCCGTCGAGGCGCGCGATGCGGCCCCGGATGTCGGAGGCGTCGAGTTGGAAGGGCAGGACGGTGTCGTCCCACGCGATCTTGGAGATGTCGTTCATCGGCTTTCCCTTTCGCGGGCTCGGACCGGGATATAGGGACCGGGCGCGCGATGTTGCAGGGGCGGGGGGCCGCGGAAGGGGGCGGCATCACCGGGCGGCAGGCAGGGCACCGGCGCGGGGCGCGCGGCGCTGCCCGTCCCCGGCGGGGTGCTGCTGACGATGCAGGAGACGGAGGCCCGTCCCGAGGTGCAGCTTCCGGGCGGCGGGGCCGATCCGGGGCGAGCATCCCTCGCGGGCGCGTCGCCGCGAGGTGCTGGAGGAGACGGGCCGGACGATCGCCGGCCCGCCCCGGCCGGGGCGCGGCGATGCCTCGTCCGGATGCTGGGGCACGGCTTCCACGCCGGGGGGGTCTGCGCCGCGTTCCTCGCCCGGCCCGCGCCGCGTCGCGGCCCGCCGGCGGAGGCGGGGCGGCGCCTCGCGGCGAGCGGGGGGCCGGGGAGGCCGGGGAGGCCGGGGGGGACCGGACCTGCCTGCGGCGGGCCTTCGGCGCGGGCGCTAGCGGGCGCGGGCGGGGCGCTTTCGCGCCGCCGCCCCCTGCCATTCGAGAAGCAGCGCGCTGACGTCGTCGGCGGGCGGATCCCCCGCGGCGTGGATCGAGAGGCCGTTCGTTATCGTCCGCAGCAGGCCCTGCCCGCCGCCGCCCGCGATGGCGAGGAGCCCCTCCTCGCCGAGCTGCCCGGTGGGCCCCTCGCATTCGGTGATCCCGTCCGAGTAGATCAGAAGCTGGTCCCCCTGCGCGAGGGTCAGCGCCTCGGCGTCGTACTCGGCCCCTTCGATCAGCCCGACGGGCAGCCCGCCCGAACCCTGGAACGTCCCGCCGCCGCCGCGCAGGAGAAGGGGCGGCGGGTGGCCGGCCTGGACGAAGGTCATCGTCCCGGCCGAGAGATCGAGATCGGCGTAGAACATGGTGAAGTAGAGCTCGGTCCGCATCTCGCGGAGCGCGAGCTGGTTCAGGCGGGCGGCGACGCGGTCGGGGCGCAGCGGGCGCCCGAGCTCGAACGCGGCCGATCCGCCCTGGCCGTCGCCCGACAACCAGCCCTTCACCCGCATCGCCATCAGCGCCGACGAGATGCCGTGGCCCGACACGTCGATCGCCCAGAGCGCGAGGCGCCCGCGCGCGAGGGGGAACCAGCCGAGGAGGTCGCCGCCGACCTTGCCGCTGCTCTCGTAGTGGGCCTGCAGGAGGGCGGGGCCGTGCGTCTCGGTCCGCTGGGGGACGAGGCTGCGCTGGAGGCGCCGCGCCTCGTCCAGGTCCCGCTCGGTCGCGTCGAGGGCGCGGCGCAGGTCGGCGAGCGCGGCCTCCGCCCGGGCGCGGGCGGCGGCGGCGGCGTCCTGCGCCGCGAGCATCCGCACCCCCGCCTGCACCCGGGCGCGCAGGTCCGCGCCGCGGAACGGGATCGAGACGAGGTCGTCCGCCCCCGCCCCGAGCCCTTCGGCCGTCGCGTCCTCGTCCGCGCGGCCCGTCAGGAGGATCGAGTAGACGTAGCGCCCCGTCCCCGCCGCGACCTCGCGGATATGGCGGCAGAGCTCGGGGCCGGAGCCGCCGGGAAGCCGCCAGCCGCTGACGACGATGGCCGGCCGGCCCGCGCGCACCGCGCGGAGCGCGTCCTCCATCGCGCCGGCCTCCTCGATGGGGCAGCCGAGGGGGGCGAGGTGCGCGCGCACGAGCCGGCGCTTCAGCCGGCTGGCATCGACGACGAGGACGACGGGCGGCGCGTCCCCGTCCGGGTCGGCGCGGGGCGGCCCGGCGGGGCTGGAGGAGGCACTGGTCACGCGGGATCCTTCGCACGGGGCGCGTTAAGGTCGGGTGAACGGGGCCGTTCGTCTTTCCTTAGGAACCCGGTGCTAGAGGGGGCCCGGAACGGAACGGCCCGGAGGAGGGACGAGATGCCGGACGAGATCGACGATGGATGGATCCTGCGCCTGTCGGAGGAGATCGGCGCGGAGGCCGTGGACGAGGTCGTCGCGATCTTCGTGGAGGAGACGCGCGAGGGCGTCGCCCATCTGCGGGGCGGCGCGGACGCGGGCGAGGTCCTCCATTCGCTGTCCGGGGCGGCGGCGAACCTGGGCTTCTCCGCGCTCGAGCGGGACGCGCGGGGGGCGATGCTGGCGCTCTCGCGGGGCGAGGAGGTGCCGCTGGCGCCGCTCGCCGGACGGTTCGAGGAGGTCTGCACGGCGCTCGAGCGGCGGGTCGCGGCCTAGATCACGAACTCGACCATCACGGGATCGTCCGTGATGTCGCGGAAGGAAAGCCCCTCGGCCTGGACCCGCGCATCGAGCGCGAGGAGCTCGGCCGGAGACGCGCTCTCGATCCCGATGAGGACGGTGCCGACGGTGCGGGCGGACTTCTTGAGGTACTCGAACCGGGTGATGTTGTCGTTCGGCCCGAGGAGGTCGAGGAAGCCGCGAAGCGCGCCGGGGCGCTGGGGCAGCGAGAGGATCCAGTACCGCTTGAGCCCGGCGAAGCGGGCCGCCCGCTCGCGCACCTCGGGCAGCCGCTCGAAGTCGAAGTTGCCGCCCGTGCAGACGGCGACCACCGTGCGCCCGGCGAGGTCGCCCATGTGCTCGACCGCGTCCACCGCGAGGGCGCCGGCCGGCTCGAGGACGATGCCCTCGACGTTCAGCATCTCTTGGATGGTGCCGCAGAGGCGGTCCTCCGGCACCGTGACGACCGCGGCGGGGTCCATGCCGCGCAGGAGGGCGAAGGGCCGCGCGCCGATCCGCGCCACGGCGGCGCCGTCCACGAAGTTCGGCACTTTCCCGATGTCCACCGGCGCCCCCGCAGCGAGCGCTGCCTTCAGCGACGCGGCGGTCTCAGGCTCGGCCAGCCGCAGCTCGGGCCCGCCGTCCCCGAAGAGGAGGCGCGCGCCCGCCGAGAGGCCCCCGCCGCCCACGGGCATGACGAGGACGTCCGCCCCGGGCACCGCCTCGGCGATCTCGGCGGCGACGGTGGCCTGCCCGGCGATCACCGCGTCGTCGTCGAAGGGCGAGAGGAACCGCGCGTCCGTGCCCGCGGCATTGTCCAGCGCGGCGGCGAGGCATTCGTCGAACGTGTCGCCGACGAGGCGGATCGTCACCCATTCGCCGCCGAACTGGGCGGTCTTCATGCGCTTCTGCTCGGGCGTGGTGACGGGCATGAACACCTCGCCCCGGACCTTGAGGCGCGCGCAGCACCAGGCGACGCCCTGCGCGTGGTTGCCGGCCGAGGCGCAGACCACGGGGGCGCCGCTGCCGCGCATCGCGTTGAACGCGCCCCTGATCTTGTAGGAGCGCACGGGGGTCAGGTCCTCGCGCTTGAGCCAGACCTCCGCGCCGAGGCGGTCAGAGAGGAAGGCGTTGCGCTGGCAGGGCGTGGGCGGGAAGAGCGTGCGGATCGCCGCGAGCGCGTCCCGGACCGCTGGCGGGGCGGCCGCAGGCGCGGTCAAACCGGCCGGCCCTCGACGAGGTGGCCGTAGAGCGCGGTCAGGATCGACACGCCCAGCATCGTGGAGAACCAAGTGACGGCGAGGCCGAGGAGGACGCCCGCGATCCCCAGCGTGCCGAGCGCGCCCGCGACGATCTGGAAGACCGCGTTGAGCGCGGAGAGGAGGATCGCGACGGTCAGGATCGCCCCGGAGGCCCGCTTCGTCACGGTCCACGAGCCTCCGATCCCGAGGTCCCCGCCCACCGCCTTCGCCGGCAGCGCGAGCGAGAAGCGCAGGCCGACATAGCTGAGGAGGACGCCGATCCCGAAGCCGAGGAGCGAGAGGACCAGGAAGCCCGCGTCCGGTCCCAGCGACCCGATCAGGGCCCCCGCCACCAGGCTGACGGGAATGGCCAGCGCGACGACGACGAGGGCGACGGCGATCGCCGTCAGGGCGTAGCGCAGCAGCGCGCCGGCGGGCGGCACGGGGACGAGGCCGGGGTCCTCCTCGAGGAGGACGTAGCGATGCCAGGCGACGGCGATCCAGCAGAAGGCGACGCCGTAGAGCAGCGCGACCAGGATCAGGCGGCCGCTCGCGGCCGCGAGGGCCTGCGCCACCGCCGGGTCGACGGCTACGGGATCTGCGCCGAGGTCGGCTTGGACCGTCGCCAGCGTCGCCAGGGCCGGCCTGCCCAGGAACCAGGCGAGCGCGGCGAAGATCACGAGCGGCGCGGCCGACGCCCTGAGCGCCGCGCCGAGGTTGCGCATGAGAAGGCCGATGGCCTTTCCGACGATCTCAGGTCCCATGTCCGTTCCCTTCCGCTTGCTGCCACCGGGTGCCGCGCGGGCGCGGCGCGGTCAACGCCCGCGGCTTGCCGGGGCCCGCCTTCGGCGCTACCCGCGCCCCGCCCGCAACGTCCCCAAGCCGGAGAGCCACGCCCATGCCGAAGCCCAAGAAGGTCGTCCTCGCCTATTCGGGGGGGCTCGACACCTCGATCATCCTGCGCTGGCTGCAGGAGGAGTACGGCTGCGAGGTCGTCACCTTCACCGCCGACCTCGGCCAGGGCGAGGAGCTGGAGCCCGCGCGTCGGAAGGCCGAGGCCATGGGCGCGAAGGCGGTCTACGTCGAAGACCTGCGCGAGGAGTTCGTGTGCGACTTCGTCTTCCCCATGTTCCGGGCGAACGCCGTCTACGAGGGGCTCTACCTGTTGGGCACGTCCATCGCGCGGCCCCTGATCTCGAAGCGGCTGGTCGAGATCGCGGCGGCCGAGGGGGCGGACGCCATTGCCCACGGCGCGACGGGCAAGGGCAACGACCAGGTCCGGTTCGAGCTGGCGGCCTACGCGCTGGACCCGGACATCAAGGTCGTCGCCCCCTGGCGCGAATGGGACCTGACGAGCCGCACGAGGCTGATCGACTTCGCCGAGAAGCACCAGATCCCCATCGCGAAGGACAAGCGCGGCGAGGCGCCCTTCTCGGTCGACGCGAACCTCCTGCACACCTCGTCCGAGGGCAAGGCGCTGGAGGACCCCGCGCGCGAGGCCGAGGCGCACGTCTTCCAGCGCACCGTCGCCCCCGAGGACGCGCCCGACCGGCCCGAATACGTCGAGATCGGCTTCGAGCGGGGCGACGCCGCGTCCGTCGACGGCGAGGCGCTGTCGCCCGCCGCGCTGCTGGCGCGCCTGAACGAGCTGGGGGGGCGCAACGGGATCGGGCGGCTCGACCTCGTGGAGGGGCGGTTCGTGGGCATGAAGTCCCGCGGCATCTACGAGACGCCGGGCGGCACGGTGCTGCTGGCCGCGCACCGCGGCATCGAGCAGATCACCCTCGACCGGGGCGAGGCGCACCTGAAGGATGAGCTGATGCCCCGCTACGCGGAGCTGATCTACAACGGGTTCTGGTTCTCGCCCGAGCGCGAGATGTTGCAGGCAGCGATCGACCGCTCGCAGCGGCACGTCACGGGCACTGTCCGGCTGAAGCTCTACAAGGGGTCGGCGGACGTGGTGGGGCGGTGGTCGGACGCCTCGCTCTACTCGGAGGCGCACGTCACCTTCGAGGACGACGCGGGCGCCTACGACCAGAAGGACGCCCAGGGCTTCATCCAACTCAACGCCCTGCGCCTGAAGCTGCTGGCCGCCCGGGCGCGGCGGCTGGGGTCGAACTAGGGCGGCGGCACGCTAGTCTGCGGGCGGTGGAGGGAGGTCCGCGATGACCGAGGAGCCCGACCTGGACCGCTTCCTGCGCGCGCAGGAGCACGACTTCGAGACCGCCCTCGGCGAGCTGCGGGCGGGTCGCAAGCGCACGCACTGGATCTGGTGGGTCTTCCCGCAACGCGCGGGCCTCGGCACCTCGCCCACGGCGGAGGCCTTCGGCATCCGGTCCGAGACGGAGGCGCGCGCCTACCTCGCCCATCCGGTCCTGCGCGAGCGTCTGGCACGGGCCGCCGAGGCGATGCTGCGGAACGAGGGACGCCCCCCGGAGGAGGTGCTGGGCGATCTCGACGCGATGAAGCTGCGCTCCTCCGTGTCGCTCTTTCTCGCGCAGCCGGGCGCGCCGGAGGCGCTGCGGCGGGTGCTGGACGCGTTCTACGGCGGCGAGGCGGACCCGAAGGCGGGCTTCGGCGGCTAGGGAAGCGCCCTTGCCGCTTGCCCTTTGCCCCCGCGCGCGCTTCCCTGCCCGCAGAACGAAACATAGGGAGCATCACCATGACCCGCATGATCGGCCTTGGGGCCGCCGCGCTGATGGCGTCGACCAGCCTCGCCTCCGCCGAGACGGTCCGCTGGGCCCGCGCCGGCGACAGCCTGACGCTGGACCCGCACGCCCAGAACGAGGGGCCGACCCACACCCTCGCCCACCAGATCTACGAGCCGCTGATCCTCCGCGACATGACGGGCGAGCTTCAGCCCGCCCTCGCGACCGACTGGGCCGTCTCGGAGGAGGACCCGAACGTCTGGGTGTTCAACCTGCGCGACGGCGTGACCTTCCACGACGGGTCCGAGTTCACCGCCGAGGACGTCGTCTTCTCCTTCGAGCGGGCGCAGTCCGAGACCTCGGCCATGAAGGAGCTGCTGAACTCCATCGTCGAGGTTCGGGCGGTCGACGACCACACGGTCGAGTTCGTGACCGACGGGCCGAACCCGATCCTGCCGGCGAACTTCACCAACCTCTTCGTCATGGACAAGGGCTGGACGGAGGAGAACGGCGTCACGGCCGTCCAGGACATCGCCGCCGGCGAGACGACCTATGCCGCGACCCACGCCAACGGCACCGGCCCCTACGTGCTGGAATCGCGCGAGCCGGACGTGCGCACCGTGCTGACCCAGAACGAGGACTACTGGGGCCAGGGCGAGTTCCCCCTCGACGTCACGCGGATCGAGTACACGCCGATCCAGAACGCGGCCACGCGGGTCGCCGCCCTGCTGTCGGGCGAGGTGGACTTCATCCAGGACGTGCCCACGCAGGACATCGCGCGGGTCGAGGGCACCGAAGGGCTGACCGTCAAGACCGCCCCGCAGAACCGGGTGATCTTCTTCGGCATGAACTCGGGCGCGGAGGACATCGAGGGGGACGACGTCGACGGGGCGAACCCGCTGGCCGACCCGCGCGTCCGCCAGGCGATGAACATGGCCATCAACCGCGACGCCATCCGGCAGGTGGTGATGCGCGGCCAGTCCGAGCCCGCCGGGATGATCGCCCCGCCCTTCGTGAACGGCTGGACCGAGGCGCTGGACGCGCTGCCCGAGGGCGACCTCGATCAGGCCCGCGCCCTCATGGATGAGGCCGGCTACGGCGACGGGTTCTCGATCCAGCTCGACTGCCCGAACGACCGCTACGTCAACGACGAGGCGATCTGCCAGGCCGTGGTCGGGATGCTGGGCCAGATCGGCGTGAACGTGAACCTGAACGCGCAGTCCAAGGCCCAGCACTTCCCGCTGATTCAGAACAAGACCACGGACTTCTTCATGCTGGGCTGGGGCGTGCCGACCTACGATTCGGAATACGTCTTCAACTTCCTCGTCCACACCCCAACGGACGACCGGGGCTCGTGGAACGCGACGGGCTACTCGAACCCCGAGGTCGACGCGATGATCGAGTCGCTGGCCTCGGAGACGGACCTCGACGTCCGCAGCCAGACCGTCGCCGACATCTGGGACACCGTGCAGGACGAGACGCTCTACCTGCCCGTGCACAACCAGGTGCTGAACTGGGGCGAGACGGACAGCATCGATTATCCTTCCGTCGATCCCGACGACCAGCCGATGTTCAAGTACTTCACGATCGACTGATCCGGGCCGGACGTCCGGCGGGCTGGGAGGGGGCGGACCGGAGGGTCCGCCCCCCTTCTCCTTTTCCGGCAGCGGGCGGGGGCGGCGCGCGCCCGGGCGGCCGGCACGGCTTGACCCGTCCCCCGGGCGCGCAGAGAAGCGAAGGATGCTGTCCTACATCCTGCGCCGCATCCTGCAGTCCGTGATCGTCCTTCTGGTCGTCGGCCTCGTTGCGTTCTCGATGTTCCGCTTCGTCGGCGACCCGATCGAGCAGCTCCTCGGGCAGGAGCGGACGCAGGCCGACGTCGATCGCCTGCGCGAGGCGCTGGGCCTGAACGAGCCCTTCGTCGTCCAGTACCTCGGCTTCCTCGGGCGGGCGATCCAGGGCGATTTCGGGATCTCCTACCGTCAGGCGCGGCCCGTGGCCGAGATCCTGCTGGAGCGCGCGCCCGCCACGCTCGAGCTGGCGCTGGTCTCGGGCATCATCGCGGTGGTGCTGGGCATCGCCCTCGGCGTGTTCACCGCGATCCGCCGCGAGGGGTTCGCGGCGAACGCCATCATGACGGTCTCGCTGATCGGGGTCAGCCTGCCGACCTTCCTGATCGGGGTGCTGCTGATCTGGTTCTTCGGCATCGGCATCGAGATCCCCGTGCCCTGGGGGGACGGGACGATCTCGACCAAGCTCTTCCCGACCTTCGGGCGGGGCGAGGTCGTGGACCTCGGCTGGTGGACGACGGGCCTGCTGACGGAATCGGGCCGCGCCTCGCTGGTGCTGCCGGCGATCACGCTGGGCCTCTACCAGATGACGCTGATCATGCGCCTCGTCCGCTCGGAGATGCTGGAGGTCCTGCGCCAGGACTACATCCGCTTCGCCCGGGCGCGGGGGCTGAAGGCGCGGGTGGTGAACTTCCGGCACGCGCTGAAGAACACGCTCGTGCCGGTCATCACGATCATCGGCCTGCAGCTCGGCGCGATCATCGCCTTCGCCATCATCACCGAGACGGTGTTCCAGTGGCCCGGGGTCGGGCTCCTCTTCATCAACGCGGTGCAGTTCGTCGACATCCCGGTGATGGCCGCCTACCTGATGCTGGTCTCGGTGATGTTCGTGGTGATCAACCTGATCGTCGACCTACTCTACGTGACGGTGGACCCGCGGCTTCGGATCGACGGAGGCACCGCGTGACCGACCCGACCCACATCCCCGCCGATCCCCACGAGGAGACGCCGCTCGCGCCCTCGGCGCACCGCCCCTCGCGCTGGAGGGCGGTCTGGGACGGCGACCTCGCCTGGAGCTTCCGCCGCTCGCCCGTGGCGCTGGTGGCCGCCCTCGTGGTGCTGGTGATGGTGCTGGGGGCGGCGCTGGCGCCGCTGATCGCGCCCTACACCCCGTTCGACCCGGCCTCGCTGAACCTCTTCAACGGCATCACCCCGCCCTTCACGGCGAACGAGTTCACGGGCGACTACTTCCTCTTCGGGACCGACGACCAGGGGCGGGACGTGCTCTCGACCATCCTCTACGGGCTGAGGATCAGCCTCTTCGTGGGGGTGATGGCGGTGCTCTTCGCCATGCTCCTGGGGATCACGCTGGGGCTGCTGGCGGGCTACGCGGGGGGCTGGACGGATACGGTCATCATGCGGGTCGCGGACGTGCAGCTGACCTTTCCGTCGATCCTCGTGGCCCTGCTCATCTTCGGGGTGGCGCGGGGGATCGTGCCGATCGAGCACCGCGCCGACATGGCGATCTGGGTGCTGATCCTGGCGATCGGGCTGTCGGACTGGGTCCAGTTCGCCCGCGTCGTGCGCGGCGCCACGCTGGTGCAGAAGGACCGCGAGTACGTGCAGGCCGCCCGCCTGATCGGCCGCTCGAACGGGGCGATCATGTTCCGGCACATCCTGCCCAACGTGCTGTCGCCGGTGCTGGTCATCGCGACGATCTCGCTGGCGCTCGCGATCATCGCGGAGGCGACGCTGAGCTTCCTCGGCGTCGGCGCGCCGCCCACCCAGCCTTCGCTCGGCACGCTGATCCGCATCGGGCAGGACTTCCTCTTCTCCGGGGAGTGGTGGATCCTCTTCTTCCCGGCGATGACCCTCCTCGCGCTCGCGCTATCGGTGAACCTGCTGGGCGACTGGCTGCGCGACGCCCTGAACCCGAGGCTGCGGTGACCGATCCCGTCCTGAAGATCACCGGCCTGACGGTCGAGATCCCGACCCGCCGGGGCGTCGTGCGGCCCGTGCGCGACGTCTCATGGGACATCCGCCCGGGCGAGATCGTCGGCGTGGTGGGCGAGTCGGGCGCAGGCAAGTCGATGACGGGCAACGCGGTGATCGGCCTTCTGGACCGGCCCGCGCACATCTCCGCGGGCGAGATCGACCTCGACGGGCGGCGGATCGACGACCTCCCCGAGCGCGAGAAGGCCCGCATCCGCGGCCGGCGGATCGCGATGATCTTCCAAGACCCGCTGACCTCGCTCAATCCGCTCTTCACGGTGGGCCAGCAGCTGGTGGAGACGATACGCGCCCATCTGGACGTCTCGGCGGGCGAGGCGCGCGAGCGGGCCGTCGCCCTCCTGGACCGCGTGGGCATCCCCGACCCGGGAACGCGCGTCGACCAGTACCCGCACCAGTTCTCGGGGGGGATGCGCCAGCGCGTGGTGATCGCCCTCGCGCTCTGCGCCGAGCCCGAGGTCGTCGTGGCGGACGAGCCGACCACCGCGCTCGACGTGTCGATCCAGGCGCAGATCCTCGACCTCATTCGCGAGCTGGCGCGCGAGAGAGGGATGGGCGTCATGCTGGTGACGCACGACATGGGCGTGATCGCCGAGACGACCGACCGGGTGAACGTCATGTACGACGGCGAGATCGTCGAGAGCGGGCCGACCGCGAGGGTCCTTGGCGCGCCGGAGCATCCCTACACCCAGTCCCTCGTCGCCGCCGTGCCGCGCCCCGACCGCAAGCTGCGCCGCTTCCCCCAGGTCTCCTACGGAGGGCGCGAGACGGCCTTCCGGATCGAGGACCTCGCCCGCGACTGGCCCGCGCGGCCCGCCGGGGACGGCCCCTTCCTCGAGGCGCGGGGGCTGACCAAGCGGTTCCTCGAGAAGGGCAGCCTGATCCCCTCGCGCCGTCGCTGGTTCACGGCCGTGGACGACGCGAGCTTCGCCATCCGCCCCGGCGAGGTGTTCGGCCTCGTCGGGGAGAGCGGGTCGGGTAAGTCGACCATCGCCCGGATGATCGCGGGGCTCTACCCGCTCGACGAGGGCGAGGTGCGCTTCGAGGGCGAGGTCGTGGCCGGCGCAGGGGCGACGGAAGCGGCGCGGGACGCCTATCGCAGCCAAGTCCAGATGATCTTCCAGGACCCGTTCTCGTCCCTCAACCCGCGCCACAGGGTCGACCGGATCGTGGCCGAGCCTGCGCTGCATCTCGGCGTGATCCCGAAGGCCAACGTCACCGCCCGGGTGGGCGAGCTCCTCGACCGCGTGGGCCTCGGGGCGGAGGCCGGGCTGAAGTACCCGCACGAGTTCTCGGGCGGGCAGCGGCAGCGCATCTCGATCGCGCGGGCGCTGGCGACCCAGCCCCGCTTCCTCATCTGCGACGAGCCGACCAGCGCGCTCGATGTCTCGATCCAGGCGCAGATCCTGAACATCCTGAAGGACCTGCAGGAGCATCTGGGGCTGACCATGCTGTTCATCAGCCACGACCTGCCGGTGGTGCGGCAGATGTGCGACCGGGTGGGGGTCCTGAAGGACGGCCGCCTCGTCGAGGTGGCGGAGACCGCGCGGCTCTTCGAGGCGCCGGAGCATCCCTACACGCGCGAGCTGATCTCGCTGATGCCGAAGACGGACCTTCTGTCGAACGCCGGCCTCGCGGCGGAATGACATCCGCGCGAGCGGGGATGGACCCCGCGCGCGCCGTTCCCAGTTTGGCGGGCAAAGGAGAACCCGTCATGCTCAAGCCCCTCGCCCTCGCCTGCGCCGCCGCATTGCCCCTCGCCGCGCCTCTCGCCGCCCAGGCCGACACGATCACCGTGGCGGGGGGCTGCTTCTGGTGCGTGGAGGCGGACTTCGAGAAGGTGCGCGGCGTCTCGGAGGTCGTGTCCGGCTATACCGGCGGCACGGTGGAGGACCCGACCTACCGCGAGGTCGTGCGCGGCGGCACCGGCCACTACGAGGCCGCCGAGATCGAGTACGACCCCGCCGAGATCAGCGAGCGGCAGCTCTACGACCTGTTCCTGCGCTCGGTCGACGTGTTCGACGAGGGCGGGCAGTTCTGCGACCGCGGCGACAGCTACCGCACCGCGATCTTCGTGGACGACGCCGAGAGCCGCGAGGCCGCCGAGGCGGCGGTGGCCGCGGCCGAGGCCGAGCTGGGCCGCGAGATCGTGACGCCGATCGTCGACCTCGGGCCATTCTACGACGCCGAGGACTACCATCAGGACTACTACAAGTCCCAGGACCTGATCCTGACCCGCTTCGGCCCCCGCGCGAAGGAGACGGCCTACCAGCTCTACCGCGACGCGTGCGGGCGCGACGACCGCATCCGCGACATCTGGGGCGAGGACGCCCCGTTCCTGCCCGCCTCCTAGGCCGGGACCGGCTCGCCCGCGAGGAGGGCGCGGGCCTCCTCGGGGCCGAGGGCCTCGGGCCGCGGGCAGGTGGTGGCCATCTCGACGAAGCGCCGCTCGCGCCCCGAACGGATCACGGCGTCGAGCACCTCGGTGACGTGGAGCGCGAAGGCGAGGCCGCAGCGCGCCTCGCGCCCCTCGCGGATGGCGGCCGCCATGTCCGCGAGGCCGATGCCCCTGTAGTCGGCCAGACGGTGCCCGCCGGGCTGGACGCGGTTGCGCACCGACAGGGGGTGCCCTTCGCCCTCGTGGCGCCGGGGGCGGCCGTCGCGGCCGTGCACCTCGACCGCGCCGCCGAAGAAGTTGGGGTCCTGCGGGACCAGGGTGCCTTCGGTGCCGTAGAGCTCGAGGTGGCGATGGCCGTGGGCGTGGGCATCCCAGCTCGCCCCGAGGGTGACGACGGCGCCGGAGGCGAACTCGAGCAGGGCGTGGTGCGTGGTCGGGACCTCGACGGGGACGGAACGGACCGCCGCGCCCGGCGCGGTGACGGCGCGGGTCCCCGACGCGGTCGCCGACATCCCCGCGACGCGGGCGACGGGGCCGAGGAGGTTCACGATAAGGGCGACATGATAGGGCCCCATGTCGAGGACCGGCCCGCCGCCGGCCCCGTAGAAGAAGCCGGGGTTCGGATGCCAGTGCTCCATCCCCGGGGAGAGGAAATGCGCGGTGCCGTGGACGATCCGCCCCGCCGCGCCCTCGTCCACCAGCCGCCGCGCCGTCTGGTGCGCCGCCCCGAGGAAGGTGTCCGGCGCGCTCCCCACGCGGCGGCCCGTGCGCGCCGCGATCGTGGCGAGCGCCTGCCCTTCCTCCAGGGAGAGGGCGAGGGGCTTCTCCGAATAGGCATGCTTGCCGGCCTCGAGGATGGCTGCCGTCACCTCCCGGTGCGCGGAGGGGACGGTCAGGTTCAGGACGATGTCGACGTCCGGCGCGGCGAGCAGCCCCTCGACGGTCTCTGCCCGCAGGCCGTGGAGCGCCGCCTTCGCGGCGGCCGCGGCCGGGTCCAGGTCGGCGACCGCGCGGAACTCGATCCCCCGGAAGAGAGGCGCGAGCGACAGGTAGCTGCCCGAGATGTTGCCGCAGCCGATCACGCCGACGCCCATCGGGCGTCCGCCGAACGCGGGGGACTGGTCGTTCATCCGGGTATTCCCTCGATGCGGCGGGCGGCTTTGAAAGCCGCGCCGGCAAAGCGGTCGTGGTCGGAGGGATCGTCGTGCTCGGCGATCCAAGAGGCGGGGGCATGAGGGGCGAGCGCGGCTGCGATGGCCGGCCAGTCGAGCGTGCCGGCGCCCGGGTCGGCCCAGCCGCCCTCCCCCTCGCCGCCGCCCACGCGCGCGAGGTCCTTGAAGTGGACTGCGCGGACCGCGTGGCCGTGCCGCGCGATCGCCTCCAGCGGGTCGGCGCCGGCGCGGGCGATCCACGCGATGTCCAGCTCGAGCGGCACGCCGGCGGCGACGATGTGGTCGATTGGGCGGGTGCCGTCCGGCAGGATCGCGAACTCGAAGTCGTGGTTGTGCCATCCATAGGGAACGCCGGCCCCGTCCAGCGCCCCCCCCGCCCGGGCCACCCGCGCGGCGAGCGCCCGCCAGCCTTCGGCGTCCGCGGGACGCTCCGCCACGAAGGGCACGAACGCGGCCTCCAGCCTCAGCGCCCGGACGATGTCGAGGGCGGCGGGCGGGTCCCCCTCGACCAGATCGAGCGGCAGGTGCGCCGTGCGCATCCGCAGGCCCGCGCCCTCCAGCGCGCGGCTGAGGCGCCTCGCGTCGGCCGGCGTCCGGTAGAGGTCCGCCCAGCCCTCGACCCAGGAGAAGCCGTGGCCCCGCAGCATGGCGAGCGTGTCCTCGAGCGGCCAGCGCCGGGAGGAGTAGAGTTGGTATCCGATCATGCGATCCTCGCACACGGGGCGCCGCAGCGCGGCCGTCACGGAGGATCTTGGCGCAACCGGAGGGGGCGGCGGAAGGAGGGAGGGGGCGCGGCGCGACGACGCCCCCCGTCAGTTGCCGTTCAGCCGCGCCATCACGGATTCGGGCGTGACCTCGCCGATCAGCGCGTCGCCGTCGCGCACGCCGATCGGACCCGGCGCCCCGGCGAGCGCCTCCATCACGGACGACAGGGGGGCCTCGGCGGGAATCGCGCGTTCCGGCACGCCGCTGGAGGGCACGCACACGTCGCGCGCGCGCAGCACGCCGAGCGGGTTCATGTGCGCCACGAAGTCCGCGACGTAGCCGTCGGCGGGGGCGGTGTAGATCTCCGGTGGGGTGCCGCTCTGGACGATGCGCCCCCCCTTCATGATGGCGATCCGGTTGCCGATCTTGAACGCCTCGTCGAGGTCGTGGCTGACGAAGACGATGGTCTTGCCCAAGGTCTGCTGCAGCTCCAGCAGCTCGTCCTGGAGGCGGGTGCGGATGAGGGGGTCGAGGGCGGAGAACGGCTCGTCCATCAGGAGGATCGGTGCCTCGGTGGCGAAGGCCCGCGCGAGGCCGACGCGCTGCTGCATCCCGCCCGAGAGCGTGTCGACCCTGCGGTCCGCCACGTCCGCGAGGCCCACGAGCGCGAGCTGCTCGTCGACGCGGCGGCGCCATTCGTCCTTCGGCACGCCCGCCAGCTCGAGCCCGAGGCCCACGTTGCCGCGCACGTCCCGCCAGGGCAGGAGGCCGAACTGCTGGAACACCATGGCGATCCGGCGCTGGCGCAGCCGCCGCAGCGCGCGCCCGCCCGCCCTCGTGACCGAGACCATGCCGTCCCCGTCGTCGACCCGGACCTCGCCGCGCACGACCGGGTTCAGGCCGTTCACCGCCCGCAGCAGGGTGGACTTGCCCGACCCGGACAGGCCCATCAGCACGACGATCTCGCCCTGCGCCACTGTCAGCGAACAATCGTGGACGCCCAGCACTTGGCCCGTCGCCTCCTGCACCTCGGCGCGGGTGCGCCCCTCGTCCATCAGGGGCAGCGCGCGCTTCGGCCGGGGGCCGAACACGATGGAGACGTCGTCGAACACGACGGCGGGCCGCTCGGGGGGGGTGCTCATCGGCGCCGGTCCACCCGCAGCATCCGGTCGAGCATGATGGCCACGACGACGATGACGATCCCGCTCTCGAAGCCCAGGCCGGTGTTGACGCTGTTGAGCGCCCGGACCACCGGCACGCCGAGGCCGTCCGCGCCCACGAGGGCCGCGATGACCACCATCGAGAGCGACAGCATGATCGTCTGGTTCAGGCCGGCCATGATCTGCGGCAGAGCGTGGGGCAGCTCTGCCTTCCACAGCACGTTCCGCCGGGTGCCGCCGAACGCCTCGACGGCCTCGATCAGGGGCTTGGGCGTGGACGAGACGCCCAGATGCGTCAGCCTGATCGGCGCGGGCAGGACGAAGACGACCGTGGCGATCAGCCCCGGCACCATCCCGATGCCGAAGAAGACGATGGCGGGTATGAGATAGACGAAGGTGGGCAGCGTCTGCATCAGGTCGAGGACGGGCCGCATCCCGCGGTAGAGCGCGGGCCGGTGCGCCGCGGCGATGCCGATGGGCACCCCGACGGCCATGCAGACCGCGCAGGCGAAGAGGACGAGCGTCAGGCTCTCGGTGGTCTCGTCCCAGTATCCCTGGTTGACCACGAAGAGGAGGCCGAGGAGCACGAGGAGCGTGACGCCGGCCCGCCGGTGCAGCGCGAAGGTCAGCGCGGCGAGCAGGCCGATGACGACGAACGGGTGCCAGTCGGGGGGATAGAGGTACTCGACCTCGCGGCGCGGGATGTCGCGCAGCCATCCGGTGTTGGGCGGGTCCTGCAGGACGGCGACGACGGCCTCGATGGCCGCCTCGGCGCCGTCGCGGAAGCGGTCCACCACGGCGGCCGCGTTCTCGCGCGTCCATTCGAACGCCGCCTCCGCGCCGTCGCCGACGCGCAGCTTGCACTCGGTCAGGAAGCCGATGGGGGTGCGCTCGCCCGGGTCCAGGGGACGCTCGCACCCGGTGAGGGTCTGGAGAAGGCCTGCCATGGCGGGATCGACCCGGCGCCGAGGGGGCGCCGGGCCGGAAGGTTCACATGCCCAGCCCGGCCTTCACGGCGGCGACCGCGTCGCCTCCGTCCAGCGTCGTCACGCCGTCCAGCCAGGGGGCCCACTCCGCCTCGTTGCCCGAGAGCCAGGTCCGCGCGGCGTCGCGCGGGTCCTCGCCGCCGTCGAGGATGGCGCCCATGATCTCGTTCTCCATGGGCAGCGAGAACTCGAGGTTCTCGAGGAACGTGCCGAGATTGCCGCACTCCTCCCGCAGGCCGGCGCGGGTGTTGGTGTGGACGGTGGCCCCCCCGAGGTCGGGGCCGAAGAAGTCGTCGCCCCCCTCCAGGTAGGTCAGGTCGAAGTTGGCGTTCATGGGATGCGGCTCCCAGCCGAGGAAGACGATGGGCTCGTCGTCGGCCGACAGGCGGTCCACCTGCGCGAGCATCCCCTGCTCGGAGCTCTCGACAAGCTCGAAGTCGCCGAGGCCGAAGGCGTCCGCGTCGATCATGCTCTGGATCAGGCGGTTGCCGTCGTTGCCGGGCTCGATGCCGTAGATCTCCCCGTCCAGGGCGTCGGCGTTCGCGGCGATGTCCTCGAAGGAGGCGATGCCGATCTCGGCGCCCGCCGCGTTGGTCGCCAGCGTGTACTTCGCCCCCTCGAGGTTGGCGCGCACCGTCTCGACGGTGCCGGCCTCACGGTAGGGGGCGATGTCGGCCTCCATGGTGGGCATCCAGTTGCCCAGGAACACGTCCACGTCGCCCCCGGCCATCGCCGTGTAGGTCACGGGCACCGCGAGCACGCGGGTCTCGGTCTCGTAGCCCAGCGCGTCGAGGATCACGGTCGCCGTGGCCGTGGTAGCGGTGATGTCGGTCCAGCCGACGTCCGAGAACACGACCTCGGCGCAGTCGCCGGGTTCCTGCGAGAGGGCGGCGCCCGCGCAGAACGCCAGCGCGGTGGTCGCGAGTATGGTCTTCATGGGTCTCTCCCTGTGCATTGATTGACTAGTCAATCATCCACCCGTAAGGGGTTTCGGCGATGGGTCCCACGTTGCCAGAGGAAGCGATGCCGCGAAAGGGAATGGAATCCGAGCGTCGCGCCGCGCTCGTCGAGGCCGCCATCGGCGAGATCGCCCATGGGGGCGCGGGCGCGGTGACGGTCGCGAAGATCGCCCGCCGGGCCGGGGTGTCGGCCCCGCTGGCGCACCACTACTTCGGCTCGAAGGACGCGATCCTCCTGGCCGCGATGCGCCATATCCTGCGGGCTCTGGCGGCCGAGACGCGCGGCCGGCTGCGGAGGGCCGAGACGCCCCTGGCCCGGGTCCGGGCGGTCGTCGGCGCCTCCTTCGCCCCGGCGAGCTTCCGGGAGGAGAACGTGGCCGCATGGCTGGACTTCTACGTCGCCGCACGGACCGATCCGGCGACCATGCGCCTCCTGCGGGTGTATCAGCGGCGCCTGCGCTCGAACCTCCTGCACGCGCTGCGGCCCCTGACGCCCCAGGCGCCGGAGGTCGCGGAAGGCGCGGCCGCGCTGATCGACGGCGTGTGGCTGCGCGCGGCGCTGGGCGAGACGGACGCGCCCGAGCGGACCGTCAACGAATGGATCGAGGCGCGGCTGTGAACCTCCTGCTGATCATGGTCGACCAGCTGAACGGCACGTTCTTCCCGGACGGGCCGGCCGAGTGGCTCGATGCGCCGAACCTCAAGCGGCTGGCCGCACGCTCGACCCGGTTCCGCAACTGCTACACCGCCTCGCCGCTCTGCGCGCCGGGGCGGGCGTCGTTCATGTCGGGCCTGCCGCCCTCGCGCACCCGGGTCTACGACAACGCGGCCGAGTTCGCCTCCGACATCCCGACCTACGCCCACCACCTGCGCCGCGCCGGATGGCGGACCTCTCTGTCCGGCAAGATGCACTTCGTCGGGCCCGACCAGCTCCACGGGTTCGAGGAGCGGCTGACCACGGACATCTATCCGGCCGACTTCGGCTGGACGCCGGACTACCGCAGGCCCGGCGAGCGGATCGACTGGTGGTACCACAACATGGGCTCCGTGACCGGATCCGGCGTGGCCGAGATCACCAATCAGATGGAGTACGACGACGAGGTCGCGCACTTCGCGCGGATGTGGCTCTACGACGCCGCGCGGGGGCATGATCCCCGGCCCTGGTGCCTGACGGTGTCCTTCACCCACCCGCACGACCCCTACGTCGCCCGGCGGGAGTTCTGGGATCTCTACGAGGGGTGCGGGCACCTGCTGCCCGAGATCGGCCCCATGCCGTTCGAGGATCACGACCCCCATTCCCAGCGCATCCTCCGGGCCAACGACCACGGGAACTACGACGTCACGGAGGAGGACGTCATGCGCTCGCGCCGGGCCTATTTCGCCAACCTCTCCTATGTCGACGCGAAGGTGGGCGAGCTGCTGAAGGTGCTGGACGACACGCGCCAGGAGGCCGCGGTCGTCTTCCTGTCGGACCATGGCGACATGCTGGGCGAGCGGGGACTGTGGTACAAGATGAGCTTCCTCGAGGGCTCGGCCCGCGTGCCCCTGATGATCGCCGCCCCCGGGATGGCGCCCGGCCGCGTGGACGACCCGGTGTCGAACATCGACCTCTGCGCGACCCTCTGCGACCTCGCGGGGGTGGACCTTTCGGAGATCGAGCCCTGGACCACGGGCGAGAGCCTCGTCCCCCTGGGTTCGGGCGGAACGCGCGAGACGCCGGTGGCGATGGAGTACGCGGCCGAGGGCTCGTACGCGCCGCTCGTCGCCTTGCGGCAGGGGCGGTGGAAGTACACGCGCTGCGAGCTGGACCCCGAGCAGCTCTTCGACCTTCAGGCCGACCCGCACGAGCTGCGCGACCTCGCCGGGGATGCGCGGCACGCGGACGTCCTGGCGGGCTTCAGGTCCCAGGCGGACGCTCGCTGGGACCTCGCCCGCTTCGACGCGGAGGTGCGCGAGAGCCAGGCGCGCCGGCTGATCGCCTACGAGGCGCTGCGTCAGGGCGGCCACTACCCCTGGGACTGGCAGCCCGTGCGCACCGCCTCCGAGCGGTACATGCGCAACCACATGGACCTGAACGTGCTGGAAGACGCCCAGCGCGCGCCGAAGGACTGAGCCGATGCGTGCCCGACCCTCCGCCTCGCACTTCGTCGACGGCCGGCCCGTCGAGGACGACGCCGGCGATCCGATCGACGTGATCTATCCCGCTACGGGCGAGGTGGTCGCCCGCGTCCACGCCGCGACGGACGCGGTGATCGAGACGGCCCTCGCCTCCGCCGCGCGCGCGCAGCGCGAATGGGCGGAAACCGATCCGGCCGAGCGGGGGCGCGTCCTGCGCCGCGCCGCCGACATCATCCGCACGCGCAACCGGGCCCTCTCCGAGCTGGAGACGCTCGATACCGGCAAGCCGCTGTCCGAGACGCTCGTCGCCGACGCGTCCTCCGGCGCGGACGCGCTGGAGTACTTCGGGGGCCTCGCCGCCGACGTTACCGGCCAGACGATGCGCTTCGGGCAGGACTGGGCCTACACGATCCGCCGCCCCCTGGGGGTCTGCGTCGGGATCGGCGCGTGGAACTACCCGACCCAGATCGCCTGCTGGAAGGCGGCGCCCGCCCTCGCCGCCGGCAACGCCATGGTCTTCAAGCCGAGCGAGGCGACCCCGCTCTGCGCCCTGAAGGTGGCGGAGATCCTGGTCGAGGCGGGGCTTCCCGCCGGGCTCTTCAACGTCGTGCAGGGCCGCGCGCCGCAGGGTTCGGCCCTGGTGGCGGACGCGCGGGTGGCGAAGGTCTCGTTGACGGGGTCGGTGCCCACGGGCCGCAAGGTGGCCGCCATCGCGGGAGAGAGGATCAAGTCCGTGACGATGGAGCTGGGCGGCAAGTCCCCCTTCATCGTGTTCCCCGACGCCGACCTCGATTCGGCCGTCTCGGGGGCGATCAACGCGAACTTCTACTCCTCCGGGCAGGTCTGCTCGAACGGGACGCGGGTCTTCGTGCACGAGGACGTCCTGGAGGAGTTCACCCGCCGCCTGCGCGTGCGCACGGAGGGCGCGCGGATCGGCGATCCGATGGACGAGGCGACGGATTTCGGCCCCATGACGACGGAGGCGCAGCTTCGCGTGGTCGAGCGCCACCTCGCCACCGCGCGGGAGGAGGGCGCCACCGTCCTGGGGGGCGAGCGGCTGGACCGCCCGGGCTTCTGGATCACGCCCGCGATCCTGGCAGGCGTCAGAGACGAAATGACCGTAGCGCGCGAGGAGGTGTTCGGCCCCGTCCTGTCGATCCTCGCCTTCCGGGAGGAGGGGGAGGTCCTCGGCCGCGCCAACGCGACGCCGTTCGGCCTGTCCGCCGGGGTGTTCACCCGCGACCTCGCCCGCGCCCACCGCGTCGCGGCCGCGCTGGAGGCGGGGACCATCTGGATCAACCAGTACAACCTGACCCCCGCCGGGATGCCGTTCGGCGGCTCGAAGGCGTCCGGCATCGGGCGCGAGAACGCGCGCGTCGCCCTGGACCAGTTCACGGAGGTCCAGACGGTCTACGTCGGCATGTCCCCCGTCGAGGCGGCGTTCTGAGATGGAGGCGGACTACGTCGTCGTCGGCGCGGGCAGCGCCGGATGCGCCATCGCCTACCGGCTGGCCGAGGCAGGACGCAGCGTGATCGTGATCGAGCATGGCGGCACCGACGCCGGCCCCCTGATCCAGATGCCGGGCGCCTTGTCCTTCCCGATGAACATGCCGCGCTACGACTGGGGCTACCGCACCGAGCCCGAGCCGAACCTCAACGGCCGCGTCCTCGCCACGCCGCGGGGCAAGGTCCTGGGCGGGTCCTCCAGCATCAACGGCATGGTCTATGTCCGCGGCCACGCGAGGGACTTCGACCATTGGGCCGAGGCGGGCGCGCGCGGCTGGGCCTTCGCGGACGTGCTGCCCTACTTCAAGCGGATGGAGCATTCGCATGGCGGCACCGATCCCGCCTGGCGGGGCAAGGACGGACCCCTGCACGTCACGCGGGGCACCCGGCTGAACCCCCTCTACCACGCCTTCGTCGAGGCGGGGCGGCAGGCCGGCTACGAGGTGACGGAGGACTACAACGGCCGGCAGCAGGAGGGGTTCGGCCCCTTCGAGCAGACGGTCTGGAAGGGCCGCCGCTGGTCGGCGGCGAACGCCTACCTCCGGCCCGCGATGCGGACAGGCAAGGTCGCGGTGAAGCGCGGCCTCGCCGCCCGCGTCGTGATCGAGGACGGGCGCGCGACGGGCGTTGCGCTGAAGGACGGCACGGTGATCCGGGCGAGGGCGGAGGTGATCGTCTCGGCCAGCGCGATCAACTCGCCCAAGCTGCTGATGCAGTCCGGGATCGGGCCCGCCGCGCACCTCGCCGAGCACGGGATCGAGACGGTCCGCGACCGCCCCGGCGTCGGCGCGAACCTCCAGGACCATCTGGAGATCTACGTCCAGATGGCGGCCTCGCAGCCGATCACGCTCTTCCGATACTGGTCGCTTCTTGGGAAGGCCTGGGTCGGCGCGAGCTGGCTCCTCGCGCGCCGGGGCCCGGGGGCGAGCAACAACTTCGAGAGCTGCGGCTTCGTCCGCTCGGCCCCGGGGGTCGAGTACCCGGACATCCAATTCCATTTCCTGCCCCTCGCGGTGCGCTACGACGGGCGGGCCGCGGCCGAGGGGCACGGCTTCCAGGCCCATGTGGGGCCCATGCGCTCGAAGTCGCGGGGGACCGTCACCCTGCGCTCGGGCGATCCTTCGGACGCCCCCGTGATCCGGTTCAACTACATGAGCCACGAGGACGACTTCCCCGCGTTCCGCCGGGCCATCCGCCTGACGCGCGAGGTCTTCGCCCAGGACGCCTTCGCCCCCTTCCGCCGCCACGAGATCCAGCCCGGCGAGGCCGCCCGAACCGACGAGGAGCTGGACGCCGTCATCCGCGAGCACGCCGAGAGCGCCTATCACCCGACGGGCACCTGCCGGATGGGCGCGGCGGACGATCCGGGCGCGGTGGTCGACCCCGAATGCCGGGTGATCGGCGTGGACGCGCTGCGCGTGGCCGACAGCTCGATCTTCCCGCGCATCACCAACGGCAACCTGAACGGCCCCTCGATCATGGTGGGCGAGAAGGCGGCCGACCACGTCCTCGGCCGCCGGCCCCTCGCGCCCGCCAACCTCGAGCCGTGGACCCACCCCGCATGGCGGGTCGCGCAGCGATAGGGCAGGCCGAGCCCGATGCATGACGCCGTCCTTCGCCATTGCCGCGCCATCGTCGGCGGGGGCCTCGCCATGGCGGCGGGCGCCGCGTGGATCGCGCCGGACGGGACGGAGGGCGCGATCCTCTGGGGCCGGGTGCATCCCGAGGACGCGACCGGCCCGATCGACCCGGGCCTCCGACTGAGGGCGGCCTCGATCACCAAGGGCGCGCTGGGGCGGCTGGTGGCGGTGCTCGGCCTCAACCTCGGCGCGCCGCACGTGCTGCCGCACGGGCCGCCTGTCACGCTGGGGGGCCTTCTGTCGCACACGGACGGAATCCGTGACTTCGCCGGCTATCTGCCGGGCCCGTCCGAGACGCCCCGCACCCTCGCCCCGAGGGCGCGGGAGGCACCGGGGCCGTTCTTCTACTCGAACCTCTCCGCGCTCGTGGCCGCGCAGATCGTCGAGGAGGAGGCGGGCGAGCGTATCGACACGCTCCTCGCGCGCCACGTCCTGCGGCCGGCGGGGATCGATGGCGGGCTGAACTGGGCGGGGGTCCGGGACCGGACGCGGCGGCTGCCCCTCCATCAGCGGCGGGGGGACCGCCTCGTGCCGTCGGTGGACGGCGCGCAATGGCCCTGGGACGCGCCCGCCCTGGCCGGGGGCGCGGCGATCGACCTCGGCGCCTGCCTGCCGGGCCGGGACACGGCCCTCCTGTCGCCCCATGCGGGGCTGCGCGCCTCCCTGCCGGAGCTGGCGCGCCTCGCGCGCCTCTTCGGCGCCGACGACGCGGCCGGACGCCTGCAGCGCAAGGTCCGCTGGCGCCACGACGGCACGAACGGAGAGGCCGCCGGGGGCCTCTTTCCGGCGCAGGCGCTGTCGCTGACGCCGCACGACGCGCTGCCGGGGCGGCCGGTCGGCCATGCCGGTCACGCGCTCGGCTTCTCGGGCGGGGCGTGGCACGGGCGGGCGACGGGCCTCTCCTTCGCCTATGGGCTGACGGGGGTGGCGGACGCGACCGAGGGACTGAGGACGGAGGTGTTCCTGCCCGAGGAGGAACTGGGGTTCCTTCGCCTGTTCGCCGAGGCGGGGCCGCCCTAGGCGGCATATCGCCCCGAACCCGACGTAAGGTGCCGAGCCGCCTTGCGGCGTCGGCGGACCCTCGCGCAGGATCGGGGCCAGAGGCCGCGAAAAGCGGCCCGCACCGACCCCAATACGGGAGATCCCCATGATCCGCACAGCCACCGGCACGCTCGCCGCGCTGCTTCTGTCGACGGCCGCCTTCGCTCAGGACGCCACCAACCCCGAGACCGGCGAGCCGCTGGCCGAGGACCAGTCCTTCACCTACCGGATGCTGGACGACTGGAAGTCGATCGACCCGCAGCTGGTCGAGGAGACCGCCGGGAACCATGCGGTCCGCCAGCTCTTCGAGGGGCTCTACAACTCGGCCCCCGACGGCACGATCGAGCCGGGCGTCGCCCTTTCCCACGAAGTCTCGGACGACGGCCTGACCTACACGTTCACGCTGCGCGACGACGCCAGGTGGTCCGACGGCGAGCCGGTGACCGCGCAGGACTTCGTCTACGGCATCCAGCGCGCCGTCGACCCGGAGCTGGCCTCGAACTACTCGTGGTATATCGAGCTCGCGACCGTGGAGGGCGCGACCGAGGCCATCGCGGGCGAGATCGACCCCTCCGAGATCGGCGTGCGCGCCATCGACGACACCACCCTCGAGATCACCCTCGAGGAGGCGCTGCCCTACTTCCCGCAGATGGTCACCTACTCGACCTTCTTCCCGGCTAGGCAGGACGTCATCGAGGAGCACGGCGCCGACTGGGTGCGGCCCGGCAACATCGTCGGGAACGGCGCCTACGTCCTGACCGACTACCGCGTCGGCGAGCGCTGGAGCGCCGAGAAGTCGGACACCTATTGGAACGCCGACGACGTCATCATCGACGAGGTCACCGGCCTCATCATCAACGACCCGAACCAGGCGCTGACCCGCTACTTCGACGGCGAGGTCGACATGACCGAGCCCCTGCCCGCCGGCCAGTTCCCCGAGCTGAAGGAGGAGTATCCCGATCAGGCCCACTCGATCCCGCGCCTGTGCTCCTACTACTACGCGTTCAACCAGTCCGAATCCGGCCCCGAGGCGCTGAAGGACCCGAACGTCCGCCGGGCGCTGTCGCTCGCGGTGGACCGCAGCGTGATCACCGACCAGATCCTGCAGGGCGGGCAGACGCCGGCCTACACCTTCGCGCACCAGGACACGGCGAACTTCGAGATGCCGGTCCTTCCCGACGCCCAGATGACCCAGGCCGAGCGCGACGCCGAGGCCCAGCGCCTCTGGGAGGAGGCCGGGAGCCCCGACCTGACGCTCGACCTCATCTACAACACCTCCGACCAGCACGAGCAGATCGCGACGATCGTCTCGCAGATGTGGAAGCAGAAGCTCGGCGTCGACACCGATCTTTCGAACTACGAATGGTCGACCTATCTCGACGTGCGCGGGGGGCAGAACTTCGACATCTCCCGCTCGGCTTGGTGCGCCGACTACAACGAGGCGTCGAGCTTCCTCGACCTGATGACCTCCAACAACGAGAACAACGACGGCAAGTACGCGAACCCCCGCGTGGACGAGCTGATCGACGCCTCGCGCACGGCCGAGAACCCGCAGGAGATCTACACCGAGGTCGAGGAGATCCTGAACGAGGACACGGCGATCATCCCGATCTACCACTACTCGCTCGCCTTCATGCTCGACGAGGACGTGAAGGGCTGGCCGTTCGAGAACGCCGAGAACAACTGGTACGCCCGCGACCTCTACCGCGTCGCCGGCGAATGACCTGAAAGCCCGGGGGCCGTCCATGCGGGACGGCCCCCGGCCCGCTGCGGAAGCCCTATGCTCGTCTACTCAATCAAGCGCATCCTCGTAGCGATCCCGGTGCTGCTGATCTTGGTGATCGTCAGTTACCTCGTGATGGTGCTCGCCCCTGGCGGGCCCACCTCCTCCGAGCGGACGCTGCCCGCCGCCGTCATCGCCAACATCGAGGCGCGCTACGGCCTCGACCAGCCGCTGTGGAAGCAGATCTACGACTACGTCGAGAACGTCGTGCTGCGCTTCGACTTCGGCCCCTCCTTCCTGCGCCGCGACCTTTCCGTGAACGACATGATCGCGCAGGGTTTCCCCGTGACGCTGACCTACGGCGCGCTGTCCTTCGTCCTCGCGGTCGCGGTGGGCGTGCCGCTCGGCGTCGTGGCGGCGGTGCGCCAGAACACCTGGCTCGACTATCTCGCGGTCGGCTTCTCCGTGGGCGCGCAGGTGCTGCCGAACTTCGTGATGGCGCCGATCCTCGTCGTGATCTTCACCGTCTGGCTGGGCTGGCTGCCGGCGGGCGGATGGAACGGCGGCGCGCCCGAGAACCTCGTGCTGCCGGTGATCGCGCTGGGCACGTCCTTCATGGCCTCGATCGCGCGCCTGACGCGCTCGTCCATGCTCGAGACGATGAACTCGGGCTTCATCCGGACCGCGCGCGCCAAGGGCATGCCCATGCGCAAGGTCGTCCTGCGCCACGCGCTGAAGCCGGCGATGCTGCCCGTCATCTCCTATCTGGGGCCGACCTTCGTGGGCATGATCACCGGGTCGGTGGTGATCGACTACTTCTTCTCGACCGGCGGGATCGGGGGCTTTCTCGTGAACGCAGCCCTGAACCGGGACTATTCGACGATGATGGGCATCACGATCCTGATCGGCGCGCTGACGATCCTGTTCAACCTCCTGGTGGATCTTACCTACGCCTGGATCGATCCGAGAATCCGCTACTGATGCGCGCACCCAAGATGCATCCGGCCGCCGCGGCCGAGCCCTTCGTCGAGGCGGCCGAGACGGGCGTGCTCGTCGCCGACGAGGAAGGTGGCGGACGGTCCCTCTGGCAGGACGCCCGGCGCCGCTTCTTCCAGAACAAGGTCGCTGTGGCCTCTCTGGTCTGGCTCGCCATCGTGGCGGCCATGGCCCTGATCGGCCCGCTCGTGGCGCCCTGGGACTACGAGAGCGTGGACTGGTCCGTCCTCGGCAACATCCGCGAGGCGGGACGCCCTTCGATCGAGAGCGGGCACTGGTTCGGCACGGACGAGCTCGGGCGCGACCTCTTCGCACGGACCATGCAGGGCACGCAGATCAGCTTGATGGTCGGCATCGTCGGCGCGCTGGCGGCCGTCGTCATCGGCACGCTCTACGGCGCGATCTCGGGCTATGCGGGGGGCCGGGTGGACGGGTTCATGATGCGCCTCGTCGACATCCTCGTCTCGATCCCGTACATGTTCGTGCTCATCCTGCTGCTGGTCGTCGTGCAGGCTAGCGCGTTCCTCCAGTCCATTCCGGGCATCCAGTTCATCGCCCTCTTCGTGGGGATCGGCGCGATCTCGTGGTTCGACATGGCCCGCATCGCGCGCGGCCAGACCCTGTCGCTGAAGAACCGCGAGTTCGTCGAGGCGGCCATCGCCACGGGGGTGCGCCCCTTCCGCATCGTCACGCGCCACATCGTGCCGAACCTGATGGGGATCGTCGTGGTCTATGCCACGCTCCTCGTGCCGAACATGATCATCTTCGAATCCTTCGTCTCCTTCCTCGGCCTCGGCGTGCAGGAGCCGGCGACCTCGTGGGGGGCGCTGCTGAACGACGGCGCCGAGACGCTGACCCGCGGGACGCTCTGGCAGATCGGGTTCCCGCTCTTCTTCTTCGTCACGACCCTCTTCGCCTTCTTCTTCATCGGCGACGGGCTGCGCGACGCGCTCGATCCGAAGGACCGCTGAGATGCCGCTTCTGGAAATCGACGACCTCGCCGTGACCTTCGCCACGCCTGGCGGCGACGTGCGCGCGGTCGACGGCGTGTCGCTCTCGGTGGACGAGGGCGGCGCCACGGCCGTGGTGGGCGAGTCGGGGTCGGGCAAGTCGCAGACCGCCTTCTCCGTCCTGGGCCTGCTGGCGAAGAACGGCCGGGCGACGGGCGCGGTGCGCTGGGACGGCGAGGACATCCTGAACGCCCCCGACCGGCGCCTGCGCACCCTGCGCGGCGAGGAGATCGGGATCATCTTCCAGGACCCGATGACCTCGCTCAACCCGTTCATGCGGGTGGGCTCGCAGCTCGCCGAGGCCCTGACGGAGCACCGCGGCGTCAGCCGCCGCGAGGCCGAGCGGGAGGCCGGACGGATGCTCGACGCGGTCCGCATACCCGACGCGAAGGCGCGCCTGCGCCAGTACCCGCACGAGTTCTCGGGCGGGATGCGCCAGCGCGTGATGATCGCGATGGCCCTCTTGAACCGGCCGCGCCTCCTCATCGCGGACGAGCCGACGACCGCGCTCGACGTGACCGTCCAGGCCCAGATCATGGAGCTGCTCGCCGATCTGCGGCGCGAGTTCGGGATGGCGCTCCTCCTCATCACGCACGACCTCGGGATCGTGGCGGGCGCCTGCGAGGAGACGGTCGTGATGTATGGCGGGCGGGTGATGGAGAAGGGGCCGACGGCCGACCTCTTCGCCGCCCCGACGCATCCCTACACGGTGGGCCTTCTCGCGGCGGTGCCGCGCATCGACGGCGACGGCGATCTCGCCGCGATCCCGGGCGATCCGCCCGACATGTCGCGCCCCTTGCCGGGCTGTCCCTTCACGCCGCGCTGCCCCCTCGCTCATGCGCCCTGCCCCACCGTGCGCCCGCCTATGGACGGCCGGCGCGCCTGCCATGCGCCGGTGCCGGACGTCCGCGCCCTCGCGGCGCGCCTCGCCCCGGAGGCCGCGGAATGACCCTGCTGCGCCTCGAGGACCTGTCGGTCACCTTCCCCGTCGCCCGGCGCGGCGCCTGGCCATGGGAGGCGCCGGACCTCTTGCGCGCGGTCACGGACGTCTCGCTGGAGGTCGCCGCGGGCGAGACGCTGGGCCTCGTGGGCGAGTCGGGGTCGGGCAAGTCCACCCTCGCCCGCGCCGTGATCGGCACGATCCCCGCCTCGTCGGGCCGCGTCCTCTGGGAGGGGCAGGATCTCGCCGCGCTTTCGGCCGGCCGGCGGCGGCGCCACCGCGCAGAGGTCCAGATGGTGTTCCAGGATCCGCTCGCCGCGCTGAACCCCCGCATGACGGTGGGCCGCGCCATCGCCGAGCCCCTGCAGACCCACGAGCCGGACGCGAGCCGGGACGAGCGCCGCCGACGCGTCGGCGAGGTGATGGAGAAGGTCGGCCTGTCCCCGAAGCTGATGGACCGCTACCCGCACGAGTTCTCGGGCGGCCAGTGCCAGCGCGTCGGCATCGCGCGGGCGCTCGTCCTGAACCCGCGCCTCATCGTCGCGGACGAGCCGGTCTCGGCGCTCGACGTTTCGGTGCAGGCGCAGGTCGTGAACCTGATGAAGCGCCTGGTGAAGGACATGGGGATCAGCCTGATCTTCATCGCGCACGACCTTTCGGTGGTGCGCAACGTCTCGGACCGGATCGCCGTCATGTACCTCGGTCGCCTGATGGAGGTGGGGCCCGCCCGGCCGCTGATCGCGGCGCCGGCCCATCCCTACACCCGCGCGCTGGTCGAGGCCGTGCCCGTTCCCGACCCCGCGCGCGGCGCCGTGCGCGCCGCCGGCCTGGTCGAGGGCGACATCCCCTCGCCCCTCAGCCCCCCGTCGGGCTGCGTGTTCCGCACCCGCTGCCCGCGCGCCCGGCCCGACTGCGCCGACGCGCCGCCGGCCCTGCGCCCCGTGCGGGAGACCGAGGCCGCCTGCATCCATCCCATCGCCGAGGCCGCGCACGCCTGAGGGCCGCGGCCCCGGCCGGGACGGGGCGAAATACCCCCTCGCCAAGCGCGCCCGCCTGGCCCATCACGACCGGCGGGCCCAAGGGGAGGGGACGAGACCATGCGCATGACGACCGAGGAAGCCTTCATCAAGGTCCTGCAGCGGCACGGGATCCGTCATGCCTTCGGGATCATCGGCAGCGCCATGATGCCGATCTCGGACCTGTTTCCGCAGGCGGGGATCACCTTCTGGGACGCCGCGCACGAAGGCTCGGCCGGCTTCATGGCCGACGGCTACACCCGGGCCACGGGCGAGACGTCGATGATGATCGCGCAGAACGGGCCGGGCATCACCAACTTCGTCACGGCCGTGAAGACCGCCTATTGGAACCACACGCCGCTCCTGCTCGTCACGCCGCAGGCCGCGAACGCCACCATCGGCCAGGGCGGCTTCCAAGAGGTCGAGCAGATGAAGCTGTTCGAGGACATGGTCGCCTACCAGGAGGAGGTGCGCGACCCTGCCCGCATCGCCGAGGTGCTCACCCGCGTCATCGCGAAGGCGAGGCGCCTCTGCGGCCCGGCCCAGATCAACGTGCCCCGCGACTTCTGGACCCGCGAGATCGACGTCGAGATCCCCGAGCCGGTCGTGTTCGAGCGCGCGCCCGGCGGCGAGCGGTCCGTTGCCGCCGCCGCCGCGCTGCTGTCGGAGGCGCGGTTCCCCGTCATCCTGAACGGCGCGGGCGCGGTGCTGTCCAAGGGCGGGATCGACGCCTCGTCCGATCTGGCCGAACGTCTCGATGCGCCGGTCTGCGTGGGCTACCAGCACAACGACGCCTTCCCCGGCGCGCACCCGCTCTTCGCCGGCCCCTTGGGCTACAACGGCTCGAAGGCCGCTATGGAGCTGATCGCGAAGGCGGACGTGATCCTCGCCCTCGGCACGCGCCTCAACCCGTTCAGCACGCTTCCGGGCTACGGCATCGACTACTGGCCGCCGGGCGCGAAGGTGATCCAGGTCGACATCAACCCCGACCGCGTCGGTCTGACCAAGAAGGTCGCCGTCCCCATCGTCGGCGACGCGGCGAAGGTGGCGCGCGGCATCCTCGCGGACCTGTCGGAGACGGCGGGCGACGAGGGGCGCCAGGCGCGCCGGACCCTGATCGCCGAGACGAAATCCCGCTGGGCGCAGGAGCTGTCGTCGATGGACCACGAGGAGGACGACCCCGGCACCACCTGGAACGAGCGCGCGAGGCAGGACAGGCCCGACTGGATGAGCCCGCGCATGGCGTGGCGCGCGATCCAGGCCGCCCTGCCGCGCGAGGCGATCATCTCGTCGGACATCGGCAACAACTGCGCCATCGGCAACGCCTACCCGGACTTCGACGAGGGGCGCCGCTATCTCGCGCCCGGGTTGTTCGGGCCCTGCGGCTACGGCCTGCCGGCCATCGTGGGCGCGAAGATCGGTCGGCCGGACCTGCCCGTCGTGGGCTTCGCGGGCGACGGCGCCTTCGGCATCGCGGTGAACGAGCTGACGGCGATCGGCCGCGGCGAATGGCCCGCGATCACGCAGATCGTGTTCCGCAACTACCAGTGGGGGGCGGAGAAGCGGAACTCGACGCTCTGGTTCGACGACAACTTCGTCGGCACCGAGCTCGATACCCAGGTCTCCTATGCCGGCATCGCGCGGGCCTGCGGCCTGAAGGGCGTGGTCGCGCGCACCATGGAGGAGCTGACGGAAGCCCTCCGCAATGCCGTGCGCGCGCAGATGCGGGACGGCACCACCACCTTGATCGAGGCCATGATCAACCAGGAGCTGGGCGAGCCCTTCCGCCGCGACGCGATGAAGAAGCCCGTTCGCGTCGCGGGCGTCTCGAGGGACGACATGATCGCCGCCGGGTGACGGTCCTCTGCCTGAACGCCGGCAGCACCTCGCTCAAGCTGTCGGCCTTCCGGGACGGCGTGCGCGTCGCCTCGAACCAGCGGGACCGCCTCGCCGAAGGCGGTCACGCCGCCGCCCTCTTCGAGATGCTCGCAGACCTTCCCCGGCCCAGGGCGGCTGTCCACCGGATCGTCCACGGCGGCGACCGGGCCGAGCCCGCCCTTCTGGACGACGCGACCCTGACCGCCCTCGACGCCCTCGCCCCCCTCGCGCCGCTGCACAACCCGCCAGCCCTCGCGGCGGTCCGCGCCCTGACCCGGATCGACCCGGACCTGCCCCAGATCGCCGTCTTCGACACGGCCTTCCACGCGACCATGCCGGAGGTCGAGCGCGCGCTGCCCCTCCCCGAGGAGGAGCGCGCGCGCGGCCTGCGTCGCTACGGCTTCCACGGCATCTCCTATTCGGGGGTGGCCGCCGCGCTCGATCCCCTGCCGGGGCGCCTCCTTGCCCTGCATCTGGGCGGCGGCTGCTCGGCCTGCGCGATCGTGGGCGGGCGATCGGTCGCGACGACGATGGGCTACTCGCCCGCCTCGGGCCTGCCGATGGGGACCCGCGCGGGCGACCTCGACCCGATGGCCGTCCTCGACCTCGCGCGGCGGCATGGGGCGGACGGTGCCGCCGAGATCCTCAACCGCCGCTCGGGCCTCCTGGCCCTTGGGGGCAGCGCGGACATGCGGACCCTCCGCGCAGAAGGGCGGGGCGCGGCCGTCGAGTACCTCGTCCACTGGACCCTCCGGCAGTGCGGCGCGCTGATCGCCGCGATGCGGGGCCTCGACGCCGTCGCCTTCACCGGCGGCATCGGCGAGAACGACGCCTCCTTCCGCGAGGCGGTGATGGAGGGCCTCGCCTGGACCGGTTGCCGCGCGGCCCACGTGGTGCCCGCGGACGAGGAGGCGACGATGCTTCGCCTAGCGCGTCCGCTGCTCGCCTAGGCCCAGGATCGCGCGGGCCTCCGCCGGGGTGGCGACGGGCCGGCCGTGACGCCCGGCCACCGCCGCCGCCCGCCGGACGAGGGCGCCGTTCGACGGGGCCAGCGTCTCGCGGTCGAGGCGCACGTTGTCCTCCAGCCCGGTACGCGCGTGCCCGCCCGCGCCGATGGCCCATTCGTTCACCTCCAGCTGGTGCCGCCCGATCCCGGCGGCGCACCAGGGCGCCTCGCCGAGGAGGTGACGCTTGGCCGCGAGCATCGCCTCGAAGGCGTGCGGGTCCGCGGGCAGGGCGTTCCGCACCCCCAGGACGAACTGGCAATAGGGAACGCGCGGCAGCCTGCCGTCGCGGTGCATCGCCGCCGCCTGCCAGAGATGGCTCAGGTCGAAGCACTCGACCTCCGGCAAGACGCCGTGGGCGGCCATCTCGGCCGCCAGCCAGTCCACCAGGTCGGGCGGGTTCTCGTAGACCCGCGCCGGGAAGTTGTTCGACCCGACGCTCAGCGAGCACATGTCCGGCCGCAGCCCGATCATCCCGCCCCGCTCGCGCCCCGCCCCCGAGCGCCCCCCGGTCGAGAGCTGGACGATCATCCCTGGGCAGTGCCGCTCGATCCCCTCCTTCAGCGCGGCGAATCGCGCCGGGTCGCTCGTCGGCGTCCCGTCGTCGTTCCGGACGTGGCAATGCGCGATGCTGGCGCCCACCTCGAACGCCTCGTGGGTCGATTCGATCTGCTCGGCCACGGTGATCGGCACCGCCGGGTTGTCGCGCTTGCGCGGCAAGGATCCCGTGATCGCCACGCAGATGATGACCGGTCCCATGTTGCGCCCTCCCCCGCCCCGCCCTAGGGCATCCCGGTTTCGCACCGGAGGGCCCCATGACGCTGCAAACGGCCATCGAGAGCAAGGTCCGTTCCGCCTTTGAGGCCGCGGGCTTCGATCCGGCGCTCGGCACCGTGCGCCCCTCCGACCGGCCCGACCTCGCGGACTTCCAATGCAACGGCTGCCTCGCCGCCGCGAAGCGCTACAGGATGGCGCCCCAGGCGGCGTACGAGAAGGTCGCCGCGCATCTCGAAGGCGGGTTCGAGACGGCGTTCGCGCCGCCGGGCTTCCTGAACGTCCGCGTCACCGAGGAGGGGCTTCTCGGCCGCGCCGCGTCCCTCGCGGGCGATCCCCGGTTCGGCGCCGGCACCCCGGCGGAGGGCCGGCGCCTCCTCCTCGACTATGGCGGCCCCAACGTCGCGAAGGAGATGCACGTCGGGCACCTGCGCTCCTCGCTCATCGGCGAGGGGCTGCGCCGCCTTCTCGCCTTCGCGGGCGCCATGGTCGAGGGGGACGTCCACCTCGGGGACTGGGGCCTGCAGATGGGCCAGGTCATCGCCTGGATCGAGGAGGACGTCCCCGAGGCCCTGGACGGCGCACCGTTCGACATGGACGACCTGCGCCGGTGGTATCCCGCCGCCTCCGCCCGCTCGAAGGAGGACGAGGAGTTCCTCGCCCGCGCGAGGCGGGTGACGGCCGCCCTCCAAGCGGGCGAGCCGCGCTACCGTGCCATCTGGGATCGGATGATGGAGGTCTCGAAGGCCGGGCTGCGGCGCGACTTCGACCGCCTCGGCGTGGGGTTCGAGTACTGGTACGGCGAGTCGCGCTACCAGGGCATGCTGGACGGGATGGTCGACGACCTCCTCGCCCGCGGGGTGGCCGAGGAGGACGACGGCGCCGTCATCATCCGCTTCGAGGAGAAGCTGCCGCCCCTCATCCTGCGCAACTCGCGCGGGGGCTACGGCTACGGGGCGACGGACTTGGCCACGATCAAGGACCGCGTGGACGAGGGCATGGCGGGCGGGGCGCCGGACGCGATGCTCTACGTCGTCGACGCGCGCCAGAAGCTGCACTTCCGGCAGGTCTTCGCCGCCGCCGGGCGCGCGGGCTACGTCTCGCGCGACCGGCTCGAGCACATCGCCTTCGGCACGGTGAACGGCCCCGACGGCAAGCCCTTCAAGACCCGCGCCGGCGGGGTGATGCGCCTGAAGGACCTCGCCGACATGATGCTGGAGGCCGCGACCGAGCGGCTGAAGGAACGCGGCGAGGTCGACACGGACACCGCCGAGCAGGTCGCCATGGCCGCGGTGAAGTTCGGCGAGCTCTCCCACGACCGCGAGCAGAACTACGTCTTCGACGTCGATGCCTTCACCCGCTTCGAGGGGCGCACCGGCCCCTATCTGCAGTACACCGCCGTCCGTCTGGAATCGCTGCGCGCCAAAGCCGCCGAGGTCGGGATCGAGCCGGGCGCGCCGACCCTCGGGACCGGCACGCGCGAGCTGATCCTCGCCCTCGACGCCTTCCCGGCCCAGCTCGACCGGGCGGTGGCGCAGCGCAAGCCCTCGGTCCTGGCGATGCACGCCTACGACGTCGCGAACCGGATCAACGCCTGCTACGCCGCGAACCGGATCCTCGGTGCGGAGGACGGGGCGGGGCACCTCGCCCTTCTCCTCCTCGCGCGGCGGCAGCTCGTGCTGATCCTGGGCATCCTAGGCATCGAGGTTCCCGCCGAGATGTGACGGCCGCCCTCCGCCTTCACCCTTTCTAGCGCGCACCCTACACCCGTCGGAGAGGGGGGATCACATGGCACCGACGCCGATGATGGCGCAGTACCTGCGGATCAGGGAGGAAGCCGGGTCGGCCCTCCTCTTCTATCGCATGGGCGATTTCTACGAGCTCTTCTTCGAGGACGCGGAGGTCGCCGCGCAGGCGCTCGACATCGCGCTCACGAAGCGCGGCCAGCACGAGGGGCGCGACATCCCCATGTGCGGCGTGCCGGTCCATTCCGCCGAAGGCTACCTTCAGCGGCTGATCCGCGCAGGCCACCGCGTCGCCGTCTGCGAGCAGACCGAGGACCCCGCCGAGGCGAGGAAACGCGGCTCCAAGGCCGTCGTGAACCGCGAGATCGTGCGCCTCGTCACCCCCGGCACGCTG
Source organism: Hasllibacter halocynthiae (assembly GCF_003003095.1). GTDB lineage: Bacteria > Pseudomonadota > Alphaproteobacteria > Rhodobacterales > Rhodobacteraceae > Hasllibacter > Hasllibacter halocynthiae. Next base: position 542,673 of record NZ_PVTT01000002.1, read on the forward strand.
ACGGAGGACGCGCTGCTCGACGCGCGGGCCGAGAACCTCCTCGCGGCCTTCCACCGGGTCCGGGACGAGGGCGCGCTGGCTTGGGTCGACATCTCCACCGGCGCGTTCACCGTGGCGGAGGCGCGGGACCTGCCGCCCCTTCTCGCCCGCCTCGCGCCGGTCGAGGTCCTCGTCTCCACCGATTTCGAGGCGGCCATGGCCGAGACGGTCGAGACCGCGGGCGCCACCCTCACCCCCCTTGCGCCGTCGAGCTTCGACTCGACCGAAGGCGAGGCGCGCACCGCCAGGCTCTTCGGGGCGAGGGATCTCGGGGGCTTCGGCAGCTTCACCCGCGCCCAGATCGGCGCGATGGGGGCCCTGGCCGACTGGCTGGAGATCACGCAGCGCGGCGCGCTCCCCCTCCTGCGCCCGCCTCGGCTGGAGCGGAGCTCGGGCGCCATGTCGATCGACGCCCCCACCCGCCGTTCGCTGGAGATCGCCGAGGCGCAGGGCGGCGGCCGCGCGGGATCGCTGCTGGAGGCGGTGGACCGCACCGCGACGGCGTCGGGCGCGCGCCTCCTCGCCCGCCGCCTCTCGGCGCCCTCGACGGAGGTCGCGGTGATCCGCGCCCGGGCAGACGCGGTCGAGGCGCTGGCTGGCGACGCCGCCACTCGCGAGCGGTTCCGCGACGCGCTGCGCGCCGCGCCCGACCTCGACCGCGCCCTGTCGCGGCTGGCGCTGAACCGCGGCGGGCCGCGCGACCTCGCGGCGATCCGGGGGGGGCTGGAGTCGGCCCTGATCCTCGAGGGCGTGGCCCCGATGGACCTTCCGGACCTCCTCCGGGACGCCTTGGCGGACCTTCACGACCACAACGCCGTCTTGAACACCCTTCGATCCGCCCTCGTGGCCGAGCCGCCGCTCCTCGCGCGCGATGGCGGCCTCGTGGTCGAGGGCGCGGACGCCGAGCTGGACGAGGCGCGCGCTCTCCAGCACGACGGCCGTTCCGTGATCGCGGGGATGCAGAAGGACTACGCCGAGCGCACGGGCATCGCCTCGCTGAAGGTCAAGCACAACAACGTCCTCGGCTACTTCGTCGAGACGACCGCGACCCATGCGGAGGCGATGCTCGCGCGGGACGACTTCATCCACCGCCAGACGACCGCCTCGGCCGTGCGCTTCACCACGCCCGAGCTGTCCGAGCTAGAGACGAGGATCCTGAACGCCGCCGGCCGCGCCCAAGCCATCGAGCTGCGCATCTTCGAGCAGCTTCGCGCGCTGGTGCTGGACCGGGCCCCGGCGCTGCACGCCACCGCCGCCGCGCTGGCCGAGATCGACCTGGCGGCGGCCTTCGCGACCCTCGCGGTCGAGGGGGGCTGGACCCGCCCCTTGGTGGACGACTCGGCGGCCTTCGCGATTGAGGGCGGCCGCCACCCCGTGGTCGAGCGTGCCCTCCGCCGCGGCGGAACCCCCTTCGTCGCCAACGACTGCGACCTCGGCGGCCCCCGCGTTATCCTGCTGACCGGCCCGAACATGGCCGGCAAGTCGACCTTCCTGCGCCAGAACGCGCTGATCTGCCTCCTGGCGCAGACTGGCAGCTACGTTCCCGCCGCCGCGGCGCATATCGGCACGGTCGATTCCCTCCACTCCCGCGTGGGCGCTTCGGACGACCTCGCGGCGGGCCGCTCGACCTTCATGGTCGAGATGGTCGAGACGGCCGCGATCCTGAACCAGGCCGGCCCCCGGGCCCTGGTGATCCTCGACGAGATCGGGCGCGGCACGGCCACTTGGGACGGCCTCTCCATCGCCTGGGCGGTGCTCGAGCATCTCGAGGGCGTGAATCGCTGCCGCGCGATCTTCGCCACCCACTACCACGAGATGACGGCGCTCGCGGCCAAGCTGGATGGGGCCCGCAACGCCACCGTCGCGGTGCGCGAATGGGAGGGCGAGGTCGTCTTCCTCCACGAGGTCCGCGAGGGGGCGGCCGACCGCTCCTACGGGGTGCAGGTCGCCCGGCTGGCGGGGCTGCCCGCCTCCGTGGTGGATCGCGCCCGCCGCATCCTCGAGACTCTCGAGAACGGCGAGCGGGGGGCGAGGCCCGCCGCCCTTATCGACGACCTGCCCCTCTTCTCGAACGCTCCCCCGCCGCCGCCGCCCGCGAAGAGGGCCGGACCCGCCGAGGAGCGGCTGGACGCGGTCAATCCCGACGCCCTCACCCCGAGGGAGGCGCTGGACCTCGTCTACGAGCTGAAGGGATTGCTCAGCGCGCCATCCGGCGGATGATCCGCTGCATGAAGGGCGGGTGCGGCGGGGCGAGCATCCGCATCCACGGGCCCCGCGCCACGTGCATCACGCTGCGCTCGTGGGTGAACGCCTCCAGCCCGCTCGTGCCGTGATAGGCGCCCATGCCGGAAGTGCCGATCCCCCCGAAGGGCAGATCGTGCGCCGCGAGGTGGATCACCGGCAGCCCCGTCGCCGCCCCGCCCGAACGGATGCGCCGCAGGAGCGCGGCGGACGCCCCCCGGTCCGGCCCGAACGCATAGGCCGCGAGCGGCGCCTCGTCCCGCTGGCGCCTGAGGATATCCTCCTCGGAGCCGTACTCGAGGATCGGCAGGACCGGGCCGAAGATCTCCTCGCGCATCAATGCGATGCCCTCGGGCGGGCGCAGCACGACCGCGGGGGCGACATGGGGCGCCTCGGCGTCGAGGGCGCGGACATCGGCGCCCGCGCCCCGCGCCTCGTCCAGCATCGAGCGGATGCGGTCCCCGGCGCGGGCGTCGATCATGGCGGTGTAGTCGCCCGCCCCGCCGAGGAACCGGCCGGCCTGCCCGAGGAGCGCGTCCGCCCAGGCGGGCGCGGTACCCTCGGGCACCAGAAGGAAGTCCGGCGCCACGCAGGTCTGGCCGGCGCTGAACCACTTGCCCCAGGCGATCGGGGCGGCCTCCCGCACGGGATCGGCGCCCGGCATGGCGATGGCGGGGGACTTGCCGCCCAGCTCCAGCGTCACGGGCGTCAGGTGGCGCGCGGCCGCGGCGGCGACCTTGCGCCCGATCTCCGTCGAGCCGGTGAAGAAGATGTGCCCCAGCGGCAGGTCGCAGACCGCCGCCGCGACGTCCGGCCCCCCGGTCACGACGGCGACCTCGTCCGGGGGGAAGACCTCCCCCAGCATATCCGCGAGAAGCTCGGAGGTCGCAGGGCTCCGCTCGGACGGCTTCAGGATCACCCGGTTCCCCGCCGCCACGGCCGTCGCCAGCGGCACGAGCGCGAGCTGCAGGGGATAGTTCCAGGGCGAGAGGACGGCCACCACGCCCTTCGGCTCGCGCCAGATCTCCGTCCGGCCGGGGACGGGCCGCACCACGCGGCGGCGGCGCGTGCGCGCCCATCGCGGCAGGACGCGCTTGAGGTGCCGGATCGCGTCGAGGGTGAAGCCGACCTCGGAGGTCAGCGTCTCGACCTCCGCGCGGTGACCTTGGAAGTCCGAGGCGACGGTCCGGGCGATCTCGTCCGTGCGGGCGCGAAGCACGTCCATGAGGGCGTCCAGACGGGCGATCCGCTCGCGGACGGAAGGAACGGCGCCGAGGTCGAAGGCCCGCGCGAGGCGGTCGTGCGCCTCGCGAACCGGGTGGGGGATGGGCGCTCCGTCGGCCATCAGTTCATGTCGTAGAGGCGGCCGCGCCACTGCGCCTGCGCCCCCTTCCGCGCCCCGAGGAGGGCCGACCACTGGATCGCCAGCGTCACCGCCACGCCGACCGGATGGAGGAGGACCGCGAGCGGACGCTGCCGCACCTTCCACGCCAGCAGCGCCCGGGCGAGGAGGACCATCGCCGTCGTAAGCAGCGCCACCTTGGCGGCGTAGTCGGCCCCCGCCCCCCAGGCGACCAACGCGACCACGGGCGGCAGGATGTGCCCGCCGGCTAGCAGGACCGTCCAGATCGGCAGCGCGACGGGCTTGGCCATCCCTTCGGTCGCGTTCTTCGTGAACCCCGACCAGATGTCGGCCCAGTTGTCGTACATCCGCACCCGCGCCAGCGGCGTCGCGTCCAGGATGTCCGTGCGCCCCCCCGCCGCCCGCACGTTGCGCGGCAGGTTCAGGCCGTCGTGCATCCGGTCCCGGAACGCCTCGTGGCCGCCGGCGGCGCGGTAGGCCTCGGCCTCGACCAGCATGAGCTGCCCGCACCCTGCCGCGAACCCTTCCCCAGGCAGCATGCGGGCCATCGGGAAGGGCAGGTAGCCGAGGAGGAGGACGAGGATCTGGGGGATCGTCACGACCTCGCCCAGGGTCCGGGTGATCTGGCGCGGAAAGCCCGAGACGAGGTCGAGGCCGCGCGCGTCCATGTAGCCGGACATGCGCGCCACCGCGCCGGGCGCGAGACGCACGTCCGCGTCGAGGAAGAGGAGCCGGGGATGCCTCGCCGCGAGCGCGAGCTGGTGGCAGGCGTGCTGCTTGCCGTTCCAGCCCATGGGCAACGGCGCCCCGTGGATCAGACGGACGCGCCCGTCGCGCGCCGCGAACTCGCCCACGATGCGGTCCGTCCCGTCGGTCGAGCCGTCGTCGCAGACCACGACCTCGATCTGCGCCCCCTCCTGCGCCAGCACCGCCTCGAGCGCGGCGCCGATGTTGCCCGCCTCGTCCCGCGCGGGGATCAGGACCGAGACGGGCCGCGGGGTTCCTTCGGGCGCACGCCGGGGCACGCCGAAGATCGCCAGGTTCATGAGCGTCACGACGGCATAGAGCCCGCCGAGGGCGAGGCCGAGCGAGGCGAGGATGTTCAACGCGAGGATCATGGTGCCCCTATGTGGTGTGGTCCATGATATGGTCCGGATCGTGGGCGCGCCCAGCGGCGCGGGCGGTCACGCGCTTCCAGGCCCCGTAGACACCGCCCACGCCGCGCCGTCCACCGAGGACCGGCTCGAACGCCGCGGGGTCGCGTTCGCGGGCCGCGGCCGAGAGGCGCTCCATCGTCTCGTCGAGGCCGCGTTGCAGGGCCGCCTGCAGGTTCCGTGTCCGCACGGCGCGGGGGACGTCTTTGGATGGCGGGGCGGCGACGGGCGCGCCGAAGGCGGCAAGCGCCTCGGGGCGCTTCTCGCCCCAGAACGGGTACTCCAAGGCCAGCGGCACCGCCACGGTGCCGGGCACCCGGGCCATCAGATGCGCCAGCCCCGCCCGGATCGGGACCGCCGCGCGGGGATCGGCGAAGGTGCCTTGCGCCGTCATCCAGAGCGTGCGCGCCGGATCGGCGAGAACGTGCCGCCCCACCTCGAGGAAGCGCGCCGCGCCCGCGCGGCTGCCGGGCTCCACGCCGAAGAGGCCGATCCGCTTCATGAAGCCGTACCGCTCCAGCGCCTCGGCGTCGATCGGGCCGAAGGTGGTGTGCCGGGGAAGGAACGTCGTCGTCAGGACGATGTGGAAGGCCGGGTCCCACCATGAAGGGTGGTTGGAGTAGACGACGGTCGGCGCACCCTCGGGCAGCGCGGGCAGGCCGGGCCGCAGGAGGCGGACGGCGCGGAAGCTCCGCGCCATCTGCCGGCGCATGACGCCCGCGAAGAACCGGCACATACGGGGCGAGCGCAGGGCGACCGGATCGTCTGCGGGCGGCCCGGCGCGGGGCACGGGGGGGAGGCCTACTCGGCCGCGACGGCCGGAGCATTGGCCGCCGCGTCCCTGTCGAGGCTGTCGGCCGCGATCCAGCCCGACATCAGCGCCATCGGCATCCCCGGCCCCGGATGGGCGGACCCGCCAGCGAGGTAGAGGTCCCGCACCTGCCGCGAGCGGTTGCCCGGCTTGAAGGCTCCGTTCACCTTTCCATGGCTGACGAGGCCGTAGATCGCCCCGTCCAGCACCTTGTAGCGGTCGTGGATGCTCTGCGGGGTCAGCGCGCGCTCGACGACGATCCGCTCCTCCAGATCCTCCATCCCGGCGGCGCGGGCGAGCTTGGACATGATCTTCGCCCGCTCGCCGGGCAGCATCGCCTCCCAGTCGTGACCGTCCCTCAGATGCGGCGTGTGGACGAGGACGTAGAGCGCCTCGCCCCCCTCGGGCGCGACGCCAGGCTCGGTCCGGGCAGGGGCGGCGATGTAGGCGGTCGGGTCGGGCGCCGGCACGCCTTGGTCGTAGATGGCCGCGAACTCCTCCTCGGGGTCGCGCGAGAAGACGAAGTTGTGATGGGCGAGATGGTCGTAGGCTCGGTCGAGCCCGAGATAGAGCACGATGCCCGAGCAGGCCGCCTCGCGCTTGCGGTAGCCGAAGTCGCGCCAGGCGTCGCCGCCGACCAGTTCGCGATAGGTGCGCACCGAATCCATGTTCGAGACGACCTTGTCGAAGCGCATACGCTCGCCGTCCGCGACGACCCCGACGGCCCGGCCGTCCTCGACGTCGATCCCAGTCACGTCGACGCCCGTCCGGTAGTCGACGCCCAACTCCTCGCCCAGCCGGGTCAGCGCCGTCGGCACGGCGCGGGTGCCGCCGATCGGGTACCAAACCCCCTCGCCCTGCTGCATCTGCGCGATCCCGCACAGCACCGCCGGAGAGGCCAGGGGCGACGAGCCCACGTATTGGATGAAATGCTCCAGCATCTGCTGGACACGGGGGTCGCGCACGTCCTTCTTGATCTGCCCCGCCACCGTGCGGTGCATCCGCAGCGCCATCACGTCGGACAAGGTGGCGAGGTTCATGTTCTGCTTCAGGTTCATCGTGTCGCGGATGTCCTCGACCGAGCGCCAGAAGAAGAACCGGTCCGACACGTCCGAGAGGCGGTCCGCCACCTCCATGAACCGCTGGAAGCCCGCCTCGTCCGCGGGGGAGAGCCTGCCGATCTCGCGCGCGGCCTCGGCGGGATCGTCCCGCAGGTCGAGGACCGTGCCGTCGTCGTAGAAGCAGCGCCACTGCGGATCGAGGCGGCGCAGGTCCAGATAGTCCGTCATGTCCCGCCCGGCTTCGGCGAACACGCGCTCCAGCACGCGGGGCATGGTCAGGATCGTGGGGCCCATGTCGAAGCGGAAGCCCCCCTCCTCCAGCTCGGCCGCCTTGCCGCCCAGCCACTCGTTCTTCTCCAGCAGCGTGACCTTGTGCCCCCGCGCCGCGAGCGTCGCCGCGGCGGCGAGGCCGCCGAGGCCGCCGCCGATGATGCCGACCGTGCTCATTCCGCGGCCTCCTTGAACTTCGGTTGGGTTGGAAGTTGATCGGGCAGGGCGTCCGCGTCCAGCCCCAGGTCCTCAGCCGCGAGGCGCGAGGCGATGCGCGCGCTCTCGAAGATGGTCGGCAGGCCCGAGCCGGGATGCGTGCCGCCCCCCGTCAGGTAGACGCCGTCCACGTCCTCGAACCGGTTGCGGGGCCGCCAGTGCAGCATCTGGCCCAGGTTGTGCGCGAGGTTGAAGGTCGCGCCTCGGAAGATGCCCATCTGCGTCTGCCAGTCGGCGGGGGTGATCATCCGCTCGGTCCTGATGCGCGGGCGGATGTCGTGGCCGGTCAGCTTGGAGAGCCGGTCGAGGATCTTCTCGCGGTAGACCGGGCCCAGCGCCTCCCAGTCCTCGGGACCGGACAGGTTGCCCGTCGGCACGAGGACGTAGAGCGTGGAGTGCCCCTCCGGCGCCAGCGTCGGGTCGGTGACGGAGGCGTTCTGGACGTAGATCGTCGGATCCTCCGGCGCGCGGCCCTCGTCGATCTCCTGGATGTTCTTCAAGTAGTCGTCCGACAGGTGGATCGTGTGGTGGCTCACGTCGTCGAGCCGCCCCTCGATCCCGAGATAGAGCATGAAGGTCGAGCAGGAGTACTTCTTGGAGTCCACCTTCGCATCCGTCCACCGCCGCCGCTTCGCGTTCGGGATCAGCTTCGGGATGGTCGAGGCGAAGTCGCCGTTCACGATCACGGCATCGGCCTTCAGCACCTCTCCGTTCACGCGGACGGCCCTGGCCTTGCGGCCCTCGAACTCGATCTCCTCGGCGGGGGCGCTCAGGCGAATGTCGACGCCCATCTCGCTGGCCACGCGCGCCATCGCGCGGGGGATCGCGTTGCAGCCACCGATCGGGTGGAACACGCCGAACCCGTACTCGACATGCGCGACGATGGTGAAGAGGGACGGGCACTTGAACGGGCTCATCCCGAGGTACTTCGACTGGAACGAGAAGGCGAGGCGCAGATCGGGGTGCTTGAAGAAGCGCCGCAGGTCCTGGTCCACCGTCAGCCAGGGCCGGAACAGCGGGAACGCCTTCACCATGTCCATGCGCGCCAGATCCCGGGGCCCGAGGAAGGGGCGCTGGAGGATCGGCTTGAAGGCGGCGAACTTGTCGATCTGCTCCTGCAGGTAGGCAGGCACGTTGCGGGCGTCGTCGGGGTCGATCTTCGCGGCCTCGGCCTTCAGCCGCTCGACGTCCGGGGTGGCGTCGAAGGTGTTCCCGTCGTCGAACTGCAGCCGGTACATCGGGTCGAGCCGCTTCAGCTCGACCTCCTCGAAGAGGTCGCGCCCGCAGGCCTGAAACACTTCCTGCAGCACCTCGGGATAGAGGTAGAAGGTCGGGCCGTAGTCGAAGGTGAACCCGTCCTGCGTGAACGAGGCGGTGCGCCCGCCCACGCGGTCCTCGCGCTCGAGCAGGGTGACGCGCGCGCCCGCCGCGCGCATCAGCATCGCGGAGGCCAGCCCCCCGGGGCCGGCGCCGATCACCACGACGTCCCTCGTTTCCTGTTGCCCGCTCGCGCCGGTCATGGCGTTCATCAATAGTACCTCATGCTGAGCGTGAGCCGCCCGCTTCCGTTGATCTGGACGGCCGCGTCCGAGAAGCGCGGCGGGCCCATCCGCAGGGGTGCGTCCCGCGAGAAGCCCAGCCCCTCGGAGGGGCGGAAGCCCCGGCGGTTCAGATTGCCATCGTTGTTCTCGTCGTGGAAGGCCTGCACCGCGTAGACGCCCGCCGGCACGTCCCTGACCACGACGACCTCTCCGGCGGGCGCGGTGGCGGTGTAGGGGCAGTCGGGGCGCGTGAAGCTGCTCTCCGGGCAGACGGCGACGCGGACGACCCCCAAGCCCGAGCGCAGGTCCGTCACCTCCACCGTCACGTCGGCCGCGAGGGCCGGCGCGGCGAAGGCTAGCGTTCCGACCACGAGGCCGGTCATACTGTCCCAAGGCATAGGCACACCTTTCTCTCCCGGTGGGGCCACCTAGGTGGCGGGCACGGAGAGTCACGGGAAGCGGGGCACGGGTAGATGACGCTTGCGGACGCACCCGAGGAAGGGGGGATCGGGCCGGCCGCGCGCCGCGGGCCCGACCCCCTCGTGCGTGCCGCCCGGGCCGAGAACTTTCCCGTCGCCTCGCGCCTCCTGCCGCGGGCGACGCGCGCGCGGGTGATGGCCTTCTACCGCTTCGCGCGCACTGCCGACGACGCCGCGGACGACCCCGCAAGCGCCCCTTCCGAACGCCTCGCGGCCCTCGCGCGCCTGGAGGAGGGGCTGCGCGCCGGCCAGCCGGCGAACGCCGGCGCCGAGCTGCGCGCGGCCCTTGCGGGCACCCCGGGCGCGGCGGGGGCGGCCGCGGCGGCGCTGGACCTCCTGCCGGCGTTCCGGCGCGACGCGGAAGGGATCCTCTGCGCGGACTGGGCCGATCTCGCCGGCTACTGCCGCTTCTCCGCAGCGAGCGTCGGGCGCTTCCTCCTCGCGATCCACGAGGAGGGGGAGGGCGCAAGGGCGCCCTCGGATGCGCTCTGCACCGCGCTCCAGGTGCTAAACCATCTCCAGGACATGGGCGCCGACCGGCGCCGGCTCGGCCGGCGCTACCTGCCCGGCAACTGGATGGAGGCCGAGGGCGCGCGCGACGCGGACCTCCTGGCCCCCGCGCTGACGCCCGCGCTGCGCCGCGTCGTACTGCGGACCCTCGATGCCGCCGACGACCTTCTCGAGGAGGCCGCGCCGCTGCCAGCCCGCATCCGGGCGCGGGGCCTGCGCGCCCAGTCCACCGCGACGCTTCGCCTTGCCCGCCGCCTCTCCGCCCGGCTGCGCGTGGGCGATCCGCTCGCGGGCCGCGTCGCCCTCTCGCGCGTCGACTTCCTTCGCGCGGGCGCCGCGGGCCTCGGGGCCTGGGCATGAGCTTCGCGCCCGCCACCGACATCGCCCGCGACATCGCCGAGGTGCGGCGCGTCGTCGCCTCCGCCGGCTCCTCCTTCGCGGCGGGCATGCGGATCCTGCCCGCCATGCGCCGCCGCGCGATCCATTCGGTCTACGCGCTCTGTCGCGTGGTGGACGACATCGCCGACGGCGACGCCCCCGGCTGCGCCGATCCCGGGACGCGCGCGCGCCTCCTCGACGATTGGGACGACGAGATCGCCAGGACCTTCGCCGGCAGCCCCCGCACCGCCATCGGCGCCGAGATCGCCCGCTCGGCCGAACGGCACGCCCTCCCTCGGAGGGAGTTCGAGCTGATCCTCGAGGGGATGCGGATGGACGCGGACGCCATCGTTGCCCCATCGGCCCAGCGCCTCGATGCCTATGTCCGCCGCGTCGCGGGGGCGGCCGGCATCCTCTCGATGCGCTGCTTCGGCGCCTGGAGCGGGCCCCCTTCCGAACGGTTCGCCCTGAACCTCGCGCGGGGGCTGCAGCTGACGAACATCCTGCGCGACGTGGAGGAGGACGCGCGCAGGGGCCGCCTATACCTTCCCCGCCACGTCCTCGACGCCGCCGGGCTGCCGCACGACCCCGCCGGCGTCCCCGGCGATCCGCGCCTACCGGCCGCGCGCGCGGCGCTCGGCGCCGAAGCCCGGGCCGGGTTCAAGGCCGCCGCCGCCGAGATCCCGGCGCATCGCCGCGTGCCGCTCCTGCCCGCCCTGATGATGATGGGCCCCTACGAGCGGCTCCTCCGCCGCTGGGAGGCGGACTGGGCCGCACCTCCTCCCCCCCGCTCCCGATGGGGCAAGGTTGCGGACGGGGTGGCGACGGCGACCCGCCTTAGATGAGCCGCGCGTTCGTGATCGGCGCGGGGCTGGCCGGCCTCGTCGCGGCCGAACGCCTGTCGGCGGCCGGGCGGGACGTCACCATCCTGGAGGCGTCCCCCAAGGCGGGCGGGCGCTGCCGCTCCTACCGGGACGAGCGGCTGGGCCAGCTTATCGACAACGGCAACCACCTGATCCTCTCCGCGAACCGGGCCGTCCTCGGCTGGGCCCGGCGGATCGGCGGCGCGGATGCCCTGCGGGAGGGCGAGGCCGCCTTTCCCTTCCTCGACCTCGCGGACGGCCGGCGCTGGACCGTGCGGCCGGGACGGGGGCCGCTGGGATCGCTGGCGGCGGCCGCGCGCCCGCCGGGCGTCGGCAGGGCGGCGCTGCTGCGCGAGGTCGGCCGCCTCCTCCTCGCGCGGCGGGGGCGCACCGTCGCGGCGGCGGTCGGCGCCGGCGGGCCCGCCTGGCGCGCCTTCTGGGATCCGATGACCCGCGCCGTCCTGAACGAGGACCCCGAGGAGGGGGATGCCGGCCTCCTGCGCGCGGCGATGGTCCGCTCCTTCGCCAAGGGCGAGCGCGCCGCGCGCCCCGTCTTCGCCCCTGGCGGGCTCGGCCCCGCGCTGATCGACCCGGCGCTGGCCCTCCTGGCGGGGCGGGGGGTCGGGACGCGCCTGCGAACGCCCGTCACCGCCATCCACGGCGGGGGCCGCGCCGAAACGCTCGAGACGCGCGATGGACCGATCCCCCTCCGGCCTGGGGACGTGGCGGTCCTGGCCGTGCCGTCCCAGCATGCGGCGAGCCTACTTCCCGGCATCCCGGTGCCCGGGCCGGGCCGGACCATCGCCAACGGGCACTTCCTCGTGCCCGCACACGGCCTGCCGCCGCTCCTCGCGCTGCTCGGGGGCACCGCGCACTGGCTCTTCGCACGGGGGGACGTGGTGTCGGTCACGGTCTCGGCGGCCGAGCGGTCCCCCCTCGACGGGCTCGGGCGGGAGGAGGCGCTGGCCCGCCTCTGGTCCGACGTCGCCCGCGCGATCCGCGCGCATGGCGGCACGGCCCCTGACGCGATGCCCGCCGCCCGCTTCCTGCGCGAGCGGGCCGCGACCTTCGACCAGTCGCCCACCGGCGCGGCGCGGCGGACGGGCCCCCGGACGGACCGGGCGAACCTCTTCCTAGCGGGGGACCACGCGGCGACGGGGCTACCGGCCACCCTCGAAGGCGCCGTCCTCTCCGGCGAGCGGGCGGCGGACCTCGCCCTGCGCGCCTGACGGGCCGCGCCAGCGCGGCCAGAGCACCGGGTTGGCCGCCATCGTGTCCAACATGAGGCCGGCCGGAACGACCGCCACGCGCCCCGCGAGGGCGAGCGTGCCGGCCACCGCCCCCCAGACGCCGCCCAGGGCGTTCGCGATCACGTCCGTCATCGTGTCCGGCAGGCCGCTGCGCTGCGTGTTCAGCCCGAACCCGATGTCCAGGCCGAACTCCAGCACCTCCCAAAGCGCGCCGACCATCTGCGAGAAGCCGAAGGCCAGCACCCCCGCCACCCAGAGGCGCCGCGCGGGCCAGGTCCCGCCCGTCAGCGTCAGCGCGAGGCCGAGGCCCGCGACCGACAGCACGGCGGCGCTGACGAGGTGCAGCGCGAGGTCCCAGGCCGGGACCGCCTCGTAGATGCCCGACCACTCGCCGAGGAGGAGCGCGGCCGCCACGAAGATCGCGATCTGCGCATGCAGCCGGAACGGGAAGCGCAGGCCCGAGAGGGCCTCGAAGGCCGGCAGCAGGATCGCGCATCCCGAGACGCCGATCAGCACCCCCGCGAGGACCGTGTCGAACGGCACGGCGCACAGCGCGGCGACCGCGAAGAGCGCGGCCGGCACGGCGCTGACGGCGGGGCTTCGGTGGGACACAGGGGCGCGCTTCCTTCCCTCGGTGGCGGCGAGGCCCCAACGCGCCCCGCCGCGCGGGGTTTCGCTATCCTGCGGCGCGCGCGTCCGCCGCGGTCCCGAAGCGCGGCAGGTCGGCCCCCGCCATCCCCCGCGCGGCCATGAGGCCGTCGCGCACGAAGGCGACCTGCGCCGTCTCCTCGATGATCTCGGCGAGGTGCAGCGCCTTGGTCAGCGTCGGCCCGACGCCGATCGTGCCATGATTGGCTAGGACGGCCGCGCGGACGGAGGGGTCGGCGAAGACCGGGCCGATCTCGGCCTCCGTCTGCGGACCGCCATTGGGCGACAGCGGGATCAGCGGCATCCGCCCGATCTTCTCAATGGTCTGCACCGTGCAGCAGGGGATCTCGAGCCCCGCGCAGGCCCAGCCCGTCGCCCAGGGGCTGTGGCAGTGCACGACGGCGTTCACGTCGTCCCGCGCGCGGTAGATGGCCAGATGGAAGTCGAGATCCTTGGACGGCTTCAACGCCGACGGCTCGATCCGCCCGTCGAGCCAGGCAACCTGCAGGTTGTCGCGGGCGACTTCGGCGAAGCCCACGCCCGACGGCTTGATCACGACCGCCTCCGCCGCCGAGAGGCGCACGGAGAGGTTGCCGCCCGCGTTGGTCTGCAGCCCCGTCTCGAAGCAGCGGCGGGCGGCGGCGATGAGGGCGTCCTTCTTCGCCTCCACGTCGTTGGGGTCGAGGGTCATGCGTGCTCCTTCGCGGTGGCTTCGGCGCGGACCTCGGCCAGCGCGGCGGCGGCGGCCTCGGCGGCGGCGGGGTCGTTGATGTGCGCGTCCATGCGGCGGACGGGAACGTGGTCCGGCAGCGCCCCCTCCAGCGCGGCGGCGAAGGCCTCGCGCAGCGCGGGCGAGGGGATGGCGCAGCCCTCGCGGTCCTCGGCCGAGAAGCCGCGCATGGGCAGGAGCACCCGCGCCGGCCCCCTCCCCTCGGAGAGGGCCGCGCCGAGGATGGCGGCGCAGCGCGCGGCCTCCTCGGGGGTGCATTGCACGTGCGTGAAGAGGGGCGAGTGGCGATAGTGCGGCCGCAGCCGGTAGGCGTCCGGCATCAGGTGCGGCTCGCCCATGCCGATGAAGTTGGCGCCCCCCGGCAGGACGACGCGGGGCAGGTCGCGATAGGCGGTGAAGCGCGTGGGCATGTCGGTGTGGACGCCCGCGACGTAGAGACGCGTCAGCTCGTGCGGGGTGTAGTCGACCACCGAGTCGAACGCGCCGGCCGCGCACCACCGGGCGAAGGCCGCGCCGCCGAAGCCGTTGGCGTGGAAGACGGTCGCCTCGCGGCCCTCGCGCTTCAGGCGCCGCGACAGCGCGTCCACCCCGGGCCCCGTGACCCCCAGCGCGGTGATGCCCGTGGACGGCGCGACCGCCACCCGCCCCGTGGGCAGGGTCGCATGGTAGAGCCCGCCGACGATCGCCGCCGCCCGGTCGAGCGCCTGGCGCACGGTCGCGTTCAGCCCAGTCAGATCGGCCATGGTCGGCACGAGGACGATGGCGTTGTCCGCCAGCTCGTAGCGCGGGTCGAAGGGCAGCGTGCTGACCATGACCTTCGGCATCTCGATCGGCAGCGCGCGCATCACCCGCAGCGCGATCTGCCCGCCGGTGCCGCCGCCGATGGCCACGACCATGCGCCGCCCCTGCTGGGGGGCGAAGGCCACGTGGTCGAGGGCGCGCGCCGCCGCCGCCTCCATCCCCGAGAGCTTGCGCGCGGCCTCCCAGTGCTCGCCCTCCGAATGGAGCGAGATGTCGCACCGCTCGGCCGCCACGCCGAGGGCCATGAGCGCGCCCATTAGGTAAGCGGCCTCCTCGGCCTTCGTGTCGTAGGTCGCGAGCAGCAGGACCGACATCCTTCAGCCCTTCACGGCGCCGGCGGTCATCCCGGTGATGATCTGGCGGCTGGCCAGCAGCGTGAAGATCACCGGCGGGACCGCCAGGAGCATCCCGGTCGCCATGATGACGCCCCAGTCGATGTTGTGCTCGGTCAGGCTGTTCACGATCGTGACCGGCACCGTGCGCGTGTTCCGGCCCAGCAGCACGTTGGCGAGGATGAACTCGTTCCAGGCGATGCGGAAGGTGAAGATCGCCGCTGCCGCCAGCCCCGGCTTGATGAGGGGCAGCACCACGAGGAGGAAGACCTGCCAGGGGTTCGCGCCGTCCATGCGCGCGGCCTCCTCCAGGGGCATGGGGACCTGGCTGATGAACGACTGCAGGATCCAGATCACGAAGGGCAGGTTCATCGCCACGTAGACGAGGACGATCCCGGCATAAGTGTCGTTCAGCCCGTACTGGAAGGTCCAGATCCCGAAGATCGGCACGAGGAGGACCGCGGGCGGGACCATCCGCATCAGGAGCGTGCCGAGGCTGACCGCGTCGCGCCCCATGAAGCGGAAGCGGACGATGGCGTAGGCGGCCATCGTGCCGATCAGCAGCGTCAGGACGGTGCTGACGGTCGCCACGATCAGGCTGTTGCCCAGCGCACGGCTGAAGGTCGGATCGCAGAAGCGCACGTGCTCGGGCTCGTACCATAGGACGTCGCAGAGGACGGTCTCGTAGTTCTGCAGCGTCGGCGCGAAGAGAAGGCCGGGCGCGCTCGACACGATGTCGACCTGCAGCTTCAGCGAGGTCGTGACCATCAGCAGGATCGGCCCCAGCGCCATCATCACGAGAAGGGCGATGATCACGTAGAAGACCGGCCCCGCCTCGCGGCGCCGGCGGCGGGGGGGGGCGACGGGGGCGTCCTCGGCCCTGACGGGAACGCCGGCAGGGGGCGCGGCAGGGGGCGCGGCGGGGCGCGCGCGGCCCGGGCCGGTCGCCTGGTCGGTCATGCCGCCTCTGCTTCCGCGGCGCGCGCCCGGACGCGCGCGTCCCGCCCCTCGCGCCACTTCCCGAAGAGGAACATCGCCACCGTCAGCACGAGGACGATGAGCAGGAGGTAGATGGACATCGCCGCCCCGGTGCCGAGCTGCCGGAACTCGGCCACGGTGCGCTGGATGCGCAGGGACACGATCTCGGTCGAGAGGCCGGGCCCCCCGTTCGTCATCACGAGGATCACCTCCAGGACCTTGAACGCGTCGATGAGCCGCAGAAGCGCGGTGACGATCAGCACGGGCAGCATGAGCGGCAGCTTGATGTGCCAGACCTGCTGCCATTCGGACGCGCCGTCCACGCGCGCCGCCTCGAGGGCCGAGCGGGGCAGCGACTGCAGCGCGGCGAGCGACAGGATGAAGACGAAGGGCGTCCACTGCCAGACGTCGGCGATGATGACGGAGGCCAGCGCCCAGTCAGGCGAGGAGAGCCAGGGGATCGGCTCGAGCCCCCAGGACTCGAGGGTCCGGTTGAAGACGCCGACCGAGGGGTGGTACATGTAGCGCCAGATCAGGCCCACCACGATGGGCGCGATCATCATCGGCAGGATGAACACCGTCCGCAGCAGCGACATGCCCCGGATCTGCCGGTCGAGCAGCAGCGCGAGGCCCACGCCCAGCACCATCTCGATCGAGACGACGGCGGCGGCGAAGACCAGGGTCACGCGCACCGATTCCTGGAAGCTCGCGTCGCCGAGCAGCCCGACGTAGTTCCGCATCCCCACGAACTCGGCCTCGCCGATGCGCTGGGACGGGGACCAGTCAAGGAAGCTCGCCCAGACCATGTAGCCGATCGGATAGAGCAGCCCCACCGCCAGCACGAGAAGCGCGGGCGCCACGAAGAGGTAGGGCGTCAGGCGGTTCGCGCGGCGGCGGGCGGTGGCCATGAGGGGGTCCTTCGGCAGGGTGTGCGCCGGCCCGCCGCGCATGGCGGGCCGGCGCGGGGGCGGATCACTCGGCCGCGGCGTCCTGCCAGGTGTAGTACCCGGCCTCGCGCATGATCTCCTCCGTGCGCTCGGCCACGATGTCGAGCGCCTCCTGGATCTCCATCTCGCCGGTCATCGCCATGTTCAGCGTGGTCCCGAGCTCGCTGTTGATCTCGCCCCAGGGCGGGATGATCGGGCGCCAGTCGGGATCGGCGTTCTCGAGCGCCTCGCCGAAGATGGCGAGGTGCGGATACTCGGCCAGCACCTCGGCGTCCTGGTGGGTGCTGATCCGCGACGGGTTGCCCCCGGCCAGCGCGATCAGCTTGTCCCCTTCCTTCGAGGTCAGCCACTGCATCAGCAGGAACGCGGCCTCGGGGTTCCGGGCGTTCCGCGGGATCGCGAGGCCGAAGCCCCCCGTCTGGGACGCGCACTCGACCGCGCAGGGATGGGGCACGAAGCCGACATTGCCCACGACCTGGGAGACTTCGGGGTCGTTCACCTCGCCGCCGATCGCGGTCGAGTCGAGGATCATCGCCGCCTCGCCCGTCAGGAAGGCGTTCTTGGCCTCGGCGTAGCCGAAGCTCGTGCCGCCCGCGGGCCCGCAGTCGAGGATGGTCTTCAGCGCCTCGGCGGCTTGGACCCCGGCCTCGTCGTTGACGATCACGTTCCAGTCGTCGTCGAAGATGCCGCCCCCGTAGGGGTTGAGGTGCAGAAGGAACGCGTGGCTGGTCTGGTGACCGGACTGCCCGCGCGAGGCGATGCCGGTCATCCCGGGCTCCAGCTCCTCGATGCGGCACGCGAGGTCGAGCATCTCCTCGTAGGTCTCGGGCGGCTCCAGCCCGTGCTCCTCGAAAATGTCGGTGCGGTAGGCCAGCACGCTGGTCTCGGCGCCGAAGGGGATGCCGAACTGCCCGCCGGTGCGACCGGCCAGATAGCCCCGGTCGCCCCCCGCGAAGCCGAGGTTCTCCATGTAGCCGGGGATCAGGTCGGCGCTGTCGTAGCCCGGATCGGCCAGGACCGGGTCCATGAAGAACCGCGCCAGGGGCTCGATCTGGTCGGCATAGACGTAGTCGGCCTTCGAGAAGACGACGTAGCCGATCAGGTCGTAGTCGCCCTCGGGGCGGGTCAGCTCCAGCGTCTGGCGCTCGCGCATGGCGAGGTACTGCATCTGGTCGACCTCGACCTCGATTCCCGTCTGCTCGGTGAAGGTCGGCAGGACCTCCATCACGGCGTCGTAGTGCGGGTGCGCCGGGAACATGGCGACGACCGTCTGGCCGGCGTAGTCCTCGTAGGGCTGGGCGAGCGCCCCGCCGGCCACGAGGGCCAGCGCGGCGGCGCCGGACGCCTTTCTTCCGAGTATCATGGTTCTTCCTCCCTTGGAAGCGGGCCGCATCACAGTGCGGCCTCGGTTTGCGGATCGAACAGGTGGAGCTGATCCGGATCGACGCCGAGCTGCAGCGTCTCGCCCACCCGGACGGGGGCGGGCGTATCGACCTCGACCTGCACCCGGGCCGTGCCCAGGCGCCCCACGAGGACGGAAGTGGCGCCGAGATACTCGCTGATCTCGACGCGGAAGGGGATGTCGCCGTCCGCCGCACGCCGGAAGGCGCTGGGGCGCAGGCCCACGGTCACGGCGCCGGACGGCGCGGCGCCGCCCGCCCGCCCGGGGCCGAGAGGCAGGGCGAACCCCTCGCCGACCACGCGCCCCTCCTCGATGCGGCCGGGCAGGAAGTTCATCGGCGGACTACCGATGAAACCCGCCACGAAGAGGTTGCGCGGCCTGCGGAACAGCTCCTCGGGGGTGCCGACCTGCATGATCCGGCCCGCGCGCATGACCACGATCCGGTCGCCAAGGGTCATCGCCTCGACCTGGTCGTGGGTGACGTAGATCATGTTCTTCTCGACCCTCTGGCGCGTCTCGGCCAGCTCGGCGCGCATCTGCCCGCGAAGCTTGGCGTCGAGGTTCGACAAGGGCTCGTCGAAGAGGAAGGTCGAGGCGTCGCGCACCAGGGCGCGCCCCATCGCGACGCGCTGGCGCTGCCCCCCCGACAGGGCGGCGGGCTTGCGGCCGAGATAGTCGGTCAGCCCCAGCACCTCGGCCACGTCGCGCACGCGGCGGTCGATCTCGGCCTTGTCCATCCGCTGGAGGCGCAGCGCGAAGGACATGTTCCGCGCCACGTTCATGTGCGGGTAGAGCGCGTAGTCTTGGAAGACCATCGCCAAGTCCCGCTCCTTGGGGTCGAGGTCGGTGACGTCGCGCCCGCCGATCAGGATGCGGCCGTCCGTCACGTCCTCCAGCCCCGCGATCATCCGCAGCGTGGTCGACTTGCCGCAGCCCGAGGGGCCGACGAGGACGGTGAACTCGCCGTCCTCCATCGTCAGGTCGAGCCCTTCCATGACGGTCGCCCCGCCATAGTCCTTGCGCAGGTTCTCCAGCTCGATGACCGGCATGTCCCTCACCCCTTGGCCGCGGCAACACTTGCCCTTCTTGTATGCAATATCAAGGCGGATTATGCAGTGCGCAGGTTTGCAGCCGGGACGGCGCCGGCTGGAGGGGCTCGGATGGACGAGGACGATGGCACGCATGTAGCGCGCGGCGGCACCGGGGCCAGGATCGCCGCGACGCTGACCGAGGACATCGCCGCGGGCCTCCTCGCCCCGGGCGAGCGGCTGGACGAGACCCGGGTCGCGGAGCGGTTCGGCACCTCGCGCACGCCCGTCCGCGAGGCCTTGGCGAGCCTCGCCGCCCAAGGCATCCTCGTGTCCGAGCCGAGGCGCGGGGTTCGGGTGGCCAGCTACACGCGCGAGCAGCTCGCTCACATGTTCGAGACCATGCAGGAGCTCGAGGCCGTCTGCGCCAAGCTGGCCGCGCAGCGCCTGACGCTCCTCTCCCGCGGCGCGCTGGAAGCCGCGCAGGCCGAATGCCGCGCCGCGGCCGAGGCGGGAGACGTCTCCCGCTACCTTCCTGCGAACGAGGCGTTCCACCAGGCGATCTACGCGGCCACGCAGAACCCTTACATGGCGGACCTCGCCAGCGACTTCCGGCGCCGCACCGGGCCGTTCCGGGCGCGCAGGTTCGTCACCAAGGACGATCTGCTGGCCTCCACGGCCGGCCACGACGCCCTCCTCTCGGTGATCCGGGGCGGCGACGCGGAGCGTGCCGAAGGCGACATGCGGGCGCACATGGCCGAATCCTACATTCGCGCGCTCTCCCTCTCCTGATCGCGGTGGACAGACAGGCGCCCTTGTGCACAAGAATGGCGGACACCGACAGGAGGGGCCGATGGGCGTCCAGGAAACCAGGATCTACCCGATCAACACCGGCTGGCTCGAGGCCGACCTCGGCACCTACATCTTCTGGAAGGGCCCGGCGGGGCAGAAGATCTGGAACCCGGTGTTCTGCCACTACGTCGACACGGGCGAGCACAAGATCCTGATCGACACCGGCCTCTGCGACGAGGAGCGGGCGACCCGCTACCACCACAAGTGCGACAAGCGCGGCTGCCTCGAGGTCCACGAGCACCTCCAGCAGAAGCTCGGCGTCGACCCGGGCGAGATCGACGCCATCGTCTTCACCCACCTGCACTGGGACCACGTGCAGAACATGAAGCGCTTCCCGAACGCCCGCTACATCGCCCCCAAGGCCGAGATCGAGATGGCCTACAACCCCCTGCCCCTCTACTACCGCACCTACGAGAGCGGCGTCCTGGGCATCGAGCCCGCCTATGCCGGCTGCGCCTTCGAGGCCGTCGAGGACGAGTGCGAGGTCCTGCCGGGCATCACCATGTTCCACACCCCTGGCCACAGCGTCGGCCACATGGCCGTGACGGTGGCCACTGCCATGGGCGACATCGTGATCGCCGGCGACGCCATCTTCCAGGAGCGCAACCTCGAGCCGAACCCCGACGAGGGCTGGCGTCACTGGGTGCCCGCGCGCTTCGTCGACAGCTATCAGGGATGGAAGTCGGTGGAGGAGATCGACAAGCGCGCCGACTACGTGCTCGCCTGCCACGACAAGGTTGCCAACGAGCGTTCGGACGTCTTCCCCTACGAGGGGATGCCGATCCGCAGGCGCCGCCAGCCGATCCCGGGGTATCGCTTCTACTTCGGGGACATGCCCCCGGGCGCCGCCCAAAAGGCCGCCCCCGCCATGAGCCGGGACGAGGCCGACGCCTACATCGCCTCGCTGGATGCGCCGAGGGCCGACCCGGAATGACCCTCCGGGGGCGGTGGGCGGCGCCTTCCGGCCGCGCCCGCGGGGCCGCGCCATGCGCCTGATCGCCTCGCTCGCCGAGGTGGCGGCGCGATACGACGCGGTGGTCCTCGACCAATGGGGCGTCCTGCACGACGGCGCCGCCCCCTACCCTTCCGCACCATGGGCGATGAGGGCGTTGGCCGGGCCGACCCGCCTCGCGGTCCTCTCCAACTCCGGCAAGCGGGCGGCGGTGAACCGCGCGCGCATCCGCGACCTCGGCCTGCCAGACCTCGCCGAGGTCGTGATGACCTCGGGCGAGGCGCTCTGGCGCGACTTGGCCGAGGGCCGGATCCCCGCGCGCCGACCCTACCCCGTCGCCGACCGGCGCGAGAACGCGGACATATGGGCCAAGGGGCTGGATCTGGTGCTGGCCCACGCCCCCGGGGAAGCCGACGCGATCCTCGTCATGGGCCTCGACGAGGCCCGCGTGGACGAGGCCCGCGCGGCGATCGCCGAAGGGGTCCGGCGCGGCCTGCCGATCCTCTGCTCGAACCCGGACCGGGGCAGCCCGCGCACGGGGGGGCGGACCGCCCTCGCCCCCGGCACGCTCGCGGCCGAGGCCGAGGCGGCGGGCGCGGCCGTCACCTGGTACGGCAAGCCCTACCGCCCGGTCTTCGAGGCCACGCGCCGCGCGCTCGACCTTCCCTCGGGCGCGCGCCTCCTGATGGTCGGCGACAGCCCTGCCCATGACGTCGCGGGGGCCAAGGGGGCGGGCTGGGACGCCGCCCTGATCGCCGGGGGCCTCCACGCCGCGCGGCTCTCGGGGCGGGGGGTTCGCGCGGCCCGCACGCTCTGCGCCGAGGAGGGCGCGCCCGAGCCCGATTACCTCCTCGAGGCGCTGGCGTGAGCGAGAGGGACGCGCTCCGCCGCCTCGCCGCCCGGATCGGGGCGGACCCGCTGCAGATCCAGGGGCCCGGGGGGAACGTGTCGCTGAAGGAAGGCGGGCGGCTGATCGTGAAGGCGAGCGGGACCCGCCTCGCCGACGCGCTCGGCCGCGACGTCTTCGCCGAACTCGATCGCAAGGCCGTCCTCGACGCCTATCGCGCCGGCGCCGACATCGTCTCGGACGGCCCCCGCCCCAGCATCGAGACGAGCTTCCACGCCCTGATCCCGCACCAGGTCGTGATCCACACCCATTCGGTGAACGCCCTCGCGCACCTGATCTGCTCGGAGGGCCGCGCGAAGGCGCTGCAGAAGACCGCCCATCTCGGCGCGGCGCTCGTCCCCTACGCGATGCCCGGCCTTCCGCTGACGGCCGCCATCGAGGCGGCGGGCGCGGGCGCCTCGGTCCACCTTCTGTCGAACCACGGGCTCGTCGTCGGCGCGGACACGGTCGCCGGTGCCGCCCGCCTCCTCGCGGCGGTGGAGCGGGCCCTTCGGATCGCCCCGGCCCCCGCGGCGACCATCGACCCGGACGACGACCCGTCGCCGGCCTGCGCCGCGGGCTGGCGCCGCCGCGCGTCCGCCCTGGCCGCGCCCCTCGCCCGCGCGCGGGCCGCCGCCGGGGCCTACTGGCCCGACGCGGCCGTCTTCCTCGGTCCCCGCGTCGACGCGACCAGCCGCCCCGCCCGCGTCGATGCGGGCGGCGGGCTGATCGAAGCGGGCGCCCCACAGGCTGCCGGGGAGATGCTGGACTGCCTCGGCGCCGTCCTCGCCCGCGTGCCGGAGGGCTGGACGCCCGCGCCTCTTCCCGAGGCGAAGGTCGCCCGCCTCCGAGACTGGGAAGCCGAGGCCTTCCGCCGCAAGCGGGACGGGACGGACCCAGGCGCGGACATGGGAGCGGCCCGGACATCGGACGGAGGGGCCGGCGGGGCATGAGCCTCACGGTCGCCTTCGATGTCGGCACCTCGGGCACCCGCGCTGCGGCGGTGGACGAGGACGGCGCCCTCGTCGCGCGCGCCCGCGTCATCGGGACGGACCGGCGCCGCGCGGACGGCACCGTGGATCCCCGCCCCTGGCGAGCCCGCGCCGAGGGCGCCCTCGCCGCCCTGATCGCCGCCCTTCGCGAAAGGGGGCGCTGGGCGGAGGAGATCGGCGCGATCACCGCCGACGGCACCTCCGGGACGGTGGTGCTGGTCGACGCCGTGGGGAACGCCGTCTCGCCGGGGCTGATGTACGACAGCGCCCACGGGACCGCCGCCGACCGGGCCGGGGCGCTGCTTCCCCTCGCGCGGGGACCCGCCGCGCACGTGGCGCACCAGACGGACTTCGTGCTGACCCTTCTCGGGGCGCGGCCCGGCACGACCGATCCGAACAACGCCCTCAAGACCGGCCACGACCCGGTGGCGGGCTGGCCGGACGCGCTGCGCGAGGGGCCGCTCGGCCCCCTCCTGCCACGGGTGCGCCCGCTCCACGCGCCCATCGGGACCGCGTCCCCGGCGGCCCGCGCCCTGGGCGTCCCCGCCTCCGCCACGATCCACGCCGGCACGACCGACTCCGTCGCGGCCTTCCTCGCCGCCGGGCCGCGCGCGCCCGGCGAGGCGGTGACCTCGCTCGGCTCGACGACCGTGCTGAAGCTCGTCAGCCCGGTCCGCGTCGACGACCCCGCACGGGGCGCGTACTCGCATCCTCTCGGCGACCTCTGGCTCGCGGGGGGCGCGTCGAACGCCGGCGGCGCGGGGATCGCCGCAGCCTTGCCGGGCGCCGACCTGGCGGCCCTTTCCGCGAAGATCGCGCCGGACGTGCCCTCCCCGCTCGACTACCACCCCCTCCCCCGCCCGGGCGAGCGCTTCCCCGAACCCGACCCGGACCTTCCCCCGCGGACGGCCCCCCGCCCCGCGGACGACGCCCTCTTCCTGCACGGCCTGCTCGAGTCGGTCGCCCGGATCGAGGCGCGGGGCTACGCCGCCCTCGCGGCCCTCGGCGCGCCGGCCCTGCGCCACGTCCTGACGGCGGGCGGGGGCGCGGCGAACCCGGGGTGGACGGCGATCCGCGCCCGCGTCCTCGGCGTGCCGGTCGCGGCGGCGCCCGAGACGGACGCCGCGACCGGCCTCGCCCGCGCGCTAGCACGTCACCGCAGCTAACGTCTCCCTCCCCCAGACGGCCCCGTCCCCTAGGCGGAAAGGGCGATGGGCTCCTCCACGGCCTCCGCGACGGGCGTCCACTCCAGCCCGCCCGCGTAGCGCCAGGCCATGCGCCCCCTGTCGTCCAGCGCGAAGAGGTGCAGCCAGCCGTTGTCGAAGAGGGCGCGGACCCCTTCGTGGCGCCGCAGCACGTCGGCCATCGCCTCGCGCGGGGCCTCGATGCACACGGAAAGGCGCAGGGGCTCGTGGACGTAGTCCGTGCCGTCATGGACCGATTGCCAGGGCAGCCCTGCGCGCAGGCGCCCGCCGTTCCCCTCCAGCACGCCGATCCCGCCCACGACGTTGTGCAGCAGCTTGTCGCCCGACCCCCACAGCCCCGGCGCCACGGTCGAGCCGTAGTACTGGAGGCTGATCCACGAGGCGACGACCACCGGCGCGGTCATGATCAGCTCGAGCACACCGAAGCCCTCGTCGCGCCGCCATTCGTAGTCGTGAAGGAAGGCCCGCCCCTCCAGGCTGCGGCCTGTGGTGCGGCCGCGCGGCGCAGCGATGAAGGCCTTGCAGCCCGCCAGGGCCCATTCGGGCCGCGTCTCGGCCCAGTCGCGCGCCCGGGCGGGCACGTCGTCCCCGTCCGCCGCACGCGGCAGGCGCAGCGCCCGCTCGGCCCGCGCGACGGCCCCTGCGCGCGCCAGCCACGCCTCCGCCTGCCGGATGGCGCCCGCGTGGGAAGGGGCCGGCACGTCCCCCTCGTAGAGCGTGACCGCGTCCGTCGTCGTGTCGTGCAGCGCGGCGAGGAAGAGCGTGTCCTCCGGTATCGCGATGCCCCGCGCCGCGACGCCCTCGCGCACGGCGGGATCGTTCAGCAGCCCGGCCAGGAGGCGCGCGTTCACCTCGCCCGAGTAGCCGCCGCAGGCGCCGCAGTGCAGCCCCGACGCATGGGGGTTGTTCACCACGTTCGCCCCGTGGCCCGCGATCAGCACGAGGGGGGCGAAGCCTTCGGTCATCGACATGGCCCGCAGCACCGTCTCGGCGGCGTCCACGCGCGCCTTCGGGTCGGGCACGGGGTCGAGATGGGGCATCGGCTCCGGCGCGGCGTTCCCGTGCCCGATCCCCAGCGCGTCGCGCAGCAGCTTGCCCGCATAGACCGGGCCCATCGCCTCCACGAAGGCGAAGGAGGAGACGGCCGCCAGCTTGAACCGCTCCCAGGCCCGGCCCGCCCGCGCCCGGAAGCGCGCGGCCCGGTCATCGGCGTCCGCGCCGCCCGCGGCCGAATGCAGGCCCGGGTTCAGAAGGACCGGAAGCCGCCGCTCCTCGACGTCCGAGGCGAAGCCCCTGTGGGCGGTGGCGAGGCCGAAGAACCCCGCGAAGCCCTTGGTGCGGATGCCCGGGTCCACCCCTTCGAGGGCCCGGCGGAACACCTCCGACCGGACGTCGATGCAGAACGCCGCCTGCAGCGCGGGCCGCCCCTCCGGCCTCTCCGGGGCGGGCATGGCCAGCGTCGCGGCGAGGGCGCGCTGCGCGGCCCGCTCGGCGGCCTCCTGCAGGACGGCGTCGGTCCGCATCGCCTCGCCCGGCTCGGGCGGCGCGGCGTGGGCCCGCCGCACCTCCGCCCAGCGCGCGTCGATCGCGCCCCGGTGCTGCAGGAACAGCGCCTCCTCCCAGAGGAGGCGGATCGCGAGAAGGTCGGTAAGCGTCGCGTCCTCCCCGCCCGCCAGCTCGGCCTGCCAGAGGCGGTAGCGCGCGTATTGCGACCACCCCCCCATGTCGAGGAGGAGCTGGTGGAAGTAGGTCTCCAGGGCTTCCTCGGGGAGGTTCAGCGTACGGACCGCCCGCGCGACCGCCTTCCGCGGGTTGCGGTGCGCGTCCACGGCGAAGCGGGCGAAGCCGCGCAGGCCGGCGATCTCCGGCGTCAGGTCGCGCGTCGCCCCCTCGCGCCAGGAATCCCAGGCGCCCCGGCCCTTCGGCGCGGCCCAGAGGGCTTGGCCCTCGTCGAACCAGCCCGCCGCCCAGGCCCCGATCCGCTCCGCGACCAGGCCCGGCCAGTCCGTGCCCGATGCCTCCGCGGCGAGGAGGGCGACCGTCGGCAGCGCCTCGGGTAGGGGCCGCGCCTGCCTTGCGGCGGCCTTCACGGCGTCGAGGTCGCCCGCCCCCGCGGCGAGGAGGTCCTCGTCCGCGATCCGCCCGTCCACGATCCGCGCCGCGTACCATTCGCGCGGCATCGTCACCGGCGCGCCGGCCACCCGGCCCAGAAGCGCGCCCGTCTCGGCCAGGGTCATCCCCGCCTGGTCGAGGAACGGGTTCACCGCCACGGAGGAGGCCAGCGGCCAGACGGGCGGCACCGCCCGCGCGGTCCGCTCGGCGATCTGCATCACGTCGGTCATCCTACCTCTCCCTTCCGGCGCCACCCGCCGAGCATCCGGTCGAAGACCGCGTTCGCGTAGAGCCCGTTCGACAGATGCACCCGCAGCCCCGCCGCCGCCGGGTGATGCGCCCAGAGCGGGAACATCGCCTGCGCCACCGCCACGAGGCCGAAGGACAGCACGGCCAGGACGATCAGCGCCCATTCCAGCGGGCCGGGCGGGGGCGTCGGCGGCAGGGTGCCGGCCGTCAGCCACTCCGCCCCGGTCTGCAGGGCGAAGTAGCCCACCGCAGCCGCCACGGAGTAGAGCGCCGTGCGCCGGGTCAGCGCCGCCGGCGCGGCGTCGGCCAGGCCCTGCGCCAGGAGATAGGCGATCCCGAAGATCAGGATCGCGCCCAGCGCGACGGCCTGCGGCGACTTGCCCTCCAGCCCGAAGAGCAGCGCGATGGCCGCGTAGATCGCCAGCGCCACCGCGAAGGCCAGCGCGACCGCGCCGGGCCCCGGCACCGCCACGGGGCCGGGCCGCCGGATGGCCGCGACCACGTCCACGGCCGTCCCCGAGGCGAGGAAGGCATGCGCCTTGTAGAGCGAGTGCGCCACGATGTGCAGCAGCGCCAAGGGGAAGAGGGCCAGCCCGCACTGGAATATCATGAACCCCATCTGCCCGACGGTGGACCAGGCCAGCGAGGTCTTCACCGCCGGCTGCGTCAGCATCGCGAGCCCGCCGAAGAGGGCCGTGAACCCGCCCACCATCACGAGCACCGCAAGGACCCCCGGCGACAGCAGCATCACGTCCGCGAACCGGATCAGGAGGAACCCGCCCGCGTTGACGACCCCCGCATGGAGCGTGGCCGAGACGGGGGTCGGCGTCTCCATCACCTCGGTCAGCCAGCCGTGCAGGGGGAACTGCGCCGACTTCAGCACCGCCGCCAGGGCCAGGAGGCCGGCGATCCACGGCGCCGCCTCCCAGCCGAGGCCCGCCCGCGCGGCGAGGAGGACCGCGCCGATGTCGCCGGTGCCGTAGGTCGCCCAGATCAGCGCCGCCGCCGCGATCACCGCCGCGTCGCCGATCCGCGCAGTCACGAACTTCTTGCGCGCCGCCCGCCGGGCGGGGGTCCGCCCCGGATAGTGCAGCAGCAGCCGGTGGAGGAACACGCTCGTCGCGATCCAGGCCAGCACGAGCTGCAGGACGTTGCCGGCCGTCACCAGGAGCATCACCGAGGCCAGCGTCGCGCAGAGCCAGCCGGTGAACGCGCCCTGCCGCGGATCGCCGTCGAGATAGGTCGCCGCGTAGCGCAGCACGACCCATCCCACGAAGGCGACGAGAAGCAGCATCACTGCCGACACCACGTCGAGCCGCGTGGAGAGGCCGATCCCCCCCGCCCCCAGCGTCGGCCCGCCCTCGGGCCCCGCGAGGACGAGCGCGCCCCCCCCCGCCGCCGCGACCCCGAGGGCGCCCAGCGCGGCCCATTCGGCGACGCGCAGCGCCTCCGCCGGACGCGCGCCGGGGGTCCGCCGGGCGAGGAGCGCGGCGGCGATCAGCGCCAGGGGCGCGAGGTAGAGGAGAAGTGCGAGCATCCCGGGCTCCGGCGGCAATTGCGGTCCGCAGCCACCTAGAGGCGCACGCGCCCGCAGGAAAATACATTGTCTGCGCCCAACCGTTCGATACGGTAAATGGATGGCCGATCTGAACTACCATCACCTGCGCTATTTCCGGGCCGTGGCGCACGAGGGGAACCTGACCCGCGCGGCCGAGCGGTTGAACCTCTCGCAGTCCGCCGTCTCCGTGCAGATTCGCAAGCTGGAGGAGCGGCTCGGCCACCCCCTCTTCGAGCGGCGCGGCCGCGCGCTCCACCTGACGGAGGCGGGGCGCATCGCGCTCGACCACGCCGACGCCATCTTCGCCGCCGGCGAGGAATTGGTCGGCACCCTGCGCGAGCGAGGCCGCGCCCGCCGGGCGGTGCGGGTCGGCGCGCTCGCCACCCTGTCGCGCAACTTCCTGATCGGCTTCCTCCGCCCCGTGCTGGGCCGCGCGGACGTCGAGGTGGTCCTGCGCTCGGGCGGGCAGGCGGACCTGATGGCTGCGCTCGAATCCCTTGCGCTCGACGTGGTGCTGACCAACCGCGCGCCCGAGGCCGACGCCGCCACCCCCTTCGCCGCCCACCCCCTGACCGAGCAGCCCGTCAGCCTCGTCGGGGTGCCGGGGCGCGTGGACCCGGCGCAAGGCCTCCGCGCCCGGCTGGAGGGGCAGCCGGTGATCCTGCCCAGCCTGGGCACGGGGATGCGGGCGGGGTTCGACGCGCTCGCCGAGCGGCTGGGCGCGCGCCCGCAGATCGCGGCCGAGGTCGACGACATGGCCATGATCCGCCTCCTGGCACGCGAGGGGGTCGCCCTCGCCGTGGTCCCGCCCATCGTCGTGCGCGACGAGCTGGCCTCCGGCGCCCTCGTCGAGGCCGACCGGCTGGACGGCATCACGGAGGCCTTCGTCGCCGTCACCATGCGCCGGCGCTTCCCGAACCCGGTCCTCGCGGACCTCCTCGTCTGACTACTTCACCGCCGATTCCATCGAGGCGGAGACGAAGAACCGCTGCGCCAGCGCGAAGAGGACGAGGACCGGCAGGACGCTGACGGCCAGCGCGGCCTGCTGCAGGGCCTTCTGGTCGAGGTCCTGGAACTGGTTCTCCAGAAGGAAGATGCCCACGGGCAGGGTCTGCAGCTCGGGCGCGGTGCGGGTGATGGTCATCGTCCAGATGAACTCGTTCCAGTGGTAGACGAAGGCGAAGACCGCCAGCGTGGCCAGCGCGGGCCGCACCAGGGGCAGCGCGATGCGCCGGAAGATCAGCCATTCGGACGCCCCGTCGAGGCGCGCGGCCTCGATCAGCTCCTCGGGGATCGTGGTGAAGAACTGCCGCATCAGGAAGACGCCGTACCAAGTGACGGCGAAGGGCAGGACGAGTGCGGCATAGGTGCCCAGAAGGCCCGACCCCCCCTGCCCGAGGATGTCGTTCCCCCCCGCGAGCGGCGCGAAGCGCAGAAGGAAGAAGATCGGGATGACGAAGAGGAAGAAGGGGAACATCTGTGCCCCGACCACGAGGCGGAACGCGTTCGCCCGCCCGGGAAACTCGTAGCGGGCCAGTGCCCAGCCCGCCATGGCCGATGTCGCGACCTGCACGACCGTGATCGTCACCGTCACGACCACGCTGTTGAAGATCCACCGCCCCATGGGCAGCTCGGCGAAGACCCGGCCGTAGACGCCCCATTGCGGATCGGACGGGAAGTAGCGGGGCGGGTTCGCGAAGACGTCGGCCGGACTTCGCAGGGCGCCGATGAACGTGTCCGCGAAGGGCAGCACCATCAGAAGCGCGCCAAAGGTCAGCAGGACGTATTTCAATGCCCCCATCGCCTGCCGCCTCCGCCGTCCGGGCCGCGGCGCGGGCGCGCCGGTGGCGGCGCGCACGTCCGCGTCGGCCTCCAGCGCGAACTCGTCCGCGACGGTCATCCCCTCCGCTCCCGCAGAAGGCGGAACTGCAGCACCGTCAGCACCGCGATGATGGCGAAGAGGATCAACGCCCCCGCGCTCGCCCGGCCCATCCGCAGATCCTGGAACGCCATCTCGTAGAGATAGAGTGCGGTGACCTCCGTCGCCCCCCTCGGCCCGCCCTTCGTCATGGCCAGGATCAGCGCGAAGAACCCCATGCCCCCGATGAAGGAGGTGACGGTCACGAACACCACCGCAGGCCGGATGATCGGCACGGTGATGCGCGAGAACTGCAGCCAGGCCCCCGCCCCGTCCAGCTCCGCCGCCTCGTAGAGGTCCTTCGGCACCCCCTCGATCGCGGCGGAGAAGACGACCATGTTCCGGCCGACGTCGTACCAGACCATCACGAGGACGATCGACACCATCGCCATGGTCGGGTCGGACAGCCAGTCGAATCCGCGAAGGCCCGCCAGGCCCAGCAGCCGGTTGGCGAGGCCGTAGCGGTCGTCGAGGACGAACTGCCAGATATAGGCGATGGCGACGAAGCTCGTGATCTGCGGCAGGTAGTAGATCGCCCGCCACGCCGCCTTGCCCCGCGCGCGCGAGAAGACGAAGGCCAGCCCCAGCGCCAGCGGCACGCCAATCACCACCAGCGCGCCCGCGAAGACGAACGTGTTCCCAAGCGTGCCCCAGAACGCGTCGTCGCGGGTCAGGAGGAACTCGAACTGGCGGGTGCCGACCCAGCGCGGCTCGGACAGAGGGTTCCAGCGCGTGAACGCGAGCCAGACGCTGAACCCCAGCGGCAGGACGAGGAACGCCCCCGTGAAGAGGAACACGGGCGCCAGGAACCAGTAGGGCGCGCTGCCCCCCGGCCGCGCCGGCGCGCCGCGCCGCCGCATCAGCCCGGGGCTCCGGCGCGGCGGCGGCGGGGCGGCGGCCGGCCGCGCGTGCCTGCGGGCCGGGCCCCCACGCTCAGTAGAACTCGAAGAGGATGTCCTCGACCCGCCCGTCGAGGTCCTCCAGCGCCGCCTCGGCCTCAGCGTCCCCGGCGAGGACCGTGTCGATGGCCTCGGCCATCATGCCCTCGATCTCGGCCGCCTGCATCACGTTGGGCTGGCCCGTCGCCCGCCCCTCGGCGAGCGCGTCGAGGAAGGGCTGGGTGAAGGCGTCCGCCTCGCCCATCGCCGCGTTGTCCGACGCGTTCGCCGTCAGCGCGCCGATCCCCGACAGCACCCGGCCCATGCACGAGACACCGCTCTCGTCGGCCGAGGCGTCCGAGTTCAGCCACCGCACCAAGGCCCAGGCGTCGTCCTGGCGCTCGCTCTGGGAATCGACGCCCATAAAGAACGCGTAGGACAGGGTGCGCCAGCCCTCGCCCGCCGGGATGGGGGTGACGGCCACGTCGTCCAGCGACCCCAGCCCCTCTTGGATCGAGGACTTCATCCAGTTGGCCATGACGATCATGCCGATCCCGCCCGCGGGGAAGTCGAACCCGTCGACGGACTTGTCGGTGATCCCGTCCTCGACCAGCCCGGCCATGTCCCGGACGGCCGCAGCCGCCTCAGGGCTGTCGAGGTTCGCCTCCGAGAAGCCGTCCGAATAGACCTCCCCCCCGCGCGAGGCGAGGAGGGCGTAGAACGGATGGACCGAGCCCGCGGCCGAGTCCGCGAAGGCGAAGCCCGCCGTCTCGATCCGGCCCTGGTCGTTGCGCGTGGTGATCGCGTCCGCGACCTCGCGCAGCTCCTCCCAGGTGGCGGGGGGGCTGTCGTACCCGGCCTCGCGCAGCAGCGCCATGTTCGACACCAGCATGTAGACCGACACCTCCGTCGGCACCCCGTAGAGCGTGCCGTCGATCGTGGCGGCCTCGGCCGTCTCGCCGTAGGTCTCGCGCACGAAGTCGGCGACCTCCTCGGGCGGCTCGGCCAGAACGCCGTTCTCGGCCATCTGCGCCCCCCAGATCGAGTAGAGGTGATAGATGTCGGGCTGCGTGCCCCCGATCCGGCCGGTCAGCACCGTCTGGAGATAGTCCCCGTATGAGATCTGCCGGTACTCCGCCGCCTGCCCGGTCTCGTCCTCGTAGATATCGAGGCACGCGAGCAGCGGCGCGGCCTGCTCCTGGTTGTAGTGCATCGCGAGCGTCAGCGGGCCGCCTTGCGCGAACGCGCCTGCGGGCGCCGTGGCGAGGAGGGCGGCGAGGATGGGTCGGCGCATGCGGTTCTCTCCCTGTTCTGGAGAGGGAACCTATGTCGCCGGGGCGGGCCGGCCATGGCGCGCGCGCGGGCTGCCGATCGTAAAGCGGGATCGCATTTATCGGGGGGGGGGCGGGCCCCGGGGGGCGGTTCAGTCGCCGCCGCCGCCGCCCGGGTCGGGGCGCCAGGTGGAGGGGACGTCCTTCTCGTCGATGCCCCAGGGGCGCACCCCGATGGTCAGCGCGGCGCGCCCGATCATGTGCGCGCCCACCGGCGCCGTCACCAGAAGGAACAGGACGATCAGAAAGCACCGCAACAGGACCCCCGGCTCGGGCAGCGCGAGCGCGACGGCCGCCATCACGAGACCCGAGGAGAGCGTGCCCACCTTCGTCGCCGCGTGCATGCGGATGTAGACGTCCGGCAGGCGCAGGATGCCCAGCGCGGCGGCCAGGGCGAAGAGCCCCGCGATCCAGATCAGCACCCCTGCGACGGCCTCAGTCACGGGCCTCGCCCTCCTCGCCCTTCTCGTCCCTCTCGCGGCGCAGGCGCGCCCGCTCCGCGAAGCGCGAGAGCGCCACCGTCGCGAGGAACCCGACCAGCGCCAGCACCAGCGCCACGTCGAGGAAGGCGGTGTCGCGCACCGCGATCGCCATCAGCCCGCAGAACGCGACGATGGCCACCGTCATCAGGTCGAGGGCGACCACCCGGTCGGGCAGGCTGGGCCCGCGGGCCAGCCGCACCACCGCCATCAGGACGGCGCCGAACACCATCGCGAAGCCGGCGCCGACGCTCAGCTCGAGGAACTCGGCCCCGGTCACGGCCTCTCCTCCACGGCGTCGATCACCCACTTCTCCATGCCCTGCTTGATCATGCGCACGACCTCCTCGGGATCCTCGGCGAACATGGCGTGGACCCGCAAGGTCGAGCGGTCCGGCGAGACGTCGAGGCTGAGCGTGCCCGGCGTCAGCGAGATCAGGTTCGTCACCAGCAGTATCCCGGTATCGGACTTCACGTCGAGCGGCACGTCCACGAAGGCCGGCACCGCGCGGTGGCGGGGCGTCACGATGTCCCACAGCACCCCCACGGAGGAGACGACGAGCTCGTAGAGGAAGGCGGCGACCAGCTTGGCCCAGTAGAAGGCCCGCCGGAAGTAGCTGGTCGGCGCGCCCATCAAGGGCTGCAGCAGATAGAGGACCACCGTCCCCAGTAGGAAGCCCGAGATCACCGTCAGCGGCGTGAACGCGCCGAGGAAGGCGACCCAGACGACAGTCAGCATGATGTTCGCGACGAGCGTTCTCACGGCGCGCGCCCCAGGACGGCGGCGACGTAGCCCGACGGATCGAGCAGCTCCGCCGCCGAGGCCTCGGCGAAGGCGACGAAGGGCCCGGGCAGGAAGCCGATCAGCAGGGTCAGCCCGGCCAGCGCCGCGATGGGCAGCATCAGCGAGAGGCGCCGCGCCCGCGGGATCGCGGAGAGCGACGGCTCGATCCCGGCGGGGTGGGCGGGCCAGAACGCCTCGCCCCAGATCTTGGTCATCGAGTAGATCGTCAGAAGGCCCGTCACCAGCGCGATCCCGGCGATGACCCACGCCTCGACCTCCAGCGCGGCGGCGATCAGCACGTACTTGGCCCAGAACCCCGAGAGCGGCGGGAACCCCGCGAGGGAGAAGGCGGGGATCAGGAACAGCAGCCCCAGCAGCGGCGCCGCCTTGTAGAGCCCCCCGATCCGCTTCAGCTCGTTCGATCCGGCAGCCTGGTCGATCACGCCCGCGATCAGGAAGAGGTTCGCCTTCACGATGATGTGGTGGACGAGGTAGAACACCGCCCCTGCGATAGCCAGCGGCGTCATCAGCGCCAGCCCCAGGATCATGTACCCGATCTGGCTGACGATGTGGAACGACAGGATGCGCCGCACCTCCATCTGCGCCGCGGCCCCCAGGACCCCCGTCACCATGGTCAGTCCCGCCACCCACAGCAGGACCGTGTGCGTGAAAGCCACGTCCCCCGTGAAGACGAGGGTGAACATGCGGATCAGCGCGTAGACCCCCACCTTGGTCAGGAGGCCCGCGAACACCGCCGAGACCGCGAAGGCCGGCGTGTGGTAGGACGCCGGAAGCCAGAAGAAGAGCGGGAAGACCGCCGCCTTCACCCCGAACGCCACCATGAACAGCATCGCCACCACGGTGACGAGCGGCTGGTCCGCCACCTCGGGCACCCTCACCGCGAGGTCCGCCATGTTGAGCGTGCCGGTCATCCCGTAGAGGAGGCCGATCCCCGAGAGGAACAGGATGGTCGAGACGAGGTTCAGCGTGACGTACTTGATCGCGCCGTCGATCTGCTCGGGCCGTCCGCCGAGGATGAGGAGGCCGAAGCTCGAGATCAGCATCACCTCGAACCAGACGTAGAGGTTGAAGAGGTCCCCGGTCAGGAAGGCCCCCGTCACCCCGCCGATCAGGATGTTGAAGAGGGCGTGGTAGCCCAGCTCCTCCATCCGGCGGGTCACGTCGCCCAGGGCGTAGACCGCGACCGCTAGGCCGGTGATCGCGGTGATGACCACCATCACCGCGGACAGGCGGTCGGCCACCAGCGTGATCCCGAAGGGCGCGGGCCAGCCGCCCATCTGCGCCGCGACCACGCCCTGGTCCAGCACCACGGCCATCAGCGCCCCCGCCGCGACGAGCTGCAGCGCCATCCCGCCCACGCTGACCCAGTGCCCCAGGGGCGTGAACCGCAGCAGGAACGCGGCCACCGCGGTCAGGAAGGGCGCGATCAGCGGCGCCGCCAGCAGCCAGCTCATCGCGCCGCCCCCGAGGCTTCGTCCGTCGCGGCCTCGTCCGTGGCGGGCATCGGGTCCTCGGCGTCCGCGGGCATGGCGTCGGCCTCGTCCACCGCGCGCAGGTCCGGGCGCGGCTCGGCGAGGCGCATCTCCTCCGAGTCGAGCGTGCCGAGCGTCGCGTGCGCCCGGAACATCAGGATCAGCGCGAAGGCGAAGAGGCCGAAGCCGATCACGATCGCCGTCAGCACCAGCGCCTGCGGCAGGGCGTTCGCCACCCCGGGCGGCGGGGCGGTCTGCCCGCTCTCGATCAGGGGGGGCGCGCCGGCCGTCAGCCGTCCCCCGAGGAAGATCACGAGGTTCGCCGCGTTCGAGATCAGGACCAGCCCGAAGATGAAGCGCAAGACGTTCCGCGCCAGCATCAGGTAGACCGCGCAGGCGGTGAGCAGGCCGATCAGCACGGCCGTCAGCTCCTCCATGTCAGATCTCCTCCTCCATGGCGAAGACCAGCGTGGCGACGGAGCCGAAGACGACGAGATAGACCCCGATGTCGAACACCAGCACGGAGGAGAGGGGCAGCGCCCCCTTCGAGTAGGTCCCAGGCACCTCGCCCCCGAGGAAGAGCCACTGCCCCTCGAAGAAGGCGTCGCCGTCCAGGCCCGCCATCAGCCCCGCGAGGAGCGCGATCCCCAGGCCCGCCACGGCGACGTTCTGCGGCAGCACGCGCAGGGCCCGCCGCGCCTCCGCGACCGAGCAGCCGATCGCGTAGAGGGCGAAGGCCGTCCCGCCGATCAGCCCGCCGATGAAGCCGCCCCCCGGCTCGTTGTGGCCGCGCAGCAGCATGTAGACGCTGAACACCAGCATCAGCGCGCAGATGTAGCGCGCGCCCGTCCGCAGGATGATCGACCTCACCGGCGCGTCCCTCCCGGCCCGCGCCCCCAGACGGGCGCCGTCGTCCGGAGGAGCGCGTAGGACGACAGCGCGGCGATCACCACCACCGCGATCTCGCCGAACGTGTCGAGCGCGCGGAAGTCCACGAGGATCACGTTGACGATGTTGCGTCCGAACGCCTCGGGGTAGGAGGCCGCCTCGAAGAACGCGGTCAGGGAGAGGTCTAGGGGCTGCTGCAGCACCGCCAGCAGCACGAGCGTCGTGCCGATCCCCACCGCCGCCGCCAGGGCCGCGTCCCAGGGCCGGAAGCTCGGCCTGCCGGTCGGATCGAGCTGCGGCAGACGCAGCAGGGCCACCGCCACGAGCACGACGATCAGCGTCTCGACGAGAAGCTGGGTGATCGCCACATCCGGCGCCGAGAAGACGATGAAGGTCATCGCGACCCCGATCCCCGTCACCCCCAGCGCCGCCATGGCGAGGATGCGGCTTCCCGTGAACGCCGCCAGGACCGAGCCCGCCCCGATCAACCCCAGGAGGACGACGTTCTGGGGCGTCACGTCCGAGAGGTCCGGCCACGCGGGAAGCGCACCGCGCAGCAGCATGCTGCCGCCCACGGCCGCGGCCACGACGACGAACATCGTCGCCATGTAGACCCGCAGCCGCCCGCCCTGGATGATCCGCGTCTGCCAGACGGCGAAGGCCTTCAGCCCGTCCATGAACCCGTCCCACCCGGCGTCGAGCGAGGGCAGGGCGCCCAGCGCCCGCTCCAGCGCCCGCCGCGCGGCGCCCCGCGCCAGCCAGACCGCTATGCCCAGCGCCAGCGTCACCCCCGAGAGCACCAGCGCGAGGTTCACCCCCGCCCAGAGCTTCAGCTCCGCCGGCACGGCCCCCGGCCCCAGCGCGCCCAGGACGACGGGATCGACGAGGTAGGTCTGCACCGGCCCCGGAAGGAGGCCGAGGCCCAGCCCGAGCGCCGCCAGCAGCAGCGGCCCGGCCAGCATGGCCCAGGGCGCCTCGTGCGGCGCCTTGGGCAAGGGTCCGCGCGCGCGCTGCCAGAACGGCCCGATCGCCACGACCCCAGCCACCGCCACCATCAGGACGTTGGCCGCCAGAAGCGTGGCCGCGACCAGCAGCGGCGCGAAGGACTGCGCGGCGGAGGCATAGGCGATCTCCTTGGCGATGAACCCCAGGAGGGGCGGGATGCCCGCCATCGACAGCGCGGCCAGCGCCGCCGCCAGGGCCGTTGCCGGCATTGGTCGCAGCAGGCCCCCCAGGACGCCCACCTGGCGCGTGCCCGTCTCGTGGTCGACGCAGCCCACGACCAGGAACAGCGCCGCCTTGTAGAGCGAATGGACCACGAGGAACGCGGCGAATGCGGTCAGCGCGTATCCCGTGCTCTGCCCCAGGAGAAGCACCAGCGTGCCCAGCGCCATCAGCGTCGTGTAAGCTAGCGCCTGCTTCAGGTCCGTCTGCCGCATCGCCTGCAGCGAGGCGAAGACCGCCGTCGCGCCCCCGAAGAGGGTCAGCGACCACAGCCAGGCCTCCGTCCCCGACAGCGACGGATGCAGCCGCGCCAGAAGGTAGACCCCGCCCTTCACCATCGTCGCCGAATGAAGGAAGGCCGAGACGGGCGTGGGCGCGGCCATCGCGTTCGGCAGCCAGAAGTGCAGCGGCACCTGCGCCGACTTGGTGAACGCGCCGATCAGCATCAGGACCAGGATCGCGCCGTACCAGGGATGCGCCTGCAGCCCCGCGGCGTTGATCGCCGCGATGTCGAACGTGCCGGCGGCCATCCCGATCAGGATGAACCCCGCCAGCATCGCCAGCGCCCCGCCCCCGGTGACGAACAGCGCCTGCAGGGCGTTGCGGCGCGACTTCGGGTCCTCGTGGATGAAGCCGATCAGGAGGTAGGAGGTGATCGTCGTCAGCTCCCAGAACACGAAGAGCGCGATCAGGTCCGCCGCCAGCACCAGCCCCAGCATCGCCAGCATGAACGAGGTCAGGAAGAGGGCGAAGCGCGCGTATTGCGGGTGCCCCGCGAGGTAGGCGTTGGAATACAGCAGCACGAGCGCGCCGATCCCCGAGATCAGCAGCGCGAAGGTCAGCGCGAGGCCGTCGACCCGGAACCCGAACGCGATCCCGAGGCTCGGCAGCCAGTCCCACGAGACGGCCGGCGCCCGCCCCGCCGCGACCTCGGGCGCGAGGGACACGAAGAACGCGAAGAGCGCCGCCGCGATCGCGACCGGCAGCCAACCGGCCACGATGCCGTTCCGTCCCTGCGCCCCTGCCAACGCCCCACGATCCCTTCATGCGATGCCGGGGGACATTGTGGCACCGGGGGCCGGCTTTCAACCGCCCGCAGGCGGTTATCGCGCCGCCGCGTCCGCGAGGGCGCGCAGCGCGGCGAGGTTGTCGTCCCAGACGCCCTCCTCGCGGAACCCCCGGTCGGCCGCGAGGGCCAGCACCACCACGTCCCGCGCCCGGTCGATCAGCATGGTCTGCCCGTAGACGCCGCGCGCGATCACCTCGCCCTCGCGCGCGCCGGGCGGCACCCACCACTGATAGCCGTAGCCCCAGCCGTCCGCGGCCGGGACCAGGGGCGCGGTCGCCTCCTCGATCCAGGCGGCGGGCACGACCCGCCGCCCGTTCCACGCGCCGCCCGCCGCGACCATCGCCCCGAAGCGCGCGTAGTCCCGCGCCCTCAGGTTCAGCCCGCCCAGCACGAAGGCGACCCCGTGGCCATCCGCGACGTAGTAGGGATCCGCCTCCAGCCCGATGGGGGCGAACACCTTCTCGCCCACCAGGTCCGCGACCGGACGCCCCGTCGCCCCGCGCGCGACCATGCCGATCACGTGCGTGTCGATCGAGACGTAGCGCCAGCGCGTCCCCGGCGGGGCGTCCCGCTCCGACAGGCCGGCCGCGAACCGGTCCATCGAGCCGCCCAGGCCCAGCACCCGGCCCATCCGGTTTATGTCGCTGCGGAAGTCGAGGTAGTCCTCGTCGAACACCACGCCCGAGGACATGAGCAGCACGTCCCGCAGGCGCGCGCCGTCATAGGCCCCGCCCGCCAGCTCGGGGGCGTAGTCCGTGACGGCAACGTCCACCGAAGGGATCGCCCCCTCCTCGATCAGCACGCCGACCAGCGTCGACAGGACCGACTTGGCCATCGACCACGAGACGAACAGATCCTCCGCGTCGGCGCCTCGATAGTACTCCTCGAGGACCAGCTCGCCCCCCGACACGGCCAGCAGGGCCGCGACGTGCCGCGCCTCGGCCCATTCGGCGACGCCGGGGGGCAGCGCGACGGGCTCGCCCCGGGGCAGTTCGGACGCCTCGCCCCCGTCGACTGGCACGGTCTCGAACGCGCCCCGCATGTCGCGGAAGTTCGCGTCGATCCGTTCCTCGTCGAAGAGGGTCAGCACCGCGTGGAGCCGTCCGATCCGCTCGCGCTGCCAGATGCCGGCCGCCAGCAGCACCACCACGAGGGCCAGCGCCCCCCGTCCGATCCATCTCCACATGCGAAAAGGCCCTCCCCCGGGCCAGAAGGCGGGGGAAGGGCCCGAAAATCAAACCTGCCCTCGCGTCAGGCGGCCACCATGCTCGAGACGCCGACCTGCGCGGGCCGCAGCAGGCGCCCGTTCAGGGTGAAGCCCGTGGCCATCACCTCCAGGATGTCGCCCTTCCGGGTGCCGGGCACGGGGGCCTCGAACATCGCCTCGTGGATCTGCGGGTCGAACTTCTCGCCGATCTCGGGGACGATGGCCTCGATGCCGTTCTTCGTCATCACCTGGGTCAGCTCGCGCAGGGTCAGATCGACCCCCTCGACGAGGCCGCCCTTCGCCTCGCGCTCGTCCTCCGGGACCGCGTCGAGGGCCCGGCGGAGGTTGTCGAACACCGGCAGCAGGTCGCGCGCGATCCGCGTGCCGCCATAGGCCTCGGCGTTGCGGCGGTCCTGGTCGGCGCGCTTGCGGACGTTCTCGGCGTCGGCCAGCGCGCGCATCCAGCGATCGCGCATCTCGTCCGCCTCGGCCTCCGCGGCGGCCAGCCGCGCCTCCAGGGACTGCCCTTCGTCCGGCGCCGGGCCGTTCGCGGCCTCCAGGCCGACCTCGGGCTTCTCGGTGGGATCGCCTTCCGGCAGCGTGGGTTTGGCTTCCGCCATGCGCTTCACTCCTTTCGCCCGCCTGCGGCGACGACCTCGCCGACCAGCCGGGCGGTGTAATCCACGATGGGCACGATGCGCCCGTAGTTCAGCCGGGTGGGGCCGATCACGCCCACCGCCCCGACGATGTTCCGGTCGGCGTCCATATATGGAGAGACGACGAGAGAGGAACCCGAAAGCGAGAAAAGCCTGTTCTCCGAGCCGATGAAGATGCGCACCCCCTCGCCCCCTTCGGCGAGCGAGAGGAACTCCGCGATGTCCGCCTTGCGCTCGAGATCGTCGAAGAGGCGCCGGATGCGGTCCAGGTCGTCCGTCTCCTCCTCGAGGAGGTTCGCGCGCCCCCGCACGATCAGGCGCCCCGAATCGTCGGATCCGCCGCCGGCATCCTCCGACCACGCCGCGAGCCCCTGCTCGACGAGGCCCGCGGCCAGCGCGTCGATCTCGCGGCGGCGGGCGGCGACCTCGCGCTCGGTGCGGGCGCGCAGCTCGCCCAGGGTGCGTCCCTCGGCGAAGGCGTTGAGAAAGTTCGCCCCCTCGCGCAGCGCCGAAGGGGTGACGCCCGCCGGCGGCACGAAGACGCGGTTCTCGACCCGCCCGTCCGCCATCACCAGGACCACCAGCGCCCGGTCCGGGGCGAGCGAGACGAACTCGATGTGCTTGATCGGGGCCTCGACCTTCGGCGCCAGCACGAGGGACGCGCCCCGCGTCGCCCCGGAGAGGGCCTCCGAGACGCGGCCCATCAGCCCCGCGACGTCGCCGTCCTCGCCGCGCGCGCCGTCGATCAGCCCGCGCTCCTCCTCGCCCAGGGCCTTCACCTCCAGAAGCCCGTCCACGAACATCCGCAGGCCCGTCTCCGTCGGCACCCGCCCGGCCGAGACGTGCGGGCTCTCGATCAGGCCGAGATGCTCGAGGTCGCTCATCACGTTGCGGATGGTCGCCGCCGAGACGGTCATCGACCGCGTCAGCGTCCGGCTCCCCACGGGATCGCCCGTGTCGAGATAGCCCTCGACCACGCGCCGGAAGACCTCGCGGGCGCGGTCGTTCATGTCCGACAGGATGGCGGCGCTGTCCTGCAAGCGATCTGACCCCTCGTGAGCGGGCTCGATTAAGGCGCGCGCAGCGCTCTGGTCAACGGGGGCGGGCTTCGCCATATCCCCCACCGACCCTGAAAGGACGACCTCATGCGCCCCTCCGGCCGCCAGCCCGCCGAAATCCGCCCCCTTTCCATCGAGGCGGGGTTCACCCGCCACGCCGAAGGGTCCTGCCTGATCCGCATGGGCGACACGCACGTCCTTTGCACCGCCTCGGTCGAGCCGTCCGTGCCGCGCTGGATCAAGGGCTCGGGCCTGGGCTGGGTCACGGCCGAGTACGGGATGCTGCCCCGGGCCACCCATACCCGCGGGCGGCGCGAGGCGGCGGCCGGCAAGCAGTCGGGCCGCACGCAGGAGATCCAGCGCCTGATCGGCCGGGCCCTGCGCGCCGGCACCGACCGCTCCGCCCTGGGCGAGCGTCAGATCACCGTGGACTGCGACGTGCTGCAGGCCGACGGCGGCACCCGCTGCGCCTCGATCGCCGGGGGCTGGGTCGCGCTGCGCCTCGCCGTGAACGGCCTGATGGCGTCGGGCGAGCTGCCGCACGACCCGCTCGGCACGCCCGTCACGGCCCTCTCCTGCGGCATCTACCGGGGCACGCCCGTGGCCGACCTCGACTACCCCGAGGATTCCGAGGCCGACGTCGACGGCAACTTCGTCCTCCAGGGCGAGGACCTGATCGAGCTGCAGATGTCCGCCGAGGGCAAGACCTTCACCCGGGCCGAGCTCGACGCCCTCCTCGACATGGCGCTCGCGGGCGGCAGGGACCTGACGCAGGCGCAGCTCGCCGCTGTCTCGTGACGCGCAGGCTCGCCCCCGGACGCCTGGTGATCGCCACGCACAACTCGGGAAAGCTGCGCGAGATCGCCGCCCTCCTCGCCCCCCACGGGATCGAGGCCGCGGGCGCCGCCGCGCTCGGCCTCGCCGAACCCGCTGAGACCGAGGGGACCTTCGAGGGCAACGCCCGCATCAAGGCCCTCGCCGCGGCGTCGGCCACCGGGCTGCCCGCCCTCTCGGACGATTCGGGGATCGAGATCGAGGCGCTCGGCGGCGCGCCGGGCGTCCGCACCGCCGACTGGGCCGAGACCGGGACCGGCGCGGACCAGAGCGCCCGCCGCGACTTCACCGCGGCGATGGCCCGCGCCCACGACGCCATCCTCGCCGCCGGCGCCCCCGCCCCCTGGCCCGCCCGTTTTCGCGCCACGCTCTGCCTCGCATGGCCGGACGGGCACGACGAGATCGTGGAAGGCCGCGCCGAAGGGCACTTCACCTGGCCCCCCAGGGGCGGGGAGGGCTTCGGCTTCGATCCCGTCTTCACCCCCCTCGGCCACGACCGCACCTTCGGCGAGATGCCTCCCGAGGAGAAGGAGCCGCTGACCCATCGCGCGGACGCGTTCGCCAAGCTGAAGGCCCTCCTGCCCTGACGGACGCGCTCGCCC
The DNA here is from genome assembly GCF_003003095.1 of Hasllibacter halocynthiae. GTDB lineage: Bacteria > Pseudomonadota > Alphaproteobacteria > Rhodobacterales > Rhodobacteraceae > Hasllibacter > Hasllibacter halocynthiae. The sequence continues at coordinate 584,941 of NZ_PVTT01000002.1, forward strand.
TCTATCTCCATTGGCCCTTCTGCGCGGCCAAGTGCCCCTATTGCGACTTCAACTCGCATGTCGCCCCGCCCCCGGACGAGGATCGCTGGGCCGCCGCCTTCGAGCTTGAGATCGCGCGGCACCGCGCCCTCGTCGGCCCCCGCGACCTGACTTCCGTGTTCTTCGGCGGCGGCACCCCGTCGCTCATGTCGCCCCGTCTCGTCGCGCGCATCCTGCGCGCCGCCGACCGCGCCTGGGGCATCGGCGAGGGCACCGAGATCACGCTGGAGGCGAACCCCACCTCCTCCGAGGCGGGCCGCTTCCGCGGCTACCGCGACGCGGGCGTGAACCGCCTCTCCATCGGCGTGCAGAGCCTTCGGGATCCCGACCTGAGGCGGCTCGGCCGCCTCCACTCGGCCGCCGAAGCCCTGCGGACCATCGAGATCGCCAGCCGATCCTTCGACCGTACCTCGTTCGATCTGATCTACGCCCGCCAGGATCAGACCCCCGAGGCCTGGAGAATAGAGCTGGAACAGGCACTTAGCCTGAACCCCTCGCACCTCGCCCTCTATCAGCTCACGATCGAGGCCGGGACCGCGTTCGGCGCGCGGTTCGACGCGGGCAAGCTTCCCGGCCTGCCTGGCGACGACCGCGCGGCCGACCTCTGGCACCTCACCCAGGAGGTGACGCAGGCCCATGGCCTGCCCGCCTACGAAATCTCGAACCACGCCCGCCCAGGCGCGGAGAGCCGGCACAACCTGACCTACTGGCGCGGCGGCGACTGGGCCGGGATCGGCCCCGGCGCGCATGGCCGCCTCACGCTGGACGGGCGACGGATCGCGACGGAGACGCCCCTCGCCCCTGGCGAGTGGCTCCACGCCGCCGAAGCCGGGCGCGCGACCGTACACCTGCCCGAGGACGAGCCGGCCGAGATCCTCCTGATGATGGGCCTGCGCCTGCGCGAGGGGGTCGACCTCGCCCGCTACGACGCCTTGGGCGGTCCCCCCCTCGCCTGCCTGCCCGAGTTGATCGGGGACGGCCTCCTGCGCCGCGAAGGCGACCGCCTTAGCCTGACCGATGAGGGCCGCCCGCTTCTGAACGCGATCCTCTCGCGGCTACTCGCCTAGGCTGAACACGCCGAGATGGGCGACGAGGTCGTCCAGCGCGCCCATCCCGTCATAGTGGATCACCACCCGGCCATTGTCGTCCTTGCCCGTCTCGACCTCGACCTTCATCCCGAGGGCGCCCGACAGCTCCTCCTCCAAGGCGATGACGTCCGCGTCCTTCCGCTTCGTGATCCCCTGCCCGCCGCGCTTGGCGGTGCCGCCGCCGCCCGCGGCCTTGGCCTTGGCCTCCAACTGCCTGACCGACCAGCCCTTCGTCGCCGCGTCATGCGCGAGGATCGTCGCGTTCTCGTTCCCCGCCAGCACCCGCGCGTGCCCCATCGAGAGCTGCCCGTCGCGCACCATGTGCTGCACCGGCCCCGGCAGGTTCAGAAGCCGCAGGAGGTTCGCCAGATGGCTGCGCGACTTTCCCATCGCCTCGGCCAGCTGCTCCTGCGTGTGGCCGAACCGGTCCATCAGCGCACGGTAGCCCGCCGCCTCCTCTAAGGGGTTCAGGTCCGCGCGCTGGACGTTCTCGATGATCGCCACCTCCAGCACCTCGGTGTCGTCGAACTCGCGCACGACGACGGGCAGCTCGTGGACCTGCGCGCGCTGGGCCGCGCGCCACCGGCGCTCGCCCGCGACGATCTCATAGCCCTCGCCCTTGGCGCGCACGATCAGGGGCTGGATCACGCCCTTCGACCGGATCGACGCGGCGAGCTCCTCCAATGCGTCCTCGTCGAAGCGTCGCCGGGGCTGGTCGGGGTTCGGCACGATCCGTTCGATGGCCACCACCCGGTCGGGCCGGGCCGGCACGCCGTCCGGCCCGGCATCCGGGATATCCGCCATCAGGGCCGAAAGCCCCCGCCCCAGCCCGCGTTTCCGTTCGCTCACGCCGCGTCCTCCGTCCATCCGTGCCGCTTCAGCATCTCCGCCGCGAGGGCCTTGTAGGCCCGGCTGCCGACTGAGAGGGGGTCGTATTCGGTGATCGGCTGGGCGAAGCTGGGCGCCTCGCTCAGCCGGACGTTGCGGGGGATGCGGGTGCCGAAGACCAGATCGCCCATCGCAGCCCGGACGTCCTGCTCGACCTGCCGCGCGAGGTTGTTGCGGCCGTCGAACATCGTCAGGACGACGCCCTCGATCCGCAGCGCGGGATTGGGCCCCTCGCGCACCGTACGAACCGTCCGCATCAGCTGCGAGAGGCCTTCCAACGCGTAGAATTCAGACTGCAGCGGGATCAGGACCGATCCCGCCGCCGTCAGCGCGTTCAACGTCAGAAGGTTTAGCGAGGGCGGGCAGTCGAGGAGGACGTAGTCGTCCGTGGTCGCGGACAGAGCATCCGCCAGAAGATGCAGGCGCCGCCGCTCGCCCATCAGCTCGACGTCGGCCGAGGAGAGGTCGCCCGTCCCGGTGACGATGCGCAGGTTCGCCGTTCCGGTCCCGACGATGCAATCCCCGAGGTCCGCCCCCTCGACCAGAAGGTCGTATGTCGTCAGGTCGCGATCCTCCGGCATTACCCCGAGGCCCGTCGAAGCGTTGCCCTGCGGATCCAGGTCGATCACCAGGACCGACCGCCCCTCCCCAGCCAGTGCGGCGCCGAGGCTGATCGTCGTCGTGGTCTTTCCGACGCCGCCCTTCTGATTGGTGATCGCGACCACACGGCTCATTCAACGCATCCTGTCCAGAACGAGGATCCGGCCGTCCCCGGATGTCGCAGTGGGATAGTCCCGAAGTTCGAACGCGTCGAGATCGTCGTTCGCCTCTTCGACCTCTTCCCGCCAACGCCGCCCCTTCTGCAGGATCGCCCGTCCCCCGACCCGGAGGTGCCGGCGAAGAAGCGGGATCGTCCGCACCAGGGGTGCGAAGGCGCGCGCGGTGACGACGTCGGCGTCCTGCGGTGCCAGGTCCTCCAACCGCTCGGCACGGATCTCGACGTTCAGAGACAACTCCCGCGCAACCGCATTCAGGAACGCGGCCTTCCGGCGATCGGCCTCGACGCCGACATGGTGGAGGCCGGGCATGGCGATCGTCATGGGAACGAGGGGGATTCCGCCGCCCGATCCGAAGTCGACATGGCGCTCCGCGCCGCCGGGGACATAGGTCAGCGGCTCCAACCCGTCTGCGAAATGCCGCGTCTCGAACGCGTTTAGATCGGACGGTGCGAAGAGCTGTATCCTGGGGTTCCAACGGTGGACGAGGTCGGCGTATCGCTGAATTGTTCCACGTGGAACATTCATCAGGCGGCCTTGCGGATCGCCGCCATGATTCGGGCAACCGCGGTGGGCGTCATCCCCGGGATGCGCTGAACGTCTTCCAAGGTCTTCGGGGCCGACCGCGTCAGCTTCTCGCGAAGCTCGCCCGAGAGGCCGGGGAGGTCGAAGTCGATCCCGACGGGTATGGCGACGTCCCGATCCCGCCGCGCAGCCTCCACCGCACGCGCTTGGCGTTCGAGATAAGGCCGATAGAGGCGCTCCGCCTCCTGAGCGATCCGCTCGCCGCGGCCTATCCCCTTTCCTTCGCGGATACGCCGCCGACGATCCGTGACAGCCACCCTTTCCGCCTCGGTGACGAGGCCGGCCGCCCCGGCGATCTCGGTCAGCCGTTCGTCCGCGTTGTCGGGCCGAAGCGACAAGCGGAACTCGGCCCGGCTTGTGAACATCCGGTAGGGCTCGGTCACGCCGCGTGTAGTCAGGTCATCGACGAGGACGCCGAGATAGGCCTGATCTCGCCCGAGCACGAGCGGATCGTGGCCCGCCACACGAAGGGCCGCGTTAGCCCCGGCCAGAAGCCCCTGCGCCGCGGCCTCCTCGTAGCCGGTCGTGCCGTTGATCTGCCCGGCGAGGTAGAGGCCGGGCACCTCGCGCGCCTCCAAGGTCGGCGCGAGGGCGGTCGGCTGGATGAAGTCGTATTCGACGGCATAGCCAGACTGGAGGATCTCGGCCGCTTCGAGCCCTTCGATTGTCCGGACGTAGGATCGCTGCACGTCCTCGGGCAGCGAGGTGCTGATGCCGTTGGGATAGATCCACCCCGTCTCCCGGCTCTCGGGTTCGAGGAAGACGTTGTGCGAGGTGCGATCCGCGAAGCGGACGACCTTGTCCTCGATGGAGGGGCAGTAGCGCGGGCCGATGCTGTCGATCCGCCCGCCATACATCGCCGAGCGGTCGAGATTGTCCGCAACGATCTCGTGCGTCCGGGGGTTGGTCTGGGTGATGCCGCAGGCGACCTGTTCGCACCGGATGCGGTCTGTCCCGAAGGACAGGAACACCGGATCGGGGTCGGAGGGCTGTGTCGCGACGCGCGGCCAGTCGATCGTCCGCGCGTCGAGGCGCGGCGGCGTCCCTGTCTTCAGTCGGCCGATCCCCGGAAAGACGTCCCGCAGCTGCGCGGCGAGAATGCTCGCGCTGTCGTCGCCGATCCGGCCGGCCTCGCGGCTGACGTCGCCGATATGGATTCGCCCGCCGAGGAAGGTGCCCGTGGTCAGCACGACGGCCGGAGCATGCAGTTCGGACCCGTCCGACAGGGCCACGCCCGCCACCCGTCCGCCGGCCAGGACGAGGCGCGTCACCTCCCCCGCGCGGAAGGCGAAGGCGGCCGTCCTCACGTAGTCCCGGACGATCCGGGGATAGGCGGCGCGGTCGATCTGGGCGCGGGGGCCCTGCACCGCCGGCCCCTTGCTGGCGTTCAGCAGGCGGTAGTGGATCGCGGCCCCGTCGGAGAGGCGGGCGGTCACGCCGCCCATGGCGTCCACCTCCCGCAGGAGATGGCTCTTCCCGACCCCGCCCATGGCAGGATTGCAGGAGAGGGCGCCCCAGTCCCCCTCACGCATCGAGAGGACGAGGGTGCGCGCGCCGGCACGGGCGGCGGCGTCCGCAGCCTCCAGCCCCGCATGGCCGGCGCCGATCACGATGACGTCGTATGAATGTTCCACGTGAAACATCTACTTCCCGATGCAGAAGCTCGCAAACAATCGGTCGAGCACGTCCTCCACATCGGTCCGTCCCAGGAGGCGGTCAAGCACGTGGAGCGCGGACCACAGCCCTTCGGCGGCGATCTCCAGCGCGTCGGCTTCGAGGGCGGCGATGACGGATGCCATGGCCTCGGAGAACGCCGCGAGGAGGTCGGCGTGACGGCGGCGGGCGAAGGTGCCCGAGCTCGCCGCACGTCGCGAAAGCGTCCCGGCGATGCGGTCCAGAAGGCGGTCGACCCCCTCCCCCGTGAGGCCCGAGACGCCGTCCGGGACGGTGGAGAGGTCGGCCTTGGCCGCGACGAGGATGTCCCCCGAACGGGGTTCGGGCGCGTCCGGCGGCGGGGGTCCGAGATAGACGCGCAGGTCGGCCTCGGTCGCCACCTCGAGCGCGCGGTCGATGCCGAGACGCTCGACCCCGTCGGCCTCGCGGATGCCGGCGGTGTCGACGAGGCGCACGGCGAGCCCCCGGAGGTCGAGCGGCACCTCCAGCCGGTCGCGGGTGGTTCCAGCCTCGGGGCTGACCAACGCGATCTCCCGACCTGCTATCTTGTTGATTAGAGTTGATTTTCCGACGTTCGGCGCGCCGATCAGGGCGACGGTGAACCCGTCGCGGATCCGTTCTGCGGCGCCGATCCCCCGGCGTTCTACCGCCAGTTCGGCGAGGACGGGGTCGACGATCTCGCGAACCTTCGGGCGGACGTCCTCGGGGATGTCGCCATCGTCGAACTCGAGCGAGGCCTCGCACCAGGCGAGGGCTTCGGTCAGCGCGTCCTTCCAGCGCGAGAGGACCGTCTCGGCGTCGCCGCCGGCGAGGCGCATCGCCTGGCGCCGCTGGGCCTCCGTCTCGGCGTCGAGGAGGTCGCCGAGGCCCTCCACCTCCAGGAGGTCGAGGGTGCCGTTGGCGAAGGCGCGGCGCGTGAACTCGCCCGGGCCGGCCGGGCGGGCCCCCTGCCCTTCGAGAAGGTCCATCACCCGGTCCGCGATCACGGGGGCGCCGTGAAGGTGCAGCTCGACCACCGCCTCGCCGGTGAAGGAGGCGCCCGCCTCGAAGCGCAGGACGAGCGGGCGGTCGATAAGCTCGCCATCGTGGCGCAGGTCGCGCAGCCCGGCGCGACGCGGCGGCGGCAGAGGGCCGCACAGCGCCTCGGCCATCGCGGCGGCATCGGGCCCCGACAGCCGCAGGACGGCGACGCCGGCCTTCCCCCGGGCCGTGGCCAGGGCGAAGATCGTGTCGCCGCCCATGGCCTCAGGTGTTCATGGAGTCGAAGAAGTCAGCGTTGGTCTTGGTCTGCTTCAGCTTGCCGATCAGGAACTCCATCGCGTCCATCGTGCCCATCGGGTTCAGGATGCGGCGCAGGACGAAGGTCTTCTGCAGGTCCTTCGGGTCGATCAGCAGATCCTCCTTCCGGGTGCCGGACTTGAGGATGTCCATCGCCGGGAACACGCGCTTGTCAGCCACCTTGCGGTCGAGGATGATCTCGGAGTTGCCGGTTCCCTTGAACTCCTCGAAGATGACCTCGTCCATGCGGGAGCCGGTGTCGATCAGCGCCGTCGCGATGATGGTCAGCGAGCCGCCTTCCTCGATGTTCCGGGCCGCGCCGAAGAAGCGCTTGGGCCGCTGGAGGGCGTTGGCGTCCACGCCGCCCGTCAGGACCTTGCCCGAGGACGGGACGACCGTGTTGTAGGCGCGGCCCAGCCGGGTGATCGAGTCGAGCAGGATGACCACGTCGCGCTTGTGCTCGATCAGGCGCTTGGCCTTCTCGATCACCATCTCGGCGACGGCGACGTGGCGGGTCGGCGGCTCGTCGAAGGTGGAGGAGATCACCTCGCCCTTCACGGTCCGCTGCATGTCGGTCACCTCCTCCGGGCGCTCGTCGATGAGGAGGACGATGAGGTAGCACTCGGGGTGGTTGGTCTCGATCGACTTGGCGATGTTCTGGAGGAGGACCGTCTTGCCCGTGCGCGGCGGCGCGGTGATCAGCGCGCGCTGGCCCTTTCCGATGGGCGCGACGAGGTCGATGATCCGGGCCGAGCGGTCCTTGATGGTGGGATCCTCGATCTCCATCGTCAGCCGCTCGTCGGGGTAGAGGGGCGTGAGGTTGTCGAAGGCGACCTTGTGGCGGTTCTTCTCGGGCTTCTCGAAGTTGATCGTCTCGACCTTGGTGAGGGCGAAGTAGTTCTCGCTCTCGCCGGGGTCGCGGATCACGCCCGTCACGGTGTCGCCCGTCCGCAGCGAGTTCGAGCGGATCATCTCGGGCGAGACGTAGATGTCGTCGGGGCCGGGCAGGTAGTTCGCCTCCGGCGCGCGGAGGAAGCCGAAGCCGTCCTGCAGCACCTCGAGGACGCCGTTGCCGCCGATGGTCCAGCCGTCCTCGGCCCGCTCCTTGAGGATGGAGAACATCAGCTCCCCCTTCCTCATGGTCGAGGCGTTCTCGATCTCGAGCTCCTCGGCGTAGTGGACGAGGTCCTTGGGCGAGGTGGCCTTGAGGTCCGAGAGGTTCAGCCGCTCGTCCACGACGGGGCGCTCGCCGGTTTCCTCGGTCTCGACCTCGCGGTCGATGGTCTGGGTGTCTTCGGTCATGGGTGCTCTCTCGGGACCGGGCGCACCGTCACGGCGCGTCGCAGCGGTCCGGGTTTGGGAAGCGACCTTGCGGCCAGGACGGCCGGTCGCGGAAGGGTTAGCCCGTGCGGTGCCGGGGGGTCAAGTCGCCGTCGCCGGGGCTACCAGCGGACGATCACCGACAGGACGATGACGACCAGCAGAAGCGTCGGCACCTCGTTCATGATGCGGTAGGTCCGGCCGTCCCGCGTGTTCGTGCCGGCGGCGAACTCCTTCCGGCGGGTGGCGAGCCAGCCGTGGAACCAGCTCATCGCGAGGACGGCGGCGGCCTTGGTCCAGGGCCAGAGCTGGGACCAGTCCACCACGCCCGGCGTCGCGACAAGGAGGAGGCCGAGGACCCAGGTGGCGATCATCGCGGGGTTCATGATCGCCCGCAGGAGCAGCCGCTCCATCGTCTGGAACATCTCGTCCGTCTCGGGGCCCAGGTCGCCCACCCGCTCGGCGTGGTAGACGTAGAGGCGCGGCAGGTAGAACAGCGCCGCCATCCAAGCGATCACCGCGATCACGTGGAAGGCCTTGGTCCAAGGATAGGCCGCCTGGAGGAGATCGAGGAACATCCCCGCCTCTCTGCCCCCTATCTATAATAAAGAGAAGATAGAGATGATGATGTTGTAGGGATGCCGCAGAGTTGTGGATTGGCTACACGTCCACAGGGTTGTGCAGCGGGGACACGGTGACGTTGCCGATAGGGAAACGGATTGCGCCCCAAGGCCTTGGAACGAGGGACCCAGTGCACGTTCGATGTAGGTTCCCGCCGTGCGGCCTTCAAGGCACACCCGCCGCGGACCGGCGGAGCCGTCCTTTCCACAGGTGGGGGAATCGGTGGGCGGCGGTGGACGGACGGGCGGACCGGCGGACGGACCGCCCCCCGGCGCCGATCCGTCCGCGCCCGTCCACGATTCGTCCGGAGGTCGTCCACAGGTGATCGTGCTGGCTTCGGGATCGGCGACGCGCGCGGCGATGCTGCGGGAGGCGGGGGTGCCCTTCGAGGCGGCGGCCCCGCGCGTGGACGAGGCGGCGGTCCGCGCAGCCCTCGCGGCCGAGGGCGCGGGCCCGCGGGACATGGCGGACGCCCTGGCCGAGGCGAAGGCGCGCAAGGTGGCGGGCCGGCGGCCGGAGGCGTTGGTGGTCGGCTCGGACCAGGTGATGGACCTTCGCGGCGAGGCGCTGGGCAAGGTCCGGGGGGCGGAGGCCGTCGCCGCGCGCCTCCTCGCCCTCTCGGGGCGCGATCACCGGCTGCACTCGGCCGCCGTCGCCTGCGAGGGGGGCGCGCCGGTCTGGCGGCACGTCTCCTCCGTGCGGCTGAGGATGCGGCCGCTCGCGCCGGAGGAGGCGCGCGCCCTGGCGCGGCGGCCCGCGCTGGAGGGCAGCATGGGCTACCTCTTCGAAGAGATGGAGGATCTCTTCGAGGAGGTGCGGGGCGAGCGGGAGGCGATCCTCGGCATGCCGATGGCGGCGCTGTTGCGCTGGCTGCGCCTTCGGGGCGAGGTGGGGGCATGACGGACCGGATCCCCCTCGCCGGCGTGCTGGGCGCGCCCGTCTCGCATTCGCGAAGCCCCGCGCTGCACGCGCACTGGCTGCGGTCGCTGGGGCTGCGCGGCCACTACGTCCCCATCCACGTCGAGAATGAGGACCTCGCCCGCGTGCTGGGGGTCCTGCCGGGCCTGGGCTTCGCGGGGGTCAACGTGACCGTCCCCCTCAAGGAGCGGGCGCTGGAGCTCGCCGAGCACGTGACCGACCGCGCCGCGCTGATCGGGGCGGCGAACACGCTGACCTTCCGCGCGGACGGCACGGTCCACGCGGACAACACGGACGGGCACGGCTTCATCCAGGCGCTGCGGCAGGGCGCGCCGGATTGGTCGCCGGGCGCGGGGCCGGCGGCGGTGCTGGGCGCGGGGGGCGCGGCGCGCGCGGTGGTGGCCGCGCTGCTGGAGGCGGGCGTGCCCGAGGTGCGCGTCGCCAACCGCTCGCGCGGGCGGGCGGACGCCCTGAGGGCGGATTTCGGGCCCCGCGTCTCGGTGGTGGACTGGGGCCGGGCGGGGTCGATCTTCGACGACGCGGCGCTTGCGGTGAACACGACCTCGCTGGGGATGACGGGCCAGCCGCCCCTCAGGGTGCCGCTCGACGGGATCGGGCCGGGCGCGGCGGCGATGGACCTGGTCTACGCGCCGCTCCGCACCCCCTTCCTGCAGGAGGCCGCGGCCGGCGGCGCCGTCACGGTGGACGGGCTGGGGATGCTGGTCCACCAGGGCGCGCCCGGCTTCGAGCGGTGGTTCGGCAAGCGCCCCATGGTGGACGAGGCCGCCCGCCGCGCCGCGCTGGGCTTCGGGTGACGCGCGCCGGCCGGATCGTCGGCCTGACGGGCAGCGTCGGGATGGGCAAGACCACCACCGCCGAGATGTTCGCCGCGGCCGGCCTGCCGGTCTGGGACGCCGACGCGGAGGTCGGGCGCCTCTATGCCCCCGGCGGGGCGGGCGTGCCGGTGGTCGAGGCCCGGTTCCCGCAGGCGGTCCGGGACGGCGCGGTCGACCGCGCCGCGCTGCGCGCCGCCCTCCTGTCGGACGCGGGGGCCTTGGCGGCCTTCGAGGGCGAGATCCACGCCCATGTCGCGAAGGCCCGCCGGGAATGGATCGACGCGCGGGCGGGCGACGTGATCCTCGACGTGCCCCTCCTCTTCGAGGCGGGGATCGACGCGGGCTGCGACCTCGTGGTCGTGTGCAGCGCCCCCGAGGCCCTCCAGCGCGAGCGGGTCCTCGCGCGCGAGGGCATGACCGAGGACCGGCTGGCGGTGATCCTGTCGCGCCAGATGCCCGACGCCGAGAAGCGCGCGCGGGCGGACTTCGTGATCGACACGTCCACGATGGAGCGCGCGCGCGAGGGGGTGCGCCGGGTGCTGGAGGCGCTTAGGTAGGCCCCATGCGCGAGATCGTCTTCGACACCGAGACCACGGGCTTCGACCCCGAATCGGGCGACCGCGTCGTCGAGATCGGCGCGATCGAGCTGAAGGGCCACATGCCGACGGGCAACGTGTTCCACCGGTACATCGACCCCGAGCGGGACATGCCCCAGGGCGCCTTCGAGGTGCACGGCCTGTCCTCGGAGTTCCTGCGCGGCAAGCCCAAGTTCGCCGAGGTCGCGGCCGAGTGGATCGCGTTCGTGGGCGACGCCCGCCTCGTCGCGCACAACGCCGAGTTCGACTTCAAGTTCATGAACGCCGAGCTTCGCCGGGCCGGCCACCCGCCGATGGGCCCCGGGCGGATGGTCGATTCGCTGGCCATCGCGCGAAAGCGCTTCCCCGGCGCGAGGAACAGCCTCGACGCGCTCTGCGCGCGGTTCGGGGTCGACAACTCGGCGCGCGAGAAGCACGGCGCGCTCCTCGACTCGGAGCTTCTGGCGGAGGTCTATCTCGAGCTGATCGGCGGCCGCCAGCCGGGGCTGGAGCTGGCCGCCGGCGGGCGCGAGGAGGGCGAGGGCGGCGCATGGCGCCCCCCGCCCCGGCCCACGCCCCTGCCGCCCCGGATCACGGACGCCGAGGCGAAGGCGCACGCCGCCTTCGTGGCCACGCTGGACGGCGGCGGGCGCTGGTAGGGGGGGTTCTTCGCCGACACGGGTGGCGCCGGTCGTCTTCTTCACGGCCGCGGGCGTCCTGGACGAGCGCTTCGTGGCGGGGACGACCGGGACGAGGTCGCCGCCGCGAGCCGGGCGATCGGTGTGCCGCTCATGGCGCCGACGGCGCGGCCCTGCGGGCCTCTGGCGGGACCGGGTGATGGGGCGGGGCGGCTCCGCTCGGCGCTGCTGCGCGACATGGCCGCGCTGCGGTCCTTCCAGCTTCCGATCTATGCGGCGATCGTCATGGCGGGCGGCGCCCACGGCACGAAGGTGGCCGCCGGCGCCCGCGGCGCGGCGGTCATCGTGCCGGTCGGCGGCCCGCCCCGTGGCCTCTGGCCGGACCCGGTGCGGCGCCGGTCCGAGCTGCCGCCCGGCGGGCCGGGGCCCATGTCGCCGGGCGGCTCAGCGGTCAGGAAGCGGGCTGCTCGGCCGCCTTCTTCTGCTGCTGCGCGAGGATCTGGTTTCGGTAGAGGCCGACGAAGTCGATCTGCTCGAGGTTCAGCGCCGGGAAGCCGCCGTCGCGGGTGACGTCGTGCACGATGCGCCGGACGAAGGGGAACAGCATCTGCGGGCACTGGATCAGGAGGAACGGGTGGAGCTGGTTCTCCGGCACCCCCTCGACCTGGAAGAGGCCGACATAGTCCAGCTCGAGCAGGAAGAGCGTCGCGTCCCCGTCCCGCTGGCGGGACGCGACGTTCAGCTTCATGCCGACCTCGTACTGGTTCTCGGACTGGCGCTTCTTGGCGTCGAGGGCGACCTGAACGCGGATGTCGGGCTGCACCTCGCCCTTCAGGCCCTTCTGCGCGAGGATGTTCTCGAAGGAGAGGTCGCGGACGAACTGCCCCAGGACCTTCATCGTGGGGGCCGCCTGCTGGGGCTGCGTCGCTTCGCCGCCCCCCTGCCCCCCCTGGCCCTGGCCTCCCGTCGTCGCGTCCGTGCCCGCGCCCGTGGCGGCGCCGTTCTCGTTCTCGGCCATGGGGCCTCCTGGTGGGGTTGCGTGCCTTGCGTGCTCGGGCGGGGCTATAGCGGGCAGGCCGGCGGCCCTCAATGGCGCGTCCAGCCCGAGGGGGGCGTGCCGGGGTCGGGGCGGGGGCCCGCGGCGGCGCCCGGGCCCACGGGATCGGCGGGGTCGGCCTCCTCCCACTCGCCCTCGATCACGCCGGACGGGGCCGGCCGGCGCCGGGCCGGGCGCGGCCGGCCACCGGGCGCCGGGCGCCCCGCGCCGCCCATCACGCCCACGGTCATCCGCCGGCCCGCGCGGCGCATCACGAAGTCGCGCACCGCCGGGACCAGCAGCGCGAAGCCGACCGCGTCCGTGAAGAAGCCCGGCGTCAGCAGGAGCGCGCCCGAGAAGATGATCATCGCCCCGTGCGCGAGCGGACGGGTCGGATCCTCGAGGTTGGAGAGGCTGCCGCGCACGCCCGCCAGCGCCTGCCGCCCCTGCGTGCGCACCATCCACGCGCCGAGCGCCGCCGTCAGGATCACGATCCCGAGGGTGGGCCAGAGGCCGATCCAGCCGCCGACCTGGATGAAGAGGCCGATCTCGACGATGGGCACGATCAGAAAGACGAGGAAGAGGGGCATCGGTGCTGTCGGGTCCTCTGGGGCGGCCCGGGCGGGCCTGGGATCGCTCGGCGGGGACCGGCCCCGGCCGCTTCGCGCGCGCGCGCCGCATGGACTTGGCCGCGCGCCCTTCCTAGATATGTGACCCGCGCCGCCCGTTTCACCCCCCCCCGCGAGAGGTCCCGCCCGCATGAACGCCGCCGTCATCCAGCTTCTGGTCCTCGCCGGGGTCGCGCTGTTCCTCATCCTGCGGCTGCGATCGGTCCTCGGCACGCGCGAGGGGTTCGAGAAGCCCCCCCTCGAGCGTCCCGCCCCCGAGGCGCAGCGCCGCCCGGACTTCGAGGTGATCGAGGGCGGGCCCGATCCCGACATCGTGGACCACGTCCCCGAGGGCAGCCCGGCCGCCGCGGCGCTGGCCCGCATGAAGGCGGCCGAGCCCTCCTTCCACGTGGGCGAGTTCCTCGAAGGCGCCAAGCAGGCCTACGAGATGATCCTCATGGCCTTCGAGAACGGCGACCTCGCGCCCGTGCGCGGCTTTCTCTCCGAGGACGTCGCGGCGGCCTTCCAGGAGGTGATCGACCAGCGCGCCGACCAGGGGCTGCGGGTGGACGCCACCTTCGTCGGCCTGCGCGAGATCGCCGTGAACGACGCCGAGTGGGACGAGGCCGGCGGCGTCGGCGAGATCACGCTGCGCCTCGTCGGCGAGCTGACGAGCGTGGTGCGCGACCTGGAGGGCGAGGTGGTGGAGGGCGACCCCAACACCATAGCGCCCCAGCGCGACATCTGGACCTTCGCCCGGCGCATGGGCGCGGACGATCCGAACTGGCAGCTCGTCGCGACGGGCGGCTGAGGCAGCGTCCGGTGGCGTCGGCATGGCTCCTGCCGGGGGTGCTGGCGCTTCTGGGCCTGGGGGCGGGCGGAGGGGCCATGGCCGAGATCGAGACCGCGCCCCGGCACGAGATGCTGCGCTTCGACGAGCTCGACGGTTGGGCCGGGGACGACCACGCCGCGGCCCTCGCGGTGTTCCAGACGTCCTGCCACCGCCCCCCGGGCCCGGACTGGGACGGCGTCTGCGCCGTCGCCCGCCGGACCGAGCCGGCGCAAGCGCGGGCCTTCTTCGAGGCGTTCTTCCGGCCCGTCCTCACGACCGCCGGGCCGGGCGGCGGCACCGTGTTCACCGCCTATTACGAGCCGGAGCTCGCGGGATCGCCCCGGCGGACCGCGCGCTTCGACGTGCCGCTCTACGCCGTGCCGCCCGAGCTGCCCGAGGGCGGCGCCTGGCTGACCCGTGCCGAGATCGAGGCCGGCGCGCTCGCCGGGCGGAACCTCGAGATCGCGTGGGTCGAGGATCCTGTCGACCTCTTCTTCCTGCAGGTGCAGGGGTCGGGCCGCGTCCGCTTCCCGGGCGGGGGCGGGGTGCGCGTGGGCTATGGCGGCAAGAACGGGCACGAGTACCGCTCCGTCGGGCTGGAGATGATCCGCCGCGGCCTCGTAGAGGAGCATCGCGCCAGCGCGGAGGTGATCCGGGCCTTCGTGCGCACCAACCCCGACGAGGGGCGCGCGCTGCTGCGGCACAACGCCTCCTACGTGTTCTTCCGCGAGGTGGAGGTGGACCCCGCGCTCGGCCCGCTGGGGGCGCTGAACCTCTCGCTCGTGCCGCACCGCTCCATCGCGGTCGATCCGGGCTACCACCCGCTCGGCGCGCCCGTCTGGATCGAGAAGGACGGCGCCGCGCCCATCCGGCGCCTCGCGGTGGCCCAGGACACCGGCAGCGCGATCCGCGGCGCGCAGCGGGCCGACATCTTCTGGGGCACGGGGGCGGAGGCGGGCCTCGCGGCGGGGCGCGTCCGCGACGGCGGGCGGATGGTGACCCTGCTGCCGGTGCGGGCGGCCTACGCCCTGGCGCCGGACACCGGCCTGTGAGCCGCCGCCGCCGCCAGGGGCTGAGCGCCGAGGACCGCGCCCTCTGGGAGGTCGTGGCCAGCGGCGTCGAGCGGATGCACCCCGCCCCGCCCCGGCCCCGCGCCCCGAAGCCCTCGCCCGTGCGCCCGGCCCCCGAGGGGCCCGCGCCGGTGCCGGCCTTCCGCGTCGGCGCGAAGGCCCCCGCGGTCCGGCCGTTCCCCGACCTCGCCGCCCCCGGGTCGTCCCCTGGGCCGTCCCCCGGGTCGTTGGCGATGGACGCGAAGAAGGCGCGGCGGCTGCGGCGGGGGGCGCTGCGGCCCGAGGCGCGGATCGACCTTCACGGGATGACGCTCGACGCCGCGCACCCCGCGCTCCTCGGGTTCGTGGCGCGCGCCCATGGCGAGGGCAGGCGGCTGGTCCTCGTCATCACGGGCAAGGGCCGCGCCGGCGCCGCCGCTGGCGGGCGCGGGGCCCTGCGCCGGCAGGTGCCCTTCTGGCTGGCGCAGGGGCCGCTCGCCGCGCTGGTGCAGCAGGTGATGCCCGCCCACCGGCGCCACGGGGGCGACGGCGCGCTCTACGTCTACCTGCGGCGGGGGCGGTGATGGAGGGGATCTGGGACGCCCTCGTGCCGCTGTCGCTCTGGCAGGCGGCGCTGACCCTCGTCGGGGCGGGGATCGCATGGTCCGCGATCACGACCGCCCGGACGCCGCAGGGCGCGGTGGGCTGGGTCGTGTTCCTCGTCAGCTTCCCGCTCATCGCGATCCCGGGCTACCTGATCTTCGGGCGCATCGGCTTTCGGGGCTACCTGCGCCGCCGCCGCGCGGTCGAGACGCGGACCAGCCCCGGCCCCGACGCGACGGGCCCGGACTGGTCGCGGCTGGCGACGATGGACGCGATCTCGCCCTTCCCGGTCACCTTGGGCAACCATCCCGACCTGCTGATCGACGGGGTCGAGACCTTCCCCGCCCTCTTCGAGGCCATCGAGGCCGCCCGCACGGAGGTCCTCGTCCAGTACTACATCGTGCGTGCCGACGAGATCGGCTGGGCGCTGCACGAACGCCTGCTCGCCGCGGCCTCCAGGGGGGTCCGGGTGCGGTTCCTCTGCGACGCGCTGGGCTGCCTCTGGCTTCCGCGCCGCTACCTCCGGACGCTGCGCGAGGGCGGGGTCGAGGCCCATGTCGTGCACGGCCCCAGCCGGCCCGTGGGGCGGCTGGGCCTGAACTACCGCAACCACCGCAAGACGGTGGTGGTGGACGGGCGCGTCGGCTTCACGGGCGGGATCAACGCCGCGCGCGAATATGTCGACGGCGGCAAGTTCGACGCCTGGCGCGACACGCACCTGCGCGTCGAGGGGCCCGTCGCCTGGCACCTGCGCGAGAGCTTCGCTGACGACTGGAAATGGGCCTCGCACGGTGTCGAGCTGCCCGCGGGCGACCTCGAGAGACCGGAGGAGGGGGACGGGCTGCCCGCCCTCCTCGTGCCGACCGGCCCCACCGACGAGCTCGAGCGCGGCTCGCTCCTGGTCTGCGCGCTGATCGGGCTGGCGCGGCGGCGGCTCTGGATCGCCTCGCCCTATCTCGTGCCGCACACGGACCTGCTGACGGCGCTGCAGCTCGCCGCCAAGCGGGGCGTGGACGTGCGCCTGCTGATCCCTGAGAAGGCCGACCACCGCCTGCCCTGGCTGGCCGCGCGCGACTACCTCGCCGACCTCGACCAGGTGGGGATCGAGGTCCACGCCTACAGGCCCGGCTTCATGCACCAGAAGGTCTTCCTCGTGGACGACGACGTGGCCAGCATCGGCACGCTGAACCTCGACATCCGCAGCGTGATGCTGAACTTCGAGACCTCCGTCCTGGTCGAGGACGAGGGCTTCGCCGCCCGCGTCGAGGCCATGCTGGAGCGCGACTTCGCCCGCGCCCGCCGCCTGGACACCGACCCCGCCACCATGCCCCTCTGGCTGAAGGCGGCCGCGCCGGTGGCGCGCCTCTTCGCGCCCGTGCTGTGAAAGGGAAGCGCCCGTGAGGATCGTGTCCTGGAACATCCGCAAGGCAGTGGGCCTCGACTGGCGCCGCAGCCCCGCGCGGATCCTGTCGGCGCTGGACGACCTCGCGCCCGACGTCGTCCTCCTGCAGGAGGCCGACAAGCGCATCGCGCCCCGCCCCGCCGCCCTGCCCTTCCGCCTGATCGAGGCGCACGAACGGCTGGAATGGTTGCGCGTCGCCGACACGGAGGTGTCGCTGGGCTGGCACGGCAACGCCATCCTGCTGCGCGAGGGGCTGCAGGCCGAGTGCCTGTCGCGCCTGACCCTGCCGGGCCTCGAGCCGAGGGGCGCGGTGATCGCGCGGGTCGGGGACCTGCTGCTCGCGGGGTGCCATCTGGGCCTTCGGCGCGCGGACCGGCGGCGGCAGGTCGATGTCATCCTCCGCGAGGCCGAGCGGTTCGGCATCGAGCGGCTGGTGATGGGCGGCGACTTCAACGAATGGCAGATGAACCCGCTGCTCGGCACCACCTACCACGCGCTCAGCGACGTGACGCCGGGGCCGACCTTCCACGCCTCGCGGCCCATGGTGGCGCTGGACCATTTCGTCCTAGGGCCGGACCTGCGGGCGAAGGGGTCGGGCGTCTGGGGCGAGGCGCCCGCCAACCGCGCCAGCGACCACCTGCCGATCTGGGTGGACCTCTAGGCCCGCCCGGGCGCCGCCCGCGCGAGGCCGGCGGCCGCCAGCCCCGCCGCCCCGAGAAGGTAGAGCGCGATCCACCCCATCTGCGCGGGGAAGTCGTGCCCCGCGTCGATTAGCGCCCCCGTCAGCCAAGGCCCCAGAGCCGAGCCGAGGACCATGATCGCCGAGGCCATCGCCCGGATCGCGCCGAGGTGGCGGGTGCCGAACCGCTCGGCCCAGAAGGCGGCGACGACCGTGTGGTTCGCCCCGGTGGTCAGGGCGGTCGCCATCAGCGCAAGCGTCGCCCCCGCCAGCGTCGCGGCCCCCGCCATCAGCAGGAACCCCGCCGCCATCGGGACCGCTGCGAGGGAGATCAGCCGCCGCGTGCCGATCCGGTCGAGCAGCACCCCCGCCCCGACGGAGGCGGCGACCGAGACGGCCGTGTAGGCCGGGAAGAGGGCAACGAAGCCCAGATGCGTCCAGCCCTTCACCGCCGCGAGGTGCACCTGCAGGAAGAAGAGCGCCGTGCCGAAGGCAGGCGGCCCGAGGAGGAGGGGCACGAGCGTCCAGAAGAGCGGCGAGCGCAGCACCTCGCCCCGCGTCCAGTGCCGCCCGTCCGCGCCCGGAACGTCCGCCGCGCCGGGACCCGGGGCGCGGGGGTCCCGCTCCACCGCGAGGAGGGCGCGCAGGACGGGGATCGCCGCGAGGACCAGCGCGGCGCAGGAAAGCCAGAGCGTCCGCGCCCCGAAGGCCGGCAGCGCCGCCACGAAGGTCATCGGCAGCAGCGACTCGCCCAGGGCGAAGCCGAGGCCGGCGAAGGCCAGGGCCTTGCCCCGCGTCCGGGTGAACCAGCGCGCCATGGTGACCCCCGCGAGGTGCGAGGACATCCCCTGCCCGAAGAACCGCAGGAAGAGCACCGCGAGCGGCAGGAGAGGCGCGGGCACCACGGCCATGAACGCGCAGGCCGCCGCCAGCCCCAGGAAGACCAGCGTGCCGAGGCGCCGCGCCGGCATCGTGTCGGCCAGCCCGCCCGCGAAGACGACGATCGCGGCCGAGGCGATCGTGCCGAGGGCGTAGGTCCGGCCCCATTCCCCTTCCGTGAGGGCGAAGGCGGCCCGGATCTCGCCCGCGAAGACGGAGATGAAGAAGGTCTGCCCGAAGGAGGACACGAAGGCGAGGAGCGCGCCCGCCGCGAGCCAGCGGAGGTTCTCCCGGACGAAGGCGGCGGCCGCGCGCATCCCCGCCCCCTGCGCGCCCGGACCCGGCGGCGCAAGCCCCGGGGGGGCTGGGAAGGGGCCGGGGATACGGGGGCGCTGCCATGCGGGCGGCCGCGCCGCCGGGCAGGTTGGCGCGGGCGACCGTGGCCGGCGCGCATGCCTGCGTGGCCCCCGCGCAACCCGCGCCCGCCGCCGGGGCCGCCGGGGCCGCCGGCGTCTGGCCCGCCCCCGCGCCGTCCGGCTAGGGATCGCCTGGCCCGGGCATGGGACGCCCCGGCGCTGGCACCGGAACGACCATCCCATGAAGAGCCCCTTCCCGGCCATCGCGAACCGCCGCGCAGCCGCCGCGTCCCCACCGGCGTTCCGGGGCGGGACGGGGGCCGTCGCCCGGGGCGGGGCGCCGGGGCATGGCTGACGCGCCGATGCGCGGGGGTGCGCGCGGACATGGCGGACATGGCGGCGAGGTCGTCTGGCGCGGCGCGCCCGCGGCGGCGACGGTCGACCCGATGCTGGCTGCCACCGCGCTCCTGGCGTATCTGGCGCTCGCCATCGGCGGGCTCGGCCTGGGCGAGCCGGTCGGCTCGGCCCGCTCGCTCCTGGCGCCGGCGTGGCTGGCGGTCCTCGCGGCCTATCTCTACCTGATGCGGCGGTGGCCCGTCGGCCTTCCCGCGGCGGCACTCCTCGCGGCGCTCGCGGCGTTCCTGATCGTCCAGTCCGCCCGCTCGGAGGTCCCCGCCCTGGCGCTGGCGAAGGTGGACGGGTTCCTGGTCGCCGGCCCGATCGTCTTCCTGACCTGGCGCTACGGCATGGAGGAGTTCGGGCCCCGCTTCCTTCGGGGGGTCGTGCGCGCCGGCCTCCTCGTGCTCTTCATCACGCTGCTCCACAAGGCGGCGTTCGGCCTGACGGACCGGGGGACGCGCTACTTCCTCAACGGCCCGATCGTGTTCGGCTGGATGATGGCGCTGATGGCGATGCTGGCCCTTCGCCTGGCATGCGAGGGGCCCCCGGGCGGACGCCGGCGGGCGGCCCTCGCGGTCGCGGCCTTCGCCGCGGCCGTGGTCTGGAGCGGCTCGAAGGGCCCGATGGTGGCCCTGGTGCTGGCCGGCGCGCTCTTCCTGCTGCTGGAGAGGCGGATCGGCTCGATCCTCTTCCTGCTCGCCGCGCTCCTCGCGGGGGGGTTCGCCGCGGCGGAGTACGGCGTCCTGCCCGAGCGGCTGACCGCCATCTACCGTATCGCGACGATGAGCCTCGAGGGCCGCGACTTCGGCTCGGTCGGCGTGCGCGCGCTCATGCTCGAGGACGCCGCCCTCCTCTTCGGGTCCCATCCCTGGTTCGGGGTGGGAAGCGGGAACTGGGTCGTCCACTCCTCGATCGCGACCCATGCGGGGCCCGCGACCTACCCCCACAACCTCGTGGCCGAGACCCTCGCGGAGCACGGGCTCGCGGGGCTCGCGGTGTTCGGGGCGGTGGTCGCCTACGTCGCATGGCGCTGCGACCGCTTCGGCCTCGCGGTCCTCGTCCTCTCCGGCACGGGGCTGCTCTTCTCGGGGGACATGCAGTACTGGCGGTTCCTCGTCTTCCTGCCCCTCGCCCTCTGCGTGCGCGGGGCGCGGGGCAGCCGGCCGTGATCCCCCTTCTGGTCATCCCCGCGCTCTACGCCGCCTTCGTCTTCATGGACACGATCGTGATCCTGACGCGCGTCGGCTCGTCCATGGCGCGGACGAACGCGATGGGCGGCGCGATCGAGAAGATGGCCAACGCCTGCAAGAGCCTCTTCTTCTTCTGCTACCCGCCGTTCCTGGGGCTTCTCGTCTATCGCGGCGATCCGGCGGGGGTCTACGCCGCCATCTTCGCGAGCTACGCCGCCGCCACCCTGGCGGTGGGCGCGGCCTACGCGCTGAGGCGCCGGATCGTCGCCTTCTCGACCGCGTTCGCGTCCGAGCTGTCGGGCGGAAAGGCGGTGCACCGGGCGATCGCCTCGGCGGCGGGGCGGCGGGCGGGGGACGCGGGCCCGCCCCCGGACCAGCCCCTGGGCCCGCCCCTGGACGCGGACGAGGCGGGGCACGGCACCCTGCCGCCCCGCCTGGCGGCGTTCTGCGTGACCGTCTACGCGCTCTACGGGGGGGCGATCTTCCTTCTCAACCTCGTGGTGCTCGAGAACCGGCAATACGCGCCGATCATCCTTCAGATGCTGGGGATGGTGAACGGGATCGGGACGATCCTGCTGTCGTTCGTGATCGACCCGGTCGTGGCGCGCAACCTCGACGCGGCGACCAACCTGCAGCCGCTGATCCGGCTGATGCTGTTCGCCCGGCTGGTCTGCTACGCGCTCGTCAGCCCGGCGCTGTTCGCCGCGCTCTACGCGCTCGGGTTGGGCTTCGACTGATGCGCGGCGCTGGAGGCGTCCGCATGCCCAGGCCGCGCCCGGCGCGGCACGAGGGCCACGGCGGCGGCCCGGCCGCCGCGCGGACGGATGGAAGGCGCCCCGGGGGCCGCTTATCGCCATGCCACGGGCCATCACGGAGAGAGCCAGGGATGCGGCCGCGCCTTACACGTCCGGATCCCGCGGCGCCGCGCGCCCGCCGGCGCCCCCGCCGGCGGGGGGCCGGGGCATGAAGGTGCTCTACCTCCACCAGTACTTCGCCACGCCGCGGATGGCGGGGGGCACCCGCTCCTACGAGATGGCGCGCCGCATGGTCGCCGCCGGCCACGAGGTGCACGTCGTCACCTCCTGGCGCGAGGGGACGGACCGCCGGGGCTGGTGGCAGGAGGAGGTCGACGGCATCCAAGTCCACTGGCTGCCCGTCCCCTACCGCAACGCGATGGGCCCCCTCGCCCGCCTGCGCGCCTTCGCCCGCTTCGCCCGCCTCGCGCGGGCGCGGGCGACCGGGATCGGCGGCGACGTCGTCCTCTCGACGAGCACGCCGCTCACCATCGCGGTGCCGGGGGTGCGCGCCGCGCGCCGCCTCGGGGTGCCGCACGTCCTCGAGGTGCGGGACCTCTGGCCGGCGCTGCCCGTGGCGATGGGGATCCTGCGCGATCCGGTCAGCATCCACCTCGCCCGCCGGCTCGAGCGGTACGCCTACCGCAACTCGGCGCGGGTGCTGGCCCTGTCGCCCGGCATGGCGCGGGGCGTGGTCGCGGCGGGCTATCCCGAAGGGCGGGTGACGGTCGCGCCCAACAGCTGCGACACGGACCTCTTCGCGCCCGACCCGGCGGGCGCCGCGCGCTTCCGCGCCGCCCGCCCCGAGCTGGGGGAGGGGCCGATCGTCCTCTACGCCGGCACGTTCGGCCGCATCAACGGGGTCGAGTACCTCGCCCGCCTCGCGGCCGCGATGGCGGGGATCCGCCCTGACGTCCGCTTCGTGGCCATCGGCGGCGGCGCCCGCGCGGACGCGGTCCGTGCCGAGGCCGGGCGCCTCGGGGTCCTCGGGCGCAACTACTTCCAGTACCCCGCCATGCCCAAGACCGCGCTGGTGGACGCGTTCCGCGCGGCGCGGGTCTCGACCTCGCTCTTCGTCGACCTGCCGGAGATGCGGCACAACTCGGCCAACAAGTTCTTCGACGCCCTCGCCTCCGGCACGCCGGTGGCGATCAACTACGGCGGCTGGCAGGCCGACCTCGTCGCCGAGCACGGCCTCGGCCTCGCGCTCGCCCCCGGCGACCCGGACGCGGCGGCCCGGGCGCTGGCCGGCCTCCTGGCCGACGAGGGAAGGCTCGCGGCCGCCTCGCGGGCGGCGGAGGCGCTGGCGCAGGGCGAGTTCGGGCGCGACGCGGTCGCCCGCCGGGTGATCGGCACGCTCGAGCGCGCGGTGGAGGAGGCGTCGTGACCGGGCGCGGCGCCGCTGCGGCCAAGCGCGCGCTCGACGTGGCCGGGGCGCTCGTCGGGCTGACGCTGCTCGCGCCGCTGCTCGCGGTCCTCGCCTGGCGGGTGCGGCGCGAGATGGGCGCGCCCGTCCTCTTCCGGCAGGTCCGGCCCGGGCTCGGCGGCCGCCCCTTCGAGATGCGCAAGTTCCGCACCATGCGGGGCGGCCCCGGCACGGACGCCGAGCGGCTGACCCCCTTCGGCGCCCGGCTGCGCGCCTCCTCGCTCGACGAGCTGCCCGAGCTGTGGAACGTCCTCCTCGGCGACATGAGCCTCGTCGGGCCCCGCCCCCTCCTGCCGGAGTACCTCCCCCTCTACACCCCGCGCCAGGCCCGCCGGCACGAGGTCCGGCCCGGCCTGACCGGCTGGGCGCAGGTCAACGGCCGCAACGCCATCGCCTGGGAGGAGAAGTTCGAGCTGGACCTCTGGTACGTGGAGAACCGGACCCTCCTCCTCGACCTGCGGATCATCGCGACGACCGTGTCGAAGGTCCTGCGCCGCGAGGGCGTCGCCGCCGCGGGCGAGGCGACCATGCCCCCCTTCACGGGCGGGCCCGGCGTGGGCCAGGGGGGCCAGGGAGGCCGGGGGGACCAGGGGAACCAGGGGAATGGCTGACCTTCTCGGGGTGTACGGGGCTTCGGGGTGCGGGCGGGGCATCATGCCCCTCCTTCGCGGGCGCGAAGGGGATGCCCGCCTCGTCTTCGTGGACGACGCGCTCGCCGGCGGGATGGTCAACGGCCTTCCCGTGCTCGACTGGCAGGGGTTCGCCGCCTCGGGGGCGGCCGTATGCCTCGCCGTGGCCGATCCCGGCACGCGGCGCCGCCTGGCCGAGCGGGCCGCCGCAGCCGGGGTGCCGCTGCACGGCGCGCGCCATCCCACCGTGGTCGAGATGGACGACGTCCGGATCGCCCCGGGCGCCTGCCTCTCGCCCTATGTGGTCCTCACCTCGAACATCAGCATCGGGCGGGCCTTCCATGCCAACGTCCACAGCGTCGTCGAGCACGACTGCGTCATCGGCGACTTCGTCACCTTCGCCCCCGGGGTCCGCTGCAACGGCAACGTCCACGTCGGCGACGGCGCCTATCTCGGCGCGGGCGCGACGATCCGCCAGGGCCGCCCCGGCGCGCCGCTGCGCATCGGCGCGGGGGCGGTGGTCGGCATGGGCGCGGTCGTCACCCGCGACGTGCCGCCCGGCGCCACGGTCGTCGGCAGCCCCGCCCGCCCCATCCGACGGAAGCCCTGAATGCGCATCTGGCTCTCGCGTCCGCACATGTCAGGTGGCGAGGAGGCCGCCGTCGCGGCGGCCTTCGCCTCGGGCTTCGTCGCGCCGGCCGGCCCGCAGCTCGACGCGTTCGAGGGGGCGGTCGCGGCGCATCTGGGCGGCGGGGTCCACTGCGTCGCCCTCTCCTCCGGAACGGCGGCGCTGCACCTCGCGCTGCGCCTCGCCGGCGTCGGCCCCGGCGACGAGGTCTGGATCTCCTCCATGACCTTCGCGGGGGGCGTCTTCCCGGTCCGCTATCTCGGGGCCAGCCCGCGCTTCTTCGACCTCGACCCGGCGCGCTGGACCCTCTCCCTCCCCCTCCTCGAGGAGGAGATGGACCGCGCCGCGCGCCGGGGCCGGCTGCCGAAGGCCGTCGTGCCCACCGACCTCTACGGCGCCTCCGTCGACCTTCCCCCGCTCGAGGCGCTGTGTGCGCGCCACGGCGTCGCCCTCGTGGTGGACAGCGCCGAGGCGCTCGGCGCGCGCTGCGGGGACCGGGCCGCCGGCACCGGGGGCGACGCGGCCGTCCTCTCGTTCAACGGCAACAAGATCGTCACCACCTCGGGCGGCGGGATGCTGGTGACGCGCCATGCCGAATGGGCCGCGCGGGCCCGCTTCCTCGCCACCCAGGCGCGTGAGGCCGCCCCCCATTACGAGCACGAGACGATCGGCTACAACTACCGCCTCTCCAACGTCTGCGCGGCCATCGGCCTCGCGCAGATGGGGGTGCTGGGTGCGCGCGTCGCCCGGCGCCGCGCGATCTTCGCCCGCTACCGGGACGCGCTGTCCCCCGCTGGCATCGCCTTCATGCCCGAGGCGCCCGGCCACCTCTCGACCCGCTGGCTGACGGCCTGCCGGATCGACCCCGCGCGCACCGGCACCGACCGCGAGGCGGTGCGCCTCGCCCTCCTCTCCGAAGGGATCGAGGCGCGCCCGCTCTGGAAGCCCATGCACCTGCAGCCGGTCTTCGCGGGCGCGCCCTATCACGGCGCGGGCTTCGACGCCGCGCTCTTCGCGGACGGGCTCTGCCTGCCCTCGGGCTCGGACATGACCGAGGCCGAGCAGGACGAGGTGATCGCCCGCGTCCTCGCAGTCATGGCCTAGATCGCCTCCACGGACGGGGCGGCCGGCACGAGGGGGACGGTCCCCGCGTCGAAATCGGGCGCCGGGACCTTCAAGGCCACCGCGCCGTCCGCCCGCCGGCGCATCGCCGCCCCCCCCACCTCGGCGAGCGAGAGCCCCGCGAGGCGCACCGCATGGTCCGGCCCCGTCGCGGCCCAGCCCCCGCCGCCGCCCGGCACGTTCGAGTGGTTGGCGAGGATCAGCAGCCGCACGGCGGCGGTGCCGGGCGGAAGGTTGGCCGGCTCGTTGCGGCCCGACAGGTCCACCCCGCCGACGAAGCCTGTGCCGCGGTACCAGCGCCCCGCCTCGGGCGGCACGAAGGCCGAGAAGGCGGCGTACTTGTAGGTCGACCCCCCGCGCCCGTTGGCGATCGCGGTCCCCGCCGGCCAGACGCCCGCCGGATCGTCCGGGTTGCCCATCTCCGCCGGCCAGGGCGCCGCCAGCGCCACCGTGCCCGCGGCCTTGTCCACGCCGCCCGGGGCGAACATCCCGCCCCGCGTGATCCGGCTGTAGCCGTCCTGCAGCGCGCCGCCCGCGTTGCGGTAGCCGAAGACCGTGATCGCGCGGGCATGGGCGGCGGCGACGCTCTCGTTCCAGCCGGCGGCGTCGGCGAGGCGCAGCGACGCGTCCCCCGGCGCGAGCGGCGCGGCGAGCGTCGTCAGGCTGTCCGCCCCGCCGTGCCGGAAGCGCATGTGGTGGGTCGCCAGGATCGGTAGGCCGTCCGTGTCGTAGGCCGCGAGGCCGACATAGTGGCGATGCCGCTCGCCGTGGGGATGGGCCGACCAGTCGCCCGGCAGCGCGTCCTGAAGGACCGCCGCCTCCAGCCGGTAGACGCGGTCCGGCCGCACGGGCATGGCCTCGCCGCTCAGGACGAGGGCGGAGTGGCCGCGGTGCACGAACGCCCCCGGCAGCCCCGCCGGCGCCAGCGACGCGTCGAAGGCGAGGCCGGGGAAGTTGTGCGCCGTCCCCAGAAGGCCCGTGCCGTTCGTCACGAGGCCCTCGCCCCGCGAGGCGACGTAGGGCGCGCCCACGGGCGCCCCGCCGCCCGCCTCCGCCGGGACCACCGCCTCGATGCCGCCCGGAAAGCGCACCCTGCCCGTCGCGGCGTCGGCGACCAGCGCCTCGCGCCAGGCCGCGCCGTCCGCGCTGACCTTCAGCGCCAGGTCGTCCGTTCCGGCGACGCCGATCTCGGCCCGCCCGCTCCAGCCGGTCTGGAACACCACGCTCGCCGTGTCGCCAGGGGCGTCCTTGTTCACCACGACGCGGTGGTCGCCCTCCTCGGCCGCCAGCAGCGTCGCCGCGCCCCGCACCGCGAGGCGGTTCGCCCCGTCCGCCTCCGTCCCGACGCCCAGCCGGTCGACCCGCTCGCCGCTGCCCGCCCCGGTCCAGGCCGCGCCGTCGAAGACCCGCAGGCCGCCGCCCCGCTCCCAGGCTATCCAGCCGGCGCGCGGCCGAAGGAAGGACCACGCCCCGTCCTCGCGCACCGCGACCTCGCCCGCGCGCCCCTCCCACGGCCCGGCGGGCTCGGCGCCCACGATCCATCTCTCGCCGGGCTCGGCGGGGGGCGGCGCGGCCGCCACCCCCTCCACCCCCAGATGCGTGACGAGGTCGAGCACGCGCAGCGCCTCGTTATGGGTGACGTGCTTTTGCGCCTGCCCGCCTTGGATCAGCGGCAGGGCGAGGTTGGGCGTGGTCTGGTGGTCCATGGCGAGAGGGCTCCCCGGCTCTTCGGTCGGGGAGGAGAATGCCGGAGGGGGGTTCGCGAACCGTTAGCGCGGCGCACGGTCCCCAACCCCTTGGGATCGCGCGATCCTCAACGATCCGTCAACGCTGCGCGCGGCCCGCGCCGGGCGGGAATCAGCCCCCCTCGGGCTCGCGCGGGACCAGCGCGCGGACGAGGTCGCGCATGTGCAGCGTGCCCACGGGCCGCCCCTCCTCCTCCACCTGGAAGGCGAGGCTCGTGTCGCCGCCGGCCTTCGCGATCACCGCCTCCAGCCGCTCGGACGCCTCGACGGTGCCGGCCACGGCCAGGGCGGGGTCGTGGGGGTCCATGACGCTGGCCACGCGCAGCACCCGCGCGCGGTTGATGTCGCGCACGAAGTCCTCGACGTAGGAATCGGCCGGGTTCAGCAGGATCTCCTGCGGCTCGCCCTGCTGGGCGATGGCGCCGTCGTTCAGGATCACCAGATGGTCGGCCAGCTTCAGCGCCTCGTCGAGGTCGTGGGTGATGAACACGATGGTCTTGTGCAGCTCGGCCTGCAGCTCCAGCAGGAGGTCCTGCATGTCCGTGCGGATGAGCGGGTCCAGGGCCGAGAACGCCTCGTCCATCAGCATGATGTCGGCGTTCGAGGTCAGCGCCCGCGCGATCCCCACCCGCTGCTGCTGCCCGCCCGAGAGCTGGTTCGGCCAGCTCTCCGCGTAGCCCCCCAGGCCCACCCGGTCGAGCCACCGGCGCGCCTCGGCCTCGCGCTCGGCGACGGGCACGCCCTGCACCTCCAGCGGCATGGCGGCGTTCTGCACCACCGTGCGGTGGGGCAGCAGGGCGAACTTCTGGAACACCATCGACATGCGCTCGCGCCGCATCCGGCGCAGCTCCTCGACGGAGAGGGTGGTCACGTCCGTGCCGTCCACCTCGACCACGCCGGCCGTCGGCTCGACGAGGAGGTTGAGGTGCCGGATCAGGGTCGACTTGCCCGACCCCGACAGCCCCATGACGACCGTGATCTCGCCGGCCTTCATGTCGATGTCGATGTCCTGCAGGCCCAGCACGTGGCCGTACCGCTCCTGCAGCTCGTCCTTGCCCATGCCGGCGCGGACGTGCCCCATCATCGCCTCGGGGTCGTCCCCGAAGATCTTGTAGAGGCCCTTCACCCGGATCAGCGTCTCGCCCTCGCGGGCGTGGGGCACGGTCTCGGTCATCGCGTTCATGCGTTCCCCTCCGAACGGTCGACCCGCTCCAGCGCGGCCTTGGACGCCCGGTCCAGCATCACCGCCAGCAGCACGATCCCGACGCCCGCCAGAAGGCCGACCCCCAGCTCGAGGTTGCGGATGCCCCGCAGCACGAGGACCCCGAGGCCCGGCGCCGAGACGAGCGAGGCGATCACGACCATGGCGAGGCTCATCATGATGGTCTGGTTGATGCCGGCCATGATGTTGGGCAGCGCCAGGGGAAGCTCGACCTTCCACAGCTTCTGGCCCGGCGTCATGCCGAACGCGTCCGCCGCCTCCGTCACGGCGGGGTCGACGAGGCGGATGCCGAGGTCCGTGAGGCGGATCACCGGCACGATGGCGTAGAGGATGATCGCGATCCCGTAGAGCTTCGATTCGGTCACGGAGAAGAGGAAGATCAGCGGGATGAGGTAGACGAAGGTCGGCAGCGTCTGCAGCAGGTCCAGCACGGGCGTCAGCGATCCCCTCAGGCCGCGGCGCTTGGACATGGCGATGCCGACGGGCACGCCCAGCAGCACGCAGAGCGTGGTGCACACAAAGATGATGGCCAGCGTCTGGATCGCTACGTCGAGATGGTCGACGAAGCCGAGGAACAGGAAGGACAGCGCCACGAAGAGCGTCACGCCCCTGGACTTCGAGGCCCCCCAGGTGGCGAGGACCAGCAGCGGGATCAGGATCCACCACGGGATCCAGGTGAACAGCTCCAGCGCGCCGTCCAGCGCCCATGACAGGGGCTGGGTGAGCGGGTCGAGCACGACCTTGATCGCGTCCTTGGCCGCGAGGAACCCGTCCTCGATGGCGGCCGTGAAGTCGCGCGTCCGGGGGATCGCGCCGCAGGCGTCGTGCAGGTTGTCGAGCGAGGGGAAGGGCAGCGAGAAGGGCGCGTCCCCGGCCGCCTCCCCCCGCGAGCGGGCGAGCAGCTCGGCCATGGTCATCGGCCCGCCCGTGGCGCCGCCGTCGCACCATTCGCGCAGGCCGAGCGCGTCGAAGGCGCGGTCATAGAATGCCATCGGGGGTCTCTCCGGGCGAGGATGAAGGGAATGGGAGGGAACGGGGGGCGCCGCCGGCCCCGGGGCGGGGCCGGCGGCGGGATCGAAGGCGCCGGGTCAGCCGTCGATCAGCGCGGCGAGGTTCGCGCGCGCGTCGGCGGACAGCCACCCGGGCCACACGTCCGAATAGGTCGTGAGGTAGTGGACGGCGGCCTCCTCGGCGGAGGCGTTGTTCTCCTCCTGCCAGGCGAGGATCTCGTTCATCTGCTCGTTGGTGAACTGGACGTTGCGCATCAGGTCGGCGATCTCGGGCTCGCGCTCCTCGAAGTCGGCGGTCACGACCGTGACGACCTTGCCTTGCGGATAGGCCGAGAGCTGAGGGTCCTGGCAGTCCTCCAGGCCGTTGCAGGCGTGCGCCTCCTCGTCGTAGGGCCCGATGTCCACCCGGGTCATCGGATACTGCCCGAGCACGCTCGTCGGCGCCCAGTAGTAGCCGAACCAGGGCTCCTCGTTCTCGAAGGCCGCGGCGATGGAGGTGGCCATCGTCTCGCCCGAGCCGTGGACGAAGACCTCGATGCCGTTCTCCTCGAGGCCCGCGGCCTCGGCGAGGTTGCCGTTCACCGTCTTGCAGGCCCAGCCGTCCGGGCACTGGTGGAACCGGGCGCCGACCAGCTCGGGGTTGGCCAGCACGCCCTCGAGGGACGCCAGCTCCGGGTGCTCCTCCAGAAGGTAGTTGGGGATCCACCACCCCTCGACGCCGCCATCCGAGAGCACGTCGGTCAGCGTCACGAGCGAGCCTTCGGCCGACATGCGGTCATAGACCGGCGCGGCGTTGACCCAGAGCTCGGTCAGGATGTCGGGCTCGCCCGTTTCGGCGACGGAGGCGAGGGCGGGGTTCGTCGAGGACGGCACCCGGTTGACCGTGCAGCCGTAGCCTTCGGTCATCAGGAAGTCCGAGATGGCGGTGACCACGGCCGAGGAGGCCCAGTTCATCTCCGTGATCGAGACCTCGCCGCAATCCTGGGCGACGGCGCCGCCCGCCAAGATCATAGAAGTCAGGCCGCTGGCGGCCAGAAGCTTGGTGTTCATGGTGGTTCCCTATCGTCTCCGGCAGCGGCGCGTCGGCGGCCGCCTTGGCGAAAGGCCCTGCAGGAGCGTCCCGCCGGGCTTGCCCCCGCAGGTTGGCGGACCCGGGCGCGATGTGCAACCGGAAGGGGCGACGCACCCTGGCAGGCCGGCCCCCGCGGGGGCGCGCGCCCGGTGCCTACTCGCCGGCCAGGCCGACGCCGGTGCTGATCAGCGAGGGCGTGATCTGCGCGACCACCCGGCTCCAGCGGGTGACGGCCTGCTCGGCCACGAACACCACGTCGCCCGGCCGCATCTCGAAGCGCGAGGCCAGCGCCAGCCGGGTCGCGTCGCGCGCGTCCAGGTGGAACGCGGTGACCCTGCCGTCGCCGTCCCGGTCGCGCAGCACGTAGATCCGCGCCGGATCGCCCGTCGCCGCCGCGATGCCGCCCCCGCCCCCGAAGAGCGCGTCGTTCAGCACCGCCTGCCGGCCGAAGGGCAGCGCGAAGCGCGAAGGGGTCCGCACCTCGCCCGTCAGGTAGACGTGGTCGCGCGCGGCCCCGTCCAGGGCCTCGGCGGCACGGAAGTTGCCGCGCGCCTCGTCGCGGGCGGCGCGGCGCAGCGCGAGGCCAGCCTCCAGCTCGTCGAGGGCCTGGGCGCGGGCCGCCGTGCGCAGGTTGGCGAGCTGGATCCGCTCGGCGAAGAAGGCGCGGGCGCGCTCGGCGTCGTATCCGGCGTCCACGAAGACGCTGTCGCCCCCCGTCAGGCGGATGCCCTGCAGCGCCGGCCGCGCGCCGAACCCCTCCACCGGCACCTGGTAGAGCGCGCCCTCGCGGAAGATGCGGATCACCGCGCCCTCGGCGGCCCCCTCGACGCCGCCGGCCCGCGCGAGCGCCTCCGCCAGGGTGAGGTCCGTGATGGTGACGGGCACCACCACCGCCTCCGCGACCGCGCCGCCGACCGCCACGCGCTGCGAGTTGAAGCCCGTCACCTCCAGCGAGAAGGCCGGGTCGATCCGGGCGGCGACCAGCGCGCGGAAGACGGCGTCCTCGGCCTCCTCGACGGAAAGGCCGGCGAGGCGCACGCGCCCCACGTCCGGGATCGCGATCGCGCCGTCGTCCTGCACCGTGTAGCCCTGCCGCCGGTTCTGCGCCGCCAGGAGGCCGGAGAGCTCCTCCACCGTGGTTCCGGGCGCCGCCGTCGCGAGGAGGACGACGTCCCCGACGCCGATCACATAGGGCCCGCCCGGCAGGGGTGGCGGCGGGATCAGCGCCGGCTCGCCCCGCCGCGGGGGGCGGATCTGGGTGACGGGCGGCAGGGCGATGCCGCCGGGCGCCGCCCCCGCCGCGCCGCCGCCTTGCGAGAACACCGCCGGCAGGGCGCGGGGCACGTAGGGGTCGGCATTGGCCGCGGCGACCACGGGCGCGGTCAGGTCCACCACCGTCACCCCCTCGCCCCCCGCGGGGACCTGCGCCGACTGGTAGACGATCCCGCAGCCCCCCACCGCGCAGGCGAGCGCGACCGCGGCCACGCGCCAAGCTTGCAGCATTCCCGTCCCCTGCCTTCCTGCCGTCCCGCCCGTTCGTATCCGGCCGAGGCGCCCGCGCCCAAGGCCGGGGCGGCCGAAGGGCCGCCCGCCGTCGCAAACGGGCCGCAGCACCGTCAGTTCGCGTAGTAGCCGTCCGCGTAGTAGGCCCCGTCGCCCTCGCCCCGGCGGCGCTGCCGCTTCAGGTCGATCTGCGACAGGACCAGCCCCGTGACCCGCACCCCCGCGGTCGAGAGGAGGCGCAGCCCCTCGCGCAGGGCGGCGCGGGGGGTCGCGTCCCACCGGACGGAGTAGACGGTCGCGTCGGCCAGGGTGCCGATCACGCGCGCGTCCGGCACCACGAGGACCGGCGGCGCGTCGAGGACCACGACGTCGTAGGCCCCGCGCGCGGCGGCGACGAAGTTCGCGAAGGCCCGCGACGAGAAGACGTCGACCGGGTTCGCCGCCGGGGCGTCCCCCACAAGGACGTCGACCTCGCCCAGCAGCGCGGGCGCCCCCTGGACCGCGTCGGCGAGGGCCGCCTCCCCCGTCAGGACCGAGACGAGGCCGAACTCCTCCGAGAGGCCCAGCTCCTCGGCGAAGGTCCGTCGCCGGAGGTCGCATTCGACCAGCAGGACCCGCTTGCCCATCCCGGCGAGGCTCTGGGCCAGCGCCATGGCCTGCGAGGTCTTGCCCTCGCCCGGTACGGAGGAGGTCGAGAGGATCACCTCTGGCGGGCGGTCGATGTCCGACAGCATCACGGACGTCCGCAGGTTGCGATAGGCCTCCGCCAGCCGCGAGGCGGGGCGCCGCGCGAGGTAGCCCAGCATCCTGCGCCGGCCGCGGACCTTCGCGCGGGGGATCTGGCCCAGCACCGTCAGGCCGGTCAGTGCCTCGAGATCCTCGCCGCTGCGGATGCCCGTCCTCGCCGCCTCGCGCCCCAGCACCAGCGCCGCCCCCCCGATAAGCCCGAGGAGCAGGGCGGCCGCCAGCACCGGGACCGCGCGGGGCGAGGCGGGGCCCTCGGGCGGGACGGCGGCCGAGAGGACGCGCGCCTCCGCCTCCTGCAGGTTCTGCTGCACGGCTGTCTCGCGCAGGCGGGTCTCGAAGTACTCGAAGAGGGCCGTCGCCTGCTCGACCTCGCGCTCGGCGGCCTGCTGGCGGATCAGGTCCTCCGTCTGCCGGGCTAGGCGCGCCTCGAGCTCGCCCAGGGTCCGGGCCAGCGCCGCGGCCTGCGCGCCGGCGCGAAGGCCGGACGCCCCGGCCGCGAGCTGACCGGCCCGCGCGCGCAGCGCCTCCTCGCGCGCCTCGCCCGCGGGCCGGGACAGCAGGCGCCGGATCGCCGGATCGCCCGTCGCCCGCAGGACGGCGTCCCAGTCCCCCGACGCGGCGGCCGCCCGCAGGGCGTCGTCCGCGGCCGCGTCCCGCCCGCCGGCCCGCGCCTCGGCGAGGCGCTCGCGCAGGTCGGCGATCCGCCGGTTCAGGGCCGCGATCCCGTCCCCCGTGACCAGCTCGTTCTCGGCGGTGAAGTCGCGCAGGCGGTTCTGCGCGTCCCGCATCGCGCCCTGCAGCTCCGCCACCCGCTCGGCGAGCCATTCGGTGGCGCGCGCGGTGGCCTCGAAGCGCACCTCGATCTGCTCGAGGATGTAGAGGTCCGCGACCGCGTTGGCGATCTCGACGGACAGGGCCGGGTCCGGGCTGCGCGCGGAGATGGTGTAGACGAGGCTCTGGCGCAGGTTGGCGACCTCGATCATCCCCAGAAGGTCGTCGACCGCCTCGCGGCGCGCCTCCTCGGGCGTGGCGGGCCCCTCCTCGGGCGCGGGCGCGAGGAAAGGCAGGCCGGTCGCCCCGGCGATCCACGTCCGCGCCCGCCGCAGCGCGGACGGGCCCCTCTCGCGCTCCATGCGGGCGAGGGTGGCGGCGAGGTCGAGCCGGTCGACGACCTTGCCCAGCAGCCCGCGCGAGCGGATCACCTCGATCTGGGTATTCACGGAGGGCCGGTCCCCCGCGAGACCGGGCACGACGCCCTCGAGGTCGAGGGCCTGCCGGCCCCCTTCCTCCAGCGCGACGACGGAGGTCGCCACGTATTCCGGCACCGCGACCCGCTGGAGGTAGAAGGCCCCCGCCGCGACGAACGCCGCCGCGGCGAGCACGATCGCGAGGCGCCCGTTCCAGAGCGTGCGGAGCACGGCGAGGAGGTCGACTTCGCCCCGCGCCCCCTCGCCGCCGGCGGGCGCAGGGACGGGGACGGGCTGGGTCTGCGGGTGCGGCGTCAGGGGGTCGAGTCGTGTCATCGTCCGCGCCGGCCCCCGTCCGCCCGTGATCCGCCTGCGGGTCGAGCGCCCGGGAATCGCAGGGGGATTCGCACGGGCCCCCGGTTGCGGCAACCGGCGCGGTGGTTATTGCTGGCCGGCGTGTTCGGACTGCGACGCATCCTCGGCCGCGCGCGGCCCGGCCTGTCCGGCCTGTCCGGCCCGCCGGGCCCGGCGCCGGTGACGCGGCCGGTCTGGCTCGTGGGCGACGTGCACGGGCGGGCCGACCTCCTGGAGGGCGCGCTCGCGGCGCTGCGCCCGCCGGAAGGGGCGGCGGTGGTGCTCCTGGGGGACATGATCGACCGGGGGCCGGACCCGGCCGGGGCGCTACGGATCGCGCGGTCCCTGCCGCGCCGCTGGCCCGGCGTGGAGGGGGTCGCCCTCATGGGCAACCACGAGCGGATGATGCTCGACTTCCTCGACGCGCCGGTGCAGCGCGGCCGGCGCTGGCTGCGCCACGGGGGCCGCGAGACGCTGCAGGGCTTCGGCGTGGACCCCGGCCCCCCCGCCGCCGAGCCCGGGCCGGAGGCGCTGCGCGCCCTGCGCGAGGCGCTGCGCGCGGCCATGGAGCCGGGGCTGGAGGGGTGGCTGCGCGCGCTGCCGCTGCTCTGGCGCGACGGCGGCCTCGTGGCGGCGCATGCCGGCCTCGACCCCCTGGCCCCCCCCGAGGCGCAGGACGAGGAGGCGCTGCTGTGGGGCCGGACGGATTTCCGCAGGCCCCGGCGCGACGGGCTGTGGGTGGCGCATGGCCACGTGGTGACGGCCGCCCCCGAGATCGTGCCCGGTCGCCTCGGCCTCGACACGGGCGCCTGGCGCACCGGGCGCCTGACGGTCGCGCGCCTGCGCCCCGGAGAGGCCCCGGCGGTCGAGCGGCCCGCGGCGCCCGAGGCGTCCCGGGGGCCGCATGATGGCCTTCCGAAGGCGGACTAGCCGAATCCGGTGATTTGGCCGCCGCGCCGCCGCGCCGCTAGCCTGATCCCCGAGGGGACGGGCCCGCTGGAAGGCCCCAGGACGAGGGCCACGGGGGCGACGGCGGAAAAGATGCACGCGAAGATGGCGGCGCTGCCGCGGAACGCCAAGGGGGCGCTTCTGGCGCTGCTCGACGGGGCGCTCGTCGTCCTCTCCTACTGGGCCGCGGTCTCGCTGCGGATGTCGGACCCCTGGGCCGCGCCCGTGCTGGGGGCAGGGCTTCCGGCGCTCGGCGTGGCGCTCAGCGCCGGGGTGGCGCTCTGGTGGGCGCTGCGCATCCATTCGATCAAGGTGACGACCTCGGGCGGCCGGTCGCTGCTCCGCGTCTTCGGCTGGTGCGCCTGCGTGTCCCTCGTGACCACGCTCGCCAACGCGGCGCTGGGCCTCGGGCTGCCCCGGACCGTGCCCCTCGTGATGGGGGCGCTGATGCTCGGCGGGGCGCCGGCCGCGCGCCTGCTTGCGCAGTCGCTGCTCCTGGCGGGGCACGCCCGCGCCTCCGTGCCGGTGGCCGTCTACGGCGCCGGCGCCGCGGGGGTGCAGATGGTCTCGGCGCTGCAGGCCTCCCACGAGTATCGGCCCGTGGCGCTCGTCGACGACAACCCGGCGCTGCACGGCGTCGTCGTCTCCGGCCTCGAGGTGGTCGGCGCCGACGCCCTGGGGGCGCTGGTCGCACGGGGCGCGGTGCGCCGGGTGATCGTCGCGATCCCCTCTCTCGGCGCCGCGGCGCGCCGGCGGCTGATCGGCCGGCTCGACGCGCTGGGCGTCCCGGTCGAGGCGCTTCCCTCCTATGTCGAGATGGTCGGCGCCGGCACCCTGCGCGAGGCGCTGCGCCCCGTCGCCCTCGAGGACCTCCTCGGGCGCGAGGCGGTCGCGCTGGACATGCCCGCGATCCGGGCCGCCTACAGGGGGCGGTCGGTCCTCGTCAGCGGGGCCGGCGGCTCGATCGGGTCCGAGCTGTGCCGCCAGGCGATCACCGCCGGCGCCGCCCGCCTCGTGCTGCTCGAGCGGTCCGAATACGCCCTCTACGCCATCGAGCGCGAGCTGGCGCCCCTCGCGGACGGGGCGGGCTGCGCCCTCGTGCCCGCGCTGGGCGACGTCGCCGACGGGCGCGCCTGCGAGGGGCTGCTGCGCGCGCACGGGGTCGAGACCGTCCTGCACGCCGCCGCCTACAAGCACGTCCCCATCGTGGAGGGGAACGAGGCCGCCGGCGTGCGGAACAACGCCCTCGGGACCCGCGCCTTCGCCGAGGCCGCCGCGCGCGCGGGGGTGGGGCGGTTCGTCCTCGTCTCGACCGACAAGGCGGTCCGCCCGCCCAACGTGATGGGCGCGACGAAGCGCATGGCCGAGATCGCCGTGCAGGACCTCCAGCGCCGGACGCGCGGCACGGTCTTCTCCATGGTGCGCTTCGGCAACGTCCTGGGCTCGTCGGGATCTGTGATCCCGCTCTTCCGGGCGCAGATCGAGAAGGGCGGCCCCGTCACCCTCACCGATCCGGGGGTCACGCGCTACTTCATGACCATCCCGGAGGCCGCGCGCCTCGTGATGCTGGCCGGGACCTTCGCCGAAGGGGGCGAGGTGTTCGTCCTCGACATGGGCGCGCCGGTGCGCATCCACGACCTCGCCCGCCAGATGATCGAGCTGTCCGGCCTGACCGTGCGCGACGCGGACCGGCCGGACGGCGACATCGCCATCGAGGTGACGGGCCTGCGCCCGGGCGAGAAGCTCCACGAGGAGCTGCTGATCGACGCCGACACCCTCGCGACGCCGCATCCGAAGATCCTGCGCGCGCAGGAGGGTTGCCCCCCCGGGCCCGTCGTCGCCGGCGTGCTCTCGCGCCTCGAGGGGGCGGCCGGGCGCGGCGATGCCGCCGCCCTCCGGGCGGAGCTCTCGCGCCTCGTCGACGGGTTCGCGGCGCCCCGGCGCGCCGCCGCCTGAGGCCCGGCCCGGGGCCCGCTGCGCGTCAGAGCATGTAGCGGCTCACGTCGCCCGCGCGGACCATGTCGCCGAGGTTCGCCTCGACGAAGGCGGCGTCCACGGTGATGCTGTCGCCCGAACGGTCGGGGGCGGTGAAGCCCAGCTCCTCGAAGACGCGCTCGACCACGGTGTAGAGGCGCCGCGCGCCGATGTTCTCGACCTCGCCGTTCACCTCCGCCGCGATGCGGGCGAGGGCGGCGATCCCGTCCTCCGTGAACGCGACCTCGACCCCTTCGGTGCCCATCAGGGCGGTGTACTGGCGCGTCAGGGCGTTGTCGGTCTCGGTCAGGATGCGGACGAAGTCCCCTTCGGTCAGCGCGCGCAGCTCGACGCGGATGGGCAGCCGCCCCTGCAGCTCGGGCAGGAGGTCGGAGGGCTTGGCGACGTGAAAGGCGCCGGACGCGATGAAGAGGATGTGGTCCGTCTTCACCGCCCCGTGCTTCGTCGAGACGGTCGTCCCCTCGATCAGGGGCAGCAGGTCGCGCTGCACCCCCTCGCGCGAGACCTCGCCGCCGCGCGCCTCCGCGCGGGCGGCGACCTTGTCGATCTCGTCGAGGAAGACGATCCCGTCCTCCTGCACGGCCTCGAGGGCGGCCTTCGTCACCGCCTCGTCGTCGAGCAGCTTGTCGGCCTCCTCGCCCATGAGGACGTCGTAGCTCTCCGCGACGGTCATCTTCCTGCGCACGGTCCGGCGGGGCATCATCTTGCCCAGCATCTCGCCGAGGTTCATCATGCCCATGCCGGGCTGGCCGGGAATGTCCATCATCCCGGCGGGCACCCCCGCCTCCTCGACGTCCAGCTCGATCGCGGTGGCGTCCAGCTCGCCCGCGCGCAGCTTGCGGCGGAACATCTCGCGCGTCTGCTCGCGCGCGCCGTTCCCGGCCAGGGCCTCGATCACCCGCTCCTCCGCGGCGGCCCCGGCGGCGGCGCGGACGTCCTCGCGCATGGCCTCGCGGGTCTGCGCGATGGAGGCGTCCACGAGGTCGCGCACGATCTGCTCGACGTCCCGGCCGACATAGCCCACCTCGGTGAACTTCGTCGCCTCGACCTTCAGGAAAGGCGCGCGGGCCAGCTTGGCCAGCCGCCTGCTGATCTCGGTCTTGCCGACGCCGGTGGGGCCGATCATCAGGATGTTCTTGGGGTACACCTCGTCCTGCAGCTCGCGCGGCAGGCGCTTGCGGCGCCAGCGGTTGCGCAGGGCCACGGCCACGGCGCGCTTGGCGTCCTTCTGGCCGATGATGAATCGATCGAGCTCGGAGACGATCTCGCGGGGCGTAAGGTCGGTCATGGGGCGCGACCTATGGGCGGGCGCGCACCGTGCCAAGGCGCGGGGTCACGCCATCTCGCCCACGCCGTTGGCGGGCGGCAGCCGCCCGACCGGCAGCACCGGCCCCAGAAGGCGCAGCAGGGCGCCCCGGATCCGCTCCCAGAGCGCCCCGAGGAGAAGGAGGCCCGCCCCGATCGAGAGGACCGCGCCCGCCACGCCGCCCCCTTCCGCCACGAGGCCCGCCAGCACGACGATGTAGCCCGCGCCCGCCACGAGGAAGGACCGCCGGTCGATCACCACCGCCACCAGGGCCATCAGCGCGAGGAACCCCGCCAGGGCCGCCAGGCGCCCGCCCGACGGCTCGGCCAGCAGCGACAGCGCCACGGTGTTCACGATCGCCGGCGCCGCCACGACGTGCAGCCAGAACCCGTTCGCCGCCCTGCGCGTGACGCGGTGCGGGTCGGACATGTCGAACGTCATCGCGATCCCGAAGAAGGCCAGCCCCAGCGCCAGCGTGGCCGGCGCGAAGGGCCCCTGCGCCCCGAGAAGGAACAGATCCTCCGGATCGGGCACGATCCCCTGCGTGCCCGCGATGGCCAGGATCGCGGTCCCGAACAGCGCCAGCGCGATCAGGGCCAGCGTGAACGGCACCCGGAAGCGCCCGAAATGCACCAGGAGGCCGCCGATCACGATCCCGGCCGCCATCAGCAGGCGCGAGGTGTCGAAGCCCAGCGCCGCCCGCGCCACCCCTTCGGTCAGCCAGGGCAGCGTCGCCCCCCCGAGCGCGAGCGCGAACAGGATCGTCAGCGCTATCGCCGGCGCCACCATCCGGCGGCGGCGGACGAAGTACTCCGACAGGCCCCAGACCACGATCGCCCCCAGCCCGGACATCACCGCGTAGGTCCGCGCGAACCCTCCGTCGGAAAGGCCCGTGCCGAACGTCACCGCCGCCGCCAGCCCCTGCCAGCCAACGGCCAGGATCACGAGGCCCACGACGATGAAGATCTCGTTGAAGCCGCGGAACAGCTCGAACGGCTCCTCCCCCGGGCGGACGTCGTCGCGCGTGCCCCGCCGCGCGTCGGCCAACGCTGCGAGATGCGCTGCCTGCCGCTCGCTCAGGACCCCCGCC
The DNA here is from genome assembly GCF_003003095.1 of Hasllibacter halocynthiae. Classification (GTDB taxonomy): domain Bacteria; phylum Pseudomonadota; class Alphaproteobacteria; order Rhodobacterales; family Rhodobacteraceae; genus Hasllibacter; species Hasllibacter halocynthiae. The sequence continues at coordinate 623,988 of NZ_PVTT01000002.1, forward strand.
GCGACGGCGGCCTTGACGTCGTCCCTCTCGATCATCCCCGGCCCTCCCGCGCGACCCAAGGACGCCCCCCTCCCTTCCGGCGGGAACGCCGGGGGCGGATGCGGCCTTCATCTCCCAGTATGCAGTTCACGGTGCTGACATGGAACATTCGTTTCGCGCTCGGATCGGACGGGCGGCGCGATCCTGCGCGCATCGTGGACCGCATCGCCGCCGAGGACGCCGACATCGTGTTCCTGCAGGAATGCGACGATCGGTTCGGCCGGCGCGCCTCGCTGCCGCTGCCCCTTCTCGGGGCGGCCGGCTACCGTCCCGCGCGCGCGGGCGGGCGCTCCCTCGGATGGCGAGGGAACGCGGTGCTGGTGCGCCGGGGGGTGCCGGTCGCCGCGACGCGCCGCGTCCCCCTCGCCGGCTTCGAGATCCGCGGCGCCCTGATGCTGGCCCTGCCGCAGGCCTCGGTGGCCTGCGTCCACCTCGGGCTGCTGCGCTTCCACCGCAGGCGCCAGCTGCGCGAGGTGCTCGCCGCGCTGGAGGGGATGGGGGGGCCGCACCTCGTCGCAGGCGACTTCAACGAGTGGCGCCGCCGGGGCCTTCGCCTACCGCCCGGCTGGCGCATGGCCGCCCCGGGCCCGACGTTCCCGTCGCGGCGGCCGCTCCTTCCGCTCGACCGGGTGCTCGTCGGGCCGGGCCTCCACGTCGAGGAGGCCGAGGTCGTGCGCGCGGCGGGCCTCGCTTCCGACCACCTGCCGGTGCGCGCGCGGATCAGGCGGGGCTGACGACCTTCAGCCCGACGAGGCATACGATCAGCCCTGCCACGAACGCCATACGCCAGAAGGTCGCCGGATCCTGGAAGAAGAGGATGCCGACCGCCACCGTCCCCACCGCCCCGATCCCGGTCCACACCGCGTAGGCCGTGCCGAGCGGGATCGTCTCTATTGCCCGCGTCAGCAGCCAGAAGGACAGGAACGCGAAGAGGGCGAACAGCACCGACGGCACGAGCCGCGTGAACCCGTCCGAGAGCTTCAGCATGCTCGCGAACCCGACCTCGAACGCCCCCGCGAGGAGGAGCGCGGCCCAGCCCGCCGGCCAGGTCAACCCATCACCTCCACCACGAGCCTGCCATTGGTGTAGATGTCGATCTCGGCCGCGACGGCCATGGCGCGACGGGCGACCTCCTCGGCCGCGTGGTCCGTGTCCATCAGCGCCCGCGCCGCCGCGAGCGCGTAGTTCCCGCCCGAGCCGACGGCGGCGACGTCGTGCTCGGGCTCGAGGACGTCGCCCGCGCCGGTGACGATCAGCAGCGCCGTGCCGTCCGTGACGATCAGCATCGCCTCCAGCTTCTGGAGGTACTTGTCCGTCCGCCAGTCCTTGGCCAGCTCGACGCAGGCCCGGGCGAGCTGGCCGGGATGCGCCTCCAGCTTCTTCTCCAGTCGCTCGAGAAGGGTGAACGCGTCGGCCGTCGACCCGGCGAAGCCTGCGACCACGTCCGTCCCGATCCGCCGCACCTTGCGGGCGTTGCCCTTCAGGATGCTGGTCTGGCCCTGGGTGACCTGCCCGTCGCCCGCGATGCAGACCTGCCCGCCCTTGCGGACCCCCAGGATCGTCGTTCCATGCCAATCGGCCATGCGCGCCCTCCGTTTGGGGGCGATATGCGGGCGACCGCGGCGCGCGGCAATGGCGCGGGGCCGCGACCGCGAAGCCGGGGCCGCGGGATGCCGGGCGGGGCCGCGGACCTAGGGCGGAAGGCCGCCGCCCGAGGCGCGGCGAGAGGAACGAGGCCTGCATGCCCGTCGCGAAGAGCGTGCCGAACCGGATCGGGCCGTGGCCCAGCAGCCGTCCCCGTCGGCAGAAGCGGCATCGGCAGCGCGAAGGTGATGGCCCGTTCGATGCCCCGGGCCACCATGCCGGGCCGCTCCCATGGCGGTTCGCCTCATCCGACGTTCCCCCCATGGGATCGGGTCGCGAGCCGAGGGTGGCGCAAGGCGAGCGCCGTGGCCGCGTGCCGCGCGAGCGTGTCCACCGGCAGCGCGGCGTCGAGGATCACCGGGTCCTCGGCGGGGCCGGGGGCCTCGAGGTCGGCGATCTGGCTGTCGAGCAGGGCGGCGGGCATGAAGTGATCCCGCCGGGCGGCCATGCGCCCGAAGATGAGGGCGCGGGGCGCGGTCAGGTGCACGACGTCGAGCGGCCCGGCCCGGCGGCGCAGCACGTCGCGGTAGCGCCGCTTGAGCGCCGAGCAGGCGAGGACGACGGGCCCTTCGGCGCGCCGCTCCGCGACCGCCTCGCCGACCGCCTCCAGCCAGGGGCGCCGCAGCTCGTCCGTGAGGGGGATTCCCTTCGCCATCGCGGCCACGTTGGCGGGCGGGTGATGGTCGTCGGCCTCCACGAAGAGGGCGCCGAGCCGCTCCGCGAGGGCGACCGCCACGCTGGTCTTGCCCGAGCCCGAGACCCCCATCACGAGGATCGCGGGATGCGCCGCGTCGTCCATGCCGCCCATCCCCCGCACCTGCTTCGCCTTCGCCATGGGCTATCTGGCGGCGCCGTCATCCGTCAACGGATCGTCGCCGCCTGGCGGCGACGCCCGAACCCCCCCTCCCTGGGGCTTCGGCGGGCGGCCCGGGCGCGCCGGCCGGCTGGCGGTCGAGCTGCCGCTCGCGCGGCTCGGGGCGTCGGAGGAAGGGCAGGGCGGCGGCCCGGGTCCGGCCCCGCCCGGCCCGCACGCCGGGATCCCGCGGCACCGCCGGCCGCGCGCCGCCCTGGCGCCCGGCCGGCGCGCCGCCGCCGGGGAGGCGCGGCGCGGCATGGGCTTTTCCCGCGCGCCGTCGCAGAACGGCCCCGCCCGGCCCCGCCCGGCTCCCGGGGGGCCGGCCGGCGCAGGCACCGAGGAGAGGAGACGAGATGCTGAAGGTCTATCTGTCAGGCGAGATCCACACCGACTGGCGCGAGAGGATCGTGGCGGGGGCGAAGGGGCTGGAGGTGGCGTTCTCGTCGCCCGTCACCGACCACGACGCCTCGGACGATTGCGGCGTGGCGATCCTGGGGGCGGAGGACCGCAAGGTCTGGCACGACCGCAAGGGCGCGCAGATCAACGCGATCCGCACCCGCAAGGGGATCGAGGACGCCGACGTCGTGGTCGTGCGCTTCGGCGAGAAGTACAAGCAGTGGAACGCCGCCTTCGACGCGGGCTACGCCGCGGCGCTGGGCAAGTCGCTGATCGTCCTGCACGGCCCCGACCACGCCCACGCCCTGAAGGAGGTGGACGCCGCCGCCCTGGCCGTTGCGGAGACGCCCGAGCAGATCGTGGACGTCCTGCGCTACGTGCAGACGGGCGCTCTGCCCGCGGCGGCAGACGCCTGAGAGAGCCGGCCCCCCGCCACGCCTGCCGCGGACGGCCGTGGCGGGCGAAGGCGGGGTCCGGGCCCCGCCCTATGAACGGATACTCCGGCCGGTCAGGCGACGGCGGCGTCGATCCACTCCTTCAGGGCGGCCTTCGGGGCGGCGCCGGTCTTGTTCGACACGACCTCGCCGTCCTTGAAGAGGAACAGCGCCGGGATGCCACGCACCCCCATCGCCCCGGGCGAGGCCGGGTTCTCGTCCACGTTGACCTTCACGATCTTGACCTTGCCCGCGTACTCGTCGGCCAGCTCCTCGAGGGCGGGGCCGATGGCCTTGCAGGGGCCGCACCATTCCGCCCAAAAATCGACGACGACGGGCACGTCGCTCTGGCGGACTTCGGCGTCGAACGTGGCGTCGGTGACGGGGGCGGTGGGCATGGCTCTCTCCTCCGGGGGTGGGGGGCGCAAGCTATGGTCGCCCCCCGCCCGCGTCAATCTGCCCCCCGCATCTCGGCGGCGGCGCGGGCCAGCGCGGCTTCGCGCAGCGCGGGGGGCACCTCGGTCAGCGTGGCGTCCGCCGTCCAGAGGATCGCGGTGCGCACCTTGCGGCTGGGGAACACGGGCGCGGCCAGGGCGGCATAGGCCCCGAGCTGCCGCAGAAGGCCCTCCGGCACCGCCTCGGGCGCGGCGGCGGGCAGGCGGTTCGACTTGTAGTCCACGATCAGGACCTCGCCCTCGCCCGGCACGATCCGGTCCACCGCGCCGAGCGCGGGGCCCAGCCCCGGCAGGTCGCCCGCCAGCGTCACCTCTGCCCGGGTGCCCGGCGCGAAGAGCGGCGCGAGGCGCGGCGCGTCCAGCACCGTCCGGGCCTCCGCGACCAGCAGGGGAAGGTCCTCCTCGCGCGCGGGCGGCTCGGCGGCGAGCAGGAGGTCCCGCGCCACCTCCATGTCCGGCAGGCCGGGATGGCGGGGCAGGTGCTCCAGCAAGAGGTGCAGGTGCGTGCCCCGCGCCAGCGCGCCGGGATCGGCCGCCTCGCCCGGCAGGGTCTTCGCCCCCCCGAGGCCCGAGGGCGAGACGGGCCCGGGATCGGTCCGCGCCCCGGAGAGCGCGGGAAGCGACCAGCCGTCCGGCGGCGCCGGGATCGCGGGGGCCTCCGGCCCGGGGCCGGCGGCCTCCATGCGTCCCCGCTCGACCCGCAGGCCGGTGCCGGTGGGGGTCTCGATCCGCTCGGCGCGGTCCTCCAGCCGGTCCTCGACGGCGGCGAACCAAGCGAGGTCGCGGTCCTTCATCTCGCCCGCGCCGGCGACGATCAGCCAGCTCTCCGCGCGCGTCATCGCTACGTAGAGCAGGCGGCGGTGCTCCTCCCAGCCCTCCTCGACGCTGGCCTCGATCAGCGCGCGCACCGGGGCAGGGGCGACCGCCTTCGACCCGCGCCAGATCGGCCCCGCGGGGGTGGCGAGGACCTCCGGCGCCTGCGGCGCCGCGCGCGAGACGGGCTTGGCCGTCTGCGGCACGATCACCACCGGGGCCTCCAGCCCCTTCGCGCCGTGGACCGTCATCACCCGAATCGCGCCGCCACCCTCGTCCATCACGCGCTTGATCTCGCTCGCGTCCTCGCGGACCCAGGAGACGAAGCCCGTGAGGGACGGCACCGCCCGCGCCTCGTAGTCCAGCGCCAGCCCGAGGAGCGCGTCGATCCCCTCCTCGGCCTCGCGGCCCAGCCGCGCGACGAGGCGCCGGCGCCCCCCGTGCCGGACGAGGGCCCGCTCCAGCAGCTCGAAGGGGCGCAGGAAGCCGGTCTGCGCGCGCAGGTCCCGCAGCATCGCGACCACCTCGCCATGCCGGCCCTCGGCCCTGCGCAGCGCCTCCCACAAGGTGCCGGGGCGCGCGTGGGCCAGCGCGAAGAGGTGCCCCTCCGAGAGCCCGCAGAGCGGCGAGCGCAGGACCTCCGCCAGCGCGAGGTCGTCCTCCTCCAGCGAGAGGAACGCCAGCAGCGAGACGAGGTCGCGCACCGCCAGCTCCTCCAGCACGCGCAGCCGGTCCGCGCCGGCCACGGGCAGCAGCCCCCCGGTGCGGGCGTCGCGCTGCTTCAGCCCGCGGATGATCTCCTGGAACAGCACCCCGCGCGAGCGCAGCAGGATCAGCACGTCGCCCGGCCGCACGGGCCGCACGGCGCCCTTCGTGGCCACGGGCGCGCCCTCGCGGATCATCCGCTCGACGCCTTCGACGACCTTCGCGGCCAGCCGCACGTCGGCGGCGTCCTCGGGCAGCGCGTCGATCGGGTCGCGGAAGCTCTCGGGGCTCGCGGCCTCGGCGGGCTCGACGGCGGGCCAGATGTCCACCCGGCCCGGCATCGCCTCGCGGAAGGCGAGGTGGCGCGTCTCGCCCACCCCCGGCGCGCCCGAGAGGACCGCGTCCACCGCCCCCAGCACCGCGTCCGACGAGCGGAAGGAATGCAGCAGCTCGACCCGGCGGAAGGGCTTGCCGGCGGCGGCGAAGCGCCGCTCGAACGCGTCCGCGCGGGCCTCGAAGCCGCCCGGCTCGGCCCCCTGGAAGCCGTAGATCGACTGCTTGGGGTCGCCCACCACGAAGAGCGAGCGCCCCCCCTCGCCCCCGCTGCGCGCGCCCTCCCCTGCGGTGAACTCCTCCGTCAGGGCCTCTATCACGTCCCATTGCATGGGCGCGGTGTCCTGCGCCTCGTCCACGAGGACGTGGTCGATCCCCCCGTCCATCCGGTAGAGGACCCAGGCCGCCGCGGGCCCCCGCATCAGGGCGCGGGTGCGCCGGATCAGGTCGTCGAAGTCGAGAAGCCCCGCCCGCAGCTTGGCGGCGTCCCACCCGGCCAGGAACGCCTTCGCGAAGCGGCGCAGCGCATGGGCGTTGCGCGCCACCGTGCGCGCGCGGGCCAGGGCCGCGACCTCCGCCGCCCGCTCCTTGAAGGCGTCCCACTCAGCCAGGGGGAAGCCCGGCTTCCCGCGCGTGCCCTTCGTGGGGAAGCGGTCCAGCTTCGGCGCGCCGGGGCGCTTCGTCTCGGGCCCGTAGGTCAGCAGGTCGATCCATCCCAGCACGCCCTCGGGCCCGAAGGGCGGCGCGGCGCGCAGCTTGTCCGCGTCGGCCATGTCGGTCTTCGACCCCGCGTCGAAGAAGGGGATCGCGGCGCGCACCAGGTCGGCCTCGCCCCCCTCGAGGAGCGTCGCCGACAGGTCCTCGGGCGCGCCCTCCAGCCCCAGCCAGGCGTCCAGCGGGACCTCCGGCGCCTCCTCGAAGCGGTCGCGGCCCTTGGCCACCTCCAGGGCCAGCTCGCGCATCGGCCCGCCGGTCAGGCGCGCCGCGCCGCCGATCGCCTCCGCGCCCTCCGGCTCGCGCGCCATCGCGTCGAGGACCCTTTCGGCCATCTCCTCGGCCTGCCGCTCGTCCATCTCCTCGAAGGCGGGCGAGACGCCGGCCTCCAGCGGGAACCGCCGCAGCAGCGAGGCGCAGAGCGAGTGGATCGTCTGGATCTTCAGCCCGCCCGGCGTCTCGATCGCCCGGCCGAACAGCGTGCGCGCCCGCCGCAGGAGGATTGCGCGGTCGATGTCGGGCGCGCCCAGCGCCTCCATCGCGGGGACCAGCTCGGCGTCGGGCATCATCGCCCACGTCCCGAGCCGGTCGAACAGGCGGTTCTGCATCTCTGCCGCGGCGGCCTTCGTGAAGGTCAGGCAGAGGATGCGCTGCGGCTGCACCCCCGTCAGCAGCAGGCGCGCCACCCGGTCCGTCAGCACCTTCGTCTTGCCCGAGCCCGCGTTCGCCGACACCCAGGCCGAGGCCGCCGGGTCCGCCGCCCGCCGCTGCGCCTCGGTCGCGTCGTCGACGCCGCCCGCCGGGACCAGGGGCGCGCTCATCCGACGGGCGCCACGGGCGCGGGGTCGGCCAGGCCCCATTCGCCCCGCCGGGCGAGGTGGTCGTACTCGCCCCTGTCGGCCGCCTTCTCGGGCGCGGCCTGCGCGCGAAAGCCGCGCCCGGGCTCGCGGTAGGCCTGCAGGAGGGCCACGAGGTCGCCCCGCACCCGCGCCGGCGGCATGTCCTGAAGGGGCGCGTCCGCCACCTTGGGGTCGCGCGCCACGCGCATGTGCCGCGCCGCGAGGCAGCGCATCGGGCCCAGCCGCTCCCAGGCGCCCTCCTCCAGCATCATCGCCTCGATGAGGAGCTGCGGCTCGAACGCCTTCTGCGCCCTCTCCGAGGGCAGGGTGCCGGTCTTGTAGTCCCAGATCACCCCGCCGCCGCGCGCCCGGTCGATCCGGTCGGCCGTCGCCCTCAGCGTGCCCACCGGCCCGAGGTCCAACACGCCCTCCTCCTCGCGCAGCACGACCGCGCCCTCCGCGCGGGCCTCGGCCAGGCGGTCCACCAGCCAGTCGGCGATCCCCTCGATCTGCGCCAGCCAGCCGCGCCGCTCGCCCGGCCAGGGCGCGCCCTCCTCGAAGACCTCCGCGAAGACGCCCAGGAGGCGCGCCCGCTCGGCGTCGTGGTCCGCGCGCGGCGGCTCGGCCGTCAGCCGCTCCAGCGCCCGGTGCACGAGGATGCCGCGAAGCGCCCCGTCCGGCTTCGGCCGGAGCGAGTGGAGCGGGTAGAGGCCCAGCGTCTGGCGCGCGTAGACCGCGTAGGGGTCGCGGATCAGCAGCCGGACGCTCGACGGCGACCAGCGCGAGGGGCGGGCCGAGACGGGCGGCGCGGGCGCGGGCCGCGGCTCGGGCGGGACGGGGGCGCCGGGCTCGTCCAGCGCCTCGGCCCGCCGCAGCCAGGCCGCGCCCGCGCCCCGCATCGCCGCCAGGGCGTCCGGCCCCCCCGTCCCCGGCAGCCCCTTCAGGAGCTGCACGAGCCGCGCGAGGTGGCGCGAGGGCACGGTGGACGCCTCGCCGTCGCGCACCGCGCGGCTCAGCCAGACCTCCGGGGCGTTCGCCGCCTGCTGGAAGTCGTGCGCGACGAGGCCGATCCGCCGCTCGGGCAGGGGCAGGCCGGCGCGCTTGCGAAGCGCCCGGTTCAGCCAGGGGTCGGGGTCGGGCGCGCCGGGCCAGACCGCGTCGTTCAGCCCGCCGAGGATGGCGAGGTCCACGCCCCCGATCCGCGCCTCCTGCGTGCCGAGGATGCGCACGCGCTTGTCCACCACCTCCGAGCGGCGGACCTCCTGCCGCCCGAGGAAGGCGTCCAGAAGCCCCGAATAGTCCCTCTCGTCCATCGCGCCGCCATGGGGCGCCTCCCGCGCGAGGTCCTCCATCGCCCGCAGCGCCGCCTCCCCCGCGGCCTTCTCCCAGAGCTCTCCGGCCCCCTCGCCCCCCGGTCCGGCGGCGAGGCGCTGCGCGAGGTCCACGTGCCGCGCGACGTGCCCGCCCAGCGGCAGCGTGGCCGGGACCAGCGCCTCCACGATCCCGCCGAGCCAGGCGCACCAGGGGCCGCACCCCTCCTCGTCGCGCTCGGCCGCCCAGCGGGCGAAGTCGTCCGCGCGCGGGTAGGGCGGCCCGTGCCGCCGGAGCTGCAGCTCCAGCGCGCGGACCCAGCGCAGGTGCTCGAGCCGCCCGGCGCCCGAATGGACGAGGGGGTGCTTCAGCAGCGCGATCAGCGGCTCGATCCCGATGCGGTCCAAGGGCAGGCGCGCCGCCTCGCGCAGAAGGCGCCCGGGCGCCGAGAGGTGCAGCGGCACGCCCGCGCTGTCGTCCGGGATCACCCCCCACCGGCCCAGCAGCGCCGTCACCCGCCGCGCCAGGACCCGGTCCGGCGTCACGAGGGCGGCGCGAAGGCCCCGCGCCGCCGCGTCCCGCAGCCCCAGCGCGATGGCGCCCGCCTCCTCGCGCGGGCCGGCCGCCTCCAGAAGGGTCATGCGCCCGGCCAGGGGCGCCAGCGGCCCCAGGCCCGGCCCCTCGGAGAGCCACTGGTCCGTCACCGGCGCCGGCCGCATCGCCAGCGAGATCAGCGCGCCCCGCCGCGGGTCGGGCGGGTCGGGCCGCGTCCAGGGCCGCACGTCGCCCGGACGGGCGTCCAGCGACCGCAGCAGGGCGCGGAACCGGTACTGGGGGTGGTCCTCCGCCGGCAGGGGCACGCCGTCCTCGACGGGGCCGTCCTCCTCCAGCGCGGACCAGAGCTCCTCGGGCATCTGGAAGTCGAAGCCCGGCAGCACCAGCGCGCCCTGCGGCAGGCGCGCCACCGCGCGCATCAGGATCGCCGTCGCCCCGCGCGAGCCCGTCGAGCCGGCCACGATCACCGGCCCCTCCGGCGGGGCGGCCTCCCACCGCGCGGCGAGGGTCTCGGCCACCACGCGCAGGCGACCGGCGACGTCGGGGGCGGCGCCCTCGTCGAAGAAGGGCGCGGCGATCCGCAGGAAGGCCAGGGCGCGGGACCAGTGGTCCGCCTGGTCGCCCACGTCCAGCGCCTCCAGCGCGTCCGGGCCGACCCCCTCGCCGTGCATCTCCTCGAAGAGGGCGTTCAGGCTGTCGGCGAGCTCGTAGAGATGCGCCCGGCGCGGCGCGTCGCCGTCCGCCTCACGCGCCGCGATCAGCCCCGCGACGAGCTGCGTCAGCTCCAGCCGCCGCCGCAGGCGCGGCACCGCGGGGGCGAGGCCGGGCACGGGCGTCTCGGCGGCGACCTCCTCCAGCAGCATCAGGCGCGGCAAGGCGCGCGGCCCGCGGGCGGCCAGCTCCTCGGCGACGCGGCGGCGCATACGGGCGGTGTTCAGGATCACCGTCGCGCCCATCAAGGCGTCCGGCGCCGTCCCCGCCCGCGCGAGCAGCCCGTCGGCCAGCGCGCGGGGCGCGTCCACGCCCGGCGGCAGCCCGAAGAGGCGCGGCCCCTCAGCCGGCGGGAACATCGCGCGCCTCCAGCATCCGCTCGGCCGCTCCGATCCCCTCGGGCGTGCCCACGTCCGTCCAGCGCCCCGGGTAGCGCAGCCCCCGAAGCGTCCCCCGCCCGATCATCGCGTCCCAGAGAAGGTTCAGCGAGAAGGCCCCTTCCGGCATCTCCCGCAGTCCGCCGGTCCGCAGCGCCTGCGCCCCGAGGAAGGCGTAGGCCCCGCCCCGCCGCAGCGCGCCCGCCTCGTCCATGTCGAAATCCCCCCGCGCGCGCCCCACCGCCCCCGCGGGGGCCAGCAGCAGCACCGCCTCCGCCGCGCCGTCCCACGCCCCCCGCAGGAGGGCGAGGGGGTTCGGCCCCCCGAACACCCCGTCGGGGTTCAGCGTCAGCACGGGTCCCGGCCCCAGGACCGGCAGCGCCGCGCGCAGCCCGCCCCCGGTGTCGAGTATGGGGTCCTCGCGCAGCACGTGGACGCCACGCCCCTCCAGATGCCGCTCGATCTGGGCCGCCCGGTAGTGGGCGTTCACCACCACGGGCGCGCGCCCCGCCCCCAGCGCCAGCGCCCGGTCGAGCAGGGTCCGCCCCCCCACCTCGATCAGCGGCTTGGGCATCGCGTCGGTCAGCGGGCGCATCCGCGTCCCGAAGCCCGCCGCGAACACCATCAAAGCGTCGGGACGGTCCCGCATCGGGCCTCCAGGTCGGTCAGCACCCCCTCCGAAGGGGCGGGCAGGTCGAGGATCGGCGCCAGCGGGGCGGCCGCAGGATGGGCCAGGTTCCGCTGCACCTGGCCCCAGACCCGCGGGATCAGCCGCACGTAGCGCGGCCGGCCGAAATGCAGCGAGAGGCGCGCGCAGATCATGAGGACGCGGACCGCCCGCTGCAGGCCCATCACCGCGAGGGCCGCGTCCAGCCCCGCCCGGTCCCGGCCCGTGGCGGCCGCGAACCGCGCGACCGCCGCCTCCGCCACGGCGGGCGAGACGTCCCGCCGCGCGTCCTGCACGAGCGAGACGAGGTCGTACCCCGCCGGCGCCAGGGCCGCGTCCTGGAAGTCCAGCAGGCCCAGCCCGCCATCCCCCAGCACCACGAGGTTCTCGGCGTGGAAGTCCCGCAGCGCCATGGTGGCGGGCCCGCCGCAGACCTCCGCGATGCGGTCCCGCAGGGCGTCGCGCCAGGGGCAGGGGTCCTCCCGTCCCGCGTACCAGCGCCAGGCGAGGGCCGCGGCGTCCGCCATCTCGTCCGCGGCGTAGCGCGGCAGTCCCCGGGGCGCGCCGGCGCCGTCGATCCGCGTCAGGACGTCCGCCGCCCGGGCATAGAGCGCGCCCTCGCGCCCCGGCTCCCTCTCCAGCACCCGCGCGAGGAGGTCGTCGCCGAAATCCTCCAGCAGCAGCAGCCCTTCCACGGGATCCTCCGCGACGATCCGCGGCGGGCGCAGCCCCAGCGCGGCGAGGCGCGCGGCCACGTCGAGGAACGGGCGCACGTCCTCGCCGAGGCCGGGGTCCGCGTCCATCAGGACGAAGGACCCCTCCGGCCCCTTCAGCCGCTCGTAGCGGCGAAGCCCGGCATCCCCCGCCAGCGGCGTGCGGCCGTCGCCCGCGCGCCCGGCCCGCCGCAGGAACGCGGCGACCTTCGCGGCCCTCTCAGGCATGGACCGCCCCCGCGAGCGCGGCCCGCAGCCCGTCCCAGCGCGGCCCGCCCGCCAGCTCCAGGACCCGGCCGTCGCCGTCGTGCCGCAGCGACAGGCGCAGCGCGTCCCGCGGTAGGACCCCCATCCGCTCGGGCCACTCGATCAGGCAGATCGCCGTGCCCAGCGCGTCCTCCAGCCCCGTCTCCGCGACCTCGGACGGGTCCTCGATCCGGTAGAGGTCCGCATGCCAGAGCTCGCCGAGCGGCGTGGCATAGGTCTGCACCAGCGTGAACGTGGGCGAGACGACCTCGACCTCCGGGCCGGCCAGCGCGCGGATCGCGGCGCGCGCGAGATGCGTCTTGCCCGCCCCCAGCTCGCCCGACAGCAGCACCGTCGCGCCGGGCGCGAGGTGCCGCGCCAGCGCCGCGCCCGCGGCGTCGGTCGCGTCCGGCCCCGGAAGGGAAAGGCGGGTCGTCGTCATGCCGCCAGCATGGGGCGGCTCGCCGGGGGCCGCAACGGGTCTGGCGCGTCATTCCGCCGCCATGGGCGCCCGGGCCCCGCCGCCGCTCTCCCGCGCGGCCCCGTCCGCCTCCGCGCCGTCCTCCTCCCCGCTCGGGCGAAAGCCCACGAGGACCCCTCCGCGCGGCAGCGCCACCGTCCGCACCCGAAGGTCCGACCCCTCCGCCCGGGGTACGGCGCCCTGCCAGCCCCGCCGCGCGCCGGGGGCGAGGGCCGCGTCGAGCGCGCGCCAGGCCTCCTCGTCGCCGCCGCGCGCGCGCCAGGTCAGCCGGGCCTGCGACAGGCAGGCGTCGCCCAGCGTCTGCCGCGGATCGGTCCCCCAGAGGCGCGCATAGGCGGCGTTCGACAGCACCAGCACGCCCTGCGCCGAGAAGACCGCGACCGCCTCGTCCAGGCTGTCGGCCACCGCCTGGCCCAGCTCCAGCTCGGCGCGCAGCAGGCGGATCGTGTCGACCGAATCGCTCACGTCCTCGATCAGCAGCGCGGCCGCCCCGCCCGGATGGGGCCGGCCCGAGACGCGCCAGCTCCGCCCGTCGGGCAAGTCCCAGCTCTGGAGGAGCGTGCCGTCCCGCGCGCCGGCCTCCAGCCGGGCGATCCCGTCGCGCCAGGCGCTCCAGTTGCGCGGCTCGGGCAGCACGCGCGCCTCGCGCAGCCGGTCCAGGAGGTCGGAGAGGCGCGGCCGCGCGATCAGCACGCCCGGCTCGATGCCCGTGAGGTCGGCGAAGGCGGGGTTGAACGTGGTCAGCCGGCCGTCCGCGTCGAACACCCCGAGGCCGACGGGAAGGTGCGCGAAGGTCTCCGTCAGCGCGCGGCTCACGCTGGCATCGGGGGCATCGGGGGCATCGGGGGCATCGGGGGCTTCGGGCGCCTTGCGGTGCCCCGAAGGCGCGCGCGCGGACGGCCGCGCCACCGGGCCGGGTCCTTCTCCGGCCACGTCGTCGGGCATTCCGACGGCCGCGTCGACGAGCGTTCCGTCGGGCGCTTCCGCGACCGCTTCGTCGGACGGCTCTCTCCGCGTTTCCCCCTGCGTTTCCCCCTGCGTTTCACCCGGCGTCGTTCCCCGTGCCGGCCCGTCCGCGGCGCCGGCGGCCCGCCGGGACCCCGGGGGCACGCCCGCCCGACCCGCCGCCGCCCGCGCGGCGAGCCGCGGCAGGCCGAAGCCCAGCGCGGCGCAGAGGAGCACGACGGCAAGCTCGACTGTGGTCACGCGGCGTTCCTCCTCTCGTCCCTATGGCGCCCGGCGGCGGATTCCCGGCCCGGGCGGCAAGGATGCCCGCCTGGGGTAAACGGCAGGTTAACGCACCGCGCGCTGCCCCGCACGCAACGGCTAGGCCACTGGATGGACGGGATTCTCGCCCAGCGCGGCCCCGGGTCCCTGGGCCGCGTCCAGCGCCCCCGGCGGCCAGCGCAGCGTCACCTCGGCCCCGCCCGGCCCGCCCCGCGCGCCGCGATTCGCGGCCTTCAGCTCCGCCCCCGTCCGCCGCAGGAGCGTCACCGCGATGAAGAGGCCGAGGCCCAGCCCCTTCGCGCCGGGCCGCCGCTTCGGGAACGGCTCGCCGATGTTGCCGATGGCGTGCGGCGGAAAGCCCGGCCCGTCGTCGCGCACCGTCACCGCGACGCCCGCGGGGCCGACCTCCTGCACGATCACGACCCGCGCCCGGGCGTGGTCGACCGCGTTCTCGACGATGTTGCGAAGCCCGTGCAGCAGCTCGGGGCGCCGCTCGACCAGGGGGTCGTCGCCGCGCGCCTCGAAGCGGATGGCCTTGCCGCGCCCCTCGTGCGGGGCCGCGGCCTCGCGCAGCACGGCCGAGAGCGGCGCGCGCCTGAGATGCCGGTCGTCCTTCCCCGCCCGGCCCATCGAGCGCAGGATCTCCGTGCAACGGTCGGCCTGCGCGGCGATCAGCTCCGCGTCCTCGCGGTGCGCGCCCTCCAGCTCCTGCGCGAGCTCGGTCGAGGCCAGCTTGATCGTCGCCAGCGGGGTGCCCAGCTCGTGCGCGGTCGCGGCGACCACGCCGCCCAGGTCGGTCAGCTTCTGCTCGCGCGCCAGCGCGGCCTGCGTCGCCAGCAGCGCCTCGGACATCGACCGCATCTCGCCCGTCACCCGCCGCGCGTAGAGGCCGAGGAACGCGATCCCCGTCAGGATCGCCAGCCACAGCCCGAAGGTGAAGAGCGGCTCGGCCCCGACCACCGTCCCGTCGGGCTTGCGAAGGGGCACGTAGGCCCATCGCTGCAGCGTGATCGAGACCGCCGCCACGGCCCCCACCAGAAGCGTCCAACGCAGGCGCAGCACCGTCGCGGCGATCGTCACGGGCGCGAGGATCAGCAGCGCGAAGGGGTTGCCCAGCCCCCCCGTGAGCGAGAGGAGGAACCCAAGCTGCACCACGTCGAAGAGGAGGATCGCCAGGATCTCGTCCTGCGTGAGGCGCTTGCCCTCGGGGTAGAACAGCGTCGCGAAAACGTTGGCCGCCACGGAGAGGCCGATGGCGAGGTAGGCCAGCTCCGCCGCGATCCCGAGGTCCAGGACCTCCTGCGCGACGATCACCGCCGCGAGCTGCCCGCCGATCGCCAGCCAGCGCAGCAGAACCAGCGTCCGAAGCCGGATCCAGGCGGGCGTGCGGAGGTCGAGGGCGAGGTCCGGCCCGTCCCTCGCCGCACCGGCGGTGTCGCGCGCGGTCGGCATGCGGATCGCTCCCAGGTTGCGCTTTCCTTTCGGTCAGCTAAGCCTACCTTGCCCCCCGGACCAGTGCGAACCGGAGACCGCAGCATGCGCGACGAGACCGAGGCGGATACGATGGCCCCCACGGGCGAGATCGGCCCTGATCCCTCGCTCCTTCTGGTGGACGACGACGCCGCCTTCGGCAAGCGCCTCCAGCGCGCCATGGAAAAGCGCGGCTTCGACGTCGAACTCGCCGAGAGCGTCGAGGAGGGCCGCGCCGCCGCCCGCCGCCGCCCGCCCGCCTACGCGCTCGTCGACCTGCGCCTCGCGGACGGCAACGGCCTCGACGTAGTCGAGGCGCTGCGCGAATGGCGCCCCGACTGCCGGATCGTCGTGCTGACGGGCTACGGCGCCATCGCCACGGCCGTCGCCGCGGTGAAGGCCGGGGCGGCGGACTACCTGCCCAAGCCCGCCGAGGCCGAGCAGATCGTCGACGCGCTCCTCGCGCCGCCCGACGGCGCGCCGCCCCCGCCCGAGAACCCGATGAGCGCCGACCGGGTCCGGTGGGAGCACATCCAGCGCGTCTACGAGCTCTGCGACCGCAACGTCTCCGAGACCGCCCGGCGCCTCGGGATGCATCGGCGCACGCTCCAGCGGATCCTGGCCAAGCGCTCCCCGCGCTAGCCGGAACTCCCTCCCACGCGGCGCCGGCCGCCCCGCTCGGGACGCGCGCCCGGCGGGTTCGCCAGGACCGCCGGACCGAACCGCTGCCCGCGGGAAGGGGGCTGCCCCTCCCGCAGGCGGCCGCGCCCTAGCGGGAGGGCGCGTTCGAGCCGATGAACCAGGCGTCCTTGTCGACCTGGCGCGAGACCTCGGTGAACAGGTCCTCCGTGTCGGCGTCGCCGGCGTCCGAGGACTCCTCGATCGCCTTGCGGATGCGCGCGCCGACGTCGGCGAAGCGCTCGGTCAGGGCCCGGACGTGGTCCTCCACCTCCACGAGGTCCGTGGGGTAGCGCTCCATCTCCCCGCGCGAGGCGGCGATGTCGACGGTGCCCTCGGCCACGCCGCCGATGATCTGGGCGCGCTCGGCGATCAGGTCCGCGCTCTCGCGGAGGCGCTCGACCACGTCGTCGAGCAGCTCGTGCACGCCGATGAAGCCGCGGCCCTTCATGTTCCAGTGCGCCTGCTTCACCGCGAGGCTGAGGGCGATCATGTCCGCGAGGCGGGCGTTCAAGAGGTCGATCACGGTCTTGCGGGTGTTGTCCTCAAGGCCGTGGACGAAGCGGGTGTCGAGGGGCATTCGGGGCCTCCTTTCGCGTACGTGTGCGTTCCGGGCGCCGGCCCGGAGGGCCCGCCCGCCCGGACCAATGCGCCGCCCCCCCGGGCCGGTTCCACCACGCAGGCGCCCCGTGCGGCTCCCCGTACGGCTCCCCGTGCGGCCCCGGCGTCGATCAGCGGCGGGCCATCAGGGCCTCCGCGCGGGCGAGGAAGGCGGCGCGCACCTCCGCCGGGGGGCGGGGCACCAGCGGGCGGCGGCGCAGGCCGTCGGCGGGCCGTCCGAAGAAGCGGCTGGCCTCGGCCTCCGAGAAGCCGGCGATGCGGACCGCCTCGAGCCAGGCGGAGGCCCTGTCGGCCGCCTTGATCGCGCGCTTGACCCGCGCGGGAAGGGCGGGGGGCAGCCCGAAGCGGATGTGGACGGCGGCCGTCAGGCGGGCGTCCATCTCGGCGTAGCCGGGGCCGACCGCGGCCTTCACGGGGCTGATCATGTCGCCGATCACGTATTCGGGCGCGTCGTGCAGCAGCGCGGCGAGCGGCCAGCGCGGATCGCCGTCCGGTAAGACCGCCAGCTCCTCCACGAGGAGGGAATGCTCGGCCACGGAATAGGGCCAGTCGCCGGAGGTCTGCCCGTTCCAGCGCGCCACGAAGGCGAGGCCGTGGGCGATGTCCTCCAGCTCGACGTCGAGCGGCGAGGGGTCGAGAAGGTCGAGCCGCCGCCCTGACAGCATCCGCTGCCAGGCGCGGGCGGGTCTCTTGGCGCGGGTCGCGGGCATGGGCGAAGGGTTAGCGCGGCGCGGGGCAGTTTCCATCCCGCGCCCGCGCCCTCGCCCGACGCCGCGGGTGGAGGCGCGGACCGGGGGCTGCTAAGGCCGGGCCGAACGGTCCCTGCCGGGCCGCCCCCGCCCTCTCTTCCCGAAGGACCCGACGACATGAGCACCGACCACGTCGTGAAGGACGTCGCCCTGGCCGATTACGGCCGCACCGAGCTGACCATCGCCGAGAGCGAGATGCCCGGCCTCATGGCCCTGCGCGAGGAGTACGGCGAGGAGAAGCCGCTGCGGGGCGCGCGGATCGTGGGCTCCCTCCACATGACCATCCAGACCGGCGTGCTGATCGAGACGCTCGTCGCCCTCGGGGCGGACGTGCGCTGGGCGTCCTGCAACATCTTCTCGACCCAGGACCACGCCGCGGCGGCGATCGCGGCGGCGGGCATCCCCGTCTTCGCCGTGAAGGGCCAGTCCCTGGAGGAGCACTGGGACTATCTCGACCGCTCGTTCCAGTTCCCGGACGGACCGAACCTGATCCTCGACGACGGGGGCGACGCGACGCTCTACGTCCTCCTGGGCGCGCGCGCCGAGGCGGGCGAGGAGATCATCCCCGTCCCCACCTCGGACGAGGAGGCCGTCATCAAGGCGCAGATCGCCAAGCGGATGGAGCGGTCCCCCGGCTGGTTCACGAAGATGAAGGACCAGATCCGGGGCGTGTCGGAGGAGACGACAACCGGCGTCCACCGCCTCTACGAGCTGCAGCGCGAGGGGCGGCTGCCCTTCCCGGCGATCAACGTGAACGACTCGGTGACCAAGTCGAAGTTCGACAACAAGTACGGCTGCAAGGAATCGCTCGTCGACGGCATCCGCCGGGCCACCGACACGATGATGGCCGGCAAGGTCGCCGTCGTCTGCGGCTACGGCGACGTGGGCAAGGGCTCGGCCGCGTCGCTGGCGGGCGCCGGCGCGCGCGTGAAGGTGACGGAGGCCGACCCGATCTGCGCGCTGCAGGCCGCCATGGACGGGTTCGAGGTCGTGCTGCTTGAGGACGTGGTCGGGGACGCCGACATCTTCGTGACCACCACCGGCAACAAGGACGTCATCCGGATCGAGCACATGCGCGCGATGAAGGACATGGCGATCGTCGGGAACATCGGCCACTTCGACAACGAGATCCAGGTCGCGTCCCTGCGCAACCACAAGTGGACGCGCGTGAAGGACCAAGTGGACATGATCGAGATGCCCTCGGGCTCCCGCATCATCCTCCTCTCCGAAGGGCGCCTCCTGAACCTCGGCAACGCGACAGGGCACCCCTCCTTCGTCATGTCGGCGAGCTTCACCAACCAGGTCCTCGCGCAGATCGAGCTCTGGCGGAACGGGGACGCCTACGGGAACGAGGTCTACGTCCTGCCCAAGCACCTCGACGAGAAGGTCGCCCGGCTGCACCTCGCGAAGGTCGGCGCCAGGCTGACGAAGCTCGACCCCGAGCAGGCGGCCTATATCGGCGTGTCCCCCGACGGGCCCTTCAAGCCGGAGCACTACCGTTACTGAGGGGGGCCTCTACGACCGAATCGGCGGCGGCTACGCCCGCCGCCGCCGGGCCGATCCGCGCATCGCCGCGCGCATCGAAGCCGCGCTGGGCGGGGCGCGGCGGGTTCTGAACGTCGGCGCGGGCGCGGGCTCCTACGAGCCCGCGGGGCGCGACGTGACGGCGGTGGAGCCTTCGGCGACCATGATCGCGCAGCGGCCCGAAGGGGCTGCGCCCTGCGTCCAGGCCTTCGCGGAGGCACTGCCCTTCGAAGACGGTGCCTTCGACGCCGCCATGGCGGTGCTGACGGTGCACCACTGGTCGGACCCGGCGAAGGGCCTCGCCGAGATGCGGCGGGTCGCGACCCGCCCCCTCGTCCTCCTGACGGCCGATCCGGCATTTCGCGGCCACTGGCTGCACGAATACTTCCCCGAGCTCGTCGCGCTGGACGACCGCGTCATGCCCCCGCTGGACTGGCTCGGGCACGCGCTGGGCGGCGCCCGGATCGAAGCCGTGCCCGTGCCGCACGACTGCATCGACGGCTTCCTCCATGCCAACTGGCGCCGCCCCGAGGCCTATCTGGACCCGGCTGTCCGGGCGGCGTCCTCCGGCCTGGCGACGACCGACACGGCGGAAGGGGTCGAGAGGCTCGCGCGCGACCTCTCGAACGGCACCTGGGAGCGGCGCTTCGGCCACCTGCGCAGCCGGGCGGAGCTGGACTGCGGATACCGCCTGGTGGTCGCGGGCTGATCGCCCGTCCGCCCCCTCGCGGGGGACCACGCCCAAGCAGAAGGCCCCCCGGATCGCTCCGGGGGGCCCTTTTTCGGCGGAGTCGGCCCCTGGGGGCCGGCCTCTCGCTTAGATCAGTCCGCGTCCAGCGCGGCGGCCGGCAGGATGCGGATCTCCACGCGGCGGTTCTCCTCGCTGCGCTCGTCCTCGCCCGCCTCGACCTCGGATGCGTCCTCGCCAAGCGAGCGCACGACGATCTGCGAGGGATCGACGCCCATGTCGATCATCGCGGCCCGGACGCTCTCGACCCGGCGCTGCGAGAGGTCGAGGTTGTAGTCCGCGTCGCCGATCGGGCTGGCATAGCCGATCAGGATGGCGGTGCTGTCGTCGGTCATCACGTCGACCGCGTCGGCGACGTTCTGGCGGCCCGTGTCGGTCACGACGTCGCTGTCGAAGCCGAACTCGACCTCCTCGACGGCGAGCGCGTCGACCGCCGCGATGGCCCGGTCGGCGTCCTCGGCGGTGATCTCGACCTGCGGCTCGCCGGCGGCGGTCACGTCGATCTGCGGCTCGCCCTCGTCGATGGTCTCGACGTCGGCGGTGTCGGCGGTGTTCACCGTCACCTCGGGCTCGGCCAGGTCGGCGGTGACGACGGCCTCCTCCTGGGTGACGGCGACGGTGGCGTCGGCCTGCTCGACGTTCACGACCGGGTCGGGCTGGTTGACGTCGACCGTGGGCTGGCCCTGCTGGACCGACACCTGCGGCTGTGCCTCCGCCACGTTCACCTGCGGCTCAGCCTGGTCGACCGTGACCTCGGGCGCGCGCTGGGTCACGTTGACCTCGGGCGGCTGGTAGTCGACGTCGACCTCGGGTTCGGCCTGGCCGACGGTGACGATGGGCTCGGCCGGGGTGACGGTCACCTCGGGCTCGGGCTGCACCACGGCGACCTCGGGTTCGGGCTGGTTGACGGTAATCGTCGGCTCGGGCTGGACGATCTCGATCTGCGGCTCGAATTGGCGGATGGTCACGGTCGGCTCGTCCTGGGTCACGGTGACCTCGGGCGCGGTCTGCGTGACCTCGATCTCGGGCTGGGCCTGCGTCACGCGGATCTGCGGCTCGGGCTGGACGACCTGGACCTGCGGGGCGGGGCTGTCCACCTCGACGTTGGCCGGGGCCTGGGTCACGTCGATGTTGGGCTGGGCCTGCTGAACGTCCACGTTGGCGGGCGCCTGCTCGACCGTGATCTCGGCCGGGCGCTGGGTGACGCCGATCTCCGTCGCGGCCTGCTCGATGGCGACGCGGGCGGCGGCCGGGGTCACGGCGACGCGGGCCGGGCGTGCCTCGACCTCGATGGTGGAGGCGCGCGCCTCGTCCACGTCGGCGTCCGACAGGGCGCCGGCGGCCTGCGCCGCGGCGATCGTGTCGTAGATCTTCGCCTGGTCGGTATAGCCCTCGATCGAGAGGCCGGCATCGGCCAGGTACTGCTGCGCGCCCAGCAGGCGCACGTAGCACACCCCGTCCGAGACGTTGACGGCCGCGTCGTCGGCGGCGGCGATCAGCTGCTCGAACTCGGGCGCGAGGTCGGTGTACTCGTCCTCCGAGCGGATCGTGTCGCGCAGGGCCGCGACCTCCGCCTGGCAGGTCAGCCGGCTCTCCTCGTCGGGGTTCGTGACGGTCTCGGGCTCGGAGGTCTGCGCGGCCACGGCGAGGGGCGCGGCGGCGATCATGGCCGATACGGCGGCGGACGCCATCAGACGTGCGATGGAGCGGTTCATTCGATGATCTCCCGGTTGGCTGTTGCGTATGTTATGCTTGATCACCGGCGCCGTGTGCCGGGCGCCGTCGGCCGATGAACGCGCAAGGGGGGAGGGGATGTTCCCTGTTCCCGCCCATGGCCGGCCGTCTTCCGCTTGCTGGCCGCCGCCCCCGTCCTAGCCTCTCGTGCGCAACCCAAGGGCGAGGGACCCATGAGCAAGCGCGAAGAGCACGTCGAGAAATATGCCAGGGACCTGCGCGAGAAGGTCGGGATCGAGCCGGACCTCGACCTTCTGCGCGAGGTCACCATCGCCTGCGGCCCGTCGATCTACCGCCGCGATAGCGAGACGGTGTCGACCTCCGACACGGGCGAGCTGGACGCCGTCAGGGACGACTTCCTGATCGGCAAGCTGGGACTGCCGGACGACGAGCATCTCATGGGCGGCATCCAGCAGGCGATCCGCACCTATGGGCGCGACAACCGCTCGAAGTACCGGCCGGTGCTCTACTACCTCCTCGTCAAGCATTTCGGGAAGGAGGGCGCGTTCCGCTGATCAGGGCGGCCGAACGGGAACGGCCCCGTTTGTTTCCCGATCCGGCCCAATCCTCGCCCCGAGGGTGGGGCAACTCCGCCCCGGGACGGTCGGGAGGACGGGACGGATGCCCGAGGCGCGGCACGAATCGAGGCTCGACACCTGGCGCGCCTGGATCGCGCTCGGCGCCGGCATGACCCTCACCCCGACGGCCGTGTCGGGCGCCGCGCCGCTGGGGGGCCTCGTCGATCCGGCCGTGGCGGTGCCCACGCTCCTCGGGGCGGTGGCCGCGGCCCTCCTCCTGCGGCCCTCGGGCTACGTGCTGGACGACCGGGCGCTGCGGATGCGGGCGCGGGGCCGCCGCGTCGAGTGGCCGCTGGAGGCGATCCGCCGCGTCGACATCGGCTGGGGCGCGGGCGGCCGCGAGGTCCACCTCGTCTTCTGTGGCGGCGCCGTGCGGCGCATCCCGCCGCGCATCCTGCCGGACACGCGCGTCTTCGCCGATCAGCTTCGGGCGCGGGGTATCGCCGTCGCGACCCTCTAGCGGCGGCGCCGGCCGGAACCCTCGGCGGCCCGCGCCGCTTAGTCCCTTCGGGGGGAACGCGATGGGCTCGTCGAAGCTTCTGGAGATGTTCCTCGCGCGCCGCGACACGCTGACGGACGCCGATCGCGCCGCCCTCGCCGCGATCCCCGTGGGCCGGCGGAGCTTTCCGGGCGGCGCGACCGTGATCCAGGCCGGACCCGCCCAGGCGACGTGCTGCCTTCTCGTGTCGGGCATGACGCTGACGTCCCACCCCCTCAGGGACGGCGGGCGCATCGTCGGCGCGCTCAACGTGCCTGGGGACTTCGTGGACCTGCCCAGCCTCCTACTCGAGCGGCTGGACCACGACGTGGTGGCCGCCGGGCCCATCACCATGGAGTTCGTCCAGGCCGACGCGCTGCGCGGAATCCTCGGGAAGGACGCGCATCTGACCCGCCTCCTCTGGCTCACGACGCTGATCGACGCCGCGGTGTATCGCGCCTGGCTCTTCGCGCGCACCACCTTGCAGGCCCCCGACCGGATCGCTCACCTCATGTGCGAGCTCCACGCCCGCCTCGGCGCGGTGGGGCTGGTCGAGGGGGACGGCTTCGCGATGCCGCTCGCCCAGAAGAAGCTGGCGGAGGTGCTGGGCTACTCGCCCGTCCACCTGAACCGGGCGGTGCAGGCGCTTCGTGCCGAAGGCCTCCTGATCTGGCGCGAGGGCCGCGTGACGCTGCCCGACCCCGCGGCCCTCGCGGCGCGCTGCGGCTGGACCGGCGGCTATCTCGAGCTGGTGCGGGCGGCGCGCTGACCGGCATGGATCAGGGGCAGGGCGGGCCCCCGCGTCAGCCGTCCCGCCCGCCCATGGCGTTGACGATGCGCCATTCCTCCTCGGTGACCTCCGAGACCGACAGGCGCGACTGCCGGACGAGCGCCATGTCCGCGAGCTCCTCGCGCGCCTTGATGTCGGCCAGGGTCACGGGGACGGGCATCGCCTCCACGGCGCGAAGGTCGACGCATTCCCACCGCTCGTCGTCCGTGGTGCTGTCGGGATGGGCCTCTGCGATGACCTCGACGATGCCGACCACGGCCTTCTCCGTCTGCGAATGGTAGAAGAACCCCAGGTCGCCCGCGCGCATCGCGCGCATGTTGTTGCGCGCGGCGTAGTTGCGGACCCCGTCCCATTCCTCGCCCGCCTCGCCCCTGGCGACCTGCTGGTCCCAGGACCAGGTCGAGGGCTCCGACTTGAAGAGCCAGTAGCGCATCTATTCCTCCTTCAGGGGGCGGCCCAGAAGCGCGCGCAGGGCGCCCGGCACGTCGGTCTCGCCGGCGACGAGGGCGGCGACGGTCGCGGCGATGGGCATCTCGACCCCCTCGCGACGCGCCACCTCCAGCGCGGCCTGCGCGGTCAGCGCCCCTTCCACCGTCACGCCCCCCTCCGGCGTCTCGCCCCGCCCGAGGGCGATCCCGTGGCGGAGGTTGCGCGAGAGGTCCGAGCCGCAGGTCAGCGCGAGGTCCCCCAGGCCCGACAGCCCCGTCAGCGTCGCGGGATCGGCGCCGAGGGCGACCGCGAGGCGCGTGGTCTCCGCGAAGCCCCGCGTCAGGAGGGCGGCGCGCGCCGACTCGCCCAGCCCCGCGCCGACGGCGGCGCCGCAGGCGATGGCGGTCACGTTCTTCAGCGCGCCCCCCAGCTCGACCCCCGTCACGTCGTCGGTCGAGTAGAGGCGGACGGTCGGCGCGGAGAGGGCGTCGCGAAGCCCCCCGGCATCCTCCCGCGAGGCGAGGGTCAGCGCCGTGGGCAGGCCCCGCGCGATGTCCGCGGCAAAGGACGGGCCCGAGAGGATCGCGGGCCGGGCGTCCGGCACGGCATCGGCGATGACGGCGGTGGGGCCGGCGAGGGTGCCGCGCTCGATCCCCTTGCAGAGGGCCACGACCGGCCGGCCGGCCAGGGCGTCCGCGTTGCCCTCCAGCGCCGTGCGCAGGTGCTGGGTCGGGACGGCGACGAGGACGGGAAAGTTGCCCATGGGCAATACCTTAACGGGCCATAAACGATCCGGCAGGCGCAGGCCCGGCAGCTTGCCGACGCTCTGGCGGGACCGCGCCATCCCCTCCGCGCCGGAACGGGCCACGAGGGCGACGTCGTGGCTGCGGGCGAGGGCGATGGCCATGGCGGTGCCGAAGGCCCCCGCGCCGAGCACGGCGATCATGCCTTGGCCCCCCTCTTGCCCGATCCCAGCATGGGCGCCGCCGCCTCGTCGAGCGGCCAGCGCGGCCGCGCGGCGAGCGTCAGGTCGTCCCGCCGGCCCTGCCGCAGCGCCTCGATCCCCGCCCAGGCGATCATCGCGCCGTTGTCCGTGCACAGCGGCGGCGGCGGGGCGGCGAAGGGCGTGCCGGCCTCGGCGGCGACCCCCTCCAGCGCGGCGCGGATCGCGCCGTTGGCCGCGACGCCCCCCGCGACGGCGAAGGCCGTCACGGGGCCCGCGGCGCGAAGGGCGCGGCGCGACTTCTCGGCCAGGACCTCGGTCACCGCAGCCTGGAACGAGGCGCAGAGGTCGGCGCGGTCGCCCTCGCGCAGCGCGCCGTCCGGGGCGAGGTCGCCGCGCGCGCGCAGCACGGCCGTCTTGAGGCCCGAGAAGGAGAGGTCGCACCCCTCGCGGCCGAGGAGGGGGCGGGGCAGGGCGATGCGGGGCGTGCCGCGCGCGGCCTCGCGCTCGACCGCCGGGCCGCCGGGCATGGGAAGCCCGAGGAGGCGGGCGGTCTTGTCGAAGGCCTCGCCGGGCGCGTCGTCGATGGTGCCGCCGAGGCGGCGGTGGTCGCCCTCGCCCCGCACGAGGAGGAACTGGCAGTGCCCCCCCGAGACGAGGAGCATCAGGTAGGGAAAGGAGAGGCCGTCCGTCAGCCGCGGCGTCAGCGCGTGCCCCGCGAGGTGGTTGACCCCGACGAGCGGCAGCCCGGCCCCCGCGGCGATGCCCTTGGCCAGCATCACCCCGGCGACGACCCCGCCGATCAGGCCGGGCCCCGCGGTCACCGCGACCGCGTCGACGACGCGAAGGCCGCGCCCCTCCAGCGCCTTCTCCACCGTCAGGTCCAGCGCCTCGGCATGGGCGCGGGCGGCGATCTCGGGGACGACGCCGCCGAAGCCCTCGTGCAGCGCGTCCTGCCCGGCGACGACGTTCGAGAGGATGACGGGCGCCGCGCCGGGGACGTGCCGGACGAGGGCCGCGGCGGTGTCGTCGCAGGAGGCCTCGATGCCGAGGACGGTGAGGGGGGCGTTGCGGAAGTCCACGCGGCGGCGGTAGCACCGCCCGGAATGCCGGTCCATGCGGAGAAGCCTTGCCCGATCTGCTGAACACCCGCGAGGGCGGGGACGGCCCGAGGCTGGAGCGGGCGTTCCGCGCCCTCGCCCCCGGCGGCTGGAGGGCGGTGCCCTGCCCGCTGATCGGCTTTCGGCCGACCGGCGGCGTCCTCGTGCCTGAGGGGGCGGTCCCGGTCTTCACCAGCGCGAAGGGCGTGCGGTCCGTCCCCGGGGGCGCCGGCCCGGCATGGGGGGTGGGCCCGCACACCGCGGAGGTCGCGCGCGCGGCCGGTTGGGACGCGCGGGAGGGGGAGGGCGACGCGGCCTCGCTCGTCGCGGCGATCCTGCGGGCGCCCCCCGTGCCGGGGCCGTTCCTCCACGTCCGGGGGCGCCATGCGCGTGCGGAGGTGGCCGCCCTCCTGCGCGGCGGCGGCCGCGAGGCGTCGGAGGTGGTGGCCTACGACCAGCCCCTCCTCGAGCCGCCGGAGGAGGCGCGCCGCGCGCTCCGGGGGGCGGCACCCCTGGTGGTGCCGCTCCTGTCGCCGCGGGCGGCGGCGCATTTCGCGGCCCTTGCGGGGAACGCCTGCGCGCCCTTGCACATTGTGGCCCTGAGCAGGGCCGTGGCCGAGGCCTGGGGCCGCCCCGTGGCCGCCGTCGCGGACCGGCCCGAGCTGGCGTCGCTCGCCGAGGCCGCGGCGCCGCTTCTTGTGGGCGGGGCGGGGGGGCGGTAGCACGGATCGGGGCCGCGGCCGGCCCGCGGACGGGGGGATCGAGAAGGCATGGCGCGAAAGAGGAGCCGCTCGGCGAAGGCCGGCACCCCGAGGATAGACCCTTCGGCCGAGGAGGCCGAGGTCGTCGACGCGGGGGCCGCGGGCCCCGATGGGCCCGTGGAGGGCGCGTCCGAGGTCGAGGCGACCCCCGACGCCGACCCGGGCGAGGGGCGGGCGCCGGAGGAGGTCGGCGCCTCCGAGGTGGAGGCCGTGCCGGACGCCGCTACGGACGAGGGCGACGCGCCCGAGGGCCCGCCCCAAGGTCTGCCCCGAGGTCTGGCGGAGGAGGGTGACCCCGCGTCCGCCGGCGACTTGGTGCCGGTGGGGGGCGATCCCCGCACGGAGCGGGAGCCGCCCCACGAGGGAAGCGGCCCAGTCATCGGCATCGCGCCCGACGAGGCCGCCGCGCTGCCCCCGCCGGAGACGACGCCGGGGGCGGCCGGGGCCGATGCGTCCGGGGACGACCCTCTGGACGGCCCGCGCGTCACGCAGGCCGGCGAGGACGGACGCGATCCCGGCCCGGCGGCCGCGCCGCCCGCCGGCCCCCCGCCTGAGCCTGCGGGCCGGAGCGGCGGCGGCGGGTTCGGCTCCGCCTTCCTCGGCGGGCTGATCGGTGCCGCGCTCGCCCTCGCGGGGGGGTGGCTCCTTCTCGAGGAGCGGGGCGAGGGCCGGACGCTCGCCCTGGCGGAGGACCGGATCGAGACGCTGGAGGCCGCGCTCGCCGCCCAGGAGGGCGAGGTGGAGGATCTGCGGGCCGATGCCCTCGTCCTCTCCGACGCGGTGGAGGCCGCGGCCGCCGCGCCCGAGCCCGACCCCCGGATAGCGGTCCTGCTCGGCCGCGCCGCCGCGCTAGAGGAGGGAGCGGCGGGCGCCGAAGGCCGCATCGCGGCGCTGGAGGACGGCGCGGCGGGCACGGAGGGCCGCATCGTGGCCATGGAGGAGGGCGCCGCCGGCACGGACGGGCGGCTCGCGGAGGTGGAGGCCGCGCTCGCGGGGCGGCTCGACGCGCTGGAGGCGACGATCGGCGAGCTCGCCGCCGCGCCCGTGGCGCGCCCGGGCGACGCGGCGGACGCCTCTCTCGCCGATCTCGAAGGGGATGCCGCCCTCGCCAGCGCGGGCGCCGTGGCGCAGCTTCGCGGCACGGTCGGCGACCTGCGGGACGAGCTGGAAGGCCTTCGGGAGCGTGCCGGCGGGACCGACTCGCGCCTGGAGGACCTCGGCGGGCGGGTCGACCGGACGGCCGAGCGGCTCGACGGGCTCGGCGCGCGCGTGGAGACGGCCGAAGGCCGCTTGGACGACCTCGGGGGGCGCACGGACGAGGCCGAGGGGCGGCTGGACAGGCTGGACGGGCGCCTGGGGGGGCTCGGCGAGCGGCTGGAGGGGGCGTCGGGCCGTCTCGACCGGGTCGCCGGCACAGCGGACGAGGCGCTGTCGGGGGTCGAGGCGATCCGCGCCGACATAGCCGGGCGCGAGGCCGCGATCACCGCGGAGGCCGACCGGCAGCGTCGACAGGCCGAGGCCGCCGCCCGCGCCGCCGAGGCGCGCGCCGCGCTGGGGCGCGTCGAGGCGGAGCTGGTCGCCGGCAGGCCCTATCGCGAGGCGCTGGCCGATCTGCGCGCGCTCGCGGCGGTTCCCGTGCCCGAACCCCTGGAGCGGAACGCGAGCACCGGCGTCGCCACGCTGACGACCCTGCGGCAAGGCTTCGCGCCCGCCGCCCGCCGCGCGCTCGCGGCGGCGCCCACGCCCGAGGGCACGAGCCCCGCTCTGGGCTTCCTCTCGCGCCAGATCGGCCTGCGCTCGGTCGAGCCGCGGCCCGGGACCGACCCCGACGCCGTCCTCAGCCGCGCGCAGGCGGCGGTGGACGACGGCGACATCGCGCGCGCCCTGCGGGAGATCGGGGCGCTGGACGGCGGCGTGCGCGCGCCCCTCGCCGCCTGGGTCGGCCTCGCGGAGGACCGGGTCGCGACGCTGGCTGCGGCGGAGGAGATGTCCTCCGCCATCGGAATCCAATAGGAAGGGCCGCGGATGCTCTGGTCGCTCGTCAAGATCCTCCTCTTCATCGGGGTCGTCCTCTTGCTGACATACGCCGCCGGCTGGCTGACGCAGGCCGAGGGGGGGATGATCGTGGCCTTCGCGGGCTACGAGGTCGCGCTGGGCCCGTTGCAGGCGGCGATCGCGCTGCTGCTGCTCGCGTTGGCGCTGTGGCTGATCTTCAAGCTCGTCGGGCTGCTGGCCGCCACGGTGCGCTTCCTGAACGGGGACGACACCGCGATCAGCCGCTACTTCGACGGCAACCGTCAGAAGAGGGGCCTCGACGCCGCGGAGGCGACGCTGATGGCGATGGCGTCGGGCGAGGGCAGGCAGGCCGTGGCCAGCGCGCAGAAGGCAGAGCGGCTGCTGAACCGGCCGGCGCTGACGGGCCTGCTGACGGCGCAGGCCGCGGAGGTCGCGGGCGACCGCCGCCGCGCCGAGGACGCCTATCGCCGCCTGATCGAGATGGACCGGACGCGCTTCGCGGGCGTGCGGGGCGTGATGCGCCAGCGACTTCTGGAGGGCGACGTCGCGACGGCGCGGAAGCTGGCGGACCGGGCCTTCGAGATGCGCCCCCGGAACGAGGAGGTGCAGGACACGCTCCTCAAGCTGCAGACGGCGGAGGGCGACTGGGCCGGCGCGCGGCAGACGCTGGCCGCGAAGCTGCGCGCGGGAAACATGCCGCGCGACCTGCACACCCGCCGCGACGCGGTCCTGGCGCTGGCCGACGTCCGGGGGGTCCTGGAGGGCGGGATCGGCGAGCGGGAGGCCGCGATCGAGGCGAACCGCCTCTCGCCCGACCTCGTGCCCGCCGCGGCCGCCGCGGCGCGGGCCTACATCGCGGACGGCAAGCCGAAATACGCGGTGCGCGTTCTTCGCCGGGCCTGGGAGGCGCAGCCCCATCCGGACCTCGCCGCCGCCTTCGCCGAGATCGCGCCGGACGAATCCCCGCAGGAGCGGATCAAGCGCTTCCGCGTGCTGACGGCCGCGCGGCCCGAGCACCCGGAGACGCGGATGCTCCTGGCCGAGCTCTACCTCGCGGCGGAGGATTTCCCGGCCGCGCGCCGGGCCCTCGGGGATCTGCCGACGACCGGGCCGACCGCGCGCAGCCTCACCCTCATGGCGGCCATCGAGCGAGGCGAGGGCGCCTCGGACGCGGTGGTGCGGGCCTGGCTGGCGCGGGCGGTGACGGCGTCCCGCGGGCCGCAATGGGTCTGCGACGTGTGCCACACGATCCATGCCGAGTGGCAGCCGGTCTGCGAGAACTGCGGCGCCTTCGACAGCCTCGCCTGGACGGTGCCGCCGCAGGCGGAGATGACCCTGCCCGGCGGGGCGGGGATGCTGCCCCTGCTGGTCGGCGCGCCCGAGGATGCCCCCATGGGCGAGACCGGCGAGACCGACGCGCTGATACGGGGCCCGGAGGTGGTGGAGACGGCGGACGACGCCGGGATGCCGCCCCCGGGCGGCCCGGGGGCCGCACCGGCCGAGGAGGTGGGCGACCCCCCGCCGCAGGAGCCGGCCAACCCCGCCCCGGGCGAGACGCGGACCGGGTGAGATGGCCCGAAAAGGGGGTTTCGCCCGTCCCGCGCGCGCGCTAGAGGGCGCGCCGGTGGCCGGTGTAGCTCAGCTGGTAGAGCACGTCATTCGTAATGATGGGGTCGTAGGTTCGAGTCCTATCACCGGCACCACCTTTCCCGGGCGGCGGCGCTTTCCATCCGGCGCGGATCGGGCCTAGGGTCCCGCGCATGGAACGGCGCATAGACCTGAACGCGGACCTCGGCGAAGGGTTCGGACCCTGGCGGCTGACGGAAGACGAGGGGCTGATGCCGCTCCTGTCCTCGGCGAACGTCGCGGCGGGCGGCCATGCGAGCGACCCCGCCACCATGCGCGCGACCGTGCGGCTGGCGCAGCGGCACGGCGTGCGGATCGGGGCGCATCCGGGCTTTCCCGACAAGGTCGGCTTCGGGCGCCGGCGGCTGCCCTTCACCATGGACGAGGTGACCGAGACGGTCGCCGCGCAGACCGGCGCCCTCGTGGCCGTGGCGGCCCTGGAGGGCGCGCGGGTCGAGTACGTGAAGGCGCATGGCGCGCTCGGCAACTGGGCGGCCGAGGACGAGGAGGTCGCCCGCGCCGTGCTGCGGGGCGCGCGGGCCGCCCTTGGGACGGGCGCGGTGCTGATGGCCATCGCCGGCACCGCGCAGGAGCGGGTCGCCGCGGCCGAGGGCGCGCCCCACGTGGCGGAGGTGTTCCTCGACCGGGGCTATGCGGCGTCGGGCCTTCTGGCGCCGCGCGGCACGCCTGGCGCGCTGCTGACCGACGCGGAGGAGGAGGCCGAGCGCATGCTGGGCTTCCTTCGGACCGGCCAGATGCCGACGGTGGAGGGCGGGACGGTCTCGATGGCCGCCGGGTCGATCTGCGTCCACGGCGATACCCCCGGCGCCGTCGCCGCCGCCCGCCTGCTGCGCGAGCGCCTGGAAGGCGCGGGCTGGCGCGTGGCCGCCGCGTGACGGGGCGACCTTGGCGGGCCGCCCGCCGCGACCCGATGGGCGAGCGGGGCCTTCTCCTGACCTTCGGCGCGGACGCCGAGGATCGCGCCGCGCGCGAGGCGGTGCGCGCCGCGGATGCCGCGCTGGGGGCGGCGGCGCCCGGCTGGCTGCTGGAGGCGGTCCCTTCCTACGTCGCGCTTCTGATCGTGTTCGACCCCCTCGCGACCGACCACGAAGGGGTCGCCGCCTTCATCGACGCGATGGCCCCGGCGGGCGGGCGCGCGCCCGCGCCGAAGGAGTGGGAGATCCCGTTCTGCCCCGCGAACGGCTACGCGCCGGACCTCTCGGAGGTGGCGGCGCGAACGGGCCTCGCCGAGGAGGAGGTGATCGCGACGTTCTGCGCGGCGACCTTCGAGGTCGCGATGCTGGGATTCGCGCCGGGCTACGCCTACCTCGCCGGGCTGCCCGAGGCGCTGCGCCTGCCGCGCAAGTCCGCGCCCGTGCCTTCGGTGGCGCGCGGGTCGGTAATCGTCGCGGGTGCGCAGGCGCTGGTGATGACGCTGGACCTGCCGGCGGGCTGGTGGCGGATCGGCCGCTCGCCCATGAAGCTGCTCCTGCCCGAGGCGGAGGGCGTCTCGCCCCTCTCGCCGGGGGACGCGGTGCGCTTTCGCGCGATCCCGGCGGCGGAGATGCCGTCTTGAGCGGTCTGCGCGTGCGGGCCGTGGGGGCCGTGGTCACGATCTGCGACGAGGGGCGGCCGGGCCGGATGCGCTGGGGCGTGCCGGCCTCGGGCCCGATGGACCCCGGCGGGCTGGCCGCGCTGCGCCGCGCCGTCGGGCCGGGGCCGGCGATCGAGGTCTCGCTCGGGGGGCTGGAGTTCGCGGTCGAGGGGGCGCCCTGCACCCTTGCCGTGGCGGGCGGGGGCTTCGAGGTTCGGCGGAACGGGCTGGACGTCTCCGCGCCCTGCGCCTTCGGGGCCTTTCCCGGCGACGTGGTGCGGATCGCCCCCGCGCGGCGGGGCGGGGCCTGGGCCTATCTCGGCGCACCGGGGGGCTTCGACGCGCCGCTCTGGCAGGGCAGCGCGGCGACCCACGTCTCCTCCGGGCTGGGGGGCGGGGTGCTAGAGGCGGGGATGCTGCTGCGGTTCGGCGCGCCGCGGATCGACTACGCGGCGCAGGGCCCCATACCCGTGCCCGAGCGGCCGGCGGGGCCTTTCCGCCTGGTCCTCGGCCCGCAGGACCGCCACTTCCCCCCGGAGGCGATCGGGACGCTCCTCTCCGCCGAATGGCGGGCCACGGCGCGGGGGGACCGGATGGGCATGGGCCTCGACGGCCCGCCCGTCAGGCCGGACGGCGCCCTCTCCATCCCGTCCGAGCCGTTGGTGCGGGGCGCGGTGCAGGTGAACGGCGAGGGGCGGGTCACGGTGCTGGCGGCGGACCATCAGACCGCCGCCGGCTACCCCAAGATCGCCGTCATGGTCGCGGCCGACCATGGCCGCTTCGCCCAGCTCAGGCCCGGCGATCGGGTGCGCTTCCGCGCCGTCACCCCGAAGGAGGGCGTCGCCCTCGTCCGGGAGGGGGATCACCCGATCGGCTGAAGGTGCCGCTCGAGCGCGGGGCGCAGGTGCTCGTGCTGGGCGGGCAGCTTCAGCGCCTCGCCCAGATGGGCGGCGTCCTCGTCCCGGTCGAAGCCCGGCTCGTTCGTGGCGACCTCGAAGAGGACGCCGCCGGGGGTGCGGAAGTAGATCGCCCAGAAGTAGTCGCGGTCGATCACCGGCGTCACCTGGTATCCTGTGTCGAGCAGCGCCTTCCTGACCTCGAGCTGCGAGGCGCGGTCGGGGGTGGCGAAGGCGATGTGGTGGACGGAGCCCGCGCCCTGGCCCGCCTCCGCCGCGCCGGGCAGGGTCTCGACGTCGATCCGGTCCGCGCCGTTGCCGCCGGGCATGACGAAGCGGGTCGTCGCGCCGTCGCGCCCCTCCTCCTCATAGCCCATGAAGCGCAGGAGCTCGCCCGTGGCGCCGCCGTCGCGCACCCGCATGGAGGCGGAGTGGAAGCCCCGGATCGCCTGGTCCGCGGGCACGTCCGCCGTCCAGGGCGCGCGATCGTCGCCCGCGTCCTCGACCAGGGCGAACCGCTCGCCGTCGGGGCCGTCGAAGCCGAGCCGCCGCTGGCCGAAGCTCTCCTCCTCCTCGCCTCCGATCCGCTCCCTCCACCAGCCGAGGGAGCCTTCGGGCACTGAGAAGACGGTCGTGCCGACCTCGCCCGTGCCCCTCGGGGCGCGCTTCATGCCGGGAAAGGGGAAGTAGGTCATCACGCTGCCGGGCGTCCCGGCCTCGTCGCCGTAGTAGAGGTGGTAGACCTCCGGCGCATCGAAGTTGACCGTCTTCTTCACCCGCCGCAGCCCCAGGGGGCCGGTGAAGAAGGCGTTGTTGGCGCGGGCGTCCGACGCCATCGAAGTGACGTGGTGCAGGCCCTTGATCTCGTCGATCATCATGTCGTCTCCCGTGGTCTTGCCCCTGCCGGGGCTTGGCGGGGACGTGGGGGCGTGCGGCCCCGCGGCCAAGCCGTGCCCGCGCACGGCGTCCGTTCGCGTCCGCACGAATGCGGCGGCAACGCGGCCTTTGTCGTCGAAGCCGGACCTCAACCTCTCCTTCACGTTCGGGGGGGCATATCCCGCCGCGAAGGCCTTGCGGGAGGTGCGGGCACATGGCGGACGGCGCGAACAGGCCGTTGATCGTGAAGCGCAGGAAGGTGGTCGCGGGCGGCGGGCACCATGGCGGCGCGTGGAAGGTCGCCTATGCGGACTTCGTGACGGCGATGATGGCGTTCTTCATGCTGATGTGGCTGCTGAACGCCACGACGGAGAGCCAGCGCAAGGGCCTCGCCGACTACTTCGCGCCCGAGATCCCGCTGAGCCGCGTGTCGGGGGGCGGCGCGGGCGCGTTCGGCGGCGACAGCCCCGTGGCGGGCGACGTCCTGCCCGAGAATGGCGGCGGCATCCCGGGCGGCACCGCCCCCCTGCGCGCGCCCGAGGCGGCCGACGCCCTGGAGGAGGAGCTGTCGGCCCTTCTCGGCGCGGGGGGCGAGCAGGCCGAGGCCGACCCGATCCTGCGCCATGTCAGCCTGCGCAGGACCGACGAGGGCCTGTCGATTGAGCTTCGCGACGCGCCGGGCCGCCCGCTCTTCGCGGAAGGCGCGCCGACGCCGGACCTTCTGCGCCTGACCGCCACCATAGGCGAGATGCTGGGCCTCGTGCGCAACGCGGTGGCGGTCGACGTGATCGGCACGGAGCGCTGGCAGGACGGCGCCGCGCGCGCCGCGCGGGTCCGGGCGGGCCTGGAGGCCGGCGGCCTCGATCCCGCCCGGACCGTGCGGCTGGCCGCGCGCCGGGGGCGCGAGGCGCTGGTCGCGGTCGTCGTCCTCGTCCCCGAGGGGCGCCGTTAGGCCGCCGTTAAGATCGCCCCGCTAGGGTGGCGCCGAATCCCTCCTTCGGAAGGCCCCGACATGAGCATCTCCTCCTCCCTGAACGCGGGCGTCTCCGGCCTGAACGCCAACGCCCAGCGCCTCTCGACGATCTCGGACAACATCGCGAACTCCGGCACCTACGGCTATCGGCGCGCGGAGACGGACTTCCACTCCATCGTGATCGACGGGCGCAGCGGCGGGCGCTACGCCGCCGGCGGCGTGCGGACGAGTACGATCCGCCTGATCGACGAGAGGGGGACGCTGACGGGCACCTCGAACCCGACCGACCTCGCGATCTCGGGGCGGGGGATGCTGCCGGTGACGACCGTGACGGACGTGGCGAACGGCGGCTCGCAGCGCCTGTCGCTGACGCCCACGGGCAGCTTCCGGCCCGACGACCGCGGCTTCCTGACATCGCCCTCCGGCCTCGTCCTGATGGGATGGCCGGCCGACGGGGACGGCAACATCGGCGCCTTCCCGCGCGACACGGTCGCCTCGCTCGAGCCGATCCAGGTCGACGTCCGCCGGCTCGAGGGGCTGGCGACGAGCCGGATCGAGCTGGGTGTGAACCTGCCGGCCACGCAGACCATCGCCGGCGCGCCCGGCGCCGCGCAGAGCACCGCTGTCGAGTATTTCGACAACCTAGGCGCGTCGCAGCGACTCAACGTGACCTTCACCCCTTCCGTCCCCGCGGCGGGCGCCAGCAACACCTGGACGATGACCGTCCGCGACGGCGCCCAGGCGGACGCGCGGATCGCCGAGTACACGGTCGAGTTCGACCCCTCGCGCGCGAACGGCGGCGCGCTGCTGGACGTCACGGCCGTCTCGGGCGCGGCCTACGATCCGCGGACGGGGGTGATCCCGCTGACCGTGGCGGGCGGGCCGATCGACCTGGACATCGGGCGGTTCGGGCAGCTGTCGCGGCTGACGCAGCTCTCCAACAGCTTCTCGGCGGACGGCATCTCGAAGAACGGCGCGCCGGTCGGCAACCTCGTCGACGTGGAGGTGGACGGCGCCGGCATCATGTCGGCCGTCTACGATACCGGCTTCACCCGGGCGATCTACCAGATCCCCGTGGCCGACGTCCCCAATCCCAACGCGCTGACGGTCGGCGACAACCAGACCTACGAGGTCTCGGCCGGGTCGGGGTCGTTCTTCCTCTGGAACGCGGGCGAGGGCCCCACCGGCGAGATGGTCGGCTTCGCCCGGGAGGAAAGCACCACCGACGTCGCCGCCGAGCTGACGCAGCTGATCCAGACGCAGCGCGCCTACTCGTCCAACGCCAAGGTCATCCAGACGGTGGACGAGATGCTGCAGGAAACCACCAACATCAAGCGCTGAGCCGGGGAGACGGTCGATGTCGATCACACGCGCCTTCGCCAATGCGGGAACCGGGATGGCGGCCGCGGCCCGTGCGGCGCAGGTCGTCTCGGACAACGTCGCCAACGCCGCGACCCCCGGCTACGGGCGCCGGACGCTCGGGCTGGCCGCGGCCCAGGCCGGTGGCGCCCCCGCCGGGGTGCGCGTCACCGGGGTGGCGCGCGCGGCCGACGCGCAAGTCGCCACGGACCTGCGGCTCGCGCGGGGGTCGGCCGCGGCCGAGGAGCGGCTGCTGGCCGCCGCCGAGGACGTGCTGGCGGCGGTCGGCGCGCCCGAGGACCCCTCGGGCCTCGAGGCCGCGCTCGCACGGGTGCCCTCGGCGCTCCACGACGCCGCGGCCGACCCCGGCGACGCGTCCCTCCTGGCGCTCGCGGTGGATGCCATCGACGCGGCGGCCGGCGCCCTGGGCCGCGCGGCGAAGACCGTCGCCACGGGGCGCGAGCGCGCCGAGGCCGCCATCGCCGACGGAACCCGGCGCCTGAACTCCGCCCTGGAGGAGGTCGCGGACCTCAACCGGCGGGTCGCCCTGGCGGGCGCGCGCGGGCAGGACACCGCCGCCCTGGAGGATCGCCGCCGCCAGGTGATCGACGCCGCCGCCGGGATCGTGCCCCTGCGCGCGGTGCCCCGGGAGGGCGGGCAGGTCGCCCTCGCCACCGCCTCGGGGCATCTCGTGCTCGACGGCGCGCCCCGGCCGCTGACATTCGCCCCGGCCGCCCGGATCGCCCCCGCGATGGTCGCGGGCGGCGCGCTCGGGCACGTGCTGCAGGATGGGCGCGCGCTGACCGGCGGCGGCGCGGGCGGGCTTCTAGCGGGGGGCGCGCTGGGCGCGGCCTTCGCGCTTCGCGACGAGGTGCTGCCAGACATTCAGGCCGATCTCGACGCGGTGGCCGCCGACCTCGCCCGCCGGCTGGGGCCGGGCGGGCCCGACCCGGCCGCCCCGGGCGATGCCGGTCCCCTTTCCGACGCCGGCGGGCCCGTGGGCGCGGCGCCCGATCCGGGTCTTGCGGGACGGCTGCGACTGGACCCCGCCCTCTCGGCCGAGCCGTGGCGGCTGCGCGACGGCCTGCGCGCCGCCGCGCCAGGACCGGCCGACGGCGCGCTCCTTTCCGCGCGGGGCGCGGCGCTCTCCTCTCCGGCTCCGGGGGCGGCGGATCTCGCCGGGCTCGCCCGCGCGCCCGGCGCCCGGGCCGCTCACGCCGCCGGCCTCGCCGAAGGGCGCCGCGCCGCGGCCGGCGCACTCGAGGCGGAGCTCGCGGCGAGGGACCGCGCCAACGGCGTCGATATCGACAGCGAGATGCGGGACCTCATCCTGATCGAGCAGGCCTACGACGCGAACGCTCGCGTGCTGCAGGCCATCGACGCGATGCTCGCGCGCCTTTCGGAGATCTGAAGATGATTCTGGGACCCTTCGCCCTTCAGTCCGACCGGATCGCCGCGGGGCTGCGCGACCGGTTGTCCGAGAACGCCGAAGCCCTCTCGACGGGCCGCGCGCCCGGGCCGCTGGCCGGACCGGACCGCACGGCCGTATCCCATGCCGCCGGGCGGGACCGCGTCGCCATGGCGGAGGCGGACCGCCTCGCCCGCTTCGCAACGCGGCTCGAGGGGCTGCAGGGCGCGCTGGACGCGTCGGGGGCGCAGATCGCGGAGGCCGGCCGCGACGGATCGCCGGGCGCGATCCGCGCCGCCCTCGACGGCCTTCTCTCGCGGCTGGACGCGCCGCACGGGACCGGAACGCTTGCCGGGGGCGCCGCGCCCGGCGGCTTCGTGCCGTCGGTCGAAGCGCTGGTCGCCGCCGCGGGCGCGGTGGCCGCCGCGGTTCCCGATCCGGAGGCGGCACGCGCCGCCGTCGCGGCTTGGCTCGCGCCTGGCGGGGCGGCGGAAGGGGCCGGCCTGATCCGGCCGGGTCCCCTGGCGACCGCTCCGCCGTCCTCGGGCGCGGGGGTCGTCGACCTCGGGCAGCGCGACCCCGGCCTGCGCCGGCTGATCGCGGACCTCGCCCTGGGCGCCGTCACGCCGGACGCCGACCTGCGCCGCTCGGCCGCCGCCGCCCTGGCGGGGCAGGGCGCGACCGCCGAGCTGGCGGGGCGCGTCGGGATGATCGAGATGCGGGTTGATCGTGCAGGATCGGAGGCCGACGCGGCCGGCGCTGCGGCGCGGCGGGTCATCGCGGAGGCGACGGGCATCGATCCCTTCGCGACCGCCACCGCCCTGCAGGAGGCCGAGCGCCAGCTGGAGACTGTCTATGCCCTGACCGCGCGCCTCGCGCGCCTCAGCCTGGCGAGCCGGCTGTGAGGGCGCTCGTCCTCGTGCTGGCGCTCGTCGCGCTCGCCTCGGCGGCGGCGGCGCAGTCGGTGCGCCTCAAGGACGTGGTGCGTTTCGACGGGGTGCGCGGGAACGACCTTCTGGGATACGGCCTCGTCGTCGGCCTGAACGGCAGCGGGGACGGGCTGCGCAACAGCCCCTTCACAGAGGAAATCCTGCAGAGCGTCCTCGAGCGGCTCGGCGTCAACGTCGTGGGCGAGGACCTGCGCGCGCGCAACGTCGCGGCCGTCCTCGTGACGGCGGAGCTGCCGCCCTTCGCGCGGATCGGCGGGCGGATCGACGTGACGGTCTCGGCCATCGGCGACGCCGAGAGCCTGATGGGGGGCACGCTGGTGATGACGCCGCTAAACGCGGCGGACGGACAGGTCTACGCCGTGGCGCAGGGCACCGTCACGGGCGCGGGCGTCGTCGCGGACGGCGACGCCGCCATGGTCACCCAGGGCGTCCCGACGGTCGCCACCATCGCGGGCGGCGCGCGCGTCGAGCGGGAGGTCGCCTTCGACCTCGACGCGCTGGAGACCGTCCGCCTCGCCCTGAGGGACGCCGACTTCGCCTCCGCCCGCCGGATCGAGGCGCTGGTCGACGGTGCGCTGGGCGCGGGCTCGGCACGGATGCTAGACTCCGGCACGGTGGCGGTGCGGATCGACGCGGACGGCCCGGGCGCCGTGGCGCGGACCCTCGCCGCGATCGAGAACCTGACCTTCGTGCCCGAGCGGGCCGCGCGCGTGGTGGTCGACCAGCGGTCGGGCACCATCGTGCTGGGGGCGGACGTCCGGATCTCGCCCGTGGCGGTGGCCCAGGGCGGGCTGACCGTCACGGTCGAGGAGGCGCCGCAGGTCGTGCAGCCGAATCCCTTCGCCCCTGGCGAGACGGTCGTCGTGCCCCGCAGCCGCGCCGAGATCGAGGCCGGGGGCGGGGGGCTCGCGACGCTGGGGGGCGGCGCCTCCCTCGCGGAGCTGGTGGCCGGGTTGAACGCCCTCGGCGTCGCGCCGCGCCACATGATCGACATCCTTCGGACCCTCAGCGCCGCCGGCGCCCTCCACGGGGAGCTGGTGATCCGTTGAGCGGCGCGGCCGCGGGGCGGTGCCGGGCGTCCCGGTGCCGGCGTCCGTCACGCGAACATGCGCCCGGCATGCAGATTCGTGCCCGGCGAGGGGCACGTGCCCGTGGTACGGGTCGGGCGGCGGAACGGATCGCCGTGCCGAAGTCCGCGGCGGTCAGGGCCGGGCGGCTCGCAGAAGGTCGCGGGCTGGGGGGCACCCGCCGCGCACCGGGATCGCCGCCGCGGCGCGGGCGGGCGGCCGCGGTCCCGACTTCGTTCCCGCCGCCCCCGCACGCCCGCCGGCGGCTGCGCCGCCCGAGACCGGGGACGGCCCGCGCGGTCGCCCAGGCGGCGTGGCCCGTCACCTGGCCCCGCCACCTGGTCCCGCAGCCCCGTCCCGTCGCCCCTTGCCATAGCCTGCGCGGCGGGCTTCGGCGCGAACGCCGTCCCCCGCCCGGGGCATCGGGCGGCACGGTCCCATCCGACGCCCCGCGACCCCCTGCCCGATCCCGGCCCTTCGCCGGAACCCTCAGCCCGGCACGTAGCCCCGCACCAGCGCCTCGGAGAGCAGGACCCATCCGTCGGCCACCGTGAAGAAGGCCAGCTTGAACGGCAGCGCCACCATAGCGGGCGGCACCATCATCATGCCCATCGCCATGAGGACCGCCGCGACGACGAGGTCGATCACGAGGAAGGGGATGAAGATCAGGAAGCCGATCTGGAAGGCGCGCGACAGCTCGCTGAGGAGGAAGGCGGGCGTCAGCACCGAGAGGGGCGCGACCTCGGGAGGGCCGACCGGCGTGCCGCGCAGCTCAGACAGCCGGTCGAGCGTGGGCGGGTCCACGCGCGCGCCCATGAAGTCGCGGAACGGCCCGGTAATCGCCGGAAGTGCCTCCTCGGCGTTCGTCTCGCCGGCGATGAGGGGGGCGACCCCGCCTTCCCAGGCGGCCGTCAGGACCGGGTCCATCACGAACCAGCTGAGGAACAGCGCCAGCGTGACGATCAGCATGTTCGGCGGCGACTGCTGGAGGCCGATGGCTTGCCGCAGGATCGACAGCACCGTCACCACGAACGGAAAGCACGTCACCGTCACCGCGAGCCCCGGCACGAGGCCGAGGAGCGTGATCGCCGCGATCAGCCCCAGGCTCGTCCCCGCGAGGCCACCCTCGCCCCAGTCGACGCTGACGGATTGCGCGAGGGCGGGCTGCGCCGAGAGCAGCAGGGCGAGGGCCGCGAAGGCGCCCCTAATCATCCGAGACCTCGACCAGCCGCACCTGCAGCCCCTCGCCGTCGGGCCCCTCCTCGAGGATGCCGCGGCCGATCAGCCGCTCGCCCACGAAGAGGTCGACGGGATCCTCGACGCCCCGGTCCAGCGGCAGGACGCTGCCATCGGTCAGGGCCATCAGCTCGCCCAGGGTGGGGCGGGCGTTGCCGAGGGCGATCGTGACCTCGATGGGCATGTCGGAGAATGCGGCGCGGTCAGCCATCGGCGACCTCCTTGGGGTTGTCGAGTGCTTCGGAAAGGTGGGCGCGCAGGGCCTCGGCCGCCTTCTCGGCGAGGCGGGCGGCGTCGATGCGGCGGGCGTCCGAGCCGAGCGTCAGGACGGCCTGACCCATCTCCAGCTCCGGATCCTCGACGAGGTCGACGCGAAGCGCTTCGGGCGCCTCGAGGACCGAGCGAACGGCGGCCGCCTCCGCAGGGGCGACGGCGATCGTCACCGGGGCCCCGGGCGGGGCCGCCATCCCCAGCGCCGCGTCGGCGAGGCGGGCGCCGAACCCGTCGGCGACCAGCCGGGGCAGCACCCCCTCCGCCACCGCCGCGATCACCTCGCGCAGCTGGGACAGGGTCGCCTCTCGCGCCTCGTGGTAGGTGAAGGACAGGTCCTCGAGCCGTGCGGAGAGGGCACGGCGAACGCGGTCGCGCGTCTCGACCGCGTCCTTCAGGGCGTCTTCCCAGCCTTCGGCGTAGCCGGCCTCGAACGCGGCGAGGCGGGCGGCCTCGCTCAGGGCGGGCGCGCGGGCGTCGGGGTCGGCGGAGAAATCCTCCAGCGGCAGGGTCACGCGTCCTCCTCCTCGAGCCAGCGGCGGATCACGGCCACGCCTTCGTCGGGGCGTTCCGCGACGATCTCGCCTAGGAGGACGCGGGGATCGGGTGGGGGGGCCGGCGGAGCCGGGATCGGGACCGGCGCGCGAGAGGGCTCGAGCGGGACGGTGTCCTGCACGGCGCCGGCCGGCGAGGGCGCGGCGGGAGGCAGCGCAGGGGTCGGCGCGGGCCCCGCGGGGAGGGGTTCCGGCCGGGAACGGGTCAGCGGGCGCACGACGAAGAGGCCCACGAAGACGATCGCGAGGAGGGCCGCGCCCGCCTTCACGATCAGCGCCAGCGGCAGGGGCGCGGCGGGGGCCCCGGCGGCCTCGGCGATGGTGCCGGCGCCGGCGTCGTCGAAGGCCATCGAATGGAGCACGAGGACGTCGCCCCGGCCCTCGTCCAGCCCCGCCGCGGAGGCGACGAGGGCGCGCAGGGCCTCCAGCTCCTCCGCCGTGCGGGGGGCGGGGGTGCCGTCGGCCGAGCGCGCCTCGTCGACGAGGACGGCGACCGTCATGCGGCGGATCGCGCCGGGCGCGCGCTCGACGCGTCGCTCGCTCTCGGAGATGTCGTAGTTGGTGCGCGAGCGCAGGCGGCTGTCGGACGCGGCCGGGCCCCCGGGGGCCGCGGCGTCGCCGTCGGGCAGGTTGCTCGCGACGGTCACGGCGCCGCCGGGCGCGCCGCCCTCGCGCTCGCTCTCCTCCGTCTCGGTCGAGATCACGGTGCGGCTCTCGGGGTCTATCCGCCGCTCGAGCAGGGTCTCGACCTCGTCCACCAGCTCGAGGCCGACCTCGACCCGGGCGCGGCCGGGGCCGACGCGCGCCTCCAGCAGGCGCCGGGCGCGTGCGGCGATGGCCGCGCCGCGCCCGTCCGCGCCTTCGGCCGCGACCTCGCCGTCCACGACCACCCCGTCGGGCCCGATGACCGAGACGGCCGCGGGATCGAGGCCGGGGACGGCCGCGGCGACTAGGTGGCGGATCGCGCGCAGGCGGGGCGCGGCGGGCATCGCGCCGCCCGTCAGGCTGACCGAGGCGGAGGGCTCGGCCCGCCGGGCGAGGCCCCGCGCCGGCGCCGCCGCGAGGTGGACGCGCACCGCGAGCCCGGGCATCGCCGCCGCGATGGTGCGCGCGAGCTCGCCTTCCCTGGCGCGCCAGTAGGCGGCGTCGAACATGCGGTCGGTGGTGCCGAGGCCGGAGAGGCCGTCGAGCAGCTCGTACCCTTCTGGCCCGGCGGCGGGCAGCCCCTCGGCCGCGAGCTGCAGGCGCAGCGCGTCGCGCCGCGTGCCGGGCACGTAGATCGCGCCCGAGCGCACCTCGTAGGGGACGCCCCGCGCTTCGAGGCCGGAGAGGACCTGCCCGGCCGCCCGCTCGTCGAGGCCGCCGTAGAGAAGCTCCATCCGGGGCGCGGGACCGCCCCAGGCGAAGGCGAGGACGGCCAGCACCGTCGCGAGCGCGGCCGCCCCGGCGACCGCCATCCGGCGCCGCGCCCCCAGGGCGTTCCATGATCCCGCGATGTCCATCCGGCGCCTCCGTCGATTCGCGCCGCGGGAATCGCGGCGACGGGGCCACCTTTCACGATCGAGATTAACAGGACGTTAGTGTCTTCCCCCTAGACCCCGAGTCGGACCCAGGAGGAGCCGACCGATGACGACCGAGACCCCAGACCCCGAAGCGCCGGCGCCCCCGGAGAGCGGCGGGCGCGGCAAGAGAGGGCCGCTCATCGCGCTGGTCCTGGCCGCCCTCGCGGGCGCGGGGGCCTATGCGGCCGTGGCGCTGGGCGGGGTGCCGTCCTTCGGGGGCGGCGGCGCGGACGGGCACGGCGGCGCCCCCGCGGAGCCTGCCGCCGAGGTGGCGGCCGCGGCGTCCGAGAAGCCCGTCTTCGTCTCCGTGCCGGCCCTGACCGTGACGCTCCTTCTTCCCGACGGGCGCGCGAACCTGCGCCTCTCGGCCGAGCTGGAGGTCGCGCCGGACGCCGCCGACGCCGTCGCGCAGGCGATGCCGCGCATCCTCGACGCGATGAACGCCTATCTGCGCGCCGTCGAGCCGGACAGTCTGCTCGAGCGGTCGGCCCATGTCCGCCTGCGCGGCCAGCTTCTGCGCCGCGTCCGCATCGTCACGGGCCGCGAAGCCGTGCGCGACCTTCTCCTGACCGAGCTGGTGACCCTATGACCGCCTTCCTCTCCGACCTCTTCCTCGTCGCGGCCGCCGCCGGCGCGGGGCTCTACTGCCTCGTGCTGTCGCGCCGGATCGCCCGCCTCTCCGACACGGAGAGCGGCCTCGGGGCCACGCTCGCGGCCCTCTCCGAGCAGACCGACGCCCTGGCCGGCACGATCCGGGGCGCGAAGGCGCAGGGCGAGGACACGCTGGCGCGGCTGGCGGCGCTCGACCGCGCGTCGGACCGGGCCGAGCGCCTGGCGCAGCGCATCGAGCTGCTGATGACGGCCGCCGACCGCGAGCCCGCCGCCGCCGCGCCCCCTGCGCGGGCGGCCGCGCCGGAACCCGCCCCGGATCGCGATTCGGCCCCCGATTCGGCCCCCGGTTCTGCTCTGGGCACCTCCGCGGCCGGACCCGTCTTCCGCCGGTCCGAGGTGGCGGCATGAGGGCCGCCGGACCCCTGACCCTGGTCGCGGGGGCCTTCGCCCTCTCCGCCGGGCTCCGGCTCGCCCCCGGCCTGCCCGGCGCCGCGGCGGCCGTCGGCGAGGTCGTCGTCCCGCCCGAGGCCGCCGAGGCGCTCATCGAGGAGATCGGCGCCCGCCGTGCCGCCCTCGGCGCGCGCGAGGCCGAGCTGGAGCGGGAGGCCCGTACCCGCCGCGCCGCGCTCGACGCGCGCGAGGCCGAGCTGGCGCGCGCCGAGGGCGAGCTGGAGGCCGCAGCGGAAGAGGTCCGCGGCGCCGCCGAGGCCCTGTCGGGCCTCCTCTCGGAGGCCGAGGGCGTGGGGGGGCGCGACGTCGAGCGGCTGGCGAGCGCCTATGCCGCGATGCGGCCCGGCGACGCGGCGGCCCTCTTCGCGGTGATGGAGGCGGGCTTCGCCGCCGGCTTCCTGCGCCGGATGCCCGCCGACGCGGCCGCGGGC
The DNA here is from genome assembly GCF_003003095.1 of Hasllibacter halocynthiae. Lineage (GTDB taxonomy): Bacteria > Pseudomonadota > Alphaproteobacteria > Rhodobacterales > Rhodobacteraceae > Hasllibacter > Hasllibacter halocynthiae. The sequence continues at coordinate 667,987 of NZ_PVTT01000002.1, forward strand.
ATCCTCGCCGCGATGGCGCCGGAGGACGCCTACGCGGTCTCGGCGGTCGTCGCGGGCCGGGCGCAGCGCCTGGGGCTGCCGCCGGCGGGGGACGGCGACCGATGACCGGCCTTCTCGGGATCGCGGTGGTCTTCGTGATGGTCTTCGGCGGCTACCTCGCCGCCGGGGGCAAGCTTGGGATCATCCTCCATTCGCTGCCCTTCGAGATGATGATGATCGGCGGCGCCGCGACGGGCGCGTTCCTCGTCTCGAACTCGATCGCGGAGGTGAAGGCGACGGGGCGCGGCGTGCTGCGCGCCTTCGCGGGGCCGAAGTGGAAGCCCGACGACTACCGCGACCTGCTGTGCCTGCTCTACGAGCTGGTGCGCGTGGCGCGGCAGGACGCGCTCGCCCTGGAGGGGCATGTCGAGAAGCCCGGCGAGTCCGAGATCTTCGCCCGCTACCCCCGCATCCGCGCCGACGGCGAGATCGTCGCCATGATCTGCGACACCCTGCGCGCGGCCTCGATGAACTACGACGACCCCCACCAGGTCGAGGAGGTCCTCGACAAGCGGACGGAGGCGAACCGCGACCATTCCCTTCACCCCAGCCATGCGCTGCAGACGGTCGCGGACGGGCTGCCCGCCCTCGGGATCGTCGCGGCCGTGCTCGGGGTGATCAAGACGATGGGCTCGATCGACCAGCCGCCCGAGGTGCTGGGCAAGCTGATCGGCGGCGCCCTCGTGGGCACCTTCCTCGGCGTGTTCCTCGCATACGGGATCGTCGGACCCCTCGCGGCGCGCCTGAAGGTCGTCATGGAGGAGGACGCCCATTTCCAGGATCTCGTGCGCGAGGTCCTGGTGGCCAACCTCCACCGCCATGCGGTCGACATCTGCATCGAGGTCGGGCGGCAGAACACGCCCTCGCACTGGCGGCCCTCCTTCGACGACCTCGAGGAGCGCCTGCGCGGTCTGAAGGCGCAGCAGGCATGATCCGGGCGCTTCTCGTCGCGCTCGCGCTCGCGGGGGGGGCGGCCGCCCGGGCCGAGATCCCCGTCCGCGGCGGCGAGCACGAGGGCTTCACCCGCCTCGCCATTCCGCTTCCGAAGGCCGGCGGCTGGTCCATCCTGCCCACCGGCGAGGGCTGGGAGGTTCTGGTAGAGGGCGGCGGCGCCTTCGACCTCGCGGACACGTGGTCGCGCATCGGCCGCACGCGCATCGCGGCCGTCGCCTCGGGCGGCGAGGGGCGGCTGACCCTCGTCGCAGGCTGCGAATGCGACCTGGCGGCGACAGAGCATCCCGGCCCCATCCTCGCGCTCGACGTCGGGCCGGAGGTCGCCGCCGTCGAGCGCCCGCCTCTCGGGGCCGCGCCCGAGGAGCGCGGCCCGGCGCTGCCCGAGGCCGGGGCCGGCGTCCTTCCACTCCTGCCGCGCTTCGAGGCCCTCCGCGTCCCGGCGACGGCCCCTGCGGATCCTCCGCGGCGGGAGATCGAGCCCGACCCCCTGCGCGCGGCCCTTGCGGGGGCGCTGTCAATCGGGGTGGACAGGGGGCTTCTCGATCCGGCGGCCGATCCGCCGCCGCTGCCGGAGCGGATCGAGCGCCTCGAGACCGGCGGCACGCTGCGCCTCGATCCGCGCGCCGCGCCGCCGCCCGTTCCCGCGTCCTGCCCGGAGGCGGGCGCCCCCGCACTCGCCGCCCGGGCGGCGCCGGCCCCCCTCTTCGGGGAGTTCGACCGCGTCGACCCCGCCGCGGCGCTGGACATGGCGCGAAGGCATCTGGCGAACGGGCTGCCCGAGGAGGCGCGGGCCGTGCTGCGCCTCGTCCCCGAGGGGCCGGAACGGGGCGAGCTCTTCGCCGTCGCGGCGGCGCTGACCGACCGCACGCCCCCCGGCTGGGCCGCCTGCGCGCCCCCCGCGGCGTTCTGGCAGGCCGTGGCCGGCGAGGTCCCGGTGCCGCCCCCAGGCGAGATCGCGTCCGCCGCGCTCGCCGTCCCGCCGCGCCTCGCCGCCATCGCGGTTCCCCCCGCGGCGCGGACGCTGATGGAGGCCGGGCCCGACGGGGCGCGCGCCGCACGCCGGATGCTCCGCATGCTGCCGGAGGCCGATCGCGAACCCCCCGCGCTGCTCGCCGCCGCCCTCCTGGAAGAGGGCGAGGCGGGGCTGGACGCGCTGCGGCCCCTCGCGCTCGGCACCTCGCCCGAGGCGGTCGAGGCCGCGGCGTCCTATCTTCGCGGCCGGCCGGCGGACGCGGCGGTCGCGGATGCGGCGCTGCGCCTCGCGCAGGACCGTCCGGGCGACCCCTTGCGCCGCGCGCTGCTGGAGGTCGCCGTCCCCGCCGCGCTGGCGCAGGGGCGGCCCGACGCCGCGCTCGAGGTGCTGGAACCGCGGGACCCGCCCCTCGCCTGGGCGGCGATCGCGCGCCATCTCGCGGACGCGCCGACCGCCGAGGCCGTCCGCCTGTCGCGGCAATGGGCGGACGTCCTGGAAGAGGCGCCCATCCATCCGGATCTCTGGGCGCGGATCGAGCGCAGGCTCGTCGCCGATGGCTGGGGCCCCGCCGACGCGTCGATCCCCGCGGCCCCCGCCATGCCCGCGCCCGAGGTCGCGCCGGCGGAGGCGGCCTGGGCCCCGGGCGCGCCGCCCGCGGCGCCCGCCCCGCCGCCCGGGGACGCCGCGGAGGCCGCCCGCGTCGCGGTCGAGAGCGCGGACCGCGCGCTCGCCGCCGTGCGCGCCGTGCTGGAGGGGCGCTGAGATGCGCGCCGCCGCCGCCGCCCTCCTGAACCCGGCCATCGGCATGGCCGTCGCGCTGCTGGCGATCATCCTCATGATGATCCTGCCCATGCCGACCTGGGCGCTGGACCTCGGGCTGGCGCTGAGCTTCGGGCTGGCGATCCTGATCTTCACCACCGCCCTCTTCGTCGAGAGGCCTCTCGACTTCTCGATCTTCCCGACCGTCCTTCTGGCCTCGCTGATGCTGCGGCTGTCGCTGAACGTGTCCTCGACGAAGCTGATCATCAGCCAGGGGCACACCGGGACGGACGCCGCGGGCGACGTGATCGAGGGGTTCGCCTCCTTCGTGATGGGCGGCAGCCTGTCGATCGGCCTCGTGGTGTTCCTCGTCCTGCTGATCGTGAACTTCATGGTCATCACCAAGGGCGCCGGGCGGATGGCCGAGGTGGGCGCGCGCTTCGCGCTCGACGGGATGCCGGGCCGGCAGCTGGCCATCGACGCGGACATGTCGGCCGGCGCCATCGACCACGCCGAGGCCCGCCGCCGTCGCGAGACCGAGCTGGCCGAGACAACCTTCTTCGGCTCGCTCGACGGGGCGTCCAAGTTCCTGAAGGGCGACGCGGTCGCGGGCCTTCTCATCACGCTGCTCAACGTCGTGGCGGGCATCGCAATCGGCACGATCGTGCACGGCATGCCCGCCGCCACCGCGCTGGAGACCTACGCCATCCTCACCGTGGGCGACGGCCTCGTGACGCAGATCCCGGCCGTCGTGATCTCGATCGCGGGGGCGCTGCTGCTGGCCCGGGGCGGCGCGACCGGCACCACGGACGGCGCGATGCTGGCGCAGTTCGGACGCCGGCCCGAGGCCGTGGGCGCCGTCGCCGCGCTGATGATGCTGCTGGCCGCGGTGCCCGGCCTGCCGGCGCTGCCCTTCCTCGCCCTCGCCGCGGGCCTGGGCTTCGGGGCCTGGCGGCTGAGCCTCCGCCCCGCCGAGGCGGCCCCCGCCGAAGACGTCGCCCCGGCGCCGGCGGGCCCCTCGATCGGCGACGTGCTCGAGCTCGACGACATCCACCTGACCTTCGCCTCCGACGTCGTCCCGGCGGTGATGGGCGCGGGCACCGGCCTCGAGGCGCGGATCGAGACGATGCGCCATCACGTCGCCCGGCGCTACGGGCTGATCCTGCCCGAGATCCGCCTGACCGACGATCCCGCGCTCGAGGCGGGGCGCTACGCCGTCTCCGTCCAGGGGGTCGAGCGGGGGCAGGGGGTCCTGCGCCCCGGCCGGATGCTCGCCCTCGCCGGAAGCGGGCCGCCCCCGCCCGGCGAGGCCGTGACCGAACCGGTCTACGGCGCGCCGGCCGCCTGGATCGACGCGGGCGCCGCGCCTGCCGCGGAGATGGACGGCTTCACCGTCGTCAGCCCGCCGGAGGTTCTGGCCACCCACCTGCTGGAGGTGGTGAAGTCCGACCTCGGGCGCCTCCTGACGCTGAAGTCGCTGCGCCGGCTGCTGGACGCCTTCGCCGAGCCGTCCGATCCGGCGCGCGCGGCCGCGAACCGCCGCCTCCTCGACGAGCTGATCCCCGACAAGGTGCCGGTCGACCTCCTCCTGTCGGTGCTGCGCGCCCTCCTGGAGGAGGAGGTGTCGATCCGGAACCTCGGCGCGATCCTCGAGGCCGTCGCCGAGATCCGGCCCGCCGATCCGCGCGCCGACGCCGTGGTCGAGCACGTTCGCCGCCGCCTCGGCTTCCAGCTGGTCGCGCCGCTGCGCCGCGCGGACGGGACGATCCCGCTGATCCAGCTTGCCCCCGAATGGGAGGAGCGCTTCGCCGCCCACGAGACGCCGGACGCCGACGTCGCCCTGCCCCCCGACCTCTTCGGCCGGCTGACCGCCGGCCTCGGCGAGAAGCTGGCCGAAGCCGCTGGCGCGGACGTCGCCGTCGTCACCTCGGGCCGCCGCCGGCGGTTCCTCCGCACGGTCGCGGCGGCCGCGGGCCTGACCGCGCCGGTGCTCTCCTACGACGAGATCGGCCTCGAGGCGCGGCCTTCCCTCGTGGGGCGCGTCCCGGCGTGAACGCCCTCGTCGAGCTGGTCCTGCCCATCGCGGAGGCGGCGCGCGCCGAGCTTCTGGGCGCGGCCGGGGTCTTCGCGCGGATCGGTGCCGCGGCCTTCCTCCTCCCCCTCTTCGGCGAACGGGTCGTCCCAGCCCGGATCCGGCTAGTCCTCGCCCTCGCCCTCACGGCGGTGGTGGCGCCCGTGGTCGCCCCTGGGCTGCCCGAGCGCGCGGGGCCCCTCTTCCTCATCGGCGAGGCGGCGGCCGGCCTCCTGATCGGGTTCGGGCTGCGGGCCCTCGTCATGGCGCTGCAGATCGCGGGCTCGGTGGCGGCGCAGGCGGTGTCGCTGTCGCAGCTCCTCGGCTCGCCGGTCTCCGAGCCGCTGCCGGCGATCGGGCACGTGCTGACCGTCGCGGCCCTGGCGCTGGCCGCGCTGGCGGGCCTGCCGGCGGAGGCGGCCGCGGCCCTCGCCGCGAGCTACGAGGCGCTGCCGGCCGGCCTGGGCCTCGGGGCCGGCGAGGGGGCCGACTGGACCATCGCGCGGGCCGGCGCGGCCTTTGCCCTCGGGGTGCGGCTGGCCGCAGGCTTCGTGGCGGTGGGGCTGGCCTACAACTTGGCGCTCGGGGTGGTCAGCCGGGCGATGCCGCAGCTGATGGTCGCCCTCGTCGGCGCACCGGCGATCTCGCTCGCCGCGCTGGCGCTGCTGGCGGCGACGGCGCCCCTCCTCCTTCCGGTCTGGCTCGACGCGCTGGGCGACCGGCTGCGCGATCCGCTCGGCCCGTGAGCGGCGAGGAGGACCAGGGAGAGCGCAACGAGGAGGCGAGCGCCAAGAAGCTCGAGGATGCGCGCAGGAAGGGCGAGGGGCCGAAGTCGCAGGACCTCCTCACGGCTCTCTCCTATGCGGGCGCGGCGGCGTTCCTCGCGCTCGCGGGGCCTTCCGCCTTCCTCGCCACGGGCGAGCGGCTCGCCGGGCTGCTCCGGCTGGCGGGCGCGGGCGGCGTGCCGTCCTTTGCGCAGGTCGTCGGGACGGCCGGGCCGCTCGCCGGCCTCGTCGCGGCTCCGGCGGCGCTGGTGGTCGCGGGGCTGGCGGCGCAGGGCACGGTGGTCCTCGCGCCCGGCAAGCTGGCCCCGAGGGCGAGCAAGGTCTCGCCCCTCGCGCAGGCCAAGCAGAAGTTCGGGCCCTCCGGCCTCTTCGAGTTCGCCAAGAGCGCCGCGAAGCTGGGCCTTCTGTGCGGCGTGCTCGTCATCATCGGCCTGCGGGAGCTGGACCGCATCGCCGGCATGCCCGCGCTGCCGGACAGGGCCGCCATCGCCGCGAGCTTCGGCCCGGCAGCGGCGATGCTGGGCCCCGTCGTGGCGCTGGCGGCCGGGGTCGGCGCGATCGACCTGATCTGGCAGCGCTTCGACCATCGCCGCCGCAACCGCATGTCCCGCAAGGAGCAGACCGACGAGGCCAAGGAGGCCGAGGGCGACCCGCACCTCAAGTCCCGCCGCCGGGCCCGCGCCGAGCAGATCGCGACCACCCGCATGATGGCGGACGTGCCGGGTGCGGACGTGGTCGTGATGAACCCGACGCACTACGCGGTGGCCCTGAAATGGTCGCGCGCGCCCGGCTCGGCCCCGGTCTGCGTCGCCAAGGGCTTCGACGAGGTCGCGCTGAGGATCCGCGCGGCGGCCGAAGGGGCGGGCGTGCCGGTCAAGGTCGACCCGCCGCTCGCGCGCGGGCTCCACGCGGCCGCCGAGATCGGATCGGAGGTCCCGCCCGAGACCTGGCGCGCCGTCGCCGCCCTCATCCGCTTCGCCGACGCCATGCGGCGCGCCCGGTGACGGACGGCGCGCGAAACCTCGCGCGTCTGGCGGCGCTCGTCGCGGCCCGCTCGGCCGCCGCCGCCGCCCGGGCCGAGCGCGAGCGTGACCGCCTGGGCGGGACGGTGCGTTCGGCCGCCGCCGCCCGCACGTCCGAAGGTATCACGGGGGCGGGCTTCGCCCTCGCGGAGGCGGGCCGCGAGGCGGCGCTCCTCCGCGCGCGCGGGGCCGAGGCGATGGCGGCGGCGAAGGCGGGCGCGGAGGGCCGGCGCGCAGCCCGGGACGCCGCCCGGGCCGAGGTGCTGCGCGCCCTCAGCGCGCGACCGGGCTGACCGAGAGGTCCCCGATCAGCACGGCGCGCAGGTCCTCGCCGAGGACGGACCGGCCGGCGCGCAGAAGAACGGCGCGCAGCTCCTCGAGCTCCTCGGGGGAGGCCACGTCCGCGCCGAACCCGCCATCCGCTCGATGCGCCGAGAGGGCCGACAGGAAGGCGTCGCGGAGCCGCGGCGACTGAGGATGGACGTCGGGGGCACCCTCGTCCATCTCGACGGCGAGGGTCAGGACCACATGCCCGAGCAGCCCCTCCTCCGACATGAGCGGAAGGACGAACTGGTTGGCGAGGCGCTGCGTCACCGTGGCCGTCGGTCCGGGGGTGGTCTCCTCCGGGGTCTCGGGCGGCGGCTCGCCCTCCTCCGTCTTCCCGGGCTGGCCGGCGGGCGGCGCGGTCCACCATGCGGCCCCCCCGCCCGCGGCCGCGCCGGCGAGGATGGCGAAGGCGAAGCCGAGGATGCGCCCCATCAAAAGGGCAGGAGCCGGTCGGCCAGCTGCGCGCCGTAGCGGGGCTGCTGGACCTCGGACACGCGGCCGCGCCCGCCATAGCCGATGCGCGCGGCGGCGATCCGGTCCGACGGGATCTCGTTCCGGCGGGAGATGTCCTCGGGCCGGACGAACCCGCTCACGGTCAGCTCGCGTAGCTCGGCGTTGACGCGCACCTCCTGCGTGCCGCTGATCGCGAGCGCGCCGCTCTGGGTGACGGCGGTGACGACGGCGGCGACCCGCAGCTCGAGGCTCTCGGCGCGCGAGACCCGCCCGCTGCCGTCGAAGCCCGAGGAGGAGCTGGTGTCCACGGCCGTGGCGAGGGAGGCCCCGGCCGGCAGGTGCGCCGCTGCGCGTTCGGGCAGGCCGAGGAAGCCGTCCACGCCCATCTGCTGGCGGTCCGAGCGCGAGCGGCGCGCGTCGCTCTCGATGCTGGCCTCGTCGTCGATCTCGATGACCACGGTCACGATGTCGCCCACGCCCCGCGCGCGCGGCAGATCGAGGAGCGAGCCCGCCCCGGCCGCCCAGGTCGAGGCGGCGGCGAGAGGCGGCTCGTCGAAGGACGACGCCTCGGCGAGCGAGGTGCTCGTCAGCGCGTGGCTCTCGGGCGTGTTCGCCGGCGAGGTCAGGACCGGGGCGCGCCCGACCTCCCGGATGGGGGCACAGGCGGCCAGGCCCGCGGCGAGGATCAGCGCGCCCCTCATGGCAGCACCAGAACGGTGCCGTCGGGGCGGGCGACGCCTTCGACGGTCGCGTGCGAGGCGAGGTTCATGACGCGCACCCGCTCGCCGGCGGCGGCGCGGCCGAGGGCGCGCCCTTCGGTGGCGATGCGGATGCCGCCCCCCGCGTGGACGAGGCGAACCGGGTCGTTGCGGCGCATCACCGCGGGCGGGCCGACGTCGCCGGGGCCGACCGGCCGGCCGGCATAGACGGCGACCCGCAGCTCCATGCCGGCGAGGGCGTCGACGGCGGCGGCGTCGCCCGCCCGGAGGTCGGCCGGCGCGATCACGGTGCCGGCACGCAGGGTGCGGGCCGCGAGGACGTCCTGGGCCGGCACGGCGCGCGCGGCGAGGATCAGGAGGGCGGCGAGGATCCAGCGGGTCATCGGACCTGCACCGCCGCGCCGAGCATCTGGTCCGCGGCCGTCACGACCTTGGAGTTGAGCTCGTACCCCCTTTGCGCCTCGATCAGCTCGGTGATCTCGCGGACGGGATCGACGCTGCTCTCCTCGAGGTAGCCCTGGCGCAGGACGCCGAAGCCCTCGTCCCCGCCGGCGCCGGGGATGGCGCGTCCAGAGGCGGCCGTCTCCGTGAAGAGGTTCGAGCCACGCGCCTCCAGCCCCTTGGGGTTGGTGAAGGTCGCGAGGCCGATCCGGCCCAGCTCCTCGGGTTCGGCGGCGTCGGCGAAATAGGCGAAGACGGCGCCTTCCGGGCTGATGGAGACGGACCGGGCGTCGGCCGGGATCGTGACGTCGCCGGCGACCGGATAGCCGTCCGAGTTGACGATCAGCCCTTCGGCCGTGCGCTTGAGCGCGCCGTCGCGGGTGAAGCCCGGGCGCCCGTCCGGCAGCGCCACCTCGAGATAGCCGTTCCCCTCGATCGCGACGTCGAGGTCGCCTCCCGTCTCGGCGAGCGAGCCCTGCGCGAGCTGCATCCCCACCGCCGCGGCGCGCGCGCCGAGGCCGAGCTGGACGCCGACGGGCACGACCGTCCCGTCCGCCGCCGAGATGGCGCCGGGCGCGGTGGCCTGCTGGTAGTGGAGGTCGGCGAACTCGGCCCGGCGGGCGTCGTAGCCCGTGGTGCTCATGTTCGCGAGGTTGTTCGAGATGGTCTCGACCCGCATCTGCTGGGCCGACATGCCGGTTGCGGCGATCTGGAGGGCGCGCATCGGGTTTCTCCTATCGGGAAAGGGTTCGGATCGCCTCGCGCCGCCGCTCGCCTTCCTTCTGCGAGAAGGCGGACGCGGCCTCGTAGGCGCGCTGGACGGCGATCATGCGGGCGATCTCGGTGACGGGCTCGACGTTGGACTGCTCGAGGGCGCCCTGGACGACGCGGGCGCCTTCAGCCGGGACGGCGCCTTCGGCCCGGAAGAGGGTGCCCACCTCGCGCGTTGCGGCGGCGGGGTCCTCCGGCCGGACGAGGCCGATGCGCCCCAGGGGACCGAGCGGCGTCGAGATGGTGCCGTCGGGCGCCACCGCGACGGGCCCCGCGTCGGCGGGCAGCAGGATGGGGGCGCCGCCCTCGTCCAGCACGGCGTGGCCCATGGCGGTCCGCAGGACGCCCGCCTCGTCAGGGGTGAACGCGCCCGCGCGGGTCAGGCGGGGGCCGCCGGGCGTCTCGACCTGGAAGAAGCCCTCGCCCTCGATCGCGAGGTCGAAGGGCGCGCCCGTGCCGGTCAGCGCGCCCTGCGTGCGGTCCGTGACCCGCCCGTGCAGGTGCGCCTGGCTGACCGAAGGGGCCCCCTCCAGCGCGGTGACGTGCTCGGCGAAGACGGCGCCCTCGCGGCGGTAGCCGGTGGTCGAGGCGTTGGCGATGTTGTGCGCGATGCCCTGCATCTCGGCCATCAGGCCGGAGGCGCGCGCGAGGGTGACGTAGCCGGACATCCCCTAGATCCCGGCGGCGAGCGGCATCAGCCGCCCGGTCCAGAGATCGACGAGCGCGCGGGTCATCATGTCCATCGTGATCCAGAACGTCACACCGATCGCGGCGAGCTTGGGCACGAAGGTCAGCGTCATCTCCTGCACGGAGGTCAGCGCCTGCAGCAGCCCGATCGCGAGGCCCACGGCCAGGGCGACGGCCAGGATCGGCATGCTGATCGCGACCGAGACCCAGAGGCCGTCGCGCAGCACGTCGTAGAGGACGCCCTCGCTCATCATACGGGCATCCTCAGGATCTCCTGATAGGCCTCGACGACCTTGTTGCGGACGGCGACGACGGATTCGACGGCGAGTTGCGTGCGCGCGAGGGCCTCGACCATCGCCTGGGGGTCGGCGCGGCCGGTCATGGCGGCCACGGCCGCCCGCTCGCCCTCGGCTACGGTGCGGGCGAAGCCGTCGGCGGCCCGGCCGATCGCGGCCTCGGGCCCGGCGGCGGGCGCCTCGCGCAGGGCGGCGGCATAGCCGCGCAGCGCGGCGCTTGCGTTGAGATCGATCATGGGGTTCCCTTCCTATCGGCGCAGCAGGTCGATCAGCGCGGTCCGCATCTGCCTGACCTGGTCGAACATCCGCAGGTTCGCCTCGTAGGAGCGCTGGGCCTCCCGCGAGTCGGCGATTTCCATCACGAGGTCGACGTTCGATCCTTCGTAGAAGCCGTCCGTGCCGGCCATCGGATGGGCGGGGTCGTGCACCCGGGGCAGCGGCCGCGCGTCGAGCGTCACCCCGCCCGGCCGCACGCCGCCCGCGCCGTCGGCCTCGAAGGCGACGCGCTTGGCGCGGAAGCCCGGCGTGTCGGCATTGGCCATGTTCTCGGCCACGTGGCGCAGGCGGCGCGACTGCGCCGACATGCCCGAGGCGGCGATGGAGAGGGCGTCGCCGGCCATCAGCGGGTCGCCACGCTGGCGCGCAGGACGTCCATCGCGCCCCGCCACGCCCCGAGGGCCAGGCCGTGATCGGCGCGGGCGCGGGCGGCTTCCACCATCTCGGCCTCGACCGAGACGCCGTTGCCGTTGGGCTTGGTGGCCGCGCCCAGGGTCCACTCGACCGCGGCGCCGGAAGAGCCGCCCAGGTGGTCGGGCCGCGTCGCGCGCAGGCCCGGGGCGCCCGGATCGAAGGGCGAGGCCCTGAGGGGGCGCCAGCCCGGCGTGTCCGCGTTGGCGAGGTTGCGCGCCGTGCCTTCCGTGCGTGCGCCTGCATGCCGCGCGAGGGCGCTTGCGGTGGAGAGGATCGGAATGTGGTCGAGCATGGGCGCGCCCCCGTTTCGTCGTTCAACCTGTCCTTAACCCCGATTCGCTTAACGGGAGGTTGAGAGGAGAACAGGAATGACACGACCGGAACTCGAATCCCTGAAGGACGCCCTGCGGGAGGCCGCCCGGCCATGCCCGCTCGGCCGGATCACGGCGCTCTCGCCCGGGCGCGCGGTCGTGTCGGGGCTGCCCGCCGCCTTGGGCGACGGCGTCGAGGTCGTCGGCGGCGGCCTTCGAGGCGAGGTGGTCGGGATGGACGAGGGGGCCGCCACCGTCCTTCTCGACGGCGAGGGCGAGGGGCTGGCTCCGGGCGCGGGCGTCGTCCTGCGCCCGGGCGGGCGGCTCGGCGCGGGGCCGGACTGGCTCGGACGGACGGTCGATCCCGCGGGCGCACCGCTGGACGGGCTTCCGGCGCCCGCGCCTCGGCGGGCCGCGCCGGCCGCCACGGGGCCGCGTGGCCCCCTGGGCGGGCGGCTGCGGACGGGCCTCGCAGCCTTCGACGCGTTCCTCCCCCTGTGCCTGGGGCAGCGCATCGGCCTTTTCGCCGGCGCGGGCGTGGGCAAGTCGACGCTTCTGACCGCCCTCGCGCGGGATGTGGCGGCCGACTGCGTCGTCATCGCCCTGGTCGGCGAGCGCGAGCACGAGATCGCGGGCCTCCGCCGGGCCCTCGCCGAGGCGGGGGCGCGCGCGCTGATCGTGGCCGCCCCCGCCGACGCGCCCCCGCTGCTGCGCCGCCGCGCGCCCTTCGCCGCCATGGAGGCGGCCGAGGCCCTCTCTGCGGAAGGGCGCGACGTCCTCTTCCTCTGCGACAGCGTCACCCGTCTCGCCGAGGCCGAGCGCGAGGTCGCGATCGCCGCCGGCGCCCCCCTCGGGCCGGGCGGCCACGCGCCGTGGACCCCCCGGCGCCTGACCACGCTGGCGGAGCGGGCGGGGCCCGGCCGGGGCGAGGGGGGCGCGATAACGGCGGTGCTGTCGGTCCTCGTGCCGGGCGAGGACATGGCCGATCCCGTGGCGGACGTCCTGCGTGGCGTGTTGGACGGGCATGTCGTGCTGTCGCGCGCCATAGCGGAGAGGGGCCGCTTTCCCGCAATCGACCTGCTCCGGTCGCTGTCGCGCGCGCTGCCGGGCTGCGCCGCGCCCGACGAGCGGCCGATCATCGCCGAAGGGCGTCGCCGCGCCGCTGCCCGCGAGGAGGTCGAGCTGATGGTGCGCTCCGGCCTCTACGAGGCGGGGGCGGATGCGGCGACGGACCGCGCCGTTCGCTCGCACGAGGCGCTGGAGGGGTTCCTCTCCTCCGCCTCCCGAGGGCCCGAGGAGGCCGTCGCGCGCCTCGCGGCGCTGCTGGCGGAGACGGCGGCGCCCTAGGCGAGGCCGGAGAGGATGGAAAGCGCGACCGCGCCCGGGGCCGTGGGCGATGGCCCCGACAGGGCTGCGCCGCGCACCAGGAACCGCTCCGCCAGGGCGTCCCGTGCGCCTGCTTCCGCGAAGCGGGAGAGGTCGTCGGTTCCGAGGGCCCGCCGGGCGGCTTGTCCGAAGATCTCGCGCTGGCGATCGACGTCGAGCGTGCCGACCGAGGCGGGAAGGCCCAGCGCCCCCTCGAACACCGCGCGCAGCGGGGGCGTTCCGAGGACGGTGAACCACTTGCCCTCGTTCGACAGCGACCGCCCGGCCAGATCGGTCAGCTCGCGCTCCATCGAGAGGGCCAGGCGGATGTCCGGGTGGGTCCCGCCGATGGCGGCTTCGAAGGCTTGGGCCTCGTAGCGGGCGCGAATCGCTGCGACCTGCTCCGGATCGCGGGTGCGCGGGACGGCGCCGTCGAAGCCGAACCCTTCGGCGAGGGCCCGGTAGCGTCCGTCGCCCATGCGGTTGGCCAACGCGCCCGGCGCGCCCGCGCCTTCCGCGAGGATCCTATCCACGAAGGCGCGGTTGTCCGCGTCCTGCGCGAGGCCGAACGCCGTCAGCGCGACGATTCGGACCTGGCGGTCGCCCGTGATCGCGGCGGACGTCCATGCGGCGGGGGCGACGCGTTCGAAGGCGTCTGCCGGGCGGGCGACGGCGGGCGAGGCGGCGTGCGCCGCGCGCATCGTCCCGCCGGCGCCCTGCAGGAACCGCCAGCCGGCGAGGCCGCCGGCCGGCAGGACGGGGGCGAAGCTCATGGCGGGCGGCCCCTCGGATCAGGCCGCGGCGGGCGCGGCGGCGGGGGAAAGCCCCTCGAGCACGGCGCGGTTGACCGTGATCAGCCCTTCCGGCCCCCGCTCGCGCCGTAAGACGGCAGCGCCCTCGCGCTGGACGAAGGCGGCGAGCCAGACGATCCGGGATCGTAGGTCCGCCGGCAGCCCGTTCGCCGCGCCCGCGGCATCCGTGGCGAGCGCCGTCCAGAGGCGCCGGTTGTCGTGCACGGCGGCGGCGAGCGCGGGCACGGGCCCCTCCGCCGCGGCCGTGAGCGCCCGCGTGACGCGGGCGAAGGCGGCGCGCTCGGCATCGCGGGGCGCGCGGGCGATGCCCGTTCCGGCCCCGTAGCCGCCGATGGCGCGATCTCGTTCTTGGGTCATGGTTCGGCCCCTGTATGGTCAGGGGGCCGGGCGCTGGCCCGGCCCCTTTGGGATCAGCGGAACAGCGACAGGATCGACTGCGGCGCCTGGTTGGCGATCGACAGCGCCTGCACGCCGAGCTGCTGCTGCACCTGCAGCGCCTGCAGCCGCGCGGAGGCCTCTTCCATGTCGGCGTCCACCAGGCTGCCGATCCCGGCGGTCAGACTGTCGGTGAGCGAGCCGATGAAGCTCGCCTGGGTCTCGATCCGGCCCTGCGCCGATCCGAACTCCGCCGCGGCGGAGATGGAGCTGTCGATCAGCGTCTCGATGGTGCCGAGGGCGGCGTCGGCGCCGGCATTGGTCGTGACGTCGATGTTCTCGAGGCCGAAGAGCCCGCCCGAGGCATCGCCCCCGTCCTCGCCCGTGGCCGCCAGCCCGAGGTCGGCGCCGGCGTTGTCGATCTTCAGCGTCCAGGCGCCGTCCGACTGGACCGCGCGGGTGGTGACGCCTTCGATCCCGCCGCCGCCGATGGCGGTCTGCAGCCCGCGGATCACGTCCTCGGCCGTCTCGCCCTTGCCGGCGACGTAGTCGTAGTCCGTGCCGCCGAGGGTGACGCGGTAGCTGTCGCCGTCGTTCACCGGCGCGGAGGCCGAGAAGGTCACGCTCTCGGCCCGCTCGGAGAGCGTGGCGGAGGCGCCGCCATCGGCGGTCAGCGCCGCCGCGCCGCCGGAGGCCGCCACCGAGACGCCGACGTCCTCGAAGGCGCGGGTGGAGGTCACGACGACGTCGCCGCCGTCGATCGTCGCGCTGATCCCCTCGAGGCCGAGCCCGTTGATCGCCTGCGAGATCGCCGCTTCGGTGTCCGCGTCGCTGCCGGCCGCGGCGACGGTCACCGTGCTCTTGCCAAGGGTGATCGAGTAGGAGCCGCCCGCCGCGTCCGTCGCCGAGAGCGTGACGGTGCTGCCGGCCGAGCCGACCGTTCCGGCCCCCGCGGTCAGGTTGCCCGCCAGGCTGTTCCCGCCCCCGCCGTAGCGGCCGACCTCCGTCGAGAGGTCCTGCCTGTTCACCGTGATGTTGCTCGCCGTCACCGAGCCGTCGCCTGCCCGGTCGAGCGAGGACAGGACGTTCACGTCCTCCGTCCCCGACAGCAGGTTCAGGCCGTTGAACTGGGCCGCGCCGACGACCGCCTTGATCTGGTCGGTCAACGCGTCGATGTCGTTCTGAATCTTCCCGCGATCGACGTTCTCCTCCTGGGAGGCGACGATCTTGCCCTTGATCTCGGTCAGCAGGTCGGTGACCGTCTCGGCCCCGTTGCGAGCCACCGCGACCGTCGATTCGCCCAGACTGAGGCTTTCGGAGATGGCCTTGAAGCCGGCCACGTCGCTTTCCATGACCTTCGAGATGGCCCAGACGGCGGCGTTGTCCTTCGCACTCTCCACCGACTTGCCGGTGGCGATCTGGGACTGGGCGTCGGCCAGCTTCGCGTTGGTCGATTTCAGGGTCTGAAGCGCGGTCATCGCGCCCGTGTTCGTGAGGATGCTCGACATGCTTTCGCTCGTCCTTTCCTGGCCGGCGCTCGGTCCGGCCTGCTGTCGCGGATCGTCGTCCGCGCTGGGGCCGCAGGGGCGGCATGAGGGCGAGCCTGCATCGACGGACGTTACCAAGTGGTGAAGCGCGGCGCCGCGCGGGCGGGGCATTCGCCTCGCATTCGAGGCAATCGGCGGGCATCCCGTCAGCGGCCGGCCCGCATGGCGCGCGCGTGGCCGTCCGCCGCGTAGATCCGCAGGCCCTGCGCCCGCGCGCGCCGCTCGGCGACCGCGGAGAGGACGCCCGCGAGGAGCGTGCGGTTCCTCGCCGCCGCGGCACGCAGGCGGGGGTCGCCGCCGCCGGCCGCCGCCGTGGCGACGAGGGCCTCGACCTCCGGCATGAGGGCGGCCACCCCCGCGAGGTCCCCCCGCAGGAGCGCGTCGCGCTGGCGGAGGAGGATGCGCTCACCGGTCATGGGAGCGCGCCATCAAGCCGTCGAGGATCGATTCGGCCAAGCCGATCCCCCCCGCCTCCACCATCGCCTCGGCCTGCATCCGGGTGCGGAACGACATCATCTGGTCGGCGCCCGCGGATGCCCCTTCCTCGATGCCGGAATGGCGGAGCATCTCCGCCAGGAAGCTCGCTTCGAGCGCCTCGGCCACGAGGCGCAGGCGTTCCGGCGGGGCGTGGATCGCGGCGGGGGATACGGGTTCGATCATGGGGACCTCCTCTTCGGGGGCCTGTATCGGAGCGAGACGTGAACAAATTCTAAACCTTTGGGGTGCACGATCGGCGCATGAACCCGATTCTCCCCCTGCCGCCCCCCTCGGGTGCCGTGCCCCGAGGCGCCCCCCCCGCGGCTGGAGGCGCGACCTCGGAACCGGGCGCGGACGCCTTCGCGGAACTTGTGGAAGGGGGCGCCGAATCTGGCGCCTCCGTCCCCTCTTCGGACGCGGGCGACGCGGCTAAGGCCGGGGAGGGCGGGGCAGGAGGGGGCGGTGGGATGCCCGCCGCTCCGGCTCCAACTCGCGTTCCGGGCGGCGACGCCGAACCCCGCTCCGAGGGCGAAGCGCCCATTGCGCGAAGTGGCGCGGCGAGCGGCGCGCCCGCGGTTCGGCCCGACCCCCCTGCAGCCGGCGGGGGGGTTGCGTCCCTTGAGGTCGCCCCATGCCGCGGGATGCCCGTCCGGAACGGGGGGGCCGCCGCCGGTCCGGGTCCGAGCGAGGCGGCCGCCGTGCCCCCCGAGGCCGCGCGAGGCGCCGCGGCCGCCGAAGGCCGCACCCGGGCCCCGCGGTCCGGGCCCTTCGCCCAGGCGCCGCGGCCGTCCGGCCCGGAAGAGATACGCGTTCGCGGAGCGGCGCCGCCCGTTCCCGGCACGGAAGGCGCCGGAGCCGCCGCCCCGCCGGAGCCGGCCCGGGGCGACGGCCTTCGGGTCGTCGTACCCGACGCGGGCGCACCTATCGACCTTTCCGCGCGCCGGGCCGTGGCCGAAGCCGTGGTCCGCCTGAACGCCCTGGGCGGAGGGGTGACGGAGCTGCGCCTCGATCCGCCGGAGCTGGGGCAGTTGCGCCTCAGCGTCGCTCCGGCGGAGAACGGCGTCGCGGTCACCGTCGCGGCGGATCGGCCCGAGACCCTCGAGCTCTTCCGGCGCCATGGGGATCAGCTGCTGCATCTCCTCCAGCGCGAGACCGGGGGGGAGGCCACGCTCGACTTCGGGGGAAGCGCACGCGAGCGCGCGCCGCCGTTCCCGCCGGACGCAGCGGAGGGCCCGGCCCCGCCTGGCGAGGCGGCGCGGCCGGCCCCGTCCCCCATGCGGCTGATCGACCTTGCAGGCGGCGGGCTGGACCTGCGTCTCTGACCTCGAAGGAACACTGGCATGACCGATATCCCCCCCCTCTCCATCGCTGCCCGAGGCGGTCCGGCCATCGCGCCCGGCGGGCGTGCGGACCCGTCGGACTTCGCGACGTTCCTGACCATGCTGACGGCGCAGATGAAGCACCAGGATCCGCTCAACCCTGTGGAGAGCACGGATTTCGCGACCCAGCTCGCGACCTTCTCGGGGGTCGAGCAGGCAGTCCGGACCAACGAGCTTCTCGAGCGGATGGGCTCCTCCGGCGCCCTGGGCGATCCCAGCGGGTGGCTCGGAAGGCAGGCGCCGATCGCCGGGCCGGTCGAGGTGGACGGCACGGCCCTCACGCTGCGCCTGCCCGCTGCGATCGACGCCGAGATCGTGGTACGGGACGGGGGCGGCGCGACTCTCGCGCGCGAAGGAGCTCCGCAGGGGGGCGGCTCGGTGGATTGGGTGCCCATGGCGGGCGGCGCGCCGCTGCCCGCGGGGCGCTACACGCTCACCCTCGAGGGGACGTCCTCGGACGGTGCGGCATTCGCCCGCCCCGTCGAGGTATTCCGCACCGTCGCCGAGGTCGAGGCCGCCCCCACCGGCGCGGTGGTCGTCGCCGCGGACGGCACCCGCCGCCCCGCCGCCGAGATCGAGGCCCTGCGCGCGCCCTAGAGGAGCGCGGCGAGTAGAAGGGCGCCTGCCAGCAGCCCGACGGCCGCCCCGCCCGCCGCCGCCACGAAGACGATCGCGGCCGGCGCGGCGTTCTCGACCCGCACGGAGGGGGTCACGCGGCGGTCGCGGGCGGCGATCAGCGCGCTCTCGGCGATCTCGGGCAGGACGGGGCCGAACCGCGACAGCACCCGCGCCGTCCGCACGAGGTCGCGCGCCAGCGCCCTGGGTCCGACATAGCGGGTGACGTATGCCTGGACCTCGGGCTGCGCGACCTTCCATATGTTGATCTGCGGGTTCAGCGAGCGGGCGACCCCCTCGACCACGACCATGGTGCGCTGCAGGAGGATCAGCTCGGTCCGGGTCTCCATGCCGAACCGCTCCGTCACCTCGAAGAGATAGGAGAGGAGCCGGCCCATGGAGATGCGGCTCGCGTCCATGCCGAAGATCGGCTCGCCCACCGAGCGCAGGGCCTGGGCGAACTCGTCGACGTCGCGGTCGGGGGGGACGTAGCCCGCCTCGAAGTGGACCTCGGCCACCCGGCGGTAGTCGCGGCGGATGAAGCCGAACAGAATCTCGGCGTAGACCCGGCGCGTGTACTCGTCGATGCGGCCCATGATGCCGAAATCGTAGGCCACGAGGGCCCCATCCGGCGCGATCTTGAGGTTCCCGTGGTGCATGTCGGCATGGAAGTAGCCGTCGCGCAGCGCGTGGTTCAGGAAGAGGCGCAGCACCCGCTCGCCCAGGGCGTAGCGGTCGTGGCCCGCCGCCTCGATCGCCATCACGTCGCCGGCCGAGATCCCGTCGACCCAGCCCTGCGTCATCACCCGCCGGCCGGAGAGGAACCAGTGCACGGTGGGCAGGCGGAAGCCATCGTCGTCCTTCGTCACCTCGGCGTACTCGGCGCCGGCGGCCACCTCTAGGCGCAGGTCCAGCTCACCTTGGACGACGCCGTCGAAATGCTCGATCACGTCCATGGGGCGCAGGCGGCGGGCCTGGGGGGCGAGAAGGTCGATGATGCGCGCGGCGAGGTAGAAGGCGTCCACGTCGCGCCGGAACGCCCGCTCGATCCCCGGGCGCAGGACCTTCACCGCGACGGCCTCGCCCGTCTCGCGCAGGCGTGCCTTGTGGACCTGCGCGATCGAGGCGGCGGCGACGGGTTCGGAGAACTCGGAGAAGATGGCGTCGACGGGCTGCTCCAGCTCCTCCTCGACCATGCGCAGGGCCTCGCGCACGGGGAAGGGCGGCAGCTTGTCCTGCAGGACGCGCAACTGGGTCGCCAGCTCGTCGCCCACGACGTCGGGGCGGGTCGACATGATCTGGCCGAACTTGATGTAGGCCGGCCCCAGCGCCGTCAGCGCCCGCGTGGCGGGCGGCATCTCCGGGTCGCCCTTGTAGCCGAGGAACGCGAAGGGCCGGCAAAGGCCACGCAGCACCCAGCGGACCGTCGGGGGCGCCCGAAAGGCGTCGAGGATCACGGGCATCGCGCCCGTCCGCTCCAGGGTGGCGCCCGTGCGGATCAGCCGGACGATGTTGTGCGGTCCCCTCAGAGCTTCCACCCCGAATGGAGCGCCGCGATCCCCTGGGAGAGGTTGCGGTACCTGACCTGCGCGAACCCCGCGTCGCGGATCATGGAGGCGAACCGTTCCTGGTCGGGAAAGTTGCGGATCGATTCGACGAGGTACTGGTAGCTGTCGCGGTCCCTCGCGACGACCTGCCCCATCCGGGGGATCACGTTGAACGAGTAGAGGTCGTAGAGCCGCTGCAGGAGCGGGTTGGGAAGCTGGCTGAACTCCAGCACCATCAGCCTGCCGCCGGGCTTCAGGACGCGGAACGCCTCACGCAGGGCGTCCTCTGGGCGGGTCACGTTCCGGATCCCGAACGAGATCGTGTAGCGATCGAAGCCCGCGTCCTCGAAGGGCAGCGACATCGCGTCGCCCACCACCCAGTCCAGCCGGTCGGCGAGCGCCTCGGCCTCGGCCCGGCGCCGACCCGCCTCGAGCATGGGCGCGGTCAGGTCGCAGACCACGGCCGACGCGCCTGGCGCGCGCCGGAGGAAGCGGAACGCCACGTCGCCCGTGCCGCCCGCCACGTCGAGCAGGCGCTGGCCGTCCCGCGGGGCCAGCCAGTCCATCATGGCGTCCTTCCAGAGCCGGTGGACGCCGCCCGACATCACGTCGTTCATCACGTCGTAGCGCGAGGCGACTGAGCTGAAGACCCCCTCGACCATGCCGGCCTTCTCGTCCTCGGGCACGGTGCGCGCGCCGAAATGGGTGGTCCGTCCGTCTTCCGCCATGTTCGTGCCCCGCTTCCATCCGTCGTGGCGATATAGCCCTCGGCCCCGGGACACAAAGGGAGAGCGCCCGCACGGTGCCGGCGGGTCGCGCTGGCCGGGCCGGCAACGCGGGGCCCCGCCGGGGACGCGATCGCGGCGGCGGCCCTTCGGCGCCCCGCCATCGTCCGGCATCGCGTGGCGGGGACGGGTGGGCCGGGCTGCGGATCGCCGCGTCCTTCGGCGGCACCGCGGCGCGGGACCCCGCGGGCCTCGTTGCGATCGGGCCGGACCGCGCCTACATGCTGCGCCTCTTCGAGGATCGGCGGCGGGCAGGCATCCCCGCACCCGTTCCCGACGCCGACGGCCTCCGCGCACGCTGGAGGCGCACCTGAACGGATGGTCCATGCCCGAACTTCCCGAGGTCGAGACGGTCCGCCGTGGCCTGATCCCCGCGATGGAGGGGCGGCGGATCGAGCGGGCGGAGGTGCGCCGCCCCGACCTGCGATGGCCGCTGCCGGAACGGCTGACCGAGCGGCTGACGGGCGCGCGGGTCGACCGGCTGCGCCGGCGGTCCAAATACGTGCTGGCCGACCTGGACACGGGCGAGACGCTGCTGGTCCATCTGGGCATGTCGGGGCGCATGACGGTCAGCGGCCTGAAGCTCGGCGCCTTCGTCCATGACCACCCCCCGAGGGAGAAGCACGACCATGTCGTCCTCGGTATGGAGGGCGGGGCGCGGGTCACCTTCAACGACGCGCGGCGGTTCGGCTTCATGGACCTGATGCGGACGGACGGGGCGGAGGCGCACCCCCTTCTGGCAGGGCTGGGGCCGGAGCCCCTGGGCAACGGCTTCTCCGGCCCGGTGCTGGCGGACGCGTTGGCCGGCCGGCGCACGCCGATCAAGGCCGCGCTCCTCGACCAGCGCGTGGTGGCGGGCCTCGGCAACATCTACGTCTGCGAGGCGCTGCACCGCGCCGGCATCTCGCCCCGGCGGCAGGCGCGCAACCTGTCGCGCGCGCGGGCCGGGGCGCTGGTCCCGGTCATCCGCGAGGTGCTGGCGGAGGCGATCGAGGCGGGCGGCTCCTCGCTGCGCGACCACCGCCAGGCCAGCGGCGAGCTCGGCTACTTCCAGCACGCCTTCCGGGCCTACGGACGCGAGGGGGGCGCCTGCCCGAACGGCTGCGGCCGGACGATCCGGCGCATCGTGCAAGCGGGCCGCTCGACCTTCTACTGCCCGGCCTGCCAGCGCTGACGGGTTGATCCCCCGCGCCGGCAGGCTAACCCTTCGCCCCTGCCGCAACCGGGGAGATGGGGCGATGGCCTACAAGACGATCACCGTCGAGGTGGAGGACCACGTCGCCACCATCCGGCTGGACCGGCCGGACGCGCTGAACGCGCTGAACGCCGCCCTGATGGGCGAGCTGGCGCAGGCGCTGGGAGAGGCGGACGCCAACGACAAGGTGCGCTGCGTCCTCCTGACGGGCTCGGAGAAGGCGTTCGCGGCCGGCGCGGACGTGAAGGAGATGGCCGAGAAGGGCTTTGCGGACGTCTTCAAGGGCGATATGTTCGGCGCCGAGGTCCGCGCGATCCTCGCGATCCGCAAGCCCATCGTGGCGGCCGTCTCGGGCTACTGCCTCGGCGGCGGGTGCGAGCTGGCGATGCTGTGCGACGTGGTCATCGCGGGCGACGACGCCAAGTTCGGCCAGCCCGAGATCACGCTGGGGATCATCGCGGGGCTCGGGGGCACGCAGCGGCTGCCGCGCGCCGTGGGCAAGGCCAAGGCGATGGACATGCACCTGACGGGTCGCTTCATGACGGCCGAGGAGGCCGAGCGCGCCAACCTCGTTTCCCGCGTGGTTCCCGCGAAGGACCTGGCGCGCGAGGCGCGGGCCGTCGCCGGCAAGATCGCCGACCGCTCGCTCCTGGCGGCGATGGCCGCCAAGGAGGCCGTCAACCGCGCCTTCGAGACGACCTTGGCCGAGGGCGTCCTCTTCGAGCGGCGGCTCTTCCAGTCCCTCTTCGCCACCGAGGACCAGAAGGAGGGGATGGCCGCGTTCCTCGAGAAGCGCGAGCCGCAGTTCCGCGACCGATAGGGTGGGTTGCGCGGGCATCGCCCCGCCGCTATCTGCCGTGCCATCATGCGCGTGAGGCCCGCCAAGGCCGGAGGTCCGGTTCGGAACCCGGATGCCCGAGGGGTTTCCCGCGCGTTCAGATCAGCGCCCCCCGCGGGCCCCGAAAGGACCGGATCGACATGGCCAACTCCCCTCAGGCGAAGAAGCGCGCCCGCCAGAACGAGAAGCGCTACGCCATAAACAAGGCGCGCCGCTCGCGCATCCGCACGCAGCTGCGGAAGGTCGAGGAGGCGATCGCCTCCGGCGACCGATCCGCCGCCGCCGAGGCGCTGAAGGCGGCCCAGCCCGAGCTGATGCGCGGCGTCACGAAGGGCGTGATCCACAAGAACACCGCCGCCCGCAAGATGTCCCGTCTTTCCGGCCGGGTGAAGGCCCTGTCCTGAGGGCCGGACACCGGGACATGGAGAGCGGGAGGGCGCCTTCGGGCGCCCTCTCTCATGGCGGGTTCCAGGCACTCCGGGGGTGTGCTGCGGGCGCGCCACACGCCTTCCAGGCGATTGTAGCCGGGATTCAACGCGGTTCGCGATTCCGTTTCCGATTCCGTGTTGTCAACCGTGAAGATGCGTTGCGACTCGCCCTGGCGGCGGCCTAGCGTGGCTTCCAGATCGTAGAATGCTTGGGGGCTGGCGCGGGCCGGTTTCCTGGGGAAAGCAAGGGCTTGCCGCTCGGCGGCGTGCTTCCAGGCCGGTGAGGGCCCCACCCCGGACATACCGCGCCATCGGCCGCGCCTGGGGAGGTGTCGGTCGTTCCTTCGGACGCCGGATCGCGTGCTTCGTGCCGCCTCCGCCGCGTCCGGGGGATGCCTTTCGCCCGCCGACGCCAGGCCCTGCGCCGGCAGTCGGACCCGCCCCGGCGGGAAGAGGATGCGCGAGGCCCCCTGCCAGGGGTCGCCGCATGGGCCCCGCGCTCGACCGGTCGAGGGGAAGGGGGCGTGCCCGCGGGGCCCGCCGCGAGAGCACTGGGGAGAGCGCACGCGATGGAAGCGACATTCTGGGAGACGGTCCGCGGCGGATTGCGGGAAGCGGTGGGGGCCGCCAACTTCCGCAACTGGATCGAGCCGATGGGCCTTGCCCGGATCGAGGAAGGGGTCGCCACCCTCTCCGCGCCGACCACCTTCCTCGGCAACTACGTGCTGACCAACTTCGGCGAGGAGATCCGCCGCCAGATCGCCCGCGCCGGTGGCGCGGCGGACCGCCTCGGCTTCGAGGTCGCCGGCCCGTCCGCGGCCCCGGCCGCCGCATCCGCCGGGGCCGCCGTGGCGGGGGGAGAGGTCGCGCCGCGACGGGCCGCCGCATCCGCCGAGGCACCCGGGGCGGTCGACGCGCCGCTCAACCGGGGCCTGACCTTCGACAGCTTCGTCGTGGGCAAGGCCAACGCCCTCGCCCACGCGGCCGCGCGGCGCGTTGCCGCAGGTCCCGCCACCGGGTTCAACCCGCTCTTCCTCCATTCCTCCGTCGGCCTGGGAAAGACGCACCTGATGCAGGCCATCGCCTGGGAGCTGCGCGCCGCCCGGCCCGAGACGAAGGTCCTCTACGTCACCGCCGAGAAGTTCATGTACACGTTCATCCAAGCGCTGCAGCAGCGCGACGTGATGAGCTTCAAGGGCCTCTTCCGCTCGGTCGACGTCCTGATGGTGGACGACATCCAGTTCATCGCCGGAAAGGACTCGACCCAGGAGGAGTTCTTCCACACCTTCAACGAGCTCGTCGGCATGGGCCGTCAGGTCGTGCTCTCGGCGGACCGCTCGCCCGGGGAGATCGCGAAGCTCGACGACCGGATCGCCAGCCGCCTCGCCTGCGGCCTCGTCGTGGACATCCATCCCGCCGACTACGAGCTGCGCCTGTCGATCTTGCGCGCCAAGTCCGAGGCCCGCTGCGACGACCTCGGGATCGAGATGGCGGACGGCGTGACCGAGTTCCTGGCCCAGCGTATCCCCGGCAATGTCCGCGAGCTGGAGGGCGCCCTGAACCGCCTCTTCGCCCATGCCGACCTGATGAGCCGTCCGATCGACCTCGAGCTGACGCAGCAGGCCCTCGTGGACGTCCTGCGGGCGAGCGAGCGGAAGGTCTCGCTCGAGGAGATCCAGAGGAAGGTCGCGGAGCACTACTCGATCCGCCTTTCCGACCTGATCGGGCCCAAGCGCGTGCGCACCATCGCGCGGCCGCGCCAGGTGGCGATGTACCTCGCCAAGACGCTCACGCACCGGTCCCTGCCCGAGATAGGGCGGTCCTTCGGGGGGCGCGACCACACCACGATCATGCACGGCGTCCGCCGCATCGAGGAACTGCAGCAGATCGACGCCCGCATCGCCGAGGACGTCGAGCACCTGCGCCGCCTTCTCGAAGCCTGAGCGCAACGGAAGGCCGCGAAGGGGCAGAATCCCCTTGCGCGGCCCGGCGCCCGCGATAGCCTCCGCCGTCCGAGACAGGGGAGACGGGTCCATGAAGATCACCATCGAGCGCGCCGAGCTTCTGGCGGCCGTGGGCCATGCGCAGTCCGTCGTCGAGCGGCGCAACACCATCCCCATCCTCGCCAACGTCCTGATCTCCGCCGACGAGTCGAACGCGACCTTCCGCGCCACGGACCTCGACGTCGAAGTGGTCGATCGCGCGAACGCGGTGGTCGAGCGGGCGGGCGCCACCACCGTGAACGCCGTCACCCTGCACGAGATCGTCCGCAAGCTGCCCGACGGCTCGACCGTCTCGCTGACCGAGGATGGCGCGTCGGGCCGCCTCTCCGTCAGCGCGGGCCGCTCCAACTTCTCGCTCGCGACCCTCCCCAAGGAGGACTTTCCCGAGATGGCGAGCCAGGACTACCAGTCGGAGTTCTCGCTGCCCGCCGGCGCCTTGAAGCGCCTCTTCGACAAGTCCGAGTTCGCGATCTCGACGGAGGAGACGCGCTACTACCTCAACGGGGTGTACCTCCACGTGGCCGACGCGAACGGCAAGGTGCTGCGCGCCGTGGCGACGGACGGGCACCGCCTCGCCCGGATCGACGCCGAGCTGCCCATGGGCGCCGAGGACATGCCGGGCGTGATCGTGCCCCGCAAGACGGTGCGCGAGCTGAAGAAGCTCCTCGCGGACGAGGAGGCGGTGATCGGCGTCGCCGTGTCGGACACGAAGATCCGCTTCCGGGCCGAGAGGCTGACCCTCACGTCGAAGGTCATCGACGGCTCCTTTCCGGATTATACCCGCGTCATCCCCACCGCGAACAGCAAGACGCTGGAGGTGGACGCCAAGGACTTCTCGCGCGCCGTGGGGCTGGTCGCGACCGTGTCGTCGGAGCGCTCGCGCGCGGTGAAGATGAAGCTCGACGAGGACCGGCTGGTCCTTTCGGTGAACGCCCCCGACGCGGGTCAGGCCGAGGACGAGCTGGCCGTGGCCTATGACGACGAGCCGCTCGAGATCGGGTTCAACGCCAAGTACCTGGAGGAGATCGCCGCCCAGGTCGACCGCGAGAACGCCGTCTTCCTCTTCAACTCGCCCGGCGATCCCGCGCTCGTGCGCGAGGGCGGGGACGAGACGGCCGTCTACGTCGTGATGCCCATGCGGGTGTGATCCTCCGCCACGCGCAAGGTCTCGCGAGGAACGGATTCACCTCCGCGCCCCGAGACCCTAGATCGGGGGCATGGCCCTCGCGATCGAGACCCTGACCCTGTCGCATTTCCGCTCGCACCGGGCGGCGGAGCTGTCGGTCGGGCCGGGGCCGGTGGCGATCCACGGCCCGAACGGATCGGGCAAGACCAACGTGCTGGAGGCGGTCAGCCTCCTCTCCCCCGGGCGGGGCCTGCGCCGGGCCGGCCCGGGGGAGATCGCGCGCCGCCCCGAAGGCGTCGGCTGGCGCGTCGGCGCCGTGGTGGGCCGTCATGGCGACCGGCACGCGATCGACACCCGTGCCGAGCCGGGCGCGACCCGGACCGTTCGGGTGGACGACAAGGCCGTCCCGCAGGTGGCCCTGGGCCGCATCGCGCGCATCGTCTGGCTGGTG
This sequence comes from Hasllibacter halocynthiae, assembly GCF_003003095.1. Classification (GTDB taxonomy): domain Bacteria; phylum Pseudomonadota; class Alphaproteobacteria; order Rhodobacterales; family Rhodobacteraceae; genus Hasllibacter; species Hasllibacter halocynthiae. The sequence goes on from NZ_PVTT01000002.1 coordinate 694,228, forward strand.
CCCGCGATGGACCGCCTCTGGACGGAAGGGGCCGAGGGGCGGCGGCGGTTCCTCGACCGGATCGCCCTCTCCTTCGAGCCGACGCACGCGGAGGCCGCGCTGGCCTACGAGAAGGCGATGCGCGAGCGGAACCGCCTTCTGAAGGACGGCGCCGACGATCCCGCCTGGTACGCCGCGCTCGAACGGCAGATGGCCCGGTCCGGCGCCGCCGTACAGGACAACCGCCTCCATGCCGTCCGGCGCCTGACCGAGGCGCAGGCGGGGGCCGTCACGGCCTTTCCCGCCGCCGGCCTGTCGCTGACCGGCGACGACCCGCCGGGCGAGGAGGCGCTCGCCGCGGCGTTCCGAAACGGACGCCGGACGGACATGTACGCGGGCCGTACCCTCGCCGGGCCGCACCGCGCGGACCTCGCCGCCCTCTGGGCCGAGAAGGGGGTCGAGGCGCGCCTGGCCTCCACGGGCGAGCAGAAGGCCCTCCTCCTGTCGCTGGTGCTCGCCAATGCCCGCGCCCTCGCCGAGGACCTGGGCACGCCGCCGATCCTCCTTCTCGACGAGGTGGCCGCCCATCTCGACGCCGGCCGCCGCGCCGCCCTCTACGCCGAGATCGAGGCGCTGGGCGCGCAGGCCTGGATGACCGGCACCGGTGCCGAGCTCTTCGAGGCGCTGAGGGAGGGGGCGACCCGCGTCGCCGCCTCCGAGGACGGCGGCGCCAGCCTCCTCCGGGCGGCGTGACCGGGCCCCGCCGCATCGTCTGCCTCTCCGAGGAGACGGTCGAGACGCTGTACCTCCTGGGCGAGGAGGACCGAATCGCGGGCGTCACGGGCTATGCCGTCCGCCCGCCGCGGGTGCGGCGCGAGAAGCCCCGCGTCGGCGCCTTCGAGACGGCGGACGTGCCGAAGATCCTCGCCCTTCGGCCCGACCTCGTCCTCCTGTTCTCGGACGTGCAGGCGGACCTCGCCGCCGCCCTGATGCGCGCGGGCGTCGCCGTGCACGGGTTCAACCAGCGGGACGTCGCGGGCATCCTCGGGATGGTCCGCACCGTCGGCGCCTTGGTCAACGCGCCCGAACGGGCCGAGGCCCTCGTCGCGGACCTGTCCGCAGGCCTGGCCCCCGCGCCCCCCGGCCCGAGCGTCTACTTCGAGGAGTGGGACGAGCCCATGATCACGGGCATCGGCTGGGTGTCCGAACTGATCGCCGTCGCGGGCGGCGTGGACGTCTTCGCGGGTCGCGCGCACCCCAGGGCCGAAGGGCGCGTCGTCACGTCCCGCGAGGTGATCGAGGCCGCGCCCGACGTGATCCTCGCCTCCTGGTGCGGCCGCAAGGTGCGCCCCGGGACCATCGCCCGCCGCCCTGGCTGGGACGGGATCCCGGCCGTCCGCGACGGGCGCGTCCACGAGATCAAGTCGCCCCTGATCCTCTCTCCGGGACCGGCGGCGCTGACCGACGGGCTGGCGGCGATCCGGGCTGCCCTCGGCCCCCCGCATCCCGTGCCGCGCGGGTGACAACCCACTCGCGAATCCCTATATCCCAATCAACTTCCGAAAGGTTTTCCACCATGGCCGAAGACGCCGCAGCGCCGATCGAGTACGGCGCCGATTCCATCAAGGTCCTCAAGGGGCTGGAGGCCGTGCGCAAGCGGCCCGGAATGTATATCGGCGACACCGACGACGGCTCCGGCCTGCACCACATGGTCTACGAGGTCGTCGACAACGGCATCGACGAGGCGCTGGCCGGCCATGCCGACCGCGTGACGGTCACGATCCACGACGATTCCAGCGTCTCGGTCTCCGACAACGGCCGCGGCATCCCCGTCGGCATCCACGAGGGGGAGGGGGTCTCGGCCGCCGAGGTCATCATGACCCAGCTCCACGCGGGCGGGAAGTTCGACCAGAACTCCTACAAGGTGTCGGGCGGCCTGCACGGGGTCGGGGTCAGCGTCGTGAACGCCCTCTCCGACTGGCTGGAGCTGCGCATCTGGCGCGACGGCCACGAGCACGTCGCCCGGTTCGAGCATGGCGACACGGTCCGGCACCTGGAGGTCATGGGCGACACCGACCGCACCGGCACCGAGGTGCGGTTCATGGCGTCGACGGACACTTTCAGCGACCTGAACTACTCCTACAAGACGCTCGAGAACCGCCTGCGCGAGCTGGCGTTCCTCAATTCCGGCGTGCGGATCGTCCTGCGCGACGAGCGTCCGGCCGACCCCCTGGAGGTCGAGCTGCACTACGATGGCGGCGTGAAGGAGTTCGTGCGCCATCTCGACCGCTCGAAGCATGCCATGCTGCCCGAGCCCATCCATATCGAGGGCGAGCGGGACGGCATCGGCGTCGAGATCGCGATGTGGTGGAACGACAGCTACAACGAGATGGTCCTGCCCTTCACCAACAACATCCCCCAGCGCGACGGGGGCACGCACCTCGCGGGCTTCCGGGGGGCGCTGACGCGGACCCTGACCCGCTATGCCGGGGCCAACGGGTTCGCCAGGAAGGAGAAGATCGCCTTCACCGGCGACGATGCGCGCGAGGGGCTGACCTGCGTGCTCTCCGTCAAGGTGCCGGACCCGAAGTTCTCCTCGCAGACCAAGGACAAGCTCGTGTCCTCCGAGGTGCGGCCGGCGGTCGAGGGTCTCGTGAACGAGAAGCTCTCCGAGTGGTTTGAGGAGCATCCCGCCGAGGCGAAGGTGATCGTCGGCAAGATCGTCGAGGCCGCCATGGCCCGCGAGGCGGCGCGCAAGGCGCGCGAGCTGACGCGCAAGAAGGCGACGTCCGACGTGGCGAACCTTCCCGGCAAGCTCGCCGAGTGCCAGGAGAAGGATCCCGCCCTGCGCGAGCTCTTCATCGTCGAGGGGGACAGCGCCGGCGGTTCGGCCAAGCAGGGGCGCGCCCGCTCCAACCAGGCGGTGCTGCCGCTGAAGGGCAAGATCCTGAACGTCGAGCGGGCGCGCTTCGACCGGATGCTCTCCTCCCAGGAGATCGGGACGCTGATCACCGCGCTCGGCACGGGGATCGGCCGGGACGAGTTCGACCTCGGCAAGCTGCGCTACCACAAGATCGTCATCATGACCGATGCCGACGTGGACGGCGCGCATATCCGCACGCTCCTGCTGACCTTCTTCTACCGCCAGATGCCCGAGCTGATCGAGCGGGGGCACCTCTTCATCGCGCAGCCGCCGCTCTACAAGGTCAGCCGCGGCAAGTCCGAGGTCTACCTGAAGGACCAGCCCGCGCTGGAGGATTACCTGATCGCCCAGGGGATCGAAGGCACCGCCCTCCGGCTGGAGGGCGGCGAGGAGATCGTCGGCCAGGATCTCGCACGCGTCGTGGCCGAGGCGCGCGACGCCCGGCGCGCGGTCGAGTCCTTCCCCACCCACTACCCCCGCCGCATCCTCGAGCAGGCGGCGATCGCGGGGGCCTTCGTCGCCGGCGCCGCGGAGGACCTGCAGGGAACGGCGGACCGGGTCGCGGCGCGACTCGACGAGGTCGCGCTGGAATACGAGCGCGGCTGGCAGGGACGCCCGACCCAGGATCGCGGCATCCGCCTGACCCGCACCCTGCGTGGTGTGGAGGAGGCGCGTACCCTGGACGGGGCCATCCTGGTCGGTCCCGAGGCACGGCGCCTGGGCGCCATGACGGACGCGCTGCGCGAGGTCTACGCGGGATGGGCGAGGCTCGTCCGCAAGGATCGGGAGACGCCCGTCAACGGGCCGCTCACCTTGCTCGACGCGATCCTCGAGGAAGGCGAGAAGGGGCTCCAGCTTCAGCGCTACAAGGGCCTCGGCGAGATGAACCCCGGCCAGCTCTGGGAGACGACGCTGGACCCGGAGGCGCGCACGCTCCTCCAGGTGCGGGTGGAGGACATGGCCGAGGCCGACGACGTGTTCACCAAGCTGATGGGCGACGTGGTCGAGCCCCGGCGAGAGTTCATCCAAGCCAACGCCCTATCGGTCGAGAACCTGGACGCCTGAGCCCGCGGAAGGGGGTCAGCTCCCCTTGTTCAGAAGGCCGTACTTCCGGAGCTTCACATAGAGGGACTGGCGCGAGAGGCCCAGCATCTCGGCCGCGGCGACGCGGTTGTTGCCCGTCAGGTCCACGGCCGTCTCGATGCACATCTTCTCGACCACGTCGGTCGTGTCGGCGACGATCTCCCGGAGGGGGGCGTTGCCGACGAGGCCGGCGACCGACGCGGCGTCGTCCTCGCCCATCGCCGGGCCGCCCCGTTCGGCCCGCGCGACGTCCCGCAGCACGAAGCCGAAGGCCGGCCCCTCTCCGTCGAGGGCGGTGGCCGAGATCTCCACCGGGGTCTCGCGGCCCGTCTGCGCGAGAAGCCGCGTCGCGAAGCCGCGCACTGCTCCGCCGCGCCCCGCCCCGTCGAGGAGCACCTTCAGGTCGGTCTGCCCGCGCCCCAGGTGCCCGGCGAGCGAGCGGCCGCGGATTTCCGCAGCGCCGGAGGCGTCGATCAGGGCGAGGAAACCGTCCGACGCCTCGACCACGATTCCGCGCGCGTCGGTCAGGACGAACCCCTCGGGGGCCGCGCGCCACAGCGCGCGCAGCGATCCCGTGAGACGGTCGCGCGGGGGCGCTGCCTCCTCCGGGGAGAGCACGGCGAGGAGGAGGCGCTCCCCCCCGGCGCGGAAGGACGTCGCGCGGACCTCGACCGAGCGCTCGCCGCTCAGGCTCGCCCGGACGCCCATGCCCTCGGACGCGGAGAGCGCACTGGCGGTCACGCCCCCCATCACGTCGGACAGAGCGGCGCCCTGCAGCTCCTCCCTCGGGGTGCCGATGAGGGTGGCGGCCGCGGGGTTCAGGTCCTCGATCCGGCCCGTGCCCTCCGCGAGGATCAGGATCGGATCGCCCACCTGCGAGAGGAGGACGCGGAACCTCGTGTCCAGGGACTGCAGCCGCTCGTACTCCCGCTCGACGGCGACCTGCGCCTCGACGAGGCGGGACTGGAGCTCGGCGATCGGTCCGAGATCGCGCCCCGCCAGGAGCGCGCCGCCCTCCGGCAGCGGATGGAAGCCATAGCGAACGCACAGCTGCCCGCCCCCGCGCAAGGGGTGGTTCATCTCGGCCGGTGCGGGCGCCTTGCCCGCCTTCAGCGCGGCCAGCGCCTCCTCCAGCTTGGGCACGCTCTCACGGGTGAGGGCGTCGCGCAGGTCGAGGCCGCGCCAGCTCTCGGCCTCCCGGAGCCCCGAGGAGGCGGTGACGCCCATCACGCGGCCTTCTTCGTCGATCACGAGGATGAGGTCCGCGACGGATGCGAGCACCTCGCCCAGCCGGTCCGGCGACAGGAGGGGTAGGCCATCCTGGTGCCAGGATTCGCCCCCCTTCACCGCATCCAGCCCTTCGGAAGCGGCAGCGGGATCGGCTCGGCGGAGATCAGCCCGCATCGGCGCGCCGCCTCGACGATGTTGGTCCCGGCATGATCAACCCCCAGCGTGGCGAGCGCGGCCGCCTCCCCGCCCTCGACGGCGCTTCCGCCCGCGACGATGGACGCCCCGGGCGCGGCTGCTCGCAGCGACCTAATGAATCTGGTCTCGGACTCAAGATCCGTGCCGCAGGGCAGCGAGAGGGCGATCATCCCGAAGCGCCCGTGCCGCACGAGCTCCAGCGTCTCGATGTCGGGCCGCCCCAGCGCGGCGACCGTCCCGACGCCCGCGCGCCGCAACTGCGAGGCGGCGACCGCCGCGCCCAGGGCGTGCTGCCGTCCCTTGCGCAGGACGACGATGGCGCTCGGGGCGTTCGGTCCGCCGAAATCGGGGCGCGGCTTCTCGAGCGGCCTGATCAGAGACTGAAGGCGCATGCAGCCCACGGTGACGGCCGCGAAGGAGCTTCGGTCCCTGCACCAGTCCTCGCCCAAGGCGCGTGCGGCCGCCGGTATGGCATGGTCGAGGATGGCGCTCGCCGTCACGCCTTCGGCGAGGAGGTCGGAAGCGGTCCGGCCGATCGCGCGGGGGTCGGGCGAGGCGGCCGCGACGAGGAGCCGCCCGGCGACGATCCTGTCGGTGCGCCTGCGGGCCCTCCCCGCGAGGATCGGGATCACGCCCCGCGCAAGGGCCTCCGCTCCGTTCCGGGCGCGCGGATTGTCTGTCGACAGGGCTTGGTCATCCAGCATGTCGGAGCCTTCCGATGCCCGTCCCGCAGGAACCTGCCGGGATGGCGGGCGGGCGCGGCACCCTTCGCAGGTTACGCATGCCCGCCTCACTGTCAACTCAAGCTTACAGACAACCGTCCGCCGACCGGAACGGTATGGTGTCAAGTCAGATTGACACATCCTCTATCGCGTATACGATGCCAGCCATGACGGCCGGAAGAATCCCTGCAAGAACCCCTCCGCTCGGTCCCGTGCCGTGCCCCGCGCCTCCGCTCTACACCCCGGAGGAGCGGCGCCGCCGCGACGCGAGCGCCTGGACCGTGGTGCAAGGCGTGCTCGCCCCGTTGCAGTTCGCCGCGTTCCTCGTGTCCCTGGCGCTGATGGCGCGCTGGTATGCGGGCGCGGGCGCCTTCGGCCCCGCCGCCTGGTCCGTGGTCGCGAAGACCGCGCTCCTGCTGACGATCATGGTCACCGGCTCGATCTGGGAGAAGGAGGTGTTCGGCCGGTGGCTCTTCGCGCCGGCCTTCTTCTGGGAGGACGTCGTCAGCATGGGCGTGATCGCGCTGCACCTCCTCTACCTCGCCGCCTTCCTCGGCGGCCTCCTTGCGCCGGGCCCGCTCATGGCGCTGGCCCTCGCGGCCTATGCGGCCTACGCGGTCAACTTCGTCCAGTTCGTCTGGAAGCTGCGTCTCGCGCGCTGCTCGGCGGTGCCGGCGTGAGCCTTATCGCCGCCCCCATCCTGCGCGAGCGCGGCCAGCGCGAGGTGTTCTGCGGGCTGACCTCGATCGTCTGGCTGCACCGCAAGATGCCGGACGCTTTCTTCCTCGTCGTGGGCTCGCGCACCTGTGCGCACCTGTTGCAGTCCGCCGCCGGGGTGATGATCTTCGCCGAGCCGCGGTTCGGCACCTGCATCCTGGAGGAGGGCGACCTCGCCGGGCTGAAGGACGCGAACGAGGAGCTCGACCGCGAGGTGGCGCGCCTGCTCGCGCGGCGGCCGGACATCCGCCAGCTCTTCCTCGTGGGATCCTGCCCGTCGGAGGTGATCAAGCTGGACCTGGCGAAGGCGGCCGAGCGGCTGGACGGGTCCAATCCGGACGTGCGGGTGCTGAACTACTCCGGCTCGGGGATCGAGACGACCTTCACGGAGGGCGAGGACGCCTGCCTCGCCGCCATGGTGCCGGGGCTCGAGCGGACGGAACGGCGGCAGCTCCTGGTCGCTGGGGCGCTTCCGGACGCGGTCGAGGACGAGATGCGGCGCCTTCTCGGGGGCCTCGGGATCGAGCCGGTGGTCCTGCCGGGTGGGCGGGCCGGGGCGCATCCGGCCGTGGGCCCCGGGACGGCGTTCGCCCTGGCCCAGCCATTCCTGGCCGAGACGCACGACGCTTTGGTGCGGCGCGGCGCCCGCCATCTTCCCGCGCCCTTCCCCTTCGGCGAGGAGGGCACGACCCTCTGGCTGCGCGCCGTCGCGGAGGCGTTCGGCGTGGACGAGGCGCTGTTCGACGCGGTGACGGCCGCCCCCCGCGCCCGCGCCCGCCGCGCGGTTGCCCAGGCCGCCGAGGCGCTGCGGGGCCGGCGCGTGTTCCTCTTCCCCGATTCGCAGCTGGAGATCCCGCTGGGGCGGTTCCTCGTGCGGGAATGCGGGATGGAGGCGGTCGAGATCGCCTCTCCCTACGTGCACCGCGGCATCCACGGGCCCGACCTCGACCTGATCCCGGAAGGGCCGGTGCTGGCCGAGGGGCAGGACGTGGACGCCCAGCTGGCCCGCGCGCGCGGCGCGCGCGCCGACCTGACGGTCTGCGGCCTCGGCCTCGCCAACCCCCTGGAGGCGGAGGGGCTGACGACGAAGTGGGCGATCGAGCTCGTGTTCAGCCCCGTGCACTTCTACGAGCAGGCGGGCGATCTGGCCGGCCTCTTCTCGCGGCCCCTGCGGCGGCGGGCCGCGCTTCGCGGCCTGCACCCCAACGTCCGGCTGGAGGCGGCCGAATGAAGCTGGCCATGTGGACATACGAGGGCCCGCCGCACGTGGGCGCGATGCGGGTCGCCACGGGGATGCGGGGGCTGCACTACGTCCTGCACGCGCCCCAGGGCGACACCTATGCCGACCTCCTCTTCACCATGATCGAGCGGCGGGGAGAGCGCCCGCCCGTCACCTACACGACCTTCCAGGCGCAGGACCTCGGGGCGGACACGGCGACGCTCTTCAAGGACGCCGCCCGCGTGGCCTACGAGCGGCACCGCCCAGAGGCGATGATCGTCGGCGCCTCCTGCACGGCCGAGCTGATCCAGGACGATCCCGGCGGGCTCGCGGCCGCGCTGGACCTGCCCGTCCCCGTGATCCCGCTGGAACTGCCCTCCTACCAGCGCAAGGAGAACTTCGGCGCGGACGAGACGTTCTACCGCATCGTCCGGGCGCTGGCCGCCCCGTGCGAGCGGACGGCGCAGGCCTCCTGCAACCTCCTCGGCCCCACGGGGCTGGGGTTCCGCCACCGCGACGACGCGGAGGAGATCTGCGCGCTGCTGGAGGGGCTGGGCATCGCGGTGAACGTCGTGGCGCCCATGGGCGCGTCGCCCTCGGACGTGGCCCGGCTGCCGGCGGCCCATTTCAACGTCCTGATGTATCCCGAGACCGCCGAGGCCGCCGCCCGCTACCTCGAGAAGGAGCACGGCCAGCCCTTCACCCGGACCGTGCCGATCGGGGTGGACGCCACGCGGGGCTTCCTCGCGGAGGTCGCGGGGATCACCGGCCTCGCCCTGCAGGCGGACGAATCCCGCCTGCGCCTGCCCTGGTGGTCGGCCTCGGTCGATTCGACCTATCTGACGGGCAAGCGCGTGTTCGTCTTCGGCGACGCCACGCATGCCATGGCGGCGGCCCGGGTCGCCCGGGACGAGATGGGGTTCGAGGTCTGCGGCCTCGGCTGCTACAACCGCGAATACGCCCGCCCCCTGCGCGCCCTGGCCGGCGAGATGGGCGTGGAGGCCCTCGTCACCGACGACCACCTGGAGGTCGAGGCCGCCATCGAGGCCGCCGCGCCCGAGCTGATCCTCGGCACCCAGATGGAGCGGCACGTGGGCAAGCGCCTCGGCGTCGCGACGGCGGTGATCTCCGCCCCCGTCCACGTGCAGGACTTCCCCGCCCGCCACTCGCCCCTGATGGGGCACGAAGGGGCGAACGTCCTCTTCGACACGCTGGTGCACCCCCTTGTCATGGGGCTGGAGGACCACCTCCTCCACATGTTCCGGGGCGACTTCGAGTTCAGCGACGAGGCCGGCCCCAGCCATCACGGCGCTACCTCGACGGTCCCGGAACGCCCCGGCGACCTCCGTGCGGCCCCCCCCGCACAGCCCGGCGCCGAGGCCGCCGCCGCCGGCGGGAGCACCCGCCTGGAGGTCGTCTGGCTGCCGGACGCGGAGGACGAGTTGAGGAAGATCCCCTTCTTCGTGCGGGGCAAGGCGCGGCGGAATACGGAAGGCTTCGCCCAGGAGCGCGGGATCGCCCGGATCGACCGCGAGACGCTCTACGAGGCGAAGGCCCACTTTGCTCGATAGCGGCCGCCATATCCGGCCCGACAGGGCGGTCGCGGCCTACCGGATCGCGATCCTCACGCTGGACGCCCATGCCGCCGGTCCCGTCGCCCGCGCTGAGGCCGCGCTGCAGGGCGACTTCCCGGGCCTCTCGCTCGAGGTGTTCGCGGCCGCCGAATGGGGCGGGAACCCCGCCGCCCTGCACGCGGCCCGCGAGGGGATCGGGCGGGCGGACATGATCGTCACCTCGCTCCTCTTCCTCGAGGAGCACGTGGAGGCGATCCTGCCGGCCCTGCGCGCGCGGCGGCCGGAGGCGGACGCCGTGGTCGGCATGATCTCGGACCGCGCGGTGGTCGAGCTGACGAAGATGGGCGGGCTCGACATGGCCAAGCCCGTCTCGGGGACGATGAAGCTGCTGAAGCGCCTGCGCGGCTCGGGCAAGCCGAGCGGCGATTCGGGCGCGAGGCAGATGCGGATGCTGCGGCGGCTGCCGAAGCTGCTGCGGCTCGTGCCCGGGAAGGCCCAGGACCTGCGGGCGTGGTTCCTCTCCATGCAGTACTGGCTCGGCGGGTCGGAAGAGAACGTCGAGGCGATGGTGCGCAACCTCGTCGGGCGCTACGGTCCGAAGGACTGGCAGGGCGGCACCGCCCCCGCCCCGATCGAGTATCCCGAGCTCGGCCTCTGGCACCCGGACGTCGGCGTCACCGCCCGTGCGGGCAACCTGCCCGCCCCCGCGCGGCCCGTGGCGACGGTCGGCCTCCTCATGCTGCGATCCTACGTGCTGGCGGGCGACACGGGCCATTACGCGGCCGTGATCCGCGCGCTGGAGGCGAGGGGCCTGCGTTGCGTGCCCGCCTTCGCCGGCGGCCTCGACGGGCGGCCCGCGATCGACGCCTACCACGGGGGGGTCGACGCGCTCCTGTCCCTGACGGGGTTCAGCCTCGTCGGGGGGCCGGCCTACAACGACAGCGAGGCGGCGGTGGAGACGCTGCGGCGCCTCGACGTGCCCTATCTCGCCGCCCATCCCCTGGAGTTCCAGACCCTGGCCCAGTGGGAAGGGTCCGCCCAGGGTCTCGGCCCGGTCGAGACGACGATGCTCGTCGCGCTGCCCGAGCTCGACGGCGCGGCCTGCCCCACCGTCTTCGCCGGCCGCAACGGCGAGCGGGCGATGGCCCCGCACCCCGAGCGGGTCGAGGCGCTGGCCGGCAAGGTCGCGAGGCTGGCCGCGCTGCGGCGCAAGGCGAACGCCGGGAAGAAGGTCGCGGTGGTCCTCTACGGCTTTCCGCCCAACGCGGGGGCGGTGGGGACGGCGGCCTACCTGTCCGTGTTCGAGAGCCTCTGGAACACGCTCGCCCGGATGAAGGCGGACGGCTACGAGGTCGACCTGCCCGAGGATGTGGACGCCTTGCGCGAGGCGGTGCTCTCGGGGGGCGAGGCGCAGGGACAACCGGCGGCGATCGCGGACCGCGTGACGGCCGACGCGATGGTCAGGGGCAACCCCTGGCTCGCGGAGGTCGAGGCGGCCTGGGGCCCCGCGCCGGGCCGCCACCAGTCGGACGGGGCGGGGGTCTTCGTCCTGGGCACGCGCTTCGGCGATGTCTTCGTGGGCGTTCAGCCCGTCTTCGGGACCGAGGGCGACCCGATGCGGCTTCTCTTCGAGAAGGGCTTCGCGCCCACGCATGCGTTCGTCGCCTTCTACCGCTGGCTCGCAGAGGATTTCGGCGCGGACGCGGTGCTGCATTTCGGGATGCACGGCGCGCTCGAGTTCATGCCGGGCAAGCAGGTCGGCATGTCGGGCGATTGCTGGCCCGACCGGCTGATCGGGGACCTGCCCAACGTCTACCTCTACGCGGCCAACAACCCCTCGGAGGCGTCGCTGGCCAAGCGCCGGTCCAACGCCGTGACGGTGACGCACCTGACCCCGCCGCTGGCCAAGGCCGGGCTCTGGAAGGGGCTGGCCGAGCTGAAGGATTCCCTCGCCCGCTTCCGCGCCGAGGCCGAGCCGCCAGAGGGGCTGCGCGACTTGATCCGCGACCAGGCGGCGGCGGTGGACCTCGCGGGCGAGCCGGAGGACCTCTGGCGGACGCTGGCGGAGACCGAGGAGTCGCTGATCACCGACGGCTTCCACGTCTTGGGCCGCACGCCGTCCGAGGCGCAGGTGGCGGCCACCCTGGCCGAGATGGACGCGCCCTCGGAGGACACCGCCGCCCTTCTGACCGGCACGCACGAGATGGACGGGCTGATGAGGGCGCTCTCGGCGCGCTACGTCCCGCCCGTGCCGGGGGGCGACCTGGTCCGCTCGCCCGCGATCCTGCCGGCGGGGCGCAACATCCACGCCTTCGACCCGTTCCGCATGCCCACCGCTTGGGCGATGGAGGAAGGGCGGCGCCAAGCCGACCTCCTGCTGGCCGCCCACCACGGGTTGCCCAGGGCCGTGGCGTTGGTCCTTTGGGGGTCGGACAACATCAAATCGGACGGCCAGCCCATCGCGCAGGCCCTCGCGCTGATGGGTGCGATGCCCCGCTTCGACGCGTTCGGCCGTCTCTCGGGCGCGGACCTGATCCCGCTGGAGGAGCTGGGCCGCCCGCGGGTTGACGTGATGATGACCCTCTCGGGCATCTTCCGCGACCTCCTGCCCCTGCAGACCAGGATGCTGGCGGAGGCTGCGTGGAAGTGCGCGACGGCCGACGAGCCGGAGGAGGCGAACCCGATCCGCGCCCACGCCCTGGCCCATGCCGAGGCCACGGGCTGCGACCTGGAGGAGGCCGCGCTGCGCGTCTTCTCCAATGCCGAAGGGGCATACGGCGCGAACGTGAACCTGATGATCGACGCCGGCGCCTGGGAGGGCGAGGACGAGCTGGCCGACGCCTATCAGGCGCGCAAGGGCTTCGCCTACGGGCGGGACGGCAAGGCCGCGGCGCGGCCCGACCTGCTCGCGGGCGTGCTGGGGCGGGTCGAGGTGGCCTACCAGAACCTCGAATCGGTCGAGCTGGGGGTCACCACGGTCGATCACTACTTCGACACGCTGGGCGGCATATCGCGCGCGGTGAAGCGGGCGCGGGGCACGGAGGCGGCGGTCTACATCGGGGACCAGACGCGGGGGGCAGCGAAGGTGCGCACGCTGCGCGAGCAGGTCGCGCTGGAGACCCGCTCCCGCGCGCTGAACCCGCGCTTCTTCGAGCCGCTCTTGGAGCACGGGCACGAGGGGGTGCGGGCCATCGAGGCGCACGTGACGAACACGATGGGCTGGTCGGCGACCACCGGCGAGGTCGAGCCCTGGGTCTATCAGCGCCTCTCCGAGACGTATCTGCTAGACGACGCGATGCGCGAGCGGCTGGCGGCGCTGAACCCCGTCGCCGCGGGCCGGATGGCGAACCGCCTCCTGGAGGCTTCCGATCGGGAGTACTGGGCGCCCGATGCGGACACGCTGGCGGCCCTGCAGGGCGCGGCGGACGCGCTGGAAGACCGGCTGGAGGGGATCGCGTGAGGGGGGTCTTCCACCTCCCCCCGGCCGCGCCCGGCCGGGCCGGGCCGGGGGGCGTCGCCCCTCGAGCCCATCGGAGCATTTCCACGACATCGAAGGGGCAGGGCCCCGGAGAGGAGGCGGCATGAGCCCCTTGGACGCACGGCCCCCGACCATCCGGGGAGAGGACGGCGAGGGGTCGGTGCAGGTGCACCAGGACCCCGGCGCGAGGATCGAGGGGGCCAAGGTGTTCTCCGTCTACGGCAAGGGGGGGATTGGGAAGTCCACCACCTCGTCGAACCTGTCTGCGGCCTTCGCCACGATGGGCCGGCGGGTGCTGCAGATCGGATGCGACCCGAAGCACGATTCGACCTTCACCCTGACCGGGCAGCTCCAGCCGACGGTGATCGACATCCTCAAGGAGGTGGACTTCCACCCCGAGGAGCTGCGCCCAGAGGACTTCGTGACGGAAGGCTTCGGCGGCGTGCAGTGCGTAGAGGCGGGCGGGCCGCCGGCGGGCACGGGCTGCGGCGGCTACGTGGTCGGGCAGACGGTGAAGCTGCTCAAGCAGCACCGGATGCTGGACGACACGGACGTCGTGATCTTCGACGTCCTGGGCGACGTGGTGTGCGGGGGCTTCGCGGCCCCGCTGCAGCATGCCGACCGCGCGGTGATCGTCACCGCCAACGACTTCGACTCGATCTACGCCATGAACCGGATCATCGCCGCCGTTCAGGCCAAGTCGAAGAACTACGGCGTGCGGCTGGCCGGCTGCGTGGCGAACCGCTCGAGGGACACGGACGAGGTCGACCGCTACTGCCGGACGGTGGGCTTCGACCGGATCGCTCACATGCCGGACATCGACGCGATCCGCCGCTCGCGCCTGAAGAAGAAGACCCTCTTCGAGATGCCCGACGACGAGGACATTGTGATGGCCCGCGCGGAATACGTGTCGCTGGCGCGCACGCTCTGGAACGGGACCGAGCCGCTCGCCCCCGAGCCGCTGCCCGACCGCGAGATCTTCGAGCTTCTGGGCTTCGACTGATGGCCGCGCCGAGCACATACGCCGCCACGCGCGACCGGTTGGAGGGGTATTTCGACCGCACCGCGTCCAAGGCGTGGGAGGCGCTGACCTCGGACGCGCCCGTCAGCCGCGTGCGCCTGGCGGTGCGGGCGGGCCGGGACCGGATGCGGGCGACCCTCCTGGACCTCCTGCCGGACGATCTGGGGGGGCTGCGCGTGCTCGACGCGGGCTGCGGGCCGGGCGAGATGTGCGTGGCCCTCGCCGAGCGAGGGGCCGAGGTGGTGGGCGTGGACCTCGCGCCCTCGCTCCTCGCGGTGGCGGAGGGGCGGCTGCCCGCGCATCTGCGAAGCCGCGTGAGCCTGCGCGCAAACGACATGACGGACCCCGCTCTGGGACGCTTCGACGCCGTGGTCGCGATGGACAGCCTGATCCATTACAGGATGCCCGATCTCGTGGGCGCGCTGGGACGGCTCGGGGGGATGGCGCCGCTGGTCGCCTTCACCATCGCGCCCCGCACGCCCCTGCTGGCCGCGATGCATCTAGCAGGAAAGGCGTTCCCCCGCGCGGACCGCAGCCCGGCCATCGTGCCCCACGCCCCCTGTGCGGTGCTGCGGGCAATGCCGGGCATGACGGCGGGGGCGCCGGTGTCGTCGGGGTTCTACTTCTCGCAGGCCATGGCGCTGAGGACCCCCGGATGAGCGCGCTGTCCCGATACGTGCCGTTCACGGACGCGGCCTCGCCCGACCTCTCGGCGGCGCAGCTGCTGCGGCTGTCGCTCTTCCAGGTGTCGGTCGGGATGGCTTCGGTTCTGCTCCTGGGGACGCTGAATCGCGTGATGATCGTCGAGCTGGGCGTGGCCGCGGTCGTGGTCGCGGGAATGATCGCTATCCCCGTGCTGGTGGCCCCGTTCCGCGCCCTGCTGGGGTTCCGGTCGGACACGCATCGCTCCGCCATCGGGTGGAAGCGCATCCCCTTCCTCTGGTTCGGCTCGCTCTGGCAGTTCGGGGGGCTGGCGATCATGCCCTTCGCCCTACTGGTTCTGTCGGGGCAGCAGGCGGTGGGGCCCTCCTGGGCGGGCGAGGTGCTGGCCGCCATGGCCTTCCTGATGACCGGGATCGGGCTGCACATGACGCAGACCGCCGGCCTGGCGCTGGCCTGCGACCGCGCCACGGAGGAGACGCGCCACCAGGTCGTGGCGCTGCTCTACGTGATGTTCCTCGTCGGGATGGGCGTCTCGGCGGTGATCGTCGGCTGGCTGCTGCGGGATTTCGGGCCGGTCCGGCTGATCCGGGTGGTGCAGGGGGCGGCCGTCGCGACGCTCGTGCTGAACCTCGTCGCCCTCTGGCGGCAGGAGCGGATGGCCCCCATGACGGCTGCCGAGCGCGCCGTCCCGCGCCCCGCCTTCCGCGCCGCCTGGTCCGACTACGCCGCCGGCGGGCAGGCCGGGCGCCTCCTGGCGGTGGTGGCCCTGGGCACGCTGGGCTTCCAGATGCAGGACATCCTCCTGGAGCCCTACGGCGGCGAGATCCTCGGTCTCTCGGTCTCGGCTACGACCTTGCTGACGGCTCTCTGGGCCGGGGGGGCGCTCGTCGGGTTCCTCCTCGCTGGGCGGGCCATCGCGAACGGCTGGAACCCCTACCGCCTCGCCGCGACGGGGGTGCTGGCCGGGATCGCCGCGTTCTGCGCCGTGGTGTTCGCCGCGCCGGTCGGCTCGGCGGTGCTGTTCTATGCCGGGGCGACGGGGATCGGGCTGGGCGGCGGTCTCTTCGCCGTGGCCACGCTGATGGCCGCCATGACCATGCCGGTGCGGGGGGAGGCCGGGCGTGGCCTCGCGCTCGGGGCGTGGGGGGCGGCGCAGGCGACGGCCGCCGGCCTCGCCATCGCGCTGGGCGGCGGCCTTCGCGACCTCGTCGGCACCCTGGCGGGTGGGGGGCACCTCGGCTCCGCGCTGGCGGTGCCGGGGACCGGCTACTCGGTGGTCTACCACCTCGAGATCGGGTTGCTCTTCGTAACCCTGATCGTCCTGGGGCCGCTCGTGCGGACCCATCGCCCCATCCAAGTGGGACGGCCTGTCGGGCTGGCCGAGTTCCCGTCGTGACGCCCGCAAGAAGGAGATCGACATGATCCTCGACCACATCGACCTGGCCCAGGTCGCCATCTGGGGCTTTTGGCTCTTCTTCGCGATCCTGATCTACTACCTGCAGACCGAGAACATGCGCGAGGGCTACCCGCTGGAGACCGACGAGGGCGCGCCCTCGCCGAACCAGGGACCGTTCCCGCTGCCCGCCCCCAAGACCTTCGTGCTGCCCCACGGGCGGGGCGAGAAGACCGTGCCGGACTACCAGCCGGAGGACCGCGTCCTGCCCCTCGAGAAGACCACCCCGACGCAGGGCTTCCCCTTCCATCCCCTCGGCGACCCGATGGACGGGGGCGTGGGTCCGGGGTCCTGGGCGCCGCGGCGCGACGTGCCCGAGCTCGACGGCAAGGGCCATCCGAAGATCGTGCCCATGCGGCACCTTGAGGGCTTCCGCCACAGTGCCGGGAACGACCCGCGCGGTCTGCCGGTCGTGGCCGCCGACGGGGGCGTCGTGGGCACGGTCTCGGACATGTGGATCGACGAGCCCGAGCATCTCGTGCGCTATCTCGAGGCCGACCTGCGCGAGGAGGACGGCGGCGGCAAGCGGCTGATCCCGATCTACTTCGCGAAGATCCGCGCCGACCGGGTGAACGTCCGTTCGCTGTTCCCGCAGCACTTCGCGGGCATCCCCCAGGTCAGGTCGGACCGGCAGATCACCCTCCTGGAGGAGGAGAAGATCACCGCTTGGTTCGGGGGCGGCACGATGTACGCCCACCCCTCGCGCATGGGGAGCTGAGGCCATGACGACGCGCCCCGACGACGACATCCGCCCCGAGCCGGTCCGGGGCCTGCCCGAGGCCCTGCCGCCCGGCGAGCGGATCGTCTGGCAGGGCGCGCCGTCCCCGTGGCGGCTGGCCGTCGACGCCCTCAAGGCGCGCTGGATCGCCGGGTGGTTCGCCCTGCTCGCCTTCTGGCGGGCGGGGGCGACGCTGGCGGACGGGACATGGGCGGACGCGGGGCGAGTCGTGGCCACCTATGCGCTGATCTGCGGGATCGCCCTCGCGATCCTCTTCGGCTGCGCCTGGATTATGGCCAAGGCTACCGTCTACACGCTGACCACCCACCGCGTGGCGATGCGGATCGGCGCGGCGCTGACGCTGAACCTGCAGATGCCGCTGGACCGGATCGGCGCGGCCGACCTCGCGCTCTCGCGGTCGGGGCACGGCACCATCGCCTTCCAGCCCATCGGGCGGGGCGAGCGGCTGTCCTACTGGCACCTCTGGCCCCACGCCCGGCCCTGGCACGCGCGCGAGCCGCAGCCCGCCTTCCGCTCCA
The DNA here is from genome assembly GCF_003003095.1 of Hasllibacter halocynthiae. Classification (GTDB taxonomy): domain Bacteria; phylum Pseudomonadota; class Alphaproteobacteria; order Rhodobacterales; family Rhodobacteraceae; genus Hasllibacter; species Hasllibacter halocynthiae. The sequence continues at coordinate 711,742 of NZ_PVTT01000002.1, forward strand.
TCGCGGAGGCGGCCGAAGTCGCCGACCTGATCGCCCGCCACGCCACCGGCGCGCCCGTGCCGCGCCCCGCCGCCGCGCCCGCGCCCATGCCCGGCGCGGTGCCGGCCGAATAGGAGGAGAACCCGCCATGCGACCCACGGACGAGCAGCTCGACGTCCTGCGCGAGCGCGACCGCGACATGATCCCCCCGATCCTCATCAAGGGGATGTTCGCCGTGATGCTCGGCGCGCTCTCCCTCGTGGCGTTCGCGCGGCTGACGGACATGCCGCTGCAGGGCGTGCCCGCGATGGACCCGATCGCGCAGGAGCGGCCCATCGGGTTCCTTCGCTCGGCCGAGGGCTCGGTCCTCGTGACCGACGGCGGCGAGGTGATCGCCGACCTCTCGGGGCGCTCTGCGGGGTTCATCGACAGCTACGCCCGCGCTCTGGAGCGGCGGCGCGCGCTTCGCCTGATCGACCAGGCCGCCCCCGTGCGCCTGATCGAGTTCGAGGACGGCCGGCTGATCCTCGTCGACCCGGAGACGGATTGGCGGGTCGACCCGCGCTCCTTTGGGCCGGACAGCCAGGAGGCGTTCCGCCGCTTCCTCGAGACCTGACGACCTGCCCCTGGGCGCCCCCGCGCGCCCCTGGGGCCGAGCCCGACGGCGCCCGCCAACGAGGTGCCGCGCAACACGGAAGGGAACATCATGGGATTGCTGAAAGGCCAGATCGACATCGCGCCCTGCACGGTCGAGGTCGTCCACGTCTTCGAGGAGCTGTCGGCGCACGTGCGCCTCGATGATGGCTCCGTCATCCATCCGGGCGATAGCGTCACCGTCTCCGGCGCGCCGGTGATCGCCGGCTACGGCGAGAGCGTGACCGAGAGGCGCACCGCCACGATCCGGCGCGCCGGGCCGCTGCGCCGCGCCTGGACCCGCCTGACCGGCGACCTCGAGTTCATGGAGCTGTGCGAGTTCTCCTTCTCCGAGGACCTGAAGCTGGAGGACGCGGCATGAACGCGCAGACCGACGTGAGGCCGGAGCGGGCCATCGACAGCGAGGCCACCACCGCGATGGCCACCGAGAGCCACATGCTGAACCCCCGGTTCTACACGACCGACTTCGACGAGATGGACCGAATCGACGTCACGCCCGTGCGGGCGGACTGGGACGCGCTGCTGGCGCAGATGAAGTCGGACCCGAACAAGGGCCACTTCAAGAAGAACGAGGAATGGGACGCCATCGACTGGGAGGGGATGGAGCCCGCCCTCAAGGCCGAGTTCATCGACTTCCTCGTGTCGTCCTGCACGGCCGAGTTCTCGGGCTGCGTGCTCTACAAGGAGATGAAGCGCCGGGGCACGAACCCGGACATCTGCGAGCTCTTCTCCTACATGAGCCGCGACGAGGCCCGGCACGCCGGCTTCATCAACGACGCCCTGCGCGAGGCGGGGATCGCGGTGAACCTCGGCTTCCTGACGCGCGAGAAGAAGTACACCTACTTCCGCCCGAAGTTCATCTACTACGCCACCTACCTCTCGGAGAAGATCGGCTACGCGCGCTACATCACCATCTTCCGCCACCTCGAGGCGCATCCCGAGCACCGGTTCCATCCGATCTTCAAGTGGTTCCGCGAATGGTGCAACGACGAGTTCTCGCACGGCGAGGCCTTCGCGCTCCTGATGCGGACGGACCCGAAGCTGACCGCGGGGCGGAACGTCCTGTGGATCCGCTTCTTCCTGACGGCGGTCTACGCGACCATGTGGGTGCGCGATCACGCCCGGCCCCGCTTCCACGAGGCCCTGGGCGTGGACATCGATTGGTACGACCAGGAAGTGTTCCGCAAGACCAGCGCGATCGCGTCCCAGGTCTTCCCCGTCGAGCTGGACATCGATCACCCCGCCTGGGTGCCGACCTTGAAGCGGCTGGAGCGGGCGATGGTCGACATGGAGGGCGCACGCGCGAGGGGCGGCCTGGGCGGGCTTCTGGGCAAGCTGGGCGCTGGCGCCCGCGCCGGCGCCTGCTTCGTGCGCCTCTACACCCTGCCGGTGAAGCGCCGGACCCCGCCCGAGAGCGTCCGGATGGAGCCGGCCTACTGATGGCGGAGCGCCTCCGCCTCCGCCCGGCCGCGCCGCGGCCCGGCCCCTTCGGGGCGGGACGGCGTCCTCGCGCCGCCGGATCCCCGCGGGGCGCCTGCGCGCGCGGGACGGGGGCGAGCCTTGGCTGAGGTCCTCGCCTCCGCGGGAATGGCCGTCGCGGTCTGGTGGGCCTCGACGGTCGCGATCCTCTGGCGGGTGAAGCGCGCCGACCGGCTGGGCGGGGACGCGCACACGGTCAGCGTGCTGATGGCGCTGCCCATGGTGTTCCTCGGCCTCTGGGGCGTCCGCGAGACGGGCGCGCGTACGGACGTGGCCGGGGTGCAGGGCGCGTTCCTCTCGGCGCTGGCGATCTGGGGCTGGGTCGAGCTGGCGTTCCTCTCCGGCATCGTGACCGGCCCCTCGCGGGCGGCGGGCCAGCCGGGGGCAAGGGGCTGGATGCGGTTCGGGCGGGCCTTCGGCACGCTCGCCCATCACGAGATCGCGCTCCTGCTCGGTCTCGGGGCGGTCGCCCTGTCGCTGCAGGGGGCGGAGAACCTCGTCGCGCTCTGGACCTACCTCACGCTGCTCGGGGCGCGGATCAGCGCCAAGCTGAACCTCTTCCTCGGCGTGCCGCGCTTTCACGCGCACCTCCTGCCCGACGCGCTCGCCCACCTTCCCAGCCATTTCGGCCGGGCCCGGATGAACTGGCTCTTCCCGTTCTCCGTGACCGCCCTGTCGGCTGCGGTGGCGTGGTGGGCGCATGGGCTTATATCTGCGGGGACGACGGGCGGGGCGGCGGCGGCCGCGCTGCTGATGACGTTGACGGCCCTGGCCCTGCTGGAGCACTGGCTGATGGTGCTGCCGCTGCCCGACGAGAAGCTGTGGCGATGGGCCGTGCCCGCGCCGGACGAGAAGACGAAGGGGAAGACATGAGGGACTTCGACGCGCTGTTCGACGCGCAGCTGGACGCCTTGCGCGCCGAAGGGAACTACCGCTGGTTCGCCGAGCTCGAGCGGCGCGTCGGCGCCTTCCCCGCCGCCGCCCATCACGGCCAGGGCGGGCGCGACGTCACCATCTGGTGCTCGAACGACTACCTCGGCATGGGCCATCATCCCGCCGTGATCGACGCCATGTGCGAGACCGCACGCGCCGCGGGCGCGGGCGCGGGCGGCACGCGCAACATCTCCGGCACCTCGCGCTTCCATGCCGAGCTGGAGGCCGAGCTGGCGGACCTCCACGGCAAGGAGGCGGCTCTCCTCTTCACCTCCGGCTACGTGTCGAACTGGGCGTCCCTCTCCGTGCTGGGGGCGCGGCTGCCGAACGCCGTGATCCTCTCGGACGCCCTGAACCACGCCTCCATGATCGAGGGCATCCGCCACTCGCGCGCGGAGAAGCGCATCTGGGCACACAACGACCCGCGGGACCTCGAGGAGAAGCTCGCCGCGCTGCCCGAGGGCGCGACCCCGATCGTCGCCTTCGAGAGCGTCTACTCGATGGACGGCGACGTCGCCCCCATCGCCGAGATCCTCGACGTCTGCGAGGCCCACGGCGCCCTCTCCTATCTCGACGAGGTCCACGCGGTCGGCATGTACGGCCCCCGCGGCGGCGGCGTCGCCGAGCGTGAGGGCCTGATGGGCCGCGTCACCCTGATCGAGGGCACGCTGGGCAAGGCCTTCGGCGTGATGGGCGGCTATGTCGCGGGCTCGGCCAGCCTGGTGGACTTCGTCCGCTCCTTCGCGTCGGGTTTCATCTTCACGACCGCCCTGCCGCCCGCCTGCGCGGCGGCCGCGACCGCGAGCGTCCGGCACCTCAAGGCCTCGCGCTTCGAGCGGATGGGCCAGAAACGCGCCGTGGCGCGGCTGCGGGACGCCCTCGACGCGGCGGGGATCCCGCACATGCCGAACCCCTCGCATATCGTGCCGGTGCCCGTGGGCGACCCGGTGAAGTGCAAGATGATCTCGGACACGCTCCTGGCCGAGCACGGCATCTACGTGCAGCCCATCAACCACCCCACCGTGCCGAAGGGCACCGAGCGGCTGCGCTTCACCCCCGGCCCGAGCCACACGGAGGCCGACACTGCCAAGCTCGTCTCCGCGCTCTCCGCGCTCTGGTCGCGGTGCGCCCTCGCGCGGCAGGTGGCCTGATGCCGGGGCCCGTCATGGCATGACGCCGCCGGTTTCGCGCAGGTCGAACTGGACGGGCCGGCGCGGCGCATTAGCTGGCTGGGGGATGTAACTATCGGCACTTACGGGAGGATACCGATGAAGAAGCTCACCGCGATCGCTGCGCTGCCCCTGCTGGCCGCGCCCGCCTTCGCCCAGGTCACCGGCGACGCCGCCGCGGGCGAATCCGTGTTCAGCCAGTGCCAGTCCTGCCACGTCGTCGAGAACGAGGCCGGGGAGATCGTGGCCGGTCGCAACTCGCGGACGGGACCGAACCTCTACGGGGTCGCGCTGCGCCAGGCCGGATCGCTCGACACCTACGACCGCTACTCCGACTCGATGGTCGAGGCGGGCGAGCAGGGGATGGTCTGGGACGAGGCGAACTTCGTGCCCTACGTCCAGGACCCGACCGGCCACCTGCGCGAGGTTCTCGACAGCCGCCGCGCCCGCGGCGCGATGTCCTACCGCCTGCGCGACGAGCAGGAGGCCTACGACGTCTACGCCTACCTCGTCTCGATAGGGCCGGAGCTCACCGAGGAGCAGCAGGGCTTCCTGATGGACGCCTCCGAGATGCCGGCGGGCGGCGATTCCTGACGCCGCACACCCCCTCTCTCCGGGGGGCCGAAGCCGCGAAGGGCCGTCCTGCCGGGCGGCCCTTCGCCTTTCAGGGAAGGTGCCGGGCCAGCGCTTCGGGGTCCTCCTCGTGCAGGAGATGGCCCAGCCCGGGCAGAAGGCGGGCCTCCGCCCGGGGCAGGCTTCCGGCGAGGTCCGAGGCCACGGAGGGCGGCACGGCGAGGTCGTTCGCCCCGGCGAGGATCGTGACCTCGCACGCCACCTCGCCCAGCCGGCGCCGCAGGGGCGCGAGGCTCCAGGACGCCATCATCCGCAAGGTGCCCGACACGTGCGCCCGATTCGCGAAGAGGCGGCCGTAGTGGCGGAGCTGGTCCGCCGGGATGACCGATCCCGTCCCCTCGATCACCCGCCGGGCCGCGCCAGGCGTGGCCATGCGCGCGACGATCGGCGCGGTGAGCGGGTTGAACGCCAGCCCCTTCGCCACGAGCGGGAAGACGAGGCCCGCGAGGCCGGGGAAGTCCGCCAGGGCCGGGTTGACCAGCACCAGCCGCGCGGGCGGGACCGGCAGCGTCAGCGCGAGCTGCAGCGCCAGCGCCCCCCCGGCGGAGTGGCCGACGATCAGCTCGGGCGCCGCCCCTTCGGCGGCGAGCAGGGTGGCGAGATCCCCGGCCATGGGAACGAGGCCGAGCCGCGCGAACGGGCCTGTCCGCGTGAAGCCGTGCCCCGGCAGGTCCGGCGCGAGGGTCCGGTGAGTCCGGGAGAGGGCGGGCAGCGCCCAGCGCCAGGAATGGCTCGCCCCGCCCGCGCCGTGCAGGAGAAGCGCGGCCGGCCCCTCGCCGGCGTCCTGGAGGTGGAACCGATGGCCCGCCGCCTGCGCCTCGCGGGAGGCACGGCGGTTGGGCCAGTCGGCCGGCAGGCCGGGCGGCGCGCTCACAGCGTCTTGGCGGCGGCGGGAAGCGCGCCCGGCTCCGCCCGGGGCAGCGGCAGGTAGCGCGCGCCCATCGCCGCCGCCAGGGCGCGGAGCTGGGTCGAGGGGCGCAGCCCGCTGTCGCAGACCAGCGCGGCGATCCGGTCCCCGGCGATCAGCCGGGCGAGGCGCGCCGCGTCCTCGGCCGCGCGGACGCGGTCCGGCGGCCCCTCCAGCGGCACGTTCGCCCGCCCGTCCGTCAGGAGCGCGATCACCGGCGTCATCCCCCGCCCCCGCGCGGCGCGGGCCAGCGCCAGCGCCTCGGCGAGCCCCGCGGCCAGCGGGGTGCCGCCCCCGCCGGGCAGCCCCGCCAGCGTCCGCCGGGCCCTGACGAGCGAACGGGTGGGCGGCAGCACCGTCTCCCCCCCCTCGCCGCGAAAGGCCACGAGGGCGACGTGGTCGCGGGCGGCGTAGCTCTCGGCGAGGATCAGTTCGACCGCGCCCTTCGCCTCCGCGAGGCGCGCGGCGGCGGCCGAGCCCGAGGCATCCACGGCGAAGATCAGCAGCCGGTCCGAGCGCGATTCGTGCCGCCGCAGCCGCACGTCCTCCGGCAGGATGCGGACCTGACCGGGCGGCCCCCCCCGCAGCCGCTGCAGGGGGGCCGCGGCACGCAATGTGGCGACGAGGTCCAGCCGCTCGCCCGGCGCGATCCGGCCCGGGCGCGCGGGCAGGGGCCGGCCCCGCGCGCCGCCCTTGCGCCTCGCGCCCCGGCCCTCGCCCCTCGCGGCGCCGCGGAGGGCGAGGCCGGCGAGGAGGCCCGGCGGCAGGACGGCGCGGGCGGCGTCGAGCACCGTGTCCGGCATGGGCCCGCCCTCGGACGGGGCCTCCGGCGGCGGGGCCCGCTCCGCCTGCTCCTCCTCCTCGGACGGCGGCAGGCGGCGCGCGCGGGGGCCGAGCACAAGGGCGGCGGCGACCTCGAGGTCGGGGGCGCCGACCTCCCCCCTGGCGCGAAGCGCGGCATGGGCGCGGGCGGCGCGGTGCGCGTGGCCGAGGCGGCGAAGGTCGTCGATCCCGAGCGTCGCGGCCAACTCCGCCAGTTCCGCCAACGCCTTGTCTGGCACCGTGACGCTTCGCAGCAGGGCCCGGCCCGCGGCGATGGCGGCCCGGTCCGGCCCTTCCGCCGAGAGGTCCCCGCGCGCCGCGCCGGAGATGTCGGCGAAGAGGGCGAGCCGGGCGGCGAGGCCGGGCGGCAGGGCCTCCTCCTCCGTGCCCTCGTCGCCCGCGATCACGGTGCGGCCCCTTCCCGCGAGGCGGGCGGCGCGGGCGGGGGGGGTGCGCTCGGCCATGGGGAGGAGAAGCGTCGCGGGCGCGCCGAGGGCGCCCTGCGTCCAGACCATCCGCCCCGAGCGGAGCGTCGCGGCGGCGTCGAGCCCGCCCGTCAGCGCATCCTCAGGCGCGGTGGGCGCGAGGCGCCGCAGGGGCGGCAGCGCGGGGTCGAGCCGCGCGAGGAGCGCATCGCGCGCGGGCCCCGCCGGGCCGCGCAGGTGCAGCCCCGAGAGGCCCGGGTCGACGGCGAGGAGGTCGAGCGCCAGCGCGGCGCGCGCGAAGCCCGGCGTCACGGTTGGCACCCCTCGCGCCCAAGCGGGCAAGGGGCGCGCGGTGCGTTAACCCGGCCGAAAGGCGGGCCCCTTCTAATGGGGGCATGATCGTGCCGCTCGCCCTTCTCCTTCGACGAATCGGCCCCATCGGGGGCGCCTTCTTCCTGCCTCGGCGCGAGGTCACGGGGAAGCTGCGCCCGGCGAGGGCGCGAGGCGCCGCTTCGGGGACAGGGCCCGGGGGTCCGGCGGGCAGGATCGGCGCTTCGGAGGGAGGCGGGCCGTCCGCGGGCCGGACGGCCGCTCCGGCGGTTCGGGAGGCGCGGGCCGCGCCCCGGGACGCTTCGCGCCGGTCCCGCCGCCCGTCGGAGGGCGGCATCCGCGCGGATGCCGGGCATGGCCGGATCGGGGGCGCGGCCGTTCCTGCGGACGCCTGCGGGGCGGGGGGCGATCGCCGCTCGGGTTGCCGGCCGCGCCCGCCCGCCGTCCGCCCGGGCCCGGGCGGTGATCGCGGACCCGGCGTTCTGCCGCGGCTCGGGCCGTTCGAGGTGCGGGCGATGCCCCGGACCGACGACGGCGATTCGTGCGAAGCGCCCCCTTCCGCGGACGGTCGCCCGTTCGGGGGGCGGCGGGCCTGCCGAGCCGAGCATGGCGCGGGGCGCGGGGCGCCCCGTCTTCCGGGGCTTCGCCCGTTCGAGGGCCGATCGGTCCACCGGACCGATCGCCGCACGGCGCGCGGTTCGCTTTCTCACCCAGGGCTTCGCCCGTTCGGGGGTCGAGGGGACCGCCGGGTCGTTCGCCGGCTTCGCCGGTTCGGTCCTCCTCCGGGGCTTCGCCCGTTCGGACCTCGATCGGTCCACCGGACCGATCGCCGGCTTCGCCGAGTCGGTCCTCCTCCGGGGCTTCGCCCGTTCGGACCTCGATCGGTCCGCCGGACCAATCGCCGGCTTCGCCGGATCGGTCCTCCTCCGGGGCTTCGCCCGTTCGGACCTCGATCGGTCCACCGGACCGAGCGCCGGCTTCGCCGGATCGGTCCTCCTCCGGGGCTTCGCCCGTTCGGACCTCGATCGGTCCACCGGACCGATCGCCGGCTTCGCCGGGTCGGTCCTCCTCCGGGGCTTCGCCCGTTCGGGCCTCGATCGGTCCGCCGGACCGATCGCCGGCTTCGCCGGGTCGGTCCTCACCCCCAGAGCTCCGTGAGGGCCCTTTCGATGCGGGCGGTGCTGCCGGCTTCGTCCAAGGGGTCGCGGCGCAGGCGGTGGCGCAGGGCGCTGGGGGCGATCGTGCGGATGTGGGCGCGGGTGATGCGCGCCTCGCCCTCCAGCGCGGCGAGAGCGCGGGCCGCCCGCAGCAGCGTCAGCTCGCCCCTCAGGCCGTCCGCGCCGACATGCAGGCAGAGCGCGGCGCCGTCGCGCAGGGCCTCGTCCGGGGTCCCGATCCCGCCGAGCGCGGCGCGGGCGCGCATGACGCCGGCGCGGGCCTTGCCGTCGCGGGCGGACCACTTGCGAAGGAACGCCGCGCGGTCCCGCTCGAACGCGTCGCGGCGGCGCACGACCTCGACCCGCTCCTCGATCGTGGGGGGGGAGGCGACCTCGACCGAGAGGCCGAACCGGTCGAGGAGCTGGGGCCGCAGCTCGCCCTCCTCGGGGTTGCCGGAGCCCACGAGGACGAAGCGCGCGGGATGGCGCACGGAGAGGCCGTCGCGCTCGACCGCGTTCTCGCCGGACTGGGCGACGTCGAGGAGGAGGTCGACGATGTGATCCTCGAGCAGGTTCACCTCGTCGATGTAGAGGTAGCCGCGGTTCGCCTGCGCCAGGAGGCCGGGGCGGAACGCCGTCTCGCCCTTCGTGAGCGCGCGCTCGACGTCGAGCGCGCCGGTGACGCGGTCCTCCGTGGTGCCCAGCGGCAGGTCCACGACCGGCGTGGGCTTCTTCACGACCCGCCGGCCCGCGCCGGACCAGGCGGGCGCCTCGGCCGCCGTGGGCGAGGAGACGGCGCAGCCCTCCGCCGCCTCGATGGGCGGCAGGAGGGCGGGCAGCGCGCGGACGGCCGTGGACTTGCCCGTGCCGCGGTCGCCGAAGACCAGGACGCCCCCGATGGAGGGGTCGACGGCCGTGAGGAGGAGGGCGCGCTTCATCTCCTCCTGGCCGACGATGGCCGAGAAGGGGAAGGGCCTGGTGGCGGAGACGGGCTGGACGGTCATGGCGGGGGCCTTCGGGACGCGGGCCGCGCGCTCACGCGGCGGCCTGGGGGACGGGACGGCCGGGGCCGGGCCGGGGACCCGGCCGGGGACCGGGGTCCGGGCCGGGATGCGGGCCGGGGGCCGGGTCGGGCAGGGGGCGGCCGGGCGGCACAGGGGGGCGGGCCGGGGCGGCGAGGTCGGCGAGGTCGCGCCCCTCCCAGGTGCCGGAGGCGGCGGTGAGGGCGAGGCGGGCGTAGAGCTCCTCCGCGAACCATCCGTTCCGGCGGACCGCCCCGATGGCCTCGGCGTGCCGGCCCGAGCGGGCGAAGCGGCGCATGGCGGCGCCGTCCGGCCAGACGGAGAAGGTGATCTGGTGCAGCCAGGGCATCTCGCCCAGGCCGGCCTTCAGGAGGATGCCCGCATCGGGGATTCCGGGGGCGATGGCGCGCTGGCGGGCCCAGAAGCCGCGCAGGCCGCGCGCGCGGATCGTGGCGCGCGTCAGCACCGCGAGGGGGGCGCCCCCGGGCGCCGGGCCCGCGGCGAAGGGCGGGCGGCCCGACCAGAGGCCGCGGACGGAGGTGGGGGTCATGCGCAGGAGGGCCGATTCGCGTGCCGCCGCCCGCCAGCGGGTGAAGGGGGGGCGGGCCAGCGCCCGGTCCGCGTCGGCGGCGTCGTCCCAGGCGCAGAGGATGGCCCAGACGCGGGGGTTCGGCCGCGGCGCGAAGCCGTGCCCCGAACCCGAGCCGCAGAGCTTGAAGAAGGCGAGGCCCGGCACGTGGAGCAGCGGCCAGCGCGCCGCGCCCATCTGCGCCAGCACCCAAGGCAGCCGCCCCAGGCCGAACCGGTGGAGCGACAGGGTGACGTGCCCGCCGGGGCGGCGGCGGGGCCCGTCCGCGACGGCGGGGCCGGCGGAGGAGAGGAGGTCGGCGGCGCGCATGTGCCGAAGGGTCCACCAGCCGAGTTGTCAAGTCAAGTTGACAGCCCTAGGGTCGGCGCATGGACGGATCGCCCCAGACCCCCGCCGGCGGACGGCCGCGCGCCGTGGTGATCGGCGCGGGGCTCGGCGGCTTGGCGACGGCCATGCGGCTGGGCGCGAAGGGCTACGCCGTCACGGTGCTGGACCGTCTCGACGTGCCGGGCGGGCGCGGCAGCGCGCTGCACCGCGAGGGGCACCGGTTCGACCTGGGCCCGACCATCGTCACCGTGCCGGCGCTGCTGCGCGACCTCTGGGCCGCGACGGGGCGGGACTTCGACGCGGACGTGGACCTGCGGCCGCTCGACCCGTTCTACGAGATCCGCTGGGAGGACGGCGCCCGCTTCACCATGCGCCCCGGCGCCGAGGCGATGCGCGAGGAGGTGCGGCGCCTCTCGCCCGGCGACGTGCGGGGGTTCGAGCGCTTCCTCCGGGACGCCGAGCGGCGCTACGGGATCGGGTTCGTGGGCCTCGGCCGGCGGCCCATGCACGAGGCGCGCGAGATGCTGAAGGTCCTGCCGGCCTTCGGCCTGCTGCGCGCGGACCGGTCCATCGCGCGGCACGCGGCCCGGCGGGTGCGCGACCCCCGGCTGCGCTTCGCCCTCAGCTTCCACCCGCTCTTCATCGGGGGGGACCCGTTCCGGGTTACGTCGATCTACGCGCTCGTCTCGCATCTCGAGGCGGCGTTCGGGGTCCATTACGCGATGGGGGGCGTCGCGCGGATCGCGCAAGCGATGGCGCGCGCCGTCCGCGAGGACGGGGGCGCCGTGCGGCAGGGCGCCACGGTCGACCGCATCCTGGTGGACGGCCGGCGGCGGGCGGCGGGCGTCCTTCTGGACACGGGCGAGAGGGTCGGCGCGGAGGTCGTCGTCTCGAACGCCGATCCGGGGCACACCTACGACCGGCTGCTGCGGGGGCTGCCCAAGCGGCGCTGGACGCCCGCGCGCCTCGGGGGGCTGCGCTGGTCGATGGGCCTCTTCGTGCTCTACTTCGGGACGCGGGGCACGCGGGGGATGTGGCCGGACGTCGGCCACCACACGATCCTGAACGGGCCGCGCTATGCGGGCCTCGTGCGGGACATCTTCCGCCGGGGCGTGCTGGCCGAGGACATGAGCCTCTACCTCCACCGCCCTTCGGTCACGGACCCCTCGGTCGCGCCCGAGGGGGACGACACGTTCTACGCCCTCGCCCCCGTGCCGCACCTGGGCCACGACGCCTGCGACTGGGAGGCGGCGCGCGCCCCGTTCCGCGAGCGGGTCCTCGGGCGGCTGGAGCGGATCATGCCGGGCCTGAGGGACCGGATGGGGCCGGAGGAGTGCCTGGCGCCGCCGGATTTCCGCGACCGCTACCTCTCGCCAATGGGGTCGGGCTTCTCGATCGAGCCGCGCATCCTGCAATCGGCCTGGTTCCGGCCGCACAACCGCTCGGAGGAGGTAGAGAACCTCTTCCTCGTCGGGGCGGGCACCCATCCGGGCGCGGGCGTGCCCGGCGTGATCGCGGGCGCCGAGGTGACGGCGGGGATGATCCCGGAGGCGGCCGCCGTCCCGGCGCTGGCGGGGCTGGCGGCGGAATGAGCGACAGGGGTCTCGGGGCGCGCCTCGCCGGGCGCGCCGGCCCGCCCATCGACGGGGCCGACCTCGCGGCCTGCCGCGAGGCGATCCGCGCCGGCTCGCTCAGCTTCCATTCGGCCTCGCGGCTGCTGCCGCGGGGGGTGCGGGACCCGGCGCTCGCGCTGTATGCCTTCTGCCGGCTGGCGGACGACGCGGTGGACGAGGGCGCGGACACCGGCGGCGCCGTGCTGCGGCTGCGCGCGCGGCTGGACGCGATCTACGACGGCCGCCCCGAGGACGCCCCCGCCGACCGGGCGTTCGCGGCGGTGGTCCAGGGCACGGCCATGCCCCGCGCGCTGCCCGAGGCGCTGCTGGAGGGGCTGGCCTGGGACGCGGTGGGCCGCGAGTACCGCACCCTCTCGGACCTTCACGCCTACGGCGCGCGCGTCGCGGGCGCGGTGGGCGCGATGATGTGCGTCCTGATGGGCGTGCGGGACCGGCACGCCCTCTCGCGGGCCTGCGACCTCGGCGCGGCGATGCAGCTGACCAACATCGCCCGCGACGTGGGCGAGGACGCCGCGATGGGCCGCGTCTACCTGCCGCTGGACTGGCTGGAGGAGGCGGGGGTGGACCGGGGCGGGTTCCTGGCCGACCCGCTGCCCACGGACGCGGTGCGGGCGGTGGTCGGGCGCCTTCTGGGCGAGGCGCGGCGCCTCTACTTCCGGGCGGAGGCGGGGATCGCGGCGCTGCCGCGCGCGGCCCGCCCCGGCATCTGGGCGGCGCGGCTGGCCTATGCGGGGATCGGCGGCCGGGTGGCGGCGAACGGGCACGACAGCGTCTCGCGCCGGGCCGTGACCTCGCGGGCCGCCAAGCTGGGCTGGCTGGCGCAGGCGGGGCTGCGGACGGGGATCGGCATGGCGATGCCGCGCTCGGCCGTCCTCTACGCCGCGCCGCTGCCGGAGGCCGCCTTCCTCGTCGACGCGGCCTGCGGGCCGGCCAAGGGGGGCGCCTGGGGCGAGGGGCGGGGTGGCGCGCTGCTCGCGGTGCTGGCCCAGCTGGAGGCGCAGGACCGCGCGGCGCGGCTGGCCGCCGAGTAGCGCCGCCCCCGGCAGCGCCCCCAGGCCCGAAGATGTCGCATCCGGACCCCTTGCGCGCGGGGCGCATGGGCTAGACGGTCCCCCAGAGGCAGAGCGGGGGCGGCATGGCGCTGGATCGGGGCGATCGGGGGGCGGGCGTCTGGCGGTCGGGGCGCGGCAAGGGCCGCCACACGCCCAAGGGCCGCCAGTACGAGGACGAAGCCTTGGACGAGGTCCGCGCGATGCTGGGCGGCGCGCCGCGCGCGCGCGACCGGCTGATCGAGAACCTCCACCTGATCCAGGACGCCCGCGGGCACCTCTCAGCGCGGCACCTGCGGGCGCTGGCCGAGGAGATGCGCCTCTCCATGGCGGAGGTGTGGGAGGTGGCGACCTTCTACGACCATTTCGACCCCCTGCGGGAGGGCGAGCCCGCGCCGCCCGCGCTGACGGTGCGGGTGTGCGACTCGCTCTCCTGCGAGCTTGGGGGCGCGCGGGCGCTGCGGGCCGCGCTGGAGGAGGGGGCGGACCCGTCGGAGGTGCGCGTGCTGCGGGCGCCCTGCATGGGGCGCTGCGACGCCGCCCCCGTGGCCGAGGTGGGCCACCGGCACGTGGAACGGGCCACGCCGGAGGCGGTGCTGGCGGCGGTGGAGGGCGACCACGGGCCGGTGATCCCGGACTACGAGCCGCTGGACGCCTACCGCGCGGGGGGCGGCTACGCGAAGCTGGCCGAGCTGCGCGAGGGGGGCGACTGGGAGGCGGTGCAGGACATGGTCGCGGCGTCCGGCCTGCGGGGCCTGGGCGGCGCGGGCTTCCCGTCGGGCAGGAAGTGGGGGTTCGTGCGCGCCAATCCCGGCCCCCGCCTGATGGCGGTCAACGGCGACGAGGGCGAGCCGGGGACCTTCAAGGACCGCTTCTACCTCGAGCGCGTCCCGCACCTCTTCCTCGAGGGGATGCTGATCGCCGCCTGGGCCGTCGAGGCCAGCCGCGTCTTCCTCTACATGCGCGACGAGTACCCCGCCGTGCTGGAGATCCTGCGCCGGGAGATCGCCGCGCTGGAGGGGGCGGGGATCGTCGGGCCGGGATACGTCGAGCTGCGGCGCGGCGCGGGCGCCTACATCTGCGGCGAGGAATCGGCGATGATCGAGTCGATCGAGGGCAAGCGGGGCCTGCCCCGGCACCGTCCGCCCTACGTGGCGCAGGTCGGCCTCTGGGGGCGCCCGACCCTCGTGCACAACGTCGAGACGCTGCACTGGATCGCCCGCGTGGTCCGCGAGGGCCCCGAGGTGCTGAGCGCGCACGAGCGGAACGGGCGCAGGGGGCTGCGGAGCTATTCGGTGTCGGGGCGGGTGCGGAACCCGGGGGTGCATCTGCTGCCGGCCGGGTCCACGATCCGGGACGTGATCGAAGCCGCAGGCGGGATGGCCGAGGGGCACGTCTTCAAGGCCTATCAGCCGGGCGGGCCGTCCTCGGGCCTGCTGCCGGCGTCGAGGGACGACGTGCCGCTCGACTTCGACACGCTGCAGGCGGAGGGGTCCTTCATCGGCTCGGCCGCGGTGGTGGTGCTGTCGGACCGCGACAGCGCGCGGGACGCGGCCCTCAACATGCTGCGCTTCTTCGAATCGGAGAGCTGCGGCCAGTGCACCCCCTGCCGCGTGGGCTGCGAGAAGGCGGTGAAGCTGATGCAGGCCGAGACCTGGGACCATGGGCTTCTGACCGACCTCTGCGACGTGATGGTGGACGCCTCGATCTGCGGGCTGGGGCAGGCCGCCCCGAACCCGATCCGCCTGGTGATGAAACACTTCCCGGAGGAGGTGGGGGCGAAGGCCGCGGCCCTGGCGCACGGCAACTACGCCACCGACCAGTCGCTGGAGGGCGAGGGATGAAGGACGTGATCGAGACCTTCGTCACCTTCGAGCTGGACGGCGCGGCCGTGTCGGTCCCCGCCGGCACGACGATCTGGGAGGCGGCCCACGGGCGGGGGCTGCGGATCCCGCATCTCTGCCACAGGCCCGCGCCCGGCTACCGGCCCGACGGGAACTGCCGGGCCTGCATGGTCGAGGTGGAGGGGGAGCGGGCGCTCGCCGCGTCCTGCGTGCGCGAGGCGGCGGAGGGGATGGTGGTGCGCACCGCCACCCCGCGGGCCGAGAAGGCGCGGGCGATGGTGATCGAGCTTCTGGAGGCCGACCAGCCCGCGAGGGGCGTCTCGCCGGACCGGTCCTCGCGCTTCTGGGAGGAGGCGGGCGAGCGGGCCCCCTCGCGCTTCCCGGCGATGGAGGAGGGGCGCGCGCCCCCCTGCGACCGGAGCCACCCTGCCATGGAGGTGGACCTGGGCGCCTGCATCCAGTGCGGCCTCTGCGTGCGGGCCTGCCGCGAGGTTCAGGTCAACGACGTGATCGGCATGGCCGGGCGGGGGGCGGACACTTGGCCCGTCTTCGACTTCGCCGACCCGATGGGCGCGTCCACCTGCGTGGCCTGCGGCGAGTGCGTTCAGGCCTGCCCCACGGGCGCGCTGATGGAGGCAGCGATGGTCGGCGACGGCGCCGATTTCGACACGGAGACGAAGTCGGTCTGCCCGTTCTGCGGCGTGGGCTGCCAAGTGTCGCTGAGGTCGAAGGGGGACCGGATCGTCGCCGTGGACGGGGTCGACGGGCCCGCGAACGAGGGGCGGCTCTGCGTGAAGGGGCGGTTCGGTTTCGACTACGTCCACCACCCGCACCGGCTGACGAAGCCCCTGATCCGGCGGGAGGACGCGCCCGCGAAGGGGCTGAACGTGGACCCCGGCGACTGGGGCGCCGCGTTCCGCGAGGCGAGCTGGGAGGAGGCCCTGGAGAGGGCCGCCGCCGGGCTGCGGGGGCGGGGGCGCGAGGTCGCGGGGTTCGGGTCGGCCAAATGCTCGAACGAGGAGGCGTACCTCTTCCAGCGGTTCATCCGCGAGGGGTTCGGGCACAACAACGTCGATCACTGCACGCGGCTCTGCCACGCGTCCTCGGTCGCGGCCCTCCTGGAGAACGTCGGGTCGGGGGCGGTGACGGCCACGTTCAACGAGATCGAGAACGCCGACTGCGCCATCGTGATCGGCGCCAACCCGGTCGAGAACCATCCCGTCGCGGCCACCTACCTGAAGCAGTTCGCGGCGCGCGGCGGCACCCTGATCGTGATGGACCCCCGCGGGCAGGCGCTGGCCCGGCACGCCGCCCACATGCTGCAGTTCCGGCCCGGCGCGGACGTGGCGCTGCTGAACAGCGTCATGCACGTGATCGTGGAGGAGGGGCTGGTCGACCGGCAGTACGTCAAGGGGTTCACCGAGAACTGGGCCGCGCAGGAGCGGCACTTGGCCGGGTTCGCGCCCGAGCGGGTCGAGGGCCTGACCGGCATCGCGCCGGATGCCGTGCGCGCGGTGGCGCGGGCCTTCGCCGGGGCGCGGGCGGGGATGATCTTCTGGGGGATGGGCGTCAGCCAGCACGTTCACGGGACGGACAACGCGCGCTGCCTGATCAGCCTCGCGCTGATGTGCGGGCACGTGGGGCGGCCAGGGACGGGGCTGCACCCCCTGAGGGGGCAGAACAACGTCCAGGGCGCCTCGGACGCGGGGCTCATCCCGATGTTCCTGCCGGACTATCGCAGCGTGGCCGACCCGGATGCGCGCGGCGGCTATGCCGCCCTCTGGGGCGCGGAGGTCGCGCCCGAGGCGGGGCTGACGGTCACGGAGATCATGGATGCGGTCCATGCCGGCGGCGTGCGGGCGATGTACGTCCTGGGCGAGAACCCGGCCATGTCGGACCCCGACCTGGCCCACGCGCGCGGCGCCCTGGCGAAGCTGGATCATCTGGTGGTGCAGGACATCTTCCTGACGGAGACGGCGAACTACGCCGACGTGATCCTGCCGGCGAGCGCGTTCTACGAGAAGGCCGGCACGGTCACGAACACCAATCGGCAGGTGCAGATGGGACGGCCCGCCGTGCCGCCACCCGGCGAGGCGCGCGAGGACTGGCGCGTCATACGGGACCTGGCCAACGCCTGCGGGCTGGGCTGGACCTACGAGCACCCGCGCGAGGTGTTCGCGGAGATGGCCGGCATGATGCCGTCCCTCGCCAACATTACCTGGGAGCGGCTGGAGCGGGAGGGGGCGGTGACCTATCCGTCCCTCACGCCCGAGGACCCCGGCCAGCCCATCGTGTTCGGGGACGGCTTCCCGCGCGAGGGGGGGCGGGCGCGCTTCGCCCCCGCCGACGTCGTCCCCCCCGACGAGCTGCCCGACGCCGAGTATCCGATGGTGCTGACCACGGGCCGGCAGCTCGAGCACTGGCACACGGGGTCCATGACCCGGCGGGCGAGCGTGCTGGACGCGGTGGAGCCGGAGGCGAACTGCTCGCTGCACCCGTCGACGCTGCGGCGGCTGGGGGTCGAGGCGGGCGGGATGGTCACGCTGGAGACGCGGCGCGGGGCGGTGACGCTGATGGCGCGGGCGGACCGGGCGGTGGCGCCCGACATGGTGTTCCTGCCCTTCGCCTACGTGGAGGCGGCGGCGAACCTGCTGACGAACCCCGCGCTCGACCCCTATGGCAAGATACCGGAATTCAAGTTCGCGGCCGTCCGCGCCTTCGCCGCGAAGGGCGCCGCGGCGGAATAGGGCCCGGCGGGGTCGGTTAGGGACTCACGTCCCGGCGCGGGGGCGGCTAAGCGGGACCCCGGAGCCGCCGGAGGGGACAGGGCCTTGAAGACCGACATCGAGATCGCGCGCGCGGCGCCGAAGAAGCCCATCGGAGAGATCGGCGAGGCCCTGGGCATCCCGGCGGAGGCCCTGCTGCCCTACGGGCACGACAAGGCCAAGGTCGGGCAGGCCTTCATCGACGGGCTGGCAGGGCGCCCGGACGGCAAGCTGATCCTCGTCACGGCCGTGAACCCGACCCCCGCGGGCGAGGGCAAGACCACCACGACCGTGGGCCTCGGCGACGGGCTGAACGCGATCGGCAGGCGCGCGGTGGTCTGCATCCGCGAGGCGTCGCTGGGCCCCAATTTCGGCATGAAGGGCGGCGCGGCGGGGGGCGGGCACGCGCAGGTCGTGCCGATGGAGGACATGAACCTTCACTTCACGGGCGACTTCCACGCGATCACCAGCGCGCACAGCCTGCTGTCGGCGATGATCGACAACCACGTCCACTGGGGCAATGAGGAGGGGATCGACGTCCGCCGCGTCCAGTGGCGGCGGGTCGTGGACATGAACGACCGCGCGCTCAGGCAGGTGACCGTCGGCCTGGGCGGCGTGGCGAACGGCTTCCCGCGCGAGGGGGGCTTCGACATCACCGTCGCCTCGGAGGTGATGGCCTGCCTCTGCCTCGCGCGCGACCTGAAGGACCTCGAGCGGCGGCTGGGGGACATGATCGTCGCCTACCGGCGCGACCGCAGCCCCGTCTTCTGCCGGGACATCAAGGCGGACGGGGCGATGACGGTCCTCCTGAAGGACGCGATGCAGCCCAACCTCGTCCAGACGCTGGAGAACAACCCCGCCTTCGTCCACGGCGGGCCCTTCGCCAACATCGCGCACGGCTGCAACAGCGTGATCGCCACGAGGACGGCGCTGAAGCTGGCCGACTACGTGGTCACGGAAGCGGGCTTCGGCGCCGACCTCGGGGCGGAGAAGTTCATGAACATCAAGTGCCGCCTCGCCGGGCTGGCCCCTTCGGCGGTGGTGCTGGTCGCCACGGTGCGGGCGATGAAGATGAACGGCGGCGTGGCGAAGGCCGACCTCGGGGCAAAGGACGTGGAGGCCGTGCGCAGGGGCTGCGCCAACCTCGGCCGGCACATCGAGAACGTGAAGGGCTTCGGCGTTCCGGTCGTGGTCGCGATCAACCACTTCTCGGGCGACGCGGACGCCGAGGTCGAGGCCGTGCGCGCCTTTGCCGAGACCCAGGGAACGGAGGCCATCGTCAGCCGCCACTGGGCCGAAGGGGGCCGGGGGGCGGAAGCCCTGGCCCGCCGCGTGGCCGCGATCGCCGACGCGGACGTCGCGAACTTCGCGCCGCTCTACCCCGACGACATGCCCCTCTTCGAGAAGGTCGAGACCGTCGCCAAGCGCATCTACCGAGCCGACGAGGTCCTGGCGGACAAGAAGGTCCGCGACCAGCTGCGCCTCTGGGAGGAGCAGGGCTACGGCCACCTTCCGGTGTGCATGGCCAAGACGCAGTACTCATTCTCGACCGACCCGAACCTGCGCGGCGCGCCCACGAACCATTCCGTGCCCGTGCGCGAGGTCCGCCTGAGCGCGGGGGCGGGCTTCGTCGTCGTGGTCTGCGGGGAGATCATGACCATGCCCGGCCTTCCCCGCGTGCCCAGCGCGGAGAGCATCCGCCTGAACGATGCGGGCGAGGTCGAGGGCCTCTTCTAGATGGAGCCTCGAGGATGACGCCCCGGACGACGCGCCGCCGCCGTTCCTGCCGCCGCCGCGGTCTCGCGCCCGCCGCGGCGGCCCTCCTGGCGGTGCTCTGCCTGCCGGCGCCCCCCGCCGCCGAGACGGTCCCCGAGGGCGCGTGGTTCGAGCATCCCTTCGGGGGGCGCCGCTCCTACCAGGGGGACTGGCTGGTGGTCTGCGACGAGGCGGGGCGCGGGCCCTGCCGGGCGGTGCAGTACGTGCACCTCGTCGACGGCGGCTTCTTCGGGAAGGGGCGCCTCTCGGTGAACCCGGACGCCGAGGGCGGCCCGGTGCTGACCCTCTGGGGGCGGGAGCTCGACGCCGCGGGGACGGCCCGGCGGGGCCTCGGGATCGCGATCGACGGCGGGCCCGAGCGGGTGGTCGACGTCCGGCCGGGGGGGCCGGACGGGCCGGGCGATCCGCAGAAGGTCACAGTGCCGGACGCGGAGGGGCTGATCGAGGCGATGCGCGCGGGCCGCTGGATGCACGTCCGCGCGGCGGGGGCGGAGGAGATCTATTCCCTGCGCGGGATCGCCGGGGCCCTCGACGCCATGGAGGCGGACCGCGAGGCGTTCGGGCCGCCGTCGCGGCGCCGGGCGCGGTGAGGGACGGAACGGAAGGAGGGCGCGGAATGACCGCAGCCATCATCGACGGCAGGGCCTTCGCGGCCCGCATCCGCGAGCGGGTCGCCGGCCATGTCGCCCGGCTGAAGGATGAGCACGCGATCACGCCCGGCCTCGCGGTGATCCTCGTGGGCGAGGACCCGGCCTCGGAGGTCTATGTCGGGCACAAGCGCGAGGCGACGGTGGCCGCCGGGATGGAGAGCTTCGAGCACCGGCTCTCCGCGGACACGTCCGAGGAGGCGCTGTTCGCGCTGATCGACCGGCTGAACGCCGATCCGAAGGTGCATGGCATCCTCTGCCAGTTCCCCGTGCCGGAGCACCTGGACGAGCGGCGGACCGTGGCGCGGATCGACCCCGCCAAGGACGTGGACGGCCTGAGCGTCGAGAACGCGGGCCTTCTGGCGACGGGGGGCGACGCGCTCGTCCCGTGCACGCCGCTGGGGTGCCTGATGCTCCTGCGGGACGCCTTGGGCGATCTCTCCGGCCAGGAGGCGGTGGTGGTGGGGCGCTCGAACCTCTTCGGCAAGCCGATGGCGCAGCTCCTCCTGCGGGAGGACTGCACGGTGACGGTGGCCCATTCGCGCACGAAGGACCTCGCCGCGGTGTGCCGCAGGGCGGACATCCTCGTCGCGGCGGTGGGCCGGGCCGGTATGGTGCGGGGCGACTGGGTGAAGCCAGGCGCGACGGTGATCGACGTCGGCATCACGCGCGAGGCGCATCCCGGAAGGCCGGGGAAGACCCGGCTGGTCGGGGACGTCGCCTTCGAGGAGGCGGCGGAGGTCGCCGGGGCCATCACGCCCGTGCCGGGGGGGGTCGGGCCGATGACCATCGCGTGCCTTCTGGCGAACACGCTGGCGGCGTGCTGCCGGGCGCACGGGCTGCCGGTGCCGGAGGGGCTGACGGCCTGACGGCCGGCCCCGCCGCCGTCCCCCCGCCCCCTGCGCGAGGGGCGCGTCAGCTTCCCGCGTTCGGGACGAAGAGGCGCTGCCCGTCCACCTCGAAGGAGGCGATGGCCGCCTGTCCCGCCGGGCCGGTGATCCAGCTCGCGAAGGCCTCGGCGGCGTCCGCGTTCACGCCGGGATGGCGGGCGGGGTCCACGGGGACGACGCCGTAGGGGTTGAAGAGGCGCGGGTCGCCCTCCAGCAGGATGCGGTGGCCGCGCTTGTTGCCGAACGCCGCCCAGGTCGCGCGGTCGGTCAGCGCGTAGGCGTCCATGGCCACGGCCGCGTTCAGCACCGCGCCCATGCCCTGGCCCATCTCGCGGTACCAGGTGCCGGAGGCCGGAAGCGGGTCGACGCTGGCTTCGGCCCAGAGGCGCATCTCGGCCCGGTGGGTGCCGCTCTCGTCCCCGCGCGAGGCGAAGGGCGCCCCGCGGGCGGCTATGGCGGCGAGGGCGGCGGGCGCCTCGTCCAGGGCCGCGATCCCGGCCGGGTCGCCTGCCGGGCCGACGAGGACGAAGTCGTTGTACATCACGTCGCGGCGGCCCGTGCCGTGGCCTTCGGCGACGAAGCGCTCCTCCGCGGTGCGGTCGTGGGTCAGCAGCACGTCGCCGTCCCCGCGGGCCGCCGCCCGCAGCGCCTGCCCGGTGCCGACGGCTACCGCGCGCACCTCGATGCCGCTCTGCGCCTCGAAGAGGGGAAGGAGATGGGCGAGAAGGCCCGAGTTCTCCGTCGAGGTGGTGGAGAGCAGGATCAGCGGGTCGCCCGCGCCCGCGTCCTCGTCCGCTCGCGCGGGGGCGAGGGCGGGGGCGAGGGCGGACAGCGAGAGGGCGAGGAGGAGGGCGCCGAAGGGAAGCCGGGGGGTCATGGCGCGGCTCCTAGGCCCGCCGGGCCGCCGTCGTCCAGGGGTCCCCAGGCCCCGCCCACGGGCAGCGCGGCCACCGGCCCCCTCGCGGCGATCCGCCCCCTCCGGAGGATCGCCCCTTCGCCACCCAGGCGCCGGGCCTGGCCGGGGTCCTGCGTCACGAGGACGAGGGCGGTCCCGGCCGCGGCGGCGCGCGCGAGCAGCGCCTCGACCGCGCGGGTCGCCTCTGGGTCGAGCGAGGCCGTCGGCTCGTCGAGGAGGAGGAGGTCCGGCGCGGCCAGGAGCGCGCGCACGAGGGCGACGCGCTGGGCCTCGCCCCCCGAGAGGACCGCGGCCGGGCGGTGGGCGAGGTGGAGGAGGCCCGCCTCCCCCAGCGCGGCCTCGGCGCGGGGGGTCCGCACGCGCCGGGGCGCCCCGGCGGCGGCGAGCGCGAAGCGGAGGTTCGCGAGCACGGAGCGGCGCAGGAGCACCGGGCGCTGGAAGACGAGCGCCTGGCCGCGGCGCGGGCCGGGGGGCGCCGGACGGCCGCGCCAGAGCAGCGTCCCCCCATGCGGCACGAGCCCGTGCAGCGCCCGCAGCAGGACCGTCTTGCCGGCCCCGTTCGGGCCCATCACCACGAGGCGCCCGCCCGCCGGCACGGCGAGGTCCACCCCGTCCAGCAGGCGCCGGCGGGGGGTCTCCCCGGGGGCCTCCACGGTCAGGCCGCGCGCCTCGATCAGCGGCGGCGGGGCGCCGCTCATGCCGCGAGGGCGCCCGAGGGGCCGCGCAGCAGCATGACGGCGGCGTTCACCCCGAGCGAGATCCCGAGGAGGATCAGGCCCAGCGCGAGCGCCAGCTCCAGCTCGCCCTTGGAGGTCTCGAGCGCGATGGCGGTGGTCATGACGCGCGTGTGGTGCGCGATGTTGCCGCCCACGACGATGACGGCGCCGACCTCGGCGATCGCGCGCCCGAAGCCCGCCAGCGCCACGGTCGCGAGCGCGCCGCGCGCGTCGAGGAGCAGCGCGCGCAGCCGCAGGAGCGGGCCGGCCCGCAGCGACGCGAAGAGGTCGCGATACTCGGCCGCGCGGCCCGCCACGACCTCGCGCGTGAGCGCGGCGACGAGCGGCGTCACGAGGAGGGTCTGCGCCAGCACCATCGCGGCGGGGGAATAGAGGATGTCGAGCCAGTGGAGCGGCCCCGACGCCGACAGGAGGAGGTAGACCGCGAGCCCCACCACGACCGGCGGCAAGCCCATCAGCGCCGAGAGCGCCGCCGTCGCAGCCCTGCGGCCGGGGAAGGCGAACGCGCCGACGGCCGCGCCGAGCGGCATGCCGATCGCGCAGGAGGCGAGCACCGAGGCCGCCGTGACCCGCAGCGACAGGGCCGCGATCTCGAGCACCTCGGCGTCGCCCCGGGCGATGAGGCGGATGGCCTCGACGGTGATCTCCCACATGGCACGCGCCCCTTTCGGTCCGAAGGGATGCCAAGGAACCGCGCGGAGGGCGAGGGGGCCTCGCCGCCGGGCGGGGCCGGGCTAGGATGGGGCGGATGGACTGGATGATCTTCGGCCTCTTCCTGATCGCGTGCACGGGGGCGGGCGCCACCGGCGCGCTGTTCCCGCCGGGGGACTGGTACCGGCGGCTGGACAAGCCCGCCTGGACGCCGCCCGACTGGCTGTTCCCACTGGCCTGGACCTATCTCTACGTGGCGATCGCCTGGGCCGCGGCCCGGGTGGCGCACTTGCCGGGCGCGGAGGTCGCGCTGGCCCTCTGGGCGGCGCAGATCGCCTGGAACGCGCTCTGGACGCCGGTATTCTTCGGGCTGAGGCGGCTGAAGGCGGCCCTCGCGGTCCTGGCCGTCCTCTGGGCGCTGGTTCTTCTGGCGGCGGTGGCCTTCGCCATGCTGGACCGGCTGACGCTGATCGCCTTCGTCCCCTACGTCGTCTGGACGAGCTATGCCGGCGCGCTGAACGCCGACATCCTGCGCCGCAACGGCGGCCGCGCCGCGGCCGCCTGAGCCGCCGCCGCCGCCGCTCAGCGCCTGCGGGGGACGCGCATCATGGCCATGGGCTTCATCCACCACGCGCCCCAGCGGCGCAGGTCGATGCTCTCGTGGACGCCTTCGGTCCGCACGCCGCCGAGCACCGTCTCGATGGCCGCGCGGTTGTAGAAGGGTGCGCCCAGCATGGCGCGTGACTGCCGCGGGGCATGGCCGGCGTCGGCCCAGGCCTCGCGCCGCACGCCCCAGCGCGAGCGCGGAAGCGGCATGCGCCGGGGGATCGGCACGGGCGTGACGGAGCCGTCGGGCGCGAAGCGGGCCGCCATGCCGCGCTTGGTGCCGTCCGCGAGGTCGGCGTCGTAGACCACGATCGCGCCGTCGCCGTCGGGGAAGCGGCCCCAGACCCAGTAGTCGAAGTCCTCCTCTAGGGGGCGAAGCCCGAAATTGGCGTCGAAGTAGCCGTGCCCGCGCCAGCGGCCGTGACGGCCCAAGTCCACCTCGACCTCCGCGCGGGGCGCGAAGGGGCGCCACACGTGCGTCCCGTCGGGGGTCAGGGCGCGCTCGACCTCCGTGACGAAGCGGGGCGTCAGTGTCACGGTGCCCCGGATGCGCTCCATGTGGGGCCAGGCACGCTCGTCCACGTCGACGACGACGCGGCCCCCTTCCCACCGCATGGAGGAGGCGCCGATGTCGATGCGCGCCTCCTCCTGCCGGAGGCGCGCGCGCCCGCGGTCGGTCATCGCCCAGCGCCCGCCCGGCCCGTAGGTGACGACGTGCATGCAGCAGTTGTCGTCCGGATCGCGCCGCCCCGACCAAGCGTACCAAGGCGAGAAGACGCCGCCGAGGAAGGCGATGACGTTCAGCGCGCGGCCCCGTCCCCCGTCTTCCTCGAGGGCGTCCATGTACCACCAGCCGTAGCCCCGGGGCGGGACCTCGACGGCGAAGTTCGGCCCGTCCCGATCGCCTCGGCCGCGTGCCGGCCGGAAAGCGCTGCCATCGGGATCCCCGCCCCCGGATGGCAGCCCCCCCCCGCCAGGAGGAGGCCCGGCATCGGCGTCCGGGCCCGCGGGCGCCGCAGCGCCGCCCAGCTCCCGTGCGGGGACGGCCCGTAGAGGGCGCCGGCGCTGCCCGGATGCATCGCCGCGAAGTCCCTCGGCGTCGTCGGCGGCGGCGGCTCGGGATCGAGGCGCAGCCCGTGCGCCCTCAGGCTGCGAAGCATCGTCGAGTGACATGAAGCGCTCTCCTCGGTGGTGCCGCCCGGCAGGGGCGGGGCGTTTGCGATGATCTCGAACCGCCGGAGCGGCGGGTCCGGCTTGGGGGTCCCGCCCCATTCAGCGCACAGATAATGGGTCGGGTCCCGCGGCGTCTCGCCACGGCCGAGGGCGGCGTGCTCCTCCTCGGGGTCGGCGAAGAAGACGTTGTGATGGGCGAGTTCGGGCCCCGTCGCGCGCGCCGCGAAGGCCCAGACATGCGCCGAGTGCGAGCGCGGCTCGACCGCCCGGCGGGGCACCGCGGGGCGCGCGGCCTCGCCGAGGAGGCCTTCCGAGAGGGCCCGGGGATCGCCGGCGAACACGGTGTGGGCGGCGCGGATCGTGCGGCTCTCGTCGGTGACGGCGCCGCGCACGCGGCCCCCGCGGACCAAAAGGCGCGCGGCCCCCTCGCCGAAGCGCAGCGTCCCGCCCCGGCGCCGGACGAGGCCGGCGAGGGCTGCGGCGATGGCGGAAGGTCCCCCCTCGACCCGCCAGACGCCGGAGGCCTCGGAGTGGTAGATCAGCCCGAGGACCGCGGGCGAGAGGCGCGGCGAGCCGCCGACATAGGTGGCGTAGCGCCCGAAGAGCTGCCGCAGCCGCGGGTCGCGGAACCGGGCGTCGAGCGCGCCCTGGAGGGTCCTGCCGGGCAGCAGCGCGCCGAGATGCCGGGGCCGGGACAGCGCAGCGGCGAGGAGGCGGGCGGGACGGGGGCGCGCCGCGCGCATCATCGGGCGGTCGAACGCCTCGAAGAGGGCGCGGGCCTCGGCCGCGAACCGCCGGAAGGCGTCCGCCTCGCGCGGGCCTGCGAAGGCATCGACGGCCGCGGCGGAGGCGGCCGGGTCCGGGAAGAGGTCGAGGGCGGTCCCGTCGCGCCAGGAGTGGCGGGCGAGGATAGGCTCGCGCGAGAGGGCGACGTGGTCCTCCAGGTGCTCGCCCACGGCCTCGAAGAGGGCGTCGAAGACCGGGCGCATCGTCACCACGGTCGGGCCGGCCTGCGCCGGGCCGGCGGGCGTCGGCACCGTGCGCGCCTTGCCGCCCGGCGCCGCGGCCCTGTCGAGGACCACGACCCGGTCGCCGGCGGCGGCGCGCAGCGCGGCGCAGGCGAGGCCCCCGAACCCCGCACCGATGACCAGCGTGTCGACGTCCAAGGCGGCGCCTCCTTCGATCCGATGGACAGATTAGAGTGTCCAGTTTAGTTTACAACACGAAGCAGCCGCGAAGCGGCCCTGCGGGAGGATTCCCATGCCCCTGACGAAGCGCATCGAATCGGCCATGGATGCGGCGCTCGCCCTCGCGGCGGGGGCGGACGCGCCGCCGCGCCTCGCCGCGGCGCTGCCCTACGCCGTGAGGCCCGGCGGGGCGAGGATCCGCCCGACGATCCTTCTGAACGTGGCGATCGCCTGCGGCGACGACGAGCCGGCCGCTGCCGACAGTGCGGCGGCCGCGCTCGAGCTGGTGCACTGCGCCTCGCTGGTCCACGACGACCTGCCCATGTTCGACGACGCGCCCCTGCGGCGGGGCAAGCCCGCGCTCCACGCCGCCTTCTCCGAGCCGCTCGCGCTCCTCGCGGGCGACGCGCTCATCATGCTGGCCTTCGACGTGCTCGCGGCGGGGGGGCAGGCGCGGGCGCTCGGGCTGGTCCGCCTCCTGGCCGCGTACGGGGGGATGCCCGGCGGCATCTGCGCCGGGCAGGGCTGGGAGTCGGAGGCGAAGGTCGACCTCTCGGCCTATCACCGGGCCAAGACCGGCGCGCTCTTCGTGGCGGCGACGCAGATGGGCGCGGCGGCGGCGGGCCACGACCCCCTCCCCTGGGAGGAGCTGGGCCAGCGCATCGGCGAGGCGTTCCAGGTCGCCGACGACCTTCGCGACGCCCTCATGACCGAGGCCGAGCTGGGCAAGCCCTCGGGCCAGGACGCCGTCCATGCCCGCCCCTCGGCCGTGGCCGAGCTGGGGCTGCGGGGCGCGGCGCGGCGCCTCGACGACATCCTCGCGGGGGCGGTTGCCTCGATCCCCGCCTGCCCGGGCGAGGCCGCGCTGGCGATGATGGTGCGCAGGACGGCCACGCGCTTGGTGCCGGCCGACCTTCCCGCGCGGATCGCTGCCGAGTGACGGCCGTGGACGCGCCCCTCGCGCGGCGGGGGGGCTGGCGCGCGAGGGTGCTGCGGCTCGCCGCCTCGCCCCGGTTCCAGTCCCGGGGCGCGCGCAGCCCCCTGCTGCGACGGCGGGTGCGCCGCGACGGCGAGGCGATCTTCGACCTCGTGGCGGGGTTCGTCCACTCGCAGGCCCTGCTCGCCCTGGTCGAGCTCGACCTTCCGGGGGCCGCGATCGACGCGCCCGTCGGCGCCGATCACGGCGCGGGGGCCGGGATCGCGCCGGGGCGGATGGCGACGCTGCTGGACGCGGGCGCGGCGCTCGGCCTGCTGCGGCGCGAGGGCGAGGGGTGGCGCGCCACGCTGCGGGGTGCCGCGCTCTCGGGGGTGCCGGGGCTGCGGGACATGATCCGGCACCACCGGGCGCTCTATGCCGACCTCGCCGACCCCCTGGCGATCCTTCGCGGCGGCACGGGCGAGCTGGCCCGCTTCTGGCCCTACGTCCATGGCGAGGCGCCGGAGGCCGAGGCGCGGCGCTACTCGGCGTTGATGGCCGATTCGCTCGGACCGGTCGCGGAGGAGGTGCTGGACGCCGTCGACCTTTCGGGCGTGCGGCACCTGATGGACGTGGGCGGCGGGACGGGGGCGTTCCTCTGCCACGCGGCGCGGCGCACGGACGCGGCGCTGACCCTCTTCGACCTGCCCGCAGTCGCCCCCGCGGCCGAGGCGCGGTTCCGGGCCGAGGGCGTCGCCGCACGGATCGCGCCCGGCAGCTTCCGGGACGGGCCGCTGCCGGAGGGGGCCGACTGCATCACGCTGATCCGGGTCCTCTACGACCATGACGACGCGACGGTGGCGGAGCTTCTCGCGAGGTGCCGCACGGCGCTGCCGGACGGCGGCCGCCTGATCGTGGCCGAGCCGATGCGCGGGAGCCGGGCGGGCGACCTCTACTTCGCGTTCTATTGCATGGCGATGGGCACCGGCCGCGCCCGCACCCCGGACGAAGTCGCGCGCCTGGTGGCCGGGGCGGGGTTCGGAACCGTCCGGCAGCGGCGCACCCGGCGGCCCTTCGTGACCTCCGTCGTCGAGGCCCACACCTGACTGTCCAGTTTAGTTGACACCTCGGTCAGTATCGCTATCGTGACATCATGTCGCGGATCGTCCAGTCCGCGACGATGGGGAGATCCGATGCGTACCCAGGCCGTCCTTCTTTCCGACACGCGCGACCTCGACCTCGCCGAGTTGCCGCTGCGCGCCCCCGTGGCGGGCGAGGCCGTGATCCGCATCCGCCATTCGGGCATCTCGACCGGCACCGAAAAGCTGTTCTGGACCGGGGAGATGCCGCCCTTCCCCGGGATGGGCTATCCCCTGGTCCCGGGCTACGAGGCGCGGGGCGAGGTGGTGGAGGGGGCGGGTCGGCTGAAGACCGGCGACGCGGTCTTCGTGCCCGGCGCCGACTGCTACGAGGGCGCGCGCGGCCTCTTCGGCGGCGCGGCCCGGACGGTCGTGACCGATTCGGCCCGCTGCGTCCGGATCGATCCGGGGCACGGCCCGGAGGGCGCGCTCCTGGCGCTGGCGGCGACCGCGCGGCACGCGGTCGCGGGCCTCGGCAACGCCTTGCCGGAGCTGATCGTCGGCCATGGCGCGCTGGGCCGCCTCCTGGCGCGGCTGACCGTGGCCGCCGGCGGCGAGCCCACCGTGTGGGAGGCGAACCCCGGCCGGCGCGGCGCCGCGGACTATGCGGTGATCGCGCCCGAGCAGGACGAGCGGCGGGACTACGGCTGCATCTTCGACGCCTCGGGCGACGCCGCGCTGATCGACGGGCTGATCGGCCGGCTCGCCCGGGGGGGCGAGCTGGTGCTCGCGGGCTTCTACGCGGGCCGCCCGAGCTTCGCCTTCGCCCCCGCCTTCATGCGCGAAGCGCGCATCCGCATCGCGGCCGAGTGGACGCCGGACGACCTGCGCGTGACCCGCGACCTCGTGGAGGGCGGGCACCTCTCGCTGGACGGTCTGATCACGCACCAAAGGCCCGCGGCGGAGGCGGCCGAAGCCTACGCCACGGCCTTCGACGACCCCGCCTGCCTGAAGATGATCCTCGACTGGGAGGGCCACGCATGAGCCTCGACACCGTTCCGGACCTTCGCGCGGACGCGCGCCGACCCGCTCTCGCGGAGCAGGCCGAGGCGCTCCGCAAGGAGGCCGCCGAGCCGACGCTGGAGGTGCCGACGGCGGAGCCGACCTCCAAGACGCAGATCATCGCGATCTACGGCAAGGGCGGGATCGGCAAGTCGTTCACGCTGGCCAACCTCTCCCACATGATGGCCGAGCAGGGAAAGCGGGTGCTGCTGATCGGGTGCGACCCGAAGTCGGACACGACGTCCCTGCTGTTCGGCGGCAAGGCCTGCCCGACGATCATCGAGACGAGCACGCGCAAGAAGCTGGCCGGCGAGGAAGTCGGCGTCGGCGACGTCTGCTTCAAGCGCGGCGGCGTCTTCGCGATGGAGCTGGGCGGCCCGGAGGTCGGGCGCGGCTGCGGCGGGCGCGGCATCATCCACGGCTTCGAGCTCCTGGAGAAGCTGGGCTTCCACGACTGGGACTTCGACTACGTCCTCCTGGACTTCCTGGGCGACGTGGTCTGCGGCGGCTTCGGCCTGCCGATCGCGCGGGACATGGCGCAGAAGGTGATCCTGGTCGGGTCCAACGACCTGCAGTCGCTCTACGTGGCGAACAACGTCTGCTCGGCGGTCGAGTACTTCCGCAAGATGGGCGGCAACGTCGGGGTCGCGGGGCTGGTCGTCAACAAGGACGACGGCTCGGGCGAGGCGCAGGCCTTCGCGAAGGCCGTCGACATCCCCGTGCTGGCCTCGATCCCGCAGGACGACGACCTGCGGAAGAAGTCGGCGAACTACCAGATCGTCGGCACGGACGCCTCGCGGTGGGGCGGCCTCTTCGCCGCGCTGGGCGAGAACGTCGCCGCCGCGCCCCCCGTCCACCCCACGGCTCTGTCGCAGGACGGGCTGCTGGCCCTCTTCGACGGCAAGGACACGGGCGCGGGCGTGGTGCTGGAGCCGGCGACCGATGCGGACATGCGCGGCAAGGACGCCGCGCCGAAGGCTTCGCTGGAGGTGATCTATGACGACGCCTGAGCGCCCCCTCGACCTCCAAGCGCTGGAGCGCCTGGAGCGCGCGCTGAAGGACGGGCGCAAGTGAGCGGGGCCGAGCCCCAGGGCCTGTGCGCCCGGTCGGCCGAGCGGGCCGAGGGCCGCGCCGACGCCGCCATGATGGAGCGGTACCGCGCGGACTACCCCGTCGGGCCGCACGACAAGCCGCAGAGCATGTGCCCGGCCTTCGGCAGCCTGCGGACCGGCCTCAGGATGAAGCGGGTGGGCACGATCCTGTCGGGCTCGGCCTGCTGCGTCTACGGGCTGACCTTCGTGTCGCACTTCTACGGCGCGCGGCGGTCGGTGGGCTACGTGCCCTTCGACAGCGAGACGCTGGTGACCGGCAAGCTCTTCGAGGACATCCGCGATGCCGTCCACGCGATGGCCGATCCTGCGGCCTACGACGCGATCATCGTGACGAACCTCTGCGTGCCGACCGCGTCGGGCGTGCCCCTGCGGCTGCTGCCGAAGGAGATCGACGGCGTCCGCATCGTCGGGATCGACGTGCCCGGCTTCGGCGTGCCGACCCATGCGGAGGCCAAGGACGTCCTCGCCGGCGCGATGCTGGCCCATGCCCGCGCGGAGGTGGAGGCCGGCCCCGTGCCGCGCCCCGAAGGCGGATCGGGGTCTGATTCGGGCCGCCCCTCGCTGGCGCTGATCGGCGAGATGTTCCCCGCCGACCCGGTGATGATCGGCGCGATGCTGGCCCCGATGGGTTTGGCCGCGGGCCCGGTCGTGCCCTGCCGCGAGTGGCGCGAGCTCTACGGCGCGCTGGACTGCGCGGCGGCCGCCGCCATCCATCCGTTCTACGCCGCCACGATGCGCGAGTTCGGGGCCGCGGGCCGGCCCTGCCTGCCTGGCGCGCCCGTGGGCCTGGACGGCACGGCTGCCTGGCTGGACCGGGTGGGGCACGCGTTCGGCGTCTCGGCCGACGGGGCGAAGGCAGCCTTCCTGCCCGCGATCCGCGAGGCGCTGGACGGCTCCCGCGTCGAGGGGACGATCACCGTGTCGGGCTACGAGGGCTCGGAGCTCCTCGTTGCGCGCCTGCTGGTCGAGAGCGGGGCGGACGTGCCCTATGTCGGCACCGCCTGCGCGCGCTCGGCTATGTCCGACCCCGACCGGGAGTGGCTGGAGGCCCATGGCGCGACCGTGCGGTTCCGCGCCTCGCTGGAGGACGACCTCTCCGCAATGGAGGGGGTGCGGCCGGACCTCGCCATCGGGACGACGCCCGTGGTGCAGAAGGCGAAGGAGGCGGGGATCCCGTCCCTCTACTTCACCAACCTCATCTCGGCCCGGCCCTTGATGGGGCCGGCCGGCGCGGGCTCGCTGCAGGAGGTGGTGCGCGCCGCGATGGGCAACCGGGGCCGGATGGCCCGGATGAAGGGGTTCTTCGAGGGCGTCGGCACCGGCGACGCGGCGGGCGTCTGGGAAGGGGCCCCGAACCTGCGGCCCGACTTCCGCGCGCTGAACCGGAAGAAGCTCGACAAGCGCGCCCGCGCCAAGGCGGCGGAGGCGATGATCTGATGCTGATCCAGGACCACGACCGCGCGGGGGGCTACTGGGGGGCGGTCTACGCCTTCACGGCCCTCAAAGGGCTGCAGGTCGTCGTGGACGGCCCCGTGGGCTGCGAGAACCTGCCCGTCACGTCCGTCCTGCACTACACTGACGGCCTGCCCCCGCACGAATTGCCCATCGTGGTCACCGGCCTCGGCGAGGAGGAGCTGGGCCGCGACGGCACGGAAGGTGCGATGAAGCGGGCCTGGGAGACGCTGGACCCCGCCTTGCCGGCGGTGGTCGTCACCGGGTCCATCGCGGAGATGATCGGCGGGGGCGTGACGCCAGAGGGCACGACGCTGCAGCGGTTCCTGCCGCGCACCATCGACGAGGACCAGTGGCAGTCGGCCGACCGCGCCATGCTCTGGGCTTTCCAGGAATTCGGCTGCACGAAGGGCCGCCTTCCCAGGCCCAAGCGGCGGGAGGATGGCGCGCGGCCCCGGGTGAACATCCTCGGGCCCATGTACGGCACGTTCAACATGGCTTCCGACCTCGCCGAGGTGCGGCGGCTGGTCGAAGGGCTGGGGGCGGAGGTCAACATGACCTATCCGCTGGGCGCGCATCTGGCGGATCTGCGGGGCCTCGTGAACGCGGACGCCAACGTGGTGATGTACCGCGAGTTCGGGCGCGGCCTCGCCGAGGCACTGGGCGCGCCCTACTTCCAGGCGCCGATCGGGCTGGAGCAGACGACGCGCTTCCTGCGCGCCCTGGGCGAGGCGCTGGGCCTCGACCCCGAGCCCTTCATCGAGCGCGAGAAGCACTCCACCCTCAAGCCGATCTGGGACCTCTGGCGGTCGGTGACGCAGGACTTCTTCGCGACCGCCAGCTTCGGGATCAGCGCTTCGGAGACCTACGCGCGGGGCATCCGGCGGTACCTCGAGGAGGACCTCGGCCTGCCCTGCGCCTTCGCCTTCGAGCGGAAGGCCGGGGCCAAGAACGACGGCGCGGCGATCCGCGCGGCGATGGCCCAGGGACGGCCTACGGTGGTCCTCGGCTCGATCAACGAGAAGATGTACCTCGCCGAGCTGAAGGCGGGGCACGGGCCGGCGCCCGCCTTCATCCCCGCGAGCTTCCCCGGCGCCGCGATTCGGCGGGCCACGGGCACGCCCTTCATGGGCTACGCGGGCGCGACCTACCTGCTGCAGGAGGTGTGCAACGGCCTCTTCGACGCGCTTTTCCACATCCTGCCGCTCGGCACCGAGCTGGACGCGGGCGCGAGGGCGACGCCCCTCCGCCGCGACCTGCCCTGGGAGCCGGAGGCGCAGGCGCTGCTGGACCGCATCGTGGCCGAGCACCCGATCCTGACCCGCATCTCGGCGGCCAAGTCGCTGCGCGACGAGGCCGAGAAACGCGCCCAGGCCGCCGGCGACGGCCGCGTGGGCACCGACACCGTCCGGGGGCTCGCCCCGGCGTCCTTCAGGGAGGAAGGCTGATGGCAGACCAGTCCATGGACATGCACTTCGCGGACGCGGGCGCCCCGGCGCGCCGCCGCGCGGAGGCCGAGCGGCGCGAGTTCGCCGCCTACTTCGCCCTGATCTTCGCGGCGACGCTGCCCCTGACCCTCGTGGTCTGGGCGCTGACCGCCCTTCGCCACTTCCGGCTGCCCGAGCGCGGGCCGGTGGCGCGCGCCTGGTCGCAGGCCCGCGTCATCACGCCGATGATCTTCTCCGGCGCGTGACGCGCGCCCGGAGGCACGTGATCCGCCCGTCGGCGGAGACCCGGCCGCAGGGGCCCTGCGGCATGCAGACTGTCCGAAGGAGAGACTGAAAATGGCTGACTACACCGGTCTGTCGTTCACGGGCCTCACCGACGACCAGGCTCAGGAACTGCACAGCGTCTACATGAGCGGCCTCTGGCTGTTCGTGATCGTCGCGGTGCTGGCGCACATCGCCGTGTTCATCTGGGCGCCCTGGTTCTGAGGAGGATCCCATGAGCAAGTTCTACAAGATCTGGCTGGTCTTCGACCCGCGCCGGGTGTTCGTGGCGCAGGGCGTGTTCCTGTTCCTCCTGGCGGCGATGATCCACCTCGTGCTGCTCTCGACCGAGCGGTACAACTGGTTCGAGAACGCGGCCATCAAGTACGGCGAGCCGGCCACGCCGGACGCCATCGTCGTCGAGTGAACCCCGGGGAGGGCCCCCCGGGGCCCTCCCCCATCCGAAACACCGGCGCCCGCCTCTCCGGAGGAAGTGCGCGCCGCCGCGAACGGGAGGAGGACGAGCCATGGCGCTCCTGAGCTTCGAGCGGAAATACAGGGTGCCGGGCGGGACCCTCGTCGGCGGCGACCTCTTCGACTTCTGGGTCGGGCCTTTCTACGTCGGCTTCTTCGGCGTCACGACTGTGTTCTTCGCCGCCCTGGGCACGGTCCTCATCTTCTACGGCGCCGCGCTGCAGGGCGTGTGGAACCCCTGGCTGATCTCGATCGAGGCGCCGCCACTCGAGTACGGCCTCGGCCCCGCGCCGCTGGCCGAGGGGGGCCTCTGGCAGATCATCACGATCTGCGCGCACGGGGCGTTCATCTCCTGGCTCCTGCGGGAGGTGGAGATTTGCCGCAAACTGGGCATCGGCTATCACGTGCCCTTCGCCTTCGGCGTCGCGATCTTCGCCTACACGACGCTCGTGGTGATCCGGCCCGTCCTGATGGGCGCCTGGGGGCAGGGCTTCCCCTACGGCATCTGGACCCACCTGAACTGGGTCTCGAACGTCGGCTACCTCTACGGGAACTTCCACTACAACCCGGCCCACATGGTCGCGGTGTCGCTCTTCTTCACGACGACGCTGGCGCTGGCGCTGCACGGCGCGCTGATCCTGTCGGCCGCGAACCCGCCCAAGGGAGAGGAGATGAAGACCCCCGACTACGAGGACACCTACTTCCGCGACTACATCGGCTACTCGATCGGGCCGCTGGGCATTCACCGGCTGGGGCTGATCCTGGCGCTGCAGGCCGGCTTCTGGTCGGCGATCTGCATCGTGATCTCGGGCACCATCTGGTTCGACGAGTGGATCGCCTGGTGGGACTGGTACCTGTTCCTGCCCTTCTGGGCCGACCTGTGAGGGGATGATCAATGCCTGAATACCAGAACATCTTCACCCAGGTTCAGGTCGTCGGCCCGCCCGAGATGGGCATGGCGGGCAACCAGAACCTCGAGAACCGCACCGGGCGGGCCGGCTTCTCGCGTCTCGCGGGGATCTTGGGGAACGCGCAGCTCGGGCCGATCTACCTCGGCACCTGGGGGCTCGTCTCGATCGCGACGGGCACCCTCTGGTTCGTCCTCGTCGGGGCGAGCTTCTGGGGCCAGGTGGACTACAACCCGGCGATCTTCCTGCGCGAGCTCTTCTACCTCGCGCTCGAGCCACCGGGGCCGGAATACGGCCTCTCGCTCGCGGTGCCGATGGCCGAAGGGGGCCTCTACCTGATCGCGAGCTTCTTCCTGCTCATCAGCGTGCTGACATGGTGGGTGCGGTCCTACCTGCTGGCGGACCGGCTCGGGATGGGCAAGCACGTGGCCTGGGCCTTCGCGAGCGCGGTCTGGCTCTTCCTCGTCCTCGGCCTCTTCCGGCCGATCGCGATGGGCTCCTGGTCCGAGGCGGTGCCCTACGGCATCTTCCCGCACCTCGACTGGACGAACCTCTTCTCGCTCTCCTACGGGAACCTCTTCTACAACCCGTTCCACGCGCTGAGCATCGTGTTCCTCTACGGCTCGACCCTGCTCTTCGCGATGCACGGGGCGACGATCCTCGCCGTCTCGCGCTACGGGGGCGACCGTGAGCTCGAGCAGATCGTGGACCGCGGCACCGCGACCGAGCGGGCGGCCCTCTTCTGGCGCTGGACCATGGGGTTCAACGCCACGATGGAGGGCATCCACCGCTGGGCCTGGTGGTTCGCCGTGCTCACCACGCTGACGGGCGGGATCGGCATCCTCCTGACCGGGCCGGTAGTGGACGACTGGTACACCTGGGCGCAACTCCACGGCTACGCACCCCTGGACCCCTGAAGGAGGGCATGATGGACGAAGTGACCACCCCCCTCGGCACGGGATCGGCCCGCCGGTCCGTGCTGCGCCAGCAGGGGATGGGCCTGATGCTGCGCGGGGCGCTCTACGGCGCGATCGCCTTCTTCGGGCCGATCCTCTTCATCGTCGGGCTGTGGCTGGTGGGCCAGCTGCTGCCGGAGGAGTCCAAGCTGGCCCCGGACCCGACCCCCGAATCGAGCGTGCCCTGGCTGGCCGAGGTGCCGGCCTTCGCCTGAGAGACCGGCCCGTCCCCCCGGCGGGGGCGGGCCCTGACGGACGGCTCCGAGAGGGGTCGCGCCACGGGGCCCGTGGGCCCCGGTTCCCTTTTCCCGCGTGGCGGCGGGTGACTCGCCCCGGCCCTTGGGCCGGGGCCTTTTCGCGGGAGGCTTTCGGACGCGGGGATCGCCCCGGGACCGTCGGGCCCCCCTCGAGGCGGCCGGCGGCGCCCCGCCCCCCCGACCCCCAGGAGATGCCGCGGCCGGCGAAGGGGCCGGTGAGGCGCGTTCAGGTGCCCGCGTAGATCAGGTCCGCGTGCCGCTCGAGGTAGATGCGCAGCCAGGGGGTGTAGGCGTCCGGGTCCGCCGCGATGGCCGCCGGCAGGGCGGCGAGGGGTGTCCAGCGCGTGTCCTGCACCTCCCCGGGGTTCGGGGCCATCGCCATGCCGTCCGGCGCGTCGGCGGTGAACACCTCCACCACCTCGTGCTCGGTCAGGCCGTTCCCGACGCCCGCCCGATATTCGACCTGGCCGGCATGGCGCAGGGGAAGCCCTTCTATCCCGAGCTCCTCGCGCAGGCGGCGCGCGGCGCAGTCGGACGGGTCCTCGCCCCAGGCGGGGTGGGTGCAACAGGTGTTCGCCCAGAGGCCGGGCGTGTGGTACTTGCCGGCCGCCCGGCGCTGGAGCAGCGTCTCGGGCCCGGACGGCCCATCGCGCATGACGAAGACGGAGACGGCCGGGTGGCGCAGCCCGCGCTCGTGCGCCTCGAGCTTGCCGACGGGCACGAGCGCGCCGTCCACCCAGGCCGGTATCGTCACGTGGCGGTGGCCGGGATCAGGCCGGTGAGGTGGGCGACGTTCTTCATGCCGATCCTGATATGCGCCCAGGGAGAGGAGCGCACGAGCTTCTTGTTCATGTAGGCCTCGAAGGTCAGGCGCTGCACGTCCGGGTCGTGGCAGAGCGAGACGAACCGCTCGCGCCGCTCGTCGGAGCGGTAATAGGCGTCCTGCATCGCGCCGAGGACGCGGAAGACGGTCTTGTGCTCCTTCATGAAGGCCTTCCGGGCTAGGCGGAGGGCCTTCGCGTCGCCCGTCCGCAGGCATGCGAGGGCGGCCTGCGCGGCCACGCGCCCACCCATCATGGCGTAGTAGATGCCCTCGCCCGAGGAGGGGGCGACCACGCCCGCCGCATCGCCGGCCAGCACCACGTCGCGGCCGTTGTCCCAGCGCTCGAGGGGCTTCAGGGGGATCGGCGCGCCTTCGCGCCGGATGGTGGCGCAGCCCGAGAGGCCGGCGGACGCGCGCAGCTCGGTGGTCGCCTTCTTCAGGTCGAAGCCGGGCGCCTGCGTGCCCATGCCTACGCTGGCCGACCGGCCGTGCGGGAAGACCCAGCCGTAGAAGTCGGGGCTGATCGCGCCGTCGTAGATCACGTCGCAGCGGGCGGGGTCGTAGGTGCCGCCGCCCCCTTCGGCGTGGTCGGGCGCCTCGATGATCTCGTGATAGGCGATGACATAGGGGATCGCGTCGCCCCCCGGCACCTCGGCCCGGGCCACGTCCGACCGCGCTCCGTCCGCGCCGATGACCAGCCGGGCCTTCAGCGTTCGTTCGGCCCCCGTCGCCTTCTCGCGGAAGATCACGGTGGTGGCGTCCGCGTCCCGCTCGATCCGGCGGAAGGTGCCGACGTGCCGCTCGGCCCCGGCCCGGAGGGCCCGCTCGCGCAGGAAAGGGTCGAAGTCCTTCCGGTCGACCATGCCGACGAAGCCGTTCTCGATGGGCATGTCCACGCGCCGCGCCGTGGGCGAGATCATCCGCGCGGTGCGGATGCGGGCGAGGATCTGCGAATCGGGGATCGCGAAATCGTCGATCAGGCGGGGCGGGATAGCGCCGCCGCAGGGCTTGATGCGCCCGTCCCGGTCGATGAGCGCGACCGAGCGACCCTCGCGGGCGAGG
This sequence comes from Hasllibacter halocynthiae, assembly GCF_003003095.1. GTDB lineage: Bacteria > Pseudomonadota > Alphaproteobacteria > Rhodobacterales > Rhodobacteraceae > Hasllibacter > Hasllibacter halocynthiae. The sequence continues at coordinate 749,853 of NZ_PVTT01000002.1, forward strand.
TCCTCGGCGGCGGTGGCCCCGGCGGGCCCGCCGCCCACCACGATGACGTCGAGCATGGGTCTACTCTCCCGGTTGGAGCGCGCGGGGCGCGGCGAGGACGCGGAGGGCGACGACGGCCGCCGCGAGGAACAGCATCGCCTCGGCGGCGAAGAGGAGGCCGTAGGCCTGCGCGTCGGGCAGGACCGCGCGCGCGAGGTCGAGCGTCGCGGTGGCCATCAGCCCGGCGAGGCCCGCGGCGACGGCCTGCGAGGCGCCGAAGACGCCCATGCGGGTGCCCGTCCCGTCCCCCTCGGAGGCGAGCCGCATCATGGAGCCGATCGCGCCCACGACGAACGCCCCGTTCCCGAGGCCGAGCGTGACCGTCGCCGGCAGGAGCGGCGCCCCAGCCCCCAGGAGGAGAAGCCCCGCGGCCGAGATCGCGCAACCCGTGGCGGCCCAGGTCCGCAGGCTGCCGAGGCCGAGCGCGGAGAGCCCCCCCACCGACAGCATCCCGAGCAGCGCCGCACCGTCCTTGCCGCCCGAGAGCTTCGTCGATTCGTCGGGGGAAAGCCCGTGGACGTGGCCGGCGAAGGGCTCGAACACGAGCTCGGAGAGGTAGAAGGCCAGGATGGACAGGAAGACGAAGCCCGTGAAGCGCCGCGCGGCCGGATCGGCCCAGGCCGCCGCGAGGGCGGCGCGCAGCGGCAAGGGGTCGGGCGGGGCCGGCGCCTCCCGCTCGGCGCCGAGGACGGCGAGGGTCGCCAGCGCCAGCGCCAGGGCGGAGGCCCCCGCGACCGTGCGCAGCATCGCGGCGGGCTCGTAGGGCTCGATGGCCTGGCCGACGCCGAGGGAGGCCGCGATGGCTCCGGCGATCAGCATGAGCCAGGCGAGCGTCGCCGCGGGCCCCGCGCGTTCGGGGCCCGCCGCGGTGGCGAGCAGCGCGAGGAAGGAGGTGCCCGCCGCGCCGATCCCGAGGCCGATCCCCCCGTAGGCCAGCGCCCAGATCGCCAGCGCCGCCGGCAGCGAGGAGGGCGCGATCACGATCCCCCAAGCCGCCGCCGTCACCGACAGGCCCAGGAGCGCCATGCCCCCTACGACGAAGGGCGCGCGCCGGTCGCGGGCGTCCGAGCGGTGGCCGAAGAACGGGCGGGAGAGCTGCACCCCGTAGTGCAGCGCGACGAGGACCCCCGCGAGCGTCGCGGGCAGCGCCAGCTCGACTGTCATCAGGCGGTTGAAGAGGTTCACGGGAAGCGCCGCCATGCCCCCTATGGCGGCGTTCACGAGGCAGAGCCGCGCGAGGAGGGGCCAGCCCCTCATCCCATCGCCCCGAGGCCGATCGCCGCCGCCATCATCCCCGAGACGTAGAGGAGCACGCCTGTCCCGTTGTACCAGGGCGCCCGTCCCTTCGGGTCCCCGAGAAGCGCCAGCATCGCCCGGAGCTGCAGCGCCAGCGAGGCCGACACCGCGACGGCCGGCCATGTCGCCCCCCATTCGAAGAGGAGGACCGCCACCGCCACCTGCGGCAGCGCCATGACGAGGCAGGCCAGCCGCGCCGCCCTGTCGGGACCGAGCGTCACGGGCAGCGACCGCACGCCCGTCGCCCGGTCCCCCTCGAGCGCCTTGAAGTCGTTCAGCGTCATGATCCCGTGCGCCCCGAGCGCGTAGAGCGCGGCGATGGCGACCACCTCCCAGCGGGGGCTCGCGGCCGAGACGACGGCGGCGCCGGTGAACCAGGGCAGCCCCTCGTAGGAGAGGCCGACGAGGCCCGGCCCCCACCAGCCCGACCGCTTCAGGCGCACCGGCTCGAGGGAGTAGGCCCAGGCGGCGAGGATCGCGACGACCGTGGCGCCGAACCCCCACGGGCCGAGGAGGGTGCCGAGCATCAGCGCCAGCGCCGTCATCCCCAACGCGGTGCCGAGCGCCCAGCGCGGCGGCACCCGGCCCGAGGGGATGGGCCTGCCGGGTTCGTTGATCGCATCGACGTGCCGGTCGCACCAGTCGTTGGCGGCCTGGCTCATCCCGCAGACCACCGGCCCGGCGAGGATCGCGCCGACGAGCGCCTCGGGCCAGTGCAGGGCGAGGCCCGCCCCGGCCGAGACCACGCCGCAGAGGAAGGCCCACATGGGCGGGAACCAGGTGATCGGCTTGATGAGCTCGAGAAGGGCCGCGGGATGCGGCCTTCGGCCGGAGGGCGGCTGGACATCGGGCGATACGCTCATGGGTGTCAACCTAGCTGGACAGCATGGCGGGCGGCAAGCGCCGGTTTGTCGCGGCGGCTTGCCGCCGCCGACCCGGCAGGGCAGCCTCCGCCCCATGCGTACGGCCCGCCTCGCCCTATTGTGCGCCCTGGCGCCGGCCTTGGCCCCCCCAGCCTCGGCCGAGCGGGCGGTCACGGATACCGACTACCGCCCCGTGGACGTGGCCGAAGCCAGCCTGGGATGGCTGCTGTTCTACGATCCGATCCTGTCGGGCAACCGCGAGATCGCCTGCGCCACCTGCCACCACCCGCGCTTCGGCACCGGCGACGGCATGGCGCTAGGGATCGGGGATGGTGGCACGGGCCTCGGGCCGGGGCGGCGGGCGGACCCGGCGAACCCGCCCGAGCGGCGCATCCCCCGCAACGCCCCGGCCCTCTTCAACCTCGGCGCGCGGGAGTTCGCGGTCCTCTTCCACGACGGCCGGATCGAGGTCGATGAGGCCCGGCCCTCCGGCATCCGGACGCCCCTGGGTGCCGAGATGGAGGGGGGGTTCGCCTCGCTCCTCTCGGCGCAGACCATGTTCCCCGTCCTCTCCCCCGACGAGATGGCCGGGCACTACAGCGAGAACGAGATCGCCGAAGCCGTCCGGCGCGGCGTGATCACGGGCGAGGGCGGGGCCTGGGACCTTCTCGCCGCGCGGGTGCGCGCGGTGCCGGAATACGAGGCGGCGTTCGCCGAGGCCATGCCCGGGCGGGAGGTGGACTTCGTCGCCATATCGGATGCCCTGGCGGCCTTCATGGCATGGGAGTGGCGGTCGGACGCGTCCCCCTACGACGCCCATCTGCGCGGCGAGAGGCCGCTGGAGGGCACCGCGGCCGAGGGGCTGCGCCTGTTCGCGGCGGAATGCGCCGCCTGCCATGCCGGGCCCTTCCAGACCGACCATGCCTTCCACGCGATGGGCGCGCCGCAGATAGGCCCGGGCAAGGCCGCCCGGTTCGAGCGTCATAGGCGCGACGACGGACGGATGCGGGTGACGGGCGACCCCTCCGACCGCTTCGCCTTCCGCACGCCCTCCCTGCGGAACGTCACCCGCACCGGCCCCTGGGGCCATACCGGGGCCCACGGCGACCTGGGCGCGTTCCTGCGTCATCATTCCGGCGCGTCCGGCTGGACCCCGGGGGAGGCGGTGCTGGTGCCCTTCGCGGGCGTGGACGCGGGCGCGGGCGACCTCCTGGGCTGGGCCGAGGACGGCGCGGCGATCGAGGCGGCCCGGGTGCCCGTTCGGCCGCTTGACGAGGCGGAGGTCGAGGCGCTGCTCGCCTTCCTCGCCGCCCTCGAAGACCCTGTGGCCCTCGCCGGCCGGCTCGGAGTGCCCCGGCGCGTGCCAAGCGGGCTGCCGGTCCCGCGCTGAGGGCGCGCGCGGCGCGGTCCCGTGGGCGGAGGGGTCAGTAGGGCTCCGCGCGCAGCCCGTCGCCTTCGCGGACGAGGCGCCCCCGGAAGCCCTCCGGGACCTCGACGGTCGGGGAAAGGGCGCCATCGGGCCATTCGACGGCCAGGCGGGCGGACGCGGCCGCGCCCAGCCCGAAATGGTGCGGGCCGGCCTGCCCGCCGGCATGGCCGCCGCCCACCGCGACCTCGCGGCTGCGGCCGTCCTCCAGGCGGATCACGGCCCCGAGGGCGAAGGCGTCGGAGGCAGCGGGATCGAAGGGCTCGACCGCGATCGACCCGCCTTCCGCGCGACGGTTGCGCCAGACCTCCATGGGCGCGCGGCGGTTCACCACCACCATGTCGAGCGCGCCGTCCCCGTCCAGATCCGCCAGCGCCCCGCCCCGGCCCCGGTGCGTCGAGGCGACGCCCGCCTCGGCGGCGACCTCGCGGAAGGTGCCGCCCTCGTTCATGAGAAGGTTGTTGGGGTCCTCCATCGCCATGCCCGGCATCTGGTCGACGTTGCCCTTCACGATCAGGAGGTCGTCGAGGCCGTCGAGGTCCACGTCCCCCCATTCGGCGTGCCAGCCGGTCGAGGGGCGCCCGTCGTCGCCCGTGTGGGGCGTCGTGGCATGGGTGCCGGTGCCGTAGGGCGCGTCCTCGTAGCCGCCCGGGCGCGCGAGCGTCAGGAGCTGGTCGCCCATGGAGGTCAGCATCACCTCGGCCAGCCCGTCCCCGTCGATGTCGCGGCTGGCGATCCCCATGCCCCAGAGCGACGGCCCGTCCCAGCCGTCCCCGGGGCCGAGGAAGCGCCGCTCGGCGATGTCCCACATCTGCTCGGCCCCACCCGAGACGTAGTAGTGCCGGTCGTTGCTGATCCGCAGGGTCGGCCGGTCCCGCGCGTCGCGGGCGGCCAGCATGGAGAGGGCGCAGAAGCCGGGGGCGAGGGGTTCGGCGCGCCAGCCCTCCGCCGCCGGGCGCAGGATCCGGTTGTCGTCGCAGGTTCCGAACGGCCCCTCCGGGTCGCCGCGGTCGACGTAGTTGCCGACCGCGAGGGTCGGCCGGTCCTCGCCCCGCTCCCGCCAGGCGGTGAAGGCGGTGGTCCAGGCGTCCCCGGCCGGCAGCCCGGCCATCTCCGAGAGGGCGCAGCCCGGCCCGCCCCGGAGGAGGAGGTTCCGCCCCGCGCGCATCACGAAGAGGTCGCGGACACCGTCCGCGTCGAGGTCCAGGGGATACGCCCCGGTGATCCCCGTGACGCCGTCCAGGGCGGGGATCGCCTCCGCCTCCAGCCGAACCTCCCCCGGCTCGGAGCGGTTGCGCAGGAGGGTCGCGGGGTTCGCGCCACCGGCGGCGAACACCTCGGGCAGCCCGTCCCCGTCGCAGTCCCAGACCGCGGCGCCGCCGCCGACGAAGTGCTCCCACCCGCCGGCGTAGACGTGCTCGGGCACGAGGACGGGATCGAAGCGGACCTCCGCCGACGCCGGCAGGGCGAGGAGCAGCGCCGCAGCCCGGATCATCCCGTCGCCGCCTCCGTCACGTGCTGCAGGGCCAAGGCCGCAGCGCCCCGGGCCCAGACCGACCCGCCCCAGGCGTGGATCTCGACCGGGGGGGGTGGGCGGCCCGAGTCGATCAGCAGGCGGCGCATCTCCTCGATCACTTCGTCGGAATGGAGCTGGTCGTAGCGCATCCGCTCGCCCGAGAGGATGATCTTTGCCGGATCGAAGAGGAGCGCGACGTTGGACAGCGCCAGCGCCATGTAGCGCCCCGCCCGCCGGAAGATGGACGCGGCCGCCGGATGGCCCGCCTTGGCCTCCGCGTGGAGCCGGTCGAGGAGGTCCGCCCCCACCGCCCCGGCCCGCGAGCCGCCGACGAGGGCGGTCTCGGCCTCGCGCGCGAGGGCGTAGTCGGCGACGTAGGCCTCGAGGCAGCCGCGCCGCCCGCAGCGGCAGAGCGCCCCGTCGAGCTGGACCTTCGTGTGCCCCAGCTCCAGCCCCAGCCCGCCGCCGCCGCGTGTCAGGCGGTTGCCAGCGACGAGGCCCATGCCGAGGCCGTTCTCGATGGTCACGACGGCGAAGTCGGCGGCGAAGCGGCCCGCCCCGAACCAGAGCTCGGCCAGGGTGGCGGCCTGGGCGTCGTTCTCCAGCAGGACGGGCGCGCCGAGGCGCCGGCCCAAGAGGTCCGCGAGGGGCAGGTCGCGCCTCAGCAGGAGGGGGGACCAAGCGACGGCGCCGCCGGGATGGTCGACCATCCCGGGCAGCCCGACGCCGACGGACGCGAACCCCTCCGGGCCGACCCTCGCCGCGCGCCCGAGATCCGCGAGGAGAGCGGCGGCCGCCTCCTCGACGGTGTCCGCGTCCATCCGGCCGGGCGGCGCGGCGCGGCGCGCCTCGCCCAGGACCGCGCCGCCCATGTCGAGCGCGACGGCCGACCAGCTCTCGTCGGACATCCGCAGCCCGGCGACGCGCGCGGCGCCCGGACGGACCGCCAGCGCGACGGGCGGCCGTCCCCGCCGTGCGGGGGCGGGTGCCGGGCCTTCCGTCTCGAGGAGGTGCCCCGCCGCGATCAGATCCGAGGTCAGCGCGGTGACGGAGGCCGGCGAGACGTCCAGGGCCTTGGCCACCTCCGCGCGCGAGACGCGACCGCCGGCGCGGACCGTCTCGTAGATGGCCCGCCGCAGCGGGCGGGGCGCGCCGGCGGCCGGCAGGGCCGGGCCGCAGCCGGCGGGCGCGGGTTCCAGGAGGGCGACGGCGCGGTTCATGCTGTCCCTGATCGCCCCCCCCGACCGTTCCCGTCGCGGTTTCCTTCACGACCCGAACCAATTCGCCGCGCGTCCGCCGATGCCGGGCCCCGACAGGCCGTCGCGGCGCCCCATTCGATCCCGATCGGCGCGGCGCAGTCAAATTATTTTTGACAGCCGAAGAAATCATGCCAAGCATGACCGCGGACCGGGGGCGGCCATGAATCGCCCTCGGCGTGACAACAAGGGAGGAACCGCATGAAGCGGATCGCAATCACCGTGGCGGCCACCACCGCCATGACGGGCGCCCTCGCCGGCCCGGCCCTCGCGCAGGACGCGCCCACGGTCGGCGTCTCGTGGTCGAACTTCCAGGAGGAACGCTGGAAGACCGACGAGGCCGCCATCGTCGCCGCGCTGGAGGAGGCGGGCGCTGACTACATCTCGGCCGACGCGCAATCCTCCTCGGCCAAGCAGCTCTCGGACGTGGAGTCGCTGATCGCGCAGGGCGCCGACGTGCTCGTCATCCTCGCGCAGGACGCCCAGGCCATCGGCCCCGCGGTCGAGGCCGCCGCAGCCGAGGGCATCCCCGTGATCGCCTACGACCGGCTCATCGACGACGACCGCGCCTTCTACCTGACCTTCGACAACGTGGAGGTGGGCCGGCTGCAGGCGCAGGCCGTGCTCGACGCCGCGCCCTCGGGCAACTACGTGATGATCAAGGGCTCGCCCACCGATCCCAACGCGGACTTCCTTCGCGGCGGCCAGCAGGAGGTGCTGCAGGACGCGATCGACGCGGGCGACGTCACCATCGTCGGCGAGGCCTACACCGACGGCTGGCTGCCCGCGAACGCCCAGCGCAACATGGAGCAGATCCTGACCGCCCAGGACAACGAGGTCGACGCGGTCGTCGCCTCGAACGACGGCACCGCGGGCGGCGCCGTCGCCGCGCTGACCGCGCAGGGCATGGAAGGGATCCCCGTCTCGGGCCAGGACGGCGACCATGCCGCGCTGAACCGCGTGGCGCTGGGCACCCAGACCGTCAGCGTCTGGAAGGACGCGCGCGAGCTGGGCCGCGTCGCGGGCGAGCTGGCCGTGGACCTGGCAGAGGACGGCGAGGCGTCGATGGACGGCATGTCCACCTTCACGACCGACTCGGGCAACGAGCTGGACGCTCTGCTGCTGTCGCCGCAGCCGATCACGCGCGACAACCTCGAGACGGTGGTGGACGCGGGCTGGATTGACCTCGAGACGCTCTGCCAGGGCGTCACGGAGCAGGTCGGCCCCTGCAACATGTGACCCGGCGGCGGGGCGGCCCGGCGCCGCCCCGCCCGCCCCGACGGGAGGTTCCGCCATGGCCGACGCCGCGAACGAGCCGGGACAGGTGCCGGGCGCCATCGGGCCGCGCCGGTCCTTCCTCGAGAGCCTGGAGGTGGACACCCGCCTTCTGGGGATGATCGGCGCCTTCGCCCTGATCTGCCTCGTCTTCCAGATCTGGACAGGGGGGCTGCTCGAGGGACGCTTCCTGACGCCCCGCAACGTGTTCAACCTGACGATCCAGACCGTCTCGGTCGCGATCATGGCCACGGGCATGGTCTTCGTGATCGTCACCCGGCACATCGACCTCTCCGTTGGGGCGCTGCTGGCGACCTGCTCGGCCGTGATGGCGATGGTGCAGACGCAGTGGGTCCCCGACCTCCTCGGGCTGCCCCTGGGGCACTGGGCCATCGCGCCCCTCGCGATCCTCTCGGGCCTCGTGGCGGGCGCGCTGATCGGGGCGTTCAACGGCTGGCTGATCGGCTATCTCCTCATCCCCTCCTTCATCGTCACGCTCGGCGGGCTCTTCGTGTGGCGCAACGTCGCCTGGCTGATCACGGACGGGCAGACGATCGGCCCCCTGGACGAGACCTTCCGCACCCTGGGCGGCATCGGCGGCACGCTGGGCGAGGGCGCCTCGTGGGCGGTCGGCCTGGCGCTGACGGCCGGCGCGCTCTGGGCGCTGCTGTCGGCGCGGCGGGCGAAGGTCGCGCATGGGTTCCCAGTCAAGCCGCTCTGGGCCGAGGCCGCGGTGGGCCTGCTCACGGCGCTGGGAATCCTCGGATTCGTGGCGATCCTGACCGCCTACGAGATCCCCGCCCGCGTGCTGGAGCGCGACGCCGCGCGCGCCGGGACCGTGCTGCCCGAGGGGTTCACGGCCGCCTACGGCCTGCCCCTCTCGGTGCTGCTGCTGATCGTCGTCGCGGTCGGCATGACCGTGATCGCCCGCAAGACGCGACTGGGACGCTACATCTTCGCCACGGGCGGTAACCCCGACGCGGCCGAGCTGTCGGGCGTGGACACGAGGCTGCTGACGGTGAAGGTCTTCGCCCTGATGGGCGCGCTCTGCGCCCTCTCGGCGGTCGTCGCCTCGGCGCGCCTGACGAACCACACCAACGACATCGGCACCCTGGACGAGCTGCGGGTCATCGCGGCGGCCGTGATCGGGGGCACGGCCCTCGCCGGGGGTTTCGGCACGATCTACGGCGCGATCCTCGGCGCGGTGATCATGCAGTCGCTGCAATCGGGCATGGCCATGGTCGGCGTGGACGCGCCCTTGCAGAACATGGTGGTGGGCGCGGTCCTCGTCGTCGCGGTGGCCATCGACATCGCCTATCGCCGGCCGGAGGTCCGTCGCGAGGTCCTCAGGTTCTTCGGCTTCGTGGTCGCGCCCTGCCTCGCGCTCGCGTTCCTCGTCAGCCCGGCCTTCATCGCCCTAATCATCCCCGCGGGGCTGATCGTGGGCCTCGTCTTCTACAGGAGAGGCGGCGCATGACCGTGGACCGCACCGGAACGCCATTGGTCGAGATGCGGAACGTCTCGCTCTCCTTCGGGGGGGTCAAGGCGGTGGACGACGTGTCGGTGGACCTCTTCCCCGGCGAGGTCGTGGGCCTTCTGGGCCACAACGGAGCGGGCAAGTCGACGCTGATCAAGATCCTGTCCGGCGCCTACGCCGCCGACGCGGGCGAGATCCACGTGAACGGCGAGAGGGCGCGGATCGAGAACCCCCGCGACGCCCGCCGCTACAACATCGAGACGATCTACCAGACGCTCGCGCTGGCCGACAATCTCGACGCCGCCTCGAACCTCTTCCTCGGGCGCGAGCTGACAACCCGCCTCGGCTTCGTGGACGACGCCCGCATGGAGGCCGAGACGCGGGCCATCATGGGACGGCTCAACCCCAACTTCCGCAAGTTCTCGGACCCGGTCAGCGCGCTCTCGGGCGGGCAGCGGCAATCCGTGGCCATCGCCCGGGCGGTCTACTTCGACGCGCGCATCCTCATCATGGACGAGCCCACCGCCGCGCTCGGCCCGCAGGAGACGGCCATGGTCGCCGAGCTGATCGGCGAGCTGAAGAAGGACGGGATCGGCATCTTCCTGATCTCGCACGACATCCACGACGTGATGGACCTGTGCGACCGGGTGTCGGTGATGAAGAACGGCAAGCTGGTGGGCACGGAGGACGTGGGCGACGTGACGGACGACGACATCCTCGGCATGATCATCCTGGGCAAGAAGCCGGAGCGTGCGGCAGCCTGATGTACTTGGGGCTGGATCTCGGCACCTCGGGGCTGAAGGCGCTGCTGGTCGACGACGCGCAGCGCGTGGTGGGCGAGGGGGTCGGCGCCCTCTCAGTCCGGCGGCCCCATGACGGCTGGTCCGAGCAAGCCCCCTCCTCGTGGATCGAGGCGTGCCGGAAGGCCTGCGCGGGTCTCGACCTCTCGGGGGTGCGGGCGGTGGGCCTCAGCGGGCAGATGCACGGGGCGACCCTTCTGGGGGCCGACGACGCGCCGCTGCGGCCCTGCATGCTTTGGAACGACACCCGCGCCCATGCCGAGGCCGCCGAGCTGGACGACGACGAGGCCCGCCGCATCACGGGCAACATCGTGTTCCCGGGCTTCACCGCGCCCAAGGCGCTCTGGGTCGCGCGGCACGAGCCGGCGGTCTGGGCCCGGGTCCGCCGGGTGCTCCTGCCCAAGGACTACCTGCGCATCTGGCTCACCGGCGAGGCGGTGGGCGAGATGTCGGACGCGGGCGGCACCGCCTGGCTGGAGACGGGCGCGCGCCGCTGGTCGGACCGGATGCTGGAGCGGACGGGCCTGAGCCGGGACGCCATGCCCCGGCTGGTCGAGGGGTCCGAGGTGTCGGGTCACGTGCGGGACGCCGTGGCGGCCGAGCTGGGCCTGCCGAGGGGCGTGCCGGTCGCCGGCGGCGGCGGGGACAACGCGGCCGCGGCCGTGGGCGCGGGGATCGTGCGGCCGGGGACGGCCTTCGCGTCCCTGGGAACCTCCGGCGTCCTCTTCGCCGCCACGCAAGGCTATGCGCCCGCGCCGAAGACGGCCGTCCACACCTTTCCCCACGCGGTGCCGGGGGGCTGGCACCAGATGGGGGTGATCCTGGCGGCGACGGACGCGCTCGAATGGCTGTCGCGGATGACGGGCCGGGGCGCGGCGGACCTGACGGCGGACCTGGGTGAGCTGCGGGCGCCGGGGCGGGCGCTGTTCCTGCCCTATCTCGGCGGCGAGCGCACGCCCCACAACGACGCGGCCCTGCGGGGGGCGTTCCTCGGTCTGTCCCACGCCACGGGCCCCGAGGAGGCGGCGCGCGCGGTGCTAGAGGGGGTCGCCTTCGCCTTCGCGGACTGCGCGGACGCCCTGGCGGCGACGGGCACCCGGATCGAGCGCCTGCTGGGCATCGGCGGCGGCTCGCGCTCGGCCTACTGGTGCGGGGCGGTCGCCACGGCGCTGGGCATCGCGGTCGAGCGGCCCGTGGCGGGCGATTTCGGCGGGGCCTTCGGCGCGGCGCGGCTGGCGATGATGGCGGATGGCGCAGGGGCGGCCGTGGCGACGGTGCCCCCCATCGCCGACGTCGTCGAACCCCTGGAGCGGCTGCGGGACGCCTTCGCGGAGGGCCACGCGCGGTATCGGGCAGCCCATGATGCGGTGAGGGCGCTGTAGGGGGGCTCGGCCCGCCATCGCGGGGGGGCGGGCCGAAGCCCGCTACGGTTGACCCCCACGGCGCAGCCCGATTGAACCCTTTCCAGGAGGACCGCCCATGCGACCCGACACCCACGCGCTGATCGTGATCGACGTGCAGCTGGATTTCTGCCCCGGCGGCGCCCTGGCCGTGGCCGGGGGCGACGAGGTGGTGGCGCCGGTCAACCGGATGATGCGCGACTACCCTACGGTAGTCCTGACTCAGGATTGGCACCCCCCGGGGCATTCGAGCTTCGCCTCCTCGCATGCCGGAAGGGCGCCGATGTCGACGATGGACATGCCCTACGGGCCCCAGGTGCTCTGGCCCGATCACTGCGTGCAGGGCACGGAAGGGGCGCGCTTCCATCCCGGGCTGGAGGCGGACCGCGCGCAGGCCGTGATCCGCAAGGGGTTCCGGCCGGAGGTGGACAGCTACAGCGCCTTCTTCGAGAACGACCACGCGACGCCGACGGGCCTAGAGGGCTACCTGAGGACGCGGGGGATCGAGGTTCTGACGCTGGCCGGCCTCGCCACGGACTTCTGCGTGAACTATTCGGCCGTGGACGCGGCGCGGCTGGGCTTCGACGTCACCGTGGACACCGAGGCGAGCCGGGCGATCGACTTGGGCGGCTCGCTGAAGGCGGCGGTGGACGGGATGTGCGGCGCGGGCGTGGCGTTGGTCTGATGGACATCGCGACCCGCGTCCACAACCACAAGTGGAAGATCGACCCGATCGTCCGGTCGCTCATCGACACGGATTTCTACAAGCTGCTGATGTGCCAGTCGGTGTTCCGGAACCATCCCCGGACCTCCGTGACCTTCGAGCTGATCAACCGCACGAAGGACGTCCCCCTCGCGCGGCTCGTCGACGAGGGCGAGCTTCGCGAGCAGCTCGACCACGTTCGGTCCCTCTCCCTCGGGCGGGGGGAGTCGACCTGGTTGCGGGGCAACACGTTCTACGGCAAGCGCCAGATGTTTCGCCCGGGCTTCATGGAGTGGTTCGAGGGCCTGCGCCTGCCGCCCTACCACCTCGAGCGGCGGGGCGATCAGTACGAGCTGCGCTTCGAGGGGGCTTGGCCCGAGGTCATGCTGTGGGAGATCCCCGCGCTGGCCATCCTGATGGAGCTGCGGTCGCGCGCGGTGCTGCACGACATGGGCCGCTTCGAGCTGCAGGTCCTCTACGCCCGTGCGATGACGCGCGTCTGGGAGAAGATCGAGCGGCTGCGCGAGCTGGACGGGCTGCGGATCGCCGATTTCGGCACGCGGCGGCGGCATTCCTTCCTCTGGCAGGACTGGTGTGTGCAGGCGATGCGCGAGGGGCTGGGCGAGGCGTTCACCGGAACGTCGAACTGCCTGATCGCGCAGCGCCGCGACCTGGAGGCGATCGGCACCAACGCGCACGAGCTGCCCATGGTCTACGCCGCCCTCGCGGAAGGGGACGAGGCGCTGGCGCGGGCGCCCTATGACGTGCTCGCCGACTGGCACGAGGAGCACGAGGGCAACCTTCGCGTGATCCTGCCCGATACCTACGGCACGGCCGGGTTCCTGGAGCGGGCGCCCGACTGGCTGGCCGGCTGGACCGGCATCCGCATCGATTCGGGCGACCCGGCCGAGGGGGCCGAGGCCGCGATCCGCTGGTGGCGCGAGCGGGGGGAGCGGCCGGAGGAGAAGCTGGTGATCTTCTCGGACGGCCTCGACGTCGGCAGGATCGAGGAGCTGCACCGCCGCTTCGCGGGCCGCGTGCGCGTCAGCTTCGGCTGGGGGACGCTGCTGACGAACGACTTCAGGGGGCTGGTGCCGGGGGACGCGCTGGCGCCGTTCAGCCTCGTTTGCAAGGCGACCCGGGCGGACGGGCGGCCGACGGTGAAGCTGTCGGACAACCCCCGCAAGGCGATGGGCCCCTCCGAGGAGGTCGAGCGCTACCGCCGCGTGTTCGAGGTGGGCGCGCAGAGGGAGATGGAGGTCGTGGTCTAGCCATCGCGGTCCTCCGGCGCGGCGCTATCGAACGCGGCGCCTAGAACGCCCAGTCGACGCATCCTATCGCACGGCGGAGGTAGTGGCGGTGCCGCGGATCACCAGGGGGCGCGCGGCTTCCGATCCATCCCGCGCTCGCCAAGGCCCGGATCGCGGCGAGCTTCGGAAGGAGCGACCCGACGGCCTCGGCCTCGGCCTCGGTGCCGCGCGCCGCGCAGTAGCCCCGGGCCGTCGCGCGGGCCAGGGCATCCCGGTCGGGGTCCTCCCAGCGCTGGACCAGGCTGACGCCCGGATCGTAGAGGCGGAAGCCCATGCCGCAGTCGTCGAAGTCGATGAGCCAGAGCATGCCGGAGCCGTCGCGCAGGACGTTCTCGCCAATGGCGTCGGCATGGATGGGCCCGATCCCCGCATGCCTGGACGCGGCGAAGCATCCCAGCCATTCCCGCGCCTGATCGCGGGCGGCCAAGAGGCGGCGGCTCTCGGGGCGGGTGGCGGCGACGTTCTCCCACCAGCGGCCCCAGAGGGGGTCGGCACCCGTCAGGCCGCGGCGCGACCAGGCGGGACGCAGGCAGGGCGCCGGGCCGCCGGCGGCGTCCGAGGTGGCATGGAGACGGCCCAGGAGCGTCCCCACCTCCCGATGAAGCGCGACCCGGCCCTCAGCGTCCGAGGGGGGAAGGTCGGCGATCGGGGTCGCGCCGTCGACCCAGGACACGACCGAGACGCAGCGGCCGGCATGCCGGTGCACCAGCGCGCCGCCCGTGGTGCGGATCGGCCGGGGGCAGGGAAAGCCGCGCGCGGCCAGCGCCTCCGTCCAGGCCAGCTCGGCCGCGATGCCGCCCTCGGACTGGTAGCCTGCGCGGTGCAGGCGCAGCGCGACGCGGCGGCCGGAGGGCAGCGTCGCGTCCCAGACGGTGTTCTCGCGCTCGGCCGCCAGGGCCGGGGCCCGGGCGAGGCCGCCCCAGGGGGCGGCCAGCACGGCGGGGTCGATCACGCGCCGGCCTCGGTCAGCGCCTCGTCCAGGGCCGCCGCGACGAAGTCTGCGTTGCCGGAGTTGAAGGGCATGGGCGGGCGGATCTTCAGGATGTGGTCGTCGCGCCCGCCCCGCCCGATGAGGACGCCGCGCCGCCGGCATCCCTCGACCACCTCGCGCGCGATGGTCCCGGCGTTCATCCCGTCCCGGACGAGGTCGACGCCGACGAAGAGGCCCGCCGCGCGGACCTGCGCGATGCTCTCGTGGGGGAGGGCGGCCAGACGGGCGCGAAGGTGATGGCCCGTGCGGCGCGCGTTGCCCATCAGGTCCTCGCGCTCCATCACGTCGAGCACGGCCGTGCCCGCGGCCGCGGCGGGGGGCGTCGCGGCGAAGGTCGAGAAGTGGCGATGCTCGCGCTGGAAGGCCTCCATGACCTCGCGCGAGGTGACGACGCCCGCGATCGGCCACCCGTTGCCCATGGGCTTGCCCAGCGTGACGATGTCGGGCGCGACTCCGATGGCCCGGTGCCCCCACATGTGGGTGCCCGTGCGCCCGAAGCCGGCCTGCACCTCGTCGCAGATCAGGAGGGCGTCGGCGTCCTGAAGGGCCTTGGCGGCCGCGTCCAGGAAGCCGGGAGGCTGGGACTGGAGCCCTTCGTTGGCGAAGATCGGGCAGAGGATCATCGCGGCGCAGCCGTGGCCCGCCGCCTCCAGGTCGCGGATGGCGGTGCGCACGCCTTCGGCGAAGGCCTCCGGCTGCGCCTCGGGCTTGCCGCCGAGAGGGTTGAGGTTGTCCGGCGAGGGCACGAGCCGGACGTTGGCCGGATAGCCCCCCACGGGCGTGCGCCTGGGCGAGACGGCGGCCGTCAGCGCGGTGTTGCCATGATAGGCCGCGTCGAGCGCGATGATCCCCGTGCGGCCCGTCGCCACCATCGCCATCCTGAGCGCGAGGTCGTTCGCCTCGGACCCCGACGCGGTGAGGGCCGCCTGCTCGATGGGATCGTCGAAGAGGGCGAGGAGCCGCTCGAGGTAGTCGAGCACCACCGGCGAGACGTAGCGCGAGTGCACGTTGAGCCGGCGGAGCTGCTGGTGGACCGCCTCCGTCACCGCGGGGTGCGAGTGGCCGACATGCGGCACGTTGTTGTAGGCGTCGAGGTGCTTGCGCCCTGCCTCGTCGTAGATCCAGACCCCCTCGGCGCGCACGGCGATGAGCGGGTCGTCGTAGAAGGTCGGCGCGCGCTCGCCCATCAGGGCGGTGCGGCGGGACAGGTGGCGCAGGCGGGCGTTCATTCCTCCGGGCTAACGCGCCCCCGGAGGGCCTTCAATTCGCCAGTGCGGGCCTTGGCGGCGAGGCGCCTGCGCTTGGAGGCGAGCGTGGGGCGCGTCGGGACCCGGCGCTTGGGCTTCTTCCAGGCTTGCGCGACCAGGTCGGCCATGCGCCGGCGCGCGATCTCGCGGTTGCGGGACTGCTGGCGGGTATCCTCGGCGCGGATGACCACGGCGCCGTCTGTCGTCCACCGCCTTCCGGCGAGGCGGCGCAGCCGGCGCTTCACCGGGTCCGGCAGGTTCGGGGAACGCTCGGCCTCGAAGCGCAGCTCGACGGCGGTGGCCACCTTGTTCACGTTCTGCCCGCCCGGGCCGCGGGCGGTGGTGAACTGCTCGAGCAGCTCCCACTCCTCGATGTCGGTCCCGCCTTCGATGCGAAGCATGGCCGCGCCCCCTCTCTCCGGCGGCACCATGCGCGCCGCACCGACCGGAAGGGAAGGGGCTGGACCTCGACCCCGGGCGACGCGAGTATGGCTGCCGGCCCGGGGACGAGGCATGCCCCGCCCCCGGCTCCGCACGCAGGCGGCCCCGCATGGGGTTCGGGTCCTGCCGGACCAAGGCCCAGGAGGAGCGAAGATGCCCAAGGCCCCGAGCCCCTGCATCGGCGTGTGCAAGTTCAAGCGCCCCGGACCCGCGGGGGCGCACTGCATCGGCTGCTCGATGACCAAGGGGCAAAAGAAGCTGGCGAAGAAGGCCAGGAAACCCGCCGAGGCCGAAGGGATGGTCGCCCTCGTGGTCGCCCAGCAGGAGCAGATGGGCCGCTACGCGCATTGGCGGGCGGCCTATCTGAAGCGTTGCCTGAAGAAGGGGGCCGCGCCCCCCGCGGCGGTCCGCAAGGCCGGCTAGCGGCGGGACGTCACCGCAGGTGCGCGCGCAGCATCCAGGCGAACTTGTCGTGGACGCGCCCCCGCTCGATCGCCAGGTCCTCCGTGCGGATGTCGCCATGGCGGGACGCGATCTCCGAGAGGCCGGCGAGCGTGGCGCCGATCGTCTCCTGCGCCTCCATGAGGTGGCGGATCATCTCGCGATCCTCCGCGCCCTCGTCGCCTTCGGTGACCTTCGAGCGATCGAGGTGCACGGCCAGCTTGCCTTCGGCCGTCTCGCCGATGGCGCGCACCCGCTCGGCCAAGTCGTCCTGGCCGGTGAAGTGGTCCTCGTAGATCGTCTGGAAGAGTTCGTGCAGGGGGCCGAAGCTCATGCCGGTGACATTCCAGTGGAAGTTCTGCGCAAGCATCGTCGTCACGACGGTCTCGGCCAGGGCCTGGTTCAGCGCGGTCGCGATCTCGGCGGCGGCGTCGGGCCCGAGGGCGGATGCGGTCTGGGGCATGGGAAATCCCTCTCCGTACATGAAAAGGGGGCTGGCTGGCATCCCGCTGGCTCGCCCCGCGGCTCCCAACTTAGAACCGTTCTAAGAATTGGCAAGGGTGGGGGTCAGCCGCCCTCTCGCTCCGCGAGCGCACGGATGACCGAGGCGAGGGCGGCGGCGCCGGCGGGCCTGCAGCGGCGGCGCAGCAGGAACCGCTCGGACGCGCGGTCGCCGGCGGCGACGGCCTTCGACAGGGCGACGAGCCAATCCTCGTCGAAGCTACGGGCGCCCGTTCCTGGGGGATGGATGACGGGCCGGGTCCGCAGCACCTGTGGCAGGACGCGGGCCAGGAGGGCGGTCAGCTCGGCCACGCCCGCCTCCGGGTCGAGCACGGCGCAGGCCCGTCCGAGGTCGAGGCGCGCGGCGGCCCGGCATTCCAGCGCGGCGATCCGCAGAAGCGCGACGAGCATCGGCTGACGCTCGTGAATAGGGGGGGCGAGGCTCGGAAGGGCGGACATCGCGGTTCGTCTCCGTCCAGGATACCCGATCATCGTACTGGGCATTCCGGGCGAGGGGAAGGCGGCTTCCGGCAAGAAGAAAGGGCCGCCCCGGGGGGCGGCCCTTCCGAATGATCAGGAGACGGGATGGGCCCGGACGCCCGCGGCGCCCACGTCGAAAGCCCGATCCGTCGGGGCTGCCCTCAGGCGCGCACCTCGACGTTGAGACCCATCGCTTGCTCCAGGTTCATTCTCGACACTGGACCACCTCCTTTCGTGTTGTTTCGGATGGAGGGGAAGTTGGCATGGGGCCGGCGGATTGCAAGCCCCCGCGATCACGGCGCGGCGCTTTTCCGCGTGAGCGCCCGGAAGGGGACCAAGGCGGCGAGGGCGATCAGCAGCTTCACCGACCAGTCCGCGACCGCGAGCGAGGCCCAGAGCGGCGCGGCCGGGCCCGCGCCCAGGAAGGGCACCGCGTCGTTCGCCCAGGCGACGTCGCCGAAGGAAGGCGGCAGGGCGATGGCGGCTGAGAAGGCGAGCGTGAAGAAGATCGCCGTGTCCACGGCCGAGCCGACCACGGTCGAGGCGAGCGGCGCCTGCCACCAGGCCCGCAGGCGCAGCCGGTCGAAGACCGCGACGTCGAGGAGCTGCGCCGAGAGGAAGGCGAGGCCGGAGGCGAGGGCGACGCGCGGCGTGACGGCGGGCCCGAACTCGAGCATGACCTGCGTGCCGACCAGCGAGCAGAGGACCCCCGTGCCGAACCCCCAGAGGACCACGCGCCGCGCCGCGGCCGCTCCGTGGAGGCGGTTGGCCAAGTCCGTGACGAGGAAGGCGAACGGATAGGTCAGCGCACCCCAAGTCAGCCAGTCACCGAGGAGGAACTGCACGAGGACGTTCGACGCGGTGACCACGGCGGCCATCGCGAGCACGAGGAGGGGGAGGGGCATGGGCGGAGATCTTCCGTTTTGGCGAGGGTGCGGCACTCGGCCCCCGAGGGGGCGGGCCGCGCCTACGACCCGGCCGGCCCTTCGGCAAGAGGCGCGCGCGGGCGGGACGGCCGGGGCGGCCCTCAGGGCAGTGCGGCCAGCAGGTCGGCCAGGGCGGCGGCGACCTCGGGGTCCGGCTCGCCCCCGAGGGCGGCGAGGCCCTGCTCTGCGGCGGCGCGCGCGGCGGCGACGTCGTCGAGCACGACCTGCGATCGCGCGAGGCGCAGCCACTCGGCCGGGGTGCCGCCTTCCGCCGCGAGCCGGGCGGCGAGCCCCTCGACCATGCCTTCCACCATGAGGCGTCTGTCCTCCTCGGACATCGCGTCGGCGGCCCGGACGTCCTCCCGGCTGGGGCCGGGGACGCGGGCGGCCTGTGTGCCGACCACCGCGCCTAGGTCCACCGGACCCAGGCCCAGCCCCGCGCCGAGCGCGTCGATGCGGGCGGCGAAGGTGGGCATCCACGGCTCCTCCCCCGGGGCGAGCGCGAGGCGCCGCAGCAGGATCTCCCGCGCGCGGGCGCTCTCGCCGTCGGCCTCGGCGACGACGGAGAGGTAGAAGGCCGCCGCCGGGTTCAGCGGGTCGGCGCGCAAGGCGCGCGCGACCGCGCGCCGCACGTCGTCCGTCACAACGCCGCCATTGGCCTGCAGGGTGGCCTCGGCCCAGAGGGTCAGCACCCCGGAGGGCGCGTCCTGCCGGGCGGCGAGAGGGGCGAGCGTGCCCGCCGCGAGGTCGGGCCGGCCCGCCGCCGACTGGAGGTCCGCGAGGCGCAGGAAGTCGCCCGGCCGCTCCGCGGGGTCGACTTCCTCCAGCTCGGCGGCGAGAGCGGCCGCTCCGCGGGAGGCGACGGCGACGGCCCCCCGCTCGGAGGCGCGCAGCGCCGCCGGCTGGCCCTCGAGGTCCGGCGAGCCGAGCCACGCGTAGAGGGCGACGCCCAGGATGGGGACGAGGACGGCGGAGGTGACCAGCGGCGCGCGGGAGCCGGCGCGCGTGGACGCGGCGGCCCGGCGATCCTCGCGGATCATGCGGCGGCCGATCTCCGCACGGGCGGCCTCGGCCTCTCCTTCGGTGACGAGCCCGGCGGCGCGGTCGCGCTCGAGCTCGTCCATCTGGTCGCGGAAGATCGCCATCGCGGACGCGCGGCCGGCCCCCCCCCGGCGCGGCGCGGCGAGGATCGTCAGCACGCAGAGCGCCAGCAGAACGGCCGCGCCGAGGAGGAAGCCAACCGACATGGGCCGCGAGGTATGCGCCGACGCGCCGCCGGGCAAGGCGATCGCCCCCCGCGCCGTCCCGCGTTCGGCCGCGCGCGGCGGCGCGCCGGGGGCGGTTGCCTTCGCGGGCCCGCGCGTGGCACCGCAAGGGGATGGAGATCGCCCCGACCGCCATACCCGCCGTCCTGCGGATCGTGCCCCGCCGCCACGGCGACGCCCGCGGCTTCTTCGCCGAGACCTGGAGCGCGCGGGCCTTCGAAGCCGCGGGGATCGTCCTGGACTGGGTGCAGGACAACCACTCGCTCTCGGCGGCGGCGGGAACCCTGCGGGGCCTGCACTACCAGGCCCCCCCTTCGGCACAGGCCAAGCTGGTGCGCTGCGGGCGGGGGGCGCTTCTGGACGTGGCGGTCGACGCGCGGGCCGGCAGCCCCACCTTCGGGCGCTGGGTCGCCGAGCGGCTCACGGCCGGGAACGGCGCGCAGCTCCTCGTGCCGGAGGGGTTCCTCCACGGGTTCGTCACGCTCGAGCCGGGGACGGAGATCGTCTACAAGTGCTCGGCCCCCTACGACGCGGCCGCCGACGGCGCCGTCCGGTGGGACGACCCGGACCTGGCGATCGGCTGGGGGGCCGCGGCGGACCCCGTCCTCTCGGAGAAGGACCGCCGGGCTCCGCGCTGGGCGGAATGGGAGAGCCCCTTCCGCTACGAGGGCCCGCTGCCGTGGGAATGACATTGCGCCCGCGCCCGCCCTCGCGCACGGGAGCGGAGGCATGAAGCTGCTCGTCACGGGAGGGCTCGGGTTCATCGGCTCCGCCGTGGTGCGCCTCGCGGTCGCGCGGGGCCACGAGGTCGTGAACCTCGACGCCGAGACCTACGCCGCCTGCCGCGCCAGCGTGGCCGAGGTCGAGGGCTCGCCCCGCTACGCCTTCGTCCGCGCCGACATCCGCGACCGCGCCGCCCTGGACCGCGCCTTCGCCGAGCATGCGCCCGACGCGGTGCTGCACCTCGCCGCGGAGAGCCATGTCGACCGGTCCATCGACGGGCCGGCGGCGTTCGTCGAGACGAACGTGAACGGCACCTTCCACCTGCTGCAGGCCGCGCGCGCCCATTGGGAGGGGGCCGGCCGGCCGGCGGGCTTCCGCTTCCACCACGTCTCGACCGACGAGGTGTTCGGATCGCTCGGCCCCGAGGGGCTGTTCGACGAGGGGACGGCCTACGACCCGCGCAGCCCCTACAGCGCGTCCAAGGCGGCCAGCGACCACCTCGTCATGGCCTGGCACCACACCTTCGGCCTGCCGGTGCTGCTGACCAACTGCTCGAACAACTACGGGCCGTTCCACTTTCCCGAGAAGCTGATCCCGGTCGTCATCCTCCATGCCCTGCACGGGCGCCCGATCCCCGTCTACGGCGACGGGGGCAACGTGCGCGACTGGCTCTTCGTCGAGGACCACGCCGACGCCCTGCTGACCGTCCTGGAGCGGGGCGAGGTCGGCCGGCCCTACGCCGTGGGGGGCGGGAACGAGCGGCGCAACATCGACCTCGTACGCGCGATCTGCCGCCTGATGGACGAGCGGCGCCCGGACGCGGCCCCGCACGAGGCGCTGATCGCGTTCGTCGCCGACCGCCCCGGCCACGACGCGCGCTACGCCATCGACCCCGCCCGCATCCGCGGCGAGCTGGGCTGGCGGCCTTCGGTCACCGTGGAGGAGGGGCTGGCGCGGACGGTGGACTGGTTCCTCGCGCGCGAGGACTGGTGGCGCCCCCTCCTCGCGCGCGACGGCGTGGGCCGGAGGCTGGGCGCGGCGTGAGGGTCCTAGTCTTCGGCCGCACCGGGCAGCTCGCGCGCGAGATCGGGCGCGCGGACCCTTCGGCGGTGCTGCTGGGCCGCGAGGAGGCCGACCTGCGCGACCCGGAGGGCTGCGCGCGGGCCGTGGCGGCGCGCGGACCGGACGCGGTCATCGTGGCCGCGGCCTGGACGGACGTGGACGGCGCCGAAGCGGCCGAGACCGAGGCGCGGGTGGTCAACGCCGCCGCCCCGGCCGCCATCGCGCGGGCCGCCGCGGCCATGGGCGCGCCGGTGGTCCACGTCTCGACCGACTACGTCTTTCCCGGGGACGCCGGACCCTACGCCCCCGACGATCCCACGGGGCCGCCGGGCGCCTACGGGCGCACGAAGCTCCTGGGCGAGACGGCGGTGCGGGCGGCCGGGGGGGCGCATGCGATCCTGCGGACGGCCTGGGTGTTCTCTGCCCATGGGCGGAACTTCGTCCGGACCATGCTGCGCCTCGGCGCCGAGCGCGAGGTGCTGCGCGTCGTGGACGACCAGCGGGGCGGTCCGACCCCGGCGGCGGCGCTGGCGAACGCGTGCCTGACCGCGGCCGCCGGGCTGCGGCGGGACCCGGCGCTCTCGGGCACATACCACTACGCGGGCGCCCCCGACGTGACCTGGGCCGCGTTCGCGCGAGCCATCATGGAGGAGGCGTGCCTTCCCGCACGGGTGGAGGGGATCCCCTCCTCCGCCTACGGGTCCGCCGCGGCCCGTCCCCTCGACAGCCGGCTGGACTGCCGGACGACGGAGGAGGCGTTCGGTCTGCAGCGGCCCGACTGGCGCGCGGGCCTCGGCGACGTCGTCCGGGAGGAGCGCGGCGGGGCGTAAGGGGCCTCGCCCCCGCGGGAGGGGGCGGAACCTGCCTCCGGCCGGCCCCCCCGGGGACGCGTCCCGGAGGCCGCGAGAGGGCCGGAGGGATCGGGCGCTTCGCCCGCCGCGCGGATGGTGTGGACATCGGTGCGCCGCAGCACCACCTTCGCCTTCACCGACCCGATCGAGAGGAGGGGTGGACATGCCTGCGCCGCCTGACCCGAGGGGGCTCGTCGTGTGCCCGCGCTGCGATGCGCTGCACCATGCGCCGTCGCTGAAGGCCGGCGGCCGGGCGGACTGCGCGCGTTGCGGCACCGTCCTGGAAGCCCCGCGCCGCATATCCGTCGCCGAGGTCCTGGCCCTGTCGGCGACGGTCGGCGTTCTCATGCTGGGGGCGCTCTTCCTTCCGTTCCTGTCGATCTCGTCGATGGGGCTTCGCAACGACTCCTCGATCATCGATGCGGCGCTCGCCTTCTCGACGGGGCTGCAGACGCCCCTGGTCCTGACGGTGCTGGCGTCGATCGTCCTGCTGCCGCTGGCGCGCGTCGCGCTGCTGTGGTGGGCGATGGCGCCCCTGGCCTTCGGCGGCGCGCCGCTGCCGGGCGCGCGCGCGGCGCTGGCGCTGGACGAGGACCTCAAGCCCTGGGCGATGGCCGAGATATTCGTGGTCGGCGTCGCGGTCGCGCTGGTGAAGATCGCCGACCTCGCCAGCCTGACGATCGGGCCGGCCTTCTGGATGCTGATATGCGCCGTCCTCGTCGGCACGCTGCAGGAGGCGCTCACGGATCGCAGCGCGCTGTGGCGCGAGCTGGAGGTCGCGCGGACCCGCGCGCGGGCCTCGGCATGAGCGCCCCCGCCCCCACCCCTGCCGCCGCGGCGAGCCCGGGCGAGGGCGCCCGCGTGATCACCGCGCGCGAGGCGGGCCTGGTCGGCTGCCGGCGGTGCCATCTGGCCCATGCCTGGGGGACGGAGCGGTGCACGCGCTGCGGCACGCCACTGCAGTCGCGGGACGAGACGTCGCTGCAGAGGGTCTGGGCGTGGTGGATCGCCGGCGTGCTCTTCTACATACCCGCGAACCTCTACCCGATGCTGTCGACCCGGGTCCTGTTCACCACGCACGAGGCGACCATCGTCGAGGGCGCGATACAGATGGCGCAGTCGGGCGCGGTCGGCATTGCCGCGATCATCCTGATCGCCTCCGTCGGCATCCCCGTCGCGAAGTTCGCCGCCATCGCGTGGCTCGCCTGGTCCGTGCAGCGGCCGGGCCGAGGCGACGGGCACCGCCGGACGGTCCTCTACGAGGTGGTGGAGTTCATCGGCCGCTGGTCCATGATCGACATCTTCGTCGTGGCCATCACCTCGGCGCTCGTGCACCTGCGGGTGCTGGTCAGCGTGACGCCCGGCCCGGCGGCCATTGCCTTCGCGCTCTCCGTGATATTCACAATGCTCGCGGCGCGCAGCTTCGACTCGCGCCTTATTTGGGACGGCATCGGAAGGGGGCGGACCTGAGCGACGCCGAATCGACCGTGGGCGCCGAGGAGGCATCCATCGCCGAGCCGCGGGTCCGGCAACAGGCGCCCCGCCGGCGGCGGCGCCTCACGTTCGTCTGGCTGGTGCCGGTGGTCGCCGTCGCCGCCGCGCTCTGGTTCCTTTGGCAGGACCGGCAGGACGCGGGCGCGGTGATCCGCATCGCCTTCGAGGACGCCTCGGGCGTGATCGCCGGCGAGACGGAGCTGCGCTATCGCGACGTCGCGGTCGGCCGGGTGGAATCGGTCGATTTCACCCCCGATCTCGCCCAGGTCCTGATCACCGTGCGGGTGGTGGACACGGTCGCGCCCTACATCGACGACGACGCGCGGTTCTGGATCGTCTCGCCCGAGATCAGCGCGCAGGGCATCTCGGGGCTCGATACCGTGCTGTCGGGCGTCTATCTCGCCGCGAGCTGGGACCTCGACCCGGAGGGGCTGGTCGTGAACCACGTGGGCGAGGTCGGGCAGCCTCTGGGCGAGGGCTCCGCCTCCGGGCTACGCTTCACCCTCTTCTCCTCGGACCGGCTGCCTTCGGCGAACGGGCCGATCCTCTACCGCGGGGTCGAGGTCGGCGAGGTCGGGGCGCCGCGGCTCGACGTCTCGGGCGGCACCGCCATCGCCGAGGCGGTGATCTTCGCGCCCTACGACCAGCTCGTGACCGAGCGGACGCGCTTTTGGGACGTGTCGGGGTTCGACTTCTCGATCGGCACCTCGGGGGCGGCGCTCGAGTTCGACTCGATATCCTCGCTGGTCTCGGGGGGCGTCACCTTCGACACGCTCGTCTCGGGCGGGGCGCCGGCGGAGGACGGCGCGTCCTTCCGCCTCTTCGGCTCGGCCGACGAGGCCCGGCGCGCGATCTTCTCCGGCGAGGGGCCGGGCGAGGGCCTGCGCCTGACGGCGATCTTCGAGGGCGAGGTCTCGGGCCTGGAGGTCGGCGCCCCGGTCGAGCTGGGCGGGCTTCCCATCGGCGAGGTGGCGCAGGTCACCGGCGTCGTGGACCGCGAGCGGTTCGGCGACGACCGGGTCCGTTTGCAGACCGTGCTGGAGATCCGCCCCACGCTGCTGTCGCTGCGGGGCGGGGAGGATCCGCTGGAGTTCCTCGCCGACCGGGTCGAGGGGGGGCTGCGGGCGCAGCTGGACAGCGCATCGCTGTTCCTCGGCGGGCTCAAGGTCGTGCTCGAGGACGAGCCCGGCGCCGAGCCGGCGGTCCTGGACCTCGCCGGGGCGCCGTTCCCGACGGTGCCGACGGTGGTCGCGGACACCGAAGGCATGGGCGCATCGGCGGAATCCCTTTTCAACCGGCTCGGCGAGCTTCCCTTCGAGGCGATCCTCGACCGTGCCCTCGCGGTGATCGACGGCGCGGCCCGCGTGGCGAACGACCCCGCGCTCCAGGAGACGCCCGGCGAGATCCTGGGGCTGGTCACCGACCTGCGCGCCGTCACCGCCTCCGAGGAGGTGCAGGCCCTGCCCGAGCGGATCGGCCGCCTTTCGCAGGACGCGACGCTGGCCGTCGGCGACGTGCGGGGCCTCCTCGCGTCCGTCCGCGAGGGCGACGGGCTCGGGCGGGCGCTCGAGGCGGTGGACGCCGTCGCCGCCGCCGCGCAGAGCGCCGACACCGCCGTGGAGGATGTGCCCGCCCTCGTGGAGGAGCTGGTCGCCGCCGCCGAGGCGCTGAACGCCCTGCCGGTCCCGGAGATCGGCGAGAACGTCCGCCTCGCCTCGGAGGGGGTCGCCGCCATCGCCGCCGACGAGCGGCTCCTTGCCGCGCCCGCCGCGCTGACCGGCACCCTGGAGGAGGCGCAGGGCCTTCTCGCCGAGGCGCGCGCCGCCCGCCTCGTCGAGGAGATTGCCGCCGCCGCCCAGGCCGCGTCCGACGCCTCCGTCGCCGCCGAGGAGACGGTGGACGAGTTCAGCGCGGCCGTGGTGGGGCTGCCCGCCCTCATCGACGAGCTGACCCTCTTCTCCGCCGAGCTGCGCGGGCTGCCGCTCGACACGGCGGTCGTCCAGGCCGAGGCCCTCCTGGCCAGCGTCGACGCGGTGGTTGACCAGCAGGCCGTGCGCGACCTGCCCGTCACCCTCGAAGGGGCGCTGGACGACCTGCGCGCCGTCACCGCCGAGCTGCGCGCCGCAGGCGCCGTCGAGCGGCTGAACGAGGTGCTGGACGCTGCCGCGAACGCCGCCGCGTCCGTGGAGGCGGCGGCCGGGGGCGCCCCGGAGGTGATCGAGAACCTGCGCCTCCTCTCCGAGGAAGCCGCCGAGATCCCCCTGGAGGAGCTGGTGGCCCGCACCTCCGCGCTGATCGCCACCGCCGAAGGCGTGCTGCAATCCCCGGGCGTCGAGCAGATCCCCGAGAACCTGAACGGTGCGCTCGCGCAGGTGAACCTCGCCCTCGAGGAGCTGCGCGAGGGCGGCACCGTGGAGAACGTCAACGCCCTCCTCGCGTCCGGGCGCCGTGCGGCGGACGGGGTGGCGGGGGCCGCGGACGATCTTCCGACCGTCCTCGCCGGCGTGAGCGAGCTCCTGACGCGGGCGGACGGCGTGCTCTCGACCGCGGGGACGACCCTCGGCGCCTATGGCGAGGGCGGGCAGGCCAACCGCGAGTTGCTGCAGGCCCTGCGCGACGTGCAGGGTGCCGCGGACGCCCTGACCTCGCTCGCGCGGGCGATCGAGCGGCGCCCCAATTCCCTCTTGCTGGGACGATGACCATGACCCGAACCCTTCCCCTCCTCGCCCTGCTCCTCGCCGGCTGCGGCGCCGATCCGATCCTCTACCCCGTGCCGGCCGTCCCCTCCGGCGACCGGATCGGGGTCTCGGTGGGCTCGGTCGAGGTGCTGGACGTGTCCCTCCCTCTCTATGCGGACATCGAGGAGATCACGTTCGAACAGGTCGACGGCTCGCTCCTCACCTCGGAGGAGGTGGCCTGGGCGGACGATCCGCAGCGTGCCGTCACCCTCGAGCTCGCGCGGGTCCTCGGCACCGTCACCCGCGCGACCGTCGCCCCCACCCCCTGGCCCTTCGAGAGCTTCGCCGAGGCCCGGGTGGACGTGCGCGTCGAGGAGTTCGTGGCCGGCATCGACGGGCGGTTCCGCATCTCCGGCATCTGGTATGCCGGCACGGAGGAGCGTGACCGTTCCGGCCGGTTCGCCATCGCGATCCCCTACCATCCCGAAGGGGGCGTCCGGGCCATCGCGATCGCGCGGGCGCAGGCGGTGCGCGACCTCGCGCGGGTGATCGCGGCCCAGGGCCTCTAGGTCCGGCCCTTCCAGGGGACGAGCGCGTTCTCCGCGAGGCGCATCAGGACGTCGATCGCGAAGCCGACGATGCCGATGAGGACGATCCCCAGGATCACGATGTCCGTGGCCTGGAACTTCGAGGCCGTCACGATCATCTTGCCCGCGCCCTGGTTGGCGGCGACCAACTCGGCCGCGACGACGGTGCCCCAGCAGACCCCCATCGCGACGCGCGCGCCGGTGAAGATCTCCGGCAGGGAGTTGGGGACGATCACGTGGCGCAGGACCTGAAACTTCGAGGCGCCCAGGGAATAGGCCGCGTGGACCTTCGCGATGGACACGCCCGACACGCCCGCCCGCGCGGCGATGGCCATGATCCAGAGCGCGGCGAGGAAGAGGAGCACGATCTTGCCGACCTCGCCGATCCCCGCCCAGATGATCACGAGCGGGATCAGCGCCAGCGGCGGGACGGGGCGCATGAACTCGACGATGGGGTCGAACCAGCCGCGGAACCAGTCCGACAGGCCCATCGCGTAGCCCAGGGGGATGCCGACGAGCGCGCCGAGCGCGAAGCCGACCACGACGCGGAAGAGCGAGTAGCCGAGATGCTCGAGCAGGGTGAAGTTCTGGTACCCGTCCGAGGCGATCCCGACGAGGCGGTCCCACACGTCCTCAGGCGGGGGCAGCCAGATCGCCTCCATCTGCCATCCCGGCTCGGGCACGACGTTGAGGGTGCCGCGCGGCGACATGCCGACGCGGCCCCAGTCCAGCAGCACCTCGCCCCCCGGGGCGATCGCCCGGCCGTCCACCTGGGTGACGGCGGCGCCCTCGTCGCGGCCCAGCTCGTCGTTGAGGTCGACGCGCACCAGCTCGTTCCGCAGGGCGGGGACGGGGAAGACGTCGTCCTTGGCGAAGCCGGCCCCGGGCGCGACCGGGGGCACCTGCGGGTCCTCGCCGAAGGGATGGACCACGATGCGCACCTCGGCGTCGTCCGTGCGCCCGTCCGGCGCGGTGGCGGTGTAGGTGAACGCCGCCTCGCCGGTGAAGGGCCCGGGCACGTGAAGGAAGGCGGGCACCAGCGCCGAGCCGGTGAACGCACCCCAGACGAGGAAGATCACCACGACCGAGATGACGGAGGCCGCGCGCGAGGAGCGCACCGCGCTCTCGTCGCCGAAGGTCACGGTCTTGAGCGAGCGCAGGTCGCGTCGGGGCGCCAGGCCGCGGGCGATCGCGCGCCACAGGACCATGATGGCGAGGATCAGCAGGACGTAGGCCGCCAGCGCCGGCACCGCGCGCACGAGCGTGGGGCCGAACTCC
Source organism: Hasllibacter halocynthiae (assembly GCF_003003095.1). Lineage (GTDB taxonomy): Bacteria > Pseudomonadota > Alphaproteobacteria > Rhodobacterales > Rhodobacteraceae > Hasllibacter > Hasllibacter halocynthiae. Next base: position 778,179 of record NZ_PVTT01000002.1, read on the forward strand.
GCCAGCTCGCCTCCGAGGGCGGCGAGGAGGCCGGCGAGCTGGTCCCGGAAGCCCCGGAGGAAGTCCGTCACGCCGCGTCCTCCCCATGGCCCATGATCTCCTCCTCCATGTCCCAGATCATGGAGAGGATCTCCTCGCGCCGCTCGGCGAACTCGGGGTGCTTCTTGACCTCGCGCAGGTCCTGCTCGACGCCCATCCCGGCGAAGGGCAGCCGGTACTCGCGGTGGATGCGGCCGGGGCGCGGCGCCATCACGAGGAGCCGCTCGCCGAGGAGGAGAGCCTCCTCGACCGAATGGGTGATGAGGACGATCGTCTTGCCCGTCTCCTTCCAGAGGCGCAGCACGAGCCCCTGCATCTTCTCGCGCGTGAGCGCGTCGAGCGCGCCCAGGGGTTCGTCCATCAGGATGACGTCGGGGTCGTTGGCCAGGCAGCGCGCCAAGGCGACGCGCTGCTGCATCCCGCCCGACAGCTCGTAGATGGCCTTGTCCTTGAAGTCCTTCAGGCCGGTGCTCTCGAGCAGGCGGTCGGCGGTGGCGCGGCGGTCGGCACGGGGCGCGCCGCGCATCCGGGGGCCGAACTCGACGTTCTCGCGCACGCTCATCCACTCGAAGAGGGCGCCCTGCTGGAAGACCATGCCGCGCTCGGCGTCCGGGCCGGCGATGTCATGGCCGTTGAGGACCATGCGGCCCTCCGTCGGGGCGAGGAAGCCCGCCACGATGTTCAGAAGCGTCGTCTTGCCGCAGCCCGAAGGGCCGAGCACGGACAGCATCTCGCCCGAGCGGAGGTCGAGCGACACGTCCTTCAGCGCCTGGACGTGGCTGCCGTTCGGCAGGTCGAAGCGCATGGAGATGCTCTCCAGCGTGAGGCCGGACATGAGGGCGCCTTTCGGGAACGGTGCGGAAGGGGCCCGGAGGGCGCGGAGCGCCCTCCGGCGGGGCCGGCGCTCAGCCGGTCACATGTCGTCCATCGCCGCGGCGGCCTCGAGCGGGCCGGTGTTCACGGTGGCGGCGTAGCTGCCCAGCGCGCCGTCGATCGAGCCCGCGTCGAGGAACACGTTCGCCACGCCGTCCATGAAGCCCTGCGCGTTGCCGCCGAGCCAGCGCTCGGAGAGCTGCGCCTCGATGTCGGGGAAGACGAAGGTCGACAGCGTCGCGGCGGCCGCGTCCTCGTCCATGCCGGCGTCGTTGGCGATCACGGGCAGCATCTCGGCAGTGTTCTCGCCCGAGTTCCACATCGCGTTGGCGTCGGCCGTGACGGCCAGGAAGCGGGCGGCGACGTCCGGGTTCTCTGCCACCCAGGAGGCGGGCGCGGAGGTCACGTCGAAGACGAGGATGCCCAGCTCCTCCTTCTCGGCGCCGGTCAGCAGGACGTTGCCGGATTCAAGCATCCGGCGCAGCGCGCCGCCCCAGCCGCAGGCCATGTCCACGTCGCCCTGCGCGAGCGCGGCGGCCCCTTCGGCAGGGGCCATGTCGACGACGTTCATCGAGGCCGGGTCCACCTCAAAATGGTCCATCTGGCGGAGGAAGCCGTAATGGGCCGCGGTCCCCAGCGGCACCGCGGCCGTCAGCCCCTCGAGGTCGGAGGCGGTCGAGGCGTCGATCTCGAGCGCGGAGCGCACGACGCAGTTGTCGTTCTCCGAGTAGGAGACGGCGACGTCGAGGATCTCGATGTCCTGCCCAGCCGAGGTCGCGACCACGAAGGGCGGCACGCCCTGCGAGACGCTGATCTGCACGTCGCCTGAGGCCATCGCCGCCGACATGGCGGTGCCGGTGTCGAAGCTCACCCATTCGACGGGCATGCCCAGCGCCTCGTCGTAGGTGCCCTGCACCTTGGCGAACTGGAACGGCATCGGCCATTCGAGGAAGTAGCCGACGGTGATGCCTTCGCCCTGGGCCACGGCCGCGGTGCCCCCCGCAAGGGCGGCGAGGCCGGCGGCCGAGGCGAAGAGGGTCGTGCGGATGGTCATGCTTGTCTCTCCCGTTGCTGGAGGGGGGCCATCTTCGCGCGGCGCCTGCCCTGGCCGGGCGGGCCCGGCCGGGGTGCAGAATGTGCAGCCCGCGCGCCGGGCGCAAGCGCCGAACGCCCGCGCGCGCACCGCCGGGGGGCAGCGCGGGGCCGGGGCGGAGCCGGGGGAAGCGGATTTCCCTGGCGCGATGCACGGTGCATCGCCCATGATTCCCCGCAGCCCCGGCTGGTGGGCGATTCGCGCGCGGGAGGGCGGGCCATGGACGATCTTCGGACGGCGAACGACATCGGCGACCTCGTCGCGGCGGACCGCGCGCATGTCTGGCACCACCTGAGCCAGCACAAGCCCTGGGAGACGGCCGATCCCCGCCTGATCGTCGAGGGTAAGGGCCTGCGGGTCTGGGACGACAAGGGGGTCGAGCACATCGACGCCCTCTCCGGCGGGGTGTGGACGGTGAACGTGGGCTACGGGCGCGAGCGGATCGCGAAGGCCGTCTACGAGGCGATCCGCAGGATGTGCTTCTTCGGCGGGACGATGGGGTCCGTGCCCGGCGCCCGCTATGCGGAGATGCTCGTGGCGAAGATGCCGGGGATGAGCCGGGTCTACTATGCCAGCTCCGGCTCGGAGGCGAACGAGAAGGCGTTCAAGATGGTCCGCCAGATCGCCCACAAGCGGCATGGCGGGAGGAAGTCGAAGATCCTCTACCGCGACCGCGACTACCACGGCGGCACCCTCGCCGCGATGAGCGCGGGCGGCCAGGACGAGCGCAACGCCCAGTACGGCCCCTTCGCGCCCGGGTTCGTGCGCGTCCCCCACTGCCTCGAGTACCGCAAGGACCAGATCGGCCTCGGGCACCTCTCGGGGGCTGAGTTCGGGCGCGCGGCCGCGGACCTGATCGAGGAGGTGATCCTGCGCGAGGGGCCGGACACGGTCGGCGCCCTCTGCCTCGAGCCCGTCACTGCAGGCGGCGGCTGCATCGTCCCCCCCGAGGGCTACTGGGAGCGGGTGGGCGAGATCTGCCGCAAGTACGACGTCCTCCTCCATGTCGACGAGGTGGTCTGCGGGCTGGGGCGCACGGGCACTTGGTTCGGCTACCAGCAATACGGCGTGCGGCCCGACATCGTGACGATGGCGAAGGGCGTCGCCTCCGGCTACGCGGCGATCTCGTGCTGCGTGACGACCGAGGCGGTATTCGACGCGTTCAAGGAGGACGCGGACGATCCCCTGGACCACTTCCGCGACATCTCGACCTTCGGGGGCTGCACGGGCGGTCCCGCGGCGGCGATCGAGAACATGCTGATCATCGAGGAGGAGGGGCTGCTGGAGAACTCCGCCCGGATGGGCGAGCGGCTTCTCGGCAACCTGCGGGACCTGATGGAGCGGCACGAGGCGATCGGCGAGGTGCGGGGCCTCGGCCTCTTCGCGGGGGCGGAGCTGGTCGCGGACCGCACCACCCGCGAACCCGCCGCGGAGGCGCAGGTCAAGGCCGTGGTTGCGGACTGCATGCGTCAGGGCGTGGTGATCGGGGCATGCAACCGCTCGGTCCCGGGGTTCAACAACGTCCTGCTCTTCTCGCCCGCGCTGATCGCAGGGGCGGCGGACGTCGATGCGATCACGGACGCGGTGGACGGCGCGCTGGGGCGGGTGTTCGGCTAGCACGCCCCCGAAGACGCGGCGCCCCCCCGGCCGGAGCGGGCGAGGCGGAGGCGCGCCCGCGCTTGCGTTGGCGGACGGAGGCCGCGATGCTTCCGCGCGAAGCCCCCGCCCACGAGGGGCCGTCCCAAGGGAGAGATGCCATGACCACCACCCGCCGCGCGCTGCTCGCCTGCGCCGCCGCCCTGATCGCCGCGCCCGCCTTCGCGCAGGAGGTGACGCTGCGTATGCACCAGTTCCTGCCGGCGCAGGCCAACGTGCCCACGAACATCCTCGACGTCTGGGCCGACCGCGTGGAGGAGGATTCGGGCGGGCGGATCGAGGTCCAGCGCTTCCCCGCCATGCAGCTGGGCGGCACGCCGCCCGAGCTCTACGACCAGGCGGTGGACGGCACGGCCGACGTCATCTGGACCGTGGCGGGCTACACCCCCGGCCGCTTCCCCACCGCGGAGATCTTCGAGCTGCCCTTCATCGCGGGCGAGGCCGACGCCGAGGCGATGAGCCGCGCCTACTGGACCATGGGCGAGCGGCACATGTTCGACGGCGAGCTTTCGGACGTGCACCCGCTGGGCCTCTGGGTGCACGGGCCGGGCCTGATCCACGCCGACCGCCCGATCGAGGCGGTGTCGGACCTGGAGGGGCTGAAGCTGCGCGCACCCACGCGCACGACGACGACCCTCTTCGAGAACCTGGGCGCCGCACCCGTCGGCATGCCCGTCCCGCAGGTGCCCGAGGCCCTGTCGCGCGGCGTGATCGAGGGCGCCGTCATCCCCTGGGAGGTGACGGGCGCCCTGCGCCTGCCCGAGCTGGTCGGCAACCATACGGAGTTCGGGGACCAGACGCTCTACACAACGGCGTTCCTCTTCGTGATGAACGAGGACGCCTACGAGGCGCTGCCCGAGGACCTGCAGGCGGTGATCGACGAGAACAGCGGGCTGGAGTTCTCCGCCTTCGCGGGCGCGCAGATGGCCGAGGACGACGGCCCGGCGCGGCAGGCGGCGGTGGACGCGGGCAACAACATCGTCACCCTGACCCCCGAGCAGGTCGCCGAGTGGCAGGCGGCGGCGCAGCCCGTCACCGACGCCTGGATCGAGGGCAACGCGGATGGCCGGGCCCTCGTCGACGAGGCAAGGGCGCTGATCGAAGAGAACGCGATGTGAACCCTTGTGGGGCGGCGTCCCGGCGCCGCCCGTGAGCGAAGGAGCGGCGATGCGCCGAGCGGTGGAAGGACTGGCGTTGGCCCTCGCGCTGGCGGGCGGCGCGGTTCTGCTCGCGCTGATCGCCCTCGTCGTCTCGTCCGTGGCGGGGCGCGAGCTTGCCGAAGCGTCGCGAACCCTCTTCGGGGCGCGGGTCCTGGGGCAGGTCCCCGGCGACTACGAGCTGCTGGAGGCGGGCGCGGCCTTCGCGATCTTCGCCTTCCTGCCGATCTGCCAGCTTCGCGGAGGGCACGCCACGGTGGACGTGTTCACCTCGCGCCTTCCCCCGGCGGCGCAACGCTGGCTCGCCGCCTTCTGGGAGGTGACGCTGGCGGGCGCGATCGTGCTGATCACCTGGCGCCTCTGGGAGGGGACGGCCGGCAAGCTGCCGCGCGGGGCGTGGGTCGAGACGACCTTCATCCTGCAGTTCCCCGTCTGGTGGGCCTATGCCGCCGCCTTCGCCGCCGCCTGCGGGGCGTCCTTGGTCGCCCTCTGGTGCGCCGGGGCGCGGGTGGCGGACGCCGCGGCCGGGGACCCGGCGACCGGATCATGAGCGACCTGGCCCTGGGCTTCTGGTCCTTCCCCGTCCTCCTCCTGATGATCTTCCTGAGGGCGCCGATCGGCCTCGCCATGCTGCTTTGCGGGACCATCGGGCTGTGGCTGGCGACGGGCAGCCCGGCGATGTTCCTGAACCGCCTGAAGACCGAAGGCTACACGACCTTCGCCTCGACCTCCTACTCGATCATCCCGATGTTCCTCTTGATGGGGCAGTTCGCCGCCCTGTCGGGGATGTCGGGCGCGCTGTTCCGGGCGGCCGAGTCCTGGCTGGGCCATCGCAGGGGCGGCGTCGCGATGGCCGCCGTAGGGGCCTGCGCGGGGTTCGGGGCGATCTGCGGCAGCTCGCTGGCCACCGCCGCCACCATGGGCAAGGTCGCCCTGCCCGAGCTGCGGCGCGCGGGCTACGAGGGCGGCTTCTCCCAGGCGGTGCTGGCGGCGGGGGGAACGCTGGGCATCCTGATCCCGCCTTCGGTGATCCTGGTGATCTACGCGATCCTGACCGAGCAGAACATCGCCCTGCTCTTCACGGCGGCCATCGTGCCGGGGATCCTGGCGGCCTTGGGCTACATGGCGGCGATCGCGCTCTACGCCCGTCGCCACCCCGAGAGGGCCGGCACCATGCCGCCCGCCCCCATGGCCGAGCGATGGGCAGCCATGGCGCGGGTCTGGCCGGTGGTGCTGGTCTTCGCCCTCGTGGTGGGGGGCATCTGGCGCGGCTGGTTCACGCCGACCGAAGGGGCGGCCGTGGGCGCGGCGGGGACGGGGCTGATCGCCCTCGTCTCCGGGCGCCTGACCTGGCGCCTGCTGGGCGAGGCGCTGGTGGCGACGGCCGTCTCGACGGCGATGATCTACTTCATCATCCTCGGCGCGGGCATCTACAACGGGTTCCTCGCCCTCAGCCAGGTCCCGCAGGAGCTGGCCGCCTGGGTCGGCGCGCAGGGGCTGGGACCCTGGGTGGTGCTGGCGCTGATCCTTCTCTTCTACCTCGTCTTCGGGTGCCTGATGGACAGCCTGTCCATGATCCTGCTGACGATCCCGATCTTCTTCCCCCTGGTGCAGAGCCTGGACTTCGGTCTCACCCCGGATCAAACCGCGATCTGGTTCGGCATCCTCGTGCTGATCGTGGTCGAGGTGGGGCTGATCACGCCGCCCGTGGGCATGAACCTCTTCGTCATCAACGCCATGGACCGGGCGACGCCGATGACGCGGACCTATGGCGCGGTCCTGTGGTTCGTGGGCACGGACATCGCGCGGGTGGCGATCCTCGCCGCGTTCCCGGCGATCACGCTCTTCCTGATCTAGCCCCAGCCGGTTCCCTCGGTTCCCTCCACAGCGAGGCGCCCCCCCTCCTCCAGCCGGGCGCGCAGGGCGAAGTGCCGGGCGAGGCGCGCGGGCGTCAGGACGGCCTTGGGCGGGCCCTCGGCCACCGTGCGGCCGCCGTCGAGAAGGACCAGCCGGTCGCAGCGCCGCGCCGCGAGGCCGAGGTCGTGCGAGGAGACGAGCACGCCGCGCCCCTCGCGCGCGAGCTCGGCGAAGAGATGCATCGCCGCGATCTGCCCCGCCGGGTCGAGGCCCGCCGCGGGTTCGTCCGCGAGAAGGAGAGGGGCGTCCTGCGCCAGCGCCCGGGCGATCAGGACGCGCGCCCGCTCGCCCCCCGAGAGCGCGGTCGCCGGCCGGTCCGCGAGGGGCAGGAGGTTCAGCCGCGCGAGCGCGGCCTCCGTCTCGCCCGCGTCGCGGCCCCCGTGGGGCAGCCGGCCCAGGGCGACGACCTCGCGCACGGGAAGGGGCCAGGCGATGGGCCGCTCCTGCGGGAGCCAGGCCGCGGCGCGCGCGCGCGTGCCGCGGGAGAGGGCGGCGAGGGTGGAGTGGCCCTCCGCCGGGATCAGCCCCAGGGCGGCGCGCATCAGGGTCGTCTTGCCCGCGCCGTTGGGCCCGATCAGCCCGACGCATTCGCCCGGGGCGACGGCGATCCGGGCGGCGTCGAGGATCGCGCGCCCCCCGCGCCGGACGGAGAGTTCGGCCTCAAGCCTCACGGCCGCGCTCCCGCCAGATGAGGTGGAGGAAGAGCGGTGCGCCGATCAGCGCCGTCAGCACGCCGAGCTTGAGGTCCCGCTCGGGCAGGATCAGCCGCGTGGCGAGGTCCGTCGCCGTCAGCAGCGCCGCGCCCCCCAGGGCGGACGGCAGCAGGAGCGCGCCCGGCCGCCCCCCGGCGAGCCCGCGCAGCAGGTGCGGCACCACGAGGCCCACGAAGCCGATCGCGCCCGCGACGGCCACGGCCGCGCCCACGCAGGCCGACACCCCGGCCACCAGCGTCAGGCGGGTCCGGGCCGGGTCCACGCCCAGGGTGGCGGCCGCGTCCTCGCCCAGGGTCAGCGCGTCGAGCGGGCGGGCGAGGCGGGCCAGGAGGGCCCAGCCGGCCAGGACGAAGGGCGCGGCGACGGCCACATGCGTCCAGGACCGGTCGGCGAGCGAGCCCATGGTCCAGAACACGATCTCGGCGGCGGCATAGGGGTTGGGCGAGAGGTTCAGCGCGAGCGCCGTGCCCGCCGCCGCCAGCGCGGAGACGGCGATCCCCGCGAGGATCAGCACCAGGGAGCCGCCCCGCGGACCCGCGAGGAGGATCAGCAGGCCCGTCGCCAGGAGCGCGCCGAGGAGCGCCGCCGCCGGCAGCGCGAGGGCGAGCGCGGCGGCGATGCCCGTTTGCAGGGATATCACCGCCCCCAGCGCCGCCCCGCCGGAGACGCCGATCAAGGCCGGCTCGGCCAGGGGGTTGCGGAGGTAGCCCTGCAGCGCCGCCCCGGCGAGGCCCAAGGTGGCGCCGACCATCAGCCCGAGGACCGCGCGGGGGGCCCTGATCTCGCGCATGACCGTGGTGAGGGGGCCCTCGTCGAAGACGAGCGCGGCGAGCGAGCGCCCCGCCGGGACGCCCGCCGGCCCGACGACCAGCGAGGCGAGGGCGAGGAAGGCGCAGAGCCCCGCGAGGACGGGGACGAGAGCGTCACGCGGCATCGGTGGCCCCTTTCCTGCGCCGGGCGGGCGCCCCGGCTAGCGCGGATCGCCGCGCCCCGTCCAGCCGCCCCGTCGAGCCACCCCGTGGCGCGCGAGGGGCTAGTCCGTCCCGAACAGGTCGCGCGTGAACACCTTCTCCGCGACGTCCTCCAGCTCGGGCTCGCGGCGATTGGCGACGATGACGTCGGCCTCGGCCTTGAAGGCGTCCGGGTCCCGGACCACGCGCGAGTTGAAGAAGCTCTCCTCCTCGAAGGCCGGCTCGTGGACGATGACCTCGACGCCCTTGGCCTTCAGGCGCTTCATGATCCCCTGGACGGAGCTCTGGCGGAAGTTGTCGGATCCGGCCTTCATGGTCAGGCGCCAGATGCCGACCACCGCGGGGCGCAGGGCCAGGATGCGCTCGGCGATGAAGTCCTTGCGGGTTCGGTTGGCCTGCACGATCGCGCCGATGAGGTTCTGCGGCACCGCCGAGTAGTTCGCCAGGAGCTGCTTGGTGTCCTTCGGCAGGCAGTAGCCGCCATAGCCGAAGGAGGGGTTGTTGTAGCGCGAGCCGATGCGCGGGTCGGTGCAGACGCCCTCGATGATCTCCCGCGGGTCCAGCCCCAGGGAGAGGGCGTAGCTGTCGAGCTCGTTGAAGTAGGCCACGCGCATGGCCAGGAACGTGTTCGAGAAGAGCTTGATCGCCTCGGCCTCGGTCGAGCCGGTCAGCAGGACGGGCGCGTCCTTCGTCTCGGCCCCCTCGAGCATCAAGTCCGCGAAGCGCCGGCCGGCCGCGCCCCGGTCGCCCACCACGATCCGCGAGGGGTGGAGGTTGTCGTGGAGCGCGCGCCCCTCGCGCAGGAACTCGGGCGAGAAGATCAGCGCGGGGCCCTCGGCGCCGGGCGGGACCAGCCCCGCGCGCAGATCCTTCGTGAAGCCGACGGGCACGGTCGACTTGATGACGATGTCGGCCCCCGGAGCGTGGGCGCGCACCTCGCGCACGGCGGCCTCGACGGACGAGGTGTCGAACTCGTTCGTGCGGGGATCGTAGTCTGTCGGCGTCGCTATCACCGCCAGGTCGGCCCCGCGATACGCCTCCGCCGCGTCGGTGGTGGCGGTCAGGTCGAGGGCCGCGTCCGCCAGATGGGCCTCGATCTCGGGGTCGGAGAGGGGCGAGCGGCGCGCGGCGACGAGCGCGACCCGCTCGGCCGAGAGGTCGCGCGCGCGGACCTCGTGCGACCGCGCGAGGAGGATCGCGTTCGACAGGCCCACGTAGCCCAGGCCCGCCACGGATATGCGCATGGGGTTCAGTCTCCGGCCTCGGGGCGTCGATAGACGTCCTCGTAGCGGACGATGTCGTCCTCGGCCAGATAGGGGCCGGTCTGCACCTCGATCAGGACGGCGACCGTCGGCCCGGCGTTCTCCAGCCGGTGCCGGGCGCCGCGCGGGACGTAGATCGACGCGTCCGGCCCGGCGTCGCGCACGGCGCCCTCCAGCGTGACGCGCAGGCTGCCCGAGACGACGATCCAGTGCTCGGCCCGATGCCGGTGGGACTGCAGCGACAGGCGCCCCCCGGGCCGGACGGTGATGCGCTTGACCCCGAAGCCCTCCCCTTCGGCCAGGCGGTCGAACCAGCCCCAGGGGCGATGCTCGCGCCCGAAGGCGTCCGCCTCGGGGACGCCGGCGTCGCGAAGCGCCGCGACGGCGGCGCCGACGTCCTGCCCGCGGGCGGCGTCCATGACGAGGACGGCGTCGGGCATCGCCACGGCGACCACGTCGCGAAGGCCCAGGCCCACGAGGCGCGGCCCCGCGCCCTCCGTACGCAGCAGCCCCCCCTCGCAATCGATGGCGGTGGCCGCCCCCTGCGTCGGAGTCGCGCCGCCGCCGACTTGGCGGGCCAGCGCCGACCAGTCGCCGAGATCCGCCCAGGCCGAGCGGAGCGGCTGGACGCGGAGGGCGGGCGTCCGCTCCATCACGGCGCGATCGACGGAGACGTCCGGCACGCCGCTCCAGGCATCGGGGTCGAGCCGCAGGAAGCCGAGGTCGGCGCGCGCCCCCCGCAGGGCGGCCGCGACCGGCGGCATGAGCGCGGGCGCCGCCTCGCGGACCGCCCGGAGGAAGGCGCCCGCGCGGAAGAGGAAGATGCCCGCGTTCCAGAGCGCGCCTTGCGCGACGAGGCGGCCCGCGGTGGCGGCGTCCGGCTTCTCGACGAACCCCTCTACCGGCAGGGGCGCGGGGGCGGGGGTCGCGATCGGCCCGGTCGCGCGGATGTAGCCGTAGCCCGTCTCGGGCCGGTCCGGCGGCGCCCCGAAGAGGACGATGGCGCCGTCCCGCGCGGCCGCCGCCGCGGCGGCGACGTCGGCGCGGAAGGCGTCCGCGTCCGCGACGAGGTGATCGGCCGGCATCACGAGGAGGAGGTCGTCCGGCGCGGCGCGCATCGCGGCGGCCAGGATCGCCGGCGCGGTCGAGCGGGGCTCCGGCTCGAGGAGGATGGCCTCGGGGTCCGCGCCCATCGCGGCGAGCTGCTCGGCGGCGACGAAGCGGAAGGGCGCGGCGGTCAGGACGACCGGCGGCCCGAAGGCCGCGCCAGTGCCGCGCCGGATGGCGGCCTGGAACATCGTCTCCTCGCCGGAGAGGCGCGCGAACTGCTTGGGGAACCGTCGCCGGGACAGCGGCCAGAGCCGCGTGCCGCTGCCGCCGGCGAGGAGGACGGGGGTTATCGTCTGGGCCATCGCGTCCGGTTCTTCCGCGTCCCGCGCGATTTCGCGACCCCCCGGGAAAGGCGCGCCCCGCGGGTGGGTCCCGCCTGCCGCGCCCGGGCCCCGGCGCCGGTGGGCCTCAGCGCCGGAACAGCCCGAACAGCCCTGCCGCCCCCCAGCCCGCCGCGATGGCGATCGCGAGGGACATCAGCCCGTAGACCAGCGGCCGGTCGTGGGCGAGGCGGTAGAGGAACCGCTCCAGCCCCACCTTCCGCACCTCGAGCGCGGTGGCGTAGTCGGCGATCACCGCACCCTCCGACAGCAGGAAGATGCGCGCGGCGTAGTCCCCTTCGGTCAGGTCGGAGGGAAGCGCGATGGCGGTGCGGAAGAGGCGGCCGCCGATCACCTCGACCGCCTCGCCATCGCGGCGGTAGGCGCCGCTCGCCGTGCGTATGCGGACCAGCGCCTCCACGAAGCTGCGCGACTGGCCGGGCCCGGCGGCCACCGACCGGACGGCATGGGGCAGCGTGATCGCGTGGCGGAGGTCGGCCGCCGGCGAGAGGATCGCGTCGAGGGGGGCGGTGCTGGCGACGGCATAGAAGGCGGGGGCCGACACCTCCGCCTGGGCGGCGTTCACCCAGATCCCCATGCGCCGGGCCTTGCGCCGGATGGTGGCCGGCTCGGGCGGGCCGGCGACGGTCACGACGATGTCGGGGGGCGCGTCGGCGGTGAACGCGCCGAAGACGAGGATCTCCTGGCCGGCGAAGGTGGAGTCGATGGACACGGAGGTCTGGTCGAGGTCGGCGATCACCTCTTGGGCGTTTCCCGCCGGCGCCGCGAGGAGGAGCGCCACGAGGCCGAGCGCGCGGATCAATGCTCCGCCTCCCCGATCTCGTAGAGCTCGGCGGGCTGCACGAGCAGGTCGTAGGCCAGTTTGCCGCACACCACGAGGACGAGCGCCGCCAGGAGGACGCGCAGCTGCTCGCCCCGCAGGCGGGTGCCGAGGCGGGTGCCGACCTGCGCGCCCACCACCCCCCCGAGCAGGAGGAGCACGGCCAGCATCACGTCCACCGTCTGGTTCGTCGTCGCGTGCAGGAGCGTCGTGAACCCGGTCACGAAGATGATCTGGAAGAGCGACGTCCCGATCACGACCTTGGTCGGCATCCCCAGGACGTAGATCATCGCGGGAACCATGATGAATCCGCCGCCCACGCCCATGATAGCGGCGAGCACGCCCACGAGCAGCCCCACGAGGAGCGGCGGGATCACCGAGATGTAGAGGCCGGAGGTGCGGAACCGCATCCGGAAGGGCAGGGACTGCACCCAGCCCCGCTGGCGCCGGCGCGGCGGCTGGGTGGGCCCCACCCGGGCCGATCGGCGCAGCGCCCGGACCGATTCGACGAACATCAGCGCGCCGACGATCCCGAGGAACACGACGTAGGAGAGCCGCACGAGGAGGTCGACCTGCCCCATCTCGCGCAGGGCGTTGAAGATCGCGAGGCCGAGCGCCGCCCCGACGAGCCCCCCGATCAGCAGCACCGTGCCCATCCTGAGGTCCACCGTGCGGCGCCGAAGGTGGGCCAGGACCCCCGAGAACGAGGAGGCGACGATCTGGTTCGCCTCCGTCGCCACGGCGACCGCAGGCGGGATGCCGATGAAGAAGAGCAGCGGGGTCATCAGGAAGCCCCCGCCCACGCCGAACATCCCCGAGAGGATGCCGACGAGCCCGCCGAGCCCCACGAGGAGGAAGGCGTTCACCGAGACCTCGGCTATGGGGAGGTAGATCTGCATCCGGGACACTCCGGGGGACGCCTTCCCCCTCACCACGAAGCGCGCCGAGCGGCAAGCCGCGGGTCGCCCCGAAATCCCCCCCGGGGCCCGCTAGGGGGCCGGCGGGGGGCCGCCCGTCTCGCTGGCGATCCAGTCGAGGAAGGAGGGCGCGCCGTGGACGATGGGCAGGGCGATCAGCGCGGGCTCGTCATAGGGGTGAAGCCGGGCGACGAGGGCGAACAGCGCCTCGCGCGCGGCCGCCGTCGTCTTGAGCCAGACGCGCCATTCCTCGGCCTCCCGGACCGCGCCGTCCCAGCGGAACACGGACGCGATCCGGTCGACATGCGCGCAGGCGGCCAGCCGCGCCTCGACGGCGGCGCGGGCGATGGCGCCGGCCTCCCCCTCCGAGGGGAGGGTCGTCTGGACGAGGAGGGCGCTCATCGCTCCTTCACGTAGGGCGCGCCGCCCGCACGGGGCGGGATGGCCTTGCCGACGAAGCCGGCGAGGATCACCACCGTCAGGATGTAGGGCAGCGCCTGCATGAACTGGGAGGGAATCTCGAAGCCGAAGAGGCCGATGGACTGGAACCGTCCCTCGACCGCCTGGAGGAGCCCGAAGAGCAGGCAGGCGCCCAGCGCGTAGAAGGGCCGCCACTTGGCGAAGATGAGGGCGGCGAGCGCGATGAACCCCCGGCCCGCCGTCATGTCCTTGGTGAAGCCCGCGTTGAACCCCGTGGCGAGGTAGGCCCCCGCGAGGCCCGTCAGCAGGCCGCAGATCAGCACGGCGGCGTAGCGCAGGCGCACCACGCTGATGCCGGCGGTGTCGACGGCGCCCGGATTCTCGCCCACGGCGCGCAGGCGCAGGCCGAAGCGGGTGCGGAAGAGGATCCACCAGGTCAGCGGCACCGCCAGGATCGCCACGTAGACGAGGATCGTGTGGCCGGAGATCACGTCCCAGTAGAGCGCGGAGAGGCCCGACGGCTCGAGGTCGTCGGCCCGGGCCTGCCGGAAGCCGGAGCGCAACTCGTCCGCGCCGGGGAAGGTGATCGGCTCGAACCGCCCGTCGCCCGACAGGGACGGCGTCCGGCCGCCCTGCGCGAACCAGTCCTGCGCGATCAGCACCGTCAGCCCCGCGGCGAGGAAGTTGATCGCCACGCCCGAGATCAGCTGGTCGCCCCGAAAGGTGATGGAGGCGATCGCGTGGATCAGCGCGAACACCATCGACGCGGCGACGCCGGCCAGGAGGCCGAGCCAGACGTTCCCCGTGGTGTAGGCGATCGCGGCCGAGAAGAAGGCGGCGATCAGCATCTTGCCCTCGAGGCCGATGTCGAACACGCCCGCCCGCTCGGAGAAGAGGCCGGCGAGGCATGCCAGCAGCAGCGGCGTGGCGAGGCGGATCGTCGAGTCGAGGATCTGGAAGACGGTGAGGAGGTCCATTCAGCGGTCCAGGGCTAGGCGTAGGGCGAAGAGGGCGAAGAAGGCCCCGAGCGTACCCTCGATCCCCCGGCGGGCACGGGCATAGGCGGCCCGCACCGGCGCGGAGGAGAGAAGGAGCGCCCAGGCGCCGTGACAGAGGAACGAGACGATCCAGGCGCCGAAGGCGAAGGCCGCGATCACCGCGGCCCCGCCACCCTGGGTGGCGCCGACGGCGTTGATGGCCAGCCAGAAGACGATCGCCTTGGGATTGGTGACCTGCAGGGCGAAGCCCGCGGCGAAGTGCCTCCAGGCCGGGGCGGGCGCGACCGATGCGGCCCGGGGCGGCGGGGCCTTCGCGGCGGCCCTGCGGAACGCCCCCCAGGCGAGCCAGAGAAGGTAGGCCGCGCCGATCGCGCGGACCGCCTGCATCGCCCAGGCGGCCTGCGACAGCAGCAGCCCGATCCCAAAGATGGTGCCGAGGTTCAGCACGACCGAGCCGGTGGCGATCCCGGCCGAGGCGGTCAGCGCCGGGCCGCGCCCCTGCCCGAGACCGATCCCGAGCAGCATCGCCACCGCCGGTCCCGGCGAGGAGGCCGCGACGAGGAGGATGGCGTAGGCCGCGGCGAAGCCGGGCAGGAATGTCGTGAAATCCGTCATGGGGCGCCCCTGGCCGGGCGGGGACGCAGGGTCGCGCGCAGGATGGCCGGTGCCGATCCGGGTCCCGCGCGAGGAGCGCGGCGAGGCGCGGTGTCGCTCGTCAAGTTCGCCTCCGGCCCCGTCGGGGCCGGAAGCGTCCGGCCCACCCCTTCGCAGACGTTAGTTCAGCCGGGGCGGGCCGTATAGGCGCATCAGCCGAAGAAGAAGAAGTCCTCCAGCGTCAGCGACGCGTCCGAGCTCTCCCAAGAGATGACGGCGTCGAGGCCGTTCTGCTCGATGGTGGCGTCCGAGAACTCGCGGTCGCCGTTGAACAGGGCCTCGAACGCGTCGGTGGAGGAGAACTCCGCCCGCTCGAAACCGTCGATCAGGATCAGCTCGTCCTGGCCGTTCTCGAAGTCCAGGATCGTGTCCTGGCCGCTCTGGGGCGTAAAGAAGAACAGGTCGGAACCCGCGCCCCCTTCGAACGTGTCGTCCCCGGCGCCGCCGTTGAACTGATCCGAGCCGGCGCCGCCGACGAGGCGGTCGTCGCCGTCGCCGCCCGAGAGCGTGTCGCTCGAGGCGCCGCCGAAGAGCTCGTCGTCGCCGTCGCCGCCCTTGAGCTCGTCCTGGCCTTGGCCGCCGCGCAGGATGTCATCGCCCGCGCCGCCCTCGATCACGTCGGAGCTGCCGCCGCCGCGAAGGACGTCATCGCCCTCGCCGCCGTTCAGGGTGTCGGTACCCTGACCGCCGAAGATCGAGTCGTTGCCGGCGTCGCCGCGGACCTCGTCGTTGCCCGCGCCGCCGCGCAGGACGTCGTCGCCCTCGCCGCCGTCGATCCGGTCGGCGCCGCTGTCGCCGAAGATCTGGTCGCGGCCATTGCCACCGTCGAGTTCGTCGGCGCCTGCGCCGCCCTCGATCCGGTCGTCGCCGTCCGCGCCCTTGATCTGATCGTCGCCGGAGCCGCCGAGAAGCTCGTCGTCACCGCCGCGACCATCGATGTTGTCGTCGCCACCGAGGCCGTCGATCTTGTCGGGGCCGGGCGTGCCAGTCAGGACGTCGCCCTGCGGGGTGCCCATGATGGTGCTCATGTCACCGTCGGTGCCGCCGTCTTCGCCGCCGCCGGTCTCGCCACCGCCGTTTTCGCCACCGTCTTCGCCGCCGCCGGTCTCGCCGCCGCCGGTCTCACCGCCGTCTTCACCACCGCCGGTCTCACCGCCGCCGGTCTCACCGCCGTCTTCACCACCGCCGGTTTCGCCACCGCCGGTCTCACCACCGCCGGTCTCGCCACCGTCTTCGCCGCCGCCGGTCTCGCCGCCGCCGGTCTCACCGCCGTCTTCACCACCGCCGTCTTCACCACCGCCGGTTTCGCCACCGCCGGTCTCACCACCGCCGGTGCCGCCGTCTTCGCCACCGCCGGTCTCACCGCCGCCGGTCTCGCCGCCGTCTTCGCCACCGCCGGTTTCGCCGCCGCCGGTCTCACCGCCGCCGGTGCCGCCGTCTTCGGGGCCGTCCCCGGGGTCACCTTCCTCGGCGCCCCCGTCCTCGGTGGTGCCGCCGGCAGTCTCGCCGCGGACCTGCTGGAGCAGCTCCATGAACGCGCTGTCGGCGCGGTTCAGAAAGTCGGCGACGATCTCCTGCGGCGTCCGGGACGCGCCTTCGGACGCTGCCTGCACCTCCGGCGCCCCGAGGGGCGTCGCTTCGGACATTTCGGACGTATCGGCGAAGTTCATGGGGTCGGGTGTCGCGTTCATGATGTCGTCTCCGTCGTGTGTGTGTCGTGCGAAGCGGACGGCGAGGCGTCCGCGAATCACAGCCCCGAAGGGGCCGCCGCCCAACATGGGTGCAAACGGAGGGGCGGCGCATGGATGCTACGGAAACGGGTCCGCGCCGTGCCGGTTCCCGCCCAGCCGGGCGGGAGGCGGTAGCGTCATTCCGCCGGAGTGCCCGCCTTGGGGCCCGATTGGTCCGCCGCCCGACGGAACCGGAGGAACGCCTTTCCCACGGGATCGCGGACCATGTTGTCGAGCGCCCCGGTGAAGAGGATCACGAGCGCCTGGATGACGACGACCATCTCGCGGGGGACGGAGGTCTCGAACTCGAGCTCGGCGCCTCCCTGGTAGAGGATGCCGAAGAGGATCGCCGCCAGGAGCACCCCGAACGGGTGCGAGCGGCCCATCAGAGCCACCGCGATCCCGATGAAGCCCGCGCCCTGGACGGGATCGAGGACCAGCCGCTCGGCCTCGCCCTGCACGGCGTTCACCGCCATCATCCCCGCGAGGCCGCCGGAGATCAGCATGGCGATCACGGTGATGCGGACCGGATCGATCCCGGCATAGACGGCTGCCGGCTCGGAATGGCCGTAGGCGCGGATCTCGTAGCCGAGGCGCGTGCGCCAGATCAGGAACCAGACCGCGACGCAGGCGGCGAGGGCCACGAGGAAGGCGACGTTGAGGGGGGCCGAGCGGTTGAAGCCCAGCCACGAGGCCATGTCGTAGGCCGTGGGCAGGTGCGCGCCTTCGGGGAAGCGGGCGGTCTCGGGCGACATGCCGGCGCCCTGGAGCGGGCCGACGAGGAGGTAGTTGAGGAGGGCGGCGGCGATGAAGTTGAACATGATCGTCGTGATGACGATGTGGCTGCCCCGCTTGGCCTGCAGGATCGCCGGCAGGAAGGCCCAGGCCGCCCCGAACGCCGCCGCCGAGACGGTGCAGGCGATCAGCGCCAGCGACCAGTGCGGCCAGGGCAGCGCGAGGGCGACGATGGCCACCCCAAGGCCGCCGAGCGCGGCCTGCCCCTCGCCCCCGATGTTGAAGAGGCGCGCGTGGAAGGCGACGGCGACGGCGAGGCCGGTGAAGATGAAGTTGGTGGCGTAGAACAGGGTGTAGCCCCAGCCATAGGCGCTGCCGACGGCCCCGTTCACCATGATCCGCATGGCGTCGAAGGGGTTCTCGCCGATATAGGCGACGACCGCGCCCGACACGATCAGCGCCAGAACGAGGTTCAGCAGCGGGACGAGCAGGACGTCCGCCCATTTCGGCATGGTGTCCACGTGATCTGCCTTTCTAGCCGAGCGCCCGGAAGGGGCCCCGTCGTTTCATCGCCGCCCCCGGCGCCCGGATCAAGCCGCCCCTTCGGCGAGCGGGTCGGCGCCCGTGCCGGGCGGGTCCCCGGCCTTCGGGGCGGGGGCCCCCTCGGCAGCGCCGTCCATGCCGGCCATGAGGAGGCCCAGCTCGCCCTCGGAGGTCTCGGCGGGCAGGCGCTCGCCCATGATGCGGCCGTCGAACATGACCGCGATGCGGTCCGACAGGGACATGATCTCGTCGAGCTCGACGGAGACGAGGAGGATCGCCTTGCCGGCGTCGCGCAGCTCGACGATGCGCTGGTGGATGAACTCGATCGCGCCGATGTCCACGCCGCGCGTGGGCTGGCCGATCAGCAGGAGGTCGGGGTTCCGCTCGATCTCGCGCGCGAGGACGATCTTCTGCTGGTTGCCGCCGGAGAAGGACTTGGCCGGCAGGTTCGGGTCGGGCGGACGGACGTCGAACCGCTCCATCTTGGCGGCGGTGTCCTCGCGCATGGCCTTGTGATCCATCATCGCGCCGGACGAGTAAGGCGCCTTGTCGTGATAGCCGAAGGCCGTGTTCTCCCAGGCCGCGAAATCGAGGATCAGCCCCAGCCTGTGCCGGTCCTCGGGCACGTGGGCGATGCCGCGGGCCCGGCGGGTGCGCCCGTCCGATCTGGTCCCGGAGAGGTCGATCCCCTCGCCGTTCACGCGAACGGTCCCGGTGGCCTTCGAGATGCCGCCCAGCACCTCGAGGAGGGCGGACTGCCCGTTCCCCGCGACGCCCGCGACGCCCAGGATCTCGCCCGCGCGGACCTGCAGGTCGATGCCGCGCAGCCGCTCGACACCGTCGGCGTCCACGACGCGCAGGCCCTCGACCTCCAGCACGGGGGCGCCGGGGCTCGCGGGCCGCTTGTCCACACGCAGGAGGACCTTGCGGCCGACCATCCGCTCGGCGAGGTCCTCGGGCGAGGTGTCGGCCGTGCCGACGGTGTCGAGCATCTCGCCCCGGCGCATGACCGATACGGTGTCGGTCACGTCCATTATCTCGCGCAGCTTGTGGGTGATGAGGATGATCGTCTTGCCCTCGTCGCGCAGGCCCCGGAGGATGCGGAAGAGGTGGTCCGCCTCGGCGGGGGTCAGCACGCCCGTCGGCTCGTCGAGGATCAGGATGTCGGCCTGGCGGTAGAGGGCCTTGAGGATCTCGACCCGCTGCTGGTGGCCGACGGACAGGTTCTCGACGGTCTCGTCGGGATCGACCTCGAGCTCGTACTCGTCGGCCAGCTCCCGCAGGAGCCTGCGGGCCTTGGCGAGCGAGGGGCGCAGCATGGCCCCCTCCTCGGCGCCGAGGACGACGTTCTCGAGCACGGTGAAGTTCTGCACGAGCTTGAAGTGCTGGAAGACCATGCCGATCCCGGCGGCGATGGCGGCCTGCGAATCGGGGATCGCGGTCTCGCGGCCCTTGATCAGGATGGTCCCCCGGTCGGCCTTGTAGAAGCCGTAGAGGATGCTCATCAGCGTCGACTTGCCCGCGCCGTTCTCGCCGATGATGCCGTGGATCGTGCCCGGCATGACCTTCAGGTCGATGTCCCTGTTCGCCTGCACCGGCCCGAAGGCCTTGGAGATGCCGCGAAGCTCGATCGCCGGTTCGGTCATGTCAGCCTTCCACGAAGCCGGTCACGCGGGCGAGGCCGTCCTCGCCCATCGTGCCGACGAAGCGCAGGCGGGCGAAGGGCATCCCGTCGCGGTCGAGGCGCGCCTCGACCATCGCGGTCGAATGGGTGACGGCCGGCCGGCCCATGGGGTGCAGCTCGGCGTCCGGGATGCGCGCGAGGAAGATGTCCAGGTACTCGGCCATGCCCGCGGGCCCCTCGAACGGCTTGGGGGCGTTCGGATCCTCGTAGACGGAGGAGGCCGCGAGGGCCTCCTCCAGGATGGTGGCGCGGGCCTCGCCGTCGGCCTCGTTCCAGGCGGACAGGAGCTTGAGGAGTGCATCGCCAGCGCCTGCCATCGGATCAGTAGGCCACCGGGCAGGAGTTGTCGGTGGTGTAGTCGTGCACCTCGATCTCGCCGTTGATGATCTGCATGCGCGCCTCGTCGACGGCCTGGAGCATGTCCTCGGTGACGACGCCCTCGTTGTTCTCGTCGAGCGCGTAGGCCACGCCCTCGGACTCGAGGTCCTTCACGATGACGCCGGGCGTGAACTCCTCCGCGGAGAAGACGTCGTAGACGGCGTTGTCCACGCGCTTCATCATCGAGGTCAGCACCGAGCCGGGATGCAGGTGGTTCTGGTTCGAGTCCACGCCGATGGAGAAGATCCCCTCGTCGGCGGCGGCCTGCAGGACGCCCACGCCGGTGCCGCCGGCGGCGGCGTACACGACGTCGGACCCCTGGGCGATCTGGGCGCGCGTCAGCTCGCCCCCGCGGCCGGGGTCGTTCCACGCGGCGGGCGTGGTGCCGGTCATGTTGACGATGACCTCCGTGTCGGGGTCCACGGCCTTCGCGCCCTGGGCGTAGCCGCAGGCGAACTTCTGGATCAGCGGGATGTCCATTCCGCCCACGAAGGAGACGGTCCCCGTCTCGGAGGCCATCGCCGCCATCATCCCCACGAGGTAGGAGCCGGTGTGCTCGGTGAAGACGATGGATTGCACGTTGGGCTGGTCCACGACCGAGTCCACGATGGCGAAGTCGGTGTCGGGATAGTCCGGCGCGACCGCGTCGAGCGTGGAGGCGTTGGCGAAGCCCAGGACGACGATGGGGTTCGCCCCGCTCTCGGCCATGCGGCGCATGGTCTGCTCGCGCTGGGCCTCGGTGGCCAGCTCGGTCTCGCGGTAGTCGCCGCCGGTCTCCTCGACCCAGCGCTGGGCGCCGGTGAAGGCCGATTCGTTGAAGGACTTGTCGAACTTGCCGCCCAGGTCGATGATCAGGCCGGGCTCGGCGTCCTGCGCGAGGGCCGGCAGGGCCAGCGCGGCCAGCGCGGTCCCGGCGAGCAGTCTGCGGGTGATGGTCATGATGGTCTCCCGTTGGCGCCGCGCGTGTTCCGCGGCCTTGCGTCCGGGCGCGGGTCCCGGATCATGGGCGGGATTAAGGGCGCGGGCGGCCGGAAGGGTCAAGGCGAAAGGCCCGTTGACACCGCGTCGAGGCCCCGCCGCAGGACGAGGGCGTCCGATCCGTCGGCATAGTATCCCGGGCGCCGTCCGGCCGCGGTCCATCCGGCCCGGGAATAGAGCGCGCGGGCGGGCCCGTTCCGGGCGGACACCTCGAGGAAGGCCTCGGCCGCGCCGCGCGCGCGGGCCTCGCCCTCGAAGGCGCGCAGGAGGGCGGTGCCGGCGCCCCGGCGCCGCGCGCGCGGGCGGACCGCGAGGGTCAGCAGCTCTGCCTCGCCCCCGGGCGCGGGGGCGAGCGCGCGCCCCAAGGCGAAGCCGTCCGGGACGGCGCGGAGGAACACCCCGGGCGCCGCGAGGAGGGAGGCGAACTCCCCTTCGGTCCAGGGGCGGGGCGCGGCCCCGAACGCCTCCGCATGAAGGGCGGCGAGGGCGGCGGGCGTCACGGCACGATCCGCGGGGGCCGCCCCGCGCCGGGCGCGGCGTCGGGCGGACGGACGTAGAGGGGACGGGGACGCCCGGGCACCTCGCCCGCGGCGAGCCGCCGGTGGGCAACGAGGGCGGTGCGGGCGCCCATGTGGGACGGGTCGTAGGTCTCGTGGTCGGCGCGGAAGGGCCGCGCGATCTCGGCCGCGCGGTGGCCGAGGACGCGCACGCCCGGGGGCCGGCCGAGCGCCTCGGGCGGGTCGGCCGGATCGATCAGCAGCGGCTCGCCCTCCGGGGCGCCGCCGCGCGTCGCCTGGACGTAGGCCTGGCCGCGGGGCGCGGGCAGGCTGACGACGAGTGCGGCAGGGGACGCGGGTTCGTCCCCCGCCCGGCGGGGCCGGTCATCAAGAGGCAGGGGCGCCGCCAGCGCCTCGAACCCGCTCACGCCCACCGCCGGCACCCCGAGCGAGAGCGCCAGGCCCCGGGCGGCCGCCACCGCGATGCGAAGGCCGGTGAAGTTGCCGGGGCCCGTGCCCACGGCGAGGGCCGTCAGGTCCTTCCAGCCGACGCCTTCGCCAGCCATCAGCGTCTCGAGGAACGGGAACAGCGCCTCGGCCTGCCCGCGGGCCATTCCCTCGGTCCGGTGGGCCTGGAGGCGGCCCGCCCGATCGGCCAGAGCTGCGGAGAGCCAGGGGCCGGAGGTGTCGAAGCCGAGGATCATGCGCGGGGGATGCGCCGGGGCGGGCGAGGCCTCAACCCCTGCCGCGCCCGGCAGCGCCCGGGGAAAGGGGGCCTAGAACTCGTAGGTCAGGCGGACGGCCAGGGTCTGGTAGTCCATGTCCACGTCCTGCGAGCCGACCCGGTCCCCGACGATGTCGGCCACGTCGAGCTCGTCGAATCCATCCAGGCCCGTGTGGGTCAGGGCCACGCCCACCAGCATGTTCTGCGAGACCGCGCGGTCCCAGCCGAGGCGGACGGAGTAGCCCGTCCCCTCTACCCCGGTGGTGCGGGCGGTGCCGCGCACGGCGGCGGGGCCGGCGGCGAGGGTGAAGAGGTTCGGTCCGGAGGCGTAGCCCAGCTCGCCCATGGCGCGGAGAGCGGCGTCGACCTCGAAGGTACCGCCGGGTATGTCGCGGCCCGCAGCCGAGGTGCCGTCGTACTCGGCCTCGAGGCGGGTGCCCTCGACCTCGAACGTGACGCCGCCGACCCAGGCGCCGCTCTGCCAGCGGTAGCCCGCGAAGGCGGAGGCGGCGGCGGCCGTGTCCTCGGCCGTGGCGCCGGCGACCTCCGCGAAGGCCGGGCCGGGGAACGCCGTCTCGAAGCTGAGGGCCGTCTCGGGCACGGTCTGCTCGCCGCGCGCGATGCCGAGCGAGGCGCCGGCCATGGGGCCGGACCAGTCCCGGTCCTGCGCTGCGGCGGCGCCGCCGGAGAGGAGCGAGAGAGAGAGGATGCAGCGAAGAACGGTCATCGTGGGGCCTTCTGCCAGCGCGGCCATGGGCGGCCACCTGCCGATCAACGGTCCCGCGGCGAGCGGGTTCCCACCACCGTCGGGGCGCCTGGCGAGGCCGCTCAGGCCGCGACGGGGCGAACCTCGACCACCTCGGGGATGTAGTGCCGCAGGAGGTTCTCGATCCCCATCTTGAGCGTCAGGGTCGAGGAGGGGCAGCCCGCGCAGGCGCCCTGCATGTGAAGGTAGACGACGCCCCGGTCGAAGCCGTGGAAGGTGATGTCGCCGCCGTCCTGGGCCACGGCGGGGCGGACGCGGGTGTCGAGAAGCTCGGTGATCTGGCCGATGATCTCCGCGTCCTCGCCCGTGGCCTCGGCATGCCCGCCCGTGCCGGCGGAGCCGGCCTCGATGGCGGGGGCGCCGGACTGCACGTGCTCCATGATGGCGCCGAGGAGGGCGGGCTTCAGGTGGTCCCAGTCACGCCCCTCCTCCTTCGTGACGGTCACGAAATCGGTGCCGACGAAGACGCCGCTGACGCCGTCGACGGCGAACAGCCGCGCGGGGAGGGGGGCGCCCTCGGCCGCCTCGCGCGTGGGGAAGTCGGCCGTGCCGGCGTCGAGCAGGGTCTGCCCCGGCAGGAACTTCAGCGTCGCGGGGTTCGGGGTCGATTCGGTCTGGATGAACATGGGCGCGGCCCTCCTCCCCCCGATATGGGGAAGGGCGGGGCCGCGGGTCAAGAGTTTGGAACGGTTCTAAGGTGGGCGGCGGGCGCCCGCGGCGGCGGCGCGGCCTTCAGGTGATCGCCTCGAGCCGCTCCTTCGACATCCCGCCCGGGACGATCGTCACGGGCACCGCAAGGGCGCCGGCCTGCTTGATGAGGGCGGTGACCAGGGGGCCGGGGCCCTTGCGGCCCTCCGCGGCGCCGAGGACGAGGACGCCGACCTCCGGGTCGTCGCGGACCTGGGCGAGGATCTCGTCCACGGGCTCGCCCTCGCGGATCACCAGCTCGGGGTCGACGCCCTGGCGGTCGCGCATCCATTTGGCGAACACCTCGAAATGGGCGCGGATACGCTCGCGCGCCTCCTCGCGCATGACGTCGCCGACGCCGATCCAGTGACCGAACTCGTCCGGCGGCACGATGGACAGCACCTCGACCCCGCCGCCGGTGCGCGAGGCGCGCATCGCGGCGAAGCGCATCGCGTTCAGGCATTCGCGGCTGTCGTCGAGCACGACGAGGAACTTGCGCATGATGTCCGCCTCCCGCGTGGGACAGTGCCGGAGGGGGCGAGGGGCGTCCAGCGTCAGATCAGCCGGACGAGGCCCCGCAGCGCCGGCCGGGCGAGGAGGAGGCCGGCCTGCCACAGCAGCGCCGAGAGGAGGGCGAGGGCGGCCATGGCCATCGGCGCGACGCGGTTCAGCAGTCGGAGCGTGCGCGCGGTGCCGAGGGCCGCGAGGGCGGGGCGGGCGTCCTTTCCCGCCATCTCGGCCAGCCGCGCGAGGCGGGGCAGGTCCCCCGGCGTGCGCGCGCGCGAGACGAGGACCAGCGCGTCCTCGGCCCCCACCGCGTCCACAAGGCGCCGGGCGTCCGCGCCGAGGGCCGCGAGGCGGGCCGTGTCCCCCGCGCGGGCGGCGGCGGCGACCTCGTCCATGATCGCGGGGGGCAGCCGCCCCGTCCGGCGCGCCACGCGCAGGAGGGTGGCGCCGGCCTTCACGGAGGCCGACGAGCCCCCCGAGACCAGCGCCGCGACCGTCGCCCCCCCGCCGATCGCGGCCAGGGTCGCCTCGACCCCGTCGACCTCGCCGCCGCGCGCGTAGGCGAGCCCGCTCCGCCCGAGCGCGAGGGCGTCGCCCACGGGGGTCAGCTCCACGGGAAGGTTGCAGAGGAGGGTCTGGCGCAGCGAGGCGCAGGAGGCGGGGCGGGCGGCGCAGAGGAGGCAGTCCGCCGCGTCCGGCCGAAGGGCGGCGGACGCTTCCGCCGCGAGGGCGGCGGGCAGCGGCAGGGCGCGCGACCGGGCGAGGCGCTCGAGCGCGGCGAGCCGGTCGAGGTCGGAAGAACGCAGGGCGGCGCGCATTTCGCCTGCGGTCCAGTCGGGGGTCGCCCGGGCCGCGAGGGCGGCATCGAGGGCGACCTGGAACTCTGCCGTGCCGCGCTGGACGAAGGGCTGGGCGAGGGGCTGGCGCGACCAGATCGCGAGCGTGGCCAGAAGCACGACGAGGGGCGGCAGCGCCCGGGCCGCCTGCCGGAGCAGGGGACGCCACCGGCGCCTGCGCGGCCTGCGGCGCGGACCGTCCAGCATGCTGCCGGGGCGAGGGGCGGGAGCGCCGTCCCCCTTCGCGCCCGCGGGTTCGATGCGGTCCTGCCGCGCGGGCACGAGGCCCGGGATCGGCCTGGCGCCCGGCGCTGGCGCTGCGGGCCGGCCCGGCGCGCCGGTGGGCGCAATCGCAGCGGCGGGGCGGCGGGCGCGCAGGGGCCGCGGCACGCCCACGGGGCGCGAGAGGGGAGGGGCGCGGCGCACGGGCGTTCAGGCCCCCGAGAGGGCCCAGTCCCAGTAGAGCGCCCGCGCGCGCGCCGCGACGAGGCCGGGCCGATAGGCGACGTCGTCGAACGCCTCCACGGGCGTGACCTTGGAGAAGTTGCCCGTGAGGAAGACCTCGTCGGCGCCCTCGACGTCCGCGAAGGTGACGACGGCCTCGACCACCTCGGTGCCGTCCCGGCGCAGCAGGTCCATGACCCGCGCGCGCGTGATCCCCGCGAGGAAGGTGCCGTTCGGGATCGGCGTGATCGCCGTCCCGTCCTTCACGAGGAAGACGTTGGAGGTCGCGCTCTCGGCGACGTTGCCCATCGCGTCGGCGACGAGCGCGTTGCCGAACCCCTTCGAGCGCGCCTCGAGCAGCATCCGCGCGTTGTTCGGATAGAGGCAGCCGGCCTTGGCGTTCGTGACGTTGTCCGCCAGCACGGGGCGGCGGAAGCGGGTGCGGGTCAGCGTGGTCGCCGCCTGCGGGTCCGGCATCGCGATCCGTTCGAGGCAGAGGGCGAAGCCCGTGCGCCCCGGCTCGGGGTTCACGCCGAGATCGCCCCCGTCGAGCGCCCAGTACATCGGGCGGACGTAGACCGCCGCGTCCGGCCCATAGGCGGCCAGGCCCTCGCGGGCGATCCCGGCCATCTCCTCCGCGCCTATGGTGGGGGTGATCCCCAGCGCCTCGGCCGAGCGGTTGGCCCGCGCGCAGTGCGGCAGCAGGTCCGGCGTCACCCCGTCGAAATGGCGCGCGCCGTCGAAGACGGTGGTTCCCAGCCATGCGCCGTGGTCGGCGGCGCGCATCACGGCGACGTCGCCGTCGTGCCACGCGCCCTCGAAGAAGGTCCTGATCTCGGTTCCGGTCGCCATGCGCCTCCCTCCGCCCCAGCGGCCCGGCGGACGCTAGGGCGGCGCGCGGGGCTGGTCCAGCGCGTGGCGGCGCGGCGCGCGCGATGGTGGCCGGGCCGCCCCGGGGGAGGCGATCCCTTTCCCCGTCAGCCGCCTTCCGCGAGGAGGGCGGCGAGGTCGAGGGGCTCGGTCGTCATCGCGAGCGAGCCGTCGGGGCAGCGGGGCCATTCGGCCCGCGGCCGGTCGCGGCAGAGCTCGACCCCGTTGCCGTCAGGGTCGCTCAGGTAGACCGCCTCGGAGACGCCGTGATCCGAGGCGCCGGCGAGGGGATGGCCCGCCGCCGTCACCGCGCGGACCGCGCGGGCGAGCGCGGGCCGATCCTCGAAGAGGAAGGCGGCGTGGAACAGGCCGGGATGATGCTCGGGCGCGGGGGCGGCCCCCTTGGAGCGCCAGGTGTTGAGGCCGAGGTGGTGGTGGTAGCCGCCCCAGGAGAGGAAGGCGGCCTCCGCGCCGTATCTCGCCTGCACGGAGAGGCCGAGCAGCCCGTAGAAGGCGATCGCGCGATCGAGGTCGGAGACTTTCAGGTGGACGTGGCCGATGGCGGGCATGGGCGGGCCCTCCCTTCGCGGCCGTGCCTAGCGGCCCGGTGAATGCGGGAGTAGCGCGATGCGCGCACCATGGGCGTGCCGTGGCGCACGAAGGGCGGAGCGGGCCCCGGCGGGACGTGCCGCGGCCGGCCCCGGCGGCCGGGGAAAGGCGGGGAGGACCGGGACCGTCCGGGCGGCCCCCTGGGGAACGACGGGGGCCGGCACGCGTGGGCCTTCCTAGAGGCGATTCGTCACGGGTTCGTGACGGCCCCTCGGGAGAGGTCGGGGCGCACCGCGCCGGCCTGGAACGCCTCGCAGAGATCGGGGACGGGACAACGCTCGCACAGGGGCCTGCGGGCGCGGCAGACCTGCTTGCCGAACGCGAGGAGGAGCTTGTGGCCCACCATCCGCCAGGCGTCGGGCAGGCGTTCCTCGAGCGACCTGGCGGTCTGCGCCTCGGTCCGGCCCTCGGCCAGCCCGGTGCGGTTGCAGACGCGGTGGACATGGGTGTCGACGGCGACCACGGCCTCGCCGAAGGTGAAGTGCAGCACGATGTCGGCGCATTTGCGGCCCACCCCGGGCAGGGCCATCAGCCCCTCGCGCGTGGCGGGGACGCGGCCGCCCAGCTCGCCCACGAGGAAGGCGCACATCTTCCGCAGGTTGCGGGTCTTCACGTTGTAGAGGCCGCAGGGACGGATCGCCTCGGCGATGACCCCGTCCGGCAGCGCGAGGATGCCTTCGGGCGTGTCCGCGAGGGCGAAGAGCGCCTTCGAGGCGTGGGCGGTGTTCCGATCGAGGGACTGGGCCGAGAGCATGCAGGATACGACGGAGCGGAACGGATCCTTGCCGCGCTTCACCGCCGGGGCCTTCACGTCCGGCAGGCGGCCGCGGATGCGGGCGAGGAGGGTCTCGATCTCGGCGGGGTCCAGCATCGGAGGGCAGCTAGGGCGGCGGGCCCGTCCGGCTAGGAGACCCGGTCGCGGCAGAGCCCCCCCCTCGCGAACGCCGGCGTCCCGGCGCAGGGTCGGTGGACCCAGCCGGGGACGCGTTGGCAGCTTTCCCGCTGCCCTATGCGTTCCGGGTGGGTCGCCTCTTGTCCCGCCCGTATGTCGATCGGCCCGTGCGATGGGCGATCGGAGTGTCGATCGGCCTATCGGCCTGACCGGCCTGTCTCGCTTCGTCGGGGGTCTCCCCCCGCTGTCCGTCCCCCGGGGCTCGGACGCCCTGCCGTTCGATGCGGCGTGGTGGGCGCGAGCCGGTCGTCGGCCGTCCGTTGCATGCAGGAGAGGTTCTAGCGGCCAGAGGTTAACGAGGCGTGAGGGCTGCGCGCGGCGCAACGCCCGGCGCGCAACGGGGGGGGCGGGGGGCGGGGGCGGGGATCAGCCCTTCTTCAGGACCTCCCGCCCCAGGAGCTCGGCGATCTGCACCGCGTTCAGCGCCGCGCCCTTGCGAAGGTTGTCGGAGACGCACCAGAGGTTCAGCCCGTTCTCGACCGTGGGGTCGGTGCGGATGCGCGAGACGAAGGTGGCGTAGTCGCCCACGCAGTCGAGCGGGGTCGCGTAGCCGTGGTCCTCGTGCTTGTCGATCACCATGACGCCGGGCGCCTCGCGCAGGATGTCGCGGGCCTCGTCCTCGTCGAGCGGGTCCTCGAACTCGAGGTTGATGGCCTCCGAGTGGCCGACGAAGACGGGCACGCGCACGCAGGTCGCGGTCACCTTGATCGCCTTGTCGACGATCTTCTTGGTCTCGGCGACCATCTTCCACTCCTCCTTGGTGGAGCCGTCCTCGAGGAAGGCGTCGATGTGCGGGATCACGTTGAAGGCGAGCTGGGTCTGGAAGACCTTGGGCTTCACCTCCGAGGTGGGGTTGTAGACCGCCTTGGTCTGGTCCCAGAGCTCGTCCATCCCGGCCGAGCCGGCGCCCGAGGCGGACTGGTAGGTCGAGACGACGACGCGCCTGATCCTCGCGCGGTCGTGGAGTGGCTTGAGCGCCACCACCATCTGCGCGGTCGAGCAGTTGGGGTTCGCCACGATGCCCTTCGTGATCTCGTGGATGGCGCCGGGGTTCACCTCGGGCACGATCAGGGGCACGCCCGGGTCGTAGCGGTAGAGGCTGCTGTTGTCGATCACGGTGCAGCCCGCCTTGGCGGCCCGGGGCGCGTGCTCCTTCGAGCCGTCCGAGCCCACGGCGAAGAGGGCGACGTCCCAGCCGGCGAAGTCGAACCGCGCGAGATCCTGGCATCTGAGCGTGCGGTCGCCGAACGAGACCTCCGTCCCGATGGAGCGGCGCGAGGCCAGGGCGGCGATCTCGTCCACGGGGAAATGGCGCTCGGCCAGGATGTTCAGCATCTCGCGGCCCACCGCGCCGGTGGCGCCCGCGACGACGACCTTGTAGCCCATCGTCCTTCTCTCCTGCTTTGAGGCCCGGCGCCCCTACTCCGCGGGGGCGGGCTTGGCCAGTGGCGCCTCGCGCGCGAGGAGGTAGGCCGCGCAGCCCGCCAGGAGCGCGAGGCCGAAGAAGGCGAGGAGCGGCGCGTAGCCCCCGGGCGCCCCGCCCGCGGCGCGGAACACGGGGCCCGAGGCGGCCTGCATCGCGCCCGCCCCGCCGATGGAGAAGAGGTTCATCAAGGTCACGCCACGCCCCGTCAGGTGCGCGGGCATGAAGGCGCGCCCATGGGCCATCATCACCGGATAGGACCCGCCCGCGAGGCCGATGAGCGCGAAGCACGCGACGGCGGCGGCGGCGGGCATGTGGACGAAGGCCGCCAGGAGGAGGCAGGTCGCGGCGCCGGCGAGGTTGCCCGCGAGCAGGAGGGGCTTGCGGCGCCGCGCGAGGCGCTCGAGCGGGCCGTAGAGCAGCGAGCC
The DNA here is from genome assembly GCF_003003095.1 of Hasllibacter halocynthiae. Lineage (GTDB taxonomy): Bacteria > Pseudomonadota > Alphaproteobacteria > Rhodobacterales > Rhodobacteraceae > Hasllibacter > Hasllibacter halocynthiae. The sequence continues at coordinate 807,911 of NZ_PVTT01000002.1, forward strand.
CGCGATCATCGCGATCGCCATGGCCAGGGTCGCCGCGCCCACGGTCGCGGGGCCGTGGAGGTCGGTCATGAACGGGCCGATCCAGAGGCCGCGCAGCCCGGCGGCGGGGGCGTAGTTCACCGCCATCAGGAGGAGGATCGGCCAGAGCGCGGGCGTCCGCAGCAGGTCGAGCACCGAGCCGCGCCCTCCCCCGTCGGCCGGCGCGGGGTCGCGGACAGTCAGCGCGATGGCCCCGGCGATCAGTGCGAAGGCCGCCGCGAGCGCCCAGAGGAGGCCGCGCCAGCCCAGCGCCTCGATCCCCCAGAGGGTCGGGGCGGCCGCAAGGAGGTTGCCGAGCGAGCCCAGGCCGATGATCGCCCCGCCCAGCGTGGCGAAGAGGGCGGGCGGGAAGTCGCGGGCGAGGATGTAGTAGGCCGCCATCAGGACGGGCGCGCAGCCGGCCCCGATCAGGCCCATGGCGAGCATGACCTGCCAGGGCGCGGCGGCCACCGCGAAGAGGGCCGCGCCCCCCGCGCCGCCCAGGAGGTGCAGGGCGGCCGCCGTGCGGCGGGGGCCGGCGCGGTCGAGCGCGGCGCCGATGGGAAGCTGCATGAGGGCGAAGGCCGCGAACCAGAAGCCCGAGGCCAGCGCGAGGTCGTCTGCGGTCGCGCCGACGGCGTCCTCCAGCGTCGGGGCGAGGACCGCGAGGAAGGCGCGGGTGTACTGCGACAGGAGGTAGGCCGCGATCAGCGCGGCGAAGCCCGCGCGCATCAGGCGGCGCCGGAGGGCGGGACGCTCACACCTCCTCCCAGATGCCGGCCTGGCCGTGATACTCCATCAGGGTGCCTTCGGCGATGTCGGTCCACAGCCCGTGCAGGAGCAGGTCGCCCGAGGCGCGCCGCTCGCGCACGAAGGGGAAGGTGGCGAGGTTGTTGATCGAGGTGAGCACGCCCTCCAGCTCCAGCGCCTTGAGGCGGGCCTCGTGGCCCTGGACCTTCGCGATCCGCTCGTAGCCGGGGCGCAGGATCTCCATCCAGCGGCCGACGAAGGAGGATTCCTCCAAGAGCTCGGGCGCGGTGCCGGCGCACATGTCGAGGCAGCCCGCGACGCCGCCGCAGCGCGAGTGGCCGAGCACGATGATGTTCGTCACCTTCAGCGCCGTCACCGCGTACTCGACCGCGGCGGAGGTGCCGTGGAGGTCGCCGTCCGGCCGGTGGGGCGGGACCAGCGCCGCGATGTTGCGGTGGATGAAGAACTCGCCCGATTCGGCGCCGAAGATCGACGTGACGTGCACGCGGCTGTCGCAGCAGGAGATGACCATCACCCGCGGACGCTGCCCCTCGTCCGCGAGGCGGCGGTACCAGGTGTGGTTGTCGGCGAAGGTCGTCGCCTTCCAGCCGTGGTAGCGCTGCGCCAGGGTCGGCGGCAGCGGGCGCGCCTCGTTCATCCTGTGTCCTCCCCGGGGCGGGTTAGCGGGCATTCGCCGCGGTTTCGAGGGAGAACGGCGCCGGGGCTTCATCCTTCCGAAACGCCCGCCATGCGATGGCCCGGCCCCGGGGGTGCGGGACCGGAGGCGCAGGACGGGGGGCGGGCCGATGGCGCCGGACATGGATGGGGCGATGCGGACGCGCGAGCGGGTGGGCTTCGATCCCGCCCGGCTGGGACGCCTCTACGACGAGCTGGGCCGCGAGGGGGCCGAAAGGGCCGTCGCCGGCGCGCTGGAGGTCCTTCGCGCGCGGCTGGCGCGGATCGGCGACATCCCCCCGGAGGAGGACGAGGCGCTCGCCCGGGCGGCGCGCGGCATGGTCGGCGTCGCCGAGGAGGCGGGGCTGAGCACGCTCGCCCGTGTGGCGGGGGATCTGTCCGGCGCGGCGCGGCGGCGGGACCGGAGGGCGGCGGCCGCGATCCGCGCGCGCCTGGAGCGGGTCGGCGAGCTCTGCCTGCGGGCCTACGGGGCCGGATGACCGCGCCTTGCGGGGGCGTGCGGCGCCGCTAGGGTGCGGCGCCATGACCGCACGCTTTGCCGAATCGGGGGGCGGGGCCCGTCCCCTCCACGTGGTGACGCCCGAGGGGCTGCCCGCCTTCCTGACGCTGCTCGACCCGCCGGCGAGGGCCTTCGCCGAGGGCGCGGAGTTCGCCGCCGGTCCGGGCGAGGTGCTGCTGCTGCCGGATGCCTCGGGCGCGGTGGCGGCGGCGGCCGTGGGCCTCGGGGGGGCGGAGGCGCGCGCGCGCCGGCGCTTCACCGCGGCCGCCGCGCTCGCCCGCCTGCCCGAAGGGGTCTGGCAGATCGCCTCCGGCCTCGACCCGGAGGACGCCGCCGAGGCCGCGCTGGGCATGCTGATGGCCGCCCGCCGCTTCGACCGATACGCGGACGCCGCCGCGCCGAAGGCCCGGATCGCCCGCCCCGAGGGCGTCGACGCCGCCCGGATCGAGGCCGTCGCCGCGGGCGAGGCGCTGATCCGCGACCTGATCGACACGCCCGCCATGGACATGGGCCCCGCCGACCTGGAGGCCGCGGCGCGGGCGGTGGCCGAGGGGTTCGGCGCGACCGTCGAGGTCACGTCGGGCGCCGCGCTGGAGGAGGGGTTCCCCCTGATCCATGCGGTCGGGATGGCCGCCGGGCCGGGCCGCGGGCCGCGGCTGATCGACATGGCCTGGGGCGACGGCCCCGCGCTGACGCTGGTGGGCAAGGGGGTCTGCTTCGACACGGGCGGGCTGAACCTGAAGTCGGGCGCCTCCATGGGCCTGATGAAGAAGGACATGGGCGGCGCGGCGCACGTCCTGGGGCTGGCCCGCACGATCATGGCGCTGGAGCTGCCCCTGAAGCTGCGGGTGCTGATCCCGGCCGTGGAGAACGCGGTCTCGGGCCCCGCCTTCCGGCCGGGGGACATCCTGCGCTCGCGCAAGGGGCCGAGCGTCGAGGTGAACAACACGGACGCGGAGGGCCGGCTGGTGCTGGCCGACGCCCTCGCCCTCGCGGCGGAGGGGGAGCCGGGGCTGACGGTCTCCTTCGCGACGCTGACGGGCGCGGCGCGGGTCGCGGTGGGACCGGACATCGCGCCCTTCTTCACCGGCGAGGAGGGGCTGGCCCGCGCGCTGCCCGAGGCGGCCGCGAAGGTCCGCGACCCGGTCTGGCGGATGCCCTTCCACGAGCCCTACGAGACGCTGATCGAGCCGGGCATCGCCGACCTCGACAACGCGCCGAAGGGCGGCTTCGCCGGGGCGATCACCGCGGCCCTCTTCCTGCGCCGCTTCGCGCCGCCGCGCTACGCCCATCTCGACGTCTACGGCTGGAACCCCACCGCCGCGCCGGCGCGGCCCAAGGGCGGCGCCGGATCGGGCTGGCGGGCGCTCCTCGACTGCCTGCCGGGCGTGCTGTGACGGGCCGGGCCATGCGCGTGGGCAAGGGGGTCGTCGACCTGCGGGAGGCCCCCCGCGGCACGCGCGAGCGGCAGCTGCGCTTCGGCGAGGCGGTCGAGGTGCTGGCCCGGGACGACATCTGGGCGCAGGTGCTCTGCCGGAGGATCGGGAGCCCCGGCTGGACGGAGTGGGGCGCGCTGGCCGAACCCCTGGAGCCGACGCACCGGATCGGCGCGCGAGCCTCGCACCTCTATTCGGGACCGCGCGCGCAGGCGCCCGAGCGCGACGCGCTGCCCTGCGGGGCGCTGATCCGCGTGACCGGATGGGCGGGGGCCTGGGCTGAGACGCCGGACGGCTTCGTTCCGGCGCCGCACGTCGCGACGCCCGCGCCGGAGGACGACCCCGTCGCCGTGGCGCGGCGGCTTCTCGGGACCCCCTATCTCTGGGGAGGGGACGGGCCGGCGGGGATCGATTGCTCGGGCCTCGTGCAGCTGGCCTGGATGACGTGCGGACGCGGGATCCCGGTCGATTCGGGCCCGCAGCGCGAGGCGCTGTCGGTGCGCGGGGACCTGCCGGACCGGATCGCCGCGGGCGATCTGATCTTCTGGGCGGGGCATGTCGCCATGGCCACCGGCCCCGACGAGATCATCCATGCGAACGGGCACCACATGGCCGTCGAGCGGGAATCCCTGCGGGACGCGGTGGCGCGGATCGCAGCGTCCGAGGGGCCGACGGGCGGCGGGCCGGTGAACGGCTTCGCCCCGTGGGGCGGGAGGGCGGGCTGAAGCCCGCCCCGTTCGGCCCGGCCCTACTCGATCGCGCGGATGAGCTTGCGCTCGAGGACGCGCAGCACCGTCCTCAGGTCGTCGCCCCGGCGCAGCACCTGCCCGTCCTGCGCGATCACCGCGTATTGCTGGCGCTTGGCGCGCAGCTTCGGGCGCTTCTCGATCCGGTAGAGCGGGCGCTCGGCGGTGCGCTGGAAGACCGCGAACACCGCGACGTCCCTCAGCGCCGAGATGCCGTAGTCGCGCCACTCGCCGGCCGCGACGAAGCGGCCGTAGAGGCCGAGGATCGCGCCGAGCTCGTGCCGGTCGAAATGGACCTGCGCGGAGGTCTGCGGGAAGGGTATGGGCTGCACGGTCATGCCGGGAGAGGCTGGGTCCCCCTCTGCACGAAATCAACCCCGCCCAGACTTCGCCGCGACAAATCCCCCTGGGCGCCGCCGGTCCACCCTTTCCTCGCCGCCGCCGGACGTCATGCGGGAGTGGCGGTGCCGGAAGGCGCCCGCCCCGGGGTCGCGGCCTCATGCCCCCCATAGAGGTCGCGGCTGCGGGGCGCACATCCGGGCCGGCCGCCCCCTCGGGGCGGCCGGCCCGGTTCCCTCCGCAGCACCCGACATGTCCTCCAGGGCCCGCCTCGCAGCCGCCGAGGCGCGCCGTCGAAGGGCGCCATGCACTGGGCGCGGGGTTCAGCCGCAGGTCACGCGGACCACGACGTCGTTCTCGTCGAGCTGGAAGTTGATGCGCTCGACGCGGTAGTCCTGCGTCACCGCATCGCCGGGGCGGATGATCCTGTCATCCAGATCGGCCGGCAGCGACAGCGCCGCCAGCGGCGTCCCGACCGCGGCTTGGTAGCGCGAGGCGCCGCAGGCGTCGGCGTCCGGCTCGGCGAGGACGGGGGGGCTCTCCGCTCCGCAGGCGGCGAGGGCGAGGATGGCGAGGGGCAGCAGGCGCGTCATGGCTTAGGTCCTTCTTCCGCAGGTGATCCCGATGATGAGGCCGCTCTCGGTCGTCCTCAGGCCGACCCGGCCGCTCCGGAAGCTCCTGGCGGCGTCCACGCCCGCGCGCAGCACGAAGAGGCGCGGGTCGCGGTCCAGGAGGGCCCGGGTGGCGACCTGCCCGATCAGGTCGCCGTAGCTCGGCAGGTCGCAGGAGGGGATCGGCCCGTCGGCCTCGGGCTGTGGGGCGGCGCAGGCCGTCAGCAGGAGCAGGGCCGGGATCATCCATCTCATCGTCGCATCCTTCCTTGCGCCCCGATCGGGCTTACCCCAACCCTATTCCGAAAAGGAGGAATGTCATGCGAACACGTGCCGCCGTCGCCGTCCGGGCGGGCGCCCCGCTGGAGCTGATGGACGTGGAGATCGGCGGCCCCCGCGCCGGCGAGGTGATGGTCGAGCTGAAGGCCACGGGCATCTGCCACACGGACGAGTTCACGCTGTCCGGCGCCGACCCGGAAGGCCTGTTCCCCGCCATCCTGGGCCACGAGGGCGCGGGCGTGGTGGTCGAGCTCGGCGAGGGTGTGACCTCGCTCGCGGCGGGGGATCACGTCATCCCGCTCTACACGCCCGAGTGCCGGCAGTGCGAGTACTGCCTCCACCCCAAAACCAACCTCTGCCAGTCGATCCGCGAGACGCAGGGCAGGGGCGTGATGCCGGACGGGACCTCCCGGTTCAGCACCTTGGATGGCGATCCGATCCTTCATTACATGGGTTGCTCGACCTTCGCGCGGCACACGGTCCTGCCGGAGATCGCCTTGGCGAAGATCCGGCCCGACGCGCCCTTCGCGTCGGTCTGCTACATCGGCTGCGGCGTGACCACGGGCATCGGCGCCGTCATCAACACCGCGAAGGTCGAGATCGGATCGCGCGCGGTGGTGTTCGGCCTGGGCGGGATCGGGCTGAACGTGATCCAGGGGCTGCGGCTGGCGGGCGCGGACCAGATCGTGGGCGTCGACCTGAACGAGGACAAGCGCGCCATGGCCGAGCGGTTCGGCATGACCGACTTCGTGAACCCTTCGGAGGTGGATGGCGACCTCGTGCCCTACCTCGTCAACCTGACGAAGGGCGGCGCGGACTACACCTTCGACGCGACCGGCAACGTCGAGGTCATGCGGGCGGCGCTGGAATGCGCGCACAAGGGCTGGGGCGAGTCCATCGTCATCGGCGTCGCGCCCGCGGGGGCGGAGATCAGCACCCGGCCCTTCCAGCTGGTCACGGGGCGGTCCTGGCGCGGCACGGCCTTCGGCGGCGCGCGGGGCCGGACGGACGTGCCGCGGATCGTGGACTGGTATATGGACGGCAAGATCGAGATCGACCCGATGATCACCCACACGCTGAGGCACGAGGACATCAACGAGGGCTTCGACCTGCTGCGCGCGGGGAAGAGCATCCGCAGCGTGGTGGTGTACGACTAGCGGCTACTCGGCCGCCTCGCTCGCGCCCTCGACGCCGAAGCGCGCCGCCACGTCCGGGGCGTAGCGGGCGAGGTCGGCGCGCAGGCGCTCCAGCGCGAGGTCCTTCTGCTTGGCCTCGATCATCACGTCGAAGACGAGGCCCTCGGCGTCGCGCAGGAAGCGGATGAACTCGAACGGCTGGACGTAGTCGGCATGGCCCGTCCAGATCGGCGGCGCCGGGACCAGCTTCGGCTTGCCGGTCTTGCGGTCCTTCCGCTCGAGCATCCGGGTCTCCGTCCGGGGCGAGGAGAAGTGCATCTTCGGGCGCACCCCGTCGGGCCATGTGGCGAGGCAGGCGGCGAAGGCGGAGACCAGCTCCTCCTCCGGCTCGTGGAGGCACCACCAGTGCTGGTGGTCGAAGACGAGGGGCACGCCCGTCCGCTCGTGGATCCAGAGCGTGTCGGTGGCCGAGAAGCGGATGTCGTCGTTCTCCAGCACCAGGCGGCGCCGGACGGGTTCGGGCAGGCGGTCCCAGGTGGCCGCCCAGCGGGCGCGGGACGCCTCGCGATCCCCGTAGGTGCCGCCTACGTGGATCACGATCACCGCCTCCGGCCCGAGGCCCATCAGGTCGAGGATGCGCGCCGAGGAGGCGAGGTCGTTCACCGACTTCTCCAGCACGGCCTCGTCGGGCGTGTTCAGGAGGATGAACTGCGGGGGGTGGAAGGAGAGGCGGACGTCGAGCCGCTCCGCCTTGGCGCCGATGGCGGCGAGCTCCCCGGCGCTATCCTCCACCATGCCGTGGAACTGGGGCATGTCGGGATGGGTCGCGTAGGGCGCGAGGTCCGAGGACATGCGGTACATGCGGATGCCGCGCGCCGCGCAGTGATCGAGGATCGCGTCGAGGTACTCCAGCGAGACCTTCAGGTGCGGGGCGTTCTTCCATCGGCGGCTGTCGTTTGACTTGAGGTCCGGCCGGGCGAGGACCTTGACCGGGAAGCCGAGGCGTTGGGGATCGTGGGCGTGCATGAGGGTGCAACGATCCATCCGGGGGGTGATGTTCCGGAACGCGGGCGACGGGCGGGGGTTGGACCCGGGCCATGATCACCCATCCCGACTTCGCCGCGCGGGCCGCCCGGACCTTCGGGGATTTCCTGGAAGGCGGCGCGCCCTCGCTGATCCTGTCGCATGACGACGCGGACGGCCTTTCCTCCGCCGCGTTGCTGGGGCGGGGAACGGGGGCGCCGGTCCGGCTGGTGGGGCGGGGGCTGAACGCCTGGACCGACCCCGTGGCGGAGGAGGTGGCCGGCGAGGCGCTGGTGGTCGCCGACCTAGGGATGCGGGACCGGATGCTGGGCCGGCGTCTGTGCGTGATCGACCATCACGTTCCCGCCGGCCGGCCCGAGGGGGCGGCGATGATCCACGGCGAGGGGCTGGACCCGGTCCCCTCCGCCTCGCTCCTGGCGTGGTGGGCGCTGGGCGCGCCGGAGGATCGGCTGTGGCTCGCCGCGCTGGGATGCATGGGCGACTACGGCGACAAGGGCGGGCACGCGGAGGTGGCGCCGGCCAAGAAGCGCTACGGCGCCGGCAAGCTGCGCGAGCTGACGAGCTTGGTCAACGCGCCGCGCCGGTCGGCGGCGGGCGACGGCGCCCCTGCGCTGGCGCTGCTGGCCGCGGCCGAGGATCCGGCGGACGCGCTGTCGGGCCGGCATCCAGGCCTCGCCGAGTGCGAGGGCGCGCGAGAGGAGGTGAAGGCCGCCGCCGCCGAGGCCCGGCGCGCGCCGCCGCGCTTCGGGGCGCGCTACGGCGGCGACCTCGCGGTGGTGCGGATCGACACGCCCTGCCAGGTGCACCCGCTGACCGCGCAGTCCTGGGTGGGGCGGCTGCGCGGCGCGACGGTCCTTTGCGCCAACTTCGGCTTCCTGCCAGGCATGGTCTCATTCTCCGGGCGGGCGCCGGAGGGGGGCGACATCCCGGCGCTGCTGGCCCGGCACCGGCCGGAAGGGGCGGACCCCGCGCTCTACGGCAACGGGCACCGGCGGGCGGCGGGGGGCACGCTGCCCCGTGCGGCGTGGAACGCGCTGATGGGCGACCTCGGCTTCGGGCCGGAGCTGCGCGCCTGAGGGCGGTTCCCCCCGGACGCGGCGCGGCGTAAGCCCGCGGCATGGCAGATCAGAAACGACCCCTCCTCGCCGTCCTCATCGACGCGGACAACACCTCGCCCAAGCACGCGGGGGCCATCTTCGAGGAGATCGCCGCCATCGGCGAGGCGAGCGTGCGCCGATGCTACGGCGACTTCTCCTCCAGCCAGATGGCGGGGTGGAACAAGGTGCAGGCCGAGTACGGCCTCGTCCCGCATCACAGCCCGGCCAACACGGTCGGCAAGAACGCCTCCGACATCTCGCTCGTGATCGACGCGATGGACATCCTGCACACGGGGCGCTTCGACGGCTTCGTGCTGGTGAGCAGCGACAGCGACTTCACGCGCCTCGCCTCCCGGGTGCGCGAGCAGGGGCTGGACGTCTACGGGATCGGTCAGAAGAAGACGCCCGAGGCGTTCCGCAAGGCCTGCAAGCGGTTCATCTTCATCGAGAACCTCGACGGCGTGACCCTGGGGGGCGGCGGGCGGCCGCGTGGGGCGAGGAAGGTCGAGGCCAAGGAGGAGGCGCCCGAGATCGTGGAGCCGATCAAGGGCGACCTCAACGAGGCGCGCGACGCGATCCTCAAGGCGATGGACGCGATCGACCAGGACGACGAGTGGTACGCGCTGGGTCCCCTCGGGCAGTTCCTGACCGCCTCGAACCCCGATTTCGACACCCGGACCTATGGCAAGAAGAAGCTCTCGGACCTCGTGCAGGACATCAAGGTGTTCGAGACGCGCCGGGGCTCGTCGAACCAGCTCCTCGTGCGGCGGATCGACTAGCGGCGCCCCCGAGGGGACGCCGCCGGGCCCTTCAGAGCGCCGAGCCGATCCGCTCGCCCGCGCGGGCGATCGCCTGCTGGTAGACGGTCGCCGCGTTCCAGTCGTTCAGGACGCGGAAGTTCTGCGTGCCCTCGCCGAAGGGCTGCCCGGGCTGCCAGCCCTTCTGGCGCAGGAAGTTGGCCGTCGAGGCCAGGGCGTCGGCCTCGTCGTAGAAGTTGACCCGCCCGTCGCCGTTGCCGTCCGCGCCGTAGCGGATCGCGTTGGCGGGCAGGAACTGGGTATGCCCCAGCTCGCCGTGGAAGGCGCCGACTTGGCCGGGCGAGAGCATCCCGCGGTCCACCATCTGCAGCGCGGCGAGGGCGTGGGGCGTGAAGAAATCCGACCGGCGGCAGTCATAGGCCACGGTGGAGATGGACGAGACCACCGGCTCGGACCCCATGTTGCGACCGAACCCGGTCTCCATCCCGTGGATGGCGATGAGCACGCCGGCGGGCACGCCGTAGCGCTGCTCGAGCGCCTGGTAGAAGCCGCGGTTGGCGTTCAGCCGCTGCCGACCCGTCGCCGCGAACCCGTCGAGGCTGCCCAGGCGGATGCGGATGAAGTCATCGAGGCTGTAGCGAACGCCGGTCTGGTTGCGGTCGGCGTTGATGGTCCCCTGCGAGTAGCGCGCCGAGGCGAGGGCGTCCAGGCCCCGCTGGCCGATCCCGGCGGCGGCGGCCTCCTGGGCGAAGGATTGCTTCCAGGCTTCGAACCCCGAGGCGTCGTTGCCGCACTGGGCGGCGAGGGCGGCGGTGGGCAGCGAGAGGGCGGCGGCGATCAGCGCGCGGCGAATCATGGTGGAGGCTCCGGTGCGTGTTGCGATGCGCGGCAACCTAGGCCGGATCGGCCGGTTATCGAAAGACCGGCCCCGGCGCGGCGCGCGTCAGCCGGCGGCGTAGCGCGCGAGGAAGGTCCGGACGGCCTCGTCGACGACGTAGCGCCGTTCGTCCTCGGTGGGGGTGCCCATGCCGAAGATCACGCGCGGCAGGACCATGGCCTTGCAGAGCTCGTGAAACTGCTCGGCGGCCATGTCGTGGTCCTCGATCCGCAGCTCGCCGCGATCCTCGGCCTTGCGCAGGAAGTCGACGAGATGGGCGCGCATCACGAGCGGCCCGGATTCGTAGAACTCGCGCGCGAGCGCGGGGAAGCGCTCGCCCTCGGCGACGCAGATGCGGAACACGCGCTGGCCGAACTCGGAGGTGATGAACTCCAGCATCGTGAGGCCGGCGCGGGTCAGCACCTCGGCGACCGGCGCGTCCTCGTCGATGTCGCCCATGGCGATCCCGGACTGGCGCTGGCACTCGCACTTGCCGACATGGAGGAACAGCACGCGCTTGTCCGCGAAGTAGGAGTAGAGCGTCGCCTTGGAAACGCCCGCCTCGCGCGCGATGGCGTCGACGCTCGCCCCCTCGAACCCGTCGCGCAGGAAGACGGCGCGCGCGCCGTCGACGACCTGGGCGACCTTGCGGCCCTGGATCGGCTTGGCCTCGGGAAGGGGGGATTGGTCCTGCATGCCCGAGAGATAGAGGATTGAACCGAACGGTTCAATCGGGAGGGCTCGCCGCGCCGCGGCGTCGCTGCTAGGGCGGCACGGTGGTTCCGGTCCTTCTCCAGACGCTGCCCTTCTTCGCGCTGATCGGGCTGGGCTACGGCGCCGGCCGCAGCGGGTTCTTCGGGCCGGAGGCGACGGCCGCGCTGACGAGGTTCGTCTTCTACTTCGCGCTCTCTGCCATGCTGTTCGGCTTCGCCGCGACACTCTCGCTGGGGGAGATCTGGTCCCCGAACTTCGTGCTGGCCTACCTGATCGGGTCGGGGGCGCTCTATCTCGTGGCGACGGGCGTCGCCTGGGCGCGCGGGACGGGCGCGGCCACCGCCGCCATCGAAGCGCAATGCGCCGTGATCGGCAACGTGGGCTTCCTGGGCATCCCGCTCCTCGCGCTCCTCCTCGGGGAGCGGGCGGTCGGGCCGGTGCTCATGGTACTGGCGACCGACCTGATCGTGTTCGGCTCGCTCGTGGTGATCGTGATCACGGGATCGCGCGGCACCGTCTCGCCGCGCGTCCTGTTGACCGTCGGGCGGGGGCTGCTTGCGAACCCGATGATCGTCTCGATCACGTTGGGGCTGGCCTTCAGCGCGACCGGCTGGTCCCTGCCCGGGCCGGCGGCGTCCTTCCTCGACACGCTGGGGGCGGCGGCGACGCCCGGCGCGCTCTTCGCGATCGGGGCGAGCCTCGCGCACCTGCCCTTCGACAACCCGCGCGTCGCGGCATGGCTGACGGGGCTGAAGCTCCTCGTGCATCCGGCGGCGGTGGCCGCGGCGGCCCTGTGGATCGGGGTCGAGGCGCCGGGCGCCGGCGTGATGGTCGCCGCCGCCGCGCTGCCCGTGGCGGGCAACATCTACATCCTTGCCGCCCATTACCGCGTCGCGCCCGAGCGGGCGTCGGCGGCCATCCTCGTCTCGCACGTCCTCGCGGTGCTGACGGTGCCGGCGTGGATCGCCCTGCTGACATGATCTGGATCGATGCGGATGCGTGCCCCGTCCGGGCCGAGGCCGAGGCGGTCGCGATCCGCGCGGGGGTGCCGCTCGCGCATGTGTGCAACGGCGGCATCCGCGCGCCCGCGCATCCGCTGCTGCGGGTGATCTACGTGGACGGCGGCCCGGACGAGGCCGACAAGCGCATCGCGGCGGAATGCGGGCCCGGCGACGTGGTGGTGACGGCGGACATCCCGCTGGCCGCCCGCGCGGTCGAGGCCGGCGCGCTGGTGGTGAAGCCGGACGGCGAGGTGCTGGACGCGCGGAACGTCGGGCGGGCGCTGGCCGCCCGCGACCTGATGGCCGACCTGCGCGCGGCGGACCCGTTCCGCCGCGGCGGAGGGCGGCCCTTCGGCAAGGCGGACCGCGCACGGTTCAAGGATGCGCTCGACCGGGCCCTCCGCGCGGCTAGCTCCGCCGGGAAGGAGCCAGAATGACCAGCACAGAAGAGATCACCCGAACCGTCGACGCCGTCGTCTGGGACATCGGCAACGTCCTGATCGAATGGCAGCCCGAGCGGCACTACGATGCCGTCATCGGCGAGGAGCGTCGCCGCGCCATGTTCGACGCCATCGACCTGCACGGCATGAACGACCGCATCGACAAGGGCGAGCCGTTCCGCGACACGATCTACGCAGTGGCCGCCGAGCATCCCGAATGGGAGCGGGACATCCGCCGCTGGCACGACGAGTGGATCGCGATGGCGAGCCCGCCCATCACCTGGTCGATCGAGCTGCTGCGCGCCCTGCGCTCGAAGGGGATCCCGTGCTTCGCGCTGAGCAACTTCGGGACCGGCTCCTTCGCGTATGCCGAGACGCAGTATCCCTTCCTGACCGAGTTCGACCTTCGCTTCGTCTCGGGCCAGCTCGGCACCATCAAGCCGGAGGCGCGCATCTACGAGATCGTCGAGGAGGAGTCGGGCGTCAGGCCGGAGCACCTCCTCTTCACGGACGACCGCGCCGAGAACGTCGAGGCCGCGGCGGCGCGTGGCTGGCAGACGCATCGCTTCGACGGGCCGGCCGGCTGGGCCGAGCGGCTGGTGGCCGAGGGGCTGCTGACCGCCGCCGAAGCCGCCGAACGATGAGCCGCCCGCCTCACCTGGGCGAGGACGTCGCGGGCCGCCTCGATTGGCTGGCGCTGACGGACGCGCTGGCCGAAGGGCATCGCGGCCCGCGGGCGCAGGTCTCCGACGCGGTCGTGCGGGCCGGCGGCAAGACGCTGCTGAACCGCGCGGCCTGGGCGCCGGGGGTGGGCGCGCTGGTCAAGACCGCGACCGTCGTGCCGGACGCGGACCCTTCGGTGAACGGGGCGGTGACGCTGTTTCGCGACGCGGACGGGGGGATCGAGGCGACGATCGACTTCCACCTCCTGACGAAGTGGAAGACCGCCGGCGATTCGCTCCTCGGGGCGCGGCGGCTGGCCCGGCGGGGCAGCGCGGACGTCCTGATCGTGGGGGCGGGAGCCGTGGGCCATTCGCTGCGCGAGGCCTACGGCGCCCTCTTCCCGCGGGCGGCGTTCCGAATCTGGAACCGGACGCCGGAGAAGGCCGAGGCGCTGGCGGCCCGGTTCGACCGAACGGCGGTCGCCCCGGACCTCGAGGCGGCGGTGCGTGCCGCAGACGTGGTCACGGTCGCGACCATGAGCACCGAGCCCGTGGTCCGCGGCGCGTGGCTGCGGCCGGGCACGCATCTCGACCTGATCGGCGCCTACCGGGCCGACATGCGCGAGGCGGACGACGACGCGCTGCAGGCGGGCCGGCTCTTCGTCGACAGCCGGGACACCACCCTGGCCCATATCGGCGAGCTGACGGACCCGCTGGCGCGTGGCGCGATCGGCGAGGCCGACGTCGTCGCCGACTTTTGGGACATGGACCGCATGACCCGGACCTCCGAGGACGAGATCACCGTGTTCAAGAACGGCGGCGGGGCGCATCTGGACCTCATGGCCGCGCGCTGGATGCTCTCGCACGCCTGATGGCAAGCCGGACGGGCCGTGGGCGGCCGCGGCGCTTCGCCGGCGACGGGGTGGCGCGCGGGCCCGGCGATGCTAGGGCATGGCCATGACGGTGCGGACGGCCTGGGAGCGGGAGGTGGCGGCGGGGCGGCTGGAGCCGGACCCCGCCCAGGAAGCCGCGATCCCGGCGCTGGACCGCGTCCTCTCGGAGGCGGAGGCGGCGCCCGAGCGGGGCGGCCTGTTCCGGCGGGCGAGGCCCGCGTCGGTTCGGGGGCTCTATCTCTGGGGCGGGGTGGGGCGCGGCAAGTCCATGCTGATGGACCTTATGGTCGCCGAGGCCGCCGTTCCCGTGCGCCGCGTCCACTTCCACGCCTTTATGCAGGAGGTGCAGGACGCCCTGCACGCAGAAAGGCGGAAAGGCACGGAGGACGCCCTGGCCCCCGTCGGGGACCGGATCGCCGAAGGGCTGCGGCTGCTGGCGCTGGACGAGATGCAGGTCACGGACATCGCGGACGCGATGATCGTCGGCCGCCTCTTCGAGCGGATGCTGCGGGCGGGCGTGGGGGTGGTCACGACATCGAACCGGCCGCCGCGGGACCTCTACAAGGACGGCCTCAACCGCGCGCTGTTCCTGCCCTTCGTCGATCTGATCGAGGAGCGGCTCGAGGTCCTGGAGATGGCCGGGGGCGCCGACCATCGGCAGGGTGCGATTGGGGAGGAGGACACCTGGCTCGTCCCCGCGGACGCCGCCGCGCGGGCGCGGATCGACGCGCTCTTCGCGGATCTCGCTGGGCCGGACGCTGGGCCGCTGACGCTGCGGGTCAAGGGGCGGGAGGTGACGCTGCCCGCCTTCGGGCGCGGCGCGGGGCGCGCCCCGTTCTGGGCGCTGTGCGGCGCCGCGCTGGGACCGGCGGACTACCTCGCGGTCGCGGATGCGGTGCGGGTGATGGCGATCGACGACGTACCCCGGCTGGGGCGGAGCAACTTCAACGAGGCCAAGCGCTTCGTGACGTTGATCGACGCGCTCTACGAGGCGCGGGTCCGGCTGATCGCATCGGCCGCGGACGAGCCGGGGGCGCTCTACGTCGAGGGGGAGGGGGCGTTCGAGTTCGAGCGGACGGCTTCGCGCCTGCGGGAGATGACGCGGGCGGGTTGGGGCGGCGGGCCGGCGGGCTAGTCTGCGGGCTCGACCGCGAGGAGGTGCGCGCCGGCATCCGGGATCGCGCCTCGGACCGTCACCTCCTTCGGCGTGTCGAGCCCCTTCCTGGTCCCCGCCTCGCGCCGGGCCCGGCGCCATGCCGCGAAGTCCAGCCCGGCCAGGGGCGCGAACGTGGCCAGGCCCCGGCGGGCGGGTGCGCGGACCGTGGCGCCGGTGTTGATGGGCGCGATCTCCGCCCTGTCCCAGACGGGGGAGAGGAGGCCGAGCGTGTCGAAGACCTGCCACTCGCTCTCGTAGCCGAGGCGGCGGCGGGCGTTCAGGTTGCCGAGGCCGAGGGGCCGCGCGGGCCAGAGGAACACCCGCGCGTTCAGCATCCGCATCCAGTCCGCGGGGCAGAGGCCGTCGTCGAGCACCCGCGCCAGGCGCGCGAGGGAGAGGGGCGCGTTGTCGGTCAGGACGGCGGCCGTGCCGTCGGGCAGGCGGAGGGGCACGGCCCGGGGCCGCCGCTCGGGCGGCAGGTCCGCCCCTGCGCGGCGCGCCAGCTCGGCCGCGGGAAGGAGGCCGTGGCGGCGGACCCCCTCCGCCGCACCGCGCGCGGCCAGGCGGTAGAGCCGCGGATGGCGGGCCGCGAAGGCCCCGGGCGTCACGGGATCGCCTTCTCGTAGCGCCAGACGCGCAGGGGGTGGCCGGTGCCGTCCGCCAGCTTCGCCTCGCCGATCTCAGCGCGCACGCGGGTCCAGCCGTGCCGCTCGTAGAAGCGGACGGCGCGGGCGTTGCGCTCGGCGACGAGGAGGAAGGCGATGCCCGGCGGCAGGCGCCTCTCCGCGTCTCGCATGAGAGCATCGGCCGCACCGGTGCCGCGCGCTTCCTTGGCGAGGTAGAGCTGGTCCAGCTCGTTCCCCCTGACGATGCACAGGCCGTCGGGCGCGCCCTCAGGGCCGATGACGCGCATGGGGCCGAGGCTGCGATAGGTGCGGGCGGTGAACTCCTCCCTCGTGCGGGCCCGCACGAGGGAGAGCGGGACGATCCCGCCATGGCTGTCGTGCCAGGCATCGTGCCACATCCGGGCGATGCGCGCGGGCTCGCCGAGGCCGGGGCGGCGGACCTCCCGCGTCATCCGTTCGATCGCAGGACGTGGCCCGCAAGATAGAGCGAGCCGCAGATCAGGATGCGCGGCGCCGGGTGGGCGCGGATGGCGTCCTCGGGCGTCTTTGCGGCGTCGGCCTCGATGCCGGCCGCGCGGGCCGCGTCGACCACCGCCCCGGGGGGAAGGGTCGCGCCCTCGCCGGGGACGGGGATCGCGGTCAGCCCTTCGAGGTGCGGGGCGAGGTGCGACAGGTAGCCGCCCACGTCCTTTGTGGCGAGCATCCCGACCACGGCCCTCGTGGGCGCCTTGGGCATGGCCGCGAGGGTGGCCGCGACGGCCTCCCCCGCCGCCGGGTTGTGCCCCCCGTCCAGCCACAGCTCGCCGGGGACGAGGTCCGCGAGGGGGCCCCACGTGAGCCGCTGCATCCGGGCGGGCCAGTCGGGCGCCATGGCGGCCGCGAAGGCCGGATCGTCCGACGGGGCGTCCGGCAGCAGGAGGCGGAGCGCCGCGAGGGCGGTGCCCGCGTTCGCGACCTGATGCGGGCCCGGCAGGGTGGGGAGCGGAAGGTCGAGGAGCCCCCGGCCGTCCTGGAAGGTCAGCCGGCCCCCTTCGCGCGCGACGTGCCAATGCTGCCCCTCCGCGCGGAGCGGCGCGCCGAGGCGGACGGCGACCCCTTCGATCACCTCCGCCGCCTCGTCCTTCTGGCGGGCCATGACGAGCGGCACGCCGCGCTTCACGATCCCCGCCTTCTCGCCCGCGATCCGTTCCAGCGTGTCGCCGAGGAAATGCTGGTGGTCCAGGTCCACCGGGGTGATGACGGTCAGCTCCGGGTGGATCACGTTCGTGGCGTCTAGCCGCCCGCCCAGCCCGACCTCCAGCAGGGCATGGTCCGCCGGAACGCGGGACATGGCCAGCATGGCGGCGGCCGTCGTGATCTCGAAATAGGTGATGGGGGCGCCGCCGTTCGCCTCCTCGCACTCCTCCAGGACGGCGAGGAGGTCGTCCTCGGGGATCAGCTCCCCGGCGAGGCGGATGCGCTCGTGGAAGCGGGCGAGGTGCGGCGAGGTGTAGGCGTGGCCCCGGCGGCCCGCCCCTTCGAGACCCGCCCGGATCATCGCGAGCGTGCTGCCCTTGCCGTTGGTGCCGGCGACGTGAACGACGGGCGGCAGCGCGCGTTCGGGGTGGCCGAGGGCAGCGAGGATGCGGCGCATCCGGTCCAGCGACAGGTCGATCACCTTCGGGTGCAGCCGCATCAGCCGCTCGAGCACGACGTCCGAGGTCACGTCCGCCGCCTGAGGAGGACCACCGCCCCGAGGGCGAGGTCGAAGCCGATGCAGGACGCCGAATACCATTCCGGCACGGCGCCGCCCGTGGCGATCAGCAGCGCGTCCCAGCCGCCATGGGCGACGATGGCGAGGGCCAGGAAGGTGGTGCCGGCCCGCAGGCCGAGCGCGGCGAGCGCGAGGAACGCGCCGGCGCCGACCGCCTGGTGCAGGAGGTCCTCGCCTGCGACGAGCGCGAAGAGCGGGTGGACGATCGCGATCGCGGCGAGGATCGCGGCCAGGAGGAACGGCCCCTGCCGCCGGCGGACGAGGGCAGCGAAGGCACCGCCGACGATGGCGCCCCCGATGACCGGCAGGACCGGCACCGGGCTACTCGGCGGCCTTCGCCGGGGGCGTGCCGTCCTCGTCCGGGCCGGGCGCGGGCTCGGCCCCCTCGCCGCCCGCCGGTGTCTCGACCAGCGGCGCGGGCTCGGCCGGCGGGGGCAGCTCGGCCATGATGGCGGGGGGCTGGCCCGTGAGCATCCGGGTGATGACGATGAGCTCCTCGCGCAGGTCCTTGCGATGCGTCACCCGGTCGAGCATCCCGTGGTCGAGGAGGTATTCGGCCCGCTGGAACCCTTCGGGCAGCTTCTCGCGGATGGTCTGCTCGATCACGCGGGGGCCGGCGAAGCAGATGAGGGCGTTCGGCTCGGCGATCTGGACGTCGCCCAGCATCGCGTAGCTCGCCGTGACGCCGCCCGTGGTGGGATGGGTCAGCACGACGACGTAGGGCAGCCCCGCCTCCTTCAGCATCTGCACCGCGACGGTGGTGCGCGGCATCTGCATGAGCGAGAGGATCCCCTCCTGCATGCGCGCGCCGCCCGCGGCGGAGAAGAGGACGAGGGGGGCCTTCCGCTCGACCGCGCGCTCGGCGGCGGCGACGATCGCGTTGCCCACGTACATCCCCATCGAGCCCGCCATGAACGAGAAGTCCTGGATCGCGGCGACGATGGGGGTACGCCCGATCTCGCCCTCGGCCACCAGCATGGCCTCGTGCTGGCCGGTGGCGCGGCGCGCCTCCTTCAGGCGGGCGGGATAGGGCTTCTGGTCGCGGAACCTCAGCGGATCCTCGATCGGCGCGGGGACCGGAACCTCGACATAGGTGCCGCCGTCGAAGAGGGAGGCGGCCCGGTCGCGGGGCGAGATGGCCATGTGGTGATCGCAGTTCGTGCAGACCATCAGGGCCTTCGTCAGCTCGCGGTGGAACAGCATGGTGCCGCATTCGGGGCACTTGGTCCAAAGGTTCTCGGGCGTGTCGCGGCGGGCGAACAGCGCGTTGACCTTTGGGCGGACGAAGTTGGTGATCCAGTTCATCGGGGGGCCTCCGGCGGTGGCGTCGAGATAGGCGGACCCGCCATGGGCCGCAAGCGGGCGAGCGCCCAGCGCGCCAGGCCCCACGAGACCACGAGCGTCCCCATGTCGAGCGCGACGAGGGGCGCCATGACGCCCGGATCGGCGAGGTCGAGGTCGATCAGCCCCAGCGCCAGCCCGGAGAGCGGCCCGGGCGTCGTCGTCAGGAGGATCGCGAAGGCGTTGTTCCCGAAGTGCACCCCCCAGGCCGCGTGGAGCGAGCCCGTGCGCGCCGTCAGGTCGGCGGCGACGAGGCCGAAGAGCGTGGCCGCCGCCACGATCAGCGGCGCGTTCGGACCGAAGGTCTGGCCGTCCCAGTGGACGAGGCCGAACAGGAGCGAAGGAAGGACCATCCAAGCCAGGGGCGACCGGAAGCGCGCCGCCATCTGCTGCTGCAGGTAGCCCCGGAAGGCCAGCTCCTCCGCGCCGGTCTGCAGCGCCACGAGCAGGAGCCCCGGCGCGAGCCAGAGAAGCCACACGTTCGGCGGAAGGTTCGCCTGGGCCTCGATCCCGGCGCCGAACGGCAGCAGGAGGCCGAGCGCGGCCGGCAGGGCGATGGCGAGAAAGCCGATCCCGAAGCGCGCGGCCCCGCCCTCGCCCCGTCCGACCAGGGAACGCAGGCCACGCCCGTGCAGGACGCGCGCGGCGAGCCAGGTCGCGAGGGCGAGGGCCGCGAAGGTCAGCAGAACCAGCGCGAGCGTGTCCGGCCGCGACCCCGCGGCCGCGTCCTCCAGCCACAGGGCGACGTCGAAGCGCCTCTCGGGCAGGATGGCGCCGCTGCCCCAGCCGGCCAGGAGCGTCCCGATGGTGCCCAGCGCCCAGAGCAGGACGATCAGCACCACCCCGAGGGCGAGGCGCCAGAGGGCCGGGCGGGCGCGGGCGGGCGCGATGAAGGCGTCGTGCGGACTCATGCGGGCGTGGTCCGACGGCCGGGCCGCGGGGGCAAGGGCCCCTGCGCGAAGCGGGCGCGTGGACGCCCCGCCCGGGCGGCGGTATGCCCCCGCCCGGCAGATCGAGGGAGAGGTCCATGCTCAAGCGCGTCATCGACAAGTCGAGGCTGCCCAGCCGGCACGTCACGGAAGGTCCGAGCCGGGCGCCCCATCGTTCCTACTACTACGCGATGGGCATGACGGAGGAGGAGATCCACCAGCCCCTCGTCGGCGTGGCCACCTGCTGGAACGAGGCGGCGCCCTGCAACATCGCCCTGGGCCGGCAGGCGCAGGCGGTGAAGATGGGGGTGAAGGCCGCCTCCGGCACCCCGCGGGAATTCACCACCATCACCGTCACGGACGGCATCGCGATGGGGCACGAGGGGATGCGCAGCAGCCTGGCCTCGCGCGAGGCGATCGCCGACACGGTCGAGCTGACCATGCGCGGGCACTGCTATGACGCGATCGTCGGCCTCGCGGGCTGCGACAAATCCCTGCCGGGCATGATGATGGCCATGGTGCGGCTGAACGTGCCCAGCGTGTTCCTCTACGGCGGCTCGATCCTGCCCGGGCGGTTCGAGGGGCGCGACGTCACCGTCCAAGACGTGTTCGAAGCCGTGGGCCGCCATCAGGCCGGGCTGAACAGCGCCGAGGACCTCGAGAAGCTCGAGAAGGTCGCCTGTCCTTCGGCCGGGGCCTGCGGGGGGCAGTTCACTGCCAACACCATGGCCTGCGTGGCCGAGGCGATCGGGCTGGCGCTGCCTCTCTCCTCCGGCGCGCCCGCCCCCTACGAGAGCCGCGACGCGCTGGGCGAGGCGTCCGGCCAGGCGGTGATGGCGCTGCTGGAATCCGGCATCCGGGCGCGCGACGTCGTCACGCGGCAGAGCCTGGAGAACGCCGCCCGGATCGTCGCCTGCACGGGCGGCTCGACCAATGCGGGCCTCCATCTGCCGGCCATCGCGCACGAGGCGGGGATCGCGTTCACCCTCGACGACGTGTGCGAGATCTTCCGCGACACGCCCTATTTCGTCGATCTCAAGCCCGGCGGGCGGTACGTGGCCAAGGACCTCTACGAGGTGGGCGGCGTGCCAGTCGTGATGAAGGAGCTGGACCGCGCCGGCCTGATCCACCGCGACTGCGTGACCGCGACGGGCCGCTCCATGGGCGAGGAGTTGGACCGCGTCACCTCCGAAGCGGATGGCAAGGTGGTGTACCCCGTCGACCAGCCGATCACCAAGACCGGCGGCGTGGTGGGCCTGAAGGGCAACCTCGCCCCGGAGGGGGCCATCGTGAAGGTTGCCGGCATGTCGGCCGAGGAGCAGGTGTTCACCGGCCCCGCCCGCGTCTTCGAGTGCGAGGAGGACGCGTTCGAGGCCGTCAAGCAGCGCCGCTACGAGGAGGGCGAGGTCATCGTCATCCGCAACGAGGGCCCGTCGGGCGGGCCCGGCATGCGCGAGATGCTGGCGACCACGGCGGCCCTTTCCGGGCAGGGCATGGGCAAGAAGGTCGCCCTCATCACCGACGGGCGCTTCTCCGGCGCCACGCGCGGCTTCTGCGTCGGCCATGTCGGCCCGGAGGCCGCGCATGGCGGGCCGATCGGGCTGCTGCGCGACGGCGATCTCGTCACCATCGACGCGGTGCGGGGCGCGATCGGCGTGGACCTTTCGGACGAGGAACTCGCGCGGCGGCGCGCCGGGTGGAAGGGCCCGAAGGAGACGATCTACGCCTCCGGCGCGCTCTGGAAGTACGCGCAGCTCGTCGGGGGCGCGCGCCTCGGCGCGGTCACGCACCCGGGCGCCGCGAAGGAGAAGCACGTCTACGCCGATCTCTGAGGCGGCGCCGCCCCGGCGGCGCGACCTTCTTCCGCGCCGGGGCCGGCACGGCCTTCCGGCCGGCGCCGTCCCGCGCTAACCCCCCTTCGGGGACGGGCGGGCACACGGGGCGCATGGCAGTCGGACGGATACCGAGGTGGCGGCAGCGGCGCGTCCTCAGGCGCTGGGACGAGGCGCTCGCGCAGGCCCGCGAGCTGCCGCTTCCGGCCCTGCGCCGGATGCGCCGGGACGCCGGCGACCTCCGGATGCGGCTCGACCGGGTGATCCGCGTCATCGACGGCCGCCTCCAGCTTCCGGCGATCGGATCGAAGGCGATGCCGAAGCGCGCCGGCACCGACTGGGCCCACCGCCCTGAGCCGTGGTGCGGGCCGGTTCGCCCGATCGGGATCACCTCGGTCTCGTCGGGCGCCATGCTGGGACAGCAGGTGCGCCTCTTCCACGACTGCGCCGAGAGCGAGATCGCCCTCCGCCAGGTCCGGAACCTGCGGGAGGGGGACCTCGCCCCGTTCGGGGTCCGCATGGAGGTCTTCGGCTTCGACGGCAGCTTCCTCTCGCTCGCGATCGACCTGCCGGAGGAGGCCGCGCGCCGGTTGCGCCGCCATCATGTCCTGCGCCTCGACCTGCAGGCCGAGGCCGAGAGGCCGCTGGGGGCCCTCGCGCGGCTGAACCTCGAGCATGGGCCCAACACGGCCCGGATGGTCCGCAAGCTGGACCTGGGCGACCGGACGCCTTCGGCGGAGTTCGACCTGGCCTACGCCGACATCGACGAGAAGCGGATCGGGAAGGCCTGGCTCGACCTGATCCTCGAGGAGCCGGAGATGAACCAGATCATGCTGCGCGACGTGACGCTGAGCCGTCGTCCGCGCGCCGAGCTGTGAGGCACCGCCCGTGCGCCTGACCGACGGAAGGATACGCGAAGGGGTCTGGTCCGCCCGCCTCGAGAGCGAGGGCGAGCCGGGGCCCTTCGCCGTGACCCTGAGGGACCGGGAGGTGCCCCACGAGGTCGCGCGCATAGAGGGAACGCTCTGGGAGGTGCGCGTGCCGATCCCGCCCTCGCTGATCGGCGAGGGCATCCAGACGGGCATAGTCGCGGAGCCGGGCGGGCGGCGCCTCGCGCACTTCACCTTGGTCGCGGGCGAGGACGCGGGCGCGGATCTGCGGGCGGAGGTGGACCTCCTGCGGGCCGAGCTGGACCTTCTGAAGCGCGCCTTCCGCCGCCACTGCGCCGGGACCGCCCGCGGGTGACCCCACATGCCGGGCCCCCGCCGTGGGCATGGCCATGAAAGGGGCCTGACGCGGCGTCCTCCGTGACCTCCGCCTTCCGGCGGGGCATCACCTGACGCGCACGTCACCCTTTCCGGGAGCGCATGGATGCCCGACTTCTACCCCCACCTCTTCCGGCCCCTCGACCTCGGCCATGCGACGCTGCCCAACCGCGTCCTCATGGGCTCCATGCACACCGGCCTGGAGGAGACGGGCGACTGGGGCCGGGTCGCGGCCTTCTATGCCGCCCGCGCCCGCGGCGGGGTGGGCCTGATGGTGACGGGCGGCATGGCGCCGAACCGCGAGGGGGGCGTGCTGCCCGGCGCGGCGGGCCTCTTCACGCCGGAGGACGTGGCGAGCCACCGGACCGTCACGGACGCGGTCCATGCGGACGGGGGGCGGATCGCGATGCAGATCCTCCATGCGGGCCGCTACGCCTACTCGCCCGAGGCGGTGGCGCCGTCAGCGATCAAGTCCCCGATCTCCCCCTTCCCTCCGCGCGAGCTGGACGACGCCGGGATCGAGAGGCAGCTGGACGACATCGCGACGGCGGCCGCCCGAGCCCGCGAGGCGGGCTATGACGGGGTCGAGGTGATGGGTTCGGAGGGCTACTTCCTGAACCAGTTCCTCGTCACCCACACCAACCGCCGGACCGATCGCTGGGGCGGCCGCTACGAGAATCGGATGCGCGCACCGGTCGAGGCCGTGACCCGCGTGCGCGAGAAGGTCGGGGACGACTTCATCGTCATCTACCGCCTCTCCATGATCGACCTGATTCCCGACGGCTCCTCCTGGGAAGAAGTCGTGATGCTGGCCAAGGCCGTCGAGGCGGCGGGCGCGTCGATCATCAACACCGGGATCGGCTGGCACGAGGCGCGGGTGCCCACCATCGCCACCTCCGTCCCCCGCGCCGCCTTCGCCTGGGTGACGCGGAAGATGATGGGCGAGGTCTCCATCCCGCTCGTCACCTCGAACCGGATCAACACGCCCGAGGTGGCCGAGGAGGTGCTGGCGACGGGTTGCGCCGACATGGTCTCGATGGCGCGGCCCTTCTTGGCGGACGCGGACTTCGTGGCGAAGGCGGCGCGCGGCGAGGCCGGGCGCATCGCCCCCTGCATCGCCTGCAACCAGGCCTGCCTGGACCACACCTTCTCGATGAAGATCAGCTCCTGCCTCGTGAACCCACGCGCCTGCCACGAGACCAAGATCGTCCTCGAGCCGGCGGAGGCGCCCAAGTCCGTCGCCGTGGTCGGCGCCGGCCCCGGCGGGCTGATGGCCGCCATCACCGCCGCCGGGCGGGGCCACGACGTCACCCTCTTCGAGCGGGACGGCGCGGTCGGCGGGCAGCTCAACATGGCCAAGGTCATCCCCGGGAAGGAGGAGTTCCGCGGCTACGTCGAGTGGTTCGAGCGCATGGTCGAGGCGCTGCCGATCGACCTGCGCCTCGGGGCGGAGGCGCGCGTGGAGGACCTGGAGGAATTCGACGAGGTGATCGTCGCCACGGGCGTCGTGCCGCGCGATCCAGGGATCCCCGGCCAGGAGGGGGCGGTCACCTATGTCGACGTCCTCAGGCATGGCGCGGCGGTCGGTCCGCGCGCCGCCGTGGTCGGCGCGGGGGGCGTGGGCTTCGACACGACGGACTACCTGGTGACGGACCACTCGCCGACCGTGGACCTCCGGGAATGGCTGGAGGAGTGGGGCGTCGTCCCGCCGGACGAGGCGCGCGGCGGGCTCGACCCCGAAGGGCCCCGCCCCGAGCCTGCCACCCGCGCGGTGACGCTGGTGCAGCGCAAGGCCGGCAAGCACGGCCGCGGCCTCGGCAAGACCACGGGCTGGATCCACCGCGCCGCGCTCGCCATGAAGGAGGTCCGCATGGTCGGCGGCGTCTCCTACGAGCGGATCGACGATCGCGGCCTCTGGGTCGACCGGGGCGAGGGGCCCGAGCTGATCGAGGCGGACACCGTGGTCCTCTGCGCCGGGCAGGAGAGCGAACGCTCCCTCGCGGACGCCCTGGAGGCGAAGGGTCGCCGCGTCCACGTCATCGGCGGCGCCGCCGAGGCGGCCGAGCTGGACGCCAAGCGCGCCATCGACCAGGCGGTGCGGCTCGCGGCGACTTTGTGACGGGCGCCTCTCCGGATGGGCCGGCGGGACGGACGCAACCGTGTCGCCCGCGCCGTGTTGGGGGCGCATGAGCATCCTCCCCTCGCTTCACCGCCTCGCCTTGAAGGGCGAGCGCGCCCTCGATCGCCGCGTCGCGCGCCGGGGTCGCGGCGCGCCCGTCATCGACCCCTATCTCGGCTACGCCACCCCCGAGACGCTCGTCGCGCGGGGCCGGGTGCTGACGGCCCTGAAGCGAGGCGAGGCGCGCGAGGGGCAATCGCGCCTGGGCAACCTGCGGCAGATGGCCTCGCTCTTCCTGACGTCCGAGGTCGAGGGCGTGACTGTCGCCGCGCGCGGCGTGACGGCCGTGACGGACGCGGAAGGCTACTTCCACCTCGTCCTGCCCCGCGGCGACGCCCTGCCCGGCTGGACGGACATACGGGCCACGGTGGAAGGTGCGGAGGTCGGCGACGAGGCGTCGCTGCCCGTCCTCGTCGCCCGGCCCGACGCCCGGTTCGGGATCATCTCGGACGTGGACGACACGATGATCCGAACGGGGGCCTACTCGCTGGCCAAGAACCTCTGGACCAGCTTCACGGGCAACGCGCTGACGCGCGAGGTCTTCGCCGATTCCCTCAAGCTGATGGAGGCGCTTTCGGAGGATGGCCGGAACCCGGTGTTCTACGTCTCCTCCTCGCCCTGGAACCTGCATGACTTCCTGCGCGACGTCTTCGCCCGGGCGGGCCTGCCCGAGGGGCCGCTCTTCCTGAAGGACTACGGCATCTCGGAGACCTCGCTGATCTCGGAGAGCCATGGCGGCCACAAGGGCTCGGCGATCGAGACGATCCTCGCGGCGCATCCGGACCTCTCCTTCGTGCTGATCGGCGACACGGGCCAGCACGACGCGGAGGTCTATCTCGACGCCGCGCTGCGCCACGAGGGCCGGGTCCGGCGGGTGATCCTGCGCGAGCCGGGGCCCGGCCCGGACGAGGGATCGCGCCGCGCCCTCGCCGCGCTGAAGGCCATGGGGGTACCGGTGCATCACGGCGGCGACCTCTGGGACCTACCGGAGTTGCGGCGGGGCGCGTAAGGCCCGCCCATGGCCGCCCTCGAGACCACGCGAACCGATGATCCGGCACGGGGGATCGCGCTGAAATGCGCGGCCGTCGCCCTCTTCGTCGGGATGCAGGCCATCGTGAAGGCGGCCGCCGGGGCCGGCGTCCCCCCGGGCGAGGCGGTGTTCTTCCGCTCGCTCTTCTCCCTGCCGGTGATCCTCCTCTGGCTGGCCGCCACCGGGCATCTTCACGACGGGCTGAGGGTCCGCTCCGTGCCGGGGCACCTCGCGCGGGGGGTGTTCGGGACCTCGGCCATGGGGCTGCGTTTCCTCGCGCTCGGCCTTCTGCCGCTCTACGAGGTGCAGGCCATCGGCTATGCCACGCCACTGCTCGTGGTGGTCTTCGCCGTCCTCTTCGCCGGCGAGCGGGTGCGCCTCACCCGGTCCCTCGCGGTGCTTCTGGGCCTTGCCGGGGTGCTGATCGTCGCGTGGCCCAACCTCGGGGGGATGGAGCGGTCGCGGGCGGCCCTCGTCGGCACGGCGGCGGTGCTGGCCTCGGCGGCGCTCGCAGCGATGGCGCAGACGATGATCCGCAGGCTCGTCGAGCACGAGGGCACCGCGGCCATCGTGTTCTGGTTCGCCGTCTCCGGCGTCGTCCTCTCCGCGCTGACGGCGCCTTTCGGATGGATCTGGCCAGGCTGGTGGATGGCGACGCTCCTGGCGGTCACCGGGCTGGTGGGCGGGGTCGCGCAGATCTTCCTGACGGCGTCCTACCGCTATGCCGACGCCGGCACGGTAGCGCCCTTCGACTACACCTCGCTTCTCTGGGCGATCGGGATCGGGATGGTCCTCTTCGACGAGGCGCCCGACGCCCGCACGCTGGCGGGCGCCGCGCTCGTCATCGGGGCGGGGATCCTCGTGGCGGTGCGGGAGCGGCGCCTGGGCCTGGAGCGGCGGCGGGCGCGGGCGGCGAAGTCGCAGGAGGGGTGATCCGACCCTTCCCATCCGACCTTCCCCCGCCCCCGGGGCGCGCTCCGGCGCGGAGGGCGGGCGCCGCCGGAGGCACGCCCCGAACGCCTTCAGGCGCGCACCAGCGCCTCGTAGGCGTCCGCGATGTCACGGGCCATCGCGCCGACCTCGAACCGATAGGGGCCGATCTCGCCGACGGGGGTGACCTCCGCGGCGGTGCCGGTCAGCCAGCACTGCTCGAACCCCTCCAGCTCGTCCGGCATCACGTGCCGCTCGTGCACGGCGATTTGCCGGTCGCGCAGCATGCCGATCACCGTCCGCCGCGTGATCCCGTCGAGGAAGCAGTCGGGCAAGGGGGTGTGCACCTCACCGTCCTTCACGAAGAAGACGTTGGCGCCCGTCGCCTCGGCGACGTAGCCCCGGTAGTCCATCATCAGTGCGTCCGAGCAGCCCTTCGCCTCGGCCGCGTGCTTGGACATGGTCGCGATCATGTAGAGGCCCGCCGCCTTGGCCCGGAACGGCGCCGTGTCGGGTGCGGGCCGCCGCCACTTCGCGACGTCCAGGCGCGCGCCCTTGGTCTTCGCGTCTCCGTAGTAGTTCCCCCAGTGCCACGCCGCGACGGCGAGCCGGACCGGGTTGGCACGCGACGCGACGCCCATCTCGGGGCCCGCGCCCCGCCAGGCGACCGCACGGACATAGGCGTCGGACAGATCGTTCGCCTTCAGGACCTCGGCCTTCGCCGCCTCGATCCGGTCGACGCTCCAGGGGATCTCGAAGTCGATCTCGCGGGCGGAGAAGTGCAGGCGCTCGCTATGGCGACGCGATTCGAAGATGCGCCCGCCATAGGCCCGCTCGCCCTCGAACACGGAGGAGGCGTAGTGCAGCCCGTGGGTCAGCACGTGGACCTGCGCGTCGCGCCAGGCCACCAATGCGCCGTCCAGCCATATCTTCCCGTCCCGATCGTCATAGGCCGGCACCGGATCAAGTTCGCTCGTCTCGCCCACCGCCCTCTCCACACCGAAAGTTGCGCGGATACGTGCGATCCGGCCATGATATTGCGAAGAACCAGATGGGGGTTAGCAACCCGACCTTGGTCCGTCAACGACGCTGACCTATGCTGGTCCGGAGCGGAGGCGCGGGCATGGACGATCACGCGGAGGGCGACCTCCTCTTCCTGACGGACGAGCAGCTGCGCCGCGGGATCGAGGCGATGTTCTTCGCCTACCGCGCCTTCACCCAGGACCCCGACCGCATCCTCGCCGAGCGGGGCTATGGGCGTGCCCACCACCGGGCGCTGCACTTCATTGGGCGGTTTCCGGGAACGACGGTGGGCCAGCTGCTCACCACACTCGGCGTCACCAAGCAGTCGCTGAACCGCGTCCTGCGGACGCTCATGGCCGACGATCTCGTCTCCGCCCGGGTGGGCGAGCGCGACCGCCGCGAGCGTCGCCTCGCCCTCACCCCGGAGGGGGAGGCGCTGGAGGCCGCACTGTCGGACGCCCAGCGCGCGCGGATGCGTCAGGCGTACCTCCAGGCCGGGCCCGAGGCCGTCGCCGGGTTCCGCCGCGTCCTGGAGGCCATGATGGACCCCGAGATGCGGCGAAGGTATCAGGACGGCCAGCGATGACCGATCCTTTCTCCCAGCCCGATCCGCACCTTCTGATCGTCGATGACGACGAGCGCATCCGCAGCCTCCTGGCCCGCTACCTCAGGAACAACGGCTTTCTCGTGACGACGGCGGGCGATGCCGCGCACGCGCGGCGCATCCTCGCGGGTCTCGACTTCGACCTCCTCGTCCTCGACGTGATGATGCCCGGCGAGAGCGGGATCGAACTGACGCGCGCGCTCCGCACGGGACGGAACATGCCGATCCTCATGCTGACCGCGCGGGGCGAGAGCGGCGACCGCATCGAGGGGCTGGAGGCGGGTGCGGACGATTATCTCGCCAAGCCCTTCGAGCCGAAGGAGCTGCTCCTGCGGATCAACGCAATCCTGCGCCGCGTTCCGGACGTTCCCGCCGACGCGTCCGGCATCCCCGGCGCGCTGCGGCTCGGCGCCCTGCGCTGGGAGGTCGAGCGCGGCGAGCTTTGGCACGGCGACGAGGCCGTGCACCTCACCGGGACCGAGGCCCAGCTCATGAGGGTATTCGCGGGCCGGCCCGGCCGCCCCCTGGCCCGCAGCGAGTTGACGGAGGAGCTGGGGCGATCGGGCGGCGACGCGATCCAGGAGCGGGCGGTCGACGTGCAGATCACCCGCCTGCGGCGCAAGATCGAGGCCGATCCCAAGCAGCCGCGCTATCTCCAGACCGTGCGGGGCGCGGGGTACATGCTGGTCCCCGACTGATCCCCATGGCGGGCTTGCGAAGCGCGGCGGCGAAGCCCACGAAGGGCCCATGCTGCGCATCCACACCGACCCCTCCGCCGACCGCCACGAGACGCCGCCCGGCCACCCCGAGCAGACCGCCCGCCGCGCCGCCGTCCTGAAGGCCCTGGATGGCCTGGGCGAGGTCCGCGGGGCGCCCGTGGCCGCGGACGCCGACCTGCTGCGCTGCCACCCGCAGAGCCATCTCGATCGCCTTCGGGAGGCCGAGCCGGCGACGGGAAGGACCCAGATGGACGCGGACACCTGGATGACGGCGGGCTCGTTCGAAGCGGCCGCGCGCGCGGCGGGCGCCGCCTGCGCCGCCGTGGACGAGGTGCTGGACAGCCCCGCCCATCACTTCGTCGTCATGCGCCCCCCCGGCCACCATGCCGAGGCCGGGACCCCCATGGGCTTCTGCCTTCTCGGGACGGTCGCCATCGCGGCGCGGCGCGCGCTCGAGGAACATAGCCTCGAACGCGTGGCGGTGATCGACTTCGACGTCCACCACGGCAACGGCACGCAGGCGCTCCTCTGGGACGAGGCTCGGGTCCGCCTCGCCGGCAGCCATCAATCGCCCCTCTGGCCGGGCACCGGGGACGCGTCCGAGTGTGGCGCCCACGGGCAGATCCGCAACCGGCCCCTGCCAGCGGGCGCGGACGGCACCCTCCTTCGCCGTGCCTGGGGCGAGGAGCTGCTGCCCTGGCTCGCCGGGGCGCGGCCCGAGCTCGTCCTCGTTTCGGCGGGGTTCGACGCGCATCGGGACGATCCGCTCGCCTCGCTCGAATGGGACGAGGACGACTTCCGCTGGTTAGGGACGGAGATCGGCACGTTGGCGCGGGAGCACGCGGGCGGCCGGCTGGTCAGCGTGCTGGAAGGGGGCTATGACCTCCACGCTCTGGGCCGCGCGGCGCGGGCCTATGCCGAGGGGGTGGGGACATGAGCGACGCGAAGCCCGGTGCGCTGTCCTTCGAGGAGGCGATGCGCGAGCTGGAGGGCGTCGTGCAGCAGCTCGACAGCGGCGACGTGCCGCTCGATCAGTCCATCAGGCTCTACGAGAGGGGCGCCGCGCTGCGCGAGCGTTGCGAGGCCCTTCTGAAGGACGCCGAGATGAAGGTCGAGAAGATCCGCGCCGATGCGGACGGGCGCGCCGACGGCACCGAGCCGCTGGACGGCTGAGGGGTGGACGCCGTCCTCGCGCAGGCCGCCGCGCGGGCGCGGGGCGACGTCGGCGCGCGTCTCGCCGCGCGCCTCGCGGGCGCGGCTCCCGCGCTGGCCTCGCTGGAGGAGGCGTGCCGCCACGCGCTGGAGGGCGGCAAGCGCCTGCGCGGGCTGATGGTGCTGGAGTCCGCCGGTCTCTGGGACGTCCCGGAGGAGGCCGCGTTGCCCGCCGCTGCCGCGATCGAGGCGCTCCACGCCTATTCCCTCGTGCATGACGACCTGCCCGCGATGGACGACGACGAGCTGCGGCGCGGTCGTCCCACGGTCCATGTCGCCTTCGGAGAGGCGACCGCCATCCTCGTGGGCGACGCGCTGCAGGCCCTGGCCTTCGAGGAGGTCGCCGCGATCCGCGGCGTCCCGGCCGAGCGGGCGCTGGCTCTCTCGGCGCGGCTCGCCGCGGCGGCGGGCCTTCGCGGGATGGTCGGCGGCCAGCATTGGGACCTCACCATCGAGGCGGGGGCCGCGTCGGGCGATCTTCGGGCCATCGCCGCCATGCAGGCCTTGAAGACCGGCGCCCTCTTCGAGTGGTCCGCGACCGCGGGGGCCGTCCTCGCGGGCGAGGACCCCAAGCCGCTGGCTGCCTATGCACACGCGCTGGGGCGGGCCTTCCAGATCGCGGACGACCTCCTGGACGCGACGGGCGACGCCGCGACCGTCGGCAAGGCGACCGGAAAGGACTTGGCGGCCGGCAAGGCGACCTATGTGGGCACCCTCGGGGTCGAGGGCGCGCGCGCCGAGGCCGGCCGCCTCGCCGCGGAGGCGTGCGACGCGCTCGCGCCGTTCGGGGCCCGCGGGGATACACTTCGCCTTCTCGCGCGTTACACAGTCTCACGTGACCACTAGGGAAGGCCAGCCGATGCCAGACCGCCCGAAGACGCCGACGCTCGACCGCGTCGCCTCGCCCGCCGACCTGAAGGCGCTCGGCGACGACGACCTCTCCAGCCTCGCGGACGAGCTGCGGGCGGAGACGATCTCGGCGGTGTCCGAGACCGGCGGCCACCTCGGCGCCGGCCTCGGCGTGGTCGAGCTGACCGTCGCGATCCACGCGGTCTTCGACACCCCGCGCGACAAGCTGATCTGGGACGTCGGGCATCAGTGCTACCCGCACAAGATCCTGACCGGACGGCGGGACCGCATCCGCACCCTGCGGCAGAAGGACGGGCTGTCCGGCTTCACCAAGCGCAGCGAGTCCTCGCACGATCCTTTCGGCGCGGCGCACTCCTCCACCTCGATCTCGGCGGCGCTCGGCTTCGCGGTCGCGCGCGACCTCGGCGCGCCCGAGGGCGTCGGCGACGCCATCGCGGTGATCGGCGACGGCGCCATGTCGGCGGGCATGGCCTACGAGGCGATGAACAATGCCGGGCACCTGGGCAAGCGCCTCTTCGTGATCCTCAACGACAACGAGATGTCGATCGCCCCGCCCACAGGGGCGATGTCCTCCTACCTCTCCCGGCTCTATGCCGGCGCCCCCTTCCAGGAGCTGAAGGCCGCCGCCAAGGGCGCAGTCTCCTTCCTGCCGCCGCGCTTCCAGGAAGGCGCCCGGCGCGCCAAGGAGATGATCAAGGGCATGACCTTCGGCGGCACGCTCTTCGAGGAACTGGGCCTTTCCTATGTCGGACCCATCGACGGGCACGACATGGAAAGCCTCCTGCCCGTGCTGCGTGCCGTGAAGGCCCGCGCCGACGGGCCGGTGCTGATCCACGTGGTGACGCGCAAGGGCAAGGGCTACGCGCCCGCCGAGGATGCCGCGGACAAGGGTCATGGCGTCTCGAAGTTCGACGTCGTCACCGGCGAGCAGAAGAAGGCGCCCTCGAACGCCCCTTCCTACACCTCCGTGTTCGGCGGGACGCTCGTGGACCTCGCCGCCAGGGACGAGCGGATCGTTGGCGTGACCGCGGCCATGCCCGACGGGACCGGCCTGACGAAGATGCTCGAGCGGTTCCCGGCCCGCACCTTCGACGTCGGCATCGCCGAGCAGCACGGCGTCACCTTCTGCGCGGCGCTGGCGGCGGCCGGGATGCGGCCCTTCTGCGCGATCTACTCGACCTTCCTGCAGCGGGGCTACGACCAGGTCGTGCACGACGTCGCCCTGCAGGGTCTGCCCGTGCGGTTCCCGATCGACCGCGCGGGGCTGGTGGGGGCGGACGGCGCCACCCATGCGGGGGCCTACGACATCGCCTACCTCGCGAACCTGCCGGGCTTCACGGTGATGGCCGCCGCCGACGAGGCCGAGCTGATGCACATGACGGTCACGGCCGCCGCCCATGACGAGGGCCCGATCTCGTTCCGCTTCCCGCGTGGCGAGGGCGTGGGCGTCGAGCTGCCCGAGCGCGGGGAGATCCTTCCGATCGGCAAGGGCCGGATCGTGCGCGAGGGGTCCGGCGTCGCCATCCTCTCGCTCGGCACGCGCCTCTCCCATGCCGAGGCGGCGTGCGAGGCGCTGGCCGCGCGCGGCATCGCCCCGACGCTGGCCGACGCGCGCTTCGCCAAGCCGCTCGACCGTGAGCTGATCCTCGACCTCGCGGCGCGGCACGACGCGCTGATCACCGTCGAGGAGGGCGCGGTCGGCGGCTTCGGCAGCCATGTCGCGCAGCTTCTCGCGGAGGAGGGCGTGTTCGACGGAGGGCTGCGCTTCCGCATGATGACCTTGCCCGATCGCATCATCGATCAGGCCAGCCCGGCGGACATGTACGCCCTGGCGGGCCTCTCGGCGGACGACATCGAGCGGCAGGTCCTGGACGTGCTGGACGTAGCCTCCCTGCGAGGGCGGGCCTGAAGGGGCCCGGGCGCTCCGACCGGCGTCGATAGCAGGGCTCGGGCCGGGATCCTGCCGCCGGCGGCCGCCTTTCCCCGCACCTGCCCCCTCGTGCAGGCCCCTCGCCCATCTTTCCGTCCGTCCGTCATCCGTGCGGCCGCCCGAATGCCTCGCGCCAGCGGCTTTCTGACCCGCGGAATCGGGGGAAGCAGACCTGCGTAGGCGTCTTCCACGCAACTCGCCGTGGCTCGATCGGCACGGAAAGTAGGCACGTTTTCGCTGGACTTCGGGGTGCCGCGTAGGCCACGATCCGCCCAACAACGGCATCAGACACGTTGGCGGGCAGAGCGATGGATAGAATCGGCGGGGCCCTGGGTCTCTGGCGTTTGGGGGTCTTCCTTCTCGCGGCAGGGTTCTGGCTGTATCAGTTCGCTACGCAGGAGATGGC
Organism: Hasllibacter halocynthiae; assembly: GCF_003003095.1. Lineage (GTDB taxonomy): Bacteria > Pseudomonadota > Alphaproteobacteria > Rhodobacterales > Rhodobacteraceae > Hasllibacter > Hasllibacter halocynthiae. Next base: position 841,712 of record NZ_PVTT01000002.1, read on the forward strand.
CGATTTCGGCTGGCAGTTCCGCTTCCTGACGGTCTGGGCGCTCACGCTCTCGATGCTGTCGGGCTGGTTCGTCTTGCGCGTCTCGCTCGGCTGGTCAGACAGTCCGCACCGCACGCTGATGGCCGCGACGGCGGTGATCAACGCGATGGTCGTCCTGCTCTACTGGCGCCTCTACCTCGAGAACCCGGAGCAGGTGAACGGTACGACGGCCCTGCCCCCCGTACAGGAGTGGTATCTTCACGCGCTGGGGCCCGCGCTGCAGTGGGTCGAGGCGCTGGTGCTGACGCGTGCCTTCACGCGCCTGCCCTCGTCCGCCCTTGCGGTGCTGGGCGTCGTCGCCGCCTACGTCCTGTGGATCGAGCTGGCCGTGCAGCCCCTGAACGAGGTGCCGGGCGGCGCCGTCACCACGGGCCTGCCCTATCCGTTCCTCAACGACATGGAGGTCCAGGCCCGCCTTGCCTTCTACGGGATGCAGCTCGGCATGTCGCTTCTCGCGCTGGGCGCGTTCTGGGGGCTTCAGCGTGCCTGGCCCTTCTCCTCCGCCAGCAGGGCAGCAAGCCCCTCGCGGTAGGTGGGAAAGGCCAAAGGGCCCATCAGGGCGCGCATCCGGTCGTTCCGTACGCGCTTCGACTCGGCGTAGAAGCTCCGCGCCATGGGCGAGAGGTCGGCTTCCTCGAACGGGACCTCGGGCGGGACCGGCACGCCGAGGAGGCGCGCGGCTTCCGCGATCACGTCCTGGGGCGGCGCGGGCTCGTCGTCGGAGAGGTTGTAGATGGCGCCGGGATCGGGCGCGCGAATCGAGGCGAGGAGCGCGGAGGCGATGTCCTCCCGGTGGATGCGACCGAAGACTTGGCCCGGCTTCACGATTCGCCGGGCCGTGCCGCGGCGCACTTTCTCGAAAGGGCCGCGTCCGGGGCCGTATATCCCCGCGAGCCGGAAGACGTGCAGCGGCAGCCCCGGCACGGCGCGCCAAGCCTCCTCGGCGCGGACGCGCGCGCGGCCCCGGTCGGTGGTGGGCCGAAGCTCGCTCTCCTCGTCGACCCAGCCGCCCTCCCGGTCGCCGTAGACCCCGATGGTCGAGAGATAGCCCGCCCAGCGGAGCCTAGGGGCATGCGCCGCGATGCGCGAGCCGAAGGCGGCGAGCACCGGATCGCCCTCCGGGCCCGGGGACACGGAGGACAGCAGGTGCGTCGCCTCCTCCACCGGCACGTCCCCTTCTCCGGGCCAGATCAAGGCCCCGACCCCTTCAGCGCGCAGCGCCTCGGCCTTCTCCTCCGAGCGGGTCGTGCCGATCACGCGCCATCCCTCCAGCCGCCGCGCGAGCGCGCGGGCCGAGTAGCCGTGGCCGAAGGAGAGGAGCGTCGGCATGCCCCCTGATCCGACGGGCGGCGCAACGAAGTCCAGCCCCGGGCGTTCAAGCCCGAAACGGAGGACCGAGATGACCGACCTGATCGAACGCGAGCGCGGTTTCTGGCTGAACGGAGGGGATCACTACGACGAGCATGCCGACGAAGAGGCGATCTACGTCGTCCCGAAGAAGGACGGTATCCTCGACCACGCCGCCGCCGCCCGGATCATCCAGGATTCCGGCATCTGGGACGAGGTGGACATGGAGGACCTGCGCCGGCAGGAGTTGGGCGAGGGCATCGAGGTGCTGACCTATCGCGCCACCGGCCGGCGCGATGGCGCGGTGTTCCACGCCAACTGCTCGACGATCTACCGTGGCGGCAAGCTGATCCATCACCAGCAGACCCCGATCCCCGCCGAGGACTGATCGATCCCGCATCCTCCCTTGCCCCTCGCGCCGAAGGGCGGCAGGGATGGGCATGGCACCGATCCCCACATGGCAGGAGAGCGCGAGGCGCCTCGTCGACGTCGCCGCGGGCCGCGAGGCGGCCGACCTCGTGATCGTCGGCGCGTGGGTCGCCCTCGTCCAGACGCGCGAGCTGCTCGAATGGGAGGTGGCCGTCGCGGCCGGGCGGATCGCCTATGTCGGGCCCGACGCGTCGCATTGCGTGGGCGAGGGGACGGAGGTGGTGGACGCCGCCGGAAAGGTGCTGGCCCCCGGCCTCGTCGATGCGCACATGCACGTGGAATCGGGGATGCTCACCCCGGCGGAGTTCACGCGCGCCGTGCTGCCGTGGGGCACCACGACGATGATGGTCGACCCGCACGAGATCGCGAACGTCCTCGGCCTCGCGGGCGTGCGGATGATGCACGACGAGGCGCTGATGCAGCCCGCGAACATGTGGGTTCAGATGCCTTCCTGCGCGCCTTCGGCGCCGGGGCTCGAGACGACGGGATGCGAGATCGGGCCCGAGGACGTGGCCGAGGCGATGGGCTGGCCGGGGATCGTCGGCCTGGGCGAGATGATGAATTTCCCGGGCGTCGTCGATGCCGATCCCCGGATGCTGGCCGAGATCGCGGCGACGCAGGCCGCGGGCAAGACGGTGGGCGGGCACTATGCCAGCCCCGACCTCGGCCCCGCCTTCCACGCCTATGCCGCCGGCGGGCCCGCCGACGACCACGAGGGCACGCGTGAGGAGGACGCGATCGCCCGGGTTCGGCAGGGGATGGCGATCATGATGCGCCTCGGCTCGGCCTGGTACGACGTGGAGAGGCAGATCACCGCCGTGACGGAACGCGGGCTCGATCCGGCGAACTTCATCCTCTGCACGGACGATTGCTTCGCCCCGACTCTCGTGCGGGACGGCCACGTGGACCGCGTCCTGCGCCACGCGATCGGCTGCGGTTGCGACCCGCTGGTCGCTTTGCAGATGTGCACGATCAATCCCGCGCGCCATTTCGGCCTCTCGCGCGAGGTGGGGCAGATCGCGCCGGGACGACGCGCCGACCTCGTGCTGACCCCGTCCCTGCCGGAGTTCCGCGCGGAGGCCGTGTGGTGCCGCGGGGTCCGGGTCGCCGAAGGCGGGCGGATGCTGGCGGAATGCCCCCATCTCGGATGGCCCGCGGACGTCCGGCGAACGGTCCGGTTGGGAAGGGATCTCTCCGCCGACGACTTCGCCGTTCCCGCTTCGGGCCGGGAGGCGCGCGTCCGCGTCATCGGCGTGGTCGAGAACCAGGCCCCGACGAAGGCGCTGACCGCGACCGTCCCCGTGCGCGACGGTCATCTCGACCCCGAGGCCGCCCCCGAAGGCGACGTCGCGCGCATTGCCCTCGTCGAGCGGCACCGGGGTACGGGGGGCGTCACAAACGCCCTCGTCTCGGGCTTCGGCTACGCGCCGGGGATGGCGCTGGCCTCGACGGTGGCGCACGACTCGCACCACATGATCGTCGTGGGCACCGATCCGGCGATGATGGCGGCCGCGGCGAACCGGCTAGGCGAGGTGGGCGGCGGCGCGACCCTTTGGCGGGACGGCGAGGAACGGGCGCTGGTGCGCCTGCCCGTCGCGGGCCTCATGTCCGATTCCCCGGCCGGAGAGGTCGCCGCCGCGGCCGAGGCCCTCGCGCAGGCGATGCGGGACGCCGGCTGCACCCTGAACAACGCCTTCATGCAGCACTCGCTGCTCGCCCTCGTCGTGATCCCCGAGCTTCGCATCAGCGATCTTGGCCTCATCGACGTCACCCGGTTCGAGAGGACCGCATTGATCCTGGATTCGACATGAACGCCGCCTCGGACGATTTTCGCACCTATCTGACTCCGGACACCCCTCCGGCCGAGACGTTCGACGACGCCGAGGCCGCGGTGGAACGGCTGATCACGCTCTACGAGCTGGCGGCCGACTTCCTCACCGCGCGCTTCGCCGAGACCATCGCGGGCGAGATGCCGGACGCCCCCTGCCGGGCCTTCTACCCCGAGATCCGGTTCACCACGTCCAGCTTCCAGCGGATCGACAGCCGCCTGTCCTTCGGTCATGTCGCCCAGCCGGGGACATACTCGACGACCGTGACGCGGCCGGACCTCTTCCGGAACTACCTTACGCAGCAGATCGCGCTTCTGATCGCGAACCACGAGCAGCCAGTGACCATCCGGGTCTCGGACACGCCGATGCCGGTGCACTTCGCCGTCGCCCGGGCCGAGATGACCGTGCCGCAGGACGGCGCGCTTGGCGTGCCCCTGCGCGACCTCTTCGACGTGCCCGACCTCGTCATCACGAACGACGACATCGTCAACGGAACCCGGACCGCGTTCCCGGACGGCTCTAAGCCCCTGGCGCCCTTCACCGCGCAGCGGATCGACTACTCGCTCGCGCGGCTGGCCCACTACACCGCGACCGACCCGGTCTGGTTCCAGAACCACGTCCTGTTCACCAATTACCAGTTCTACATCGACGAGTTCGAGGCCTACGCCCGGCGGATGCTGGACGACCCCGATTCCGGCTACGTGAGCTTCACCGGACCCGGCAACGTCACCATCACCGACGGCGCGGGCGAGATGCCCCAGCCCGGGCGCCTGCCGCAGATGCCGACCTACCACCTCGCGCGAGAGGGGCAGGACGGCATCACCCTCGTCAACATCGGCGTGGGCCCGTCCAACGCCAAGACGGCGACCGACCACGTCGCCGTGCTGCGCCCGCACGCCTGGATGATGGTCGGGCACTGCGCGGGGCTCCGCAACAGCCAGTCGCTGGGGGACTTCGTCCTCGCCCACGCCTATCTGCGCGAGGACCACGTCCTCGACGACGACCTGCCGATCTGGGTGCCCATCCCCGCCCTCGCCGAGATCCAGGTCGCCCTGGAGGAGGCCGTGGCCGAGCTCTCCGAGCTGGAGGGCTACGACCTCAAGCGCGTGATGCGGACCGGCACCGTCGCCACCATCGACAACCGCAACTGGGAGCTGCGCGACCAGTCCGGCCCCGTCCAGCGCCTGTCGCAGTCGCGAGCCGTGGCCCTCGACATGGAATCGGCCACCATCGCGGCGAACGGCTATCGGTTCCGGGTGCCCTACGGCACGCTTCTGTGCGTCTCGGACAAGCCTCTCCACGGCGAGCTGAAGCTGCCCGGCATGGCGACGGAGTTCTATCGCACGCAGGTCAGCCGCCACCTGATGATCGGGGTGCGCGCGATGGAGCGCCTGCGCGCCATGCCGCTCGAGCGGATCCACAGCCGCAAGCTCCGCTCTTTCGAGGAAACGGCGTTCCTGTGACCCGAAGGTCGCAGCCCGTCGCGGAAAAGGCGGCGTCTCGCCTGCGATCGCCGAGTTTGGCCGTTGTGACAAAACTGCAAATCACGTTAGCTGAACGCCGGAGGTCCGGCTGCACGGGCCATGTCACCAGGGAGATCACCGCATGACCGCCAAGCCGATGACCAAGACGCAGCTCGTCGCCGCGCTCGCAGAGCGCATGGACACGGATAAGAAATCCGCTCAGTCGGCGCTCGACGCCGTGACCGGAGTCATCACCGAGGAGGTCGCCAACGGCGGCGCCGTGACGCTGCCGGGCGTCGGCAAGTTCTACCTGCGCGAGCGTCCCGAGCGCATGGTCCGCAACCCCGCCACGGGCGAGCAGATCAAGAAGGACGCGGACAAGGTCGTGAAGGTCACGATCGCCAAGGCCCTGAAGGACAGCGCCAACGGCTGACCCGCCCAGCGCGGGAAGCGGCGGGCCGTTCCAAAGCGCCCCGCCGCTTTCCGAAGACCATCCTCGCAACCTTCGGAAGCTCTGGCTCCCACGTAGGGAAGCGGCCCGAGCACGGTGCGCGCATCGTCTCGGGGACCGCGGGCGATCGCGTCGGTGCCGCCCGGAGCGGCGGCCTTTCCGTCCGGGCGCCCTGCCGCCGCCGACCGGGGGTGGCTGAACGCGCCTTTCCCGTGCCAGTGAGGCCGTCGTGAGCGATGCAGCAGCCTCGACCCTCCGCCGCCTCGACTTCGCCGCCCTGGCTCTCGGGGTCGCCTTCGCGCTTATGTGGGCCTCGGCGTTCACTTCCGCCCGCATCATCGTCGAGACCGCCCCTCCCGTCCTGATCCTCGCGCTGCGCTTCGCCCTCTCCGGCGTGCTCGCGCTGCTGCTCTCCGCCGCTCTGGGCGAGCGGATGCGCCTCACGGCCGCGCAATGGCGGGCAGCCGTGCTGTTCGGCATCTTCCAGAACTGCCTCTACCTGGGGCTCAACTTCGCTGCGATGCGCACGGTGGAGGCGTCGCTCGCCGCCATCGTGGCGTCGACCATGCCGCTCCTCGTGTCCGCCGCCCTCTGGTTCGGGGGCGAGCGGTTGCCCCGGGCCGGCATTATGGGCTTGGGGCTGGGATTCGCGGGCGCGGCCCTCGTCATGGGAACGCGGCTCTCGGCCGGGGTCGATCCGGGGGGCTTCGCGCTCTGCGTCGTGGGGGTGCTGGCGCTGACCTTCGCGACGCTCGCGCTTCGGGGGGCGATCTCGGGCGGGAACCCGATGTTCGTCGTAGGCGTGCAGATGCTCGTGGCGGCCGTGTTCCTCGGTCCCGTCGGGGCCGCCTTGGAGGAGTGGGACGTGGTTTGGACCGCGCGCCTTGGGTGGGCCTTCCTCTACACGCTGCTGATCCCCGGCCTCGCCGCGACCTATGTCTGGTTCCGCCTCGTCGCCCGCATAGGGGCCACGCGGGCCGCAACATTCCACTTCCTGACCCCGCCCTTCGGCGTGCTGATCGCCTGGGCCTTCCTGGGCGAAGGCCTGGCTTGGTCCGACATGTTGGGGGTGGCGGTGGTGGCGGCTGGGATCCTCCTCGTCCAGCGGGCCCGCGGCGACTGACGTTTCCGCGAGGGAAGGCGAATCCCTTGGACCGCGACTGCCTCCCGCGCCATGCTCCGGCGCATGGAGCCGATCCTCGCCTATGCCGCCGGGCTGCTCACCCTGATCAACCCTTGCGTCCTGCCGGTGCTGCCCGTGGTCCTTGCCGCCTCCCTACAGTCGGCGCGCCACGGCCCGGCCGCCATGGCGGCCGGGATGGGCGCCTCCTTCATCCTGTTCGGCTTCGTCGTCGCCGTGTTCGGTCGCGCCATAGGCCTGACGCCGGAGGGGCTGACGCAGATCGGAGCCGCCCTGATGATCGGCTTCGGCGCGGTGCTGCTGATCCCGCCTCTCTCGGCCGGGTTCGCCACCGCCACGGCCGGCATGGCGGCCCGGGCGGACGCCGCCGCGGACGGCTCCGGGCTCGGCGGGCAGTTCGCGGGCGGCGCGCTGCTCGGGGCGGTCTGGTCGCCCTGCATCGGCCCGACGCTTGGCGGGGCCATCGCCCTGGCCTCGACGGGGGGGTCGCCGGGGCGGGTCCTCGTCATCATGTCCGCCTTCGCGCTGGGGGTCGCCACGATCGTGCTCGCCCTCGGCTATGGGGCGCGGGCTGCGATCCTGCGGCGGCGCGACGCCATGCGCCGCCTGTCCTCCGCCGCGCGGCCGATCATGGGCGGCGTGTTCCTTCTCGTGGGGGTCGCGCTCCTCATGCGGTGGAACCATGCTATCGATGCCTGGCTTCTGGACAGGCTGCCCCATTGGCTCACCGATCTCTCCGTAGCGCTCTAGACAAAGGACGTTTCCATGGACCGCCGAACCCTCCTGCTCGCCGCTGCCACCGCGCCATGGGCCGGTGCCGCCTCCGCCTTCGGTCGGCCGGCCGGACCCGAGGCCGTGGCCGAGGCCCTGGCCCGGGGCGATACCGTTCTGGTCGACTTCTGGGCATCCTGGTGCAGCACCTGCCGTTCGCAGAGCCGCACCATGGAGGAACTGACCGCCGCCAACCCCGCCTATGAAGGTGCGATCACCTTCATTCAGGTCGATTGGGACCAGCACGGCGACAGCGACCTCGCCCGCCGGCTGAACGTCCCCCGCCGCTCCACCCTCGTGGCCCTGAAGGGCGACCAAGAGATCGGGCGCGTCATCGCGGGCACGGGGACGAGCCAGATCCAGGGGCTGCTCGACGCGGCCCTCGCCGCCTCGGCGGACTGATCGCGCCTTTCCGGCCGTTGGGCGCGTCCTCGGAGGGCATGCCGTGGCTCCCCATCGTTGCGCCATTCGGAAGGGGCCGAGAGGGGCGCTAGCCCACGATCCCCCGGACGCCCCCCGTCTGCCCCCGGTCGAGGAGGAGGTGATCGAGCACCACGCAGGCCGCCATCGCCTCGGCCACGGGAACGGCGCGGATGCCCACGCAGGGATCGTGGCGGCCCTTGGTGACCACCTCCGTCTCCTCGCCGCCGAGCGTAACCGAACGGCGCGGCGTCAGGATTGAGGAGGTCGGTTTCACCGCGAAGCGCACCACGATGTTTTGGCCCGTGCTGATTCCGCCCAGGACGCCGCCCGCATGGTTCGACAGATATTCGGGGCCGTCCTCGCCCATGACGATCTCGTCCGCGTTGGCCGATCCCGTCAGGCGGCCCGCGGCCATCCCCTCGCCGATCTCGACGCCCTTCACGGCATTGATCGACATCATCGCGGCCGCGAGGTCGGCGTCGAGCTTGCCGTAGACCGGCGCGCCGAGGCCGGGCGGGCAACCTTCGATGCGGACTTCGATGGTGGCGCCGACGCTCTCGCCGGACTTGCGAAGTCCGTCGAGATAGGCGGCCCATTCGTCGACCAAGGCGGCGTCGGGCACGCGGAACGGGTTCTCGGCCTCGTCCGGCTTCACCGTCCCGACCGATCTTTCGCCCATCCCGACCATGTAGCCGGCGATCCGCACGCCGGGCGCCAGCGCCCCCAGGGCGGCGCGTGCAACGCCGCCGGCCGCGACCCGCGCCGCCGTCTCGCGCGCGGAGGAACGGCCGCCGCCCCGGTAATCGCGCAGGCCGTACTTCTGGTGATAGGCGAGGTCCGCGTGGCCTGGCCTGAAGGTCTGGGCGATCTCGCCGTAGTCCTTCGAGCGCTGGTCCGTGTTCTCGATCAGGAGCTGGATTGGGGTGCCCGTGGTGCGCCCCTCGAACGTGCCGGACAGGATGCGGACCTCGTCCGCCTCGCGCCTCTGGGTGGTGAAGCGGGACTGGCCAGGCCTGCGGCGGTCCATCCAGTGCTGGATCGCGTCCTCCGATATCTCGACCCCTGGGGGGCAGCCGTCGACGGTGGCGCCGAGGGCAGGCCCGTGGCTCTCGCCCCAGGTGGTGACGCGGAAGAGGTGGCCGAACGTGTTCAGGGACATGGGGCGCAGGTAGCGGCCCCGGCTTGCCCCCGCAATCCGCCCGGCCTAGGTCAGGGGCACCTCGGGGCGCCCTGACAACGGGCTGAGACGCGAAAGCGGACCCGTCGAACCTGAACCGGCTCGCACCGGCGGAGGGAAGGTCGCGCAACGCTCCTTCATTCCCCGTGAGACGAAGGAGAACCGAATGCGACACGCCCTCCCCCTGATCCTCGCCGCCGTTCCGGCCGTCGCCGAGGACCGGCCCGTCCTCGAGGTCTACACCTACGACAGCTTCATCGCGGAATGGGGGCCTGGCCCCGCGGTGGAGAAGGCGTTCGAGGCGTCCTGCGGCTGCGACCTGCGCTTCACCGCCGCGGGCGACGGCGCCGCGCTTCTGGCGCGCCTGCGCCTGGAGGGCGCGCGGACGGACGCGGACGTGGTCCTCGGGCTCGACACCGCCCTGACGGCGGAGGCGGAGGCTTCGGGCCTCTTCGCGCCGCACGGGATCGACGTGCCGCCCCTCGACCTGCCCGTCGCGTGGGAGGACGACACCTTCCTGCCCTACGACTGGGGCTGGTTCGCCTTCGTCCACCGCGAAGGGTTCGAGCCGCCGGCATCGTTCGAGGCGCTGGCCGATTCGGACGCCGCGATCCTGATCCAGGACCCCCGGTCGTCCACCCCGGGGCTGGGGCTGATCCTCTGGGTCGAGGCGGCCCATGGGGTTCGGGCCGGCGCGATCTGGGAGGGGCTCGCCGACAACGTCGTCACCGTCACCCGCGGCTGGTCGGAGGCCTACGGCCTCTTCCTCGAGGGCGAGGCGGACATGGTGCTGAGCTACACGACATCGCCCGCCTATCATCTCATCGCGGAAGACGACGACGGCTTCCGGGCGGCGCCCTTCGAGGAAGGGCACTACATGCAGGTCGAGGTCGCCGGGATGCTGGCGGGCACCGACCGGCCCGCGCTGGCGCGCGAGTTCCTCGCCTTCATGCTGACGGACGGGTTCCAGTCCGCCATCCCGACGACGAACTGGATGTACCCGGCCGTGATCCCGGAAGATGGTTTGCCGGAAGGGTTCGACACGCTGGTGACGCCTTCGACCTCGCTTCTCCTGCCACCCGGGGAAGCGCGCGACCGCGCGGAGGAAGGGATCGCGACATGGCGGGACGCGCTCTCGCGCTGATCACGGCCGCGGCGGTCGCGGCCCTAGCGCTGGGGCCGCTCCTCGTCGTCGCGGGATCGGCCGATGCGGGGGCCATGCGCCCCGCCGACTGGGCGGCCTTGCGGTTCACGCTGGTGCAGGCGGCGCTGTCGGCGGCGATCTCCTGCCTTCTGGCGGTGCCGGTGGCGCGGGCGCTGGCGCGGCGGGCCTTTCCGGGGCGGGGGGTGGTCGTGGCGCTGATGACTGCGCCCTTCATCCTGCCGGTGATCGTCGCCGTGCTCGGCCTCGTGGCAGTGTTCGGGCGAGCGGGGGCGGCGAACGCCGTGCTGGGCTGGGTCGGACTGCCGCCCGTGTCGATCTACGGCCTCTCGGGCGTCGTCACGGCGCACGTCTTCTTCAACCTTCCCCTCGCCGCGCGGCTGATCCTCGCAGGGTGGGAAGCCGTCCCGGCGGAGCGGCTGCGCCTCGCCGCCTCGCTCGGGGCGGGGCCGTGGGCGACGTTCCGACTGATCGAGTGGCCGCTCCTGCGAACCGTTCTGCCGGGTGCGCTCGCGGTGGTGTTCGTGATCTGCCTGACCTCCTTCGCGGTCGCCCTGACCTTGGGCGGCGGGCCGCGCGCGACCACGGTGGAGCTGGCGATCTACGAGGCGTTCCTCTTCGATTTCGACACCGGCCGCGCAGCGCGGCTGGCGCTGATCCAGGCGGCGCTCGGCCTCGGGGCCGTCGGGCTGGGCCTGCTGGTGCCGATGCCCCGCCTAGCGGGCGGGCTGGGCCGGGCGCCGCGCCGCTGGGGCGGGGGCGGGAAGGCGCTCGACGCCGTCCTGATCGCGCTCGCCGCGCTCTTCGTGGCGGCGCCGGTCGTGGCGGTGGTCCTGCGGGGTGCCGTCCATGTCGCGGCGCTGCCGCCTTCCGTCTGGGTGGCGGCGGGCAACTCGCTCCTGACGGCGGCGGCCTCCGCGGCGCTGTGCCTCCTCCTCGCGCTGGCGATCGCGATCGGCGGCGGGCGGCTGGAGGAGGGGGTAGGAACCACCGCGATCGCCATCTCGCCCCTTGTGATCGGCACGGGGCTGTTCCTCGCCGTGATCCCGTTCGTGGACCCTGCCGAACTGGCGCTTCCGGTCACGGGAATGGTGAACGCGGTGATGGCGCTGCCCTTCGCGCTGCGCTTCCTCGTGCCCGCCGCGCGACGCATCCGCGCGACGCAAGGCCGCCTGTCCGCCTCGCTGGGAATGGAGAGGTGGACCCGGCTGCGCATCGTCACCCTGCCGGGGATGCGGCGCGAGATCGGGGCGGCGGCAGGCATCGCGGCGGCCCTGTCGATGGGGGACCTCGGGGTGATCGCCTTCTTTGCGGACGCCGAGCGTGCGACGCTGCCCCTGCAGATGTACCGCCTGATGGGGGCCTACCGGATGGACGAGGCGATGGGCGCCGCGGTGCTGCTGACGGCGCTGGCCTTCGGCGCGTTCCGCCTTTGCGATGGATGGGGCGCGCGGGGCGCTGGCCGGGCCTGGAGGGTGCGCCGTGCTGCGGCTTGAGGGCGTCCGCGTCGAGCGTGAGGGCTGGTTCCTTCGCGCCGATCTAGCGGTGCCGAAGGGCGCGGCGGTGGCGGTGATGGGGCCGTCCGGGGCGGGGAAATCGACGCTTCTGTCGGTGATCGGGGGATTCGAGGAGCATGCGGGGCACGTCCTCTGGGAGGAAGCGCCGATCGACGGTCTTCCGCCAGGGCGGCGCCCGGTGGCGACCCTGTTCCAGGACGGGAACCTCTTTCCCCATCTCTCTGCGCGGCGGAACGTGGCGCTGGGGGTGCGGCCCGACGGGCGGCTCGGCGCGCGGGACCGGGCCCGGGTCGACGCCGCCCTCGAGGATGCGGGGCTCGGACGCTTCGGGGATCGCCTCCCTGGGGACCTTTCGGGCGGCCAGATGGCGCGGGTGGCGTTGGCGCGGATCGCGGTTCAGGACCGGCCGATCCTCCTCCTCGACGAGGCGTTCTCGGGGCTCGGACCGGCGCTGAAGGCCGAGATGCTGGACCGGACCGTCCGGCTGGCCGCCGAAGGGGGACGGACCCTCCTGATGGTGACGCACGAGCCGGAGGACGCACGGCGCATCTGCCCGGAGACGATCCTCGTGGCGGAGGGAATCGCGCACCGGCCGGTCGGGACGGAGGCGCTGCTGTCCGACCCACCGGAGGCGCTGCGCGCCTATCTGGGAACGTAGGCGGCGGGGCGCGGGCGACCGGAACGGATCCCGCCCCAGGACAATCCGAAGCATCGTCATGGACCGGTACGAAAAGGCCCGCCGGGGGGCGGGCCTCCTTTGTCATGCTGCGCGAATCACTCCGCCGGCTCGCCCTTCGCTCGGTGCTTCACCGGTGCCCAGAGGCGCTTGTTGGTGAGGTAGAGAAGGACGGTGAGCACGGCGAGGAAGATCACACCCGTCAGGCCGGCGCGCTGGCGGGCCATCATCTTCGGCTCAGCCGCCCACATCAGGAAGGCCGCGACGTCCAGCGACTGCTGCTCGATGGTGGCCTCGGTGCCGTCCTCGTAGAACACGTCGTCCCCCCAGAGAGGCGGCGACATCGCGATCCAGCCGCCGGGAAAGGCGGTGTTCTCGTAGAGGATGGCGCCGGCCTCCTCCTTCTCCTCGCCGGTGTAGCCGGTGAGGAGCGAGGCGATGTATTCCGGCCCCCCCATGCCTCGGAAGAGCTGGTTCAGCCCGAGACCGTAGGGCCCGTGGAAGCCCGCACGGGACTTGGCCATCAGCGAGAGGTCCGGCGCGTTCTCGAGGGCCGAGCCGGGGAAATGGTCCGTCTCGACCGCGGGCCGGAAGTCGTCGAGGTCCTCGTCGAACACCTCCCAGCCCATGAAGTCGGGATACTCGCGAACCTGCTCCTCCGGCAGCTCGGGGCCACCGGGGTCGGCGAGCGTGCGGATCGGCACGTACTGCAGGCCATGGCAGTTCGAGCAGATCTCCGAATAGACCTGCAGCCCCCGCTGAAGCTGCATCTGGTCGAACGTGCCGAAGGGCCCCTCGAAGGAGAAGTCGAAATCGACGACATGCCCCTCGCCGCCCGCGGCGGCGGCGGCGGTGGCCGTGCCCATCGCGAAGGCGGCGGCGAGAGCGAGCTTGCGGATCATCGGTTCGGTCCTCATTCGGCGGGCGTCGGAGCCGGGCGCGCGGCGGGCGGCACGTCGGCTTCGCCGTAGTGGGTGCGGAAGTCGTCCTCGATCGTCGCGGGCACCGGGATCGGCTTCTCGAAGACGCCGAGCAGCGGCAGGATCACCAGGAAGTAGGCGAACCAGTAGGTCGCGGCGATGAGGGCGATCGTGTTGTATGGCTCCTCCGCGGGCATGGCGCCGACCCACATCAGGACGAAGAAGTCCACGACGAGTAGCGCGAAGAACCACTTGAAAACCGGCCGGTACCGGCCCGACCGGACCGACGAGGTGTCCAGCCAGGGCGCCGCCGCCATCGCGGCGATGGCGCCGAACATGGCCAGCACGCCGAAGAACGCCGCCGTGATGACCCCGCCCGAGATCCACGTGAAGAAGGCGACGATCCAGACATCGGGCGTGAAGGCCCGCAGGATCGCGTAGAAGGGCAGGAAGTACCATTCGGGCACGATGTGCGCCGGCGTCACCAGGGGGTTGGCCTCGATGTAGTTGTCCGGGTGCCCGAGGTAGTTCGGCATGAAGCCGACGATCGCGAAGAACACCAGGAGGATGATCGCCAGCGCGAAGAGGTCCTTGATCACGAAGTAGGGCCAGAAGGGCAGGGTGTCGCGCTCGGCCTCGGCTTTGGAGGTGCGGCGCACCTCGACCCCGGTGGGGTTGTTGTTGCCGGTCGAGTGGAACGCCCAGATGTGCACGATCACGAGGCCCATCATGATCATGGGCAGCAGGTAGTGCAGCGAGAAGAAGCGGTTCAGGGTGGCGTTGTCCACGGCCGGACCGCCCAGCAGCCAAGTCTGCAGCCCCTCGCCTACGAACGGGATCGCGCCGAAGAGGCCGGTGATGACGGTCGCGCCCCAGAAGGACATCTGCCCCCAGGGCAGCACGTAGCCCATGAAGGCCGTCGCCATCATCAGCACGTAGAGCAGCATGCCGATGATCCAGGTGATCTCGCGCGGGGACTTGTAGGAGCCGTAGTAGAGGTTCCGGAAGATGTGCGCGTAGACCGCCACGAAGAACAGCGAGGCGCCGTTGGAGTGCAGGTAGCGGATCATGTGGCCCGCGTTCACGTTCCGCATGATGTGCTCGACGGAAGCGAAGGCGAGGTCCGTGTGCGGCGTGTAGTGCATCACGAGCACGATGCCCGTGACGATCTGCAGCACCAGCGTGAAGGTCAGCACGATGCCCCAGATCCACATCCAGTTCAGGTTCTTGGGCGTCGGGATGTAGAGGGTGTCGTGGATGAGCCCGATCAGCGGAAGGCGGGACTCGACCCACTTCTCTCCCTTGGTCTTAGGCTCGTAATGGTCGTGCGGGATACCGGCCATGGCGGGCCCTCCTTAACCGAGCAGGATGGTGGTTTCGTCCTCAAACGACGCGACGGGGACGGCGAGGTTGGCTGGCGCGGGTCCGCGGCGGATGCGCCCCGCCGTGTCGTAGTGCGAGCCGTGGCACGGACAGAACCAGCCGCCGAAGTCGCCCGCCCCGTTGCCCAGGGGCACGCAGCCCAGGTGCGTGCAGACCCCGATCATCACGAGCCATTCGCCCGTGTTCTCGCCCGAGAAGTCGGGCAGGGTACGGAACTCGTCCAGCGCGGGCGAGTCCGCGGGAACGTTGGGGTTCTCGGCCAGGGGGTCGGGCAGGTCGTCCACGTCGACGGCACGCCCGGCCTCGATCTCCTCGGGGGTGCGGCGGCGAATGAAGACGGGCTTGCCAAGGTACTGGACCGTCAGCTGGGTCCCCGGCTCGATGCCGCCGACGTCCACGCGGATGCTGGACAGCGCCTGCACGTCGGCCGAAGGGTTCATCTGATCGATCAGCGGCCACACGGCCGCGCCCGCCACCACCACACCGGCCGCGCCTGTCGCGTAGTAGATGAAGTCGCGGCGGGTCGTTTCCTCTGGGTGATGCTCGGCGTCGGACAAGGTACGCTCCTCGGGTCGTCTCGGCGGGGCCCGCGGGGCGCGGGCAATGTGTTCGGGCGGCCCGCAGGTGCGCGAGCCGATGGGCCAGCGGCTCCATAAAGGCGGCCTCGCAACGCGTCCAGCGGACAAATCCGCCCGCCCCGCCCCGCCGGGCCGCCATGGCGCATGCCTAGCAGGATCCTCCGGCAGCTACCTAGAGCGGCGCCCGCGCGGCGACAGCCCCGGTGCGTCACGCCGCCGCTAGCCGATAGCGGCCCATGGCGGCCCCTGCGGGCAACGGCTGGCGGCGCGGCGCCGGCTGGAACGTCCTCAGGGTCGGCGGGCGACCGTCATGTGCCGCTTGCGGCCGAACCCGCGGCGCCGCTCGACCTCGAGGCCGGCATCGGCCAGCGCCCGGCGGACGCCGCCGGCGGCCGTATAGGTCGCGAGGCGGCCCTCCGGGGCCGTGCGGGCCGCCACGGCGGCCAGCAGCGGCGCCTCCCAGAGGGTGGGATTCCGGGCGGGGGCGAAGCCGTCCAGGAACCAGGCGTCCGCCTCGCCCCGCCATCCCGGCACCGTCGCGCGGGCATCGCCGATGACGATCTCGGCCTCGAGGTCCGGAAGGCGGATCGAGGGCCCCCGCTCCCAGCCGGCGGCGATCTCTCCGGCTTCGCCTGCAATGTCTGGAAAGGCGGCGAGCGCGCGCCGCAGGTCCGCCGGCGGCATCGGATGCGCTTCGAAGCCCGTATAGCGCAGGGGCCCTGCGATGCTCGCCTCGCGCCAGGACCGCAGGGCGGCGGCGAGGTTCAGGCCGGTGCCGAAGCCCAGCTCGGCGATGCGGAACCCCGGGCGGAACCCTTCGGGCAGGCCGCAGCCGCCGAGGAACGTGTGCCGCGTCTCCGCCAGCCCGTCCTCCAGCGAGTAGTAGGGGTCGTCGTATCGCCCCGCCACCGGCACGCCATCCTTCCATTCCGTCACCGGCGAGGTCATGGCATGATCCAACGCCTTCCGCCTGGCGTTGAAAAGGGCTCTTCGACGAAGGGAGGCGCGCGATGGTCGATCTCGTCGTCCGCGGAGCGGGGGTGATCGGGCTGGCCTGCGCCTGGACGGCGCTCCGCCGGGGCGCGCGCGTGGCGATCACCGAGCCGCGCGGGGTCGCCTCGGGCGCGTCGGGGGGCGTCGTCGGCGCGCTCTCGCCGCACGCGCCCGAACGGTGGACGCCGGCGAAGGCGCTGCAGCTTCGCGCGCTCGTCGCCGCCCGCGGCTTCTGGCCCGAGGTCGAGGATGCTTCGGGCATCTCTACCGGATATGCCCGCGCCGGACGCCTCCAGCCACTCGTGGACGAGGCCGCGGTGAGGCGCGCCCGGGACCGGGCCGAAGGCGCATTGCGGCACTGGGGCACGGCCGCCACGTGGGAAGTCGTCTCCGCGCCGGAAGGCTGGGGCCCGGCCAGCGCCACGGGCCTCGTGTTGCGCGACACGTTGGCGGCGCACCTGCACCCGCGCCGGGCCTGCTCCGCCCTCGCCGCCGCCATCCGCGCCGCCGGCGGCACGATCGGACCGGAGGCGGCGCCCGCTGGCGCCCCGGTGATCGAGGCGACGGGCTGGGAAGGGCTGCGGGAGCATGATCTCGGCGCGGGGCAGAAGGGCCAGGGCGCGCTGCTGGGCTTCGACGCCCGGGGCGAGCCGCAGATCTACACCGGCGGGATTCATGTGATCCCCCATCTCGACGGGACGACGGGCATCGGCTCGACCTCGGAGGGCGAATGGACCGATGCCGCGCCCGACGCGGCGGTGGATGCCGTGATCGCCCGTGCCCGCGTCGCCGTCCCGGCCCTCGCGGACGCCCCGGTGATCGAGCGCTGGGGCGCGATCCGCCCCCGCGCCCGCACGCGCGAGCCGGTGATCGGCCGGCTTCCCTCGGGCGCGGTGATCGCTAACGGCGGCTTCAAGATCGGCTTCGGCATCGCGCCGGAGGTGGCGCGGCTGGCGGTGGACCTGGCCCTCGAGGGGCGCGACGACGTGCCCGATGGGATGCGCCCCGGGCCCGCCGCCCCCTTGCCGCCCGACCCGCACCGGGGGAGTGTCCGGCCATGAGGCACGGCGGACGGATCCTGATCGACTTCCTCCGGGCACGGGACGTGTCCCGCGTCTTCCACGTTCCGGGAGAGAGCTTCCTCGCCGCGCTCGACGCCCTGCACGACGCGGGGATCGACCTCGTCACCGCGCGGCAGGAAGGCGGCGCCGCGATGATGGCCGAGGCCCACGCCAAGCTCACGGGCGAGCCCGGGGTCGCCTTCGTCACGCGCGGGCCCGGCGCGGCGAACGCCGCCGCCGGGGTCCACGTCGCGATGCAGGACGGCACGCCCATGCTCCTCTTCGTAGGCGACGTGGCGCGGGCGCAGGCCGGACGGCGCGCTTTTCAGGAGGTGGACTTCGCCGCGATGTGGGGCGCCTTGGCCAAGCACGTGGAGACCTGCCGCGAGACCGCGCGCCTGCCCGAGGTCGCCGCCCGCGCCTGGAACGCCGCCACCTCCGGGCGCCCCGGTCCCGCCGTGGTGACGCTGCCCGAGGACATGCTGGCGGCGGAGGCCGACGCGCCGGACCTGGCGCCCGCGCGGGCCATCCCCCCCGCCGCCGGGACGATGCCGGATGCCGTCGACGCCTTCGCCGCCCGCGCCGAGCGTCCCCTCGTCATCGTCGGCGGCGGGGGCATGACCGAGGAGGCGTCCGAGGCGCTGGGCCTCTGGGCGGCGCATCGCGACCTTCCCGTGGCGGCGGCGTTCCGGCGGCAGGACCACCTGGACAACCGCCACCCCTGCTATGCGGGCGACCTGGGAACGGGGATGAACCCTGCCCTCGCCCGGCGGCTGCGGGGGGCGGACGCCTTGATCCTCCTCGGGGCCGAGCTCGGCGAGATCGAGACTTCGGGCTACGCCCTGGTCCGCCCGGAGGCGCCGCCCCGCATCGCCCAGGTCCACCCCGGCCCGTCCGAGCGGGGGCGCCTCTGGCCTGCGGACCCGTTCTGCGCGATCCACCCCTCCTGCCTGCTTCCGCACATGCCCAAGGGCGGCGGCCCCGGCCCCCGCGCCGCCGCCGCCCATGCCGAATGGAAGGAATGGCGCGAGGGCGGCGCCTCGCCCGGGGCGCTGCGTCTGGAGAACGCGATCCGCCATCTCTCGGACGCCCTACCGGAGGACGCGATCGTGACCAACGGCGCGGGCAACTACGCCGCCTGGCTGCACCGGCATTTCGTCTGGAAGCGGCCCGGCACGCAGGGCGCGCCGGCCTCGGGCTCGATGGGCTACGGCCTGCCCGCCGCCATCGCCGCAGCCCTCATCCATCCGGCGCGCGAGGTCGTGGCGCTGGCCGGGGACGGCTGCTTCCAGATGACCTCTCAGGAATTGGCGACGGCCGCGCAGCACGGGGCGGGCCTCGTGCTGATAGTGGTGGACAACGGCCGCTACGGCACCATCCGCATGCACCAGGAGATGCGCTATCCCGCGCGCCGCGCGGGCACGGACCTCCGCAACCCGGACTTCGTCGCCCTGGCCCGCGCCCATGGCGGGGAAGGCTGGCGCGTGGAGGCGGACGGCGCCTTCCCGGAGGCGCTGGAGGGCGCGCGCGCCACAGCGCGGGCCGGACGGGTCGGGTTGATCCACCTGATCCAGGACCCCGAAGCGCTGACCACCTCGCGCACCCTCTCGGAGGTCCGGGGCGGTTAACCCTTTCTCAACGACTCGGAGGCAAGGTCAGGGGATGCGCCTTCTTCTTGTCATCCTCCTCCTTGCCGCCTGCTCGGGACCGCAGCCCGCCTTCCGCGGCGTACCCGCCGCCACGGTGCAGCGCGACGGCTTCACCTTCCACGTCCGCCGTTCGGGCGGCGAGGTCGAGCTGGTGCGTACCGGCTTCGTGCCGCCGCGGCGCCTGCCGCGCGCCTATCCGGCCGCTCTCGCGGCCGCGCGGGCGGCCACCGGGTGCGTGCCGATCCCGGGCAGCCTTTCCGGCGATCCGGCCGTGATCCGCCTCTCCGTCCGCTGCGATCCGGACGGGAGCGGCTGAAGCGCCGGGAAGCCCGCCGCCGGTAACCTGGAACGGACGGACGAAGACGATCAGGACGGTGAGGGTCGATGAGGGGTCGCGGCGACGGCGTTGACCGCGAATCACCCTTGCGGTTGTATGCCCGCGTCGATCCAACCGCAGGTACCCTGCCTTGCAATTCATCCGGCTGCGTCTCAACGGCTTCAAGAGCTTCGTCGATCCGACGGAGCTGGTGATCGCGCCGGGGCTGACCGGGGTGGTCGGGCCGAACGGCTGCGGCAAGTCCAACCTCCTCGAGGCCCTGCGCTGGGTGATGGGCGAGAACCGGCCTTCGGCCATGCGCGGCGGCGGGATGGAGGACGTGATCTTCGCCGGCACCGCGACCCGTCCCGCGCGGCACTTCGCGGAAGTCCAACTCGACCTCGACAACTCGGACCGCACCGCGCCCGCCGCGTTCAACCATCACGCGAGCATCGACGTCACCCGCCGCATCACGCGCGAGGCCGGATCGGCCTACAGGGCCGCCGGCGGCGAGGTGCGCGCACGCGACGTGCAGATGCTGTTCGCGGACGCCTCGACGGGCGCGCATTCGCCCGCTCTGGTCCGGCAGGGGCAGATCGCCGGGCTGATCGGGGCGAAGCCCAAGGCCCGCCGGCGCATCCTGGAGGAGGCGGCGGGGATCTCGGGCCTCTACCAGCGCCGCCACGAGGCCGAGCTGAAGCTGCGGGGGGCGGAGGGCAACCTGGACCGGGTCGAGGACCTTCTCGAGGCGCTGGCCCAGCAGCTCTCGCAGCTGGCGCGGCAGGCACGGGCGGCGGCCCGCTACCGCGAGATCGGCCAGCGGCTGCGCCTTGCGGAGGGTGCCCTCCTCTGGCGTCGCTGGCAGGAGGCCGACGACGTCCTCGAGGAAGCGCGCGCCGCCCTGCAGGGGTGCCTGGTCGATGCGGGCCGCGCGGAGGCCGCCGCGCGCGGGGCCGCCCAGGCGCGCGAGGAAGCCGATGCCGGCCTTCCCCCCGTGCGCGAGGAGGAGGCCGTCGCTGGCGCGATCGTCCAACGCGCCACGGTGGAGCGGGACAAGGTGCGGGACCGGCTGGGCCGGGCCGAGGGCGCGATTCGGTCGATAGAGGGTCGTCTCGGCCAGATAGAGCAGGACTTCGCACGGCAGGACGCTCAGCAGGGCGACGCCGCGGGGGCGATGGGCGCCTTAGGCGAGGAACGGGATGCGCTCGCCGCGAAGGGGCAGGGCGAGCGAGCGCGCATCGCGGAGGCCGAGGTCGCCGCGCAGGCAGCGGCGGCGGGGTTGGGTGAAGCGGAGGCGCGCGGGGATCGCGCCAGAGAATTCGCAGCCCGTCTCGCCGCCCGCCACCAATCGGCCACGGCGCGGGCCGAGGAGACGGCACGCGCCGCCGCGCGCCTCGCCGCCGCGGCCGGGGAGGCCGCGAAAGGCCTTGACGCGGCGCAGGAGGCTGCGAAGGGGACGGAGGTGCATGCCGGAGAGGCGCGCAAGGCGGCCGAGGTGGCGGGCGAGGCCGCCGAACGGGCCGAGGCGGCGCTGCTGCAGGCGGATGCCGCCCGTGCCGACGCCGTTCAGGCCGAGGCGGTCGCACGGGCAGCGGAAGCCGAGGCGTCAGGCGGGGCAGGCGCGATCCGGGCCGAGGTTCGCGCGCTCGGGCGTCTTCTCGCCGCGGGGCGAGGGGACGCGCCCCTCCTGGATGCGGTGTCGGTCGAGCCGGGCTATGAAGCCGCCCTGGGCGCCGCCCTGGGAGAGGAGCTTCAGACGGCCGAGGCCGACTGGGCCGTTCTGCCCGATCTCTCCTCGGCTGCGCTTCCCCCGGGGGCCGAGCCGCTGGCCGGACATGTCCGCGCGCCTGCCGCCCTGTCCCGCCGTCTCGCCCTCGTCGGGGTGGTGGAGGGCGTGCCCGACAGGGCCGCGATGAGGCCGGGGGTCCGGCTCGTGTCGCGCGAGGGCGCGCTCTGGCGGTGGGACGGGCTGGGCCGCCCCGCGGGCGAGGGCGGCGCCGCTGCGATGCGGCTGGCGCAGCGCAACCGGCTGGCGGCGCTGGCAGCCGATCTGAGCGCGGCGGAGGCACGGGCCGAGGCCGCGGCCCAAGACCACGCCGCTGCCAAGGCCGCCGCACGGGAGGCGGTGGAGGCCGACCGCTTCGCCCGCGCCGCCCGTGAGGCCTCGGGGCGCGAGGCCGCCCGCACCGCCCGCGATCTGGCCTCCGCGGAGGCGGCGGGGGAGCTGGCCAAGGGCCGGATCGAGACCTTGGACGCGCAGGCCGCCCGCCTCCACGAGGAGGCCGCCGCCGCGGAGGAGGCCCGGAGGGAGGCCGCCGCCGCGCTCGAGGGGCTGGGCGACGCCGACGCCGCCCGCGCGGAGGCCGAGATGTCCCGCCGAGAGGTCGCCGAGGCACGCGAGGCGATGACCACGGCGCGGGACGCCCTCGCCGCGGCCCGGCGCGAGGCGGAGGCCCGGGCCGCCCGTCTCGCGCAGGTCGAGAAGGATCTTGCCGGCTGGACCAAGCGCGTCCTCGCCGCGGACGGCCATGCCGCCGAGCTTCACCGCCGGCGCGAGAAGGCCGAGGCGGACCTTCTCGCCGCACGAGGAGCCCCTGCCGATCTGAGGGAGCGGCTGGCCGGCATCGACGGCGAGCTGAAGGAGGCGAAGGCGCGGCTCGCCGCCGCCGAGGAAGCACGTCGCCTCGCCGAGACGGCGCAGCGCGAGGCGCAGATCGCCGAGCGGGACGCCGAACGGCGCGCCGGCGAGGCCCGCGAGGCCCGCGTCCGCGCGGAAGCCCGGGCCTCCGCGGCGGCCGAGACCCGCGCCGCCGTCGATGCTCGCATCCGCGAGGAGACGGAGGCGGGGCCGGACGAGCTGCTCGCCGCCCTGGGCGATCCGGCCGCGCTCCCCCCGGTGGAGAAGGCGGAGGCCGACCTCGCTGGGCTGCGCCGCCAGCGCGAGGCGATGGGCGCGGTGAACCTGCGCGCGGAGGAGGATGCCGAAGAGGTCCGCGTCGAGCACGACGTCCTTGGGGCGGAGGCGGAGGACCTGCGCGGGGCCATCGACCGCCTCCGCAGGGGCATCGCGGAGCTGAACCGCGAGGGGCGCCAGCGCCTTCTCGACGCGTTCGGGACGGTGAACCGCAACTTCGGTACCCTCTTCACCCACCTCTTCGGAGGTGGCGAGGCGCGGCTTGAGCTGGTCGAGGCGGACGACCCGCTAGAGGCGGGACTCGAGATTCTCTGCCAGCCGCCGGGCAAGAAGCTATCCACGCTCTCGCTCCTTTCGGGGGGCGAGCAGACGCTGACGGCGATGGCGCTGATCTTCGCGGTGTTCCTCGCCAATCCAGCGCCGATCTGCGTGCTCGACGAGGTCGACGCCCCGCTCGACGACGCGAACGTCACACGGTTCTGCGACCTTCTCGACGAGATGACCAAGCGCACGGACACGCGCTTCCTGATCATCACGCACCACGCCATCACCATGAGCCGGATGGACCGTCTCTTCGGGGTCACGATGGTCGAGCAGGGGGTCAGCCAACTCGTCTCCGTCGATCTCGGCCGAGCAGAGGCGCTGGTCGCGTGACGTAGGGAACGCCCCGCAGCGCGGGGTGGCGCCACCACCGCTCGGCAAGGGGCCTGCTCGTACTTTCCGGGCCTCCGCCGCGCCGCCGGCCGGCAGATCGCCGCCAGCAGCTCGCCGGGGGCTCGCCTCGCAAATCGGCGGGCCGGGGGCGTCGAAGCCCCGATCGGCCGGCAGGCTAGAGCGCGCCGAGGAGGCGCGCGTCCGGCCAGCCGTCCACGGGCAGGCCGAGGCGCGCCTGCTCCGCCCGGACGGCCGCGCGGGTGCCCGCGCCGAGGATGCCGTCGACCTCGCCCACGTCGTGGCCGCGCGCCGCCAGGCGGCGCTGAAGCTCGCGCATCTCCCCGTCGCCGATGCCGGGGCGGGGGTTGCCGGAATCGAAGACGGGCGCGCCTTCCAGGCGGGTGGCGAGGTAGGCGGCCGTGATGGCGTAGGTCAGGGACTGGTTCCACTCGAGATAGACGCCGAAGTTCGGGAAGGCGAGGAAGGCCGGCCCATTCGCGCCCTGCGGCAGCAGCAGCGCGGCCGGAAGGTCGGCCGGGGCGTCCCCCGTCCGGGGCACGACGCCCAAGTCGCGCCATTCGGACATGGGGCGCCGTCCCTCCAAGCCGGAGACGGCGGGGTCGAGGCCGGCGGGCACCACCGCCTCCAGCAGCCACGGCTCGCCCGGGCGCCATCCCAGCCCCGCCAGCATCCGCGCGCCGGAGACGAGGGCGTCGGGCGCCGACCCCTTCAGGTCCACGCGGCCGTCCCCGTCCGCGTCCGTACCGTGGTTCAGGATGTCCTCGGGCAGCATCTGCACCATCCCGATCTCGCCCGCCCAGGCG
The DNA here is from genome assembly GCF_003003095.1 of Hasllibacter halocynthiae. GTDB lineage: Bacteria > Pseudomonadota > Alphaproteobacteria > Rhodobacterales > Rhodobacteraceae > Hasllibacter > Hasllibacter halocynthiae. The sequence goes on from NZ_PVTT01000002.1 coordinate 865,429, forward strand.
CCCGTGGTGCCCGCGGGATCGAACCCGCCCCGCTCGTAGAGGTCGAGGGCCGCGAAGATCTGCGGTCGGAACAGTTCGGGCCGGCGGCAGTCATGGGCGAGGGTCACGAGGGAGTTCAGCGTCCCGTAGTCGCCCTGGAAGGCGCCGTAATCCGTCTCGAGCGCCCAGAAGGCCAGCATCACGCCGGCGGGAATGCCCGTCTCGCCTTCGATGCGGTCGAAGACGGGGGCGTGGCGGTCCGCGTTCTGGCGGCCCGCCTCTATCCGGCTACCCGAGATGATGCGCCGCGCGAAGTCCGTGAAGGGGAGCTGGAACACCCCTTGGCGCCTGTCGGCGGCAAGCGTCCGTTCGTCCTGGCGGACGCCTGCGAGGAAGGCGTCGACCGTCGCCGCGTCATGGCCCCCGGCGACCGCCTCGGCGCGCAGGCCGTCCAGGAAGGCGGGAAAGGGACCTCCGCAGTCCTGCGCGGCGGCGGGCGCGGCGAGAAGCGCGAGGACGAGGGCGAGCGGTCGGGGCATGGCGTTCCTCCGTGCGGTGCGTTGCGGGCGATGGCGCGCATGTCGGCCGATGGCAAGGCCACGTCGGGGGCGCTCCACGGGCCTCCCCCAGAATGGGGGGTGACACCGGATGCAAGGATGGGTTCTCCTGCGACTCGGATTCCAAGGGTCCTGTCCGTTGCGGTGGATCGTCGCGGGGGCGGGCGGGGGACATGATACGATGCACGTTCTGATCGTGGAGCCGGACGCCGCGCTTTCGGCGCTTTGGGCGAGGGTCCTGCGCAGGCTGGGCCACCAGGTCTTCGAGGCGCGCGGGCAGCGCGACGCGGTGAGGACGATCCGGGAGCGCGCGGTCGAGGTGATCATCCTCGACCTCGTCCTCGAGGAGGGATCCGCCATCGCCACGGCGGACTACGCCGGCTATGCGCGCCCGGACGCGCAGGTCATAACCGTCACTTCCTCGTCCTTTTTCTCGGACGGCTCGATCTTCCAGCACATGCCCAACGCGCGCGCCTTCGTCCGCACGGGCACCTCGCCCGAGGACCTCGCCGCCATGGCCGAGCACTACGGCGGCGTCCTCGGCCGATCGTCGCCGGGCGCGGCGCCCGGCCGCCGGGACGCGGAACTCCCGCCTCTTTCCGGCGTTGCCGACTCGCCATGATGTCGCAAGGCCGTGCGGGTCCTGCGATGGGGGAGATCGCCATGACAACCTTCCTTCCGCCCGAGATGATCGAGGACGTCGCCGCCGCCCGCCATGCCCGTGCCGCCGCCCGCAGCCGGCTGCGCGTCAGGGTCGGCACGGCGAGCTTCCCCGTGCTGCGCGAGACGGCGCGAGGCTTCGCGCTCGCGTTGTCGGACGCCCCCCGCCTCCGGGGGCATGTGGACCTCTATGACGGGGCGGTGCACCGGACGAGCTGCCTCATCGTCGCTTCGGAGGCCGAGGGCGGCGAGATGTATTACGAGTACAAGCGCGCCACCCCGATCGCCGACACGCCCGCCATCGACTACGAGCGGGCGCCGGACGCGCCGGTCGCCCTCCTCATGCACTGACGATCGCGCCCCTGTTCCGGGGACGCGCGCCGCGGCTACTGAAGATCGCCGAAGGCGGCGGAGAGGCGCTCGCACGCCTCGGCGACCTGGGCACGGGGGGCGGCGATGTTGAAGCGCAGCCAGGTATCCGCGCCCTTGCCGAAGGTGGGCCCGTGGTTCACCGCGATGCGGGCGTCCCGCTCGACGCGGCGCGTGAACTCCTCCCGCGGCATGCCGGTGCCGGCGAAGTCGACCCAGGAGAGATAGGTCGCCTCCAGCGGCATGGAGCGCAGGCCGGGAACGTTCTCGACGGCCCTGTCGAAGAGCCGCCTGTTGCCGTCGAGATAGTCCATCAGCCCGTCCACCCAAGCCGCGCCCCGGGGTGAGTAGGCGGCCGTCGTCATGAAGAGGCCGAAGCTGTTGGGCGACATCCCAAGGGCGGCCATCCGGGCAGCGAAGCGCGCGCGCAGCCCTTCGTCCGGTACGGTCACGTTGCCGGTGTGGGAGCCTGCGATGTTGAAGGTCTTGGTGGTCGCCGTCATCATCACGAGGCGGTCCTCGATCCCTTCGATGGCGGTCATCGGAACGTGGCGATGGCCGGGATAGACCAGGTCGTGGTGGATTTCGTCCGAGACGAGGACGAGATCGTGGCGCCGGGCGAAGGCAGCGACGCGCTCCAGCTCCTCCCGGGTCCAGACGCGCCCACCGGGATTGTGGGGCGAGCAGAGGATCAGCATCCGCTCGTGGCCCTTCAGCTGGGCATCGAAAGCTTCGAACGCCTCCTCGCTCAGCACGTAGCGTCCCTCTTCGATCGGCATCTCCAGCTCGACCAGATCGCGGCCGGAGGCGCGGATCACGCGGGCGAAGGCATGATAGACGGGGGTCAGGAGGACCACGCCGTCGCCGGGCGCGGTGAATGCGTCGATGCACATGCCCGTGCCGTTCACCAGACCATGGGTGGTGAAGATCGCCTCTGGGTCAACGTCCCATCCGTGCCGCTCGCTCATCCACCAGCGGATGGCCTCGATGTAGCGCGAATCATCCCCGAAATAGCCGTAGATGCCGTGATCCAGCATCCCCTGCAGAGCGTCCTGGATCACCTCTGGGGGGCGGAACTCCATGTCCGCCACCCACATGGCGATGCCGTCCTCCGGCGGGACGCCGTAGATCGGCTCCATCATGTCCCACTTCACGCAGTGGGTGCCGCGGCGGTCGATGATCGTGTCGAAGCGGGGATCGTGATCTGTCATCCGTTCCGAATGGTGGGGCCGGATGCGGAGGTCAATCCGGGGGCAGGGCGAAGAGGTCCTCGACCCGGGCGCCGAGCGCGGCTGCGAGGCGCAGCGCTAGCTCGGTGGAGGGGACGAAGACGCCGTTCTCGATCGTGTTCACCGTCTTGCGGGAGACCCCGACCGCATCGGCGAGGGCGGCCTGCGTCAGCCCGGCCGCTTCCCTGTGCGCGCGCAGGCGCACGATCAGCCTCACCCGCGCGCCCGCCTCGCCTCGGCGATCAGCACCAGCACGAAAGGCACCGCCGCCGCCAGGAAGCCGATCATCGGAACGTAGCGGTCGTATCCCATCCCGATCGCCTCCGGCCCCCAGCCGATCGAGGCGAACGCGCCGACCGCGGCCCAGTAGCCGGCCGCCTGCGCCCTGAGCCAGAGGGCCGTCGCGCCCTCGTCATGCGCGGCCTCGACGGCGGCGCGCGGCAGCGCGAAGGCCGCCACGAAGACCAGCGCGGCGGTCCCCAGCCCGAAGGCGAGCGACGCCCAGGCCGGCACCCGGTCCAGCAGCCCCGCCGCCCCGAGCCCGGCGAAGAGGAGGAAGGCCGCCCCTAGGACGGCGTAGGCCCCCAGGCGGATCATCTCGGCGGCGCGTTCGGCGGGGCGGGGCATGGCGGGCCTCCTGGCGTAACCTGCGGATTGCATGTTCCCAGCCTGGAGGGTAACGTCAAGGTTACACGCCGCGCCCCGATTGCGCCTTGGCGCCTCGCCGCCTATCTCCCCTTCATGGCGATCCGACCGATCCTCCTGCACCCGGATTCCCGGCTCAAGAAGCGCGCCGCCCCGATCGGCGTGCCCACGAACGCGCACCGCGCCTTGGCCGAGGACATGCTGGCCACCATGTACGACGCGCCGGGCATCGGCCTTGCCGCGCCGCAGGTCGGCGTGCTCGAGCGGATGATCGTCATGGACTGCGAGAAGGAGGAGGGCGCGACGCCCCGCCCCCTCGTCTTGATCGACCCGGAGATCGCCTGGTCCTCCGAGGAGCGGAACGTCTACGAGGAAGGGTGCCTCTCCATACCCGAGCAGTTCGCCGACGTGGAGCGGCCCTCGGCCGTGACCGTCCGATGGACCGATCCCGGCGGCGAACGGCGGGAGGAGACTTTCGACGGTCTGTGGGCGACCTGCGTGCAGCACGAGATCGACCATCTCGACGGGGTGCTCTTCATCGACCACGTGGGCCCGATGAAGCGCCAGCTCATCACGCGCAAGGCGCTGAAGATGAAGAAGGAACGCGCGAGGGAGGCGTCCTGAGCCCTTGCCCGTCCGCCCGATCGTCCTTCATCCCGACGAACGCCTCCGTGCGGTCTGCGCGCCCGTGGGCGCGGTGACGGGGCAGGTGCGGGCGCTAGCCGACGACCTTCTGGAGACGATGTACGACGCGGGTGGAAGGGGTCTCGCGGCGCCGCAGGTCGGGGTGCTGCGCCGACTGTTCGTGATGGACGTCGGCTGGAAGGACGGCGAGGCCGCGCCCGTCGTGATGGTCGACCCGGAGGTGCTGGACCTCTCCGAGGCGCGAGGCGGGACCGAGGAGGCGTGCCTCTCGATCCCCGGCGAGCCGCGCCGGGTGATGCGTCCTTCGGAGGTGACGATGGCCTGGACCGCCTTTGGGGGCGAGCGGGTCCACCGCCGCCTGCGGGGCATGGAAGCGCGCTGCGCCCAGCACGAGCTGGACCATCTGGACGGCGTGCTGATCCTCGACCGATGAGCGGCTTCGTTCCCTGGCCAGCCCCCGTGCTCCGCTCGCCCGCCGCCCCGGTGGGCGAGGTGACGGAGGAGCATCGCGACATCTGGGACCGGATGGTCGAGGCGATGGAGGCGATGCCTGGCGTGGGCCTCGCGGCGCCGCAGATCGGGATCGGGTTGCGCCTGGCCGTCGTGGATGCCTCGGAGGGGCGAGGGCGGGCCGTGCGCTTGGCGGATCCGGAGATCGTGCGAACCTGGGAGGGCGAGGCGACGCACTGGGAGGGCTCGCCCAACGTCCGCGGCCGGGACGGAAGGATGCTGGGCGCCGAGGTCACGCGGCCCGCACGGATCGAGGTGGCCTTCACCGACGAGCGGAACAGACGCCTCTCCAAAGGGTTCGACGGGATCTGGGCGGCGTCCGTCCAGCACCAGATCGACCATCTCGATGGGCGCATGTTCTTCGACCGGCTGTCGCGGACGCGGCGGCACATGCTCTTGCGGAAGGCACGGCGATGAGGATCGCGTTCATGGGTACGCCGGAGTTCTCCGTTCCCGCGCTGGAGGCGCTGGTGGAGGCCGGGCACGAGGTGGCGGCGGTCTATTCGCAGCCGCCCCGAAAGGCGGGACGCGGCCAGCGCGAGCGCCCCTCGCCCGTCCATGCTCGTGCCGACGCGCTGGGGCTGAAGGTGTGGACTCCCCGCACCTTGCGCGACGAGGGCGAGCAGGCCGTCTTCGCCGCGCTGGGATGCGACGTGGCGGTCGTGGTGGCCTATGGTCTGATCCTGCCCAGGCCCGTCCTCGAAGCGCCCAGGCAGGGATGCCTGAACATCCACGCCTCCCTCCTGCCGCGCTGGCGGGGAGCGGCGCCGATCCACCGGGCCGTGATGGCCGGGGACTCGGAGACTGGCGTCTGCATCATGCGGATGGAGGAGGGGCTGGATACCGGACCGGTCCTCCTGCGCGAGGCGATCCGGATCGGCGAGACGGACACGACCGGGGACGTGTCGGACCGGCTGTCCGGGATGGGCGCGCGGATGATCGCCGAGGCGCTGGAGCGGCTGCCGGACCTCGCGGAGGCGCCGCAGGGGGAGGAAGGGGTCACCTACGCGGCCAAGGTGGAGAAGGCCGAAACGCCTATCGACTGGCTGCGCCCGGCGGGTGATGTCGCCCGTCATGCCAACGGCCTGGCCCCGTTCCCCGGCGCCTGGACCGTTCGCGGCGGCAGGCGCCTCAAGCTCCTGCGCGCGCGTGCCGTTCCCGGCGAGGGAGTGCCCGGCACGGCCCTTGCCCGGCCCGGGCTGCGCGTCGCCTGCGGCACGGGCGTGGTGGAACTCCTGGAGATTCAGGCGGAGGGGCGTGCGAAGCAGGACGCGGCCGCCTATCTGCACGGAAATCCCGTCGCGCCGGGCGACGTCTTCGGAGGATAGCGATGTTCCTGGGTCTGTTCGGCAGCGTCGTGATCGCCGGGATCGTCGGATACTTGGCCGAGAAGTGGGGCTGGACGCATAACGGGATCCTTCCCTCCATTGTGATCGCGGTGGGGGGCGTGTTCCTTCTCTACTTCGTGCGGATCATGTTCGGGCTGCGGATCGGCTCGCCCGGGGTGGATGCGATCATCGGCGCCGTCGGGGCGCTCGCGCTGATCCCGACGGAGGCGTCCTATCGCCGTAAGCAGCGGAAACGGCGCTGACGCGGGGGGCTCGCGGCGAGGGCCACGCTGCCGGAGGATGCGCCGCCCGGCGGTCCCCGAACCGATGACGGGGGCCTTAGGCGCGGCCCCGGCACGGCTCGCCCTCGGACGGGCCCGCTAGGCGGGGCCGGACAGGGGAAGGTCGTACAAGGTCGTGCCCTCGACGCCGACGACGCTGCGCAGCCGGTCCTCGGAGGCCGCGCAGCCGAGAAGGTCCGCGGCCAGTTCGGAGCGCAGCTCGACCAGCTGGGCCTGCCGGTCGTAGAACGCCTCCTCGTTGTCGAGAAGCTCGGCGATGCGCCGGGTCCCCAACTCGAGGTATTGGTCGCGGTAGATCCCGCGGGCCTCGCCCAGAAGGTCGATTTGGCTCTGAAGAAGGGCGATCCGCTGCTCGGCGGCGGCGATGTCGCGCAGCCGGCCGCGGGTTCGCAGCACCGTTTCGCGCCGCGCCGCGGCGACCGCGGCTTCGGCGGCCTCGCGCTCGGCCAGGGCGGCATCGGCGGCGGCGGAGAGCGCTCCGCCCCTCAGCAGGTCGGAATCCACCGAGACGTCGAGGCCCATCCGCATGCGGCCATCGCCCTCGGTCCGCCGTGCGACGGGTTCGACCGACAGGCTGGGCAGACGCGCGGCCTCGGCATCGGCCAGCGCCAGATCGGCCTTGGCGAGACGCAGCCGCGCGACGAGGACATCGCCGGCGTCGTCGGGTGCGGCGCAGCTCTCAGGCCGGATGGCGGGCACCGTGCCGCCGCGCGACTGGCCGGTCAGCACCGCGAGGCGGTCGCGCGCCTCGGCGAGCGCGAGCTCGGCGTCCCGGGCCTCGAACCGGGCGGCGCGAACGCGGATGCGGGTCTCCAAAAGGTCCGAGCGCGGCGCGGCGCCGATCGCGGTGCGCTCCGCGATGCGGTCCTGAAGGGTCTCCATGGCAGCGACTTGGTCCTCTCGCACCTCCAGCAGGCGGACGTTGGCGCGCACCGCGTCATAGGCGACCAGGATCTCGACGATGGCCTCGTCCACCGCTTCCTGGAACGTGACGTAGCCGATCCGCATGTCCATGTCGGAGGCGGTGACGGCCCGCCCGGTCCGGCCGAAATCGACGAGAAGCTGGCGCCCGCGCAGCTCGGCGCCCGCCGCGCGGCTGGCCGCGTCGCCGACACCCCCGCCGATCGACAGCCCGAGGGCCGGGAAGCGGGCGGCACGCTGGATGCGGATCGCGTCGGCGGCGGCTGCGACCTCGCCAGCGGCGGTCCTGACCTCCGGGCTGAGGGACAGACCGGTCCGGACCACGGCGCGGGCGTCGTCCCCTTCCGCCGCGACGAGCGGCGTGAGGCCCTCCGTCCGCGCGATGAGCCTCGCCTCCAGACCGTCTGGCGCCGGAAGGGAGCACGCCCCCAGGATCACCGCCGCGGCGGCGGGCGCGAGGGTACGGCCCCGGCGTGCGGCCCGGGCGCCGGTCACGGTGCCCGGCGCCTGCCGCCGCGGACCACCGCTGCGCATTGCGGACGCCTCCAGACCGTCTCCTCCACCCGGCCGGCCGCGTCGAAGTAGACCCGGTACTGACATACGAGGCGGTTCGCCTGGGGGTAGTCGAGTGAGAGGTCGTAGTTCCACGACCCGTCCGCATAGGCTGAGACGGGGCGGCCCAGCGCACGGACCAGATCGGCCTTCGTGCCGCCGACGCGGACCTGCCGGATCTGCGCGACGCTTCGCGGGATCCCCACGCGGGAGAAGGCGGCGTCCATGCTCTCGTAGGGGCGGGAGACACGGGGAAAGCCGCGATCGGGATCGACAACGTCGAGCTCCGCGGCGGCGGGACCGGGAAGCGACGCGCCCCCGAACGCAATGGCGAGGCTGAGGGCGAGAGCGGCGGGAAGGCGGGTGGCGTTCATGTCTGGTTCCTTGTCGGAGGCCGCCGGCCGCAGGCCGCGCGGCGGTGGCATCACCGTTCGCGAAGCGCCTCCTGCGCCCTGTTGAACGGCTTCACGAGGTACTGCCACACGGTCTTCTCGCCCGTGCGGATGTCGACGGTGGCAATCATGCCCGGGGCGATGGGGAACTCGCGCCCGTCGGCGTTCACGAGGTGGTCCGCGGCGGTGCGGATGAACACCCGGTAGTAGACCTGCTCGGGCCGGACCTCGTCGCGGATCGTGTTGGGCGAGATCGTATCGACCACCCCCGCCAGCCCGCCGAAGATCGCGTAATCATAGGCGGATATCTTCACCGTCGCAGCTTGGCCGGGATGGATGAAGGCGATGTCGCGCGGCGAGATCCGCGCTTCGACCAGAAGCTCGTCCCCAGCGGGCACGATGGTCATGAGGCGACCGCCCGGGGGAACGACGCCGCCGATGGTGGTGACGGCGACGTCCTGCACCACGCCGCGCATCGGCGCGCGGAAGGTGAGGCGATCGACGGCGTCGCTGCGCCCCCGCATGACCGAGGACTGGACCTGCGCCTCCGCATTCACGCGCTGAAGCTCCTCGCCGGCCTGGACCTGGCGGTCGGCGCGCAGACGGGCGATCTCGAGGCGAAGCTCGGAGGCCTCGCGCCGCAGGCGGATCAACTCGACGCGGCTCGAGGCGCCGGAGGCCTGCAGCCGCTCGGCGATCGAGACCTCCTCCTCGAGCAGGCCGAGCCCTTCGGTCAGGCCCGCGAGCCTGTCGGCAAGGCTCGTCCGGCGGGAGCGGAACAGCGCCCGCTCGTTGGCTCGCAGCTCGGCGAAGCGCGATCCGTCCAGCGCCGGCGGGAAGGTGACGACGTCGCGGTCGTCGATCTCGGCGCGCAGGCGGGCGGCGGCGGCGATCGCGGCATGGTAGCGCGCGGCCGCCTCCTCGACGTCCGACTCCGAACGGGTCGGATCGAGTTGCGCCACCACCTCGCCCGCCTCGACCACATCGCCCTCGGCGACGGCGAGCGAGGCGAGGATGCCCCCCTCGAGCGACTGGACGACCTGCTCGCGCGAGCTGGGAACCACTGTCCCCTGGCCGCTGGAAACCTCGGCGAGGGGGAACCACCAAGCCCAGGCGAGGAACAGGACCAGCATCGCCGCGACGAGGTGGACGAGGCGACGTTCGCCGCGCCGGTCCTGCGGGCCGAAGTCGAGCGCGAGCGTCATGCCGCGACCCTTCCCCGGCGCAGCCGGTCCAGCACCTCGTCCTTCGGTCCGTCCAGGGCCACGCCGCCGGCGTTCAGCACGACGAGGCGGTCGACGATCCGCAGCACGGCGGGTCTGTGGGTGGCGATGACGAGCGTGGCATCCGGCGTGTCGCGCAGGGCGTCGATGACGGCGTTCTCGGCGACCTCGTCCAGCGCGGCGGTCGGCTCGTCCAGCAGGAGGACGCGCGGGTCGCGCAGCAGCATCCGCGCCAGCAGGAGGCCTTGCCTCTGCCCTCCCGACAGCCCCAGGCCGCCTTCCTGGATCGGGTGGTCCAGCCCATCGGGCAGGTTCCGGACGAACGCGGCGAGCGACAGATCCTCGAGCTTGGCCATGATCGCCGCGTCGTCGGCGAGCGGGGCGCCGAGCACGAGGTTCTCGCGCAGCGTTCCATGGAACAGCCGCGCGTCCTGCCTCACGAGGCCGACGTCGCGCCGGACGTCGGCGGGATCCAGAAGGCCCATGGAGACGTCGTCGAGCCGCAGCTCGCCGGAAAGCGGCTCGAGAAGGCCGCCCAGGCCCGCGAGGAGCGTCGACTTGCCGGACCCGTTGCGCCCCAGGAGCGCGATCCGCTCGCCCGGCTCGATCCGCAGGTCCGGCACGGCGAGGACCGGGGCCTCGGGGGCATGGCCGAAGGTCGCGGCTTTGAGGGCGAAGCGCCCTTCGATGACCGGCCTGTGGATGCGCTGCGTCCCTGCCGGCAGGTCGACCGGCAGGGCGAGGATGCGATCCAGCGCCTCGCGCGCGACGCGCGCCTGCTGCCAGCGGTTCACGATCTGCGTCACCGAGGTCAGTGGCGCGAGCATCCGCGAGGACAGCATGGAGGCGGCGACGAGGACGCCGGTGCTCATCTCGCCAACCATGACGAGGGGCGCCCCGAAATAGACCACGAGGACGAAGACGCCCCCCTGGACCGTCTGCGCCCAGCTCGAGAGGCGGGAGACGAGGTCGCGCAGGCGGATCGACGCGCCGGAGGTGACCTCGGTGTAGTGGTTCCACTGATCCTGGAAGCGCGCCTCGGCCTGGAGCGACTTGATGTCGTCGAGCCCCTGGATCGCCTCGACCAGCATCGCGCCGCGCAGCGCGCCCTCCCGTGCGCTCGCCTCGGCGAGGCGCCGCAGCTTGTTCTGCGCGAGAAGGCCGGGCCCGATCAGCAGCGCCATCGCGGCGATGGGGATCCAGACCAGGCCGCCCGCGATATGGTAGAAGAGCGCGCAGAACAGGAAGAAGAACGGCAGGTCCGCCATCGCGGTCACGGTGGTCGAGGCCATCATCTCGCGCACGTGCTCGAGCTCGCGGATCTGGGCGATGAACGTTCCGGTCGCGCGCGGGCGGGCGGTGTTGCGGACGCGCAACGCGTGGCCGAACACCCGGTCCGAGATGCGCAGGTCGGCCGCGCGCCCGGCCGCGTCGGTGATGCGGCTGCGCGCGACCTTCATGGAGAAGCCGAGCAGCACGGCGATGGCCACGCCCCCGAAGAGGACGTGAAGGGTCGGCATCGACTGACTGGGCACGACCCGGTCGTAGACCTGCATGGAGAAGAGGATGCCCGCCATGGCCAGCAGGTTGGTCACCAGCGAGGCGGCCATCACCGCCCGATAGGGCGCGAGGTCGGCCAGCACGATCTCGCGCAGCCAGTCGGGCCGCCAGGGCCGGGCGTAGTCCTCGACGCGGCTGTCGCGGGCGGCCGCGGCCGGGCGAAGCACGTAAGCTTCGCGGATGGTCCGCGCGAGCGTGGGCGCGTCGACGGGGGTCGCGAGGCCTCCGTCGCCGCCGAAGGCGACCGTGAAGCCGTCCGGCGTCCGGGCCTCGATCACGCCGACCGCCCTGCCCTCGAACGTCGCGAGGACCGGCAGGCGCACCCCGGCGAACGCGGCGGCGGAGCCGGGCAGGCGCTCGACTAGAAGGCCGGCGGATCGGGCGAGGCGTCGGATCTGGTCCGCCTCGCCAGCCCAGGCGAGGTCCAGGCGCATACGTTCGGGCGAGACGCCGATGCGGTAGTGGCGCGCGATCCGCAGGACCGAGGCCAGCCAATCGGCGCCGGGTGGGCGCGGCGGCGCTTCCGCGGCGGCAGGGCCCTCCCCGGCCCCGACCTCTCCCGGAGGGGCCGGATCCGTCGCCGCGGCCGGCTTGGCGTGCCCCGCGTTCACGCGACGAACTCGACTTCGTCCTGCAGGTCGCCCAGCACGGTGAGCGTCACGGTCTGCCCGCCCGCGCCGCCTATCGTTCCGGTGTAGACCCCTCCGCCGCCGCCGGACCAAGCCCCGCTTAGCGTCAGCCGGTCCTCGCCGTTGCCGGTCACGGTCAGCGCGTCGTCGCCATCCGTGATCGCGGCGAGATGCTCGGGGGTCAGGCCGTCGATCCGGTTCGCGCCCTTCGCATCGAGGTCGAGGGTCTCGACGTTCTCGAGCACGTCCGAAAGCTGGAGACCTGAGACGTCCTCGCCCGTTCGGAGGGCGACGGCGTCCTCGCCGTCGAGCGCGTCGAGACCGAAGCCAGTGAACAACAGCGCGTCGTCGCCGGTCGTCCTGGTCTGCTCGAAGAAGACCGTGGTCACCGTCGCGGACGCCACGTCCGAGACGTCCGCGCCGTCGGTCGTCGTCGCCGAGACCCCGATCTGCAGACCGGCCGTTCCGGGATCCTGATCGTTTAGGGCGGACGCCGCCTGCCGGACGCTGAGCGTGTCGATGTCCCGCTGCGTCAGCCCGGTGATCGTGTAGGCGTCCGCCGCGGCATCGTAGCGCACCGTGTCCGCGAGGTGCCGGGCCTCGTCACCGGCGTGGAAGGAGGCGAACCTGCCCAGTCCGGTGAGGACGACCGTCGCCGTCTCGAGGTTCTCGTCGGGGGCGGCGCTGCTCGTCGTGGCGTCCTCTGCGTCCACGATCGACAGGTTGAGGTTGAGGCCGACGATCTCGCCCTCGGTGCCGAAGGTGCTGCTGGACGTCGCCTCGGCGCCGTCCGCGACCGGGCTCACGGTGACGTCGCCGACCGGGATCGTGTCGGAACGCTTGTCGCCCAGCCCCGTCTCGCCCGAGGTGGCCACGAGGTTGATGCCCGTGACCGTGCCGCTGAAGTGCTGCGGCGGCAGGATCGCCACGAAGGGGGGCAGGCTTTCCCCCTGGCCTGCGACGATCCAGGTGTTGACCGTCCCGTCGCCGCCAGCGTTGCTGGCTGGGGCTGCGCTGTCGCGGTCCGCGCCGACATGGATCACGAAGCCCTCGGGCACGTCCGTGAGCAGGATCGACACGAACGCCTCCGATCCATCGTCGTCCGAGAGCGCCGCCGAGAGGTCCGCCAACTCGATCAGCGATGCGACCGAGCCGTCCGGCGCCTCGTCGCCCGCGGACGGATCGCTCGCGAGGGTGGCGCCGTCATTCCCGATCCCGACCGTCAGCACCTCCGTCCCGGAGGAGGTGATCGGCGCGGCGCCGGCCTCCTCGTTCGCGACGGTCGCGGTGACGGCGACGTCGCCGGCCACCATCCGGGGGGGCGTGTAGACGACGCCGACCGTTTCCCCGAACTTGGCGGCGGGGATGACGTGGTAGTCCCCGTCCGGGATGTTCGGGATGCCCGATACGCCCTCGAGTGGGTAGGTTTCCGTGCCGTCCGCGCTGGTCAGCGTTCCGCCTCGCAGGCCGAGCTCGCTTCCCGTCACCTGAAGGTAGAGGTCGCCGCCGACGATGCGGCCGGCCGCACCGTCCGCTTCGTTCGAAAGCGTGATCTCGATCGGAACGGACGCGTCGGACTCGTCGAGCGCCCCGTCATCGTCGGCCTTCCCGAGCACGATCGAGATCGCGGCCTCGTCCGCCACCGGCTCCACCGGAGCCGCGACCGCGGCCTCAGCCTCGCGCGAGGTCGCGCCGCCCTGCACGCTGGTGTTCAGCGTCGCGGTGAAGCCGAGCGCGCCAGGGGCGTTGTTCTCGTTCGAGTTGGCGGGCGCCGTGATCACGATGCTGTCCAGCAGCGCGTCGAGTGCGGCCTGCACACCTGCCGGTCCCTCGCCGGCCGGGGAAGTCACGGATTCGGTGAAGGTCTCGACTCCGCCGATCACCGTGCGGGTCATCCCCTCGATCACCGTGCCCGAGGGAACGCCCGTGATCTCGACGGTCAGCGTGTTCGGCTCGGTGCTGGCGGTGGTGACGCGTCCCTCGATGAGCGTGGACAGCCGCGTCGGCGCGTCCTCCGTCGCGCCGTTGCCGGTATGGGACCACTCCTCGATCTCCGCCAGCGCCGGCGCGCCCTCGCCGGACGAGCCGTAGGTCGCCTCGAGCGTGAAGCTGACCGTGTCCTCGCCGGTCGCGGTCCCAGCGTCGGCCCTGTCGCCGCGGTCGCGGACCTGAACGGTCATGTCGATGCGGACGGGATCGGTGGTCGCCACCTCCTCGCCGACGACGAACTCGACCGGGATCGAGGCGCCGTCCGCGTCGATCCGCACCGCGTCCGTGCCCACGTACTTCAGGAGCCATGTGTTGGGACCGATCAGCTCCGCGCCCGTCACCGTCACCCCCTGCGGGACGTTGTCGACGATGATGCGGGTGACGCGTTCGCTGCCGTCCTCGTCCGGCGAGGCGACGTTCACGCCGACCGTGATCGTGTCCGGCGCGCCGAGCACGATCGTATCGGGCGAGGCGTCGTCGCCGGGGGTGCCGTCGCTGATCACGGTGTCCGCGCCCGTCGCAGTGATGGCGTCGATGACGGCGTCGGGCGCGTCCGTCGCTGCCGTCGCCGTCAGGGTGAAGGTCGTGGCCCGGTAGCCGCTGGTCGTCGGACCGGTTCCGGTCGTGGTGCCGAAGGCGTCGTCCGTAATGCGGTACTGCACCTCGAACGTCCCGATCGCGCCGTCGGCGTGGGGGTCGGCGAGGGCAGAGAGATCGCCTGCCTGGGCGGGGGCCAGGACGAAGTAGTCGACACTGCCTTCCGTCTCGATCGGAAGTCCCGCGTCCGCGAGAGGCGTCGCCCCTGCACCGACGCCCAAGTACAGGACGTATTGCTCGCCCTCGGCCTCGTCCACGCGGATGCGGACGCGTTCGATCGTCTCGTCCGCGTCGCCGCCGCGATGATCGATCCGGAAGCCGAGGGTCGTGATCTCGTCCTCGGCGATGACCGCGCCGTCGCTCACCTGCGCCTCCGGGGCCGGCGTGACGGAGAAGGACAGGTCGATCCGTTCGCCCGTGAGCGAATTGCCGTCGTCCTCCGTCGTGACCGCCTGAGCGTGGAAGGTGACGTCGCCGCTGAAGTTGGGCGGCACCTCGACCTCGGCTGCCGCGAAATCGGCGGGCGATAGCGCCCAGACCCGGTCCGCACCCGCCGCCGACGGCGCCGAGACGAGCGCCCCCTCCGAGAGCGAGAAGCCGCCCTGCAGCCCAGTCACCCGAACCGTCAGAGCCTCGGAACCGTCGGCGTCGCGCGCCGTGAACGTGACCAGCTCGTCCAGGGCGACCACGTCGGCGCCGCCGTCGAGCGCCGCCTCGTCGTAGGTTCGCGGCGTGACCGCGGCGTCCGCCCCGTCGGCGACCCCGGAGACCACGACCGTGATCGGCAGCGTCTGGGGCGGGTCGAAGGTGCGCACGACCGCGTCGCCGCCGATGGTGGCCGCATCGACCGACACAGCGTCGACCAAGAGGACGAAATCCTCGTTGCTGTCCCGAGGCGGCACGATCGAGAGCGGCGCGGCGGGGTCGAAGCCCGTGATCGACGCGGTGCCGTCCGTGACGGTCAGCGCGGCGCCGTCGTAGAGAAGCCGGGCGCCGGCGGGGATGTCGCGGATGTCGACGTCGAACGTCTCGCCCGGGTCCGAGCTGCTCGGCCGGATGCCGAGCGGGATCCCGGTATCCTCTTGCCCGGTCGCGCGCGCGTTCAGCGTCAGCGCGACCTCGTCCGCGACGGGAAGGATGTCGAGATTGGTCAGGAACGCTTGCCCGCTGACGGCCTCGTCCGGCTCGCCCGCGCCTTCGGCGTCGTCATCGAAGTCCTGCGCGAGGGCGTTCACCTCGATGGTGAAGCGGCCCGACGCCTCCGGCGGGGGAAGGAATTCGGCGGTGCCGAGGGCGGCGGCCGGGATGCGCACGGGCGCGCCGCTGAACGTCGCCGTGACGGTCGCGTCGTCCTCCATCCAGCGGAACCGGGCGCCGATGGCGCTTTCCCCGCCGCCGGCCGTCGGCGTCAGAAGGGCGAACACCACCTCGTCGGCATCCTCGTCGGACCAGCCGGCCGACAGGTCGAACGGGCCGGACGCGCCGTCGCTGTTGAGGTCGAACCACTCGTCCTCCGCGCCCTGCATGGCGTATTCGACACCGGCGGTGAGGCCGAGGTCGTCGGTGTCCGCGTCGTCGCTCGCGCCGTTCTCGACCTCCGCCACGGGGGTGACGGTGACCTTCACCTCGCGGGTGACGGTCGCCGTGTCGGCGCCGTCGCGCGTCGTGACGTCTATCGAGACGGTGACGTCGCGGCTGCTGTGCGCGGGTGGGGTGATGGTGAAGCCGTCCAGCACCGCCTCCCGCTCAGCCTGCGTGCCGCCGGTGAAGGCGATCGTGGTCACGCCGTCCGCATTCGAGGTCGTGAAGCCGGCCCCGTCGCCGGTGGCGGGGGTTCCGAAGGTCCAGCCGGCCGGCACCTCGAACGAGACGCTATCGATCACCTCCTCGCCCGCGCCGTTGGCATCGCTCGCGCGGATATTCTCGAGGAAGGTCGCGGGCCGATCCTCCGCGGTCTCGACGCCGAGATCGCCCTCCGCAACGTCGCCGGCGGCCGGGGTCACGTCGAGGTTCAGCGTCACCGTGTTGTTCGAGCGGTCGACCTCGACCACGCCGTCCGCGCCGGGTTCCGCGCCGCGGAAGCCGTCCGCGTCGACGTCCTGCGCGACCAGCGTGACCCGGATGCCTTCCAGCGCGCCGCTTACGTCGCGGCCGGCCCCGACGAGGATCCGGGGGAAGCTGTCGATCCCTCCGGTCTGCTCGCCTGCCGGGATCGTGGCCGAGCCCCCGGGCGCCACGGTCTCGGACCCGACGCGGATCGGCCCGTCGTTCGAGTTCTCGATAACGATCGCGCGGACCTCGCTGCCGTCGAGGTCGGCGAAGCCGGATTCGAGGATGGCGCGAAGGTCGAAACGCGCATCCTCCCGGATGGTGACGTCGGCCACGGTGTCGCCGCCGTCGCCCGAGTAGGCGATCTCGTCGACGCCATCCACAGCGGCGGCCGACGCGGTGTCGTCGAAGCGCAGCTCGGCATCGTCGGTCACGGCGCGCACGGACACGTCGACCACCTCGGGCACGGCGAGCGCGCCCGCCACGCCCGGGCGCGGCGCGCCGTCCGCGTCGACCTCGAACGAGGTGACATCGGCCTGCACCGCGAAATCCCCCGAGGCGTTCCGGGGCGGCAGGACCTGCAGCGCCTCGTAGGCCGCCGAGGTCAGCGCCAGGTCGCCGGTCGCCCCGGCGACCGAGGCGACGTCCGTGATCAGGATCGCCACCGGGTCCGCGCCCACCGTCAGCAGCGCGTCCCCCGCCCCGTCCAGCAGCTTCGCGCCGGCAGGCAGCCCCGAGAGGGTGATCGGCCCGATCCGCTCGGAGGTGGGATCGTTCCCCGCGCCCGTGCCGTCGTCGGCGATGCTCGGCGCGGTCAGGCCCAGCGCCACGGCCGTGTCCTCGTCGGTGGCGACGTCGCCGCCCGCACCCAAGGCGGGGGCGTCGCTGACCGGCGCGACGGTCGCCGTCACGACCGTGTCCGACAGCGTGCCGTCATCCGATCGCACGACGAAGCTCTCGTCGCCGGCGAAGTCCGGCGCGGGCGCATAGGTCATCGCGCCGTCCGGGGCCATCGTGACCGTCCCGTTGGCGAGCGCGTAGACCACGTTCCCGTTCGCGCCGGACGTGCCGGCCACCTCCGCGTCGTCCTGGCGGATCACGGTGTTCAACTGGTCCGCGTCCGCGGACGTGTTGAAGGTGAACGACCCGTCCTCGGGGATCGTCCGGTCGATCGTCGCGGGCGCGACGTCGTCCGCCACCGTTACGGTGAAAGGCGCTGCGGCCGTGTCGCCGTCGCCGTCGGTCACGAGCGCCGCGAACTCGAGGTCGAGCGCCTCCGCCGTCCCGTGGTCGAGCGGACCCTCAAGGGTGAACGCGTAGCCGGCGGAGGCGTCCGCCGGGTCGGTCAG
The DNA here is from genome assembly GCF_003003095.1 of Hasllibacter halocynthiae. Taxonomy (GTDB): domain Bacteria; phylum Pseudomonadota; class Alphaproteobacteria; order Rhodobacterales; family Rhodobacteraceae; genus Hasllibacter; species Hasllibacter halocynthiae. The sequence continues at coordinate 882,914 of NZ_PVTT01000002.1, forward strand.
CACGAGGGTGAACACCCGGTCCGCCGCGCCGGGGTCGCCGGCGAAGGCCTCGACGCTGCGCCCGTCCGTGGAGGTGACGTATTGCAGCGCCTCGCCACGCGAGGTGATGCCCGAGGGCAGTTCCGTCAGCGTCGCCTCGAACGCGTCCGCGCCGGGCGTCACGTCGAGCGTGCCCGTGACCGTCAGCGCGGACGCGTCGGGATCGCTCGCGCCCGGCAGGTCGGCCTCGTCCACGGCCGCGTCCGTCGGCGTGCCCGCCTCGGGCGCCGTGTCGGTGACCGTGATCTTCTGGGTCGCGGTGCCCAGGGCGGCGTCGCCGTCTCCGTCCACGACCCGGTATCCGAAGTCGTCGCGCAGCGCCGTGTCGCTGCCGGGCCGCGCGTGCCCGGCCGAGGCGAGGGGCGTGTAGCTCCACGCCCCGCCGGACGCGACGGTGAGCGTTCCGTGCTGCGTGTCCACCGTCAGCGACCCGCCTTCGGAGATCGTGGCGGTGCGCCCGGTGCCCGAACGGTCTGCATAGTCTATGCCGGAGACCCTTCCGCCGTCGGCGCCCAGCACCGCGTCCGCCAGGAGGTCGCCGCCCACGGCGCCGTCCCCTTCCTGCACCGTCGCCGGGGCGCCGTCCCTCGGCGCCTCGGCCGCGTCATCGGCGATCGTCAGGGTCACGGCGCCAGACACCGCGGAGTCCGCGTCGCGCACCTCGTAGCGAGCCGAGAGAACCGTCTCCCCGTCCGCTTGGTCGAGCGGTGCCGACAGCGTCGCCGTCACCGCCTGCGAAGCCCCGCTCGCGTCGTTCGGAGCGTCGATGACGAGCGTGAACACCGTGGCGCCGTCCGCCGAGGCGGTCAGCCGGTGACCATCCGCGGAGAGCGCGTAGCCCACCGGCGTGCCGCCGGAGCTGAGCGCCGGCAGCGCGTCGATCGTCGCCTGCGTGAACACGACGTCGACGATGCCGTCCTCGCCGGCGGTCAGCCCCAAGGGCTGCCTCGTGCTGGGGTCGTCCCCCGCCGCGCCGGCCGAGCCGGCATCCGGCAGGTCGGCCTCGTCCAGCGAGAGCGTCGCGCCGCCGGCCCCGGGGCCGGTGTCCGTCACCGTCAGGGTCTGGCGGGCCGGGGCTGACGCGGTGCCGTCCGCATCCACCAGCACGTAGGAGAACGAGCCCGCGTCGGCGCCCGGGCCCGCGGCGTCGTGGTCGAAGGCGGGGACGGGCGTGAAGCTCCACGCGCCGTCCACGCCAACCGTCAGCGTGCCGGTCGGCGTGTCCACGGTAGCCGAAGCGACCCCGCCGTCGAACTCAACCGTCTGCGCGGCACCGCCGGCGTCGGTGTAGGTGAAGGAGCCGAGATTCGCCGGACCGTCGGCGGAGGCGGTGTCGTTGTCCGTCACGTTCCCGGTCAACGTCCCGCCGCCTTCGGGAACGGTGCGCTCCACGTCGTCCGCCGCGACCGGTCCGGTGTCCGTGATCGCGATCGGCTGGGCGACGAAGGACGTCGCGTCGCCGTCGCCGTCGAGCAGTGCATAGGCGAAGCCACCGTCGGCGTCCGCGCCGCCCGAATGCGGCACCGAGGGGGCGGGCGCGAAGCTCCAGGTGCCGTCGGCGTTCACCTCCAACGTGCCGAACCGTGCGTCGAGCGGACCCGTCCCGGCCGCGCCGTGCGCGATCTCGACCGTCCGCTCGACGCCGCTGCGGTCGACGTAGCGCACCAGGCCGACGCGCGCGCCGTCCGCGCCCGCATCGTCGTTGTCGAGCAGTCCGGGATCGCCGGCTGCCGTGCCGAGCGTGCGGCCGCCCTCCTGCACACTCAGCGGCGCCTCCTCCCGCGCCACGGGTGCGTCGTCCGTCACCGCGACCGTCAGCGAGGTCTCGCGGACGTCGCCGTCCTCGTCGACGACCCGGACCGGGATCACCTCCCGGACGGTGTCGGCCCCGGCGGCGTCGTGGTCCGACGTCGCCCCGTCCAGCGCGTACTGGAACGTCAGCCGTCCGGTGCCCGGATCGAACCCCGTGACGGAGAGGGTGCCGTAGGCCGTGCCGACCGGGGCGGCCGGAGCCCCTTCGCTGGCCGCGAGCAACTCGGCGCGCGTGAAGGTCACGTCCCCGAGAAGCAACTCCGAGACGGCCGCGTCGCCCGGGCCGAAGGCGATGGTCGAAGCCGTCGCCCGTTCGGCCGGGGAAGGCGTCGTTCCGCCGGCAAGGCCCGCTTCGTTCAGGACGATGTGCTCCGGAGCGTCGGGGACCCGATCCTCGACGATGGCGGGGATGACCTCGCGCGTGGCGCTGGCGCCGTTCCCGGCCGCGTCCCGGGCGGTCGCGGTGATCGTCACCTCCGCATCGGGAAGGGCGGCGGCGGGTGTATGGCTCCAGGTTCCGTCCGGCCCGACCTGCAGAACCACGGGGTCCTCGTCGCCGATGCTCAGCAATACGGTGTCGCTGGCTTCGCCGGTTCCGGTCAGTGTCGGGGGCTCGCCGTCGCGCACGATCACCGGGTCCATGGTGACGGCGATCGTGGTGTCCTTGACGATCTCACCGGTTGCCGTCTCCGGCGCGCCGCTGCGGTCCTGCACGTTAAGGCGGGCTGCGAGGGGGCCGTCTGCCATGTCGGAGAGATCGGCGAGGGTGGTGAACGCGCCGCCTTCGTCGATCGCGACGTCCTCTACCGGGATGGTGAGGGTCCGCGTGCCGTCCGTGATCGTCAGGGACACGAGCGTGCCGCCAGTCGGGACCTGGCCCTCGACTCGAACGGCGGAGAGATCGTCCAGCGTCGAGAGGACGCCATCGCCGGCCTGGGCGTCCTCGGGCCCCGCGTCGTCGAGGATCTCGACGGAGGGTCGCGCGTCGACGGTGACCGTCCAGGTCGCCCCGTCCGAGGAGTTCGCGGCGCCGCTGCCGTCGTCGACGGTGTAGGGAACGCGCGCGACCCCCACGAAGCCGGGTTCCGGGGTGAAGGTCAGGACGCCTTGCTCGTCGATGGATACGGCGCCGCCTGCCACGGCAACGGGTGATCCGGGCGCGACCGGCCTGCCGTCGATCGTGCGCACGGCGAGGGCCGAGGCCTCGCCGGCGTCGACGTCGGCGTCGTTCCCGCGAACGTCGAGGACGGCATCCTCGTCCGCCCGCACGAAGGAGGCGTCGTCCGCAGCCCTCGGGGCGTCGTTGGCGCCGTCGATCGTCACGGTCACGCGCCGGGTGTCCACCGCGCCCTCGCGGTCCGTCACCTGCACCAGAACCGTGTCGGCGAGGGCGTCGCCCGCGCCCAGGGCCTGAACCTCGGGCCGCTCGTCGTCCAGCACGTAGGACCACCGCCCGGACCCATCGACCGTGAAGGTTCCGTAGCGCCCCGCCTCGCCCGGCGCCAGCGACCAGGAATGGGCCTCGCCCGCGTCCGGATCGTCGACCTCGAGTTGCCCGCTCCGCGCCCGGGGGCCGTCCTCGGACACGTTGCCCGCATCCTCGCCCGCGAGGACGGGCGCGTCGTTCGTCCCGATCACGCTCAGCACGAGGTCGGCGGTCGACGTCTCGCCCGACCGGTTCGCGATCGTGTAGGTGAAGGTCTCGGTCACGACCTCGCCCTGGGCGAGCGCCTGCGTAGCCGGCCGCGCGTCGTCGAGCACGTATTCGTAGTCGCCGTCCGCACCCACCTTCAGCACGCCGTAGCGGGTCTCGACCGGTTCGCCGACGGGGGCCTCGGCGTCCTCGACGAGAAGCTCGACCACGCGGAAGGCCCGCGGATCGCTCGAGCCGTCGTTGACCAGCAGGCGGCCCGCCGCGCGCGCCGCGCCCGGCGCGTCGCCGCCAGCCTCGGTCACGTCCGCGGCATCGTCCGTCGCCCGCGGGACCGGATCGGGGTCGGAGCCGCCGCCGGCCACCGCGGCCCCCGCGGCGAGAAGGGCGCCGAGCGCGCCCATGGCGCCCGGGCCGCCTCCGGGGATCGCCGCGAGCGTCGCGCCCTCGCGCTCGATCTCGGCGATCTCGAAGCACGTCCAAGGCTCGTCGTACTGGGCCCACCAGGCGACCTCGGCGTCGTCCACGAACACGAGGTCGCTGCGGGCGCCGTCATGGGTCTGGAAGAATCCCTCGATCACGATCCGCGAGCCGTCCCGGAGGGTCAGAACGAGGTCGAGCCCCACCTTCGCGAAGTCCGTGACCTCCTCGGGGCCGAACGGCATCTCGACGACGCTCGCGCCCCGAAGGACGACGGGGCCAGCGGACGTCCATTCCGCGGCGCCGCCGCCGGCCTTGCTCGTGATAGAAACCGTCATGGTCGAACCCTGTTGCTCGCAGCACTAAGAACCCCGCCTCGCGGGCCGTCATCGGCTGCCTGTCCCCTTTCCGGCGCCGTCCATCGGTCGAAAGCGTCGGCTCAACCGGCGTTTCGCCACCGTTCTGGGCGCTCGGAAGGCGTTCCGATGACCGGTTCTGGGGAAAGACTTAACGCTTGGTTAAGACCGGAGGCGCCGGCCCGAAGGCCGCGGACGCGCGGCGCCGACGGGCCGAGCTCCTAGCGCTTCTTGAAGGGTGCCATGCCGGCCCGGGCCAGCTCGTCCGCGCGTTCGTTCTCCGGGTGGCCGGCATGGCCCTTCACCCATTCCCAGCGCACGTCGTGGGGCGCGCGGGCGGCGTCGAGGCGGCGCCAGAGATCCTCGTTCTTCACGGGCCTCTTCGTGGCCGTCCGCCAACCCCGGCGCTTCCAGCCGTCGATCCAGTCGGTGATGCCGCCCTTCACGTAGGCGCTGTCGGTGACGACCGTGATCCGCGAGGGCCGGGCGAGCGATTCGAGCGCGGAGATCGCGGCGAGCAGCTCCATCCGGTTGTTGGTGGTCTGCGGCTCGCCGCCTTTCAGGGCACGCTCCTTCACGACGGCGCCGCCCTCCTTCGCGAGCAGGAGCACGCCCCAGCCGCCGGGGCCGGGATTCCGCGAGCAGGCGCCGTCGGTATAGGCGAAGAGGTCAGGCAAGGCGGGCCCTCAGGATGAGATAGGGTTCGGTGGCGCCGGCGAGGCCGGCGTCCTCGCCCGTGCGGCCGGCGACGGGGACGAGGTCGGCTTCCCGGAGCAGGGCGGCCACCTCCCCTTCGGTCCAGTAGGCATAGAGGCGGCCCAGCCGGTCGCGCCGCTCGCCCCTGCCGAGCTTGAGGCCGATATGGAGGGCGCCGCCGGGCCGCAGGGCGCGGGCGATGGCCGCGAGATGGCCGGGCAGCGCCCTGCGCGGCGCATGGAGGAGCGAGAAGTTCGCCCAGACGCCGTGATAGGCATCCTCAGCGTCCAGCGCGTCGAAATCGGCCACGCGGGCGCGCACGCCGCGCGCCCTGGCGAGGCGGACCATGGCCGGCGAGGCGTCCACCGCGTCGACGGTGTGGCCCATGTCCGCCAGATGCCGCGCCGCGCCCCCCGGCCCGCAGCCGAGGTCGAGAACGCGTGCCCCGTCCGGCAGGAGGGAGACGAAGGCGAGCAGGTCGGCATCGGGCGGCCCCCTGAAGCGCGAGGCGTAGTCCGAGGCGTGCGCGGCGTAGGCCGCGAGGGTGCGGGCGTCGCTCACAGGATGAGGGGCAGGAGCGAGAGGACCACGCCCGCCGTGAGGATCAGCCGCAGCGCCATCCACCAGGACGGCGCGAGGCCCAGGCGTTGCGCGGTCCAGTCAATGCCGAGCAGGCCGATGAACCCGGCGACGAGGAAGGTCGCCGCCGATGTCGGCCCGCCGCCCACGAAGAAGAACGCCCAGAGCGCCGGCAACACGGAGAGGCCGTAGAGCGCGGGCGCCGCGCGCGCGTCCGCCCGGGTGGCGAAGCCCCAGGTCACGCCGGACATGAAGGACAGGATCACCGTCCCGTAGGAGAGGCCGACGAAGGGCGCGACGAAGCGCTGCCCGAGGAGGTCCGCCCCCCACCGCCAGAGACCCGGAGAAAGGGCCGTGGCCGCCCCCCAGAGGAAGGGGATCAGCCCGGCGAGCCCGAGGAGGAGCGGCGCGGGGGGGATGCCGAAGGGACGCATGGGCCGGACATGGCCCGGAGCGGCGCGCGCGTCTAGGCCCGCTCGAGCGCCAAGCGCCCCGCGAGCACGGTCATGGCGCCCGCGACGGCACGGCCCGTCCAGGCCATTACCCGGTCCGAGGCGAGGACCGCCTCGCGCGCCCAGCCGGCCAGGAGGACGTAGAGGACGAAGGTCGCGAAGGTGATCCCCATGAAGAGCGCGCCGAGCCCCGCCATCTGCGCCGCCATGGGCCCCGAGGGGTCCACGAAGGGCGGCAGGAGCGCTAGGAAGAAGATCGAGAGCTTGGGGTTGAGGACATTGAGGAGCGTCCCGCGCCCCGCGATGCGCCAGAGGGGGTCGGGCCGCCGCTCGGGCGCGACGGCCAGCGCGCCGCCGCCCCGCAGCGCGCCCCAGCCGAGCCAGAGGAGGTAGAGCACGCCGGCCCATTTCAGCGCCTGGAACATGAGGGCGGAGGCGTGCATCGCCGCCGCCAGCCCCAGGATCGCCGCCGCGAGGTGCGGCAGCGGCCCCAGCGTGCACCCGGCGGCGGCGGCGAGGCCCGCGCGACGGCCGCGTCCCAGCGTGACGGCGACGGTGTAGACGACGCCCGTCCCCGGCACGAGGCAGACAACGAGGGCGGTGAGCAGGAACGCCGGGTCCATGCGGGGATCATGTCACGCCCGGGGCGACCCGGCTAGCTCCCTCCGGGCCGGAGGGACGCCTACGAGGCGCCGGCGCCCTCGGCCCATGATGCGGCAAGGGCGGGCGCCGCCGGCGGCGCGGCGGAACGGATCACGCGGAGGCCGGCTCCCGCAGGACGCGGGGGACCTTGAACTCGACGTTCTCGCGGGTGGTCTCGACGACCTCGACCGACACGTCGTGGCGGGCGCGGAAGGCGTCGACCACCTCCTCGATGAGGACGTCGGGCGCGCTGGCGCCAGCCGTCACCCCGAGCGTGCCGATCCCCTCGAGGGCGCGCCAGTCGATGTCCTCGGCCCGCTGGACCAGCTGGGCGTAAGGGCAGCCCGCGCGGGCCGCCACCTCGACGAGGCGGCGGGAGTTGGACGAGTTCGGGGCGCCCACGACGAGAAGGGCGTCGCAGCGCGGCGCGATGGCCTTCACGGACTCCTGGCGATTGGTGGTGGCATAGCAGATGTCCTCCTTGTGCGGTCCCTGGATGGCCGGGAAACGGGTCTGGAGGGCGGCGGCGATGTCGGCGGTGTCGTCCACCGAGAGGGTCGTCTGCGTGACGAAGGCGAGGGCGTCCGGATCGCGCACCTCCAAGCGTGCGACGTCCTCTGGGCTCTCCACGAGGAGGACCTCGCCCGGGGGCAGTTGGCCCATCGTGCCGACGGTCTCGGGATGGCCGGCATGGCCGATCATCACGATCTGAAGACCCCGCTCGTGGTGGCGCTGGGCCTCGATATGGACCTTGGAGACGAGGGGGCAGGTCGCGTCGACGAAGAGCATCTCGCGCCGGGCGGCCTCGGCCGGGACGGCCTTGGGGACGCCGTGGGCCGAGAAGATGACGGGCCGGTCGGCCGGGCACTCGTCGAGTTCCTCGACGAAGACGGCGCCCTTCGCGCGCAGCCCGTCGACGACGTAGCGGTTGTGCACGATCTCGTGGCGGACGTAGACGGGCGCGCCCCACTTCTCGAGCGCCATCTCGACGATCTTGATCGCGCGGTCGACGCCGGCGCAGAAGCCGCGGGGCGCGGCCAGGAGGATCGTCAGGGGGGGTCTGGTCATCCGCTCGCCTCGTTCCGGGTCCCTGCCCCTCACCTAGAGGGCCGGGCCGTCCACGCAAAGGGCGGCCGGTCCACCCGACCCCTCGGCTGGGGGGATTGGCGGGTGGGGCCCGGTCGGGGATGCTCCGGAGGATTATGAGAAGCGTACGTTGCGAGACGCCGTTTTCAGCAGCTTCCGGCGGGTCGGGGAACGTCCCGGCCCGCCTTTCCCATCATCCGCCGAGGCGGCGGGCGAGCGCCATGCGGTCGCGCACGCCGAGCTTGCGATAGGCGGACTTGACGTATTCCGCTATCGTGTGGGGCGAGAGGTCGCAGATTCGGGCGCATTCCTTACGTGAGCGTCCCTCCGCGAGAAGGAGCGCGACCTCGCGCTCGCGCGTGGTCAGCACGCCGAGCGCGGCGGCGGCGGCGGCCTTCTCGATGCAGCGGTGCGCGATGAGGCAGAAGGCCCGCATGGCGTCGGCATGCGGCAAGACGCGTTCCTCGAACCTCGCGCGGTCGAGCGACGTGCCCAGGTTGAACCCCCCATGGCGCCGTGACCCCACGAGCCTGACCGGGATGCCGAGCCCGGACCTGAACCCGCCCCGGGCGGCCTCCTCGACGAAAGCCGCGGCCTCGGGCGTCAGCATGTCGTGCTCGGCGGAGAAGGCCGACCCCGTGAGGTTGACCTCGTAGGAGTCGCAGCAGTGGCGCAGGAACGGATCCTCGGGCGGGGGAAGCCTGTCGTAGAGCGCGGGCAGCGTCGTCAGGAGGAAGGCGTCGGAGCCGTCCGGCGCGGTGGTGAGGTAGATCGCGTGCTCGATCCCGTGGGGACGGAGCGCGGCGAGGATCGCCCCCCAGAGTTCCGTGAGGTCCTCGACCCGCTCGAGGGTCGCCGCGGCCCGCGCCAAGTCGTTCCCGCCCATGCGCGCCCTCCCGACCTTGCCGTTACGGCAGGATCGGCCGATCGGAGCGCGATGGCAAGCGCCGCGCCAGCGAGCGGGAAGGCGGCCCGATCGCCTTCGGCGTCAGGCCTCCTCGATCTGGGTGCCGAGGCCGGCGCGCGTGTCGCCGGTATCCCTGGGCTCTCGCGGCTCGCGCCCGATGACGTCGCGCAGCTCGTCGAGTTCGATGAAGTTGTCCGCCTGCCGGCGCAGGTCGTCGGCGATCATCGGCGGCGAGGACCGGATCGACGAGCAGACCGAGACCCGCACCCCCTTGCGCTGCAGCCCCTCGACGAGCGCCCGGAAGTCGCCGTCGCCCGAGAAGATCACCGCATGGTCGATCCGGTCGGCCAGCGTCAAGGCGTCCACGGCCAGCTCGATGTCCATGTTGCCCTTCACGCGGCGCCGGCCCTGGCCGTCGATGAACTCTCGCGCGGCCTTCGTCACGAGGGTGAAGCCGTTGTACTGCAGCCAGTCCACGAGGGGGCGGATGGGGGAATATTCCTCCCCCTCGAGGATCGCCGTGTAGTAGGACGCCCGCACCAGGCGCCCACGGCGCGCGAACTCCTGCCGGAGAAGCTTGTAGTCGATGTCGAAGCCGAGGCCCTTGGACGCCCCGTGCAGGTTGGCGCCATCGATGAAGAGCGCGAGACGCTCGTCGCGGTAGAACATGTGGCTTCCCCCTCGCCCCGATCGGCCCGCCGATGCGGCCCGCTCCGGGCGCGGTCCCCTCACCCCCGGAAATTCTTGCATGGGTGTAGTAGGGTTAGCTAGACGCGCAAGCGGTGACGAAGGGTAACGTGGAACTGACGCTGGTCGCCTTGGGCGCGAACCTGCCGAGCGGCGGCATCGCGCCGCGCGAGACCTTGCGCGCCGCCGCGGGCGAGGTGGCGCGGCGCCTGGGCCCCGTGCGGCTGTCCTCGATCTGGCGCAGCGAGGCGGTTCCGGCCGGCGCGGGGCCGGACTATGCCAACGCCGCCCTCGCGTTGCGGACCGCCCTTCCGCCCCGGCGCGTGCTGGACGTCCTCCACGGGATCGAGGACGCGCTCGGCCGGGTGCGGGGCGCGCGCTGGGGCGCGCGTGCGCTGGACCTCGACCTGGTGGCCTGGGGCGACCGCGTCGCGCCGGACGAGGACCGATGGCGCGAGGAGGCCGGGCGGCCCGCGGACCGGCCCCCGCCCGCGCCGGAGCGCCTCATCCTGCCGCACCCGCGGATGCAGGACCGGTCCTTCGTCCTTGCCCCGTTGGCGGAGGTCGCCCCCGGCTGGCGTCATCCGGTCCTGGGTCGGACCGCGGCCGAGATGCTGGCGGACCTGCCGGCCGCTCCCGGCCTCCGGCGGACGGCCTGAGCGGCTTGCGTTCCGGGGCCGCGGCGCCTATGTCGCGGGCTTCCTACCCGAGCCAGGAGTGCAGCGCATGGCCCGCGTCACCGTCGAGGACTGCGTCGACAAGGTTCCGAACCGCTTCGAGCTGGTCATGCTGGCCGCCCACCGCGCGCGCGAGATCGCGACCGGCGCGCCGCTGACCGTGGACCGCGACCGCGACAAGAACCCCGTCGTCGCCCTCCGCGAGATCGCCGAGGAGACGCAGAGCGCCGAGGAGCTGCGCGAGCGTCAGATCGAGGCGCTTCAGACCCAGATCGAGGTCGACGAGCCCGAGGAGGACCAGATGGCCCTCCTCATGGGGGTCGAGCAGGACAAGCCCCAGCGCGACGACATGGACGAGGAGAAGCTTCTTCGGGCGCTGATGGAGGCGCAGGGCCCGCAATAGGGCACCCGGCCGCACCCCTTTTCGGCGCCGGGCCCGTGCCGGGCCCGCGCCACGACACCGCCGCATCGGCCCAGCAGGCTGAAGGTCGCCCGAGCCCGAGGCGCGCCGCATGAACCGAACCGCCGACAAGCCTGTTCCGCAGGCAGCCGTGATTCCGCCCGCGGACACGCTGATCGCGCAGGCCCGCGCCTACAACCCCGACGCCGACGCGGACCGCATCGCCGCCGCCCATGCCTATGCCGTGCGCGCGCACGAGGGCCAGGCCCGGCGTTCGGGCGAGCCTTACGTGATCCACCCGATCGCCGTCGCCAGCATCCTCGCCGCGCAGCGGATGGACGACGACACGCTCATAACGGCGCTCCTGCACGACACGGTCGAGGACACCGCGGCCACCACGGACGAGCTGACGGCCCTGTTCGGCACGCATGTCGCCGAGATGGTGGACGGCGTCACGAAGCTGACCAATCTCGAGCTGACGCGCGCCGAGACCAAGCAGGCCGAGAACTTCCGCAAGCTGTTCCTCGCCATGTCCAAGGACGTGCGGGTGCTCCTCGTGAAGCTCGCCGACCGGCTGCACAACATGCGGACCATCGCCGCGATGCCCCCTGAGAAGCAGGCCCAGAAAGCCCGCGAGACGATGGAGATCTTCGCCCCCCTTGCGGGCCGGATGGGCATGCAGTCCTTGCGCGAGGAGCTGGAGGATCTGGCCTTCGAGGTGCTGCAGCCGGTCGCGCGCCGGTCGGTGATGCGGCGCTTCGCGGCGCTGCAGCGCGCGAATCCGGGCATCGTGGATGGCGTGATCGCCGACATCCAGTCGGTCCTCGCCCGCGATGGGATCGCCGCCGAGGTGCACGGGCGCGCCAAGAAGCCCTACAGCATATGGCGCAAGATGCAGGAGAAGGACCTCGCCTTCCAGCGCCTCTCGGACATCTACGGCTTTCGGGTGATCTGCGAGGCGGACGTCGCGCCGGAGGCCGACTGCTATCGCGCGCTCGGCGCGATCCATCAGCGCTGGGCGGCCGTGCCGGGGCGATTCAAGGACTACATCTCGCAGCCCAAGTCGAACGGCTACCGCTCGATCCACACGACCGTCTCTGGCCGGAACGCCAAGCGCGTCGAGGTGCAGATCCGCACCCGCGAGATGCACGAGGTCGCCGAGGCCGGAATCGCCGCGCACTGGTCCTATCGCGACGGCGCGCCCGCGCAGAACCGCTTCGCCGTCGATCCCGCCCGCTGGATCGAGGCCATGGCCGAGCGCTTCGCGGGCGAGGGAGGCGACGACCAGGACTTCCTCGAGCACGTGAAGCTGGAGATGTACTCCGACCAGGTGTTCTGCTTCACGCCCAAGGGGGAGGTGGTGAAGCTGCCCCGCGGCGCGACCCCCGTGGACTTCGCCTACGCGGTCCACACGAAGGTCGGCGACCACACCCAGGGCGCGAAGATCGACGGGCACCGCGCGCCCCTCTTCACCCGGCTGAGGAACGGCCAATCGGTCGAGATCATCACCGCGCAGGGCCAGCGGCCCCAGGCCTCGTGGCTGGAGATGGCGGTCACGGGCCGCGCGCGCTCGGCCATCCGCCGCAGCCTGCGCGTCGAGGACCGCGAGCGGATGATCCGCCTCGGCGCGGAGCTGGTCCGCGTGGCCTTCGCCCAGATCGGGCGGCGGGCGACGGACAAGGCGCTCGGGGTCGCGGCCAAGGCGCTGGCGCTGACAGGCACGGACGAGTTGCTGGCGCGGGTCGGCTCGGCCGAGCTGTCGGCGCGGCGGGTGGTGGACATCGTCTGGCCCGGCCAGGCGCCGAAGGCCCCCGCCGCGCCCGGCGAGGCGGTGATCGGCCTGCCCCCCGGCCAGACCCCCGTGCGGGGCGCCTGCTGCGAGCCGCTGCCCGGCCAGCGCATCGTCGGCATCACCTACCGCGGCGACGGTGTGGTCCTGCACGCGATCGACTGCGCGCGGCTGGCCGACCACGAGGACGAGCCGCAGCGCTGGATCGACGTGCGCTGGTCGCCGGGTCGCCACCCGGTCGAGCATCCCGTCACCGTCGAGCTGACGATCTCGAACGGGGTGGGGGTTCTGGGGCGCATCTGCACCCTCGTCGGCGAGCAGGGCGCGAACATCGCGGACATGACGTTCCTCGACCGCAAGCCGGACTACTTCCGCCTCAGGATGGTGATCGAGCTTTCCGATCAGGAGCACTGGCACGCCGTGCAGACCGCCCTGGAGGCGGAGACCGACCTCGCCGAGCTGCGCCGGCACAGGGGCGGGCCGGCGCATGGGGCCGCCAAGGGCGCGGGCGCGGCCTTCGTGCGCTCGGACGAGGGTCGCGGCGACCATGTTCCGGCGCCGTAACCCGCGATCCTACGCGCGCACCGCCGCGGAGGCGGTCTGGCCGCGCGGTGGCTGGGCGCGGGCGATCACCTACATGAAGCACCGTCTGCGCCGCCTGCCCGATCCGCCGGAGCGGATCGCGCGGGGCGTGATGGCCGGCGTGATCGTGTGCTTCACGCCGCTCTTCGGGCTGCACTTCGTGCTGGCCGCGCTGCTGGCAAAGCTCCTTCGCGGCAACATCCCGGCCGCCATCCTGGGCACGTTCTTCGGCAACCCCCTGACCTACGTGCCCATCGCCTACGTCGCGCTGGAGACCGGGCACCTGATCCTTCGCAGCCGTCCGGGCGCGGAGCCGCACGGCGCCCTGCGCGAGGCGTTCGAGGCGGCCGGCAGCGACCTCTGGACGAACGTGAGGTCGGTGTTCGCCGGGGGGCACGCGCAGTGGGACGGCCTCGTGCAGTTCTGGGGCGACGTGTTCTTCCCGTGGCTCGTCGGGGGCATGGCGCCGGGTATCGCGTGCGGCATCGCCTGCTACTACGTGACCTTGCCAACGGTCGCCGCCTATCAGAAGGCGCGCCGCGCGAGGTTGAGCCGGAAGGTCGCCAAGCTGGCGGCCAAGCGGATGCCCGAGTGATTGGAGACGAGACCGTGACGTTGAGGCTGGGGGTGAACATCGACCACGTGGCGACCGTGCGGAACGCGCGCGGCGGGGCCGTGCCCGACCCGGTGCGTGCCGCGAAGGTGGCCGAGGAGGCTGGCGCCGACGGCATCACCGCCCATCTGCGCGAGGATCGGCGCCATATCGGCGACGCGGACATCGAGGCGCTGGCGGCGGCCCTGACCGTGCCGCTGAACTTCGAGATGGCCGCCACCGAGGAGATGCAGGCCCTCGCCCTCCGCCACCGGCCCCACGCGGTCTGCATCGTCCCGGAGCGGCGCGAGGAGCGTACCACCGAAGGCGGTCTCGAGGTCGCGCGGGAGGAGAACCGGCTGGCCCATTTCATCGCCCCCCTGCGCGAGGCCGGCTGCCGGGTGTCGATCTTCGTAGCCGCCGACGAGCGGCAGGTCGAGGCGTCCGCCCGGATCGGCGCGGAGGTCGTCGAGCTGCACACCGGCGCCTATTGCGACGCCTGGTCAGAGGGCCGCTGGGGCGATCGCGATGCCGAGCTGGAGCGTCTGCGCGCCATGGCCGCCCATGCCCACGCGCTGGGGCTGGAGGTTCATGCCGGGCATGGCCTGACCTACGAGAGCGTACCCCCCATCGCCGCCCTGCCGGAGGTGCGCGAGCTGAACATCGGCCACTTCCTCATAGGCGAGGCGATCTTCCGCGGGCTTCCCGCCGCCATCGCCGAGATGCGCCGCGTCATGGACGAGGCGCGGGCCTGACCCCGCCCCGGACCTTCGGGCCCCTGGCCGCGCCCGCGCGGTCGGAGGGGCGGCGGTGATCCTCGGGATCGGGACCGACCTGGCCAGCATCGAGCGGGTCGAGGGGGTGCTGGCGCGCTTCGGCGACCGCTTCCGCGCCCGGGTCTTCACGGATGCCGAACTGCGGCGCGCGGCCTGGCGCGAGGGCCAGGAGGCCGCCACTCTGGCCAAGCGGTGGGCGGCGAAGGAGGCATGCTCCAAGGCGCTGGGGACGGGGCTGCGGATGGGGATCGCATGGCGGGACATGGGCGTCGCGAACCTTCGCACCGGGCAGCCGACCATGCGCCTGACCGGCTGGGCGGCGGACCGGCTGGCCGCCATGACGCCGGAGGGGCACGAGGCGCGCGTCCACGTCACCCTGACCGACGACCACCCCTGGGCGCAGGCCGTGGTGCTGATCGAGGCCGTCCCCGCGGGCGCGCCGCCGGTCCCGCCCGCCATGCCGCCGGGGGCCTCGCGCGCCCGTTGACCTCCCGCCGGCCGGCCCGCACATAGCCTGGGCCCCAGGCACAGGAGCGGCGAGGCATGGCCCACGAGGCGAGCGCGGAGAAGAAGGGCGGCGTCTGGGAGACGGTGAAGACCGTGTTCTGGGCGCTGGTGATCGCGGGCCTCTTCCGCACCCTCCTCTTCCAGCCCTTCTACATTCCTTCGGCCTCGATGAAGCCGACCTTGCTGATCGGCGACTTCCTCTTCGTCAACAAGATGGCCTACGGCTACTCGCGCCATTCCTGCCCGTTCTCCATGTGCTTCTTCATCGACGGGCGCTGGCTGGGGTCCGAGCCGGACCGGGGCGACGTGATCGTCTTCCGCCATCCCGTGAACGGGCAGGACTTCATCAAGCGGCTGATCGGCCTGCCCGGCGACCGGGTGCAGATGCGCCAGGGACGCCTTTTGATCAACGGCGAGGCTGTGCCGCACGAGCCCATCGGCGACTTCGTCGAGACCTACGATCCCGGCGCCCGCGGCGGTCCGCAGCGATGCCACAACGGGCCGGTGGCCGAAGGCGCGCCCTGCATCAAGGAAGCCTTCCTCGAGACGCTGCCCGGCGACGACGAGCCGCACGTCGTCCTCAACATCCGCGACGGGCAGATCAACTTCGACGACACGGCCGTCTTCACCGTGCCTGAAGGCCACTACTTCTTCATGGGGGACAACCGCGACAACTCGACCGACAGCCGAATCGCGCAGCCCAACGGCGTGGGCTTCGTGCCCTACGAGAACCTGATCGGCCGGGCCGACCGGGTGATCTTCTCCTCGGCGGGGCAGTCGCTCCTGTTCCTCTGGACCTGGCGGCTGGACCGGTTCTTCGAGGACATCCCTTGACCCTCTCGGCCGAGCTGCGGGCCTTCGAGGAACGGCTCGGCCATCGCTTCGCGGACCCCGGGCTGCTGCGCACGGCGCTGACCCATTCCTCCATCGAAGGGCGCCCCTCCAACGAGCGGCTGGAGTTCCTGGGCGACCGGGTGCTGGGCCTCGCAGTGGCCGAGGCGCTGCTCGCGGGGGACCGCACGGCGGAGGAGGGCAAGATCGCCCCCCGATTCAACGCCCTCGTCCGCAAGGGGACCTGCGCCGCCGTCGCCAGGGAGGTCGGCCTCGGCGAGGTGCTGCGCCTCGGGCGGTCCGAGATGAAGACCGGCGGGCGCCGGAAGGAGGCGCTGCTGGGCGACGCGATGGAGGCGGTGATCGCCGCCGTGCATCGCGATGCAGGGTTCGAGGTCGCGCGCGCCCTCGTGCTGCGCCTGTGGGCGACCCGGATCGAAGCGGTGGGCGAGGACGCACGCGACGCGAAGACGACGCTCCAGGAGTGGGCGCAGGCGCGGGGCTGGCCGCCGCCCCTCTACCGCGAGGTCGCCCGCACGGGCCCCGACCACGCCCCCGTCTTCACCGTGGAGGCCCGGCTGAAGGACGGTCGCACGGCCCGCGCCGAGGCGAAGGCGAAGCGCGACGCCGAGCAGGAGGCGGCGAGGGCGCTGCTGGGCGAGGTGGGGGGCTAGGTCCGAGTGGGCGGCATCCGGCCCTTCTGGCGCGCGTCGCACCGCCAGAGGCGTTTGCGGATGCCGGGCTGCTCGAGGTGGGAGTAGGCGCCGCCCGAGTACTTGGGCCAGTCGATGGCATGCCCCGTGCGCACCATCTCTGCCGATAGGTCCATGCCGTCGTCCCGACGGCATACGCCCACCAGACGGTCGTGGACGTCGTTGTCGAGAAGGTCGACCGTGATCCTGCGCCCCTTGCAGAGCCGGACCATCGCCCACTTGGCGTTGCGTCCGTAGGGATGCTCCATCTCCGGGGCGTCGATCCCGAACAGCCGGATTCGCGCGCCGTCCACGTCGATCGTGTCGCCGTCGATCACCCAGGCCCTGCCGCTGACCTGCTGCGAAAGGTGACGCTTCGTGGCCGGACGCTGCCCGGCTGCCGAGGTGCGCGATTTCGCCGTCTTCGGCGGTCGCGCCGGCGGTTCGTACTCACCCTGACGCTCGCCAAGGGCTTCACGCTCGCTTCCTCGGTCGGGCGGCGTCCCGGGCGAGGCGTCCCGGACGAGCAGCCAGACAAGGACCGCGACGACCGCGATGACAATTGACCCTTCCATACCAGGACTTTGGCAGATGGTTTGCAGGGGCATCAAGACGAAGGTGGCGCGGGACTGTGTTTTCCGTAGTGACCTGGATCGTCCCCCGTCCTATCTCCGCTCCATGACCCAGACCCCCGCCCGCGCCGGGTTCGTCGCCCTGATCGGGGAGCCGAACGCCGGGAAGTCCACGCTCCTGAACCGGATGGTCGGGGCCAAGGTCTCGATCGTCACGCACAAGGTGCAGACCACGCGCGCGCGCATCCGCGGCGTGGCGATCGAAGGCGCTTCGCAGATCGTGTTCGTGGACACGCCCGGCCTCTTCCGCCCGCGCCGGCGCCTCGACCGCGCGATGGTCGCGGCCGCCTGGGGGGGCGCGTCGGACGCGGACGTCGTGGTCCTCCTGATCGAGGCGCAGCGCGGCCTGACGGACGGGGTGCGCGCCATCCTGGACCGCCTGCGGGACGAGCCGCCGAAGGCCCCCGTGGTCCTCGCCATCAACAAGATCGACCGCGCGCCGCGCGACCGCCTCCTCGGCCTGACGCAGGAGATGGCGGAGGCCTTCGATTTCGCCGAAGTGTTCATGATCTCGGCCGAGAAGGGATACGGCACGGACGACCTGAAGGCGTGGCTCGCCGGGCGGATGCCCGAAGGGCCCTGGCTCTACCCCGAGGACCAGATCGCCGACCTGCCCCTGCGGATGCTCGCCGCCGAGACCACGCGCGAGAAGCTGACCCTGCGCCTGCACCAGGAGCTGCCCTATCAGCTGACCGTCGAGACCGAGGGTTGGGAGGAGCGGGCGGACGGGAGCGTGCGGATCGACCAGGTCGTCTACGTCGCGCGCGAGGGGCACCGGGGAATCGTGCTGGGCCGCGGCGGCGAGACGATCAAGGCCGTCGGCAAGGCCGCGCGGGAGGACTTGTCGGAGTTCCTGGACCGGAAGGTGCACCTCTTCCTGCAGGTCAAGGTCCGCGAGAAGTGGTTGGACGAGAGGGCGCGCTTCGAGGCGATGGGCCTCGACTTCCGGGACGGGGGCTGAAGGGATGGCGCGGCTGACCTCGGAGATGTGGGTCGCGGCCTATCTTGCGCGACTTCGGGGCGAGGCTATCCCGGCCTTCCTCGCGGCGAAGGGCGACGCGACGGCGGGCAATGTCCTGGTGAAGGTCGCGACGATGGACGGGGCGGCCAAGCTCTTCGAGTGTCGCTACGACATGATGGCCGACCGCCGGTCCTGGGAGGTGACGACCGAAGGCCCGGAAGGGGAGGTCGACGCCTCCCTCGCCCGCCAACGGGGCTTCGACCGGGATCTCTGGGTTGTCGAGGTCGAGGACCCGAAGGGCCGGCACCTCCTGGACGATCCGGGGCTGGTGCGTTGAGCGGCGGCCGGGGCGGCCGGGGCGGCGGTGCAGGTGGCTTGCCAGGGCGTCTCGGCAGGGCGAAGCGCGTCCCATGATCGAGTGGCGCGAGGAGGGGGTGCTGCTCTCCGCCCGCCCGCACGGCGAGGCGCACAGCATCGCCGAGGCGCTGACCGTGGGCCACGGGCGGGTCGCGGGCCTCGTCCATGGGGGGCAGTCGCGGAAGAAGGCCGCCATGATGCAGCCCGGCACGCAGTTGGACCTGTCGTTCCGCGCCCGCAGCGAGGACGCGCTCGGCACCCTGTCGGCCGAGCCGATGCGTTCGCGCGCGCATCTGATGGGGGAGCGGCGGCCGCTCGCGGCGCTGAACGCCGCGACCGCGCTCCTGCGCTTCGCTCTGCCGGAGGGCGAGGCGCATCCCCGCCTCTACCGCGCGACGATGCGTCTTCTCGATGGCTTGGGCGACGCCGGGTGGGAACTGGGATACCTCGAATGGGAGGTGCTCCTCCTGGAGGAGGCGGGCTTTGCGCTCGACCTCTCGCGCTGCGCGGTGACGGGGGCGACGGACGGGCTGGCCTTCGTGTCCCCCAAGACCGGGCGGGCGGTGACGGAGGCCGGCGCGGGGGGGTACGCGGGCCGCCTCCTTCCCCTGCCGCCGGTGCTGCGGGGCGGGGACGGCGGCCCGGCGGAGGTAGCCGAGGGGCTGCGCGTGACGGGGCATTTCCTGGCCCGTTCCCTCGGCGCCGCGCTGGGGCGCCAGCTGCCGGAGGCGCGCGCCCGCCTCCTCGACGCGCTGGAGCGGGACGGGCGCCCCTAGGGGCGCCGGAAGAGCATCTCGCCCCCATCGCGGTTCCGCAGGACGAGGACGCCGCCGAGCACCTCCGCCTCCGTCATCGCCTCCAGCGCGGCGAGGAAGCGGGCCTCGGCGTCGAGGGCGGGACAGGCGCGGCGGGTGGCGGCGAGGGCGGATGCCTCGAACCACGGATAGGGCGCGGTCTGCCGACCGGAGAAGGCGTTGCACGGCGCCCGCCCGGAGAGCGCGCCGCCCGGCCCGAGCGAGAGCGTCGCCTGTGCGCCCAGGGGCGCGCCGTCCAGCGTCTCCAGCCGCCACTCGCCCCCTCCGCCATGGCCGGCGAGCGTCTCGTCCGGGCAGAGGAGGCCGAGCGCGGTGCAGAGAAGCCCGGCCACCATCAGCGCCCCAGGGCCAGAAGGGCGCGGAAGGTCGCGCGCGCGGCCTCCTGCGGGGGGATGAAGTCGATCCCCAACTCGGCCCGCGCGCGGTCGCTTGAGACCGCCTGGCGGCGGCCGAGCGTCGGGACGATCCCCTTCAGGGCGGGATCGAAGCGCGCGAGAAGGCGGACCAGCCAGTTCGGGGCCTGCCGGCTGGGGATCCTGCGGCCCGGCGCCTCCTCCCTGGCGATGCGGGCCATCTCGACGAAGGAGAGGGGCCCCGACTGGCAGACGTAGCGCCGGCCGACCGTCGACGGGCCCGCGAGCGCGGCGAGGTGAGCGCGCGAGACGTCGCGCACGTCGACCGCCTCGAAGGTGAGGTCGGGAAGCATGGGGTCGCGGCCCTTCAGCAGGCGCTCGGCCACGGCGACGGAGGTTCCGCCCTCGTCCGCGAGGAGGGGGCCGAGGACGAAGCCCGGGTTGATCACCGTGAGGTCGAGGTCGGCCCGCCGGGCCTCGTTCCATGCCGCCCGCTCGGCCCGGGTCTTGGACAGGACGTAGGCGTTGGCGCCGGGGTGGCCTTCGGTGGACCAGTCCCGTTCATCCCGGGGGCGCCCTCCGCCGGGGTCGGGACCGTTCGCCACGGCCGCCGTGGAGGAGGTCAGGACCACCCGCCGCGCGCCGGCCGCCTTCGCCGCGCGCAGCGCGCGCACCGTGCCGCCCACCGCCGGCCCGATCACGGCCTGCGGGTCCTTGGGCCGCTGCTCGAGCGGAAAGGGCGATGCGGTGTGAAGGATCGCCTCGCACCCTTTCGCGGCCTCCGTCCAGCCGTCGTCGCGGGAGAGGTCCAGCAGGACGAACTCGAGCCTCTCTAGGCAGTCGGGGTCGTCTAGGTGCGGCCGCAGCGCGTCCCGCACCGTTCCGGCGCGGTCCATGGAGCGGAGCGAGCCGCGCACGGCATGGCCCGCGTTCAGGAGGTCGAGCGCGATGCGATGGGCGAGAAAGCCCGTGATGCCGGTCAGGAGTATCAAATCCGGCAGCCACGCAGCGTCCGTACGAGCCATGCGCGGCCGCGCGGCCTACCCGGCAGGACGAGGCCCAGGGGAGGCGCCCCGACGTCCCTCCGTCGGCCCGGCGCCGGGCGCGGGCGGCCCCCGTCGCCCGCCATCCCCCTCGGGCGGCGCGGCGCGGCCCCGGCCGCCGCGAGCGCGCCCGGCCGAGACGCCGCGGGATAGAGAGGCATGGGGGGGCTCCTTCCTGCGGTGCGCCGGAGGGAAAGGATCGCACGCCGCCCTGCGGGGCGCAACGAAGGCCACCGCGAGAGGCGAGGCCCGGAGGAGAGCACGGCCCGCCCCGCCGCCCCCATCCACGCGCCGGCAGGAGTTGCGGCCCCATGCGCGGGCGGGCAGGTCAGGGCCCGTGGACGAGATCACCCTCAGCGCCCTCGCCCTCTGCGTGGCGATCACCCTCCTCGCCGGGTTCGTGAAGGGGGCGGTGGGCTTCGCCATGCCCCTCATCATGGTGTCGGGCATCTCCTCGATCCTCGACCCGAAGCTCGCCGTGGCGGCGATCATCCTGCCCGTCGTCGCGACCAACCTCGCCCAGACCTTCCGAAGCGGCATCGGCCCGGCATGGGACGCCGCGCGGGAGCATCGGGTGTACATCCTGCTCGTCTGCCTCTCCATCCTCCTGGTAGGCCAGCTCCTCCCGGCGATCGACGCCCGGACGATGTACTTCGTCCTCGGGGTGCCGGTGACGACCCTTGCGGCGCTCCAGCTCGTCGGATGGCGGCCGCGGATCGCGCCGGAGCGGCGCAGGATCGCGGAGATCGTCGGGGGGCTGATCTCGGGCTCTCTTGGCGGGTTCGCGGGGACCTGGGGGCCGACCACGGTCCTCTACCTCCTGGCGCTCGACGTGCCCAAGGCGCGGTCGGTGCTGGTGCAGGGGGTGATCTACGGGGCCGGCAGCTTCGCCCTCCTGGCGACGCACAGCGTCTCCGGCATCCTGAACCGCGGCACCGTGCCCCTCTCGGCCCTGCTGCTCGTGCCCAGCCTCGCGGGCATCTGGCTGGGCTTCCGGGTCCAGGACCGGCTGGACCAGGACCTGTTCCGCCGCCTCACGCTGGGCGTGCTGGTGCTGGCGGGGCTGAACCTGATCCGCCGGGGGGCGGGATGGTGAGGCGCGCGCCGCAGGGCCTTCAGGAAAGCAGCTCGGGCGCGCCGCAGCCGACGAGGGGCATAGCCCCCGGGCGGGGCTCGACGGCCTCGAAGGCGGCGCGCGCGACCTCGCGCCCGTCGAGGAGGAGAGTGAAGCCCCAGGCGCCGGCCACTTCCTCGTGGGGATAGTCGAACGTGTAGAAGGCGATGGCCCGGCCGGCGGCGGGATGGGGGTTCATCGCCTGCCGCGTCTCGCCCGAGCCTCCGAAGGGCGGGTGGGTGACGATCACCTGCGCGGTGCCCGACACGCCGGAGGCGAAGGTCGCCTCGATCCCGAAGGTGGTGCCGCTCGAGAGCGGGACCATCTCCGTCGCCCGCCGGAGCACCGGATCCGCGACGAGGTCGATATAGCCCGAGACCGTGCCCGGCGCTTCCTGGCGCTCGCCGGTGTCGGAGGCGCACCAGAGCCCCGCGCGCAGGCCGGTGACGACCGCCGGATCGAAGCGGATCTCCGCGGCCGCCGGTCCGGCGAGCGCCGCGAGGAGGGCGAGGGCCCGCGCGGCCCTCATGCGACGGGGGGCCCCTGGCAGCGCAGGAACGGAGGCTGGCCCTCGTCCGGCACGACGGCGAAGGTGACTGACAGGATGGACGTTCCCGAAAGGGCGTCCAGAACCTCGAACGTCCATTCGCCCGGAACCTCCTCGTAGGGGAAGTCGAAGGTGTAGAGCAGGAAGGACGGCGCGGCCCCCGCGGGAGGCAGGGGCACGGGGCGGACGTATTCGGTGATCGGGCTGACGTCGAAGGGCGGATGGGCGGTCCGGCCGGTCACCACCGTCTCGATCGGGCCGGTCCCGCGATACTCGATGCCGAAGGTCAGGCCGGTCCGCGCAGGCACCTCCAGCGTCCGGTGGCGGAAGTCCGGGATCCGTCCCTGCCATACGGTGCCCGAGGCGGTCTCGGGCGCCTCGACCAACTCGCCGTCCGTCATGCAGTAGAGGCCATGGGACACCAGTTCGACCCGGTCCTTGTCCGCGACGATGCCCGCCCCGAGGGCGGGGCCCGCGAGAAGCGCGAGGGCGAGGGCGAGCGTGCGCATGCGCCAGACCGTCGCGCCGGGCCGCTGCCGGGTCAAGGAGGGGCGTTCCCGTCCTGGCCCCCGGCGCCCGCCTCCCCGGTCCCGGCCTCGGCCCCGGCGCGGCATGGCTCAGCCGATCGCGACGGCGCGCACGTCCTCGTCGACATGGCCTTCGTACTGGCGGAAGTTCTCGGCGAACATCCCGGCGAGCTTGGCGGCCTGCGCGTCGTAGGCGCCTCCGTCCGCCCAGGTCGAACGGGGATCGAGCAGGGCGTCCTCCACCCCCGGCACGGCGACGGGCACGTCGAAGCCGAACACGGGGTCCTTGCGGAAGGCCGCGTCCGAGAGGCCGCCCCCCAGCGCCGCGGAGAGCAGCGCCCGCGTCGCGCGGATCGGCATCCGCGACCCGGTCCCATGGGCCCCGCCGGTCCAGCCGGTGTTCACGAGCCAGCAGGTCGCGCCGTGGCGCGCGATCTTCTCGCGCAGCAGGTCGCCGTAGACCTCCGGCCGGCGGGGCATGAAGGGCGCGCCGAAGCAGGTCGAGAAGGTGGGCTGAGGCTCGGTCACGCCGCGCTCGGTGCCCGCGACCTTCGAGGTGAAGCCCGACAGGAAGTGGTACATCGCCTGCGCCGGCGAGAGGCGGGCGATCGGCGGGAGCACGCCGAACGCGTCGCAGGTCAGCATCACCACGTTCTTGGGATGCCCGCCCAGCCCGGTCGGGCTGGCGTTGGGGATCGCCTCCAGCGGGTAGGCGCAGCGCATGTTGGCGGTGAGGCTGTCGTCTTCGAAGTCCAGCTCGCGCGTGTCCCCGTCCCAGACCATGTTCTCGACCACGGTGCCGAAGGCGGTGCAGGTGTCGAAGATCTCGGGCTCGGCCTCGCGGGTGAGGCCGATGGTCTTGGCGTAGCACCCGCCCTCGAAGTTGAAGGTGCCCCTGGCGGACCAGCCATGCTCGTCGTCGCCGATGAGCACGCGGTCCGGATCGGCTGAGAGGGTCGTCTTGCCGGTGCCCGACAGGCCGAAGAACACGGCCGTATCGACCGGGTTGCCCTTCGCGTGGTTCGCCGAGCAGTGCATGGGCATCACCCCCTTCTCGGGCAGGAGGTGGTTCAGGACGGTGAAGACGGACTTCTTGTTCTCGCCGGCGTAGCTGGTGCCCGCGATCAGGATCTCGCGGGCGTCGAAGTTCAGCGCGATCACCGTCTCGGAGCGGCAGCCGTGCCGCCGGGGGTCGGCGCGGAAGGAGGGCAGGTTCAGGATCGTCCAGTCGGGCACGAACCCCTCCAGCTCGTCCCGCGCGGGACGACGCAGGAGGTAGCGGATGAAGAGGGCGTGCCAGGCCAACTCGGTCACGACGCGCACGCGGAGGCGGTGCTCGGGGTCCGCGCCCGCGTGGAGGTCCTGGACGTCGAGGTCGAGGCCGCGGGCATGAAGGCGCATGTCCGCCCGAAGCGCGTCCCACGCCTCGGGATCCAGGGGGGGATTGTTCTCCCACCAGATGGCGCCCTCGGTCGAAGGGGTGCGGACGACGAACTTGTCCTTGGGCGAGCGGCCCGTGTGCGCGCCGGTCGTCACCAGAAGGGCGCCGCCGCGCCCCAGCCTCCCCTCGCCCCGCAGGAGCGCGCGCTCGACCAGAGCGGGCGCGGAGAGGTTGTAGTGGACGGCCGCCGCCTCGATGCCGGCCGCCCCGAGCGTGGCCCGGGGGTTCACGCGGCCTTGGTGGGTATGATCGAGCACGGCGTCCTCTCCGATGCGGGTCGCCCGGAACGGACCCGGGCCCTTCGGGACGCTACGTATCGGAGGCCGCGCGCCGCACAACCGTGCCGGGCGATGTTTACGCCAACAGCCGGGGGGTTAGCGCCAACGGCGCGGAAATCGGCCAGTCCTTAGGGCGGTCTTAGGACTTTCTGTGGCCGATTGGGCGCGCAAGCCCGGGTGCGATTCGCGGCGCCGTTGATCGGCGGCCCTCCGCCGGATCATGTCACCGAAAGGGCATTGGACAGAGCAGAACGAAGGATAGAGACCATGTCGCGCATCGCGCTCGTCGACGACGACAGGAACATCCTGACGTCCGTTTCCATGACCCTCGAGGCCGAGGGGTTCGAGGTCGACACATACAACGACGGCCAGGCGGCCCTCGAGGCGTTCAACCGCAGGCTGCCCGACATGGCGGTCTTCGACATCAAGATGCCCCGCATGGACGGCATGGACCTGCTGCAGCGGGTTCGCCAGAAGACCACGATGCCCGTGATCTTCCTGACCTCGAAGGACGACGAGATCGACGAGGTGCTCGGGCTGCGGATGGGGGCCGACGACTATGTCCGCAAGCCCTTCTCCCAGCGCCTCCTGATCGAGCGCATCCGCGCCATCCTCCGCCGCCAGGAGGTGGTCGCCGGGGAGACCCCCTCCGCCGAGGAGGTCGCGCAGGTCATGACCCGCGGCGAGCTGACGATGGATCCGATGCGCCACGCGGTGTCTTGGAAGGACATGGACGTCACCCTCACCGTGACCGAGTTCCTCCTCATCCAGGCGCTGGCCCAGCGCCCGGGCTTCGTGAAGTCGCGCGACCAGCTGATGGACGTCGCCTACGACGACCAGGTCTACGTCGACGACCGCACCATCGACAGCCATATCAAGCGGTTGCGCAAGAAGATGCGCTCGGTCGATCCGGACTTCGCCGCGATCGAGACGCTCTACGGCATCGGGTACCGCTACAACGAGGACTGAGCACGGTGGCGCTCCTGGACGCCGGACCGGCGGAAGACGCGGGGGACGGGGCGGGGACCAAGGCGGGGCCGCGGATCGCGCGGCCCCGCCTGCCTTCGCTGAACCGCTCGCCGTTGGCGCGCAAGATCATCACCTTCAACCTCTTGGCGCTGGTCGTCCTGGTGTCGGGGGTGCTCTACATGAACTCCTCGCGCGACCATCTCGTCACTCAGCGCGAGCAGGCCCACATCGTCGAGGCCGAGCTGATCGCCGCGGTGTTCGAGGCCGCGCTTCCCGAGGGTGCGCCCGTCGACCTGGCGGCCGGCGACGGGGTGGACGCGGCCCGGGCGCTGGACGCGCTGCGGCTGCCCCGCGGGATCGAGGTCTGGGTCGCCGACCCATCCGGCGCCATCCTGGCGAGGTCCGACATCCGGGACGCGGCCCGCATCCCCGGGATCGCCGCGCCCGAGATGCCGCCCACCTACATCACCGACCGGCTCAACGACGTCTGGTCCTGGTTCGAGGAGGTCACCGGCAGCGGACCGCCCGAGGCCGCTCCGGCCCCTCCGGAGGCGCGCGTGCTCGCCCTCTCCAGGACAGTCGCAGGATCGGGGGCTACGGTCGTGCACACGGTCGGCGTGAAGGGGGGCGAGCCCGCGTTCTGGACCGGCACCCCGATCGAGCGGGGCGGAGCGGTCGTCGGCGTCCTCGTGACCGCCACCGTCGCCGGCGAGATCGACCAGCTCGTCCGGGCCGGCCGCGAGGAGGTGCTGCAGATGTTCGCCATCGCCATCCTCGTGTCGATCGGCCTGTCGCTCGTGCTGGCCTCGACCATCGCGACCCCGCTCTCCGACCTCGCCGAGGCCGCGGCGATCCGGCAGGAAGGCCGCCGCGGGCAGGACCCGGCGCGCGTGCGCATCCCCGACCTGACGGGCCGCCCGGACGAGATCGGGAACCTCTCGGGGGCGCTTCGCGGCATGGTCGCCGCGCTCTACGACCGGATCGACTCGAACGAGCAGTTCGCCGCCGACGTCGCGCACGAGATCAAGAACCCGCTCGCCTCGCTGCGCTCGGCCGTGGGCACGCTGCGCGTCGCCAAGCGGGACCACCAGCGCGCGCGCCTCCTCGAGGTCATCGAGCACGACGTGCGCCGCCTCGACCGCCTCGTCAGCGACATCTCGAACGCCTCGCGCCTCGACAGCGAGCTGGTGAAGGAGGAGCAGGAGGCGTTCGACCTCGTCAGGCTCGTGGCGAACCTCGCGGAGCATCTCGGCGAGGAGGCGCGCGAGAAGGGGATCGAGTTCATCACCGACCTGCCGTCCGAGCCCATCCGCATCGAAGGGCTGGAGGCGCGCCTGGCGCAGGTCTTCGTGAACCTAGTCACCAACGCCACCTCCTTCTGCGAGGAAGGGGACGCCATCCGCGTCTGGTGCCGCCGCCGCGAGGACCGCGTCCTCGTGGTGGTCGAGGACACCGGCCCGGGCATCCCCGAGGTGGCGCTCTCCAAGATCTTCAACCGCTTCTACTCAGAGCGGCCGCAAGGGCAGTTCGGCAACAACTCGGGCCTCGGCCTCGCCATATCGAAGCAGATCGTCGAGGCGCATGGCGGCGTCGTCTGGGCGGAGAACATCCGAGCGCCGGACGCCGATCCGGGCGGCAGGCCCCTCGGCGCCCGCTTCGTCGTGGGCCTGCCGGTCTGAGCGCGGCGCCGACCGTGCCGCGCCCCGCACCCGGCATGCGGCGGCCGCCGCCGGCGCCGTGCCCCGCCCGCCCGAAGCCGTCCGGCGCGGCGCCCCCTATCTCCGCCCCCGCCTTCCCGGACCCTGCGCCGCCCCCGCCGCGCGCCCTTCGCGGCCCGAAACCGCGTCCCCGCGCCCGCCCAGGCGGGACGAGGGGCGCGTGACGGCGCGCCCGCTCGACCTTCATGGGGGTGCCGTTTCGTGGCGCGGCGCCGGACTTCTGATCCTCGGCGCGTCGGGGTCGGGGAAGTCCTCGCTCGCCCTGCGGCTGATCGCCCTCGGCGCCGGGTTCGTGGCGGACGACCGGGTTCGCCTCTCGGGCGGGGGCGGGGCGCTGCACGCGCGGGGGCGGCCCGGCGCCCCCGCGGCGGTGGCGCGGCGGGGGATCGGCCTCGTGCCGGTGCCGCCGGGAGAGGGCGCGCGCGTCGTCCTCGCCGTGCGGACGGACCGCCGCGAGGACCGGCGCCTGCCGCCCGCGCGCCGCCTGCGTCTGCTGGGCCATGCCGTCCCGGTCCTCCATGCCGGCCCGGAGCCGGGGTTCGCGGAGGGCCTTCTCGTGCTCCTGAAGGCGCTAGGGCCGCCATAGGTCCCTGCGTCACACGCCCGTCATGCAGAGTTTCGCGCCCTTGAAGGCCGCGCCGCACGGGTATCTATAGGGGAAGGGACGGAACCGGGCCGCGCAGGCCGCCCGGCTCGCATGAAAGGGTCGAGGAGGCCCGATGATCGGCATCGTAATCGTCGCGCATGGCGGATTGGCCGCGGAGTACCTCGCCGCCGTCGAGCATGTGGTCGGCCCCCTGCCGGGCACGCGCGCGATCCCGATACAGGCCGAATGCGACCGCAGCGCCAAGCGCGACGAGATATGCCGCGCGGCCGACGAAGTCGACAGCGGAGGCGGCGTGGTGATCGTGACCGACATGTTCGGGGGAAGCCCCTCGAACCTCAGCCTGCCGGCCTGCGCCGCGCGCGGGCGCAAGATCGTCTACGGGGCGAACCTGCCGCTTCTCGTCAAGCTGGCCAAGTCGCGCCGCAAGCCGCTGGAGGCGGCGGTGGAGGCCGCGCTCTCGGCGGGGCGCAAGTACATCGACGCGTTCGACGCACCGGCCGCTCCGCCGGCCCCCGCGGCCGGCACGGCGGCCTGAGCCCACGTGATCCGCATGCTGACGATCGTGAACGAGAAGGGGCTGCACGCCCGCGCGTCGGCGAAGTTCGCCGAGCTCTGCGAGGGGTTCGGCGCCTCCTGCGAGGTGCGCCGGGGCGACGAGGCGGCGGCGGGCGATTCGATCATGGGCCTTCTCATGCTGGCCGCCTCCCGCGGGACGCAGATCGAGGTTGAGACCTCCGGCCCCGAGGCCGAGGCGCTGATGGACGCGCTGGACGCCCTCGTCGCGGATCGGTTCGGGGAAGGCATGTGAACGCCCCGCCCGTCCCGGCCCCGCCCGGGCGGGGGGCCGGGGGCGGGGGGGCGCACGCCCCGTTCGAGAGGTCCCGCCTCTCCTATGCGGGCACGTTCCGGGACCGTCGCGCGGCCCGGGTGATCCGGACGATGGAGTGGGCGACGGGCAAGCGGGCCCTCCTGCGCCGCGTCCGCCGCCTCGAGGCCGCGGGCGTGCCGCATGGGCCCGCCTTCTGGCCGCGGGCCCTGGAGGCGTTGGGGATCGACCTGCGCACCCCCGAGGCCGAGATCGCGCGCCTGCCCCGGACCGGGCCCCTGGTGGTGGTGGCGAACCACCCGCACGGCCTGGTGGACGGCCTGGCGCTGGCGGCGCTGGTCGCGCGGCGGCGTCCGGACCATGCGATCCTGGCCCGCGCCCTTCTGACGGGCGTGCGGGAGGTCGAGGAGCACACGATTCCCGTGCCCTTCCCCCACGACCCGGACGCCCGGTGCGGCATGCTGGCGATGCGCGCCGAGGCCACGGCGCGGTTGGCGCGGGGCGGGTGCGTGGCGCTCTTCCCGGCGGGCGGGGTGGCCGCCGCGGAGCGGGCCCTCGGGCCGGCGGTCGAGGGGGAATGGTCGGCCTTCACCGCCAAGCTGATCCGCCGCTCGGGGGCGGGCGTGGTCCCCGTCCGGTTCGGGGGGCGGAACTCGCGCGCCTATCAGATCGCGGGGCGCCTCTCGCCGGTGCTGCGGCAGGGGCTGCTGATCCACGAGGTCCGGCGCAGCCTCGACCGGCCCATCCGCCCGGTGATCGGCGAGGCGATCGGCCCCGAAGCGCTGGCCGCCATGGGCCCGCCGAGGAGGATGATGGCCGCGTTGAGGGCGCGGACCCTGGCGCTGGAGCCGAGCTGACCGGGCGTTTCCTTCCCGTCATCTCAGTAGGTTGCGCGCGATGCCGGGGCAGCGCGCGCTGCGGTAACGGCTTGGCAAGGTCTTCGCGGCAGGATGGCCCCATGGCGGAGCGGATCCCAACACCCAGGCGACGAGGCGGACACATCGCCGGACCCGCCTTCCCGGCCCGGAGCGGGGCGACGGGAGGGGTGCGTCCGGCCGAAGGGCCGCCGGCGCCGGAACGGGCGCCGCCCGCCCCGGCCCGGCCCGCCGGGATGCGCCGCGCCGCAGGTCCGGAGTCCCGCCGGGGGGGAGGCGGCCGGACGGGCGCGGCGCCCCTGGCGGGCCGGCGGGCGGGGCCCGGCCGCTCAGCGCGTCGGGACGGGGCCGCCCTCGCCGCGGTGGTCGTAGAAGCCGCGGCCGGCCTTGCGGCCCAGCCACCCGGCCTCGACGTATTTGCGCAGCAAGGGGCAGGGCCGGTACTTCGTGTCGCCGAGGCCCTCGTGCAGGACCTCCATGATGGCGAGGCAGGTGTCGAGGCCGATGAGGTCCGCAAGCTCAAGCGGCCCCATGGGATGGTTCGCGCCAAGCTTCATCGAGGCGTCGATCGAGCGCACGGTGCCGACCCCTTCGTGAAGGACGTAGGCCGCCTCGTTGATCATGGGCACGAGCACGCGGTTGACGATGAAGCCGGGAAAGTCCTCGGCCGCCGAATGGGTCTTGCCGAGACGCTCGACCACGCCGGCGCAGGCGTCGAAGGTCTCCTGCGTGGTGGCGATGCCGCGGATCAGCTCGACCAGCTGCATGACGGGGACGGGGTTCATGAAGTGGAAGCCCATGAACCGCCCGGGCCGGTCCGTGCGGCTGGCGAGCCGCGTGATCGAGATGGACGAGGTGTTCGAGGCGAGGATCGCGCCGGGGGCGAGGTGCGGGACCAGCCCCTCGAAGATGGCGGCCTTGACGTCCTCGCGCTCGGTCGCGGCCTCGATCACGAGGTCGCAGGCGCCGAGGTCGCGAAGCTCGGGGGTGGTCGTCACCCGGGCGAGGGCCTCGGCCTTCCGCGCCTCGGTGACGGCGCCCTTCGCGACCTGCCGGCCGATGTCGCGCCCGATCGCGCCGGGCGCGGCGGCGAGGGCATCCCGCGAGACGTCCGTGAGCAGCACCTCGTAGCCCGCGAGCGCGCAGACATGGGCGATGCCGCCGCCCATCTGCCCTGCGCCCACGACGCCGATCCGCGCGATGTCCATGGCGTGCCTCCTCTGCCGGGGGGGGTTGGCGCCGCGGCGCGGCGGCGAGGCCCGGCCGCCCTGCACGCGAGGGGCGGCGGCCGGGCCGGGACCTCAGGAGGCCTTCTGCGTCAGCTCGGGCACCGCCTCGAAGAGGTCGGCGACGAGGCCGTAGTCCGCGATCTGGAAGATCGGCGCGTCCTCGTCCTTGTTGATCGCGACGATGACCTTCGAGTCCTTCATCCCCGCGAGGTGCTGGATCGCGCCCGAGATGCCGACCGCGACGTAGAGCTCCGGCGCGACGACCTTGCCGGTCTGGCCGACCTGCCAGTCGTTGGGCGCGTAGCCCGAATCGACCGCCGCGCGCGAGGCGCCCACCGCCGCGCCGAGCGCGTCGGCCAGCTTCTCGACCATGGCGAAGTCCTCCTCCGAGCCGATGCCGCGGCCGCCGGAGACGACGCGCCCGGCGGAGGTCAGCTCGGGGCGGTCGGATTCGGCGACCTTGTCCTCGACGAAGGAGGAGAGGCCCGGATCGCCCGCGGCGGATACCGCCTCGATCGGGGCCGAGCCGGTGGTCGCGGCGGCCTCGAAGCCCGCCGTGCGGATCGTGAGGACCTTCACGGCGTCCGAGGACCGCACCGTCTGGATGGCGTTGCCGGCGTAGATCGGGCGCTGGAACGTGTCCGCGTCCACGATGCCGGAGACGTCCGGGAGGATCATCACGTCGAGGAGCGCGGCGATGCGCGGCAGGACGTTCTTCGCGGCCGCCGTGGAGGGGGCCACGATGTGCGAGTAGCCCCCCGCGAGGCCGACGACGAGGTCGGCGACCGGCTCGGCCAGGCCGTTGGCGTAGAGGGCGTCGTCCGCGACGAGGACCTTCGCCGCGCCCTCCAGCGTGGCGGCCCCGTCGCCGGTCACCCCCTCGCCCGCGACGAGGACGTGCACCTCGCCCAGTTGCGCCGCGGCCGTCATCGCCTTGGCGGTGGCGTCCATGTTCACGTCCGACCCGCCGTCGATGCGGGACACTTCGGCGATCAGCAGAACGGTCATCTACAGCACCCCCGCTTCGTTCTTCAGCTTGCTTATCAACTCGTCCACGCTGGCGACCATGACGCCGGCCTTGCGCACGTCGGGCTCGGCCGTGGCGGTCACCGCGAGGCGGGGCGAGACGTCGACGCCGTAGTCCTGGGGCGTCTTCTCCTCCAGCGGCTTCTTCTTGGCCTTCATGATGTTGGGCAGCGAGGCGTAGCGCGGCTCGTTGAGGCGCAGGTCCACGGTGACGATGGCCGGAAGCCCGACCCGGATCGTCTGCAGGCCGCCGTCGACCTCGCGCGTGACGGTCGCCCGCCCGCCCTCGATCGCGACCTCGGAGGCGAAGGTCGCCTGCGGCCAGCCGAGGAGCGCGGCGAGCATCTGGCCCGTCGCGTTCATGTCGTTGTCGATGGCCTGCTTGCCGGCGAGGACGAGGTCGGGCCGCTCCTCGTCCACGACGGCCTTGAGGAGCTTGGCGACGGCGAGCGGCTCGATGTCGTCGTGCACGTCCTCGGCGGCGACGATCAGGATCGCGCGGTCGGCGCCCATGGCGAGGGCGGTCCGCAGCGTCTCCTGGTTCTTCTTCGTGCCGATGGAGACGGCGACCACCTCGTCGGCGACGCCCTTCTCCTTCAGGCGGATGGCCTCCTCGACGGCGATCTCGTCGAAGGGGTTCATGCTCATCTTCACGTTGGCGAGGTCGACCCCGCTGCCGTCGGCCTTCACCCGGACCTTCACGTTGTAGTCGATGACCCGCTTGACGGGCACGAGGATCTTCATCGCGCTCTCCCTATCGGCTTTGGGTGCGATGTAGCGCGGGCGGGTCCGGGATTGCAGGGCGAAAACGTCGCGTGGGGCACCGGGGACGCCGCGTTACGCGCGCGTCAACGCAATCAACGACCCCGGCGAAAATCTCTGTTCGTTCCGTTCGGGAATCATCATATCGCACTACGAACGAGGCAGGGCACATGATGGAGTAGGAGATGGCCAAGGACCGTAGAAGCGCGCGGACCGGACGGTTCGTGACGAAGAGGCAAGCGGCGGCAGATCCGGAGACGACGCTCGGTGAGCGGCGCGGAGGAAGGCCGGCCGGGAGTGCGAGGAGCGCGATCACCGGCAAGTTCGTCACCGCCGCCACGGCGAAACGCTGGCCCAGCAAGGCCGGCACCGCACGGTAGTCACTGTTGGGGCGGAACTCGTTCCGCCGGTGACGGAGTGGATTCCGCGCTGCTTCGGCAGGCGTGTCGGGCTGAAGCCCGACCTACGGCGGGACTGGCACAGGGCGGGCTTCAGCCCGCCTTGGCGGGCCGCTTCGGCGGTTCGCCCCCGCCTTTCGGGCCGGGGCTTCGCCCTTCCCGTCGCCGACGGCCCCACTGGGGCCGCCGCCGCTGACATTCGTCAGCGGTTCGCCCTTCCGGGGGGCCGATCGGTCCACCGGACCGATCGCCGCTTTCAGCGGTTCGCGCCCGGAACCCACAGGACGTCGGCCTGGCCGCCGTCGTTGGCGACGCGGCCGGCGACGAAGAACCAGTCGGAGAGGCGGTTGAGGTAGCGCACGGCCTCGTGGTTGATGGATTCCATCGTCGCCAGCTCGACCACCAGGCGCTCGGCGCGCCGGCAGACGGTGCGGCAGAGGTGGAGGTGCGCGGCGAGCGGCGTGCCGCCGGGCAGGATGAAGGAGCGCAGGGGCTCGAGATCGGCGTTCATGACGTCGATCTCGCCCTCCAGGCGGGCGACCTGGGCGGCGGTGATCCGAAGGGGCGGATATTCGGCCTCGGCGTCCTTCTCGTGGTCGGGACGGCAGAGATCCGCGCCGAGGTCGAAGAGGTCGTTCGAGACCGAGGACAGCTTCGGGTCCATCTCGCCGCCATGGAGGCGCGCGAGGCCGAGCGTGGCGTTCACCTCGTCCACCGTGCCGTAGGCCTGCACGCGCAGCGCGTGCTTGGCGACGCGCGCGCCGTCGCCAAGCGCCGTCTCGCCCGCGTCGCCGGTCTTGGTGTAGATCTTGTTCAGGACGACCATCAGGCGCTCCGCATCCAGAGGGCGAAGAGGAGCAGCACCACCGCGCCGAACTGCGCGATGATGCGAAGGCGCATGATCTTGTTGGCGTTGCGGCGGTTGAACTCGCCGCCCTTGGCGAAGCCGCCGATGCCGATCATCAGGATGACCAGCACGCCCAGCGCCGCGAGGATCGCGATCAGCATGAACGGATCGTCTGCCATGGGGCCCCCTTCGGTTGCCGGGGCGACCTAGGGCGGGCCCCGTCCGAAGGGAAGGGAGGTCAGCCCGCCCGCGACAGCAGCGCGTCCCGCAGCGCCGTCGGCAGGAGGCGGCGCATCCCCTCGGCCAGGCGCGTCTCGCGGGTGACGCGGTAGCGGGCGCGCGGGCGCGGCGCGTCGAGCGCGCGCAGCAGGGCCCGGGTCACGCGCCCGGGATGGGCGCGGTGGCCTTCGGGAACCTCCGGCTCGGGCGCGCGCAGGCGGGCCTGCAGGCGCGCGTACTCCGCCGCGCGGGCGGAGGCGCCGGGGTCGATCCACCGCTCGAAATGAGGGACGGAGTTGGTGCGGATGCGCGTCGCGATGGGCCCGGGCTGGATCAGGATGACCCGCGGCCCCGTCTCGCGGCACTCGAGGCGCAGCGTGTCGGCCAGCCCCTCCATCGCGTGCTTGGTGCTGTTGTAGGCCCCCCGCCAGGGCATCGCCGCGAAGCCCAGCACCGACGAGCACCAGACCGCGCGCCCGTCCGGCGCCGCCCGCAGCGCGGGGATCAGGCGGCGGGTCAGGTCGTGCACGCCGAAGAGGTTGGCCTCGAATATGGCGCGCAGGGCATCGCGAGGCAGGTCCTCGGCGAAGCCGGGGGTGGCGTGGGCACCGTTCGCGAAGAGCGCGTCGAGCCTGCCCCCGGTGAGGTCGAGGGCCTGCTCGCAGGCCCGGGCGACGGAGGTCTCGTCGCCCTGGTCGAGGGGGAAGCTCTCCAGGCCCTCGGCGCGCAGGCGCCCGCAGTCGCGGGGCTGGCGGCAGGTGGCGAGCACGCGCCAGCCGCGCGCGGCGAGGGCGTGGGCGGCGTGGTGGCCGATGCCGGAGGAGCAGCCGGTGACGAGGATGGTCCGCATCCGCCCGGCCTGACCGGACGGGGGCCGGGAAGGCAAGCCTCAGCCGTTCAGGAGGCGGGTGGACATCCAGCCCTCGCGGCCGCCGACGGAGATGCGGCCCCAGTTCCCGTCCGTCTCGAGGAGCACGACCTCCGTGCCGCCGGGCCAGGAGGTGATGACGCCGTAATCCGTCCCGGGGCCCGCGCGCATGTTGACGCGGCTGCCCGCGACGGTGCGCGTCTCGCCGGCCAGCTGCACCACGTCCGTGAGGGCGGGGGCCGGGGCGCCGAGGCCCGTGCGGGCGGCGAACTCCTCCTCCGAGAGGGTGGCGACGAGGACGGGGAAGGAGGCGGGCGCCGCGTCGGGGGTGGCCGGGGTGGCCGGGGCGGCGGGGGCGGCGGGGGCGCGCAGCGCGGGGATCAGCCGCTCGGCGCCGAAGGCCTCGGCACGGGCCAGGGCGACCTCGTCGGGCAGGAGGCGGGGGGCGGGGGCCCCCTCGGCCGTCGCCATGCCGTCGCCGCCGCCCGACACCTCGTAGACGGCCCAGAGCGAGAAGAGGAGCGTGAGGGTCAGGATCTTGGACATGGTCGGTCCGGCCGCCCGAGGGGCGGCTTCCTCCTTGTTGTTCCGGTTCGGTTTGCGCCCGCCGCGGCGGGCATGTGTAGAATGTGCGAGACGGGACGAAGTTCCCGCCCAGCGTGCATTGATGCCGCCCCGGCCGGGGGGTAGATGGTGAACATGGCCCCCCGTGAACCCAAGCCCGCCGCGCCCCAGGAGACGCTGATCACCGAGCCGCTGCGCGAGGCGATCGGGCAGCGCTACCTTCAGTACGCGCTCTCCACGATCATGCACCGGGCGCTGCCGGACGCGCGCGACGGGCTGAAGCCCGTGCACCGCCGCATCCTCTTCGCGATGCGCCAGCTGCGGCTGTCGCCCGAAGGGGGCTTTCGCAAGTCGGCCAAGATCTCGGGCGACGTGATGGGCAACTACCATCCGCACGGGGACGGCGCGATCTACGACGCGATGGCGCGGCTGGCGCAGGACTTCACGATCCGCTGGCCGCTCGTGGACGGGCAGGGCAACTTCGGCAACATCGACGGGGACAACCCGGCCGCCGCGCGCTACACCGAGGCCCGGCTGACGGCCGCCGCCGAGATGCTGATGGAGGGGCTGGGCGAGGACGCGGTCGACTTCCGCCCGAACTACGACGGCACCCTGGAGGAGCCGGAGGTCCTGCCCGCGGCGTTCCCGAACCTCCTGGCGAACGGGGCGTCGGGGATCGCGGTCGGCATGGCGACGAGCATCCCGCCCCACAACGTGGGCGAGCTGATCGGCGCGTGCCTGCACCTGATCAGGACGCCGGACGCGCGGGACGAGACGCTGCTGAAGCACGTTCCCGGCCCGGACTTCCCCACGGGCGGCGTCTGCGTCGAGGGCCCCGAGAGCATCGCGCAGGCCTACCGGACGGGGCGGGGCGGCTTCCGCCTGCGCGCCCGCTGGCAGGTCGAGGACCTGGGCCGCGGCCAGTGGCAGGTCGTGGTGACGGAGATTCCCTACGGCGTGCCCAAGGCCAAGCTGATCGAGAAGCTGGCCGAGCTGATCGGCGCGAAGAAGGTGCCCATCCTCGTGGACGTGCGCGACGAGAGCGCGGACGACGTGCGCGTCGTCCTGGAGCCGCGGGCGCGGTCCGTGGACGCGGAGGTCTTGATGGGCACGCTCTTCCGCCTCTCGGACCTGGAGGTGCGGGTGCCGCTGAACATGAACGTGCTGATCGACGGGCGCACGCCGAGGGTCTGCAGCCTGAAGGAGGTCCTGCGCGCCTTCCTCGACCACCGGCGGGACGTTCTGATCCGCCGCTCGCGCAACCGGCTGGGCAGGATCGACCGCCGGTTGGAGGTCCTGGAGGGGCTTCTGGTCGCGTTCCTGAACCTCGACCGGGTGATCGACGTCATCCGCTACGACGAGGCCCCGAAGGACGCCCTGATGCGCGAGGACTGGTCGCGCGACCACGTCCGGGCGACGTCCGAGAAGGACTACCGCACCCCGCCACCCGGCGAGGGGGAGCTGTCGGAGGCGCAGGTCGAGGCGATCCTGAACATGCGCCTGCGCGCCCTGCGCCGCCTCGAGGAGATCGCCCTCGTGACCGAGCGCGACGCCCTCATGGCCGAGCGGGCGGGGATCGAGGACCTGCTCGAGGACGAGGGGCGGCAGTGGGACGCGGTGGCCGGCCAGCTGCGCGAGGTCCGCAAGACCTTCCGGGCCATGCCGCGGGGCGCCCGCATGACCGAGCTGGCCGAGGCGGGCGAGGTGGCCGAGGTCGCCCTGGAGGACATGATCGAGCGCGAGCCGGTGACGGTGATCTGCTCGAGGATGGGGTGGATCCGGGCGATGAAGGGGCATCAGCCCCCCGATGCCCCCGTCAAGTTCAAGGACGGCGACGGCCCCCGCTTCGCCTTCCACGCCGAGACGACCGACCGGCTGATCCTCTTCGGGGGGAACGGGCGGGCCTACACGATCCGCGTCTCGGACCTGCCCGGCGGGCGCGGCATGGGCGAGCCGGTGCGCCTGATGGTGGACCTGCCCAACGACGCGGGGATCGTCGCCCTCCTGCCCCACGTGCCGGGGCGGCGGCTTCTGGTGGCGTCGGACGCGGGCGACGGGTTCCTCGCGCCCGAGGACGGGATCGTGGCGCAGACGCGCGCGGGCAAGCAGGTGCTGAACCTGAAGGGCGCGCGGGCCGCCGTGGTCCGCCCGATGGAGGGCGACCACGTCGCCGTGGTGGGCGACAACCGCAAGATGCTGGTCTTCGCGGCCGCCGAGCTGCCCGAGATGGGGCGCGGCAAGGGCGTGCGGCTGCAGCGCTACAAGGACGGCGGGCTGTCGGACGCACGGGGCTTCGCGCTGGCCGACGGGCTGCGCTGGCTCGACGGGGGCGGGCGCACCCGCACGGTCGCCGACCTGGGCGAGTGGGTCGGCCGCCGGGGCGCCGCGGGCCGGATGGCGCCGCGGGGCTTCCCGCGGGACAACAGGTTCAACTAGGGCGGTTCAACTGCCGGCGTTCCGAAGCTAGCGTGGGGCGGAACGACGGAGAATCCCGCCCATGGCCCGCATCCTCGCGCTTCTCGCGCTGCCCTTCCTCGCCGCCTGCGCCGGGTCGAACGACCCCGACCTGACGGTCCCGCGCGAGATGGGCCTCTTCCAGCTGGGGCACAACGTCGTGGTCGCGCCGGGCCCGCAGCGGGGGCCGTTCAGCCGGGCGGTGGACGAGGAGCGCTTCGCCGCCATCCTGCGGGAGGAGATGGCCCAGCGCTTCGGCCGCTACGAGGGCGGGCGGCTGGTCCATCTGGGCGTCTCGATCGAGGGCTACGTCGTGGCGGCGCCGGGCATCCCGCTGGTGCTGTCGCCGAAGTCGATCCTGATCCTGAACGTCACCGCCTGGGACGACGCGAGGGGCGTGAAGCTGAACCCCGAGCCCGAGCAGATCTACGTCTTCGAGAGCCTGGGCGCCGGCTTCCTGATCGGCTCGGGCTACACCTCCTCGGCGGAGGAGCAGATGCAGAACCTCTCGGAGAACGCGGCGGCGGCGATCCAGCGCTGGCTGCTGGAGCATCCCGGCTGGCTGGGCATGGATCCCGAGGCCGCGCGCGCCGCCCGCAGCGCCCTGCCGCGCCGCCTGACCCCCGGCGAGGTCGCCGCCGCCCAGGCCGAGGCGCGGGCACGGGCGCCAGAGGGGGTGGCGGAGGCCGCCGCCGGGGCGGGCTGACGGCCCGCTTGATTTCCCCAAATGGCCCCATTAGGTGCCCGCGCGATCGCAATCCGGGCCCTTCCGGCCCCCTGGAAAGAGGCGCGCCACGGCATGGCCAAGGAAAAGTTCGAGCGTAACAAGCCGCATGTGAACATCGGGACGATTGGTCACGTGGATCATGGCAAGACGACGTTGACGGCTGCGATCACGAAGTACTTCGGCGACTTCCGGGCGTATGACCAGATTGACGGGGCGCCGGAGGAGAAGGCGCGGGGGATCACGATCTCGACGGCTCACGTGGAGTACGAGACGGATGCGCGGCACTACGCGCACGTGGACTGCCCCGGCCACGCCGACTACGTGAAGAACATGATCACGGGGGCTGCGCAGATGGACGGCGCGATCCTTGTGGTGAACGCGGCGGACGGCCCGATGCCGCAGACGCGCGAGCACATCCTCCTGGCGCGGCAGGTGGGCGTTCCGGCCTTGGTGGTGTTCCTGAACAAGGTGGACCAGGTCGACGACGAGGAGCTTCTGGAGCTGGTCGAGATGGAGGTCCGCGAGCTTCTGTCCTCCTACGAGTTCCCGGGCGACGACATCCCGATCGTGGCGGGCTCGGCGCTGGCGGCGATGGAGGGCACGAGCCCCGAGATCGGCGAGGAGAAGATCCGCGAGCTGATGGCGGCGGTGGACGAGTGGATCCCGACGCCCGAGCGCGCGGTGGACCAGCCGTTCCTGATGCCGATCGAGGACGTGTTCTCGATCTCGGGCCGGGGCACGGTGGTGACGGGCCGGGTGGAGCGCGGCGTGATCAACGTGGGCGACGAGATCGAGATCGTGGGCATCCGCGACACGAAGAAGACGACCTGCACGGGCGTGGAGATGTTCCGCAAGCTTCTCGACCGGGGCGAGGCGGGCGACAACATCGGGGCGCTTCTTCGGGGCGTGGACCGCGAGGGGGTGGAGCGGGGCCAGGTGCTGTGCAAGCCCGGCAGCGTGAAGCCGCACACGAAGTTCGAGGCCGAGGCCTACATCCTGACCAAGGAGGAGGGCGGGCGCCACACGCCGTTCTTCGCGAACTACCGGCCGCAGTTCTACTTCCGGACGACGGACGTGACGGGCACGGTGGAGCTGGCCGAGGGCACCGAGATGGTGATGCCGGGCGACAACGTGTCGTTCAAGGTCGAGCTGATCGCCCCCATCGCGATGGAGGACGGCCTGCGCTTCGCCATCCGCGAGGGCGGCCGCACCGTCGGCGCCGGCGTGGTCTCCAAGATCATCGAATGAACCCAGAACCGGCAGGAAGCCAAGGCTTCCTTCGTGAAAGGGCCCCTCGCGGGCCCTTTTTCGCGCCCGCGGGGGTTCCGCCCGGCAGGGGAATGGGCGAACGAGCCGGCACCGATCCCCTGTCGGAGACCACCCCACCATGCGCGCCGCCATCCTCGCCCCCGCCCTCCTCTCGCTCGCGGCCTGCGCCGGGGGCGGCGGCGGGCCGGCGCCGAACGAGATGAACGTCACGCAGAGCGGGGGCGGCACCTTCTCCGGCGTCGCCGGCTCGGGCTGGACCGACGAGGAGCTGCGCGAGAACGCGTTCGGCGTCCTGTGCCCCGCCGGGCGCCCGGTGACCGAGCTGTCCGTCGAGCGGGCGCCGGACGGCTCGGCCCGTTTCGGCGGGCGCTGCGGCTAGGCGGGCCGCGGGGGCGACGGCCGGGCCACCTCCCCCGCCCGCCGGATCAGAACCCGCGGCGGATGCCGAGCGAGATCGTGGAGCCTTCCCGGTCGTTGCCATTGTTGAGCTCGTAGTCGTAGCGGTCGTATTCCAGCGCGATGCCGAAGCCGCCGCCCAGGGCGTACTCGCCCCCGAAGCCGACGCCGAGGGTGCTGCCGGAATCGTCCTCCGAGAAGGGGCCGGCGGAGAGGTTGAAATAGGCGCTCCGCACGCTGAGCTTGCCATAGACGGCCGCGCGCTTGTTGACCGCGTAGCCCAGGCGCACCGACGCGGCGACCTCGTATTCCTCCTCGATCGTGAGTGCGACGCCCGTGCCCGCGATCTCGGCGCTTCCTTCGGCGTTCGAGAAGGCGGCGCTGAACTCGAAGCCCGCGTAGAAGCCGGCCGGCGTGACCGCGTTGCGCCCGATGGCGAAGCCCAGGCGCTGGCCGTCGACATCGGGCGCGCCGGGAGAGTCGAACTCGCTCGTGGCGGCGAAGATGCCGACATAGGAGCCCCCGAGGGCGTTCTGCGCCGAAGCGGCCCCGGCTGCCGCCGTGGCTGCCGCGACCGCGACCGCGGCGATGATGGTCTTCATGAAGATGTCCCCTTCTTTCCTTCCATCCCCTCCCCTAGCGGCTCGGCGGCGGATTTCGGCCGGTCGGGGCGGAAGGGCCGCAGGGCTGTTGCGGCGGGGTCACGGCGCGTCGGCGGCGGCCTCCTCGCGCAGCGCTTCGAGCGCGCGGGTCAGGGCCCCGGCCGCGTCGCGCGCCGCCTCCGGTCCGGCCCTGCGGTCCGGGACCGGCGGCCCCGGCGCATAGAGCGCGAGGGCGGGCCCCCGCCGGGGCCAGAGCGTGCCGTCCCAGCCCGGTAGGCGCCGGGCGCCGCGCTGCGCGAACGCGGCGAGCCAGATCGGCGCGCGGGCGGCGGCGGCCATCTCGACCACGGCGGCCTTGGCGATCCGCGCCGGTCCCGAGGGGCCGTCCGCCGCCATGGCGAGCGCGCCCCCCGCCCGCATCCAGCGCAGAGCCTCGCGCTGGCCGGCGAGGGCCTGGCGGGGCCGCATGTCGATGGGCGCGAGGCCGAGGCGCGCCACGTGCGCCGATCCGACCCGCCCGATGGGCCGTGGCGAATGCACCGAGGCCACGGGCGCGGGAAGGCGGACGAGGACGGGCGGCGCGAGGAGCAGCCCCTCGTGCCAGAGGGCGATCACGACGGGGCCGTCCGCCAGCGCCTCGCCCAGCGCGTCCGCGCCCCGCACGGTCCAGCGCATCCGGCGGGCGGCGCGGGCCGAGGCCGCGGAGAGGAGCCGGGCGTTGGCCTCGATCGCCCCCTCCCGCAGGCCGGGGAACCGGGCCTTCAGCCACCGGCGGGCCGGGCGGGGCAGGGGCGCGCGCATGGCAGCGGGATGCGGCCCCCGGCGCTGCGGCGCAAGGCCCCGCTTGCGGCGTCCCGCGCGCCGCGCTAGGGGACGGGCCGGCCTAGGGGTGTAGCTCAGTTGGTAGAGCATCGGTCTCCAAAACCGAGGGTCGGGGGTTCGAGCCCCTCCGCCCCTGCCAGGCCCACGGGCGCCGGCCTTCGGCGCGGGCGCCGCCGGGCCGCCCGGGAAGCCCCTCGACGGAGCGTCTCGACGACGCCCGGTGCCGGCGGGGAGGGGACCGTCCGGCGCACCTCGTCATCCCATCCTTCGCGGGCCCCGCGGGTCCCGGCCGCCATCGGCACCGGCCCGGCCTTCGACCGTCGCCGGCGGCAGCGAGACGCGCCGGCGCGCCCTTGCGCCGGGCCGCCGCGCTCCGTATCTGCCACGCGCCGCAGGAGGGCAGCCCATGGCCACCAATCCGCTGAAGTTCGTGAACGAGGTCCGGTCGGAGGTCTCGAAGGTCACCTGGCCGACGCGGCGCGAGGTGCTGCTGACCACCGTCATGGTCTTCGTGATGACCGCGCTGCTGGCGTCGTTCTTCGCGCTCGTGGACTTGCTGATCCGGTTCGGGCTGAACGGGATCCTGGGCATCTTCGGCTAGGGCCGCGCGCGGGCCTTGCGCCCGGCCGCGCCCCGTGCCACACGGCCCGCCGTTGGAACGGCGCGCGCTTGGCGCGCCCTTTTTGTTTGTCGGAGCCCCGTCATGGCGAAGCGTTGGTACTCGGTGAGCGTCCTCTCGAACTTCGAGAAGAAGATCGCCGAGCAGATCCGCCAGAAGGTCGCCGAGCGGTCCCTGGAGGACGAGATCGACGAGGTCCTCGTCCCCACGGAGGAGGTGATCGAGATCCGGCGCGGCAAGAAGGTCCCGACCGAGCGGCGCTTCATGCCGGGCTACGTCCTCGTGCACATGGAGATGTCGGACGAGGGGTTCCAGATCATCAACGCGATCCCGCGCGTGACCGGCTTCCTCGGCCCCCAGGGCAAGCCGATGCCGATGCGCGACGCCGAGGTCGAGGCGATCCTGGGCCGCGTGGACGAGCAGAAGGAGGCGCCGCGCACGCTGATCTCGTTCGAGATCGGCGAGAAGGTGAAGGTCACCGACGGCCCGTTCGAGGATTTCGACGGCGAGGTCGAGCAGGTCGACGAGGAGGCCCAGCGCCTGAAGGTCATGGTGTCGATCTTCGGCCGCGAGACCCCCGTCGAGCTGGAGTACACGCAGGTCGCGAAGCAGTCGTGACCCGCGCGGGGGCCCGAGGGCCCCGCGATCCGTGGGAGGGGAGGGGGTCGCGTCCCCCGAGCCGGACCACGTCAACCCGAAGGGCCCCCGGCGCGCCGGCGGCCCGTTGAGAGAGGAGGCCGACGATGGCCAAGAAGAAGGTCGGCAGCATGAAGCTGCAGGTCCCTGCCGGGCAGGCGAACCCCTCGCCGCCCGTGGGGCCGGCGCTGGGGCAGCGCGGCATCAACATCATGGAGTTCTGCAAGGCGTTCAACGCCAAGACGCAGGACATGGAGCAGGGCGCCCCCTGCCCGACCGTCATCACCTACTATCAGGACAAGTCCTTCACGATGGACATCAAGACGCCGCCGGCGTCCTACTACCTGAAGAAGGCGGCGGGCCTGAAGAGCCAGGGCAAGCGCAACCGTCCCCGCGGCGCCGAGAAGCCGGGCCACGAGACGGTCGCCACCGTGTCCACCAAGCAGCTGCGCGAGATCGCCGAGGCCAAGATGAAGGACCTCAACGCGTCGGACGTGGACGCGGCCATGCAGATCATCCTGGGCTCGGCGAAGTCCATGGGCATCGAGGTGAGGGGCTGATGGCCGGGATCGGAAAGCGCAGGAAGGCCGCACTGCAGGCCTTCGAGGGCAAGGAGAACGTCACCGTCGAGGAGGCGGTCTCGCTCGTGAAGGCCAACGCCAACGCCAAGTTCGACGAGACCGTCGAGGTGGCGATGAACCTCGGGGTGGACCCGCGGCACGCCGACCAGATGGTCCGCGGCAAGGTCACGCTGCCCAACGGCACGGGCAAGACCGTCCGCGTCGCCGTCTTCGCGCGCGGCGCCAAGGCCGACGAGGCCAAGGCCGCCGGCGCCGACGTCGTGGGCGCCGAGGACCTGATGGAGGCCATGCAGGGGGGCGACCTGGACTACGGCCGGGTCATCGCCACGCCCGACATGATGCCGATCGTCGGCCGCCTCGGGAAGGTGCTGGGCCCCCGGAACCTGATGCCCAACCCCCGCGTGGGCACGGTGACGATGGACGTCGCCGAGGCCGTGGAGGGCGCCAAGGGCGGCGAGGTGCAGTTCCGCGCCGAGAAGAAGGGCGTGATCCACGCCGGGATCGGCAAGGCCTCCTTCGACGAGAAGGCCCTGGCCGAGAACCTGCGCACCTTCGTGGACGCGGTCGCCAAAGCCAAGCCGTCCGGCGCGAAGGGCACCTACATGAAGAAGGTCTCGCTGACCTCGACCATGGGCCCGGGCGTGACCGTCTCGGTCGAGGACGCGGTCCCCTCGCAGTAGGGCGGCGCGTCGAGAACGCATCGGGGGCGGTCCGGCGACGGGCCGCCCCCTTTACGTTGTTGCCGATCGGTCACGGGCCCCCGGGATCGGGAGGCGCCGCGCGCCGGGTGCCCCGATCCGGACACATCTCGTCCGCAGCGCAGATGTCATGGGGCGGGGAAGGCGAGAGAAGCGGCGCGACGCGGCGCCGGAGGACTGGGCGGTCGTCTGCGTCCTGCGCGAGCCGCCGGGTCAGGTCAGGCGCTTCGTCGCGTACCATCTCGAGGCGGGGGCGAGCCGGGTTCACCTGATATTCGACGACCCGTTCGATCCCGCTTTGGACGTCGTCGCCGGCATGGGCCGCGTCGAGGCGACGCGCGCGGCCCCGCGCTTCTGGGCCGAGCTGGGCCTGGACCCCG
This sequence comes from Hasllibacter halocynthiae, assembly GCF_003003095.1. Taxonomy (GTDB): domain Bacteria; phylum Pseudomonadota; class Alphaproteobacteria; order Rhodobacterales; family Rhodobacteraceae; genus Hasllibacter; species Hasllibacter halocynthiae. Next base: position 927,247 of record NZ_PVTT01000002.1, read on the forward strand.
CCATCCGGTTCACCAAACGGCAGAACGCCGCGCTGACCTGGGCCTACCACCGGGCGCGAGAGCCCTGGCTCGCGGTGGTCGACGCGGACGAGGGGGTGCACGTGCCCGGCGGGCTCGGCGCCGCGCTCGGTACGCTCGACCCGTCGGTGGGTTCGGTCCGCCTCGCGCCCGCCGAGGCGGTCGCCGTTCCCGGCCCGGAGGAGACCTTCCGGCGCGCGGTCCGCAGCGGCGCGGCGCGGCGCGTGCACGGCGAGGCTGCCGCGCTCTTCGGGCGGAACCATGGGCTGGTGGGCCACTCCGCCGGAAAGAGCGTGTACCGGACCGGGCAGGGCGGGCTCGTCCTACGCCAGCACTGGGCGAACGGCCAGCACGCCCCCGTTCACAGGATGCCGGGCGCCGAGGGCTGCTTGCTGCATTGGGTCGGCCGGGGCTGGGAGGCATGGCGCGCCAAGCTCGAATGGCGCTTGGCCGGGCACGGCTTCCGACCGACGCTGCGCGGCGTGCTTCGGCCGCTCGTCGAGGCGGGCGACGAAGCCGGGCTGCGGGCGGCGCATGAGGCGCTGCATACCTTGGATGCCGATCAGGTGGCGCTGATGGACGAGATCGGCGCCCTGGTCCGTCCGGGGATCGACTGGGACGGCATCCTCGCACGGCACTTCCCCGAGGATGCCCCCAGGGCTTGCGCGCCGCCGCCCGAGCCGGTAGGGGCATCCAGCCCGGACCCGTCCGGGCACCACGTCCGAGACGGCGGGTCGGCGAGAGCCGGTAATTCCTGCCCGAGACGGGAGACAGGGTATGATCCGCGCCGGGATGCGTCCCGGGGCGATGCCGCGATCCCTTCGGACTTCGAGCCCCCTCAGGGGGGAGACTGAGCCGGGGGGGCGCGAAGGCGGTCCCTCATGATTGGAGAGAACCGTGGATAGAGCCCAGAAAGAGAACGTGGTCGAGGAACTCGGCCAGATCTTCGAAAGCTCTGGCGTCGTGGTGGTGTCCCGCTACGAAGGCATGACGGTCGCCGAGATGCAGGACCTTCGGGGGCGCATGCGCGCCGCCGGCGGCTCCGTGCGCGTCGCCAAGAACAGGCTCGCCAAGATCGCCCTCCAGGGCAAGCCCGCCGAATCCGTCGCCGAGTACCTGACCGGCATGACCGTCCTCGCCTACAGCGAGGATCCGGTCGCCGCCGCGAAGGTCGTGGACGAGTACGCCAAGGACAACCAGAAGCTGGTGGTCCTGGGCGGCACGATGGCGGGCGAGGCCCTGGACACCGCCGGCGTCAGCCGGGTCGCCAAGCTACCCAGCCGCGAGGAGCTCGTCGCTCAGATCGCGTCTTGCATCGGCGCGCCCGGATCGAACGTCGCCGGGGCGATCGGCGCGCCCGCCTCCGACATCGCGTCGATCCTGTCGACGATCGAGGAGCGGGCCGAGGCCGCCTGACCGAAATGCCTTCGGGGCGCGCCCCGATGACGGAACGCAAAGGGAAAGAGAAGCGAAATGGCTGATCTCAAGAAACTGGCCGAGGACATCGTCGGCCTCACCCTCCTGGAGGCCCAGGAGCTGAAGACCATCCTCAAGGACGAGTACGGCATCGAGCCCGCCGCCGGCGGCGCGGTGATGATGGCGGGCCCCGGCGGCGACGCCGGCGGCGCGGCCGAGGAGGAGCAGACCGAGTTCGACGTCATCCTGAAGTCGGCCGGCGCGTCCAAGATCAATGTGATCAAGGAAGTCCGCGGCATCACGGGCCTTGGCCTCAAGGAGGCCAAGGAGCTGGTCGAGGCCGGCGGCAAGGCCGTGAAGGAGCAGGTCTCGAAGGACGAGGCCGAGGACATCAAGGGCAAGCTCGAGGCGGCCGGCGCCGAGGTCGAGCTGAAGTGATCCCCCCGATGTGATCCCCCGGGGCCCGAGGGCCCCGGGGGTCGCACGAAGGGCGTCCCCGAAATGGGGGCGCCCTTCCTCGTTCCGGGCCGGCCGGAAAGGCGCGCGGCCCGCGTCCCGGCGCCTCGAGGCGGATCTCCGCCCGGCCCGGCGAGCCTCTCACGCGTCTCGGCGGTTCGGGCGGCCCCTTCGCCGCCCTGCCAGCGCGGCCAGGGCCAGCGCGCCCATGCCGAGAACGGCGAAGGCGGCGGCGGGATGCTTCTGCGCCATGAGGAGGGTCGAGACCTCGCGCGGGGGCGGGCCGGGCTGGTTGGACCGCTCCTCCATCCCGCGCGCGGTGCCCCGGAGGTTGTCGCGCATTCCCGCGCGGGGCGGCCGGTCGGTGGTCTGCGCGGCGCGCCCCATGAGCTCCATCCCCAGGTCCGCGAGGCGCGGCGCCAGTCGGCCCGCCTTGGCGGTCAGCCATCCCGCCCCACCCACGTCGAGGTCGCGCGCGTCGTGGGTGCAGGCATGGGCGATGGCGTCGGCCACCACCTCGGGGGCGTAGACGCGGGGCGGGTTCGTGGTGCCGGCCGCGTCCACGTGGCTGCGCGCGTGCTCCATGTAGGGGGTGTCGACCGAGCCGGGCTTGATCAGCGTGATCGACAGGTCCAGCCCCGCCTCGGCGCATTCCATCCGCAGCGCGTCCGTGATCGCCTTCAGCGCGTGCTTGGAGGCCGAGTAGGGCCCCTGCAGGATCATCGCGCGGTCGCTGAGCTGCGAGCCCACCGTGACGATCTTGGCGCACAGCCCCTCGCGGTGCAGGCGCACGGCCTCGAGCATGCCGTGGAGCGCGCCCCAGTAGTTGGTCTCGAAGAGGCTGCGCTGCTCGTCCAGCGGCACCTCCTCGACGGTACCGTAGATGGCGACGCCCGCGTCGTTGATCCACGTGTCGATCCGGCCCCAGCGGTCGAGCCCGGCGCGGGCGGCCGCCCGCAGCGCGTCTCGGTCGGCCACGTCGCAGGGATGGGGCAGCGCCCGGTCGCGGCCGAGTTCCTCCGCGAGGGCCTCGAGGTCCTCGGCCCCGCGCGCCACGAGGATCAGCCGCGCGCCCTCGGCGGCGAGGCGGCGGGCGGAGGCGAGGCCGATGCCGGAGGTGGCGCCGGTCAGGAGGATCGTCTGCTCGGAAAGGGGTTTGAGGTCGGGCATGGGAACTCCGTCGGGTGGGGATCTTCGGGCGCCCCCCGCCGGCCGCGGGCCGGCGGGGAGGGGGACGCGGCGCGCTTCTCCGGGCGGCCGCGCGTCAGGGGGTCCAGGAGGGGGTTCAGGGGGTGAGGACCACCTTGATGCAGTCGTCCTTCTTGTCCCTGAACGTCTCGTAGAGGTCCGGCGCGTCGCCGAGCTTGCCGCGATGGGTGATGAGGAAGGTCGGATCGACGCGCCCCTCACGGATGTGGTCCAGCAGGACGTCCGTGTGCTGCAGCACGTGGGTCTGGCCCATGCGGAAGGTCAGCCCTTTGGCGAAGGCCGCCCCGATGGGGAACTTGTCCACGATGGCGGCATAGACCCCGGGGATCGAGACGATGCCCCCCTTCGAGCAGCACAGGATCGCCTCGCGCAGCACGTGGGGGCGGCCCGTCTCCTGGAAGGTGGCGGTCTTGATCCGGTCGTAGACCGCGTCCATCACCCCCGAGCCGTGCGACTCGAGCCCGACGGCGTCGATGCACTTGGCGGGCATGCGGCCGCCCGTGGCCTCCCTCAGGAAGTCGTAGGGCTTCACCTCGCTGCGATCCACGGGCTCGGCCCCCCTCGCGCGGGCCATCTCGAGCCGCTCGGGCACGTCGTCGACGACGAAGATCCGCTCCGCCCCCAGGAGCTTGCACGATTCGAGGCAGAAGAGCCCGACGGGCCCCGCGCCCCAGATGGCCACCGTGTCGCCCGGGCCGACCTGCGCGTTGACGGCCGCCTGCCAGCCCGTGGGGAAGATGTCCGTCAGGAAGAGGACCTGCTCGTCGGCCATGCCCTCGGGCACCTTCATGTGGGTGGTGTCGGCGAAGGGGACGCGCACGTATTCCGCCTGCCCCCCGTCGTAGCCGCCGTAGAGGTGCGAGTAGCCGAACAGCCCGCCGGAGGCCTGCCCGTTCAGCTTGGCGAGCTTCTCCGCGTCCCTGTTGCTCTCGTCGCAGAGCGAGAACTCCTGCTTGCGGCACCACGCGCACGAGCCGCAGGCGATGGTGAAGGGGATCAGGATGCGGTCGCCCTTCTTCAGGTCGCCCGCCTGCGCGGCCTCGGGGCCGACCTCCTCGACCACGCCCATGAACTCGTGCCCGATGATATCGCCCTTGCGCATCTCGGGGATGAAGCCGTCGTACATGTGAAGGTCGGACCCGCAGATGGCCGTGGACGTGACGCGGATCACCGCGTCGCGCGGATGCTCGATGCCGGGGTCGGGATGGGTGTCGACGCGGAAGTCTCCGGTCCCATGATAGGTTACGGCGCGCATGGGTTCCTCCTGGGGAAGGGGGGACGGAGGCGCGGGCGCCCCGGTCCGGTGGCGGGGATCGGTCGTGGGCGGCGGCCGCGTCCGGCCGCGCGAGGCCGCCCGCGGCGTCCGGCGGGGCCATCCGCGGCATCGGCCGGGGCGCCGCCGACATGACGGCGGCATGGGGCGAGGGCGGGAGGATCGCCCGCCGTTTCACGTCGCGGCTTGCCGCAAAGGTGGAACATCGCTCGCTGCCCCGCATGTCGTGCGTCGTGTGTGGCAGGGGTTTAAGGGCCGAACCCGAGGGAAGGGTTCCGCCGCGCCGTGCGTCCCTCCGGCCGGGCAGGCGCGGAACCGCCGGGCCTCGCGGGCGGAGGCGGGGCCGATCGGGGCGTCGCGGGGGGCGGGCCGGGCGCATGGCCGTGCCGCACGGCTCACGCGGCGGGCGTGGCGCCCTCATTCGTTCCGGCGCCTCGGGGCGAGCCCTCCCGGAGCGGCGCCCTTCCCGAAGCGAAGCGGCCCGCCCCGAGGCGCCCGAGACCCGCTCAGGGCGGACCCGGCGAGGAGGGCCCGGGCGGGGCAGGATCTCCGCGCCCGCAGGCACGCCCAGGTTCTTCGCCGTGCCCACTTGACGCCCCGGTCCCATCTCGCCATATGCGCCTCCTGCGCCCATGGACCTGACCTGACATCATCATCGCCGAATGAAAGCCGGTCCCCTTGGGCCGGTTCGATCACGTTCTGACGTAGCGCGCCGCACACGCATCTCGGCAAGGGCCCAAGGGCCCTTCCCCAGGTGCGGGACGGCCGATCGGGAGGCCCCCCCGTGGGACGGGGGGTCACGAATGGATCGGCCGGGCCCCCCTTCTCGCTTGCCCGAACCGCCATTGCCCGGCGGCGGTTCCGGCGAAGAGACATGAGAGGCGATCAGACCCTATGGCGCAGACCTTCCTCGGCCAGAAGCGTATCCGCAAGTACTACGGCAAGATCCGCGAAGTGCTGGAGATGCCGAACCTCATCTCCGTCCAGAAGACATCCTACGACCTCTTCCTGCGGTCGGGCCACTCGGGCGAGCCGCTCGACGGCGAGGGGATCAAGGGCGTCTTCCAGTCGGTCTTCCCGATCAAGGACTTCAACGAGACCGCGATCCTCGAGTTCGTTCGCTACGAGCTGGAGAAGCCCAAATACGACGTGGAGGAGTGCCAGCAGCGCGACATGACCTATGCCGCGCCGCTGAAGGTCACCCTGCGCCTCATCGTGTTCGAGGTGGACGAGGACACGGGCGCCAAGTCGGTCAAGGACATCAAGGAGCAGGACGTCTTCATGGGCGACATGCCCCTGATGACGCCCAACGGCACCTTCATCGTGAACGGCACCGAGCGGGTCATCGTCAGCCAGATGCACCGCAGCCCGGGCGTGTTCTTCGACCACGACAAGGGCAAGACCCATTCCTCGGGCAAGCTGCTCTTCGCGTGCCGGATCATCCCCTATCGCGGGTCCTGGCTGGACTTCGAGTTCGACGCCAAGGACATCGTCTACGCGCGCATCGACCGGCGCCGGAAGCTGCCGGTGACGACCCTGCTCTATGCCCTCGGCATGGACCAGGAAGGCATCATGGACGCCTACTACGACAACGTCGAGTTCCGGCAGCGCAAGGGCGAGGGCTGGGAGACGAAGTTCTTCCCCGACCGCGTGCGCGGCACCCGCCCGGCGCAGGACCTCGTGGACGCCGGGACCGGCGAGGTGATCGCCAAGGCCGGCGAGAAGGTGACCCCGCGCCAGGTCAAGAAGTGGAAGGACGAGGGCGAGGTCACGGACCTCCTCGTGCCGTTCGACGCCATCCTCGGCCGCTTCGTGGCCAAGGACATCGTCGACGAGAAGACCGGCCACATCTACGTCGAGGCCGGCGACGAGCTGACCTGGGAGGTCGACAAGGACGGCGAGGTCACGGGCGGCAGCCTGAAGGCCCTGCTCGACGCGGGCGTGACGACGATCCCCGTGCTCGACATCGACAACGTGAACGTCGGCCCGTACATCCGCACCACGCTGGCCGCGGACAAGAACTGGAACCGCGAGACGGCCCTGATGGACATCTACCGGGTGATGCGCCCGGGCGAGCCGCCGACCGTCGACGCCGCCTCGAACCTGTTCAACACCCTCTTCTTCGACAGCGAGCGCTATGACCTCTCGGCCGTGGGCCGGGTGAAGATGAACATGCGTCTCAACCTCGATGCCGAGGACACGGTGCGCACCCTCCGCAAGGAGGACATCGTCGCCTGCGTGAAGGCCCTCGTCGAGCTGCGCGACGGCCATGGCGAGATCGACGACATCGACCATCTCGGCAACCGCCGGGTGCGGTCCGTCGGCGAGCTGATGGAGAACCAGTACCGCGTCGGCCTCCTGCGGATGGAGCGCGCGATCAAGGAGCGGATGTCGTCGGTCGAGATCGACAACGTCATGCCGCAGGACCTGATCAACGCCAAGCCCGCCGCCGCGGCGGTGCGCGAGTTCTTCGGCTCCTCGCAGCTCTCGCAGTTCATGGACCAGACGAACCCGCTCTCGGAGGTGACGCACAAGCGGCGCCTGTCGGCCCTGGGCCCCGGCGGCCTGACGCGCGAGCGCGCGGGCTTCGAGGTGCGCGACGTCCATCCGACCCACTACGGCCGCATGTGCCCGATCGAGACGCCGGAGGGGCCGAACATCGGCCTCATCAACTCCCTCGCGACCTTCGCGCGGGTGAACAAGTACGGCTTCATCGAGACGCCCTACCGCCGCGTCGAGGACGGGCAGGTCACGGACGACGTGCAGTACATGTCCGCGACCGAGGAGATGCGCCACACGGTCGCCCAGGCGAACGCGAAGCTGTCGGATGACGGCAGGTTCGAGAACGACCTCGTCTCCGTCCGCCAGTCGGGCGACTACACCATGATGACGCCCGAGGCGGTGGACCTCATCGACGTGTCCCCCAAGCAGCTGGTGTCGGTCGCGGCCTCGCTGATCCCGTTCCTCGAGAACGACGACGCGAACCGCGCGCTCATGGGCTCGAACATGCAGCGCCAGGCGGTGCCGCTCCTTCAGGCCGAGGCGCCCTATGTGGGCACCGGCATCGAGGAGGTGGTCGCGCGCGATTCGGGCGCGTCGATCATGGCGGCGCGCGGCGGCGTGGTGGACCAGGTGGACGCGCAGCGGATCGTGGTCCGCGCGTCAGAGGACCTCGAGCTGGGGGACGCGGGCGTCGACATCTACCGGATGCGGAAGTTCCAGCGCTCGAACCAGAACACCTGCATCAACCAGCGCCCGCTGGTGAAGGTGGGCGACACCGTCCGCAAGGGCGAGGTGCTGGCCGACGGCCCGTCCACCGACCTGGGCGAGCTGGCGCTGGGCAAGAACGTGGTCGTCGCGTTCATGCCCTGGAACGGCTACAACTACGAGGACTCGATCCTCATCTCCGAGCGGATCACGCGGGACGACGTGTTCACCTCGATCCACATCGAGGAGTTCGAGGTCGCCGCGCGGGACACCAAGCTCGGCCCCGAGGAGATCACGCGCGACATCCCCAACGTCGGCGAGGAGGCGCTTCGCAACCTCGACGAGGCGGGCATCGTCTACATCGGCGCGGAGGTGGGTCCGGCGGACATCCTGGTGGGCAAGATCACCCCCAAGGGCGAGTCCCCCATGACCCCCGAGGAGAAGCTGCTGCGCGCGATCTTCGGCGAGAAGGCGTCGGACGTGCGCGACACGAGCTTGCGCCTGCCGCCGGGGGATTTCGGCACGGTGGTCGAGGTGCGCGTCTTCAACCGGCACGGCGTCGAGAAGGACGAGCGCGCGCTCCAGATCGAGCGCGAGGAGGTCGAGCGCCTCGCCCGCGACCGCGACGACGAGCAGGAGATCCTGGACCGCAACATCTACGCGCGCCTGCGCGGGATGATCGAGGGGCAGGTCGCCGCCAAGGGGCCGAAGGGCGTGAGCGCTGGCACAAAGATTGACGCCGCGCTGCTCGACGGCCAGCTCTCGCGCGGGCAGTGGTGGCAGCTCGCCATCGAGGACGAGGAGACGGCCGGCCAGGTCGAGGCCCTGAACGAGCAGTACGAGATCCAGAAGCGCACCCTCGAGGCCCGCTTCGAGGACAAGGTCGAGAAGGTCCGCCGCGGCGACGACCTGCCGCCGGGCGTGATGAAGATGGTCAAGGTCTTCGTCGCCGTGAAGCGCAAGCTGCAGCCGGGCGACAAGATGGCCGGCCGCCACGGCAACAAGGGCGTCATCTCGAAGGTCGTGCCGATGGAGGACATGCCCTTCCTCGCGGACGGCACCCCTGTGGACTTCGTGCTGAACCCCCTGGGCGTGCCCTCGCGCATGAACGTCGGGCAGATCCTCGAGACGCACATGGGCTGGGCCGCGCGCGGCCTCGGCCTGAAGGTCGACGAGGCGCTGGAGGAGTATCGCCGCACGGGCGACATGAATCCGGTGCGCGACGCGCTGAGGATCGCCTATGGCGACGACACCTACGGCGAGGCCTTCGACGGCATGACCGAGGACGAGGTGACCGAGGCGGCGGGCAACGTCGTGCGCGGCGTGCCCATCGCCACGCCGGTCTTCGACGGCGCCAAGGAGGGCGACGTGGACGACGCGCTGGTGCGGGCGGGCTTCGACAAGTCGGGCCAGTCCGACCTCTTCGACGGCCGCACGGGCGAGAAGTTCGCGCGCCCCGTCACGGTCGGCATCAAGTACCTGCTGAAGCTGCACCACCTCGTGGACGACAAGATCCACGCGCGCTCGACCGGGCCCTACAGCCTCGTCACGCAGCAGCCCCTGGGCGGCAAGGCGCAGTTCGGCGGCCAGCGCTTCGGCGAGATGGAGGTCTGGGCCCTGGAGGCGTACGGCGCGGCCTACACCCTGCAGGAGATGCTGACGGTGAAGTCCGACGACGTGGCCGGCCGGACCAAGGTCTACGAGTCGATCGTCAAGGGCGAGGACAACTTCGAGGCCGGCGTGCCGGAATCGTTCAACGTCCTCGTCAAGGAAGTGCGGGGCCTCGGCCTCAACATGGAACTCCTGGACGCGGAGGAGGACGAGGCGGTCGAGCCGGCCGAGTAGGGCCGCCGATCCCTCGGGGGCGGGCCCGCCGGTCCGCCCCGTCCCTTCCCGCCGCCCATTTCACGAGGTGCTCAGATGAACCAGGAACTTACCACCAACCCGTTCAACCCGCTGGCCCCGCAGAAGATCTTCGACGAGATCAAGGTCAGCCTCGCCTCGCCCGAACGGATCCTCTCGTGGTCCTTCGGCGAGATCAAGAAGCCCGAGACGATCAACTACCGCACGTTCAAGCCCGAGCGTGACGGCCTGTTCTGCGCGCGCATCTTCGGTCCGATCAAGGACTACGAATGCCTGTGCGGCAAGTACAAGCGCATGAAGTACCGCGGCGTCGTCTGCGAGAAGTGCGGCGTCGAGGTGACGCTGCAGAAGGTCCGGCGCGAGCGGATGGGCCATATCGAGCTGGCCGCGCCCGTCGCGCACATCTGGTTTCTGAAGTCGCTCCCCTCCCGCATCGGCCTGATGCTGGACATGACGCTGCGCGACCTCGAGCGGATCCTCTACTTCGAGAACTACGTCGTCATCGAGCCCGGCCTGACCGAGCTGGAATACGGCGCCCTCCTCTCGGAGGAGGAGTATCTCGACGCGCAGGACACCTACGGCGCGGACGCCTTCACCGCCGGCATCGGCGCGGAGGCCATCCGCGAGATGCTGTCCCAGATCGACCTCGAGGCCGAGGCCACCCAGCTGCGCGAGGACCTCAAGGAGGCCACGGGCGAGCTGAAGCCCAAGAAGATCATCAAGCGGCTGAAGATCGTCGAGTCCTTCCTCGAGTCCGGCAACCGGCCCGAGTGGATGGTCCTGACGGTCGTGCCCGTGATCCCGCCCGAGCTGCGCCCGCTGGTGCCGCTGGACGGCGGCCGGTTCGCGACCTCCGACCTCAACGACCTCTATCGCCGGGTCATCAACCGCAACAACCGCCTCAAGCGGCTGATCGAGCTGCGCGCGCCCGACATCATCGTGCGCAACGAGAAGCGGATGCTGCAGGAATCCGTCGACGCCCTCTTCGACAACGGCCGCCGCGGCCGCGTCATCACGGGCGCCAACAAGCGGCCCCTGAAGTCGCTCAGCGACATGCTGAAGGGCAAGCAGGGCCGGTTCCGCCAGAACCTGCTGGGCAAGCGGGTGGACTTCTCGGGCCGCTCGGTCATCGTGACGGGGCCAGAGCTGAAGCTTCATCAGTGCGGGCTGCCGAAGAAGATGGCGCTCGAGCTGTTCAAGCCGTTCATCTACTCGCGGCTCGAGGCGAAGGGCTATTCCTCCACGGTCAAGCAGGCCAAGAAGCTGGTCGAGAAGGAGCGCCCGGAGGTCTGGGACATCCTCGACGAGGTGATCCGCGAGCATCCGGTCCTGCTGAACCGCGCGCCGACGCTGCACCGCCTGGGCATCCAGGCCTTCGAGCCCGTGCTGATCGAGGGCAAGGCGATCCAGCTGCACCCCTTGGTCTGCTCGGCCTTCAACGCGGACTTCGACGGCGACCAGATGGCCGTCCACGTGCCCCTGTCGCTGGAGGCGCAGCTCGAGGCGCGCGTCCTGATGATGTCGACGAACAACGTGCTGTCCCCGGCGAACGGCGCGCCGATCATCGTGCCCTCGCAGGACATGATCCTCGGCCTCTACTACGTGACGATCGCGCGCGACGGCATGAAGGGCGAGGGGTCGGTCTTCGGCTCGGTGGACGAGGTGCGGCACGCGCTGGACGCCGGCGAGGTGCACCTGCACACGAAGATCGCCGCGCGGATGATCCAAATCGACGAGGAGGGCAACGAGACCGCCAAGCGGTTCGACACCACGCCCGGCCGCGTCCTTCTGGGCGACCTGCTGCCGCTGAACGCGAAGGCCCCGTTCGACCTGGTGAACAAGCTCCTCCGCAAGAAGGAGGTGCAGAACGTCATCGACACCGTCTACCGCTACTGCGGCCAGAAGGAGTCCGTGATCTTCTGCGACCAGATCATGTCCATGGGCTTCAAGGAGGCCTTCAAGGCCGGCATCTCCTTCGGCAAGGACGACATGGTCGTGCCGGACGAGAAGTGGACCCTGGTCGACGAGACCCGCGATCAGGTGAAGGACTTCGAGCGCCAGTACATGGACGGCCTGATCACCCAGGGCGAGAAGTACAACAAGGTCGTCGACGCCTGGTCCAAGGCCAACGACCGCGTGACCGAAGCCATGATGGGCGCGATCTCGACCCCCCGGAAGGACGACGCGGGCGCCGAGGCCGAGCCGAACTCCGTCTACATGATGGCCCATTCGGGCGCGCGGGGCTCGGTCACGCAGATGAAGCAGCTCGGCGGGATGCGCGGCCTGATGGCCAAGCCGAACGGCGAGATCATCGAGACGCCGATCATCTCGAACTTCAAGGAAGGCCTCACCGTGCTGGAGTATTTTAACTCCACCCACGGCGCGCGGAAGGGCCTGTCCGACACCGCGCTGAAGACGGCGAACTCGGGCTACCTGACCCGGCGCCTCGTCGACGTGGCGCAGGACTGCATCGTGCGGATGAAGGATTGCGGCACCGATCGGGCGATCACGGCCACCGCGGCCGTGAACGACGGCGAGGTGGTCGCCCCGCTCTCCGAGAGGGTCCTCGGGCGGGTGACGGCGGACGACGTGACGGCGCCGGGCTCGGACGAGGTGATCGTCCGCGCGGGCGAGCTGATCGACGAGCGCCTCGCCGACCACATCGAGGAGGCGAACGTCCAGTCCATGCGCATCCGCTCGCCCCTGACCTGCGAGGCGGAGGAGGGCGTGTGCGCCATGTGCTACGGGCGCGACCTCGCCCGCGGCACCCTGGTCAACCAGGGCGAGGCGGTCGGCATCATCGCCGCCCAGTCCATCGGCGAGCCGGGCACCCAGCTGACCATGCGGACCTTCCACATCGGCGGCGTCGCGCAGGGTGGGCAGCAGTCCTTCCTCGAGGCCTCGCAGGACGGCACCGTGTCCTGGGAGAATGCGAACGTCATCAAGAACGAGGCGGGCGAGAGCATCGTCATCGGTCGCAACATGATCCTCAAGATCATGGGCGAGGACGGGGCCGAGCGTGCCAGCCACAAGATCGGCTACGGCACGAAGGTCTTCGCGCAGGACGGCGAGACGGTGGCGCGCGGGACGAAGCTCTTCGAGTGGGACCCCTACACGCTGCCCATCGTTGCCGAGGCGGACGGCCAGGCGAAGTTCGTCGACCTGATCTCGGGCATCTCGGTGCGCGACGAGACGGACGACGCGACCGGCATGACGCAGAAGATCGTCTCGGACTGGCGCTCGGCCCCGAAGGGGTCGGACCTCAAGCCCGAGATCATCCTTCTGGGCGAGGACGGCGAGGCGCTTCGCGGCGCCAACGAAAACCCGCTGACCTATCCCATGTCCGTCGACGCCGTCCTCTCGGTCGAGGACCGGCAGGACGTGAAGGCCGGCGACACCATCGCCCGCATCCCGCGCGAGGGGGCCCGGACCAAGGACATCACCGGCGGCCTGCCGCGGGTGGCCGAGCTCTTCGAGGCGCGGCGTCCGAAGGACCATGCCATCATCGCCGAGATCGACGGCCACGTGAAGTTCGGGCGCGACTTCAAGAACAAGCGCCGGATCGAGATCGTGCCGACCGAGGAGGGTGCCGAGACGGTCCAGTACATGGTCCCGAAGGGCAAGCACATCCCGGTGGCCGAGGGCGACTTCGTCAAGAAGGGCGACTACATCATGGACGGCAACCCCGCGCCGCACGACATCCTGTCGGTGATGGGTGTCGAGGCGCTGGCCGACTACATGATCGACGAGGTGCAGGACGTGTACCGCCTGCAGGGCGTGCGCATCAACGACAAGCACATAGAGGTCATCGTCCGCCAGATGCTCCAGAAGTGGGAGATCTCCGATTCGGGCGAGACCACGCTGCTGAAGGGCGAGCACGTCGACAAGGCCGAGTTCGACGCCGCGAACGAGAAGGCGATCAAGAAGGGGGGGCGTCCGGCGGAAGGCGGGCCGATCCTCCTCGGGATCACCAAGGCGTCGCTGCAGACCCGCTCCTTCATCTCGGCCGCTTCCTTCCAGGAGACGACGAGGGTGCTCACGGAGGCGAGCGTCCAGGGCAAGCGCGACAAGCTCGTCGGCCTGAAGGAGAACGTGATCGTCGGGCGCCTGATCCCGGCGGGCACGGGCGGGGCCACGCAGCAGGTCCGGCGGATCGCCACCGATCGCGACAACGTCGTGATCGAGGCCCGCAAGGCCGAGGCCGAGGCCGCCGCGGCCCTCGCGGCGCCCGAGGGGGACGAGGCGGTCTTCGCCGACGCCTCGCAAGATCACGACTGACGCGATCATCTCGCCGAAAGCCGGAAGGCCCCCGCCGCAAGGTCGGGGGCCTTTCCGTTTCTGCGGCCCCTTGCTAGCGGTGCGGCATGAAGAGGGAACGCCCTTCCCGCGCCGCCGGCGCATCGCGCGAAGGGCCTCCCCTGCGCGGGGCGGGGCGCGCGGCCCGGTCCTCCGCGGCCGCCGCAGGCACCTGACCCGGGTGCGCCCGCGCATCGTCGCCCTCGTACGGTTCAGCTACGTCGCCAGGGGCGGCTTTTCGAAGGGCGGGGGCGATCCGGCCACGCTCCTCTTCGACCGGGCGCGCCTCGAGAGGCGCTTCCGCCTGTTCGAGGCGCTCTGCCTGCCGTCGCTCCGCGCGCAGGCGGACGGCGCGTTCGAGACGATCGTGCTGACCGCCCGGAGCCTGCCGGCCTGGGCGCGCGATCGGCTCGAGCGGCTGGTCGACACGCTTCCGGGCGGGCGCGTCGTCGCGATGGACGTCCGGTTCCACTACGCCGCCGTCAGGGCGGCCTTCGCCTCGCTCGAGCCTCGGGGCGAGACGCACCGCGTCACCCTCCGCCTCGACGACGACGACGCGCTGGCCACGGACTGCGTGGCGCGCATGCGGGCCCTCGCCCCCCGCGCCGCGGCGGTCGAGCCGGACGCGCCGGTCTCGATCAGCTTCAACAGGGGCTACTACGCCCATCTCGGCGAGGGGCGGGTCTACGAGGTGGTCGAGCGCCTGCCCCTGGGGATCGGGATGGGACTGGTGGCCCCGGCCGGCCATCCGGACAACGCCTTCGCGCGAAACCATCGCTTCATGCCGCAGTTCTTCAACCACTGGTCCGAGGCGGGCACGCCGATGTGGATCCGGACGATCCACGGCGACAACGACGCCGAACCCACCTTGCACGGCCGCCGCGACACCGCCGGCAGGGACGGGATCGAGGCCGCGATGGCGGCGCGTTTCCATCTGACCCTGCGCGATCTGGAGGCGCTCTAGCGCCGCATGGCGCGCGGCCCTAGGAAGGGCCCGGATGGCCTCGCCCTCTCCCAACCTGCGCGGCGCCGCGCTGATGAGCGCGTCGATGGCCGCCTTCACCCTGAACGACGCGTTCATGAAGGGCCTCGCGGGCGAGGTGCCGCTCTTCCAGGCGATCCTGATCCGGGGCGTCGCGGTCTGCGCCGTCCTCGTTCCCGTCGCTTGGTGGCGGGGCGCGCTTCGGCTGCCGGGGGGTGGGGACGCCCTCTTCGTCCTCCTTCGGACGGCGGCCGAGATCGGGGCCGCCTTCCTCTTCATCTCGGCGCTCTTCCGGATGCCCCTGGCGAACGCGACGGCGATCCTGCAGGCGCTGCCGCTGACGATCACGCTGGCCGGGGCGCTCTTCCTAGGGGAGCGGGTCGGCTGGCGGCGCTGGACGGCGATCGGGGTCGGCTTCCTCGGGGTCCTCGTCATGATCCGTCCGGGGACGGAAGGGTTCGACCGCTGGTCGCTCTACGCGCTCGGCGCCGTCGCCTGCGTCACCCTGCGCGACGTCGCGACCCGGCGGATCGGCGCGGGCGTGCCCAGCCTGACGGTCGCCACGGCCGCCGCCGTCGGGGTGACGGCCTGGGCGGGGATCATGACGCTGGCGGGGCGGGACTGGTCGCCGGTGGGCGGGCCGGCGGCGTGGCAGCTCGCCGGGGCGGTGGCGGCGATCATGGCGGCCTACCTCCTCTCGGTGGCGACGATGCGGGCGGGCGACGTCTCGTTCGTCGCGCCCTTCCGCTACACCGGCCTCGTCTGGGCGCTTCTCCTCGGCCTCCTCCTCTTCGGCGAATGGCCGGACGGCCGGACCCTCCTCGGCGCGGGGATCGTGGTCGCCTCGGGCCTCTACACCCTCGTGCGCGAGGCGCGGACGGGGCGGCGCATGCCCCGCGCGGGCCCCGATCTGCGGGGGCTCCGGCCCCGCTAGGGGTCTGTTGACAGCCCCGAGTCGCCCCCCTATATCGCGCCCACTTCGCCTCGGGGGCCACTCGGGTCTGCGGGCGGGCATCACATTACGAGACGGTCAAGACGCGGGCCATCATGCGCCCCCGTCCTCTGGAGAACCCGCCGCGCGACCCATTCGGGAAGCGCCGGCGTGCTTTGCGTGTCGCGGACGCGCGCTGCAAGGCTGACGAGAAACATGGAAACGGGGCGGCCGCCCCATCGCTAGCGAAACACGGGGACCAAAGCCCACATGCCCACGATCCAGCAACTGATCCGGAAGCCCCGGCAGCCGAAGGTGAAGCGCTCCAAGTCGCTCCACCTCGAGCAGTGCCCGCAGAAGCGCGGCGTCTGCACCCGGGTGTACACCACGACGCCGAAGAAGCCGAACTCGGCCATGCGGAAGGTCGCGAAGGTGCGCCTGACGAACGGCTACGAGGTGATCTCCTACATCCCGGGCGAGAGCCACAACCTGCAGGAGCACAGCGTCGTGCTGATCCGCGGGGGCCGGGTGAAGGACCTTCCGGGCGTTCGCTACCACATCCTGCGCGGCGTCCTCGACACCCAGGGCGTCAAGGACCGCAAGCAGCGCCGCTCGAAGTACGGCGCGAAGCGTCCGAAGTAAGAGGTATACGAGATGTCCCGCCGCCATGCCGCCGAGAAGCGCGAAGTCCTCCCTGACGCCAAGTACGGCGACAAGGTGCTGACGAAGTTCATGAACAACCTGATGGTCGACGGCAAGAAGTCCGTCGCCGAGAAGATCGTCTACAACGCGATGGACCGCGTCGAGGACAAGCTGAAGCGCTCGCCCGTCGAGGTGTTCACCGAGGCGCTCGACGCGATCAAGCCCTCGGTCGAGGTCCGCTCCCGCCGGGTCGGCGGCGCGACCTACCAGGTCCCCGTCGAGGTCCGCCCCGAGCGCCGCGAGGCGCTGGCGATCCGCTGGCTGATCAACGCCAGCCGCGCCCGCAACGAGAACACCATGGAAGAGCGCCTCGCCGGCGAGCTGGTCGATGCCGTGAACGGCCGCGGCTCGGCCGTGAAGAAGCGCGAGGACACGCACAAGATGGCCGACGCCAACAAGGCGTTCAGCCACTACCGCTGGTAACATACGGAAAGGAGCCGGCAGATGGCCCGCGACTACCCGCTGGAACGATACCGCAACTTCGGCATCATGGCCCACATCGACGCCGGCAAGACCACCACGTCCGAGCGCATCCTGTTCTACACCGGCAAGTCCCACAACATCGGCGAGGTGCATGACGGCGCCGCGACGATGGACTGGATGGAGCAGGAGCAGGAGCGCGGGATCACCATCACGTCCGCCGCGACCACGACCTTCTGGCAGCGCCAGGAGGAGCCGTCGAGCGAGGGGACGTCGGACACCAAGTTCCGCTTCAACATCATCGACACGCCCGGCCACGTCGACTTCACCATCGAGGTCGAGCGTTCGCTCGCCGTGCTCGACGGCGCGGTGTGCGTGCTCGACGCCAACGCCGGCGTCGAGCCCCAGACCGAGACCGTCTGGCGCCAGGCGGACCGCTACAAGGTCCCGCGCATCGTGTTCGTCAACAAGATGGACAAGATCGGCGCGGACTACTTCAACTGCGTCCGCATGATCGAGGACCGGACCGGCGCGCGCGCCGTGCCCGTGGCCTTCCCGATCGGTGCGGAGAACGACCTCGAGGGCCTCGTCGACCTCGTCCTCATGAAGGAGTGGGTCTGGAAGGGCGAGGATCTCGGCGCGTCCTGGGTGCTGCAGGACATCCGTCCCGAGCTGAAGGATCAGGCCGACGAGTGGCGCGGCAAGATGATCGAGGCCGCCGTCGAGATGGACGACGACGCCATGGAGTCCTACCTCGAAGGCGAGGAGCCGGACATCGACACGGTCCGCGCGCTGCTGCGCAAGGGCACGCTGTCGCTTTCCTTCGTGCCGGTGCTCGGCGGCTCGGCGTTCAAGAACAAGGGCGTCCAGCCCCTCCTGAACGCGGTCATCGACTACCTGCCGAGCCCGCTCGACGTGGTCGACTACATGGGCTTCCGCCCCGACGACGAGACCGAGGAGCGCAACATCGCCCGCCGGGCGGACGATGACATGCCGTTCTCGGCCTTGGCGTTCAAGATCATGAACGACCCGTTCGTGGGCAGCCTGACCTTCACGCGCATCTACTCGGGCACCCTGTCGAAGGGCGACACCCTCCTGAACACCACGAAGGGCAGGAAGGAGCGGGTCGGGCGCATGATGATGATGCACTCGAACAACCGCGAGGAGATCACGGAGGCCTTCGCGGGCGACATCATCGCGCTCGCCGGGCTGAAGGACACGACGACCGGCGACACCCTGTCGGCGCAGAACGACCCCGTCGTGCTCGAGACGATGACCTTCCCCGATCCGGTCATCGAGATCGCGGTCGAGCCCAAGACCAAGGCCGACCAGGAGAAGATGTCCGCCGGCCTCCAGCGCCTCGCGGCCGAGGACCCGTCCTTCCGCGTCGAGACCGACATCGAGTCGGGCCAGACGATCATGAAGGGCATGGGCGAGCTGCACCTCGACATCCTGGTCGACCGCCTCAAGAGGGAGTTCAAGGTCGAGGCCAACATCGGCGCGCCGCAGGTGGCCTACCGCGAGACCATCGGTCACGAGGTCGAGCATACCTACACGCACAAGAAGCAGTCGGGCGGCTCGGGCCAGTTCGCCGAGGTGAAGCTGATCATCTCGCCGACCGAGCCGGGTGAGGGCTACTCGTTCGAGAGCCGCATCGTCGGCGGCGCGGTACCGAAGGAGTACATCCCGGGGGTCGAGAAGGGCATCCAGTCGGTGATGGACTCCGGCCCGCTCGCCGGGTTCCCGGTGATCGACTTCAAGGTCGCGCTCGTGGACGGCAAGTTCCACGACGTCGACTCCTCGGTCCTCGCCTTCGAGATCGCGGCGCGGATGTGCATGCGCGAGGGGATGCGCAAGGCCGGCGCCAAGCTCCTCGAGCCGATCATGAAGGTCGAGGTGATCACCCCCGAAGAGTACACGGGCGGCATCATCGGCGACCTGACCTCGCGCCGTGGCCAGGTCACCGGGCAGGAGCCGCGCGGCAACGCGATCGCGATCGACGCCTTCGTGCCGCTGGCCAACATGTTCGGCTACATCAACAACCTGCGCTCGATGTCCTCGGGCCGCGCGCAGTTCACGATGCAGTTCGACCACTACGACCCGGTCCCGCAGAACATCTCGGAAGAGATCCAGGCTAAGTACGCCTGATCCGACGGGGCGACCTCGGTCGCCCCCGACCCAACATTGCGGGGCATCGAGCCCCGCCCCGCTACTGAAGGAGGGCCTCATGGCCAAGGAAAAGTTCGAGCGTAACAAGCCGCATGTGAACATCGGGACGATTGGTCACGTGGATCATGGCAAGACGACGTTGACGGCTGCGATCACGAAGTACTTCGGCGACTTCCGGGCGTATGACCAGATTGACGGGGCGCCGGAGGAGAAGGCGCGGGGGATCACGATCTCGACGGCTCACGTGGAGTACGAGACGGATGCGCGGCACTACGCGCACGTGGACTGCCCCGGCCACGCCGACTACGTGAAGAACATGATCACGGGGGCTGCGCAGATGGACGGCGCGATCCTTGTGGTGAACGCGGCGGACGGCCCGATGCCGCAGACGCGCGAGCACATCCTCCTGGCGCGGCAGGTGGGCGTTCCGGCCTTGGTGGTGTTCCTGAACAAGGTGGACCAGGTCGACGACGAGGAGCTTCTGGAGCTGGTCGAGATGGAGGTCCGCGAGCTTCTGTCCTCCTACGAGTTCCCGGGCGACGACATCCCGATCGTGGCGGGCTCGGCGCTGGCGGCGATGGAGGGCACGAGCCCCGAGATCGGCGAGGAGAAGATCCGCGAGCTGATGGCGGCGGTGGACGAGTGGATCCCGACGCCCGAGCGCGCGGTGGACCAGCCGTTCCTGATGCCGATCGAGGACGTGTTCTCGATCTCGGGCCGGGGCACGGTGGTGACGGGCCGGGTGGAGCGCGGCGTGATCAACGTGGGCGACGAGATCGAGATCGTGGGCATCCGCGACACGAAGAAGACGACCTGCACGGGCGTGGAGATGTTCCGCAAGCTTCTCGACCGGGGCGAGGCGGGCGACAACATCGGGGCGCTTCTTCGGGGCGTGGACCGCGAGGGGGTGGAGCGGGGCCAGGTGCTGTGCAAGCCCGGCAGCGTGAAGCCGCACACGAAGTTCGAGGCCGAGGCCTACATCCTGACCAAGGAGGAGGGCGGGCGCCACACGCCGTTCTTCGCGAACTACCGGCCGCAGTTCTACTTCCGGACGACGGACGTGACGGGCACGGTGGAGCTGGCCGAGGGCACCGAGATGGTGATGCCGGGCGACAACGTGTCGTTCAAGGTCGAGCTGATCGCCCCCATCGCGATGGAGGACGGCCTGCGCTTCGCCATCCGCGAGGGCGGCCGCACCGTCGGCGCCGGCGTGGTCTCCAAGATCATCGAATGACGTGAACCCGGCGGGGGGCCGAAAGGCGCCCCGCCACCCGAACAAGAACAACGGATCGACGTGGGGCGGGATCGCTCCGCTCCACCTCTCGGAAGGATGAGACGATGGCGCTTCAGAGCCAGAACATCCGGATCCGCCTCAAGGCGTTCGACTACCGCGTGCTGGACGCCAGCACGCAGGAGATCGTGAACACCGCGAAGCGGACCGGCGCGCAGGTCAGGGGCCCGATCCCGCTGCCGAACAAGATCGAGAAGTTCACCGTCCTGCGTGGCCCGCACGTGGACAAGAAATCCCGCGACCAGTTCGAGATCCGCACGCACAAGCGGCTTCTCGACATCGTGGACCCGACCCCGCAGACCGTGGACGCGCTGATGAAGCTCGACCTCGCGGCCGGCGTGGACGTCGAGATCAAGGTCTGAGGGGGGCAGTCGCAATGCTTCGTTCGGGAGTCATCGCGAAGAAGGTGGGCATGACCCGCGTCTTCCAGGAGGACGGCCGCCAGGTGCCCGTCACCGTGCTTCAGCTTGACGGGCTCCAGGTCCTTGGGCAGCGCACGGCCGATCGGCACGGCTACTCGGCCGTCCAGCTCGGCGCGGGCAGCGCCAAGGCCAAGCGCACGTCGAAAGCGATGCGCGGGGTTTTCGCCGCCGCCAAGGTCGAGCCCAAGCGCAAGATCGCCGAGTTCCGCGTCGCGCCGGAGAACCTCATCGAGGTCGGCGAGGAGATCACCGCCGACCACTACTTCGCCGGCCAGTTCGTCGACGTCAGCGGCACGTCGATCGGCAAGGGCTTCGCCGGCGCCATGAAGCGGCACAACTTCGGGGGCCTCCGGGCCTCGCACGGGGTGTCGATCTCGCACCGCTCGCACGGATCGACCGGCCAGTGCCAGGACCCCGGCAAGGTGTTCAAAGGCAAGAAGATGGCCGGCCACATGGGCGCCGCCCGCGTGACCACGCAGAACCTGCAGGTCGTGCAGACGGACGCCGACCGCGGCCTGATCATGGTCAAGGGCGCGGTGCCGGGCCACAAGGGCGGATGGGTCACGATCAAGGACGCTGTGAAGAAGCCGACGCCCGAGAACGTAATCTACCCCGCCGCGCTGAAGTCCGCCGCCGAGGAGGCCAAGCGCCTCGCCGAGGAAGCGGCCGCCCAGGCCGAGGAGGAGGCGCGCGCCGCCGAGGAGGCCCGTCTCGCGGAGGAGGCCGCGCAGCAGGAGGCCGCGCTGGCCGAGGCCGAGGCGCAGATCGCGGAGGAATCCGCGGGCGACGACGCGCCCAACGACGACCTCAAGCCGGAGGACAAGACCGATGAGAGCTGATGTCATCACCCTCGACGGCGGCGAGGCCGGCTCGGTCGAGCTCTCCGACGAGGTGTTCGGCCACGAGCCGCGCGCCGACGTCCTGCACCGCGTGGTGCGCTGGCAGCGCAACAAGGCGCAGCAGGGCACCCACAAGGTCAAGACCCGCTCCGAGACGTCCTACTCGACGAAGAAAATCTATCGTCAGAAGGGCACGGGCGGCGCGCGTCACGGCGACCGCAACGCGCCGATCTTCCGCAAGGGCGGCATCTACAAGGGGCCGACCCCGCGTTCGCACGCGCACGACCTGCCGAAGAAGTTCCGCAAGCTCGGGCTGATGCACGCGCTGTCGGACAAGGCGCGGTCGGGCGACTTGGTGGTGGTCGAGGACCTGAACCTCGCGGAGGCCAAGACCGCCGTGCTGGCGAAGGCCCTGAAGGGCCTCGGCTGGAAGCGCACGCTCGTCATCGACGCGGAGCGCGCGCCCGAGGGCTTCGCCCGCGCCGCGGCGAACATCGCGGACGTGGACGTGCTGCCCTCCATCGGCGCGAACGTCTACGACATCCTGAAGCGCGACACGCTCGTCATCACGAAGGCGGGGGTCGAGGCGCTGGAAGCGAGGCTGAAATGACCGCCACCCCCGATCAGTACGACGTCATCCGGCGTCCCGTGATCACCGAGAAGGCCACCATGGCGTCCGAGAGCGGCGCCGTGGTCTTCGAGGTCGCGATGGACAGCACCAAGCCGCAGATCAAGGCGGCCGTCGAGGAGCTGTTCGGCGTCAAGGTGAAGGCGGTGAACACCGCCGTCGCCAAGGGCAAGACCAAGCGCTTCCGGGGTCGCCCCGGCAAGCGGGCCGACGTGAAGAAGGCTTACGTCACGCTCGAGGACGGCAGCGCCATCGACGTCACCACCGGGCTCTGATAGGCGCCCGCGAATCCACACGGCCGGCCCCTTCGGGGGCCGGCTTCGTTCAACCCTGAAGCCAACGGAAGACAGCAAGCATGGCACTCAAGTCGTACAAGCCGACGACGCCGGGCCAGCGCGGGCTGGTGCTGATCGACCGTTCGGAGCTGTACAAGGGCCGTCCGGTCAAGTCCCTCACCGAGGGACTGACCAAGAAGGCGGGCCGGAACAACACCGGACGGATCACGATGCGCCGCCGCGGCGGGGGGGCCAAGCGCCTCTACCGGATCGTCGATTTCAAGCGCACCAAGCGCGACGTCGAGGCGACCGTCACGCGGATCGAGTACGATCCCAACCGGACCGCCTTCATCGCGCTCGTCCAGTACCACGACGGCGAGCAGGGCTACATCCTGGCCCCCCAGCGCCTGCAGGTCGGCGACAAGATCGTCGCGGGCGAGCGGGTCGACGTGAAGCCCGGCAACGCGATGCCGTTCCAGGGCATGCCCATCGGCACGATCGTCCACAACATCGAGCTCAAGCCCGGCAAGGGCGGCCAGATCGCGCGGGCCGCCGGCACCTACGCCCAGTTCGTGGGCCGCGACGGCGGCTACGCGCAGATCCGCCTCTCCTCGGGCGAGCTCCGGCTCGTGCGGCAGGAGTGCATGGCGACCGTGGGCGCGGTGTCGAACCCCGACAACTCGAACCAGAACTTCGGCAAGGCCGGCCGGTCGCGGCACATGGGCAAGCGGCCCAGCGTCCGCGGCGTGGTGATGAACCCGGTCGACCACCCCCATGGCGGCGGCGAGGGCCGCACATCGGGCGGCCGCCACCCGGTCAGCCCCTGGGGCAAGCCGACGAAGGGTGCGCGCACCCGGAACAAGAACAAGGCGTCGCAGAAGCTGATCATCCGCTCGCGCCACGCCCGCAAGAAGGGCCGCTGATATGAGCCGATCCGTCTGGAAAGGCCCCTTCGTGGACAGCTACGTCCTGAAGAAGGCCGAGAAGACCCGCGAGTCGGGCCGCAACGAGGTCATCAAGATCTGGTCGCGTCGCTCGACCATCCTGCCCCAGTTCGTGGGCCTCACCTTCGGCGTCCACAACGGCCGCAAGCACATCCCGGTCAACGTGACCGAGGACATGATCGGCCAGAAGTTCGGCGAGTACTCGCCCACGCGGACCTATTACGGCCACGCCGCCGACAAGAAGGCGAAGCGCAGATGAGCAAGGAAAAGAACCCTCGCCGCGTCGCTGACAACGAAGCGATGGCGAAGCTGCGGATGCTGCGAACCAGCCCGCAGAAGCTGAACCTGGTGGCGGCGCTGATCCGTGGCAAGAAGGTCGACAAGGCCCTCTCGGACCTGACCTTCTCGAAGAAGCGGATCGCGGACGACGTGAAGAAGTGCCTTCAGTCGGCCATCGCCAACGCCGAGAACAACCACAACCTGGACGTCGACGAGCTGATCGTCGCGGAAGCCTGGGTGGGCAAGAACCTGACCATGAAGCGCGGGCGTCCCCGCGCCCGCGGCCGGTTCGGGCGCATCACCAAGCCGTTCGCCGAATTGACGATCAAGGTCCGCCAGGTCGAGGAGCAAGCGTAATGGGCCACAAGGTCAACCCGATCGGCATGCGCCTCCAGGTGAACCGCACCTGGGATTCGCGCTGGTACGCCGACACGAAGGACTACGGCGACCTCCTGCTCGAGGACGTCGCGATCCGGGACTTCATCCACCGCGAGGCCAAGCAGGCCGGCATCTCGAAGGTCATCATCGAGCGCCCGCACAAGAAGTGCCGGGTGACGGTCCATGCCGCACGCCCGGGCGTGATCATCGGCAAGAAGGGCGCGGACATCGAGACGCTGCGCCGCAAGCTCAGCCAGATGACCGACAGCGAGCTGCACCTCAACATCGTCGAGGTCCGCAAGCCCGAGCTCGACGCCCGCCTCGTGGCCGAGAGCATCGCCCAGCAGCTCGAGCGGCGGGTCTCGTTCCGCCGCGCGATGAAGCGCGCGGTGCAGAACGCGATGCGGATGGGCGCCCTCGGGATCCGCGTGAACCTCGCCGGCCGTCTCGGCGGCGCCGAGATCGCCCGGACCGAGTGGTACCGCGAGGGGCGCGTGCCGCTGCACACGCTGCGGGCCGACATCGACTACGCCGGCATCGACGCGCAGACGCCTTACGGGATCATCGGCATCAAGGTCTGGATCTTCAAAGGCGAGATTATGGAGCACGACCCCCAGGCGCACGACCGCCGCCGGGAGGAGCTCCAGCAGGGGCCGGTGCCGCGCGGCCCGCGGAGGAACTAGACCATGCTTCAGCCGAAACGCACCAAGTTCCGTAAGCAGCACAAGGGCCGCATCCGGGGCGAGGCCAAGGGCGGCGAGACGCTGACCTTCGGCACCTACGGCCTGAAGGCGGCCGAGCCCGAGCGGGTGACCGCCCGCCAGATCGAGGCCGCGCGCCGCGCCATGACGCGTCACATGAAGCGTCAGGGCCGAGTGTGGATCCGCATCTTCCCCGACACGCCCGTCACCTCGAAGCCCGTCGAGGTCCGCATGGGCAAGGGCAAGGGCTCGGTCGATTTCTGGGCCTGCAAGGTCAAGCCCGGCCGGATCATGTTCGAGATCGACGGCGTCTCCGACGGCGTCGCGCGCGAGGCGCTGCGCCTCGCCGCCATGAAACTGCCGGTGAAAACCCGCACCGTCCAGCGCGAGGACTGGCACCAGACGGCGTAGGCCGTCATTCCGAAAGCGGGTAAGGGGCGTCCCGAGCGGCGCCCCTTCTCATGTCGAAGGGCCTACCGTCATGGCGACCCTGACGATCATCCATACTGAGGACGCGCTCTACCTGACGACCCGCGCGTATGCCGGATGGCGCGCGGTCCAGGATGACTTCCTGGCCTACAAGACGAGCCTGGGAGGCTTCAGCGAAGCTGCCTTGATCGAATATCTGGCCCAGGAGTATCCGAACGGCCCGCGGGGGGGCGACTGGGGCGCCCTGGTGCGCGAGCTCGCTCATAGCCTGCGCATGGATACCGTTCGTGTCCTGCCATGACGAACCCGGGAACGAACCGCTCATGACCACCCTCTTCGCCACCCGCCTCTACCGCGCTGCCCTGTCGGCCCACGCTCCCGCCGTGGATACCACCGAGCTGCTCGCGACCTGCCTCTCCGTCGCCGAGGACGACGAGGCGGGGCAGGACTGGTGCGAGGCGAACGGCTATCCCGGCTACACCTCCTACGCCTCGCTGACGGACCTGCCGTGGCGGTTCCCGATCTTCGCGGACCTCGTGCGCTCGCTCGACGCGCACGTCGCCGCCTTCGCCGAGGATCTGGCCTTCGACCTCGGGGGCAAGGCGCTCGCGCTAGAGGACATCTGGATCAACGTCCTGCCCGAGGGCGGCATCCACACCGGCCACATCCATCCGCACTCGGCGATCTCGGGCACGCTCTACGTCGCGCTGCCCTCCGGCACGTCCCCCATCCGCTTCGAGGACCCGCGCCTGCCCATGATGATGGCCGCGCCCCCCCGCAAGCAGGACGCCCCCGCGGACCTCCAGACCTTCCACACGGCCCGCCCAGAGGTCGGCGACGTCCTCCTCTGGGAATCCTGGCTCCGCCACGAGGTGCCGATGAACATCGCCGAGGAGGACAGGGTGTCGGTCAGCTTCAACTACGGTTGGAATTGAAGCATCCCGCCGTTGGCGGCGGTGGCGGTATCCACTACATGCATCCTGTGACCGTCTTGGTCATAGGAGGCAGCCATGGACGTTCGGATCGAGAAGGAAGCGGTGAAGGGCGGCACGCTCGTGCGCGACGCCACCACGGGGGAACTCCTGTCCGTCCATACCGAAAAGACCGACAGCTACGTAGACGCGGCGACCCGCAAGGCGGTCAAGCGCCAGTCGGTCCGGCACCAAGATGCGTTGAGGCGTCTTGTCGACCGCTGAGGCCTACCAAGTCACACTGTCGGACGCGCTGGAAGCCCATGAGGAGGCGATCTCCTATGGCGGACGTCCTGGCGTGGCCAACCTCGCCCTGATCGAGTCCGCGATCGGTCGTCCGTATCACAGCTACTAGGATACGATCGCCGAGATGGCCGCAGCGCTGTTGGAGAGCATGGTCAAGAACCACGGTTTCACCGACGGCAACAAGCGGACGGCTTGGCTGCTGACCGCGACGTTCCTCGACCGATCGGGGTTCGGCCTTGAACCGGCGGGTGAGGAGCGTGTCGACGATCTCGTCGTCGGGGTTGCCGAAGGCTCCGTATCCTACGACGAATCCGTCGCGTGGTTCGACGTTCGGCTGGTCCCCACGGACTAGCCCGCAAGGGGTTGCGCCCTCCGAATCCCGCCGCTATGTGCGCGCCCTCATCGTGACTCCACCGGGATCAGGGTGACCGGCGCACCAGCGGCGCGCGCGGGCCTTCCGGTGATGTTGAAAGGATCCAGGCGATGGACGCCAAGGAACTGCGCGAGCAGACCCCCGACCAGCTTCGCGCGAAGCTGGTCGACCTGAAGAAGGAAGCGTTCAACCTCCGCTTCCAGCAGGCCACGAGCCAGCTCGAGAACACCGCGCGCATGCGCGCCGTGCGCCGCGACGTGGCGCGCGTGAAGACCATTCTGAACGAGAAGGCCGCCGGCGCGGCCCAAGCGGAGGCCTGAGACCATGCCCAAGCGCATCCTCCAGGGTCGCGTCACCAGCGACAAGAACGACCAGACCGTCACCGTCCTGGTCGAGCGGCGCTACGCGCACCCGCTTCTGAAGAAGACCGTGCGGACATCGAAGAAGTACCGCGCGCACGATCCCGAGAACAGCTTCAAGACCGGCGACAGCGTCCGCATCGAGGAATGCGCGCCGGTCTCGAAGTCGAAGCGCTGGAAGGTGGTCCAGGCGGAGGCCTGATTCCCTTCCGGTTCAAGGAAACCCCGGGGCCCGGACTCGAACGGAGGTCCCCGAAGGTCGGAGAACGCCAATGATCCAGATGCAGACCAATCTGGATGTCGCTGACAATTCCGGTGCCCGCCGGGTTCAGTGCATCAAGGTCCTGGGCGGCTCGAAGCGCAAGTACGCCTCCGTCGGCGACATCATCGTGGTGTCGGTGAAGGAGGCCATCCCGCGCGGCCGCGTGAAGAAGGGCGACGTGCGCAAGGCCGTCGTCGTGCGGACCGCCAAGGAGGTGCGCCGCGAGGACGGCACCGCCATCCGCTTCGACGGCAATGCCGCCGTCATCCTGAACAACAACAACGAGCCCGTGGGCACCCGGATCTTCGGGCCGGTCGTCCGCGAGCTGCGCGCGAAGAACTTCATGAAGATCATCTCGCTCGCGCCGGAGGTGCTCTGATGGCCGCGAAACTCAAGAAGGGCGACCGGGTCGTCGTGCTCGCCGGCAAGGACAAGGGCAAGGAGGGCGAGATCACCTCCGTCGATCCCAAGGCCGGCCGCGCCGTGGTCGACGGGGTGAACATGGCGATCCGCCACGTCCGTCAGTCCCAGCAGGCCCAGGGCGGGCGCACGCCCAAGGCGATGCCCATCGACCTGAGCAACCTCGCGCTGCTCGACGGCAACGGCAAGGCCACGCGCGTCGGCTTCCGCGTCGAGGACGGCCGCAAGGTCCGCTTCGCCAAGACCACGGGGGACGTCATCTGATGCTGGATTCCGCCAACTACACCCCGCGCCTCAAGGCCGACTACCAGGACCGCATCCGCGGCCTCCTGAAGGAGAAGTTCGGCTACAAGAACGACATGCAGATCCCCCGGCTCGAGAAGATCGTGCTGAACATGGGGGTCGGCGAGGCGGTCTCGGATACCAAGAAGGTCCGCAACGCCCAGGCCGAGCTGACGCGGATCGCCGGCCAGAAGGCCGTCGTCACCCGCGCGAAGAAGTCGATCGCCGGCTTCCGGGTGCGCGAGGACATGCCGCTCGGCACCAAGGTCACGCTGCGCGGCGCCCGCATGTACGAGTTCCTCGACCGGCTGATCACCATCGCGCTGCCCCGGGTCCGGGACTTCCGCGGCGTGAAGGGCGACGCGTTCGATGGCCGGGGCAACTACGCCATGGGCCTGAAGGAGCACATCGTCTTCCCCGAGATCGACTACGACAAGGTCGACGACATCCGGGGCATGGACATCATCATGGTCACGACGGCCGAGACGGACGCGGAGGCCAAGGAGCTTCTGCGCGCGTTCAACATGCCGTTCGCCGGCGAGACCGGAGGAGAGAACTGATGGCGAAGAAAGCCATGATCGAGCGCGAGAAGAAGCGCGAGAAGCTGGTCGCCCAGTACGCTGCGAAGCGCGCGGCGTTGAAGGAGACCGCCAACGACGAGAACCTCCCCATGGAGGAGCGGTTCAAGGCCCGGCTCAAGCTGGCCAAGCTGCCGCGCAACTCGTCCGCGACGCGCCTGCACAACCGCTGCAAGCTGACCGGGCGCCCGCGCGCCTACTACCGCAAGCTCAAGATCAACCGGATCGCGCTTCGGGACCTCGGCTCGGCCGGGCAGATCCCGGGCATGGTCAAGTCGAGCTGGTGAGGGGGAAGCACAGATGAACGATCCCATCGGCGATCTGCTGACCCGCATCCGCAACGCGCAGATGCGCGGCAAGGGCACCGTCTCCACCCCCGCGTCGAAGCTGCGGGCCTGGGTGCTCGACGTGCTGAAGGACGAGGGCTACATCCGCGGCTACGAGAAGGGGACGGACGCGAAGGGCCACCCCACCCTCGAGGTCGAGCTCAAGTATTACGAGGGCGTCCCCGTCATCCGCGAGCTCAAGCGCGTCTCCAAGCCCGGCCGCCGCGTCTACATGGCCAGCGACGACCTGCCGCAGGTGCGCCAGGGGCTGGGCGTGTCGATCGTCTCGACGTCCAAGGGCGTGATGTCGGACGCCAACGCCCGCTCGGCGAATGTCGGCGGCGAAGTGCTCTGCACCGTCTTCTAGGGAGGGTCGAGATGTCTCGTATCGGAAAACGCCCCGTCGACCTGCCCTCCGGCGTCGAGGCCAGCGTCAGCGGCCAGACGGTCGAGGTGAAGGGGCCGAAGGGAACCCGCAGCTTCACCGCCACGGACGACGTGGCCCTGGCGGTCGAGGACGGCGCCGTCACGGTGACGCCCCGCGGCAGATCCAAGCGCGCGCGCCAGCAATGGGGCATGTCCCGCACGATGGTGGCGAACCTCGTCACCGGGGTGACGGACGGCTTCAAGAAGGAGCTGGAGATCCAGGGCGTCGGCTACCGCGCCCAGATGCAGGGCAACACCCTGAAGCTGAACCTGGGCCTGTCGCACGACGTCAACTACGACGTGCCGGCCGGCATCACCGTCACCGCCCCCAAGCCCACGCAGATCGTGGTCGAGGGATCGGACGAGCAGAAGGTCGGCCAGGTCGCCGCGGAGATTCGCCGCTGGCGCGAGCCCGAGCCCTACAAGGGCAAGGGCATCCGCTATGCGAACGAGTTCGTCTTCCGCAAGGAAGGCAAGAAGAAGTAAGGAGCGCCAGATGGCCAACAGCAAACGGGATCTGTTCCTGAAGCGCCGCCTGCGCGTTCGGAACAAGCTGCGGAAGGTGGCGGCGGGACGGCCGCGCCTCTCCGTCCACCGCTCGTCGAAGAACATCAGCGTCCAGCTGATCGACGACGTCGAGGGCCGGACCCTCGCCTCGGCCTCCTCGCTCGAGAAGGACCTGGGAGTGGTGGGCCGCAACAATGTCGAGGCGGCCGCGAAGGTCGGCTCGGCCATCGCGGAGCGCGCGAAGGCCGCCGGCGTCGAGGAGGCCTATTTCGACCGCGGCGGCTTCCTCTACCACGGCAAGGTGAAGGCCCTGGCCGACGCCGCGCGCGAGGGCGGCCTGAAGATCTAGGCGAACGTGGCGGGGCGCTTCGGCGCCCCGTCCCCATGCGGGCCGTACCCCCTTCGGCGGGCGGCCCCGATGATCAGGGCGCCCGCCCCGGCAGCGGGGCGACGCACCGGGATCGAACCCATGGCGCCCCTTCGGGTGCGGAGAGCAGAAAGGCAGTCACATGGCACGTGACCCCAACCAGCGCGGCGGTGGCCGCGGACGGCGTGACCGGGACGAGAACCCGGAATTCGCCGACCGCCTCGTCGCGATCAAC
Organism: Hasllibacter halocynthiae; assembly: GCF_003003095.1. GTDB lineage: Bacteria > Pseudomonadota > Alphaproteobacteria > Rhodobacterales > Rhodobacteraceae > Hasllibacter > Hasllibacter halocynthiae. The sequence goes on from NZ_PVTT01000002.1 coordinate 957,727, forward strand.
CGCGTCTCGAAGACCGTGAAGGGCGGCAAGCGCTTCGGCTTCGCCGCGCTCGTCGTCGTGGGCGACCAGAAGGGCCGCGTCGGCTTCGGCAAGGGCAAGGCCAAGGAAGTCCCGGAGGCCATCCGCAAGGCGACCGAACAGGCCAAGCGCCAGATGATCCGCGTCCCCCTGCGCGAGGGCCGGACCCTGCACCACGACATGGAGGGTCGCCACGGCGCGGGCCGCGTCGTGATGCGCACCGCGCCCACCGGCACCGGCATCATCGCCGGCGGCCCGATGCGCGCCGTGTTCGAGATGCTGGGCGTGCAGGACGTGGTCGCCAAGTCGCTGGGCTCGCAGAACCCCTACAACATGATCCGCGCCACGTTGGACGGCCTTCGCAACGAGAGCTCGCCCCGCATGGTCGCCTCGCGCCGGGGGAAGAAGGTGGCGGACATCCTCCGCGCGCCGGACGAGAAGCCGGACACGCCCGAGGTCGCCGAACTCGTTCCGGAGGGCAACTGATGGCCACCATCGTCGTGAAGCAGGTCGGCTCGCCGATCCGCCGCCCCGCCGTGCAGCGGCGGATCCTGATCGGCCTCGGCCTGAACAAGATGCATCGCACCCGCGAGCTGGAGGACACCCCCTCCGTGCGCGGGATGGTCGCGAAGATCCCCCATCTGGTGGAGATCGTGGAGGAGAAGGCCTGAGGGCCTTCCTTCCCTTGGCGGCGGGCGTCCTGCTCGCCGCCTGCCAGCCGGCGGACCGCTTCGTGGGCCCGTCGCGAACGCCCCCCGCGCCGGGTCCCCAGGCGGGCGAGGGCTTCTACGGCCGGGCGACCGGCGCCTGGACCCGTCCCGAACTCCTCGATCTGACGGCGGGCAGCCAGTGCGGCGGCGCGCGCCCCGCTTCGCTGCAGGTGACGGCGATCCCGGGCGGCATCGAATTCGACGGCGTCTGCTAGAAAGATTGTTCCACGTGAAACACTTAAGGAACGGCTAACCGATCAGAGCGCATGCCGCGTCACCTGGCGGTAGAAGCGGTCGACGTCATCCCTCGCGCAGAGGTCCGTGCCCGGCATCGTGACGGCGGACGCGGCCGCGGCGGTGCCGCGCGCGCAGGCGTCGACCGGGTCCTCGCCGCGCGAGATGGCCAGGGCGAAGGCGCCGATGAAGCTGTCGCCCGCGCCGATCAGCGAATGGGGGACCACGACCGGCGGCCGGGTCAGGCCTAGCCAGCCCTCGCAGGCGACGACGGTGCCCTGCGCGCCGGCGGCGATCATCACGATCTCGCCCGCCCCGGCCGCCCGCAGCCCGGAGGCCATCCGCGCCATGTCGTCGAGCGAGTGGAGGCGCCGGCCGGCCAGCTCCTCGGCCTCGACGGTGTCCATGCGCAAGCACCAGAGGCCCGCGCCGCCCTTCGCCGCCCGCTCGAGCGCGGGGCCGGAGGTGTCGATGATCATCCGCCCGCCCTGGGCCGCGACCTCGTCGTTCAGCGTCAGGAAGAAGTCGAACGGCATCCCCGGCGGCAGCGAGCCCGAGGGGATCAAGAGCGCGCCGGGGGTCACGGCTGCGCGGATCGCGTCGCGCGCGGTGTCGCAGTCCCGCTCGCTCCAGGGGGCGCCGGGGATCATGAACCGGTACTGCAGCCCCGAGGCCGCGTCGCGCACCGACATGGACTGGCGGGTGGTATGGCCCACGCCGAGGCTCTCGACGCCGAGCCCTTCGCCCGCGAGGAGCTGCATCAGATGCTCGCCCGTGTGCCCGCCATAGGCGACGAGGGCTCGCGACGCGCCCCCAAGGGCGGCGATGGCACGCGAGACGTTCACCCCGCCGCCGCCGGGCTGAACCCGCGGCGCGGTGCACCGCAGCTTGTGGTCGGGCAGGAGCGCGGGCGCCTCGGTCGACAGGTCGAGCGCGGGGTTGGCGGTGATGGTCACGATCTCGGCCATGCCGGCTCCGATAGCGCAGCGGCCCGGGGAAGGGGAGGGGGCTTGCATGGAGCCCGGCCCGGCGCTATCCGCCGCCGGTCCGAACATGCCGTGGCCGCCCCTGAACGCTTCCGGGGCGCGCGTCCGGCGAGACTAGGAGAAGCGACATGAAGCTGAACGAGCTGCGGGACAACCCCGGCGCCACCCACAAGCCCAAGCGCGTAGGCCGGGGGCCGGGCTCGGGCCTCGGCAAGATGGGCGGACGGGGCATCAAGGGCCAGAAGTCCCGCTCGGGCGTGGCGATCAACGGCTACGAGGGCGGTCAGATGCCGCTCTACCAGCGGCTGCCCAAGCGGGGCTTCAACAAGCCGAACCGCAAGCGCTTCGCAGTGGTGAACCTCGGCCTGATCCAGAAGTTCGTGGACGCCGGCAAGCTCGACGCGTCGGCGGCGATCGACGAGGACGCGCTGGTCGCGGCCGGCGTCACGGGCCACAAGCGCGACGGCATCCGGGTGCTGGCGAAGGGCGAGGTGACCGCGAAGCTGGACCTGACGGTGACGGGCGCGTCTAGGTCCGCGCGCGAAGCCGTCGAGAAGGCCGGCGGCAGCATCACGCTTCCGCAACAGCCCGCGACCGCCGAAGCCGCCGCCGACTAGGCGGCTTGCGAGTGCCCGGACCGGCCCTTAGGTCCGGGTGACGGGTTTTCCAGCACCGCCGGGCCGGCCCAACCGGCCCTGCGGCGCTGCCACGCGAGGGGCACCACCACATGGCATCCGCTGCGGAACAGATGGCCGCGAACATGAGCTGGGGGGCCTTCGGCAAGGCCACCGAGCTTCGCGCCCGGATCCTCTTCACACTCGGCCTTCTGTGCGTCTACCGCCTCGGGACCTACATCCCGGTGCCCGGCATCGACGGGATCGAGCTTCAGCGCTTCATGGAGGAGGCGGCCACCGGGATCGGGGGCATCCTGTCGATGTTCACCGGCGGGGCGCTCGGGCGGATGGGCATCTTCGCCCTCGGGATCATGCCCTACATCAGCGCGTCGATCATCGTGCAGCTGATGACGGCCATGATCCCCCAGCTCGAGCAGCTGAAGAAGGAAGGCGAGCAGGGGCGCAAGAAGATCAACCAGTACACCCGCTACTTCACCGTGGTGCTGGCGACCTTCCAGGCCTACGGCCTGGCCGTCAGCCTCCAGTCCGGCGGGCTGGTGACGGATCCGGGGGTGTTCTTCATCGCCTCCTGCGTCATCACGTTGGTGGGCGGCACGATGTTCCTGATGTGGGTGGGCGAGCAGATCACCCAGCGGGGGATCGGCAACGGCATCTCGCTGATCATCTTCGTCGGCATCGTCGCCGAGCTTCCCGCCGCGCTGGCGCAGTTCTTCGTCTCCGGCCGCTCGGGCGCGATCGGGCCGGCGGTGATCGTGGGCGTGATCGTGATGGTCGTCGCGGTGATGGCCTTCGTCGTCTTCATGGAGCGGGCGCTGCGCAAGATCCACATCCAGTATCCACGCCGCCAAGTCGGCATGAAGGTCTATGACGGGGGCTCCTCGCACCTGCCGATCAAGGTGAACCCGGCGGGCGTCATCCCGGCGATCTTCGCCTCCTCCCTCCTGCTGCTGCCGACGACCATCTCGACCTTCTCGGGCCAGGAGGCGGGGGGTTTCGCGTCGACCATGCTCGCCTATTTCGGGCCGGGGCAGCCGCTCTACCTTCTGTTCTTCACGGTGATGATCGTCTTCTTCACCTACTTCTACACCGCCAACGTCGCCTTCAAGTCCGAGGACGTGGCCGACAACCTGAAGAACCAGGGCGGCTTCGTGCCCGGCATCCGGCCCGGCAAGCGCACGGCCGAATATCTCGACTACGTCGTCTCGCGCCTTCTGGTCCTCGGCTCGGCCTATCTGGCGGCGGTGTGCCTCCTGCCCGAGATCCTGCGGGCGGAGCTGGCGATCCCCTTCTACTTCGGGGGCACCTCGCTTCTGATCGTGGTCTCGGTCACGATGGACACGATCCAGCAGATCCAGTCGCACATGCTGGCGCACCAGTACGAGGGGCTGATCGAGCGGTCCCAGCTGCGCGGCAAGCGGCGGGGCGCCGGAACGACCCGGAAGGGCGCCGGGGCCATGCGCAAGAAGGGGAGCACGCGCCGATGAACATCATCCTTCTCGGGCCGCCGGGTGCGGGCAAGGGCACGCAGGCCAAGCGCCTGGAGGCGTCCCGGGGGATGGTGCAGCTCTCGACCGGGGACATGCTGCGCGCGGCGCGCAGCTCCGGCACGGAGATGGGGCGGCGCGTCGCCGCTGTCATGGACGCGGGCGAGCTGGTCACCGACGAGATCGTCATCGGCCTCATCGAGGAGCGGCTCGCCGCGGGCTCCGATGGCGGGTTCATCTTCGACGGCTTCCCCCGGACGCTGAAGCAGGCCGACGCCCTGGGCGCCCTGCTCGCCCGGCGCGGCGAGGCGCTGGACGCGGTGATCGAGATGCGGGTCGACGACGAAGCCCTTGTGGAGCGCATCGTCGCCCGGTCGACCTGCGCGACCTGCGGCGAGCCCTGGAACGACGTGACCAAGCCCGTCCCGGGCGACGGGCGGTGCGCGGTCTGCGGCGGGACGGAATTCCTGCGCCGTGCCGACGACAACGCCGAGAGCTTGAAGACGCGGCTGATGGAGTACTACAAGAAGACCTCCACGCTGATCGGCTACTACTATCGCGGGGGCGAGTTGCGAGTCGTGGACGGGCTGCGCTCTATCGACGAGGTGGCCGCCGCGATCGAGGCCGTCATCGGCGCGAAGGCGCCCGTTCCCGCCTGACGCGGTGGACAGGCGCCGGCGGGGTTGACGCGTCGGGAAGCCTTTCCTAGGTCGCGCCATCCCGAGAGGGATTCGGTCCATGGCCGGGCCCGGCCCGGCCCCGCAAGACCGACGTGAGAGACATCCGGCCGGACGCCAGGAGGGCGCCCCGGCCGCCTGTTGTGAAAAAAGGGTCCGGCACTACGGACCCGCAACGAGAGAGGACATCGCCTTGGCCCGTATCGCCGGCGTGAACATCCCCGACGGGAAGAGGGTTCCGATCGCCCTCACCTACATCCACGGCATCGGCCCCGCGGCCGCCCGCCAGATCGCGGAGGCGGCGGGGATCGACCCGTCCCGCCGCATGAACGAGCTGTCGGATGCCGAGCTCGTCCAGATCCGCGAGCAGATAGACGCGAACTACACCGTCGAGGGCGACCTGCGCCGCGAGGTGCAGATGAACATCAAGCGCCTGATGGACCTCGGCGCCTATCGCGGCCTGCGCCACCGCCGGAACCTTCCGGTCCGCGGCCAGCGCACCCACACCAACGCACGCACGCGCAAGGGCCCCGCGAAGGCCATCGCCGGCAAGAAGAAATAGGGGAGGGACGACGCAATGGCACAGGCCCCCCGCCGCGGCGGCAAGCGCAAGGTCTCGAAGAACATCGCGACGGGCGTCGCGCACGTGAACTCGAGCTTCAACAACACCAAGATCCTGATCTCGGACGTCCAGGGCAACGCGATCGCTTGGTCCTCGGCCGGCACGATGGGCTTCAAGGGCTCGCGCAAATCGACGCCCTACGCCGCGCAGATGGCCGCCGAGGATGCCGGCCGGAAGGCGCAGGAGCACGGGATGCGGACCCTCGAGGTCGAGGTCCAAGGCCCCGGCTCGGGCCGAGAGTCCGCGCTGCGCGCGCTGGCCGCCGTGGGCTTCAACATCACCGCGATCCGCGACGTGACCCCGATCGCGCATAACGGCGTCCGCCCCCCCAAGCGCCGCCGGGTGTGATCCGGATCTGAAGATCCGGGGGGCGTGGCCGCGGGCCACGCCCCCTTTCGCCGTTTCACGAAACCTCGAGTGCCGCCGGTGAAGCATGGCCCGGCGAGCGGGAATGGAGGGACGACCATGATCCACAAGAACTGGGCCGAGCTGATCAAGCCCACGCAGCTCGACGTGAAGCCCGGCAACGACCCGGCGCGCCAGGCCACCCTGGTCGCCGAGCCGCTCGAGCGGGGCTTCGGCCTGACGCTCGGCAACGCCCTGCGCCGGGTGCTGATGTCGTCCCTGCAGGGCGCGGCGATCACGTCCGTTCAGATCGACAACGTCCTGCACGAGTTCTCGTCCGTGGCGGGCGTGCGCGAGGACGTGACCGACATCGTCCTGAACCTCAAGGCCGTCGCCCTGAAGATGGAAGTCGACGGGCCCAAGCGCGTCACCGTCTCGGCCAAGGGGCCGGGCGTCGTCACCGCCGGCGACATCGAGGTCACCCAAGGGATCGAGGTGCTGAACCGCGAGCAGGTGATCTGCCATCTCGACGACGGCGCGGACCTCTTCATGGAGATGACCGTCGAGACCGGGAAGGGCTATGTCGCCTCGGACCGCAACAAGCCCGAGGACGCGCCCATCGGCATGATCGCGATCGACGCGATCTACAGCCCCGTGCGCCGCGTCTCCTACGACGTGACGCCGACGCGCGAGGGGCAGGTCCTCGACTACGACAAGCTGACCCTGAAGGTCGAGACGGACGGGTCCGTCACGCCCGACGACGCGGTGGCCTACGCCGCGCGCATCCTTCAGGACCAGCTGCAGGTCTTCGTCAACTTCGAGGAGCCGGAGAGCGACCGGGCCGGCGCGGCCGACGACGGGCTGGAGTTCAACCCGCTCCTCCTGAAGAAGGTCGACGAGCTGGAGCTGTCGGTCCGCTCGGCCAACTGCCTGAAGAACGACAACATCGTCTACATCGGCGACCTGATCCAGAAGACCGAGGCCGAGATGCTGCGCACGCCCAACTTCGGGCGCAAGTCGCTGAACGAGATCAAGGAGGTCCTGTCGGGCATGGGCCTGCACCTCGGCATGGACGTCGAGGACTGGCCGCCGGAGAACATCGAGGAGATGTCGAAGAAGTTCGACGACTCGTTCTGACCTGACGGCGGCGCTTCTGGCGCCGCCCTCGAACCCCAGGGCAATCCCGCCCCACCAACGGAGGCGCCGGCACGCACCGGGCGCTCCATCATAAAACGAAACGGAGACCCATCATGCGTCATGCCCGCGGATACCGCCGCCTCAACCGCACGCACGAGCACCGCAAGGCGCTCTTCGCGAACATGGCCGGCTCGCTGATCGAGCACGAGCAGATCAAGACCACGCTGCCCAAGGCCAAGGAGCTCAAGCGCGTGATCGAGAAGCTCGTCACCCTGGGCAAGCGGGGCGACCTGCACGCCCGCCGCCAAGCCGCCGCCCAGCTCAAGCAGGACAAGCACGTCGCCAAGCTCTTCGACGTGATCGGGCCGCGCTACGCGGACCGGAACGGCGGGACCGTCCGCGTCCTGAAGGCGGGCTTCCGCTATGGCGACATGGCCCCGATGGCGATCATCGAGTTCGTGGACCGCGACGTGGACGCCAAGGGCGCCGCGGACCGCGAGCGCCTCGCCGCCGAGGACGCGATGGACCTCGAATAGGCGCCGCCCTTCGATCCCACCGATCCCGAACGCCCCGGCCCCCGCGCCGGGGCGTTCGCATTTCCGCCCCCGACCTCTTATCTGAAGGGGCATGGCCGACCTCTTCTCCTCTCCTTCCGAAGGCTTCGCCGAGGACGCGCCGCGCCCCCTGGCTAACCGCTTGCGCCCGAAGGCCATCGGCGAGGTGATCGGTCAGGACCACCTCCTTGGGGACGGGCCGCTGGGGTCCATGCTGGCTCAGCGGCAGCTGTCGTCGCTGATCCTCTGGGGGCCGCCGGGCGTGGGCAAGACCACCATCGCGTGCCTCCTGGCGGACGCGACGGACCTTCACTTCGTGCAGATCAGCGCGATCTTCTCGGGCGTCGCCGAGCTGAAGAAGACCTTCGAGGCCGCGCGCCTGCGCCGGACCAACGGTCAGGGCACGCTCCTCTTCGTGGACGAGATACACCGCTTCAACAAGGCGCAGCAGGACGGCTTCCTGCCGCACATGGAGGACGGGACGATCACCCTCGTCGGGGCGACGACCGAGAACCCGTCCTTCGAGCTGAACGCCGCGATCCTCTCCCGCGCGCAGGTGCTGGTCCTGAAGCGCCTGCAGCCGAAGGACCTCGAGCGGCTCCTCCAGCGGGCCGAGGCCGCGCTGGGCGCCCCGCTTCCCCTGACGGGCGAGGCGCGCGAGACGCTGGTCGAGATGGCCGACGGCGACGGCCGCGCCCTGCTGAACCTGGCCGAGCAGGCCGCCGGCTGGGAGGGGAAGGTCGGCCGGTCGGAGCTGACGCGCCGCCTGACCCGGCGCGCCGCGCAGTACGACAAGTCCGGCGAGGCGCATTTCAACCTGATATCGGCGCTGCACAAGTCGGTTCGGGGCTCGGACCCGGACGCGGCGCTCTATTGGCTGGCGCGGATGATCGAGGGGGGCGAGGATCCGCGCTATCTCGCGCGCCGGATCACGCGCATGGCGGTGGAGGACGTCGGCCTCGCCGACCCGCAGGCGAACGCAGTCTGCCTTCAGGCGTGGGAACACTACGAGCGGCTCGGCAGCCCCGAGGGCGAGCAGGCGCTGGCCAACGCGGTCGCCTATCTCGCGCTCGCGCCGAAGTCGAACGCGGGCTACGCCGCCTGGAAGGCCGCGCGGAAGGCCGCGAAGGCGACGGGGTCCGAGCCGCCGCCCGCCCACATCCTGAACGCGCCGACGGCTATGATGAAGGATCTCGGCTACGGTGCGGGCTACGAGTACGACCACGACGCCGAGGACGGCTTCTCGGGGCAGGACTACTTTCCCGAAGGCATGAAGCGGCCCGTGCTCTACGTCCCGAAGGAGATCGGCCACGAGCGCGAACTGGCCCGCCGCGCCCGCTGGCTGGCCGAGAAGCGCGAGGAGCGCCGGCGCCGCCGGGACGGGTGATCGCCCCGCCCCCCCACGCCCGAGGACGGTGCCCGAAGCGGACGGTTCGGCGGGCCGCGCCCTTGCCACGCGGACGGTGGCGACGCATGTGCGGGCGATGCTCTCCACGCTGATCCACGTCGCGCTCGGCGGCGCGCTGGGCGCCTCGGCCCGCTGGGGGCTGGGACTCTGGGTGTCGCGGCACGTCACGGGGGCGCTGCCGCTCGCCGTGCTGGTGGCGAACGTGGTCGGCTCCGCCCTGATGGGCGCCTTCGTCGTCTGGGCGGCGCGGACGGGGCATACCGAGTGGCTGCCCTTCGTCGCGGTGGGCTTCCTCGGGGGCTTCACGACCTTCTCGACCTTCTCGCTCGAGGCGGTGACGCTCTTGGAGCGGGGCGAGGTCGGGGTCGCCGCCATCTACGTCGCGCTGTCCGTGGGCCTCTCGATCGGGGGGCTTGCGCTGGGCGCGCTGGCCGCGCGGGCCGCGCTGTGAGCGGGGTGCGCACGGTGACCGTCGCCCCCGGCGAGGGGGACCAGCGGCTGGACCGCTGGCTGAGGCGCCGCTTTCCGCAGATCACGCAAGGAAGGATCGAGAAGGGCTGCCGCAAGGGCGAGATCCGGATCGACGGCGCGCGGGCGAAGGCGTCCGCCCGGGTCGAGGAGGGGCAGCAGGTGCGCGTCCCCCCGCTGCCGGAGGCCGCCGCGCCCGCGCCCGCCCGCCCTTCGGTGCCCGAGGCGGACGCGCGGATGATGCGGGACGCGGTGCTCTGGCAGGATGCGCACGTGATCGCGCTGAACAAGCCGCCGGGCCTGCCGACCCAGGGCGGCACCGGGCAGGGCGGGCGGCATGTGGACGCCCTGGCCGAGGCGCTGGCCGAGGGGGGCGAGAAGCCCCGGCTGGTCCACCGGCTGGACAAGGACACGTCCGGCGTCCTCCTCCTGGCGCGCACGCGAACCGTCGCCAAGGGGCTGACGGAGGCGTTCCGCGCGCGCTCGGCACGCAAGATCTACTGGGCCGCCGTCGCGGGCGTTCCCAGCCCGCGCATGGGGACGGTCCGCTGGGGCCTCGTGAAGGCGCCCGGCCGGCAGGGCGAGCGGATGAACGTCGTCCACCCGCGCGAGATCGACGCGACGCCCGGGGCCCAGCGGGCGACGACGGACTATGCGGTGATCGAGGCGCTGGCCCAGCGGGCGGCGTGGTGCGCCCTCGTGCCGGTCACGGGGCGCACGCACCAGCTTCGCGCCCACATGGCCGCCCTCGGGCATCCCGTGGTCGGGGACGGCAAGTATGGCGGGTCGGGGCAGGAGAACCTGGGGGACGGCTGGGGCGCCCAGATGGGCCCCGAGGTCGGACGCAGGTTGCATCTCCACGCCCGGTCCATCGCCTTCGACCACCCCGTCACCGGGGGCCGCGTCACCGTCACCGCCCCGCTGCCGCCGCACATGACGGCGACTTGGGACCTCTTCGGCTGGGACGCGGCCGAGGCGCCCGCCGATCCGTTCGAGGAGGCGCCGTGAAGCTCCTCCTTCTCGACGTGGACGGTACGCTCGTGGACAGCCAGGGGCATATCCAGGCGGCGATGGAGGCTGCCTTCGCCGCGCGCGGCTTGCCCGCCCCGGACCGGGAGGGGGTGCGGGGGATCATCGGCCTGTCGCTGCCCGTGGCGATGGCGCGCCTCGCACCCGGTGCGGACGCCGAGGCGCTGACGCGGGCCTACGGGGAGGCTTTCCATGCCACGCGGGACGATCCGGCCGCGCGCTCGCCGCTCTATCCCGGCGCTGGGGAGGCGGTGGAGGCGTTGCTCGCGCGGGACGACCTCCTCCTCGGGATCGCGACGGGCAAGTCGCGGCGCGGGCTGGACCACGTTCTCGAGGCGCACGGGCTGCGGGGCCGCTTCCACACGGAGCAGGTCGCGGACCACCATCCTTCCAAGCCGCACCCCTCCATGGTGTGGACGGCTCTGGCGGAGACGGGGGTGGAGGGCGGCGACGCCGCGCTGCTGGGCGGTAGTCCCTACGACATGGAGATGGCCCGCTTGGGCGGCATCCGGGCGCTGGGCGCTCTCTGGGGCTATGGCGCGCCGGAGGCGCTGAGGCGGGCCGGGGCGCATCGCCTCCTGGCCGGATGGGACGAGATCGCGGGAGAGCCGGCGTGAGCGAGTGGAAGGCGAAGCGTTTCTGGAAGGCCGTGGAGACGGCCGACGTGGATGGGGGGCACGAGGTCAGGCTGGACGGACGCCCGGTGCGAACGCCCGCGAAGGCGCCGCTGGTGCTGCCGACCCCGGCGCTGGCCGCGGAGGTCGCGCGCGAATGGGACGCGGTGGGCGAGACGATCGATCCCGGCGCGATGCTCGCGACGCGGGCGGCCAACAGCGCCATCGACAAGGCCGCGCCCCAGCGCGAGGCGCTGATCGACGAGCTGGCCGGCTTCGGCGAGACCGACCTTCTTTCCTACCGGGCGGCGCATCCCGAGGGGCTGGTCGCGCGGCAGGCGGCGGAATGGGACCCGCTGCTCGACTGGGCCGAGGCGCGGTTCGGCGCGCGGCTCCGGCCGGTCACGGGGGTGATGTTCGCCCCCCAGCGCCCGGAGGCGCTGGCCGCGCTGCGCGCGCCGCTTGAGGCGTCGGACGCGTTCGGGCTGACGGCCCTGTCCGATCTCGTGGCACTGTCGGGCAGCCTCGTGATCGGGCTGCGCGCGGCCGAGGGGGACGCGGACGTGGAAGGGCTCTGGCAGGTCTCGCGCCTGGACGAGCGCTGGCAGGCCGAGCTCTGGGGCGCCGACGACGAAGCCGAGGCCGACGCTGCGCGCAGGGGGAGGGCCTTCGCCGCGGCGGCGCGCTTCCATGCACTCTCGCGGTCATGAACGGCGTCACCCGGCGTCCGCCTTGACCGCGGGTGCGGCATCTGCCCTATTCTCGCGCATTACGGCCATCGACCGGCCGTATCCCGCCGACCACCGGCGGGGCGCGATACCTAAGGCCCCCGGCACAAGGGGGCGATATACCAGGAAGAGGTTCCTTCGATGAAGAAAACAGTGCTTCTCGGCACCGTGGCCGGTCTCGCCGCCGGTGGCGCGCTCGCCCAGAACTCGAGCACGCTCGAGCAGGTGCGCGACCGCGGCAACCTGATCTGCGGCGTGACCACGGGCTTGACCGGTTTCTCGGCCCCCGACGCCAACGGCGAATGGCAGGGCTTCGACGTCGATCTCTGCCGCGCCATCGCCGCGGCGACGCTGGGCGATCCCAACGCGGCCGACTTCGTGACCACCACCGGCCAGACGCGCTTCTCGGCGCTCGCCTCGGGCGAGATCGACGTGCTGACGCGGAACACGACCTGGACCTACTCGCGCGACAACGACCTCGACTTCGAGTTCGCCGGCGTGAACTACTATGACGGCCAGGGCTTCATGGTCCCCGCCGAGCTGGGCGTGACCTCCGCGCTCGACCTCGACGGCGCGACGGTCTGCATCCAGACCGGCACCACGACCGAGCTGAACCTTGCGGACTTCTTCCGCGCGAACAACATCTCCTACGAGCCGGTGCCGATCGAGACGAACGCCGAAGCCCAGCAGCAGTACCTCGCGGGCGCCTGCGACGTGTACACAACCGACGCCTCGGGCCTGGCCGCCACGCGCGCGACCTTCGAGAACGCGGACGAGCACGTCATCCTGCCGGAGATCATCTCCAAGGAGCCGCTCGGCCCCGCCGTGCGCCACGGCGATCCGGTCTGGGGCGACATCGTCCGGTGGACGCTGAACGCCCTCGTCACCGCCGAGGAGCTCGGCATCACCAGCGCCAACGTGATGGACCTCGCCGCCGAGGCCGGCGACAACCCGGAGGTCAACCGCCTGCTCGGCACCGAGGGCGAGCTGCCCGAGATGCTTGGCCTCGAGTCGGACGCCTTCGCGAACGCGATCGCGGCGGTCGGCAACTACGGCGAGATCTTCGAGCGCAACATCGGCGAATCGACCCCGATCGGCCTCGCGCGGGGGCTGAACGCCCTCTATACCGAAGGCGGGCTGCAGTACGCGCCGCCCTTCCGCTGATGCGACAGGGGGGGAGGGGGCGCCACGTCGCGCCCCCTTCTCCACCCCACCTAGGACGACCCCCAGCTGATCGCCCGCGCACGGGCGGCGCCGAAGACCAGGGGGCGGCAAGGGACAGGTCCTTATGACGACGATCGACCACGCCGGCCGGGGCGAGGGGGGCTTCCGCCTCTCGCAGCTTCTGTACGACCGGCGCTACCGCAGCCTGACGATCCAGGCCGTGGCCATGATCCTGCTCGTGCTGCTCGTCGTCTGGCTGGTGGACAACACGGTCACGAACCTTTCCCGACAGGGCAAGGACATCGACTTCGGCTTCCTCGGCACGGTCGCCGGCTACGACATCAACCAGACGCTCATCCCCTATTCCAGCCAGGACACGCATCTGCGCGCCGCCGCGGTCGGCATCCTGAACACGCTGCTCGTCGCCTTCCTCGGCTGCATTGCCGCCACGATCGTCGGCGTCCTCGCAGGGGTCGCGCGCCTGTCGAGGAACTGGCTGATCTCCGGCCTGATGGCCGTCTACGTGGAGGGGTTCCGCAACGTGCCCCTGCTGCTGTGGATCATCGTGATCTTCGCGGTCATGTCGGAGGGGATGCCGCAGCCTCGCGCGTTCCGGGGCGACGATCCGGCCGCGTCCATGCTGCTGGGCGACAGCGTCGCGATCACCAACCGGGGCATCTACATCCCGGGGGTCGAGTTCGCGGCCCCCCTCGCGGGCTCGACCGGGTGGACATGGGCCCTGATCCTCGGGGCGGTCCTGGCCGGCGTCCTCGCCGCGCGGGTGGTGAAGAAGCGCGCCGATGCCCGGCAGGAGGCGACGGGCGAGCGCCCCGTGACATGGCCGCTGCGGCTGGCGCTGATCCTCGGGCCGGCGATCGCGCTGCTCTTCGTCTTCGGGGCGGGGCTGAACAAGCCGGAGCTGGCCGGCTTCAACTTCCAGGGCGGGATCCACATGCGGAACTCGCTCATCGCGCTGTGGTTCGCGCTGACCCTCTACACCGGCGCCTTCATCGCCGAGAACGTGCGCGCCGGCATCCTGTCAGTCTCGAAGGGCCAATCCGAGGCGGCCTTCGCGCTGGGGCTCAGGCCGGGCCGCACGATGAGCCTCATCATCCTGCCGCAGGCGCTGCGGGTCATCATCCCGCCGCTGATCTCGCAGTACCTGAACCTGACGAAGAACTCATCCCTCGCGCTCGCGGTCGGGTACATGGACGTGCGCTCGACCCTCGGGGGGATCACGATCAACCAGACGGGCCGCGAGCTCGAGGGAATGCTCCTCCTCGGACTCTTCTACCTCGTGACCTCGCTCACGATCTCGGCCCTGCTGAACGTCTACAACGGCAGCGTTAAGCTGAAGGAGCGCTGAGGCCATGTCCGACACGCACGCACAGACGGCCGCCTTCCAAGCCTCCTTTGTCCGCGAGGAGATGGTCGCGGCCTCGCCCCCGCCCGCGCGGGACAGGGGGGTGGTCAAGTGGCTGCGCGAGAACCTCTTCTCCTCGTGGCTGAACGTGATCCTGACGGTGTTGGGACTGCTGGCGATCTGGTGGATCGCCTCGCACGTCTTCCCGTGGATGCTGCGCGGCATCTGGGTCGCCGATTCCCTGTCCGAATGCCGCGAGATCCGGAACGAGCGCTACGGCGAGGGGGTCGGCGCCGCCTGCTGGGCGGTCCTGACGGAGCGGTGGAACCAGCTGATGTTCGGCTTCTACCCGCAGGATCTCTATTGGCGGCCGGTCGCGGGCGTGGCCTTCTTCGTCGCCGCCCTGATGCCGATCCTGTTCTCGCGCCTGCCTCGCTGGACGCTCTGGTTCAGCGCGGCCGCGCCCTTCGTCGCCTTCTGGCTGATCTGGGGCGGCACGATCTGGGCGCCTGTCGTGGTGGCCGGGGGCTTCGCCCTGGGGGCGCTGGCCTACGTGGCGCTGTCGAACGTCAACCAGATCGCGGCGACCCTCGCCGCGATCGTGGTCCCCGTGCTGTTCTGGCTCTTCGCCGCTGGGCCGCTGATCGGCGCGCTGCAATCGGCGATCCCCCTCGCCATCGAGTTCGTGCCGTCCGACGATATCGGCGGCTTCCTCCTCGCGGTGATCATCGGCTTCTCGGCGATCATCCTGTCGCTGCCCCTCGGCATCCTCCTGGCGCTGGGGCGGCGGTCGGACCTCTTCATCATCTCGAAGGTCTCGGTCGCGTTCATCGAGACCATCCGCGGCGTGCCGCTGATCGTTTGGCTCTTCACCGCCTCGCTGCTGCTGAACTACTTCATGCCGCCGGGGACCAACTTCGACCTGATGCTGCGCGTCATCATCATGGTGACGCTCTTCGCCTCGGCCTATATCGCCGAGGTCGTGCGCGGCGGCCTCGCAGCGCTGCCCAAGGGCCAGTACGAGGGGGCCGACTCCCTCGGGCTGGACTACTGGCAGTCGATGCGCCTCGTGATCCTGCCGCAGGCGCTGAAGATCTCGATCCCGGGCATCGTCAACACGTTCATCGGCCTCTTCAAGGACACGACGCTGGTGGTGTTCATCGGGCTTCTCGACCCGATCGGCCTGTCGAACGCGATCCGCGCCACGACCGCGTGGAACGGCATCTACTGGGAGCTCTTCATCTTCATCGGGCTCCTCTTCTTCGTCTGCTGCTTCGCGATGTCCCGCTACTCCATGTACCTCGAGCGCAAGCTGGCGCGCGAGCACCGCTGAGGAACCCCGTCATGGCCATGACCGACACCGCCGCGCCCGCCGCCGAGATCGACCGCTCGAACATGCGCGTCTCGGACGAGGTCGCGATCTCGATCGAGAACCTCAACAAGTGGTACGGCGAGTTCCACGTCCTGCGCGACATCGACCTGAAGGTCATGCGCGGCGAGCGGATCGTCGTCTGCGGGCCCTCCGGCTCGGGCAAGTCCACCCTGATCCGCTGCATCAACGCCCTGGAGGAGCACCAGCAGGGCCGGATCGAGGTGGACGGGACGGTCCTGTCCTCGGACCTCAAGAACATCGACAAGATCCGGTCCGAGGTCGGGATGTGCTTCCAGCACTTCAACCTCTTCCCGCACCTCACCATCCTCGAGAACTGCACGCTCGCGCCGATCTGGGTCCGCAAGACCCCCCGCCGCGAGGCCGAGGAGACGGCGATGCACTTCCTCGAGAAGGTCAAGATCCCCGAGCAGGCCGACAAGTATCCCGGCCAACTCTCCGGCGGGCAGCAGCAGCGCGTCGCCATCGCGCGGTCCTTGTGCATGCGTCCGCGCATCATGCTCTTCGACGAGCCGACATCGGCCCTCGATCCCGAGATGATCAAGGAGGTGCTCGACACGATGATCGAACTTGCCCAGGACGGCATGACGATGATCTGCGTCACGCACGAAATGGGCTTCGCCCGTCAGGTCGCCAACCGGGTCATCTTCATGGACCAGGGCCAGATCGTCGAGCAGAACGAGCCCGAGGCGTTCTTCACCGATCCGCAGAACGACAGGACGAAGCTGTTCCTCAGCCAGATCCTGGGTCACTGATCGCCGCGGCGGGCTTCGCCCGCCGGCCCGATCCCCTGTTCAAGGTCGGCCGGCACCGCGAAGCCCAAGACCTCGCCCGTGCCGCGGAGGGCGCCGGACCAAGCCGGAGCGTCGAAGCGGACCGCCAGCGTCGCAGCCGTCGGGAAGTCCTGGAACCGCGGGTGATCCGGCGCCGCGCGGACTAGCCGGGCCGCCAGTTCGGCCAGGCCGGGATTGTGCGCCACCACGGCGACCGCTTCCTCGGGGGATCCCGCCAGGGCGTCCAGGATGGCCTGCGGCGGCGCGTGATAGAGCGCCTCGAGGTCCGTGCGCGGCGGCTTTCCCAGTGCCGGGGCGATGCGGCCCCAGGTCTCGGCCGCGCGCGCGGCCGTGCTGACCAGCGCCCGCCCCGGCACCCAGCCGTTCCCGGCGAGCCACGCCCCCATCAGGGGCGCCTGCCGCCGGCCGCGTTGGGCCAGGGGGCGGTTGTGGTCGGGCCCGGTAGCGGCGCGGTCGGACTTGGCGTGGCGGATCAGGATCAGCGTGCGGCTCACGACGCCTCTCCGGCGAAGGCCCGCATGTGGAAGGCGGCCTGCGCGTCCGGTCTGTGCCACTGCTGCGAGACGGGGCAGGCGTGACGCACGGCGCATCCGCGCGTCCGGCAGTCCGACCCCTCGGGCGAGCGGACGTAGTCCAGGCAGCGCGGCACGTCGTAGCCGCCCGCGTTCAGCGCATCCACCGGGCAGGCAGTCAGGCAAGGCTTGGGACAGGGCGGGCAGGGCGATCCGACGCCCTCGGGCACCGGCCTCTCGCCGGGTAGCGCCACCGCCCCGCGCATGGAGGTCCAGAGCCCCGCCTCGCCGTCCACCAGCAGGCCCACGGGGCTCTCGAAGGCCCGGCCGGTGGCCGCGGCCCAGCGCAGGAACGGATGCCAGGGCGGGCCGCCGAAGGGGAACGACGCCTCGCCCCCCTCTCGCGCGGCGAAGGCGCCGATCACGCGCTCGCTCCAGCGGTTCATCGGATCGGGCCGGCCGTCCGCGTATTCCGGCGAGGCCGTGAACACCGCCCAGAAGCGCGGCTCGGCAGGGGCGAGGATCAGGATCGTCCGTCCGCCCTTGCGGAAGCCGCCGAGGACGCGGAGCCCCTCCGGCGCGTCAGCCACGTATCAGGCTGCCCGCGCCGTGATCGGTGAAGAGCTCCAGCAGCACGGCGTTCGGCACCCGCCCGTCGAGGATCACGACGGCCCGCACCCCGCCTTCCAGGGCCTCCAGCGCGGTCTCGGTCTTCGGGATCATGCCTCCGAGGATGGTGCCGTCCGCCGTCATGGCGCGTACCTTCTCGGCCGTCAGCTCGGTCACCACGTCGCCGGCCCGGTCCTTCACGCCCGCCACGTCCGTCAGGAGGAGCAGCCGGTCCGCGCCCAGGGCCTGCGCCACCGCCCCGGCGAAGGTGTCGCCGTTGACGTTGAACGTCTCGCCACCCGCGCCGCCGCCGATGGGCGCGATCACGGGGATCATGTCCGCCGCGAAGAGGGTCCGCAGAACGGAGACGTCCACCTCGGACGGCGCGCCGACATAGCCGAGGTCCGCCGCGACCGGCCTACAGCTCACGAGGCCGGCATCCTTGCCCGACAGCCCCACTGCGCGGCCGCCCTGGCCCTGGATGGCCTGCACGATCCGGGCGTTGACCCGGCCCCCCAGCACCATCTCGACCACCTCGGCGGTGGTCCCGTCGGTGACGCGCTTGCCGTTCGCGAACGTCGTCCCGACCCCCAGGCGGCCGAGCATCTCGTTGATCATCGGCCCGCCGCCATGGACGATGACCGGGTTGACGCCCACTTGCCGCATCAGCACGACGTCGCGCGCGAATCCCTCCATCGCCTCGTCCGAGCCCATGGCGTGCCCGCCCAGCTTGATGACCACGACCGCCCCGTCATAGCGTTGCAGATAGGGCAGGGCCGAGCTGAGGGTGGCAGCGGTGGCGATCCAATCGCGGTTCATGCTCTGTGTCCTCATGGCCCGGTGCCCCTACAGGCGCGCCGCCCCCCTGCCAACAGGTGCCCGCGATGCAGAAGACCCTCCTCCTGACGGGCGCGAGCCGCGGGATCGGCCACGCGACGGTCAAGACCTTCTCGGCGCAGGGATGGCGGGTGCTGACCTGCTCGCGCCAGCCCTTCGATCCGCGCTGCCCCTGGCCCGGCGGTGCCGAGAACCACGTCGAGATCGACCTCGCCGACCCCGGGAAGACCATCGCGGCCCTGGACGTGATCCGCGGGAAGCTCGGCGGCCGCCTCGACGCCTTGGTGAACAACGCCGGCATCTCGCCCAAGGGCGAGGGGGGCAAGCGGCTGTCGACCCTGACCACCGACCTCTCGACATGGGGGCAGGTGTTCCACGTCAACTTCTTCGCCCCCGTCGTCCTCGCCCGCGGGCTGAAGGACGAGCTGGTCGGGGCGGGCGGGGCGATCGTCAACGTCACGTCGATCGCCGGCAACGAGGTCCACCCGTTCGCGGGCGCGGCCTACGCCACATCCAAGGCGGCGCTGAAGGCGCTGACGCGCGAGATGGCGCACGATTTCGGCCCCCTCGGGGTGCGCGTGAACGCCATCGCCCCCGGCGAGGTCGAGACCTCGATCCTCTCGCCCGGCACGGAGGACATCGTCCAAGACCTGCCCCTGCGCCGCCTCGGCCAGCCCCGCGAGGTCGCGGAGGTGATCCACTTCCTCTGCTCGGACGCCTCCTCCTACGTGTCGGGCACGGAGATCGAGGTGAACGGCGGCCAGCACGTTTAGCCCTGCCCACTCGGCGGCCCGCCGCCGGCGCGGCTTGACGCTATGTCGCAGGACACGCTAGAGGTCGCGCATCACGGAACGCGAAGGAGGACGACGATGGACGCCATGACCCTCGACACCGCCCCCTTCGCCGGCGTGCGGACCCGCTTCCGCTAGACGTCGTCCGGCCCCCTTCAGGGCCGCATCCTAACGTTCCACGAAGGCGCCGCCCGCCCGGGCAGGCGATCTCCGCAATGGCCATCCATACCAAGCGCGACGCGTTCGCGCGCGTCCTCTCCTTCGCGTTCTCGCGCTGGCGTCGTCAGCCCGGCCGGCTGGCGGCGACCGTCGCCCTCGTCCTCCTCGCCACGGCGGCGGACGTCGCGATCCCCGTCGCGACGGGCTGGCTGGTCGGGGCTGTGGCCGAACCGGCCGGCTCGCCCTGGAGGGCGCTCGCCCTGCTGCTGGCGCTGGGCGCGCTGTCCATCGGGGCGCGCATCGGCAGCTACTTCGTCATCATCGACTTCACGCTCGCCACCATGCGCGAGACCATCGCCGAGGTCTTCGCCCGGGTGCAGCGCCTGCCCACTGGCTGGCACGCGAACGCCTTCGCGGGCGCGACGGTGCGCCGGATCACGCGGGGGGCCTGGGCGCTGGACGACCTCGCCGACCTTCTCTTCCTGGAGCTGGGTCCGGCGGTGGTCGTTCTGATCGGCACGGTCGCCACCCTGGCGGCCTTTCGGCCGGAGGCCGGGCTCCTGGCCCTTCTGGGCGCGTCCCTCTTCATCGCCGTCTCGCTTTCCATGACGCTGGCCTGGGTCGCGCCCGCCGCGCGGCTGGCGAACGCGCAGGACAGCCGCATCTCGGGCGCGATCGCGGATGCGGTCACCTCGAACGCGGTGGTCAAGGCGCATGCATCCGAAGGGCGCGAGGACGTCCGCCTCGCGCGCATCACGGACAAGTGGTCCGCGCGCAGCCGGCGGACCTGGCGACGGGGCACGGCCACGGGACTGGCGCAGGACACGGTCCTCTGGGCGCTCCGCGCAGCGGTGCTGGGCGCGGCGCTGCTGGCTTGGTCGCGCGGCCTCGCCGGCCCGGGCGAGGTGGCCTTCGCCGTCTCCGCCCTAGGGATGTTGCACGGCTACCTGCGCCAGATCGGCAGCCAGGTGCGGATGCTGCAGAAGGCGGTCAACGACGCCGAGGAGATGGTCGATATCATGGACGTCGCCCCCGAGGCCCCGGTCGCCCGCACCCCCGCGCGCGCCCTGCCGCGCTGCGCCGCCGCCCTCGCCTTCGAGCATGTCGGCTACGGCTACGACGGTGCGCCATCGCCTCTCTTCTCGAACCTTCACGTCGGGGTGCCGGCAGGGCAGAAGGTCGGGCTCGTCGGACGCTCGGGCTCGGGCAAGACGACCTTCGTCAAGCTGATCCAGCGCATCCACGAGGTGACGGAAGGGCGGATCACCCTGGGCGGTGTCGACATCGCCTCGGTCCGGCTCGACGACCTGCGCCGCCACGTCGCCCTCGTCCCGCAGGAGCCGATCCTGTTCCATCGGAGCCTCGCCGAAAACATCGGCTACGCCCGCCCGGACGCCGGCATGGACGCGGTGCGCGAGGCCGCCCGCCGCGCCGGGGCGCACGGGTTCATCGAACGGCTGCCCAAGGGCTACGGCACGGAGGTCGGCGAGCGGGGCGTGAAGCTCTCCGGGGGCGAGCGCCAGCGCGTCGCCATCGCCCGCGCCTTCCTGTCGGACGCGCCGGTCCTCGTCATGGACGAGGCGACCTCCTCGCTCGACTCGGAGGCCGAGGCCCGCGTCGCCGAGGCCGCCGAGCGTCTGATGGAGGGGCGCACGACCCTGGTGATCGCCCACCGCCTCGCCACGGTCGAGCGGATGGACCGGATCCTGGTCTTCGATCGGGGCCGCATCGTCGAGGACGGCCCCCCGGCCGAGTTGATGGCGCGCGACGGAGGTCTCTACCGCGCGCTGCGGGACCGACAGACCCTCGCGGCCTAGTCCGCGAGGCCCATGATCGCCGCGCGCAGGGCCGGCACCCCCTCGCCGGTCTCGGACGAGGTCAGGATGATCTCCGGAAAGGCCGCGGGGTGCCGGTTCAGGGCATCCCGCGTCCGCTCCAGTGCGGCGTCCCGGTCGCGGGCCTTACCCTTGTCCGCCTTGGTCACGACCGCCTGGAAAGGTACGGCGGCCTTGTCGAGCAGGCCCATGATCCCCTCGTCGACCGGCTTGGCCCCGTGGCGCCCGTCGATCAGCACGAAGGCCCTTTTCAGGTTGGGCCGCCCGGTCAGGTATGCCTTCAAGAGGCGCTGCCACTTCTCCTTCACCGCCACGGGGGCCTCGGCGAAGCCATAGCCCGGCAGGTCCACCAGATAATGGCTGGCGGCGACGGTGAAGAAGTTGATCTCTTGCGTGCGGCCCGGCGTGTTCGACGCCCGCGCCAGTGCGCGTCGGCCGGTCAGCGCGTTGATCAACGTCGACTTCCCCACGTTCGAGCGGCCGGCCATGCATACCTCCGCCCGGTCCGGGGGCGGCAGGCCGTCCATCGCGACGACGCCCTTCAGGAACTCGGCCTTGGAGAGGAGGACGCGCGCCTCCTCCGCCTGGGCGGGCGCGGGCTCCCCGGCAAGGGGGAAGGGCAGCCTCACGCCGCCACCGGGTCGTTCATGGCGACCTCGCCCCCATGGATCACCCGCGCGTGGATGCCGAACGCCGCCTCGCCCCGCAGGCGCCGCATCGCGCCCATCGTATCGGCATCGCGACGTCCCGTCGCCGGATCGGCCTCGGTGGCGCGGCAGCGAAGGATCGGCTCGACCCCTTCCAGCACCGCCCCGCCCACGCGGAATCGGCGGCCGATCCAAGCGTCCTCGCCGAACGCCGCCGCCCCGTCCACCCACAGGTTCCCGCGGAACCGGCGCGGATCCAGCGCGCGGCCCGCGGCCTCGGACAGCGCAGCCAGCGAGGCGGTCGAGTGGACCGACACCGTCGGCATGGACGCGTCCGTCATGCCCTGTCCCTCCGCCCGAATCAGCGCGGCCGGGCCGGGCCGTCCCTCGGCATAGAGGGGTCGCGCCCATTCGATCAGGCGCTCGCCTTCGGCGTCCGGGTCGAACCGCAAGTCCGGCCGGTCCGGGTGGCGAAGGGTCATGCGGCGCGCCTCCTCGTCCCATTCGGCGCCGATGGCCATCAGCGCCGGCGACTTGGCCCCGCGCCCGAAGTTGCGGCAGGCGGCCCAGCCCGCGCCCTTGATCCGGGCGCCCTCGTCCGCCACGGCCCAGTGGCGATCCCAGGGCATGGTTCGGCCGCCCTCCAGGCGGACGCGGTTCAGCGCCTCGGCCCCGTGCCCCTTGATCGGGTGCCGCCAGAGTGCCGCGACCCTCATTTTCCCGAAGGCGGCCCGGCCTCGTTCGCGACCTTCCGCTTGCGAAACCCCTCGCGGATGTTGCCGAACACGTCCGGCCTCATCCCCTGGCTGCGCATGATGAGGTACTGCTGCGTGAAGGTGATCGTGTTGTTCGCGATCCAGTACACGACCAGCCCCGACGCGAAGCCGCCCAGCATGAACATGAACACCCAAGGCAGCCACGCGAAGACCATCGCCTGCGTGGGGTCCGTCGGTGCCGGGTTCAGCTTCTGCTGCAGCCACATCGAGATGCCCAGCAGAAGCGGCAGGATGCCGATGAAGACGAGGGCGAGGATCGTCCCCGGCTCGGGCGCGCCGTAGGGCAGCAGGCCGAAGAGGTTGAAGATCGAGGTCGGGTCGGGCGCGCTGAGATCCTGGAACGGCCCGAAGAAGGGCGCGTGCCGCAACTCGAGCGTGACGAAGATCACCTTGTAGAGCGAGAAGAAGATCGGGATCTGCACCAACAGGGGAAGGCAGCCCGCGGCGGGGTTCACCTTCTTCTCGCGGTACATCTTCATCATCTCCTGCTGGAGCTTCTGGCGGTCGTCACCGGCCCGCTCCTTGACCTTCTCCATCTCGGGCTGGAGCTCCTTCATCTTCGCCATGGAGACATAGGACTTGTAGGCGAGCGGCAGCAGGATCGCCTTGATGATCAAGGTCAGCACGATGATCGCCACGCCCATGTTGCCGATGGCGAGGTTCAACTCGTGCAGGACGAAGAAGATCGGCTTGGTGAGGAAGAAGAACCAGCCCCAGTCGATGCTGTCGAGGAAGCCGTAGATGCCCGCCTCCGTCCCGAAGAGGCCGTAGCGCAGGCTCTCGCCGAAGCCTTCGAGGTCGCGGCCGGCCTCGTACTCCCGGATGGTCTCCCATTCCTTCGCGCCGGCGAAGAGGCGCATCGTCGTCGCGCCCGTCTCGCCCGGGGCCACGCTGAGGGTCGGCAGCCGGGCCTCGGCGGTGCGGATGTCGGCGTTGGGGACGTATTTCGCGACGCTGAGGAAGGGGCCGTCCTCGGGGATGAGGGTGGTCATCCAGTACTGGTCGGTGAAGCCGATCCAGCCGGCCTCGCCGACTTCGATGGGCTCGGTGCCGCCGCCTTCGCGGGGGTCGGAGGGGAAATCCTCCATGTCGTCGTAGTCGATCTCCTCGAGCTCGCCGTCGCTCATGCGGACGACGCCCTCGTGGAGGATGAAGAAGCCCCGCAGGTCGGCGGGCAACCCCTCGCGCGCGATGAGCCCGTAGGGCGCGAGCGCGACGGGGGCGTCCGTGGCGTTGGCGACCTCCTGCCGGACGGTGAACATGAAGTCCTCGTCCACCGCGATCGTCCGCCGGAAGATCAGGCCGGCGCCGTTGTCCCATTCCAGGACCACGGGGGCCTCCGGCGTCAGCGCTTCGCCCGAGACGAGGCGCCAGGGCGTCGCGGGCCCGGGAACGGCCTCCGTGCCGAGCGCGGCCGTGGGGGCCCAGCCGAAGAGGGCGTAGTAGCTGCCGACGTCCTCCACCGGCGACAGGAGGCGCACGAGCGGCGAGTCCTCGTCCAGCGTCTCGCGGTACTGGGTAAGTTCGAGGTCATCGATCCGCCCCCCCGCGAGGTTGATCGAGCCGGTCAGCTCGGGCGTCGCGATGGGCACGCGGGGCGCCCCGGGCGCGGGCGGCGCGCCTGCGCCCGCCTGAGCCGGAGCCCCCGGCCCCTCGACCGGGCCGGGGGTCGGGGCGACCCCGTCCACGCCGACCTGAGCAGCCGGGACGGGCGCCTCGGGGGGAAGCTCCTCCTCGGGGGTGGCGGGGGGGAAGAAGACGAACCACACCAGCAGGACCAGCGTCGAGAGCACGGTCGCCACGATCAGGTTGCGGTTGTTGTTCTCTTCCATGGGGAGGACGCCGGTGCTTTCAGGGAATCGCCGCCTTCAACCGACCGGGGACCGGAAGGTCAAGGGTACGGCCGCCGCGGAGGTCGCCGCCCCGCCTATGTAGCATGGCCGACGCGGGGCAGGTTGGCCAGGGCGGCGGCGCGGGCGGCGATCCAGCCCGGAACGGCGTCCGCGGGCATGGGGCGGGCGACGCCGAAGCCCTGCACCGCGTCACAGCCGAGCTGCGACAGGACGGCCAGCTCTTCCGGCGTCTCGGCGCCCTCGGCCACGGTGGCGAGGTCGAGCCGTGCTGCCATCTCGACGATGGCGGCGACCATCCGCCGCTGGCCGTCGTCGCTGTCGAGCCGGGCGACGAAGCTGCGGTCGATCTTCAGGCGGCGTATCGAGAAGCGGCGGATGACCCCGATCGACGCTTGCCCGGTGCCGAAGTCGTCGAGGTCGACGCCGCAGCCCATCGCGGCGATCTCGGCGAGATTGCGGCAGATCACGTCGTCCTCCGTCCCCGCAACCACCGTCTCGAGAACCTCGACCGCGAGGCGGCCGGGCGTCAGGCCCCACCCGTCCAGCGCGTGCGCGATCCGTGCCGGCAGGGTGGGGTCGGCCAGCTCTGGCCCGGAGACGTTGATCCCGACCTGCGGCACGCGCACCCCGGCGCGGTCCCATCCCGCCAGCGCCTCGAGCGCTTGGTCGAGCATCTTGTCGCCGAGCCTGGGAAGAAGGCCCGCCCGCTCGAGCTCGGGGAGGAATTCGGATGGGGGGAGGGGGCCGCGGACGGGGTGCCGCCATCGCGCGAGCGTCTCGAAGCCGGAGGGCATCCCCGTGCCGGTATCGATCTGCGGCTGGAACCACGGGACGATCTCGCCCCGCTCGAGCGCGCGCGCGGCAGCGCCGGCTCGTGCGTCCCGGCCGCGACGCTCGCAACCCATCCGGGGGGTGAACGAGCGGGTCGCGCCCGGTCCGGCCAGCACGGCCTCG
Source organism: Hasllibacter halocynthiae (assembly GCF_003003095.1). Classification (GTDB taxonomy): domain Bacteria; phylum Pseudomonadota; class Alphaproteobacteria; order Rhodobacterales; family Rhodobacteraceae; genus Hasllibacter; species Hasllibacter halocynthiae. The sequence goes on from NZ_PVTT01000002.1 coordinate 983,060, forward strand.
TCGGCGGCGATCTCGGCCGCCTCGATCATGGCCGCGCCCGTGCGGGCGCCGGCATCCTCGCCGCACAGCCCCACGGAAGCGCTGAGCTGGAGGGTCCGCCCCCCGATCGGCAGCCCGCGCGCGACGGCCGATTGCATCCGGCCGGCGAGGCGCAGCAAGGCCTCCGTGTCCGTATGGCGGGCAGACGCCAGCGCGACGGCGTGACTTCCGTCCTCCAGCCGGGCGACGACGTCGTCCGAGCGGCACGTGGCGCGCAGCCGCTCGCCCACCATGGGCGCGATCTCGCCAGCGTCGCGCCGGCCGACGCGATGCGACGCGCGGGGCAGGTCGTCCACCACGACGACGAAGCAGGCGGTCCGTCCCTCGCCCCCGGCGCGGAGCGCCTCCTCAAGCCGGACCTCGATCAGGGCGCGTCCTTCCAGCGGCGGGACGTGTGGCCGGCGAGGCCGTGCCAGGAGCGCGGCACCCGCCAGGCTCGCCCCGCCCAGGGCCGCTGCGCCGCCGAAATGCTGCGCCGCGAGCGCAGCGATCGGCGCAAGCGCGACCAGCAGTAGGCGCCGCGGCGGGATCCGCTGCGGCGTCAGGCTTGGAACTGTCATGGCGGGCCTCCCTCCGGCGAGGCCCTAGCGCGGAACCTGTGGAGGTTCCGTTAACGGGGCCGTCTTTCCGGCACCGGATCCCAGCCGTGCCCCCCGAGCGGATGGCAGCGCAGCAGCCGCCGGAAGGTCAGCCACCCGCCCCTTAGCGCGCCGTGCATCTCCAGCGCCTCCAGCGCATAGGCCGAGCAGGTCGGCTGATAGCGGCACGAGAAGCCCACGAGCGGGGAGAAGGTCGCGCGGTAGAGATGTACCGGCGCGGCGAGGATACGCGCGCCCCAGGTCATCCGTGCACCTTCGCCAGGGCGTCGCGGACATCCGCCAGAAGCGCGTCGAACGGCCGCGCCGCCGTAGCCCCGAGGCGGCCGATCAGCACGTAGTCGAAACCCTCGCGCGCGAGGGGCCTCAGCGCCAGCCTCGCCGCCTCGCGGAGGCGTCGCTTGGCGCGGTTGCGAGCGACTGCATTCCCGACCTTCCTCGAGCAGGTGAAGCCGACGCGCGCGCCGTTGCCGTCGCCGCGATCACGGGCCTGGAGGGTGAAGGAAGGCGTCCCGGCCCGCCGGGCCCGCGCGGCGAGAAGGAAGTCCCGGCGCTTCGAGATGGAGGGAAGGGGGGTCTTCTGGTCCGGCAAGTCGTCCTCCGACGTGCCGGGGGCGCCCGCGGCCTCTGCCGGGGTGCCCTCGGGTCGTTCGGCGCCCCGGGCGGGGCGGGCGCTCAGGCGCTCAGGCGCTTGCGGCCCTGCGCCCGGCGGGCATTGAGGATCTTGCGGCCGGCCTTGGTCGCCATGCGCGCGCGAAAGCCGTGGCGGCGCTTGCGGACGAGGTTCGACGGCTGGAATGTGCGCTTCATGATCTCTCTCCGGGGCCGGGGGCCGGCGGATATCCCGTGGGATCACGCCCGCCCGTCATTTCGAAAGTCGCTCACTAGAGCCCGCATGCCATCGTGTCAACGGCCGCGAGCGCCGGCAGGGCGCGCCGAAGCCGGTGTCGCGCCGCCCGATCCGTGCGGGCGCGGCCGTAACACTTCCCTGGCGGCATCAACGCGGCGTGAAAGGGGTATCGGAGGCCGTGCGCGATGGGCATCTCACCGGGAACTGCTAGCGCGGCGCAAGGAAGGCGAGGCGATCATGACGACCCGAACCGATGCGAAGGGCAGCCTGGCCCGGCGCCTTCCCCTCCTCGCGGTGATCCTCGCGGCGGTTCTGGGCGCGTTCTTCCTGCGCGGCCATCTCTCCTTCGACGCCCTCGCCGAGAACCGCGAGCGCCTCCTGGCCTTCCGGGATGCGAACTACGCCTTCGCCGCGCTCGCCTTCCTCGGCCTCTACGTCGCCGTCGTGGCTTTCTCGCTGCCCGGGGCGACGGTGATGACGCTTGCGGGGGGGTTCCTCTTCGGGATTCTCCCGGGCGCCCTCTTCAACGTCCTCGCCGCCACGACCGGCGCCACGGGCATCTTCCTCGCCGCGCGGCTCGGCCTCGGCGACCGGCTAGCGGCGCGGATGAACGCCTCCGAAGGGATCGCGGGGCGGATCAAGGCTGGGATCGACGCGAACCAGTGGGAGACGCTCTTCCTCGTCCGCCTCGTCCCGGCGGTGCCCTTCTTCGTCGCCAACGTCCTGCCGGCCCTCTTCGGGGTGCCGCTCTGGCGCTACGTCGTCACGACGTTCCTCGGGATCGTGCCGGGCACGGTGGTCCTCACCTCCGTCGGCGCGGGGCTGGGCGAGGTCTTCGCCAAGGGCGAGACCCCCGACCTCGGGATCGTCTTCCAGCCGCACGTCCTCCTGCCGATCCTGGGGCTCTGCCTCCTCGCGGCGCTTCCCATCCTCCTCAAGGCCGTGCGCGGCCGGAAAGGGCTCTGAGCCATGAACCAGCAAGCCGCGACGCCTCGAACGGCCATCCCGCAGAGGATCGCCACGGACGTCCTCGTCATCGGCGCGGGCTCGGGCGGCCTCTCGACCGCCGCGGGGGCCGTTCAGATGGGGGCCGACGTCGTCCTCCTCGAGGACGGCCTCATGGGCGGCGACTGCCTCAACTACGGCTGCGTGCCGTCCAAGGCCCTCCTCGCGTCGGCGAAGCACGCCCATGCCATGACGGCGGGCGCGCCCTTCGGCGTCGAACCCGTCGAGCCGGAGGTCGACTATGCCCGTGCGATGGGCCATGTCGAGGAGACGATCCGCACCATCGCCCCCGTCGACTCGGAGGAGCGGTTCAGGGGCCTCGGCGTCACCGTCATCCGCGAGCGGGGTCGCTTCACCGCCCCGGACACGGTCCAGGCCGGCCCGCACACGATCACCGCGCGCCGCATCGTGATCGCGACCGGATCGTCGCCGCTCGTGCCGCCGATCCCGGGCCTCGACACGGTGCCCTTCCTCACCAACGAGACGCTGTGGAAGCTGCGCGAGCGTCCCGGCCGCTTGCTGATCGTCGGCGGCGGGCCCATCGGGATGGAGATGGCGCAGGCCCATCGGCGCCTGGGATCCGAGGTCACGGTGATCGAAGGTGGCAAGGCGCTGGGCAAGGACGACCCCGAACTCGCCGCGGTCGTATTGGAGCGCCTGCGCGCCGAGGGGGTGGGGATCGAGGAGGAGGCGAAGGTCGCCGAGGTCTCGGGCCCCGAGGGTGCGATCACCGTGACCGCCGAGGACGGGCGCGCCTTCGAAGGCACCCACCTCCTGATCGCCGTGGGCCGCAGCGCCAACGTGCAGGACCTCGGGCTGGAGGAGGGGCGGGTCGAATACTCGCCCCGGGGTATCGAGGTCGGCGACGACCTGCGCTCCGTCTCCAACCGGCGCGTCTACGCGGTAGGCGACGTCGCCGGGCGCCTGCAGTTCACGCATGTCGCCGGCTACCATTCGGGCGTGGTGATCCGCTCAATCCTATTCGGCCTGCCGTCCAAGGCCCGGCAGGGCCACATCCCCTGGGCCACCTACACCGATCCCGAGCTGGCCCAGGTCGGGTTGACGGAGGCCGAGGCCCGGCAGAAGCATCCAGGCCGCGTCGAAGTCGCCCGCTTCCCCTTCGACGAGAACGACCGCGCCGTCGCCGAAGGGGCGACCGCCGGGCTCGTGAAGGTGATGGTGGTGAAGGGCCGTCCGGTCGGCGCGTCCATCGTCGGGCGCGACGCGGGCAACCTGATCGGGGTCTGGGCGCTGGCCATCTCAGCCGGGCTGAAGATGAGCCAGGTCGCTGGCATGGTCGCGCCGTATCCCACGCTGGGCGAGGCGTCCAAGCGGGCCGCGGGGGCCTACTTCTCGCCCCGCCTCTTCGAGAACGCCGCCGTCAAGCGGGCGGTGCGGCTGGTGCAGAGGTTCCGCCCCTGACGGGGCCGCACTAGGGTGGCGCCCATGCTGCGGACCCTCTCAGGCCGGTTCCTGGTCCTCTCGGCGCTCTTCGTGATGCTGGCCGAGGTGCTGATCTTCGTGCCCTCCATCGCCCGCTACCGGGAGGAGTGGCTGTCCGCCCGGCTCGAGGCCGCGCAGATCGCCGCCCTTTCGGTGATCGCCGGCGACGACATGATCGCCGCCACCCTCGAGGCCGAGCTGCTGGAGACGGCGGGGGTCTACAACGTGGTCCTGCAGCGCGACGCGGTGCGCCAGCTGATCCTGTCCTCGGACCTGAGGGGGCAGGTCGCCGCGTCGTACGACCTACGGACGGCGACGCCCCTTACGCTGATCCGCGATGCCTTCGCCCGCCTCCTCGACCCGGAGGACGAATTGATCCGGGTGGTCGGCGCGCCCCTGGGGGAGGCCGGGATCGCGATCGACGTCACCCTCGATTCGGGGCCGTTGCGCGAGGCGATGATCGACTACGGGATCCGAATACTCCTGCTTTCGCTCGTCATCTCGCTCGTGTCGGCGGGGCTCCTCTTCCTCGCGGTGCGCCGCGTGCTGGTGCAGCCCATCCGCCGCGTCACCGGGGCCATGGCCCGCTACGCCGCCGCGCCGGAGGACGCCCGCTCGCTGATGGAGCCGACCTCCACCACGCGCGAGCTGCGCGAGGCCGAGGAGGCGCTGCGCGCCATGCAGGAGGAGGTGACCCAAGCCCTGCGCCAGAAGGACCGGTTGGCGCAGCTCGGCGGGGCGGTGGCGAAGGTCAGCCACGACCTTCGCAACATCCTGACGACCGCGCAGCTCTTCCTCGACCGCGTCGAATCTTCCGAGGATCCGATGGTCCGCCGCGCCGCGCCCCGCATCGTCGGCGCGCTGGAGCGGGCGATCAACCTCTGCGAGGGCACCCTCGCCTTCGGCCGCGCGGAGGAGCCCGCCCCCCGGCTCGCGCCGGTCCTCCTCGCCCCGCTCGTGGGCGAGGTGGTCGACGGCGAGCGGCTGGCCGCCGGGGATGCCCCGGTCACGTTCCGAGAGGACATCCCCGCCGGACTGACGCTGCGCGCGGATGGCGAGCAGCTGATCCGCGTCCTCGCCAACCTCGTGCGCAATGCCCGTCAGGCGCTGGAGGCGACGGGGGAGCGGGGCGAGATCGCCATCGCCGCCGGCGAGGACGAGGAGGCCTGGTGGATCGCCGTCCGCGACGACGGCCCCGGCCTTCCGGCCCGCGCGCGCGAGAACCTCTTCTCCGCCTTCAAGGGCAAGGCCAGCAAGGGCGGCACCGGCCTCGGCCTCGCGATCGCGGCCGAGTTGGTGCGCGGCCATGGCGGCACGCTCGAGCTGACTGGGACGGGCGGGGAAGGCACGACCTTCACCATCAGGCTGCCCAAGGGGCTGGCCGCGGGCGCCGCCATCGTCGCCGCGTGACGCCCTGCCCCGCCGGGGGCCCGAAAGCCTCCTCCGGCCGCCGGACGGCACGACGCCCCCTTGCGCCTGCCCGCACGGGCGGCTAGGTCGCCCTCTACGCACTGGTAGCTCAGCTGGATAGAGTATCTGACTACGAATCAGAGGGTCGGGGGTTCGAATCCTCCCCAGTGCGCCACGCCGTCCTCCCGGGGCGGCGTTTGCGTTTCTGCTTTCGGTTCAATTCCGCTGCGTCCCAGCGGCGTCGTTCGCCCGGCGTGAACCACCGCCCCATTCGCGCACCGCTTCGCCTCTCGAATGTCCCACGGGCTTCCAAGCCGTGCCCGGAACGGGGGTGAGGAGAGGCTCGTCAAACGAGAACGGAGCCGTTCCATGAACCGTCTGATCGAAGCGTTCCTCGCCCCCCGCGTCTCGCGGCACGATCCGTTCGAACGCCTCGCCGCCGCGCGCGCCTCCGCTGACGCGCAGGCCGAGCGCGACCGGATCCGCGCCGTCCGCCGCGCCGCGCTCCTCGCCGCCCGCGCCGAGGCGCAGGCCGAGCTGGAGGCGGCGGTGGGTCCTGCCTAGACGCGGATCTCGACGCCTGGCAGCTGCAGCGTCCGCATCAGGTCGCGCAGCTCGTTACGGGCGGAGATGTTGGAGACGTTCAGCCGCGCCGCGCCCACGTCGCGCAAGTCGAGCAGCGTCAAGCCTCGCGGGAACAGTTCGCGGAACACCACCCTTTCGGAGAAACCGCTGGCCGCCCGGAACCCGATGCGGCGCCCCAGCTCACCGACCGCCTGCTCCATCTTCGCCTTGTTGAGCATCTTCTGGGCCCCGAGGCGATTGCGCACGACGATCCAGTCGATCGGAGGCAGCCCGGCGCGCGACCGGGCCTGACGGGCGTTCCAGACCATCTCAGAGTAGATGGAGGGTCCCCGCACCTTCCCGTCCCTGTCGACCTTCGCCAGAAGGTCGAAATCCACGAAGCTATCGTTCAGCGGCGTGACCAGTGTATCGGCCATCGTGTGCGCGACCTGGGACAGGCTGGTATGGCTTCCCGGGCAGTCGATCACCACGAAATCCGTGCCCGGCGCAATCCCCTCCAACGCGCGGGAGAGGCGGTCGTCGGCCGGCTCGTCTTCGCGCGGCTCCGGAAGGGGGACGTAGGTCGGGCACGGGAGGGGGACGCCCTCCGCGCTCTGCGCCTCGGCCCGGTTCGCAAGGTAGCGGGCCATGCTCTTCTGCCGCAGGTCGAGATCGAGGGCAGCGACCGCCTGCCCCATCCGCGCGAGCGCCGTCGCGATGTGCATGGCGGTCGTGGACTTGCCGGACCCGCCCTTCTCGTTCCCGACGACGATGATGTGCGTCATTCTCTCTTCTCGATCCCCTGTCTGTGCGGCGTGCTCTAGAACACGCCGCCGCAACCCGGAAGCGGGCGCGGCGGCCGAGCCGTGCCTCTGTCGTGCCGCGGCGCAGCGATTGGGCGATGAACGAGACCCGGGCCGGACGGACGGAGCATCGTGCGGGAGGGCTGGGCGACCGCCCCCCCGGAACGAGGAACGCCGCCCCGAGGGGGCGGCGTCCATGGAAGCACGGCGTTTGCCTGCGGATCAGAATCCGAGGCCCTCGTACTTCTTCTTGAACTTCGACACGCGCCCGCCCGCGTCCATCAGGCGGGTGCCGCCGCCGGTCCAGGCTGGGTGGACCGAAGGATCGATCTCCAGCGTCAGTTGATCGCCTTCCGAGCCGTAGGTCGAGCGCATGGTCACCACGTCGCCGTTCGTCATCTTGACGTCGATGAAGTGGTAGTCGGGATGTGTATCGGCTTTCATGATCTGAACCCTCTCACTCGGCCGCTTCTGCGGGCTTCGACCGGCGGGGCCGGTAGTTGGTCTTCTCGGCGATCCGCGCTGATTTCCCGCGACGCTCGCGCAGGTAGTAGAGCTTGGCCCGGCGCACGCGGCCCCGGCGGACGACCTCGATCGAGTCGATGTTGGTGGAGTAGAGGGGGAACACCCGCTCGACGCCCTCGCCGAAGGATATCTTGCGCACCGTGAAGCTGCCGGCGATCCCCTCGCCGTTCTTGCGGGCGATGCACACGCCCTCGTAGTTCTGCACCCGCGTGCGGGTGCCTTCCGTGACCTTGTAGCCGACGCGCACGGTGTCGCCGGCCTTGAAGTCCGGGATGTCCTTGCCGAGTGAGGCGATCTGCTCCCGCTCGAGCTGGGCGATGAGGTCCATGGACCTGTCTCCTATAATGCGGGCTTGTCGCCCTGTTCCTTCGCCTGCCGAGGGCTCTGGTCTTCGTCGCCGTCCGCACCGGTGTGCGCGCGCCAGAGGTCGGGCCTGCGTTCCCTCGTCAGCCTCTCGGCCGTGTCGCGCCGCCACCGTGCGACCGCCCCGTGATCCCCGGAGAGAAGAACCTCCGGCACGGCACGGCCCTTCCAGTCGGCGGGGCGCGTGTACTGCGGGTGTTCCAGCAGGCCCTGGGCGAAGGACTCCTCCTCCACGGACCTCTGGTTGCCCAGCACGCCGCCTATATGGCGCAGGCTCGCATCGATCAAGGCCATCGCGGCCAGCTCGCCCCCCGTCATCACGAAGTCCCCGAGGGAGACCTCGACCGCGCCGTGCGCCTCGAGCACCCGTTCGTCGACGCCCTCGAACCGGCCGCAGAGCAGGACCGCGCCCGGCCCCGCCGCCAAGCGCTTCGTCAGGGCATGGGTGATCGGCTCACCCCGGGGGGAGAGGTAGATCACCGGCGCATCCTGCATCCCCTCCCGCGCCTCGCGCAACGCCGCGTCCGCCACGTCCGGCCGGATCACGAGGCCCGGCCCCCCGCCGAACGGGGCGTCGTCCACCTGCCGGTGCCGCCCGAGGCCGTGGGCGCGCAGGTCCGTCAGCCGAAGCTGCCACAGCCCCTCCTGCAGCGCCCGTCCGGTGAGCGAGGCACCGAGCGGGCCGGGGAAGACGTCCGGCAGCAAGGTCGCGACGCTGGCCGTCCAGGCGCGCGCCAGGCGCCGAGGCCCCATCAGGTCGCGCGGGGCGCCGGAGGCGGCGATGGAGAGGCGGCCGTGCGAGCGGGACATGCGCCGCGGCTAGCGCGCGGCGCCCCCGGCCCGCAAGCCGGCCCGTGCGAAGGGCGGAGGCGAGGCAGGGCGGGGATCGGGCAGTCGGGTGCGTGCCGGGCCCGCTTGTCGCCGCGGCCCCCGCCTTGGGTTGGCCTCATGCACCCTCCCGCCTCTGCACGGAGGGGGGTGCCGCTTTGGCGGCCTGCCGCGCCGCCGGGGCCCGGGCCCCGCCCGATCGTCGCTCTCGCGTCCTCATTGGGAGCGGGGGCGGGCGACGTCGCGGCGCTTCAGTCGAGAAGGCCGTCGGGGGGATCGACGACGATGCGGCCGCCCGAGAGGTCGACGGTCGGCACGATCTCGCGCGTGAACGGGACGAGGGCGGTGCCGCCCCCCTCCTTCGCGGGTCGGTGAATCTCCAGGAGGTCCTGCTCGCCATGGGACAGCACCGCCTTCACCCGCCCCAGCACCGCGCCGCCGGGGTCGAGCACGGCCAGCCCCAGAAGGTCGGCTTGATAGAACTCGTCCTCGCCAGGATCGGGCAGGGCGGCCCGAGGGACGGTCAGACGGGTGCCGCGCAGGGCCTCGGCGGCCACTCGCGTGTCTACCCCGCCGAGGCGCACGGCGAAGCCGCCCTTCACCGCGCGCGCCGCCCGCACCGGATATTCGGTCCCGTCGGGGCCCATGAGGGGGCCGTAGTCGCCCACCGCCGCGGGGTCGGCGGTGAAGGACTTCAGCCGGACCTCGCCGCGGACCCCGAAGGCCCCGGCGACGGCGGCGACGGTCACGCGATCCTCGGGCATCGACCCTCCTTCTGTATCGGAAAGCATTTCATCACGGGGATCCGAAGGGGGCTAGGCTGGACGCGAACCGGAGGAGGGCGCCGATGCGCGCCGTCCCCCTTTCCGCGGCGAGCCCCGATCCCCATCGACGAGGCCGAGGAGCGGCGGCGCCTCGCAGGACTGCGCACGGCGCGGTCCGTGGCTGCCGGGCGGGCGGAGACGGTTCGGCACATGGGCATCGAGGCGCTTCCCGGACAGCGAACGCCCGGCCGCGTGGGGCCGGGCGCTGCGACGGTGCGGGGCGCGGGGGATCACTCCTCCGCCGGGGCTTCCTCGGCGGGTGCCTCCTCGGCGGGGGCGCTGGCGGCCTCCTCGGCGGTGGCGGCCTTCGCGGCTCGCTCCTCCGCGCGCTCCTTGGCCTTGGCGCCCGGCTCCCCTTTCTGGGGGTTGTTGCGGGCGGCCTTCTCGCGCACGCCGGCCGCCTCGAGGAAGCGGGCGATCCGGTCGGAGGGTTGCGCGCCCTGGTCCAGCCAGTGCTGCACCCGTTCCATGTTCATCTTCACCCGGTCCTCCGAGTCCTTCGGCAGAAGCGGATTGTAGGTGCCCAGCTTCTCGATGAAGCGGCCGTCTCGGGGCATGCGGCTGTCGGCGGCGACGATGGAGTAGAACGGGCGCTTCTTCGAGCCCCCGCGCGAGAGGCGGATCTTCATGGCCATGGGTGCTATCCTTTGGTTTCCTGATGTTGCCGGTGATGGCGGATGACTTCCTCGATGATGAAGCCGAGGAACTTCTTGGCGAAGGCGGGATCGAGGCCCGCCTCCTTCGCAAGGTCTTCGAGCCGGGCGATCTGCGCGGCCTCTCGGGCCGGGTCGCTGGGCGGAAGGTCGTGATCGGCCTTGAGCGCGCCGACGGCCTGCGTCCGCTTGAACCGCTCGGCCAGGGTGTAGACGAGGACCGCGTCGAGGCGGTCGATGCTCTCGCGGTGGGCCTTGAGGACCTCTGCGGCGCGGGACTGCTCGGGGGTCATGCGGCCACCTCGTGCGTTCGGGGATCGGGGTGGCGCCAGGCCATGACGCCGGCCTCCGGGGTAGGGGCCCCGGGCTCGCGCCGGGCGCCCAGCCGCTCGGCCAGGCGGACGGAGGGCAGGTTGGCCGGGTCGATATAGCTGACGAGGGACGGCAGGTTCAGCGTGCCCCACGCGTGGTCCAGGCAGGCGCGCACCGCCTCGGTCATCAGCCCGCGCCCTTCGTCGGCGTCCTCCCAGATCGCCCAGGACATCTCCGGCTCCGGTATCCCAAGCGGCTCCCACGCGCCGGCCAGGCCGACGGTCCGACCCCCCTCGCGCACGGCGAAGGGGCCGTAGCCCTTCAGGTGCCACAGCCCCGCCAGATGCGCGAAGGCCCGCCAGACCGCGTCGCGGTCCGTCCCCGGCCCCCCCATGAAGCGCGAGCGGTCCGAGGCGACGAACGCCTCGAAGCCGGGCCAGTCCGCCAAGGCGATGGGGCGTAGGGTCAGGCGCTCCGTGGTCAGGACGGTCATATCCCGAGCTCCTCCGGCGAGGCGCCTTCCAGGACGGGGCGGGTGAAGGAGCGGTCGTAGCGGCGGATGCAGGCCGTCTCCTCGGCGAAGGCGTAGGCGCGCAGGCATTCCGGATCGTCCCACATGCGGGCGCGGTAGTCCTCGTAGGCGGCCAGCGAGGGGAAGGAGAAGTGACAGTAGGCCACGTCGTTGGGCCCCTCGTGCGGCATGTGATAGCCATGATGGGTGCCGCCCATCGCGCCGACCTTGGCGATCCAGAACCGGGCGTAGCGCTCGAACTCGGGCAGCTTGGCGGGGTCGATCTCGTATCGGACGGTGCAGGTGATCATGCCGCCGCACCCCAGTGCCGCATCACCACGTCGCCGGTGCTCGGCGCGGGTGCGCCCTCGTCGCGGCGGGCGCCCAGCCGCTCGGCCAGCGCGAGCGAGCGGGCATTGTCCGGCGAGACGTAGGAGACCAGCGAAGGCGGCCGCGCCTCCTCGCGGATCCAGTCGCGGAAGGCCGACGCCGCCTCCGAAAGGTAGCCGTGGCCCTCGTGGCCCTCGAAGGCCAGCCAGCCCAGCTCGAACTCGGGGAAGGTCGGCAGATCGTTGAAGACGACCTGACCCACCGTCTCGCCCCCGCGATCCACCGCCAACGCGCCCGTGCCGGTCAGCCCCCATTGTCCGAAATCCGAGCAGAACCATCCCCACGCCGCCTGCGCGTCGTAGGGCCCACCGATGTGAGCCGCCCTGTCCGAAGCCATGAAGGCGGCGTAGGCTGGCCAGTCCCCGCGCCGGTGGGGGCGCAGGGCCAACCGGTCCGTCCGAAGGAAGGGCGGCTCGCGCGGGGGGAGGGTGGTCTTGAGGCTCATGCGGGTCGGGATCACGGGCCGGCCGTCACTTCTTCTTGCCGAAACCGGAAAGGCCCGGGGGCAGGGCCGCGCCGGGGGCGAACGGGTTGCCGCCGGGCGTGCCGACGCCGGGCATCGTCCCGGGCAGGCCGCCCGCGCCCACGCCCGCGCCGCCCTGCATGGCCTGCTGCGCCTCGGCCAACTCGGCCTTGGAGGGGCCGCCGCCGAACATGCCGCGCATAGCCTGACGCAGCATCCCGCCCTTCATGCGGCCCATCTTCTTCATCATGTCCGACATCTGCCGGTGCATCTTCAGGAGCTGGTTGAGCTGGCTCACCTCGAGGCCCGCCCCCCTGGCGATGCGCTTCTTGCGGCTCGCCTGGAGGATTCCGGGGTTCGCCCGCTCCTGCTTCGTCATGGAGGAGATGAGCGCGAGCTGCCGCTTCAGGAGGCGGTCGTCGAGGCCCGCCTCGGCGACCTGCTTCGACATCTTCGCCATGCCGGGCATCATGCCCATCACGGATTCCATGCCGCCCATCTTCTGCATCTGCTCGATCTGCATCCGAAGGTCGTTCATGTTGAACTGGCCCTTCTGGAAGCGCTTCATCATGCGCTCGGCCTGCTCGGCCTCGATGGTCTCCTGCGCCTTCTCGACGAGAGCGACGATGTCCCCCATGCCGAGGATGCGGCCCGCGATGCGCTCGGGCTCGAATGTCTCGAGCGCATCCAGCTTCTCGCCCGTGCCAACGAAGCGGATGGGCTTGCCGGTGACCGCGCGCATGGACAGGGCCGCCCCGCCGCGCCCGTCGCCGTCCATCCGGGTCAGCACGACCCCCGTGATGCCGATCCGTTCGTCGAAGTTCTCGGCCGTGGTGACGGCGTCCTGGCCGGTCAGGCCGTCCACCACCAGCAGCGTCTCGCGCGGGCTGGCGACGTCGCGGACGGCCTCGACCTGGGCCATCAGCTCCTCGTCGATGGACAGACGCCCCGCGGTGTCGAGCATGTAGACGTCGTAGCCCGCCAGCGCCGCCTGCGCCTTGGCGCGGCGGGCGATCTGAACGGGGGTCTCGCCCGGGACGATGGGCAGGGTGTCCACGCCGATCTGCTGGCCGAGGATGGCGAGCTGCTCCATCGCGGCGGGACGGTTCGTGTCGAGCGAGGCCATCAGCACGCGCTTCCTCTCCCGCTCGGCGAGGCGCTTGGCGATCTTGGCGGTCGTCGTCGTCTTGCCGCCGCCCTGGAGGCCGACCATCAGGATCGGCGCGGGCGGGCTGTCGATCTTCAGGGCGCCGGGATCTCCCTCGCCGCGCAGGGTGGCGGTCAACTCGTCGTTGACGATCTTCACCACCTGCTGGCCCGGCGTCACCGATCTCGTGACCGATTGGCCGGTCGCCTTTTCCTGCACGCGGGCGACGAAGTCGCGGGCCACGGGAAGGGATACGTCCGCCTCGAGCAGGGCGACGCGCACCTCGCGCAGGGCGGTGCGGACGTCGTCCTCGGAAAGGGCACCCTGCTTGGTCAGGCGCTCGAAGACGCCACCCAGACGTTCGGAAAGGGATTCGAACATGCTTCGTCTCCTCGCTCTGGCGCCCCCGATGCGGGGACGGCCCGGCGGCCCGCCGTCGCTGCACGTCGCGCGGGGCTCGGCCTTCGTAACGCCGATCGCCCCCGCGGGCGAACATCGCTGGCGGGGGGCGATCCCGGCGACGGTGCCGGGACCGGAAGGATGTGCCTTCCGGGACGGAGCGCGCCCTATCGTCCCAAGCGCCCTTCGGTCAAGGGCCGCGCCGAGGGCTCAGGCGGCCATGCGCCAGCGCGCGCGTCGTAGCCAGCGGTTCACCTCGCGGACGGCGGCAGGCGTGGCGGGACCGGAGAGGAACCGGCGCGAGGCGGGCACGACTTCCCCGCCGCCGAAGTGCAGCACCAGCCTGTGACAGTCGGGCCGCCCCTCCGTCCCGGTGGTCGTCTCGACCCCTGCATGGGACAGGGCGGCGAGCGGGTGCACCGTCCGCGCGGCACCATAGACCCCTACCCGGTCGAGCCGCACGAGGTTCCGGTCCGCGTCGAGGTCGATGCGCGCCCGCTCCAGCGCCACCGCGAAGGCCGCCGAGAGGACGATCGCGCCGGTCAGCGCAGCGGTCGGGTCCCCCGACGAGTTCCAGACCTCGGCGAGACCGGCGGCAGTCACCATGGCGATGCCGCCGCCCAGCGCGGCGGCCAGCCCGAGGGGGCGTTGTTCCGCGATCAGGCGCTGGGGATCCTCGCTCAGGAGCTGCATGGGGTCGGAACGCCCCGTACCGGAGGGGGGGTTCCCGCCGGTCCGGCACGTCCGGGCGTCATGCCGCCGGCGAGAGGGCGTCGATTTCCGCATAGGCCCCCTCGACCTTCGCCTCCCCACCCATGTTCAGCTGATCGGCGGTGACGACCGACACATCCGCGATCCCGATGAATCCCAGAAAGAAGCGCAGCCACGGTGTCGCCCAGTCGACCTCGCTTCCGGTCTGCGTGCCCCCGGAGGCCACGGCCACGATGGCGCGTTTGCCTTCCAGCAGCCCCTCTGGTCCGCTGGCCCCGTACCGGAAGGTCACGCCCACGCGCGCGGCGAGGTCGGCCCATGCCTTCAGGCTGGCCGGGGGTCCGAAGTTGTAGATGGGCATCCCGATCACGATCGTGTCCGCGGCTCGAAGCTCGGCCACCACGGCGTCCGACGGCGCGATGGCGGCGCGCTGGGCCTCCGTGCGTTCCTCGGGGGCGGCGAAGTATGCGGCGACCATCTCCTCCGTGACGAGGGCTGGCGGCCGGGCCGCGAGGTCGCGGTGGATGACCTTGCCGCCCAGCCGCGCGGCGATGCGCCCGGTGAGCCTGCGGGTCACGGAGTCGGCGCGGCGGGCGGAGGCGTCGATGCGAAGGATTGTCATGGGTCCGGTCTCCTGGGAAGAGGGGGTTCGCAGGGCCGGATATGACGGCGATGCCGGTTCGGGAGAACGCAGGCTGGCGCACCGGCGCTGTGCGGCGGCGCAAGGGCGGCGCAGGACGCGCGCGTCCTTCTCCCCTTGATGCCATGCCCTTGCAGAATCGTCGGATCGGCCCTTCCTATGCCCGTCGACGGTGCGCGCTCGCACAGGATGCCCGCACCGGATACCGAACGCTCCTCGTTGGAGGGCGGACGCAGCCGGAGGACCTGCCATGGCCGTCGATTCGTGGGACGAGATCCGCACCGCCTATCACGTCGCGCGCGCCGGCACCGTCTCCGGCGCGGCAGAGGCGCTCGGGGTGCATCATGCGACGGTCATCCGGCATGTCGGCTCGCTGGAGGCGTCGCTGGGCGTGAAGCTCTTTCAGAGGCACGCGCGCGGCTACACCCCGACCGAGGCTGGGCAGGACCTGCTGACGGTCGCGCGCGCCACGGACGATCAGTTCGAGCAGCTCGTCTCCCGCGTGAAGGGCCGTGGCGCCGGGATCGGGGGCGAGCTCGTCGTGACCTCTCTGCACACGGTCTCGCCCTTCCTCGTGCCGGTGATCCACGCCTTCCAGCGCGAGCACCCGGGCCTGACCGTGCGCTATCTGACGGGCGACGAGGTCCTGCGCCTCGAATACGGCGAAGCGCACGTCGCCGTCCGCGCGGGTTCCCGTCCCGAGCAGCTCGACAACGTGGTGCAGAGGTTCCTCGCCATGCCCGTCGCCCTCTATGCCAGTCGCGACTACCTCGCGCGGGCCGGCACGCCCGAGAGCGAAGCGCAGCTCGCGGGCCACGACTTCGTCGCCCTCGACGACGCTCAGAGCCGCGCGCCCTTCCAGCGATGGCTGGTCGACAACATCCCCGCCGAACGGATCGTGTTCCGCGTCTCGGACCACCGGGTCATCCGGCAGGCGATCCTCGAAGGGGTGGGCCTGGGCTTCTCGACGCCGTGGGAAGCCGCGCGCCACCCCGAGCTCGTCCAGGTCATGCCCCCGCGCGAGGAATGGTCCGCCCCCCTCTGGCTGGTGACGCATGTGGACCTGCACCGGACCGCCAAGGTCCAGGGCTTCCTCGACGCCCTGAAAGCGGCGGCAAAGGGGGGGACGGTCGGAACCTCCGCCTAGGAAGGGGGGTTGCCCGGCCGAACGGGAAGGGAAGGGGCCCCATGCGGAACCTCGTCTACGTCGTGCTGCTCGTCGTCCTCGCGCTCCTGCTGCTGCAGGTGTTCGGCCTCCTCTTCTGAGGCGGCGGCTGCGTTCGGGCAGCGCTGCGCGTCCGGAAGCTCGCCCTCCAGGAACCGCTCGAAGGCGTCGAGGTCGAGGGCCTCGAACCCTCCCACGGAAGCCAGCCATGTCGCCGCGGCCCGCATCGCGTCCGGCTCGAGCTTGCACCAAGTCAGCCTGCCCCGCCGCTCCTGCGCGATCAGCCCCGCGCGGCTCAGCACCCGGAGATGCTTCGAGACGGCGGCGAGCGAGATGTCGAACCCCTCCGCCACGTCGGTCACCGCCATGTCGTCCAGAAGCAGGAGGCGCAGGATCGCCCTGCGGTTCGGCTCCGCGAGGGCGGCGAAGACGGCGTCGAGATCGGCGGAGCGGGCCATGCCGGCGTTATGCTCAACCGTGGGGTTGAATGTCGAGAGGGTACAGGGCGGGGTGGAGGCCCGATTTAATCGTTCCGAGACAACACATTGCGCCTCGTTGACACGGACACCTCCCCCGCATAGCACCCGCCCCGCATGTCGGACGGCCCCGAAGGCACGGAATCGCGCATGGCGCGCCTGGAGGCGAAGCTCGCCGAGGCCCGCCTGCGTCACGCGCCCCCCCCGCGGGAGGTGCACGCGCATGACAGGGCGCATGTCGCCTGGCGGATGGTCATCGAGCTGGTCTCTGGAATCGGGATCGGCTTCGGGATCGGCCTGGGGCTCGACGTCCTGTTCGGGACGCGTCCGTTCGGGCTGGTCCTGCTCACATTGCTGGGCTTCGCAGCGGGCGTGAACGTCATGTTGCGGACGGCGAAGGAAATTCAGGAGGGCACGCCCTCCGAGACGGAGGAAGACGCCAATGGCGACCGAGGAGTCTGAGGGCTTGGTCTTCCACCCGATGGACCAGTTCATCATCAAGCCTCTCTTCGAGGAGAGCGCGGAGGTCACCGGCGTCGCCAGCGAGGGCGGCATCGCCATCCTTCCGAACGGCGAGATCGTCGCCGAATGCGCGCGAGGCATCGGCGAGCACATCGGCGTCGCCACCCTCTCGACGGGCCAAGTGGCCGAGATTGGCTGCGAGCAGATCGTGGCCTTCGCCGACGCGCAGTCCGCTGGGGTGCCCTATCTCGCCAACCTCGCCGAGCTGGGGCTCCAACCGATCCGCTGGTACACGGTCACCAACTCGACCCTGTGGATGGCGTTGACGGTGCTGGCCATCGCGGCGATGATGCTTCTGGGCACGCGCGGCCGCTCGGTGGTGCCCAGCCGCGGCCAATCCATCGCCGAACTGGCCTACGGCTTCATCCACAAGATGGTCGAGGACGTCGCCGGCAAGGAGGCGCTGCGCTACTTCCCCTACATCTTCACGCTCTTCCTGTTCATCATCTTCTCCAACTTCCTCGGCCTCATCCCCACCGCCTTTACGCCGACCGCGCAGATCGCGGTGACGGCGGTGCTGGCGCTGGCGGTGTTCCTCGGGGTCACGATCCTGGGGTTCGTGAAGAACGGCGCGAGCTTCCTGCAGCTCTTCTGGGTGTCGTCGGCGCCCGGCTGGCTGCGCGCGCCGCTCGCGGTGATCGAGGTCATCTCCTACTTCGTGCGTCCGGTCAGCCACTCGATCCGTCTCGCCGGCAACATGACGGCCGGTCACGCGGTGATCAAAGTGTTCGCGGCCTTCGCAGCGCTGCTCGCGGTGTCGCCGCTGGCGATCCTCGGCGTCGTCGCGATCTACGGGCTCGAGGTGCTGGTCTGCGCGATCCAGGCCTACGTCTTCACCATCCTCACCTGCGTCTATCTCAAGGACGCGCTGCATCCCCATCACTGACCGCCATGCGGTCCCCGTGATCTTCCAACCGTAAGGAGATACCTCAATGGAAGTCGGACTCGTCCTCATGGGCGCCTATCTCGGCGCCGGTTTCGCCGCCCTCGGCATGGGCCTCGCCGCGATCGGCGTGGGCAACGTCGCCGGCAACTTCCTGGCGGGCGCGCTGCGCAACCCTTCGGCGGCCCCCGGCCAGACCGCGACGCTCTTCATCGGCATCGCCTTCGCCGAGGCGCTGGGCATCTTCGCCTTCCTCGTCGCGCTGCTGCTGATGTTCGCCACCTGACGGCCTGGCGAAGCTGACGTCCTTACGGGCCGGGGCGGGCGGACAGCCCCCCCGGCATGCACCCCCAAGGGGAGGCCGCATGGCTGCAACACGACATATCGCATGGGGCGCGCCGCTCCTCCTCGCCGCGGGTCCTGTCCGTGCCGCCGAAGAGGAAGGCGGGCTGCCGCAGCTCGACTTCTCGACCTTCCCCAACCAGATCTTCTGGCTCGTGGTCGCGCTCGTCGCGATCTACCTGATCCTCTCTCGCATCGCCCTGCCGCGTATCGGCGCCACCCTGGCCGAGCGATCGGGCACGATCTCGAACGACCTCGCCGCTGCCGAGGACCTCAAGGCCCGCGCGGCCGAGGCCGAGAAGGCCTACGAGAAGGCCCTCGCCGATGCCCGCGCCGAGGCGCGGGGCATCGCCGACGAGGCCCGTGCGGAGATCCAGAAGGAGCTCGACGCTGCCATCGCCGAGGCCGACGCCCGCATCGCCGAACGCGCCGCCGAGAGCGAGGAGCAGATCGCGACGATCCGCGACAGCGCCACCGCATCCGTTCGCGAGGTCGCGCGCGAGACCGCGCAGGCCATCGTCGCCGCGATGGGCGTCGAGGCCGATCGCGGCATGGTGGACGCCGCAGTCGAAACACGGATGGAGGGCTGACAGATGACGCGCTTCCCGATCCCCGTCGCCATGACCTTTCTCGCCGCCACCCCTGCCCTCGCGGCCGGGGATTACGGCTTCTTCTCCTTTCGGAACACGGACTTCATCGTCCTGATCGGGTTTCTCGTGTTCCTCGGCATCCTTCTCTACTTCAAGGTGCCCTCGACGGTCGCGGGCCTGCTCGACAAGCGGGCTGCAGGCATCCGCTCGGATCTCGACGAGGCGCGCGGCCTCCGGGACGAGGCGCAAACTCTTCTCGCGTCCTACGAGCGCAAGCAGCGCGAGGTCGAGGAGCAGGCCGGCCGCATCGTGAAGAACGCCCGCGCCGAGGCGGAGACCGCTGCCGAGGAAGCGCGGGCCGAGCTCGAAAGGGCCGTGGCACGCCGCCTCGCCGGCGCTGAGGAGCAGATCGCTTCGGCCGAAGCCGCCGCCGTGGCCGAAGTCAAGAACCGCGCCATCGAGGTGGCGACCCGGGCCGCCGCTGCGGTGATCGCCGAACGAATGGATGCCCAGCGTGCCGACGCGCTCATCGACGACTCGATTCGGACCGTCGGCGCGAAGTTGCACTGAGCCGCGGCGGCGCCCAGCCCTGCCGCGACCCTGCCGTCCGGCGAACGCGTCAGTTTCTATCGGGCGGAGTTCCCCAACGCGCGCTCCGGAGGCTCGTCGAGTAGCGCTTCGCCTGCCATGTCCATGTGCGCTGCGGCAGCCAAATCGCCGCCGATAAGGGTGGGCGCCGCGGATCGATGTGGCAACGTGGCGACCGCCCGGTCCCGACTTGGCAGAGCGCCCCATGCGGGTAGCCCTTCCCTGACATTACCGCCCAATTCGGCAGCATGCCGAGCATGAAGCATCTCACGTGCAGCAGGGCGGCATCGTGGCTGCCCCCACCATGGCGAGTAGGAAGTCCGCGTCCTTGTGCCCATCCGCCTTCCGCATCGCCCCATCGACTGAACGGGCGCCGCAGGGTAGCGGCGATCGACGCCAGGCACGCCTGTCAGGCGGTGAGCCTAGCGACACCGCAGACGAAGGCGAGGAGGTGCATGGCGTCGCTCAGATCGCTGAAGGATGCGTGAAACGCCGGGAGGAGGCAGCGCTGCCGGTGACCTCGTGCGCGACGACGCCAGCCGCGGCAGGCAGCATCTATACTCTATTCGCGCTCGGCTTGGCAGAGGCCGCTGAGATATGAGGGGCGGAAGTGGGGCAGCTGTTCGGGGGGCGTAGCCCTCCCCCGCAAGGACGCAGAACGCCCTGCAAGATTAGAGGTTCGATCTGTTCGACTACGATGCGCCCGCACCATGGCGAAGCGGGATCGGCTGGAGCGGAGTCGTATGTCCGGCGCCTGAACGCGAACACGGGCCACCCCGGGGAAGCGGGGCGGCCCGTCCGCTACGCCTGATCTCGGGTCTGGATCACCGCTCGGTGATGACGATCTCGACGCGGCGGTTCTGCTGGCGCCCCTCCGGGGTAAGGTTCGAGGCGATCGGCTGATCCTCGCCGGCACCGACTGTGCGGATGCGCTGAGGCGCGACGCCGCCAGCGACCAGTTGCTGCGCCACGGCCTGCGCCCGGCGGGAGGAGAGGTCGCGGTTGTAGGCTGCGCTGCCGGTGTTGTCGGCATGGCCGATCACCTGGACGCGCGTGCTTGGGAACTGGTTCATCGACCGCGCGAGCGTAGTGAGGTCCCGCTGCAGCGAGCCGGTCAGCTGCGCGCTGTCCGTACGGAACAGGATGTCCTGCGGCAGCGTCACGACGAGCCGGTCGCCCGTATTCACGATGCCGACCCCGCCGGACAGCGATTGGCGCAGCGCCGCCTCCTGCCGGTCGAGGACCGAGCCCGCGACCCCGCCCGTGCCGGCGCCGACCACCGCGCCGATCGCGGCGTCGCGCAGCCGGTCGCCGCTGTCGGCCTGGGCCGCGCCGATCACGGCGCCGACGAGTGCGCCCGTGGCCGCGCCACGCTGCGTGTTGCTGTCCAGGGGCTGGCCCGTTGGTGCCACGGTGCAGGCGGTCAGCGCGAGCGCGGCGCCGGAAAGCGTGAGGAAGGTCTTGGTCATGCGGGTCGTCCTTGATTCGTGATCATGGCGCGGATCGCGCCCACCGGGATATGCTGTGGGCCCTCCGCCGCCGTCATGCCATGACGGCGGCGGATCGGGGCCCTTCGGGGCGCAAACCCGTCCCGGCCCGCCCGGTTCCGCTCAAGGTGCGGCGGAATCCGGCGCAAGGCCGGCAGCCTCCAGCGCCAGCATCGCCCGCTTGCGCGGCAGCCCCCAATGGTACCCACCAAGGCCCCCTGTCGCCCGGATCGCCCGGTGGCACGGGATCAGCCAGGAGACGGGGTTGCGCCCCACCGCCGTCCCTACGGCGCGTACCGCTCGCGGGTTGCCGATGGCGCCGGCGATCTCGCCGTAGGTGGTAACGTGCCCCGAAGGGACGCGCATGAGGGCTTCCCAGACCTTGATCTGGAAGGGTGCCCCGATGGGCGCCAGCCGTGCGCCCCCGTTCGGTCCGGGCGCGAAGGCGGCGTCGGCGAGGGGGGCGACAGAGGCAGGATCCCGGCGCAGCTCGGCGCGTGGAAAGCGACGGGCGAGATTCTCGAACGCCGCCTCCCGCCCCGTGGCGCCGGTCTTCAGCCCGTCCTCGAAGCCGATGGCCGCAATTCCCCGTTCCGTGGCGAAGACCAGGGCATGGCCGAAGGGCGAATCGACCCATGCCCAGCGGAGCGCGCGGTTTCCCGCAGCCCATTCACCGGGGGTCATCGCCTCCCAGGTGACGAAGAGGTCGTGCAGCCGCCCGCCCCCCGACAGCCCAGCGGCATGCGCGGCATCGAATGTGGTGAACCGCTCCGCGAGGAGGGCCTTGGCATGGCCCAGCGTCAGGTACTGCTGCAACCGCTTGGGGCTGACGCCGGCCCAGCGGGTGAAGACGCGCTGGAAGTGCGCGGGGGACATGGACATGCGGCGGGCCAGATCCTCCAGCGGCAAGGGTGCGCCGCCTGCGGCGTCGATCGCCTCGATGGCGCGAGCCATGACGCCGTAATGGTAGGCGCCCGCGTTCGGGTCGATGGGCGGGTCGATGGGGGCGTGCTCGGTCATGGGGGTCAGGCTAGGCCGTGGGCCCGGCTCGCGCGACCCGGACCTTGCGCGAAGCGAGCCCCACGGTCAGCCGGGCCCCGGCGCCTTGCCGGGATCGCCGGAGTGCGCCTGCGCGGCGAAGAAGGGTTGCCCGCCCCCCGCCGCGCGGGCAGGGGAGAGGCGATGGCCCGCGTCCCGCCCCCGCTTCCCTTCTCCGTCCAGGAGGAGATCTTCCGCCGTTTCGAGGCGGCCGAGCCTGAGCCGGAGGGCGAACTCGAGCACGTGAACGCCTACACCCTCGTCGTGGCGGTGGCCCTCTCGGCGCAGGCGACGGACGCGGGCGTGAACAAGGCGACCCGCGCGCTGTTCGCGATCGCCGATACCCCCGCGAAGATGCTGGCCCTGGGCGAGGCCGGGCTGCTCGAGCACATCAAGTCCATCGGCCTCTTCCGCAACAAGGCAAAGAACGTGATCGCCCTCTCGCGCATCCTCGTGGAGGAGCATGGCGGCGAGGTGCCGTCGAGCCGCGCCGCGCTGCAGGCCCTGCCAGGCGTCGGGCGCAAGACTGCGAACGTCGTGCTGCAGATGTGGTTCGGCCATCCCGCCCAGGCGGTGGACACCCATGTCTTCCGCGTCGCGAACCGCACCCGCATCGCGCCCGGAAAGGACGTCGAGGCCGTCGAGCGCGCGATCGAGGACAACGTTCCCGTCCGCTACCAGCGCCATTCGCACCACTGGCTCATCCTTCACGGCCGCTACACCTGCGTCGCGCGCAAGCCGAAATGCCCGGCCTGCCTGATCCACGACCTCTGCCCTTACCCCGAGAAGACGGAAGCTGCATGACCCCGACCGAAGCCCGCCCCGTGATCGGCATCGGCAACGCCGTAATGGACGTGATCAGCGCCTGCGACGACGCCTTCCTCGACCACATGTCGATCGAGAAGGGCATCATGCAGCTCGTCGAGCGCGAGCGGGCCGAACGTCTCTTCGCCGCGATGGACGGCAGAACAGAGGCTCCGGGTGGCTCTGTCGGCAACACGATCGCGGGCCTCGGTGCGCTGGGGCTGCCCACCGCCTTCGTCGGGCGGGTGGCGCGCGATGGCGTCGGCACCCGCTACGCCGCCTCCATCGAGACGGCCGGGACGGCGTTCCCCAACCCGCCGGCGGAGACGGCGCTGCCCTCCTCGCGCTCGATGATCTTCGTGACGCCCGACGGCGAGCGGTCGATGAACACCTACCTCGGCGCCTCCGCCGATCTCGGCCCCCCGGACGTGGACCTCGCGCTGATGGGACGGGCTTCCATCCTCCTTTTGGAGGGCTACCTCTTCGACAAGGAGCCCGGGAAGCAGGCCTTCCGGGCCGCCGCGAAAGCCTGTGCCCAGGGGGGCGGGCGCGCAGGCGTCACCCTGTCGGACCCGTTCTGCGTGGATCGGCATCGCGGCGATTTCCGCGCGCTGATCGAAGGGCCGATGAACTTCGCCATCGGCAACCGGGAGGAGTGGCTCGCCCTCTACGAGACGGACGATCTCGACGAGGCGCTAGCCTTAGCCTCCGCCGCCTGCGCCGTGGTCGCCTGCACCCGTTCGAGCGATTCGGTGATCGTCCTGGCGGGCGGCACCCGCGCCGAGGCCCCGGTCGAGCGGGTTGTGCCCGTGGACGCGACGGGTGCCGGCGACCAGTTCGCCGCCGGTTTCCTCTATGGCATGGCACGGGGCGCGGGGGCAGAGGTCATGGGCCGGACAGGCGTCGCCTGCGCGGCGGAGGTGATTGGCCATGTCGGTCCTCGGCCGGAAATGGACATGCGGGCGCGCCTCGCGGAACTGGGCCTCGCCTGAGCTTCGCGCAAACCCGCAAGCCGCTGCTGGAAGGAAGGGCCCGTTCCCGCAAGTCCGTGCGGAGTTCTTCGGGAGGCCTTCGCCGCGAGAACCGGCCGGTTCACGACACCTCACGGACCTCGTCAGAAGTCGTAGGCGATGCCCTTCTTCTCCCAATCGCCGTAGCGCACGGGTTCGGGCCCTTCGCGGCCGCCCAGCTCTGGCGGCAGGTCGAGGGCCTTCGCGGCGGCGCGGCGAGCCTCAGCCTCGGCCAGGGCGCGGCGGGCGGCTTCGGGCATGTCCTTCCGGTCGGTCATGCCCCGCCATATAGGCCCTCCGAGGCCTGAGGGGGAGAGCCATGGAAGGCATCGAAGCGCGCGCCGCCGCCGTGGCCCTCTTCCGCGAGGTCACCGAACGGGGATGCACCCTGGAGGAGGCCACCATGCCGGACCTTCCGCCCGCGGGCCGGGCTGCTGCACGCCGCCTGGCCACGGGAGCGCTGCGGCATCTCGCGCGGGCCGACGCGGTGCTCAAGCCCCTCCTCCGGAAGGCCCCGCCCCCTTCGGCCCGTGCCGTCCTGCGCGTCGCGGTCGCCGAGATCATGAGCGGTGGCGCGCCCCATGCGGTCGTCTCGGACGCGGTCGCCCTCGCAAGGCGCGAGCCCGGCGCGGCGCGGCTGGGCGGGATGGCGAACGCGGTCCTGCGCCGCGCCGCCGGGGAGGAGGAGGCGCGCGCGCGTTGGGACGCCGCCGGGCCGAACCGCCTGCCGAACTGGATCCGGGGGCGGGTGCAGTCCGCCGTGGGCGCCCGCCGGACCGCCCGGATCGAAGCCGCGCACGACCGCGGCGCGCCGCTCGACCTGACGCCGAGGGACGGGGAGGCCGGCGCGCTGGCTACCCGCCTCGGCGGCGATGCGCTGCCTTCGGGGTCGGTGCGCCTCGCGGCGCCGGGGCAGGTCAGCGCCCTGCCGGGATTCGAGGCCGGGGAATGGTGGGTGCAGGACGCCGCCGCCGCCCTGCCTGCGCGAATGCTGGGGATCGAGCGGGGCATGACCGCCCTCGATCTCTGTGCGGCGCCGGGCGGCAAAGCGATGCAGATGGCCGCCCTCGGGGCCAGGGTGACGGCGCTCGACCTCTCCGAGGGACGGATGGCGCGGGTGGCGGAGAACCTGGCCAGGACGGGCCTGCCGGCGGAGCTCGTCGTGGCGGATGCGCTCGCATGGGGAGGACCACGTTTCGACCGGGTCCTTCTCGACGCGCCATGCAGCGCCACGGGAACGATCCGGCGACACCCGGACCTGCCCTTCGTGCGCGACGGCTCGGGCCTGAAGTTCCTGACGGCGCAGCAGGACGCGCTTCTCGACGCCGCTCTGGGGCATCTCGCGCCCGGGGGGCGGCTGGTGTTCTGCACCTGCTCACTCCTGCCCGACGAAGGGGAGGAGCGGATCGCGGCCGCATTGGCCCGGCACCCGGATATCCGGGCGGTCGACATCTTGCCGGAGGGCGCGGATCCCGGTTGGCGCAGCGGCGGGGGTCTGCGGACCATGCCCGATCTCTGGCCGGACTGGGGCGGGATGGACGGATTCTTTATGGCCGCGCTCGAACGGGCCTGAGGGCGTTGCGCGCCGACCCCGTTCCCCCTCGGCGCCCTTCGAGCGGGGGCGACCTGGACGGGTGACGGCGCTAGGACGGGCCGGACGGGCGAGGGAGGGCGAGCGGTGGCAGCAACGGGTCTGAGGCGGCCGGCGGCGGGCGAGGGGCCGACCTTCCGCGACCGCCTGCACGCCCGACTCGCCGCCCGGGCCCGGCCCGCATCGGGTTTTCTCGCCCAGCCCGAGCCACGCTCGATCGGGCGCGAGGCGCGGGGGCGGCAACTCCTGGCGGGGAACCTCCTCTTCGCGGGGCACCTCGTCGAGGCACCGGGTGTGCCGCCCTGGGATCTCGCTCCGCCGGATGCCGCCTGGACGGCTGAGCTGCACGGGTTCGAATGGCTCGACGACCTCGCCGCCGTCGGGACGCCTGCCGCGCGCGACCTCGCGCAGGATTGGACCTTCGCATGGGTCCTGCGGTTCGGCCGGGGCCGGGGACCGGGCTGGACGCCCGCGCTGGCCGGGCGGCGGCTGATCCGCTGGACGCATCATGCGATCCTCCTCCTCGCGGGGCGCGGAGAGGCGGATCAGAAGGCGTTCCTCGCCGCGCTCGCCGCGCAGGCTGCGTTCGTCTCGCGTCGCTGGCGGGCGGCGGCGCCGGGCCTGCCGCGCTTCGAGGCGCTGACCGGGCTGCTGCACGCCGCCCTCTCGTTGGGCGGGGTCGCGAGCCGGGCGAGCTTCGCGCCCGATGCCCTCGCACGGAGTTGCGAGCGCGAGATCGGCCCCGATGGCGGTCTCGCCACGCGCAGCCCCGAGGACCTCTCCGAGGTGCTGACGCTGCTGGGCTGGGCGGCGGAGGCGATGGAGGTGGCGGGCCGTGGCTGCCCCCTGCCGGTGACGCGGGCCATGGAGCGGATCGCGCCGGCCCTTCGGGCCCTGCGCCACGCCGACGGCACCCTCGCGCGCTTCCACGGCGGCGGACAGGGCGTCGAGGGGCGGCTCGATGCGGCGCTCGCGGCATCGCCGGCGTGCGGCAGGCTTGCCGAAGGCGCTGCGATGGGGTTCCGCCGCCTCGCCGCGGGGCGGACGGTGCTGATCGCGGACGCGGCCCGTCCGCCCACGGGCGCCACGGGGGCGGAGGGGCATGCCTCGACCGCGGCGGTCGAGGTCTCGTCCGGGCGGCGGCAGTTGATCGTGTCCTGCGGGGCGGGGCGGGGCTTCGGACGAGACTGGCGACGCGCGGCGCGGGCCACGGCAAGCCATTCGGTCCTGATGATCGAAGGGGAGTCCTCCGCGCGAGTGGCCCGCCCCGGCCCCGGAGGGCGCGCCCCGCTGGAGGGCGGCCCCCGCGAGGTGCGCGCCGTCGCCGCTGCCGGAACGCTCGAGGTCGCCCATGATGGTTGGCGGTCCCGCTTCGGCCTGACGCATGCGCGCCAGTTGCGGATGGATCAGGACGGGCGGCGGGTCGACGGCGCGGACAGCTTCGTGACGTTGGACGACGCCGACCGCGCCGTGCTGGCGCGCGCCCTGCGCCGGGCCGGCGCGGACGGGCTGGTCTGGGCGCTGCGCTTCCATCTGCATCCGGACACCGACGCTTTTGCGGGCGACGCCGGGGAAACGGCGTTCCTGACCTTGCCGTCGGGGGAAGCCTGGACGTTCGGCCATGACGCCCCGGTCGCCCTGACGATCGAGCCGTCCGTGTTCCTGGAGGCGGGGCGCTTGCGCCCCCGGGCGAGCCGCCAGGTCGTTCTACGCGGCGTGCTCGGGCAGGCGGGTCTGCGCGTCGGCTGGCGGTTGGAGAAGGCGCGGGACATGCCCGACTTCTTCCGGGACCTGCGCTAGCGCTCGGGGCGGCGGCGCGGTAGGTCCGCGGCGGGACAGGAGGGGTTCGCGCAATGGTCCAGGCCGTGGAAGGGGCGATGCAGCCCGATCTGGTGCCGATCCGCCGGGCGCTGCTTTCGGTCAGCGACAAGGCGGGCCTGGCCGATCTGGGCCGGGCGTTGGCGGCAGCGGGGGTCGAGATGGTCTCGACCGGCGGCACGGCGCGGACGCTGCGCGATGCCGGGCTGGACGTCGTGGAAGTGGCCGAGGTCACGGGTCATCCAGAGGTCATGGACGGGCGCGTGAAGACGCTGCACCCGAAGGTCCACGGGGGCCTCCTGGCGCTGCGGGACGTCCATGCCGGCGACATGGAGGCGCACGGGACCCCCGGGATCGACCTGCTCGTGGTGAACCTCTACCCCTTCGAGGAGGCGCTTGCCCGCGGCGCGCAGGAGGCCGAGATGGTCGAGAACGTCGACATCGGCGGGCCGGCTATGATCCGTGCGGGCGCCAAGAACCACGGCTGGGTCGCCGTGACGACGGACCCCGCCGAATACGAAGAAGTGATCGACGGGCTTCGGAGGGAGAGCGGCACGCGTCTGGCGCTGCGCAAGCGGCTGGCGGCCGAAGCGTTCGCGCGCACGGCGGCCTATGACGCGGCCGTCTCGGGCTGGATGGCCGGGGCGTTCGGGGTTGGGACGCCCCGGCATCGCGCCTTCGCGGGCCGGCTGGCCGCGCCCCTCCGCTATGGCGAGAACCCGCATCAGTCCGCGGCCTTCTACCGCGCGGGTAGCGGGCGCCCCGGGGTGGCGACGGCCCGGCAGCTGCAGGGCAAGGCCCTGAGCTACAACAACCTGAACGACACCGACGCCGCCATCGAGGCCGTGGCCGAGCTGGGGACGGACCGGCCGGCATGCGTGATCGTCAAGCACGCCAATCCCTGCGGCGCGGCGATGGGCGACAGTGCCACCGAAGCCTACGTCCGCGCCTTCGACTGCGACCGCACGAGCGCCTTCGGCGGCATCGTCGCGCTGAACGTGCCGCTCGACGGACCCACGGCGAAGGCCATCGCCGGCATCTTCACCGAAGTCGTCGCGGCACCCTCTGCGAACGAGGAGGCGCGCGCCGTCTTCGCCGCGAAGCCGAACCTGCGCCTTCTCGAAATCGGCGCGCTGCCCGATCCCGCCGCCCCGGGCCTTCTCGCGAAGCCTGTCGCCGGGGGGCTTCTGGTGCAGGATCGCGACGCCGGGCGGATCGGCGCCGGTGACCTGCGGGTCGTCACGAAGCGCGCGCCCTCCGAAGAGGAGGTCGCCGACCTCCTCTTCGCCTGGCGCGTCGCGAAGCACGTCAAATCCAACGCCATCGTCTATGCGCGCGGCGGGCGGACGGTGGGGATCGGCGCAGGCCAGATGTCGCGCCTGGACAGCTCGCGCATCGCGGCCCGCAAGGCTGCGGACATGGCCGACGCACTGGGCCTGGACGAGAGCCCGGCGAAAGGCGCGGTGGTCGCCTCGGACGCGTTCTTCCCCTTCCCGGACGGGATGCTCGCGGCCGCGGAGGCGGGCGCGCAGGCCGTGATCCAGCCTGGAGGCGCCATGCGCGACGCGGAGGTGATCGCCGCCGCCGACGAGGCCGGCCTCGCCATGGTGCTGACCGGCATGCGGCACTTCAGGCACTAGGATGCGGGTCTTCCTCCTCTCCGCTGCGGGCATCTTCGTCCTGGATCAGGCCACGAAGGCCTGGGTCCTCTTCGGCCTCGGACTAGAGGAGCGGGGGGCGATCGACGTCCTGCCGCCCTTCCTGAACCTTCGGATGGCCTGGAACCGGGGCATCAACTTCGGCCTCCTCTCGGGGCATTCGGAGGCGCTTCGCTGGGGATTGATCGGGCTGGCCGTCGCGATCTCCCTTCTCGTGACGTGGTGGGTATGGCAGGGCCGGGGCTCGCGCCTCTTCCAGATCGCTGGGGGCGTCCTCGTGGGCGGGGCGCTGGGCAACGTGGTGGACCGGGTGGCCTACGGGGCGGTGGCGGACTTCCTGAACATGTCCTGCTGCGGGATCGAGAACCCGTACGTCTTCAACGTCGCGGACATCGCCATCGTCGCCGGGGCGGTGGGGCTGGCTCTCTTCCCGGGCCGCCCGCCCCACGGCGCGGCGGGCGCCGGCGCCCGCTCTGGCGCGGGGACGCCGGACGCGGTATTCGGCCGTGAGGGGAAGAGGAAGGACCGGCGATGACGCGCATCCTCGCAGCCATGCTGGCGCTGATCACGCTGACCGCCTGCGGCGCCGGCCGGGACGAGCCGGACCTTCTGGTGCTGAACCCCGACGCGGCCGGGCCGGACGAGTTCTCGATCGTCCCGAACCGCCCGCTCGAGCTGCCGCCCTCCTTCTCTGAGCTGCCGGTGCCCACGCCCGGCGGCATCAACCGGACGGACCAGACGCCGCTGGCGGATGCGGCGCGCGCGCTCGGCGGCAGCGGGGCGGTGCCGCGCGGCGGCGTGCCCGCCTCCGACGCGGCGCTGATCGCCGCGGCGGGCGCCCCCCAGGCGGGGATTCGCGGCACGCTCGCCTCCGAGGACCTCGCGTTCCGCCGGGGCAACGACGCCCGCCCGCTGGAGCGTCTGTTCGGCGTGAACGTCTACGGCCGCGCCTACGCCGCGCAGCGCCTGGACCCGCGGACGGAGCTGGACCGCCTTCGTGCCCTCGGCGTCCGCACCCCCTCGCCGCCGCCGCCGCCGCGGGACTGACGGGGCAGGGCCACGCGCCGTTCGCCTCCGCGAGGCGGCGGCGGCGCGCGACCGCCTGCGCCCTTTTCTCCAGCGGGTTCCGACCTTACCTCTAGCCGTGCAAACGCAAGGGAGACGCTCATGCGCCGCCTCATCGCCGCCCTCGCGCTGGCTCTGCCCATGCCTGCGCTGGCGGACGAAGCCGTCACGAGCTTCGCCCTCGACAACGGTCTCGAAGTCGTCGTGATCGAGGACCACCGAGCGCCTGCGGCCGTCCACATGCTGTGGTACCGCGCGGGCTCGGCCGACGAGCCGCCGGGCCGCTCGGGAATCGCGCACTATCTCGAGCACCTCCTCTTCAAGGCCACGGACGAGCTGGAGGCGGGCGAGTTCTCGGACACGGTCGCCGCCTTGGGGGGGACGGACAACGCATTCACCTCCTATGACTATACCGCCTATTTCCAGCGCGTCGCCGCCGAGCACCTCGGCCTGATGATGGAGATGGAGGCTGACCGGATGACCGACCTCGCGCTCGACGCCGAGGACATCCTGACCGAGCGTGACGTTGTCATTGAGGAGCGGCGGCAGAGAACGGACAACGACCCCGGCGCCCTCTTCAGCGAGCAGAGGCGTGCGGCGCAGTACCTGAACCACCCTTACGGGGTTCCGGTGATCGGCTGGGCGCAGGAGGCCGACGCGCTGACGCTGGACGACGCGCTGGAATTCTACGGCGCCCATTACGCGCCGAACAACGCGGTCCTCGTGGTGGCGGGCGACGTGTTCCCCGGCGAAGTGCGCGACCTGGCCGAAGAACATTACGGCCCCATCCCCGCAGACCCGGCCATCGCGCCGCGCGAGCGTCCGCAGGAGCCGCCGCAGCTTGCCGAGCGGCGGATCGCCTTCGAGGACCCTCGCGTCGGCCAGCCTTACGTGGTTCGCACCTATCTCGCGCCCGAGCGGGATGCCGGGGACCAGCGCGAGGCGGCCGCCCTCACCCTGGCGGCGGCGCTTCTGGGCGGCTCGGCGCAGACGGCCGTGCTGCCTCAGAAGCTCCAGTTCGAGAACGAGGACGCCCTCTATGCGACGGCCTTCTATGACGGGCTCTCCTATGACGACACGCTCTTCGGGGTGCTGGTCGTGCCCGCGCCCGGCGTGACCCTGGAGGAGGGGGAGGAAGCGCTGGACCGCGCGCTCGCCGAGTTCCTGGAGGAGGGCGTTGACGAGGATCAGCTCGAGCGGGTGAAGTTCCAGTTCGAGGCCGCGCGCATCTACGCCCAGGACGATCCGGGAAGCCGCGCGCGTACCTACGGCGCGGCTCTGACATCGGGGTTGACGGTGCGCGACGTCCAGGACTGGCCCGGGATCATCCAGTCCATCACCCCTGAGGAGATCGAGGACGCCCTCGCCCGCGTGCTCGACCGCGACCGTGCGGTGACGGGCTACCTGACTACGACAGAGCCCGCCGCCTTCGAACCCGTTCCGGCGTCCGCCGCCGATCCCGCGGCCGGGGCGCCGCCCCCGCCACCTGCGGGACTGCCAGCCGAGCCGGCCGGCGACGCCGCTACCGTCCTGGAGGATTCGTGATGCTCCGCCCCCTGATCGCAGTGCTCGCGCTTCTCGCCGCACCCGCCTTCGCCGAGGTCGAAGTCGAGGAGGTCACGTCCCCCGGCGGGATCGAGGCTTGGCTGATCGAGGATCACACGCTTCCTTTCCTCGCCCTCGAGATCCGCTTCGAGGGGGGCACCGCGCTCGACCCCGAGGGTCGGCGGGGCGCGGTGAACCTGATGACCGCCACGCTCGAGGAGGGAGCGGCGGACATGGACGCGACCGCGTTCGCCCAGGCCCGCGAGGCCCTAGCCGCGAGCTTCGAGTTCGACAGCTATTCCGACGCGGTCAGCGTGTCGGCCGCCATGCTGACCGAGAACCGCGAGGAGGCGGTTGAGATTCTGCGCGCGGCCCTCGTCGAGCCGCGCTTCGACCAGGGGGCCATCGACCGCGTGCGGGGGCAGGTCCTGTCTATCATCCGCTCGGACGAGACCGATCCCCAGGCGCTGGCGGCCCGCGCCTTCGCGGAGGCCGCCTTTCCTGGCCATCCCTACGGCAGCGCCGACGACGGCACCGCCGAGAGCGTCGCGGCCCTGACGCGCGAGGACATCGTGGAGGCCCACCGTGCTGCCATCGCCCGCGACTGGGTCTACGTGGGCGCTGCCGGCGACATCACCGCGGAGGAGTTGGGCGCGCTGCTCGACGAGCTGCTGGGCGCCCTCCCGGAGACCGGCGCCCCCCGCCCCGATCGGGCCGAAATTGCCCTGGAGCCCGGCGTCGAGGTGATCGAGTTCGACATACCCCAGTCCATCATCCTCTTCGGGCACGAGGGGATCGCGCGCGATGACGACGATTACCTCGCCGCCTACGTGGTCGACACGGCCCTCGGGGGCTCGGGCCGCCAGTCGCGCCTGATGGAGGAGGTGCGCGAGCGGCGGGGCCTGACCTACGGTATCGGCACGGGCCTCTTCCCGCGCGAGTTGGGCGACCTCTACCAAGGCTCCCTGTCCACGGCGAACCCCAATGCGGGCGAGGTGATCGAAGTCGTCCGCGACGAGTTCGAGCGCATCGCGGAGGAGGGACTGACCGAGGACGAGCTGGCGGAGGTGAAGGAGTACCTGACCGGCGCCTACCCGCTGCGCTTCGACGGCAACGGGGCGTTGGCCTCGATCGCGGTGGGGATGCAGATGGTAGGCCTAGGGCCCGATTACATCGCCGAGCGCAACGACCTCGTGGACGCGCTGACCTTGGAGGAGGTGAACCGCGTGGCATCCGAGTTGATCCGTCCGGAAGAGCTGTCCTTCGTGGTGGTCGGGCGCCCGGAGGGCATCGAGGGGGCCGTCGCCGACTAGGACTGTTCCGACTCGGGTCCGCGGGATGCTAGCGTGCGGGCATGAACGCGCCCCTCCTCCCCCTCCCGCGCGAGATCCGGCAGCTCGACGCCGGGCAGGTCAACCGCATCGCCGCCGGCGAGGTGGTCGAGCGCCCGGCCTCGGCCGTGAAGGAGCTGGTCGAGAACGCCCTCGACGCCGGGGCGACCCGCGTGGAGGTCGAGTACGAGGACGGCGGCAAGGCGCTGATCCGGGTCTCGGACGACGGTTGCGGGATGGACGCAGCGGACCTGCCGCTCGCGCTCTCGCGGCACGCCACCTCGAAGCTGCCAGGGGGCGATCTCTTCGACATTCGGTCCTTCGGCTTCCGAGGCGAGGCGCTGCCTTCCCTCGGCGCGGTCGGACGGCTCGAGATCGCCTCCCGGCGCGAGGGGGGCGAGGGGGCGTCGATCCTCTGCGACGGGGGGCGGATCGAGGGGCCCCGCCCCGCGGGGACGCCGCCCGGCACCGTGGTCACGATCCGCGGTCTCTTTCGGGCTACGCCGGCGCGGCTGAAGTTCCTGCGCTCCCCCCGTGCGGAGGCGCAGGCCATCGCGGACGCGATCCGGCGGCTCGCCCTGTCGGCCCCCGGGGTCGCCTTCGTCCTCACGGACCGCGCCACGGGACGCGAGGCGTTCCGCGCCCCGCCCGAGGACCTCTCCGCCCGCGCCGCGCGGGTCGTCGGCGCGGGTTTCCGCGAGGACGCCGCGACGGTGGAGGCCGAGCGCGAGGGCCTGCGGCTGACGGGTTTGACGGGGCTGCCCACCTTCACGCGAGGCACGGCGGCACGGCAGTTCCTCTTCGTGAACGGGCGGCCCGTCGTGGACCGGCTGCTTTCGGGGGCCCTCAGGGCAGCCTATGGGGACGCGATGCCGCGCGGGCGGCACCCGGCCTGCGCCCTCTTCCTCTCCTGCGAGCCGCGCCTCGTCGATTGCAACGTGCACCCCGCCAAGTCCGAGGTGCGCTTTCGCGAGCCGGGCGTCGCACGGGGGCTGCTGGTCGGCGCCGTCCGGCACGCGCTCGCGCAGGCAGGGCATCGGTCGGATCGGGCGTTGTCGGCGGGCATCCTGGGACGAGCGGCGGCGCCCGCGCCCGGCGCCCCGGTCTACGAGATGGACCGTGCGGGACGGGACCGGGCGCAAGGCTTCGCCTTCGCCGAAGGTCCCGCCGCACGCATGGAGGAAAGCCCCGGCCGCATGCCGCCTTCGGAGGAGGCGACCGCGGGCCGTCTGGGGGCGGCAAAGGCACAGCTTCACGGCAACTGGATCGTGGCGCAGACCGAACGGGGCGTAGTCCTCGTGGACCAGCACGCCGCCCACGAGCGGCTGGTCTACGAGCGCTTGAAGCGCCAGCGGCGCGAGGGCGGCGTCCGGCGGCAGGCCCTGCTCATCCCCGAGGTGGTCGAACTGGCCGAGGCGGAGGCCGTCCTTGCCCACGCGGAGGCCCTTGCCGCGCTTGGCCTCGTGGTGGAGCCTTTCGGTCCGGGCGCGCTCGCGGTGCGCGAGGTGCCGGCCGAGCTGGGCGGGGCGGATCCCGGCGCGATCCTGCGGGACGTCGCGGACGAGATCGCCGAGGGCATGCCGCCCGCCGCGCTCGAGGCGCGGCTCGATGCGTTGGCGGCGACCATCGCCTGCCACGGCTCGGTCCGCTCGGGACGCGGCCTGTCGGGGGCGGAGATGAACGCCCTCCTGCGCGCGATGGAGGCGGAGCCCGCGTCTGCCACCTGCAATCACGGGCGACCGACCTGGGTCGAGCTGCCCCTCGCGGATGTCGAGCGCCTCTTCGGGCGATAGTCGTCCTGCCGGCATACCGGACCCGAACACGCCCTGGCCCGTTGGCTCCGTGCACACCACGGGAGTAACCCATGTCCAAGCACGAGACCTGGCTGAAGAAGACCCTCGCCGACATCCTGGGCGAGGATCGGGGCATCCCCGACTACATGATCGACCGCCTCCGCGCCTTCACGCCGGAGGACCTCGACGAGTTGCGCGTCAACGAGCGGGAAGCGGCCCTTTCCGCCTTCGCCCGCGTCGCGCGTCAGTCACGCGATGCCAGGGGCGGTGAGTTGGGCGAGGGGGCTGGCCGGCCCGCCTATGTCGACGGCGACATCGACTGGGGCCTCAGGGCTGCCAAGTCCGCCTTGGAGGAACAGCCGGCGGGCGAAATGTCCGAGAAGGCGCTCGAACTGCTGTCGGACTGCACCTGCCCCGCGGCGACGGGGCCGAACCCCGGCATCGACGGGGGCAGTGGCTACGACGACGTCGAGCCCGCACTCGAGCGCGAATCGCGGGAGGACGACCCCGTTCCCTCGGAGCCGGCCACCGGCGCGGGCGAGCGGGACCCCCGCGCCTGAGGTGGCAGGTGCCGCGGGTGGGGCTCCGGGAGGGGAATGGTGCGAGGCTGGATATCATCGCTCCTGAGCACGGCGGGCCTTCTCCTCGTGGGCGGGTTGATCCTAGTCCTCGCGGCGGGCCTCGGCGGGGTGCGCGAGACCGTCCCCCAGCCCGGCGGCACCGCCGTGATCGTCACCCAGTGGGGCCACGTCCTTCTGATCGCTGCCCTCGCGGTGGCCTGCTTCGTCGGCGCGTGGGCCGTGCGCCGCTGAAGCGGGCCTGTGACGCCGGCGCCGAACGGGCTAGGATCGACGCGCAAGACCACCGCCGGAGACCAGCCGATGATCCGCCTCGCCCTCGTCCTTCTAGCGCTGGTGATGGCGCAGCACGCCGCCGCGCAGGATCGCGCCGCGGTCCTCCTGATCGGGGCGGAGGAACGGGACGCCGACTTCGGCGACATCGCTTTCGAGGTGCTGCGCCTGCAGCGCGTGCTGGAGGCGCGGGGCATGGCCGTCACCGCCCTGGTGAACCCCGCCAAGCCCGAGCTGGAGCGGGCTGCCTTGCGCTTTGCCGAAGCCGCCGGCCGTGCCGATCGCGCCAGCGTCGTCGCGCTGGGACGCTTCGTCACGACCGGGCCGGATCGATGGCTGCTGCCGACGGCGGCCGGCGTTCCCACCTCTCTGGGCGAGGCGCAGGAGACGGGGCTGGCGATGGCCCCCCTCCGGGCGGCCGTTCTCGCCGGGGCCGAGCCGGGGATGCTGATTCTTGGCCATGAGGAGGGTACCGGCCGCCCGGGATCGCTCCTCTCCTACGGCACGGGCACGCTGCCCGCCGGGGCCGAGGTTCCGACCGCTCTCCTTTCCGCGGACGAGGTCGGCGGCGTGATCCTCCGCGCGTTGCGCGGGGACGGAACCCTCGGGGCGCAGGATGTCCGCGCTGCCGGGGGTCGTGCGTCCGGCCTGCCGCCCGAAGGCATCGCCTTGGCCGGATCGACCGTTCCGAACGCCGCCGCGCGCGAAGCCGACGCTTGGACGCGGGCGTCGGCCGCCGGAACGGAGGCGGCCTACCTCACCTTCCTGCGCGATCATCCTTCGGGCCGCTTCGCCGCCGAAGCACGTGCGCGTCTCGCCGCGCTCCGCGCCGATCCGACCTCGCGCGCTGAGGCGGCGGAGACGGCGCTGGCGCTGGACCCGGGGGCCCGGCGCGAGGTTCAGTCGGACCTCGTCGTACTGGGCTTCGATACCCGCGGCATCGACGGCGTCTTCGGGCCGGGCACCCGCGCCGCGATCCGCGCCTGGCAACGCGGGCGCGGGCTGGAGCGGACGGGTTTCCTCGACGCGCCGCAGCTTCTGGCCCTGGGCCGTGCCGCGGATGCCGAGCGCGCGCGCCGCGCCTCCGAAGACGCCCGGCTCTGGGCGGACACTCCGGCCACGGAGGCCGGCTACCGCGCCTATCTCGCTCGTTTCCCGGAGGGCCGTTTCGCGGCCGAGGCCCGCGAGGCGCTGGAGCGGCTGGAGCGTGCCGCCGGGGAGGGGGCCTTCTTCGACGAGATGACCGCCCTTGGCACGATCGATGCCCTGATGCGGTTCCTCGAGCGCTACCCCGAAGGCGAGCTGGCCCGCCGGGCCGAACGCAGCCTTCGCGCGCTCGAGGCAGCGGAGGGGGTGAGCCGGGCCGAAGGCCTCGCCTGGCGCCGGGCAGCCCGTGCGGACACGGTGGCCGCCTACGGCGCCTATCTCGCGCGCTTCGGCGAAGAGGGGTTCTTCGCGGCCGATGCGCGAGCCGCCATCGCCCGCCTCGGCGGCCGGGACGACGGACCCGTGATCCAGCCTCCCCCTTTGGCGCCGCAGCTCCCCGATCCGGCGGAGGAGCGGGCGGCGGCGGGCGAGGAGGCGCTCGGCCTCGACGCGATCGCGCGCCGCCTCATCGAGCTGAGGCTCGCGCAGGAGGGCTTCGACCCCGGCTCTGTCGACGGCAGCTTCGACGGGGCCGCGCGGGCCGCCATCGCCGCATGGCAGCGGGCTCAGGGACGGACGGGAACGGGCTACGTCTCGCAAGGGGACCTGGCCGGAGCGATCCTGGACGCCCTGCGCTAGCGGCAAGGCGGCCGCCGGCCGAACGAAGAGGGGCACCATCCGTGAGAATGGTGCCCCCGAAGCCTTGCGGCGATGCGAAGCCTCAGCCCTGGCGGGCCTTGAAGCGACGCTGCGTCTTGTTGATCACGTAGACCCGGCCCTTGCGGCGCACCACGCGGCAGTCGCGGTGCCGGTTCTTCAGCGATCGGAGCGAGTTGCGGACCTTCATGGCCTCATCTCCTCATGTCCGGCGCTGGGCGCGCCATCATCCCGAACCAAGGCGCCTCCGTGCAGGGAGGCGCGCGAAACCGTCGGTGGTGGGCGATACTGGGATCGAACCAGTGACCCCTTCGATGTCAACGAAGTGCTCTACCGCTGAGCTAATCGCCCGATTTCCACCGTCTGCGGACTACCGCCCCAACCATGTATCCCTATCTGGGATCGCATCGCGAGGAAGGCCGACCGCGTCAGGTGGCCGCCTCTAGCGGGGAACGGTTCGGCTCGCAAGTGGGTTTGGAGCCGGGGCGCGGCGCGCTATCCTCCGCCCCCGAGGAGACGCGCGACCGTGGTCCAGCCCGCTTACGATCTGCAGATGCCGGCGCGCCGCGACACCGCGGCGGTCTTCGCCTCGCCGCACTCGGGCCGGAACTACCCGGCCGGCTTCCTGAGGGACAGCGTCCTGGACCGGCGGGCGATCCGCTCGTCCGAGGACGCGTTCGTGGACGAGCTCTGGGGAGACGCGACCCGCCACGGCGCGCCGCTGCTCTGCGCACTGGCGCCGCGGGCCTACGTCGACTTCAACCGCGACGAGGGCGAGCTCGACCCCGTCCTTGTCACCGGGGTCGGGCGGATCGCGCACAACCCGCGCGTCGCCTCGGGCCTGGGGGTGATCCCGCGCGTGGTGGCGGGCGGGCGGGCGATCTATCGCGGCAAGATCGGGATGCGCGCTGCGAAGGGCCGGCTGGAGAATCATTGGCGACCTTATCACGCGACGTTGACAGGCCTTCTCGAGGAGGCGCACGAGGCCTTCGGCGAGGCGATCCTGATCGACTGCCATTCCATGCCGCACGAGGCGATCGAGGGCGTGCCGGGCGGCAAGCCGGAGGTCGTCCTCGGCGACCGCTTCGGCGCCAGCGCCGGCAGCGGGATCGTCGACCGGATCGAGGCGCGCTTCCAGGCCGAGGGGCTGCGCGTGGCCCGCAACGCGCCCTTCGCGGGCGCCTACATCGTGCAGCGCTACGGTCATCCCGCGCGCGGACGGCACGCCCTCCAGATCGAGATAGACCGATCACTCTACATGGACGAGTCGCTCATCCAGCCGAACGGGCGCTTCCACCTGGTCCGGGCCATCCTCGCCCGCGTGGCGCGGGATATCTGCGACATCGGGCGCCGGCAGGTGTCGCTGGCCGCGCAATAGGCTATGGCGGCCACGTGGCCGATCACCTTTCCCTGAACCGCGACTACTGGAACGCCGAGGCCGCAGCCTGGGCCGCGCGCGGCGCGCGTGAATGGGCGCGTGACCCCGTCTGGGGCATATGGGAAAGACCCGAGGCCGAGGTCGGGATGCTGGAGGGCGCGGCGGGCGCCGAACTCGTCGAACTGGGCTGCGGCACCGGCTATGTCTCGGGTTGGGCGCTGCGGGCGGGCGCGGCGCGGGCGACGGCGGTGGACCAGTCGGCCGCCCAGCTCGCGACCGCGCGATGTCTGGCGGAACGGCACGCGGCGGACATCGCCTTCCTCGAGGCCAACGCCGAGGAGACGGGCCTGCCCGCCGGCGCCTTCGACCTCGCGATCAGCGAGTACGGCGCGTCCACCTGGTGCGACCCGGACCTCTGGTTGGCGGAGGCCGCGCGTCTTCTGCGTCCCGGGGGGCATCTGCGTTTCCTCTGCGCCCATCCGCTGACCGTCGCCGCAAGCCCGCCGGACGACGGCCCCGTCTCCGAAAGCCTCCACCGCCCTTGGCGAGGAATGCGAGCGACCCATTGGAAGGCGGACGGTTGCGTCGAGTTCGCGCTGAACCCCGCGGACTGGTTCGCCGCCATCCGGCGGGCTGGCTTCGCCGTCGAGGGGCTGCTCGAGCTCTACGCCCCCCGGGATGCGGCCGGGGCCGAGTTCGACTGTCCCGCCGAATGGGCGAAGCGTTGGCCCTGCGAGATCGTGTGGAAGGCGGCCCGCCGCTGATCGGCCGCCGATCCGCCGCCTCACCGGCGGGCGCACGCCCCTGCGGCCCGGTGGCTGGGGTTCCAGCGGACGGTTTTGCGAAGCGGGGCGATTGCAGACGGAGCGATTTCCGATCGGCTCGCTCGCGCCGCGCGACCCCTTCGCCGCCACGCGCCTTCCGGGCGACGCGGGGCGCGGCAGAGCCGTCCTTCCCGTTCAACCCCACGTGTTGACGCCAGGGCCATGCGACCGGGGCCGCCGCGCGGCTGCCGGACCGTGCCCGTGCGGATCTGAGGCCAAACCGTCCGGGGGTGGAGATGCAGGCCCTCCCCGCGGCTCCTGCCGGAGCGGCTGGGATCCGTCGCGGTCCGCCGCCTCGCGTGGTTCGGTTCGAACCGGCCTCTCCGCGGATGGCCCGCGCCCCTTAGCGCAGCGCGCGGCCTTTCTGGATCGCGGTCTCGCCGAAGCGGGCGCGGATCGCATCCGTCGCCCGTTCGGCCGCGGCACGTCGGGGCGCGGCAGGATCGAGCAGGTCGCCGGTCCTATCGGCCAGCGCCTCGGGGACGATCTCGGCGATGCCGACCCCGAGGAGGCGGTAGGGCCCGTCCTGCGGCGTCTCGTCGAAGAGGGCGCGGGCGTGACGGTAGATCGCGTCGGCGAGCTGGGTCGGCGCGGGCAGCGTCACCCGCCGCGTCAGCAGCGCGTGGTTCGCGCGCTTGAGCTTCAGCATCACTACCCGCCCCGCCAGCCCCTTGGCCTTCGCGCGGCCTGCAACCTTGTCGGCCATGCGCCAGATGTGCCCGTCGAGCACCTCCGGGTCGGCCGTGTCCTCTGTGAAGGTCGTCTCGTTCGAGATGGACTTGGCCGCCCGGTCGGGCTTCACCGCCCGCCGGTCGATCCCGCGCGAGAGGTCGGCCAGTCGCTCGCCCCCTGAGCCGAAGCGCGCGGCGAGGTCGCGCGGGTCCCAGCGGCGCAGATCCGCGAAGGTCCGCACGCCCGCCTTCTCGAGCCGGCCCTGCATGACTGGCCCCGCGCCCCAGATCTTCGCGACAGGCAGGGGGGCTAGGACGCGCTCCGTCTCGGCCGCGCCGATCACGGAGAAGCCGCGCGGCTTGTCGAGATCCGACGCCAGCTTCGCGAGGAACTTGTTGTGGCTGAGGCCGACCGAGCCGGAGAGGCCCAGCTCCCCCTCCATCCGGTTCAGGAGGCGGCAGAGCGTCACTGCTGGCGGCGCGCCGTGCAACCGCGCGGTCCCCCCAAGGTCGAGGAACGCCTCGTCGAGCGAAAGGGGCTCGATCGCGGGGGTCATGTCATCCATCATGGTCCGGATGGCCCGGGACGCCTCGACGTATTTGGGGAAGCTGGGCTTTACGATCACCGCTTCGGGGCAGAGGCGCAGGGCCTGGAACATCGGCATGGCGGAACGCACGCCCCGGATGCGGGCGATGTAGCAGGCCGTCGTGACGACGCCGCGCCGCCCGCCGCCGACGATGACCGGCTTGTCGCGTAGGGAGGGTTCGTCGCGCTTTTCGACGGAGGCATAGAAGGCGTCGCAGTCCATGTGCGCGACCGAGAGGGTGAAGAGCTCGGGGTGGGACAGCATCCGAACCCCTCCGCAGGCGGGGCAGCGGCGTGGCGCGCCGGTCTGGGTGGAGAGGCAGTCGCGACACAGGGCGGGCATGGCGGCAGGCTATGCCCGCAGGGGCTGAGTCGGAAGGCCATGCGAAGGCCGGAGAGCAGCGGTCGCCCCGTATCGGGGGGCGCCGTCGGCATGTAGGGGTCCGGCCGCCCCTTCGGCGCCCGCGAGCTCGCGCGCCTCCTGATCAGCCGTCCCGGGGCGGGGGCATGTCGCGCGGGTCGTGACGATCGTCGTTCAGGGCGCGGATGCCGCGGCCCTTCACCAGCCAGGCCACGCCGAAGGCGAGGACCGTCACCACCTCGAGCCACAGGACGGGACGAAGGTCCCTGATCGCGCAGCGCGCCTCCGGCCCCAACGCGAGGAAGTAGGCCCCAAGCCCCGCGAGCGAGAGGAGGATCGCCCACCCGCAAAGACGATAGACTTGGTTGCGCCTGCGCTTGCCCGGCGTCGGGACCGTGCGGCCCGCGCGCGGGAAGAGCACGAGGCAGAACACCGCCGTCGCCCCGAGGAACACCCCTGCCGACAGGACGTGGATCGCCGCCATCAGGTCCGTCTGCATGAGGATCGGCACGGGCAAGCATGGATCGAGCGTCCGGTTCGGGGCAAGCGCGATGCCGATCGCGCCGAGGCCCGCGGCGGTCGAGACGGTCCTGTCCGTGACGATGCCGTTGATCTCGCGGTGGCCGAGATAGGTCAGGAGGAACACCCCCAGGCTGACCATGGTACCGACGAACAGATCCCGCAGCGGCGTATGGTAGTAGTCCGAGAGCGCGGGCGGCAGGGGCGCGTATCCCGCAAGCGAGAGGCCCACCAGCAGCACCGGCACCACGATCCCGATCGCGCCCATCGCTTGGCGGACGCGGTAGAAGGAGAGGACGGCGTCGTGCGTGTCGGCGGGCATGCCCTGGCATTACCTGCCGCGCGCCCGAAGAGAAGTCGCCTCCGCCCCGGAAGGCACGATTTCGGTGGATCGGGCGGCGGCTTCGGCCTAGCTTATCTTCAGCGACGGCCGGGAGAGCGCCCCACGGGAAAGAGGGGCCGCCGAAGGAGCAACCGCCCCGGAAACTCTCAGGTGCCGAGGACCGGCCGCCGCGTTGGAGGAGACTCCGAAGAGTGCCTTCCCGTCCGGGGGGCCACCGAAGGAGCAAGCCGCGCCCCGACGGTCGGGGTCGCTGCGAATCTCTCAGGTCTTCGACGGAGGGGGCAGGGAGGGGGACGCGGACAGCGCCCTCGCCTGCGCCATCGTCGGGAGGTACCCCATGGCCAGAATTGTCGTCGTCGGGGCCGGCATCGCCGGCATCCACACCGCCTATCGCCTCTGGGAGAGGGGGCACGAGGTGACCGTTGCCGACCGCCAACGCTATGCGGGGATGGAGACGTCCTTCGCCAATGGCGGCCAGCTCTCGGCGTCGAACGCGGAGACCTGGAACCAGTGGGGCACCGTGCTGAAGGGGATGCGCTGGATGCTGCGCCGCGACGCGCCGCTGCTCGTCCACCCGGCGCCAAGCCTGCACAAGGTCGGCTGGATGCTCGAGTTCCTCGGGGCCATCCCGCGTTGGCGCGAGAACACGATCGAGACGGTTCGCATGGCGATGCGCGCCCGGCCCCTGATTGCGGAGATGCAGGCGCGCACCGGGGTGGACTACGACCACTCGCCCGCCGGCATCCTGCATTTCTACGGCTCGGAGCGGGAGATGCGGCACGCGCGCGAGGTCACGCGCCTCTATGCCGAAGGTGGCCTGGAGCGGCGCGAGCTGAGCGCCGAGGAGGTGCGGGCCTGCGAGCCGCGCCTCGTCGCCGACACCGTGGGCGGCTTCTGGACGGAGAGCGACGCGACGGGCTGCATCCACAAGTTCACGGCCGGCGTGGCCGACTGGCTGGAGGGGCGGGGCGTTCGGTTCCTCTACGGCGCGCCGGTGGACGACGTGCGGCCCCGGCCGGGCGGAGGGGTCGAGATCGACCGGGCCGGACGGACGGAGGCATTCGACGCGGTGGTGATCGCGGCAGGGGTGGGCAGCAGGGCGCTGGCGCGACGCCTGGGGGACCGGGTGAACGTCTATCCGGTGAAGGGCTACTCGATTACCGTGAACCTGGACGACGAGGCGAGCCGCGCGGCCGCGCCGCGGGTATCGCTGCTGGACGACAAGGCTAAGATCGTGACCGCGCGCCTGGGCGAGGGCCGGTTCCGCATCGCCGGCACCGCGGAGTTCGCGGGCGAGGACCGTGACATCCGCATGGGCCGGATCGCCCCCCTGACCGCCTGGGTCGAGCGGCACTTCCCCGAAGTCTCGACGGAGGCGGTGGTGCCCTGGGCCGGATTGCGCCCGATGATGCCGGACATGATGCCGCGGGTCGGTCCGGGCAGGAACCCGGGGGTGTTCTACAACACCGGGCACGGGCACCTCGGCTGGACCCTCTCGGCGGCGACGGGCGCGGTGATCGCGGCGGCGGTGGACGCCCGGATAGGTGATGCGCGGCAGCCCGCGGCCGCAGGGATGCGCGCGGCCTGAGGAGGGGCCCGCGACGTGGTTGCGCAGTCGGCGGAGGGATCATCGCCGGGGCCGAGGTGCGCGGTCACCCACCCGGACGATGCCGACGGATCCGCCATACCGGGCGCCAGCCTGCGAGGCGGACGCCGCATCTCTAGCGCTTTGACCAGAGGGGCTCGGGGGCGCCGACGCGGCGCGGGACGGCGTCAGCCCTACCGGGTACTGCCCGCCGAACCAGTATCCCAGGGAGCGCCGCGGCGTCGGCTCTACCGGTTCGGGTGTCTCGCCTGGGGAGAGGCGATCTCTCCCTGGATCGCCTCGGCGGCAGCGCGGGGGTCGGCGGCGTCGCGGATGGGGCGGCCGACGACCACATGGTCGGCACCCGCCGAGATGGCCTGAGCGGGAGTGGCCACGCGCTTCTGGTCGCCGGGCATGGCGCCTGCGGGACGCACGCCGGGAGTGACGATCAGACGGCCGTCGGCCTCGGGGAGGGCGCGGATGGCGGCAGCCTCCTCCGGTGAGGAGACGACCCCGTCCGCGCCTGCTCGGAGGGCGCGGCGCGCACGCTCGACCGCGATCTCGCCGGGGGAGCCCGGCACGGTCATTCCCTCGTCCAAGTCGGCACGGTCGAGCGAGGTCAGAACGGTCACCGCCAGGATGCGCGTCGGCGCGTCGCCGCGCCCCTCCAGCGCGGCGCGCACGACGTGCGGGTCGCCATGCACCGTGAGAAGGTCCGGCTCCCAACGGACCAAGCCACGCACGGCGGCCTCGACCGTGGCGCCGATATCGAAGAGCTTCATGTCGAGGAAGACGCGGTGCCCCGCCTCCTTCAGTTCGCCCGCGAGGGCGAGGCCGCCGCCCGTCAGCATCCCGAGGCCGACCTTGTAGAAGGAGGCGGCCGGGCCGATCCGCTCGACCATCGCGAGCCCGGAGAAGGCGTCCGGCAGGTCGAGCGCCACGATCAGCCTGTCGTCCACGATGCGCCCCTTTCCCAGCCGGTCCGGCTCGGCGCGCTTTGCCGGCCGGCCCGGCCCCGGTCAAGCGATGCGGCTCAGGCGGCGCGGGCGCCTTCGACCATTGCCGCGAAGGCCCCCGCCACCAGAGCCGTGCGCAGATCGCGCCCCTTGGGATCATCTAGGGCGGCAGTGGTGCGGATGGCCTCCTCTCGGACAGGGGCGCCGGGCGCGGGCTGCCATTTCAGGTGGACGAGGCCCGTCGCCCGCCCCATGTCGTCCGCCGGAGCGGTCTCGAGGATCGTCGCGTGTATGATGCGCATCGCGGTCCCGTTCTGGTGGAGTTCCCTTCCTTCGGCGATGAACGCGAAGGGAGGGAGGGGGTTCCCCCCTTGGCGATGGCGGGACTGCCTGCTGGAACCCCCCGGGGGTTCGCCGGTTGGAGGCCCGAGCGGAGAGAGGAGACC
Organism: Hasllibacter halocynthiae; assembly: GCF_003003095.1. Taxonomy (GTDB): domain Bacteria; phylum Pseudomonadota; class Alphaproteobacteria; order Rhodobacterales; family Rhodobacteraceae; genus Hasllibacter; species Hasllibacter halocynthiae. The sequence goes on from NZ_PVTT01000002.1 coordinate 1,027,565, forward strand.
CGATGGCGGGCATGGACTTGAAGCTGCGCCGCGCGGATCGCGGGATGAGCGTGTTCTGGATGATCCTGATCCTCGGCGCGGGGGTGTTCCTGCTGCTGACGATCGTCCTTCTCGCGGGCCGCGAGGCTGGCGAGGATCTCGCCGGAGACGGCGCGGGCGTGCCCGTCGACTCGGCTGGCGTGGAGGAGACGGACGCCACGGCCCCCATCGTCGTCGGCGAGCCCGATCCCGACACGACCTACAACACGGATGACGTGACCGTCCGCACCGGCGAGGACGCCGACGGCCCCGACGGCACCACCGAACAGGCCTTCTCGGAGCGCGAAGAGGGCATCGAGGTCGAGCCGGCGGGCGTCGAGGCCGTGGGGCCGGGCACCGATCCCGCGTCGAACGAGGCGCCCGTCGAGGGTGACGAGGCGGGCGACGGCGAAGTCGTCCTGATCGACGACGCCGAGCAGGAGCGGCTGGAGGGCGGTGGCGACGGCGTCACGGTGGACGATCTGGATCAGTCGGACATCGTGGTGGACCCGGATGGGACCACCGCTCCCGTGGTGCCCACCCCGAGCGGGCCCGAGGGCGAGGACGACGACCCGTTCACCGCCGAATAGCCCTAGGATAGCTGTGGGATCGGGTGGAAGAGGGGCGGCTACGGCCGCCCTTTCTCGTCTTCCCCTTCTTTGCGCGCCTTCCATGCGCCGACGGGCTTGAGAGGATGCCGTCCGCATCCCATCTGGGAAAGGAGACGAAAGAAGGCCCGGGCCGATGGGCGTGCCTCCGAAGAGGGCGTCGCAGGACCGGGCGCTTGATGGAGGACTACACATGAATCTCGAGCAGTTCACCGAACGCTCGAAGGGCTTCATCCAGGCTGCCCAGACCGTCGCGATGCGCGAGGGTCATCAGCGCCTGATGCCGGAGCACCTTCTGAAGGTCCTGATGGACGACGATCAGGGCATGGCCGCCAACCTGATCCGCGCGGCGGGGGGCGATCCGGCCCGCGCTGCCGAGGGGGCGGACGCCGCCGTGGGCAAGCTGCCCAAGGTTTCGGGCGATGCGCAGCCCTACGTGGATCAGGCGATGGTGAAGATCCTCGACCAGGCCGAGCAGCTCGCGAAGAAGGGCGGCGACAGCTTCGTTCCCGTGGAGCGCATCCTCATGGCGCTGGGCATGGTGCGTTCGGCCGCGAAGGACGCGCTGGACGGCGCCGGCGTCACCCCGCAGAAGCTGAACGAGGCCGTCAACGACATCCGCAAGGGCCGCACCGCCGACTCGGCCTCCGCCGAGGAGGGCTACGAGGCGCTGAAGAAGTACGCGCTGGACCTGACCGAGCGGGCCCGCGAGGGCAAGATCGACCCCATCATCGGGCGCGACGACGAGATCCGGCGCGCGATGCAGGTCCTCTCGCGGCGTACGAAGAACAACCCCGTGCTGATCGGCGAGCCCGGCGTGGGCAAGACGGCGATCGCCGAAGGCCTCGCCTTGCGGATCGTGGACGGCGACGTGCCGGAATCCCTGCGGAACAAGCGGCTTATGGCCCTCGATATGGGCGCCCTCATCGCCGGCGCGAAGTACCGGGGCGAGTTCGAGGAGCGGCTGAAGGCCATCCTGAGCGAGGTCACCGCCGCCGCGGGTGAGATCATCCTCTTCATCGACGAGATGCACACGCTGGTCGGGGCCGGGAAGGCGGACGGGGCGATGGACGCCTCGAACCTCCTCAAGCCCGCCTTGGCGCGGGGCGAGCTTCACTGCGTCGGGGCGACCACGCTGGACGAGTACCGCAAGCACGTCGAGAAGGACGCCGCACTGGCCCGGCGCTTCCAGCCCGTGATGGTGGAGGAGCCGACGGTCGAGGACACGGTCAGCATCCTGCGCGGCATCAAGGAGAAGTACGAGCTGCACCACGGCGTGCGGATTGCCGACAGCGCCCTCGTCGCGGCCGCTCAGCTCAGCAACCGTTACATCACGGACCGCTTCCTGCCCGACAAGGCGATCGACCTGATGGACGAGGCCGCGTCGCGCCTGCGGATGGAGGTGGATTCCAAGCCCGAGGCGCTGGACGCGCTCGACCGCGAGATCCTGCAGAAGCGGATCGAGGCGGCCGCCCTGGAGAAAGAGGACGACGAAGCCTCCGCGCAGCGGCTGGACAAGCTGAACGCCGAGCTCGCCGAGCTGGAGGAGCGGTCGACCGAGATGACCGCCTCTTGGGAAGCCGAGAGGGCATCGCGCGAGGGCGCGCGAGAGTTGAAGGAGAGGCTGGACCGGGCCCGCGCGGACCTGGAGATCGCTAAGCGCGAGGGCGACCTCGCCAAGGCGGGCGAACTGTCCTACGGCGTGATCCCGGGGCTGGAGAAGTCCCTCGAAGCGGCCGAGTCGCGCGAGGACCAGATCGTCGAGGAGGCCGTGCGCCCCGAGAACATCGCCCAGGTGGTCGAGCGCTGGACCGGCATACCCACCTCGAAGATGCTGGAGGGCGAGCGCGAGAAGCTCCTCAAGATGGAGGAGGAGCTCGGCCGACGCGTGATCGGGCAGAAGGATGCTGTGCGGGCCGTGTCGAACGCGGTGCGCCGCGCGCGGGCTGGTCTGCAGGACGAGAACCGTCCCCTGGGGTCCTTCCTGTTCCTAGGGCCGACCGGCGTGGGCAAGACCGAGTTGGTGAAGTCCCTGGCCGAGTACCTGTTCGACGACGACTCCGCGATGGTCCGCATCGACATGTCGGAATTCATGGAGAAGCACGCGGTCGCGCGGCTGATCGGGGCTCCCCCGGGCTACGTGGGCTATGACGAGGGCGGGGTGCTGACCGAAGCCGTGCGGCGCCGGCCCTATCAGGTCGTCCTCTTCGACGAGGTCGAGAAGGCGCACCCGGACGTGTTCAACGTCCTGCTGCAGGTGCTGGACGACGGCGTGCTGACGGACGGGCAGGGGCGGACGGTCGACTTCAAGCAGACCCTGATCGTGCTGACCTCGAACCTCGGGTCGCAGGCGCTGAGCCAGCTGCCGGAAGGGGCGGACGCGGCCGATGCCAGGCGCGACGTGATGGACGCGGTGCGGGCCCACTTCCGGCCCGAGTTCCTGAACCGCCTGGATGAGACGGTGATCTTCGACCGGCTGACGCGCGGTGACATGGACGGCATCGTAGAGATCCAGCTGCGGCGGCTGCGGCGCCGGCTGACGGAGCGCGACGTCCGGCTGGAGTTGGACGAGGGCGCGAAGACATGGCTGGCCGACGAGGGGTACGACCCGGTCTACGGCGCGCGGCCCCTCAAGCGGGTGATCCAGCGCAGCCTGCAGGACAGGTTGGCCGAGATGATCCTCGCGGGCGACGTGCGGGACGGGGACGCGGTACCCGTCACCGCTGGTCCGGACGGGCTGATCGTGGGCGACCGGGTCAGCACGTCCGAGCGCGACACGCCGCGGGACGCGGTGGTGCATTGAACCTGCCTCTAGACCGCGGAGGGCCCCGCCGGGAGACCGGCGGGGCCCTTCTCGCCGAATGGGGGCGATGGCCGTCCGCGGCCCCCTGAACGGCACGCGCCCCGCCGGATGGTCCGGCGGGGCGCGCTCCTGTCCCGATGACGGCGACCCTTCGGTCCCGGGGGACCTCGGTCCCTCAGGGCCGCCGCCGGGCCCGGGCTAGGGAGGCCCGGACCCTTCCCTCCCGATCGCCTACTCGGTGGCGGCCGGGATCAGTCCGGCGTCGACCGCCGCCTGATACTCGTCGGCGTCGAGGCTGCCGTCCACGTTCGTGTCGGCGAGGGTGAACGTCTCCTCCGTCACGTCCGGCATGGCGGCCGACAGCTCGTCCCAGGTGACGAGGCCGTCGCCGTCCGCATCCATGTCCTGCGCGAGGGCGGCGGTGCCGAGGGCGGCGAGGGCCGCCGTGATGATCATGGTGTTCCGCATGGTTATTCCCTTCCGTTGCGGTTGCGAGATGGCGCCAGGGGGTCCCCTTCCGAGGCGCTGGACCCTTTGAACACGCCGGGCGGGGATGCGGAACGGCGCGCCCGGGGCGGTAGGTTTTCGGGCCGGGCGCCGCCGTTATCGCGCGGCCATCTGGGCGCCGCACCGCCGGGCAAAACCGTGCCGAGCGCATTTGGGCGGATCGGCGCGGACGGTCCCGGCCCGGGGGCAGCGGCCCGCGCAAAGAAAGAAGGGGCGCCCCGCAGGACGCCCCTTCCGCTCGAAGCCATGCCGGTACGGGGCCGGCGTGCCGGCTCAGTCGTCTGACATGTCGTCGCCGTCCATGTCATCCATGTCTTCGGGCAGGATCACCGCATCGATCACATGGATCACGCCGTTCGATGTCTCGATGTCCGGCGTGACGATGTTGGCGCCGTTCACGGCGAAGCCCGAGTCGGTCGAGCTGATGGCCAAGTCGGTGCCTTCGACGCTGGTCGCGGTCATCCCGTCAGAAAGGTCGCCCGACATCACGGTGCCCGGCACGACGTGCATGGTCAGGATCTTAGTGAGCTGATCCTGGTTCTCGTCCATGAGGAGGGTGTCGACGGTGCCTTCGGGTAGCGCGGCGAACGCCTCGTCCGTAGGCGCGAAGACGGTGAACGGGCCTCCGCTCTGAAGTGTCTCGACCAGGCCGGCGGCTTCGGCGGCAGCCAGGAGTGTCGAGAAGTCGCCCGCCTCGGTCGCGACGGCGACGATGTCGCCTTCTTGGGCGATGGCGGGAACCGCCAGGGCGGTGGAGGCGGCGAAGGCCAGGAGGGTGGTGCGGATCATGTTCGGGTTCTCCCGTTGCTGTGTCGCGCGAACGTTCTGGTCGCGCGATCGGAGAACGAACTAGCGCGCGCGTGCGCGAAGGCAGGTACGGCGGCAGCGGTGCGCGACGTTCCGCGCGTTGCGGTGTACAGGGAAGGACCGCGCCGAGAAGGGAGGCGTGATCGGCCGCCAGCACCCGTCACCATCCTCGGGAGGCAAGATAAGCGATCCG
>NZ_PVTT01000002.1:1037500-1262502 GCF_003003095.1 Hasllibacter halocynthiae
GGAGCAGGTCCCAAGGGTATGGCTGTTCGCCATTTAAAGAGGTACGTGAGCTGGGTTTAGAACGTCGTGAGACAGTTCGGTCCCTATCTGCCGTGGGTGTAGGATACTTGAGAGGAGTTGCCCCTAGTACGAGAGGACCGGGGTGAACGATCCACTGGTGGACCAGTTGTCGTGCCAACGGCAGTGCTGGGTAGCTATGATCGGACAGGATAACCGCTGAAGGCATCTAAGCGGGAAGCCCCCCTCGAAACAAGGTATCCCTGAGGACCGTGGAAGACCACCACGTCGATAGGCCGGAGATGTAAGTCGTGTGAGCGGCTCAGTTGACCGGTACTAATTGTCCGATAGGCTTGATTTGATCCAGTGGAGGCTAGGCCTTCCCTGATCGAGAGCATACGCCAGTATGACTTGGATACGTTCCTTTTTCGATCCGGTGATAATAGCGCGAGCGAAACACCCGATCCCATCCCGAACTCGGCCGTTAAGCGCCGCTGCGCCGATGGTACTGCGTCTTAAGACGTGGGAGAGTAGGTCATCGCCGGATCTAGAAAGGAACGTGCGTATCTCTCCAGTATGATGTCGATGGCGCGGGGTGGAGCAGCCCGGTAGCTCGTCAGGCTCATAACCTGAAGGTCGTAGGTTCAAATCCTACCCCCGCAACCAGACCGCCCTGATGAGGGGTTTAGTCCTTTCGAGGGCGTGGTTCCGCTTCCCCACCGTTGGTTGCGCCGTTAACCTCCGGCTAACCCGCCCACTCGGCGGAGGGCCGTTTCCCGGAGGATCCATGTTCATCAGACCTGTTCCCATCGCCGCCGCAATCCTTGGTGCAACTGCCATGCCCGTCTCAGCGCAGGAGCAGCAGGAGGTCGCCTGCGGCGCAGGCGCCTTGTGGATCAACGGCACCGAGGATGCGTCGAACGTCACCTCCTTCGAGGAGCCCGTGCAGCAGGTCACGCTTGTGCCGCAGAACGGCGCTGCGGTGACGCTGTTCACCCTGTCCGAGCAGACCGGCGTGCGGCTGGAGGCCGAGGGTGCAGATGGCGGGGACACGGTGATCGACCTGCTGGACGCGTCCGGCAACCTGATCGGCAATGACGACGATGGTGGCGGCGCCCTTTCCTCGCGGTTGGAAGTCGATCTTCCTGCGGGGACCTATTGCCTTCAGACCCGCAGCTTCGGCGGCTCTCTGATCCCGGCGACCGTCAGCATCGGCCTGCAGAGCCAGGAAGCGATGACGGAGGGACTGGGCGCGGTCGGCGGGGGCGGGGCATTCGGCGCGCCCGAATGCGGCCCCGACACCGAGGCGCAGACGCTGGGCGAGGGGGCTCTGGCGCCAGGCGGCTCTTTGCAGGCGACGGCCCCCATCGGCGCCGTGCCTTTCTACCGCTTCACCTTGGAATCGGAGACGCCCATCGTCGTCACGGCCGAGAACCCCGACGCGGACCCATACGTCTATCTCTACGACGAGCGCGGTGGACTGATGGGGCAGAACGACGATTTCGACGGCCTCAACAGCCGGCTCGAGATGATGGAGCCCCTTTCGGCGGGCAGCTACTGCGTGGCGCTGGAAGCGCTGTCCGACGAGACGCAACCCGTGACCGTCACCGTGGCGGAATTCGACGCCGCCGCCGCCCAGCAGGCGCTGATAGAACGGGGCGAGATCGCGCCGCCCCTCGACGGAAGCTATCAGGTCGAGCCGCTCGGTCCCTTGCAGACGCGGCTGCGCGCCTCCGCCGATGCCGTGGACGCGTATCGGTATTATACTTTCGACATGCCGCAGTTCGGCCTCGCCACCGTCGAGGCGATCGGGCAGGGCGGGGCCGATCCCATCGTCGTCCTTTATGACGAGTTCGGCCGCGAAATCGGCTGGAATGACGACGGCCCTCAAGGTCTCGACAGCTTCCTCGCGCTGGAGCTGGCGCCCGGAACCTACATCCTTGGCGTGGGCCAGTATGGCCAAGCGGCGGCGGGCGGGATCACCGTGGCGATGACGCGCTACGTTCCCGCGCAGTAGGGCGCTTGCCCGCGCAGGGCCGCACGCCCCCTGTTCGCGCCGCCGGCCTCGCGCCGGCGGCGTTTTCGTGTCAGGGCGAGCGGCATGAGCGGAATTGTGGAAGTGGACGGGCTGGCCAAGCGTTATGATGGCGGGTTCGAAGCGTTGAAGGGCGTGGACCTTTCGATCCGAGAGGGCGAGATCCTCGCCCTTCTGGGACCGAACGGCGCGGGCAAGACGACGCTGATCTCGACCATATGCGGGATCACGGTGCCGACGGATGGGGCGGTGCGCGTGGGCGGGCATGACGTGGTGCGCGACTTCCGCGCCGCCCGCAGGATGATCGGCCTCGTCCCGCAGGAGATCAATCTCGAGCCGTTCGAGAAGGTGCGCGACACGGTCGCCTTCTCGCGCGGGCTGTTCGGCGCGCCGCGGGACGACGCGAAGGTCGCGGCGGTGCTCGAGGCGCTGTCGCTGACGGACAAGGCCGGCAGCCAGATCAAGGAACTGTCCGGCGGCATGAAGCGGCGGGTGCTGATCGCCAAGGCGCTGTCGCACGACCCTAAGGTCCTCTTCCTCGACGAGCCGACGGCCGGCGTCGACGTCGAGCTGCGCCGCGGCATGTGGGAGGTGGTGGCCGAGCTGAAGCGCCGGGGCGTTACGATCATCCTGACCACCCATTACATCGAGGAGGCCGAGGCCATCGCCGACCGGATCGCCGTCATCTCGAAGGGGCGGATCCTCCTCGTCGAGGAGAAGGACGCGCTCATGGCGCGGATGGGCCGCAAGGAGATGGTGCTGGAGCTGTCCGAACCCCTGGACGCGCTCCCCCCGGCACTTCGCGCGAGCGGGCTCGCCCTCGGTGCGGACGGAAGCAGCCTGCGCTACGTCTACGACGTGCATGCCGAACGAACCGGGATCACGCGGCTCCTGTCGGACCTGCAGGCTGCGGGCATCCGGGTGCGGGACGTCACGACGCGGCAGTCCAGCCTGGAGGAGATATTCACCGGCCTCGTGGACCACGACGCGCGGGAGGCGGCGGAATGAACTGGTCCGCCGTCGCCGCCATCTACCGCTTCGAGATGGCCCGCTTCTTTCGCACGATCACGCAATCGCTCGTCTCGCCCGTCCTCTCGACCTCGCTCTACTTCGTGGTGTTCGGGGCGGCGATCGGCTCCCGCATCGATCAGGTCGAGGGGGTTCCCTATGGCGCCTTCATCGTGCCCGGCCTCATCATGCTGACGGTTCTGACGCAGGCGACGTCGAACGCCAGCTTCGGCATCTACTTCCCGAAGTTCATCGGCACCATGTACGAGATCCTGTCGGCCCCGATCGGCTACGTCGAGATCGTGCTGGGCTACGTGGGCGCGGCGGCGACCAAGGCGCTGTTCATCGGCGTGATCATCCTCGTCACCTCCTTCTTCTTCGTGGATATGACGATCCTGCATCCGTTGGTGATGGTCGCCTTCCTGATCCTCACCTGCGTCAGCTTCGCGCTCCTGGGGTTCATCATCGGGATCTGGGCGAAGAACTTCGAGCAGCTGCAGCTCGTCCCGCTCCTCGTGATCACGCCGCTCGTGTTCCTCGGAGGCTCGTTCTACTCGATCTCGATGCTGCCGCCGTTCTGGCAGGGGGTGACGCTGTTCAACCCGGTGGTCTACCTCGTCTCGGGGTTCCGCTGGTCCTTCTTCGGGACCGCCGACGTGCCCGTGGCGATCAGCCTCGTGGCGATCGCGGCCTTCCTCGGCATCATGCTGGCGGTGACGGCGTGGATATTCCGCACCGGATGGCGGCTGAAACAGTAGCGGAGCGGAGGCGTTGGACGGCATGACGGATACCGACATCCTGGTCATCGGCGGCGGCGTGAACGGCTGCGGCATCGCCCGCGACGCAGCCGGGCGGGGCCTTTCCGTCACCCTCTGCGAGATGGGGGACCTGGCCGGCGCCACCTCCTCGGCTTCCACCAAGCTCTTCCATGGGGGGCTGCGCTATCTCGAGTTCTTCGAGTTCGGCCTCGTCCGCAAGGCGCTGGTCGAGCGGGGAACGCTCCTCGAGGCGATGCCCCATATCGCCTGGCCGATGCGCTTCGTGCTGCCCTACGACCCCGAGGCGCGGTTCGAAGGGGACACACCGACCTCGAAGCTCCTGTCCCGGGCGATGCCCTGGATGAAGGGGCGGCGGCCGGACTGGCTGATCCGAACGGGGCTGTTCCTCTACGACCGGATGGGCGGGCGGGGGCATTTCCCCGGGACGAAGACGATCCGACTGGCGGACGATCCGGCTGGCGCCTCCCTGAAGCCGCGATTCGAGAAGGCGTTCGAGTATTCGGACGCCTGGGTCGAGGACAGCCGCCTCGTCGCGCTGAACGCCCGCGACGCGGCCCAGCGGGGTGCCGACGTGCGCACGCGCTGCAAGGTCTTCTCGGCCGAGCGGCGGGAGGGGCGCTGGCACGTCGAGACCACGGACGGCCCCGTCCGCGCGCGCGCCCTGGTGAACGCCGCCGGTCCCTGGGTCGAGGAGGTGCTGACCGGCACGCTCAGGCGGAACACCGAAGCCGGCGTCCGGCTGGTCCGCGGCAGCCACGTCGTCACCCGCAAGCTCTTCGACCACGGCAAGTGCTACTTCTTCCAGGGCCGCGACGGGCGGATCATCTTCGCCATCCCCTACGAGTACGACTTCACCCTGATCGGCACCACTGACGCCGAGCACGACGACCTCCACGCCAAGCCCGAGGCAACGGAGGAGGAGGTCGACTACCTCCTCGCCTTCGCGTCCGAATACTTCGCCGACCCTGTCACGCGCGAGGACGTCGTGCACACCTATTCGGGGGTTCGCCCGCTCTATGACGACGGGGCGAAATCGGCCACGGCGGCGACGCGGGACTACGTCCTCCTGATGGACGAGGGGGGGGGCGCGCCGCTCCTGTCGGTGTTCGGGGGCAAGATCACGACCTACCGGACGCTGGCGCAGTCGGCGACGGACCAGGTGGCCGGCGCCCTGGGGAACGACAGTCCCGCCTGGACCGAAGGCGCGCCCCTGCCGGGCGGCGACTTCCCCGTGGGCGGGCACCTGAAGCTGATCGCGGACCTGAAGGCGGCGCACCCGTTCCTGTCGGACCGCTGGGCGCACCGCCTCGTGCGGGCCTACGGCACGGAGGCGGCCGAGTTGCTGGAGGGGGGCGAGGCCGCGCTTGGCCGGCGCTTCGGCGCCGACCTGACGGAGTGCGAGATCGATTGGCTGCGGACGCGCGAGTTCGCGCGCACCGCCGAGGACGTGCTCTGGCGCCGCTCGAAGCTGGGGCTGCACATGACCGAAGGCGAGCGGGCGGAGGTCGGCGCCTTCATGGGCGAGGCGCGCGAGGCCGCCGAGTAGCTTGCGCGTCCCGCCCTGCCGGGCCAGCCTCCGCCCAAAGGGGAGGGGCCATTGTCCGTCATCGCCATCGATCAGGGCACCACGTCCTCGCGCGCCATCCGCTTCGGGCCCGACCTCGCGCCCGAGGCGACCGCGCAGGAGGAGTTCGAGCAGTACTTCCCCGCCTCCGGCTGGGTCGAGCACGAGGCCGCCGACCTTTGGGAGACGACGCGCCGCGTCACGGCCGAGGTGATGGACAGCTCCGTCCGGGCGATCGGCATCACCAACCAGCGCGAGACCACCGTGGTATGGGACCGCCGCACGGGCGAGCCGATCCACCGCGCGATCGTCTGGCAGGACCGGCGCACCGCCGACCGCTGCGCCGCGCTGAAGAAGGAGGGCCTGGAGGAGCGGGCGACCGAGGTGACGGGTCTGCTGCTCGACCCCTACTTCTCGGGCACCAAGCTGGCCTGGATCCTCGACGAGGTCGAAGGCGCGCGCGAGCGGGCCGAGGCGGGCGAGCTGCTCTTCGGCACGGTCGACACCTGGCTGATCTGGAACCTGACGGAAGGCCGGGTCCATGCGACGGACCACACCAACGCTTGCCGGACGCTGCTCTACGACATCCGGGCCGGGGACTGGTCGGACGAGATGCTGGAGATGCTGGACGTTCCCCGCGCCGTCCTCCCCGAGATCCGGGACTGCGACGGCGATTTCGGCGAGACGACGCTCTTCGGCGACCCGGTCCCGATCCGGGGCGTGGCGGGCGACCAGCAGGCGGCCACGGTGGGCCAGGCCTGCTTCGAGCCGGGGATGCTGAAGTCGACCTACGGCACGGGGTGCTTCGCGCTCCTGAACACCGGGGACGCGCCGCAGTTCTCGAAGAGCCGGCTGCTGACCACCGTGGCCTACCGCCTGGGGGGCAGGACCACCTACGCCCTGGAAGGGGCCATCTTCATCGCGGGCGCGGCCGTGCAGTGGCTGCGCGACGGCCTCGGGATCGTCGAGGCGGCGCACGAGACGGCGCGCATGGCGGCGAGGGCGGACCCCAAGCAGGACGTGCTGCTGGTGCCGGCCTTCACCGGCCTCGGCGCGCCGCATTGGGTGCCGGAGGCGCGCGGCGCGCTCTTCGGGCTGACGCGGGGCACGGGGCGCGACGAGGTGGCGAAGGCGGCTCTGGAATCGGTGGGCTACCAGACGCTGGATCTGATCCGCGCCATGCAGGCGGACCATGGCGGGGACACGGGCGCGGTGATCCGGGTGGACGGGGGCATGACGGCCTCGGACCCGGCGATGCAGTTCCTGGCCGACATCACCGGGGGGCGGGTGGACCGGCCCACCATCCTCGAGACGACGGCGCTGGGCGTCGCGTGGATCGCGGGGCACGCGGTCGGCCTCTACCCCGGCGCGGAGGGCTTCGCGGCGCGCTGGGCGCTCGACCGCAGCTTCGAGCCCGCGATGGACGAGGCCGAGCGTGCGGCGCGGACCGAGCGATGGGACCGGGCGGTGGCGGCGACGCGGGGCGTCTGAAGCCTTCCCTCAGCCCGCCTGGAAGTGGTCGTAGATCTTCTGCGCGAGGCTCTTCGAGATGCCCGGCACCGCCTGAAGGTCCTTCAGGTTCGCGCGCGAGACCGCCTTGGCGCTGCCGAAATGGCGCAGAAGGGCTGACTTGCGCCCCTGCCCGACGCCCGGCACGTCGTCCAAGGGGTTGGCCATGAAGCCCTTCGACCGCTTGGCCCGGTGGGTGCCGATGGCGAAGCGGTGCGCCTCGTCGCGCATCCGCTGCACGAAGTAGAGGACGGGGTCCTGCCGGCGCAGGGCGAAGGACGGCCTGCCCGGGACGTGGAAGACCTCCTTGCCGGCGTCGCGGTCGACGCCCTTGGCGACGCCGACCACCGGGACGTCGTCCACGCCCATCTCGCGCAGGACCTTCGCGACGGCCGAGACCTGGCCCGCGCCGCCGTCGATCAGCAGAAGGTCCGGCCAGCCCTGCCCCTCGCGGTCCGGGTCCTCCTTCAGCAGGCGCGTGAAGCGGCGGGTCAGCACCTCGGTCATCATGCCGAAATCGTCGCCCGCGGTGATGCCGTCGCCCTTGATGTTGAACTTGCGGTACTGGCCCTTCTCGTAGCCGTCCGGGCCGACGACGACGAAGGCGCCGACCGCGTCCGCGCCCATGATGTGCGAGTTGTCGTAGACCTCGATCCGGCGAGGCGTCTCCGGCAGACCGAACGCCTCGGCCAGCCCCTCCAGCAGCTTGGCCTGCGCGGCGCCCTCGGACATGCGGCGGGTCAGCGATTCCCTCGCGTTGCGCAGGGCGAAGGCCACCAGCTCGGCCTTCTCGCCCTTCTGGGGAACGCCGATGCGAACCTTGCGCCCGGCCTTCTCGCCCAGGGCCTTCTCCATGAGGGCGGTGTCCTCCAGCCCGTGCGAGACGAGGAGGAGGGAGGGCGCCTCCCGGTTCTCGTAGAACTGTCCGACGAAGGCCTCCATGACCTCCGCCGGGTCCTCCTCGCCCGAGACCTTGGGATAATAGTCGCGGTTGCCCCAGTTCTGGCCAGCGCGGATGAAGAAGACCTGCACGCAGGCCTGCCCGCCGGCGGTGTGCAGCGCGATCACGTCCGCCTCGGGCGTCGACTTGGGGTTCACGCCCTGCACGGACTGCACCATCGTCAGCGCCTTGATCCGGTCGCGCAGGGCGGCCGCGCGCTCGAACTCCATGGCTTCGGCGGCCTCCTCCATCTGGTGGGCGAGGTTCTCCTGCACCTTGGTGGTCTTTCCCTGCAGGAAGCGGGCGGCGTCGCGGACGCTCTCGGCGTACTCCTCCTCGGAGACGAGGCCGACGCAGGGCCCCGAGCAGCGCTTGATCTGGTAGAGCAGGCAGGGCCGCGAGCGCGAGTCGAACATCGCATCCGAGCAGTTCCGCAGGAGGAACACCTTCTGCAGCTGCGTCAGCACGCGGTTCACCGCGCCCGCGGACGCGAACGGACCGAAATACTGCCCGCCCGGCGCCTTGCGGCCGCGGTGCTTGGCGATGCGCGGGAAATCGTGGTCGGCGGTGAACATGATGTTCGGGAACGACTTGTCGTCCCGCAGCAGCACGTTGAACTTCGGCTTGAGCTGCTTGATCAGGTTCTGCTCGAGCAGCAGCGCCTCGGTCTCGGTCCGGGTCGTGAGGAACATCATCGACGCCGTCTCGCAGATCATGCGCCGGATGCGGGGGCTGTGGCCCGAGAGGCGGGCGTAGGACGAGACCCGCGCCTTCAGGTTCTTCGCCTTACCGACATAGAGGACGCGGCTCTCGGCGTCGAGCATCCGGTACACGCCGGGCGAGCCGTCGATCTGGCGCAGGTGGCGCTTGATGACCTCGGGGCCGGTGGCGGGCTTGGGCATGTCGGGGTTCAGCTGGTTCATCGGTCGAATCGGGCCTCCCCCGCGCTGCATCCCATGGCAAGACGGGAACGATCCCCAGGACTGTGGGTAACTCGGTGGGTGAAATGGTCCCTCGCCCCCCTCGGGGTCAAGGATTCAAGGCCCGGGGGTCGAATGCCCAAATCTTGGGCGAAATATAGCCCATTGATATCGAACGAAAGATAAATACAGCCCTGCCGGGCGGCCGGTTCCTTGACGGTTCGATGACGCGGTCTAGCCCGTGCGCTCCCTTCGTGCACAACTCCCGCGTCTCGGCGGCGCCGGGCCTGCGTCCCTTGCCGGGCCGCCGCTTCGTCAGCCCCCGCCCAGGACGTCCCGCGTCCGCCATCCCAGATGCTGGCCGCCATCGACGCAGATCACCTGCCCCGTCACGGCCCGTGCGCCGAGGAGGTAGTCGAGCGCGTCCGCGATCCCCTCGGGGTCGCCGCCCCGTCCGAGGATCGTGGCGGCGCGCTGGGCGGCGAAATGCGCCTCGGACTGGCGGCTCGCGCGCAGGGTAGGGCCGGGGGCGATGGCGTTGACCCGGATGGCGGGGGCCAGCGCTTGGGCGCCCGTCCGCGTCAGCCACCACAGCCCCGCCTTCGCGAGCGAGTATGTCGCGAACTCCGGCGTGGGCTTGAGGACGCGCTGGTCGACCATGTTGACGACGAGGCCGGAGGCGAGCGGCTCGCCGTCCCCCCCGGGCTCCAGCCCCTGCTCGGCCATGGCCTGCATCAGCCAGAACGGCGCCTCGAGGTTCGATCCCAGATGGCGGTCCCAGCCTTCGGGCGTCGCGGTGCGAATGTCGTCGCGCTCGAAGATCGAGGCGTTGTTCACGAGGACGGTGACCGGCCCGCCGAGCGCCCCGGCCGCGCGCGGCAGAAGGGCGCGGGCCACGTCCCGGTCGAGGAGGTCGCCGCGTACCGTCTCGGCCACCGCGCCCTCGGCCTGGACCATGGCGGCCGTCTCCTCCGCGCCCGCGGCGCTCTCGTGGTAGTGGACCGCGACCGCATGACCCCTGCGTGCCAGCCGCACGGCCATCGCGCGCCCCAGCCGCCCGCCCGCCCCGGTGACCAGCGCCCTCACGTCAGGACGAACGCGACGTAGAGGACGTAGAGCGCCGTCAGTATGCCCCCGGTGGCCCGCCCCATGTCCCGCCTGCCGAAGACGAAGGGCACCAGCACCAGGGACGCCCCCGCCATGACCCACAGATCCGAGCGTAGGACCTGCGGATCCACCGGGATCGGCCCGACCAGCGAGGCGACGCCGATGATCGCCAGGAGGTTGAACATGTTCGACCCGATGACGTTGCCCAGCGCCACGTCAACTTGTCTGCGATGTGCGGCGGAGATGGTGGTCGCCAATTCGGGCAGGGAGGTCCCGAGGGCCACCAGCGTGAGCCCGATCACCTCGTCGGAGAAGCCGAAGGAGCGCGCGATGCCCGAGGCGCCGTCCACGAGGAGGTTCGCGCCGATCGGCAGGGCGACGAGGCCGATCGCCAGCGCGCCGAGGATCTTCGGCCAGCCGAGCGAGGGGTCCGCGCCCTCGACCTCCTCCTCGTGGTCCTCGGCCGCGCGGTGGGCGGCCGCCGCGGCGCGGTAGGCCCAGAGCAGCATCGCCGCCAGCCCGGCCAGGAGGATCAGCCCGTGCCACCAGGTGAACGGGCCGAAGAAGGCCAGCAGGATGAACAGCGCCGTCGCCGCCAGCATCTGCACGTAGGAGCGGCGGGTGTCGAACCCTGAGGTGGCGAGGCCCGTCATCAGCGCCGGCACCCCCAGGACCAGGAGGACGTTCGCCGTGTTCGAGCCGACGACGTTGCCGAGCGCCAGCCCGGCCACCCCGTCCAGGATCGCCTGGATCGAGATCAGCAGCTCGGGCGCGGAGGTGCCGAAGGCCACGATCGTGAGCGACACGATCAGCGCCGGCACCCCGAGCCGCAGCGAGAGGTTCACCGCCCCCTTCACGAGAAAGTCGCCCCCCACCAGCAGAAGGGCGAGGCCGCCCCCGACCATGACCCAGTCGAGGATCACGCGCGGCATCCGCAGCCGGCGTCGCCGATGCGCAAGCGCCCGCATCCGCGGCAGCGACCGACGCGCCTGACGCCGCGCCCCGGCACCCAGATCCGGCCCCACATCGCCATGAGCGCCATGAACACCAGAAAGAGGGTGACGATCTTCAGCACGTCAGAGGCCGAACCGCGCGAGCATCGCGCGTTCCGCCAGCATCGCGTCGAGCCGGCCGGCCGCCCCGTCCGCGAGGCCCGCGCCGAAGCGCCGCAGGAAGGGCCGGCGCTGGCCGTAGCGGCGGAAGCGGATGTCCTTGCCGTAGAGCGCGCGCATCTTCGGCTCCAGATGGGCGACGCCGTCGGTCAGCCCGACCGCATGGGCGGTCTCGCCGACCCATATCTCGCCCGTGAAGAGGCGCGGATCGTCCGACAGGCGGGCGCCGCGGCGGGCCTTCACGTGCGCGATGAAGCTCTGGTGGATCTGCTCGAGAAGCTCGCGCAGGCGGGCGACGTCCTGGGGGTCCTCCGGCCGGAACGGGTCCAGCTTGGACTTCGACTCGCCGGCGGTGTGGACGCGCCGCTCGATGCCGTAGCGTCCGATCAGCCCCTCCAAGCCGAAACCCGCCGAGATCACCCCGATGGACCCGGTGATGCTGCTGGCGTCGGTCCAGATGTCGTCCGCGGCGCAGGCCAGCCAGTAGCC
Organism: Hasllibacter halocynthiae; assembly: GCF_003003095.1. GTDB lineage: Bacteria > Pseudomonadota > Alphaproteobacteria > Rhodobacterales > Rhodobacteraceae > Hasllibacter > Hasllibacter halocynthiae. The sequence continues at coordinate 1,048,961 of NZ_PVTT01000002.1, forward strand.
GCCCGAGGCGGCGACGTCCTCGACGAAGGCATGGACGGGAACGCCGTGCTTCTCCGAGAGGCGCCGGATGCGCGCGCCGATCAGCGACGACTGGACCGGGCTGCCCCCGGGCGAGTTGATCTGCAGCGCCACGGCCTTCGGTTTGCCCTTCGCGAACGCCCGCTCGAGCACCGGCCCGATCCCGGCGTCGTTCAGGGTGCCGCGCGTGCCCTGCGCGATGGCCCCCGAAAGGCGCACGACCGCGACGATGGGCTTTGGGGCGGCGAACGGGTTCCAGCGCATGGCCCCGGACTAGGCCGGGGGCGGAGGGGCCGCAAGGCGCGCCGACCCCCGCTTTCGCCCACCCGCGCGCCGTCCTACACCCACCCCATGAAGTGGAACCTCCCCAACGTCCTGACCTTCGGCCGGCTCGTCGCGGCGCCGGCGCTGCCGCTGGCCTACGTCCTCCTCCCGGCGCCCTGGGCGGACCTCGTGGGGCTGATCCTCTTCTCGGCGGCCGCGATCACGGACTACGTCGACGGTCAGCTCGCCCGCCGCTGGGGTCAGGTCAGCCGTTTCGGCGCCATGCTGGACCCGATCGCGGACAAGGCGATGGTGGTGACGGCCGTCGCGATCCTCTTCGGCCTCTACGGGCTAGACCTCGCCATCGTGGTCCCCGCGACCCTGATCCTCTTCCGCGAGGTTTTCGTCTCCGGCCTGCGCGAGTTCCTCGGCGCGGATGCCGGCAAGCTGGCGGTCACGCGGCTGGCCAAGTGGAAGACGACCGCGCAGCTCGTCTCGATCGGGTTCCTCCTCGCCGCCCGCATGTTCGAGGGCGCGCTCGGCCTTCAGATCGACGCGGCCGAGGCGCGCGGCGCGCTGGAGGAGCTGCCCTTCCTCGTCGACGCGACGGCATGGCTGGCGACGGCGACGTTCTGGATCGGCCTCGCCCTCTTCTGGGTGGCGGGCATCCTGACCGCGGTCACCGGCTGGGACTACTTCGCCAAGGCCCGCCCCTTCCTGACGGAGGCACCATGAGGATCCTCTACTTCGCCTGGCTGCGCGAGCGGATCGGAATCTCGTCGGAGGAGGTCGAGACCGCCGCCCCGACGCCCGCCGCCCTCGTCGAGGAACTGCGCGCGCGCGAGCCGCGCTATGCCGCCGCCTTCGCCGACACGAAGGCGGTCCGCGTCGCCGTGGACCAGGAGATGCGCGGCTGGGACGCCGACCTCGCCGGCGCGCGGGAGGTGGCGTTCTTCCCGCCGATGACGGGCGGCTAGAGATGGCGATCGAGGTCCGCGTCCAGCGCGAGCCGTTCGATCCGGCGGCGCTGCTGCCCGCAGGCGACGGCGCGGCGGGGGCCGCCGTCCTCTTCGCGGGGCAGGTGCGGGCCGATGACGGCCTCTCGGAGATGGAGATCGAGCACTGGCCCGGGGTGACGGAGGAGAGGCTGCGCCTCTTCGCCGCCGAGGCGGCCGAGCGGTTCGGCCTGCTGCGCGCCTGCATCGTGCATCGCCACGGCCCCCTGCGCCCGGGCGAGACGATCATGGCCGTCGCCTGCACGGCGCCGCATCGCCGCGCGGCCTTCGACGGGGCCGCCTTCCTGATGGACTGGCTGAAGTCCCGCGCGCCCTTCTGGAAGAAGGAGCGGGGTCCCTGGGGCGAGCGATGGGTCGAGGCCGCCCCGGAGGACGAGGACGCGCTGGGGCGCTGGTGACGGGCGGTTGCCCATGGGCAACACGTTAACAATGGGTTAGCGGGCTGGGCAGCGGGTCAGCCCGCGCTCACCCGCTCGATGTAGGCGCGCAGCTCGGACGCCTCGGCGCGGGCGTCGCGCAGCCCCTCCATGGCGGCCCGCAGCTCGGCCTCGGTCTGCTGGGCGCGGCTCTGCAGCTCGGCCTCGCGCTGCTGGTAGTAGGCGACGGCCTCGTCGCGCTGCTCCTCGGCCTCGTGGACCTGCTGGGCCAGGCGGTCGAGCTCGCCGATGTCGGCCTTCGTCACCCGCGTGAACCGGTTCAAGAGCCACGAGACGAACCATCCCAGCGCGAAGGCCACGAAGAGGATGATCGCGGTCGCGACGATGAACTCCGTGCGGTTCATTCCGCCTCCTCCTCCTGATCCTCTTCGGGGGCGCCGACCTCTGGCGGGCCTGCTGCGTCCTCCTCCTCCTCGCCGTCCTCGCCTGCGTCGTCCCGCGCGCCCTCGAGGGGGAGGAGGCCGAAGACGATGCGGCGGTTCTCCTCCCGGCCCTCGGCGGTCTCGTTGTCCGCGAGGGGGTCGGTCTCGCCGTAGCCTTGCGCGACCAGCTCGGCGTTGACCACCCGCCGCTGGAGGAGGGCGTCGACCACGGCGTCCGCACGCTCCTGGCTGAGCTCTAGGTTCATCTCCTCGCGGCCCTGGCTGTCCGTGTGGCCCGCCACCTCGAGGCGCATGGGCGGACAGCCGCCGATGATCTCGGCGATCTCGCCCAGGGTGCGGATGCCGCCCGGCTCGATGTCGTCGCTGCCGGGGGCGAAGGTGATCTTGCGCGCCTCGTTGGCGGTCCGGATGCGGGCGAGGCATTCCTCGGGCGTGGGAAGGGCGGCGGCGGGGTCCAGCGCCTCGACGTACTCGACCGCGATCTCGAAGTCGCCGCGCCCGAGACGCTCGGCCAGAAGGGCAGCGATGCGCTCGCGCGTGCTGGCGTCCCCCGTGCGGCCCGAGACGGAGAGCCCGTCCTCCGTCACCTCCAGGGCGCCCGAATCGAGCATCCCCAGCGCGTCGATCCCGGCCAGCACCCGCATCGGCCATCCCGCCGGCAGGTCCTCGGCCACCCGCACCCCGAACTCGACCCCGGTGCCGAGGCGCGCCTGCGCCAAGGTGCGCGCCGTCTCCCGCGCGCGGGCGTCCGGCAGCACGCCGGTGACGCGGGCGGCGCCCTCCTCGTCCAGGGTGGCGATGATGCGGGCGATGGTCGGCGGCGCGTTCGGATCGACGGCGACGGGCAGCGTCGCCGTCAGCTCGAACACCGGCGGCAGCGCCTGCTCGAGCCGTCCGACCACCGCGTCGAAGGCCGCCCGGTCGGTGCCCTCGGGCGCGGTCAGCGCGACCGCGCCGTCGGCGAAGGTCGCCTCGCCGCCGCCGAGGTCGCCCAGGGCGCGGATGGTCATCGCCACGGCCTCGCCCCAGCGGGGCGAAGGGCGCCCGAGCGCGAGCGTGCAGTCGACCCGCCCCTCGGCGCCCATCGAGGCTGCGGCCTCGCGGATCGCGGCCACGTCGCCCTCGTCGCCCGCCGAGCAGGCGTCGAAGCGCGCCCCGCCCGCGTCCTTCGAGAAGCGCAGCACGAACGGCGTGACCACGGGGCGGGGCGCGGTGACGCCCAGCACGAGCCGCACGCCGCCCGGGACGGCGGCGTTCAGCGCCCGCTCGGCGGCCTGGCGCTCGCGCTCGGAAGGGGCGGCGGCGGTGACGGCAACCCGGTCGGCGGAGACGGAGACCTTGGATCGGTCGAGGCGTCCGACCGCTTCCACCGCGAAGCCCAGCGCCGCGTCCCAGCCGGAGGGGGCGGGCCAGTCCGCCGTCTGCAGAAGGTCCGCGACCGGATCGCCCGTCGCGTCGCCGATGGCCGCGAGGAGCGCCTCGCGGTCCTCGCCCGCCGGAACGAGGCCGATCAGCGAGACGCCCGAGGCGTTGCGCAGCATCTCGACGGCGAAGCGGGGGGCGGGGATGGCGGCGGCGTCGGCCACGTCGAGCATGTCGACGACGCGGGCGCTGTCCACCACCTGCCCCGCGACCGTGAGCGCGCGGAAGCGGCGGGCCTCCGTGGGGGCGGTGCCGGTCAGGACGACCTGAAGCCCGTCGGTCGCCACCTCGGCGAAGTCGATCTCCGAGAGGAGGAGGGCGCGGCGCACGTCCTCGGCGGAGCGCGCCTCGATGGTCCGCGCGAGGACGGCCGCCGCGCCGAAGGAGGCCGCGAGGGCGATCAGGAGCGCGGCGATGACGGGGAGCTGTCTCATGGGCGTCTGGGGTCCACCTTTGCGGGCGCGGTGCTAGCCGCCCGGGGGCGCGGGCGCAATCACGCCGGCAGCGCCGCGGCGACGATCAGGCCGGCCCCGAGCGCGGCGGCGGGGATCAACCCTGCGTCGCGGTTCGACCGGAAGGCCCGGAGGGCGGAGGCGGGGTCCTCCTCGCGCAGGTTCCGCATCTGCCAGGCCATGTGCCAGCCCATCGCCCAGGGCCCCGCGAGGGCGAGGACGGCGGCGAGAGGGTTCAGCCCCGGCGGCAGCGCGAGGACGAGGGCGACGGCCAGCAGGATCACCGTCAGGGCAAGGAACCCCCTCAGCCAGCCGCGCGCGCGGGCCCCGAAGAGGCGGGCGGTGCTCTTCACGCCGATCAGGGCGTCGTCCTCGACGTCCTGCAGCGCGTAGATGGTGTCGTAGTAGAGCGTCCAGGCGATCCCCGCGGCGTAGAGGGCCACCGGCGCGGGCGAGAGCGTCCCGGCATGCGCCGCCCAGGCGAGGAGCGCGCCCCAGTTGAACGCGAGCCCGAGGAAGACCTGCGGCCACCAAGTGAAGCGCTTGGCGAAGGGGTAGACGCCCACGAGCCCCAGCGAGGCAATCCCGAGAAGGACCGCGAGCGGGTGGAAGGTCAGGAGGATCGCGAAGGCGACGAGCGCCTGCGCCCCCATCCAGAGGAGCGCGCCCCGCACCGTGACCTGCCCCGAGGGGATGGGCCGCGACCGGGTCCGCGCGACGGCCGCGTCGATCCGACGGTCGGTGACGTCGTTCCAGGTGCATCCCGCGCCCCGCATCAGGAAGGCCCCGAGGGCGCAGCCCGCCGCGATCCAGAGGTCGCCGGGCCGCGGGTCGCCCCCTGCCAGCATCGCCAGGAGCAGCCCCCACCAGCAGGGAATCAGGAGGAGCCACGTCCCGATGGGCCGGTCCGCGCGCGAGAGGCGCAGGAAGGGACGCAGGGCAGGCGGGGCGAAGCGGTCGACCCAGTTGTCCGGCGGGGCGTCGGCGACGCTTCCCTCTGGCGGCGTTCCGGCCTCGGCCATATCTGCGGCTCCGATGGGACAGTTGCGCCTCTTCCTAGACCGGACCCTCGCGGAGGGCGAGGCGGTCGCCCTCGAGCCGCCCCAGGCGCACTGGCTGTTCAACGTGATGCGCGCGGGCGAGGGCGCCCCGGTCGAGGTGTTCGACGGCCGAACGGGGGTCTACGACGCCTCGGTCGCGAAGGCGGGCAGGAAGGGCGCGCTGCTCGTGGGCGCGCGGACCGGGCCCGTGGTGGTGCCGCCGGATCTCTGGCTGATGTTCGCGCCCGTCAAGAAGGCGCGCACGGACTTCATCGCGGAGAAGGCGACCGAGCTGGGCGCGCGCCGTATCCTGCCCGTTCGGACGGACCACACGAACTCGGAACGGGTGCGGGCGGATCGGTTGCGCGGCCTCGCCGTTGAGGCGGCCGAGCAGTGCGGCGGCTCCTTCGTGCCCGAGGTCGCCGAGCTGGCGCCGCTGGCGAAGCTGCTGGAGGCATGGCCCACAGGCCGCGCCTTGGTGTTCTGCGACGAGACGGCGGCGGGCTTCGGCGGGCGCACCGAGCCGCCCGGCTGGGACAGGGTCCCGCCGGGCCCCGCGGCGGTGCTGATCGGGCCCGAAGGGGGCTTCTCGCCGCCCGAACGGGACCGCCTGCGCCGGATCGCCCATCCCGTCGGCCTCGGCCCCCGGGTCCTGCGCGCGGACACCGCCGCCGTCGCCGCGCTGACGCTCTGGCAGGCGCGGCACGGGGACTGGCAAGGGGACGGCACGTGATCCGGCCCGAGCTGCGCGATGCCCTCCGGCGCTGGCGCGAGGTGCTGGCGGGCGCCGCGCTCGCCGTGCTGGGCCTCTGGATGACGGCCGGGATCGACACCGCGCGCTGGCTGGGCTTCGCGGTCGCGCTGGGCGGGGGCGCGCTTGCGGTGGCGGGGCTGCGGCTGGGCCGGTTCCGCCGAGGCGGCGAGGGACCGGGGATCGTCAGCGTGGACGAGCGGCGGATCGCCTACATGGGTCCGCTGACGGGCGGGACGGCAGCGGTGGACGGCATCCGGCGCCTCGACCTCGACCCCTCGGCGCGGCCCGATCCGGCCTGGGTCGTCACCACGCGGGACGGCGCATTGCACATTCCCGTGACGGCGAAGGGGGCGGACGCGCTCTACGATGCGTTCGCGGCGCTGCCGGGGATCGACACGGGCCGGATGCTCGCCGAGCTGGACAAGCGCGACGGGGCCGCCGTCGCGATATGGGAGCACCCGGACGAGGCCCGCGCCCGCCGCCGCCTGCCCGCGCACTGAGCCCCCGGCGGGGCGGGGCGCCGAACCTCTTCCCCCGCTTCGTGCGTTGACAGCGCCCCCTCCCCGGAACAGGTCCGGGGGACGCCCGGCGAGGAGGCCCGAAACGATGTCAGTCCCCCAGTCAGGCGGAACCCCTGTGGAATCGCGCGAGGATCTCGCCCGCTGGATGGAGGAGGGCTGCAAGCCCGAGGCCGAATGGCGCATCGGCACCGAGCACGAGAAGCTCGGCTACACGGAGAAGGGATACCGCCCGATCCCCTACGAAGGCCCCGCCTCGGTCCACGCGGTCCTCTCGGGCCTCCGCGACCAGTTCGGCTGGTCCCCCGTGGAGGAGGAGGGCAACCTGATCGGCCTGACGCGCGGCGCGGCGGGCATCTCGCTCGAGCCGGGCGGCGCGCTGGAGCTGGCGGGCGCGCCGCTGGAGACGATCCACGAGACCTGCGACGAGGTGAACGGCCACCTGCGCGAGGTGCAGCAAGTGGCCAAGGGACTCGGGGTCGAGTTCATCGGCCTCGGCTTCGCGCCCGAATGGCGTCACGAGGACATGCCCCTCATGCCCAAGGGCCGGTACCGGCTGATGGACGCCTACATGGACACGGTCGGCACCACGGGAAAGGAGATGATGCGCCGCTCCTGCACGGTGCAGGTCAACCTCGACTTCGCGTCCGAGCGGGACATGGTCCGCAAGCTGCGGGTCGCGCTGAACCTGCAGCCCGTGGCCACCGCGCTCTTCGCCAACTCGCCCTTCAAGGAGGGCGAGCCGACGGGGCTGAAGTCCTATCGCGCGAAGATCTGGCGCTATCTCGACCCCGCGCGCACGGGGATGCCCGCCTTCGTCTTCGAGGAGGGCTTCGGCTTCGAGCGGTGGGTCGACTGGGCCTTGGACGTGCCGATGTACTTCGTCCACCGGGACGGGGTCTATCACGACGCGCTGGGCAAGTCCTTCCGCGACTTCCTGGACGGCCGGCTCGACGTCCTGCCGGGCGAGCGGCCCACCACCGCCGACTGGGCCGACCATCTGACCACCCTCTTCCCCGAGGCCCGCGTGAAGCGCTTCATGGAAATGCGCGGCGCGGATGGCGGGCCGTGGCGGCGGCTCTGCGCGCTGCCCGCGCTATGGGTCGGGCTGCTCTACGACGAGGGCGCGCTGTCGGCGGCCGAGGACCTGACGCGGGACTTCACGCAGGCCACCCGCGACGGCCTGCGCCGCGCCGCCGCGGAGGACGGGCTTCAGGGCGAGGCCGAGGGGGTCGGGCTGCACGACCTTTGCCGCCGTGCGGTGGAGATCGCGGACGTGGGCCTGAAGGCGCGCGCGAAGCCCGGCGCGGGCGGGCTGATCCCGGACGAGACGCATTTCCTCAACGCCCTGCACGAGAGCGTCGAGACCGGCATGGCGCCCGCGGACGTCCTTCTGGAGCGGTACCGCGGCGAATGGCACGGCGACCTCTCCCGCATCTATCCCGAGTTCCGCTACTGATCCGCCCGCCAGCCGCGCAGGAAGGCGGCGACGCGGGCGGCGGGCATCTCGCACGGGAAAGCGCGGGGGCCCGAGGCCAGGCGGTAGAGGTTGCAGGAGACGGTGCTGCCTTCGGTCTCGGCGACGATCTTCTCGGAGCGCCCGCCGGCGAAGACCGTACGCGCCGCGCGCCACCGGCGGCCGCCGCTCGTCCCCGTGGAGGCGCCCGGGGGCACCCGGTCCCAGAGGGCGGCGATCTCTTCCTCGACCGGGGTCATCCGGCGCCGATGCGCGGCTCCTCCCCGCGCAGGATGCGGGCGATGTTGGGGCGGTGCCGCCACCAGACCAGCGCGCCGAGAAGGGCGAAGAGGACGACCGCGTCCGGTCGCCCGAGGAGAAGCGCCCAGACCGGGGCCAGTGCGGCCGCAAGAAGCGCCGCCGCGGAGGAGATGCGCGTGAGCGCCGCCCCCGCGAGCCATGTCGCGCAGGCGGCGAGGCCCACCGGCCAGGCGAGGGCCAGCGCCGTACCGAGGAAGGTCGCCACCCCCTTGCCCCCCCGGAACCGCAGCCAGACCGGCGCGCAGTGCCCGAGGAAGGCGAAGAAGCCCGCGACCTGCGCCGCGTCCCCGGCCCCCAAGAGGGCGCGGGCCGCGAGGACCGCGATGGCGCCCTTTCCCGCGTCGAGGACCAGCGTCAGGAACGCCGCCAGCCTGTTGCCCGTCCGCAGGACGTTGGTCGCGCCGATGTTGCCCGACCCGATCCGGCGCAGATCGCCCAGGCCGAAGAGACGGGCCATGACGATGCCGAACGGCACGGACCCGAGGAGGTAGGCCAGCGCCCCCGTCGCGATCAGTAGCCAGAGAGGCGTCACCGGATCGGGCATCGCGCGCCTCCCCCTCGCTTCGCCGCCGCCCTTCGGCGAGGCGAGCCGCATGAAGGCGCGGCCGGAGCGCGCGACGGGGTCGGGCGCGGCCGCTCCGCCGGTCCCTCCGCCCTCACGCCGGGCGCTCCGGCTCGGGCCAGACGCGGGCCCCGCCGACCCAGGTGCCGAGGACGCGGCCCTGAAGGAGCGCGCCGTCGAAGGGCGTGTTCTTGGACTTGGAGAGGAGCGTCCAGCGGTCCAGCCGCCAGGGCGCGTCCGGGTCGAAGAGCGTCAGGTCCGCCGGCGCCCCCTCCGCCAGCCGCCCTCCGGCGAGGCCGAGGCGGCGCGCGGGGTTCAGGGACATCGCGCGGAAGAGGGCCGGCAGGTCGGCCAGCCCCTCATGATGGAGGCGCAGCGCCGCCGGCAGGAGGGTCTGCAGCCCCACCGCGCCCGAGGCGGCGGCCTCGAAGGGCAGGCGCTTGCTCTCCTCGTCCTGGGGGGTGTGCCAGGAGGAGAGGACGTCGATCGTGCCGTCCAGCAGCGCCTCGACGACCGCGACGCGGTCCTCCTCGGGGCGCAGGGGGGGCTTCACCTTGAAGAAGGTCCGCCACGGCCCGACGTCGAGCGCGTTGAGGCAGAGATGGTGGATCGAGGTCCCGGCCGTCAGGTCCGCGCCGCCGCCCTTGGCGCGTCGCAGCGCGGGAAGCGCGGCGCGGCAGGTGATCTGGTCGGCGTGGACGGGCGCGCCGGTCATCTCCGCGAGGGCGATCAGCCGCTCCAGCCCCATCCGCTCGGCCATGGGGGAGACGCCCGGCAGGCCCCGCAGGGTCGCGAAGGCGCCCGATGTCGCCGCCGCGCCGGCCGACAGGATCGGCTCCTGCACGTGGGCGACGGTGAGCGCGCCGAGCGATCCGGCATAGGAGAGCGCGCGGGAGAGGACGCGCGTGTCCTCCGCCACCCGGTCGCAGTCGGTGAAGGCGACCGCGCCCGCGTCGCGCAGGAAGCCGATCTCCGTCATCTCGCGGCCCTCGCGCCCCTTGGTCAAGGCGGCCATGGGGGCGACGTTCACCCCGCAGCGGTCCCGCGCGCGCGAGCGCAGGAAGACCAGCGCCTCGGGCGTGTCGAGCGCGGGCGCCGTGTCGGGGCGGGTGACGATCGTCGTCACGCCCCCCGCCGCCGCCGCCCGCCCGGCGGAGCGGAAGCCCTCCTTGTGGCGCTCGCCCGGCTCGCCGACCTTCACGCCGAGATCGACGATCCCCGGCGCGAGCGGCAGCCCCCCGCAGTCGAGACGCTCGCCCGTGGCGGGGCGGGGGCCGTTCACCTGCACGATGACGCCGCCCCTCACGACCAGCATCCCCGGCGCGTCGGTGCCCGCGTCGGGGTCGATCAGGCGGGCGTTCTCGAAGGTGATGACGGTCAAGCGGCCCCCTATCAGGAGAAGATCCAGGTCAGGAGCAGCACCAGCACCACCGTTCCGGCGAGCGCTAGGCCCCATGGCAGCGCCGGCGGCGTCTTGACCTCAGGGTCCTCGGCCGCGTCCACCTCGCCTCCGGCAGGCAGGGTGTCGGCCTTGGGCATGACGGGCGGCAGCCCCGGCTCCCAGCCGCCTTCGGTGAAGGCGCCGTGATAGCGCAGCCGATCGGGCACGCGCAGCACGCCGCCCCCGTCGCCCAGCACGCGGGGGTGCAGGACCACCACCGCTTCGCCGACCTCGTCGAGCGGCGCGCCCGCCAGCCGGTCGAGCGGGACGCCCAGCCCCTCCTCGAGGTAGCCGGCGAGGCCGAGCTCGCCGAGGTCGCGCCGCATGAACGCCTCGACCCGCCCGGGATCCATCTCGGCCCCCGCCTCCTCGGCGAGCGGCCAGCCTTCGGGCCCGGGCAGGGCGTAGGCCTTCAGGGCCGCGGCGCTGGGGAACGTGCCCGACAGGAGGCGGATGGTCGGGGTCTCGTGAGGGGGGATCGCGATCTCGGTCATGGGAGCCTCCGGCGTTGTGCGTGTCATGCCAAGCCCTCCACGCAGCGGAGCGTTCCCGCCGCCGGCAGTCCGGGGGGGATCGCCGCGGCCTCGGCGCGCAGGCCCTCGAGGGCGGCGCGCGCGGCCGGATCGGCGCCGGGGGCCCCGGGGTCGTTGAGGATCAGGACGGTCATGGGGCCTGCGTCCGGCGCGGCGGGGCAGGCGACGGCGAGCAGCCGCCCGTCCGCGAGGAGGAAATGGTCCGCCCGCGGGTCCGCCATCCCGGCGAGGTGCCGCGCGCCCGCCAGGACGTCCGCCAGCGCGGCCCGCGCCTCGCCCGGGGGCGGCGCGCCGAAGATCGCCGCGCAGTAGAGCGGGCGGGGCGCGTCGCCCATCAGGACGAGGTGCGGGCCCGGCCCGCCCGCGCCGTAGCCCTCCGGGTCCTCCGACAGGAGGACGGCCGCACCCTCGGGGTGGAGGGCCACGTCCGGCGGAGCGTCGAGCGGCACGGGCCCGATGCCGTGAAGGGCGGCCGAGCCGGCTCCTTCCAGGCAGGCCACGCGGAAGAGGTCCGGCGCGTCGGCGGCGGCGGGCAGGGCGGCGAGGAGGCAGAGCGCGAGCGTTCTCATCCGCCGGTGACCAGCATGTCCATTGCGGCCATCCGCACGGCGACCCCCATCTCGACCTGGGTCTGGATGACGGAGCGGTTGATGTCGTCTGCGATGACGCCGTCGATCTCGACGCCGCGGTTCATCGGGCCGGGATGCATGACGATGGCGTCGGGCTTCGCGCGCGCCAGCTTCGCGGCGTCGAGGCCGAAGCGATGGAAGTACTCGCGCTCGGAGGGGATGAAGCCGCCGTCCATCCGCTCGCGCTGGAGGCGCAGCATCATGACGACGTCGGCCCCCTCCAGGCCCCGTTCCATGTCGTCCGTGACCTCGACCCCCAGCTCGGCCACGCCGGGGGGGATCAGGGTCGGGGGGGCGATCAGGCGCACCCGGCTCTCCATCTTGCCCAGGAGGAGGATGTTGGAGCGCGCGACGCGGGAATGGGCGATGTCGCCGCAGATCGCGACCGTCAGCCGGTGCAGCCGGCCCTTCGCGCGCCGGATGGTCAGCGCGTCGAGAAGCGCCTGGGTCGGATGCTCGTGCCGCCCATCGCCCGCGTTCAGGACGTGGCAGTCCACCTTCTGCGCCAAGAGGTCCACCGCGCCAGAATGCGGATGGCGCACCACGAGGAGATCGGGGCGCATCGCGTTCAGCGTCAGCGCGGTGTCGATCAGCGTCTCGCCCTTGGCGACGGAGCTGGTCCGCATCTCCATGTTCATGACCTCGGCGCCGAGGCGCTTTCCGGCGATCTCGAAGCTCGCCTGGGTGCGGGTCGAGTTCTCGAAGAACATGTTGATCTGGGTGCGGCCCTCCAGGGCCTCGCCATGCCGGCTCTCGGCATGGGCGTCGGCCCGGTCGAGGATCGCCTCGATCGCCGCGGGGGGCAGCGTCTCGATCCCGAGGAGGTCCTTGCCGAGCATGGCGGCGAGGTAGGGCGCGGGGGCCGGGGGCGTCAACAGCGGGAGAGGACGCCGACGGAGGGGCCGCGGTGGCGGTCGACGTCGCGGGCCTGCCGAAGGCCGCGCGGGCGGCTACCGGCTTGGGGGCGGAAGCCGCGCCCGGCTGGCGGCGGCGCGGCGACGGGCGTATCCTGCCGCCATGGAACCCGAGGCCCTCGATCCCGCGACCGCGCGCGCGCTTCTCGAATGGCAGGCCGAGATGGGTGTGACCGACGCCATCGGCGAGGAGGCGGTCGACCGCTACGCGCTGGAGGCCGCCCCGCCGCCCGCCGCCAAGCCTACCCCCGTGCCCGGTCCGGAGGGCGACGCGAAGCCCGCCCCCGCGGCCCCGCCGGCGTCCCCCGTATCCCCGGCGTCCCGGACCGCCCCCGCGCTCGACCTCGGGTTGCCCGCCGATCCCGTCGCGGAGGCCGAGGCCGCCGCCGGGGCCGCGGGCGACCTCGCCGCGCTGCGCGCCGCGATCGAGGCCTTCCCCCACATCCGCCACCGCGAGGGCGCGCGGCGGATCGTCTTCTCGGGCGGCACCCCCGGCGCGCCACTGATGATCGTGGGCGAGGCTCCGGGCCGCGACGAGGACGTCGAGGGCGAGCCCTTCGTCGGCGTCTCGGGCCAGCTCCTCGACCGGATGCTCGGGGCGATCGGGCGCGACCGCCGCGACCCGGGCGCCGATCGCGGGGTCTACCTGACCAACGTCCAGCACTACCGCCCCCCGGGCAACGCCACCCCCGAGCCCGAGGAGGTCGCCATGCTCGCCCCGTTCCTGAGGCGCCACATCGCGCTGGCTGCGCCGCGGATCGTGGTCGCGATGGGCAACACGCCCCTGCGCGCGCTTACGGGACAGGCCGGCATCACCCGCCGCCGGGGCACCTGGATCGAGGACGGGCCCGTCCCCGTGATGCCGACCTTCCATCCCGCCTACCTTCTGCGCCGGCCGGAGGGTAAGGCGGGCGCCTGGGCGGACCTTCAGGCGATCCGCGACCGGCTGGCGGCCGGATGAAGGTCGTCGCCGTCTCCGACCTCCATCTCGACCCCGTATGCCTCGAGGCGCTGCTCCTGGCTGCGGAAGGGGCGGACCTAGTGCTGAACGCCGGCGACCTCGCCCGGCGGCACGAGGGCCTCGGGGCATACGCCGCCGGGCTCGCCCCTCTGGAGGGGCGGCTGGTCTCGGTTCCCGGCAACAACGAGACGTTGGGGGCCGCGCGGGCCGCCTTGCCGGGCACCGTGCTGCATGGCGAGGCCGTTGAGGTCGCGGGCCTCGTCGTCGCGGGGCTGGGCGGCGGGGTGCCGCCCCTTCAGGGAGCGCCGTTCCCCTCCTGGGATCTCTCGGAGGAGGAGGCCGAGACCCTGCTCGCCCCCCTGGAGGGGGCCGACATCCTCCTGACCCATTCCCCGCCCCTCGGCGTGGGCGACCGTCTTTCTGGGCGCTCCGCCGGCTCCTCCGCGATCCGCGGCGCGGTCCAGCGCATGGCCCCGTCTCTCCATCTCTTCGGACACGTCCATTCCTCCTGGGGCGCGCGGGGACGAATCGGGGAGACGCTCTGCGCCAATCTCGGCCCCGTCCCCGTCCTATTCGAGGTCCCATGAGCCGCATCGACGAATCCCGCGCGTTCGTCTCGCTGAACGTCGCTATCCTGACGGTCAGCGACACGAGGACCGAGGCCGACGACCGCTCCGGCGACGCCCTCGCCGAGCGGCTGGGGCGCGCGGGCCACCGGATCGCCGCCCGCCGGATCGTCCGGGACGACCGCCCGGCCATCGCCGCCGCGCTTCGGGAATGGTGCGCCGATCCCGGGGTGGACGTCGTCCTCTCCACCGGCGGCACAGGCCTGACCGGGCGCGACGTGACCATCGAGGCGCACCGCGACGTCTACGAAAAGGAGATCGACGCCTTCGGCCCCCTCTTCGCGCAGCTCTCGGCGACCAAGATCGGCACCTCGGCGGTGCAGTCGCGGGCCACGGGCGGCGTGGCGAAGGGCACGTACCTCTTCGCGCTTCCCGGCTCGCCTTCGGCCTGCCGGGATGCCTGGGACGGGCTTCTGGGGCCGCAGCTCGACTACCGCCACCGGCCCTGCAACTTCGTGGAGATCATGCCCCGGCTGGAGGAGCACCTGCGCCGGAAGTGACCCGCGCGGGGCCGCATGACGAGGGCGTGACCGGACGGCGCGTTTCGGATCCGCCCGCGCCGTCCTATCTGGAGCGGGGCAGACCCGGGGACCGAGCCATGCGCTTTCTAGCCAGATCCCTTTCGGGCGTCGCCCTGACGCTCGCCGCGCTGGGCCTTCTCGCCTGGGGCGCGCTCATGGTGCGCGACGCGCGCACGGCAGGCGGGGAAGGGGGCTTCGGCGGGCGTCCGGCGGCCGAACGGGCCTATGCCGCCCGCGTCCTTCCCGTCCTGCCGGAGACCATCGCGCCCACCCTCGCCGCCTTCGGAGAGGTGCGCGCCGCCCGCACGGTCGAGCTGCGCGCGCCCGCCCAGGGCCGGGTGGTCGAGCTGGCGCCCGGCTTCGCCGAAGGGGGCATCGTCGCGTCGGGCGACGTCCTCCTGCGGGTCGATCCCGCCGACGCACGGGCCGCGCTGGCCCGTGCGGAGGCCGCCGAGGCCGAGGCCGAGGCCGAGACGCGCGACGCCCGGCGCGCCGAGGTCCTCGCCCGGGCCGAGCTGGAGGCCGCCGAAGCCCAGGCCGCGACGCAGCGGCGCGCGCTGGATCGCGCGGAGGATCTCCTGGGTCGCGGCACGGGCACCGCCGCGGCTCGGGAGACGGCCGAGATCGCGGTCCAGTCCGCCGAGCAGGCCGTGCTCGCCCGCAGGCAGGCCCTCGCCGCCGCCGAGGCCCGCATCGACCGCGCCGCCCTGGCCGAGCGCCGCGCCGCGCTCGACCTCGCGGAGGCGCGGCGGGGGGCCGAGGACACGGTCCTCGCCGCGCCGTTCGGCGGAATTCTGCAGTCGGTCGCCGTGGCCGAGGGGGTCCTTCTCACCCCGAACGAGCGGCTGGCCACCCTCGTGGACGCCTCCGCGCTCGAGGTGGCGTTCCGCCTCTCGACAGCCGCCCATGCCCGCCTCTCGGCGGCGGGCCCGCTCTCCGAGCGGCCGGTCTTGGTGACGCTGGGCGTCGATGGGCTCGACCTCGAGGCGGAGGCCGTCATCACGCGCGAGGCGGCCGCCACGGGCGAGGGCGGGTCCGGCCGCCTCGTCTTCGCCGCCGTGGAGGACGCGCCATGGCTGCGCCCGGGCGACTTCGTCGAGGTCCGCGTGCGCGAGCCCGCGCTCGAAGGCGTCGCCCGCCTGCCGGGCGCGGCCGTCGCCTCCGACGGGACGGTGCTGATCCTCGGCGCGGAGGATCGGATGGAGGAGCGGCCCGCCCCGATCCTGCGGCGGGAGGGGGACGACGTGATCGTGGACGCCGCCCGCATCGCCGGCGAGGAGGTCGTGGCGGAGCGGACGCCGCTACTCGGGCCCGGCATCGTCCTGCGCCCCATCCGCCCGGAGGGGGCCGCCCGCCCCCCGGCCGGACCCGAGACCGTGCGGCTGGACGAGGGCCGCCGCGCCGCGCTCATCGCCTTCGTCGAGGACTCCGACCGCATCCCCTCCGAGGCCAAGGAGCGGGTGCTCGCTCAGCTGCGGGCGGACCGTGTCCCCCTTCAGGTGGTCGAGCGGATCGAACGGCGGATGGGCGGATGAGGCGGCTGCCCGGCGCGGGCCTCCTCGGCTACTTCGCCCGGCACCGGACGGCGGCGAACCTACTCCTGCTCGTGCTGCTCGCGGCGGGCGTCGCCGTGCTGCCGCGGATGCGGGCGCAGTTCTTCCCCGACGTCGTGCTGGAGACGGCGACCGTCTCGGTCGCGTGGGAGGGGGCTGGCGCCGAGGAGGTCGACGCCGGCATCCTCCAGGCGCTCGAGCCCGCGCTCCTGCGCGTCGAAGGGGTCGAGGGCACCCGCGCCCGGGCCACCGAAGGGCTCGCCTCTGTCTTCCTCGAGTTCGAGCCGGGCACCGACATGGCCCGCGCCATGTCCGACCTGGAGCGCGCGGCCGAGGCCGCCGGCCCCCTTCCGGAGGAGGCCGAGGAGCCCGAGACCGTGCGCGGCGTCTGGCGGGACCGGGTGACGGACCTCGTGATCTCGGGGCCCGTCGCGCCGGATACCCTCGCCCGGATCGGGGACGAGCTGGTCCTGCGCCTCTTCGCCGAAGGGGTGACGCGCGCCGACATCCGCGGGGTCGCCGCGCCCGAGATCCTCCTGGAGACCACGGGCGCCGAGCTGATCCGCCACCGCACCACCCTGCGGGAGATCGCGGAGGTGGCGCGCGCGGGCGCGGCCTCCGCCCCGGCAGGCGCCGTTGGCGGATCGGCGCGCCTGCGCGCGGGCGAGCAGGCGCGCGACGCCGCCGCCATCGCCGCGCTGCCCCTCAGGCTTGAGGCGGACGGCACCGTCCTTCGCGTCGGCGACGTGGCCCGGGTCGAGACGCTGGGCGCAGACCGCGCGCGAGCCTACTTCGTCGGGGACGAGCCCGCCGTCACCATCCGCATCGAGCGCGACGCCGCAGGCGACGCCCTGGGCATCCAGGCCACGGTCGAGGAGGTGATCGCCGAGGTCGGGCCGACCTTGCCCGAGGGCGTGCGGATCGAGCCCATCCGCACGCTGGCCGATTCCATCTCCGGCCGGATCGGCATCCTGACGGAGAACGGCCTCTTCGGCCTTGTCCTCGTGGTGGGGCTTCTCTTCCTCTTCCTCAACGCCCGCACCGCGTTCTGGGTGGCCGCGGGCATCCCCGTCGCCATGCTGACGGCCGTGGCCTTGATGTGGGCGGGAGGGCTCACGATCAACATGATCTCGCTCTTCGCGCTGATCATCACGCTTGGGATAGTGGTGGACGACGCCATCGTGGTGGGCGAGCATTCCGACTACCGCGCCCGCACGCTGGGCGAGGGCGCCACCGAGGCCGCCGAGAACGCCGCCGTGCGCATGTTCCCCCCGGTCTTCGCCGCGACCCTGACCACGGTGATCGCCTTCGCCGCGCTCGTCGTGGTGGGCGGGCGCTTCGGCACGCTGATCGCGGACATCCCCTTCACCGTGATCGCGGTGCTCGTGGCCTCGCTGGTCGAGTGCTTCCTGATCCTGCCCCGCCACATGGCCCATGCGCTGAAGGAGCGACCCCGCCGCGGCTTCTCGCCTCTCAGGGCCGGGGTCGGGGCGCTCGCGCTGCTCCTCCTCTTCGCGGGGATCGGCGCGGGGCTCTGGATCGGGGGGGTCCTCCTCGCCGGGCGCCTGGGGCTTCTCGCGGACGGCTGGGGGCTGGCTCTCGCCTCCGCGCCGCTGGGGGCCGTCTGGGGCCTCGTCCTCGCGCTCGGCCTCTACGGCCTGCGCCCGGCATCCGAACGGGCGGCGACCTGGGGCCGCCTCTCGGACCATGGGATCGACAGCGTCCCGCAGGCCGTGAACGCCGCGTTCGACCGGGTGCGCGCTGGCCTCTTCGTGCCCTTGATGCGGGCCGTGGTCGCGGCGCGCTACGTCGTCCTCGCGGCCATGGTCGCCCTTCTCGCCTCGCAGGCGGCGTCGTTCATGCGCGGCGACGTCACGTGGCGCTTCTTCAACGCGCCCGAGCAGGGCAGCGTCTCGGGCAACTTCGCCATGCTGCCCGGCGCGACCCGCGAGGACGCGCTGGAGATGATGGCCGAGCTGCAGCGCGCCACCGAGGCCGTCGCGGGGCGCTACGAGGCCGAGCATGACCGGAACCCGGTCCTCCACGCCCTCGCGGAGGTGGGGGGTAACTCGGGCCAGGGCCTCGGCGGCGACCGCGACGCCGAGCTCCTGGGCTCCATCGCGATCGAGCTGATCAACGCGGACCTGCGCCCGTACTCCTCGTTCGAGTTCACGGCCGCCCTGCAGGACGAGGTCCGCGACCATCCGCTACTCGAGACGGTCTCCTTCCGGCGCTGGGGCTCGGGCCCCGGGGGCGATTCGCTCTCCGTGGACCTGGTCGGGGCCGAACCGGACGTCCTGAAGGCCGCCGCCGAGGAGGTGAAGGCCGCGCTGGGGGCGTTCCCGGCCGTCTCGGGCCTCGGCGACAGCCTGACCTTCGACAAGGAGGAGCTGGTCCTCGCCGTCACGCCGCAGGGCCGTGCCCTCGGCTTCGACGAGGCCGCCGTCGGCGCCACCCTGCGCGACCGCCTCTCGGGGATCGAGGCCGCCTCCTGGCCCGTCGGCCCCCGCTCGGCCACCGTGCGGGTCGAGCTGGCGCCCGGCGACCGCGCCGGCGACTTCCTCGAACGCACCCTCCTGCGTACCCCGGCAGGCGAATACGTCCCCCTCTCGGATGTCGTCACCGTGCGGTCCGAGGCGGGGTTCGGCACGATCACGCGCCAGGACGGCGTCCGCATCGCGCAGGTGACGGGCGAGCTCTCCGAGGACGACCCGGAGGCCGCGGCCGCCGTCATGCAGGCCCTGCGCGACGCCATCCTTCCGGATGTGGAGGAGCGGTTCGGCGTGGGGACCCGCCTCTCCGGCCTCGCCGAGCAGGAGCGCGAGTTCCTCCTCGACGCGCTGATCGGCTTCCTCCTCTGCGTCCTGGGCATCTATCTCGTGCTGGCCTGGATATTCGCGTCCTTCACCCGGCCGCTCGTCATCATGGCGATCATCCCCTTCGGCCTCGTCGGCACCATCTGGGGCCACGCCGCATGGGACGTGCCGCTGTCGATGTTCACCGTGGTGGGGCTGATCGGGATGACCGGGATCATCATCAACGACTCGATCGTCCTCGTGACAACGATCGATGGCAAGGCCGAAAGCCGCGGCCTCCTTCCATCCATCGTCGAGGGCACGGCCGAGCGGCTGCGACCGGTCTTCCTGACCACCGCCACCACCGTCCTCGGGCTCGCCCCGCTCCTCTTCGAGCGCTCGCAGGACGCGCAGTTCCTCAAGCCCACGGTGATCACGCTGGTCTACGGCCTGGGCTTCGGCATGGCGATCGTCCTCCTCCTGGTGCCGGCGCTCATGGCGGTGCAGCGCGACTTCGGGCGCATGGGCGCGGCGATGCGCCGGGCGCTCGCCGGGCGTCGCGCCGGGCCGGCCTTCGCCCTCGCCTGGGCGCTCGGGGCGCTCGGCCTGCTCTGGGGCGGGGCGACGCTCGGCACGGCGGCGGTGGGCGAGCCGCTGATCGACGGGGGCGCGGCGGGCGCGGCGGCCGCGTTCCTCGCCGGCGTCGGCGCGCTGCTCGCGCTGTTCCTTCTCGCCGGTGCGGCGGCGATCCGCGCGCGACGCCGCGTCGGGCGACCCCCCCGGGTGGACGGCGGGGTGCGCCCCGGCGCATAGCGTCGGGCGAATGAGCGACAATCTCGCAGGTCACCTCCTCATCGCGCTGCCCTCCATGCGCGATCCGCGCTTCGACCGCGCCGCGATCCTCCTGTGCGAGCATGGGTCCGGGGGGGCGATGGGCCTCGTGGTGAACAAGCCCGCCGTCGACGTCTCCTTTTCCGAGATAGCCGAGCAGCTCGACCTGCCCGTCGCCGGCACGGGCGGCGTGCCGGTGCGCGTGGGCGGCCCCTGCGAGACCGAGCGCGGCTTCCTCCTCCATGCCGGGCCGCCCGTGCAGGGCGGGCAGGCGGTGTCGCGGGAGCTGTCCATGTGCGCGACGGTCGACCTTCTGCGCGCGGTCGCCGCGGGCGAGGGGCCCGAACCCTGCGTCCTGCTGCTGGGCTATGCCGGCTGGGGACCCGGCCAGCTCGAGGACGAGCTGGCCCAGAACGTGTGGCTCACCACCCCGGCCGATCCCGCCCTGGTCCTCTCGGACGATCCGGGCGGCGTCTGGGCGACGGGCCTTCGAGGCCTCGGCGCCGCGCCCGGCGTCCTGTCGGGGCATTCCGGCCAGGCCTGACGGGATCCGTCCAGGCCGCCGTCAGCCTTGCGGCGCCGCGGCGCGCGTCAGGCGGTCGCGGATCGCCCGGCCAAGCCCTCGGTCCGGTATCGGCGCGACGGCGAGGGGACGCCCGTCGTCGAGCGCCCGCATCATGGCGAAGAGGTTCGCCGCCGCCTCGCCCAGGTCGCCCGAAGGCGAGAGGTTCGCCTCCCCCCCCACCGCGCCGAAGCCGAGCATCCGCTCGCCCGCACGGGGGGCGTCCGCGTCCAGCCGCACCGCGCCCCGCGGCGCGTAGTGCGAGAGGGTCATCCCCGGCGCCTCGACCGCCCCCCCGCCGCCCGCGCCGAGCGGCCCGGCGACCCGCTCGAGCGCCTCGCGCGGCACGCCCCCCTCGCGCAGGAGGCGCGGGGGGCCGCCCGTGCAGGCGACGATCGTGCTCTCCACGCCGACGGGGCAGGGGCCGGCGTCGAACACCGCGTCGATCCGCCCCTCCAGACCTTCCAGGACGTGGGCCGCCGCCGTCGGGCTGATCCGGCCCGATGGGTTCGCGCTCGGCGCGGCGACGGGCACCCCCGCCGCCTCGATGAGGGCCCGCGCCACCGGATGCCCGGGCACCCGCAGCCCCACCGTGCCCAGGCTGGCCCGCGCGAGGTCGGACACGCCGGCCCTGTGCGGCGCCACCAGCGTCAGCGGCCCGGGCCAGAACGCCGCGGCCAGCAGCCCAGCCCGGTCGTCCAAGCGGCCGATGCTAAATGCGTCCTCCGCTGCGGAGACGTGGCAGATGAGGGGGTTGAACGTCGGCCGGCCCTTGGCCTCGAAGATCCGCGCCACCGCCCGGTCGTCGTCCGCCCGTGCTCCGAGGCCGTAGACCGTCTCCGTCGGGAAGGCGACGAGGCCGCCCGACCGCAGGATCGCCGCGCCCGCCTCGATCCCCGCCGCATCGGGCTTCAGCAGCTGTGTCGCACCCATGTCGTCGTGACGCCGCGTTGCTGTGGATCGGACCGCCATGTCCTATACCCTGCCCGCGACATCCGAAAGCCGAGCCGCCCCATGCCCTATCGTGCCCCCACGTCCGAGTTCGCATTCCTCCTCAGCCACGTTGCCGGGCTGCCCGAGGTCAGCGGGACGGAACGTTTCGCCCATGCCGACGAGGATACGGTGGCCGCCATCCTCGAGGAGGCCGGCAAGCTCTCGGAGGAGGCGCTCGCCCCGCTCCAGCGCATCGGCGACGTCCAGGGCTCGCGCCTCGAGAACGGGGTGGTCCGTACGCCGGACGGCTTCCCGGAGGCGTTCCGCGCCGTCGCGGAGGGCGGCTGGATCGGCATCGCCGCCCCGGAGGAATACGGCGGCATGGCCCTGCCCATGGCGGTGACGACGGCGGTGAACGAGATGATGTCCTCGGCCTGCCTCTCGCTCCAGCTCAACCCGCTGATGACCCAGGGCCAGATCGAGGCGCTGGAGGCCCATGCCTCGGAGGAGATCAAGGCGCTCTACATCCCCAAGCTGATCTCGGGCGAGTGGACGGGCACCATGAACCTGACCGAGCCGCAGGCCGGGTCCGACGTGGGCGCGCTGCGCACCCGCGCCGAGCCCAAGGACGACGGCACCTACGCGGTCACCGGCCAGAAGATCTACATCTCCTGGGGCGATCACGACATGGCCGAGAACGTCTGCCACCTCGTCCTCGCCCGGCTGCCGGACGCGGTGGAGGGCACGAAGGGCATCAGCCTCTTCATGGTGCCGAAGAAGCTGCCGGACGCGGAAGGGAAGGCCGGCGTCGCGAACGGGCTCAAGGTCGTCTCGCTCGAGCACAAGCTGGGCCTTCACGCCTCGCCCACCGCGGTGATGGAGTACGACGGCGCGACCGGCTGGCTGGTGGGCGAGCCGCATAAGGGGATGGCGGCCATGTTCACCATGATGAACAACGCCCGCCTCGGGGTCGGCGTGCAGGGCATCGGCGTTGCCGAAGGGGCGTACCAGCATGCGCTGGCCTATGCCCTCGACCGCCGGCAGGGGAAGGCCGAAGGTTCGGGGTCCATCGCCGAGCATGCGGACGTCCGGCGGATGCTGACCCGTATGAAGGCCGATACTCAGGCCGCGCGCATGATCGCGCTGGCGAACGCGGTCGCAATCGACATGGCCGCCGCGACGGGCGACGCCGCCTGGAAGGCCCGCGCCGCCTTCCTGACGCCGATCACCAAAGCCTTCGGCACCGATGTCGGGATCGACGTCGCCTCCGAGGGGATCCAGGTCCACGGCGGCATGGGCTTCGTGGAGGAGACGGGCGCCGCCCAGTACGCCCGCGACGTGCGCGTGACGGCCATCTACGAGGGCACGAACGGCATCCAGGCGATGGACCTCGTCGGGCGCAAGATGCTCGACGGTGGCGAGGCGGCCTTCGCCCTGATCGAGGAGATGGTCGAGGGCGCCGGCCGCGCCAGGGCCCGCTTCCCGGAGGAGGCCGCCGCCCTTCGCGACGCGGCCGAGGACCTGCGCGAGGCCACCGAGTTCCTCGTCGCGCAGGAGCTTCGCGACCGCTTCGCCGGCGCCGTGCCCTTCCTTCGGGCCTTCGCCCGCGTGCTGGGCGGGCATTTCCACCTCAAGGCCGCGCTCGCGGACGAGGGGCCGGCGCGCGAGCACCTCGCGCGGTTCTACGTCCAGCGCCTGATGCCCGAGTATCGCGGCCTGCTCGAGCAGGCGCGCGCGGGCGCCGAAGGGCTCTACGCGCTCTCGCTCGACGACCTCGCAGCGTGAGGCCCGCCCTTCGCGTGGCCCCTGAGCGGGCGCTTCGCCGCGTGAGGGGCGGGCCAAGTCCCGCCGCCCGGACGGTTGGGGAACCCGGCCCCACGTCCGCGTATGCCGAGCGCGCGCCGATTGGCTGAAGGGGTGCGCCATCCCTTCGAGCCGCCAGCCGAGGGCGAGGCGGTGGAGGTGGCGGACGGCGTCCTGTGGATGCGCCTGCCCCTGCCGATGGCGCTGGACCATGTCGACGTCTACGCCTTCGACGAGGGCGATGGCTGGGCGCTGGTCGATACCGGCTTCGACACCGGCCGCACCCGCGCGATCTGGGAGCGGCTCCTGAACGGTCCGCTGGGCGGCAGGCCCGTCACGCGCCTTCTGCTGACCCACCACCACCCGGACCATCTGGGGCTCGCGGGATGGTTCGCCGCGCGGGGGGCCGAGGTGCTGACCTCGCGCACCGCATGGCTGATGGGCCGGATGCTGACCCTCGACGTGCAGGACGCGCCGCCGCCCGAGACGCTGCGCTTCTGGCGCCGCGCGGGGATGATCCCCGTCATCTACGAGGAGCGGAAGGCGGCCCGGCCCTGGAACTTCGCGGACGTCGTCCATCCGATCCCGCTCGGCTTCACCCGGCTGGAGGAAGGGGACGCCCTTTCGTTCGGGGGGCGTGTCTGGACCGTGCGGCTCGGCGGGGGCCACGCGCCGGACCACGTGACGCTCTGGTCGGACGACATCGTCGTGGGGGGCGACCAGCTCCTCTCGGGCATCTCGCCCAATCTCGGCACCTATCCGACCGAGCCGGAGGCCGATCCCGTCGCGGACTGGATCGCCACCTGCCGGCGCCTCGCGCCGCACGCGGCGGAGGGGCAGCTCGTCCTCGCCGGGCACAAGCGCCCCTTCCGGGGGCTGCCCGTCCGGCTGCGCCAGCTGGAGGAGAACCATCACGCCGCCCTGGCGCGCCTGGAGGGCTGGCTCGCCGAGCCGCGCAGCGCGGCGGAGTGCTTCCCGCCGCTCTTCCGCCGGAGCATCGGGCTGGAGGAGTACGGGCTGGCGCTCGTCGAGGCGGTGGCGCACTGCGTCCATCTGTGGAAGGCCGGTCGCGCCGCGCGCACGCTTCGGGGGGAGGCATGGGTCTACAGGGCGACGGAAGTCGGGGAGGCGGCGGCGTGACCGAATCCACCCTCGCCAGCGCGGCCGAGGAGGCGGCCCTTCCACCCGACCCGGCGCGCGCCCACGCGGTCCGCATGGACGGGCTGCGCGGCGTGGAGGACGAGAAGACGCCCGACCCCTCGAAGCGTCGTCCCCGCAGCCCCGCCGAATGGGCCTACCGGCGCCTCGCCCTCTACATGGCGAAGTTCGAGGAAGGGCTAGCCGAGGGCGAGGAGATGGCGATGACCGCCTCCGCCGGGGGGGCGTCCGCGATCCGCATCCGCGGCATGGGCCATTTCGACCCCGACATCGTCACCTTCTACGGGATCGATCCCGCCGGGGTGAAGGTCCAGCTGATCCAGCACGTCTCGCAGCTCTCCGTTCTCCTGCGGGCGCTGCCGAAGGCCGGGCGGGGCCGGCCGTACCGGATCGGCTTCGACCTGCGCCGCGACCTCGAGGAAGGCCCCGAACCGGGGACGGCTCCGGCGGACGGCGTCGCGCCCTGAGCCCTTCACAGCCCGCGCGGGCCGCGCTACGCGCCTGCCGATCAATCCAGGAGGACGGGCATGGCCGATCAGGAGTACCAGGAAGGGACGATGGACATCACCGAGCAGGAGAAGACGTTCGCGAGGTTCGTCCGCATCAGCACCCGCGCGGTGATGGTGATCGTCGGACTCCTGATCCTCCTCTACATCGTGAACGGCTGACGGCGCGGCCCGGGCCGCCGGCCGTCTTGCGGGCGCGCGCGCCCCGCGCCAAGGTTCCTCGCAACGACCCCTCCGGGAGCACGTAGGATGATCCGCATACTGGCCGCGCTGGCCCTCGCCGCGACGCTCTCGGCCTGCGGCGGCGCCGAAGAGGTCGGCGCCCCGCCCGAGGACGTGACGCGCGCCACCTACGTCCACGGCGGCCAGCCCTCGCTGACGCTGCTGACGGTGATCTCCAACGGGTCGAATTCGGGGGCCCACACGGGGCTGATGGTGAACGGCAGCCAGCGGGTGATGTGGGACCCCGCGGGCACGTTCAACACCTCGCGCGCCATGGTCGAGCGGGGTGACGTACTCTACGGGATGACGCCGGCCTATTACGCAGCCTATGTCGACTTCCACACCCGGACCACCTTCCGCACCGTCGAGCAGACGATCCCCGTCTCGCCCGAGGTGGCCGAGACGGCGCTGCGGCTGGTGCGGTCGCAGGGGGCCGTCCCGAAGGCGCAATGCGCGCTCGCCACCTCGCGTATTTTGGCGCGGCTCCCGGGCTTCGAGGGGGTGGACACCGGCTGGTTCCCGACCGACCTCATGGAGGAGGTGCGCGCCCTGCCGGGCGTGGTCGAGCGGGTCTATTACGACGATGACGACGACGACAACTCCACCCTCGTCGCGCGTCCCCTCACGCGGGCGGACGGCTGAGGTGGCACCCCACATCGCGCCGGACCCCGGCGCGTCGGGGCTGACCCGCCGGGTCCGGGGCACCGACCACGCGGGCCGGCCGGTCGACCTGCCCGTGGTCGAGGAGCGGCCCCTCACCGTCTTCCTCAACTCGCGCGAGATCGTGACCGCCATGACCGTGGGCGACCATCCCCGCTGGCTGGCGCTGGGGTTCCTCCTGAATCAGGGGATGCTGGCCCCTGAGGACGAGATCACGGGGATCGATTTCGACGCCGAGCTGGAGGCGGTCGTGGTCCGCACCGCCCACGAGACCGACCACGAGGCGAAGCTCTCGCGCAGAACCCGCACGTCGGGCTGCGCGGTGGGCACGGTGTTCGGCGACATGATGGAGGGGGTCGAGGGGCTGCGCGCGCCGGACGGGGCTCTGCGGACCTCCGACCTCTATGCCCTCGCCACGCGCATCAACACGATGCCGTCGCTCTACCTCGAGGCGGGGGCGATCCACGGCACCTGTCTTTGCGAGGGCGCGGAGGTGCTGGCCTATTTCGAGGACGTGGGCCGCCACAACGCCGTCGACAAGCTGGCCGGCTGGATGCGCGCCGAAAGGGTAGGGCCAGAAGGCAAGACGATGTACACGACGGGTCGCCTGACCTCCGAGATGGTGCTGAAATGCGCGCGTATGGGCGTGCCGATCCTCGCCTCGCGCTCAGGGTTCACGGCTTGGGGGGTGGATTTGGCGCGGCAGGTGGACCTGACGCTGATCGGGCGCCTGCGGGGGCGGCGGTTCGTCTGCCTCTCGGGCGAGGGGCGGCTGGTGCGGGACGCGGACCCGAAGGGCGCCCCGCGCGAGGAGGGCGGCGCGTGAGCCTGCCGCCCCGCGCCGAGGCCGCCCTGGCCGCCGCCCGCGCGCTGATCGCCGAGCGCTACGAGGAAGGGCGCCATCACGTCGCCTCCGCCGCCGCGACGGCCGCGGGGGTGCACCTGGGCGTGAACCTCGAATGCACGCTGCCCCGCGCCACGATCTGCGCCGAGCCGGGGGCCTTGGCCGCTGCCCGGGTGGCCGATCCCGCCTCGCCCATCGAGGTCGTCGTCGCCGTGAACCGCCGGGGCGAGGTGATCCCCCCCTGCGGCGTCTGCCGCGAGCTTCTCGTGGATTACGCCCCGGGCTGCCATGTCATCGTCCCCGGAGAGCGTCTCGTCCCCCTCCGCGCGCTCCTTCCGGAGGCTTGGAAGGAGGCCGAGAGATGGGGTCGGTGAGCGAGGTCCAAGAGGGCCGC
The DNA here is from genome assembly GCF_003003095.1 of Hasllibacter halocynthiae. Classification (GTDB taxonomy): domain Bacteria; phylum Pseudomonadota; class Alphaproteobacteria; order Rhodobacterales; family Rhodobacteraceae; genus Hasllibacter; species Hasllibacter halocynthiae. The sequence continues at coordinate 1,075,490 of NZ_PVTT01000002.1, forward strand.
TTCATGCCGGATGTCGCGTTCCTCCTGCGCGTGGCCGAGGCGTGCGAGGCCGCCGCGCCCCTCGCGCCCGGCGAGCGGCTTCGGCTCCAGGCGCTGATCTGGCCGGGCACGATCCTCGTGATCGTCGGGATCGTCGCCCTGATCTGTGCGGCATGGATCGGGCTGGGCGCGGATAGGGCGCCTCCTGTCTGGCTCCTGGCGCTGGCCGGCGGGGTCTGCGGGTCTCTGACGATCCGGCTCCCGCCGGTGCTGGGACGGGCCTTCGACCAAGTATCCGCGCGCCGGACGCTGCGGCTTTGCGGCGGCGAGACGCGCTTCGCGATCGGCCCCAAGGGCATCGCGGTTGATCGCGGCGCCCTTGGGCACCGGATCGGATGGGTCGCCGTTCGGGAGGTAATGGAGACGCCCGAGCTGATCGGCGTCGTGGCGGACGGTGGCGCATGGGCCGCGCCACGGGGCGCGTTCCCGGACCCCGGCGCCGCGCTGGCCGCGATCGGGAGGAGGACGGATCATGGATGAGGCCGTCGAGGACCGATTCCAGACACCCCGGGGGGACCTTCACGCTGCGATGGTCGTCGCCGGGCGGCAGGCATCGGATCGGAGGCTTCACGCGATCTTTCTCCTCGCCGTCCCGCTGTCGGTGCTCGCGCTCGCGGGGGCCGTGGGAATGGGCTCACGCCTGGGTTCGGACGATATGCCGCTCTGGTCCATCCTCGCGGTTGCCCTCCTCTGCTGCGTGCCCCTCTGGAGGGTGGTCGCGCCGCCCGGGCGCGTCATGGCGGGGCGGCTCGTGCGGACGCCGCGCCTTGCCAGGGAGCAGGGCTTCCGCGCGGACCCCCGCGTAATGGAGGTCGCGTCCGGCGGCTCGCTCTTCCGGGCGGGTTGGGATGCGGTGGACGGCGTGATCCTGACGCGCCGGATCCTCGCCATCTCGTCGGGGGGCGTGGTGCTTTGGGTGCCCCGCCGGGTGCTGGCGGACCCGGTGACCGCGCGGGACTGGCTTCTCCGCTGGTGGCGGGCGTGAGGCCGCCGCTCGTCATCCTCGCGGGCGGCGCGGCGCGGCGGATGGGGGGCGGGCTGAAGGGCCTCCTGCCGCTAGGCGACACGACGTTGATCGGCTCCGCTCTGGCCCGCCTGGCGCCGCAGGCCGAGGCGGTGGCGTTGAACGCGAACGACCCGGGCCTCGAGGCGATGAACCTGCCGATCCTACGCGATACGGTGCCGGGCCGTCCCGGCCCCCTCGCCGGGGTTCTCGCAGCGATGCGCTGGGCTGGCGGGCTAGGCGCCGCGCGGGTGGCCACGGCCGCCGCCGACACGCCCTTCCCGCCCAAGGACCTGCTCGCCCGGCTCGCGGAAGCCCGTGCGCCCGTCGCCATGGCCGCCACCTCGGACCCGGCGCGGGGCCGCCTGCGGCATCCGGTCTTCGCTCTCTGGGACGTCACCCTCGCCGAGGCGCTGGAGGAGGCGCTGGAGAGAGGCACCCGGCGGGTCGTCGCCTTCGCAGACGCCCACGGCAATCGCGACGTGGACTTCCCGGACGAGGCGACGTTCTTCAACGTGAACACCCCCGAGGATCTGGTGGCCGCGCGAAGGATGCTGCCGTGACCCGGATAGTCGGCGTGGTGGGCCGCAAGAACGGCGGCAAGACCGGCCTCGTCGAGCGGCTGGTCGGCGTGCTGGCCGCGCGGGGGCTGGAGGTCGCGACGATGAAGAACGCCCATCACGACGCACGCCTCGACGTGCCGGGGACCGACAGCGATCGGCACCGGAGGGCGGGGGCCGCGCGGGTGCTGCTGGCCACGCCGGAGGGCTGGGCGATGACGGGCGGCGCCCCCGAGGGTCCCGAGGCGCTGGCGCGGCGCCTCGCCGGGGCGGATGTCGTCCTCGCGGAAGGGTTCAAGGCCGCACCCTGGCCGAAGATCGAGGCTTGGCGCCCCGAATGCCGGGAAGGTCCGCTGGCGCCGGCGCACGGAATCGCGGCGGTCGCCTCGACAGGCGCGCCGCAGGTTCCGTTGCCCGTGCTGCCCCTGGACGACACGGAGGCGCTGGCCGGCTTCGCGCTGAAGCTCGCGGTCCGGCTGCTGTGAAGCGGTTCGACGCGGTGATCGCGGTGGACTGGTCCGCCACGTCGGGCCGCACCCGCCCCGGCCCCGACACGATCTGGATCGCCGAGGCGGGTGCGGGAGGCGTGGGCGAGGCCCGCCACTTCCCGACGCGGCACGCGGCGACCGAATGGCTGATCGCGCGCCTCTCTTGCGGGGAAGGGCGCGTCCTCGTGGTGTTTGATGTCTCCTTCGGGTGGCCGGAGGGCGCGGCGCGCGCGGTGACGGGCATGGACGATCCGCTCGCGCTCTGGGACTGGGTGGCGGAGCGGCTCTCCGACGGGCCGGACGGGCGGAACGACCGCTACGACCTCGCGGCGCGGCTGAACGCGATGCTCCCGGGCGAGGGGCCGTTCTGGGGCCGGCCCCCGAAGCTGGACCTGCCCGGCCTCCCGGCGCGCAAGGTGACGGGCGGTGCCTATCCCGAATGGCGCGGGACGGAGGAGGCGCTGATCGCCGCAGGCGGTCCGGCGGGGCGGCCGAAATCGGTCTGGCAGCTCGCCTACAATGGTGCGGTCGGCTCGCAGACCTTGACGGCCATGGCAGCCCTCTCGCGCCTGCGGGCGGCCCTCGGGGGGCGCTGCGCGACCTGGCCCTTCGAGGTCGCCAGCGAGGCCCCGGTGGTGCTGGCCGAGGTCTACCTCGCGCATGCCGATCCCGCGGAGGCCGCCTTGCGATGCGGTGGGCCGAAGGATGCGGGGCAGGTCCGGGCGATGGCGGCGGGCCTCATGGGCGCCCAAGAGGAGTGCGACCTTCTCGCCCCGCCGCAGGATCCGCGGGCCCTCGCGGAAGGCTGGGTCCTGGGGATCGGTCACGAGTCGGCGATCGAGGCGGCCGCGAAGGCCGCGGCAGGGAGCGGGCCGGAGAAGGGCACGCGGCAGGGCAACGACTGCTTCGCCCTGCCGCCGGGTATCGACTGGACGCCGGTGGACGTGGCGCTCGCGGCGTTGCGCGCCTCCTGCGGGGCCGTGGGCGCCCCGGAGGCGCTGGAGCTTTCCGAAGCCGCGGGCCGGGTGCTGGTCGAACCGGTCGTGGCCGCCCGGGCGAATCCACCAGGGGCCAACGCCGCCGTGGACGGCTGGGGCTTCCGGCACCCGGGGGGCGTGGGTGGGGCGTCCTTTCCGGTTCATCCCGGCATGGCGGCCGCGGGCCGGCCGCTTCCGGGAGGGGTGCCGGCGGGCGCTGCCGTGCGGATCATGACCGGCGCGCTCCTGCCCGAGGGCGTCGACACGGTCTGCCTTCAGGAGGACGCGGAGAAAGCCGGCGACGCCGTGCGGCTGCGCCTGCCGAAGCCCGGCGCTAACGTCCGCGCGGCCGGCGAGGACGTCGCTTCCGGGCACGAAGCCCTTGCCGCGGGACGTCGCCTAGACGCGCCCGCATTGGCGCTGGCTACCGCCGTGGGCGCGGCGAGGGTCCGGGTGCGCCCGGTGCTGCGGGTCGGCGTCCTCTCCACCGGGGACGAGCTGGCGGACCCCGCCCCGGACGCGTCGCCCGACCGGACGTTCGACGCGAACCGGCCCATGCTCCTGTCGCTCGCGGGGCGCTGGGGGCACGAAGCAGTCGACCTGGGCCGTGCGCCCGACGACCGGGACGCGCTTCGCGCCGCGATGGACGGGGGCGCGGCGCGGTGCGACGCGATCCTGACCTCGGGCGGGGCCTCCGCCGGGGTGGAGGATCACCTCTCAGCCCTGATGCAGGCCGAGGGCAGCGTGGCCGAATGGCGGATCGCGATGAAGCCGGGGCGCCCCCTCATCCTGGGTCGTTGGCGCGGCGTGCCGGTCTTCGGCCTGCCGGGGAATCCGGTCGCGGCATTCACTTGCGCGCTGGTCTTCTCGCGCCCCGCGCTGGGTGCCCTCGCGGGCGAGCCCTGGGGGGAACCGGCGGGCTTCGAGGTGCCGGCCGCCTTCGCCCGGCGCAAGAAGGCTGGCCGGCGCGAGTTCCTGCGGGCCCGGCTGCGCGGTGGCCGCGCGGAGGTCTTCGCCACCGAAGGGTCCGGCCGGGTCTCCGGTCTCGCCTGGGCCGAGGGCTTCGTCGAGCTGCCCGACCGTGCGCTCGACCTGCGGGAGGGCGATCCGGTCCGCTACCTGCCCTTCGGATCATTCGGCCTCTAGCGGCGACGCTCAGCCGAAGATGCCCGCCGCCCCGGCGAGAAGCATGAACGTTTTCGCGGTGCGGGTGCGCGACATGCCGGTGACCTCCTCGCCGTTCGCGCCGGCCTCGAGGCACGCGAAGCCGAGGTCGAACTGCCGCAGGAAAGTGGTGCACGGCGTCACGGAATATCATGTCCGACTGCATCCTGGTCGCCGCCACATCCAGCGCCGATCGGTCGTCGTCCGCCGCCAGCCCTGCGCCCGCCCGCGCGGGCCGGCGGCGAAGGCGCGCCACGGCTCGGGCGGGGCGGGCTCCGCGGGGATGTCGTCGATGTAGATGCCGTCCTGCGCCAGCAGCGTCAGCACGTCCTGCGCCGCGCGCACCAGCTTGGCCATCCCGCGGTCCCGAAGCACCCGGCGCAGCGCCGAGAACCCTTCCGCGTCCGCAGGGTCGTCGGGAAAGTTCAGCGCCTGGACCAGATCCGAAGGGACGTGCGGCTCCGCGTTCCCATCCGCCGGCAGATCGCGGGGGAGCGCGCGCCGAGACTCCCGCGCGGCAAGGGCCTTCTCAGGCTCCGGCGCGGCGGAGGGCGAGGCAGCGGCCCGGACGGCAGCGAATGTCGGGGCGGCGCGGTCGGCATCGGCGGCACATCCGGCCGCCCCTCCCGCCGCACCTGTTCTGCGTACCTTCCCAAGTTCGCCCCCGCAGGGGACTGGCGGCGCAGCGTCTCGACCGCGTCCGCGAGCCGGGCGTTCTCCTCCCGGAGGGCGCACAGCGTGCAGGCCGAAGCTGCCGCGAGCCAGATCGTCGCGACGGGCAGCAACGCCGTGACGAAGGCCGCGAGGAACGTCGCCCTCCGCGCGCGCACCCGGGAACGTCGCCGTGTGCAGCGCCAGCCACGCCATGGTCAGCAGTGCGGCGGCCCACTCGCCTCAGCTGACCCTTCCGAGTCGCGTCATCAGACTAGGCGTAGACGACCTTCACCACCTCGTAGGACTTCTCGCCCCGCGGGGTCCGCACCTCCACGGAGTCCCCTTCCTCCTTGCCGATCAGGGCACGGGCGAGGGGCGACTTGAGGTTCAACCGCCCCTCCTCCGTGTTGGCCTCGGGCTCGCCCACGATCTGCCAGGTCACCTCCTCGTCGGTGTCCTCGTCGGCGACGGTCACGGTGGCGCCGAACTTGATGGGTCCGGACTGCTTGGCCGGATCGATGACATCTGCGCGCGAGAGGATGCCCTCAATCTCCTTGATGCGGCCCTCGATGAAGGACTGCTTCTCGCGCGCGGAATGGTACTCGGCGTTCTCGGAGAGGTCGCCGTGCTCTCGCGCCTCCGCGATGGCGCGGATGATGGCCGGCCGCTCCTCGGACTTGAGGTGCTTCAGCTCGGCCTCCAGCCGCTTGGCGCCGGCGGGGGTGAGGGGGATCTTTTCCATGGGCTTCGTCCCGCTTGGGATGTCCGGGCCTTGATGCAGGGCGTGGCGGCCCGCCGCAAGCGGGGGGCGCCGAAGGGGGCGCCGGCGGGCGGCAAACCGGCCCGGCCGCCGGCGCATCCGCGCCGTTCGGCGCCGGCGCCCCGCGCCCGGCCGCACCCGCCACCGCGACGACGCGTCCGCCCGAATGACGCGGCGGCGCGATTGACGGCCCCCGCCTGCATGGCCACATCGGGGCCGGTTGACGCGAAGGGAAGGCAGTCATGGCCGAGATCGAGCGCGAGGCGATGGATTACGACGTGGTCGTGGTGGGCGCGGGCCCTGCGGGCCTCTCGGCGGCGATCCGCCTGAAGCAGCTCGACCCCGATCTGTCGGTCGTCGTTCTCGAGAAGGGCTCGGAGGTGGGCGCGCACATCCTCTCGGGCGCCGTGCTCGACCCCGTTGGCCTCGATGCGCTGATTCCCGACTGGAAGGAGAAGGGCGCCCCGCTCGACGCGCCCGTGACGTCCGACAGCTTCTACGTGCTGGGCGAGGGTGGGCGCATAAGGATGCCCAACGCCCTGATGCCGCCCCTGATGTCCAATCATGGAAACTACGTCGTCTCCATGGGCAACGTCTGCCGCTGGCTTGCCGAACAGGCCGAGGCGCTGGAGGTCGAGATCTTCCCAGGCATGGCCTGCTCGGAGCTGGTGATGGACGGCGACCGCGTCGCCGGCGTCGTCGCGGGCGAGTTCGGGCGCGAGCCCGACGGCACGATCGGCGAGGGCTACGAGCCCGGGATGGAGCTGCGCGGCAAGTACGTCATGCTGGCCGAGGGGGTGCGCGGCAGCCTCTCCAAGCAGGTGATCGCACGCTACGGCCTCGATGCGGACGCGGACGTTCAGAAATACGGCCTCGGCATGAAGGAGCTATGGGAGGTCGCGCCCGAGAAGCACCAGCCCGGCAAGGTCGTGCACACGATGGGCTGGCCCTTGGGCAAGAACGCGGGCGGCGGCAGCTTCATCTACCACCTTGCCGAGCCGGGGCAGGTCTATGTCGGGTTCGTCGTCCACCTGGGTTACAAGAACCCATACGTGAACCCCTACCTCTCCTTCCAACAGTTCAAGCACCATCCGATGGTCGCGGACCTCCTGGCGGGCGGCAAGCGCGTGGCCTACGGCGCGCGCGCGATCTCCGAAGGGGGGTTCCAGTCCATGCCGGAGGCGGCGTTCCCGGGCGGGGTGCTGCTCGGCTGCTCGGTGGGTCTCGTCAACGTGCCCCGCATCAAGGGCAACCACAACGCGATGCTCTCCGGGATCGCCGCGGCCGAGCATGCCCGTGCCGCCATCGCCGAGGGGCGGGAGGGCGACGTCCTCTCGGGCTACTCGGATGAGTTGCGGACCGGCCCGGTCGGCCGGGACCTCAAGCGGGTGCGCAACGTCAAGCCGCTCTGGTCGCGCTACGGGCTGACCGCCTCTATGGTCGCGGGCGGCGCGGACATGTGGCTGAACCATGCCCGTCTGACCCTGTTCGGCACCCTGGGGCACGGCAAGACCGACGCCGAGGCGACCGAGCCGGCCGAGAAGCATCAGGCCATCGAGTATCCGAAGCCGGACGGCACCCTCTCCTTCGACCGGCTGACCAACGTCGCCTATTCCTTCACCAACCACGAGGAGGCGCAGCCCTCGCACCTGAAGCTGCGTGACCCAAACGTGCCGGTCGACGTGAACCTGCCGCGCTATGCCGGGCCGTCCGCACGCTACTGCCCCGCAGGCGTCTACGAGTTCGTGGAGGAGGGCGGAGCGACACGCTTCCAGATCAACTTCCAGAACTGCGTCCATTGCAAGACCTGCGACATCAAAGACCCGTTGCAGAACATCGTCTGGACGGTGCCGCAGGGCGGGGACGGGCCGAACTACCCGAACATGTGAAGGCCGGCTGGCAGATAACCCACATGTGACATCGCAGCCGCGTCCGTTTCTAGAGGGCTTGCGCGGCGCGGCCGGCCCCTCCTAGCGTGGTCCGCGGGACAGGCAAGGACGGGATCATGCAGCGACGGGACCTGCGCCGGATCTTCGGCGCGGCCGCCATGGCGGCCATGGGCACGGGCGCGCTAGCCGAAGGGCTCGCGTCGGCCTATCTCCAGGCGCGGACGGCGGCCTACAGGGGCGACTATGCCATGGCGGCCACCGCTTATGCCGAAGCGCTCCGTCACGATCCGGGGAACCGAATGCTGCTGGAGGCGACCATGTCGGTCCAGCTCAACGCCGGACGGCCCGAGCGGGCGGCCCTGACGGCCGCGCATTTCGCCGAGGCCGGTGGGGACAGCCAGATCGCCGACATGATCCTGCTGGTCGACGCTGCCCAGAAGGGCGACTGGGCGGGCATCCTCGCCCGGCTGGAGGCGGGGGGAAGCGTGGGTCCGCTGGTCGACGGGCTCGCCGCCGGATGGGCGCATTTCGGGCGCGGCGACGTCGGGGCCGCGCTCGCGGCTTTCGATCGCACCGCCGCGCGGCCGGGGCTCGCGCGGTTCGGACGGCTGCACCGCGCGTATGCGCTGGCCGCCGCCGGTCGCCATGCGGAGGCCGAGATCGCGTTCTCGGGCGAGGGGAGCGAGGCCGGGCCGCTCCGACTGACGCGCCGCAGCGCCGTTGCCCGGATCGAGAACCTGTCGCGGGCCGGCAACGGCTCCGGCGCCCTTGCGCTGCTCGACCGCCTTTTCGGGAAGGACCTCGACCCGCGCCTCGCCCGCATGCGCGCCGTCCTCACCGATGGCGGGACCCTCGCCTTCGAGACAGTGGCCGATGCCCGCGAAGGCATGGGCGAAAGCCTCTTCACCGTGGCCTCCGCCCTCTCGGGAGAGGCGGCGGACGGCTACACGCTCCTCTATGCCCGCGCGGCAGAGCACCTCGCCCCAGACCACACGGACGCGCTGATGCTGTCGGCGCGCCTCCTGATGCGCCTCGAGCGGCACGACTTGGCGATCCGCGCCTATGGCCGCGTCGCCGCGGACGATCCGGCCCATCCCGCCGCGACGATCGGGCGGGCCCGGGGCCTGCTGGCCGCCGGCAACGCCCGCGCCTCGGTCGAGGTGATGGACGCCCTCGCGGAGCGTTATGGCGCGATGCCGCGCGTGCAGGTGGCGCTTGGCGATGCGCGCCGGGCCGTGGGCGACTGGGGCGGGGCGGCGGACGCCTATGCGGCCGCGCTGACGCTGCATGGTGGGCGTGACGAGGCGCCCTGGCGCACGCTCTACGCTTCGGGGGTGGCGCACCACCGGGCCGGGAACTGGGGCGCTGCCCGGGCCGACCTGCGCGCTGCCCTCGCGCAGCGCCCGGAAGAGGCGAACATCCTGAACTATCTTGGCTATTCGATGGTCGAGGCGGGCGAGGCGCTTCCCGAGGCACTCGCCATGATCGAGCGCGCCGCCGCCGCCGAGCCGGAGGACGGATTCATCGCCGACAGCCTCGGCTGGGCGCTCTTCAAGCTGGGTCGCGCCGAGGAGGCCATCCCCCATCTCGAGCGTGCCGCGGCGCTGGAGGCGGGTGACGCGACGATCAACGATCATCTCGGCGACGTCCTCTGGGCGGTGGGCCGCACGCGCGAGGCACGCTTCCAGTGGGCCCGTGCGCTGACCCTCGGTGCCGAGGACCCCGTCCGCATCGAGCGCAAGCTCGCCGTCGGCCTCGACGAGGTGATGGCGGAGGAGGCCCGGATCGAGCAGGCGCGGCTCTCCGATTGACGACCTTCGACCAGGGGGAGGGCCCCCGTCCCCTGCGTCGCCTCGCGCCGGCCAAGGTCAACCTCTCCCTCGCGGTGACGGGGCGGCGGGCGGACGGCTACCACCTCCTCGACAGCCTCGTGGTGTTTGCGGACCTCGGCGAGACGCTCGAGGCGCGCGCCGCGGAGGACCTGACGCTCGCCGTGACGGGGCCGCGGTCCGGGGGCGTGCCGACGGACGGGCGGAACCTGGTTTTGAAAGCGGCCGCCCTCCTGCGCGAGCGGCGGGACGTGAGGACGGGGGCGGCCCTCTCGCTTCGCAAGGCTCTGCCGCACGGCGGCGGGGTCGGTGGGGGGTCCTCGGACGCGGCGGCGGCCCTTGCCCTCCTCGCCCGCCTCTGGGGCGTCGAACCCCTGTCCCCGAAGGAGGCATTGATTCTCGGCGCGGACGTGCCGGTCTGCATGGCCGCGCCCGGCCCGCAGCGGATGCGCGGGGTAGGCGATGAGGTCGCGCCCCTCGCAGCGCTGCCACGTGCCGCGCTCTGGATCGTCGCGCCGCCCCTGCATCTCTCGACCCCGGCGGTCTTCGCCGAGCGGGCGCGGATCGGCACGGCCGGACCCGGCGCGATGCCCCCCGCAGGCGCGGACCTTTCCGATCTAGCCGTCTGGCTTCGGGCGGAGGAGCGCAACCATCTTGCCGAAGCCGCCTATTCCCTCGCCCCTGAGTTGCGCGACGTCCGGGCTGTGCTGGAGGGGACGGACGCGCTGGCGGTCGGCCTCTCGGGCTCGGGCGCGGCGCATTGGGCGCTGTGCCGCGAAGGGGGCGCCTCCCTTGCCCGATTGCGGGAGGCGCACCCGGAATGGATAGTTCTGGGCGGACCGATCCTGACGCCGGACGCTCCGCTGGACGCCTGAAGGCGTCGCGGCGAAGGGCCTGGCCTTCAGGCGATGCGCGCCACCACGTAGTCCGCCAGATCCGCGAGCGCGTCCCGGACCGGCCCCTCCGGAGCCCCGTTCAGCATCGCCTTGGCGCGGGCCGACCAGCCCAGCGCCTCGGTCCGCGTCTCATCCAGCGCGCCGGCTGCGCGCACGAGGTCGAGCGCCTGCTCGAAGTCGCCGGCATCCACGCGCCCGAGCTCGATCGTGCGGTGCCAGAACTCGCGGCTCCCGCTGGCGACGGCCTTGATGACGGGCAGCGACATTTTCCCCTCGCGCAGGTCGTCGCCGGGATTCTTGCCGATCTCGGCCCCCCCCTCCCAGTCGAGAAGGTCGTCCGCGATCTGGAAGGCGATCCCCAATGCGTCGCCGTAATCGCGCAGCGCCGCCACCGTTCCGGCGTCCGCGCCGGCCAGCTCGGCCCCTGCCTCCGTCGCGGCCGAGAAGAGGGCCGCGGTCTTGCCGCGAACGACCCTGAGATAGGTCGCCTCGTCCGTGGCGAGGTTGCGCGAGGCGGTGAGCTGCAGCACCTCGCCTTCGGCGATGGTGGCGGCGGCGTTGGACAGAATGCCGAGGACGCGCAGCGAGCCGGGCTCGACCATAAGCTGGAAGGCGCGTGCGAAGAGGTAGTCGCCGACGAGCACGCTCGACTGGTTGTCCCAGAGCAGGTTCGCCGAAGGGCGACCACGGCGCTGGCGCGATTCGTCCACCACGTCGTCGTGCAGCAGCGTGGCAGTGTGGATGAACTCGACCGTCGCGGCCAGCTTGGCGGCGTCCTCGCCGGTCTCGCCGCAGAGGGCGGCCGAGGCGAGGACCAGCACGGGGCGCACCCGCTTGCCGCCCGCGCCGACGAGGTGGGCGGTGACTTCGGGGATCCGCGGCGCGGCATCCGAGGCCATGCGCCCCTCGATGATCGCGGCCGTCCGCGAGAGGCCAGGCGCGAGCAGGGCGTTCAGCCGGTCGAGCGGCCGGCCGGCAGCGGCGGGGTTACGGGCGGCGGCGGGCGCGCCTAGATCGGTCGCCATGAAGGAACTCCTCCGCACCACCGACCCGACGGTCATCGCGTTCGCCACGGCCCTGCTGGACGGCGAGGGGATAGAAGCGGTCACGCTCGATGTAAACATGAGCATCCTCGAGGGCGGGATCGGGCTGTTTCCCCGCCGGCTGATGGTGCGGCGGCAGGATCACTTCCGCGCAGCCGCGATCCTGCGCGACAACGACATCGAGTTGAGCGAGCCCGGCCCCTGGACATGAGGCGTCCGCCTTTCCCGCCGGCGGTAGGGCGCCCGGATCCGGGCCGTTAACGATTTTTTAGGAGGGTATCGGAGAGGGTCGTGCTACCATTCCGGGATGGGCCCCGCGCCCTGCGGCGCAGGGGCCCGTCTCGCAAAGAGAGGAGGACCTTCATGACGACAGACGCGCATATCTCCGCCCTTCGGAAGAAGCACCAGTCCCTTTCGCAGCAGGTGGAGGCCGCGCAGCGATCGCCCTCCGCGGACGATCTCGCGATCGCGCAGATGAAGAAGCAGAAGCTCGCCCTCAAGGAGCAGATGGTGCGGCTGAGCGGCTAGACCGCGCCGCCAGAAAGGCGCCGGCGGCGATCAGCGCCGCCGCGCCTCCGAGGCGCCAGTTCGGCTCCGCGACTCCCGCGATGACGAGCGACGCGGTCGACAGGACGGGCGCCGCGTAGCTCGCCGTGCCGAGGAGTTGGATGTCGCCCCGCTTCATGCCGATGTCCCAGACGTAGAAGGCCGCGCCGACCGGGCCCGCGCCGAGCGCCAGCAGCGCCGCCCAGCCCACATTCGTGTCCGGCCAGGCCGCTTCTTCCAGCGCCAGGTGCAGCGGCAGCGAAAGGGCCGCCGTTGCGAGGCAGAACACCGCGACGGAGGCGGTCGGTACGTCGCCGAGCCGCCGCGAGGCGACCGAGTAGCCCGCCCATACCAGCGCGCAGAGCCCCGCGAGCGCGTAGGAGGGCAGCGCCCCCGCGCCCGTCCCGCCAACCTCCGTCCCCGGAATCAGGAGCGTCGCCCCCGCAAGGGCCAGAACCGCGCCGAGGAGGTGGCCCGCTCGCAGCCGCTCCCCCGGCAGCAGGCCGGAGAGAAGGACGATGAGCAGCGGCCAGAGATATGCGATCAGCCCCGCCTGCGCCTCGGCCCCGTGCGGTGCGGCAAGCCGCAAGGCCGAGAAGTAGAGGAGATGATATCCGAAGAGGCCTGCCGTCCCGAAGGCATAGACCCGCAGCGGCACAGCCCGCAACGCCCCGGTATCGTCGGTCAGCAGCATCCAGATGATCCCGACGACCCCGCCGATGCCGAAGCAAACGACGTTCAGCAGCAGGGGCGGCACCGGCGCGGCGCGCGTCGTCAGAAGCGCGAGGAGCGACCAGAGAAGGACCGCGACGAAGCCCGTGGCGTTGGCGCCGCGCCGCGTCATCCCGAGGAGCGGCCGGCGCAACAGCCGGCGGTCATGCGCGCACCCGCACCGAATGGCGCGCGGCATGGGGCGGCAGGTCTTCGCAAGATCGGCCGACGCGGGACGGGCCTACGCGGTTTCCTGTCCGCCGGCCGTGCGGCGGGCGATCTCGTCGCGGCCTGGGAAGCGCCGGCCCTGCCGCCGAGGAAGGCAGGCCCGCGGCCTGCGCCACCCCTGCAGTCCAAAGGGTCAACACATGTACTGGCCGCCATTGGCCGACAAGGTCGATCCCGTGACGAAACCCGCCTCGTCCGAGGCGAGGAAGGCCACGCAACGGGCTATCTCCTTCGTGCGGCCAAGGCGTCCGACGGGGATGGCGGGCAGGATCACGTCGTCCATGACCTCGGGCTTCACGCCCTTCATCATGTCCGTGTCGACGTAGCCGGGCGCCACCACGTTCACCGTAATCCCCGCCCGCGCTCCCTCCTGCGCCAGCGCCTTGGTGAAGCCGATGTCGCCCGCCTTCGCAGCGGCGTAGTTCGCCTGGGCGAACTGCCCCTTCTGCCCGTTGATCGACGAGATCGTGATGACGCGGCCGAACCGCCGCTCGCGCATGCCGGGCCAGACCGCGTGGGTCATGTTGAACACCCCCGTGAGGTTGGTCTCGATCACCTCGGACCACTGTGCGGGGGTCATTCGGTGGAAGGGCGCATCGCGGGTGATGCCGGCGTTGTTCACGAGGATGTCGACGGGGCCGATGTCGCCCTCGACCTGTGCGACGCCGTTCCTGCAGGCGTCGTACTCGCCCACGGGCCATCTGTAGGCGGCGATCCCGGTCTCGTCGGTGAAGGCCTTCGCAGCCTCGTCGTTGCCGCCATACGTCGCTGCGACCTCGCGGCCTTCGGCGTGCAGCGCCTTGGCGATCGCGGCGCCGATGCCGCGGGTTCCTCCGGTGACGAGCGCGACGCGGGCCATGGTTTCATCCTTCCTCGGGGCTATCCAGCCAGGCCTCGCCGTCGCGGCGGCCCTGATCCCAGGCCTGGCGCAGCAGGCCCGGATCCGTGAAGTCCAGCTTCGATCCATCGAGCACCGGCTCCGACGGCTGGACGTAATGCACGCCCGCCTCGTCGGGTAGCGCTTCGAACCGCTTGGTCAGCAGCACCAGCGTCGAACCCTCGTTCGGTTCGGGCAGGGGGGCCTTGTCGACCATGCCGCCGTCGTAGATCGGCTCGTCCCCGTCCGTTTCGGGCCCGTGCCACGTGTCCGGCCGGAACGCCGGCGGCACCGTGGCCGCCATACGGACGAGGTCCGGCAGCGTGCCGTCGCGGGCGGCGCCGCGCGCGTCGATCAGCCGTTGCTCGACCCCGCCGGCGGCCGAGAGACGCGGACGAGGCGTGGGGGCGAGCACTTGCTCGACCTGATAGATGGCGCCGGCGGCGAGGGCACGCAGCGTGGCGCCACCGCCACCGCCCGTCGTCGAGACGCTGATCTGGAAGGCCGGTCCTTCGGCGATCCGGGCTTGCGCCTCGGCGTCCAGCACGTCCTCCACGATGGTATCGTAGATCCGCTGATGGGGCGAGCGGCCATCCTCTTCGTCCAGGTCGCGCAGGGTCACGTTCCGGTCGTTCCGCATCGCCGCGCGGGCGAACCGCTCGAACAGTCGGGTCTCGGCGCCCGCGATCCAGGCCGCCGCCGAGAGCGCGCCGCCCGACACGCCGGTCACGCGCCGGGGCCGGGGCTCGGCGCCCGCCTCGGAGAGGGCGGCCATCCATCCGCCGTGCCAGAAGCAGCGCAGCCCACCGCCCGAGAAGACGATCTGCTTGATGCCGTCCATGCCGCCCGGACCTCTCAACGCTCGACGCACATGGCGACGCCCATGCCGCCGCCGATGCATAGCGTGGCGAGGCCGCGCTTCGCGTCCCGTCGGCGCATCTCGTAGAGCAGGGTGCTGAGCACGCGCGCGCCGGACGCGCCGATCGGATGGCCTATGGCGATGGCGCCGCCGTTGACGTTCACGATCGCTGGATCCCAGCCCATCTCCTTGTTCACGGCGCAGGCCTGGGCGGCGAAGGCCTCGTTCGCCTCGACGAGGTCGAGATCCGCGACCGTCCAGCCCGCCTTCTCGAGCGCCCTGCGCGAGGCATGGACGGGGCCCATCCCCATGACCGCGGGGTCGAGGCCTGCCGTTGCGTGAGACGCGATCCGCGCCAGCGGCTCGATCCCCCGGCGCGCGGCCTCCCCCTCGGACATGACGAGGGCGGCCGCCGCGCCGTCGTTGATCCCCGAAGCGTTGGCAGCCGTCACGCTGCCGTCCTTCGCGAAGGCGGGGCGCAGCTTCTGCATGGCTTCCAGCGTCGCGCCGTGGCGAATGTACTCGTCCTTCTCGACGACCGTGTCGCCCTTCCGGCCCTTCACCGTGAAGGGGACGATCTCGTCCTTGAAGCGCCCCTCCTCCTGCGCGGCCTCGGCTTTGTTCTGCGATCGGACGGCGAACTCGTCCTGCTGGTCGCGGGTGATCTGCCAGCGCGTCGCGACGTTCTCTGCCGTCTGGCCCATGTGGTAGTCGCCGAACGCGTCCCAGAGACCGTCGCGGATCATAGTGTCGACGAGCTTCACGTCGCCCATCCTGTGCCCCTGCCGGATGGACTGGGCATGGGGCGAGAGGGACATGTTCTCCTGTCCGCCGGCGGCGACCACCTTCGCGTCGCCGAGCTGCACGTGCTGCGAGGCCAGCGCCACCGCCCGGAGACCCGAGCCGCAGACTTGGTTGATGCCCCAGGCCGCGCTCTCCTGCGGAAGGCCGGCCCCGACATGGGCTTGCCGGGCCGGGTTCTGGCCCTGCGCGGCCGTCAGGACCTGGCCCAGGATCGTCTCCTCGACCTCGGCTTTCTCGATGCCCGCCCTCCCGACCACCGCCCGCAGCACAGCGGCGCCGAGATCGTGGGCGGGGGTGCGCGCGAACGCGCCCCCGAAGCTGCCGACGGGGGTGCGGGCGGCTGAAACGATGACGGTGCCGGTCATAGGGGTCCTTTCCTCGGAAGGATGCCCCGCCGGACGGTGGGCAGGCGGAGCCGGGTCGCCGCCCGGCATAGGATGCCATATGCCCGCTGGGCAAGATCGCGCCTGCGGCCCGCTGCACCCGCCCCGCCCCCGGAGCGATCCCCCGTTCAGGCAGCGGAGCGGGAGCCCGGCGGGTTGGGGCGCCCCAAAACCGGCGGGCCAGCCAGGAACCCCTGGACGCAGTCGACGCCCATCGCGGCGAGGACCTCTGCGTCCTCCTCGGCCTCGACCCCCTGGGCCACGCTGAGCATCCCGAACCGCGCCGCGACGCCTTGCAGCGCCCGTGCGAGGACGCGCGCCTCGGGGTCCGCGGCGACGCCGCGCGACGCGCGCCCGTCGATCTTGACGAGGTCGAAGCCGAGGTCGCGCACCCCCCGGAGGTCCGTTGCGCCCGCGCCGAAGCCGTCGAGTGCGAAGCAGACGCCCGCCTGTTGCCAGTGGGCGGCGAAGGGCGCGATCACCTCGCGCATGGCCAAAGCGGACCGTTCCTCGATCTCGAGGATGAGGCGTTCGGCACTGGCGGGGTCGGCGGCGGTGCCCGCCTCCAGCGCGGCGGTCCAGGGGCGGTAGCCGATCGAGCGGGCCGAGAGGTTCACCGAGAGCGCGAGACCCGGGTCGGATCGCAGCGCCGCCAACCCCATCTCGAGCGCGAGGACGTCGACCCGGCGCCCGGTCTCGGTCCGCTCGATCCGGTCGATGAAGTCGCGTGCGGGCACCACGCGGCCAGCCGGGTCGATCACGCGCACCAGCGCCTCGTGGAAGGCGGGCGGCCCTGTTCGCTCGTCCGCGCGCCGGACCGGCTGGAAGGCCAGCGCGACGTGGCGCGCGGCCACGGCCTGCGCCACCAAGTCGAGGATCCCGTGCGAACGGGCGGCGTCGGCCACCGCCAGCGGGCTGGCGCCGGTATCGGGTTCGGATGCGTCGCGCGTCACGGGGGGCGGCCCTCCTTTCCGGACCGCTCTAGGGGACGGACCTTAAGAAACCGTGTCCGCGAGCGCGCGGATCGTGGCCAGCGCGTCCGCTCCATCCCATCTGGCGGTCCCGGGCAGGCGCGCGACCTCATCCCCGCCCGGCCCGAGGATCAGCGTGGTGGGCAGCCCTGCCGCCCCCGCGGCCCGGCGCAGCGCGCCGTCGGGGTCGGGCACGTTGGGCAGCGCCCCGGCGCCCGCATCCGCGAGAAAGGCCTCGATCCGTTCGGGCGGCGAGCGGTCCGAGGCGACGAGCACCACGCCGATCCCCTTGGGTGCGAGCATCCCGTGCGCGCGGGCGAGGGCGGGCATCTCCTCGCGGCAGGGCGCGCACCAGGTGGCCCAGAAGTTCACCAGCGTCAGCCGAGGCGCCAGCGGCACCGCGCCGGCGGGCAGCGCGCCCTCCGGGCCGGGCGGGCGCAGCTTGGCCATGTCGCCCCTGCGCGGGATCCCATCGCTCGGCCAGAGCGTCCAGGCCCCCGCCACGGCGATCAGCGCGGCGCCCCCCCCGGCGATCAGCAGCGCGCGCCGCCTCATGCTGGCCCCCCGGGGGCGGAGCGGCTAAGGGCGCATGGGACGGGCAAGGAGAACTCCCTTGGGCGATGCGAACGACATGTGGGGCGGCCGATTCGCCGCCGGCCCCTCCGCGATCATGGAGGCGATCAACGCCTCGATCGGCTTCGACCGGCGCCTCGCCCGCCAAGACGTGGAGGGCAGCCGCGCCCATGCCGCCATGCTGGCGGCGACGGGCATCGTCACCCCTAGCGACGCGGAGGCGATCCGAGAAGGCCTCGCCGCCGTGCTCGCCGAAATCGAGGGAGGGCGCTTCGCCTTCCGCACCGACCTCGAGGACATCCACATGAACGTCGAGGCCCGTCTGCGCGAACTGATAGGCGAGCCGGCGGGACGGCTGCACACCGCGCGCTCGCGCAACGACCAGGTGGCGACGGACCTGCGCCTCTGGGTCCGCGAGCAGTGCGACCAGGCGGCGGACGGGATAGCCGCGCTGCAGCGCGCGCTCCTCGATCAGGCGGAGGCGGGGGCGGACTGGCCGATGCCGGGCTTCACCCATCTGCAGGTCGCGCAGCCCGTCACCTGGGGCCACCACATGCTCGCCTATGTCGAGATGCTGGGCCGCGACGCCGGGCGTTTCCGCGACGCCCGCGCGCGCATGAACGAATCCCCCCTCGGCGCCGCTGCGCTGGCCGGCACGGGCTTTCCCGTCGACCGCGAGATGACCGCGGATGCATTGGGCTTCGATCGGCCCATGGCCAACAGCCTTGATGCCGTGGCGGCCCGCGACTTCGCGCTGGAGTACCTCGCCGCCGCCTCGATCTGCGCCACCCACCTCTCGCGCCTCGCGGAGGAGCTGGTGATCTGGTCCTCCGCCCAGTTCGGCTTCGTCCTCATGTCCGACCAGTGGTCGACCGGCAGCTCGATCATGCCGCAGAAGAAGAACCCCGACGCGGCCGAGCTGATCCGCGCCAAGGTCGCGCGCGTGAACGGGGCGTTCGTGGCGCTGGCGACGGTGATGAAGGGGCTTCCGATGACCTATTCGAAGGACATGCAGGAGGATAAGGAGCAGGTCTTCGACGCCGCCGACACCTTGGCCCTCTCGCTGGCGGCGATGGCGGGGATGGTGGCCACCATGACCCCCCGGGCCGAAGCCATGCGCGCCGCGGCCGCGACCGGGTTCTCGACCGCGACGGACCTCGCCGACTGGCTGGTGCGCGAGGCAGGCCTGCCCTTCCGCGAGGCGCATCACGTGACCGGCGCGCTCGTCGCGAGGGCGGAAGGCAAGGGCTGCGACCTCTCGGACCTCTCGCTGGAGGAGATGCGCGAGGCGCACCCGGCCATCGGCGAAGGCGTGTTCGACGTCCTCACGGTCGAGGCGTCGGTCGCCTCGCGCCGCTCCTACGGCGGCACGGCGCCCGAGAACGTTCGCGCGCAGGTGGGCCGATGGCGCGAGCGCCTGGGCGGATGAAGCCGCCGCGCCCGCCTTCGGACGCCCCCGCCGGGCGGCGCTTGCCGGGGCGCCGCCGCACCCTGACCATGCCTCCAGGAGATTTGCCATGAAGCCGCTCTTCCACGTTCTCGCCCTTGCGTTCCTTGCCGCCTGCGGCGCCGATGCCCCGCTTACCCCGGGCGGTGCCGGGCCGACCTTCACCGCCGGCGGCGAGGCTCGCATCGGCGTCGTCTTCTCCGAAGGCGGCTGACGCGCGCCGCGGCGGTCCCTTCCTTCTTCAGGCGCTGCGGGAGACGGCCATCTCTGCCCTCCGTGCGGACGCCTCGGGCGACGCCACCCCTACCGGCACCTGCCGGCTCCACCCCTTCCGAGGCCCATCCATGGATCATTTCCTCTACCGCGGCGGCGCGCTCCATGCCGAGGACGTGCCCCTCTCGGAGATCGCCGAGGGCGCGGGCACGCCGACCTTCGTCTACTCGGCCGCGACCCTGCGCCGGCACTACCGCCTCTTCACGGAGGCGCTGGACTGGGCTGAGGCGTCTCTCGTCTGCTTCGCGGTGAAATCCTGCAGCAACCAGGCGGTGCTCTCGGTACTCGCCGCCGAGGGGGCCGGCATGGACGTGGTGTCGGGGGGCGAATACGCGCGCGCCCGCACCGCCGGCGTGCCGGGCGAACGGATCGTCTTCTCCGGCGTGGGCAAGACCCGCGACGAGATGCGTGCCGCGCTCGAAGGCGGGGTGCGCCAGTTCAACGTCGAGTCCGAGCCCGAGATGCGCGCCCTCTCGGAGGTCGCCTCCTCCTTGGGCGTCGAGGCCCCCGTGGCGCTGCGCGTGAACCCCGACGTCGATGCCCGCACGCACGAGAAGATCGCGACCGGGAAGGCCGAGAACAAGTTCGGCGTCCCCATCGCCCGCGCGCGCGAGGTCTATACCGAGATGGCCCGCCTGCCGGGCCTGCGCGTCAGGGGCGTCGACGTGCACATCGGCTCGCAGCTCACGGACCTCGAGCCCTTCGAGGAGGCGTACGGCAAGGTCGCGGACCTGACGCGGGCGCTGCGCGGGGACGGCCATTCCATAGACCGCCTCGACCTCGGCGGGGGTCTCGGCATCCCCTACGAGACCTCCAACGAGGCGCCGCCCCTGCCGTTGGAGTACGGCGCGCTGATCCGGCGCACGGTCGGCGATCTCGGCTGCGAGATCGAGATCGAGCCCGGGCGCCTCGTCTCGGGCAACGCGGGGCTGCTGCTGTCGCGGGTAATCTGGCTGAAGGAGGGGGAGGGGCGGGACTTCCTCATCCTCGACGCGGCGATGAACGACCTGATCCGCCCCGCCATGTACGGCGCCTGGCACGACATAGTACCCGTGCGGGAGGCCGAACCGGGCGCCGAGCGCCGTCCCTTCGACGTCGTAGGCCCCGTCTGCGAGAGCGGCGACACCTTCGCCCGCCAGCGCCCGCTGCCGCCCATGGGCGAAGGCGACCTCGTCGCCTTCCGCTCGGCCGGGGCCTACGGCGCGGTCATGTCCTCGGAGTACAACACGCGGCCCCTCGCCGCCGAGGTGCTGGTTGACGGGGATCGCTGGGCCGTGGTCCGCCCCCGGCCGACCGTGGAGGCGATGATCGCCCGCGAGCGCGTGCCCGACTGGCTGGACGCGCACGGCTGACGATGCCCCGGAAGGGCGCAGCCACGCCGCCGGCGGCAGGCCGGAAGTCCATCGAGGGTGGCCGGCGTCGAAGGCCGGGCATCGGCGGAGGCGGGGCGGCCCGCGCCGGCCTTCACCCCTTCCTGAGCAGCCGCCGAATGCCCCAACCCCGGCATGGGCGGGTCACGAAAGGACCTCGGCACGGGCGGGGGGAACCCGCTCACGGGCGCGTCAACGGGACCTTTGACGCCCATGCGGGAGGGGTTACGTTGCCCCCGTGGCAGCCGTGCGATCCCGTGCGGACCCTCAGCCGGACGCCCCCATGACCTTCGACGTGGCCAGCACCGACCGCGCCCTGAGGCGCAAGATCGCCCTGACCCGCCTCGGGATGACGGCCGAACGGGCGGTCCGGGCCTTCTGGCCGCTCTGGACGGTGACCGCGCTGACCCTCGCGGCGGCCTTGTTCAACCTCCACGCCACCGCGCCGATCGAGGCGTTCTGGATCGGCGCGCTGGCCTTCCTCGTCGCCTTCATCACCGCGCTGGTCCATGGCGCCCGCCGCTTTCGCAGCCCCACCTGGGCCGAGGCCGCCGCGCGCCTCGATGCGACCCTTCCGGGCCGCCCGCTCGGCACGCTCGCCGACGCGCCCTCCATGAGCCCCTCCGATCCGGCGACCTCCGCCATCTGGGCCGCGCACCAGCGGCGCATGGCCGCCCGCCTGAAGGGCGCGCGTGCGGTGCCGGGCGATCTGCGGGCCTCCGCCCGCGACCCCTTCGCCCTGCGCTACGTCGCGATGCTCGCCCTCGCGCTGGGATTGCTCTTCGGCCCGGCGCTGCGCCTCGGGGCCGCGCCCGACCTGCCGCCCCTTGCGCTCGGGCCGTCGGACGGCCCGCCCCCCGGCCCCGCTTGGGAGGGGTGGATCGCGCCTCCCGCCCATACCGGCCTGCCGGTGCTCTACCTCGCCGACCAGGATGCCCAGGTCCTTCGCGTGCCCGAAGGTTCGGAGATCACGCTGCGCCTCTACGGTGAGGGGCTGACTCTCGACGAGACGATCGATGCCGACGGGCCCGAAGGGGGCGAGGGGGCCTTCGCCCTCACCGCCGACGGGCCCGGCCTTCTGGCGATCCGCGGCCCCGGGGGGCGCGAATGGGGGGTCGAGCCGCTGCCCGACGCCCCGCCGGAGGTCGCCTCCGCCGGTCCGATGGAGCGCACCCCCGAGGGCGAGACACAGTTGCCCTTCGCCCTTCGGGACGACTACGCCGTCACCGCGGGGACGGCGCGCATCGCGCTCGACCTTCCCGCCGTCGACCGGATCTTCCACCTCGCCCCCGAGCCCGAGCCGCGCGAAGCCTTCGTCCTCGACCTGCCGCTGCCCATCTCCGGCGATCGCGGCGCCTTCGAGGAGATCCTCGTCGCCGATCTGGCTCGTCATCCGTTCGCGGGGCTTCCCGTCGTGGTCACCCTTCGGGCCGAGGACGGCGCCGGGCAGCTCTCCGCGCCCTTTTCGATCGAGGGCTCGCTGCCGCAGCGCCGCTTCTTCGACCCGCTCGCCCGCGCGGTGATCGAGCAGCGGCAGGCTCTCTTGTGGAACCGCGAGGTCAACGCCGCGGATGCGCGCCTCCTCCTGCGGGCCGTGTCCCATCGCCCGCAGGACGCCTTCTCCAACGAGGTGACCTATCTGCGCCTGCGGACGGTGATCCGCCGGCTCGAGGCGTTCCTGGCCGCCGGGCCGCTCACCGCCGAGCGGCGCGACGAGGTCACCGATGCCCTCTGGGATGTCGCCGTCGAGATCGAGGAGGGGCGCCTCTCGGACGCGCTCGCGCGGATGCAGGCGGCGCAGGAACGCCTCGCCGACGCGATCGAGAACGGCGCCACGGAGGAGGAGATCGCCGAGCTGATGCAGGAGCTGCGCGAGGCCACGCGGGAATACATGCGCCAACTCGCCCAGCAGGGCATGGATCCGGGCGAGCAGGACTTCGCGGAGCAGGGCGGCGAGGGTCAGCGCGTCACCGGAAGCGAAATCCAGGAGATGATGGACCGCATCCAGGAGCTGATGGAGGAGGGCCGCACCGAGGAGGCGATGCAGCTCCTCCAGGAGTTCCAGGAAATGATGGAGAACCTGCGCATCACCGAAGGCGAGGGCGGCGAGGGCGATCCCCTGATGGGCGACCTCGGCGACACCCTGCGCGAGCAGCAGGAGCTTTCGGACGAAGCCTTCCGCTCGCTCCAGGAGCGGCAGGAGGGCCAGGACCAGCAGGGTCAGCAGCCGAGCCCCGAAGGGCAGCCGGGCCAGCAGCGAGGCCAGCCGCAGGCGGGTCAGGGCCAGTCCGGCCAGCAGCAGCCGGGCAGCCGCGAAGGTGACGGGTCGGACACCGAGCGGCAGGGCGCGGAAGGCGGCGGCGAGCGCGAGGGGCAAGGCACCTCGTCCCGCGATCTTGCCGAACGGCAGGGGCGGCTGCGCCGCGATCTGGAGGACCGGCGCGGGCAGCTTCCGGGCGACGGATCGGAGGCGGACGAGCGGGCGAGCCGCGCCCTCGACCGGGCCGAGGGAGCCATGGACGAGGCCGAGCGCGCGCTGCGCCAGGGCGACGTGCCCCGCGCGCTGGACCGGCAGGCCGACGCGATCGAGGGGCTGCGCGAGTCCATGCGCGCCCTGCGCGAGCAGTTCGAGCGGGACGACGAGACGCGGCAGGCCGACCGCGGCGGCGATGGCGAGGATACGATCAGCGGTCAGGGCGCCGACCCGCTGGGGCGTATGGCAGGCACGGATGGGCGCCTCGGCGGCGACGGCGACGTGCCGGGCGCGGAGGCCGAAAGCCGCGCGAACGAGTTGCTGGAGGAGCTGCGCCGACGCGCTGCCGACCGGAACCGCCCGGCGGACGAGCGAGACTACTACGAGCGTCTGCTGAATCGATTTTGAGGCAAGGCAAGGCGCCTCCCGGCGACGGCCGGAGCGGACCGTGGCGCCCTTCGTCCCGCCGGACAAAGGGGGCAGCGGCCCGCTGTTGGCCCCTTGGAACGGCCGGAACTACGAGGGGCGGGAAACCATATGGACCCTAGTCGTCAGCTAGCCCGGACAGGCGAGCGGCGAGGTCGCGTGCGCCGGCGTCCAGCGTCGCCCGCCGTCCGTTCACCCAGCCGACATACCCGTCCATCGGCCCGGCGAGCGCTGGCACGGCCCGTCCGATGTCCGGGGCGAACCCGTAGAACAGCACGGCCAGCGCGAAGACGAGGACCGAGCCGATGAACCCCGCGCGGAACCCGCTCCGCTCGCGGTCCCGGGGTGCGGGGGCGCCGTCCTCCTCGCCCGGTTCGGCGGGCCGCAGGGACGAGTTGATCTCGTCCACGTCGGGCAATGCCTCGCGTCCGCGGCCCTTCGGCCCGGTGGCGATGCGATCCTCCGCCGGCACGGAAGGCGGCTCCACCAGGCCGACGGGCGCGGCCGGCGGCGCGCCAGGGGTCGGGTCCACCTGCGACCCGGCCGCGGATGCTGCGGCACGCCGTTCGGCCGCGCGGGCGCGACGCTCGCGCTCGGCCTCCTCGCGCAGAAGGTCGATGTCGGCCACGTCCGCCGGGGTGCGGAGGCGCGGGCCGTCATGCGCCGTCGGCGCGGCCTCGCTGGCTTTCCGTGGCCATTCGATGCCCTCGTCCCACCCCTCCGGCATCTCCCCGGCGGCGGCGTCCGTCCCCTCCCGCGCGGCGGAGACAGGTGGCGCCTCGACCTCCTCTTGGTCTCCTTTGGGCGCTGGATCGTCCGCGCGCGCGCCCTCCTGGAACCAGAGATGGTCGCAGTTCGTGCACTGCACGTCGCGCCCCTCCGGCGGCACGGCGCCCTCGGGCACGTCGTAGACCGCATCGCAACTCGGGCACCTCAGACGCATTCCATCTCCCGCCCCACCTTTTCCCCGAACTTGGCCCGTGTAACACCCGCGCCGGATCGGCAACAGTCCGCCGGGAAGGAGCGATCCCGTTTCGCGGGGACGCGGCAACAGCGGAGGCGCGGGATCATGATCGAGCTGCAGGACGTGAGCTATGCCTACGGGGGCGAGGCTGTTCTGCGCGGCATGGACCTGACGTTGGCGCCCGGCAGCTTCCACTTCCTGACCGGTCCCTCGGGTAGCGGCAAGACGACCTTCCTGCGCCTCCTCGCGCGCCAGCTCGTGCCGACGGGCGGCACGCTGCGGATCTTCGGCGACGACGCGGCGGCCATGGATCGCGACGCCGTGGCGGGCGTCCGGCGGCGCATCGGCGTGGTGCACCAGGACCTCGCCTTTCTCGACCACCTCTCCGTGGCCGAGAACGTCGCCCTGCCGCTGACGGTCGCGGGCCGCTCGGACCCCGAGGCCGTGCGCGAGCTTCTCGCCTGGACCGGCCTCGGATCGCGCGCACGGGCCTTGCCGCCCCAGCTCTCGGGGGGCGAGCGGCAGCGCATGGCCCTTGCCCGGGCCGTGGTCATGTCCCCCGACGTGGTCCTCGCCGACGAGCCGACGGGAAACGTCGACTGGGAGATGTCGATGCGCCTGATGACCCTCCTCGTGGAGCTGAACCGCATGGGCAAGACGGTGCTGATCGCGACCCACGACCTCGGGTTGATCCGCGCGATGAAGGGCCGCGCCTCGGCCCGAACACTGCGCATCAGGGACGGCGCCCCCGAACTGGCGGGGGCCGGCTTGTGAGGCGCGTCCTCACGCTGTTGCGGGGCGAGAGCGGCGCGGGGCGCATGGTTCCGCGCACCGGTGCGGCCGCCACGCTGACCCTGGGGGCGTCGGCCGCGATGGGGTTCCTCGCGATGTTCGCCCTGGCGCTGACCTTCGCGTCGGGACGGCTGGCCGACCGCTGGTCCGACGGCCTTGCCGGCACCGCCACCGTGCGGATCGAAGCCCCCCGGGCCCAGGTCGAGCCCCAGATGCGTGCCGCCCTGACGGTGCTGCGGCAGACCCCCGGCGTCGCGGAGGTTCGCGCGCTCTCGGCAGAGGAGCGGGCCGCGCTCGTCGCGCCTTGGTTCGGCGAGGACGTGCCGGTCGCCGACCTGCCGCTGCCAATTCTCATCGCCGTGACCGAGGCAGTGCCCGGCTATGATGCCGAAGGGCTGCGTCTGCGTCTCGCAGCAGAGGCGCCGGGCGCGGTGCTCGACGACCACGCCCGCTGGCGCGGACCCCTCGTGGCGGCCGCGAGACGGCTACGGCTCTTGGGTTGGCTCTCGATGGGGATCATCGCGCTTTCGTCGGCGGCGATCGTGACGCTCGCGGCGAACGCGGCGCTCGCGGCGAACGCGCGCGTGATCGAGGTGCTGCGCCTGAACGGCGCGCGCGACGACTACGTCGCCCGCGCTTTCGTGCGCCGATTCACTCTGCGTGCCTTCATCGGCGCGGCGGGGGGCACGGCGCTCGGTGCCATGGCCATCGCGCTCCTGCCGTCGGCGGACGCGGCAGGCGGTTTCCTGACGGGCCTGGGCTTTCGGGGGGCGGGCTGGCTCTGGCCGCTGCTGATCCCGCCCGTCGCGGGCGCGGTGGCCTTCGCCGCGACCCGCGCGGCGGCCATGCGCCAGCTTCGGGCCGTGAGTTGATGCAGCTCCTCCGCAGCCTTCTCTTCAACCTTTCGGTCTATGTCGTGATCGCGGCGGTCGGCCTCTGGTACGCACCGCAGGCCGTGTTCAGGCGTGACAAGGCCGTCGCGGCCTGCAAGGCCGTCTGCCGCTACGTCCGCTGGTCCGCCCCCTGGATGGTGGGCCTGCGGACGGAGGTGAGGGGCCCGGTCCCGCAAGGCGAGGTCCTGGTCGCGGCCAAGCACCAGAGCTTCCTCGACATCTTCCTGATCTATGGATCCCTCCCGAACGCCAAGTTTATCATGAAGGACGAGCTGCGCTACGCCCCCGTCGTCGGCTGGTTCGCGATGCGTGTGGGCTGCGTTCCGGTGAAGCGCGGGCGCCGGGCCGAGGCGATGCGCCGTATGGTGGCCGAGGTCGCCGCCGGGCGCGAGGTGCCGGGACAGCTGGTGATCTATCCGCAGGGCACGCGCGTCGCGCCGGGCGCGTCGCGTCCCTACAAGGCGGGCACCTACGTCCTCTACAAGGAGACTGGCCAACCCTGCGTGCCGGTGGGCTGCAACGTGGGCGTGTTCTGGCCCCGCCGCGGCGTCCTGCGCCGTCCCGGCACGGCGGTGGTAGAGTTCGGCGAGCCTATCCCCCCCGGCCTCGGCCAAGAGGCGTTCATGGAACGGCTGGAGCGCGAGGTCGAGGCGTCGAGCGACCGGCTGATGGCGGAGGCGGGCTTCCGTGCCCCCTCGGCCCCCGGCCCGCTGGCGGAGGGGTAGGGCCGCCCGCCGGCCCCTGCCCCCGCGTGGGCGCTGCCTTGCGCCCGGGGAGCGGGACGTGTGGGAGGATCGACCCGGGCCCGCGGCGGCGATGCCGGAGCGGCGAAGAGGAGGAGCGGATGGAGTTCATCGAGGACATCGCGGCGCTGGAGGCGCTCTACGGCGCACCGGGAGAGGCATCGACGATTAAGGTGATGGATCGGATCACGCCGCTCTACCGGCGCTGGATCGACGCCTCGCGGTTCTGCGTCCTCTCGACAGTGGGGCCCGAGGGCACGGACGGCAGCCCCCGAGGCGACGACGGCCCCGTGGTGCGGGTGCTGGACGGGCGGACGCTCGCGCTGCCGGATTGGCGGGGGAACCAGCGCATCGACAGCCTGCGCAACGTAGTGCGCGACGGACGGCTGAGCCTGGTGTTCATGGTCCCCGGCTCGAACAACGTGGTGCGGGTGAACGGCCGGGGCAGGATCACGGCGGACGCCGCGCTGCTGGAGGGGTTCGAGAGGGACGGCCGCCGCCCCCGCGTGGCGATCCTCGTCGCGGTGGGGGAGGTCTATTCCCAATGCGCCCGCGCCCTGATCCGCGCGCGCCTTTGGACGGCGGGGGACGAGAGTGCGGGGCTGCCGACCGTGGGCGACCTCCTGGCCGAAGCGAAGCGGGGCTTCGACGGCGCGGCCTACGACGCCGAGTGGCCGGGGCGGGCCGCGCGGACGATGTGGTGAAGCGTACGGTCTGGACGCGCGCCGCCTTGCTCGAGGGCCTTCGCTCCGTCGGCGTGGCCCAGGGCGGCGCCGTATTCGTCCATGCGTCGATGGGGGCCATGGGCCCGGTTCTGGGTGGCGCGCGCACCGTCGTCGCCGCCCTCGCCGATGCGGTGGGCGCGGAAGGAACCCTGGCGATGCCCGCGTTCTCCATCGATGCGTACCCGGCGAGCCGGCAGCTCGGCCGCGACCTCAACCCCTCGCTCGACGAGGCGGTGCCGGGCTTCGACGCCGCGCTTTCGCCGGCGGCGGGGGTGGGCGCCATAGCCGAGACCTTCCGGACATGGCCGGGCACCCGGCGCAGCGGTCACCCGGTCGTCTCGATATGTGCGCGAGGCCCGGCGGCCGCCGGGCTCGTGCGCCGGCACGCGCTGGCTTTCGCCTGCGGCGAGGGCACGCCCCTCCATTCGTTCGCCCTCGTTCCGGACTCGAAGGTGCTCCTGCTGGGCGTCGGCTGGAACCGGTGCTCGCTGCTCCACACGGCCGAGACCTTGGCGGCGCACCAGCGCGTCAAGCATCGCCGCTTCTTGTGGTCCGACCCCGAAACCGGCGAGCGGTTCTGGAGGGAGACCTCAGACGTCGCCGATGACGGCGATCGCCTCTTTCCGCTCGTCGGCGAGCGGTTCGAGGAGATGGAGGCGGTTGCCCGCGGCCACGTCGGGGCAGCGGAAGCCCGGGTCGCGGATGCGGCCAGCCTGCTTGGGTTCGCTTCCGGCTGGATCGACCGCCGGAACGCCGCCGACGGTGTCGTGCCCGGCTAGGCCGCCAAACCCTTCGTGCCCATGTCAAGGAACTTCCTACGGCGGGCGGCGACGAGGGCGTCGCCCTTCTGCCCGTCCAGCGCCTTCAGCTCCTCCTCGATGGCCTCGCCCACGGCGCGGATCGTCGCGGCGCGGTCGCGGTGGGCGCCGCCCAAGGGCTCCTCCACGATACGGTCGATCACGCCGAGCTGCGAGAGATCCTTCGCCGTCAGGCGCAGCGCCTCGGCAGCCTCGCGCATCTTCTCCGCGTCCTTCCAGAGGATCGAGGCGCAACCCTCCGGCGAGATCACCGAGTAGATCGAATGCTCCAGCATCAGGATGCGGTCTCCCGTCGCGAAGGCCACCGCCCCGCCCGACCCGCCCTCGCCCACGATGGCGGCGACGATGGGCACCCCGATCCGCAGGCACGTCTCGGTCGATCGCGCGATGGCTTCGGACTGGCCGCGCTCCTCCGCGCCCTTGCCGGGATAGGCACCGGGCGTATCGATCAGCGTCACCACGGGCACGCCGAAGCGGCCCGCCAGCTCCATCAGGCGGATCGCCTTCCGGTAGCCTTCGGGGCGGGCCATGCCGAAGTTCCGCTCGATCCGGGTGCGGGTGTCGTGCCCCTTCTCGTGGCCGATCACCATGACCGCCCGTCCGTCGAGCCGCGCGAGCCCTCCGATCACCGCATGGTCGTCCGCGAAGTTCCGGTCCCCCGCCAGCGGCGTCCACTCTGTGAAGAGCTCGCGCACGTAGTCCACGCAATGCGGCCGTTCGGGATGGCGGGCCACCTGCGCCTTCTGCCAGGGGGTGAGCTTGGCGTAGAGTTCGCGCAGCTTGTCCTTGGCCTTGCGGTCCAGGGCGTCGGCCTCGCCCACGACGTCCTTCGTCTCCTCCTGGGCGGCGAGGGCGCGCAGCTCGGCGGCCTTGCCCTCCAGCTCGGCGAGGGGCTTCTCGAAATCGAGGTAGTGGGTCATGCGGGGGCCTCCGGCGCGATCGGGCCGGATATGCCCCTCCGGCCGCGTCTCCGCAACGGCCCCCGGGACGCCCAGCCCGCAGCGGGGCCCCGTTCGGACCCACCGAGATTTTCCTTGGCGGCCGCCGTCCGCCCGTGCAGGGATCGCGCGTCGGTCATCGGAGGCGCCATGATTCCTACGCCCTACCTTCTGTTCCTAGGGGACGCGCCCGACATCCTGGCTGCGAAGGTCGCCGTCGGCATCCGCGACTGGCGGCCCGGGCATGCGGTCGGCCAGTTCCGCCTTCCGGGCTGCGGAGCCGACCTGGGCCTTCCGGAGATGACGCTGGAGGAGGCGCGCGCCGCCGGGGCGCGGACGGTCGTGGTCGGGGTCGCCAATCGGGGCGGGGTCGTCGCCGAGAGCTGGAAGGCCGTGCTGAAGGACGCGCTGGGGATGGGCCTCGACGTGGCGTCGGGCCTGCACGAGCTCCTGCGGGACGAGCCCGACCTCGTTGCCGCCGCGAAGGCGGGGGGTGCGACGCTGCACGACGTCCGGGTGCCTTCGGTGAAGTATCCCATCGCGGAGGGGCGCGAGCGGGCGGGCAGGCGGTGCCTCGCGGTGGGGACCGACTGCTCGGTCGGCAAGATGTACACCGCCATGGCCATGGAGCGTGAGATGCGCAGTCGTGGCATGCAGGCCACCTTCCGCGCGACGGGGCAGACGGGGATCCTGGTGACCGGCTCGGGCGTGCCGCTCGACGCGGTGGTGGCGGATTTCATGGCCGGGGCGGTGGAGTGGCTGACGCCCGCGAACGATCCCGGCCACTGGGACCTGATCGAGGGGCAGGGCAGCCTGTTCCACGTCTCCTATTCCGGGGTTACCATGGCATTGATCCATGGTGGCCGCCCCGATGCGCTCATCTTGGCCCACGAGCCGACGCGAAGCCACATGAGGGGCCTGCCGCATTACGGGCTGCCCACGCTGGAGCGGCTGCGCGACACGGCCTTGCCGCTGGCCCGCTGGGCGAACCCCGGCTGCGAGGTGGTGGCGGTCTCGGTGAACACGCAGCATCTAGGCGAGGACGAGGCCGTGCGCTGCTGCGAGGAGATCGAGGGCCGGATGGGCTTGCCCACGGTCGACCCCTACCGCCACGGCGCGGGGCGGTTGGTGGACGCCCTGCCCTGAGAGGGCGGCGAGGCGAGACGCTCCGCTCTCGCGCCCTGAGAACATTTCGACCGACGAGGAGGAGGTTCGGGGGTGGAGATCGACGTCAGGCGCGAGCGGTTCCGGCTGCAGCGACCCTTCACGATCTCGCGCGGGACGCGGACCCATGCAGAGGTCCTGACGGTCACGCTGCGCGAGGGCGGTCATTCCGGGCGAGGGGAATGCGTGCCCTACGCCCGCTACGGCGAGACGCCGGACTCGGTCGATGCCCAGATACGCGACTGGTCCGGCGGGCCGCTGGAGGGGATGCCTGCGGGCGCGGCGCGCAACGCGCTGGACTGCGCGCTTTGGGACCTGCGGGCCAAGCGCGAGGGGCGGCCCGTTTGGGCCCTGGCGGGCTTGCCGCGCCCGGGGCCGGAGGTGACGGCCTACACGCTGTCGCTGGGTAGCCCGGAGGAGATGCGCCGGCAGGCGAGCGAGAACGCCTGGCGACCGCTCCTGAAGGTGAAGCTGGGGACCGAGGACGACGTGCCGCGGATCGAGGCGGTGCGCGCCGGGGCGCCGGACGCGCGGCTGGTCGCGGACGCGAACGAAGGGTGGACGGCCGACCTTTATGCGGAGATCGCGCCCGTGCTGGTGCGCCTTGGATTGGAGATGGTTGAGCAGCCCCTGCCCGTGGGGGAAGACGATGCGCTGGGGGGAATGGCGCGACCCCTGCCGGTCTGCGCCGACGAATCCTGCCATGTGACGGCGGATCTGGCGCGGCTGGCGGGCCTCTACGACGTCGTGAACGTGAAGCTCGACAAGACCGGGGGCTTTTCGGAGGCCCTGCGGCTGCGTGAGGCGGCGCGGGCGCGGGGATTCGAGGTCATGGTGGGGTGCATGGTCGGCACCTCGCTGGCGATGGCACCGGCGGTCCTGGCGGCGCAGGGGGCTGCGGTCACGGATCTGGATGGGCCGCTCCTGCTGGCGGAGGATCGGGAGACGCCGCTTCGCTTCGATCGGGAGGGGGTTCACCCCCCCGATCCGGCGCTGTGGGGATGACGGGCGGGGTCTCGTGACGAGACCCGCCTTCGTCGCACGCTTGCGGTCCGATGCCAGGTGAGGATGGATTGACGGCAGCCTTGGCGGCCGAAGGGATCCAGCGGCCCTACCTCCGCCACCACGGCCGCCTCCCTGCCGCCGGGGGCGTGCCTGGGGCCATCGTAGTCCGCACTTCGGAAGGTTGTGCACTCTCCGGCCCTTCTCGTCGGGGCGGGACCCTTCGCCGGCGGGGCCGCCCGGCCGGCGATCACGAGATCGCGGGCGGCGGTCGTAGGCGTGGCAGCCTTTCCGAGCGGAGGGGGAGAGGGCGGCCGTGATCGGGCACGGCGCATGGGCAGCTTCGAGGCGGGATGGACGCGGGACGAGGCGGCGTTCCGGGCGCTTGACGCGCCCCCGGCGCGGCGCGACGACGGCGCGGAGCGCAAGGAGGCCCCACCATGTCCCGCACCGTCTACGTCAACGGCGAGTACCTGCCCGAGGAAGAGGCCCGCGTGAGCGTGTTCGACCGCGGCTTCCTCTTCGCGGACGGCGTCTACGAGGTGACGAGCGTGCTGGACGGCCGGTTGATCGACTTTCCGGGCCACGCCGAGCGGCTCTCCCGCTCGCTGCGCGAGCTGGAGATGGAAAGCCCCGTCACCGACGAGCAGCTTCTGGACATCCACCGCGAGCTGGTGCGCGTGAACGGGATCGAAGAAGGGATGGTCTATCTGCAGGTCACGCGCGGGGTGGCGGACCGGGACTTTGCCTGGGGCGCCGAGGGTGAGCCGACGATCGTCCTCTTCACGCAGTCGAAGCCGGGGCTGGCGGACAATCCGAAGGCGCGCGAGGGGATGAAGGTCATCTCTATCGCCGACCGGCGCTGGGGGCGGCGTGATATCAAGACCGTGCAGCTGCTCTATCCCAGCATGGCCAAGATGGCGGCGAGGAAGGCCGGCGCTGACGACGCCTGGATGGTCGAGGACGGGTTCGTGACCGAAGGGACCAGCAACAATGCCTACATCGTCACGGGGGGTCGGATTGTCACCCGCCATCTCGGCGAGGAGATCCTGCACGGCATCACCCGCGCGGCCGTCCTGCGCGTGGCGCGCGACCTGCAGATGGAGGTCGAGGAGCGGCCGTTCACCCTGGAGGAGGCGCGGGCCGCGGACGAGGCTTTCGTGACCTCGGCCTCTACCTTCGTGATGCCGGTGGTCGAGATCGACGGCGCGTCGGTGGGCGAGGGGCGTCCCGGCCCGGTCGCGGCGCGGCTACGCGAGGTCTATCTCGACGAGATGCGCGCGGCGGCGATCTGAGCGGTCGAACGGCCGGACGTCCCGCACGGAAGCGGAACGCTCAGCCCTTGCCTCTGGCGCGGCGGGTGCGGTCGGCGGCGAGGTCGTAGACAACGCCGCCGATGATGACCCAAGCCACGATGAGCGCGATCAGCCCCATGAGCGGACGATCCCCCGAATGCTGCTTTTCTGTAAGCAGGGTTCCGCCTGAAATCGGGCGCCGAAGGGGCAGCCCTGCGGTGGCGGCGAGGATTCATGGCGGCGGCGACGTCACTCGTGGCGGTTCACGTTCTGGCCGAAGTCGTGGATCTGCCCGGGCGTCGCCTCGCGCTGGTAGCGGTCGCGCCAGTCCGCGTAGGGCATGCCGTAGAAAGCCTCGCGCGCCTCTTCCTTGGACATCTCGTGTCCCCGTTCGGCCGCGGCCTCGCCGTACCAGCGCGAGAGGCAGTTCCGGCAGAACCCGGCGAGGTTCATCATGTCGATGTTCTGCACGTCCGTACGCTCCGCGAGGTGGTCGCGCAGGCGCCGGAAGGCGGCGGCCTCGGCTTCGGTCCTCGTCCGTTCGTCCATGGCGGGTCCTCCTGTTGCGACCTTGATTTAGGGGCTGGGTCAGCTTGATGGTAGCGCTTCGGCGCGCGCCGCCTCGAGGACGGGGGCGAGCCGGGCGGCCCAGGCGCGCTCGCCCTCGGGCGTCGCGACGAGGTCGTTGCGAAGCTCGACCAAAGCGTTGGGCCGGCCCTGCGAGAGGGCGTGGCGATCGACGGAATCGCCGGGAAGCGCGCCGGTGTAAGGCTCGTTGTCGCCGACGGTCAGCCCTTCGGCCCGCAAGAGCCGAAGAAGCGGGTCCGCGAGGCGGCGGTCCCGGGCGGAGAGGATGCCGACCTCCCACGGGCGGGGCGGGCGGCCCCGGAGGCGCGGCGTGAAGGTGTGGATCGCAAGGAGGATCGCGCCGGGACGCGCCATGAGCCGGGCGACCGCGTCGTGGTAGGGCCGGTGGAAGAGGCGGAGGCGTCGCTCGCGCTCCGCGGTGCCGGCGCGGCGGTTCCCGGGAATCGGGGTGCCGTCGTAGAGCTTCATCAGAAGGGTCGGATCGTCCTCGCCCCGGTTGGGGTCGATCACGAGGCGCGAGTAGGTCGAGGCGACCACCGGCGCGCCGAGCGTCTCGCCCAGGGCGAGCGCGGTGCCGAGCGCGCCGGGATCCCAGGCGATATGGCGGCGCATGTCACGGTCGGGCAAGCCGAGCGGCCCCACCCCGGGGGGGACGCGGTTCATGGCATGGTCCACGGTGACGACCCAAGGGCCGGGACGATCGGCGCCCGTGATCCGGAAGGCGTCCATGTTAGCGGTAAATCCCCTTGGTGATCTCGGCGTTGCGCGGGCGGTATCCAGCCGCTAAGCGCCCTGCAACCCGACATACGTTCGCCCGAGGAATCCCCCCGATGCGCCGTCAACGCAACGTCAAGATCGTGGCCACGCTCGGCCCCGCCTCCTCCGACTACGAGACCATCCGCGCCCTCTTCGAAGCCGGCGCGGACGTGTTCCGGCTGAACATGTCCCATGGCGACCACGAGGAGATCGGCGCCCGCCACGCCATCATCCGGCAGGTCGAGGAGGATACCGGCCGGCCGATCGCGATCCTCGCCGATCTGCAGGGGCCGAAGCTGCGGGTGGGCACCTTCGCGGACGAGGCCGGCGCCGTGTTGGAGGAGGGGGCCTCCTTCCGCCTCGACCTCGACGAGGCGCCGGGCGACGCGCGCCGCGTGATGCTTCCCCACCGCGAGATATTCGACGCGCTCGAGCCCGGGGCGCGGCTTCTGGTGAACGACGGCAAGATCCGTCTGAAGGTGACGGAGTGCGGCAAGGACTTCGCCGAGACGCGCGTCGAGGTCGGGGGCGTGATCTCGAACCGCAAGGGCGTGAACGTGCCGGACGTCCTGCTGCCGCTGGCCGCGCTGTCGGAGAAGGACCGCCGCGACCTCGAGTTCGTGTGCGAGCTCGGGGTGGATTGGCTGGCGCTGAGCTTCGTCCAGCGGCCCGCCGACGTGGAGGAGGCGCGCGCCCTGTCCCGCGGCCGCGCGGCGATCCTGTCGAAGATCGAGAAGCCCGCCGCGGTGAAGACCTTCGACGACATCCTTGCCGCTTCCGACGGGATCATGATCGCGCGCGGCGACCTGGGGGTGGAATTGCCCGTGCAGAACGTGCCCCCGATTCAGAAGCGCCTCGGGCGGCTCTGCCGCACGGTGGGAAAGCCGGTGATCGTGGCGACCCAGATGCTCGAGTCGATGATCGAGAGCCCCGTTCCCACCCGGGCCGAGGTCTCGGACGTGGCGACGGCGATCTACGAGGGCGCGGACGCGATCATGCTGTCGGCGGAGTCGGCCGCCGGCGGCTACCCGGTCGAGGCCGTCACCACGATGGACAACACCGCGCGCGAGGTCGAGGGCGACCCCCTTTACCGCGAGATCATCGACGCCCAGCGCAGCGCCCAGAAGTCCAGCGTCGCCGACGCCATCGTCTCGGCCGCGCGCGAGATCGCCGAGACGGCCGACGTGCAGGCGATCTGCTGCTTCACCCAGTCCGGCGAGACGGCGCTGCTGACCGCGCGCGAGCGGCCGCGCGTGCCGATCCTCGCGCTGACCCCGCTGCCGGGAACGGCCCGCCGCCTGTGCCTGAGCTGGGGGACGACCTGCGTGCTGACGGACGACGTGGAGCGCTTCAAGGAGGCCGTGATCGCAGCCGTCCGCGCGGTGCTGCGCCTGGGCTTCGCGACGGAGGCCGACCGCATCGTCGTGACCGCGGGCGTGCCCTTCGGTGTGGCAGGAACGACCAACATCCTTCGCGTCGCGCCCTGCGAGGAACGTTTGATCTATCGCCAGGGGCCCGAGTGACGCTAGGGCAGGGGGATGACGCAGAGCCTCTTGTTCGATCTCTACCTCGTGACGGGCATGGTCGTCCTGCTCCTGTCGGTTCCGGGCATGGTCTCGGCTTGGGCAGGCGGGCGGGTCCCGGTGTTGCCGTCCGTCATGGTGATGGTCGGCGGCGGCCTGGTCATCTGGGCACTCGCGCAGAGCGCGACCGGCTACGCCCCCGAGGACATCCCCCGCGCCTTCGCCAACGTCGTCGCCTACTTCCTGCGATAAGCGGCCCTGGAAAGAAGGCAGTGCAGGCGTTCCTCGCGCGGGGGGGCTTCCCGATCCGGCTTCCCGGCCCCGTCGCTCGGTTCCGCCGCCGAGGATGGCGCGGGCCTCGCCGGTCTCCGTGCTCGTGCTCGTGCTCGTGCTGCGCGGGCCGCTGGACAAGCCCGCCCGGCCGGGATAGCCGGCGCGTCTCGAATAACCGCGCCGGCGGCCCGAGTGGCATCGCCGACCGGCGCGACGAACCCCGATGGAGGACAAGATGCCGAAGATGAAGACCAAGTCGAGCGCGAAGAAGCGCTTCAAGGTGACGGCCACGGGCAAGGTCATGTCCGGCCCGGCGGGCAAGCGGCACGGCATGATCAAGCGGTCGAACAAGTTCATCCGCAACAGCCGCGGCTTGTCCGTGATGAGCGAGCCCGATCAGAAGATCGCGCTCAAGTTCATGCCCTACGACCGCTGAGGAGGATCGGACATGTCTCGTACCAAGGGCGGAACCGTCACCCATCGTCGCCACAAGAAGGTCCTCGACCAGGCCAAGGGCTATTACGGTCGGCGCTCGACCACGTTCAAGGTCGCCCGCCAGGCGGTCGACAAGGCCAACCAGTACGCGACGCGCGATCGCAAGAACCGCAAGCGGCAGTTCCGCGCGCTGTGGATCCAGCGGATCAACGCGGCCGTGCGCGCGCATGACGAGGGGTTGACCTACTCGCGCTTCATCGGCGGCCTCGCCGCCGCGGGGATCGAGGTGGACCGCAAGGTCCTGGCCGATCTGGCCGTGCACGACCCGGCGGCCTTCGGCGCCATCGTCGATCAGGCCAAGGCCGCGCTTCAGCCGGCCTGACACCGCGACCAAAGCTTGGCGACAGGAAGGGCCGCCCGCGGGGGCGGCCCTTTTCCGTTCCGCGCTAGGCGGCGACGCGCCCCTGGGGGGCGGGAGGCTCCTCCTCGTCGTCGTCCTTCTCACGCTCGGCCCCGCGCGCTGATAGGAAGTCGCCGAGCGGCTCGAGCGCGTCGACATGCTCGCACAGGACCCGCACCGCCACGAGGAGCGGCACTGCCAGCAACATGCCGACGATGGACCAGAGCCAAGCCCAGAAGGCGACGGCGATGAAGACGACCACCGTGTTCAGCTTGAGGTTCCGACCGACCGCGTAGGGCGTGACGAACTGCCCCTCGATCGAGGTGAGCGCGTAGTAGACCAACGCCGGCGCGACGCCGCCCCACAGGCCGTCGAAGGTCAGCAACCCCACGACGAGCGCCACGGCCGCGCCAACGACCGCCCCGACATAGGGGACGTAGTTCATCAGCGCGGCCAGCACCCCGAAGAGAAGGGGATCGGGCATCCCCAGCGCCCAGAATGCCAAGCCAACGGCCGTGCCGAGGCCGAAGTTAATGACCGTGATCGTCAGGAGGTAACGCGACAGCTTGCGCTCGATCTCGCGTGCGATGCGGATGGCCTTGCGCTTGTCGGCGAAGCGCGGCGTCACGTGGACCATCTTTTCGTAGAACATGTCGCCCGATGCGAGGATGAAGAAGAGCAGCACGAGCGTCAGGATGAACTGGATGAGGATCGCCGAGCCGCTGCTGGCTATGGTGGTCAGCCAGCTTTCCTCTTGGACGACGACCTCGACCGGCGCTTCGGCATCGTCTTCCCCAGGGGCGGCGGCTTCGGTTACCTTCTCGACCACCTCCCCGAGGGAGGTTCCCTCCTCGTCGGCGCCGAAGGACGCCCGGATGTCGCGGACCCGCTCCTCCAGCTTGGCGCCGATCTGCGGCGCATCGGCCGTCCATTGCCGGACCGGCGTCGCCAGCGCCGTGACCGCCACGATCAGCAGCGCGAGAAGGGTCGTTACGATCAGTGCGGCGGCAAGCCCGGGGGCTATGCGCACGCGCTCGAGCGCCCTTCGGAGCGGCGAGAAGACGAGCGCGAGCACGAAGGCGAGGATGACCGGCGTGAGGAAGGTCTGCGCATAGGCGAGGCCGGCCACGGCGAGCATCGCGAAGATGCCGATGACCGCCCATCGCGGGAACGGCCGCTGGGGCGGGGGGTCGGTCTGAGGGCTGCCGGGAACGGGCGTCACGGGGCCGGCGGTATGAGCCATGCTCGGGGTTCCGGTGGTGCGGCCGGACGAGGCGCCGGCGGTTCTGGAACGCGCGACGGTGCGACAAGGTTGCGCCGCCGTTGCGCGCGGGCCCGCCCGGCGCTAGGGCCGCGCCCGATGCAAGGTGCGGCGCGGACGGGTGCGATGGACGATCTTCGGGGCAGGTGGCTGGGCGAGATTGCGGAAGCAGGCGACGAGGCCGCCATCGAGGACGTGCGCGTCCGGGCCTTGGGAAAGAAAGGCGAGGTCGCGCTGAGGATGCGCGAGTTGGGCCGCATGACCCCGGAGGAGCGGCAGGTGGCCGGGCCTGCGCTCAACGCCTTGAAATCCGAACTGAACGCCGCCCTCGCCGCGCGCGCCGCCGCCTTGAGGGACGCCGCCCTTGAGGCACGGCTCGCCGAGGAGTGGCTGGACGTTACCCTGCCTGCCCGGCGCCGGCCGGAAGGGTCCATCCATCCCGTCTCGCAGGTGACGGAGGAGGTGACGGCGATCTTCGCGGACATGGGGTTCGGCGTCGCCGAAGGCCCCCAGGTCGAGGACGACTGGCACAATTTCGATGCGCTCAACATCCCCTGGCACCATTCCTCGCGCGAGGAGATGGACACGTTCTACCTCGCTGCGCCCGAGGGGCGGCGGCCGCACGTCTTGCGGACCCATACGAGCCCCGTGCAGATCCGCTCGATGCTGGAGAACGGCGCGCCTCTGCGGAAGATCTGCCCCGGGCGGGTCTACCGCGCGGACTACGACCAAACCCACACGCCCATGTTCCACCAGGTCGAAGGGATCGCGGTCGATCGGGACATCACCATGGCGAACCTCAAGTGGTGCCTGGAGGAGTTCTGCGGCGCCTTCTTCGAAATCGAGCCGAAGGGCCTCCTGCGGTTCCGCGCCTCGCACTTCCCCTTCACGGAGCCTTCCGCCGAAGTGGACATTCGCTGCTCGTGGGAGGGGGGCGCGCTGAAGCTGGGGCAGGGGGACGACTGGCTGGAGATCCTCGGCTCGGGGATGATGCATCCCAAGGTCCTGGAAGCGGGAGGGATCGATCCTGCCCAATGGCAGGGCTTCGCCTTCGGGATGGGCATCGACCGGATCGCCATGCTGAAATATGGCATCCCCGACCTGCGCGCCTTCTTCGAGGCCGACCTGCGCTGGCTGCGGCATTACGGCTTCTCGCCCCTCGCCGTGCCTTCACTGCACGCGGGGACCTGACACGCGGTGGGGCGGAACGCCCGGCGGTTCGGCGCCCTGGCGCAGCTGCGAACGAGAGGCCGCGTCGCCTTCGCGTTCCTGCTCGTAGGTGTCGTGGCGGCGCATGTCGCGCTGTGGCTGTCGGACATGCCGGATGACGCGAAATGGCGACTGACCGTGCTGAATGCGGCCGGTTGGACGGTCGTGTTGGGGCCGGTCTGGCTGGTGGGTCGATGGCTCGCGGCCGTCGAGAAGCGGAATGCCGAACGCGAAAGGGGCGAGCCGTAGCGGCCCGCCCCCTCGTTCACATCCGTATGCGCCGCGGTCAGACGGTCCGGCGGTCCGGATCGGCCGCGGAGGCGTCGTCGTCCCACGAGTAGCGGTTGGGTCGCGAGTAGGTCCGGACGTAGTTGTCCTCGCCCTCCAGGGCCGGGTCACGGGTGCCGAGATAGCGGTCGTCCGCCGCATAGGCGTCGGCGCCGGTCATGGGCTTGTACTCGGTCCCGGCGTAGAGCTTGTCCATCGCGTCGATGTCGTAGGCCTCGCCCTCGGGGCGACGCATGATCTCCTTCACGCGCGCGGCGCCTTCGTCGCCGTCGAGGTCGACCGACACCACGTAGTCGCCCTTGCGGACGGCGTTCTGATAGGTGCGCATGTCCTCCTCGGGGACGTGCAGGCGATGGAGCCCCTCGTTCCAGCCGTCGTCGTCGGAACGCGTGGTCCCTTCGGCGAGCGGGGCCGGATCGTCGGGGACGATGTGGATGTCGGACACGCCGACGCCGGCGTCCTGCAGCTCCTTGCGGACGAGGTCGGCGGTCGCGTGGGTGCGGTAGATTGCGGTGACTGCCTTGGTCATGGTGTCTCCTGTTCGATGCGCATGTGCGGGCCGCGCGGTCGGAAGCCGGGGGCCCTTTGCGCCTCCACAACGCCCAAGGGGGGCAGCTTGGTTTCATCGAACCCCCCCGGGGACCCTCCGGAAGGCCTTTTGGCGATCCTCCGCCGAACCCTTTTGGAGGGGAGGGGAACCCGAACCCCATGCAGCGACGTTGACCGCCCGAGCGTCCCCGCGACGCAACATCATACGAAGGAGACGACTGATGGCGGACTATCGCGATCCGAAGGTGACGGAGACGAACGAGGGCGGCGGCATCGGCAAGTGGATCGGCATCCTGATCGCCGTCCTCGTCGTGCTGTTGCTTCTGGCTTGGCTGCTGGGGTGGTTCGACGGTCCCGAGGTTGCCGAGGTCGAGGAGGTCGAGCCGGTCGCGATCGAGACGGTAGACCCCGAGCCCGAGCCCGTCGTGGTAGAGGAAGTCGATCCCGTTGCGCCGGTCGAGACCGATCCGGTCGTGGTAGAGGAAGTCGATCCCGTGGCGCCCGTCGAAACCGATCCGGTGATCGGCGAGACCCCCGCCGACGACGGTCTGATCGAACTGGAGACCGACGTCGAAGTCATCGAGAACTAAGCGCGTAGCCACAACTCGATGTGCAGGGCCGGGGCGATCCCCCGGCCCTTTCTCGTGCGCGGCTTTTCCTTGCCGGGGCTGCGCGCTAGGGGTGCGGCGATCCGCGGAGGCCCCCCATGAAGTTCACCCTGTCCTGGCTGAAATCGCATCTCGAGACGGACGCGTCGGTGGACGAGATCGCCGAGACGCTGACCGACCTCGGCCTCGAGGTGGAGGGGGTGACGAACCCCGGCGATACGCTGCGCCCGTTCCGGATCGGCTATGTGGAGGCCGCCGAGAAGCACCCGGACGCCGATCGGTTGAAGGTCTGCCGGGTGCGGACCGCGGCCGGCGTGAAGCAGATCGTCTGCGGCGCGCCGAACGCGCGCGAGGGCATCACCGTCGTCGTGGCCGAACCGGGAACATACGTGCCGGGCATCGGCACGACGATCCGGGTTGGCAAGATCCGTGGGGTCGAGAGTCACGGCATGATGGCCTCCGAACGCGAGATGGAGCTGTCGGACGAGCATGACGGCATCATCGAGCTTCCCTCCGGCGAGGTGGGGGAGAGCTTCGCCGACTGGCTCGCGGCGAACGAGCCGGGCAAGGTCGACCCCGTGATCGAGATCGCGGTCACCCCCAACCGGCCCGACGCCTTGGGGGTACGGGGCGTGGCCCGCGACCTTGCGGCACGCGGGCTGGGCCAGCTGAAGCCCCGGGACGCCGCGCCGGTGGAAGGCACGTTCCCCAGTCCGGTCGGCGTGACCATCGACGAGGGTGCGCGCGGCGCCTGCCCCGTCTTCTACGGGCGCCTCATACGCGGCGTGCGGAACGGCCCTTCGCCGGAGTGGCTGCAGCGGCAGCTGAAGGCGATCGGGCTGCGCCCCATCTCGTTCCTCGTGGACGTGACGAACTGGTTCACCTTCGATCGCAACCGGCCGCTGCACGTCTTCGACGCCGCCAAGGTGAAGGGC
The DNA here is from genome assembly GCF_003003095.1 of Hasllibacter halocynthiae. GTDB lineage: Bacteria > Pseudomonadota > Alphaproteobacteria > Rhodobacterales > Rhodobacteraceae > Hasllibacter > Hasllibacter halocynthiae. Next base: position 1,116,892 of record NZ_PVTT01000002.1, read on the forward strand.
GATCTGCGGGTGCACTTGGCCGAAGGGGGCGAGCGTCTCGTCGCGCTTGACGAGAAGGAGTACGAGGCCATCCCCGGCGCGGTCCTCATCTCGGACGACGACGGCGTCGAGAGCCTGGGCGGGATCATGGGCGGCGAGGCGACCGGCGTCACGGACGGGACCACGGACGTCTTCCTGGAAGCCGCCTATTTCGATCCGGTCCGCACCGCGCTGACGGGGCGGGCGCTGCGCATCCACTCGGATGCCCGCTACCGGTTCGAGCGGGGGATCGATCCCGAATGGACCCCTGAGGGGATCGAGCACGCGACCCGCATGATCCTGGACCATGCCGGAGGCGAGGCGTCCGAGGTCGTCGTCGCCGGCACGATCCCCGAGACCGCGCGGAGCTACGCCTTCGATCCCTGCCGCCTGCGCACCCTCGTCGGCATGGATGTTCCCGAGGCCGAGCAGCGCGCCGCGCTGGAGGCCCTGGGCTTCCGTGTCGAGGGGGGGCAGGCGCACGTGCCCCCCTGGCGGCCGGACGTGCAGGGCGATGCGGACATCGTGGAGGAGGTCGCGCGCATCGCCTCCCTTGCCAAGCTGGAAGGCGTGCCGATGCCTCGTCCGGCGGGCGTGCCTGAGCCTGTCCTGACCCCCGCGCAGCGGCGCGAGCGGGCGGCGCGCCGACAGGCGGCCGCGCTCGGCTATGCGGAGGCGGTGACCTATTCCTTCGTCGCCGGCCAAGATGCCGAGGCGTTCGGCGGGGGCGGCGAGGCCGTCCGCCTCGACAACCCCATCAGCAGCGAGATGAGCCATCTACGCCCCTCGCTGCTGCCGGGCCTTCTGCGCGCGGCCGCCCGCAATCAGAGCCGCGGGCGCATGGACCTCGCCCTGTTCGAATGCGGGTATGTCTTCGACGGCGGCGAGCCGGGCGAGCAGCGGCTGACCTTGGCGGGGCTGCTGGTCGGACGGACGGGGCCGAAGGACGTCCACGGGGAGGGCCGGGCCCGCGACCTCTTCGACGCCAAGGCCGATCTGGAGGCGGTGCTCGCCGCCGCGGGCGCGCCGCCGCGCGCCCAGACGTTCCGCGATCTGCCCGGCTGGTGGCACCCTGGCCGCTCGGCCCGACTCGGCCTTGGGCCGAAGGCGACGATCGGCACCTATGGCGAGCTGCACCCGAAGGTTCTGGAGGCGTTCGGCGTGAAGGGTCCCGCGGTGGCCTTCGAGGCGATGCTCGACGCGATCCCCCTGCCCAAGGGCAAGGGTCCGTCGCGCGGCGCGCTGGAGATGTCTAACCTGCAGCCGGTCGAGCGGGACTTCGCCTTCCTCGTCGACGATAAGGTGGCGGCGCAGGACGTCGCGAACGCCGCCCAGGGCGCTGACAGGTCCCTCATCGAGAGCGTGCGCGTCTTCGACGAGTTCCGTGGATTGGAGGGGGGCAAGAAGTCGCTCGCCCTCGCGGTGCGGATGCAGCCCAAGGAGAAGACCCTGACGGAGGACGAGATCGGCCGCGTCTCTGATGCCATCGTCGCGAAGGTCGGTCGGGCGACCGGCGGGGTTCTGAGGGGCTGAGCCTCCCCCGCCGGACGCGGCGTCAGCCCTCGCGCGGGGGGATGTCCGCGGCGCGCTGCACCGCGGGGCGGGCCTGGAAGCGATCCGAGTAGGCCGCGACGTTGGCCAGCTCGTCCCAGCCGACCAAAGGCCTCGCCCCATAGAAATCGACAGCGTTCAACCATGGGCCTATGGCCATGTCGGCGATCGAGTAGTCGCCCGCGACCCATTCGCGCCCCTCAAGATGCCCATCGAGCACGTTCAGGAGGCGCTTGGCCTCGTCGACGTAGCGGCCCCGCGCCCGCTCGTCCCAGTCCTTGCCGGCGAAGCGCACGAAGAAGCCCATCTGCCCCAGCATCGGTCCGAGGCCGCCCATCTGCCACATCAGCCACTGTCGCACGTGCTGCGCCCCGGCGCCCGCCCCGCCGAAACGGCCGGTCTTCTCCGCCAGGTAGAGCATGATCGCGCCGCTCTCGAAGAGGCCCAGCGGGGCGCCGCCCGGCCCGTCGGGGTCGATGATGGCGGGGATCTTGTTGTTGGGGTTCAGCGACAGGAACTCGGGCGAGCGGACGTCGTCGTCCGAGAGTGTCACCCGGTGCGCCTCGTAGTCGAGACCCGTCTCCTCCAGCATGAGCGAGACCTTGATCCCATTCGGCGTCGGGAACGAGAAGAGCTGCAGCTTCGAGGGGTCCAGGGGCACCCAGCGGGTGGTGATCGGAAAGTCGGAGAGATCGGCCATGAGAGGTCTCCATGACGGGGCTTCGGCCCCCCGCGACCTAGGGGCGCGCGGAGCGGGCGAAAGGGATCCCCGACCTTACGGAATCGCGATAGGGATGTGCATCCGCGCACTTCCAGGGGCGCGTAGCGCTGGACGGACGAGGGAAAGGTGTTCAGGATGATCAACGAGTTCAAGGACTTCATCGCCAAGGGCAACGTCATGGACATGGCCGTCGGCATCATCGTCGGCGCCGCATTCACGGCGATCGTCAACTCGCTGGTGGGGGACATCATCAACCCGGTCATCGCGCTCTTCACGGGCGGGATAGACTTCTCGGGCTGGTTCTACGTCCTCGACGGGGGCGAGTACGCGTCGCTCGCCGCCGCGCAGGAGGCCGGCGCCTCGGTCTTCGCGGTCGGCAGCTTCCTGATGGCGGTGATCAACTTCCTGATCGTAGCCTCCGCCGTGTTCGTGCTGGTTAAGATGGTGAACCGCATCAAGGCGGAGGCCTGGAAGGACGACGAGGTCGCCCCCGAGGTGCCGACCGGCCCTTCGGAGAAGGACCTCCTGATGGAGATCCGCGACGCGCTGCGCGGAGATGGGGCGGCGTCGCGGCCCGGATGAGCGCGCGCCGGGTGGCCGCCCCAGCGTCGCGGCGCCTTGCCGCAACCGGGTTGCGGACGCCCGGGCATGCGGCCAACTGATCTCCCGCACGTGGAGGAAGACCCGATGACCCGTATCCAGATGCTGTTCCTGGCCGGCGTGGCCGCCATCGTGATGGTCGCCGGCCTCGCGGCGGGCAATTGGTGGGTGAACCGGTCCCAGCCATGGCAGCAGGCCGTCATCGGCGCCCCGTTCGAGCTGGTCGACCATGACGGCGGCGCCATCACGGAGGCGGCGTTCGACGGGCAGGTCAGCCTTCTCTTCTTCGGGTTCACCCACTGCCCCGAGATCTGCCCCACGACCGTCTACGAGATGGAGAACTGGCTGCGGGCCCTCGGCGAGGAGGGCGAGGAGGTCGAAGGGTTCTTCGTCTCCGTCGACCCAGAGCGGGACACGCCCGAGGCGATGAAGCCCTATCTCGAGGGGCAGTCGGACCGGATCACCGGCATCACGGGCGAGCCGGAGGATGTCTGGGACATGGCCCGGTCCTGGTCGATCTACTGGGCCAAGGGCGAGGATCTGGGGGGCGGCAACTACAACGTCGACCACACGTCCACGGTCTACGTGTTGGACCGTGACGGGAACCTCGCCGGAACTATCGGCTACGGCGAGGACGAAGGCCGCGCGGTCGAGACCATCCGGAGGGTTCTGAGAGGCTAGCTGAGGGGTTAGGTGGCGAGCACGGCGTCGAGGAGGCGCCCGGCGGCGACCGCGTCGGAGAGGATCGCGCCGCCCGGTGGCTCGCCCCGTTCCAACGCGTCCAGAACGGTCGAGAAACCCGAGGCCGGGTCGGGAAGCCCCCCGGCGCCCGTGCCGGGCGGGCCGAGCCGGCCGCCGCAGGTCAGGGTGCCGTCCTCGAACTTGGCTTCTACCGTCAGGCAAGCTTCGGTCGCGGCGGCGTCGACCTCGAGATGGACAGCCACGCCGTTCGGGCCGGCGAGGCGCGCCGATCCTCCGGTCTCCAACCCGTCGGCGCGATGGCGAAGCCGGCACGCTTCGGGCGCGAGCGGGCCGGCCACGAGCGTCGCGGCGTCGAGCAGATGGATCCCGAGGTCGCCGAACGCGCCGTAGCCCATACGCTCCGGCGACAGATGCGCGGGCCATGCTTCGAGCCAGCCGGCGCGCAGTCCGTCATGCGCGAACCGTAGCCGCAGCTCGCGCAGCCGTCGTCCCCCGCGGACGGCCTCCGCCATCGCGCACGGCGCGGGACCGTGCCGGAGGAAGAAGCCCAAGCTGGTCGTACCGCCGCGCGCCGCCAAATGGACGGCCAGCCTTTCGCGCGCACCGCGATCCGCGCCCAGGGGCTTCTCGACGAAGAGGTGCGGCGCGCGCAGGCTAGGAATCACGCTCTCCTGGCTCCGCGCGTCGACCGTCACGACCGCGAGGTCGTGAGGGATCAAGACGGCGGGTTCCGCCACGACCGGAACGTCCGGCGGGAACCGAAAGGGCGAGCCCGGGTCCGGGGCCGCGATGCCGACAAGGGTGGTTCCCGGACGGCCTTCGCAGACGGCGGCGTAATCCGCCGCATGCACGTGGGCCGTCCCCACGATCGCGACCCTCATGGCGGTCTTCCCTACGAAAACCCCCGCGCGGGGCGGGGGTCCTTGCGTGCCGGGATCGCCCCCGGCGGCGTGCGATCGCGTCGGATCACATCAGCCCTTCGCGCTGGGCCTTCTTCCGAGCGAGCTTGCGAGCCCGGCGGATCGCCTCGGCCTTCTGCCGCGCCTTCTTCTCCGAAGGTTTCTCGAAGTGCTGGCGGAGCTTCATCTCGCGGAAGACGCCTTCGCGCTGAAGCTTCTTCTTCAGGGCGCGGAGGGCCTGATCGACGTTGTTGTCGCGGACGCTGACCTGCATGTGGTTGTCACCACCTTTCTGGTTCGAGTTGCAAATGAATGCAGGAAGGTGGCCCCATAAGGCAGGCCCGCTAGCTTGTCCACCTGCAAGGAGGATCGCCCATGCACGCCGACCCCGCCCGCGAGGCGCTTCTGGACGCGGCCCTGCCGCACGTCGCCTTCGACGGCTGGTCGCACGCGACCTTCCGCGCTGCGATACGGGATTCCAGGATGGAGGAGGCGCGTGCCCGCGCGCTCTGCCCAAGGGGCGCGCTGGACCTTGCCGTGGCGTTCCACGAACGGGGCGACCGGAGGATGCTCGAGGCGCTGCGGGCCATGCCGTTGGCCGAGATGAAGGTGCGCGAGAAGGTGACCCGTGCCGTCCGCGCCCGTATCGAGGCCATAGAGGACGTCGAGGCGGTCCGCCGCGGGACGACATTCTTCGCGCTGCCGAACAACGCCCCGATCGGGACCCGCCTGATCTGGGGGACCGCGGACGCCATCTGGGACGCGCTAGGGGACACCTCGCGGGACGGGAACTGGTACACCAAGCGTGCCACCCTGGCGGGGGTCTACGGCTCGACCGTGCTCTACTGGCTGGGAGACGGGTCTATGGATCACGAGGATACCTGGGCCTTCCTGGACCGCCGGATCGAGGACGTCATGCGGATCGAGAAGGCCAAGGCGCAGATCGACGCGAATCCGGTTCTGCGGACCGTGTTCGCGGGGCCGCGGTGGGTGATGTCGCGCGTCCGTCCACCGATGCGGGTCCCGCGGGTCGACCTTCCGGGGCACGTCGCAGGCGCGAACGACGCCGCGCTCGGCGAGGATCCCTCCCGCGGGAGTTGAGGGCGGGCGGAACGGCCACGCCGAGACATCCCGACACCCGTGCCTGCTAGGACGAACCCATGACCCTTCCCGACACCATGCGCGCCGTCGAGATCGCCCGTCCGGGCGGACCCGACGTGCTGGCCGAGGTCGCCCGCCCCGTTCCCCGTCCCGGCGCGGGCGAGGTGTTGGTCCGCCTCGCCCATGCCGGCGTGAACCGGCCCGACGCGCTGCAGCGCGCAGGCGCCTACGAGCCGCCCCCCGGTGCCTCGGACCTGCCGGGGCTTGAGGGGGCGGGGACGGTCGCCGCGTTGGGAGCGGACGTCTCGGGATGGTCCGAGGGGGATCGCATCTGCGCCCTTCTGCCCGGTGGTGGCTATGCGGAATACGCGCTCGCGCCCGCCGCGCATTGCCTGCCCGTGCCCGACGACCTGCCCCTGGCGGAGGCCGCCTGCCTGCCCGAGACGCTGTTCACGACCTTCTCGAACCTCGTGATGCGCGCGAGCCTCTCGGCGGGCGAGACGCTTCTGGTGCATGGCGGCTCGTCCGGGATCGGGACGACGGCGATCCAGCTCGCCCGGCTCCTGGGCGCGCGGGTGGTCGTCACCGCCGGGACCGACGCGAAGTGCCAGGCCTGCGAGGCGCTGGGGGCCGACATGGCCGTGAACTACCGCGACAGGGACTTCGTCCACGCCGTCGAGGAACTCGGCGGGGCGGACGTCATCCTCGACATGGTCGGTGGCGACTACCTCCCCCGGAACCTCTCCTGCCTGCGGGAGGACGGCCGCCTCGTGCAGATCGCTTTCCTGCGCGGCGCCAGGGCCGAGGTGAACCTCGCCCCGCTCATGGCGCGCCGGCAGACGATCACCGGCAGCACCCTCCGCCCCCGCTCGGTGGAGGCGAAGGCCGCCATCCGCGACCGCATCCTCGCGGAGGTCTGGCCCGATGTCGTCGCCGGACGGCTCCGCCCGGTGATGGACAGCGCCTTCCCCCTCGCGCGTGCGGCGGAGGCGCATGCGCGGATGGAGGCTTCCGGCCATATCGGCAAGATCGTCCTGAACGTCGGCGCCTGATCCCGGCCCCGTTCAGAAATTCTTAATCCCCTGCGGATAGGGTCGTGCGGACGGTCCGGCGAAGGGGGACGAAAGGGTGGGGGACAGGGGCATCGACCGGACGTGCCACCTCGCGGTGGACCTGGCGCTGAGCGTCCTCTGGGTGGCCGGGCTTCTGCCGGCGACCCTGGCGGCAGCGCTCGCCGGGGAATGGGCGCTGCGGATCCTCCTAGGCTAGCGGCGCACGGGGTCTAGAAGGGCGTCCTCCAGCTCGCAATCGCGGATCACGTCCGCCCCGCAGCGGCGGAACTCCATCTCGCGGGTCAGGCAGATGCGCGCCTCGTGGATACGTCCCCGCCGGCAGGTGACGGTGATGGCGTCCGCCCAGAGGCCCGGGTTCGCCTCGAGGAAGGCCTCCTCGATCACGGCGGCCGGCACCTCGACCGGCCGCTCTAGCCGCTCGAGGAGGTCGGGCCGTTCGATGCGGCCCAGCGCGAGGCGGGAGAGGGCGAAGTAATCCGCCGGCGGCAGCCCCGAGCAGCGGCCGTGCTTCCGCCATTGGTGCCGGGCGAGGCCCGAGGTCCCCGTCACGTCAGCCATCGCGGCAGCCTCGGCGCGGGTGGGATCGCGTTCGGTGGTCGGGCAGTCGCTCGGCCAGCCGATCTCGTTCTGCGGCCAGAGGCCGTGCAGCACCCAGCCGAAGGGTTGCCCGCACTGGGGCGCGCCGCGCCCGTCCCCCTCAAGCGCGCACCAGGTCGGCGACCAGGAGAGGGACAGGACGTAGTAGTCGAAGACGCCCGAGCGCCCATCCTCGGCGCGCGCGGCGCCGGTCAGCGCCAGGAGGCATAGCAGGGCGCGAATCATTCGGGGTTCCCTCGAAGCGGCCGCACGCCTATATGCCCGGCCAATCCCCGCAAATCGAGGTCCGGCGGTTTCCGCCACCCGGTTTCACCGGACGGGGAAGGCTTGCTTCGACGGAGATCAAACATGGCCCTGCCCATCATGCCCAAGGCGACCGCCGTCTGGCTGGTCGAGAACACCACGATCTCCTTCAGGCAGATCGCCGATTTCACCGGCCTGCACGAGCTGGAGGTCCAGGGCATCGCCGACGGCGACGTGGCCGCGGGCGTGAAGGGCTTCGACCCCATCGCCAACAAGCAGCTGACCCAGGACGAGATCGACCGCGCCCAGGGCGATCCGCTCCACAAGCTGCGCCTGTTCCACAACCCGGCCGCCGACGGCGAGGAGGCGCGGCGCGGGCCGCGCTACACCCCCCTCTCCAAGCGGCAGGACCGCCCCGCCTCGATCCTGTGGCTGGTGAAGTTCCACCCCGAGCTGACGGACGCGCAGATCTCCAAGCTGATCGGCACCACGAAGCCGACGATCCAGTCGATCCGCGACCGCTCCCACTGGAACATCCAGAACCTCGAGCCCATCGATCCCGTCGCGTTGGGCCTGTGCAAGCAGTCCGAGCTGGACGCAGCCGTGCAGAAGGCCGCCGCGAGGAGGGCCAAGGAGGGGGAGGCGATGTCGGACGACGAGCGGCGCAAGCTCCTCTCGACGGAGCAGTCGCTCGGCGCGGAGCCCGAGGCGCGGATGCCCTCCTCCATCGCGGGGCTCGAGACCTTCACGCTCTCGGACACGGGCGAGGAGAACCTGCGTGCTGACGACGAGGAGCCGCTCGACGCCGAAAGCCTCTTCAACCTGCCCTCGGACGCGGAGGAAGCGGGCGAGGAAGGCGAGGACGACCCCGAGAACAACGTCCCGAAGATCTGACGGCCTCCGGGGCGTCCGGCCGGCGCGGTCTAGAGGCTGCGACGGGCCCTCAGGGCCGCGCCGATCGTGCCGTCGTCGAGATAGTCCAACTCGCCCCCGACCGGCACCCCCTGGGCGAGGGTGCTGACCGTGGCGGACCCTTCCACGGCGTCGGCGACGTAGTGGGCGGTGGTCTGGCCGTCCACGGTGGCGGGCAGGGCCAGGATCACCTCGCGCACGCCCTCGTCCGCGATGCGGCCCCGCAGCCTGGGGATGCGAAGGTCGTCCGGGCCCACGTTGTCCAGCGCCGAGAGAAGGCCGCCCAGCACATGGTAGCGGCCCCGGAACGCACCCGCCCGCTCCATCGCCCAGAGGGAGGCGACGTCCTCGACGACGCAGATCTCGCCGTTGGCGCGGCGCTCCTCCCGGCAGATCGCGCAGGTCTCGGCCGTGGAGAGGTTGCCGCACTGGACGCATTCGCGCGCGGCGGCGGCGACGTCGTGCATCGCGTCCGCGAGCGGCGTCATCAACAGATCGCGCCGCTGCAGCATGTGCAGCACCGCACGGCGGGCCGAGCGGGGGCCGAGGCCGGGCAGACGGGCCATCATCTCGGCCAGGGCCTCGATCCGGCCCTCGGCCTCGTCCTCGGAGTTGTGACCGAAGCCCGTCATCAGAAGGGCAGCTTCATCCCCGGCGGCAGCCCCAGCCCCTCGGCCATCTTGGCCATTTGGCGCTGCTGCTCGTCGCGGCCCTTGGCCTGCGCGTCGGCGACGGCGGCGACGATCAGGTCCTCAACCACCTCCTTCTCGGAGGCGACGAATATCGAAGGGTCGACGTTCAGAGCCTTCAGGTCGCCCTTGCCCGTGACGGTGGCCTTCACCAGCCCGCCGCCGGCCTCGCCTGTGACCTCGGCGTTGGCGGCCTCCTCCTGGAGGGCCTCCATCTTGCCCTGCATCTCCTTGGCGGCGGACATCATCTTGCCGATGTCCCCCATGCCGCCCAGTCCCTTGAACATGCTCTAGTCCTCCTCGAACGGGTCCCACTCTTCGGGGACTTCCTCCAGCGCCTCGGCCTGCGCCTCAGCGGCGACGGCCTCGCGACTCTCGATCCTGGTGATGCGGGCCTGCGGGAAATGCTGCAGCACCGCCTGTACCATGGGATGGGCCTTCGCCTCGGCCTCGAGACCGCTCGCCTTCGCGCGACGGACCTCCTCGATGGTGAGGGCGGTCCCCCCCCCGGAGACGGAGACGCCCCAGCGGGCGCCCGTCCACTGGGCCAGCCGCTGCCCCAGCCGCTGGGCGAGGTCGGGCCTGGCCTCGGGCGCGGGCGTGAACTCGATCCGGCCGGGCGCGTAGGATACGAGGCGCACCCCCGCCTCGACCTCCACGAGGAGGGCTACGTCCCGGCGCGCGCGGATCAGGGCGACGACGTCCTCGAACCGCCCGTACCGGGCGAGCGCGCCGGGGCTGGCCACGGGCCCGCCGTTGGCGACGCGCGCGGCTGGCGGCGGGGGGGCGGCGGCCTGCCGCGTCGGCGCGGGCGCGCCATCCGATGCTGGGTTGCCTGGCAGAGTGTCCCGGGGCGCAGCGTCCTTCAACCTGCGGATCAGGTCGTCGGGCGAGGGCAGGTCCGCGGCATGGGTCAGCCGGATCACCGCCATCTCGGCGGCCATGAGCGCGTTCGGCGCCGATGCCACCTCCTCGCCCGCGCGCAGCAGCATCTGCCACATACGCGAGAGGACCCGCATGGGGACGGCGCCCGCTATCGCGCGGCCGCGGTCGCGTTCGTCCGGCGAGGTGCCGGGATCGTCCGCCGCCTCGGGCGTGATCTTGATGACGCTCGTCCAGTGCGTGGCCTCGGCCAGCCCCTTCAGGACGGCCGCCGGATCGGCGCCGTCGGCATACTGGGCGGCGAGCTCGTGCAGGGCGCCGGCGGCGTCGCCCCGCAGGATCAGGTCGAAGAGGTCCAGCACCCGCCCCCGATCCGCCAGGCCCAGCATGGCGCGAACGCCTTCCGCGTCGACCGCCGCGCCCGCGCCCCGGCCAATCGCCTGGTCGAGCAGCGACTGCGCGTCGCGCGCCGATCCCTCTGCCGCCCGCGCGAGCAGCGCGGCGGCGCCGTCGGTGACGGTGGCTCCCTCGCGCTCGGCGATGTCCTGAAGCATGGCGACCATCGCCTCCGGCTCGATCCGGCGCAGGTCGAAGCGCTGGCAGCGCGAGAGGACCGTGACCGGCACCTTCTGGATGTCCGTCGTGGCGAGGATGAACTTCACATGGGCGGGCGGCTCCTCGAGGGTCTTGAGGAGGGCGTTGAACGCCGAGGTGCTGAGCATGTGCACCTCGTCGATGATGAAGACCTTGTAGCGCGCGCGGGAGGGGGCGTAGGCGACCGTGTCGATGATCGCGTCGCGGACGTTCTGCACCCCCGTGTTCGAGGCGGCGTCGATCTCGAGGACGTCGACGTGCCGGCCTTCCTGGATGGCTACGCATTCGGCGCAGACGCCGCAGGGCGTGACCGTCTCGGTGCCGTTCCCGTCCGGGCCGACGCAGTTCAGCCCCTTGGCGATGATGCGGGCGGTGGTCGTCTTGCCGGTGCCGCGGATGCCCGTCAGCACGAAGGCCTGCGCGATGCGTCCGGTCTCGAACGCGGCCGAGAGGACGCGCACCATCGCATCCTGACCGACGAGCTGGTCGAAGGTCTCGGGCCGGTACTTGCGCGCCAGGACGCGGTAGGATTGGGGGCTTTCCGTCACCCCCTGCAGATAGGCGTTCGGGCCGGCCGGCGCCACCCGTTCACAGCGCCCAGAGGATCGCCCCCGTGGCCAGCGCGCCGGCCGAGAGGGCGACCGCGATGACGGTCATGGTGGAGGAGGGCTGCGCCTCCGCGTCGTGCGAGCGGATGCGCCGCTGCGCCTCCCGCGATTTCGTCGCGGACGCCCAGAACATGCCGATGGCGGTGACGATGAAGAGGGTGGCGACGATCTTCGCGGCCCAGGCGGGCTCGAACTCGCCGAAGACCGCGCGCAGGCCGATCGCGATGGCGATGGCGGCCATGCCGGTCCGCATCCAGCCCGCGAAGGTGCGCTCGTTGGCGAGGAGGGTCCGATCCTCGGCCCAATCCGTGCGGTCCTTCGCCAGCTCTGTCGAGTCGTCCGTCTCCTCTGTGCCCTTGGTGTCGCGCATGGGGGGCGAACGGCGCGCGCTCAACGCGGTTCCGGCGCGAGGCCCAGAAGACGCGGCACCCGTCGCAGGGGATCGCCCGTCCGCCGCACCCGCGAGAGGGTCCAGGCCCCCTGGACCGCCATCCACATCCCCTCGGCACGGGCGGCGGGATCGTCGCAACCCATTCGCGCCGCGTGACGGGCGACGGCCTCGGTCCACCGGTCGAGATGCGCGGCCGTGGCGGCGCGGGACCTCTCGTCCTCCTCGTTCGTGAAGAGGGTCGAGGTGATCGGGCATCCCGCCCAGCGCCCCGACTCCTCGAAGAGCTTGGCGAGCTTGTGCGAGAGGGTCGCCACCCCGTCGTCCCAGCGCGTCGCCGAGGCGAACGCATCCTCGACGATCCCGAGGAGCGAGCCCGACGCCCAGTCGGCGGCCGCGAGCGCGAGGTCCGCCTTGCCGTTCGGGAAGTGGTGGTAGAGCGACCCCTTCGGCACCCCGGCGGCGGCGAGCACATCGGCCATGCCGGTCCCGTGGAACCCCTTGCGCTGGAAGAGGAGCGCCGCCTCGCGGGCGATCCGCTCGCGCGTGGTCTCGCCTGTCTTCGCGGGGGCAGCCAAGGTCGCCATGACCTCTCTTGCCATGGTTGGACCGATCGGTCTAGCATCCAGGCTGGACCGATCGGTCCAGGGAAGGACGCGCCATGCGGGACCATGCCGGGCAAAGCGGCTCCACCGAAGCCGTCGCCTTCGAGAGCGAGGGGAACCGGCTGGCCGGGCGGCTGGCGCATCCGGCGGGGCCCCCGCGGCGGGTCGTGGTGATCAACGGCGCGACGGGGGTGCCTGCGGGCTACTACCGGGCCTTCGCCGACTGGCTGGCCGAGACGCGGCAGGCGGCGGTCCTGACCTGGGACTACCGGGACTTCGGCTCCTCCGCCGTGCGGCCCGCCCGCGAGAGTCGGGCGCGCATGTCCGACTGGGCGGTCGCCGATCAGCAGGCCGCCCGCGACTGCGCCGAAAGGCGCTTTCCCGGGCTGCCGATCTGGGTGATCGGCCATTCGCTCGGCGGGCTGGGGCTGGCCTATCAGGCGGGCCTCGGGCGGATCGAGCGCTTCGTCGCGGTCGCATCGGGCCCCGTCCACATCTCCGACCATCCCTGGCGCTACCGCCCCGTGGCGGCGGGCTTCTGGTGGGGTCCGGCGGCGCTGGCCGTGCGGACGGCCGGCTATCTTCCCGCGCGGCTCGGGCCGGGGGCCGACCTTCCGGGCGGGGTGTTCCGGCAGTGGCGCCGCTGGTGCACGACGCGCGGCTTCAGCGCGGGGGACCCGGCGCTGCCCCCGCCACGCGGCGCCGAGCTGACCGGAACCGCGCGCTTCGTGGTGGCCTCCGACGACGACCTCTGCCCGCCGGCGACGGCCTGGCGGCACATGCGGTCCTTCCCCGAGGCCCGGCACGAGCAGGCGGTGCTGCGGCCCGAGGCCCACGGCCTGCGCCGCATCGGCCACGTCGCGCCTTTCGCACGCGCTAGCCGAGCCGTCTGGCCCGAGATCGTGGGCCTATGACCGTAGCGAGGATGGTGAGAGGCTGGACGACGACCCAAGCGGGACTCGTTGGGGCTGCTTCCTTCCGGACCTGACCCGGTTGGCGAGGCGCCTGCCCGCGCCAACCTCTCCCCCGCCATATAAGCGAGGAGCCGCCCCCGTGCAAAGGGGGTAGGCGGCGGCGGGACTCTCTGTTCCCGCGGAAGCCATCGGGCGGCATTTCCGCATCGCCCGAGGGCGAACGGGTTCCGGCCGGCCTCTCCGCGTGGCAGGGCGGCGCGATGGACGGAACGGATCACGGCTTCGCCTTCGGGGGCGCGAACGGAGCGCTGGACCGGGCGGCGCACTTGCGCGGACGCGACATGGCCGCGGCCGAGGGCGCGCGGGTGCTCGCCCTCTGGCGGGGCAAGCCGCTGATGTCGGCGCGCGGCCTCGAATGGGTGCGGCCAGGCCACCGGCTGCTGGACGCCGCCGGGCCCCCCGCCTTCCTGGGCCTCGCGAATGGCGCGCCGCGCCTCGCCGCGGCGGTGGACTGGGCCCCGGAGGAGGTCCCGGGCACGGTCGGCGCCTTCTTCGACCCGTCCGAGCAGCGGCACCCGGACGCGCCGGCCGGCAGCGCCTTCGCCGAGCTGCGCGCGCGGATGACCGCCCTGGACCCGCTGGAGGCCGAGCTCGCGGCCATCGCGAGGCATCTGCTCGAATGGCACGGGACGCATTCCTTCTGCGCGAACTGCGGGGCGGGAACGGCGGTCGCGCAGGGCGGGTGGCAGCGGAACTGCGCGGCCTGCGGACGCCACCACTTCCCGCGCACCGACCCGGTGGTCATCATGCTGGTGCTGGAGGGCGACGACCTCCTCCTCGGGCGGAGCCCTGGCTGGCCGGAGGGGATGTACTCCTGCCTCGCGGGCTTCGTGGAGCCGGGCGAGACGCTCGAGGCCGCCGTGCGCCGCGAGGTCCACGAGGAGACCGGCGTGCCCGTCGAGCGGGTCGAGGTGCTGCGCTCGCAGCCCTGGCCCTTCCCTGGGTCGCTGATGATAGGGTGCCTGGGCCAGGCGGCCGGCCGCGAGATCGCCGCCGATCCGGCGGAGATCGAGGACGCGGTCTGGATCACCCGCGAGGAGGGGCTGGCCGTGATCGGCGGGCTGCACCCGCGCATCAGGGCGCCGCGCCCCGGCGCCATCGCGGGGCACCTGATCCGCCTCTGGGTCGAAGGCCGGCTTCCCCGGGGCGAGTGGGAGGCCGGGCGGCAGCGAAAGGCGAGAGAATGAAGCTCAGCAACCGCGAGGACGTCGAGGCGCCGATCGGGTTCGTCTGGCGCGACCTCGCCGACTTCGCCGCGCATGAGCGGGCGATCCTGCGACGCGGCGCGGACATCGAGCGGCTCGACGACGGCGGGGAGGCGGCCCCCGGCGCCGCCTGGCGCATCACCTACGAGTTCCGCGGCCGCCCCCGCGAGACGCGGCTCCGTCTCGTCGACATGGATCCGCCGCATGCCCTGCGCTTCGTCTCCGGCACGGGCGGCGTCTCGGGCGACGTGGGCGTCGATCTCGTCGAGCTGTCGCCGCGCCGCACGCGCATCGTGCTGGGGATCGAGCTGAGGCCCACCACGATCCCCGGCCGAATCCTCGTGCAGTCCCTGCGCCTGGCCAAGCAGCAGCTGAACCGGCGGCTGGGGGAGCGGATGCGCGGCTACGCACAGGACCTCTCGCGGCGCCATGCGGCGGGCGAGGGGCGGGGCTAGTCCGCAGGCGATCCGGCCGGATAGGTGCCGAGGACCTCGAGGCGCGAGGTGAAGTAGTCCAGCTCCTCCAGGGCGCGGCGGACGGGCGGGTCGTCGGGATGGCCGTCGATGTCGGCGTAGAACTGCGTCGCCTCGAACGAGCCGTCGAGCATGTAGCTCTCCAGCTTGGTCATGTTCACGCCGTTCGTCGCGAACCCGCCCATCGCCTTGTAGAGGGCGGCCGGGATGTTGCGGACGCGGAAGACGAAGGTCGTCTTGACCGGCCCGTCGCCGGCGGGTGGCGGATCGGGCCGGCGCGACATGACGAGGAACCGCGTGGTATTGTGGCCGTGATCCTCGATGCCCTCGGCCAGCACGTCGAGGCCGTAGGTCTCCGCCGCGAGGCGCGAGGCCAGCGCCCCCTCGCCGGGCACGCGCCGCTCGGCGAGGCGCGCGGCGGCGCCGGCGCTGTCGGCGGCGGGCTCCGCGCGGATGCCGTGCGCGTCGAGGAATCCTCGCGCCTGCGGGATCAGCACGAGATGCGCCCGAACGACACCGATGTCCCCGAGCGCGGTGCCCTTCGGCGCCATCAGCGCGATCCGGACGCGGATATAGGTCTCGCCCACGATGGAGAGGCCGGATTCGGGCAAGAGGCGGTGCACGTCCGCAACGCGTCCGTAGGTCGAGTTCTCGATCGCGATCATGCCGAGGTCGGCGCGCCCGTCGCGCACCGCGGCCAGCGCGTCCTCGAAGGTGGGGCAGGGCAGCGGCCGGTGGCTCGGGCGGGCGCGGGCGCAGGCTTCGTGCCCATAGGCGCCAAGCTCGCCCTGGAAGGCGATGCGCGGTCTCTCCATCGGCGGCCCCCTCGAGCACCCGTGTCCCTCGGTCGCGCCCGCTACACCTTGAAGGCCCGCGCGGGAACCGTCTATGTCGCCCCGACTTAGCAGGCAGGAAGCAGGCGTCCCCCCATGTTCGACACGATGACCCTTACGAAGCTGGTCGGCGGCTTCTGCGGCGCGCTGCTGATCTTCCTGCTCGGCGGCTGGGCGGCGGAAACGCTCTACCATACGGGCGGCGACCATTACGGCGACGAGGTCCACCAGGCCTACGTCATCCCGCTGCCTGACGCCGGCGCGGAGGAGGAGGCCGTCGAGGAGGTCGCCTTCGACGTGGTCTATGCCAGCGCAGACGCCGACGCCGGCGGGCGCATCTGGAACCAATGCCGCGCCTGCCACGCGATGGAGCCGGGGGTGAACGGCACCGGCCCCACCCTCGCCGGGATCGTCGGGCGCGAGCAGGCGGCCGTCTCGGAATACGCCTACTCCTCCGCCTTCGCCGAGCTGGACGGCGTCTGGACCCCCGAGAACCTGAGTCATTTCCTCGAGAACCCGTCGGGCTGGGTGCCGGGCACGAAGATGACCTACTCGGGCATCGGCGACGTCGAGGACCGCGCCAACATCATCGCTTGGCTCGAGGCCGAGGGCTGAGGCGAAGCCCCCCCGCGTCCGATCGTCACGACCCCCGCATCCCGCCCCGCCCGGCAGGGTCCTGCCCCGTGCCAAGGGTTTACGCGGGCCCGCACCCGCACCCTCGGCCTATCCGGTCACGGAGCGTTCAGCGTTCCTCCCTTGAACAACGGGCGGAACGAATCGTAGCCTCGCCCGCGGGTTTCCAAGACCGCCGAACGCCCTACGTCATCAGCAAGAGGCCAGCCCATGACCGATCGCGAAACGCGCCGCGCCTCGAAGGCCAGGGCCGCCACGAGGCCCGATCCCAGGATCGCGCTCGCAGGGCTCGCCGTCGGGGCGGGGGTGCTGATCGCCGCCGGGCAGGCCGCCTTCGGGCAGGCAGGCGAGGACACAGTCACGGCGCATGGCTACACCTTCTTCGGCGACCTCAGGTACGCCGCGGATTTCGACCATCTCGACTACGTGAATCCCGACGCCCCGAAGGGCGGCGAGATCTCGCAATGGGCGCCCGGCACCTTCGACGGCTTCAATCCCTACGCCCGGGTGGGCCGGCCCGCCGCCCTGTCGAACATCGGCCACGAGGCGATCATGACCGTGACGGCGGACGATCCCACCTCGCTCTACTGCTTTCTCTGCGAGACGCTGACCTATCCCGAGGACCTCGCCTGGGTGGAGTTCGAGCTGCGTCCCGAGGTCCGCTTCGCGGACGGCACGCCCATGACGGCCGAGGACGTCGTCTTCACCCACGACATCTTCATCGAGCAGGCCCTGCCTTCCTTCCGCGCGGCCTTCGGCGGGCAGATCGACGAGGTCGAGGCGGTGGACGAGCATCGCGTCCGCTTCACCTTCGCCGAGGATGCGCCGCCCCGCGACCGCATCTCCCTCGCCGGCGGGCTGCCCGTCCTCTCGCGCGAGCATTTCGAGGCGAACGACCTCAGGATCGACGAGGCCCAGACGGAGCCGTACATGGGCACCGGCCCCTACGAGCTGGCCGACTTCGACTTCAACCGCCGCGTCGTCTACGAGCGGCGGGACGACTACTGGGGCGCCGACCTGCCCATCAACCGTGGCCGCAACAACTTCGACCGCATCAGGGTCGAGTACTTCGCCGACAGCACCGCCGCCTTCGAGGCGTTCAAGGCCGGGGAATACACGTTCCGGGTCGAGAACAACTCGCTCCTCTGGGCGACGGGCTACGACTTCCCGGCGGTGGAGAACGGGTGGGTGGTCACCGAGGAGGTGCCTGACGGCGCCCTCGCCACCGCGCAGAGCTACGTGTTCAACACCCGGCTGCCGAAGTTCCAGGACCCCCGCGTCCGCGAGGCGATCGGCCTGATGTTCAATTTCGAATGGTCGAACGACGCGCTGTTCTACGGCCTCTACGACCGCATCAACTCCTTCTGGGAGAACAGCGACCTCGCCGCCACCGGCACCCCGTCCGAGGACGAGCTGGCGCTGCTGCGCCCCCTCGTGGACGAAGGGCTGCTCGACGCGTCCATCCTGACGGACGAGGCGTTCGTCTGGCCAGTCTCCTCGAATCGGCAGCTCGACCGCGCCGCGCTGCGCCGCGCCTCCGCCCTTCTGGAGGAGGCCGGCTGGACCGTCGGCCAGGACGGACGCTGGAGCAAGGACGGCGAGGTTCTGTCGGTCGCCATCCTCGAGGCGAGCCCGACCTTCGACCGCGTGCACGACCCCTTCGTCGAGAACCTGCGCCGGCTAGGGATCGACGCCACGCTCGAGCGGGTCGACCCCGCGCAGGAAACGGACCGCCGGCGAGACTACGACTTCGAGCTGACCGTCCACACCATGCGCCAGCAACTGGAGCCCGACACCGGCCTCGAGCAGTTCTTCGGCTCGGAGGCCGCTGAGGAGTCCA
This sequence comes from Hasllibacter halocynthiae, assembly GCF_003003095.1. GTDB lineage: Bacteria > Pseudomonadota > Alphaproteobacteria > Rhodobacterales > Rhodobacteraceae > Hasllibacter > Hasllibacter halocynthiae. The sequence goes on from NZ_PVTT01000002.1 coordinate 1,135,033, forward strand.
CGCGCAACCTGATGGGCCTGATGGACCCTGCCGTGGACCGCCTGATCGAGGCGGCCGTCGAGGCGGGCACCGAGGAGGAGCTGCGCGCCGCGACAGCGGCCCTCGACCGCGTCCTGCGGGCGGAGCGGTTCTGGATCCCTCATTGGTACAAGCCGTTCCACACGATCGCCTATTACGACATGTACCGTCACCCGGAGGAGATTCCGCCCTTCGCGCTCGGGGACCTCGACTTCTGGTGGTTCGACGAAGCCGCGGCCGCGCGCCTTCGGGACGCCGGCGCGCTGTAACCGGGGATGGGCGCCTACCTCCTCAAGCGGTTCCTGCTGATCATCCCGACGCTCTTCGGGATCATGGTCATCAACTTCGTCCTCACCCAGTTCGTGCCCGGCGGACCCATCGAGCAGGTCATCGCCGAACTGGAGGGCGGCGGCGACGTGTTCGAGGGCATCGCCGGCACGGGCGGCGGCGAGATCGAGCAGGGCGCCTCCGACGACGGCTATGCCGGCGCGCGGGGCCTGCCGCAGAGCTTCCTCGACGAGCTGCGCGTCCAGTACAACTTCGCCCGCCTCGTCTGCGCCCCGGGCCACGAGGGCGCGCCGGCCTTCGACGCCCCGGAATGCGAGGCCGTGGACATCCCCGCCTTCGAGCGGTTCTGGCTGATGATCTGGGACTACGTCCGCTTCGACTTCGGCGAGAGCTTCCGCCATCCCGGCACCTCCGTGGTGGACCTCGTCCTCGACAAGATGCCGGTCTCGATCACGCTGGGGCTCTGGTCGACGCTGATCGCCTACCTGATCTCGATCCCGCTGGGCATCCGCAAGGCGGTGCGCGACGGCTCGCGCTTCGACACATGGACCTCGGGCCTCATCATCGTGGGCTACGCCATCCCCGGCTTCCTCTTCGCGATCCTCCTCCTCGTGCTCTTCGCGGGCGGGTCCTACTACCAAGCCTATCCGCTTCGCGGGCTGACCTCGGATTATTTCGACGTGCTGTCGCCGCTGGGGCGGGTGCAGCTCTACCTGCCGTTCATCCTCCTCGTCCTCGCGGGGGCGTGGCTCGGCGCGCTGGCGGCGCGGCGGGCGGGGTCCGGGCGGGCCGGGCCGGGCCTTGCGGTGCTGGCCGGGGGGGCGGCGGGCCTGGTCCTCGCCGCGCTGGCCGCCCGGGGGCTGGCCGGCGACCTTCTCGGCGGCGAAGGGCAGCATCTCTGGATCGTCGCAGCCCCGGCGGCCGCCGGCACGCTCTGGGCGGCATGGGCGGCGCGGCGGGGCGCGGAGGGGGCGGGCGCGATCCTCCTGCGCATGGCGCTCGGGGCGGGGCTCGGCCTCGTGCTGATCGGCCTCCTCTCCGTCGCGGGCCTCGTGCGCGCGGTGCCGCCGGGCGCCCCGCGCCCGGACGGGCCGACGACCCTCTTCGGGCAACTCGGCGACTACTTCTGGCACATCACCCTGCCGGTCGCGGCGTCGACCATCGCGTCCTTCGCGACGCTGACCCTGCTGACGAAGAACTCCTTCCTCGACGAGATCAGGAAGCAGTACGTGATGACCGCCAAGGCCAAGGGCCTGTCCGAGGGGCGCGTGCTCTACGGGCACGTCTTCCGCAACGCGATGCTGATCGTGATCGCAGGCTTCCCCGGCCTCTTCATCGCGGTGTTCTTCGGCGGCTCGATCATCATCGAGACGATCTTCTCGCTCGACGGCTTGGGTCGACTGGGGTTCGAGGCGGCCGTCGCGCGCAACTACCCGGTGATCTTCGGCACGCTCTTCTTCTTCGGGCTCGTCGGCCTCGTCGTCGGCATCCTGTCGGACCTGATGTACGTCCTCGTGGACCCCCGCATCGACTTCGAGGCGAGGAGGACCTGATGAACGATCAGCGCCCCCTTCCGGGCCCCGACCGGCCCGACCGCATCGACGAGCGGCGCGTCGACGCGCCCGCCGAAGCCCTGGGCGCGCCGGCGCCCGTCGCCGCGCCCGTCCCGCGCCGCCGGCGCCTCGCGCTCTCGCCGCTGAACCAGCGCCGCTGGCGCAACTTCACCCGCAATCGGCGCGCCTACTGGTCCTTGTGGATCTTCGCGCTGCTCTTCGGCCTCTCGCTCTTCGCGGAGCTTCTGGCCAACGACCGCCCCCTCCTCGTGCAGTACCGGGGCGAGCTGTACACCCCCCTGACGCAGTTCTACTCCGAGCGGACCTTCGGCGGCGACGTACCGACGGAGGCGATCTACCGCGACGTCGAGGTCCGCTGCCTCATCAAGACGGGCGGCTACGAGGAGTGCTACTACGAGCCCGAGGACCTCATCGCCCGCATCGACGCGGGCGAGACCGTGTGGGAGGATCAGGTCGAGGGCTGGGTCCTCGATCCGCTGATTCCCTACGGCTACCGAACCATCGTGGACCGCCGCGGCAGCGCGCCGGGCGCCCCCGACGTGATCGGCTTCTACACCGACGAGACGGGCGAGCGGCGCTTCGGCCTGCTGCCCCCGGATCAGCGGGGGGCGAACCTCCTGGGGACGGACCGCTCGCACCGGGACGTGATGGCGCGGGTGATCTACGGCTTCCGGCTGTCGATCCTCTTCACCCTCATCGTCACGGGCATCGCGTCCCTGATCGGCATCGCGCTGGGGGCGATCCAGGGCTATTTCGGCGGCTGGACCGACCTCCTGATGCAGCGCTTCATCGAGATATGGGGCTCCACCCCGTCGCTCTACATCATCATCATCCTCTTCGCGATCCTCGGCCGATCGTTCTGGCTGCTGGTGTTCATAACCACGCTCTTCGCCTGGCCCGCCCTCGTCGGCGTCGTGCGGGCCGAGTTCCTGCGCGCCCGCAACTTCGAGTACGTCCGCGCGGCCCGCGCCCTCGGGGTCCGGGACGGGACGATCATGCTGCGCCACGTCCTGCCCAACGCCCTCGTGGCGACGGTGACGCTGCTGCCCTTCCTGATCACCGGGGGGATCGGCACGTTGGCTTCCCTGGACTTCCTGGGCTTCGGGCTGCCTTCCTCGGCGCCCTCGCTGGGCGAGCTCACGCTGCAGGCCAAGAACAACCTCCAGGCGCCCTGGCTGGCGTTCACCGCCTTCTTCACCTTCGCGATCATGCTCTCGCTCCTCGTGTTCATCTTCGAGGGCGTGCGCGACGCGTTCGACCCCCGGAAGACCTTCCAGTGACCGATCGCCTCCTCGAAGTGGACGACCTTCGCGTGACGTTCCGGTCGGAGGGGCGGGACGTGGAGGCCGTCAAGGGCGTGTCCTTCCACGTGGACCGGGGAGAGACCGTCGCGCTGGTGGGCGAGTCGGGCTCGGGCAAGTCGGTGACGGCCCTCTCGACCGTGGACCTTGTGCCCGGCGCGCCCCGCGTCGAAGGGTCCGTGCGCTATGACGGCGCCGAGATGATCGGCGCCCCGGAGAGGGAGCTGCGGCGCGTGCGTGGCAACGACATCTCCTTCATCTTCCAGGAGCCGATGACCTCGCTGAACCCGCTGCACACGATCGAGAAGCAGCTGGGCGAGGCGCTGGACCTGCACCAGGGGCTGTCGGGGGGCGCGAAGCGCGACCGCATCGTGGAGCTGCTGAACCAGGTCGGCATCCGCGATCCCGAAAGCCGGCTGGCAGCCTATCCGCATCAGCTTTCGGGCGGCCAGCGGCAGCGGGTGATGATCGCGATGGCGCTGGCCAACGGTCCCGACCTGCTGATCGCCGACGAGCCGACGACCGCGCTGGACGTCACCATCCAAGCGCAGATCCTCGAGCTGCTCGCCGATCTGAAGCGCGAGCGGGGCCTGTCCATGCTCTTCATCACGCATGACCTCGGGGTGGTGCGGGCCATCGCCGACCGGGTCTGCGTGATGAAGGACGGAGAGATCGTCGAGCAGGGCGACGCCGAGACGATCTTCCGCGCCCCCCGGCACCCGTACACCCGCATGCTGCTGGCCGCCGAATCGGCGGGCGGCCCGGACCCGGTCCCCGACGCCGCCGAGGAGATCGTCCATACCGAGGGGCTGCGCGTCTGGTTCCCGATACAGCGCGGCCTCCTCAAGCGCACGGTAGGGCATGTGAAGGCGGTGAACGCGGCCACGCTGCACGTCCGGCGGGGCGAGACGCTGGGCGTGGTGGGTGAATCGGGGTCGGGCAAGACCACGCTGGCGCTGGCGATCCTGCGGCTGATCCGGTCGGACGGGCCGGTGGTCTTCCAGGGCCGCGACATCCAGGGCCTGCGCGAGAAGGCGCTACGCCCCCTCCGGCGCGAGATGCAGATCGTGTTCCAGGACCCGTTCGGCAGCCTCTCACCGCGGATGACCGTGGCCGAGATCGTCGCCGAGGGCCTCGGCGTGCACGGCGTCGATCCCGGCCGCGACCGCCGCGAGATGGTGGCCGAGATACTCCAGGAGGTCGGCCTCGACCCGGCCGCGATGGATCGCTACCCGCACGAGTTCTCGGGCGGGCAGCGCCAGCGCATCTCGATCGCGCGCGCGATGATCCTGCGGCCGGAGCTGGTCGTCCTGGACGAGCCGACGAGCGCGCTCGACGCCACGGTGCAGGTGCAGATCGTCGAGCTCCTGCGCGACCTGCAGCGGCGCCACGACCTCGCCTATCTCTTCATATCGCACGACCTGAAGGTGGTCCGGGCGCTGTCGCATCGCGTCATGGTGATGAAGGAGGGCGACGTAGTCGAGGAGGGCACGGCGGAGGGGATCTTCACCGCACCCAGGACGGCCTATACCCGCGCGCTCCTCGGGGCGGCCTTCGACATGCGCGCCTCGGACGCGGCGGCGGGCTAGGGCGCCTCGACCTCGCAGCCCGCGCCGCGCGCCGCGAGGCGGGCGCAGGCGCTGCCGGCGGCGGCGGGCGTCAGTCCCTCGAAGCGCGCGGCCCAGCCCCGGGGGGAGTGGCGCACCGCCCGGCGCGCCTCCGAGAGGGTCGAGACGTCCGCGAGGGCGGCCTGCAGCAGCGCGCGCCTGGCCTCGAACTCGGTCGGGTAGAGGCCGAGATGCGCGGCGGCGAGACGCTCGCCGCCGGAGGTGGAGACGCGTTCGATCGCCTCGGGGCGGGCGATGGCGGCTGCGGGATCGGCGATGGCCGGCAGGCCGACGGCGGCTTCCGCGACCGGGACGGTGGCGAGGAGCGGCACGGCCTCGATGACGATCTGCGGCTCCGCGACCGCGAGGAGCGGCGCCCCTTCGGGTGCATCGCCCGCGGAAAGGTCGGCCGGCGCCTCCTGGGCGAGGGCGGCGCCTGCATCCGGTGCTTCCGGGGCGGGGTCGGGCGCGGCGGCGGCGAGGCGCAGGGCGTCCCCCCCTTCCTCCTCGGCGGGCGCCTGCGCCTGGGCGACGACCGTCTCCCCGGCGGCGGGCGCGTCGCCCTGCTGCGGCGCGGGCATGGGCGCGGCTGCGGCCTCCTCCTCGGCGGCGGAGGCGTCTGCCTCGGGCTCGAGAAGGGCGACGCCGACGGCCTCCTCGATCAGATCCTGCATCTCGACCGTCAGCACCGGCGTGCCGCGGCGGGGCCTTCCGTGCGGCCGGATGGAGCGCGACACCGCGCCGGAGGTCCGCAGCGTCGTGGCGGCCCCGCCCCGCGCGATGCCCGTGAGGTCCACGTGCCGGGGGCGGCGCACGGTCGCGTGGGTCGGCGCGCGCTCGAACCCCATGTCGAGCAGCTCGGCCACGCGGGCGTTGCGCCAGCCGGCGCTCTGACCGCCGAAGACGGTGGCGACGACCCGCTCGCCGCCCCGCTCGGCCGAGGCGACGAGGTTCCAGCCGGCGGCATTGGTGAAGCCCGTCTTGATGCCGTCCGCCCCGCGATAGGCGTCCAGGAGGCGCCGGTTCGTGTTGCGCACCGTGGTGATGCCGATATCGGCGCTGCGGCGGGAGAAGAGGTTGTAGTACTGGGGAAAGTCGTAGAACACGCGCCGCCCCAGCGTGGTCATGTCGCGCGCGGTGGACATGTGCCCCGAGGCGGTGAGGCCGTGTGCGTTGCGGAACGTCGTACGCGACATTCCCAGGGCGCGGGCCGTCTCGGTCATGCGGCGGGCGAACGCCTCCTCCGAGCCGGAGAGGGCCTCGGCGATCGCGGTGGCCCCGTCGTTGGAGGAGCGGATCGCCGCCGCCCGCAGGAGGTGGCGCAGCGGCACGGAGGAGCCGGCCCGGAAGCCGATCGCGTAGGGGGTCGCCGCGGCGTGGGCGCTGATGGGGATCGGGGTGTCGAGGCCGATCTCGCCCCGTTCGATCGCGTCGAACGCGATGTAGAGGGTCATCATCTTCGTAAGCGACGCCGGGTGCAGGGGCGTGTCCGCGTTCCGCGAATGCAGGACCTCGCCCGTGCGGGCGTCGATCACCATGGCCGCGTAGGGCGCCGAATGGGCCGTCTGGGCGGCCAGCGCGAACAGCCCCCAGATCAGGGCCGCGATCAGGTAGGATAGGGGCGATAGCCCCGGACGGGTCCGCACGATGTCTGCCTCGATTTCTGCCTCGGCGGCCGTCGTTGATCGCGGCCGCTCGACGTCTCGATACCATGGCGCGGACGCGGCCGGCGAGGGCGAAGTTTCGACGTTCTCAAGGCGGTGCGCGGAAATCCTCACCCACGGCTTGCGGGTCCGGCGCGGCTGGGCACCAGATCGGCCAACGCGTTGCCCTCAGGTCACTTCGTCGAGCTCGTCCACAAGGGTGGGGAACCCCGACAAGTCCGCCGCGCGGCGGAATCGGGGATGATTCTCCGGGGCCTCGGCATGCTCGATCGCCCAGGGGACGCCCTGCGGCACGTGGGCCGCGAAGGCCCCCGCGGCGAGCGCGGGCAGGATGTCCGAGCGCATCGAATCGCCCACCATCAGCGTCCGGGCCGCCGCCGCGCCGAAGACGCGCGCATAGACCGCCGGGTCCTTCTCGGAGACGATCTCGACATGGTCGAAGAGGTCCCCGAGACCCGACTGGGCGAGCTTGCGCTCCTGGTCGAGGAGGTCGCCCTTCGTGACCATGACCGCGCGCCCGCGCGCCGCGGCCGTCTCGACCGCCTCGCGCGCGCCGGGCAGCAGGTCGATCGGATGGGACAGCATCTCGCGCCCCGCGGCGACGATCTCGGCGATGACGGGGCCGGGGGCGCGGCCTTCCGTCACCTCGAGCGCGGTCTCGATCATGCAGAGCGTGAACGCCTTGATGCCGTAGCCGTAGGTGCCGAGGTTGCGCCGCTCGGCCTCGAGGAGGCGCGCGCCGAGGTGGTCGGGGTCGGCATGGTCCTTCAGCAGGTCGAAGAAGGTCGCATGGGTCAGCCGGAAGAAACGCTCGTTGTGCCAGAGCGTGTCGTCGGCGTCGAAGGCGAAGCATTCCAGCGGCATCGGGGATCCCCATGGCGGGCCTTCACAGGCAGGACGCGGCGCTTATATGGTCGGGCCTGACCGTCCGACAATCCGATCCGAACCGGGGCCTTTCGATGCCGCAGACCATCCGCATGGCCGACAAGGACGACGCGCCCGCCGCCCCGGGCGTGGACGTCGCGCTGCGGCCGAAGGCCAAGCCCAAAACGCAGAAGCCGCCCCTCTACAAGGTGCTGCTGCTGAACGACGACTACACCCCCATGGAGTTCGTCGTCGCCGTGCTGGAGCGGTTCTTCGGCCTGAATCACGCGCAGTCCTTCGAGCTGATGCTGACGGTGCACAAGAAGGGCCTCGCGGTGGTGGGGGTGTTCTCCTACGAGATCGCGGAGACGAAGGTGACGCAGGTGATGGACTTCGCCCAGCGCCACCAGCACCCGTTGCAGTGCACGATGGAGAAGGAGTAGGCGCCGGCGGATCATGCCGACGCCCACCCGCCTCGACCTCGCCGTTCGCGAATGGCCCCTGCCCGAAGGGCGGGTGCTGTCCCTGCGCCCCCGCGCGGGCGAGGACCTCTCGCCCCTGGGCGACGTGCTGGCGGTGACAGGGTTCCGGCCCGACCTCGACGCGCTCGCCGCCGCAGGGGTGGCCGTGGAGGCGGAGACCCCCGGGGGGCCCTTCGCGGCCGCCCATGTCCGGATGCCCCGCGCCCGCGAGCATGCCAAGGCCCTGGTGGCGAAGGCGATGGAGGCGGTGCCCGCCGGCGCACCCGTGCTGGTCGAGGGGCTGAAGGCGGACGGGATCGAAGGGCTCCTCCGGGCGTGCCGGAAGGCGGTCCCGGGCACGTCGCCGGCCATCTCGAAGGCGCATGGCAAGGTGTTCCGGGTGCCCGGCGGGCCCGCGCCCGAAGGCTGGGCCGCGGGGGCCGCGGAGGTCGCGACGCCCTGGGGGACCTTCGAGACGCCCGCCGGGGCGTTCAGCGCCGGGCGGGCCGATCCGGCCTCGCTGATGCTGGCGGAGGCGCTGCCCGCGCGGATGCCGGCCCACCTGGTCGACCTCGGCGCCGGGTGGGGGCTGCTGAGCGCCGCCGCGCTGCTGCGCGAGGGCGTCGAGCGGATCGACCTGGTGGAGGCCGAGAAGGACGCGCTGGACGCCGCGCGGCGGGCGATCGCCGATCCGCGCGCCCGCTTCCACTGGGCCGACGCGACCCGCTGGACCCCCGACCGGCCCGCGGACGCGGTGATCTGCAACCCCCCTTTCCACGAAGGGCGCGCGGCCGATCCGGCACTGGGGCGTGCGTTCATCGCGCAGGCGGCGCGGGTGCTGTCCCCCAAGGGGCGCGCCTGGTTCGTCGCCAACCGCCACCTGCCCTACGAGGCCGCGCTGGCCGAGCGGTTCCGCCATGTGGAGGAGGTGGGCGGCACGCCCGCGTTCAAGCTGCTCGTCGGCGGGTCGCCGCGACGGAACCCCTAGGCGCGACACGCCGGCCCGCGCTAGACCGGCGCCCCTACAGCGGGAGAATCCATGTCCTTCTCGATCCGCGGCAGGACCGCCATCGTCACCGGGGCCGCGAGCGGCGTCGGCCTCGCCATCGGGCGGCACTTCCTCGACCAGGGGGCGAACGTCGTCTTCGCCGATCGCGACGAGGCCGCGCTGGCCGAGGAGGTCGGGGCCTCGGACGAATCGGGGGGCTACCGCGTCTTCGCGGGCGACCTGCGCGAGAAGCTGACGGTCGCGAACCTCCTGTCGGCGGCGATCGACGCCTTCGACCGGATCGACGTGCTGGTGAACGCCTCGCGGCAGGTGATGCCGACCGACCCCCTGAACCCCGAGGACGATTCCGTCGAGGAGCTGCTGCGCCAGAACCTGCTGACGTCCCTGCGCCTTTCGCAGTCCGTCGCGGGTCGGATGATCCGGCAGGCCGAGGAGGAGGGGCGCGACGAGGGGGTGATCGGCTCGATCGTGAACCTCTCCTCCATCGCGGCGCGGCGGACCCAGCCGGAGCTGCTGGCCTACTCGGTCTCGGCCGCGGCGCTGGACCAGATGACGCGGTCGCTGGCCGTGGCGCTGGCGCCCCGGCGGATCCGGGTGAACGCGGTGGCGTTCGGCAGCGTCATGTCCTCGTCCCTCAAGGGCGCCCTGAAGGAGAACGGGGACTGGCGCGAGGACATCACCGAGCACACGCCCCTGCACCGGATCGCGCGGCCCGCCGAGGTCGCGGAGGCGGCGCAGTTCCTGGCCAGCGACGGGGCGGGGTTCGTCACGGGCGAGGTGCTGACCGTGGACGGCGGGCGGTCGCTGCTGGACGCGGCGCGGGCCCCGGCGCACTGAGGGCCGCGGGCCGCGCGGGCGTGGCGGCGGCGGGAGGGGGCCGGCCCTGAGGGGGCATGTCTCTGAGAAGGTTCTGAGAATCTGGCCGCAGCGCGGTGCCCTCGACGCCGGCCCGACGCACCGCGCGGTGCGTTAACGGATCGGGAACCCCCGCGTGGCAGGATGCCTCCATGACGCCCCCGATCCCATACGCGCCGCACGGGCGACGAACGCGGCCCCAGCCCTCAGGCGGGGCAGGCGGCCACGGCGCGCGACGCCTCCCGGCGGAGCTGGGAGACCCGCGTCCGAAGGTTGTCGCGGGTCCGCCGTTCCGCCGCCGGGTCGATGGCGACGGCGCGGGTGCGCGTCGCCGCCGCGGGCTGGCCGACGCAGAGGCCCGCCACGTCCCGCGAGGCGCAGAGCGTGAAGCCCGCCACCGGACCGCGCGCGAGGACCGTCTCCTCGCGGTAGCCGCGGGCGAGGGCGGTCTCGGACTCGGCGAGGAGGGACTCGACGCGCCGCAGCTCGCGCGTGGCGCCGTCGAGGCAGGCCTGCCGGGCGCAGCCCGCGAGCGCGAGGAGGAACGTGATCGAGATCAAGGCGCGCCGCATGCCCCCGAGGATAGCCGCGAGCCGTGCCCGATGCTAGGCGGGCCGGATGGAGGGACGGGTATGAACGCTCACGCGACGGACATGGAGACCGAGCGCGCCGAGGCCGCGGCGTGGTTCAAGGCCCTCCGGGGCGAGATCGTCGCTGCCTTCGAGGCGCTGGAGGCCCGCTTCGGGACGGGCGCGCGCTTCGAGGTGACGCCGACGGCGCGCCGGTCCGAGGACGGGTCCGACGCGGGCGGCGGGATCATGTCCGTGCTGCGCGGCGGCGCGGTCTTCGAGAAGGTCGGCGTGAACTGGTCGGAGGTGCACGGGGTGCTGCAGCCGCGCGCGCAGGCGGCGATGGCGGCGCGCAAGGGCATCCCCGGCATGGCCGAGGACCCGCGGTTCTGGGCCTCGGGGATCTCGCTCGTCGCGCACATGGCGAACCCGCGCGTGCCGGCGGTGCACATGAACACGCGGATGTTCTGGACCCCCCACGCGCACTGGTTCGGGGGCGGCGCGGACCTGAACCCCGCCATCCCATTCGAGGAGGACACCGCCCATTTCCACCGCACCCTGGAGGAGGCGCTGGCCCCCTGGGCGGGCGAGTACGGGCGCATGAAGGACTGGGCGGACGAGTACTTCTTCGTGCCCCACCGGGGCCGGGCGCGGGGCGTGGGGGGCGTGTTCTACGACGACCTCTCGACGGGCGACCTGGGCGAGGACTTCGCGCTGACCAGGGCCGTCGGATCGGCCTTCCTGCCGGCCTACCTGCCCCTCGTCGAGAAGCGCCAGCCCGAGCCGTGGACGGAAGGCGAGCGCGAGGCGCAGCTGGTCCACCGGGGCCTCTACGCCGAGTACAACCTCGTCTACGACCGCGGCACGAAGTTCGGGCTGGAGACGGGCCACGACGCGAACGCGGTGCTGATGTCCCTGCCGCCGGTGGCGAAATGGACGTGAGGGCCGCCCTTTCGGCGCAGGCGATCCAGGCCGCCCTGGACGGCAAGACCAAGCCGCCGGGCTCGCTGGGGCGGATCGAGGGGCTGGCGGCGCAGGTCGCGGCCCTGCAGGGCACGCCGGCCCCCCGGGTCGAGAGCTGCCGGCTGCTGATCTTCGCGGCCGATCATGGCATGGCCGCGCTGAGCGCGTTCCCGCAGGAGGTGACGCGCCAGATGGTCGGCAACTTCCTGGCGGGCGGGGCGGCGGCGTCGGTCTTCGCGCGGGCCGTGGGGGCCGAGGTCACGGTGGTGGACGCCGGCGTCGCCGGAGAGCCGCTGGAGGCCGAGGGCCTGGTCTCGCGCCGGATCGGGGCGGGCACGGCGGACGCCCGTGAGGGGCCGGCCATGTCGGCCGATCAGGTCCGCGAGGCGCTGGAGGCGGGCCGGGCGCTGGGCGCGGGGGTGCGGGCGGACGCGGCGGCCTTCGGTGAGATGGGGATCGGCAACACGGCCTCGGCCGCGCTGGTGGCGGCCAAGCTGCTGGGCCGCCCCGTGGGCCCGCTGGTCGGGCGCGGGACGGGGCTGGACGACGCCGGGCTGGCGCGGAAGCGCGCCGCCCTGGAGGGGGCGGCGGGGCGGTGCCCGGACCGGATGGGCGCGGTCGACGCCCTGCGGGAATACGGCGGCTTCGAGATCGCGATGATGGCCGGCGCCATGCTGGGCGCGGCGCGGGCCCGCCGCGTGGTCCTGGTGGACGGGTTCATCGCGGGGGCGGCGGCGGCGTCCGCGCTGGACCTCGACCCGGGCTGCCGGGAGGCGATGGTGTTCTGCCACCGCTCGGCCGAGGCGGGGCACGGGGCGCTGCTGGAGGGGCTGGGGGCGGAGCCGCTGCTCGACCTCGCGCTGCGTCTGGGCGAGGGGACGGGCGCGCTGCTGGCCTTCCCCCTGGTGCGGGCGGCGGCGGCGATGCTCGCCGAGATGGCGAGCTTCGAGGATGCGGGCGTGTCGGCCGGGCCCCCGGCGGGGTGAGCCTGCGGGAGGAGTGGACGGTCTTCCGCCTCGCGGTGCAGTTCCTGACGCGCCTGCCCGTGGGCGAGCCGGCCTGGTCGGCGGAGCGGATGGCCCTGACGCCGCGCTGGTACCCGGGGGTCGGGATCCTCGTCGGGCTGATCTCGGGCGCGGCGTTCTGGGCGGGCGCGCCCGTCTCGCCCCTCTTCGCGGGGGTGGCGGCCGTGGCGGCGGGCGTCCTGGCCACCGGGGCGTTCCACGAGGACGGGTTCGCGGACATGTGCGACGGCCTGGGCGGCGGCGCCACCCGCGAGCGCGCGCTGGAGATCATGCGCGACAGCAGGCTGGGGACCTACGGCGTCCTCGGGATCGGGCTTCTGCTGGCGGGCAAGGTCGCGGCCCTGGCCGTGATGGGGCCCTGGACGGCGGCGGCCGCCCTGGTCGCGGCCCATGCGGGCGGGCGCCTCAGCGCGGTGCTGGTGATGGCGACGGCCCCCTACGTGCGCGACCACGGCACCGCCAAGCCCGTGGAGCGGGGCGCGCCGGGCTGGGGCCTCGGCGCGTCGGTCGCGGCGGCGGCGCTGGTGCCGGCGGCCCTTCTGGTGCCGTGGGGCGCGGCGGCGGCGCTGGCCCTCCTGGCGCTGTCGCACCGGCTGGTGCGGCGGCGGTTCGAGCGACGCCTCGGCGGCTACACGGGCGACTGCCTCGGCGCGGTCGAGCAGGCGGGCGAGCTGGCGGTGCTGGCGGGGATCGCGGCATGCCTCTGACCTTCCTGCGCCATCCGCCGCCCGACGTGGCCCGGGGGGTCTGCTACGGGGCGAGCGATCTCGCCCTCCTGCCGGGCTGGGAGGAGGCGATCGACGCGCTGCAGGTCGGGGCGACGGCGGTCCGCCACTCGCCGCTGGGGCGCTGCGCGGGGCCGGCGCGGCGGCTGGCGGCGCGGCTGGGGGTGCGGGCGGTGGCCGACCCCGGCCTGCGGGAGATGGATTTCGGCGCCTGGGAGATGCGACCCTGGGACGCGGTGCCACGCGGCCAGATCGACGCCTGGGCCGCCGACACGCTGCACTGGCGCCCCCCCGGCGGCGAGACGGTCGCCGAGATGGCGGCCCGCGTCGCCGCCGCGCTGGAGCGGGCGGGGGAGGGCGAGCTGTGGCTTTCCCATGCGGGGGTGTTCAAGGCCCTGCGCCACCTCGCGGGCGCCCCCGGCCCCTGGGACGAACGGATCGGGTTCGGCGAGGTCCGGACGCTCTAGGGAGCGGGCGGGCGGACGAAGCGCGCACCGGCGATGCGGACGTCCGGGCCCGTGGGGCCTTCCGTGGCGGGCCCGTCCATGGCGGGCCGATCGCCGGCGGGCCGGTCCATGGCCGCCGCCCGGGCCGCCGCCGCGTCCCCTCCCGCATCCCCTGGCGCGTCCCCTGCCGCGACCCCTGCCGCGACCCCTGGCGCGACCGTTCGCGCGGCGAGGAGGGCGGAGCCGTCGGCGATGCCCTCCAGCGCGAGGCGCACCTCGGCCGGCGCGAAGCCCGTGCCGCGCGCGAGGAGGGCGGGGGCCGTATCCGGCGCGGCCTCGAGCGCGAGGCGGGCCATTCGAAGGAAGGCGACCTCGATCTTCGTCGCCTCCTCGCCGAGGAGGAGGGCCTCGCCGTCGCGGATGGGCATCTTCAGGAGGACCGTCGCCGCGCCGAAGGCGATCGCGGCGGGGATCGCGACGAAGAGGCGGCGGAGGACGAAGCGCATGGGCCCACTCCCTCGCGGCGGATCGTGGCGGGGGCGGGGCGCTCAGCGGGCGAAGCGCAGGAGCGCGACGCCGACCAGGGTGACGAAGGTGGAGGCGATGCGGGCGAGGTCCACCCGCTCGCGCAGGACGAGGGCGCCGATGAGCAGGGCGAAGACGATGGAGGTCTCGCGCAGGGCGGTGACGAGGGCGATGGGCGCCTGCGTGAAGGCCCAGACGACGATGGCGTAGGCGGTGAAGCTGGCCCAGCCGCCGCCGAAGAAGGCCGCCGGGGCCAGGCGGGGAAGCCGGAGCACGAGGCCGGGGCGGCGCCGCTCGGCGTAGAGGCCGAAGGGGATCGCACCGAGGAGCGCGGCCCAGCCGAAGAAGGCGACCGGGCTGCCCGAGACGCGCGCGCCCACCCCGTCCATCAGCGAGTAGGCGGCGATGAAGACCCCCGTGACGAGGGCGGCGGCGACGGCGGAGGGGTTGGCGCGGCCGCGCCGCGCGAGGCCGATGGAGAGGATGCCCGCCGCGATCACGGCCACGGCCGCGAGCTGCATCCCCGAGAGCGCCGAGCCCAGCACCACGGTGCTGAAGAGCGCGACGAGCAGCGGTGCCGAGCCGCGCGCGAGGGGATAGACCTCCGACAGGTCGCCGAGGCGGTAGGCGAGGAGGAGGAACCGCAGGTAGCCGAAGTGGAGCGCGACCGATCCCGCGATCCACGGCCAGGCGGCGGGATCGACGGGCGGGAAGAGGAGGACGGCGAGGCCGCCGGGCACCGCGTGGCCGACCGCCATCGCCGCCATCCCGGCGAGCTTGTCGGAGCTGCCCTTGACCACGGCGTTCCAGCCCGCGTGGAGGAGCGCGGCGAGGAGCACGGCGAGGAAGACGGTCCATGTCACCGGGCGAGGTGGCGCCACCGGGGCGGCGGGGTCAAGCGCGGGGCGGTCCCGGAGGGAGGGGGCCGCCGCTCGCCGCGCCTGCCGGGGGGAGGGGGGACGCGCCGCCACCCTTCTTCCGGAATCTCCCCGGCGACGTCTCCGTCCACGAAGGGGAGGGGCGCCGATCCGGTCCTGATCGCTCGGTCCCCGCCGGACGGGCGGCACGGCCGGGTGCGGCGGTGGCGGCCCGGGCGAGACGCCGCCCCGCGGCCTGGCATCGGGGCGCGCGCCTTCAGGCCGAGCGGACCGTCTCGATCATCAGGGCGACGTTCTCGGGGTCGGCGTCCGGGGTGATGCCGTGGCCGAGGTTGAAGACGTGCGGGCCGCCGCGGAAGGCCTCGACCGTGCGCCGGGTCTCGCGCACCAGGGCCTCGCCGCCCGTCACCATGTGGGAGGAGGCGAGGTTGCCCTGCACGCAGCCCCCGGGCTGCACCGCCCCCGCCGCCCAGTCGGGCGTCACCCCGTCGTCGAGCGCGATGCAGTCCGCGCCGATCGCCGCGTGGAGCCCTTGGTACCGCCGCCCCGCGCCGCGGGGGAAGGCGATCACGGGCAGGCCGGGGTGGCGGGCCTTCAGCGCCGCGGTGATGCGGCGCATGGGCTGGACGGAGTAGCGGTCGAAATCCTCCCCTTCCAGCGACCCGGCCCAGCTGTCGAAGAGCTTGACCACCTCCGCGCCCGCCTCGGCCTGGGCCGAGAGATACTCCACCGTCGCCGCCTCGACCCGGGCGAGCATGGCCTCGAAGGCCGCGCGGTCCTCGGCGATCAGGGCGTGGGCGGGGGCCTGGTCAGGCGTGCCGCGCCCTGCGATCATGTAGGTCATCACCGTCCAGGGCGCCCCCGCGAAGCCGATCAGCGCGGTCTCCCCGGGCAGCTCGCGCGCGAGGATGCGGACGGTCTCGTAGATCGGGCCCAGCGTCTCGTGGACGGCGTCCGCGGGCTTCAGGCCCGCCGCGTCGGTGATCGGCGCCAGGCGCGGGCCCTCGCCCGTGACAAACCAGAGGTCCTGCCCCAGCGCCTGCGGCAGCAGGAGGATGTCCGCAAAGAGGATCGCGGCGTCGAACCCGAAGCGCCGGATCGGCTGGAGCGTGACCTCGGCCGCCAGCTCGGGCGCGTAGCAGAGCGACAGGAAGTCGCCCGCCCGCGCGCGGGTGGCGCGGTACTCGGGCAGGTAGCGGCCGGCCTGGCGCATCATCCAGATCGGCGGGGTGGGCAGCGTCTCGCCGGCGAGGGCGCGCAGGAGGGGCTTGGACGGCCCGGCGGACGGGAGGGGAGCTGTGGTCATGGCCGATCCGTCCGCCGCCGGGCACGGGCTGTCAAGCGCGGTGGACAGGGCCGCGGGGCGGGGCTAGCGGTTCGGCATGGACATGCCCTCGCCCGACGCCCCCTTCCGAATCGGCACGCGCAGCTCGGTGCTCGCCATGGCGCAGGCCCGCGAGACGCGGGAGAGGCTGATGGCCGCCCACGGGCTGCCCGAGGCGGCGTTCGAGCTGATCCCGATCTCGACCGCCGGGGACCGCATCCAGGACCGGGCGCTGCGCGAGGTGGGGGGCAAGGGCCTCTTCACCAAGGAGATCGAGGAGGCGATCCTCCTCGGGCGGATCGACATCGCCGTCCACTCGACGAAGGACATGCCCAACGAGCAGCCCGCAGGCCTCGTGCTGGACTGCTTCCTGCCGCGCGAGGACGTGCGCGACGGGTTCGTCACGCTGGGGGAGGAGGGGGGTCTGGCGGACCTGCCGGAGGGCGCGGTGGTCGGTACCTCGAGCCTGCGGCGGCGCGCGCAGGTCATCGTGCGGCGGCCGGACCTTCGGGTGGTGGAGTTCCGGGGCAACGTGCAGACCCGGCTGCGCAAGCTGGAGGACGGGGTCGCGGCGGCGACCTTCCTCGCCATGGCGGGGCTGCGGCGGCTGGGGCACCCGGAGACGGCGCGGCCCATCGACCCCGGGGACATGCTGCCGGCCGTGGCGCAGGGCGCGATCGGGATCGAGCGGCGCGAGGACGACGCGCGCGCGCGGGCGCTGCTCGCGCCGCTCCACGATCGGGCGACGGGGCTGCGGCTGGCGGCGGAGCGGGCGTTCCTCGCCCGGCTCGACGGGTCCTGCGAGACGCCCATCGCGGGTCTGGCGGACCTCTCCGGGGACCGCCTGCGCCTGCGCGGCGAGATCCTGGCCCCCGACGGCACGGCCCACCACGCGGGCGAGGAGGAGGGCGCCGCCGGGGACGGGCCGGAGATGGGCGTGGCGCTGGCCGAGCGCCTGCTGTCGGCGGCGGGGCCGGGTTTCTTCGACTGGCGCGGCTGAGGGGGCTTCCCCGCCTCGCGGGCGGCCTGCCTCGATCTCGAAGGAAGATCGGGGCGCTCCGCCGGGGGCGGGACCGAGGGGTCGGCACCGTGCGCCTCCGGCGGGAGTACTTGGGCTCGATCGAAAGGGCCGTTCATCCTTCCTTGACCTCGCGCGCCCAAGATGACCGCGCGGTACAGGCTGGAGAGCCGATGACCGCCGACGTCGAAAGGCGGCGTCCCCTCCGGTTGCTGGGCGGCCCTTGGGTGCCCACTCTCCGTTGGGGGCGTGCCGATTGCGGCGCCGGCGAGCCTGGGGCCCCCGTTCGATCGGGCCCGAATACGCCCGCCGGAGGCCTCGGCTGGGGGAGGGGCGCGCCGCCGATCGTGGCGTGCACCGCTGCGGCCGGCCCCCCACTTCCTTCGAGATCGGGACGGATCGCCCCGAAGGGGGGAAATCGCTGCCTAGTCGGGCAGGACCTTGCCGGGGTTGAGGATGCCCTTCGGGTCGAGCGCGGCCTTGATCGCGCGCATCGCGTCGAGGGCGACGGGGTCCTTTCGGCGGGCCATGGTGCCGCGCTTGGCCAGCCCGATCCCGTGCTCGGCCGAGAAGGAGCCGCCGAGCGCGGCCACGGCGTCCTCGACCATCTCGGTCAGGGGGACGTCGCGGGCGGGGTCGGTCGGGCAGACGGTCCAGTGGACGTTGCCGTCGCCCAGGTGCGAGACGATGGAGAGCTTCGCCCCCGGGTCGATCCTGCGGCGCCCTTCCTCCGCCCGCTCGAGGAAGTCCTCCACCCGGTCGAGGGGCAGGGCCACGTCGAGGTTCAGGAGCCGCCCGACATGGAGCATCAGCTCGCCCGCCGCCTCGCGCCGCGCCCACATCGCGCGGCGCTGGGTCTCGGAGGAGGCGACCACCGCGTCCAGCACCTCGCCCCGCTCGATCATGGCGGCGAGGGTCGCGGCCAGCGTCTCCTGCACGGGGACGGCGCCGCCCTCGTCCGGCTCCGCGTCGCGGGGGGCGGTGGCGCCGACCTCGACGAGGAGGTTGACCTCGTGGGGCGCCTCGAAGGGCTCGGCGCCGTCCATGTGCGCGATGTGCTGCTCGACGTAGTGGCGGGGCATGTACTCGAAGCACTCGACCGCGCCGCCCGTGGCGTCCTGCAGCCGGTGCAGGAGGGTCAGGGCGCCCTTCACCGACGGCGCCGCGACCGTCGCGGTGGCGTAGGCGCGGGGCTTCGGGAAGAGCTTCAGCGTGGCGGCCGTGATGATCCCCAGCGTGCCTTCCGCCCCGATCAGGAGGTCCTTCAGCGCGTAGCCGGTGTTGTCCTTGTGGACCGCGCCCATCAGGTCGAGGACGCGCCCGTCGGCCATCACCGCCTCGACCCCGAGGCACATGCCGCGCAGGCCGCCGTAGCGCAGGACGTTCGAGCCGCCCGCGTTGGTGGACAGCACCCCGCCGATCATCGCCGAGCCCTTCGCGCCGAAGGTCAGCGGGAAGACGAGGCCCTCGGCCTCGGCGGCCTCGTGGAGGCGGGCGAGGACCACGCCGGCCTCGACCACGGCGACGCGGGCCGCGGGCCTGACCTCGCGGATGCGGCCCATCCGCGCGAGCGAGAGCATCACCGCCCCTTCGGCCATGGTGCCGCCCGCGAGGCCGGTGTTGCCCGCGACGGGGACGACGGGCGTCCCGGCCGCGTGGGCGCGGCGCAGCACGGCCGAGACCCCTTCGGTCGAGGCGGGGCGCGCGACGGCGAGGGGGGCGCCGCGATACGCCTTCGTCCAGTCGGTGGCGTAGGGCGCGGCCTCCTCGCCGGTCAGGACGTGGGCGGGGCCGAGATCGGCGCGGAGGTCTTCGAGCAGGGACATGGCCGGGACCATGCCGCGAAGGCGCCCGGAGGGCCAGCGCGGCGGGCGCGCGGCGGGGGGCCGGGGAAGCGGGGGGCCGGGGAAGGGCGGGGACGCGGCTTGACGCCCCCGTGCGCCCGGCATACCTGCCGCGCCCGGAGGCGCTGTAGCTCAGTTGGTTAGAGCAGAGGAATCATAATCCTTGTGTCCGGGGTTCGAGTCCCTGCAGCGCCACCAACCCCGCCCGTCCCGCGACCCGCCCCCGCGACCCGTCCCGCCCGCCCGTCTTTCTGGCTTTGCAAACGTGTGCAGGACGTGCTTCGCTGCTGCTCGACCGGTCGGGGGCTTGGCCTTCCGCACCGGACGCCGCAAGGTCACGCCGGACCGCGCGCCGCCTCACGAGCGCGCGGACGGATCGCAACGGGGAGTCTCGCAATGACCGTCCACAACACCCTTTCGGGCGCCGCCGCGCTCGCGCTGATCGCGGGGGGCGCGCTCGCCGACGCCTCCTGCCCGCTCGACGAGGGGCGGGTCAGCGTCCTCGGGAACGAGTTCCCGGCCATCCAGGCCGTGGTCGCCCGCGCGGCGGAATGCGCCTCGGACGTGCAGTACCAGCAGAACCTCACGACCGAGCACAAGAACATCCAGGTGCCCGCGCTGACCGCGAACCCGGCCGAGTACACCTCGGCCGTGGTGGCCAACGGGACGCTCGTGCCGCTGCTGAACGAGGGGCTGGTGCGCCCGCTCGACGACCTGATCGCCGAGCACGGCGAGGGCGTGATCTCGCCCGCGCAGGTCATCACTGTGGACGGGCAGGCGATGGCGGTGGCGTTCATGGCGAACGCCCAGCACCTCTTCGTGCGCCAGGACATCCTGGACGAGGTCGGGATGGAGGTGCCGACCACCTACGAGGAGGTTCTGGACCTTCTCGAGGCCATCCGCGAGGCCGGGATCATGGAGGACCCGTTCGTCGCCAACACCGCCGTCGGCTGGAACCTCGCGGAGGAGTTCGTGAACATGTACTCCGGCTACGGGGGCGAGTTCTTCGAGCCGGGGACCGCGAACCTCGCCATCGACAACGAGGCGGGCGTCGCCGCGCTGGAGATGATGGCCGCGCTGAACGAGTATGCCGGCCCGGACTTCCTGACCTACGATTCCAACGCGACCTCCGCGCTCTGGGCGGCGGACGAGGCGGCGGTCGGGATCCTCTGGGGCAGCCGCGCGACCGAGATCCTGGGCGAGGACACCCCCGAGGAGATCCGCGAGGCGACCGTCCTGGCCGCCGCGCCCACGGTGGGCGAGACGGGAATCCCGGCCTCGACCCTCTGGTGGGACGGGTTCACCATCGCGTCCAACGTCTCGGACGAGGACGCGGAGGCGACCTTCGTGGCCATGGCGAGCGGGATCGAGCCCGCCGTCCTCGAGGGCAACGAGGACGCCGCCGTCTGGCTGATCGAGGGCTTCGAGCCCGGCAAGGCCGCCGCGGGCGTCGCCGCCACCGCCGCGGCCGGCGCGCGGCCCTATCCGATGGTCCCCTACATGGGCCTCCTGCACACCGCGCTGGGCAACGAGCTGTCGGACTTCATGCAGGGCAACGAGAGCGCCGAGCAGGCGCTGGCCGACGTCGGGGCCGCCTACGAGGCCGCCGCGCGCGAGCAGGG
Source organism: Hasllibacter halocynthiae (assembly GCF_003003095.1). Lineage (GTDB taxonomy): Bacteria > Pseudomonadota > Alphaproteobacteria > Rhodobacterales > Rhodobacteraceae > Hasllibacter > Hasllibacter halocynthiae. Next base: position 1,155,613 of record NZ_PVTT01000002.1, read on the forward strand.
CTTCCTGGAGTAACGGGGCCGGGCGGGCCGCCGGCGGCCCGCCCGCCTTCTTCGCGACCCGGGGCAGGGGGCCGCCATGCCGAACAGCACATTCCTGAAGTTCATAGGGCCGTCGCTGCTGGCGATGATCCTGTTCATCGCGCTGCCGATCGTCTCGGTCGTCGTCCAGTCGCTGCACGTCGAGCACGAGCAGATCCTGGTCGAGGTCGAGAACTGCGTGCCGCTGGCCGGCTGCACCACCGTCACCCAGGTCGACAACGCCGCGACGCAGGCCCTGCGCGACGAGCAGCCGCTCGGGCGGTTCGTGGGCCTGTCCACCTATCTCGACCGCAACCACCTCGCGGCGGACGCGGTGTCGCTGGCATGGCGCGCCTCGGACGGGATCGGCGACTTCCTCGGGCGGGTGATGAACCTGCCCTTCTACAAGGCGCTGGCCTTCACGCTGGCCTACACGGCCGTGGTCACGCCGCTCTGCCTGCTGCTGGGTCTCGTGATCGCGCTGGGGGTGAACGCGCTGCCCAAGGTGCTGAAGGGGCCGACGATCTTCGTCACGCTCCTGCCGATGATCGTGACGCCGCTGATCGGGGCGCTCGTGCTCTACTGGATGCTGGACAGCCGCGGCATCCTGGGCACCGCCCTCGTCAACCTGACGGGCGACCCGGACCTCTCGCTGAGGGCGAGCGGGACGCTGACCTGGCTGACGCTCTTCGCCTACGGGATCTGGCACAGCGCGCCCATGGCTTTCATCGTCTTCTACGCCGGCCTCCAGTCCGTCCCGGAGGAGACGATGGAGGCTGCCGTCCTCGACGGCGCCTCGCGCTTCGAGCGGGTGCGGTACGTGGTCGTGCCGCACCTGATGCCGCTCGTGGTCTTCGTGACGCTGATCCAGCTGATGGACAACTTCCGCGTCCTCGAGCCGGTCGTGGCCTTCAACAGCCAGGCGGTGGCGACCTCGCTGTCCTTCGCCGTCTACAACGACCTTCGCGGGGGCGACGTGCCCCTCTTCGGATCGGCGGCGGCGACGTCGCTGCTGACGATCATCGGGATCGGCATCCTCGTGACGCCGGTCGCAATCCGGTCCTGGCGCGACTTCAAGCGCCGGCACGGGCACTAGGGAAGGGGCGGGCCGATGGCGTCACGCGCGATGCGGCGGTCGGGGGCCGCGACGACGATCTCGATCCTCTTCCTGGTGATCTGGCTGATCGCGGCGGCCTTCCCGTTCCTCTGGACCCTCTGGGGCAGCTTCAAGGTGCAGGCGGACTTCTTCTCGCTCGCCGACTGGAAGAACGCGCTGACGGGGCGGTTCACCGAGGCCCAGACCGGCAGCCCCTTCACCTTGGACGGCTACGAGGGGGCCTGGGTCCAGGAGGAGTTCTGGCGGAACGCCCTCAACACCCTGATCGTGGTGGTCTGCGTCGTCGCCATCAGCCTGACCTTCGGCACGCTCGGAGGCTACGCGCTGGCGCGGTCGGGCAAGAGATACGCGTTCGTCCTCCTCATGGTCGCGCTCCTCTTCAGGGCGATGCCGCACATCACGCTGGTCTCGGGCTACCTGCTGCCCTTCTTCGAATGGGGCATCTGGGGGGCGCTGCCGACGACGATCATCGTGCTCGTCGCGATCAACCAGCCCTTCACCTTGTGGATGCTGCACTCGTTCTTCCTGAACATCCCCAAGGACCTCGACGAGAGCGCGATGGTCGACGGATGCACGCGCTTCGGGGCGTTCCGGCGGGTGATCGTGCCCGTCATGTGGCCGGGGGTGATCACGACGGGCCTCTTCTCGTTCCTCCTGGCCTACAACGACTTCGCGGTGACGGCGGTGCTGCTGAGCCAGCAGAACCAGACCATGGTGCCGCGCATCGCGGCCTTCCTCGGGTCCACCCAGAACGAGGGGAACGTGATGTTCGCGGTCGCCTCCGTGGTGTCGGCCACGGTGCCGCTGTTCCTTCTGGTGCTGTTCTTCCAGCGCCAGATCGTCTCGGGGCTGACGGCGGGCGCGGTGAAGGGGTAGGCAGGGTTGCGGCCGCCGCGGGGGCCGCTAGCCTGCGGCGATGGATACCTCGCACAGACGGCGCGAGCCGCAGGTGATAGGATGGCGCGAGACCGTCGCGCTGCCCGACATCCTGCCCGCCCCCTTCACCGGCAAGTTCGATTCGGGTGCGCGGTCCAGCGCGCTCCACGCCACGCGCATCCGCCTGCGGACCGTGGACGGCGAGGACTGGGTCGAGTTCCGGCCCGCCCGCCTGAAGGGCCGCCCCGCGCCCGAGACGATGCGCCTGCCGCTTCATGACGAGCGGGACGTCACCAACACGGGCGGCACCCCCGAGAGCCGGGTCTTCGTGCGCACGCGGCTGAAGCTGGGCCGCCGGATCTGGCGGATCGAGCTGTCGCTGACCGACCGGGGACGCATGACGCACCCCGTCATCCTGGGGCGGACGGCCGTGGCGGGGCGGGGCATCCTGCTGGACTGCGGCCATTCGTTCCTGCTGACCGAGCCCCTGAAGGAGGCGAAGGCATGAAGATCGCGATGATGGCCCGGAACGCGGGCCTCTACTCCCACAGGCGGCTGGTCGAGGCGGCCGAGGCCCGCGGGCACGGGATCGACGTGATCGACACGCTGCGCTGCTACATGAACATCGCCTCGCGCCGGCCCGAGATCTGGTACAACGGCGAGAAGCTGCCACGCTACGACGCGGTGATCCCGCGCATCGGCGCCTCGATCACCTTCTACGGCCTCGCGGTGCTGCGCCAGTTCGAGGTCGCGGGCACCTACCCTCTGAACGAGAGCGTCGCGATCGGCCGCTCGCGCGACAAGCTGCGATCCATGCAGCTGATGGCGCGCGACGGGATCGGGCTGCCCGTGACGACCTTCGCGCACGACCCCAAGCAGACCGAGGAGGTGCTGAAGCTGGCGGGCGGCGCGCCGCTCGTCGTGAAGCTCCTGGAGGGGACGCAGGGGATCGGGGTGGTGCTGGCGGATACCGACCGCTCGGCCAAGTCGGTGATCGAGGCGTTCCGGGGCGCCAACGTGAACATCCTCGTGCAGGAGTTCATCAAGGAGGCGGGCGGCACGGACATCCGCGCCTTCGTGGTGGGGGGCAAGGTGATCGCCGCCATGAAGCGCACCGGGGCCGAGGGGGAGTTCCGCTCGAACCTCCACCGGGGCGGGTCGGCGCAGCTCATCAAGCTCTCCCCGGAGGAGCGGTCGACGGCGGTGCGGGCGGCGAAGGCGATGGGCCTGAACGTCTGCGGCGTCGACATGCTGCGCGCCAACCACGGGCCGGTGGTGATGGAGGTCAACTCCTCCCCCGGGCTGGAGGGGATCGAGAAGGCGACCGGCCTCGACGTGGCGGGCAAGGTGATCGAGCATCTGGAGAAGACCGCCGAGAAGGGCACCGCGAGGACGCGCGGACGGGGCTAGCCCTTGGGCGGCAGTCCGGTGGGCTGCCGCCGATAGGCCCCCTCCGGCAGGTCCAGCGCGGCGAAGAGGTCGCGGACCTGCGCGTCCGACAGGACGACGGAGACGGCCTCCCTGCGGCGGACGTCCCACTGCTTCAGGACGGCGCCTTCCTCGAAGAGATGGACGACCACGTCCTCGCCGAGAGGCGCCGCGCCCTCGTCGACGAGGGTGACGACGGTGGCGTCGAAGGTGTGCTCGATGGTGAACATGGGATGCAGGGTGAGCGCGCGGGCGCCTCTCTTCAACCCCGCGCGGCCCTGGTCCGGCGTCCGCGCGCCAGGTGCATCCGGTAGAGGAGGGGCGCGGCGGCCCTGTCGTAGAGCAGGGCGGCGACGGGGCGCACGGCCGGCAGGCCCGTCAGGCGGGCGAGCCAGCGGAGCGCGGGCCGCTCGGCCCACATGGCGCGGTTGGCGTCGAGGCCGGAGAGGACCTCGCCGCCGCGGACCGCGTGGAGGCGGCGGAGCGCCTGCTCCTCCGTCAGGCCGAGGGCGCGGAGGTCGGCGCCGCGGACGGGCACGAACCGGGTGGCCGGCGCGGCGCGACGGTGGCCCTCCACCTCGAAGCGGCAGACGGGGCATTCGTCGTTGTAGATCACCGTGAGCGCATGCGGGTCGTCGGGCATGGGCGGGATATGGGGCCCGGGCCGGCCTTCGCCCAGGGGCATGGCGTTCGGGGCGGGGGGCGCTAGGGTCCGCCGGGCACGAGGGGAGGGGACCCATGCCGTTCGCCAGCTTCGCCCGGGCCGCCGCCCGCTTCGCCCCGCGCGCCGGCCCCCGTGCCGCCCTCTGCGCCGTGCTGGCCGCGGCCGGTTGCGCGCCGCTGCCGGTGATCGGACCTGTGGCGGGGTCGCTGGCCCCAGGCGCGCCCGTTCCCGCGCCCGTTCCCGCGCCTGTCGTCCGTTCGGCGGAGGCGGTGCCCGACCGCCTGCCGCCGCGGGTCGCGGCACGCACCTTCGCGCAGGTCGTGGAGTTGATCGAGCCGGTCGCCGAGGCCCTCTGCCGGGCGCAGGGCGACGTCCCGGACTGCGACTACCAGATCGTGGTGGACGACCGTCCGGGCGTTCCGCCCAACGCCTTCCAGACGGTGAACCGGCAGGGCCGGCCGGTGGTGGGGATGACGCTCGCGCTGATCGCGGAGGCGCGCAACGCGGACGAACTGGCCTTCATCCTGGGGCACGAGATGGCGCATCACATCGCCGGCCATCTCGACCGGCAGCGCGAGGCGGAGGGGTTCGGGCAGGCGCTGGGCGTGGCGATCGGCCGGGCGCGGGGGCTGGACAGGGCCGGCGTCGCCGAGTTCGCGCGCGCCGGGGCCCTGGTCGGTGCGCGCCGCTTCGGCCCCACGTTCGAGCTGGAGGCCGACGCGATAGGCACGCGCATCGCCGCGGAGGCGGGGTTCGATCCGCTGCGGGGCGCGGCCTTCTTCCAGCGCATCCCGGACCCCGGCGACCGGTTCCTCGGCACCCATCCGCCCAACGCCGCCCGCCTCGACGCCGTGCGCCGGGCCGCCGCGGGCCTGTAGCGCCGTTGAAAGGGTCGTGAACGCCCCTCGCCGAACGGCGGGGGAGGCCCCACGTTCTGCGGCGAGAAGGCACGAACGGAGGACGCCATGCCGACCAGACGCTCGCTCATCATCGGAGGCTCGACGCTGGGGGCCGCTGCCCTCGTCGGCGGTGCCGGGTGGCTCGGCACGCGCGGGGCCGAGGCCGCGGAAGGGGACTTCCCCCTCACCCTCACCGAAGCCGAATGGCGCGCCCGCCTGACCCCGGAGGAGTTCGCGGTGCTGCGCGAGGAGGCGACCGAGCCGCCCCACTCCTCGCCGCTCGACAAGCTCTGGGAGGACGGGACCTACGCCTGCGCGGGCTGCGGCAACGCGCTCTACTCCTCCGAGAACAAGTTCGACAGCGGCACCGGCTGGCCGAGCTTCTGGCAGCCCATCGCGCCCGAGGCCGTGGGCACGAGGATCGACTACAAGCTCATCTATCCCCGCACGGAGGTGCACTGCGCCCGCTGCGGCGGCCACCAGGGGCACATCTTCGAGGACGGCCCCGCGCCCACCGGCCTGCGCCACTGCATCAACGGCGTCGCGCTGGACTTCGTGGCGGCCTGACGCCGACGCGCCCGGCCCGCGCTGGCGGGCGGGGCGTCGCCGCGCTAGGCGGGGGCATGCGCGCCGTCGTCCTCGCTCTGCTCCTCGCCGCCTGCGCCCCCGCCGCGCCCGAGGTCGCGCGGCAGGCGACCGCGCCCGCCCTGTTCCCCGGCGAGACGGCTGAGATCAGGCGCCTCGTCAACCGATACGCCGATCGGCACGAAGTGCCCCGGAGCCTCGTCCACCGGGTCATCCAGCGGGAGTCGGACTACCGCCCCCGCGCGCGGAACGGGCCCTATTACGGGATGATGCAGATCCTGCCCCAGACGGCCCGCACCATGGGCCACCGCGGCCCGCCCGGCGAGCTGCTGCGGGCGGAGACGAACCTTCGCTGGGCGGTCCGCTACCTGCGGGGGGCATGGCTGCTGTCGGGCGGCGACGAGGCGGGGGCGGTGCGGCGCTACGCGTCGGGCTACTACTACGAGGCCCGCAACCGGTGCCTGCTGCGCGCCACGGGCCTTCGCGCGACGGAGGTGCGCCGCCACTGCCCGGATGGATCGGCCCCCCCGCCGGACCTCTAGCGGCGACGGTCGCGGCGGCTGTTGGCGGGCTGGAACGCCACCGAGACGTGAGCCTCGCAATAGGGCTTGCCCTGCTGGACGGGCAGGCCGCAGAACCAGAAGGCCGGGGTCGCCGGATCGCCGATCGGCCATTTGCAGGTCCGCTCGGTCAGCTCCATCAGGTCGAGGCGCGCGGCGCCCTTCTCGACCGCGCGAACCTTCTCGAGCGCCTCCTCGGAGATCTCGTTGGCCGAGGGCTGCGGCGGCAGGGGCTGGCCGGCGGGAATGATCTTCTTCAACGCGGTGCGCGGCGGCTCGGCCGAGCGGGTTGCGGGCTCCTCGAACTCGGGGACGGTGGCGGGGACGGAGGGTCTGGAAGGCGCGCCGGCCTTCGCGGCGGGCGCGGCCTCGGGCACGGCGGCGCCCTGGTTGCGGTTCGACAGGCCCAGGCGATGCACCTTGCCGATCACGGCGTTGCGGGTCACGCCGCCCAGCTCCTTGGCGATGGTCGAGGCGGACTGCCCCTCGCCCCACATGCGCTTCAGCGTCTCGACGCGTTCGTCGGTCCAGGACATGCCCCGTGCTCCTCGTCTGGCGGCGCGGCGCGGGGGCCAGGTCATGGCCGCGTGTCCGGGCGCCGCGAGAATCCTCTGAAAGTCCCCCTGCCGCGCGGGCGCGCGGGCGGGCCCTTACCTTATGAACGGAAGGGCGCGGCCACAACCGGGGCGGCCGCGACGGCGCCCTGCCGGCGACGTGCGGACGTCGGGCGGACGCCGGGCGCGGGCGACAGGCTGGACGGGGCGGAGAAGTCCCGCTAGCCCCGCGGCATGATCGCGCATCGCCTCCGACGACGCTGACGCCGACGCCGGCGCGCGCCCCGTGCGGGCCGCGCCCTCTCTCAGACCCCCTTCCCAGCATTGACCGCGCCCGGGCGAGCCGCCCCTATGCGCATCGACCCTTCGGAGACGACCATGATCCCCGCCATCCTTCCGACCTACGACCGCGCGCCGCTGACCTTCGTGTCGGGCGAGGGCTCCTGGCTGCGGGAGGCGGACGGCAGCCGCTGGCTCGACCTCGGCGCCGGGATCGCGACCAACTGCCTCGGGCACGCGCATCCGGCGCTCGTCGAGGCGCTGACCGAGCAGGCCGGCCGCGTCTGGCACCTGTCCAACCTTTACGAGATCGCCCCGCAGCAGGCCTTGGCCGAGCGGCTGGTCGACGCGACCTTCGCCGACACGGCGTTCTTTACCAACTCGGGCACGGAATCGGCCGAGCTGGCGATCAAGATGGTCCGCAAGCACTGGTCCGACCTCGGCGAGGACCGGCCCACGATCCTGACCTTCGAGGGGGCGTTCCACGGCCGCTCGACCGGGGCCATCGCCGCGGCCGGGCCGGGGAAGATGACCCGGGGCTTCGGGCCGCTCATGCCGGGGTTCGAGATCCTGCCCTGGGGCGACCACGAGGCGCTGGACGCCGCCCTCGACGAGTCGGTCGCCGCCGTGATGGTCGAGCCCATCCAGGGCGAGGGCGGCATCCGCGCGATGCCCGACCGGTGCCTCAAGGGCCTGCGCGAGGCGTGCGACCGCACCGGCGCGCTTCTGGTTCTGGACGAGGTGCAGTGCGGCATGGGGCGGACCGGCCGCCTCTTCGCGCACGAATGGGCCGGGATCGCGCCCGACGTCATGATGGTCGCCAAGGGCATCGGCGGGGGCTTTCCGCTGGGCGCGGTGCTGGCCGCCGAAGGGGCCGCGGCGGGGATGACCGTCGGGACGCACGGCTCGACCTACGGGGGCAACCCGCTGGGCTGCGCCGTCGGGCTGAAGGTGATGGAGATCGTGGGCGACCCGGCCTTCCTGGCCGAGGTCTCGCGCAAGGCCGGCCGGTTCCGCCAGGGGTTGGAGGGCCTCGTCGCCGCCCATCCGGAGGTGTTCGCCGGCGTGCGGGGGCAGGGGCTGATGCTCGGCCTCGAATGCGTCGTGCCGAACGCCGAAATCCGCCGGGCCGCCGAGGGCGAGCGGCTCTTGACCGTGCCGGCCGCGGGGGACGTCCTGCGGCTCTTGCCCGCGCTGAACATCGAAGAAGGCGACCTGGAGGAAGCCCTGCGCCGCCTCGACGCCGCCGCCAGCACCCTGGAGGCCGCCTGATGCCCCATTTCCTCGACCTCCACCGGACCGACCCCGCGGACCTGCGGATCATGATCGACCGCGCCCACGCCATGAAGGCCGCGCGCGCGGTCCGGCCCAAGGGGATGCCCGACGACGATCCCGCGCTGGCGGGCCGGATGGTCGCGCTGATCTTCGAGAAGCCCTCGACCCGGACGCGGGTGTCGTTCGACGTGGGCGTGCGGCAGCTCGGCGGGGTGCCGATCACCCTGTCGGGCGCGGACATGCAGCTGGGCCACGGGGAGAGCGTCGCCGACACCGCGCGCGTGCTGTCGCGCTACGTGGACCTGATCATGATCCGCACCTTCCGCGAGGAGACGCTGGAGGAGCTGGCGGAGACCGCGACCGTGCCGGTGATCAACGGGCTGACGGACGCCTCGCATCCCTGCCAGCTGATGGCCGACGTCATGACCTTCGAGGAGCGGCGCGGCCCCGTCGAGGGCCGGCGCGTCGCCTGGATGGGGGACGGCAACAACGTCTGCCGGTCCTTCCTCCATGCGGCCGGGGCGTTCGGCTTCGACCTGACCTTCTCGGGGCCCGAGGCGCTGGACCCCGACCCTTCGGTGGTCGAGTGGGCGCGGGGGCGCGGCGCGGACGTGCGGGTGGAGCGGGACCCGGCCCGCGCGGTGGCGGACGCGGACCTCGTGGTGACGGACACCTGGGTCTCGATGGGCGACCCGGAGTCGAGCCGCCAGCGCCGCCACAACCTCCTGCGTCCCTATCAGGTGAACGAGGCGCTGCTGGGAGCCGCCCCGGCGGAGGCCCTGGTCATGCACTGCCTCCCCGCCCACCGGGGCGAGGAGATCACGGACGCGGTCCTGGACGGGCCGCGCTCGGTGGTGTTCGACGAGGCGGAGAACAGGCTGCACGCCCAGAAGGCGGTGATGCGGTGGTGTTTGGGGGTTTAGCAACCTACTATCCCTTTAATAAGTAGGAGGTTTCGAAGGCGATGGCTCGTTCACCACTTGGGGGCAGAGTTTCCGAGTCACTCAAGAAGAGCTTCTTGGAGCGATATGCAAGGTATGTGGAATTCGTAAGAAAACTTGAGGACGAAGACCTATTTGACAGAAGCCTTTTCTACTTTTTTCGGGCGCGAACGGCGTCTCAAGAACAGTGGGGGTGGGCAATCGGTTGCGCGCAGAGTACTGTTGGTAATTGGGAGCGCGGTGTTACCTACCCCGGCCGGCAGTGGCGCCGCAAGATACTTTCTGCCTCTAAAGCCGTTCTCGATATTGAGAAGGAGCGGATAGAGAGCGTTTCAAACGCGCTGAATCTCAACGTTCGTATCGACCTTGTCGATACCAAAGACCAGCTCGAGAACTCGGTTCTGAATGCAGCTCTTACAGACTTTTCCTATGACGAAGTCCTAAACCGCATTGTTTCGGTACCTTTCTCAACCGATGACAGAACACAAGATCATGAGGCATTCGCCGTAGACAAGGAGAACCTTCTCGAGAGTCTTGCGGAGCAAGCTGATCTGATCGTAGAGAGTATTCCAAATAGCGCAAATGCGCCTACCACACGTCTGGTATCCACGCTTCGAAGTTACAAGAAGTCTTGCGCTTCGGAGAAGCCGAACCCGCGCCTACTTCATCGCCTCGGTACGCTCATCGCAGCGCAAGCCAACAGCGATGACTTTCGGATGGCTGCCAGCGATTGGGATGTGAACGCACTTGATGGATTTACCGCCGAGCATGTCGAGCTTATGCGCCTCTACTTCCGCGAGGCACTTGCAAAGGCACAGCAGGTCGAGGCGCTTCCAATGGATGATGGTGCCTCGGAGGAGATAACCGCTGACGACTTCTTCCAGGCTGCTGACGCTGTGGGGTCGGTGCGCACGCCTGAGGGTGAACCGGTCTTCGATGAAGATATAGCGACGTTGCTTCGTGATATTGGAGGTGAGGTCCGCGATCTCTCTGAAGCGATCCAATTTACAATGGATGAGCGTCGAAAAGAAGTCCTACGTCGGCGTCGAAGGCAGGCCATCAAGAATGGTTCGATCTATGTGGGTCGAGTACTGTTCTTTTCGGCCTTCTTTATCGTCGCACTGCCCGGAACTTTTGGGGTCGCAGGAAGTATTGCATCAATACTCGGTGTTGCCGAGATACTCGCGCCAGGCTCGGTTCGTTCTATATATTCGCGGCTTCAGGCGGCTTTCCCAATACTTCCATCGTTGCCAGCATCCGACCGTGATGAGAACGATCGGGATGGGAAGAGCCATTAGAAGGTAAGCCCTACCCCTCCCCCCACCATCGCCCTACACCTCCCCCCACCACGCACGGGAGGGACCACATGTCCGAGATCGGGATCGTCGGCCTGGGGGTGATGGGCGCCGCCCTGGCCCTGAACTTCGCCTCGAAGGGCCACGACGTCCAAGGCTACGACGTCGCGCCGGACGGGGCCCGGCGCCTCGCGGAGCGCGCCGCGAGGGAGGGGCTGGACGCGCGGATCGCCCCCCATGCCGACCTCGCCGCGATGATGGGCGCCCTGAGCCGCCCGCGCGCCGTCCTCGTCATGGTGCCCGACCGGTTCGTGGACGACGCGCTGGAGAGCCTTCGCCCCTTCCTGGAGGAGGGCGACGTCGTCATCGACGGCGGCAACACCGATTTCGGCGACACCATCCGCCGCGAGAAGGACTTCGCCGCGCGGGGCCTGAACTTCGTCGGCATGGGCGTCTCGGGCGGCGAGGAGGGCGCGCGCAACGGCCCCTCGATGATGGTGGGCGGCACGAAGGCGGCCTGGGACCGGCTGGACGAGATGCTCCGCTCGATCGCGGCGCGCTACGAGGGGGATCCTTGCGTCGACCGGCTGGGCCCCGACGGGGCGGGGCACTTCGTCAAGACCGTCCACAACGGCATCGAATACGCCGACATGCAGATGATCGCCGACGTCTACGGCATCCTGCGCGACGGCGGGGGGATGAGCCCCTACGACATCGCCCCCGTCTTCCGGCGCTGGAACGAAGGCCCGCTGCAGAGCTACCTCGTGGAGATCACCGGCGAGGTGCTGGCCGCGACGGACCGCACCGGCAAGCCCGCGGTGGACGTGATCCTGGGGCGCGCGGGGCAGAAGGGGACAGGGCGGTGGACCCTGATCGAGGCGCTGAAGCTGGGCCAGTCGGCGTCGGCCATCGAGGCGGCGGTGGCCGCCCGGTCCTGGTCCGCGCAGCTCGAGCTGCGGCGCGCGGCGAAGGCGGCGATCGACGTGCCGGCCGAGCCCGCCGAGATGCCCGGGCTGGAGGTGCTGGAGCAGGCGCTGCTGACGGCGAAGATCATCGCCTACGACCAGGGGATCCACCTCCTCGGCGCGGCCTCGGACCATTTCGACTGGCGGCTCGACATCGCCCGCATCGCGGAGATCTGGCGCGCCGGCTGCATCATCCGCGCCGCCATGCTGAACGAGATCGCGGGCGCGGTGCGCGGCGGGCTGCCCCACGGCTCGCTCGTGCTGGCCGAGCCGTTCACCACGCGTATCCGCGAAGGGTTGCCGGCGCTGCGCCGCACGGTGACGGCGGCCATGTCGGCGGGAATCGCGGTGCCGGCGCTGTCGTCCTCGCTGGACTACCTCGAGACGCTGCGGCGGGGCCGGGGGACGGCCGACCTGATCCAGGCCCAGCGCGACTTCTTCGGCCGCCACGGCTTCGAGCGGCGGGACATGGAGGGCACCGACCATCACGGCCCCTGGTGGGACGACCACGACGCCGTCCCTTCAGACCAGCCCGCCGGCGAGCCGGAGTGACCCGTCAGCCGTAGTCGAAGCCGGACGCCGCCAGCGCCCGCCACCGCCGCTGCCGGCGGGCGTAGAAGCGGCGTGCGAAGGCCGCGACGAAAGGGGTGCGCGGGCTCCGTCGATCTCCGCCCGGTCGGTGTAGCGGGTTCTGCTGCCTCGGGGCCCAACCGCGATCAGGTGGTCCCAGCGCCGGAAGGAGGCGTTGCGGCCAATGTCGAGCGGAAAGCGACGGTCCCCGTCCGGCACAGGGCGCGAGGCGCCGTTCACTTGCCGGCCGAGCGGGACGACCCAACGAGCCGCATGGACACGAGGTGATCACCATCGGACCACCGTTTCGGGAAGGCCGAGAGGTCGACCGGGGGGAAGCGGGTCACCGGCGCGGCCACGTGGAGGCGGAGGCGGAGGCGGTTCACCTCCTTCCAGACCCGGTCCGGGCCGACTTCGAGGTGGGCAGAGGGTTCGAGGGTGCGCGTCATGGGCGGCAGGAAGGAGTGGGGCCGGGGCGGAGGCACGGGAGCCGCCGGCCCGCCGGCACCGGTCCGCCTATCCCCGCCGCTTCGCCCGGACCGTAGGCTCCGCGCCCGCGGGGTCCTCCGGCCAGGGATGCTTGGGGTAGCGGCCGCGCATCTCCTTGCGGACCTCCGCGTACTCGCCGGCCCAGAACCCCGGCAGGTCGGTAGTGACCTGAAGGGGGCGCCCCGCGGGGGAGAGGAGCGTGACGCGCAGGGGCGCGCCGCCCACGCGCGGATGCTCCGCCACGCCGAACAGCTCCTGCAGACGAACCTCGATGCCCGGAACCTCGCCGCCGTAGTCGATCGGCACCTTCCGCCCCAGGGGCGTGGCGAAGGCGGGCGGGGCGGCGGCGTCGAGGGCGCGCATCCCCTCCCAGCCCAGCCGGGCCTCCAGGGCGGGGCGGATGTCGAGCGCGCGGATCGCCCCAGCGTCGCGCACCTCGCCCAGCCAGGGGAGGAGCCATTCGGGATCGGCGAGGAGCGCCTCGTCCGAGAGGTCCCTCCCGGCCGCCGCGGCGCGGGCCCGCAGGAGGCGGACGGCCTTCGTCCCGGGCAGGCCGAGGGCGCGGACCCCTTCGAAGGCGGCGCGGGCCAGGGCATCGGGCGGGGCGTCCCAGCCCCGCTCCGCGAGGACGACGGCGCCGAGCATCTCGCGCTCGGCTGCGACGACGCGGCCCGCGCGCCGATCCCATTCGCAGAGCCGGACGACCGCGACCGGATGGAGCGCCCGCACCTCGGCTTCCGAGACCGTCATCGCCCGGCGGACCCGCGCCTCCCGGCCCGCGCCGTCCAGGTCGGCGGCGACGATCATCCGCTCGCCGGCCAGCGCCTCGTCGCCCCGCATGGTCGCGCCCCGCCCGCCCGAGAGGAGCCAGCGCGCCTCGTCCCCTTTCCGCCGCAGCCCGATCCGGTCGGGGAAGGCCAGGGACAGGGCCCCGCCGCTGGAGGGGGCGGACGGACGCCCCGGATGGCCGGAGGGCGATGCGTCGCCGTCCGGCACGAGAGGGGGCGGCGCAGCGGCGGGGCGGAGCCGCTCCAGCCGCTTCGCCTCGCGGCGCACGGGGGCCATGGCGGGATCGCCCCAGCGTCGCAGCCGGACCTCGAGGTCGACGCCGGCCTCCCGCAGGGGGTCCCGCTCGGAGAGGAGCGCGGCGAGGTGCGCCGATCCCGGCGCACGGATGAGCATGTGGGCGAGGCGCGGGTGCAGCGGCAGGGCCGCCATGGCGCGGCCATGGGGGGTGACGGACCGGCCGTTCAGCGCCCCGAGCGCGCGGAGGAGGTCGCGCGCCGCCTCGAGCCGTCCCTCGTCCGGCGGATCGAGGAAGGGCAGGGCGTCCGATCCCCACTCTGCCAGCGTCAGGGCCAACGCCGCCAGGTCCGCGGTCGCGATCTCCGGGGGGGCGAAGGGGGGCATCGCCCCTTCCTCCGCACGGGTCCAGTCGCGGAAGCAGACCCCCGGACCGGTCCGTCCGGCGCGGCCCCGGCGCTGGTCGGCCTCGGCGCGCGATGCGGCTTCGGTGACGAGCCGCCCCATGCCCGTGCCCGGATCGAAGCGCGCCCGGCGGGCGAGGCCGGCGTCCACGACGACCCGCACCCCCTCGATGGTCAGCGAGGTCTCGGCGATGGAGGTCGCCAGCACCACCTTGCGCCCCTTAGCCGGGGCCACGGCGCGGCGCTGCGCGGCGAGCGGCATCGCGCCGTAGAGGGGCATGACCTCGGCCCCGCAACCTTCGAGGGCGGCGGCGCAGGCCCTGATCTCCCGCTCGCCGGGCAGGAAGACGAGGGCCGATCCCCTTTCTTCCGCCAGCGCCTCGCGGGTCAGGGCGGCGATGGCGCGGGGGTCGCCGCGACGCTCGCCCGTGCGGCGGGGGTGGGTCCGGTACCGGGTCTCGACGGGGAAGGCGCGTCCCTCGGAGGTCACGGTCCGCGCGCCGATCAGCGCAGCCACGGGTTCCGCGTCGAGGGTGGCCGACATGACGAGGAGGCGCAGGTCCGGGCGCAGCGCCCCGGCGGCCTCCAGCGCGAGGGCGAGGCCCAGGTCGGCGTCGAGCGAGCGTTCGTGGAACTCGTCGAATACGAGGCAGGCGACGTCTTCGAGGGCAGGGTCGGACTGGAGGTGGCGGGTCAGCAGGCCCTCGGTCACGACCTCGATCCGGGTCGCGCACGAGACCTTCCGCTCGCCCCGCATGCCGTAGCCGACGGTGCGGCCGACCTCCTCGCCCAGCGTCTCGGCCATGCGCGCGGCCGCGGCGCGCACGGCGAGGCGGCGCGGCTCGAGCATGAGGATGCGGCCTTCGGGCAAGGTGCCTAGCAGCGCCAGCGGCACGCGGGTCGTCTTGCCCGCGCCGGGCGGGGCCTGCAGCACGCAGCGCCCCCCCTCGGGCGCGAGGGCGGCGAGCACGTGCGGGATCGCGGCGTCGACGGGCAGGTCCATCGCTGCGTTCTGACCCGGCGGGCACGATCTTGGAAGGTCGGCGCGTCGCCGGTGCAGGCGCGGGCCGAGACGCTTGCAAGAGCCCTCGCGCGCCCGCATCCCTTCGTCGATGGATGTCGAGGCCCTGGCCGAAGCCGTCGCCGGGGGCGACCGGCGCGCCCTCTCCCGGGCGATCACGCTGGTGGAGTCGTCGCGCGCGGACCATCGCGACGGGGCGGCGCGCCTTCTCGACCGGCTCGCCCCCCGGACGGGCGGGGCGCTGCGGCTGGGGCTGACGGGCACGCCCGGCGTCGGCAAGTCCACCTTCGTGGAGGCGCTGGGCCTTCATCTGACGGGGCAGGGGCGCCGGGTCGCCGTCATGGCGGTGGACCCGTCCAGCACGCGCACGGGTGGCAGCATCCTCGGGGACAAGACCCGGATGGAGCGGCTCGCGCGCGAGCCCGGCGCGTTCGTGCGGCCGTCGCCCTCGCAGGCCACGCTGGGCGGCGTCGCGCGGCGCACGCGCGAGGTGCTGGCCCTCTGCGAGGCGGCGGGCTTCGACGTGGCCATCGTCGAGACGGTGGGCGTCGGCCAGTCCGAGACGGCCGTGGCGGGGCTGACGGACGTGTTCGCGCTGCTGCTGGCCCCGGCGGGGGGGGACGAGCTGCAGGGCGTGAAGCGCGGGATCATGGAGGCGGCGGACCTCGTCCTCGTGAACAAGGCGGACGGGGACCTCGCCGCGCAGGCCCGGCGGACGGCGGCGGACTATGCGGGGGCGCTGCGCCTTCTGCGCCGCGGGGCGGAGGACCTCGAGGGCTTTCCGAAGGCGCGTACCCTCTCGGCGCTGGAGGGGCGGGGCGTCGCCGAGGCCTGGGAGGAGATCGCCGCGCTGCACGCCGACCGGAGGGATTCAGGTGCGCTGGCGGCCCGGCGGGCGGCGCAGGCCGAGGCGGCCTTCGACGCCGAGCTGCGCGCCCTGATCCTGGAGCGTCTGGCGGCGGACGCTGGAACGGCCGCCCGCGCGGAGGCGCTGCGGCGGGCCGTCGGGCAGGGCGCCCGTGCCCCCGCGGCGGCGGCCCGCGAGGCGCTTGACGCCTCGGCTGCCGGGGTCTAGGTCGCGCGGACCTTTTTCGGGGCGCCGTTCGGGCGCCCGTCGCCGTTTGCGCCGGGTCCGGCGCCCGAACCCGAGGATAGAGCCCCATGTCGCGCGTCTGCGAACTCTCCGGCAAAGGCCCGATGACGGGCAACAACGTCTCGCACGCCCACAACAAGACCCGCCGCCGCTTCCTGCCGAACCTTCAGGACGTCTCGCTGATGTCCGAGGCGCTGGGGCGGACGTTCAAGTTCCGCGTCTCCTCCGCCGCGCTGCGGACGGTGGATCACCGGGGCGGCCTCGACGGGTTCATGATGAAGGCGAAGGAAACGGACCTCTCGCCCGCCGCCCGCAAGGTCCGCAAGGACATCCTGGCGGCCCGCGCCGCGGCCTGAGTTTTCCGTAGCGTCCTGCCCGGGCCCCGTTTCGGCGGGGCCCTTCGCGTTTCCAAGGCCGGGTTCGGCGAGCGGGACGCGCCGGCCCAGGGCCCTGATGCCGCCCGGGTCCGCCTTCGCGGCGGACCGGTCCCCGGGCTGGCCCCTTCAGCTGCAGGTGCGGGCGGCGGCGTCGGCGAAGCCGGTCCACTCGTCCCAGAACGCCTCGTCCCGGGGGCGGTCGGACTGGCGCGTCTCCTGCGCGCTGTGGGGGTCGGAGAAGAAACGGGCGCCGCGGCGCTGCTCGCGTCCCGAGAGGCGGACGTCCGCGACGGCCTGGATGCAGCCGCAGAGCACGGGGTTGGCCCTGTCCCGGCCCCCGACCAGGCAGGCGCGGCTGATCGGGCCGGTGGCGCTGGCGACGTAGGGGCCGCGCGTCGAGACGTCGGTCCGGCTGCCGCCGCAGCCTGCGAGCACGAGCGTCCCGAGGACGCCGATGGCGAGCGTGATGCGCATGGATTTCCCTCCGAACGTCCCTGTCCGTCCCCGACCCTGCACGGGTGGGCATCCTCGCGCAATCCGCCGCGCGCGCCCGCCCGTCCACGCGGCCCGCGCCTGTCGCGTTCGTGCCGCGCCCCCTCCGCGACGCGCAGGCCCGTTTCCCTTCCCTCGAACCCCCCATATATGCCGCGCATGACCGATCTCGCGCATATCCGGAACTTCTCGATCGTGGCCCATATCGACCACGGGAAGTCCACGCTCGCCGACCGCCTGATCCAGGAGACGAACACCGTCTCGGAGCGGGACATGAAGGAGCAGCTGCTCGACGCGATGGACATCGAGCGCGAGCGCGGGATCACCATCAAGGCCAACACGGTGCGGATCGAGTACACCGCCCGCGACGG
The DNA here is from genome assembly GCF_003003095.1 of Hasllibacter halocynthiae. Taxonomy (GTDB): domain Bacteria; phylum Pseudomonadota; class Alphaproteobacteria; order Rhodobacterales; family Rhodobacteraceae; genus Hasllibacter; species Hasllibacter halocynthiae. The sequence continues at coordinate 1,172,909 of NZ_PVTT01000002.1, forward strand.
CGAGGACTACGTCCTGAACCTGATCGACACGCCCGGCCATGTGGATTTCGCCTACGAGGTCTCGCGCTCCATGCGGGCGGTGGAGGGATCGCTCCTCGTGGTCGATTCGACGCAAGGCGTCGAGGCCCAGACGCTGGCCAACGTCTATCAGGCCATCGACGCCGACCACGAGATCGTCCCCGTCTTCAACAAGATCGACCTTCCGGCGTCCGACATCGACCGGGTGGCCGAGCAAGTCGAGGACGTGATCGGCATCGACGCGAGCGGCGCGATCCCCGTCAGCGCCAAGACGGGCGAGGGCATCCGCGAGGTGCTGGAGGCCATCGTCACCCGGCTTCCCGCCCCGAAGGGCGCGCCGGACGCGCCGCTCAAGGCGATGCTCGTCGATTCGTGGTACGACGCCTATCTGGGCGTGATCGTCCTTGTGCGCGTGATCGACGGCACGTTGAAGAAGGGCGCCCGCGTGCGGTTCATGTCGAACGGCGCGGTGCACGGCGTGGACAGGGTCGGCGTGTTCCGCCCCACCATGCAGGACGTCGGCGAGCTGGGACCGGGCGAGATCGGGTTCCTGACGGCCTCGATCAAGCAGGTCCGCGACACCCGCGTGGGCGACACGATCACCACAGAGAAGCACGGCGCGACCGAGCCCCTGCCGGGCTTCAAGCCCTCGCAGCCGGTCGTGTTCTGCGGCCTCTTCCCGGTGGACAACGCCGAGTTCGAGGACCTGCGCGACGCCATCGACAAGCTCGCGCTGAACGACGCGAGCTTCTCGCACGAGATGGAGACTTCGGCCGCGCTCGGCTTCGGGTTCCGCTGCGGGTTCCTCGGCCTTCTCCACCTCGAGGTGATCCGCGACCGGATCGAACGGGAATACGGCATCGACCTCGTCACCACGGCGCCTTCGGTGATCTATCACGTGCACATGCGCGACGGGTCCATGATCGAGTTGCACAACCCCGCCGACATGCCCGACCCGACCCTCGTCGACCATATCGAGGAGCCGCGCATCAAGGCGACGATCCTCGTCCCGGACGAGTATCTCGGCGACGTCCTCAAGCTCTGCCAAGATCGGCGCGGCATCCAGGAGGACCTGACCTACGCCGGATCGCGCGCGATGGTGGTCTACGACCTGCCGCTGAACGAGGTCGTGTTCGACTTCTACGACCGGCTCAAGTCGGTGACGAAGGGCTATGCCTCCTTCGATTATCAGATGACGGGCTACCGGCAGGACAACCTCGTGAAGATGCAGATCCTCGTGAACGAGGAGCCTGTCGACGCCCTCTCGATCATGGTCCACCGCGACCGTGCGGAGAGCCGTGGCAGGGCGATGTGCGAGAAGCTCAAGGACCTGATCCCGCGCCACATGTTCAAGATACCGATCCAGGCGGCGATCGGCGGCAAGGTCATCGCGCGCGAAACCCTGGCCGCCCTGCGAAAGGACGTGACGGCCAAGTGCTATGGCGGGGACGTGAGCCGGAAGAAGAAGCTTCTCGACAAGCAGAAGGCCGGCAAGAAGAAGATGCGCCAGTTCGGCAAGGTCGACATCCCGCAGGAGGCGTTCATCTCGGCGCTGAAGATGGATGGCTAGAGGCGGCGCCGCATCCCGGGGGACGCGGCGCCGGGCCGGTCAGATCTCCGCGGCGATCTCGTCGCCGACGTTCTCGGCGTCCTGAACGAAGCCTTCGGCGGTGTTGCATGCCGCGACGCTCAGCAGCGCGAGCAGGGCGGCGGTCAGACGGATCGTGGTCATTGCTTGATTCCTTCCAGGTCAGACTGCGATGGCGATCACGCCGAAGAGCACGAGCAGGAACACGACCAGCGCGATGCCGATCAGGATCTTGGCGCCCGTCAGGGCGACCCCTTCGACCCGGCCGAGGCCGAGCAGCCCGGCGATCGCGGCGACGACCAGAAGGATGAGGATCAGTTCGAGCATGAATGGTGTCTTCTCGGCTGTGAGGCTGGATCTTCATGCGGGCGCCGCCGTGGGGCGGCGCCCGGCGCGAGGGGTCGAAACCTCCTAGAAGAGGTTGTCGCCTTCGGATTCCGCGATCTCGTCGGCGGCGACGACCGCGCCGGCGCCGACCAGCGGCGCGCAGGCCGACAGGACGGGAACCGCCAGAAGGGCGAGGATGAGGGCGAGGGATTTCGGCATTGGGTCTCTCCGTTGAGCGTCCAGGGCTTTGTGTCCGGTTCAGCACCGGAACCCGCCCTTCGGTTCCATCCGGGCGGCGGCGGCAGGCGAGGCCCCGCGCGGCGGCGGGGCCGCCACCAAGCGTTCGGATACCTTGGTCCCTTCGGGTGGCGGAACGCTTCGGCAGCTCAGGCCGTCCAACTTGGCAGCGCCCTCTGGAATGCTTGCGGAACGCCGTTCGGGCGGCAGCGCGGCCGGGCGGGGTCGGGTTTTCCGCCATCGCCAAGGCGCCTGCTGCGCGGGCAGCATCGGAGCATGACCCCGAATCTTCTGATCGCCCTCCTGATCGGCCTTCCGGCCGCCCTTTCGCTCTGTCTCACGTTTGGTCTGGGGCGGCGGGGCTTCCTCGCCTGCCTGGCCGTCGCCGCGGCGGGCACCGCCTGCTGGCTCTTCTGGGCCCTCTTCGTCTTCGAGCCGGTCGGATACCTCGCCGAGCTCGCGGTGGTGATCTTCGGCGTCGCCTCCGGCCTGACCCATGCCGGCGTCGCGCTGGGCGGTGGCGCCGCTTGGCTGGTCCGCCGCATCCGGGCCTCCTCCTCCGCCAGAGGCTTGCCCGGCGCGCCTGCGCGCTAGCTTCCCCGGCGATACACCCCGGAGGAGCCCCGATGACCGCCGCCGCCGATCTCGACGATACCAAGCATCGCACCGACCGGGTGCCCGGACGCTACCATTCCTCGCAGAGAGCGCTGCACTGGCTCGTCGTGGTCCTGGTGGTGTTCCAGTTCCTCACCGGCGGCCAGATGGAGGCCGCGTTCCTCCTGCGGGACGTGCAGCCCTTGAATCTGGCCGGCCCGGTCTGGGTGCATGGCACGATCGGGTTGTCGATCCTCGCCGCGATGCTGGGCAGGGCCGGGCTGCGCGCGCGCTACGGCGCGCCGCCTCCTCCCTCGGACGAGCCGCGGCCGGTGCAGTGGCTCAGCCGGGGGACGCATTACGCGTTCTACGTTGTGCTGATCCTCATGCCGATCGCCGGGCTGGTCGCCGTGCTCTCCGGCAATCCGACGATCGCCTGGGCGCACGGCGTCACGGCATACGTTCTTCTGGCGCTCGCGGCGCTGCATGTGGCGGGGGCGCTCTGGCATGCGTTCAAGCGCGACGGGGTGGCGACGCGGATGCTGGGCCGCGACCCAGCCGAGAAGGACATGGCGCGCACGGACTAGGCACGGACCAGGCCGCCCTCACGCCCTGTCGAGGAAGGCCCGTACGGCGGCTACGAACTCCCGCGGCTTCTCGGCGTGCAGCCAGTGGCCGGCGCCGGGGATGCGGGCGATCCGGGCCCGCGGGAAAAGCGCGCGGATCGCGCCTCGCGCCTCGGCCGGGACGTAGTCGCTCTCCCCGCCGGCGAGGAAGAGGGCGGGGCCGTCGAACGTGCCGCCAGGATCGTGCCAGCCCACGATCCCGTCCATCGCGGCGTCGAGCGCGTCGAGGTTCAGCGCCCAGCGCCCATCGCGGACGTCGAGCGACTGGAGGAGGAAGGCCCGCACGCCCGGATCGTCCACCGACTTGGCGAGGGCCGCGTCCGCTTCCCCGCGGGAGGAGACGGTCGCTGGATCGAGCGCGCGCATCGCCTCGATCAGGTGCCGCTGCGTGTGGTCGTAGGCGATCGGCGCGATGTCGGCCACGACCAGCGCGTGGACGAGGTCGGGCCGGGCGAGCGCGAGCGTCATCGCCGCCTTGCCGCCCATCGAATGGCCGATCACGTCCCAGGCCCCGCCGCCTTCGGCCTCGATCGTCTCGGCGAGATCGCGGGCCATCGCGGGATAGGAATGGTCACCGGACCGGCCGCTCGCCCCGTGGTTCCGCATGTCCACGGTGACCACGCGGCCCCGGTCCGACAGGCGCCTGGCGATTACCGACCAGTTGCGCCCCGACCCGAAGAGGCCGTGCGCGACGAGGAGGGGCCTTGCCGGCCCGTCGCCGAAGCCCGCCCGTTCGAGTATCATCGGTAGATCGGGAACCGCTCCGTCATCTCGGCCACTTCGGCGCGCACGGCTGCCTCGATGGCGCCGTTCCCCTCCGGGCCGTTCGCGGCGAGGCCATCGACGACGCGGCCGATCCACTCGCCGATCTGCCGGAACTCCGGCGTGCCGAAGCCGCGGGTCGTGCCCGCTGGGCTGCCGAGGCGCACGCCGGAGGTGACGGTCGGCTTCTCGTCGTCGAAGGGGATGCCGTTCTTGTTGCAGGTGATGTGCGCCCGGCCCAGCGAGGTCTCGGCCGCGTTCCCCTTTACCCCCTTGGGGCGCAGGTCCGCCAGGAGCAGGTGGCAGTCCGTGCCCCCGGTGACGAGGTCGACGCCCGCCGCCGTCAGGGCCTCGCCCATGGCTTGGGCGTTCTCGATCACCTGCGCCTGGTAGGCGCGGAACGAGGGGTCGAGCGCCTCGCGGAAGGCGACGGCCTTGGCGGCCACGACGTGCATAAGGGGCCCGCCCTGGATGCCCGGGAAGATGGCGGAGTTGAACTTCTTCGCCAGCCCCTCGTCGTCGGTCAGGATCATGCCGCCGCGCGGGCCGCGAAGCGTCTTGTGCGTCGTGGTGGTGGCCACGTGCGCGTGCGGGAAGGGGCTGGGATAGAGACCGGCCGCGACGAGCCCCGCGAAATGCGCCACGTCCGCCAGCAGATAGGCCCCGACCTCGTCGGCGATCTCGCGCATCAGGGCGAAGTCGAGATGGCGCGGGATCGCCGATCCGCCGGCGATGACCAGCTTGGGCCGGTGCTTCTTCGCCAGGTCGCGCATCTGGTCGTAGTCGGGCGTCAGGTCGTCCTGCCGCACCCCGTATTGCACCGCGTCGAACCACTTGCCCGACTGGTTGGGACGCGCCCCGTGAGTCAGGTGGCCGCCGGCGTCGAGGCTCATGCCCAGGATCGTGTCGCCCGGTTGGAGGAGCGCGGTGAACACCCCCTGGTTCGCCTGGCTGCCGGAGGAGGGCTGCACGTTCGCGAACCCCACGCCGAAGAGGCGCTTGGCCCGCTCGATCGCCAGCTCCTCGGCGACGTCGACATGCTGGCAGCCGCCGTAGTAGCGCCGGCCGGGGTAGCCTTCGGCGTACTTGTTCGTCATCACCGAGCCCTGCGCCTCGAGCACCGCGCGCGAGACGATGTTCTCGGAGGCGATCAGCTCGATCTCCTGCTGCTGGCGACCGAGCTCGTGGTCGATGGCCGCGGCGATCTCGGGATCGGTCTCGGAAAGGGGCGCGGTGAAGAAGCCGTTCAGGCGGTGCGGAGCGTTCATGGTCCCATCTCCCTCTGGGGGCGTCGCCGCCGACTACACCCTGCGGGCGCCGGCGCAAAGCGCGCGGGTGGCGAACCGGCGCGCGCTTGCGTTCCTATCAGGCGGCGGGGCAGGCTGGCGCGGGACGGGGAGGGACGATTGACGCGCATCGCTTTCACGGCTGCGCGCGGCGCGGCCCCGCAGGAGGCGCGGGAGCGCCTGATCGCCCGGTATGGCGACGTGCCGCCGGCCGAGGCCGAGGTCGTGGTGGCCCTGGGCGGCGACGGGTTCATGCTCCAGACGCTCCACGCGACCGAGGGGCTCGACGCGCCGACCTACGGGATGAACCGCGGAACGGTCGGTTTCCTGATGAACGACTACTCGGGAGGGGATCTGCCGGCGCGCCTCGCCGCCGCGGAGGAGGAGGTGATCCACCCCCTTCGCATGCATGCCGTCGACGAGGACGGAGCCGCGCACGAGGCCCTCGCGATCAACGAGGTCTCGCTGCTACGGGCGGGGCCGCAGGCGGCGAAGCTGCGGGTCAGCGTGGACGGGCGCGTGCGCATGGAGGAGCTGGTCTGCGACGGCGCGCTCGTGGCGACGCCGGCCGGCTCCACGGCCTACAACTATTCCGCCCATGGGCCGGTCCTGCCCATCGGCTCGGACGTGCTCGCGCTGACGGCGATCGCGCCATTCCGGCCCCGCCGCTGGCGCGGGGCCCTCATCCCGGAGGGCGCTGCGGTGCGGTTCGAGGTGCTGGAAGGGGCCAAGCGGCCCGTCATGGCCGACGCCGACAGCCGCGCCGCCGTCCGCGTGCGCGAGGTCGAGGTCCGGTCGGCCCCCGAGATCCGCCATCGGATCCTGTTCGACCCGGGCCACGGCCTGCAGGAGCGCCTGCTGCGCGAGCAGTTCGTCTGAAGCTGCCGGGGCCTGCCGGGGTCAGGACGCGCCTTCCGGGCGGCGATCCCCGGTTCGCGGCCTCCGCCGACCGTGCAGGGCCACGGCGATCTCGTCCAGGATCGCGGGATCGTCGATCGTCGCCGGCATTCGCCATTCGCGACCGTCGGCGATGGCGGCCATCGTGCCGCGCAGGATCTTGCCCGAACGGGTCTTCGGCAGGCGGTCCACCACGACCGCCGTCCGGAACGCCGCCACGGGGCCGATCTCCGCCCGGATCCTGGCGACGCATTCGGCGGCCACGTCCTCGGGAGGGCGCGCGGCGCCGTCGTTCAGGCAGAGCAGGCCGAGGGGAAGCTGGCCCTTCAGCTCGTCCGCCACGCCGATCACCGCGCATTCGGCGACGTCCGGATGGCCGGCCAGCACCTCCTCCATCGCGCCCGTGCTCAGGCGGTGGCCGGCCACGTTTATCACGTCGTCGGTGCGCGCCATGACGAAGAGGTTTCCGTCCTCGTCCGTCGTGCCGGCGTCCCCCGTGGCGTAGAAGCCCGGAAAGGCGGACAGGTATGTCTTCTCGAAGCGCTCCCCCCCGTTCCAGAGGCCGGCGAGCGTGCCGGGCGGCAGCGGCAGGCGGACCGCGATGGACCCCAGCGCGCCGGCCGGAACGGGCGCGCCGCCCTCGTCCAGCACGGCGACCTCGTAGCCGGGCATCGCACGCCCCGGCGAACCCGTCGGCACGTCCTCGAGGCCCAGCCCGAGGGGGTTGGCGGCGATCGCCCATCCGGTCTCGGTCTGCCACCAATGATCGATCACGGGCACGCCGAGCTTGGCCTTCGCCCAGTCCACCGTGTCGGGATCGGCCCGCTCGCCCGCGAGGAACAGCGCGCGCAGCGAGGAGAGGTCGTGCCGATCGACGAGCGCGCCCCCCGGGTCGGCCCGCTTGATGGCGCGGAACGCCGTGGGCGCGGTGAAGAGGACGCCGACCCGGTGCTCCTCGATGACCCGCCAGAACGCGGCGGCGTCCGGCGTGCCGACGGGCTTGCCCTCGTAGAGCACCGTCGTGTTCCCGTTCGCCAGCGGGCCGTAGACGATGTAGCTGTGCCCGACGACCCAGCCGACGTCCGAGGCGGTCCAGAAGACGTCCCCCGGGCGGACGCCGTAGACGTTCTGCATGGTCCAGCGCAGCGCGACGAGATGGCCGCCCGCCGTCCGCACCACGCCTTTGGGTCGGCCCGTCGTCCCGGAGGTGTAGAGGATGTAGGCCGGATGGTCGCCGGGCACCGAGACGCATCCGGCGGGCTCGGCGCCGTCCTGGAAGTCGTGCCAGTCCACGTCCCTTCCGGGCTGCAGCCGGCTCTCGGCTTCGGTGCGCTGCAGCACGACGCAGAACTCCGGCGCATGGGCGGCCAGTTCCAAGGCATCCTGCAGAAGGGGCCCGTATTCGACCACGCGCCCCGGCTCGATCCCGCAGGAGGCGGCTATGACGGCCTTCGGGGCGCAGTCGTCGAGGCGGACGGCCAGCTCGTTCGCCGCGAAGCCGCCGAAGACGACCGAATGCACGGCCCCGATCCGCGCGCAGGCCAGCATCGCCACCACCGCCTCGGGGATCATCGGCATGTAGATGACGACCCTGTCGCCCGAGAGCACGCCGTGGCGCCGCAGCGCCCCCGCGAGCCGGGCGGTCGCGTCGCGCAGTTCCCCATAGGTGAGGGTTCGCTTCGTGCCGGTCACGGGGCTGTCGTGGACGATGGCAGGACGATCGCCCTTGCCGGCGGCGACATGCCGGTCGACGCATTCGTGGCAGGTGTTGAGGGTTCCGTCCGCGAACCAGCGGTGTACCGGAGCCTCGCCCGTCAGGGCCCGGGTCGGAAAGCGATCCCAGTCGAGGCCGCGCGCGGCCTCCATCCAGAAGCCTTCCGGATCCGCGCGCCATGCCTCGTAGGTCTCACGGTAGCCCATTCGCGTCCTCCTCCCCTCTTCGAAGGGTGGGGCCGGCATGCGGGCGGGGTCAAGCGGCCTGCGGCGGCGGCGGAACATGGCCGACGAGCAGGACGATCGCGCCCTGGATGTCGCCATTTGGACATCCGCGTCGAAAACGTGTCTGCGCCCGGCCCCCGCGTGGCGTCAGATCGCGTCATTGCCGCCGTCGAGCGGCGAATCGGCCCCTGCCGGACGCCTCCGGCGCGGGCCCCCCGGAGTGACATGGCGATGGGCATCCGCAAGCCCCGCCGGCCGAGGAAGGCTGGCACGAGTCCCTATTCGGACGTTCCCTCCAAGGCCGCCGCGCTGGGCGCGCGCCGCCCCCCGAGGAAGGGTCGCTGACGACAGGTGCCCGGCCGGGGCCGAACGCCCCCGCCGAGCATCGCCCGCCGCCGGACGGGCCTATGGAAGCCGGAGGGAGAGGTGATCGTCGTGCCGGGCGGCACGGCAGCCCGGTGAGCCGACCTTCCCCCCAGCCGCGCCAGCCGCCGCGGCGAGGCGCGGATCGAGCAGCACGCGGCCGATGCGGCCGTCGGCCTGCAGGAAGCGCAGCGCGGCGGCCAGCCGGTCGAAGTCCGGCTCGCGCTCCGGCAGGAGGCGCTGCAGCCAGCGCAGGTCCGTGAGGGCGGGCGGACATCCCGCGGCGCCGCCCGCATGGCTTAGATAGCCGATGGGCGAGGGCGAGAGGCCCGGCGCGTAGCCATCCTCGTCCCGCCACCAGAGGGCGAGGTCCAGCTCCCTTCCGTCCTCGTGCGAGCGGTGGGGAAGCATGGGCATGGGCAGGGGGAAGCCGCCGTCCAGCGTCTCGGTCACCGTGCCGGGAAAGCGGATCGCGAGGGAGGTCGCGAGGGCCTCGGCCGCGCGCCGCATCTCGGGTGCGACGTAGCGGCGGTTGAGGACGCAGTATGCCGGCGCGGCTGGGCGCAGCGTCTCGCCCATGCAGGGCAGCGCGACGCGGCCGAACTGCGGCGCGGCCGCCCATGCGGCGAAGGAGAGGACCGCATAGGCGGCGGGAAAGGCGAGCCATCGGCGCCGGAACGGCAGCGCCATCAGCCAAGCGAGGCCGCCGACCTGCGAGAGAAGCGTGAGGAGGACGGCGACCGAGAGGTGCAGGACGGCCCCTGGCAACCGTCGCCGCAGGACGCCCCCAGCCTGGCGCGGCCTCGGGGCGCGGCGTCGGTCGTGCGGCTCGGTCATCGCAGGGCCGTCCCCTCCTCGCCCCGGCGCGCCCCCGGCGGCGGCCGGGGGCGGGGACGCTCAGCCGTAGTGGGCGACCGGGGTACCGGCGAGCGCGGCTATGTTGAGAAGGCCGCGGGCCGTGATCGACGGGGTCACGATATGGGCCCGGTTGCCCATGCCCATCAGGATCGGGCCGACCTCCAGGCCGCCGGCGCGCATCTTCAGGATGTTCCGGACCCCCGAGGCCGCGTCCGAGTTCGCGAAGACGAGGACGTTCGCCGCCCCTTCGAAGCGCGAGTCCGGCATGATCCGCTCGCGCACCTCCGGATCGAGCGCGGCGTCGACGTGCATCTCGCCTTCGTAGGCGAAATCCGTGCCTTCCGCATCCAACAGCCCGATCGCGCCGCGCATCCGCCTGCCGGTGTCGATGTCGAGGTTGCCGAACTGGGAATGCGAGCAGAGCGCGACCTTCGGCTCGAGGCCGAAGCGGCCGACATGGCGTGCGGCGGCCCGGCAGGTTGCGGCGATCTGCTCCGGCGTCGGCTCGGCATGGACATGGGTGTCGGCGATGAAGAGGGGTCCATCCTCGAGGATCATCAGGGACAGGGCGCCGATCGGCCGGTGATCCGCGTCCGCGAGGACGTTGCAGACGTAGTTGAGGTGCCAGAGGTACTGCCCGAACGTGCCGCAGATGAGGCTGTCGGCTTCGTCCCGATGCACCATGACGGCACCGATCGCGGTGGTGTTCGTGCGCATGATCGCGCGGGCGAGGTCGGGGGTCACGCCCTCGCGGGCCATCAGCCGGTGATAGTCGCCCCAGTAGTCGCGGTATCGCGGGTCGTTCTCGGGGTTGACCAGCTCGAAGTCCCGCCCGTGCCTGATCTCGAGGCCGAGGCGCTCGCAGCGGCTCTCGACTACGTCGGGGCGGCCGATCAGGATGGGCTGGTCCGTCATGTCCTCTAGGATGGCCTGCGTGGCGCGGAGGACGCGGTCGTCCTCGCCCTCGGCGAAGACGATGCGGCGCTTGGCCTGGGACGCGGCCTCGAACACGGGGCGCATCACGAAGCTCGACCGGAAGACGCGGCGGGTCAGCGTGACGCGGTACTCCTCCAGGTCGACGGGCCGGACGGCGACCCCCGAGGTCATCGCCGCCTCGGCGACGGCGGTCGCAACGGTGGGCATCAGGCGCGGATCGAAGGGCTTGGGGATCAGGTACTCGGGCCCGAACGTCAGCGTCTCGCCTTTGTAGGCGCCGGCCACCTCCGCGCTGGCGGTCTGCCGCGCCAGCGCGGCGATCCCCTCGACGCAGGCGACCTTCATCGCCTCGTTGATCTCCGTCGCGCCGACGTCGAGGGCGCCGCGGAAGATGAAGGGGAAGCAGAGGACGTTGTTGACCTGGTTGGGATAGTCCGAGCGGCCCGTCGCGATCAGGGCATCGGGCTTGGCGCGTCGCACGACCTCGGGGTCGATCTCGGGGGTGGGGTTGGCCAAGGCGAAGATGACGGGCTTGTCGGCCATCTTCGCCACGTCGCCTTCCGTCATCACGCCCGGTCCGGCGAGCCCGAGGAAGAGGTCCGCGCCGCCGATCACGTCGCCGAGCCCGGCCGGCCCGTGGCGTTGCGCGAAGGCTGCCTTCTCGGCGCCGGCCTCGTTGGCCCGGGCCTCCGTCACGAGGCCCTCGCGGTCCACGAGCCAGATGTTCTCGCGCCTCGCGCCAAGGTCCATCAGGAGGTTGAGGCACGCGATGCCGGCCGCGCCGCCGCCCACGGAGACGATCTTGATGTCCTCGAAGGCCTTGCCGGCCAGCCGCAGGGCGTTCACCGCCGCGGCGCCGACCACGATCGCGGTGCCGTGCTGATCGTCGTGGAAGACGGGGATGTTCATCCGCTCGCGGCAGATCCGTTCGACGACGAAGCAGTCGGGGGCCTTGATGTCCTCGAGGTTGACCGCGCCGAAGGTTGGCTCGAGGGCGCAGACGATGTCGGCCAGCTTCTCCGGGTCCTTCTCGTCAACCTCGACGTCGATGGAATCGATCCCGGCGAACTTCTTGAAGAGGACGGCCTTGCCTTCCATCACGGGCTTGGAGGCCAGCGCGCCGATGTCCCCCAGGCCGAGCACGGCCGTGCCGTTCGAGATGACCGCTACGAGGTTGCCCTTCGTCGTGTAGCGCGCGGCGTTCCGCGGATCGGCGGCGATCTCGGTGCAGGCCTCGGCCACCCCAGGCGAGTAGGCGCGGCTGAGGTCCCGGCCGTTCGCCATGGGCTTGGTGGGGCGCACCTCGAACTTTCCGGGCTTGGGATGCTCGTGATAGTCGAGCGCAGCCTGCCGCATCGCGCCGTCACGCGCCGCGCGCCCCTCTGCTGCGTCCTGCGCCGCCTCGTTCGTCCCGTCCGCCATCGTGCCGCCCGCCATTAGTTCAACGTTAAACTATTTCGCGCACCATCGCGCGGCTGCGCGGGGGTGGCAACGGCGTATCGACATTCGCGCATCCGAACCGAACGCGCCCGGCCACGTGGTGCGTGGTGGCACGCAGCCTTTCTTGGAACGCTTCCCGCTGGGACCGGCGAGCCTCGGCAGCGCCGGGCCGCCCGTGCGAAGACTGACCTACTCGGCGGCGATCCGTGCCTCCTGCCGGCGCTCGATGGCCCGTATCACGCGCGCGCTGTTGGCGTAGGGCATATGCTCCTGCTGCCGGGTCAGCGCCAGGTCGGCCTCCGAAGGCTCGCGCAGGATACGCCAGCCCGAACCCTCTCCCTCGTTCTTAGAGATCAGGCCCATCATCTCGAACGCATGGAGCCAATGGCCCATCGTGTACTCGCCCCAGCGACGACGGAAGACGGCGGTGTTCCGCAGGATGGCGCGGATGTGGTGGACGGGGGGCATGTGGTGAGGGTGGTACTGATGGTAGCAGAGCCCGCCCCTCAGCCAGCCGATGCGGATCCCGTGACCATCAAGGACCCGGCCGTAGTCCGTATCTTCGCCGCCATAGCCGACATACTCCTCGCAGAACCCGCCCGAGCGCTCGAACAGGGCACGGGGCATGGCGAAGTTCAACGACCAGAAGCAGCGGTAGTCGTCGCAAGGGCGGATGCCGAAGGGCGGCGGGCCCTGCCGATCGGAATGGCGCTCCGCGGTGGCGGCGAAGCGGTCGAAGTCGAGGCCCCCGTCGGTCGCCCCCTTCGGCAGATACATGACCTCGCCCATCAGCATTCCGTCCCAGACGTCGAGGGCGCGGTCGTATCCCTCCACGAACTCGGGCGCCGGGATGCAATCGACGTCGAGGAAGATCAGGCGGTGCGAGCGCGCCGCGCGCGCGACGGCGTTGCGGGCCCGGGCGAGCGGCAGCTCGTCGCCCGCGACCCGGATCTGACGGACGGGGAAGGGCATCTCGGGAAGCCCGGTGAGGGGCGTCGGCTCCATCACGCCGATCACTAGCTCGTCGGGGCGGCGGGTCTGCCGGGCAAGGCCTTCCATCACGTTGAGGAGGTGGGCCTTCCGGCCCCGGATAAGAGTGAGGACGGAGATCGTCATCGGGGGCTCCTGTGTCTTCCTATTCGGCGGCGAGCAGGGCCGGTTCGGACCGGTCCCAGAGGCGGGCGGCGAGGTCCTCGAGCCAGCGGGCGGCGCGGGGCGCGGCATCTGCACGGACCATCGACCGGGCGCGGGCGCCGTCGGCGCGCGCGGCCTCGGCGAGCGCGTCCCGCCAGCCCTGCGGCGTGCCGGGCCAAGTCTCGCGAAGCGCGCAGACCCCTTCGCGGGCGAGGCAACGACCCTTCCAGAGCTGCTCCTCAAAGTAGCGCCATTCCGGCACGGCGAGCCAAGGCAGCCCCCGCGCGAGGATCTGGTGACACGTCGTGTTGCCGGTCGACGCGATCACGGCGTCGGCCGCATCGAGGTGGTCGTCCGCGCCGTCCACCCAGCCGTCGTGGCGCAGGTTGGCGGCGCCCGTCTCGTGCCATTCGCCCGCGACCGTGCCGATCGTGACGAAGAGGGTGTCCGGCATGGCGCGCGCCGCCATCGTCAGCGGCGCGAGAGGGGTCCCTGCGCCGCCGCCACCGGAGAGCACGAGGACCACGTTGGCGTCGGGTGCCAGCCCCAGCCGGAGGCGGGCGCGGACGCGGTCGCCCCGGACGCGCGACGCCACGCCGAGGCCCGGCGCATGGTGGACGAGGTCGAGAAGCCAAGCCGGCCGGCCTTCCTGCTCAAGGCGGGCGTCATAGGGCGCCAGGAGGCCGGCGCACCCCTCATAGGCATGCATATGCCCGGGGTCGGAGCGGTCGCCGTGCTGGAGGACGTGGACGCAGGGGACCGATGCAACCCGCGCGAGCTGCGCGACCTCGCAGGACACGTCCGAGATCATCAGCGCCGGGTCTTCCTCGGCGAAGAAGCGCGCGATCGTCCCCATCGCCTGCCGGATCGTGGGCCAGCCGACGGGCGCGCAATGGACGTTCGGCGGCGAGCGGAGCGTCGACATCGCGCGGGGCACTGCGTTCGGTTCCTCGAAGAGCGATGGGATGCGGCGGACGGTCACGCCCTTTCGCAGCGGCGGGAAAATGTCGTCGCGGGCGCAGAACACCGAGACAGATCGGTCCGCGGGAAGCGCGTTCACCAAAGAGGCGCAGCGGGTCGCATGGCCGCGCCCTTGATGGTGCACGAAATAGCCGAACGGTCTCATCTGGCGGCGATCCTCGCACCGTCGTCCCGAACGACCGTCGCCCCCGACGGCGTATTGGCGGCGGTGCCGGCCCTGATTGAGGGGACGGGAAGACCGCGGGAGAGGGCGTCGATGCCTTCGAGGACGCCATCGGCATGATACGCCTGGGCACGGTGCAGCCCCCTGCGCGGCGCGAGATGCGCGAGCTCCTCGGAGGCGTTGCCCACGATGACCGCTCGGTGCGCCGCCGAGAGCATGTCGGCATCGTTCCCGCTGTCGCCTGCCGCGAGGATCGCCCTCTGGGGGACGCCAAGGCGCCTGCCGAGCCAGCGCATCGCGCGGGCCTTGCCGCCGTTCGGCGGCAGCACGTCGATCAGGTTGCCGTGCGAATGGACGATGCGCGCGCGAAGGCCGGCATCGTCCAGGGCCGTCCGCGCCGCGCGTGCGGCAGCCGCGTCGCCGAACCATGACAGCTTGCGCGCGCGCTGCTCAACCGGATCCTGGGGCGTCAGCCCGGGCACCCCTCCCAGCGCGGCGAGCAAGCTGCTGCGGTCCCATCCGTCGTCGAGATGGCGCGCGAAGGCCTCGTCCGGAATCAGCCTGCCATCCTCGGCGCGCAGATGTATCTCCGAGCCGACGGCGGTGATGAAGGCGTCCGGCTCGGGCAGCGCCCAGCGGCGCAGCACGGCGCGCGACTCCGTCAGCGATCGGCCGGTCGCCACCGCGAAGCCCCAGTCCCCGTTCCCCGCCCGCCATCCGGCGAAGCGCGCGGCGGCTGCCCGATCACCCGTGAGCGTGCCGTCGACGTCCGACACCAAAAGGTGCCGGGGACGCGCGGGCACCGCATGGGGCGTGAGAAGCCCTTCGCAGAGCGCGGCGTGATCGGCCGCGTAACGGTCCCAGGACCATCGGATCCGGTTGTGGCGGGCGGCTGCGGCCGCGGCGTCCCAAGACGCTGGATCATCGAGCAGACCCGCGATCCGGGCGGCGAAGCCGGCGACGTCCTCGGGGTCGTGGCAGGTGCCGTGGCCGAGGGCCCCGATGATGTCGCGGGGGCCGCCGCGATCGGTGGCGACCACCGGCAGCCCCGCGGCCGCGGCCTCCAGGAGGGTCAGGCCGAAAGGCTCGGTCAGGGCGGGGTTGGCGAAGACGCCCCGGCGTTCGGCTGCCCAGGCATAGAGCGCCGGCACGTCCGCCGGCTCGTGCCGCTTCGGCAACGCGACGCGCCCCCAGAGGTCGTGCCGGTCCACGGCGGCGAGAAGGGCCCGATAGACATCGACCTGCTCCTCGGGGCCCGTGTCCAGCCCGTCCCGCAGGCCCGCGACGATCACGAGGTTCGCGCCCTTCCGCAGCCGCTCGTCGGTGGCGAACATCTCCACCAGGGCGGGCAGGTTCTTCTTCGCGACGGGCCGCGCTATGGCGAGCACCGGAGGACGCGACGGATCGCGCAGGAACGGGGCGACCAGCGCGGCGGCGCGGCCGGGGTCCGCATCGGCCACCGGGGCGATTCCCGGGACGACGCGGTGGATGATCCCCTCGCGCGCGGAGGGATAGAGCATGAGCTGCCGCTCACACTCGTCCCGCGAGGAGGCGACGATCGCGGCAGCGGAGGCCATGGCGGCGTCCTCCTGCGCGATCCGGCGCTCGAGGACGGGGCCGGCCTCGCCGATCGCCTCGCGCTTGTCGATCCCGAGGGAGTGCGCCGTGTAGATCACGGGGATCCCGCGCGCAGCGGCCGCCTTCCGCACGACGGCGGCGGCGTCGGCGAAATGGGCATGGATCACGTCGGGCGCGCCTTCCCGGTCGAGCATCGCCTCGAAGGCGCCGGCGAGCATGGGAAGCCGCTGCTCGAGCGCCTCCTTGGCAAGATACCGGGGATCGCCGTCGTCGAGGCGCAGGATGCGCGCGCCGGGGACGAAGGGCTCGTCCTGCGCCGTGTAGGCGTGGCCGTGATCCGCGAACCGGCGCGTCACGACGGCGACCTCAGCGCCCCGTGCGGCCTGTGCCCTCGCGGCGGCGAGGACGTAGGCGATGTGCCCGCCCGTGTCCTCCGTCAGGCCATAGGAGACAGGAGGCGCCTTGAGGCATCCCCCAAGGGCGACGTGCATTACCCGCATGTGGTGGTGGCCCTCCCCGGCTTGGAACCTTCGACGCATCATGTGCAAGAGGCGAACAGGGGGGGGAGGGAGTCGGTTCCGCGCAGCCGGCATTCCGCGGCCATCGGGATCGGCATTCCCGATCGCGTGCCCGGGCGCTCGACCCTCGTGGCGGGTGGACTAGGTTCGCGCATCCATGGATCCGCGATACGTCTTCGTCGGCGGGCTGCACCGCTCCGGCACCACGCTGATGGCCGACTGCCTTGAGGCGCACCCGGCGGTCCGCGGCCTGCCGCCTTCGTTGGCGCCCGAAGGCGAGGGCGTGTTCTTCCAGGGCGCCATACCGCACGACGCGCTCGCCGGGGTGCCGGGCGAGTGGGCCGAGGACCCCGCCATGCACATGGTCGAGGGCGGGCCCTGGGATCGCCCGGAGGTGGCCGGGCGGCTGCGCGCGGACTGGGACCGCTGGTACCCCAAGGGCGGCTCGTGGCGGGTCGAAAAGTCGCCCGTGAACCTTCTTCGGGCACGGCTCTATCAGCAGCTGCTCCCGGCCTCGCAGTTCGTGTTCGTGGTACGGCACCCCGTCGCGTCGGCCCGTGCGACGGCGAAGTGGTCCGCGCGGGGCGAGGCGGCGCTGCTGCGTCATTGGGCGCATGCCCATTCAGTCTGGGCAGGTGACGTTCCCCGGCTGCACAACTGGATGGTCGTGCGCCTCGAGGATCTCTGCGCGGACCCGAGAAGGGAGCTGGCGCGCCTCTTCGCCTTCCTGCGCCTGGACCCGGTGCCGCCGCCCCGCGCCGTGCGGGCCGATCCGAACGCGGACTATCTCGGCGACGGGACCCCCGTCGACGAACTGGCGCGCAGCTTCGGCTATGGGCCGGACGGGATCGCGGGCCCGAGCGAATGGCGCGGGCGGCACTGGTTCCGGGACGTGCGGGAGGCGGTGGAGTAGGGCGAAGCCCTATGCGCGGGAACGGAGCAGGAGAGGCCGGCCCGCGGCGACGCCGAGCATCCCGTCCCGAGTGCGGGAAGAGGTCGCTCCGACGTCCCTAAGCCGCCTCGACCATCTTCCAGACGTCCTTCAGGTCGCTCACGAACCGCTCCTGCTCGCGCGCGCGGCTCTCCTCGTCCGGAAGGCGCAGGAGGAAGGAAGGGTGGACGGTGATGAACACCGGCTCGCCCCGTCCACCCATCGCCGTCTCGACGGAGGACCGGCGCTTGAGCATGTCCTTCTTGTTGCCCGTCAAGGCGTAGGCGGCCGAGCCGCCCATCGCCAGGATCACCTTCGGGTCGATCAGCGCCCGCTCCTCGTCGAGCCACCAGCGCACGTTCTTGATCTCCGTCAGCGTGGGCGACTTGTGCATCCTGAACTTGCCGCGCGGCTCGTACTTGAAGTGCTTCGTCGCGTTGGTGACGTAGACCCGGTCGCGCGGCAGGCCGGCCTTCTCGGCCAAGCGGTCGAAGAGCTGCCCGGCAGGTCCGACGAAAGGACGCCCGGCCAGGTCCTCCTGGTCGCCCGGCTGCTCGCCCACCACCATGAGGTCGGCATCCGCAGGCCCCTCGCCCGGGACGAGCTGGGTGATGCCCTCCCGGTAGGGGTAGCGCGCCTCGGCATCCGCGTTCAGCGCGGCGAGCGAGTTATGGCCGAAGAGGTCGGGTCCGCCGTCCATGGTCTTCTCCCTCAGCTGGGCGGCCACGGCGGCCGCTCTGGCGGGGGCGATGGTGGGCGCGGCTTCGCGCATGGCGCGCACCCGCGCCTCGGCCCCGGCGATCAGAGAGGGAATCAAGCGCGCCTCCGGAAGGTTCCGCCAGTACTTCTTCGGCATCTCCGCCCGCATGGCGTCCGGCTTCAGCCGGGCGGGGTTGAAGATGTTGCTGTAATACGTGTTCCAGAGCGCCTGCGTCGCGTCCTCGGCCGGGGGCGGGCCGGCGTCGGCATCCTCGATCCGCAGGGTGCCGTCCTCGAAGACCGCCGTGAGGTCGGGGGTGGCGATGGTCCAGTCCATGTCGGCGAAGCGCTTCGCGAAATGCTCGGCGCCCGGCTCGACGATGGGGTGGTCGGGCTCGAACCAGGCGGCGAAGCGGCGGCGGGGGCCCTGCGCGTCCACCTCGCGGAAACGGACGAAGGCGTGCATCTTATGCAGGTCGCGGCGGACGGCCTTCTCCATCCGGTAGAGGCGCGTCAGCAGCGGATCGGTGCGGACCTCCATCAGCCCCTTCTCGGACTGGAGCCGGTCGAGGAGGAGGTGGAGCAGGGCGAACCGCTCGGGGTCCGAATGGTGGGCGACCAGCCTCGCGAACCCGGCGAACGCCTTGGGCGCGCGGGCCTCGCGCCGCGGCGCCAGGTCCGCTTCCGGGACGAGGTCGAGGCCGCCCTCGGCCGTTCCGCGCGACCAGGACACCTCCTCGGGCGGCACCCCGGCGGCGGCGACGCGGCGCAACTCGGAGCGGAAAGCCTCCCATGTGCCGATGCGAGGCAGGGTCAGGTGCAACGCGCCCCCCTCTCCCCGCCTTTCGGGCCTTCCCGCCGGAGACCTCGGCCGGAAGCGGGCGTTCCCGCCCAGGCCCAAGCCCAAGCCCGGCCTGCGGTCATGCCATCGGGGGCGGGCTGCCGCGCCTCCCCCGGGCGCGGAGCGCGCGGCGGGATCACAGCAGGGCCAGCTGCTTCGGCGGGGCGAACCGGGCGCGCAGGTTCTCGCTGTCGGTCAGCCCGCCGGGGCGCCAGTCGGGGACCTCGACGAACGGGGCGGCCTTCTTCACCAGCGCGCCCATGCGGCGAAGGTCGTCCCAGCGGGGCGTCCGGTGGCGGCGCAGCTTCAGCAGCCGATCCACGGTCTTGGTGCCGAACCCGGGCACGCGAAGCAGAATCTCCCTAGGGGCGGTGGCGACCTGGACGGGGAACGCCTCGCGGTGCTGCAGCGCCCAGGCCAGCTTCGGGTCGATGTCGAGGTCGAGCATTCCCCCGGCGGCCAGCTCGTCGGCCTGGAACTCGTAGAAACGCAGCAGCCAGTCGGCCTGGTAGAGCCGATGCTCGCGCTCCAGCGGCGGCGCGACGAGCGGCAGCTTCGCGGTGGCGTCGGGGATCGGCGAGAAGCCCGAGTAGTAGACCCGCTTCAACCCGTATGAGGAATAGAGCCGGGCCGAATTGCCCAGGATCGTCCGATCGTCCGCCCCGTCCGCCCCGACGATCAGCTGCGTCGACTGGCCCGCGGGGGCGAAGCGGCCCTTTCTGCGGCCGGTATGGGACTTCTCGGCATATTCCTCGCGCCGCAGCCGCGTGTCCGCCATGGCCTTGCGGATGGTGTTCGGATCCTTCTCGGGTGCGTAGGCCTTCACCCCCGCGTCGGTGGGCAGCTCGATGTTGATCGACAGGCGGTCGGCCCAGCGCCCGGCCTCCTCGATCAGCTCGGGCGAGGCGTCGGGGATCGTCTTGAGGTGGATGTATCCCTTGAATCCGTGCACCTCGCGCAGATCGCGCGCGATACGGACCATGTCGCGCATCGTGTCGTCCGGCGACTTGATGATGCCCGAGCTCAGGAACAGCCCCTCGATGTAGTTGCGGCGATAGAACTCGAGGGTGAGGCGGATCACCTCCTCGGGGGTGAAGCGGGCGCGCTCGACGTTCGAGGAGACGCGGTTAATGCAGTAGGCGCAGTCGTAGATGCAGAAATTCGTCATCAGGATCTTCAGCAGCGAGATGCATCGCCCGTCCGGTGCGTAGGCGTGGCAGATGCCATGCCCCGTGGTCGAGCCGATCCCGCCCTTCGACGAGTCCCGCTTGTGCGTCGCCGAGGACGCGCAGGAGGCGTCGTACTTCGCCGCGTCCGAAAGGATCGCGAGCTTATCCTCGAGGGTGCGCTTTGCCATCCGTTCCATATATGTTCGTACGGCGCGGAAGTCGACGGAACGACGCCGCCCGGCCGCGCGTTTCCGGGGTGAACCCTGATGCAGATCGTCGCAGGAGGCTGCCGCATGGCGCGATCCCCCACCCTCGCCCCGGTCCATCCGGGCGTCCGGCGGTCCGCCGCAGCCCCGCGCGCCGCCGGTCATCCGCGCCAGGACGAGCTGGACCGCATCGACCGGTTCGCCGACCTGATGGACAGCCGCTTTTCGATCTTCGGGGTGCGCTTCGGCCTCGAGGGGATCGTGGGCCTCGTTCCGGGTCTGGGCGACCTCGCCACCCTCGGCCCCAGCGCCTGGCTCGTCTGGGAGGGGTGGAGGATGGGCGCGTCGCGCAGGACGCTCGGCCGCATGGCGGGAAATGTCGGCCTCGACTTCCTCGTGGGCGCGGTGCCCCTCGCGGGCGACGTCTTCGACGTGCTCTTCAAGGCGAACCGGCGGAACGCGCGGCTGCTGCGCGAGGACATCGAGCGAAGCGCCCGCCCTGGGGGCTGACGGCGGCTGACGATCGGCGCCCGCGACGGGATCACCGCCGGAGGGAACGCCGCTTCTCCGGCGTCGGACCACCCCTTTCTGCCCTGACGGAACCGCGCGGCCCGATCCTCCGTTGGACGGTCACACACCGCGAGGGAGGACGCCGCACGGCTGTCCGTCATCTGCCGCGAAGTTTTGAGAAGCCCCGCGAGGGGCGCAACGCCACCCGACCGCCTGAGAGGAGTCCATCCATCATGGCCGACAACGACAAGATGAAGTCCACGAATCCGCCGACGGGCAACGCCGGCAAGGGCTCGGGGCCGAACACGGCCTCGAACCCGTCGACGACCACGTCCACGACCCCGGCCTCTTCGACCGCGCAGGCTGGCGGGACCGCCGCCAAGGCCGAGGCCGAAAAGCGAGAAGCCGATCTGAAGGGCGAGGCGAAGGCCGCCGCGGGCGAGGTCCATTCCCGCGCCGCCGCCGCCACGGACGAGCTGAAGGACGAGGCGTCCAAGCTCTCGGATCAGGCGAAGCGACGCGCCGAAGCCAAGCTCCATGACGCCCAGGAGGCCGGTGCGGAGCGGGCCCAGACCCTGGCCGAGCGCATGCGCGCGGCCGGCGAGGAGTTCGGCGAGGGCAGCCTTCCCGACCGCTACGTGGGCCGCATGGCCGACAGCATCTCGGACGCCGCCGAGGCGTTCGCGTCGAAGGATCCCGGCGCCCTGCTCGCCGACGTGAACGCTTTCGCGCGGCGCAACCCCACCGCGTTCCTGGGCGGCGCGGCGCTTCTCGGCTTCGCCGTCGCGCGCTTCGCCAAGGCCTCCACGCCGCCGGCGAGGGACTCCCATTCCTACGGCACGCGCCCGGACTACGCACGGGACACGCGCCCGGACTACGCGGCCCCCGCGGCACGCCCCGTGACGGCCCCCGCGGTCCGCACCTCGGAGAAGTGAGATGACCGAGCATTCCCGTTTTGAAAGCGGTCGCAGGGTTCATCCGGACGTCGCGCACCAGCGCACGACCGGCTCGCTGCTCAGCGAGGCCATGAACCACGTCAGCAACCTCGTGCGCAAGGAAGTGGACCTCGCCCGCGCGGAGATATCAAGCAACATCAAGACGGCGGTGGCCGGGATCGTGATGCTCGTCATCGCGGCTGTCCTCGCGATCGTGGGGCTCAACGTGCTCGCCGCGGCCGCGACGGCGGCGGTCGCCGAAGGCTTCGACATCGACGCCGGCTGGGCCGCGCTGATCGTCGGAGGGGGCATCCTGCTGATCTGCCTGATCCTCGCGGCGATCGGTGCCAGCCGTCTGAAGGCGACGAACCTTGCGCCGACCCGCACGGTCGAGAACGTGAAGCGCGACGCCCATGCCGTGAAGGAGGCCGTCTGATGGCAGACAGCAAGAAACCCCGCGAGATCGAGCGCGAGATCGAGGTCGAGCGCGCGGAGCTTGCCGCCACCCTCGACGCGCTGACGATGAAGTTCAGCGCCGAGAACGTCGTCCGGACGGTCGGCGATCAGGTCCGCGAATACGGCGGCGTGACCACGCGCAACTTCCTCGAGACCGTCAAGGCGAACCCCGTCGGAGCGGCACTGGCCGTGACGGGCATCGCCTGGCTGATGATCGGCGGCACCCGCCGGACCGGGCCGGACTACCGCGACCCTACCGTCACGCGCGGCGGGGACGGCTGGACCACCGAAGCCGAACGCCGGGCCTACGAGGCCGGGCGGCGGTTCGTGCGCGGCGACGGCGACGCCTGGAACGATCGCATGACCGAAGCCGAGAAGGCCGCCTACGACCGCGGCCGCGCGCTCGCGGCCTCGGCGCCCAATGGCATCGCCCATCATGGCGCGGCGCCGGCCTACGCGGCGGGCAACAATACCGCTTCGGGCTTCCGCGATACCTACCCGGAAAAGGGCACACGGTCTTTCAGTGACCGGGTCGCCGCGGCTGACGAGGCGTACAGGTCCACCCAGACGGGTGAGGGTGCAACGAACTACGACGCGTCGGGATGGTCCCGTGCCGCCTCGCGGACCCCGTCCGCGGCCGGCTCGGTGGGCCTGACCGAACGCGCGCGCGACGTCTGGGGGCGCTCCGTGTCCTCCGTCCGGGGCCGGGCCATGGCGCTCTACGCCTCGGCGGCGTCTCTGCGCGATAACCTGATGGAAGGAACGGAAGACATGGACGACCACGGCAAGGATCGCGTCGCCGAGGCGCGTGCACGGGCGTATGCCGCGCAGGCATGGGCCGAGGAGAAGGCTCGGAACGCGCGCAGCGGCGCGAACGACTTCTTCTCCGAGCAGCCGCTTGTCGCGGGCGCGATCGCGGTCGCCGTCGGCGCGGCGGTCGGGGGGATGCTGCCCCGCACGCGCCGCGAGGACGAGGTGTTCGGCGCCTACCGCGACCAGCTCTTCGACGAGGCCGAGCGGGTCTTCCAGGAGGAGCGATCCCGGATCGAGGCCGCGGCCATCGCCGCCGTCGACGAGGCGAAGACGGTGGCCAAGGAAGCCGCGGGGCAGATGACGGGCGGACGCGGCGCGGAAGAGACCGTCCATGACGCGGAGGTCCAGGCCCGCAGCGCGGTGGACCGGGTGGCAGAGGCCGCGAAGGAAGCGCACGACAGGAACTGAGCCTTCCTCGGGAAGCCAGTGCCTCGACGACGAAGGGCGCCCCTCGGGGCGCCCTTTACCATGCGCATCGAGGCTGCGTCGTCGCCCTCAGGCTACCGCGTCGGCGTTCACGCCGTCCTTGCCCGTCGCGATGTCCGTCATCCGGTCGTCGCCGTCGTAGGTGTTCGAGAGGCACTCATCGAGCGTTCGCGCATCCTCCCCGAGGCCGAGCCGCGACGCGAAGGCCTTGCAGCAGCCCCAGCCGGCGATCGCGTAGTGCGCCATGCGCTGGTATTGCGAGATGATCATGGCGTCGCGCGCGGCGTCCGAGCCGAACTCCGCCTCGACGGCGTGATCCCTGGCCTCCCGCACGAGGCCCTCCATGCCCTTGCAGTGCTCGCTCTCGGGGTCGAAACCATGCCTCGCGGCCAGATCCTTGATCGCGTCCATGCCTGCGAGGATGCCCTCCGCGCCCGCATCAAGCGCGTCCTTGAGGTCCTGGTCGCTCGCGGCGCCGGAAAGGGCCATCGTCGCCTCCCGCGATTGCGAGCACGCGCTCCAGAGGTCGGCGAGTTGGTCGGTGTAGACGTCCTTGAGATCGTTCAGGGCCATAGGGGCATCTCCTTCGTTCCTTGTCTCCGCCCCAACCGCCCGGTCCACCGCCCGTTCCGCCGTCGCCGAAGGGGCGGGGCGGGCGGGGGCCACCGACAGGTTCCGACCAATCGTCCTTCGGCGCGCGAATCGCCTCCGGAACCGGACCCCGGGGGGTCCGTGTTGATGGGCCAGAGACCCCGACGCGGGTCGATTCCCGACGCACCTCAAACCGGAGGACCTGAACATGGCGACCGACAAGAAATCCGCCCTCAAGACCCTGCACACCCGGATGCACGATTCCATCGACGGCTATGAGGCCGCGAAGGACCGCACGGACAGCGCCTTCATCAAGGGCATGATCGACGAGATGCTCGCCGACCGCCGTTCGGACATGATGGAGGTGCACGGGTTCCTCACCGCTATGGGCGAGGATGTCGCGCACAAGGGTTCCGCCCTCGGCTCGGCGCACCAGTCGTTTCTCAAGCTGAAGGACATGGTCACCGGCGCGGGCGACGAGGCCGTTCTGGAGGAAATCGTCCGTGGCGAGGAGCATCTCCTCGAGTCCTATGACGACGCCCTGGAGGCCACGGGCGCAGGGGATCCCGAATACGCTAAGCTGAACGAGCAGTACCAGAAGCTGAAGGGCAAGGTCGAGCGGTTCCGCCAACGCGCCAAGGCCGCGTAGATGGTGGGTCGCTAGACCATCCTGCCGGGCCGCGTCCGACGAGGGCGCGGCCCTTTTCATGCCATTCGGAGGAAGAGATGGACTTGGGCATCGAAGGGCGCGTCGCGCTCATCACTGGGGGTGCCGGGGGGATCGGCACCGCGACGGCGCGGCTTCTCCTCGACGAGGGGTGCGCGGTCGTCCTGACCGACATCGACCAGGGGAAGCTCGACGCCGCCACGAACGAGTTGGGCGACGGCGCCGTCGGCGTCGCGGCCGACCTGACGGACGCGGCGGACGTTCGGAAGGTAGCGTCCTTCGTCGGCCACAGGGGCGGCGCCGGGATCCTGGTCAGCGCGGCAGGCGTCACTGGCGCGAAGGGCCACCCGCTGACGGAGATGACCGACGAGGATTACGAGGATGCCTGGCAGATCGACTTCATGTCCGCCGTGCGCGTGATGCGCGAGGTGGTGCCGCCCATGGCCGAGAAGGGCTGGGGCAGGGTGGTGGTCGTCACGTCCGAGAACGCCGTCCAGCCCTATTGGGAGGAGGCCGTCTACAACGTGGCCAAGGCCGCGCTCCTGAACCTGACGAAGGGCCTTTCGCGGCGCTACGCGCATGAGGGCGTCCTCGTGAACAGCGTCGCGCCAGCCTTCATCGAGACCCCGATGACGGACGGGATGATGAAGAAGAAGGCCGATCAGGAGGGTGTCACGAAGGACGAGGCGATCCAGGAGTTCCTGAAGGAGGACCGCCCCTATCTGGAGTTCGACCGCCGCGGCAAGCCCGAGGAGGTCGCCGCCGCCATCGCGTTCCTCTGCTCTGAGCGGGCGAGCTTCGTCAACGGCAGCAACTACCGCGTGGACGGCGGATCCGTCGGCGCGATCGAAACGTGATGGAGGGCTGCGCATGACTGACCAAATCCCAGAAAGCCCCATCGGGACCGCCGTCGTCGCGGGCGGGAGCGCCGGGATCGGACGCGCTGTGGTGCAGCGGCTGGTCGGCCGGGGCTACCGCGTCGGCGTCATGGCCCGGGGCGAGGCGCGCCTGCGCGAGATGGAGGACGAGTTCGGAACCGACTGGATCAAGGGCGTCCCCTGCGACGTGGCGGAAGCCGACGAGGTCGCCCGCGCCGCCCGCGAGATCGTCGCTTGGGGCGGCGACCTCGAGATCTGGGTGAACAGCGCCATGCTGACCGCCTTCACGCCCTTCCGTGAGATGCCCCCGGAGGAGTTCGAGGCCATCGTCGGCGCGACCTTCCTCGGTCAGGTGAACGGGGTGCGCGAGGCGCTGCGGCACATGCAAGCCGGCACCATCGTCTGCATCGGATCGGGGCTGAGCTACCGGGCCGTGCCCATCCAGTCGGCCTATGTCGCCTCCAAGCACGCCGTCCACGGCTTCGTCCATGCCGTGCGGTCCGAGCTGATCGCCGAGGAGGTGCCGATCACGCTCTCGGAGGTGATGCTGCCGGGCGTGAACACGCCGCAGTTTGATTGGGCACGGAACCGCATGGACGAGCATCCCCAACCCGCCCCGCCGATCTATCAGCCGGACGTCGCCGCGCGCGGCGTCATGAAGGCGATCGACGAAGGCCTCGAGGAAGTCATCGTGGGCAAGCCCGCGGTGGAGTTGATCTTCGGCAACATGGTCGCGCCCCACTGGCTCGACCGCCTGATGGCCCGCAAAGGGATCGAGGGGCAGAAGAATGACGACGACCGCACCCACCCCGACCGGGGTCCCAACACGTTCGAGCCGGCCGAATACCCCTCCACCGCCTATGGCTCCTTCGGGGACCGGGCGCGCAGCAGCGGCCTGATCATCGACGGCGGCACGGCGAGGGCGGTCGCCTTCGGCGCGCCTATGATCCTCGCCCTCGGGGCGGGCATGGCGGCGGGGGCCGCGCTCGCCCGTCGTCGCCGCTGACCTCGTTCGGCCCCGCCTCATACGAGAGGGGGCGGGGCCCGCGCCCGTTCGGCCCTAACGCTCCCAGATGGCGGCCGTTCGGGCGGGCAGGTTCCCTTCGACCACGGAAGAGGCGAAGACGGGCGCCTCGCCCTCCGATCCTTCCGGCAGGGCTGCCGTGTCCGAGCCGAAGTTCATGAGCGCGATCCACCCCCGCCCGCCGTCCCCCGCGAGGTGGACGGCGAGCCGCCCCCCCTCGACTTCCATGCCTTCGACCCGCGCCGTCGCCAGGCCGGCCTTCTTGCGGAAGCGGACGAGGCGGCGGACGTAGGCGAGGGTGCTGCCCTCGTCCGCCTCCTGCGCGGCGACCGACAGGCAGGGCCCCCAGCGCATAGTCAGCCATGGCGTGCCGGCGGTGAAGCCGAAGCCGACATAGCCCTCGGCCCAGGGGATCGGCACCCGTGCACCCTGCCGGCCCGGACCGTCGGGCCAGTAGAGTCGGTCGAGCGGGTCGTCGTCCTCTTCGTAGTCGAGGAACGGCTGGGGCAGGCCCAACTCCTCGCCCTGATAGATCAGCCACGGGCCCGGCATCAGCGCGAGCGCCGTCATCAGGAAGCGCGCGTCCCGGGGCAAGCCGTCGCCATGCGCGGACGCCGGCCGGGGCTGGTCGTGGGAGGACAGCCACCAGAGGAAGCTGCCCGGCACCTCCAGCCGCTCGCAGACGTCGCGGACGGTTCCCGGCCTCATCCCGCCCGCGGCGAGGTCCGTGGTGTAGGCCGCATCCAGGGCGTTCGGGCCGCAGAGACGGTTCACCAGCTCGACCGACTGGTTACCGGAGGTTATCTCGCCCAGGAGATAGGCGTCCTCGCCCGCCCAACCGCGCACGATGGGTCCCCATTCGGCCCCGTCGCCTGGCATCATGTCGTGGACGTGGTCCTGCATCGTGTAGGGGTTGAACGACGGCCCTGTGACCTTCCGGCGCGTCTGCGGATCGGCGGGCGGATTGTCGCGGAACCCCTCGTCCCACATGTAGGAGGTGATCGCGTCGAAGCGGAACCCGTCGACCCCCCGCTCGCGCCAGCCGCGCATCATGGCGCGAAGCGCCGTCTTCACCGCATCGTTGCGAAGGTTCAGGTTCGGCTGGCAGTCGAGGAACTGGTGGGCATAGTACTGCTCGCGCCGGTGGCTCCACGTCCAGGCGGGCGGGCCGAACTGCGACAGCCAGTTGTTCGGCGGCGTGCCGTCGGGCTTTGGGTCGCGCCAGATGTACCAGTCGTCGTACCCGCCCTCGCGCTCCACCGACTTGGCGAACCAAGCGTGCCGGTGCGAGGTGTGGTTCAGCACCTGGTCGATCATGACGAGCAGCCCTTGGTCATGCGCGGCCCGGACCACCGCGTCGAAATCCGCCATGGTGCCGAAACGCGGGTTCACGAGCGCGTGGTCCTGCACGTCGTAGCCGCCGTCGAACATCGGCGAGAGGAAGAAGGGCGCGATCCAGATCGCGTCCACGCCAAGATCCGCGACGTACCCCATCCGCGCCGCGATCCCCTTCAGATCCCCCTCGCCGGAGCCGTCGGTGTCGAAGAACGAGCGGGGATAGACCTCGTAGATGACGGGGGCGGCGGGCCATTTGCCGCGCCGGGGTCTTTCGATGGCCAAGTATCGTCCTTCCAAGCGCGCGTCGCGCCGCGACATAGGCCGCGGCGCGCGCCGTTCCAGAACGGGTGAGGCGCCTCAGGCGCCGACGATCTCGCCGCCGTTGGGATGCAGGGTCTGCCCGGTGTAGTAGCTGCCGTCCGAGGACGCGAAGAAGAGGTAGGCGGTCGCGACCTCCCAGGGCTGGCCCGGACGGCCCATCGCGACGTCGCCGCCGAAGCCCTCGACCTCCTCGGCGGGCATGGTGCCAGGGATGAAGGGCGTCCAGATGGGACCCGGCGCCACGGCGTTCACCCGGATGCCCTTGCCCACCAGGGCCTTCGCCATCGAGCGGCTGAACGCCAGGGTGGCGCCCCGCGTCGTCGAGTAGGTGATGAGCGACGCGTTCCCGGCGAAGGCGTTGATGGAGGTGGTGTTGATGATCGACGCCCCCTCCTTCAGATGCGGCAGCGCGGCCTGCGTCGTGAAGAGGTAGCCCATGATGTTCGACTCGATCATGCGGCGCATCCGCTCCTCGGAGAGGGCGCCGAAGTCCTGGTCGAGCCATTGCTGCGCGCCGTTGTTCACCAGGACGTCGAGCGCGCCGAACCGGGACACGGTCTCCTCCACGGCGCGGGTCGCGTTCTCCTTGACGCCGAGGTCGCCGGGGATGAGCAGGCATTCAGAGCCTTCCTCCTCCTCGACGATGCGCCTCGTCTCCTCCGCGTCGCGGTCTTCTTCGAGATAGGCGACCGCGATCCTCGCGCCTTCCCGCGCGAAGAGGACGGCCGTCGCCCGGCCGATGCCGCTGTCACCGCCGGTGATCAGCGCGACCTTGCCCTTCAGCTTGCCCACGCCCGGATGGCGGGGCGCGTAGTCGGGTGGCGGATCCATCTCGTATTCGTTCGCGGGCATCGAGTCCTGCGACTGAGGGGGGATGTCCTCCGCCTTGGGCGGGGTGCGGGGCTGGGTGGTACTGGAATGCTCGGCCATGACGCTCTCCTCGGTGCGTGTGCTGCCAAGCGAACGCCGGTGCCCCCGGGGGATGTTCCAGCATCGGGGGAGGGAATGCCGGCGTCGCCGCCGGCGGGGGGTGGCGTGGGCCGATCGCGGCCCGCGCCGATGCTGCGCCTCAGGCGAGCTTGATGTCGATCGCGCTCTCGCGGCCGTCGCGGCCGGACTCGAGCTCGTAGTTGACCTTCTGGTCGTCGGCGAGGCCGGTCAGTCCGGCGCGCTCGACGGCCGAGATGTGGACGAAGACGTCCTTGCCGCCGCCGTCGGGGGCGATGAACCCGTAGCCTTTGGTCGTGTTGAACCACTTCACGGTGCCGCTCGGCATATCCGCTTTCCCTTCATGTATTGCCGCCCGCAGGATGCGGCGGCGGTCGGCGTCAGCGTATCGGGTGCCGACGCACGTCCCGAAGGGCGCGCAGGCAGAAACGTCCTCAGCACCCCACACATGACGCCGGCGGGGCCCTGGGGCAAGGGGCAAAGGCGAACGGCCGCGCGTCCCGGCCCCGAGGGGCCGCGCGCACGCCTGGAAGGTGCCCACCGCGTCCGCACGGGTAGGCGGCACGCCGCCTACGGGCGGCGCGGGGCCGGGGGCGGAACGCGCGCGGCCGTCGCTCTGCTGGGGTATGGCGCATGCGTAAGGCGGGGGGTAGTTCGGTACATCCCCCGCCCGGAGCCGCCTTTCATGACCGATCTCGACGATCCGATCCGCACGGTCCACGGCCTCGTCGTGCCCCGTTCCCGGTTCCTGAACGACCGCCGGGCCGAGCGGATCGCCGCCGGCCGCTACGAAGGGCAGGAGATCGCGGGCGCCCTCGCCCTCGTGCGGGAGGGGGACCGCGTGCTCGAGCTGGGGGCGGGGATCGGCGTCGTCGGCGCCACGGTGGCGCTGGCCCGCGGGCCTTCGGCCGTCCTCTCCTTCGAGGCGAACCCCGCCCTCATCCCTTCCATCGAGGCGCTCCACGCGGCGAACGGGCTCACGAACGTGGAGCTGCGGCACGCCGTGCTCGACGCCTCGCCCGACCGGCCCGCGACGCGGCCCTTCGCCGTCCACGCGAGCTATCTGGGCTCCTCGCTGGGGGGGGCGGGGCGGCGGGTGGACGTGCCCACCGCCGGCTGGGACGACGTGGTGGGCGCGCTGCGGCCCGACGTGCTGATCTGCGACATCGAGGGCGGCGAGGCGGAGCTGTTGGGCCGGGTGGACCTCTCGGGCATCCGCGCCGCGGTGGTCGAGTTCCACCCCGGCGCCTACGGCGTGGCGGGGATGCGCGCCTGCAAGCGCGCCCTACGCGAGGCGGGGCTGGAGCCCGTGAAGGACCTCTCGACCCGCACCGTCTGGGCGGCGGAGCGGGGCTAAGCGCAACGGCCAGGGCCTTGGGCGCGCGAGGAGATCCGGCGGGCGCCGGGGCAGCGCGCGGCGCGGCAGGATTCCGTCAACCTTTCGCTGGCATCGTGCGGGCGAGGGAGGAATCGGAATGCGGCGACGAAGCGTCCACATCGGGGGACTGGCAGGGGCATGCGGGGCGGGGGCCGCGCGGGGACGGGAGAGGTGCGTCCGCCGCCCGGCGGCGGATCGGCGGAACGTGCGGATCCCGGGGGCGTCCGGACGGGGTCACGGGTCGCCCCGGCGGGGCCGACCGGACGGGCGGGCCGGCGGTGCCGCGGAACGGGGTTCACCCCGCCTTAACCATTCGGACGGCAGGATCGGAGTATGCCGAACTACCGCCGCCCCCGCGTCCCCGGCGCGTCGGTCTTTGCCACCGTCTGCCTCGCCCGGCGAGGGTCCTGGCTGCTGGTCGAGGAGGTCGCCCGGCTGCGCACGGCCGTCCGGGCGACGCTGGCGGAGCGGCTCGTGGGGGTCGCGGCCTGGGTCGTCTTGCCGGACCACATGCATTTCGTGTGGGACCTGCCGGAGGGGGACAGCGACTATGCGGTCCGGATCGGCGCGATGAAGGCGCGGTTCTCGGCGAGCCTGCGGCGGGACTGTCGTAGGTCGGGCTTCAGCCCGACATCGTTCGACGGCGGAACCGGGGGCGTCGGGCTGAAGCCCGACCTACGATGGGGGGATGGACGCGCGACGAGGCGACCGCTGGGGCGGCCGCGGGCGGAGCGGCGGGAGGCCGGGATATGGCAGCGGCGGTTCTATGAGCACCACCTGCGCGGCGAGGAGGAGCGGGCGGCGGCGGTGGCGTATTGCGACAGGAACCCGGCGAGGCACGGGTTGGTGGAGGACGCGCGCGATTGGCCGTTCTCGACCGCGTGGCGCGGGCGGGGGGAGCGGCGGGCGCCGGTGCGGTGGGACGGGACGTTCGCGATTGGAAGCGAGGCAGATGAGCGAGCGTAGGTCGGGCTTCAGCCCGACACCCGGCCGTTCGGCCGGGTCCCGTGGCGATGTGGATGGAGGGATGCGGGGGATGTCGGGCTGAAGCCCGACCCACAGGGGATCGGTGCGCCCGCGAGGCTGGCGTAGGTCGGGCTTCAGCCCGATGCGGGGCCGGTTCACGGGACGGGACACGGCCCGGCGCGCCCCCGTTCGCGGCGTCGTAGGGCGGAACTCGTTCCGCCTTTCCGGGCGGCGGAGCGTGGCGGAACGAGTTCCGCCCTACGGGGGTGGGAGATTCGGCACGCCGGTTAGGAGCTCGTCGGCGCAGGTGGGGTCATAATACAATTGTCATGCAGTGTCCGGCGCCTGCATACTCCCGGAAAGGATTATTTCTGCTAACGCTGCATTGTTGGCTTCTTCTTATTGAGCCAGTTCCAGCATCATTTCGGTTACATCGTCTGAGAATTCACCGTCGTAAGCCGAAAGCGTTTGCCGATAGGTTTCTTTGATACTTTCATCGAACGACGACCGGTCGATAAGCCTTGAGGCAGCTTCTCGGAGGCCATGCAAGTTCCAGAAACTTCCAGCCACCACCCCGAAATACCCATCATTCATCGAAGCGAGCCGAGAATCATCTCTTCTGGCGGCCTTAGGTGACGATGAAGGTATTCCCAGTTTGTTAGGAATACATTCGTTCCAGTCAACAGCGTATGTTGCCGACTCACTCTTAGGTGACTTTCGGCGCCTGCCACTAACGACAGAATTGAGAAGAACGAACTATCGAATGATTGCCTCTCAAGAGCTTCTGACTGTTCCCGTGTAAGTTTTTCTTGCCCCTCCAGTATTTGTCTGGTGTCGTTACGCTCCTCCTTAACGAGATTCAGTTCTTCTCTCTGAGATGCGAACGCCAGGACAAGAAAGAACAAGGCAGTTCCTGAAAAGAGGGCGTTCGAAGCTCCGAATGTGTCTCCAAACGTTCCACCTTCTTGCCCGCTCAGGATCGCGTAAGTCAGATTGATCAGATAAACGATCCCGACAACCATCGCGGCCCAGACTACGACTGAACGCTTTACTACCACTACCGCGCGAACTTCTTGTGCTTCGTCCGCGACGGCCGCAGCGCGTCCTCGCCCAGCCGCCGGACCTTGTCCTCCTCGTAGTCCTCGAAGTTGCCCTGGAACCATTCGACGTGGCCGTCGCCCTCGAAGGCAAGGATGTGGGTGCAGAGGCGGTCGAGGAAGAAGCGGTCGTGGGAGATGATGACGGCGCAGCCGGCGAAGTCGTCGATGGCGTCCTCGAGCGCGCGCAGGGTCTCGACGTCGAGGTCGTTCGTGGGCTCGTCGAGGAGGAGGACGTTGCCGCCCTCCTTCAGGAGCTTGGCCATGTGGACGCGGTTCCGCTCGCCCCCGGAGAGGAGGCCGACCTTCTTCTGCTGGTCGGGGCCCTTGAAGTTGAAGGCGCCGCAATAGGCGCGGGAGTTGATGTCGGCGTCCCCGAGGACTATGCGCTCGGCCCCGCCGGAGATCTCCTCCCAGACGTTGTTGTCGGGGTTCAGGGCGTCGCGGGACTGGTCCACGTAGGAGAGCTGGACGGTCGAGCCGTACTCGACGGTGCCGGAATCGGGCGCCTCCTGGCCGGTGAGCATGCGGAATAGGGTGGACTTGCCCGCGCCGTTGGGGCCGATCACGCCGACGATGGCGCCGGGGGGGATCGAGAAGGAGAGGTCCTTGATGAGGGTGCGGCCGTCATAGGCCTTCTGGAGGCCCTCGACCTCGATCACCTTGGCGCCGAGGCGCTCGCCGCTCGGGATGACGATCTGGGCCTTGCCGACGCGGTCGCGGACGCTCTCGCCGGCCATCTTCTCGTAGGCGTTGATGCGGGCCTTCTGCTTGGCCTGGCGGGCCTTCTGGCCCGAGCGGATCCACTTGAGCTCGCGGTCGAGGACCTTCTGGCGGCCCTCGTCCTCGCGGGCCTCGCGGGCGAGGCGCTCGGCCTTCTTCTCGAGCCAGGCGGAGTAGTTCCCCTCGTAGGGGATGCCCCGGCCGCGGTCGAGCTCGAGGATCCAGCCGGTGATGTCGTCGAGGAAGTAGCGGTCGTGGGTGACGATGAGGCAGGTGCCCTTGTAGTCGATCAGGTGCTGCTGGAGCCAGCCGATCGTCTCTGCGTCGAGGTGGTTCGTGGGCTCGTCGAGGAGGAGCATGTCCGGCTCCTGCAGGAGGAGCTTGCAGAGGGCGACGCGCCGCTTCTCGCCGCCCGAGAGGCTGTCGACGGGGGCGTCGCCGGGGGGGCAGCGCAGGGCCTCCATCGCGATGGAGACCTTCGAGTCGAGGTTCCAGAGATCCTCGCTGTCGATCCGGTCCTGGAGGGCGGCCATCTCGTCCGCGGTCTCCTCGGAGTAGTTCATCGCGAGCTCGTTGTAGCGGTCCAGGATGTCGGTCTGGGCCTTCACGCCGCCCATCACGTTGCCGCGCACGTCGAGCTGGGGGTCGAGCTCGGGCTCCTGGGGGAGGTAGCCGACGCGGGCGCCCTCGGCGGCCCATGCCTCGCCTTTGAAGTCGGTGTCGAGGCCGGCCATGATCCGCATGAGGGACGACTTGCCCGTGCCGTTCACGCCCACGACGCCGATCTTCACGCCGGGCAGGAAGTTCAGGCGGATGTCCTCGAACACGGTCTTGCCGCCGGGATAGGTCTTGGACACGCCGTCCATGAAGTAGACGAATTTCTGGGACATTGGGGATGCTCTCGGATTCGGGTGCGTTCGGGGGTCGGGGTGCACTTAGAGGCGCGGGAAGCCGGGGTGAAGCCCGGGCCGGGGAGGTGGAGCGGGCCGGGCCGCGCGAGAGGTCGGCACGCCCGCCCGGGCGGGGGCGCTTCGGCCCGCCGGTCGCGGGACGGGTTCCGCGCTACGCCGCGCGCCGGCGGCGCCGGCGGCCCGGACGGCCGCCCGCGGGCCCGCCGTCGCGCTTCGCGCCCTGCGACTTGCCCTGCGGCTTGCCGGGCCCGCCGCGCCGGCCGCCGCCGCCGCGCCGCTTCGGCTGGGTTCCCGTGCCTTCCGGGCGCTCGCCCGAGGCCACGGGGATGGGCATCTTCATGGTCTTCTCGATGGCAGCCAGCAGGTCGACCTCCTCCTCCGAGCAGAGGGCCACGGCCTGTCCGTCGGCGCCCGCCCGTGCGGTGCGGCCGATGCGGTGGACGTAGGCGTCGGGCACCTCGGGCAGGTCGTAGTTCACCACGAGGCCCACGCCCGGCACGTCGATCCCGCGCGCGGCCACGTCCGTCGCCACGAGGACGCGCACCTCGCCCGCCTTGAAGGCGGCGATGGCGCGGTCGCGCTGCCCCTGGCTCTTGTTGCCGTGGATCGAGGCGGCGTCGTAGCCGTCGGTGCGAAGGCCCTTCATCAGCTTCTCGGACCCGTGCTTGGTGCGCCCGAACACGAGGGTCAGGGCGTCCGGGTGCGCGTCGAGGATCGCGCGCAGGCGCGCGGGCTTGCGGGCCTTCTCGACGAAGTGGACGGACTGCTCGATCTTGTCGGCGGCCTTGCCCGGGGGGGCGACCTGGATCCGCTCGGGGCGGTCGAGATAGGCGCGGCTCAGCTCCTCCATCTGCCCCGGCATGGTGGCCGAGAACAGCATGGTCTGACGCGGGGTCCCGAGGGCGGGGGCGATGCGGCGCAGGGCGTGGATGAAGCCGAGGTCCAGCATCTGATCGGCCTCGTCGAGCACGAGGTGCCCCACGGTGGAGAGGTCCACCGCCCGGCGGTCCATCAGGTCGATCAGCCGGCCGGGCGTCGCCACCAGCACGTCGATCCCGCGCGCCAGGACGCCGATCTGGCGGTTGATCGACTGCCCGCCCACCACGACGGCGACCTTGATCCGGGTGCCTTCGGCGAGGGCGCGCAGGCTGTCCGCGATCTGGTTGGCCAACTCGCGCGTGGGGGCGAGGATCAGCGCCTTGGCGGTCTTGGGGGCGGGCTTGCCGCCCTTGGCCAGCAGCGCGTCGAGCAGCGGCAGCCCGAAGGCGAGGGTCTTGCCCGTGCCGGTCTGGGCGAGGCCCAGCACGTCGCGGCCCTGGAGCGCGGGGGGGATGGCGCGGGCCTGGATCGGCGTCGCCTCGGTGAGGTTCAGGCGGCTCAGCGCCTTCTCGAGCGCGGGCGCGAGGCCCAGCATGGTGAAGTCGGTCATGGTCGTCGTCCTTCGGGCCGCGGCCATCCCCTCGGGGCGGGCGGCATGGGCCCGCGCGAGAGGCGGGCGAGGGTGCGGCGCGGCCCGTCGGCGCGCGGGGGCGTTCCCCCCGTGCGCCCGGCCGGCGTGCCGAGGACCCTGCGTGTGGAATTCCCGGGGATCGGATGCATCTGCGCCGCTGGCCCCGAAGGGCGACTTTGACGTCCCACGCGGCGGCGCGGCATGGCCTGCAGGTGGGGCATGGCGGGCGCGGGGTCAACCCGCCCCGGCCGGAACGGCGCGGGCGCCGCGGGCGTTGCCCGGGCAGCACACACGAGACGGAGGACGGATCATGTCAGACGACGCCACCAGCATGGACCACCGCGCGGACGAGGAAGCCCGCGAGAAGGTCCTGCAGATCGCCCGCAAGGCCCGCATCGCCATGATGGCGACCTATGACGACAAGGGCACCGCCCATGCCCGGCCCATGGCCGCGGCCGACCACGAGGACGCCGAGGACGGCGGCGCGCTGTGGTTCGTGACCGACGAGGGCTCGCGCAAGATCGACGAGATCGAGGGCGACCCGCGCGTCCTGCTGACCTACGGCAACCAGTCCGACAGCGAGTGGCTGTCGATCGAGGGCCGCGCCGCCATCGTGCGCGACCGCGGCAAGATCGAGGAACTCTGGTCCGAGCCGATGCGGACTTGGTTCCCCGAGGGCAAGGACAGCCCGCGCCTGGTCGCGGTGAAGGTCGACCCCGAGGCGGCCGAGTACTGGGACAGCCCATCGGGCAAGGTCCTCCATGCCTACGGCTACCTCAAGGCCGCCGTCACCGGCGAGCCGCCGAAGGCCGGCGACGTGGCGCACGTCGACATGTAAGGAGGGGGGGCGGGCCCGTCCCCACCCCGTCAGGCGGGGTCGCGCTCCAGCGGGGGGGCGGCCTCGATCATCTTGGGGGTCGCGGGGATCGTCAGGAGCCACCGGTCCTCGGCACCCTCCTCGTGGACCGGGCGGATCGCGTCCCAGCGGATCGCGATCTCGCGCTCGCCGAGGCCGAGGAAGCCGCCGACGTCGACCACCACGCCCTGCAGCGTGCCGTCGACCCCGACGAGGAAGTCGCCGATCTCGCCGATGTCGGTCCATCCGCCCGCGCTGCCGGCGGCCAGCACCGTACCCGGAGCGTACTCGTCCTCGACCGCGTAGACGCGCGAGCCAAGGAGCGTGGTCGCGCGGTAGGTCTCGCCGTATTCGAGGTTGCCGGCGTCGAGCATGCCGGTCGCGTCCTGCGCTAGGGCGGCGCAGGCGCAGGCGCAGGCGGCGGCGGCGGTCGCGGCGGTGGAGAGAAGTCGCATGAAGGGGCCTCCCGAGAGGTTGCGCCGGGGCGCGGAGGGTGCCCCGGAGGCAAGCTAGCCTGCCACAGGGGCCCCGCCAGCGGGGGGCGCCCGCCCTAGCGGCCCGCGGCGCGCAGGCGGGCGCCCAGCGCGGTCAGGCGGCGGACATAGGCCCCGCCGATGCAGGGACGATCCGCGCCGCAGGCGTCGCGCTCGCGCAGCCAGGCGTTCTGCTCGGCGTCGGTGGTGGCGGCCCGGGCGGCGCCGTAGGCCGCGGCCATCACCGCGTCGAGGTTGGACAGGGTGTCGTCGGCGCAGATCGCCCCTTCGGCGGCGTTCAGGCCGGCGGCGTCGCACCAGGGACGGCGGGGCGCCGCGGCCGGCGGCGGGGCCGAGAGCGCGGCGCGCATCGCGGCGATGCGGTCGTCATAGGCCCAGTCGATGCAAAGCACGTCCCAGCCGCACGCGTCGCGCGACCCCCGCAGCCAATCGCCCTGCGTCCGGCGCAGCGCGGCATCCTGCGGCAGCCGTCCGTAGAGGCGCTGGAGGGCTGCGTCCTTCTCCCAGAGGAGGGGGTCGGCGCAGACCGCCTGCTCGGCGGGGTTCAACCGGACCGACGCGCCGCACCAGGCGGGCGGGGCCTGCGCGGCGGCCGCCTCGCCGACGAGGAGGAGGGCGAGCGCGGCGAGGCCCGCGCGGGGCGTCCCGCCCCTCAGCGGACGTACTCCGGCAAGGCCTCGAGCTGCTCGCGCGTGGCGTCCACGTGGACGCGGACGTCGCTTCCCGAGCGCAGGACCCGGACCTCGTCGAGCGAGACGGCCACCGGGTGTCGGCCGATGCCGAGGAAGCCGCCGATCTCGAGCACGAGGCGGTCGGGCAGCCCCTCGGGCGTGACGACGACCTCCTCGACCGCGCCGACGTCCTCGTCGTTCGCGCCGAAGACGCGCAGCCCCTCGAGGTCGGCGGCCGTCAGCGCGTCGCGGCCCACCACCTCGTAGCCGTCGCGGCCGAGCACCGGCTCGGGCAGGGTGCGGGGGTCGGTGGCCCGCGGCAGGACCTCCTCCTCGACCACGGCGCCGGGGGCCAGGGGGTCGACGGTCGGCGGGGCGGCGGCCAGCGGGGCGGCGTCCGCCATGTCCGCGGCCTCGGCGGCGCTGGCCTCGGCGGCCTCGACCTCGGCGTTGAGCGCCCGCAGCTCGGCGGCGTCGTGGGCGGCCTCCGCCTCGAAGGGCTCCTCGGCGAGGGCGTCCGCCGCCCCCTCGCCCCGCACGAGGACGCCGCCGGGCGCGGCGCGGCGGAACTCGGGCGCGGCGCGAAGGGCCTCGCGGGTGGTGGGCAGCACGAGGAACACCTCGCCGGGATCGTCCCCCTCCCGCACGGGGACGATGGCCGTCCACGCGACGGCGACCTCGCGCTCGCCGACCCCGAGGAAGCCGCCCACGTTCACGATCACCGCCTCGAACCCCCCTCCGGCGCCGATGAAGACGTCGTCGATCTCGCCGACGTCGTCGAAGGCCGCCGCGCCGCCGGGCGGCAGCACCGCGTCCGCCGCGACGGGGGCGTCCGTGACCAGGAGGCGGGTGCCCATCAGCTCGGAGGCGAGGTATCCTTGCCTCTCCCCGATGCCGGCGTCGGGGAACACGGGCCCCTCGGCGAGCGCGGGGGCGGCGAGGAGCGCGGAGGCGGCGGTGGCGGTGGCGGCGAGAAGGGTTCGCATGGGTTCTGTCCTCCCGAAGGGGTGTCCGGCCGGCGTCTGCAGGGCGAACGCGCGCCGGCCGCGGGCCGTTCCTGCATGAGCGCGGCGGCGAGGCGGGCGCTGCCCCCCGCGCCCCGCGGGGGGGCGGTCGGCGTGCTGGGGGGCAGCTTCGATCCCGCGCACGAGGGCCACCTCGCCATCACGCGCGAGGCGATGGCCCGGATCGGCCTCTCGCGGGCGTGGTGGCTGGTCTCGCCCGGCAACCCCCTGAAGCCCGACGCGCCCGCCGCGCTGGAGCGGCGGCTGGCGCGGGCGCGGGCGGTGGCCACGGACCCGCGCATCGCCGTGACGGGGATCGAGGCGGCGCTGGGCACCCGCTACACCGCCGAGACGCTCGCCGCGCTGCGCGCGCTGCGGCCGGACCTCCGGCTCGTGTGGCTCATGGGGGCGGACAACCTGGTCCAGTTCCACCGCTGGCGGGACTGGCGGGGGATCGCGGCGCACCATCCGATCGGCGTGCTCGCCCGGCCGGGGCTGCGCGTGGCCGCCCGCACCGCCCCCGCCGCCCAGGCGATGGAGCGGGCGCGCGTGCGCGCGCCGGGGCTGCTGCTGCGGCGGGGGCCGCCGGCCTGGTGCCTCGTCAACATCCCCATGCGCGGCGAGAGCAGCACCGCGATCCGGGCGAGGGGCGG
The DNA here is from genome assembly GCF_003003095.1 of Hasllibacter halocynthiae. GTDB lineage: Bacteria > Pseudomonadota > Alphaproteobacteria > Rhodobacterales > Rhodobacteraceae > Hasllibacter > Hasllibacter halocynthiae. The sequence continues at coordinate 1,212,109 of NZ_PVTT01000002.1, forward strand.
CTGGCGGCGCTGACGCCCCCCCCCCACTTCCCTTCCCCCTTGGCGCGGGTCCCCGGTTGCTGCCGGGCCCGCCGGGGCTAAACCTTCCCCCCATGACACGCACGTTCCACAGGCGCGCGGTGCTGGGCCTCCTCGCCGGAGGGGCGGCCGGGGCCGCCTTCGCCCAGCCCCGGGCCACGCCCCGGCCCCGGCCCCGTCCCGGCGGCGCCGGCGTCCTCGCCGATGCCGGGCCGCGCCCCGCGCCGCGCCCGGCGATCCCCACCGCCGACGAGCTGATCGCGCGCGCGAACCTCTCCGGCCGGGTGGGCTTCGCGGCCGTCGACATGGAGACCGGCACCATGCTGGAGAGCCGCGACCCCATGCGCGGCATGCCCCCCGCCTCGTCCATGAAGGCGCTGACGGCGGCCTACGCCGCGGACCGCCTGGGGCTGGACCACCGGTTCGAGACGCGCCTCGTCGCGACCGGCCCGGTGGAGGGGGGGGTCCTGCGGGGCGACCTGATCCTCGCCGGCGGGGGCGATCCGGTCCTGGGCACGGGCGGGCTGCGGGCGCTGGCCGAGGATCTGCGCGCCGCCGGGGTGACGGAGGTGGAGGGGGCGTTCCGCGTCTTCGACGGCGCGCTGCCGGTCGTCGGGCCCGTCGATCCCGACCAGCCGGAGCACCTGGGCTACAACCCCACCGTCTCGGGCCTGATGCTGAACTTCGGGCGGGTCCACTTCTCGTGGGAGCGGACGGGCGGGGGCTACGACGTGCAGATGGACGCGCGCGGCGGCGGCGCGGTGCCGGAGGTCGCGTCGAGCCGGATGGAGGTCGTGGACCGCGCGGGGCCGGTCTACACCTATCGCGACGTGGACGGGATCGACGCCTGGACGGTCGCGCGCGGGCAGCTCGGGGGGGGCGGCTCGCGCTGGCTGCCCGTGCGCAACCCCGCGCGCTACGCGGGCGACGTGTTCCGGACCCTCGCGGGGGACGCCGGCATCGAGCTGCCGCGCGCGGGCGTCGCGGTCGAGGCGCCGGTGGGCGCGGCCCTGGCCACCCTCCGCTCGCCCCCCCTGAGGGAGATCGCGTCCGACATGCTGCGCTACTCGACCAACGCGACGGCCGAGGTGCTGGGGCTGAACGCGACCCTCGCGGGGGGGCGGGCGGTGTCCTCGCTGCTCGCCTCGGGCGGCTCGATGGCGGCCTGGGCCGGTCCGACCCTCGGGATGCGGCGGCTGGCGGCCTGGGACCATTCCGGCCTGAACGTCGAGAGCGACGTGCGCGCGGGCGAGATGGCCGAGGCCATGCGGCGCATGCCCGAGGAGGTGGCCGCGCTGCTCTACCCCTTCCCGCTGCGCGGGCCCGGCGGCGGACGCTACGAGGTGCAGCCGGTGGACGTGCGCGCCAAGACCGGGACGTTGAACTTCGTCAGCGCGCTGGCCGGCCGGGCCATGCCGCCGCGCGGGCGGCCCATCGCCTTCGCGATCTTTGTGGCCGACGAGGAGCGCCGCGCCGCCGCGGCCGCCCGCGGAGAGGAGCGGCCGGCCGGCTCGCGCACCTATGTGGCGCGCGCGCGGGTGCTGCAGTCGCAGCTGATCGAGCGCTGGGCCAAGGTCTACGGTTAGGGCGCCCCCGCCGGGAGGGCTGCGGGGCGGCGACGGGGCGGGTCCGCCCTAGGGGGTCATGTGCCGGGCCCGGGCGGCGCGCTCGATGGCGGCGGCGTGGAGGCGGTCGAGGTCGAGCTCGTAGCGCATCTCCTCGAGGAGGCGCAGCTCGGCGTCGCGCAGGGTGCCGTCGGCGGCGGCGACGTCGCAGGCCAGGACGTAGGCCGTCTCGCGAAGGCGCTCGGGCAGGGCGCCGCGGATCAGGCCGAAGAGGGCGTCGAGCCCGTCCTCCTCCGAGAAGAGGTCGAACACGATGCGCGAGACCTGCGCGATGCGCCCCTCGTCGTAGCCGGCGAAGGCGGGCAGGTGGTTCACGATCTGCTCGATGGTCACCAGCTCGGCCGTGCGCACGTTCTCGTCCGCGGCGGAGACGGCGATCATCACCGCGACGAGGGCGTCCTGCGCCGTCATCGGCGCCTCGGGTGCGGAGGGGTCGTCGAGCATGGGACCGCTCATATTGACGCCCCAGCGCCCCGGCAATAGGTGCCCGCGTCCCCGTGATGGAGCCCCCGATGTCCGACGCGCTTCGCGACGCCGCCCTCAAGTCCAAGGCCTGGCCCTTCGAGGAGGCGCGGCGGCTGAAGGCGCGCGCCGAGCGGCTGGGCAAGGACGAGGTCCTGTTCGAGACGGGCTACGGCCCCTCCGGCCTGCCGCATATCGGCACCTTCGGCGAGGTGCTTCGGACGACGATGGTGCGGCGGGCGTTCCAGGCGATCGACGACCGGCCGACGCGCCTGATCTGCTTCTCGGACGACCTCGACGGGATGCGGAAGGTGCCCGACAACGTGCCGGCGCGCGAGATGCTGGCCGAGCACCTCCACAAGCCCCTGACGAGCGTGCCCGACCCGTTCGGCACCCACGAGAGCTTCGGCGAGCACAACAACGCGATGCTGCGCCGCTTCCTCGACGCTTTCGGCTTCGAGTACGATTTCTACAGCGCGCGGGAGTTCTACCGCTCGGGCGCGTTCGACGAGGTCCTGCGCCTGTGCGCGGCGCGCTACGACGCCCTGATGGCGATCATGCTGAAGTCCCTTCGCGACGAGCGGCGCGAGACCTATTCCATCTTCCTGCCGATCCACCCGGAGACGGGGCGGGTGCTCTACGTGCCGATGAAGGAGGTCGACGGCGAGGCGGGCACGGTCACCTTCGACGACGAGGGCGGGCGCGAGTGGACGCTGCCCGTCACGGGCGGCCACGTGAAGCTGCAGTGGAAGCCCGATTTCGGCGCGCGCTGGGCCGCCCTCGGGGTCGACTTCGAGATGTACGGCAAGGAGCACGGGACCAACACGGCGATCTACGACGCGATCTGCCGGGCCCTGGACGGCGAGGCGCCCGAGCACTTGGTCTACGAGCTGTTCCTCGACGAGGACGGGCAGAAGATCTCCAAGTCCTCCGGCAACGGGATCTCCATGGACCAGTGGCTGGCCTACGCGCCGGCCGAGAGCCTGGCCTATTTCATGTTCCTCAAGCCCAAGACGGCGAAGCGGCTGCATCTCGACGTGATCCCGAAGGCCGTGGACGAGTACCACCAGCAGCTGCGCGCCTTCCACGAGGCGAACGACCCCCTGGCGCGGGTGAGCAACCCGGTCTGGCACATCCATGGCGGCGACGTTCCGCGGTCGGACATGGTGGTGCCCTTCGCGATGCTCCTGAACCTGGCCGGGGTGGCGAATACGGAGGATCCGGAGGTGTTCTGGGGCTTCGTGCGCCGCTACGCGCCCGATGCCTCGCCGGAGGCGAACCCGGGGCTGGACCGGGCGATCCGCGGGGCGATCGCCTATTACCGCGACGTGATCCTGCCGACTCGGGCGGTGCGCGCGCCCGACGAGAGGGAGAGGGCGGCGATGGAGGACCTCGCCGCGCGGCTGGAGGGCTGGCAGGGCGACGCCGCCGACGCCGAAGGCCTGCAGTCGGAGGTGTTCGCCGTCGGCAAGGCGCACGGGTTCGAGCCGCTGAGGGACTGGTTCCGCGCCCTCTACGAGGTCCTGTTCGGCGCCAGCCAGGGGCCGCGCTTCGGGGGGTTCGCCGCGCTCTACGGACCGCGGGAGACGGCGGCGATGATCCGGGGCGCGCTGAGCCGCCGGTAGGGCCCGTGCCGCACGCGCCCTGCGGGGGCTCCGGCGGGCACGTCCGGGGGCGATCCGGAGGGCGCGCGGCGGGGAGGGCGTTGACCTCCGGCGGGGGCGGGGCGAAGGGACGGGCCATGCCTCATGCCCACGCCCGCCCGCTGACCGCCCCCGCCTCCGGCCCGCTGAAGGGGGTCGCGGAGGTTCCGGGAGACAAGTCCGTCTCGCACCGCGCGCTGATCCTCGGGGCGCTGGCGGTGGGCGAGACCGTCGTCACGGGCCTTCTGGAGGGCGAGGACGTCCTCGCCACCGCCGAGGCGATGCGCCTCCTCGGGGCCGAGGTGGAGCGGACCGGCGAAGGGGCGTGGTCCGTCCACGGCGTCGGCACGGGCGGGTTCAAGGAGCCTGCCCGGGTGATCGACTGCGGCAACTCGGGCACGGGGGTGCGGCTGATCATGGGGGCGATGGCGACCACGCCGATCGCCGCGACCTTCACGGGCGACGCCTCGCTGAACGGGCGGCCCATGGGACGGGTGACGGACCCGCTGGCCCGCTTCGGCGCGCAGGCCTTCGGCCGCTCGGGGGGGCGCCTGCCGCTGACGATCCTGGGGGCCGAGGTGCCCGTGCCCGTGCGCTACGAGACGCCCGTGCCCTCCGCGCAGGTGAAGTCGGCCGTCCTTCTGGCGGGGCTGGGCGCCCCCGGCGAGACCGTGGTGGTCGAGCGCGAGGCCACGCGCGACCACACGGAGCGGATGCTCGCGGGCTTCGGCGCGCGGATCGGGGTCGAGGAGGGGCCGGAGGGCCGGGTGATCACCCTGGGGGGCCAGCCCGAGCTGCGGCCCCAGGCGATCGCGGTGCCGCGCGATCCGTCCTCGGCGGCCTTTCCGGTCTGCGCGGCGCTGGTCGTCCCGGGGTCCGACGTGCTGGTGCCCGGCATCGGCCTGAACCCGACGCGCGCGGGCCTCTACGAGACCTTGCGCGAGATGGGGGCGGACCTCTCCTACGAGGACGAGCGCGAGGAGGGCGGCGAGCCCGTCGCCGACCTGCGCGCGCGCTTCTCGGACGGTATGCGGGGTATCGAGGTGCCGCCCGGGCGGGCGGCGTCCATGATCGACGAGTACCCCATCCTGTCGGTCGTCGCCGCGAACGCCGAAGGCACGACGCTGATGCGCGGCGTGCGCGAGCTGCGCGTGAAGGAGAGCGACCGCATCGACGCGATGGCAGCGGGGCTGCGCGCCCTCGGGGTCGAGGTCGAGGAGGGCGAGGACTGGTGGGCGGTCCACGGGCGCGGCGCTGGCGGCGTGCCGGGCGGCGCGCGGGTGGAGGCGCGGCTGGACCACCGGATCGCGATGTCCTTCCTGATCGCCGGGATGGCCGCCGCGCAGCCGGTGACCGTGGACGACGCCGCCCCGATCGCCACGTCCTTCCCCGTCTTCGAGCCCCTGATGCGCGCCTTGGGCGCGCAGTTCCGGGCGGAGAACCGATGAGCCGGACGGGATGAGCCGGGCGGGGGGAGGCGCCCGCGGGCCGGCGCGCCGCCGCGCGGAGGGCCCGCCGCGGCCCGTCATCGCCTGCCACCGCGGGACGTGCCGCCGGATCCCGGGCCGCCTCGTCGCCGCCACCTTTGCCCAGCGCGAGGCGGCGGCGGCGGGGGGCGACGTGCGCCGGTGGTGCGCCCTGGGGGGCGCGCGGCGGCGGGGATGGCGGGGATCCTGCCCGGCCTGCGGGTCCGGCCTGCTCCGGGACGGGGCGGGCGGGAACCTCTCGATCCACGCCGGCACGCCGGGCGACGCGGCCGGCCTGGGGATCGCGGGGCACATCTTCTGCGCCGAGAAGGGGCCCTGCCACGACGTCCCCGAGGACCTGCCCCGCGCGGAAGGGCGGGACCCGAAGCCGGCCGCGATGGTTGGGGACGCATGATCGACGGACCCTTCACCGTGGCCATCGACGGGCCCGCGGCGGCCGGCAAGGGCACGGTCAGCCGCGCCCTGGCCGAGCGGTTCGGGATGGCGCACCTGGACACGGGGCTGCTCTACCGGGCGGTGGCGGCGCAGGCGCTGGCGGGGGCGGACCCCGTGGCCGCCGCGACCTCGCTGATGATGGCCGAGCTTGAGCGCGCCGACCTGCGGACCCCGGAGGTCGCGCAGGAGGCGTCCCGCGTGGCCGCCGACCCGGAGGTGCGGCGCGCGCTCGTGGGCTTCCAGCGCCGGATCGCGCGGCAGGCGGGCGGCGCGGTGCTGGACGGGCGCGACATCTGCACCGTCATCGCGCCCGAGGCGGAGGTGAAGCTCTTCGTGACGGCGAGCGCGGAGCGCCGGGCCGAGCGGCGCTTCGAGGAGCTGCGCGCGCGGGGCGTCGAGACCACGCTGGAGGAGGTCGTCGGAGACGTGCGCGCCCGCGACGAGCGGGACGCCCGGCGCCGCGACGCGCCCATGGTGCGGGCCGAGGACGCCGAGGTGGTCGACACCACCGCGATGACGATCGAGGAGGCGGTGGAGGCCGCGTCCGGCTTCGTGGAGCGGGCCCTGGCCGCCCGCTGAGGGGCGCCCCGGGGCAGGGGGGCCACAGCGGCGCGCGGGCGGGGGCGCCCCCCTCTCCCCGCGGGGGGCGGCGCGCGCTACGGGAGGGGCCGGCCGCGCGGGGAGGGGACGCATGGAAGACGACGGAGGGCGCGAGGACGGCGCGCCGAACACGATCGAGCACCTGCACGAGATCATAGGCGACGAGACCGCCCCCGAGGAGGTCTGCGACTACCTCCTCTACCAGTGGGAGGAGGCGGGGATCACCGCCCGCGCCTACACCGACGAGATGCACACGGTCAGCATCCTGACGCGCGGCGAAGGGCAGCGGCCTGCCGAGGCGCCGATGGACGTGCTCCGCTGGCTCTTCGCGCGCTTCCACACGGTCCGCGCGCTGGGGCCGCACGGCTACGTGCGCCTCAGGCGGCCCCTCGGCGGAGGGCTCTAGAAGAGGGCGCGCGCGCCCATCCAGAGCGCCATGCCGATCATTGCGAGGTTCTCGGACAGCGAGACGAATCCCAGCGGCACGTTCGAATTGCCGCCCACGCAGGCGCATTTCAGCTCGCGCTTGTCGAGGTAGACCGCCTTGAACACCGAGATCGCCCCGATCGTGCCCGCGAAGAGCGCGAGGGGCGCCGCGACCCAGATCAGCGCGCCGGCGACCATCAGGATGCCGGCCCCCGTCTCGATGAACGGATAGACGTAGCCGTAGGGCACCCAGCGCCGCGCCAGAAGGTCGTAGTTCAGGAACATGGTCGAGAAGCTCTCGATGTCCTGCAGCTTCTGGATGCCGAGCACGGACATGGCGAACGCGACGAAGAGCTCGGCCGTGCGGACCGACAGGAGCGTGCCGGCCGCCCACCAGGTCGTCGCCGCCGCGAGGAGCGCGCAGACCGCGAAGATCGCGATCACGGGGCGGTAGGACGTCTCGCCCTTCTGCCGGACGGGCTTTCCCAGCCGCTCGCGCAGGGCCTGGTAGCCGCCGACCCGCTCGCCGTCGATCCAGATCTGGGGCGTCGTCTCGACGTTCCAGCGCCGCTTGAAGGCGTCGACCTCGGGCCGCTCGAGGAAGGGGCGGTCGTCGATCGCGTATCCCTCGCGCCGCAGCAGGTCCCGGGCCTTCAGCCCGGAGGGGCAGGTGTGGTCCGGCAGCGTCATCCGGTAGAGCACCGCGCGCTTCTCGCCGCGCGAGGCCCGGGCGGGGTCGGGGGGGCCGTCGCCCCGCCGGTTCACGTCCTCGATGAGGTCCTTGGCCATGTCGTCGTCTCCGTTCAGTTCGTGCAGGACCAGAAGCCGCCGTAGCCCACGCGCAGCGGCGGCTCGGTCGCCAGGTCCATGAGGAGGTTGGCCTCGTCGCCGGCGAGCGGCTCGAGGAGGATCGAGAGCCCTTCGGCGCGGGCGCGGATGCCGTCCGGGCCGCGCATGCCCTCCACCGGGATCAACGTGCCGTTCAGGAGGACCGCGCCGGTGCCCGACGGGTCCGCGGCCATCACCGGCGGGGAATCCTCGATCATGCGGAAGGCGCAGGGCGCGCCGCCGAGGCCGGCCGCGCGCAGCGTCCCGGGGTCCATGGGCGCGAGGTCGAGCGTCGGGACCGGGGCGCGGCGCAGGGCGTCCGCCAGGGTGCCCGCGGGGGCCGGCGCGCCGTCGTCGCCCAGGGGGCCGCCGACGTCGCGCCCGGCCTCGAGCTCGCGGACCATCCAGCGCATCTCGGCGATCTCGCGGTCCTGCGCCTCGACGATCTCGCCGGCCAGCTTGGCGACGCGGGGATCGGATATCTCCGCGCGCTCGGAGGTGAGGATGGCGATGGAATGGTGCGGGATCATCGCCTTCATCCAGGAAAGGTCCTGCACCGTCGCCTGCGAGCGCACGAGCCAGAGCCCCAGCGCGAAGAGCGCGGCCGACAGGACGTAGAGCGCGACGTTCGCGGCGCGGTTGCCGTACATGCCCAGCATGAAGGTCAGCATGATGGCCAGCATCGCGCCGCCCATCAGCATCGCCATGAAGGCGCGCGTCTCGCTGAAGTAGAGGTGATGGACCGACCAGGCGTTCAGGTACATGAAGAACCACATCACGACGGACGAGGTCGCGACCATCCCCAGAAGCCGCCCGTAGCGCCCCCAGTCCGTTCCATGCTTGCGATCGTCCATGTTCCTCTTCCTTCTCGGCGGCGTTCGGGGACGGTGGTCAAACGGCCCACCCGCCCGGGCGGGTCCAGGGCGGCGGGCGGGTCAGGCGGACGGGCGCCCGAGCCGGTCGATGATGGGGCAGGTGGGCCGGTCGTCGCCGGCGCAGCGGTCCACGAGGTCCGAGAGCGCGTCGCGCATCGCCTGAAGCTCGCGCAGCCTCCTCTCGATCTCCGCGAGATGGCCGGCGGCCAGCGCACGCACCTCGCGCGAGGGGCGCCCCTCGGACCAGAGCGCGAGGAGGCGGCGGCAATCCTCGACCGGAAAGCCCAGCGCGCGGGCGCGCCCCACGAATGCGAGGCGGTGCGCGTCCTCGTCCGAGAAGTCGCGGTAGCCGTTCGCCCCACGCGCGGGGCGGATCAGGCCGATGTCCTCGTAGTAGCGGATGGTTTTCGCGGGAACGCCCGAGCGGGCCGCGACCTCGCCGATGTTCATGTCGGACCTCCTGCCGATCGTCCGGGGGGTGAAGTAGGGGTTCCAGTAACTGGAAGGTCAAGGGCCGTTGCGAAAGCCCCCCCGATCGCATAGGTGGCCCTCGTCGCGCGCGGGCCCGCCCCGCGCGGGCCAGCAACCCGGCCATGACCAATCCTAGACGAAGACCGGCGGACCCAACCGCCCGGCCAGTGAAAACCCGTATCCGAGAGGAACCGCTCAGCCTATGGCTCAGAACGCCACCATGGAGGACTTCGAAGCCCTCCTCGACGAAAGCTTCGAGATCGACACCCCGACCGAAGGATCGGTCGTGAAGGGCAAGGTCATCGCCGTCGAGGCGGGTCAGGCCATCATCGACGTCGGCTACAAGATGGAAGGCCGCGTCGACCTGAAGGAATTCGCCGAGCCCGGCGAGGAAGCCGACATCCACCCGGGCGACGAGGTCGAGGTCTATCTCCGCGCCGCCGAGAACGCCCGCGGCGAGGCCGTGATCAGCCGCGAGATGGCCCGGCGCGAGGCCGCCTGGGACCGGCTGGAGAAGGCCTACGCCGACGAGAACCGCGTCGAGGGCGCGATCTTCGGCCGCGTGAAGGGCGGGTTCACCGTCGACCTGGGCGGCGCCGTGGCGTTCCTGCCCGGCAGCCAGGTGGACGTGCGCCCGGTGCGCGACGCGGGGCCGCTGATGGGCCTCAAGCAGCCGTTCCAGATCCTGAAGATGGACCGCCGCCGGGGCAACATCGTCGTCTCGCGCCGCGCCATCTTGGAGGAGTCGCGCGCCGAGCAGCGCGCCGAGGTCATCGCCAACCTCGCCGAGGGGCAGAACGTCGACGGCGTGGTCAAGAACATCACCGAGTACGGCGCCTTCGTCGACCTCGGCGGCGTGGATGGCCTGCTGCACGTGACCGACATGGCCTGGCGACGGGTCAACCACCCCTCCGAGATCGTCAACATCGGCGAGACGATCAAGGTGCAGGTCATCAAGATCAACAAGGAGACGCACCGCATCTCCCTGGGTCTCAAGCAGCTGCAGGAGGACCCTTGGGACTTCGTGCAGGGCAAGTACCCGCTGGGCTCGGTCCACACGGGCCGCGTGACCAACATCACCGACTACGGCGCCTTCGTGGAGCTGGAGCCGGGGGTCGAGGGCCTCGTCCACGTCTCGGAGATGAGCTGGACGAAGAAGAACGTCCATCCGGGCAAGATCGTCTCGACCTCGCAGGAGGTGGAGGTGATGGTCCTCGAGGTGGACATGCAGAAGCGGCGCGTGTCGCTCGGCCTCAAGCAGACCCAGCGCAACCCGTGGGAGGTGTTCCAGGAGCAGTTCCCCGTCGGCACCCCCGTCGAGGGCGAGGTCAAGAACATCACCGAGTTCGGCCTGTTCGTCGGCCTGGAGGGCGACATCGACGGGATGGTGCACCTTTCCGACATCACCTGGGAGGGGCGCGGCGAGGACGCGATCGGCGACTTCCGCAAGGGCGATGTCGTGCAGGCCGTGGTCACGGAGGTGGACCCCGAGAAGGAGCGCATCTCCCTCTCGATCAAGGCGCTGGACAACTCGTTCTCCGAGGCGGTGGGCGGCGTGAAGCGCGGCAGCATCGTCACGGTCGAGGTCACGAAGATCGAGGATGGCGGCATCGAGGTCGAGTACGAGGGCGCGAAGTCGTTCATCCGGCGCTCGGACCTCTCGCGCGACCGGGCCGAGCAGCGCCCCGAGCGCTTCGGCGTCGGCGACAAGATCGACGCGCGCGTGACCAGCGTGGACCCGAAGACCCGGCGCCTGGGCCTCTCGATCAAGGCGCGCGAGATCGCCGAGGAGAAGGAGGCGGTGCAGCAGTACGGCTCCTCCGACTCGGGGGCGAGCCTGGGCGACATCCTCGGCGCGGCGCTGAAGGGCGACGACTGAGTTCGATCGAACTGGTTTAGCACGGTGGGCGGCCCCGCAGGCGATTGCGGGGCCGCTCGCGATTCGCGGGGGCGGGCGCATTCGCCCTGAATGTCCTGGGACACAGCGCCGTAGACCCGGCGGATTCCGCCCGCCCGTCCCGAAGCCCGGCGGATTTCCCGCGCACGGCGGTTCGTTGCGGCACGGTTCGCCTTTTCGGCCAGGGTCGAAACCGCTAACGTGCGGCCGTCGTGCACGCGCATTTCGCGCGGCCTGCGACAATCCGCCTTTGGGGGCCGACATGATCCGATCGGAATTGATCCAGCGAATATCCGAAGAGAACCCGCATCTCTACCAGCGGGACGTGGAGAAGATCGTCAGCACGGTGTTCAACGAAATCATCCGCGCCATGGCGCGCGGCGACCGCGTCGAGCTGCGCGGCTTCGGCGCCTTCTCGACCAAGCACCGGGACGCCCGCACCGGCCGCAATCCCCGCACGGGCGAGTCCGTGGCGGTCGACGCCAAGGCGGTCCCCTTCTTCAAGGCGGGGAAGGGGCTTCGCGAGCGGCTGAACGAGGAAGGCTGACGGCCGGGACGCCCGCGCATGCGTGACAGCGCCGCCGGGCTGCGCTAGGTGCGGGCGGAGCAGGCAGCCGGGGACCATAGATGCGCTACTTGAAATACGCCTTCCTCGTGCTCGTCGCGATCCTGCTGGTGACGGTCGCGATGGCGAACCGCGCCACCGTCGAGCTGAAGCTGCTGCCCGCCGCCTTGGCTGAACTCGTGGGCTATCAGGGCTTGCTCTTCCTGCCCCTCTATGCCGTGATCCTCGGCGGGGTGGTCGTGGGTCTCGTCCTGGGGTTCGTGTGGGAATGGCTGCGCGAGTACCGCATTCGCCGCGAGGCCGAGCGTCGCCGCCGCCAAGTCAACCTCCTGGCCCGCGAGAACGAGCGCCTGCGCGAGAAGGCCCACGAGGGCGAGGACGACGTGCTGGCCCTGCTGGACCGTCCCGCGCGCTAGGCTAGGTTGCGGCCGGCAGCCCAGCCGAAGGGGACATCGCCATGACCAGACGAATCGCCAGGGCCTCCGGGCCGCTCCTCCTCCTGATCGCGCTCGGGGCGTGCGCCGCGGGGGGCGCGCCGAACAGCCAGGACCAGCAGGTGAACGACCCGAGCTTCTCGGGCGTGACGAACACCGACGCGCTCGACAGCAGCTACACGCCGGACAGCTCCGCCCTCTGAGGGCGTTGCGCCGGGACGGCGGAGGGTCCATCACCGGCCGCATGGACCGCGCGCGCGTCAAGATCTGCGGACTGACCGAAAGGGACGCCCTGGACGCCGCCGTCGCGGCGGGCGCGGCCTATGTGGGCTTCGTCTTCTTCCCCAGGAGCCCCCGGAACGTCGAGCCGCCGCGCGCCGCCGCGCTGGCCGGGGCGGTGCCGGCGGGGGTGGCGAAGGTCGGCCTCCTCGTGGACCCGTCCGACGCCGACCTCGACGCCGTGCTCTCGGCCGTCCCGCTCGACGTGATCCAACTTCACGGTGGCGAGACGCCCGCCCGGGCGGCCGAGGTGAAGGCGCGCACCGGCCTGCCCGTGATGAAGGCCGTGGGCCTGCGGGACCGCGCCGACCTCGCCGCGCTGAACCTCTGGGCGGGCGCGGCCGATCAGGTGCTGGTGGACGCCAAGCCGCCCGAAGGGGCGGACCTGCCGGGCGGCAACGGCTTGGCCTTCGACTGGACGCTCCTGTCGGACCGGCGCTGGTTCGGGCCCTGGATGCTGGCCGGCGGCCTGACCCCCGGCAACGTGGCCGAGGCCATGGCCCGCACGAACGCCCGGCAAGTCGACGTCTCCTCCGGGGTGGAGAGCGCGCCGGGCGTCAAGGACGCCGCCCTCGTCCGCCGCTTCATCGCGGCCGCGGAGGCACCGGTGGCGGCCGTGCCCCGGCTGGCGTAGAACGCCGGTCGCACACGGGGGGGAAAGGCAGGTTCCATGGACGATCTCTTCAACAGCTTCATGGCGGGGCCGGACGAGGACGGCCGCTTCGGCCAGTTCGGCGGGCGCTTCGTCTCCGAGACCCTGATGCCGCTGATCCTGGAGCTTCAGCGCCAGTACGAGATCGCGAAGGACGACCCGGAGTTCTGGGCCGAGATGGACGCGCTCTGGGCCGATTACGTCGGCCGCCCCTCGCCCATGTACCGCGCCGACCGCCTGACCGAGCGGCTGGGCGGCGCCACGATCTACATGAAGCGCGACGAGCTGAACCACACGGGCGCGCACAAGATCAACAACGTCCTGGGGCAGATCCTCTTGGCGCGCCGCATGGGCAAGACGCGCATCATCGCCGAGACGGGCGCCGGCCAGCACGGCGTCGCCACCGCAACCGTCTGCGCGAAGTTCGGCTTGCAATGCGTCGTCTACATGGGCGCCACGGACGTCGAGCGGCAGTCCCCGAACGTGTTCCGCATGAAGCTGCTCGGGGCCGAGGTGATCCCCGTCACCTCCGGCCGGGGCACCCTGAAGGACGCGATGAACGACGCCCTGCGCGACTGGGTCACCAACGTGCGCGAGACGTTCTACTGCATCGGCACGGTGGCGGGCCCGCACCCCTATCCGGCCATGGTCCGCGACTTCCAGTCCGTCATCGGCAAGGAGGCCAAGGCCCAGCTGATGGAGAAGGAAGGCCGGCTGCCCGACACGATCATCGCCGCGATCGGCGGCGGCTCGAACGCGATGGGCCTGTTCTTCCCCTTCCTCGACGACCGCGAGGTCCGCATCATCGGCGTGGAGGCCGGGGGGCACGGGGTCGACCAGAAGATGGAGCACTGCGCCTCGCTGACCGGCGGGCGGCCCGGGGTGCTGCACGGGAACCGGACCTACCTCCTGCAGGACGATGACGGGCAGATCCTCGAGGGGCACTCGATCTCGGCCGGGCTGGACTATCCCGGGATCGGGCCGGAGCATTCCTGGCTGCACGACGTGGGCCGGGCCGAATACGTCGCCATCACCGACAAGGAGGCGCTGGAGGCGTTCCAGCTCTGCTGCGAGACCGAAGGGATCATCCCCGCGCTCGAGCCGTGCCACGCCCTGGCGCACGTGATGAAGATCGCGCCCGGCCTGCCGGCTTCGCACATCATCTGCATGAACATGTGCGGGCGGGGCGACAAGGACATCTTCACCGTGGCCCGGGCCTTCGGCTTCGATATGGACGGCCCCGTGGGGCGCGACGCGGGCTAGGCGGCCGGAAGGTCCGCGAGGAAACGCTCGATCTCCTCCATGACGCGCAGGGGCGGGAGCTGGTGGCCAGCCCCTTCGATCCAGACGGCGCGCTTGGGCCCGGACGCGGCCTCGAAGAGGCGCCGGCCCTGGGCGATGGGCATGATCGGGTCGTCCGTGCCGTGCAGCACCAGGAGCGGCACGCCGAGCGCCGCGACGTGGTCGACGCTGCGCCAGCGGTCGCGCAGGAGGAGCCGCACGGGCACCCAGGGGAAGAGCTGTGCGGCGCGGTCCACCACCGCCGCATAGGGCGCCTCGAGCACGACGGCGCGCCAGGGGCCGCCCGCCGCCGCGCGAACCGCCACGCCCGAGCCGAGGGACTCGCCGTAGACGACCACGTCATCTGGCGAGAGGCCGAGGGGCCCGGTGGCGAAGTCCAGCACCGCGCGCGCGTCCGCGACGAGGGCGGCCTGCGAGGGCCGGCCGGGATTGCCGGAAAAGCCCCTGTAGGGGACCATCAGCGTCCCCCAGCCATGCGCGCCGAACGCCCAGAGCTTGCGCGCGTCGTGCCCCCCGTTGCCGTGGAAGACGACGAGGGTGGGCGCGTCCGGATCCGCCGCGCGGTAGAGGCCGCGCAGGACGATCCCGCCGGAGACGGGAACCTCCACGGGGACCGCGCCGGGCGTCTCGTAGGCGGAGAGGGGCGGCAGCCCCACTGACCAGCCGGGATAGAGCAGCCGTTCCTGCCCCAGCCAGAACGCCCCCACGACGAGCGCGTAGAGCGCCGCCGCGACCCCGATCAGCCAGAGGATCAGCGTCCTAGCCCGCCGCATCGAGGGCGTGCGCCTCCAGCACCGCCCGCGGGACCACCTCCAGCGCGCGGCGATGCGTGGCGGCGAGGTCCACCTTCGGGGCAGCCCCCTCCTCGGCGGCCTGTGCGAAGCGGCCCGCGCAGAGGCACCAGCGGTCGCCGGGCCTGAGGCCGGGGAAGCGGAACTCGGGCCGGGGGGTGGAGAGGTCGTTGCCCACGTACTTGCTGTAGGCCAGGAACTCGGCCGTGAGGACGGCGCAGACCGTGTGCGAGCCGCGGTCGGCCGCGCAGGTGTCGCAGAGGCCGTCGCGGAAGAAGCCGGTCATGGGCTCGGTGCCGCAGGGGGCGAGCGGGCCGCCCAGAACGTTCACGGAAGGGTCCTTGTCCATCGACCGGAGCTAGCCCTCAGGCGGCGACCCGCCAGTCCACCCAGAGGCCGTGGAAGCAGACCCGGCCCAGCAGCTCGCGCGTGCCGGGCCAGGTGGTCAGCACGACGGCCGCGCCGGGCCCCTCGCCGTCGTATTCCATCGAGAGGTGCGCGAGCGGCGCATCGGGCGCCCCGCGCGCGCCGCCCGCGTCCAGGACGGCCGTCAGCCGGGCCGAGGCGTCTGGGGGAAGGTACTGGCGGAACACGGTGTGGAAGACGATGTGCAGACGGCCCGGGCGGGGCCCGAGGCGGCGCCGCAGCCAGTCCACGGCATCGCCCCGGTCCGGCAGGGGCGGGCCGGCGGCGATGGCCGCCTCGGTCATCGCGAGCCGGCGGGGCTGGTCGGGCCATAGGAAGGAGAGGAGGCGCGCGCGCCGCGCCGGGTCGGCCACGTCGATCGGGTGGAGGTCGACGCCCGCCCGCTCGGCGATGCGAAGGTCCGCGGGGGCGGGCAGGGGGCCGCGCCAGTCGGGGCGGAGGGTCAGCACGGGGCCCGCGGGACCGAGGCGGCCCGCCGGCGTCTCGAGCGCGAAGCGGTCCGCGAGGAGGTTCAGCCCTGCCGAGGCGCCCAGCTCCGACAGGGCGAGGGGCAGCCCGTGGCGCGCGGAGAGAAGGTGCAGCGCGGGGATCAGCGCGGCGGAGCGGCGCACCTCGTTCGTCTGCGGCGGGCTCTCCAGCGCCTGGAGGAGGAACCCCTCCTCCCGCGCCATGGCATCCCGCAGCGCCGCCGAGAGCGCCGCGTCCGAGACGTCGTTCGGCGGATAGGCGGCGGCGAGCGGGTCGCCCTGCCGGACCAGCGCGTGAAGCCCCCCCGCGAGGCGCAGGGCCGTGGCGCCGGACCAGAACTCCGCCTGCTCGGGCCAGCGGCGGAACCGGTCCTTCAGCGCGCCTTCGGGCATCGCGTCCGGGGCGAGGCGCAGCATCCGGGCCATGAAGGGCGAGCCGAGCCGCCCGCAGGACGCGGCCTGCCCCTCGAACGCCTCGCGCCAGCTCACCGGCGGAACTTGCCGGCCAGCTTGGCGAAGGGGCCGGGGGCTGGTTCGGGGGCGGGGCCGGGATCGGGCCTGGGATCGGCCGGAAGGGTGCGGTCGCCGCCCCCTTCGGCCTTCGGCTTCTGCGTCGAGGGGCGAGGAGGGTTCAGGCGCAGGTTCACCGCATTGAGGAAGCGGCCCGGATCGCCCGTCGCCAGCAGCGGCGCGCCGTCCTCGATCCCCCGAAGGAGGTCGTCCAGCCAATCCCGGTCGGCCTTCGGGAAGTCGCGCAGCACGTAGCCAGGCACCGCGTCCTTGTGGCCCGGATGGCCGACCCCCAGGCGCACCCGGTCGTAGTCGGGACCGACGTGCTGGTGGATTGAGCGCAGCCCGTTGTGCCCCGCATGGCCACCGCCGGACTTCACGCGGACCTTGCCGGGCGCGAGGTCGATCTCGTCGTGGAAGACGGTCATCGCGTCGGGCCCGAGCTTGTGGAAGCGCATCGCCTCCTGCACGGAGCGGCCCGATTCATTCATGAACGTCATGGGCTTGAGGAGGAGGACGCGATCCGATCCGAACCGGACGTCCGCGACCTCGCCCCCGAACTTGCGCGACCATCCCGCCGTGCCCGCGATGCGGTCCACGGCCATGAAGCCGACATTGTGGCGGTTGCCGGCGTATTTGGCGCCGGGATTCCCGAGGCCGACCCAGAGCTGCATGGCGCGTCCCTCCCCCATGGCCCTTCATGCCGCGGCGCGGCGCCGGAGGCCAGACGCGGTTGCCGCGCGCCGTGCCCGCGATAGCTGGAGGCCGTGCGGCCGGCGCGCCCCCGCGGGGCCCCGACCGCGATGGGCCCGACCTCGATAGGAGACATGCCATGTACTTGACGATGAACCGCTTCCGGGTCGCCAAGGGCCACGAGGATGCCTTCGAGGAAGTCTGGCGCAGCCGCGACTCGCATCTCGCGTCCGTGCCGGGCTTCGAGGGCTTCCACCTCCTGCGCGGCAAGGAGGGCGAGGGCCACACGCTCTACGCCTCGCACACGGTCTGGGCGTCGAGGGAGGCGTTCGAGGCCTGGACCCGCTCGGAGGCGTTCAGGGCGGCGCATCGCGGGGCCGGCGGCGGCAGGGAGATGTATCTGGGCCCGCCGGAGCTGGAGACCTTCGAGAGCGTGCTGTCCCAGGAAGGCTAGCGCGGGGCCTGTGGACAAGTCGGTGGGCGGAGCCCCGGCGCCGCGCCGCGTCGCCCGTCGCCCCGAGGGCGCTGGCCTCGTTGCGGAAGGGCCACGGGGGGCGAGGCATGACAGGCGCCGGCGCCGCCGCCGGGCCGCGAGGCATGGGGATCGGGGCTTTCGGGGGCCGCCTCGAGGCGCGGCCCTGGCGCACCGCCTGAACTTCGGGGTGTAACCTTCTGGCAACGGAAGGGATTCAGGCGGGCGTCCGGCGCGGCTGTGCAGAAACCCCGCAGCCCGGACGGCCGGAGGGGGGCGGGGGCGGAAGAAGAAAGGCCGCGGGCGGTGCCGCGGCCTCTCGTGTCCTCGTCACTCGGGGGCTTCCTCGCCGTCCGGGGGCCCCATCTCGGTGGTGGGGACCTCGTCGGCGGCGACGTCCTCGTCACCCTCCTCGTCGTCCTCGGCCTGCGAGGCGAGGCCCGAGGGCGGCTGGATGTTCGCGATGACGAAGTCGCGGTCGATCACGGGCCGGGCACCCTGCGGCAGCGTCACGGAGGAGATGGTGAGCGTGTCGCCCACCTCCATCCCCGCGACGGAGGCGGTGACGCTCTCGGGGATGTCGCCGGCGGTAACGATCAGCTCGACCTCCGGGCGGACCATGGTCAGCACGCCGCCGGACTTCAGGCCGGGGGCCTCCTCCTCGCCCTCAATCTCGACGGGGATGAAGAGGTTGATCTTCGAGTTCCGGCGCAGGCGCATGAAGTCGACATGCGTCGGCAGGTCCTTCACCACGTCGCGCTGGACGTTGCGGCAGATGACGCGCACGTCCTCCTGGCCCTCGACCTTCATGTTGTAGAGGGTCGACAGGAAGCGGCCGTGCTTGAGGCGCGTGAGCAGCGCGTCGAAGCCGATGTTGATGGGCAGCGGGTCGGCGCCGCCGCCGTAGACGATGCCGGGCACCTTGCCAGCCCTGCGGGCTTGACGGGCGGCCCCCTTGCCTGTCCCCGTCCGGTGCTCGGCGACGAGATCCGGGATCTCTCCAGCCATTGGTTCTCTCCTGATCGGGCGCGGGCCTCCAAGGGTGTCCCGCGCGTGGAAGCGGCCCCTTAGCGGCCCCGCGCGGGGATGGGAAGCCCCTTGTTGCAAAGGGCGCGCGGTGGCTTCACGCCCCGTTAACCCGGGCCCGCTAGGGTCCTTCGGGCGAAGGGGGAGGGCCGGGCCGTGCGCTTGCGAACCACCATCATCGCCGGGGGGAGCCCTCTCCCCCCGGGCGGGCGATCGGGGCCCGCGCGCGGGGCCTTCGGGCGCACGGACGGGAGAGGTGCGCCAGGCGCGCGGCGACGGATCAGCGGAACGGGCCGGATCGGGGGCCTGGGGGCCTTGGTCCGGGGGCTTCGGTTGGGGAGCCGAAGGTCTGGCGGGCCTGGGGGTCGGAGGGTCCGGAGCGGCCGGGGGGCCGGCGGGTCCGGCGCGCCGGAGTGCCGGATCGGCAGGGGCGGCGGATGCCTGGGGCGGGGCCTTTCCGCGGCGCGGCGGCGGGGCGGCCCCCGGGCGGCCGGGCGGCCGGGCGGCCCCCGGGCGTCCTCTGGGCGTCCCACGTCCTCCGGCGCTTGCCGCGGCGGGCGGTCCGTGAGAGCGCGGCGGGATGGGACTGCGACGGGATCTGCGGGCGGCGCGGGCGCCGGTCCTGGCCTTCGCCGGGATGGGGGTGGCCTGGGGCGCCTTCGCGGCGCTGGTGCCCGTGCTGAAGGCGCGGATCGAGGCGCCGGACGCCCTGTTCGGCCTTCTCCTGACCTTCTCGGCGGCGGGGCTGGCGCTCGCGCTGTGGACGGCGCCGCTGATGGACCGCCGCGCGGGGCCGCAGGGGATGCGGGCGGGCATGGCGCTGCTGGCGGCGGCCTGCCTCGGGCCCGGCCTCGCCGGCGGGCCGGCGGCGTTCGGGCTGGCGATGCTGGCCATGGCGCTGGCGAGCGGGCTGCTCGACGTGGTGATGAACACCCGCCTCTCGGAGGCGGAGGCCCGGACGGGCCGTCCCCTGATGAACCTCGGGCATGCGGCGTTCTCCTTCGCCTATGCGGGCGCCGCGCTGGCGACGGGCCTCGCGCGGGAGGGGGGGTGGGCGCCCTGGGCCGTCTTCGCCGCGGCCGCCCTGGCGGTGCTGACCCTCTCGACCGGCGGGCGCGCCGCGCCGGAGCGGCCGGAGGAAGGAACCGGCGGGCGGGCGCACGGCCTGCCCCTCTGGCTGATGGCGACCTGCGGCGCGCTGGTGCTGCTGGCCTTCGCCATCGAGGGCGGGGTCGAGCAATGGTCGGCCCTTCACGTCGAGCGGACCCTGGGCGGCGGCGCGGCCGAGGGCGCGCTGGGCCCGGCGGTGCTGGGTCTGACCATGGGGGCGGGGCGCCTCGGGGGGCAGTTGGCCGCGAGGCGCGTGCCGGGGCTGCGGCTGGCGGTGCCGGCGGGGGTCGCGGCCGCGGCGGGCGCGTTCGTCGCCGCCGCCGCGCCCACCCCCGGCATCGCCTATCTGGGCTTCGGGCTGCTCGGCCTCGGGGTGTCGGTGATCGGCCCCTTGGGCATCGCGGAGGCGGGGGCCCGCGCGCGGCCCGGGGGGCGCGGCGCGGCGGTGGGCCGGGTGGCGGTGATCGGCTTCGGGGGCTTCTTCCTCGGGCCGCCGCTGCTCGGCGCGGTGTCGGAGGCGTTCGGGCTGCCTTGGGCGATCGCCACGCTCGGGCTGGCCGCCCTGGGCGCGGCGGCGCTGGCGCTGGGGCTGGGACGGGTTGCGAAGCCCGGCCGGGCCGCCTAGCCGGGCGCCCATGACACGACCCCTCCCCCTCGTCGTCGACACCGATCCGGGCATCGACGACGCCATGGCGATCCTCTGGGCCGCCTCCGAGCCGGACGTGCGCATCGCCGCGCTGACCACCGTCTTCGGCAACGTCCGCACCGACCAGGCGACGCGCAACGCCCTGCGGCTGCTGGAATGGGCCGGGGTGGACGCGCCCGTGGCCGAGGGCGCGCGGACCCCCCTCGTGCTGCCGCCCTTCACGCCCTCGGCCCATGTCCACGGCGCCGAGGGGTTCGGCCCCATCCCGGCCGAGGCGCCCGCCGGCGCGCCCGTCGCCGAAGGGGCGGCCGACCTCATCGTGCGCGAGTGCGCCGCGGGCGCCACGCTCTGCCCGGTGGGGCCGCTGACCAACGTGGCGGCGGCGCTCCGCCGGTCGCCGGGCCTCTCGGGGGCCGAGATCGTGGTGATGGGCGGCGCGGTCTTCGTGCCGGGCAACATCACCCCCCACGCGGAGGCCAACATCTATCACGACCCCCACGCCGCGGCGGAGGTCTTCGCCTCGGGGGCGAAGGTGCGGCTGGTGGGGCTGGACGTGACGAACGGCATCCTCATGGACCGATCCGACATGGCCCGCCTCGCCGAGCGGGCGCCGCGCCTCGGCGGGCGCATCGCCGAGATGGCGGACTTCTACATCGACTTCTACGAGAGCGTCGGCCTGAGCGGCTGCGCGCTGCACGACCCGGCGGCGGTGATCGCCTGCCTGCGGCCCGAGCTCTTCGATTGGGAGGAGACGCCGCTGCGGGTCGTCACGCAGGGCGAGGAGGCCGGGCGGACGGTGGCGGGCGGCGAGGGGCCGCCGGTCCTGGTCGCGCGCGGATGCGACGCGCCCCGCATCCGCGAGATCTGGATGGAGGGCATCGCCCGCCTGGACTGAGGCGCCCCCGGGGCGCGGGGTCCGGCCCTTGCCGCCTTGCGGGCGGGCGCCGGGCCCGGTAGGCGGGTCGGCGGAGACGTGGCCGAGTGGCTGAAGGCGCTCCCCTGCTAAGGGAGTAGGCGGGAAACCGTCTCGTGGGTTCGAATCCCATCGTCTCCGCCATTACACCCTTCGTCTCCGCCACAGGCTTCGTTCCGATGGCTGCGGGCCGTGGCCGCGGGGGGCGCGGCGGCCCCATCCTACGGATGGTGGAGGCGGAAGGGCGTGATGCGGCGCTCGGAGGCCTGCACGCTCAGCGCGCCGTCGAGGGGCGGGAAGGCCCGCCAGTTGCAGTCCTCGCGCGTGCAGAGGCGGCAGGTGATGCCGATGGGGGTGGGCTCGACCCCGTGGGGGCCGTCCTTCGCCCCCTTGCCCGGCGCCCGGGCGGGGGGCGCGATCCCGTCGCCGTAGACTATCCGGGGGGCGTGGCGCGCCTCCGTGCCGAGGCCCACGACGAGGTCCTGCGCGGGCATCAGGGCGCCGGCGGCGGGGCGGTCGACGGTGCGGGCCACGGTCAGGAACGTCTCGCCGTCGGGCAGCGCGGCGAGGTCGACGACCACCCGGCGCGGCGAGCGGAACGCCTCGTAGAGACGCCAGCGCGGGCAGGTCCCGCCCGAGCGCGCGAAGGGGAACACGCCGCCGCCGAACCGCTTGGAGATGTTGCCCGCCCGGTCGACGCGGATGAGGAAGAACGGCACGCCCCGCGCGCCGGGGCGGCGAAGCGTGGTGAGGCGGTGGGCGACCTGCTCGAAGCTGGCGCCGAAGCGGCTGGCCAGCACCTCGACGTCGTAGCGCAGCCGGACGGCGGCCTCGTGGAAGCGGTCGTAGGGCATCATCAACGCCCCGGCCGCGTAGTTCGCCAGCGTGAGGGCGTAGATGTCGCGCGAGCCCCTGGAGGAGAGGCGCGCCTCCTCCACGAGGGCGTCGAGCAGCGCCCTCGCCTCCAGCAGCCCGACCTGCAGCGCGATCTGGAAGGTCCGCCCCGATGGGGCCAGAAGCTCGGAGAGCATCAGCCGCTTCCGATGCCGGTCGTAGCGCCGAAGGTATCCGCGCATCACGTCGTAGGGCATGATCTGGACCTCGATCCCGTGCCGGTCCGACAGGTGGTCGACCAGGCTGGTCGTCAGCGCCTGCGGCAGGTCGGCGCGGATGCCGGGCCGGGCGAGGAGGTCGGCGGCGAAGTCCTCGAGGCCGGGATAGAAGTTGTCGTTGCGCTGGAGCGCGGCGCGCGTCTCCTCGACCATCACGTTGCCTGGGGCGCCGATGTAGTCCGCCCCCTCGGACGCCGTGGAGGCGAGGGCCTTGGCGTCCTCGCGCGCGGCGCGGTAGCCCTCGTGCAGCCGGATCATGGCCGAGGCGACCTCCGGCTGGTTCCGGTCGAGCTCGTGCAGGTCGATCGCGCCGAGCCCGGTCGAGGCCAGGAGCGGGTCGGCGGCGACCTCGCCCAAGGCCGCGGCCCGTTCGGGATCGACCGCCGGCGACAGGGTGCGCAGGTCGACGTCGTAGGTCTCGGCGAGCCGGAGGACGACCTGCGCGGTGACCGGGCGCTGGTCCTGCTCGATCAGCGCGAGGTAGCTGGCGGAGATCCCGAGCTCGCCCGCCATCACCGCCTGGGTGAGCCCGAGGTCGCGGCGCAGCCGCCGGATCCGGCGCCCGAGGAAGAGCTTCTGCCGCGCCGCGCCGTCGGACATCACAAACCTTACAGGTTTACAGTTTCCAGTCCCACAGACGCTTACACGCGAACACCAATACAGCAACAGGTATCTGGATTCCCGTTACATACCGACCAAGATCAATGGCGTCACCAGAAGCGAAGGAGCGCGGACATGACCCAGATCCCCTCGCCGGCCTCGATGGCCCCCGACACGTATCCCGAGGCCGCCGACGAGGGCCTCCACGAGACCCCGGCCCAGGTCGCGGCCGCCAAGCGGCGTGCCGCCGGCCTCTCGCAGGGGGCGGCGATGGACGAGGCGCAGGAGCGCGCGATACGCCGCCTCGCGGGCGACCTCCACCGGTTGAACCACGCGGTGACGCAGGCCGTCGAGGCCGGCGTGACGATCGAGCTGGTGCGCGCCAGCCGCCACCATGGCGGCAACGGCAACTGGGGCGACATGATGGTCCCGGTCGTGGTGCGGCGCTGATCGCGCCCCGCCGGACGAGGAAGAAACAAGCAGGAAGACGAGAAGCCATGACCTATTCCGAGGCGATCGCGCAGGCGCGCCGGACCGTCGACGCGCGGGGCGCGCCCTGGTCCGGCATCGAGCCGGAGGCCGCGGCGCGGATGCGCGTCCAGAACCGTTTCCCCACGGGGCTGGACATCGCGCGCCATACCGCCGGCGTCATGCGGCGGGACATGGCCGCCTACGACGCCGATCCGGGGGCCTACACCCAGTCGCTGGGGTGCTGGCACGGGTTCGTGGGCCAGCAGAAGATGATCGCGATCAAGAAGCACTTCGGCACCACGAAGGGGCGGTACCTCTACCTGTCGGGCTGGATGGTCGCGGCGCTGCGATCCGAGTTCGGGCCGCTGCCCGACCAGTCGATGCACGAGAAGACCGCCGTGCCCGCCCTGGTCGAGGAGCTCTACACCTTCCTGCGCCAGGCCGATGCGCGGGAGATCGGCGACATGCTCCGCGCGATGGATGCCGCCCGCGAGGCCGGCGACGAGATGGAGGCCAAGCGCATCGAGAAGGCGATCGACGCGCACGAGACGCACGTGGTGCCGATCATCGCCGACATCGACGCGGGCTTCGGCAACGCGGAGGCGACCTACCTGCTGGCCAAGAAGATGATAGAGGCGGGCGCCTGCGCGCTGCAGATCGAGAACCAGGTCTCGGACGAGAAGCAGTGCGGCCACCAGGACGGCAAGGTCACCGTCCCGCACGAGGACTTCCTCGCCAAGGTCCGCGCCTGCCGCTACGCCTTCCTCGAGCTCGGCGTCGAGGACGGGGTGATCGTGACGCGCACGGACAGCCTGGGCGCTGGGCTGACCAAGCAGATCGCCGTGTCCGGCGAGCCGGGCGACCTGGGCGACCGCTACAACTCGTTCCTCGACTTCGAGGAGGTGTCGCCGGGCGAGATCGGCCCCAACGACGTGGTGATGCACCGGGACGGCAAGATCGTGCGCCCGCGCCGGCTGCCCTCGAACCTGTTCCAGTTCCGCGAGGGCACGGGCGAGGACCGCTGCGTCCTGGATTCCATCGCCTCGCTGGAGGCGGGGGCGGACCTCCTGTGGATCGAGACCGAGAAGCCGCATGTCGAGCAGATCGCGGGCATGATGGACCGCATCCGCGAGGTCGTGCCGAACGCCAAGCTCGTCTACAACAACTCGCCCTCGTTCAACTGGACGCTCAACTTCCGCCAGCAGGTCCTCGACGCCTGGTCGGACGAGGGGCGCGACGTGTCGGGCTACGACCGCGACCGCCTGATGTCGCAGGACTACGACGCGACCCCGCTCGCGGCCGAGGCGGACGAGCGCATCCGCACCTTCCAGTCCGACGCCTCGCGGCGGGCGGGCGTGTTCCACCACCTCATCACCCTGCCGACCTACCACACCGCCGCGCTGTCGACCGACAACCTCGCGCGCGAGTATTTCGGCGAGCAGGGGATGCTGGGCTACGTGGCCGGCGTGCAGCGGCGCGAGATCCGCGAGGGCATCGCCTGCGTCAAGCACCAGAACATGGCCGGGTCGGACATGGGCGACGACCACAAGGAGTACTTCGCCGGCGAGGCCGCGCTGAAGGCGGCGGGCGAGGACAACACGATGAACCAGTTCGCCTGAGGCCGCCGCGATGCGGGAGCGGGGGCCGGCCGGCACGGGTCGCCCCCCGCCCGTATCGCCCCGCCCCGTCTGCGCGCGTGCTGCCGGGAGAGGGCGGGGTGGGGCGAACCCCTTTTCGGGGCCGGGGACGCGGTGGTGCCGATCGGGCCGCTCGCGCGTTGGCGCCTTGCCGCGGCTTCGGGCAGGAGATGGCGCCATGGGCAAGGACGGGCCGGGAGGCGGCGAGGGGTTCGTCTCGATCTGCACGGCCTGCGGGACGTCCTATCCGCCCGCCGCCGCCCCGCCGCCTCTGTGCCCCATCTGCGAGGACGCGCGGCAATACGTGCCGGACGGGGGGCAGGGCTGGACGACGCCCGATCGGCTGGCCGCCGGCCACGCCAACCGCTGGAGCCGCCCGGAGCCGGACCTCTTCGCGATCGAGACCGCGCCGGCCTTCGGCATCGGCCAACGCGCGTTCCTGGTCCGCACGCCGGCGGGCAACGTGCTGTGGGACTGCCTGGCGCTTCTCGACGCGGCGACGCGCGAGATCGTCGAGGCGCTGGGCGGCCTCGCGGCGATCGCCATCTCGCATCCGCACTACTACACCACGATGCAGGACTGGGCCGACGCGTTCGGCGCGCCCGTCCTCCTGCACGAGGACGACCGCGAATGGGTGATGCGCCCGAGCCCGCGGGTCCGCTTCTGGTCGGGGGAGGAGCGCGAGCTGGCGCCGGGCTGCACGCTGACGCGCCTCGGGGGGCACTTCGCGGGGGGCACGGCGCTGCGCTGGGCGGCGGGGTGCGGGGGGCGCGGCGCGCTGCTCTCCTCGGACATCGTGCAGGTCGCCGCCGACCGCGGCCGCGTCTCCTTCATGTGGAGCTATCCGAACATGCTGCCGCTGCCGGCGGAGACGGTCGGGGCCATCGCCGAGAAGCTGTCGCGCGTGCCGTTCGAGCGGATCTACGGCGCGTTCGACGGCAGGACGGTGAGGGAGGGCGGCGGCCGGGTCGTGCGGGACTCGGCCCGTCTCTACCGCGCGCTCCTCCGCGGCGACGGACGGCCGGACCCGGGCCCTGGTGGAACGGCGCCGCCCCAGGGGGACTTGTCTCGGTGACGGAGGCGGAAGGGGAGGGCGGGGCCATGGAACCCGACATGAGGCATCTGCGGCGGTGCGTCGCCCTCGCCCGCGAGGCGCTGGAGGCGGGGGACGACCCGTTCGGGTCGATCCTCGTCGGCGGGGACGGGCGCGTGCTGCGGGAGGCGCGCAACCGCGTGGAGACGGGCGACGCGACCGAGCACCCGGAGTTCGCCCTCGCGCGGTGGGCGGCGCGCAACCTCGGGCCGGAGGCGCGGCGGGCGGCGACGGTCTATACGTCGGGCGAGCATTGCCCGATGTGCGCGGCCGCCCATGCCTGGGCCGGCCTCGGGCGGATCGCCTATGCCAGCTCGGCCGCGCAGCTGGCCGGGTGGCTGGAGGAGATGGGCGCGCCGAAGGCCCCGGTGGCGCCCCTTGCCGTCAACGAGGTCGCGCCTGACGTGCCCGTGGACGGCCCCGTGCCGGAGCTGGCGGAGGAGGTGCGCGCGCTGCACGCCCGCCGCCACGGCGCGGCCGGGGGCTGAGCGCCCTTTCCTACCGAAGGGCACGCCCAGGGGCGGAAGCCGCGTTCCCGGCGGATGGGACGCGGCCCGGCGGGGGCTGCCGGCGGGCGCGGTGGGCGGCGATGGCCGCGCGGAGGCGGGCCCGCTCGTCCCCCAGCCGGGCGATCTCGCCGACGAGGAGCGGGTCGGCGGTCCGCGCGGCGATGGTGTCGGCCATGCCGCCCGGCGCGCGCCCCGTGAGGCGGCAGGACGCGACGACGGCGAGGTCCCAGGGCCGGGCGACGCGCCCGCCCGCCGCCTCGATCCGCCCGACGATCCTGCGATCCTCGTGGCAGGGGATCGCCTCGAAGCCGCCGGCGCGCAGGTAGGCGCCGCGCCGGAAGGCGAGGCTGGCGCCCGGCGTCTGGCCATGGCGGGGCAGGGGGTCGTGCGGGACGGGGTCCTCGAGCCGTTCGAGCTCGGCGGCGAGGGCGGCCACCTCGTCCTCCAGCGCGCCGTGCCGGCGTACGGTGGCGGGGAGGGCGGCGAACTCCCCGGGATCGGGCACGACGCGGCCGCAGGCGACCTCGGCCAGCCGCAGCGCCCGGACGGTGGCGGCGCCCCAGCCGGGCGCGACGACGCAGTCAGCATCCGTCGTGGCGAGGATGCCGGCCGCCGGCGCCGCCTTCATCGCCGCCGCCATCGCCGCCCGGCGCACCTCGCCGACGCCGCCCGGCGCGGGGTCGCCCTCCAGCACGGCGACGGGAAGGCCCGGGTAGGCACGGGCGATGGCGGCGGTCGCGTCCTCGCAGCCGTTGGCGGCGACCAGGACGTCGCCGGCCACCCCGTCGCGCGCCAGGGCGGCGAGCGCCCGCGGCAGGCGCCGCGCCTCGTTCCGGGCCGGGATAACGACGACGAAGCCGCTGCGGCCCCAGCCCGGCGGGAGGTGGAGCGTGCCGCTCATCCCGCGCGCGCCCCGCCGAGGGGCGCGAACACGTCGATCCGGTGGCGCGGATCGCCGGGCGGCGCCGTGCCGGCGCGCCTGCCCGTCGCGCCGGAGAAGCACCGGAGCGCGGCCTCGCCCTCGATCGGGTTGCCCGAGGGGCCGAGCCAGGTGACCGCCACCACGTCGGCGCCCGGCCAGCGTCCGTCGATCTGCCGGGCGAGTTCGCGCAGGCCGCCCTCGGAGAGGAAGTAGAGGATCTCCGACAGGACGATCAGGTCGTAGTCGCCCTCCGGCAGCGGGCAGGGAAGGAAGGCGCGAACGAAGCGCGCGCGGGGCACCGCGGCGCGCGCCGCCGCGAGCGCCCCCTCGACGGCGTCGACGCCGGTATAGGCCGCGCAGCGCGGGGCGATCCGGCGCGCGAGCTCGCCGTTGCCGCACCCGACCTCGAGCGCGTGACCGTAGCGCGCCTTCGGCAGCGCGGCCGTCGTCGCGGCGAAGCGCGCGGCCTCGTAGGGCGAGGCGCGGAAGTTCCAGGGATCGTCCGTCTCGGCGTAGAGGCGGTCGAGATGGTCCGGGGCGACGGCCATGTCAGGCCATCCTCTCGTCGTAGATCTCGGGACCTTGGGCGAACATGGCGGCGAAGCCCTCGGGCATGGCGAAGCCGTCCGGGTCGTCGCGGATCACGCCGCCCTGCTGGCTGGCATGCGCTGCGATGGCCCGCGCCTTCAGGGCGGGCGCGGTGACGGGGTAGGCGTGGCGCCGGCTGCCCGGCACCGGCGGCGCCGCGCCCCCGCCGGTCCAGCGCGACCAGATCGGGTAGTGGAGGACGACGAGCGCGGGCCGGGCCGCGGCGACGCGATCGGCCAGGGCCGCCGCGGTCACGTGGTCGCAATGGGGATCGAGGGGCGAGGGCACGACGAGGACGCGCGCGCCCCCCGCGTCGACCAGCGCGAGCAGCTGGGCCGCGACCACGCCCTCCGGCACGTCGTGCAGGGCGGCGTCGGGATGGCCGAGGCAGGTCAGGTCCCGCGCGGGCACGCCGCCGAGGATCGTGATGGTGCGCTCCAGCTCCGTCCGGCGGAGCGCGGCGAGGTCGGTCGCGCTGCGGGGATGGGAGGCGGCGCCGTCGGTGAGGCAGACCACGTGCGCGGGCACCCCCTCGCGCCAGCAGTCGGCGAGGAGGGCGCCGCAGCCGAGCACCTCGTCGTCGGCATGCGGCGCCAGGACGAGGACGGGACCGCGCCCGACCAAGCCGCCGGGACGGTCATCCATGCCACGCCCCCGAAAGCGGTCCGGGACGGGCGAGGAGCGTGCGTCCGGCGCGCTGCTCCATCGCGTCGCGGGCGACCTGCCGGCAGTAGGTGGCAAGATCGCGCGCCACGCGCCCGGTCCGCGATCCGTCGGCGAAATGGGGCAGCCCGACGGCGCGCTCGGTCGCCGCGACGGCGTCCTGGGCGAGGTCCTCGGTCAGGAGGCGCGCCTGGATCGAGAGCGCGACGGCACGGTCCGCGTCGGCCCGTCCTTCGGGCCCTTCCGCGACCGCGGCGGCCTTCTCGACCAGGCCGAAGGCGGCCAGCGCGCGCCCGAGCGGGGCCGCCAGGCGCGAGACCTGGGCGTCCGCGTCCAGCCTTTCGCGCGCCGCCAGCTCGTCCCGCGCGGCGCCGAGCAGCCCGAGCGTCCCGCCGAGCTGAAGCGCGGCGATGCGCCAGACGCCCCCGACGAAGGACGGCTCGGCGTGATAGGCGCCGGGCGGGCCGATCCAGACCGGGTCGAGGCCCGTCAGGTCGACGTCGCCCGAGATCGTCGCGCGCATCCCCAGCATCGCCCAGGACCCGGGGCGGTGGCGCGCCGCGTCGGCGACGTCGACGAGCGCCAGGCGTGACGCGTCGCCGTCGGCCACCGTCACCAGGGCGTGCGTGACGATCCCGAGGCCCGAGGCATAGCGCTTGGAGCCCCGGAGCACGCCGTCCTCGAGGCGCAGAGGATCGTCCCCGTCGGCCCCCCAGACGCCGAGGAACCCGCCTTCGGGGATCGCGTCGGGGCGGTGGAGGCGGAGCAGGCGGAGGGCGTTCACGTGCCCCTCGGCGAGGCGGGCGGCGGAGAGGTTCGCCTCCGCGATGGCGACGAGGGTGCGGGCGAGGGGGACGGGCCGCCGTTCCTCCAGGACCTTGCTAACGACGATCGCCTCGACCGAGCCGGCGAGGGACCGGCCCCCGTCCTCGGCCGCGGCGGCATCGCCGAGCTTTGCGGCCAGGAAGTCGATCGGCCGGTCGTTTCGCATGAACTCATGCCCTCCGGTGGGGACAACGTCCTGATATACCGTTCGTTCCGGCCAGGTGGCGCGCGCGACCCGCGGGCGGGGCGAAGGGCCGCGGCCAGCCTCAGCGGGATGCGGCGACCACCCCCGCCTCTGGCAGGGCGTAGGCGATCACCGAATCCCCGAGTTTGGTGCCGACGTAGCCGTGGCCGCCCGCCACGACGACGAGGTACTGCCGCCCGTCCCGGCCCATGTAGGTCGCGGGCGTGGACTGGCCCCCGGCCGGTAGGCGGGCGCGCCACAGCTCCTCGCCCGTGGCGATGTCGTAGCCGCGGACGTAGTAGTCCACGGTGCCGGACAGGAAGGCGAGGCCGCCGCCCGTGGCGATGGGCCCGCCGATGCCCGGCACGCCCGTCTCGAAGGGCAGCGGGATCGGGGCCATGTCGCGCACCGTGCCGTTGACGTGGCGGTAGATCGTCGCGCCCGTGGTCAGGTCGACGCCTTGCACGAAGCCCCAGGGCGGCTGCTGGCACGGCAGGCCGAGCGGCGACATGAAGGGCTTGAGGCTCGCCGCGTAGGGCGTGCCGAAGTTCTCGTTGCCCATGGGGTAGCCGGGCGCGGACACGACCTCGTCCAGCGTGTCGGGACGCGGGATCAGCGTCGAGGTGAAGCCGAGGTAGACCGGCATGGCGAAGGCCACCTGCCGCGCAGGATCGATGGCCACGCCGCCCCAGTTCAGGACGCCGAAGCTGCCCGGATGGGTCAGCGTGCCCTCGAGCGAGGGCGGGGTGAAGCGGCCGTGGTACTCGAGCTTCTGGAACGCGATCCGGCAGAGCATCTGGTCGACGGGGGTGAGGCCCCACATCATCGCGCCGGTCTGGTAGGGCGGCGCGAAGGAGATGGCCGAGACGGGCTGGGTGGGGGCGGGGCGCTCGCCCGGCACGGCGTCGAGGCTGACGGGCACCTCGGTCACGGGCAGCGCGGGCTCGCCCGTGCGGCGGTCGAGGACGAAGACCTCGCCCTGCTTGGTCGGCTGCACGAGGGCGGGGACGAGCGCGCCCTCGATCGTCAGGTCCACCAGCTGCGGCTGCGCGGGCACGTCGTAGTCCCAGATGTCGTGATGGACGGTCTGGAAGGACCACTCCAGCTCGCCGGTGGAGGCGTCGAGCGCGATCACGGAAGTCGCCAGGAGATCCTGCTTCTCGGTGCGCGCGCCGCCGTACTGGTCGGGCGATCCGCTGCCCATGGGGAAGTAGGCAAGGTTCAGCTCGGGATCGAAGCTCGCGAGGCTCCAGGAGTTGGGGACGTTGGGGGTGAAGGTCTCGCCCGGCTCGATCGGCTCGGTCGATTCGGGGGCGCCGGGGTCGAAGTTCCAGATCATGCGCCCGGTGCGGATGTCGAAGGCCCGGATCACGCCGGAGGGCAGCATGTCGGAGAGGTTGTCGTTGACCGACCCGCCGACGATCACCGCCTCGTCGGTGACGAGCGGGGGCGAGGTCGAGTAGTAGGCCGTGGGCGAGACGTTCGGCTGCCCGATCCAGAGGTTCACCGTGCCGTCGCCGCCGCCGAAGCCGGGGCAGATCGTCCCCGTCTCGGCGCTGACGGCGACGAGGCGCGCGTCGCGGGTGGGCAGGAAGATGCGCCGCAGGCAGTCCGCGCGGATGGGCGAAGGCTCGGTCGGGGCGTCGTCGACGATGATCGGGTTCGGCTCGCCGGGGATGGCGGTGCCGGCGACGATGTTCTGCGACACGCCGGCGGCGGCGGTGGTCACGCCCTCCATCGAGGCCTGCACGAGCGCGGCGTTCTCCTCCGCGGTGGGCGGAGGGGCGTCCGACACCTCCCACCCGAGGTCCCGGCCGTCGTGGTAGGCTAGCCCGCGGCAGGTGGCGTAGGTCGACAGCTCGGGCGTCAGCTCGGCCAGGACGGGCGAGAAGCGCCACCGCTCCTCACCGGTGACGGGGTCGAGGGCGATGATCTCGCTCTTGGGGGTGCAGAGGTACATCGTGTCCTCGACCACCAGCGGCGTCGATTCGAGCGCCGTGCCCGGCAGGTCCACGTGGACGTCGCCGGCGTGATAGTGCCACGCGACCTCGAGCGCGCCCACGTTGGCCGGCGTGATCTGCGCGAGGGGGGAGTAGTGCTCGCCCGCGAGGGACCCGGCATAGGCGGGCCATTCGCCGTCCGGGGCGCCGGCATCCGTCGCCGGCGGGGCGAGGGCGCGGTCCGCCGCGAGGGCGCCCGGCGTG
The DNA here is from genome assembly GCF_003003095.1 of Hasllibacter halocynthiae. Taxonomy (GTDB): domain Bacteria; phylum Pseudomonadota; class Alphaproteobacteria; order Rhodobacterales; family Rhodobacteraceae; genus Hasllibacter; species Hasllibacter halocynthiae. Next base: position 1,243,970 of record NZ_PVTT01000002.1, read on the forward strand.
TCGTAGGGCTGGGTTATCATGGAGATGCCCGCGACCACCGCGGCCGCGACGACCGAGGCGGCGAGGATCATCCCTTCGGCGCCGTAGCCGCGGAAGCCCGTGGTGCCCCGCGGCAGGGCGCGGACCACGGGCGGCAGCAGCAGGAGAAGCCCGAGCAGCACGAGGACGCCGCCGCGCGGGGCGAGGCCCCACCAGTAGAGGCCCACCTCCCACACGCCCCAGACGAGGGCGAAGGCGATCGCGGCCGCATAGACGACGAGCCCGCCCTTGCGCCCCCCGAGGAGCAGCGCCCCCGAGAGGGTCAGGATCGCCCCGAGGACGACGTACCCCCACGTGCCGCCCAGCGTGACGAGCCGGACGCCGCCGACGAGGAGCGCGAGGCCGAAGAGGAGGACGACGGCGGCGAGGAGGTTTCGGATCATCGGAGTTCCAGTCGTTCGAAGTGGGGTGGCGCGGGGCCGATGGTACGTGGCCCGCCCCTCAGGACGTGGCCGATCCGTGACCGTCCTTCTCGAAGGCGTCGCGGTTGCGGGCCGCCCATGACGCGAGGTCGCCCGGCCGTCGTCCGGTCAGGCGCTCGAAGTCGGGCTTGGCGGGGGCGGCCCGTCCGAGCCGCTGCACGGTGTAGAGCGCGGCCATCACGAACGCCATCGACGCCGGCCGGCCGTGGCGGATCTGGCTGGCGACGAAGCGCGGCGGCGATACGGGATGGTAGCGGATCGGCCGGCCCAGCACCCGGGTCAGCGTGGCGGCGACGTCCTCGAAGGAGAGGGCTTCGGGCCCGGTGATGTCGTAGCCCTTGCCGTCGTGCTCGCCCGGGGCGGCGAGCACCGCGGCGCAGGCGCGCCCGATATCGTCCACGTCGAGGAAGGCCGAGCGGCCCTCGCCCGCCGGAACGACGATCTCGTCCCGGTCGCGGATGGCCTCGGCGTGGACGTCGGCGAGGTTCTGCATGAAGTCCGCCGGCCGCAGGAACGTGTGCGGCAGGCCGCTGTCGCGGACGGCGGCCTCCATGTGCCGGTGCGGAAGCACGCGCGAGTCCTGCGCCCCGTAGACGGACGCGCAGACGACATGGCCCACGCCAGCCTTCTTGGCGGCGGCCATCAGGTCGTCGAACGGACCGCGCTTCGTGGCGGTGGGGGGGCGCATGACGAACATCGCCTCGCACCGGTGCAGGGCGGCGTGGAAGGTGCCGGGGGCGTCGAGGTCGAAGGGCACGGTCTCGGCCGCGCCCTCGACCGGGCGCCCCGACGGCGTCCCGGCCCGCTTCGGGCCGTCCGCGTGGCGCAGGACCGACCCCCCCATGCGCCCGCTGGCGCCCATCACGAAGATCATGAACCCTCCTTTCCGCGCGCCCGCGCGCGATCGGCCGCGCCCCGCCCGTTAGTCGAGCACCGCGATGATCCCGAAGAGCACCAGCAGGAACAGGATGAGGACGATCCCGATCAGGACCTTGGCCCCGGTCAGCGCGACGCCCGAGAGGGTTCCGAAGCCCAGCAGGGCGGCGATCGCGGCGATGGCGAGGAGGATGAAGATCCACTTGATCATCGATAGGTTCCTTTCGTTGTCGGCCGGCGCGGGGGCGCCCGAGGCCGGATTCCCGATGGGCGCCACGGCTTCCCGCCGGGTCCCGTCTCGGCCCCACAACCCGCCGGGTCAGGAAATGATCCGGACCGGCGCGCCCTTGTATGCGGGCGTCTGCGAGTTCCGCTCGTGGTAGGAGAGCGGGACGAGGGGGTTCAGCTCGGGGTAGTAGCCGGCGACGCATCCCGGCGGCAGGTCGAACGCGGTGACGGCAAGGGGGCCGACCTCGCGCGTGACGCCGTCCTCGATCGCCGAGCGCAGGGTGACGGGCTGCCCTTCGGCGAGGCCTAGGCGGGCGATCTCGTCGCGGTTGATCAGCACGACCTCGCGGCTTCCCTCCAGGCCGCGGAGGCGATCCGAGAAGCCGTAGATCGTGGTGTTGAACTGGTCGTTGGAGCGCAGCGTGACCAGGGTCATCGCCGCGTCCTCGCCCACCGTGTCGTGGCCCAGTGCCGTGAGCGTCGTGGGCGTGGTGAAGTTGGCGCGCCCGCTGTCGGTCTTCCACCGCCGCTCGCGCGCCGCGTTGCCCCGGTAGAAGCCGCCGGGCTGCAGCATCCGCGCGTTGAAGTCGTGGAACTCGTCCGGGTAGGTCGCGGCGACGAGGTCGCGCACGAGGTCGTAGTTCCGCGTCCAGTCGCGCCAGCGCAGCTTGGGGTTCGGGGGAAGGGTCGCCTCGGCCATGCCGGCGACGATCGCCAGCTCGGAGAGGCAGTGCTCGCTCGGCGGCTCGGCCGTGCCGATCGAGCCGTGGACGTGGGAGAGGGAGTCCTCCATCGTCACGGCCTGGGGCGCGCCGTCCTGCTCGTCGCGATCGGTGCGGCCGAGGCAGGGCAGGACGTAGGCCACCTCGCCCGGGGCGAGGTGCGAGCGGTTGGGCTTCGTGGCGATGGACACCGTCAGGCGCAGCTTCGGCCAGGCCGCCTCCATCCGCTCGCGGTCGGGCAGGGCGCGCACGAGGTTGCCGCCGAGCTGGACCATCGCGCGAACGGACCCGTCGAGGATGCCCTCGCAGGCGTGGACCGCATTCAGCCCCTCCTTCTCCGGCGGGTCGATGTCGAAGAGTTCGCGCAGCTTGTCGAGGGGCACGCTGCCCGTCTTCTCGGCGATGCCCACCGTGCGCTGGCCCTGGACGTTGGAATGGCCGCGCACGGGCGAGATGCCGGCGCCGAGCCGTCCGACGTTGCCGCGCAGCAGCAGGAGGTTCACCAGCATCCCGAGGTTGAGCCACCCTTCGACGTGCTGGGTCAGCCCCATGCCGTAGATGCCGATCACGTTCCTCGCGCCGAGGTAGATGTCGGCCGCGCGCTGAAGCATCTCGCGCGTCAGGCCGGAGTGGCGCTCGATCTCGGGCCATTCCATCGCGCGGACCGCGTCCATCGCCTCCTCGAAGCCGGCGGTCTGGGTGTCGATGAAGTCCCGGTCGAGGACCGTGCCCGGCGCGGCGTCCTCCGCGGCGAGGACGCACTTGATCAGCCCGGCGATCGCGGCGACGTCGCCGCCGGGGCGGACCTGGAGGTACTCCTCCGAGATCTTCGTGGTCTTGCCGAAGGTCATCTGGATCGGGTTCTGGGGATCGGCGAACTCGATCAGGCCGCGCTCGCGCACGGGGTTGAAGGTGACGATCCGGCAGCCGCGCTGCACGGCGTCCTTCAGCGGGTGGAGGAAGCGCGGCGAGTTGGAGCCTGTGTTCTGGCCGAAGAAGAAGATCGCGTCGCAGTGGTCGAAATCCTCGAGGATGCAGGTGCCGACGGGCACGCCGATCTGCGACTTGAGGTTCACGGACGTCGTCTCGTGGCACATGTTGGACGACTGGGGCAGGTTGTTGTGACCCATCGCCCGCGCGAAGAGGGCGTAGAGGTAGCTGGCCTCGAGCCCCGCGTGCCCGGAGGAGTAGAACACCGCCTGCTCGGGCTCCATCGCGCGCAGCTCGGCGCCGATCTCCGCGAAGGCCTCGGCCCAGGAGACCGGCAGGTAGCGGTCGCTTGGCGCGTCGTAGCGCATGGGGTGCGTGAGGCGGCCGAGCTGCTCGAGGTCGTGGTCGTGCATCTCGCGCAGCTGGGCGACGGTGCGTTCGGCGAAGACCTCAGGCGTGGCGCGGGCGCGCGTCAGCTCCCACAGGGTCGCCTTGGCGCCGTTCTCGCAGAATTCGGCCGGGTGCGGCTTGGCCGGCTTGGCCCAGGCGCAGGCGGTGCACATGATGCCGCCCGGCTTGTTCTGCCTGGCGAGCACCGACGCCACGAGCGGCGAGGAGCGCTCCTCGCCGAAGATCCGCGCGATGCCCTTCATCGAGCCCCAGCCGCCGGTGGGATGATCGTACTCAGGCGTTCCAGGGTCGTGCCCGGTCGGATCGTGCTTGGTCTCGTCGGCCATGGCCGGACCCTCCTCGTCGGCGATACTCCGCGAATTCCCGCGTGGGGCGCTGGAACGCTAAGCGGTTCACGTTAAGCTGAATCCCGAACGCGCGACGACAAGACGTTGCAGCGGATCGAGAAGGCAACATACGATGCGACCGCGAAAAACCGCCGAGCCGCCCCGGGGCGGTGCCACGCCTCCGCCCAGCGACCGGACGAGATACCGCTTCAGCGAGGGCCGCACGAAGGGGCCGTCCGAGCGCGAGGTCGCCTGCGAGGCCCCCGTGGCCGTCGAGGTGGACGGGTTCGGCATCGCCGTGATGATGGTCACGCCCGCCGATCTGGAGGATTTCGCCGTGGGCTTCGCGGTCGCCGAGGGCCTGCTGGGGCCCGGCGCGCTGCCGCGCGACGTGAGCGTCGCGGAGGTGCCGGACGGCTGGATCGCGCGGCTGGGCCTCGGGGGGGCGGCGGCCGAGGCGGCGCGGGGCCGGGTGCGGACCCGCCTCTCGGAGAGCGCCTGCGGGCTGTGCGGCCTGGAGAGCCTCCAGTCCCTCGCCGAGCCGCTGCCGCGCGTGGCCCGTCCCGTCCGGCCGGGCGAGGCGGCGGTGGCGCGGGCGCTGCGCGCGCTTCGGGGGCATCAGCCCCTCGCCCGCGCGACGGGGGCGGCGCACGCCGCGGCCCTGTGCGAGCCGGACGGTCGCATCGTCCTCGCCCGGGAGGACGTCGGCCGCCACAACGCGCTGGACAAGCTGGTCGGCGGCGCGGCCCGGTCGGGCCTGCCGCTGAGCGGGCGGTTCGTGCTGATGACGTCGCGCCTCTCCTTCGAGCTGGTGGAGAAGGCCGCGCGGGCGGGGGCCGGCGGCCTCGTGGCGATCTCCGCGCCGACGAGCATGGCGCTGGCCCGTGCGGAGGAAGCCGGCCTGCCGGTCGTGGTCCGCGCGCGGCGCGGCGGGATGCGCCGCCCCCTTGCCTTGGGCGGGGCCGCGCGCGGCTTCCGGCCCGCCGTGCGGGGCGGGGCATGAGGGCGTCCGGGCCGGCGGCCCTTCGCGGGATCGGCCTGCGCGGCGTCCTCGCCGCGCTCGCCCTCGCGGCGGCGCCGGGCGCGGCGGGCGCGCAGATCACGTTCCTCGATCCCGCGGGCCCGGTCGCGGCGTCCCAGAGGGACCACCTGATCTTCGTGACCGGGATGACGATGATCGCGATCGTGCCGGTGCTCGTCCTCGTTCCGCTGATCATCTGGCGCTACCACCGCCGCAAGGGCAGCGGCCGCTACACGCCCCACGATCACCTCTACCGTCCCGACTGGCAGTTCTCCGGCCCGCTCGAGGTCGTGATGTGGGGCGTGCCCTTCGCCATCGTCGCCGTGCTGGGCTGGGGGCTCTGGCACGATACGATGCGCTTCGACCCCTACAAGCCGCTCGGGCCGGACCCGGTCGAGGTGCAGGCGATCGGCCTCGACTGGAAGTGGCTGTTCCTCTACCCCGACGAGGGGCTCGCCACGCTCGACCGGCTGGTGATCCCCGAGGACCGGCCGGTGCGGATCGCGCTGACCACCGACTCCGTCATGCAGAGCTTCCGCATCTCGGCGCTGGCCGGGCAGATCTACGCCATGCCGGGCATGCGGACGGAGGTGAACGTCATGGCCGAACGGCCCGGCACCATGCGGGGCGAGAACATGCAGTACAGCGGCCGGGGCTTCCCCCATCAGAACTTCGCCGTCCAGGTGCTGCCCGTCGACGGGTGGGACGAATGGACCGGGACCGAATCCTGGCGCGTCCTCGACGCCGACGCCTACGCGATCCTCGGGCGCCGGAGCACCGCGTCGGAGGCGCGCGAGGATCTGGGCCTCCTTCCCGACGAGCCGGCGCGCTTCCGGCTGGAGGGGCCGGACCTCTTCGAGGCGGTGATCGCCCGCTACCACCAGGGCCGTCCCGTGCCGCCCGCCGCGCAGCCCGGATCGCCCGCCTACGAGGCATTCGCCCACGAAGGGAGAGAGAGCGATGGCTGACCCGATCTTCGGACGTCTCGACTGGACCGTCACGCCGTTCGACGACTTCTTCCGCGACCCCTCGATCAACGAGGGCGTCGCCGCCGCGGCCGCCTCGGCGGTGCCCCTGGGCGCGGTGGCGGTGATCGCCTTCCTGACCTGGAAGGGCCTCTGGGGCCCGCTCTGGCGCGACTGGCTGACCAGCGCGGACCACAAGAAGATCGGCATCATGTACTTCGTGCTGGCCGGCGTGATGATGCTGCGCGGCGTGCTGGAGGGGGCGGTGATGCGCACCCATCAGGTCACCGCCCTCGACGGGGGCGTGCTGTCGGCCGAGCACTTCGCGCAGCTCTTCTCGACCCATGGCACGATCATGATCTTCTTCGTGGCCACGCCCCTGATCACCGGGCTGATGAATTACGTCGTGCCGCTGCAGATCGGCGCGCGGGACGTCGCGTTCCCGGTGCTGAACCAGATCAGCCTGGGGCTGACGGCCGCAGGGGCCGGGCTGGTCATGATCTCGCTGGTGATCGGCAAGTTCGGCACGGGGGGTTGGACGATGTACCCGCCCTACACCGGCACGACGTTCAGCCCGGGGCCGGGGGTAGACTACTGGGTGTGGGCGATCGGGATATCGGGGATAGGCTCGACCCTGGCGGGCATCAACATCGCCGTGACGATCTACAAGAAGCGCTCGCCGGGGATGAAGTTCCTGCGGATGCCGATCTTCACGTGGACCTCGCTCTGCACGGCGATCATGATGATCTACGCCTTCCCTGCGCTGACGGTGTCGACGGCGATGCTGGCGCTGGACCGGTCGCTGGACTTCCGGTTCTTCACCAACGACTTGGGCGGCAACATGATGCAGTACGCGAACATCTTCTGGATGTTCGGCCACCCGGAGGTCTACATCGTTGTCCTGCCGGCCTACGGCGTCTTCTCGGAGATCGCGGCGACCTTCTCGGCCAAGCGGATCTACAGCTACAACAGCATGGTCATCGCGACGTCGGCGATCGCCGTGATCTCGTTCACGGTCTGGCTGCACCACTTCTTCACCATGGGGCAGGGGGCGAGCGTGAACGCCGCCTTCGGCATCGCCACCATGATCATCGCGGTGCCCACGGGGGTGAAGGTCTACAACTGGATGGCGACCATGTTCCGCGGGCGCGTGCGCCTCTCGGTGCCGATCATCTACCTGGTGGGGTTCTTCTTCCTCTTCGTGTTCGGCGGGCTGACGGGGGTGATCCTCGCGAACCCGACCATCGACTACCAGGTCCACAACTCGCAGTTCCTCGTCGCGCACTTCCACAACGTGCTGATCCCCGGTGTCCTCTTCGGGGTCCTGGCGGGCGTGCACTACTGGTTCCCCAAGGCGTTCGGCTTCCGCCTGCACGAAGGGCCCGCGCGGCTGGAGGCGTATCTCTGGTTCGGCGGCTTCTCCCTGGCGTTCCTGCCGCTCTACTGGCTGGGGCTGATGGGGATGCCGCGCCGTTCGGCGAGCTACGACAACCCGGCCTTCGAGCCGGCGATGTGGCTCGCGGTGGTGGGTGCCGCGATGGTGGTCGGGGCCCTCGGGGTGGCGATCTGGAACTTCTGGGCCAGCGCGCGCGACCGCGAGGCGCTGGCCTGCCCGGTGGGCGATCCGTGGGACGGGCGGACGCTGGAATGGTCGATCCCCTCGCCGCCGCCCGAGTACAATTTCTACGCGCTGCCCCGAGTGAACACGGTGGACGCCTGGACCGTCGAGAAGGCCGTCGGCCACCCCTACGAGATGGCGCCGCGCTACACGGACATCGAGATGCCGCGCTCGACGGCGATGGGCGTCGTGATCGGCGGCGCCTCCGCCGCGATGGGCTTCGCGATCACGTGGTGGATCTGGTGGCTGGCCGCGCTGTCTTTCGCCGTCATCGTGGCCGCCCTGATCGCCAGGGCCTTCGTCCGGGAGACGACGCGCACCATCAAGGCCGTCGAGGTCGAGGTCGCGCACCGGGCCTTCCTCAGGGAAGCGTCCAGGACGCCCGCGGTGGGCCGCGACGACGAGATCGCGCCCGATAACCTCGGCCATGCCCGGCCGGCGGTGCCGGCATGAGCAGCTCGGCGCATCCCGGCATCAACCTCGGGGGCGGGGACCCCAAGGCCCAACGCGAGAGCGAGACCCCGGCCTTCGGGTTCTGGGTCTTCCTGATGAGCGACCTCATCATCTTCGGGGTGCTCTTCGCCCACTACGTCGTGATGACGGGCGCGCGGGCCGGGGGGCCGGGGCCGTCCACGCTCTTCGACCTTCGAAGCGTCGCCGCGCAGACCTTCCTGCTCCTGGCCAGCTCGTTCACCTACGGGATGGCGAGCCTCGCCCTGAAGCATCAGCGGCAGGTCCGACCCGTCGCGATCTGGCTGATCGTCACCGCCGCGCTCGGTGCCGCCTTCGTCCTGCTGGAGCTGCGCGACTTCGTGAACATGGTCGGCGAGGGAGGCCCGCCGCAGCGCAGCGGGTTCCTCTCGGCGCTCTGGGCGCTCACGGGGCTGCACTGGCTGCACGTGACGGCGGGCCTCGTCTGGATCGCCACGATGCTGGCGCTTCTGTCGCGGTTCGGCCTCTCAGACCGCAACAAGACGCGGCTGCTGCTCCTCGGGCTCTACTGGCATTTCCTCGACCTCATCTGGATCGGCATCCTGTCGGTCGTCTACCTCGGAGGGCTGGCATGAAGGACGACGCACGAAGCGAGATGCGGCGCTACGCGATCGGCGCGGTGCTGTCGGCGGCGCTTACGCTGCTGGCGTTCTGGGCGGTGATGAGCCACGGCATGGCGCGGAGCACGGCGCTGTGGATCGTGGGGGCGGCGGCGCTGGCGCAGATCGTCGTGCAGATGCGCTGCTTCCTGCACGTCGGCAGCAGCTCGAAGCGCGAGGATCTGCACCTCATCCTGTTCTCGCTCGTGCTCGGCACGTTGATGGTCGGGGGCACGATCTGGATTATGTCGAGCCTGCACGACCGGATGTACTGAGCGGGCCGCGCCGCCCGAGGAACGCCCCGATGCCAGACGCCAAAGGCCAGGCCGCCTCTCGGCCCGGTCCAGATCTCCTCAGCGGCAGCGTCCCGAAGGCGATGGCCCTCTTCGCGATCCCGACGCTCGGCTCCTCGGTGCTGCAGTCGCTGAACGGGTCGATCAACGCGATCTGGGTCGGCCGCTTCCTCGGAGAGGAGGCCTTGGCTGCGACCACCAACGGCAACATCGTGATGTTCCTGCTGATCTCGTTCGTGTTCGGCTTCGGCATGGCCTCGACGATCTTCATCGGGCAGGCCGCCGGGCGCAGCGACGAGGACGGCGCGCGCCGGGTCATGGGCACGGCGCTGGGCACGATCATACCCATGGGGGCGGCGATCGCGCTGATCGGCTGGTTCGTGGCGCCGTGGCTGCTGGGCGTGCTGGGCACGCCGGGCGAGGCGCGCGCGCTCGCGCTGACCTATCTGCGGGTCATCTTCGTCGCGATGCCAGCGACGCTGACCTTCACGCTGGTCATGATGGCGCTGCGCGGCACCGGCGACTCCATCACGCCGCTGAAGTTCATGGGCGTCTCCGCCGCGCTCGACGTCGCGCTGAACCCGGTGCTGATCCTCGGCCTCGGACCGGTGCCCGAGCTGGGCATCTTCGGCTCGGGCCTCGCCACGGTGATCGCGAACACCGTCGCGCTCGTCGGGATCATGGTCTCGCTCTATCGTCGCGACTCGGTGCTGGCGCTGCGGGGGCGGGCGCTGCGGCTGCTGCTGCCCGACCGGACGGTCCTGCGCGCCGTGGTGGGCAAGGGCCTGCCCATCGGGCTGCAGATGATCGTCATCTCGACCGCGTCGCTGACCATGCTGACGCTCATCAACCGCGAGGGGGTGGACACGGCCGCGGCCTACGGCGCGACCCAGCAGCTCTGGACCTACGTCCAGATGCCCGCGATGGCCCTCTCCGCCGCGGCGAGCGCGATGGCCGCGCAGAACATCGGCGCCGGGCAGTGGGGGCGGGTGGGGCGCATCGCGCGCTGGGGCATCTACTTCAACCTGGGGCTGACCGGGCTGCTGATCGCGCTGCTGACGGTCTTCGACCGCGCCGCGCTGGGGCTGTTCCTCGGGGCCGACAGCACGGCGATCCCGATCGGGCGGCACATCCAGCTGGTCGCGACGTGGGGCTACCTGTTCTTCGGCATCGCGCAGGTCCTCTTCGGGACGATGCGCGCGAACGGCTACGTGATCGCGCCGCTGATCGTGATGGTGATCTCGATGTACCCCGTGCGGCTGGGCTTCGCCTTCGGGCTGCGGCCCGTGCTGGGCGAGGACGCGCTGTGGCTGTCCTTCCCCATCGGGATGACGGCCACGGCGGCGATGGCCGCCTGGCTCTACCGCCGGGGCCGCTGGCGCGAAGGCTCGGCCGTGAGCCGGAACGAGGCCGCGAAGGGCACCGGGGCCGATCGCGACTGCGGCAGCGTGAACGGGACAGGGACCGACCTCGCCCCCGGCGCGACCGTGTCGCGCCATGCCGCCTGAACGGTGTCGGGATGCCCATGGTACGGCCGGGCGTCGAACGAAGCGGCGCCTCGGGCGTTCAGGAAGAACGCACACATCAAAGAAGGCCATTCCATGACCGAAGACCCCTTTCCGCGCGACGATGCCTTCGACACCACGCCCGCCTTCCTGCGCGAAGGCTACCTCTTCGTGGGCAACCGCTGCGACCGCTTCGGCACGGACGGGTTCCGCGCGCGCCTGATGCTCGAAGAGATCACCTGCATCCGCGGGCGCGAGGCGTCCGAGCTGTTCTATGGCGGCGACCGGTTCACCCGCCAGGGCGCGATGCCACCCACCACCGTCAGCCTCCTGCAGGGCAAGGAAAGCGTCCAGGCCCTGGACGGAGCGGCCCACGAGCACCGCAAGGGGATGTTCATGGCCCTGATGACGGAGGACGCGCTGGCACGCGGCGCCGATCTCTTCGCCGATGCCTGGCGGGAGTACGTGGCCAAGCATGCCGGAGAGGAGATCGTGCTCCACGACGCCGCCAGGCTGATGCTGACCCGCGCGGCGCTGGCGTGGACCGGGGTCGAGGCCGAGGATGAAGCGACGCGCCTGCTCGCGACCGAACTGGGGGAGATGATCGACAACGCCGCCTCGTTCGGGCCGCACTACATCAAGGCGCGCTTCCTGCGCGAGCGCTGCGAGCGCTGGGCGACGGAGGTGATCGAGGACATCCGGGAGGGCCGCCGGAGCGGCGACGGCCCGGCCGGCGCGATGGCGCGCCACCGCGATCCAACGGGCGAGTTGCTGGACGCGAACGTGGTGGCGGTCGAGCTGATCAACCTGCTGCGCCCGATGGTGGCGATCGGACGCTACGTCATCTTCCTCGCGCTGGAGCTGCACCGCCGTCCCGAATGGCGCCGGCGCATCGCGGAGGGTGCCGACCCCCACGCTTTCGTCCAGGAGGTCCGCCGCACGGCGCCGTTCTTCCCGGTGATCGCCGGCCGTGCCCGGAAGTCCTTCGAGGGGATGGGGCATCGCTTCGAGGAAGGCGACTGGGTCATGCTCGATCTCTACGGCACCAACCGCGACGCGCGCATGTGGGACGCCCCGGAGGAGTTCCGGCCCGAACGCTTCGACGGCCGTGAGATCGATCCGTTCGAGATGGTCCCGCAGGGCGGCGGCGACTTCCTCTCGGATCACAGATGCCCGGGCGAATGGCTGACGATCCGCGTGATGGAGACGGCCGCGCGCCTTCTGGCGGAGGCCGGCTACGAGGTGCCGGACCAGGACCTCGGGGTGGATCTCTCGAAGATGCCTGCGCTGCCCGCTTCGGGCTTCGTCCTGCGGCTGCCGTGACGCGGCGAGGGCGGGCGGCGTGACGGACGGCGTGATCCTTGCGATGGCGCTCGCCGTCGTGCTCTTCGCCTGCGTCTCGGATCTCGGGCGGGAGGGACGGTTCACCGCGCCGATGATGTTCGCCGGCATGGGCCTTCTTCTCGGGCCGCTGGGGCTTGGGCTGCTGTCGATCAACCTGCGCGACGCGGCAGTCGTGCGGGTGGCCGAGCTGACGCTCGTGGTGACGCTCTTCACCGATGCGGTGCGGATCGACATCCGGCGGCTGCGGCGCTTCCACTCGCTGCCGCTGCGCCTCCTGGGCATCGGCCTGCCGCTGACCATGCTGGCGGGCACCGGGGCGGCGCTGCTCCTGTTCCCGGGCTTCGGCATTTGGGAGGCCGCGGTGCTGGCGATCATCCTCGGGCCGACGGACGCCGCGCTTGGCGAGCCGGTGGTCGATTCCGAGGACGTGCCGCGGCTGGTGCGGCAGGGGCTGAACGTGGAATCCGGCCTCAACGACGGGCTAGGCCTGCCATGCCTGCTGATCGCGCTGGCGCTGGCGTCGGGCATGACGGAGATGGCGCCCGACGGCCGGCCTTGGCCCATCTGGCTGGCGATGCAGATCATCGGCGGGCCCCTCGTCGGCGCGGGCATCGCATTCGTCGCCGCGCGTGCGCTGGAGCGGCCGGTCCGCAAGGGCTGGGTCGGCCGGGACTTCTTCCGCCTCGCGCTGCTCGCGCTGCCGATCATCGCCTACATCGTCGCCGAGATGGTGGGCGCCAACGGCTTCCTGTCGGCCTTCGCCTCCGGCCTCGTCACGTCGACCCGCTCGGACGAGACGCGCGACGAGGTGGACGAGTTCGGGGGAACGGTGGGGCAGCTCCTGAACTCGACGGTGTTCTTCCTCGTCGGAGCGCTGTTCCTGCCGGAGTTCCTGCACCATGTCGGATGGCCGCACGTGGTCTTCGCGATCCTCGCGCTTACGGCCCTGCGGATGGTCCCCGTCGCGCTCGCGATGATGGGGTTGGGCCTGCACCCCTCGACCGTCACGTTCCTCGGATGGTTCGGGCCGCGCGGCATGGCCTCGGTGATCTACCTGTTGATCGTCGTGGAGCACGACGGCATCGCGGGCTTCGACGACATCGCGGCCACGGTCGCCCTGACGGTGGCCATCAGCATCGTGGTCCACGGCATGACGGCCGCCCCGGGCAGCAAGCGCTACGGCGCGCGCATGAAGCGGATCGGGGCGGACCGGGTCGACGTGCCCGACCAGCGCCTTCCCGGCGAACGGAGCGGCCGGCAGAGCGGCTGACCGGCGTCAGGCCCGGCGGCGCGGCCTGCGGATCAGCCAGACGATCAGCAGGAGCAGGACGATGCCGGCGGCCGCGAGGCCGAGCCCGGCGAGCCAGGGCGCGTTCGAGATGAGCCATGGCGTCGAGAGGCCGCCAGCCAGGATCGAGGAGACGCGGCCCGCGTCGAGGTCGCTCGCTGCGCCGCCGAAGCTGGTCCGGACGTAGTTGGCCACCGAGGCGATCTGCTCGTCCGACATGGCGTCGCGGAAGCCGGGCATCAGAATGCGCTCGCCGTGCACCGTGCGATCGATGCCGTGCGCGATAACCTGGACGAGGTTCGCCGCGTTCGCGTCCTGCCCCGTGACGAGCAGGAGCGAGGGGTGCACCCCGTCGGGTGAGCCACGCCCGTCGATGCCGTGGCATGACGAGCAGGCCGCCTGGTAGAGCTGCGCGCCGAAGTCGGTGTCGTGGCGCAATGCGCCGGCCCAGTCGTCCGCCGGCACCTCGACCGCGACCGGGGGCGGGCGCCCGCCGGCCAGCGCGGCGGGGCGGTCGGAGGCCACCGGGGGCACCGCCCGCAGATAGGCCACGATGGCGGCGATGTCCCCCTCGGGAAGGTGGCTGAGGCTGCGCGAGACGACGGTCCCCATCTCGCCGCCCGCGACGCCATGGGGCGAGTGGCCGGTCGCGAGGAAGCGCGCGAGCTCCTCGTCCTCCCAGTCGCCCACGCCGCCGGGACCGGTGGTGATGTTGGGCGCCCACCAGCCCCCCAGCATCGCCCCACCGAGGTGCCGGTCCGCCAGTTGCTGCATCAACTGGCCCCGCGGCGTGTGGCAGGCGCCGCAGTGGCCGAGCGTCTCGACCAGCTCGCGGCCCCGCTCCTCCAGGGGCGAGGCGGCGGGCTTGGCCCCCGTCGCCTCGCCCTCGTCGAGAAAGAGGAGGTTCCACGCGGGCATCAGCCAGCGGTAGAAGGGAAAGCCCAAGTCCGTATCGGGGTGGGTCCTCTCCACCGGTTCGACGTCGAGCATGAAGAAAGACCAGAGAGCGGCGATCTCTCGATCGGCGAGGCCGGTGTACGACGTATAGGGCATGGCCGGATAGATATGCCCGTCGGGGCCGTCGCCTTCCCGCAGGACGCCGGCGAAATCCTCCAACGTCCAGCCGCCGATCCCGGTCGCCGGATCGGGGGTGATGTTGCTGGCGTAGATAGCGCCGATGGGGCTGGGCACCGGATCGCCGCCGGCGAAGGTGGTGCCGTGGCAGCCGGCGCAATCGGCGGCGACGGCGAGATAGCGCCCCTCCTCCACGAGTTCGGGATCCGGCGCGACCTGCTGCGCCACCGCGGGCGCGGCGGCGAGAAAGGCGACGAGCAGGGCGAGACGGCGCATGGCTCAGACCTCCGCTGCGACGTGGGCGCCGGCGCGCATGGCCAACGCCATGCCGGTCAGGGTGGGGTTCACGCAGGAGGAGGACGGGAACACGCCCGTCGTGACGAGGAACAGGTTCTCATGGTCGTGGCAGCGCAGATCCGCGTCCACCACCGAGTCGGACGGGTCGTCGCCCATGATGGTGGTTCCCATGATGTGGTGCTGGTTCGACCAGGTGTCCCCCGGCCGCTCCTGCGGGGTGGCGCCCATGGCCTGGACCCAGTTCGCGAAGTCGTCGAGCGTCCGCGGAAGGGCGTCCCTGCAGTAGTCCTGGAGCCGGTAGCGCATCTTGAGCCCCGGCAGCCCGAGCGGCGTGCGCGTGTCCGGATCGGGCGCCACGAAGTTCGCCGGGTCCGGCAGATCCTCCAGCAGCGTCTGGCTGGAGAGGTAGCGCGCGGCGCGGTGGCGCATCTCCGCGTCGAGCGCGGGCCCGACGAGCCGGCGCCGGGACCGGCCGCCGTTGCCGCGGCTGGTGTAGGCCACGTCGCTCCCGCCGCTTCCGCCCTCGCCCGTGTCGAAGAACGGGGCGGCCACGGTCAGGGCGGGGTTGTGGTTCATGAACTGGTAGAACCCCCCCGACATCTCGGAGCGGTCGGGCTGGAGGCGGCGCTGCATGTTCGCGCCGTGAAGGTACTGCCCCCGGCCCACCCACAGATCCTCGTCCGCGTAGAACCCGAAGGTCAGGGTGGGGTGGATCATCAGGTTGCGCCCGACCATCCCCGACGAGTTCGCGAGATCGTTCATCAGGAGGAGCTTCGGCGTCTCGAACCCATGCGCGGCGAGGACGACGATCTTCGCGGTCAGCGCCGTGCGCTCCCCGCCGGGGTCGAGATAGGAGACCGCCGTCACCCGGCCCCGCCCGTCGACCTCGAGCCGGTCGACCAGCGCGCCGGTGACGAGGCGCGCGCCCGCGTCCTGCGCCGCCCTCAGGTCGTGGAGGCCGGAATGCTTGGCGCCGATCGGGCAGTTCGGGTTGCAGATATTGTTGCCGACGCAGGCCGGGCGCCCGTCATAGGGACGCGAAAGCCGCACGTTCGGCGCGTGGAGGAGCCGGTAGCCCCGCTCGGAGGTGCGCATCTGGAAGCGCTGGAGCGCGTAGGGCTTGGCCTCCGGCGGCAGCGGATAGGGGCGCGAGCGGGGCGGGTAGGGAACACCCCGGTCCTGGCCGGAATAGTCCGTCTCGTCCGCTCCGATCACCCCGACCTGGTACTCGGCCTCGGTATACCACGGCTCGAGCTCGTCATAGTCGAAGGGCCAGTCGCGCGAGACGCCGAAGAGGGACCGCATCCGCATCTCCTCGGGCAGCAGGCGCCACGCCACGCCCGTCCAGTGCCGCGAGGTTCCGCCCGCCACGGTCAGCGTGCCGGGTATCATCGAGACGTCTATGTCGTCGTCCACGTAGCCGGGCGACCAGGAGTTGGGTGCGTAGGGGATGTCGCCGAACGGATCGTTGAGGTTGCCCTTGCGCGGGCTCGTGCGCCAGTTCTCGGTGATCTTCCAGTCGGGCACGACGGGCCCGGCCTCCAGGATCAGCACGTCGTGCCCTGCCCGCGCGATCTGGAGCGCGGCGAGCGAGCCGAGCGAGCCGGAGCCCACCACGATGACGTCGGCGTCGTGTTCTGCCATCAGTCGGCTCCTTGCCTGCGATCTTCGCCCGGCTGGCCCCCTTGCCCGCCGCCGGGGCCGCCCGTCCGCGCGCCTGGCTTGGCGCGGCGGGCCGCCTCGATGCTATCGTGGTCGGCGGTGGCGTAGTCGCGCCATTCGGCCTCCGGGGGCACGATCCCGTCCGGCCCGCCCGGATGGAACGTCCAGTCCAGGATCGCAGCCGGCATCGCGGGCGGGTCGACCGCCGGCGGCGGCTCGGACCACCATCCGGCCGAGCGGCCGGGATATGTCGGGCGGGGAACCTGATCGAGGATCTTCTCCCAGGACTGCCCTTGGAGAAAGGTCGCGAAGACCGCGTCGTCGTCGAGGATCGTGCTCGACGGCGAGCCGACGTAGCCGAGATACCAAGGCTTCGCGATCTGGAGGGCGAAGTCCACCTCCTCGTCCGACAGCGCGGCGAGGCGGTCCTCGCGGGTGCCGGCCGCCCCGATGGCGTCCGCGAGGCCGGAGAGCCTTGCGGGAAAGTCGTCGATCCGTCCGGCGAGAAGGCCCGCGATCCGCTCGGCCACGTCCGCCTGAAGACCGTCCTCGCCCGTGAGCAGGCGCGAGACGCGCATGAAGGTGTCGCCTTCCTGCCCCCGGGCCGGGACGGCATGCAGGAAGGCCACGGCCGGCACGGTGCCTGCCAGACCCAGAAGCACGTCGCGGCGGGTGGGTCGGCGGCGATCGTCCATGGCGAACCTCTTGCGCACTGGTCATGGCGACAACGTTCCGAACGTCGAAAAGTTCTTCGCCCCGGTCGCGGGGGGCGCACGCCCTCGCGTTCTCGTCCCGGCGCCGACCGGGGCTTCTCGCCGCGGCGAGGCCGGCGAGGCGGACCGCATGCGCGGCGGTGGCCCAGCATGGGAAGGCTCGGGCGCCGACGGAGCGCGACCTCCATGCGGCGTAAGGCGGGGCGGCGGGTGCGGAGGGATGCGGGCCCGGCCCGGTGGCGGTCGGCGGGGGATACCGAGGACGCCTTCGGGCGTTCCCCGTCCGACGCGCCGCATGGAGGTTCCCGATGGAGAACGTCACCCCTTTCGATCTGCACCGCATGTTCATCGGCGACGAGCCGCCGCTCTACTTCGCCGAGATCGCGTTCCGCACCGTCGCCGTCTACGCCTTCGCGGTCGTCGCGCTGCGCTACATGGGCTCGCGTGGGAACCGCGGCTTCTCGCCGTTCGAGAACGTGGTCATCATCGCGCTCGGCTCGGCGGCGGGCGACACGATGTTCTATCCCCAGGTGCCGCTTCTCTATGCCTTCATGGTAATCGCGCTGGTGATCACGATGGACCGGTTCTCGGCCGTCGCGCAGATGCGGTCGGGGAGGGTCAACACGTTCCTCGAGGGGTTGCCGCTCCTGATGGTCGAGGAGGGGCAGGTGCTGCAGGAAGCGCTGCGCAAGGCCGGCATCCGCCATGACGAGCTGCTCGGCCTCCTGCGCGCCCAGGGGGTCGAGCATCTGGGCGAGGTGCGCCATGCGCTTCTGGAGCGCAGCGGGGAGATCAGCGTGTTCCGGGCGAAGGACGCCCCCGAGGGCCCATCGACCTGGCCAGACCGGCTGCAGGAGACGGGCGGTGCGGCCGGGTGAGCGCCCGGACGGAGGCGAAGGGGCGGACGGCGGCAGTCGCGTGGGGAGCGGCATGAGGATCCCCACCGAGCGGGCGGGCGCGGGCACCTGCGTCCGTCGGCGTAACGAGGCCGATCGCTTCGAAGCGCGGCACCGGGGGTTGTAAAACCCGACCGATATTGTCAGGATCGAACCGATCCCAGCCAGCACCGCCGCGAGGTGCCAGCCCGGACCGATTATGAACGGAGCGATCGGTCATGCGACAGCACGGCGAGGCGCGGGGCCTGCCCCCCGAGGATCAGGAACCATGCGTGGTCGTCCTGCTCGACATCCTGTTCGAGGGCCGCGCGCCATCGGAGAACCGTATCGAGGCGCTGCTGGATCGGGCCCTGCGCGCGGAGAGGAAGCCGGCATGGGCGCGATGAGCGATGCGCCCCGGACCTCCGAGGTCGCGGGCGTCCCGATCCACCGCGCCGAGCATCTGCTTCTGGGTCGGGGCGAGGCCCGCATCGTACTGGGCGAGCAGGTCTATACGCTACGGCTGACGCGGGCCGGCAAGCTGATCCTGACCAAGTAGGGGCGTCCCCCGCCCGGGGGGGCTTCGCGCCGGGTCCGGAGGGGCGCGAGGCCGGGACCCGTTCCGGCGTCGAGCCGCCCGCGATCGTGCGACGGAATTCTTCGCCCCCATGAGAAGGTGCTTCTTCGGGCGCCGGGGACCATCCGGGGTGATGGAGGCGGATGATCGGTCCATACGCACGGCCCATGACCTCTTATTCCTCTCCGCATGGCGGTTTGCCGTCTCAGTCGCAGCTTCTGTCGGGCCGTGCGCGGCTGACGGAGGCGTATTCGGT
>NZ_PVTT01000003.1 GCF_003003095.1 Hasllibacter halocynthiae
GAGCGCGACCTGCTCGTGGAGCGCACGCAGTCCGGCCTCGCCCGCGCCCGGGCGGAGGGCAAGCGGATCGGGCGGCCCCCTTCGCTGAGCGCGCGGGCGCGCGCCGCCGTGCGCGAGGGGCTGGCGGCGGGCGAGGGCGTCGCCGCCCTGGCCCGCCGGCACGGCACCTCGCGGCAGACGGTCATGCGGATCAGGGACGCGGCGGGGGCCGAGGGGATGGGGACCGAGGAGACGGGTGCTGGCGCGGCAGCCGCGCGGCCGGCCCGGTCCCCGCGGGGGGACGGGGCAAGCGCGCCACGGGGCGGCGGCGCGACCGGGCGCCGCCGGGCGGCTCAGACGATCAGCCTCTCGTAGGCCGCGTGGATCTCCGGCAGCCGCCGGCCGAGGCGGGCGAACTCCACCACGAGGGGCAGCCCGGCCCCGCCCCGCCCCTTTCCGGGCACGTCGGCGCCGGCCCCGGCGTTCCAGACCGGCCGCATCACGTCGACCGACCGGACCAGCGCCGCGCCCACGGCGAGGCCCAGCGTCTCCCGCCCCAGAAGGACCAGCCGGTCGGCGATCGGCAGCCCGGCGGCGCGGCCGGGCAAGGGCGGCGGCCGGTCCTTGAAGCGCAGGATCGTCTCGCCGAGGGCCAGGCGGATCAGGATGTGGTGGTCCTCCGCCTCCGCGAAGGGGACGGGCCTGACGCGAAACCCGTGGGCGGGCGCGTGCTCCACCAGGCGGTGCGCGACGAGGGCGATCAGCGCCTCGCGCACCGGGACGGCGCTGACGCCGTGGCCGTCGGCGATCGGACCGATCCCGAGGTGCTGGCCCGGTCGAAGCTCCAGCCGGTGCATCGCCGCGCGCAGGCTGCGCTCGACGCGGCCCGCCAGCCCCCCCGGAAGCCGCGGCGCGGCGATGCCCGCCGGCGCCTCGGGGCGCGGCGCGCCGGGGACGGGCCGCCGGGGGACGCCCGCGGGATCGATGCGGATGCCGCCGCTCACGGCCTGAAACTCCTCACGACGGCGCCGTCCTCGATCTGGACGTCGCCCCCTTCGGAGGCGATGGCGCCGACGCGCGCGCCCGACGCGACGATGACGGAGGCGTTCTCCCCCACCACGAGGTCCAGCTCCGAATGGTCGCCCACGACCCGCAGCACCGTGCTGCCCTCCGGCTGCGCCTGCGCCCAGGCCTCGAAGGCGGGATAGGCGCTCGCCGCCGCGGCCTCGCCTTGCGGGGTTCCGATGTCGGGGCCGTCCCCCTGCTCCGCCGCGCCGGCCTCCGGCGCCTCGCCGCCCTGCCCTTCGGCCTCCGGCGCGTCCGCCTCGCCGCCCTCCTCGTCCGCCGCCCCCTCGGCGCCCTCGGCGCCGCCGAGCGTCCCGCCGATATCCTCCACGACGCCCTCGACGTCCGAGGCCGAAGGAAGGCCCAGCCCGCCGTTCCCGCCGCCTTCCGCGTCCTCCGGAGCGCCCTGCCCCGTCCCGCCCTGCCCCGTCTCGCCCTGCCCGTTCTCCTGCCCGTCCTCCGGCGATCCGCCGCCCGACCCCTCGGCGCCCCCGCCCAGATCCCCACCCAGACCCCCGCCAAGACCCTCGCTCACGGCGTCCGTCATCGCGCCGACGGCGGCGCCGGCGTCCTCGCTCGCCGATTCGGCGGCGCTGCCCAGCTCGGAGGCGAAGGGAACGGAAAGGCCCCCCTCCCCGTCCTCCCCGTCCTCCCCTTTCGCCTCGGCGGTCTCCTCCCGCTGCCCACCGGCGGACGCGGCCTGCGCGTTCCCGGACCCGTCAGGACCGGGGGCCGGGCCGGGGGCCGGGCCGCTGCCTCCAGCCCCGCCCGATCCGCTGCCTCCAACCCCGCCCGATCCGCTGCCGCCGCCCTCCTCTGCCGCATCCCCGGACCCGCCGCTCCGCGAGCCGCCGACCTCGATCGTCTCGAACCCGCGGAACTGCGAGGCGTCGAACGTCCCGCTCCCCGAGAGGACGAGGACGTCCTGCCCCTCGCCGCCCGCGGCGATCACCGGGCCCGGCACCTCGATGCGGGCGCGGGGGCCGAACTCCAGCCTGTCGGCCCCGGGGCCGAGGTCGATCGCCGGCGACGCGCTGCCCGCGATGAGGGCCCCGCCCACGAACACCTCGTCGTCGCCGCCGCCCAGCTCGATCGGCGGCTCGGACGACCCCGCGAGGAGGGTCCCGTCGATCCGGACGCTGTCCTGCGACGCGCCGGGCGACTTGATCCCCTGCGCCCCGACCGCGTTCACGCGCCCGCCCCGCTCGACGACGATCTCGGCCGTTGCGGCGTCCGCGTGGACGCGCACGGCCTGGCTCTCGGAGGAGGAGGTCTCGATCGTGCCGCGCGGCACGACCGTCAGCGTCGCGCCGTCCCCCAGCTCGACCGCCGCCGATTCCGACGAGCTGGCCCGCAGCTCGCCCGCCAGGCGCACCTCGCCCCCGGGCCCCGCGACCACGGCCCGCGAGGCGCTGGACGAGACCGCGATCGACGCGCCCCGCTCCACCTCGATCCGCGCGCCCCGCCCCGACGACGCCACCGCGTCCGAGCCGGAGGACTGCGCCGAGACCTCCGCCCCGGACCGCAGGATCACCGACCCATTGTCCCCGACGAGGCGGATCGCCGTCGCCTCCGAGGAGGAGGAGGCGACCCGCCCCCGCACCTCGACCGTCGCGTCCTCGCCTCGCGCGACGATGGGGTTCGAGCGTCCTGACGAGGTGGTGACGATGGCCCCCTCCCCCACCTCGACCCGCGCCCCGGCCCCCCGCAGCACGACCGCGTGCGACTCCGAGTTCTGGGTGGCGATCCGGCCGCCCTCGCCCAGCGTGACGCGAGAGCGCGCGCCGACGGACACCGCGTCCGACCGCCCGCCGCCCGTGGTGACGCGGCCCGTCACGTCGACCTCCGACTCCCGGCCCGCGCGGATCGCCACCGACGCCTCGCCCGCCGTCGAGACGACGCCCCCCACCGCGATCTCGGCCCGGTCGCGCACGTCGATCGCGGGGGCGCCGTCGCCGTTCGTCGTGACGGGGCGCTGCGACTGGGACGGCACGTCGACCATCGCCCGGTGGCGCAGCTGCACGCCCGGCCCCCCGGTGACCGAGATGCCGCCCGAGGGCGCCTCGATCCGCACGCGGACATGGTCGGCGTCCGGCCCTACGATCCCGTCGGGGTCCAGCGCCCCCGCGCAGGTCACGGTGTCGCCCGTCCCGGGCGAGCCTTCGTCGCACTGGGCGCGGACGGGCGCGGGGATCGCCACCGAGGCGGCGAGAAGGAGTGCGGCGGGCAGGGCGTCCTTGGTCGGCATCGACGGTCTCCTCAGGGTGCTCGGGGGTCCGGCGGCCATCGGCGGCCGGCGCCCCCGCAAGTGGGCCGGGCGGTCGCGGATCGAATTGCCGCCCTCGTTCCAAACGGCGTCCGCGCCCTGAATGGGAGGCGGGCCGGGCAGCCATTCAAGGGTAATTCGAAACGAATCTCCAGACGTCGGGGAATCGATCTGGGGACGGATTTGTGGGCGAATCGGCAGGATAGCCGGCCCCTCTTTCTCGACCTAATCCAAAACGGCGAGGGTATCGCCCATAACCTTTTGTTAACCCACTGACACGTAAAGGGTATGACGATCAGCCGCAGGCACAATCATGTGAACATGATGGGGATCGTTTCCATGTCGTCGGCCGCGCCGTCGAAACGGATATACGAATCGGATGGTGATATATCGTTCATATACGACCGATTCGGCTTGATCGGGATGGCGGGACCCTAGCTGCCGATTGGCGAAGCGCAACCGCTTTGCGACGGCATGAATAGGAACGACTCCATGATACCGATCGTCGCATCCCTCGCAGGGCTCGTGATCCTCGCCGTGGTGGCGGTGGACATCCTGACCACCGTGCTCGGCGCCAACGGCCGCTCCAGCATCTCGGGCCTCATCTACCGCGGCTGCTGGAACGTCCTGCGCACGCTCGCCCGCTTCCTGCCCTCGCCCTCGCGCCAGAGCTTCCTCTCCCTCGGGGCGCCCCTGATGATCACCGCGCTCATCATGCTGTGGATCACGGCGGTCCTCCTGGGGTTCGCGTTCCTCTTCGCCGGCGGCGTCGCGGGCGAGATCGACGGCGTCGTGACCGAGTCCCGGACCGACCTGCCGGGCGCGCTCCGGCTCAGCCTCGTGGCGTTGTCGACGATCGGCTTCGTCGAGATCGGGCCCTCCGACAGGGGCTACTCGGCCATGGTGGCGGTCGAGGCGCTGGCCGGCGGCTTCGTCCTGACCCTCGCGGCGAGCTACTTCATCGGCCTGCAGCAGCGGATCCTCGAGCGGCGGACCTTCGCGGTGCAGCTCTGGGCCCGCCGGAAGGAAGGCGCGCGGCCCGACCCCGACGCGGTCGAGGCCGCGCTCGCGGCGATGCTGGAGGGGGTGAAGACCTATCCGGTCGTCTACTACGTCCGCCCGCAGGAGTTCGAGGAAAGCCTGCCTTGGGTCCTGCGGCGCCTCGCCGGGGCGACCGCGCCCACCTCGACCGGCAGGCGCATGGCGCCCTCGCGCCGCCTCCTGCGCTCGCTCGCCGAGACGCTCGACGCCTTCCCCGACGGCCCCGGCGCGCGCCCCCCCGCCCCGCTGACCCCCGAGGCGCTGCAGGCCGTGCACGAGGGCCTGCACCCCGGCGGCGACCCCCTGGCCGAGCGGTTCCTCGAGGGCGACGACGGCCCCGAGAAGGACCTGCACGACCGCTACGTCGAATGGCTCGACCATGTCGGCTTCATCGAGGCCGTCTCCCGCCGCGTCGCCGCCGACCTCGGCTACGAGGACCGCTGGACGAACCGGGGCCGCCCCCACCTCCTGCCGATCAGCGACCCGCCGCGCCTCGGGCCGAAGGCGCTGGTCCTCGCCGGGGCGGACCGATGAGCGGGCGCCGCGCCGTCCGGCGCCTGCGCCTCGCCGCCGCGGACCTGCGCCGCGCGGTGTGGATCCTGCCGGCCCTCGCCATGCTGGGCGGCACCGTCACGGCGGCCGTCACGGCGGCCTCTGACATCGCGCCGCCGAAGAACCTGCCCGCCTCGATGGGCGGCCTCCTGACGACGAGCGGCCCGGCCGGCGCGCGCGACCTCGTGCAGACGGTGGCCTCGACCTCGCTGACGGTGGCGACCTTCGTCTTCTCCGTGACCATCGTCGCGCTGCAGGTCGCGGCCTCGCAGTACTCGCCCCGGGTGCCCCAGCAGGTCATCCGCGACCGCGGCACGCAGGTGGTGATGTCGCTCTTCATCTTCTCGTTCGTCTACAGCCTCGCCACGGTGCGGACGATCCGGGGCGACGAGGGGATCGTGCCGACGCTGTCGGTCTCGGTGGCGTTCCTCCTGGCGCTGATGACCGTGGGCGGCTTCGTCTACTTCATCAACCACATCGTGCAGGCGATGCGGGTCGAGCACATCCTGCGCACGCTCGAGCACACGACCCTCGGGGCCGTGCGCAGCTGCTTCCGCCGCCAGATCCCCGGCGATCCGGGCCCCTCGGCCGCGCCGCCGGGCGCGCGGACCGTCCCGGCCATGGGCGGCGGGGTGGTCGAGATGATCCACGAGCGCGAGCTCTTCGAGCTGGCCGCCGAGGAGGGCATCGGCATCGAGCTGCTGCCCATGATCGGCGAGCAGCTCGTCGCGGGCACGCCCGTCGCGCGGATCTGGGCCGTCCGCGCCGGGGGCGAGCCGGACGCCGCGCGCGTGGCGCGGGGGGTGATGGCCTCGCTCACGGTGGGGCCGGCGCGGCCGCTCACGCGCGATCCGACGTTCGGGCTGACGCAGATCGTCGACATCGCGCTGCGCGCCTCCTCGCCGGCGATCAACGACCCCACCACGACCCGCGGCGCCATCCGCTCGGCCGAGGTGGTCCTGTGCGAGCTGGCGCTCTGCACCCTGGGGCGGCGCACCATCCGCGACGAGAAGGGCCGCGCGCGCCTGATCGTGCCCGGCCCGGGCTTCGCGGACTATCTCGACCTCGTCGTCTCGCCGATCCGCCTCGCCGCCGCCGACGACCCGTCGGTCGTCCGCCGGCTGGTGCGGATGCTGTGGCAGCTCGGCTGGTCGGCGCAGGACCGCGAGGTGCTGCGCTGCGCCCGCGACCAGGCCGGCGAGCTGGCCGCCCACCTGCGCGAGGCGATGACCCTCGACCAGGACCGCCGCCGCGCCCTCGCCGAGATCACCGAGCTGCGCCGCCATCTCGACGAACGCGCCCGGACCCTCGGGGCCGAAGGGGCGGCGGCATGATCGGCCCGGCCCCCTCCGCGCCCGCGCCCGCCACGCCGGCGGGCCTTCTCGGGGCGTTCGGGATCAAGCTGATCCCGTGGCTCTTCGCGTCGATCGCCTTCGGCATCTGCATCTGGCTCGCGGCCTATTTCTACACCGAATGGCGCTGGTACGAGGAGCTGGGCTACCTCGTGACCTACCGGCGCATCCTCCTGACGAAGGCGATCCTCTTCGTCGCGACCTTCGTCGTCGTCTTCGTCTTCCTCGCCGCGAACGTGATCCTCGTGATCAAGCTCTCGCCGATCCACGCCGGCTTCCGCCACTCCAGCTTCTGGGCCGAAGGGGTCCGCCGGCTGATCGAGAACATCGTCGTCCGGCTGATCGTGCTGCTCGCCTTCATCGCGGGCCTCCTGGCCGGGATCATCGCGATCGACCGCTGGGACGCGGCGATCCTGTGGTACGTGCGCGAGGACTGGGGCCGGACCGACCCCTATTTCGACATCGACCTCGGCTACTTCATGTTCGAGCTGCCGCTGCAGCTCTTCGTGCACCGGCTGCTGACGGTGGTGGCGCTCGTCACGCTGGTGGCGACGGGCCTCGTGGCCTTCGTGTTCGGCGGGCTCGTGCCGGTGCCGCCCGGCCTCGTGGCGGGGTTCTTCGTCAGGCTGCACCTGACCGTGCTGATCCTGATGTGCCTCCTCCTCGTCTACTGGGGCGTCACGCTCGAGCACCGGCTCCTCTCCTTCTCCGAGTTCGGCGCCGTCACCGGCCTCGGCTACACGGACGCCGAAGCCAGCCTCGTCGCCTACAACATCACCCGCTGGACCGCCCTCGCGGCGGCCGCGCTGCTGGCGCTCGCGCTCTGGTGGCCGGTCTTCGCGGTCCTCCTCGCGGTGCTGGTCCTCGTGGCGCTCGCCGCGCTGCTGGCGGTGCGGATCTACCCGCTGCTCTTCCAGCTCCTGCTCGTCGACCCGCAGGAGATGCAGCGCGAGATGCCCTATCTCGAGGATCACATCGCCTTCACGCGCTACGGCTACGACCTCGAAGGGGTCGAGCGGCACTTCCTGACGGGCGAGCCCGCGCTGCCCGCCGACGCGCGCGAGACGCTCGCCCAGCTCCGCCTCTGGGATCCCGCGACCCTGCGGGTCGTCTTCAACGAGCTGCAGGCCCTGCGCAGCTACTACGACATCGGCGACGTGGACGCCGACCGCTACGTCGTGGACGGCCGGACGCAGGCCCTGATGGTCGCCCCGCGCGAGGTCGACCTCGGCGGCGTGACCGAGCGCTGGCAGGCGCGGCGGATGGTCTACACCCACGGCACGGGCCTCGTGGGCGCCCATCCCAACGATCCCGACCTGCCGCGCCTCCTGATGGGCGACCTGCCCGCCGCGGGGATCGAGGCCGCCCGGCGGGCCGACGGGCGCCTCTACTTCTCCGAGAGGACGACGGGATACGTCCTCGCGCGGACCCGCACGGAGGAGCTGACCGGCCCGGCCGACATCGGCTCCTACGCCGTCACGCTCTACGACGGCGAGGGCGGCATCCCCATCGGCCCCTGGTGGGAGGCGCGCGCCGAGACCGGCCCCGAGGACGACGCCCGCGACTACGAGGAGGGGGACGGCCCGGGCTTCCAGCCGCGCCTCGACCGCCTCGCGCTGGCGATCCGCTTCCTCGACCTGCGCCTCGTGCTCAGCGACCTCGTGCTGCGGGACACCCGCTTCCTGATGCACCGCGAGGTGCGCGAGAGGGCCGGCCGCGCGACGCCCTTCCTGCAAATCGGCGACGACGCCTACCCTGCGATCGTGGACGGGCGCGTCGTCTGGATCGCGGACGTCTACGTCACCTCCGACATGATGCCCTACTCGCGCCGCATCGACCCGGTCAGCTACGACTTCCTGACCGCGCCGCGGGCCCGGGCCAGCCTGATCCCGGGCGTGTTCCCCGACGCCGGGCGGCCCCTACGCGGTCCGGTCAACTTCGTCCGGGCCAGCCTGAAGGTGGCGGTCGACGCGGTGGACGGCACCGTCACCTATTACGAGGTCGGGAAGGGCGATCCGCTGACGGAGGCGTGGAAGCGCGCCTTCCCGGAGGTGATCCGCCCCTTCTCCGAGGCGCCCGCCCCCCTCGCCGCGCATTTCCGCTACCCCGAGGACCTCTTCGCGATGCAGACGATGGTCTGGCGCCGCTACCACGTCGAGGAGCCCGAGACCTTCTACACCGACGAGTCCGTCTGGCGCGTGCCGCCCGACGACGCCTTCATCGCCCGCCGCAACGAGCGCGCGACCCCGCTCGAGCCCGAGCGCCACCCCGACCTGCGGCCCGTCTGGCTGCTCACGCGGTTCCCCGCAGGCGCGGAAGGGGGCGAGTTCGGGATCGTCCACGCCTTCACCCCGCGCGAGCGCAACGTGATGACCGGCTACCTCGTGGGCGGCAGCGACGGCGACCGCTACGGCACCCTGACCGCCTACCAGTTCCCGGCGACGCGCACGGTGCTCGGCCCCTCTCAGGCGCAGGCCCGGATGGCGCAGGACCCGCGCGTGTCGGCCTGGACGACGCTGCGGATGCAGTCGGGCTCGCGCGTGTCGCGGGGCGACATCCTGATGGTGCCCGCGGGGGACGGGATCGCCTGGGTCCAGCCGCTCTTCGTGCAGTCCGACGAGTCGGAGGCGCCGAACCTGCTGCTCGACCCGCTCTCGGGGATCCCCGAGCTGAAGAAGGTCGTGCTGCTGATCGGCGACCGGGTGCTGATGCGCGACACGCTCGACGCGGCGCTCGCCGCCGCGCTGGACGAGGAAACCGACGGAGGAACCGATCCATGACAACCATTCTCGTCGTCCTGCTGCTCTTCTTCCTGATGGCCGCGCTCGTGACCGGGCTGCTGCGCCGCTGGGACCGCCGCGAGGGCTACGACCAGGAGGACAAGCCGTTCCACGCGACGCCCCGCGCCCTCGCCGAGCAGGGCCTCCTCTTCGAGGAGAGGTTCCGCCGCGGCCAGGGCCAGTCGGTCTTCGCCGTCACCCCCGCCGGCGAGGCCGAGCTGCGGTCCTGGCTGCGCAACCCCTCGAACGACCCGGGCCTGCTCGAAGGGCTCTTCGGCCAGATCGGCGTGCCCGAGGACCGCGTGGTCGTCGCCCGCCGCCGCATCGACGTCCACGCCGAGCGCCTCGCCGAGTACGAGCGCGTGGTCGAGCTTCTCGGCGACCATCCCGAATGGCGCTACGCCCTCGAGGCCGCGCGCATGGGGGTCCGGTTCGAGCGGCACTGCCTGGCGTTCTGGCAGGACGCGGCCAAGGCCGTGCTGCCGCCCCCCGCCCTCGCCCCCGAACCCCCCCTGACCTTCAAAGGAGCCGCCGAATGATCGCCATCGCCTTTCTCGTCGCCTTCCTCCTCTTCGTGCTCGCGATCCTCGTCTTCGCGATCCGCCGCGCCGACGGCGAGCGCCACGACGAGCGCAGGCAGGATCCGTTCTACGCCGAGCAGGCGCGCCTCGCCTCCGCCGGCCTGATACAGTCGCGCGAGGACCGGCGCGGCCGGCAGTCCAAGCGCGTCTTCCTCGTGACGCCCTCCGGCGAGGCGGCGCTGCGCGCCCGGATGGCCGCGCGCAAGGGGCATTCGGACCTTCTGGGGACGTCCTTCGCGGGCGTCGTCGCCCCGGCCGACATCGTCACCCGCGCGCGCGAGCTGCGCGAGTTCCACCGCGCCCGCGCCGCCCGCTTCCAGGCCCTGCGCGCCCTGGTCGAGCCGCAGCAGGCCGAGTTCCCCGAGGCCGTCGAGGCGGCCGAGCTGGGCCAGCGCTTCGAGGCGTCCTGCGCCGCCTTCTGGGAACGGCAGGCCGGCCCGCGCGCGGAGTGACGGCGCCCCCCCGCGGCCCCGCCGCGACGGGCGAGAACCGGGCGGGGGCGTCCCGCATCCGCGGCACGGCCGGCGCGCCGGCCGCCGATCCCGGATAAGGGCCTGATGTCGCGGGATAAGCCACTCCTCGGGCACGGCATGCCGCGCGCGGGCGACGGCCCCGCCGCGGGCCTTACCGACGGCCCGGAGGGGATGGGACGCGGTGGACCGGCGGGCCGGGTGGCGCGGCGCCGGAACGCAGGTCGTCCGGCCCAGCTCAAGGAAGCTGGGAGGGGCCATGTCGGGCCCGATTGCCCATGGGCAATCGGCGGGGCCGGTCACAGCGGGTTGGCCTCGGCGTACTTGCGGAGGAAGGCGAGGAAGGCGCGGTCGGGGTCCTTCGGGGCCTCGCGCCCCTTGGCCCAGGCCCGCCATTCGGCCTCGACGAAATAGACGTCGTAGCCCGGGTGGCGCAGGCGCGCGGTCTCGTAGGTCTCCGTGCGGAGCGCCTCGCCCACCCGGTCGAGCCAGGCGGGCCGGGGCCGCCCCCCCTGCCCCGCCGCCGGCGGGACCGGATCGGCGGCGCGCGCGGCCTCGCGCTCCTCGCGCCCGCCGCGGGCGACGGACCGCTCGCGCGCGGCGGCGTCGCCCCCCTGCCCGTCCTTGCGCCACCAGCGCAGCTCGACATGGGTGACGCGGCGGCCGGTCTTCGCCGGCACGATCTCGACCATGTAGTCCGAGAGCGCGTTGACCTCCGCCACCGCCGGCGTGATCGCCCTGAGGTTCAGGTTCGACCAGGTGGTCAGCTTGCCCTTCGGCACCCCGAGCACGCCCCTGATCTGGTCGAGCGAGAACCTCTCCGACGACTTCCACCGCAGGTTCCCCCGCTTCTGCACCATCTCGTAGAGCGTCAGGGCGTATTTCGAGGACAGCGCGAACATCACCTCGCGCTGAAGACGGGCGAAGACGGTGGAATGGCCGATGATGCGCCGCAGCCTGGCGGGGATCTCGTACTCCAGCAGGCCGTCGCGGCGCAGCGTCTCGAGGTTGCCGCCCAGAAGCTGCACCCGCTCGACCGCGGGCTCGCCGTCCACCTCGGTCTGCACCTTCACGATGGCGGTCATCAGGCGCTCGACGCTCTCGCCGACGCGGTCGTTGCTGTTGTGGCTGCCGCGAAGGTCGGCCTTGGCGATGACGTGGGTCACGGGCTTGTCGATCGCGTCCCACGCCGCCTCGAGCAGCTGGTTGTAGATGCGCCGGTCCGCCAGGGTCAGCGGCGTGACCTCGACGAGGTCGACCAGCTCGCCGGGCTTCACGAGGCTGCGGGCGTTGGGACGGGCCTCGACGGTGCGAAGGCGGACGGTGCGGGCCATCGTTCCCTTTCACGGCTGCGCTTACATCCGTAAGCCACGGGGCGTAGCATATCACGCGCGCCCCAGGATGCAGCCCACCCGATAAGTAATCGTAAACGCACCGTGCGCCGCGCGGCGCGATTCGCAACGCCTTGCCATGCTGGCCCTATCGCGCAGGGCGATTCGCACCGTGCGGGGGCACCCGATCCGTAAGCTTTCGGCAGCCTCCCCGATCGGTAAGCCCAGCGGTCCCGATCCGTAAGCGCCGCCCTCCCCGTTCGTAAGCGCCCCCATCCCCGTCCGTAAGCGCGAAGGGCGCCATGGCCATGCCCCGTTGGCCGCGCGGCCGAAGAACCTTCGAATCCCCGAATCCAGAACGAAAGGGGTTCGATCTGGGATTCGGTGGATCGAAGGGGCGCCCAGGGCCGCTCGCACGCTTTCCGGCGGCGGCGGCGCGTGGTCCGGCGGAGGATCGCGCCCTTCGGTGCGGTAAATCGGCCACCTTCGACGCACTATCGCTTTTCCACGCCCCCGGCGGCGAAAACCGCACTTGCGGCGGCGGCCGCGCGGGGGTGAGTCTGGCGCCATGGATGCCCGCACCCCCCTTCCCCCCATGACGCAGGAGGATCTCGACCGCCTCGCCGGCCGGGCCGGCCGCGTGATCGAGGCCCTGCGCTCGCGCGTGTACGCCCCCGACGCCGAGAAGCGGCTCGAGCTGCGGTTCAACGTGAAGTCCGCCGCCGAGATGGTCGGCCGCACGGAGAAGGCGATCCGCGACGCCGAAGGGGACGGCCGCCTTCCCGCGCCCGAGGTGAACCCCGGCACGGGGCGGCGCCTGGGCTATTCCCTGGCCGAGGTGAACGCGATGCGCGACGTCTTCGGCACCCGTCCCTGGCGGGCCGAGGGCGACCCCCCGGCGGTGATCGCGGTCCAGAACTTCAAGGGCGGGGTCGGCAAGTCGACCCTGGTCACGCATCTTTCGCAGTTCCTGGCGCTGAAGGGCTACCGGGTCTGCGTGATCGACTGCGACAGCCAGGCCAGCACCACCAGCATCTTCGGCCTGAACCCCGACGTGGACGTCGACGAGGAGGAGGACACGCTCTACCCGTTCTTCCGCCATGGCGGGCCGACCACGCTGCACTACGCGCTCAGGGCGACCTACTGGCCGGGGCTGGCGCTGATCCCCGCGAACCTCGGCCTCTACGACGCCGAGTACGAGTTCGCCGCCCGCATGGCCCGCGACCAGTCCTTCGTCCTCGACCGGCTGCGCCGCGGGATCGAGACGATCCAGGACGGGTTCGACGTGGTCCTCCTCGACCCGCCGCCGGCGCTGGGGATGATCTCGCTCAGCGTGCTGCGGGCGGCCTCGGCGCTGCTGATCCCGGCGCCGCCCAACACGGTCGACTTCGGCTCGACCGCGCATTTCCTGAAGATGCTCTCCTCGACCCTCGAGGAGCTGGGCCGCATGGGGGGGGCGCGGGACTACGACTTCGTGAAGATCATCGCGACGAAGGTGAACGACCAGAAATCGGCCCATGTCGCGATCCGGCGGATGATGGACCAGGTCTTCCCCGAGGACATGATGGCCTCCGTGCTGAAGGACAGCGCCGAGATCGACAACGCCACGGCCGCGCTGAAGACCGTCTACGAGATCGCCGGGCCCGCCACCCGGACCGAGACGCACCGCCGGTGCCGGGCCTATCTCGACGCCGTCGGGCGCGAGACCGAGCTGCTGGTCCGCAAGACCTGGCCCAGCCACCGCGCCGCCTTGGAGAGGGAGGGGCTTCTATGAGCCGCCATTCGGACGTCTACGGCAACCTCGACATCGGCGAGGAGGCCGGGAAGGGCAGGGGGGGCGCGCGCTTCCTCAAGCGGGCCAACGCGCTGGACGCGCGGGTGTCGGGCACGCTGGAGGAGAAGACGCTGCACTGGGTGGACCCCGCGCTCTGCCGCATGTGGGAGGGGCACAACCGCGAGTACGACCTGCTGACGGAGGCCCGCTGCCGCGACCTGATCGACGGCATCCGCGCCCAGGGTCGGCAGGAGTTCCCCGCCATCGTGCGCGCCACGGGCGAGGAGGGCGCGCCCTACGAGGTGATCTGCGGCGCCCGGCGGCACTTCGCCGTCTCGTGGCTCAGGGCGAACGGCTACGCGCAGTTCAAGTACCTCGTGGAGGTGCGCGACCTCTCCGACGAGGAGGCGTTCCGCCTCGCCGACATCGAGAACCGCGATCGCGAGGACATCTCCGACTTCGAGCGGGCGCGGGACTACGCCAAGGCGGTCAAGCTCTACTACGGGGGCGAGCAGAAGCGCATGGCCGAGCGGCTGGAGGTCTCGCCCGCCTGGCTGTCGCGCTACCTGCAGCTGGCCAAGCTGCCGCGCGCCGTCGTCGAGGCCTATGCCGACCTGACCCACCTGAAGGAGCGACACGCCCGCGCGCTGGCCCCCCTGCTGAAGGCCGACCCCGCCCGGCAGGCCGTCCTCGACGAGGCCGAGGGGCTGCGCGCGGTGCAGGCCATGCGGCGCGAGGACGGCAAGCCCCTGCTCGACGGCGCCGCGGTCCTCCTGCGGTTGCAGAAGGCGGGCAAGGGCGGCGGGGCGCCCGCGGCGGGGCAGGGCGGCACGGTCTACGCGCCCGGCGGCGGGCAGGGGGTGACGGTCTTCCGCAAGCGCGACAGGACGGTGATCGAGCTGCCCAAGGACGCCACCGGCGAGGAGGCGCAGCGCTGGATCGAGGGGTTCCTCGCGGCCGAGTACGACTGAGTTGCCCATGGGCAATCGCGGGCCCGGCGAAGAGGCGGCGCCGGCCGTTTGACCCCTCCGGGGCCCTCTCGTAGGTCTTCGCGGGCGCGGGCTTGCCGGGGGCGGGGCGATGAGACGGGTTCGGACGATGGAGGAGTTCGCCTCCGCCAGCGGCATCTCGCGGCCCACGGTGTCGAAGTACTTCCAGGATCCGGGCAGCGTCCGCGAATCGACCCGCGCGCGCATCGAGGCGGCGCTCGAGCGGCTGGAGTACCGGCCCAACGTCTATGCGATGAACCAGAACCGGCGGCTGACGCGCAACATCGGCGTGGTGGTGCCCCTCTTGTCGGACCCGTTCTTCGGCGAGCTGGCCCGCATCCTCGAGCGGCTCTGCATCGAGGCGGGGTTCCGGCCGATCCTGCTCAGCTCGGACGGGGACGGCGCGCGCGAGGGCGAGAATCTCGACACGCTCCTGTCGCTGAAGCCCGCGGGCGCCCTGATGGCGCCGCTCGGGCGGGCATCGGACCGCGACGCGGTCGCGGGGTTCGCCGCGGAGGTGCCGACCGTCCTGGTGGACAACAACCTCGAGGGCATCGGCGCCGAGTTCGTCGGCCTCGACGTCGGGCGGGCCGTGGGCACTATCGTAGACTACCTCTGCCGCAGCGGCCCGCCGCCCTGCCTCTTCGAGATGGCCGATCCGCCCAACCCCAACGCGCGGCGGCGGCGGGCGGCCTATGCCGCGGCGATGGGGCGGCTCGGGCACGAGCCGATGGTGGTCTCCGTTCCCGGGGAAGGGTGGGAGTTCGAGGAGATCGGCCTGCGTGGGGGGTTGGCGATGCTGGAGGGCGGGGGGGCGCCGTCCGGCACGGTGCTGTGCTCCAACGACCGCCTGGCGATCGGCCTTCTGGCGGCGGCCTTCCGGCAGGGGGTGCGGGTCGGGATCGGGAAGGGCTGCGCCATGCGGGTCGCGGGGATCGACGACCACCCCTTCGCCCGCTTCACCTGCCCTTCGCTGACCACGGTCGCCCAGGACTACGAGCGCATGGCCGGGCGCGCGGTCGCCACGCTCCTCTCGGTGATGGAGGGCGGCGGCTCCGGGCCGGCCGGCGAGCGGCGCGAGGTGATCTTCGACGGCCGGCTGGTGATGCGCTCCTCGGCCTAGAAACTTTGCCCGTGTAAAGAACATAGTTGACGTCCGGCATCACGACGTCCCATGCTTCCCGAAAAGTCATCAGGGAGGACGAGATGCATAGGAAACACGCGTTCGGCGCCGCCGCGACCCTCGCCGCGGGCCTGTCGGGGCCCGCCTTCGCCCAGGACGGCGCCGCCACGATCACCGTCGCCACGGTGAACAACGGCGACATGGTCCGCATGCAGGGCTACACCGACCGCTTCACCGAGGAGACCGGCATCGACGTCGAATGGGTGACGCTGGAGGAGAACGTCCTGCGCCAGCGCGTGACCACGGACATAACCACCGGCGGCGGCCAGTTCGACGTCATGACCATCGGTATGTACGAGGCGCCGATCTGGGGGGCGCAGGGGCGGCTCGTGCCGCTGGACGACCTCTCGGAGGAGTACGACGTCGACGACATCCTCCAGCCGATGCGCGCGGGGCTGTCGGCGGACGGCACGCTCTACGCTGCGCCGTTCTACGGCGAGTCCTCGATGATCATGTACCGCACGGACCTCTTCGACGAG
The DNA here is from genome assembly GCF_003003095.1 of Hasllibacter halocynthiae. GTDB lineage: Bacteria > Pseudomonadota > Alphaproteobacteria > Rhodobacterales > Rhodobacteraceae > Hasllibacter > Hasllibacter halocynthiae. Next base: position 15,843 of record NZ_PVTT01000003.1, read on the forward strand.
GCCGGCATAGAGATGCCGGAGGAGCCCAGCTGGGAGTTCGTCGCCGACGCGGCGCGCCGGCTGACCGACCGCGGGGCCGAGGTCAACGGCATCTGCCTTCGCGGCAAGGCCGGCTGGGGCGAGAACATGGCCCTGCTGACGACCATCGCCAACTCGTTCGGGGCCCGTTGGGTGGACGAGGAGTGGAACAGCCAGGCCGGCAGCCCCGAATGGCTGGAGGCGGCGACCTTCTACAACGACCTCCTGGCCGATGCCGGCCCTCCGGGCGCGGCCGGCAACGGCTTCAACGAGAACCTCGCCCTCTTCCAGCAGGGTCGCTGCGCGATGTGGATCGACGCCACGGTCGCCGCCTCCTTCGTGACCGACCCCGAGAGCAGCGAGGTCGCCGACTCGGTCGGCTTCGCGCTGGCCCCGGACGCGGGCAACGGCATCCGGGCGAACTGGCTCTGGGCGTGGGCGCTGGCGATCCCGGCAGGAACGGACGCCGAGGACGCGGCCAAACGCTTCGTCGAATGGGCGACGTCCCGCGACTACATCGAGATGGTCGCCGAGGCCGAGGGCTGGGCCAACGTGCCGCCGGGGGCGCGCGCCTCGCTCTACGAGACGCCCGAGTACCGGCAGATCCCCTTCGCGGAGATGACCCTCCGCTCGATCGAGGCGGCCGACCCGGACAGCCCGACCGTGGACCCCGTGCCCTACACGGGCGTGCAGTTCATGGCGATCCCCGAATGGCAGGGCATCGGCACCAGCGCGGGGCAGGAGTTCGCCGCGATGCTCGCCGGGCAGCAGACCCCCGAGGAGGCGCTCGCGAAGGTGGACGCCATGCTCGACGAGGAGATGGAGGCCGCGGGCTACCGCTGAGCCATGCCGACGGCGGGGCCCCCGCGCGGGGCCCCGCCGGACCCAGACCCGTCCCGGCGGAGCCCCCCATGGCGACAAAAGCCTCCCGCACCGCAGCGCGCCTGATGATGGCCCCGGCCGTCACGCTCCTGCTCGGCTGGATGCTCGTGCCACTTGTGATGACGCTCTACTTCTCGTTCGCGGACTACCGGCCGCTGCGGAACGTGTTCGAGCCCTGGGCGGGCTTCGGGAACTACGAGCGGTTCGTCACCTCCTCGGCGTTCTGGCCGTCGGTGTGGACGACGCTGGTCCTCGTCGGCGCGGTGCTGGCGATCACCGTGGTCCTCGGCATCCTCCTCGCGATGCTCCTCGACCAGCCGATCTGGGGGCGGGGGGCGGTCCGCATCCTCGTCATATCGCCCTTCTTCGTGATGCCCACGGTCTCGGCGCTGGTGTGGAAGAACATGATGCTGGACCCGGTGAACGGGGTCTTCTCCCACGTCGCGCGCCTCCTCGGGGCGCAGCCTTACGACTTCCTGACGCAGGCGCCGTTGCCGTCGATCGTCCTGATCGTGTCCTGGCAGTGGCTGCCCTTCGCGACGCTGATCCTCTTGACGGCGGTGCAGTCGCTCGATCGCGAGCAGCTGGAGGCGGCCGAGATGGACGGCGCGCCCCCGCTGGCGCGGTTCCGCTACCTCGTTCTGCCGCACCTCGCCCGGGCGATCACCATCGTGATCCTGATCCAGACGATCTTCCTTCTGTCGATCTTCGCGGAGATCTTCGTGACCACGGGGGGCTCCTTCGGGACGCGCACGCTGACCTACCTCGTCTTCCAGCGGGTGCTGGAGGCGCAGAACGTCGGCCTGGGTTCGGCGGGGGGGATTCTCGCGGTCCTGCTGGCCAACGTCGTCGCGATCTTCCTGATGCGGATTGTCGGCCGGAACCTGGACGCCTGAGATGGCCCGCGCCGCCTCCCCCGCCCGCCGCGCCGCGTTCACGGCACTGGCCTGGACGCTCGCCCTGCTGATCTTCTTCCCGATCGCCTGGACGATCCTGACCTCGTTCAAGACCGAGCGGGACGCCATCGCCAACCCGCCCGTCCTCGTCCCCCTGGTCGGCGGCGCGGACGGGCGCCCCCCGATCCTGGCCGGCGAGGCGGACGATCCGGCCGAGGACGCCACGGGCGGGCCGGAGGCGGGGGCCCGGAGCCCCGGCGGCCCCTTCTTCCGGGCGACGCTGGAGAACTACCGCGTGGTGCAGGAGCGGTCGGACTACATGCGGTTCCTCTGGAACAGCGTGGTCATCGCGGGCGGCTCGACGCTTTTGGGCATCCTCGTGGCCGTGCCGGCGGCCTGGTCCATGGCCTTCGTGCCGTCACGGCGCACGAAGGACGTCCTTCTCTGGATGCTGTCGACGAAGATGCTGCCGGCCGTCGGGGTGCTCTACCCGATCTACCTGATCGCGACCTTCCGGCTCCCCCTGGGCGGCGGGACCTTCCAGCTGATCGACACCAAGCCGTTCCTCGTGGTGATCCTGATGCTGATCAACCTGCCGATCATCGTCTGGATGCTCTACACCTACTTCCGCGAGATCCCCGGCGAGATCCTGGAGGCCGCGCGCATGGACGGCGCCTCGCTGCGGGCCGAGATCGTCCATGTCCTGACGCCGATGGCGGTGCCGGGGATCGCGTCCACGGTGTTGCTGAGCTTCATCCTCGCCTGGAACGAGGCGTTCTGGACGCTGAACCTGACAGCGGTGGACGCGGCGCCGCTGACCGCCTTCATCGCCAGCTACTCCAGCCCGGAGGGGCTATTCTTCGCCAAGCTCTCCGCGGCGTCCACCATGGCGATCGCGCCGATCCTGGTCCTGGGCTGGTTCGCCCAGAAGCAGCTCGTGCGCGGCCTCACGTTCGGAGCGGTCAAGTAATGGGCAGGATAGAGCTGAAGGGCGTGCGCAAGGCGTTCGGCGAGGTCGAGGTGATCCCGCCCCTCGACCTCGCGATCGAGGACGGCGAGTTCTGCGTCTTCGTCGGCCCCTCGGGCTGCGGCAAGTCGACCCTGCTGCGGCTGATCGCGGGGCTGGAGGACACCTCGGGCGGGCATATCGAGATCGACGGGCTGGACATGACCGACACGCCCCCCGCGAGGCGGGGCCTCGCCATGGTGTTCCAGTCCTACGCCCTCTACCCGCACATGTCGGTCAGGAAGAACATCGCCTTCCCGATGAAGATGGCCGGCGTGGACGCGGCCGAGCAGGCCCGGCGGATCGAGGCGGCGGCGAGGGCGCTGAACCTCTCGGACTACCTGGACCGCCGGCCCGGGCAGCTCTCCGGCGGGCAGCGCCAGCGGGTGGCCATCGGGCGGGCCATCGTGCGCGAGCCGTCCGCCTTCCTCTTCGACGAGCCGCTGTCGAACCTCGACGCCGCGCTGCGCGTCGGCATGCGGATGGAGATCGGCGAGCTGCACGAGCAGCTCTCGACCACCATGATCTACGTCACCCACGACCAGGTCGAGGCGATGACCATGGCCGACAGGATCGTCGTCCTGCGCGCCGGCAGGATCGAGCAGGTGGGCACCCCACTCGACCTCTACCGGAGCCCGCGGAACCTCTTCGTCGCGGGGTTCATCGGCAGCCCCCGGATGAACTTCGTCGAGGGCGAGGAGGCCGGGCGGCACGGCGCGCACACGATCGGCATCCGGCCCGAGCACGTCCGCGTGGGCGAGGGGCCCTGGCGGGGCACGGTCGGGGTCTCCGAGCATTTGGGGTCGGACACCTTCCTCCACGTCCATGGCACCGGCCTGGCCGAGACGATCACCGTGCGCGCGGGCGGCGAGGTGCCCCTGCGCGGCGGCGATCCGGTGTCGCTGGCGCCCGAGGAGGGCAAGCTGCACCGCTTCGGCCCGGACGGGCTGCGGCTTTGAGGTTGGAGGGCAGGACGGCGCTGATCACCGGCGCCGCGCGCGGCATCGGCCTGGCCTTTGCGCGCGCCTACGCCGCCGAGGGCGCGCGGGTGGTGCTGGGCGACGTCGCGGACGCCTCCCCCGCGGCGGAAGGCATCCCGGGCGCGCGGGCGGTCCGCCTCGACGTGACGGACCCCCGCAGCATCGAGGCCGCCGTTCCCCGCGAAATCGACATCCTCGTGAACGGCGCCGCCGTGTTCACCGCCGACCCCGTCGTGGACGTCGCGCGAGCGGACCACGACCGGGCCTTCGCGGTGAACGTGGCCGGGACGCTCTTCACCATGCAGGCGGCGGCGCGGGCGATGATCGCGCGGGGGCAGGGGGGCAAGATCATCAACATGGCCTCGCAGGCGGGGCGGCGGGGCGAGGCCCTGGTCGCGGTCTACTGCGCGACGAAGGCGGCCGTCATCTCGCTGACGCAGTCGGCGGGGCTGGACCTGATCCGCCACGGGATCAACGTGAACGCCATCGCGCCCGGTGTGGTGGAGGGCGAGCACTGGGACGGCGTGGACGCCGAGTTCGCCCGCCTGGAGGGCCTGGAGCCCGGCGAGAAGAAGCGGCGGGTCGCCGCGGCGGTGCCGGCGGGCCGCATGGGTCGGCCCGAGGACCTGACGGGCATGGCCGTGTTCCTGGCCTCTCCGGAGGCCGACTACGTCGTCGCGCAGTGCTACAACGTGGACGGCGGCCAATGGATGAGCTGAGCCCGGTCCCCCTGTCGGACCGCGATCTCGACCGGTTGCCGACCGGCGTCCTGCGCCCGCGCTACGACCGCGCGACCCTCGCGCCTGGCATCGTCCACATCGGCACGGGCAACTTCCACCGCGCGCATCAGGGCTGGTACCTCCACCGCCTGATGCAGGAGGGCATGGCGCGGGACTGGGCAGTCCTCGGCGCCGGCGTGCGCACCGCCGACGCTCTGATGCGCCGCCGCCTGCTGGCGCAGGACGGGCTGACGACGCTGATCCAGCTCGACCCCGAGTACCGCGCCGTCGAGGTGACGGGCGCGATGGCGGGCTTCGTGCCCGTGGAGGAGGGGCACGGGCCGCTGATCGCCGCGATGGCCGATCCGCGCATCCGCATCGTGTCGCTCACGGTGACGGAAGGGGGCTACTTCCGCACCGGGGCGGGCGCGCTCGACGAAGGCGACGCCGACCTCGCCCATGACGCGGGGGGCGCCGGGGCGCCGCGCACCGCCTTCGGAGCGATGGTTGCGGCCCTCGCCGCGCGGCGGGCGGCCGGGCACCGCCCCTTCACCGGCCTCTCCTGCGACAACCTGCAGGGGAACGGAGAGGCGCTGCGCGCGGTCGTGCTGCGCTTGGCGGCGGCGCGGGACCCCACGCTCGCGCGATGGATCGAGGCCGAGGGCGCGTTCCCGAACGCGATGGTCGACTGCATCGTCCCCGCCACCGGCGAGGCCGAGCGCGGCATGGCCCGCGCCCTGGGAATCGCGGACGCCGTCCCCGTCACCCACGAGCCGTTCCGCCAATGGGTGATCGAGGACCGCTTCGCGGACGGGCGCCCCCCGCTGGAGGAGGTGGGAGTCACCTTCGTGGAGAGCGTCCACGACCACGAGGCGATGAAGCTGCGCCTCCTGAACGCGGGGCATCAGCTCCTCGCCAACGCGGGCGAGCTGCTGGGCCATGCCACCATCGCGGACTGCATGGCGGACGCGGACCTCGCCGGCTTCCTGCGCCACGTCCTCGCAGGTGAGGCCGCGCCCCATGTCGCCCCGGTCCCGGACCGGACCCCCGCGGCCTATGTCGACCTCGTCGCCCGCCGCTTCGCCAACCCGATGATCCGCGACACGGTCCGGCGCGTCGCCTTCGACGGCACCGCGCGCCATGCGACCTTCGTGCTGCCCACGGTGCGCGACGCACTGGCCGCGGGCGCGCCCCTGGACGGGCTCGCGCTGGCCGAGGCCCTCTGGGCGCGGATGTGCGAGGGCGAGCGCGAGGACGGAACCGCGATCGAGCCGAACGACCCGCGATGGCAGGCGCGCCGGGCCGCCGCGCGCGCCGCGCGCGCCGATCCGGCGGCCTGGCTGCGGCAGAGGGAGGTCTATGGCGACCTCCTCCGTGCGGAGCGCTTCGCCTCGCGCTTCGCCGCCTGGCACCGCGCGATATGCGGGCGCGGCGTCCGCGCGGCCCTGCGCGCCTGCATCGGAGGCCCCGGGGGGGCCGGGGGGGCCACCGGGATCGCCGGGGGCCCCTGAAGCGGCCGAGGGGCCGTGCCCGCCTGCCGCGGGAAGGCGCGCGATCCGCCTTCCCTCGCCGGCCGGCGCGTCGGCGCGAGAGGCGGCGGCGCGCGGGCGGCCCCCGCGATTCGGGCTTGACGGGGCGGGCGTCCTTCCGCCAGCTAGCCGCGCTACGGTTCCGGCCCCGGCCGGTGAAAAGGGAACGCGGTGGGGCCTTCGGGCCGAGGCCGCGGCTGCCCCCGCAACTGTGAGCGGCGAGCGATGCCGACCCCAGCCACTGCCGCGTCCCGCGGCGGGAAGGCCCGGCAGAGCCCCGACCCGCGAGCCAGGAGACCTGCCGCAGCGATCACCCTGACCCGTCGCGGGGCGCGGCGCGGGCTACGGATCCTTCCGTTCGAGGTGTGCGAGCCGTGCGCGCGGGGCCAGCCCCCCGCGTCGCATACCCGTCTTCCGAGCCGCCGGCCGATGGCCGGGGAAGGACCGACCGTGACCAGACCGACCCTCCGGGGCGCCGCGCCCCTTCTGATCCTCCTGGCGGCGCCCGCCGCCGCGCAGCAGGAACCCTTCGACCTCGGGGAGCTCGTCCTCTCCGCCACCGCCCTTCCCGAGGCTGAGGGGCGCCTCGGCACCACCGTGGACGTGCTGACCGAGGAGGCGCTGGAACGGGCGCCCCTCTCCCTCGCCGACGCGCTGACCGCGCTGCCGGGCGTCTCGGCCAGCCGGAACGGGGGCCTGGGCGCCAGCACGACGCTGCGGATCCGCGGCCTCGGCCCCAGCTATGTCGGGGTGCGGATCGACGGGATCGACGTGACCGACCCCTCCGCGACGCAGACGGGCTTCGACTTCGGGGGGCTGACCGCCGCCGGGATCGGCCGGGTCGAAGTGATCCGCGGCACCCAGTCCGCCCTCTACGGGTCGGAGGCCGTCGCGGGGGTGGTCGACATCACCACGGATGTCGGGACGGGCCCCGGCTACTCGGCCGGGACGCGGGTCGAGGCCGGCAGCTTCGGCACCCGTTCGGCGGCCGTCGGCATGGCCTACGGGACGGACCGGGGGCGCCTGGCCTTCAACCTCTCGCGCGTCGAGACGGACGGGTTCTCCGCCCGGTCCTTCAACGACGAGGCGGACGGGTTCGAGCAGACCTTCCTCACCTTCTCGGGCCGGGGGGAGGTCGCGGAAGGGCTGGTGGTGGGCGTCTCGGCCCTCCTGCGGGACGCGACGGTCGAGATCGACCGGGCCGCGCCCAGCCAGTTCGATCCCCTCGGGGACGCCGGCGGGGTCAACGACACGCGCCAACGGGGCCTTCGGGCCTTCGCCGAGCTGCAGGCGTTCGGGATCGACCACGCCTTCGCCGTCTCGCGCTTCGACAGCGACAGGCGCGACCCGGGGGGGTTCGCCACCCGGTTCGAGGGGGACCGGACGCGCTACGAGTATCTCGGCACCTACGCCTTCGACGCGGCCACCTTCCTGTCCGTCGGCCTCGACCGCACGGAGGAGGGGTTCGACACGGACGCGGCCACCGGCGCGACGGCGACGAGCTCGGCCCTGGCCGAGCTGCGCTTCCGTCCCGCCCCGACGCTCGATGCCTCGCTGACGGTCCGCTACGACGATCCCGAGGACTTCGGCGGCGCGGTGTCGGGACGCGCCGCCCTCGCCTGGCAGGCGGGGCCGGATGCCACGGTCCGCGCCGTCCTGGGCACGGGCTTCCGCGCCCCTTCGCTCTTCGAGCGGTTCAGCGCGTTCGGCGACCCGGACCTCGGGGTCGAGGACGCCCGCTCCCTCGAGCTGGGGGTCGAGCGGCGCTTCGCGCGGGGCGCGATCGAGGCGACGGCCTTCCGCACGCGGATCGAGGACCTGATCGGCTTCGACGGCGCCGCGACCTCCTGCGGCAGCGGGTTCGGCTGCTACGTGCAGACGGAAGGCACGACCGAGACCCGGGGCGTCGAGGTCGCGGGCCGCTACGAGCTGGGCCGCGCGACCCTCTTCGGCGCCTATACCTACACGGACGCCGAGACGGAGGGCGAGCGCCTCGCCCTCGTGCCGCGCCACGACCTGCTGCTCGGGGTCGAGGGCGACCTGACCGGCCGCCTCGCCGGCACGCTCGACCTTCGGCACGTCGCGGACGTCGAGCCGTCCGCGTTCGCGCCGGAGGGCAACCTCGTCGGGGACCACACGGTGGTCGGCGCCGGCCTGTCCTACGGCTTCGCGGCCGGGACGGAGGCCTATCTCAGGATCGAGAACCTCCTCGACGAGCAGTACGAGACGGCGGGCGGCTTCAACACCTCGGACAGGGCACTTTATGTCGGCCTTCGCAGCGCCTTCTAGGATCGGCGCGCTCCTCGCCCTGCTGGCGCTGCCGGCATGGGGCGAGGGGGCGCCGCGCCGGGTGGTGTCGATGAACGCCTGCACCGACCAGCTCGCCATGCTGGTGGCGGGCGAGGACCAGCTGATCTCGGTCTCGCACCTCGCGGCGGACCCGCGCGTCTCGGCCATGGCGGGCGAGGCCCGCCACCTCGCGCTGAACCACGGCCGGGCGGAGGAGATCTTCCTCATGGACCCGGACCTCGTCCTCGCGGGATCCTTCTCGGGGCGGGCGGCGGCCGACATGCTGGCGGGGCTGGGCATCCCGGTCGAGACCTTCGAGCCGGCCACCGACCTCGGCGACGTCGCGGCGGGCCTGCGCCGCGTCGGCGCCCTCCTGGGGCGCGAGGAACGGGCCGAGGCCCTCGCCGCCGGGTTCGAGGCGCGCCTCGAGGCCCTGCGCGACGAGACGGGCCGCCGCCCGCGCGCCGCGCTCTACTACGCCAACGGCTACACGCTGGGGGACCGGACCCTCGCGGGGCAGATCCTCCTCGCGGCGGGCTTTCGCAACGTCGCGGCGGAGGCCGGCTTCCCCGCGGGGGGGGTGATGCCGCTGGAGGTGCTGGTGATGGCCGCGCCGGAGGTCGTCGTCACGGGCCAGCGCTATCCCGGCGCCTCCCGCTCGGAGGAGATCCTGGACCATCCGGCGGTGCGTGCCCTTCGGGAAGGCCGGCGGGGGGGGATCGCCGACCAGGACTGGGTCTGCGGCACCCCCTTCGTCCTGCGCGCGATCGAGGATCTGGCCCGGACGCGCCGGGGCGGGGGGCCCTAGGCGGGGGGAACTGCGGGGGCGTCCGGCGGCGGGCCGGACGCGGCCTTCAGCACCCCCTCCTCCTGGGCGGGGGTCATGCCGCAGGAGAGGGGAACGTCGCGCCGCGCCCGGTCCCAGGCGACGAGCGGCCCGAGCGTCTCGGCGAGCGGGCGGATGGCCAGCCCGGCGGCGCGCGCCCGGCCGGCGTCGACCTCGAGGAAGTGGCGGAAGGCGGGCAGGTCAGGCGCCATCAGCGGCACGTCGGTCCAGGGCTCGGCCCCGGCCGCCGCGAAGGCCGCCGGCGGGCACCACCGGATCCGGGCCGCCGATCCGGTGGCGGCCTGGATCGCGCGCAGCAGGTCGCGCATCGGCAGGGGCCGTCCGGTGACGTTCCACGCGCCGCCGAGGCCTCCTTCGGCAGAGCGCACGGCGAAGTCCGCGGCGTCGCGCACGTCGAGCACCTGGACCGGCCGGTCGGGCGGCGCGGGGGCGGGCAGGGCGCGCGCCGCGCCGCGCCCCGCCTCGTCGAGGCGGCGGACCCACCATGTCAGGCGGTCGGTGTAGTCCCCCGCCCCCACGATCAGGCCGATCCGCAGCGCGGTCGCCCGCGCCCCTAGGCGCCCCCCGGCGATCCGCTCGCAGGCGCGCTTGAGGGGGCCGTAGGACGGCCCGTAGGCCGCGGCCGAGGCCCGCTCGCCCACCGGCACCGCGGCCGCGCGCGCGAGGTCGCCGGGCCCCGCGCCGGGCGCTTCCTGCGCCTCGGTCAGCCCCGGCGCGTCGTAGCGCCCGTAGACCGACAGCGAGGAGGCGAGGACGTAGCGCCCGAGCCGGCCGCCGAGCGCGTCGAGCAGCGCCTCGACATCGCCCGGGGCGTAGGCGCAGGTGTCGAAGGCCCAGTCGAAACGGCGCCCTTCGAGCGCGCGAAGGTCGCCGTGCCGGTCCGCGCGGATGCTCTCGATCCCGCCGGGCAGGGCACGCGCCGTGCTTCCGCGCGACAGCACCGCCACCTCGTGGCCCCGCGCGGCGAGCGCCTCCGCGATCGCGCCGCCCAGAAAGCCCGTCCCGCCGATCACGAGGCTTTTCATCGCCCTTCCCCCCTCTCTCGCCGCCGGGGGGATGCTAGGGCCCCCCGCGCCGGAGGGACAGGGCGTCCCGGCGGTGCGGGGCGGGATGGGCGTTGACGGGCGGGGCGGGCGCTATCATATCGATAGCGGCAATCGCGGGGAAAGGGCCGCGCCATGGGTCAGCTCATCGTCCGCAACCTCGACGAGTGGGTCGTCGCCGCGCTGAAGGCGCAGGCGAAGGCCAACGGCCGCAGCGCCGAGGCCGAGCATCGGCGCATCCTGGAGGAGGCCGTCGCCGGGACGCGGCGCGGGGCCGAGCTGGCGCGCTGGAAGGCCCTGGCCGGCGACGTCCGCCGCCGCAGCCGCCCCGCTGCCGGGGAGGGCGGCGACGCCATCTCGATCGTGCGCGGGATGCGCGACGGCCGGCCTTGACCCCGGCCCGAGTCCCGGCTTCGTCCCCGGCTTCGTCCCCGGCTTCGTCCCCGGGCCTCCTCGTCGTCGACACGTCGGTCGCGCTGAAATGGTTCCTGGAGGAGGAGGGCACGGAGGCCGCCCTGCGCTGCCTCGACGCGCCCCTGGCCGCCCCCGCGCTGATGGCGGTCGAGATGGCGAACGCCCTCTGGGCCGCGACGCGGCGGGGCCGGCTGGACGCGTCCGACGCCGAAGGGATCGTGGCGGGATTTGGCGCGGGGCCGGTCCGGCTCCACCCCGAGGACGACGCGCTGCGCGCGGACGCCCTGGGGCTCGCGCTGCGGATGGGCCATCCGGTCTACGACTGCCTCTACCTCGCGCTCGCGCGGCGCCTCGGCGCGTGCGTGGTCACCGCCGACGCGCGCCTGGCGCGGGCGGCCGACGCGGTGGCGGACATGGCCGGGCTGGTGCGGACGCTCTAGCCGGGCGGCGGGGCGGCATGCGGCGGCGCCCCGGAGAGGGAGGGGGCGCCGCCGCGGGGGCGGAGGTCAGGCGAGGAAGAAGTCGTCCGCGCCGTCCAGCCGCTCGAAGGCGAACCCGTCGAGCGAGAAGGCGGTGTCGCCCACGGCGCGGATGCGGACCGCGTCGAAGGACGCCCCGTCGAGGTCGGCGAGGACCGAGCCCCCGGAGGCGTCGAACACCTGCGAGCCGATCCGCTCGCCGTCGTCGAGGAAGGCGACCCGGACGGCGCCGCCCCCCTTCACCTCGCCGAAGTCGAAGAAGGCCTCGGTCGCGTCGCCGAAGGGCCCGTCCTCCAGCCGGAAGACGAGCTTCTCGCGGTCGTTCACGAGGCCCCCCTCGCCCCCGAGGAGGTCGTCCCCGAAGGAGAGGACGCCGAGGCGCCCGTCGAACGCCGTCACCCCTTCGGGGCCGGGGGCGCGGGCCTTCACGGCGATCCCGGCATCCTCGAAGCGCAGGCCGTCGCGCAGGAAGGGCAGGCGCCCGACATCCGAGACCTCGCCCTCGACGGATTGGGTGGCGAGCGTGCCGAAGAAGCCCTTGCCGGCAAGGTCGACCGCGACCCGCACGGTGTCCGGCGCGGCGTCCCCGATCGTCAGCCGGGCGAGGACGGGGTCGTGGTCGCTGGCCCGCCCGGGCGTCTCGGCGAACTCGGAGTTGACGCGCACCACGTCGAAGGCGGCGTCGCCGGCCAGCGCCTCCGAGACGAGGATGTGGTCGAGGCTCTGGCTGTTGCCCTGGAAGTTGAAGGTGTAGCGCTCGTCCTCGGGCAGGGCGTTCGTCAGGTTGACGAGGCCGGCCTCCTCCAGCCCCGCGACGGGGGACACGAACTCGAACTCGTTGAGGTCGCCGAGGACCACGACGTTCGCGTCCGCGTCCCGCGCGAGCGCGTCCTCGACGAAGCCGGCGACCAGCTCGGACTGGGCCTGCCGCTCGTCGAGCGAGCCGTTGACGGTCACGTCCTCCTGCCGGGCGGCGAAGTCCTGCCGGGTCCCCAGGACGGGGGCGCTGCCGCCCTTGGAAGAGAAGTGGTTGTTCACCACCGTCACCGTCTCGCCGTTGAAGGCGAAGTCGGCGACGAGGGGCAGGCGCGCGCCCTCGAAGGCGCCGCCCTCGGCCTGGCTGCCGATGGTGCGGACCGAGCCCTCGACCAGTTCGACCCGGTCCTCCCTGTAGAGGAAGCCCGTGCGGATGTTCCCGCCCGGCTGCCCGCCCGAGGCCTGATCGGCGATGAACGTGTTGTCGATGTAGGCGTAGCCCGAGCTGTCGTTCAGGACGCCGTCATCGGCCAGGTCGATGGCCTCGATCAGCGTCTCGAACGTCTCGGACGCCGAGACGACGCCGTCCCCGATCTCGCCCCCGGTGTTGTCCTGCACCTCCTGCAGGGCGAGGATGTCGGGGCTGCCGAGGTTGCCGACCACCTGCGCGGCGATGGCGTCGAAGCGCCCCTCGCCGACGTCGTCGTCCACGTTGCGCGCCTGCCCGCCGTTCGTCCTCGACTGGTCCTCGACCACCGGGTCGAGGTTCAGCACGTTGTAGCTGGCCACCGTGAGCTGGTTCGCGGACCCCGCGAGGTCGGTGACCTCCGGCTGGAGGGACGAGGGCGCGATCACGACGACCTGCTCGGTCGGGACGAGCTTGTAGTTGCCGAAATCGTAGGAGACGACGCCCGTGATGTCGGCGAAGGACGCGCCTGTGTCGACCTCGACGGGCTCGATCCCGAAATCCCAGTCGACGCGCACCTTCTCGGGGTTGAAGTCCCCGGGCGAGATGTTGAGCGTCCCCCGCTCGGAGAGGCCGGTCGCGTCCGCGCCGCCGTCGACCACGGTGAACACCTCGCCGAAGCGGGTGGTGCCCGAGACCGCCACCGGCATCGGCGCGACGACGAGCATCCCCTCCAGGCTCTCCCAGTAGTCGATGGCGTCCTGGCCGGGGTCGAACGAGGTGAAGTCGTCGTCCTCGATGTTCACGGACGGGATCGGGCGGCCGCCCTGGCCCAGCACCACCGCGCCGGGCAGGGCGTTGCCGCTGGAGAGGACGGACACGTCCGGGTTCCCGGTCAGCTGCGTGGTGGAGAGGTTCCCGCTGCCCTGTCCGCCGGGGTAGAACTCGCCCACGGTGCCGGTGACGTCCACCGCGTCGCCGATCGCCACGGAGGGCGCGGCGCCGGTGAAGACGAAGATGGCGTCCGAGGTGGCGTCGTTCCCGTCGCCCTCGGGGTCCTGGAGGTAGAAGCCGTTGGAATCGACGGCCGTGACGATGCCGCCCGTGGTCACGCGCGGGCCGTCCCCGCCCCCCGTGGTCGGATCCTGCGGGTCCGCGCTGACGAGGCTTGATACGTGGCCCGCGCCCTGGATCTCCATGATGGAGAGGCGTTCGGTCCCCGGCCGGGGCGCGTTCGTCGCGCCGGGCGTGTCGCCGGAGGCGTCGGCGAAGGGCAGGGCGGCGAAGTCGCCCGTGCCGTCGGGGGCGCGCGCGGCGGCCGCGGCGGGGAAGGACCCTTCGGGCGGCAGCACGGCGCCGGCATAGCTTCGGTCGGGCACCGCGTCGCCGTCCGTCAGGGAGAGCCCGTCCAGGACCGCGCCCCAGGGCGCCGCGTCGAGGGTGCCGTCGTCGTCCGCGTCGAGGTCGTCGCCCGCGGCCCCGGCGAACCCCTCGACCACGAGGAAGGTCTGCGGCCCCCCGAAGAGGTCGAGGTCCGGCACCCCCACGTCGCCCGCCCCGAGCGCCGGGTTCAGCGCGTTCGCGACGAGCACGAAGCCCCCTTCGTCAGCGACCGCGCCGGAGAGGTCGACGGCGAAGTCGATCCGGCCAGGCGCGAACTCGCCCGAGAGGACGAGGAGGGTCAGCCCCTCCAGCGCCGCGCCGGGGTCGGTCTTCAGCTCGACGAAGTTCGACGCGTCGTCCGCGTCGCCGGGCGAGGAGATGCGGAACTCGTTGATGGCGACGGCGGGGGAGGGGGCGCCGCCGTCGTCGTCGCGGGCCGCGGGCGCCGGGAAGGGCGCGGCGGCGGCGGCGTTCGTGGCCGCGCCGTCGAGGGCGTCGGGGCCGCTGAAGGTCCAGGCGGCGGGGTCGAACGCAGGCGAGGGGCCGCTTTCGGGGGCGCGGAAGGCCCAGCCGTCCCGATACTCCCACGGCTGGCCGGTGCCGTCGGTGCCCACCTCGCCGAACACGTCCACGCGGACGCCGCCCTCGAAGAGCTCGATCGCGTCGTCGCCGTTCACGTTGGCCGCGCCGGCGGTGAAGTCGGGCGCGAAGCCGAAGAACGCCTCGAAGCCCTCCGCCTCGGAGGAGACGTAGATCGTGCTGCCCGCCGCGAGGGGCCCGGCGGGGAAGGTGAACTCCTCCGTGCCGCCGGCGCCGCCGTTGTTGGCCGAGCCCAGGCCGAACGCGGACAGGTCCTCGATGTCCTCCAGGGCGTGGAGCTGGACGGCCTTGGGAAGGCCGCCCGGAAGGGGGCCGTCGATGACACCGGTGATCGTCAGTCTGGGCATTGCGTTCTCCTGCTGGGGCCGGCGGTGCGGCACCGGACGCCGGAGCATCGGCGCGGCCCGCCCGCGGCGTCAAGCCGCCATGCGGGCGTCACGGGGAGAACGGGGGGGGCGGAGCGTCCGGGGCGGCGCCTGGGCCGGCACGGGGCCGGAGGGGGCCGGAGGGGGCCGGATGAGGACGGGGCCCGTGGCGCGAGGGGGGCAGGGGGTCCCGCCCCCAAGGGTGGCGGGTCGGGGGGGGGCGGGCGGTCCCGCCCCCCGGGCGGATCCGTCAGGACCCCTTTGCGGCGCCCTTGCGGTCGCCCGAGCCGCCGGACGGGCCCTTGTCGGCCCGGTCCTTGGCAGCCGCGTCCTTCGCGCCGCCCTCGCCGGCCGCCGCGTCGACGGCGCCCTTGATGGCGTCGCCCACGGCGTCGGCGCCCTGGAGGACCTTGTCCGTGGCCTCGCGGGCGGCGGTCTTCGCGGCCTCCTCCACGCTGCGGGCGGTCTGCTCGCGCGCGGCGTCGATGCCGCCAGTCACCATGGTGGCGACCCGCTCGCGCGCGGCGTCGACGAGGTCCTCGCGGTGCTCGTCCACGAACTCGCGCTCGGCGCGGGTGCGGGGCAGCACCGCCGCGAGCGCGGCGCCCGCCAGGAGGCCCACCACCGCCGCCGTCGCGGGGGAGTCGGCGGCCGCCTCCGCGCCGCGCCGGGTGGCCATGGCGATCCGGTCGCCCGCGTCCTCCAGCCGGTCCTTCGTCCGCTCGGCGATGCCCTCGGCCCGCCTGCGCGCCCGCTCGGCGGCGTCCTCGGCCCGCGCCTTCGCCCGTTCGGCGGCGTCCTCGGCCCGGTCCTTCGCACTCTCGGCGGCTCGCTCGGCGCGCTTGCCGAGCTCGCGGCCCCGGCTGCGGAGGTCCTGCGCGGCATCCTCGGCCTCCTCCTCCACGGTGCCGGCGAGGCGCGCGGCGCGGTCCGACAGCTCGCGCGCCTTCCCGCGGGCGGCGTCGGCGGTGCGCCGGACGGCGCTCTTCGCCTTGGCGCCGGCCCGGCGCGCGGCCTCCCCCCCCTGGGGGAGGCGACCTGCGCGGGCGACGCGATCCTCCCCGTCGTCGCGGCGGCCGCCGAACAGCATCCAGGCGAGGGACGCGCCGATCACGGCCGCCGGGACCGGATGCTCGCGCGCCGCGCGGGCGAGGTGCTCGAGGAGGGATTCCTCCTCGAGGATGTCGTAGTCGTAGTCCTCCTCGACCACGACGACGTCGTACTCGTTCTCGTTCTCGTTCTCTTGGGTCATCCGATACGCTCCCGGACCATCTCGCGGTCCTCTTTGAGTTCCTCGACCGTGCGGCGCGGCACGGCGTTGTCCTTCACGTCCCGCAGCCCCGCCCATGCGAGCGCCCCCGCCCCGGCCAGCGCCAGCAGCGTCGTCAGCAGCGCGGCGAGCCACGCGGGCATCCCGAGCGCGGCGAGGATCGCCATCACGGTCACGAGCAGCATCACCGCCGCCGCGAGGCAGAGGAGGAGCGCGGCGGCGATCATGGCCGCCCCCCGCCCCGCCGCCCGTCCGGCGACCCGCAGCTCCGCGCGCAGGAGCGCGACCTCCGCCCGGACGAGCGCGCGGGCCTCGGCGAACGCGTCCCGCACGAGCCCGCCGAGGCCCTCCTCCTCCTCCCGCGCGGGGGGAGGAGCGGCGCGGACCGTCCGCGGCGAGGGCTGCCGGACGTCCGTCACGACGGGCCGGTCCCGGACGGCTTGCCCTTGCCGCCGTCCTCGTTCTTCTCGTCGTCCGCGCCCTGGGGCCGGGGACCCTTTGCCCCGCCGGTGCCGGAGGCGCCGCCACCCGGCTTCGCGCCGCCGGCCGGGGCGGACGTGCCGGACGTGTCGCCCGAAGTGCCGGAGGTGGCGCCCGAGGCGCTGCCGGGCTTGCCGCCCGAGGCTTTGCCGGGCGTGCCGGAGGTGGCGCCGGCCTTCCTGCCCTCGCCGCCGTCCGCGTCGTCCTCCGCGTCCGTGGCGAAGCCGGGGGCCTCGGGGGCGACGCCGCCGGGGTCGCCGGAGACGGAATCGTCCTCCTCGAAGGCCGAGCGGGGGATCCCCGAAGGGGCCTGCCGCCCGGCGCGGCCGCCGCGATCCCCTTCGCGGTCCTCGTCCTCGTCCTCGTCGTAGTCGTAGCCGTCCTCGTCCGCCTTGGGCATCGTGACGAAGCGAAGGGCGGCGAAGCCCACCAGGGCGGCCACGCCGGCGACGGCGAGGGGTTGGCGCCGCGCGAAGCGGCGCACGGAATCGGTCAGCTCGCCGATGCCGTGGGCCTCGACCTCGGCCGCCATCTCGTCGAGCCATCCGGCGCCCGCGTGCACGTAGTCCGCGGCGAGGCCCAGCTCGCCGTCGAGCGCGTCGGCGGCGTCGTGCACCGCGCCGGCGATGCGCTCCATCCGCTCGGCGGCCTGGCGCTTGCGGTCCTCGGCGGCCTCCTCCAGGCGGGCGCGGGCGTCGGCCGCGACCTCGCGCGCCGTCTCCTTCGCCTTCTCCGTCGCGTCGGAGACGGCCTCCCGGCCCTTGCGGGCGGTGCGTCCTGCTGTCGAGCTTGCCATCGTTCCTCTTCCTTCCATGCGTTGCGTGTGTGCGTGCCTCTCCGCCGGAGGCGGGGCCGGTCAGCCGTCCCCGCCGTCCCTGCCCTTCGCCGCGCCGCCGGAGCCGCCGCCGGACCCGCCACCGGACCGTGCGGCGCGGGATTTCGACGCGCGTCCCTTGGCGGGCGCCTTGCTCGCCGCCCCGGAGCCCTTGGCCGTGCCGGACTTGGCACCCTTGGTCCCCGCCGCCTTGGACTTCGCGGTGGAGCCGCCGCCACCCGAGCGGGACGCGGCCGGGGCCTTCTTCCCGCGGGTGCCGGGCGATCCGCCCCGCTCCTTCGTGCCCGCCGTCCCCCCGGCCTTCTCCGGGGCGCCCCCGGAGGAACCGGGCGCGTGGGGCGAGGCGGTGACGCCGTCCCGGAGCGCGCGTCCTGCCGCGAGGGGGCGGGTCGCGGGCCGGGGCGCCTTGACGTTCCTCTTGGGGGCCTCGCGCCCCGCGGCCTTCCGGCGCCGCGCGGCGTCGACCATGGCGCGCCGCCGCGCCGCGGCCTGCCTGCGGCGGATTGAGCGGGCCTGATCGGTGCCGAAAGGCGTCGCGGCACCGTCCGCGCCGCCAGTGCTCCCTGTGCTCCCCTGAGCCCGGCGGACCCGGCCCGCCGCCTTTCCGGCCGCGCGGGCGCCGACCTCTCGCATGTCCTGCGAGGCGGCCAGGAGCCCGAGGCCGAGGGCGACGCCCGCGATCCCCGCCGCGACCGGATGGTCCGTGGCGCTGCGCGCCAAGCGGTCGAGCGGGCCGCGCGGCGCCCGGCGCCTGCCCGGCCGACGCCGGGCGCCGGGCCGGGAGGCGGAGGGCCGAGGGGGCCGGGACGCGGGAGGCGCGAGCACTTCCACCTCCTCGACCTCGAAGGCTTCGACGACGACCCCCGAGGGGGCCTCCGCGCGGCGCGCCGGCTTCGGCGGGTTCCTGTTGATCGAGAGGTGCCGCGCCACCGGCTCGGGCCGGGGCGTGGGGCGCCGCCCGGCGGCCTTCGGGGCCTTGGCGTCCGCCTCGCCGCCGTCCTCGTCCCGGAGCATCAGCGCGAGGCCGCCCCCTGCCAGGAGGAGGGGCCAGGACACCGCGCGCAGGACGCGCAGCGCCGGGATGGCGAGGCCCGCCCCCAGCATCGCGGCCCCGAGGGGATGGCGCCTGACGCGCCGCGCGAGGCCGTCCTTTGCGCGGCGCCGGATCGCGGCGGGCGAGGCGGCCCGGCTCCAGCGGTCCGCAGTGCCGTCGATCCGGCCGAGGATGGCGTCGAGGCTCTCGGCGAGCGAGGCGCGGCGAAGGCGGACGACCTCGCGCGCGGCGTCGGGATCGGAGGGGTCCGCCGGGCCGCGCGGCGCCGCGCGGCGGCTTGCTGGGTCCTTCGCCTCGTCCATGGGATCCCCCGTCCTTCGTCTCGCTTCGGTCGCCGGGCCGGTTGCGCCGGCATCACCAGTCAAACCGTGCCGCGGATGATTGTTCCCTTCCCTCCGGCCCCCGGGGCCGCCCGGCGCGCCCCGGCCCGGCGGGGCCGATCGGAAGGGGCGCGCCCTTGACGGCGGCGGCGGCCGACCTCTCCTGCGGGGGCGGGCCGCCGGGCGCCGCCGCGGCAGGCGCGCGCGGGGCGGCGGGGGACGCAAGGACCGCGAAGGACGACCCCATGAGCGAGACCACATCCCAGGCGGGCGCGCCGGACGGCCCGGCGCCCATGCGCTTCGAGGACGACCGCGGCTCGCGCCGCTCGGTCTGGATCGCGCTCGCGCTGGTCGTCGCCGTCGTCGCCTGGATGGCGAGCGGCCTCGTCCTGCCCGCGCGGGAGGAGGGGGCCCTGCCGGAGGCGCCGGCCGTCCTTCCCGTCTCGGTCGCGACCCGCCCCTCCGCCGCGGCGCCGGTGACGCTGGTCTTCCGCGCCCAGGGGCAGGCGCAGCCCGACCGCGACACGATGATCCGGGCCGAGGCGTCCGGCGACGTGGACGAGGTCTACGTCATGAAGGGCGAGAGCGTGGAGGAGGGCATGGTGATCGCGCGGCTGACCACCGAGCGCCTGGACGCCGACCTCGCCCGCGCCCGCGAGGAGGAGGTCCGCGCCCGCCGCGAGCTGGAGAACGCCGAGTCCCTGCTGGAGCGGGGGGTGGCCACGGGCGACCGGGTCGCGCAGGCGCGCGCCGCGCTCGCGGGGGCGCAGGCGCAGGTCGTCGCGGCCGAGACCGCGCTGGACGGCGCCGACATCGTCGCGCCCTTCGGCGGGCGGCTCGAGACGATGACCCTCGACGAGGGGGAGTTCGTGTCGGCCGGGGCGGAGGTCGCGCGCCTCGTGGACAACCGCCCCCTTACCGTCGCCGTCCAGGTCCCCCAGCAGGAGCTGGAGGCCATCGAGGACGGCCAGCCGGCCTCCGTCGCCTTCATCACCGGCGAGGAGCGGGCGGGGCGCGTCACCTTCGTCGGCTCGGCCGCCGCCTCGGAGACGCGCACCTTCCTGGCCGAGATAGAGGTTCCCAACGAAGACGGCGCCATCCCCGCCGGCATCTCCGCCGAGGTCGAGATCCCCACGGGCGAGACGCTGGCCCATTTCGTCCAGCCCTCGGTCATCTCGCTCGGCACGGAGGGGGAGACGGGGGTGAAGACGGTCGAGGACGGCCGCGTCGCCTTCCACGAGGTCGAGGTCGTGCGCGCCGAGATCGACGGCGTCTGGGTCACCGGCCTGCCGGACCGCGTCGAGCTGATCACCGTGGGCCAGGGATTCGTTCGCGCCGGCGAGCCGGTGGTCGCCCGCCCCGAGGTGGAGGGATGAACGCGATCATCGACGCGGCCTTCTCGCGCAGCCGCGTGGTCGCCGTCGTTCTGGCGCTGCTCCTGGCGGTGGGGGCGGTGGCCTACGTCGCCATACCCAAGGAGGCGAGCCCGGAGATACCGCTGCCGCTGGTCTACGTCTCGACCGGCCTCGAGGGGATCAGCCCGGCCGACGCCGAGCGCCTGCTGCTCGAGCCGATGGAGAGGGGGTTCGCCGACCTCGAGGGCCTGCAGGAGATCCGGTCCGAGGCGGCGGAGGGCTTCGCCTCCGTGCAGCTGGAGTTCCAGGCCGGGGGCGACATCGACGAGGCGCTCGACGAGGTGCGCGAGGCGGTCGACCGGATCGAGGGCGACCTGCCCGAGGGGGCCTACGACCTCACCGTGACGGAGATCAACCTGGCCCTCTTCCCGATCCTGACCGTGATCCTCTCCGGGCCCGTGCCCGAGCGGACGCTGAACGCGATCGCCGAGGACGCGCAGGACGCGGTCGAGGGCCTCGCGGGGGTGCTGGAGGTCGACATCGGCGGGCAGCGCGACGAGTTCCTGGAGATCCTGATCGATCCGATCGTGTTCCAGACCTACAACCTCTCCTTCGACGAGCTGATCGGCCAGCTCCAGCGCAACAACCGCCTCATCGCGGCGGGCGCCATCGAGACGGGGGGCGGCCGGATCGTGCTGAAGGTGCCGGGGCTGATCGAGGACGCGGCCGACGTGCTCGACCTGCCGGTGAAGGTGCGCGGGGACGCGGTCGTCACCTTCTCGGACATCGCCACCGTGCGGCGCGCCTTCCTCGACCCCACGGGCTTCGCGCGCATCGACGGGCAGCCGGCCCTCTCGCTCGAGGTGGTGAAGCGTTCGGGCGCCAACATCATCGAGACCGTCGCCGAGACGCGCGCGACGATCGAGGCGCTGCGCGCCGACTGGCCCGAGGCGGTCGACGTCGACTTCCTGCAGGACCAGTCCGAGGAGGTCGAGACGTTCCTCTCGGACCTTGAGGCGAACGTCATCGCGGCGGTGATCCTCGTGATGATCGTGGTGGTCTTCGCGCTCGGCGTGCGCTCGGCGCTGCTGGTGGGGCTGGCGATACCGGGGGCGTTCCTCGCGGGGGTCACCGCGCTCTGGGCGATGGGGTACACGATGAACATCGTGGTGCTCTTCTCGCTCATCCTCGTGGTGGGGATGCTCGTGGACGGCGCGATCGTCACCGTCGAGCTGGCCGACCGCCGCCTGCAGGACGGCGCGAGCCCGCGCGCCGCCTACGCCGAGGCCGCCAAGCGCATGGCCTGGCCGGTCATCGCCTCGACCGCCACCACGCTGAGCGTGTTCGTCCCCCTCCTCTTTTGGTCGGGGATGGTGGGGCAGTTCATGAAGTTCCTGCCCGTCACGGTCATCCTGACGCTCACGGCGTCCCTCTTCATGGCGCTGATCTTCATCCCGGTGCTGGGCGGCGTGATCGGCCGGCGCCAGCCGCAGAGCGCGGGCGCCAAGCGCGCGCTCCACGCCGCGGAGGCGGGCGACCCGCGCGGGATCGGCGGCGCGACGGGCGCCTACGTGCGCGTGCTCGGGTGGGCGGTGCTGCATCCCGGCGCGACCGTGCTGGTGGCGGTCGCGGTCCTTCTGGCGGCGTTCGGGGCCTATGCGCAGTTCGGCCGCGGCGTCAGCTTCTTCCCCTCGGTCGAGCCGGAGTTCATGTCCGTCGAGATCCGCGCGCGCGACAACTTCTCGATCTGGGAGCGGGACGCCCTCGTGCGGGCGGTGGAGGCGCGGCTGCTGGACTATCCTTCCGTCGACAGCGTCTACGCCCGGTCGACCCTGGCGGCGGGGCAGGGCGACGAGGAGGTGATCGGGACGATCCAGCTCGACCTCGCGGAATGGGACACCCGGCCCACGGCCGAGGCGATCGGCGAGCGCATCCGAGAGGACACCGCCGGGATCGCCGGGATCGACGTGCAGGTGCAGACGCAGAACGCGGGCCCGGCGGCGGGCAAGCCCGTCAGCCTGCAGGTGCGCGCCGCCGATCCGGCCGCGCAGTCCGAGGCGGTGGACGACGTCCTCGCCCTCATGGGCGAGGTGGGGGGCTTCACCGACGTCACCGACACGCGGCCCCTGCCGGGGGTCGAGGTCTCGATCCTCGTGGACCGGGCGGAGGCCGCGCGCTACGGGGCGGACGTCTCGCTTCTGGGGCAGGCGGTGCAGCTGCTGACCCAGGGGATCGCCGTGACCGAGTACCGGCCCTCCGACGCGGAGGGCGCGCTCGACATCCGGGTGCGCTTCCCGCGCGAGGACCGCACCCTCGCCGAGCTGGGCAACCTGCGCGTGCCGACGCCCGCGGGCCTCGTGCCGATCTCGAACTTCGTGACCTTCGCCCCGACCGAGCGGGTCGGCACCATTCGCCGCGTCGACGAGGAGCGGGTCGTCACCATCGAGGCCAACGTCGCGCCCGGCCTTCTCGTCAACGACCAGGTCACGGCGCTGCAGGCCGCGCTGGAGGCCGCCGACCTGCCGGACGGCACCGCCTACGCCTTCGGCGGCGAGGCCGAGGACCAGGCGGAGGCGGCGCAGTTCCTCGTCGCGGCTTTCGTGGCGGCGATCTTCGGGATGCTGCTGATCCTGCTCCTGCAGTTCAACAGCTTCTATCAGGCCCTCGTGGTGATGAGCGCGATCGTCTTCTCGGTCGCGGGGGTCCTTCTGGGGCTTCTGGTGACCGGGCGGCCCTTCGGGATCGTGATGGGCGGCATCGGGGTGATCGCGCTGGCGGGGATCGTGGTGAACAACAACATCGTCCTCATCGACACGTTCAACGACCTGCGCCGCACGGGCATGGATCCGCGCGAGGCCGCGATCCGCACGGGCGCGCAGCGCCTGCGGCCCGTGCTGCTGACCTCGGTCACGACGGCGCTGGGGCTGATGCCGATGGTGCTGGGGGCGAACCTGAACTTCGCCGCCCGCACCGTGGCCCTCGGCGCCCCCTCGACGCAGTGGTGGACCGAGCTGTCAACCGCGATCGCCGGCGGCCTCGTGGTGGCGACGGTCCTGACGCTCGTGGTGACGCCCGCCATGCTGATGCTGCGGCGCCCCCAGCTGCGCGTCCGCCGGCGCCGCAGGGCGCGGCCCGCCCCGTCCGCCTAGCGGCGGCCGCGCCCGCTTCCCCCTAAGCTTGGGCGGATTCTCACACGGGTTCTTCGGCCGATGCGCGAGAAGTCGCACATTGCCGGAAAAAAAGGCGGGTTCTTCATGGTCCGGTGGCGATTCGGTGTTCCCCGGCCGGGGGGCGGGGCGGCAGGCATCCCGGCACGAAAAAGGGAGGACGACATGAAGACCATCCATCTGGCGGCGGCCGCGCTGGCCGCGACCGGCACCCTGGCGCACGCCCAGGACGACCGCGAAGGCTGGCCCGAGAGCTTCACGGTCGGCACGGCGTCGCAGGGCGGGACCTATTTCGCCTACGGCTCGGGCTGGGCGAACCTCGTGGCGGACGAGCTGGGGCTGACGGGCGGCGGCGAGGTCACGGGCGGGCCGATGCAGAACATGGCCCTCGTGCACACCGGCGACGCGCAGTTCGGCATGACCACCATGGGCCCGGCGGCCGAGTCCATCGCCGGGACCAACCCGATCGCGCCCGGCATGACCATGGACAACGCCTGCGCGATCTTCCCGATGTACCAGACGCCGTTCTCCGTGACGGCGCTGTCCTCCTCGGGGATCGAGAGCATCGGGGACATCCCCGAGGGCGCGCGCATCGGCTTCGGCCCCGCGGGCTCGACCTCGGACACCTACTTCCCGCGCATGATGGACGAGCTGGGCGTCGACTACGAGCGGCGCAACGGCGGCTGGTCCGACCTCGGGGGCCAGCTCCAGGACGGGCTGCTGGACGTGATCGCCTTCGCCGCGGGCGTGCCCGTGCCGGCGGTCTCGCAGCTGGAGGTGCAGACCGACGTGAACATCATCGAGTTCACGGAGGACGAGCAGCAGCAGATCCTCGAGGCGTTCCCCGTCTCGCAGTTCGAGATCCCGGCCGACACCTACACCACGCTGGACGGCGACGCGCGCTCGGTCTCGATGTGGAACTTCGCCATCGCCAACTGCGATCTGCCGGCCTCGTTCGTGAACGCGGTGGTGGACGTGGTGATGTCGGACAACGACCGGATGGTGAACATCCACCGCGCCGCCCGCTCCACCCTGCCGGAGAACTGGGACAAGAACGCGGGCGTGCTGCCCTGGCATCCCGGCGCGGCCCGGTGGTTCGAGGAGAACGCCGGCGCGGACATCCCCGCCGACCAGATCCACGGCGGCTGAACGACGCACCGGCGCCCGCGGCCCCCCGGGGCCCCGGGCGCCGGACCCCGCGCGAGGGAGGAGGGGCCGCCCACGGGGCCGCCCCCCGCGCACGCCCCCCCGGGAGAGGGGGCAGCGCGCCGCGCGGATCGACATCCGAGCAAGGGGGAACGGCCATGACCGGGAACGCACGCGAGGGGGCGGCCGCGATCGCCCCGAACGACGGGGACACGGTGCCCGAGACGCCGCTGGGGGGGCCGGTGGTCGCCGAAGGGGTCGACGAGGAGCCCGTCGAGAGCAACCGGCGCCTCTTCGCGGGCTGGGCCTTCTGGGTGGTGGCGGCGATGGCCGCGCTCTACGCCCTCTTCCACATGGCGGCGCTGAACGGCTGGTCGATCCGGGCCTGGACGGGCGTGGACCTTCCCCTCCTGCCCACCTTCCCCATGGAGACCTGGAACTTCCGCATCGTCCACGTGGCGGGCGCGCTCGTGCTGGGCTTCGTGCTCTACGCCGCGCGGACCTTCGGCCAGCCCGAGGAGGGGCCCGAGCGGGCGCGCGCCTCGCGGCATCCGCTGGACCTCCTGGCCTGGGCGGCGCTCCTGCCGGCGCTCTACGCCTGCTGGACCGCGATCGGCTTCGCCGGGGACATCGCGGGCGGCGCGATGTGGAACGGCATCGACGAGGGCATCCGGACCGCGGAGATCTGGCACTACGGCGTGCCCCTCGTCGCGGCGACCGCCCTCGGCATCGCGATCGGCTGGGCCCGCCCGCGCGCGCGCGACGCGATCCCGCCCGCCGACCTCGTCCTCGGCGTCTGCGCCCTGGGCGTCGCGATCTACCTCGTGACCATCTACGGCACCTTGATGCGCAACTCGACGGGCACGCCCTTCGCGCCCATCGGCATCTCGCTGGCCGCGCTGGCGGGCACCGCCCTCATCATGGAGCTGACGCGCCGGGTCGCGGGCCTCGCCCTCATCGTGATCGCGGGGGTGTTCCTGCTCTACGTGTTCGTCGGCGACATGCTTCCGGGCTTCCTGAACGCGCCCGACATCGCGTGGGAGCGGTTCTTCTCCCAGGTCTACACCGACGCGGGGATCCTCGGGCCGACCACGGCGGTGTCGTCCACCTACATCATCCTCTTCATCATCTTCGCGGCCTTCCTGCAGGCGTCGAAGGTGGGCGACTACTTCGTCAACTTCGCCTTCGCCGCCGCGGGGCGCGCGCGGGGCGGGCCGGCCAAGGTCGCGATCTTCGCCTCCGGCCTTATGGGCATGATCAACGGCACGAGCGCCGGCAACGTGGTCGCCACGGGCTCGCTCACGATCCCCTTGATGAAGAAGGTGGGCTACCGGCCCACGACCTCGGGCGCGGTGGAGGCCGCGGCCTCGACGGGCGGGCAGATCATGCCGCCCATCATGGGCGCCGGCGCCTTCATCATGGCCGAGATCACGGGCATCCCCTACACGGACATCGCGGTGGCCGCGATCATCCCGGCGATCCTCTACTTCGTGTCGATCTACTTCATGGTCGATTTCGAGGCGGCCAAGCTGGGCATGCGCGGCATGCGCGAGGACGAGCTGCCCAGGTTCCGCGACATGGCGCGCCGGGTCTTCCTGTTCCTGCCGATCGTGATCCTGATCGCGGCCCTCTTCATGGGCTACTCGGTCATCCGGGCCGGCACGCTGGCGACCGTGGCGGCGGCCGTCGTCTCGTGGGTGCAGCCGACGCGGGTGGGCTACGCGGTCACGCTGGCGCTCCTCGCGGTGCTGGGGGCGGCGGTGTTCCTGCCCGGCCTCGCCGAGATGGCGACGGGCGGGGCGGGGGCGACCGTCCTCGTCGGGGCGGCCGTCGCCGCGGCCGCGTTCTGGGCCTTCCGCTACCGCGGCCCGGGCATGGGCCCGGCCAAGGTCGCCCGCGCCTTCGAGTCGGCGGGGTACATGTCGATCCAGATCATCGCCGTCTGCGCCTGCGCGGGCATCATCGTGGGCGTGATCTCGCTGACGGGGGTGGGCGCGCGCTTCTCCTCGGTGCTGCTGGGGATCGCGGACGCCAACCAGCTGCTCGCGCTCTTCTTCGCGATGTGCATCGCGATCCTCCTGGGGATGGGTATGCCGACCACGGCCGCCTACGCGGTCGCGGCGAGCGTCGTCGCGCCGGGCCTCGTGCAGATGGGCATCCCGATGCTGACGGCGCACTTCTTCGTGTTCTACTTCGCCGTCGTCTCGGCCATCACGCCGCCCGTCGCGCTGGCGAGCTACGCGGCGGCGGGGATCTCGGGCTCGAACCCGATGAGCACCTCGGTCGCCTCGTTCAAGATCGGCATCTCGGCCTTCATCGTGCCGTTCATGTTCTTCTACAACTCGGCGATCCTGATGGACGGGACCTGGCTGGAGGTGCTGCGCGCGGGCGCCACGGCGGTGTTCGGGGTGTTCCTGCTGTCATCGGGCGTGCAGGGGTGGTGGTCCGGCGACAGGGCCAACCCGGTGATCCGCGCGGCGCTGGTGGTCGTGGCCCTCTTCATGATTGAAGGGGGGGTCGTGACCGACCTGATCGGCGTCGGCGGCGCGGCCGCCCTCTTCTTCCTGGCGCGGGCCGGCCGCCCGCGGCGGGAGGAGGAGCCCGCGGTCTGAGGGGTCCGGCCGAGGGGCAGGCGGGGCCTTGCCCGCCGGCGGGTTCTGCCGAACGATGGACGCCGTGACCCCCTCCGGCGCCTCCCCCCCGCCCGGCCGGCCCCTTCGGCGCCGGGCGGGGTCGCTCGCCGCGGCCGCGCTGGTCCTCGCCGCGGCCGCGGGGGCCGCCCTGCTCGCCCTGCCGCGGATCGAGGAGGGGCTGAGGCAGGCCGCGCGCGAGCGGGGCGAGGTCACCCTCGCCCTCGCGGCGCAGGCGATCGACCAGCTCGTCCGCCGGTTCGACCCCATCCCCGAGCTGATCGCCGCCCGCCCGCACCTGCGCGGCGCGCTGGCCAGCCCCGGAAGCGCCACCCAGGTCGCCTTCGTCAACGAGCAGCTGCGCCTCACGGCGCGGGCGGTCGGCGCGTCGGACGTCGTCCTCGTTGGCCTGGACGGCACGGTGGTCGCCGCGGCCTCCTACCGCGAGGGGGCGACACCGATCGGCCGCGACGTGCTGCACCGGCCGCACGTCCATTCGGCCGCGCGAGGCCGGGCCGCCTTCTTCCACGCCGCCGGCCCCGAGGGCGAGGCGGGCAGCTTCCACTTCTCGGCGCCGGTGCTGGACGGGATCGACGTGATCGGCGTGGTCTCGGTCCGCATCGACCTGCGGGAGATCGAGGCCGGATGGCAGGACCTGCGCGGCGAGATCGCGCTGGCCGACGAGGGGGGCATCATCTTCATGTCGTCCCGCCCCGAATGGACGTTCAGGACGCTCGCCCCCCTCTCGGAGGCGCGGCGGGCCGAGATCGCGGCCGCGCGGCAGTTCTTCCCCGGCCGGCTGCGGCCCCTGGACGCCAAGCTCAGCCCGCTCTCGGACGGGATGGTGCGGATCGAGATGGGCGCCGGGCAGCCGGGCGGGGGAACGGGGACGGCGGATGCGGGGGGCATCTTCCTCGTCTCCTCCGCGCCGGTCGCGCTGCCCGGCTGGCACGCCATCGTGCTCGAGCCGCTCGGCCCGATCGAGGCGCAGGCGCGGCGGGTCCTCCTCGGCTGGGCGGCGGGGGCGCTGGCGCTCGTGCTGCTGCTCGTGGCGCTGGCCCAGCGGATCGCCCGCCGGCGCGAGATCGAGCGTTCCGCCCGGGCCGAGCGCGACCGGCTGGAGCGGCGCGTCCGCGAACGCACGGCCGAGCTGGGCGCCGCGAACGGCCGGCTGCAACGCGAGATCGCCGAGCGGCGCGACGCCGAGGCCCGCCTGAAGCGCACCCAGGAGCATCTGGTCCAGGCCGGCAAGCTCGCCGCGCTCGGCAAGATGTCGGCGGCCCTCTCGCACGAGATCAACCAGCCGCTCGCGGCGATAAAGTCCTACGCCTCGAACGCGGGCGCCTTCCTCGACCGCGGACGCGAGGACGAGGCGCGCGAGAACGTCCGCCGCATCGCGCGGATGACGGACCGGGTCGCGCGCATCTCGACCCATCTTCGCAACTTCGCCCGCCGCCCGGACGACGCGCTCGTCGCGGTCGACCTCCGGCGCGCGGTCGAGCAGGCGCTCGAGCTGATGGAGCCGGAGCTTCGCGCCCGCGGCGTGCGGGTCGCGGTGGACGCGCCCGCGGCGCCGCTGCACGCGAAGGGCGGCGAGGTGCGGCTGCAGCAGGTTCTGGTCAACATCCTCAGCAACGCCGTGGCCGCCATGGGGGAGGCGGACGATCCCCGCATCGAGATCGGGATAACCGAGGCGGACGGCCCCGGGGGCCCCGCGGTCGAGGTCACGGTCCGCGACCACGGGCCGGGCCTCGACCCCGAGACGGCCGACCAGCTCTTCGAGCCGTTCTTCTCGCGCCGCTCGGACAAGCGCGGGCTGGGGCTGGGGCTGTCCATCTCCTACAACATCGTCGAGGATTTCGGCGGCACGCTCGACGCGCGCACCCACCCCGGCGGCGGCGCCGAGTTCCGCATCCGCCTGCGCCCGGCGGGCGAGGGCGAGGCGGCGGCGCCCCTGGCGGTGCCGGCATGACGGGGACCGTCCTCTTCGTCGACGACGAGGAGCACATCCGCCTCGCCGTCGCCCAGGCGCTTGACCTCGCCGACCTGCCGCACCAGTGCCTGGCGGATCCCTCGCTGGCGCTCGCGCGGATCGGCCACGACGCCGACGCGGTGCTGCTGACCGACATCCGCATGCCCGGCATGGACGGCACCGAGCTGATGCGCCGCGCGCTGGAGGTCGACCCCGACTTCCCCGTGATCCTCGTCACGGGCCATGGCGACGTCGACCTCGCGGTCGCCTCGATGAAGGCGGGCGCCTACGACTTCGTCCAGAAGCCCTTCGAGACGGAGGATCTGGTCGAGCGCGCGCGCCGCGCCCTCGAGAAGCGCAGGCTGACCCTCGAGAACCGCGCCCTGCGCCGGGCCCTGCCGCGCGCCGCCCCGGAGGGGACCCGGCTGGTGACGCGCAGCGACGCGATGGCGACCCTCTCGGCCCGGGTGGACGCGCTGGCGGGGGCCGACCTCGACGTCCTGATCTGGGGCGCGACTGGGACCGGGAAGGAACGGGTCGCCCGGCGCCTCCATGCGCTCGGGGCGCGCTCGGGGGGGACCTTCGTCCACGTGAACTGCGCCGCGCTGCCCGACGGCCTGGTCGAGAGCGAACTCTTCGGTCACGAGGTCGGGGCCTTTCCCGGCGCGCTGCGGGCGCGTCACGGCAAGGTCGAGCACGCCTCGCGCGGGATCCTCTGCCTCGACGAGATCGACAGCCTGCCCCTGCCCCTGCAGCCGAAGCTGCTCCACGTGCTGGAGCACCGGGCGGTGACGCGGCTGGGGTCGAACGATCCCCGGCCCGTGGACATGCGCGTGATCGCCATTGCCCAGGACGACCTGCGCGCCCGGAGCGAGGCGGGCACCTTCCGCGCGGACCTCTACCACCTTCTCGGCCCGGCGGAAATTCGCGTGCCGTCCCTCCGCGAGCGGCGCGAGGACATCCCCGCGCTCTTCGCCGAGCTCTGCGCGGACGCCGCCGCGCGCCACGAGCGACCCCTGCTGGAGGTGCCCGCGCACCTCCTGTCGGCGCTGGCGATGCGAGACTGGCCGGGCAACGTGCGCGAGTTGCGGGGCGCGGCCGAACGCTATGTGCTGGGCCTCGGGGCGGAGCTGCGGGGCGCCGGCCCGCCGGTGGCGGCCGGCCTCGCGGAAGGGATGGCCGCCCACGAGCGCGCCCTGATCGCAGCCGCCATCGCCGCCAACGGCGGCCGCTTGCGGCCTACCTACGAGGCATTGGGGATCTCGCGGCGGACGCTCTACGAGAAGATGCAGCGCCATGGGCTGGAGCGCACGGAGGCCGGATCGGAGGAGGAGGAGGACGCGCCCGCCCCTGCGGGGGGGCGGCTCTGAAGGGTGGCCCCGCCGCCCGCCGTCCCCGTGGGGGAAGGGCGGGCGGCGGGAGGGCGGTCAGCCGCGGTCCTTGTCGACGTCGACCTCGGTCTTGCGGACGGTGTCGCGGACAACCTCCTCGCGCTCGGTGACCTCCTTGCCGACGACGACCTCCTCGGTGACGACGGCCTCCTTCTCGACCACGGCCTCCTCGGACTGCGTGGTCACGTCGATGGTCTTGTCCTGGAACAGGGCGTCGGCCTCGGCGCCGGTGACCACCTCGTCCACGGGGCGACGCTCGACGGAGAGACGCTCCTCGCGCAGGCGCACGCGCTCCTCGACAGGGACTTCCTGGACGTAGGTGCGGACGTGGGCGGTGCCTTTCTCGGCGACGCGCTTGCCGACGGCGATCCGCTCCTCGGCGATCGGGATCGTCGTCTCGTCGCCGGCGGTTGCGGCCGGGGCGGCGGCGGTCGCGGCGGCGTAGTCGTCCGTGGCGCGGTAGTCGGCCTCGTAGGCGTCGAGGTCCACGCCGTCCTCGGGATGGCGCATCGCCTCGGCGGCGGCGTCGATGTCGCGGTCCTCGATCTCGGCGGCGACGACGTAGTGACCGTCCCGCAGCGCCTGCTTGTAGGTCGCGGCCTCGTCGTGCGGCAGGTTCAGCGTATCGATGTCGTCATAGCGGTCGGTGCCGCCCATGACGTTGATGTAGCTGTTCGAGATGCCGATCTCGGTCAAGCGCTGGCGGACCATCTCGGCGACGTTCGCGGTGCGGTAGATGGCGGTGATCGTGTTGGACATGACTATCTCCTTCGTTTGCGTTCGGTATGTGCAGGTGGATGGGGCAGGGCGCTTCAGGCATCCCCGCCGGACGGATCCACGTCCTCGACGGTGGCAGTCTGGCGTCGCAGCGTCACCGTCTCGCGGTAGGGGACCTCCTCGGCGGCACGGGTGACGCGCAGCTCCTCAATCACGCGGTACTGGCGCACGAGGACCTCCTCGACCACGGGGATCACGGTCACGCCGCCCTCCTCCCGGCTCTGGGGGGGGGTATCGACGATGCGGTCGACGGGCACGCGCTCGATGCCGAGCCGCTCCTGCCGGAGGGTGTCCTCCACGGCGACCTCGTGGGCCTCCGTCCGCAGCGCGATGCGGGCGGCGACGCGCTCTCGCGTCACCTTGCCGACTGAGGCGCGCTCCTCGGCGAGGGGCAGGACGAGGTCCCGGTCGGTCTCTTCGTCCCTTCGCTCGGCCATCTGCGCCCTCCATCCATCCGGGCCCCGGGGCGGGACCCTTTCGTGGCAAGGCAACGGGCGGCACGGACAATCGTTCCAGCGGTGCCCCGGCGCCCGCGCGCATCCCCCGGGGCAGGAGCGTCGCTGCCGGTCCCGGAAAAGGGGCGGCGGGACGGGCGGCCTTGGTCCGGCGCCCGGGCCTCCGTCCGGGCTTCAGCCTGCCGCCGGCCGGGGGGCGGCGCGGTCGAGGAGGCGCTCGGCGGCGGCCGCTTCGATGCGGGCGGTGCCGTAGCCCAGCCCGTGCCCGGCCGGGTCCAGCCGCGCCCCGCAGAAGGCCTCGAAGACCGCGTCGGCCCCGTCCGCGAGGACCGCGGCCTGCAGCAGCAGCGCCGTCTCCTCCACGAAGGCGCGCGCGCTCGCCTCGTGGACCGCGCCCGGCCGGGCCCACCCTTCCCACCCGGCTAGGCGGTCGTCGAAGCGTCCGTCCCGGCCCCGCGCCGCCGCGAGCGCGCCGCGCAGCACCTCCAGCGCTTCGGGCCCGCGGGAGAGCGCGCGCAGCACGTCGAGCGCGATGACGTTGCCCGAGCCTTCCCAGATCGCGTTCAGCGGGCTCTGCCGGAACAGGCGCGGCATCGGCCCCTCCTCGACGTAGCCCGCGCCGCCATGCGCCTCGAGCGCCTCGTAGACGAAGCCGGGCTGGCGCTTGCAGACGTGGTACTTGGCGATCGGCGTGGCGATCCGCGCGAACGCGGCCTCGGCCCCGTCGGCGGGCGCCGCATCGAACGCCCGCGCGACGCGCAGCATCAGGGCCGTCGCCGCCTCGGCCTCGAGGCAGAGGTCCGCGAGCACCCCGCGCATCGCCGGCTGGTCGATCAGCCGCTTCTGGAAGGCCGAGCGGTGCCGCGCGTGCCACAGCGCCTCGGTCAGGGCGGCGCGCATCCCGCCGGCGGAGCCCGCGATGCAGTCGAGGCGCGTGCCCTGGACCATGTCGATGATCGTGCGGACGCCGCGCCCCTCCTCGCCGACGCGGCGCGCCCAGGCGCCTTGGTACTCGATCTCGGAGGAGGCGTTCGAGCGGTCGCCCAGCTTGTCCTTCAGCCGCATCAGGTGCACCGCGTTCTTCGTGCCGTCCGGGCGCCAGCGCGGCACGAGGAGGCAGGTCAGCCCGCCGGGCGCGTAGGCCAGCGTCAGGAAGGCGTCGGACATCGGCGCCGAGCAGAACCACTTGTGGCCGACCAGCTCGTACTCGTCGTCCCCGACGGGATGGGCGCGGGTCGTGTTGGCCCGCACGTCCGAGCCGCCCTGCTTCTCCGTCATCGCCATGCCGATCGTCGCCCCGGCCTTGCCCGCCGCGGGTGCGTTCGCCGGGTCGTAGCGGCCGCTCGCGATGCGCGGCTCCCACTCGGCGGCGAGGGCGGGCTCCGCCCGGAGGGCGGCGACGGAGGCGTAGCTCATCGACATGGGGCAGCAGACGCCCGCATCGGCCTGCGTCATGAGATAGAGCAGCGAGGCGTGCAGCGCGTGCCCGCCCGTCCCCGCCGTCCACGCGGCGGAGGCGACGCCCCCCTCCAGCCCCATGCGCATCAGCCGGTGGTAGGCGGGATGGAACTCGACCGCGTCGATCCGGTGGCCGTAGCGGTCGAAGGCCCGCAGCTTCGGCGGGTTCTCGTTCGCCTGCCGAGAGAGGTCGCGTGCCTCGGCCGCCCCCGCCTCGCACCCGAAACGGCGCACCCGCCCGGCATGATCGGCGAGCGGGGGACAGGCCAACCCGGCCGCGAGGGCCGCGTCGGCCGCCACGAGGTCGAGATCCGGCAGCCCCGCCGGCTGGTTCAGGACCTCGTGCGTCGAGGCCGTCCTTGCCGTGCCGTCCATCTTCCGCATTCCTCCTTCGCCGTCCACGGGAAAGGAGCATAGGGCTGCGCCGCCGGGCTTGGAACGGCCCGCGCCCCTGGCCGCTGCGTCGGCGCGGGCGCGGAAGATCGCGCTCGGGCCGGGGACCGGCCTTTTTGGTCTGTCAATCTTTCCTGACAACCCTAGAGTAAACCCGCACGACACTTCCAAGGGGGTCCGCGATGTTCCGCCCGCCTTACGACGACCTCGCCTTTGGCTTCGATCCCGTCCTGGCGATGGTCGTGATCTTCTTCTTCCTCTTCGTGGTCCTCGTCATCTGGCTGCGCCGCGAGGACAAGCGCGAGGGGTATCCCGCCGACACGGCCGGCGCGTTCTCCTCCGTGCGGCTCTTGCCGAACTGGATCGGGATGCCCGGCCGCAAGGTCTTCCACCGGCCGCACGGGAACCCACCCGTCTCGACGCCCCGCCGCGAGCCGCTGCGCGAGTCCGGCGCGCGGCCCCCGCGGGCAGCGCGCGGGCGGCCCTTCAGGCCCGTGCTCGACGGCCTGAAGGAAGGGGTCGGCCCCGCCTCCTGGCAGAACCGCGAGGAGAAGCCCGACCTCGACAGGAAGGGCCGGCCGAAGATCATCCCGCTTTCCTCGAACGCGGAGTACTTCGTGGCCGAGGGCGACCCGGACCCGCGCGGGTGGCTCGTGCGCGGCGCCGACTTCGCGGTGGCGGGCGAGGTGAAGGACCTGTGGTTCAACCGGGCCGAGTTCTTCCTGCGCTATCTCGACGTCGAGTTGGAGGAGGGGGGCCGGCGGCTGGTGCCGCTGTTCTTCACGATCACCAAGCCGCGGCGGGGCGAGATCCTCGTGCCGCACCTTCCGGCCGACCGCTTCCGCGACGCGCCGACCCTCGCCTCGCCGGACCGCATCACCATGCGCGAGGAGGACCGGGTCAACGCGTTCTTCGCGGGCGCGGCCTTCTACGGCAAGAACCCCCGCGGCGGGGATCTGCGGCTGTGAGCGCGCCCTCCCCCTCGCCCCTCGCGCCGGAGGACGCCCTCGCCGCGCTTCCGGGCCCCCTGCCGCCCGGCGAGCACGTCCTCTGGGCCGCGCGGCCCGATGCCGGGCTGCTGGAGCGGGGGCTCTTCCGGCGCCGGGCCGTGCTGATCGTGGCCACGCTCCTGGCCCTCTGGCCCGTCCTCACCGCGCTGGAGGCTGGGCTGCCGGTCCCGGTCGCGCTGGCGGGCGCGCTGCTCTTCGCGCCCTTCGTGGTGCCGGTGCTGGTGGCGATGCGCCTCGCCGCGCGCCTGACGGCGCGCCACACGCTCTACGTCCTGACGGAGCGGCGGATCGTGATCCAGGCGGGCTACGTCTACGCGCGCACGGTCAACATCCCGCTCGCGGCGGTGCGCGACGTCGCGCTGCGCCGGATCGGGGCGGACGGGGGCGACCTGCAGATCGCCGTCGATCCCGACGCCTCGCTGACCTATGGCGCCCTGATGCCGCACGCGCGACTTCTGCACCTGCTGCACCCGACGCCTGTGCTGCGCGCGGTGGCGGGGGTCGACGCGGCGCTACCCCTCTTCGCCGAGCTGGCGCGGCCCGGCGTCCGGCCGGCCGAGGTCGAGGCGGTGGCGGCAGGGCAGGGCGCGTGAGCGGCGCTCAGAAATCCGCCGGCGCCCCGGCGCAGGGGCGCGTCTTCCTTCTGCTCCTCGGCGGCGGGGGCGCGGCGACCCTCGCGGCGCTGGCGTTGCTGTCTTGGGGGGCGGAGGGCCCCCCGGACGGAGGGATGCCGCCGGGCGCGACGTCCGCCGCGCCGGGGGCTTGGACCGCCTCTGCCGTGCTGCGCATCGCCGAGGGCCCGGCCGGCACGCTTCGCGTGACGCCCCCCGCCGGCGCGCCCGAGCTGCTGCGCATCGACGGCGACCTCTTCGCGATCACCGCGCTGCGCGGGGCGGCCGGCTGGCTGAACCACGTCCCGTCCGGGGGCGAGGGCCGCGTGCTGCTGCTGCGCCATGCGGGCGGCGGCCTCTTCGCGGCGGGCGCGGACGGCGGACCGGAGGCGCGGCTCGTCGCGCTGGACGCTTTCGGCGCCGACAACCGCCGCGCGCTCGAGCGGTTCCTGCCCCCCGAAGGCTGATCGGGGGGGTTGGCCGGGGCGCTGGCCGATACCCCCCCCCCCCTCAGTCCGGGACCCGCACGCCGGGGGCGGCGCGCTCGCGCTCGGCGGCATGGATGAACTCCCACAGCTCGTCGCTCTCCTCGTCGGTGAGCGGGGGGCTCGGGCTGGGGGCGACGAGGCCGGGGAAGTGCGAGATCATCTCCGTCCCGTTCAGGGGGCGCAGCTGGCCGACATGGCAGGTCATGCAGTTGGCCTTCATCGCGTCGCCCGCAGGGCCGAGGCGCTCCGCCGGCAGGACCGCCGCGAGGGGGGAGATGTGCGCGAGGTTGGCGCGCCGGGTCTGGTCGATCGCGTACCAGGCGGGCACCCGCAGCGGGGTGCTCTGGCCCCAGTCGTAGAAGGCGCGGCTGTTGTGGCAGGCGGTGCAGTTGACCCCCAGCCCGTCCGACATCTGCATCATGAAGAGATAGACGTGCTCGGCCCGCTCGAAGGCGGGGGTGCCTTCGGGGAAGCGCCGCGCGCTCTGCTGCTCGGGGTAGATGTGCTGGGCCTGCACCATCGCGCTGCGGTCGTGGAGGATGAAGTCCGAGAACGCCTCGCGCGGCATGAAGTCGCGGATGGTCCGGGCGGTGCGGATCCACTCGGGCGGCTTGCCGTACCACCGCTCGGAGGCGGGGGCCCATTCGCCGGCGCGGTTCCAGGTGTAGACGGGCACGTTCTGCCCGCGATGGCAGGAGAAGCAGGTCACCCCCTGCGGCTGCACGTGCGGGCGCGGGTCGGCGTTCATCTCGCGCACCATGGTCAGCATCTCGCGCGCGACGGCGAAGGTGTAGGGCGGCTCGGCCTCGTAGTCGGGCGCGCCGTCCGCGCCGGCGGCGTGGCAGAAGGTGCAGCCCTCGTTCGGGGCGACCCATTCGGTGACGGCCACCATCAGGCGGTCGAACTGCGCGGCGTCGAGATCGGCGAGCACCTCGACGTCGCCGTAAGCCTCGCCAGCGGTGACGCCCCGGTCCGCGACCGGGTCCGGGACGGGGAACTCGAGCACGTTGAGCGGGTCGACCCCGCGCCCGGGCGTCAGGAAGGTGTTCATCGCCAGCGCGTCGGGTCCGTGCTCGACCGAGACGATGGGCGGCGCGTCCCATTCGGGCACGACGAGGAGGAAGACGGCCGCCGCCACGGCCGCCACGCCGGAGAGCCCGTAGACGAGGCCGCGGTGCTGGGGGTCACGGGCCATCGATCTGCCTTTCCGCGATCGCCCGGGCGATGTCCTCCGGGATCGCGTCGAGGAAGGGGCCGGCCGGATAGGGCGGCGCCAGCCCCCATTTCACGCCCCAGAGGTACCAGTTGTCTACGACCGTTCCCGTCAGCAGGACGCCGAGGCCCCCGGTGACGCCCACGAGGAGGGCGAACCAGTAGATCCAGCGGTGGATCGACTCGAAGTTGGCGTTGAAGCCCATGGTCCAGCGCCAGAAGAGGGACCCGCGCTCGACCGCGGTGCCGCGGTCGACGATGTCCTCGGCCTCGCGCTCGCCGCCGAAGCGCGAGGTGGCGAGGATCGTGCCCCCGTGCATCGCCCAGAGGAGGACCGAGCCGTAGAGGAACACGATCGAGAGGCAGTGGAACGGGTTGTAGTAGAAGTTGCCGTAGAGGACCGAGATCGTCGCCGTCCAGTTCAGGTGCGGGATGATCCCGAAGGGGGGCGCCTCCTCCCAGGTGCCCATGATGAGCGGGCGGAAGAGGCCGATGCAGAGGAAGAGCCAGATCGCCGAGGCGAAGGCCCAGGGGATGTGCGTGCCGATCCCCAGCGCCCGGGCCCGCGTGTAGAGCCGCGCCCACCAGCAGAGGATCGAGATCGTCAGCAGGAGACCCGCGATCTGCCACCAGCCGCCGTCAGGCAGCGCCCGCAGGTGCAGGCCCGGCCCGGTGGGCGGCGCCAGCTTGTGCCAGGCCATGCCCCGGATGAAGGCGACCGTGTTCCAGTCCGCCATGGCCCAGAAGTTGAAGCCCATGATCATGAAGGACGCCGTCCCCGTCGCGAGCGAGGCGATCCCCCACCAGCCGAGATAGGAGCGCCCGATCTGCGGATCGCCGATCTTGCCCAGCCAGGTGGAGATGTAGGGCCCGAGGATGCCGAACCGGTCGCGGCCCGGGACGGGGATCGCCTCGTCCTTGGGGCCGTGGATCTGGATCGACGAGTAGAGGGAGTGGAAGCGTGCCATCACATCACCCTGGAGAGGCCGGGAAGGTCGAGCTCGTCCCAGAAGGGCAGCTGCAGGTACCAGTCGTACCAGTAGGGCCAGCCCTCGACCCAGAACGGCCCCGAGATGAGGATGCAGATCGCCGACCAGACGCCCGCGTTGATGGCAAGGAACCAGCCCAGCCGGTGCAGGCCGATCGGGCCGATCGAGTAGAAGATGGTGTCGCGGAAGTACTGGTTCTCGTGCTCGCCGTACTTCACGTGCTCGCCCAGGGGGGGGTTCACTACCGCCTGGATGACGCCCCCGTGCATCGCCAACACCAGCGTCGTGGTGAAGAACAGCGTCACCGCGATCATGTGCGCCGGATTGTAGTGGAAGTGCAGGTACTGGTAGCCGACGTTCGACACCCAGTCGAGATGCGCGAAGATGCCGTAGGGAAAGCCATGGCCCCACCCGCCAAGCAGCATCGGCCGGATCACCGTCAGCGTCGCGTAGGCGAGGATCGCCGCGGCGAAGGCGAAGGGGATGTGGTAGCCCATGCCCAGCTTGCGCGCGATCTCGACTTGGCGCAGCGCCCATGACGTGAACGCGCCGAGCGCGCAGACCGTGACGATCTGCCAGATGCCGCCCTCGTGCAGCGGCGCGATCCCCAGCCCGACGGAGAGGGGCGGCGGCGAGATGGTGATTTGCCAGGGGTTCCAGGTCGGCCCGATAGCGGCGGCGTAGAGGATGAAGCCGATGCCCACGATCGAGAAGATTAGCGTCGTCACCCCGAAGAAGCCGACGTAGAACGGGCCTATCCAAAAGTCGAAGGGCGTGCCGGGCAGGAGGCCGCCGCCCGCGACCCGGTACTTCCGTTCGTAGCTGAGTGTTGACATCGCACGTGTCCAGTTTGCCTTACAGTGCCACTGTAGAAGGCGTCTGGATCCGATCAACGGGGGCGTGCCAGTTTTTTCCCATCCGCGGACGATGATTATGGATATGGGCGACTGTGCGCCGGGTACGCCGTGATTTGGTGGTGCGATGCGCCGTCCTCCGGCCCCGCGTGGCCGGCGCCCCTGGGCAGCGGGCCACGGCGCGCCATTTGGTCGCAGGCCACCGATGCCGGCCCTGCGTACCCGAGGAGACAGCCGATGCCCGATACCGCCAAGCAGGCGCAGGCCGCCCTCGCGATAGCGTTGATCGCGATCGCGGGCTGCGTCGACGCCATCGCCTATGTCGAGTTCGGGCGCGTCTTCGTCTCCTTCATGAGCGGCAACAGCACGCGGGGCTCGATCCACGCGGCCGAGGGGGCCTGGGGCGCGCTCGCGCTGCCGGCCTCGGCGATCGGCGGCTTCGTGCTGGGGGCATTCATCGGCACCATGGTCGGGATCGGCGCCGGTCCGTTGCGGGTGCCGGCGGTGCTGGGCACGGCGGCGGGCGTGGCCGCGATCGTCCCGCCGCTGGTCGGGGCGATCCCGCCGGCGGCGGCGCCCGTGCCGCTCCTGG
Source organism: Hasllibacter halocynthiae (assembly GCF_003003095.1). Taxonomy (GTDB): domain Bacteria; phylum Pseudomonadota; class Alphaproteobacteria; order Rhodobacterales; family Rhodobacteraceae; genus Hasllibacter; species Hasllibacter halocynthiae. Next base: position 54,914 of record NZ_PVTT01000003.1, read on the forward strand.
GGCTCGCGATGGGGGTGCAGAACACCGCCATGGGCAAGATCGGCGACATCGAGGTGAACCTGACCTTCGTGACCGGCACCGTCGCCCGGTTCGGCGCGGGGCTGGCGAACGTCGTCCTCGGCCGCAAGAAGGCGAGCGTGCCGCTCCTGCTCTTCGGCCTGTGGTCCGCGCTGGTCGGCGGCGCCGCGCTCGGCACGGCGCTGCACCGCTGGGCGGGGATCGAGGCCCTCTTCCTGCCGGTCGGCGCGCTGCTCGCCCTGGCGCTGGCCGCCTGGGCCGGCGAGCGGAAGATGCCGTCGGGCGGCTGAGGGCCCGCGCCACGGCCGCGCACCATCCGCCGAACCCGGGGTCGGGGCCGGGGCGCCGTGGACGCGCCCGCGACGGCCAGGCGCCGGGGCGCGACACATAAGACGGATTAGCGGTGCCGATCGGCCGCGCCCTTGCGGCCGTGGCGCCCTGCCGTTCTCGCCGGCATCGCGCCCGCCGCGGCGTGTCGAAGTCCCGGGCCGGATGGCATCTGGGTCGCCCGACCCGAGCGAGCGAGGCGCCCCATGGCCGACGAAGACACGATCCCCCGAAAGCCGTCCTTCGGCCTCGCCCTGGTTCCGGTGGTGCTGACGCTGGCGGTGCTGGGGATCCAGCTCTTCTACTTCGGCAACTTCGTTCCGCACATCCCGCTGGCCATCGGCCTGGCGATCACCGGGCTGGTCGGCGTCTATCTCGGCCACGACTGGGGCAACATGGAGGACGGCGTCTTCCGCGTCATCAACGTGTCGCTGCCCTCCGTCTCCGTGCTGATCGTGGTCGGCATGATCATCGGCGTCTGGATCGCGTCCGGCACGGTGCCGTCGCTGATCTACTACGGGCTGCTCGTCCTCTCGCCGCAGATCTTCCTCGCCGCCTCCATGATCATGTGCGCGGTTGTGTCGGTCTCGCTGGGGACGTCCTGGGGCACGGTGGGCACGGTGGGCCTCGCGCTGATGGGGATTGGGGCGGGCTTCGACGTGCCGGCCTACTGGACGGCCGGGGCCGTCGTCTCGGGCGCGTTCTTCGGTGACAAGGTATCGCCCCTTTCGGACACGACGAACCTCGCCCCCGCCGTCACGGGGGTGAACCTCTTCGACCATATCCGCAACATGATGCCGACGACCGTCCCTGCGATGCTCGTCTCGCTGGGGCTCTACGTCTGGGCCGGATACGCGCTGGTCGGCGAGGGCGAGGTCGCGTTCGACCGGATCGACGCGATCACCGATGCGCTCGCGGCCAATTTCGTGATCTCGCCCTGGCTTCTCGTCCCGGCGGCGATCGTCATCGCGCTGGCGGTCATGAGGAAGCCGCCGCTTCCCTCGCTCTTCGCGGGCGTCGTGGCCGGCGCGATCGCCGCGATGATCGCCCAGGGTTCGTCGCTGCAGGAGGTGTTCCGTTTCGCCAACAGCGGCTACGCCATCGACGCCGGGATCGTCGAGATGGACAGCCTGCTGAACCGCGGCGGCATCCAGTCGATGATGTGGACCATCTCGCTGATCCTGATCGCCCTCGGCTTCGGCGGCGCGTTGGAGCGGACCGGCTGCCTGCAGGCGATCATCGAGAAGATCCTGTCGAAGGTGCGCAGCTTCGCCGGGGTGCAGACGGCGGCGATCGCCACGTCGACGGCCACGAACCTCGTCGCGGGCGATCCCTACCTTTCGATCGCCCTGCCCGGCCGGATGTATGCGCCGGTCTATCGCGGCATGGGCCGCTCGACCCTCAACCTGAGCCGCGCGGTCGAGGAGGGGGGGACCCTGATGTCGCCCCTGATCCCCTGGAACGCGGGCGGGGCCTTCGTGATCTCGGCCCTCGGCCTCGGCATCATCGACGGCGACGTCGAGAACCTGCTCTACATCCCGCTGTCCTTCGCGTGCTGGCTGACGCCGATCATAGGGATCGTCTACGCTTGGACGGGCCTCTTCTCGCCCATGGCCGACGAGGCCGAGCTGGAGGATTGGAAGGCCCGCGACCGCGCCGTCGCCGACATGAGCGCTTATGGCTACGCCGATCCCTTCGAGGCGGGGCGCGCGCGAGGCGGGTCCGCCCGGTAGGACGGCCTCCCGCCTGCCCCCGCGGCCCCGTTCTAGAAGTGGATCGCCACGCCCGCCGAGCCGCGATGGCTCTCGCTGTCCGAGCCGAAGGCGCCGTCGTAGCGGACATGCCCCGAGACCCTGTCGTTGAACTCGATCCCGAGGCCCGCGCCGACGCGCAGCCGGTCGCGGTCGATGGGCGCGGCGGCGGTGGCGAAATCCGTCTCCGCGGCCGGGATGGCCGAGGCGGTGACGGTGCGCAGGTCGCCGAAGGCCCGCTCCCACATGACGGAGGCCTCCGGCGTCAGCACGGTCCCCCCCGCCACGAGCGTCGTGCCGACCGTGACGCCGACGCCCGCATAGACGCGCGTGGTGTCGTCGCCGTCCACGTCGAGGTCCAGCACGCCCGCCCCGTCCTCGCGCGTCGCGTCCCGGGTCACGTGCAGGGCGTCCAGCGTCGCCGTGGGCGCGAGGCGCAGGTTCTCGAACCCCAGTCGTTCGGAGACGTCGTAGCTCGCCGCGAGGGAGGCGGCGTAGAGGTCGCCGTCCGCGCCGGACGTGGCGCGGGCGAGGGTTCCGTCGTTCAGCGCGAACTCCCTCTCGAAGTCGTAGTCCAGCCGCGCGTAGCCCAACGCGCCCGACAGGGTCAGCGGGCCGCGCACCGTGGAGGCGTAGACCCCGAGGTGAAGCGCGTCGACCTCGGCCGACGAGGGGACAGCGTCGTCCGTGTCGACGTCCGTGCGGGTGTAGCCCAGCGACAGACCGGCGAGCGACGTGCCGCCGGGCCCGAAGCGACGCTCGATCCCGGCGGCGGCGCCGTAGGCGTCCGCGTCGAAGCCGGGGACGGCGCCCGTCGATGCCTCGGCGCCGTCCGCCTGCGCGTGCGCGCCCATGCCCACGGCCCATGCGCCGAAGGCCGGGACGGCGACGCGGCGCGGCGCGGCGACGACGGGCGGCGGGATGAAGCCCCCCTTGTAGGCGGCCCCCGGAACGGCGGTGATCGGCGCGACCGCGCCCGTCTCGGGCGTCGTCGGGATCGCCCCCGCCACGAGGCCGCCGCGCCGCTGGAGCGTCTCGGTGTAGAGGCGCCCGGCATCGGCGACGGCGTCGGTCGTGGAAGGGAAGATCACCTTCGGGCTCTCCTCCTGCGCCTGGCGATAGACGAGCTGGACGGAGTTCGCGTTGTAGATGTCGCGCAGGTCGATGTCCGGCAGGTTGTCCGTAACGCCGTCGAACGTGCCGGACACGCCCCCGCCGGCCGTGAGGATCGTGAACGCGCCGGCCTGCGGGTAGTCGCCCGGCCTCCCGTCGGCGCGGATCGTGCCCCCGTCGATGGTGGCCGCGCCCTCGACAGCCAGCCGGTCCGAGGCGAGGCCGGGAAAGTCGGTGCCGGCGGGGTTCGGCGCGGGATCGGGCGCCAGGTCGACCGCGAAGGTGGAGCCGGGGGCGAAGCGCGCGTCGCCCGCGACGTCGAGGGTGCCGAGCTCATCCCCCAGCGGTCCGGGGGCGACCGTGCCGCCCGTCGCGTCCAGCGCGCCGATGGTGCCCGTGCCCGCCAGCGTGCCGGCCGGAACCGCCATCCCCGTTCGCGCGACCGTGCCTTCCACGACCAGCGTGCCCTCCTCGACGATCCCGTCGGGGGCGAAGTTCGGCGCGGTGCCGGTCAGCGTCCACGTTCCGGCGCCGGTCTTCCGCAGCAGCTCGAAGTTCAGGTACTGCTCGGCGTCGGCCTCGGCGGCCGTTCCTTCCCCGCCTTCCAGGATCAGGTCGTCCGACAGCGCGCCGCCGTCGGCCAGCCCGGTCAGCTCGTAGGTCGGGCGAAGGGTCAGCGTGTCCGTGCCGTCGCCGAACCGCAGGGCCGTGCCCCCCGCGACGCCGGTCGCGGCGCTGCCCGCGAGCAGCAGGTCGAGCGTGCCGTCCACGCCGCCGCTGCGCACCTGCACCGCCTCGGCCGACTGCGAGAAGACGCGCCCGCCCGCCTCCACCGTCACCGTCGAGCGCCCCGGCCGCGCGCCGCCGCCGTTGTCTATCTCGATCGCCTCGGCCTGCTGCGCGGCCGTGCGGTTCGGGCCGAGGGCCTCCAGGACGCCGGTCGGGCCCACGACGATGTCGCCGTAATCCATGTCGATCGCCTCGGAGCTCTCGCCCTGGACCCGCACGAGGCCGTCGACGCGGATCGACGCGGCCTCGTCGAGCTGGATCCCTTCGGAGTCGGGGCCGGTCGTCGTGATCTCGCCGTCTCCGAGAACGGTGATCGTCGCCCCGTCCCCCAGCTCGATCGCCCGTCTTTGGGTGCGGATCGCTTCCTCGGGCGCTTCCCCGTCGCCCACCACCACCGTCACCCCGTTCGCCGCGCGATTGATGATCGGGGCGTTCTCGACCGGGGGATCGCCCGCGGTGCACGTGACCGTATCGCCCGAGCTGGGCATGGAGGCGGTGCTGGGCGGGGGGACGTCGCTCGTGACGGCGCAATCGGCGAAGGCCGGGGCCGGCGGGGTCAGCCCCGCGACGAGTGCCAGGGCGGATGCGGAATGGAGGGGGCGAAAGTGATGACGGGACATGAAGAACCTCTGCAAGCGTAGGAAAGGCCGCCCGTCGACGCGGAGGGCGGCAGGGAATTCGGAAGGAGACCTCAAGGTCTCGCGCGTCGGTCGGGGCGGTGGTCCGCGACCGGCACCCCGCGCCTGCGGTCGAGCGGCCTGCGCGGCGGCTTGGGGATGTCGGCCGGCTGATCGGCGAAGACGGGTAATACGGAGAGTGCCGTCATGGCGATAATCCTATAGGCCCCCCCATTTCGGGGGAGCTTCCCCAGGAGTCGGGGCGCCAACGGACTGAGACGTCGATTCAGTGCCTCAAATTCGACAAAAACTTGATGTGTTGCTTGATGGCAACAAATGCGGAGATCGTGGATGGTCGCCGTTGCAATGACTTCGAGGGGTCGCCAGGGGCTTGCGCCCCTTCCCGCGAACGAGGCGGTGATCGCCGCTGCGGGACCTTCGGTCGCGCAACGCGCCGACGGCCGCCTCCCCTGAGAGCGGGCCGATCGCCGATCCCGCCAGCGAGGCGTCCTATTCCAACCGGGTCCAGTTCTGCGCCCGGCAGATGACCCCGCCCAGGACGCAGCCCTCGACCCGCAGCACCTGCCCCTGCAAGGTCAGCCTCGAGCTGGAGCGCCCGGAGGTCACGTTCATGTCGGGAACCCAGATGGTGCCGCCCGACCAGACGTTCGGCGCGGTCGGGGCCATCCCGTCGATGATGCCCCGCCCGACGACCTCGGCGCGCCGCTCGCTCGTGCCTCCGAACGCGTCCGTGATCTGGCCGCAGGCCTTCGATGCGTCCGAGCCGCAGGGCCCGATGCGGACGTGGACATAGGCCCCCCGGTCCGCCCCCCTGTCGCTCGGCTCGCTTTGCCAGAGGCCGAACACCTCCTGCGCGGCCGCCGGCATCGCGAGAAGGCCCAGCGTCGCGGCGATCAGTCCGATTCTCATCCTCTTTCCTCCCGGGTCGGCGCCCGGCGCGATGCCGGGCCAGCCCGCCGGCGCGGCACGAAGAGCGTGGGCGCCCCGCGCCGACAAGCACCCCCGAGGCTAGGCGCCCGGCCGGCGGGGCACCCAGACCCCGGCCCGCCAAAATGCGCCGAACTGGCTGGCCCGGTCATGGCTGGCCCCGCCGTTCCCTGCGACGTTCGGCGCCATGCGACGGGGATCCGAACGAACGCCGGCTTCGGCGGCGACATGCCGCCCGGGGGACGTGCCAGTCCCTTCGGCCAGCGGATGCCGTAGCGGTTTTCCCCGCATCCGGGTGGCCGGGCCAGCCATGCGGGGAAGCCTCCGAAGGGAGATGGGATCGATGAACGGACGCCTCGGCAAGACCTGGACGCTGCTCGCCGCCACGGCGGCATGCTGCCTTCCGCCCGCCGCGACGTCGGCGCAGGGCCAGCGGTTCGTCGACAGGTTCGAGTTCACCCCCGGCGTCGCCCGCCTCGAGTTCGACATCGACGTCGAGTCCCTCGCGATCGCGGGCTTCGACATACCCGACGCCGATCTCGACGTCTCGTCCTCGACCCTGCCGTCGGTCACGATCGCCTTCAACATCAACGAGAACTGGTCCATCGGCACGCTCGTCGCCCCGCCCCCTGAGGCGCGGATCAAGGCGGCGGGCTCGCTGGATTTCCTGGACCTCGACATCGGCACGGTACGCTACCTGCCCGTCAACGTCGCCGTGCAGTACCGCTTCACCAACTTCGGGGCGTTCAGGCCGTTCCTCGGCGTCGGGGCCGCCTACTTCCTGGTGCTCGCCACCGAGGACGACGAGACCAGCGGCCTCGAGGTGGACGACGCCCTGGGCGGGGTGCTGCGCGCCGGCTTCGACTTCGCCGTCAACGAGAACGTGAGCCTCCATTTCGCCTACAGCAAGGTCTTCCTCGAGACGCAGGCGCGCACGACCCTGCCCTTCCTCTTCGACGTGCCGACCGAGGTCGAGCTAAGCCTCGACCCTTCGGTGGTCGAGGCGGGCCTGACGATCCGCTTCTAGGCAGGATGCCCGCACGGGGCAGCCATCGGGCGCGCGTTCGGGGGACGGGGCCGGGTGGCGCTTGCGGTACTCGCTGATCGACATGCCGAACCAGCGCACGAACGCCCGGCTCAGCGTGGTGGGTTCGGAGAAGCGCAGGCGCTCGCACACCTCGCGGAGCGGGCGGCCGTTCCCGATCTCGCGGAGGGCGAGGTCCCGCCGCGCCGCGTCGAGAAGCGCGCGGTAGCTCGCGCCGCGCTGCGTCAGCACCCGGTTCAGGGTCCGCTCGCTCACGTGGAGATGGGCCGCGACCTCTCGGAAGGGGCATTCCTCGCCCCCGAGGATGCCGCGGGCGATCCGGCGCCAGGCCTCGACGACCGGGTCCCGGTCCTGTGCCAGCAGCGCGGCGGCGTGCTCCTTCAGGATCTGGTGCAGGTAGGCGTCCCGCGTGCGCAGGGGCCGCTCCAGCGCGCCCGGCTCGAGGAGGAGGGCGTCCTCCTCGGCGCCGAAGCGCGCCTCGCAGCGGAAGGTCTCGCGGTAGGCGGTGCCGTATCCCGGATCGCGGTGGCGGAACCGGACCTCCCTGGCGGGGGCCGGAAGCCCCGTGAACTCCTTCAGCGCGCCGAGGAGCCGCGCCAGGGCGTGCTCGCTCGCCGAGCGGTTCTCGTGCCGCGGCGACAGAAGGCGGCGCGTGACGAGGACGCCCTCCTCCAGCTCCTCGACCTCCAGCGCCTCGGCCTCGCAGATCAGCGGCGCATAAGCCTCCCATGTCGCCAACATCTCCCCCACGGTCCGCGTGCGCTTGGCGAGGTGGCAGACCAGGTGCCGGCTCCGCGGGGCGAGGCGGGCGAGGCGCAGCCCGATCGTCGGCTCGCCCAGCACTTCCTCCGCCAGCGCCCAGAGGCGGTTCACCGCGCCGCGCCCGACGCGGGCCCTGGCGTCGTCTAGGCGGGCGAGGGGCAGGCCCGTCGCCGCCTCGAGGCGCGCGCGTGGCAGCCCCCCGCCCCGCAGCAGCAGAAGGGCGAGGGGCCGCGCGGCGTCATGGGCCGAGGAGCGGGGCTCCAGCGCGAACCCGTTCCGGTCGGGCACCGCGGCGCGGCCCCGCCCGCCGGCGCCCTCGTCGATGAAGGCGTCCAGCATGCCCTCACTCCGCGGGGACGGCGCCGGAGGATCCCGCGGGCGGCAGGGCGCTGGGATCGTAGTCCATCAGCCCGCGAAGGCCGCTCCTGCGGTTCGCCTCGCGCGCCAGCACCCGTTCCTCGGGCGAGGCGTAGTTCGCGTCCCAGTGCTTCAGCCGCTCCACCATCATCCGGTTCCAGGCCGGCGGGATCAGCGTGATCCCCATGGTGGCGAGGTAGCCGTACCGCATCTTCGGCGCGTCAGGCAGGGACATCAGGTCCTGGAACGGCACCTCGCCCTGGGCGTGGTGGTGCGAGTGGCGACCCAGGTTGAACATCGCCCAGGAGGAGAAGACCGCGTTCGTGTTCCACGAGTGGCGCGGCTGGACCGGCTGCTCCGGCACCCGGATCATGCCGTAATGCTCCATGTAGTTGACGATCTCGAGGAGCGAGCGCGCGAAGAGGGCCGTCAGCGTGAACATCAGCACGCCCAGCCAGCCGGCGATCAGGAAGGCGGCGACGAGCAGCGAGAGGCTCATCAGGAGGCCGCGGAGGTACGCGTTGCGCAGCGACCAGACCGGCAGCCCCTTGCGCCGCAGGCGGTCGGCCTCGATGCGCGCGGCGCCCAGGTTGGTGTGCACGATCGAATGGACGATGTGGGCGTAGACGTTGCGCCCGCGCGGGGCCGTGGCGGGATCGATGTCGGTCGCGACGTAGCGGTGGTGGCCGTAGACGTGCTCTATCGAGAAGCCGACGTCGAAGCTGAACGCCAGGAGCCAGCGGCCCACGAACATGGACACCGGGTCCCAGGTGCGGTGGGTCAGCTCGTGCGCCGTGATCGTCGCGAGGCCGCCGATCATCAGGCCGACGCCCACGATCCCCGTGACGTAGCGCACGACGGGGTTCGCCTCGGCCCGCGCGGCGACGATGTCGTACCCGGTGGTGGCATGGACGAGGGCGCCGAAGCCCAGCGGATCGCCCGTCGAGAGCTGCCACATGAAGCAGAAGCACAGCAGCATCACCAGCGGCAGCGCCGTCCAGAGCTGAAGCGTCAGGATCCAAGGCTGCCCGTAGTCCGGCGTCGAGACGTCCTCGCCCGCGATGAGGTCGCCGAAGGCGTAGGCCACCATGATGATGGCGACGCCGATGACGGCGTAGAACCCGCCGAGCAGCACCGTCGCGATCGCCAAGAGCCCGGCCATGTGGAGCACCCCGAACTTGAGGTAGTCGCCCGGCTTCGCCCGGGGGCGGTCGATGACCGGCAGGCCGACGGCGCCCCAGAAGTTGCTCTGCCGTCCTTCGCGGATGATGAATCGGTCCGCGTGGATCGCCTCGCCCGGCATGCCCAAGGCCTTCAGCGCCCCCTCGGCGCTATCGACCATCCCCGGCGGGCCGCAGAGATAGGCCGCCTCGACGCCTTCCGCCTCCTCGGCGATGAAGTCCGTGACGAAGCCGTGGCGCCCCTTCCAGTCGGGGTTGTAGTCGTCGTCGCTCAGGACAGGGACGAAGCGGAAGCCGGGCCGGCGCGCAGCGTAGCCCTCGATCTCCTCCAAGGCGTAGAGGTCGCGTTCCTGCCGCGCGCCGAACATTAGCGTGACGGGACGGCGGTCGCCCGTCCGGTCCATCTCCTCCAGGATGGCCAGGATGGGCGCGAGGCCGCTTCCCCCCGCGACGAAGAGGGCCCGGCCCTCGCCCTCGCGTAGGTGGAACTCGCCCGCGGGGCCGCGCGCCGAGACGCCCGCGCCGACCACGTCCTCATCGAAGACGTGGCCCGAGAACGCCCCCCCTGGCACCCGGCGGATGGTGAAGCCGACCCGTCCGCCGTCATCCGGGGCGGTGGAGAAGGAGTAGCTGCGCGACGCCTCCGGCAGGTCGTCCAGCGTGAGGCTGGCGAACTGCCCGGCCCTGTAGTCCAGCGGGCGGTCGAGCTGGACGTCGAGGCGCACGATGTCGTGGGTCAGGAACTCGCGGCCGACGATGCGGCCCGCGACCTTCTCGGCCGAGACGACCGGCTCGGCCGGCAGCTCGATCTCCACATCCGTCCGCGGGCGGCTCTGGCAGGCCAGGATGTAGCCGTCCGCGATCTCCTCCTCCGTCAGGACGTAGCCAGTCTCGGTCAACTCATCGACCTCGCCGCCCGTCAGCCTGCACTTGCAGGTGGCGCAGCCGCCGACGCGGCAGATGAAGGGGAAATCGATCCCGTCGCCCAGTGCCGCCTGAAGGATCGTCTCGTTCGGCGCGACCTCGACGGCGCGGCCGTTGATGCGCGCGGTCCGCGGACCGCGCCTGGAAAAGATGTGCAACATTTCGCCTCCCCGAAACATCGTCGGGGCAGAGTGACGCCGCTCGCCACGCCCGTTCAGGGCCGCCGTGGACAAAAGGGGGTCATTTTCCGACATTCCAGCATGCCCGACGTCCGGCCGAGCGCCGAGAGCACGACGATCAACTACCTGCCGCAGATCGCGCGGCAGGTGACGGCGGCAGGGGGCGACGCCGCTGCATGGCTCCGGCGGGGCGGCCTCTCCGAGGCCGGGCTGGCCGACCCCGGGACGGTCGTCCCCATCGAAAGGTACAGCGCGCTGGTCTGCGACGCGCTACGCATCACGGGCGACAGTGCCCTCGGCCTGGCCCTTGGGCGGGCGCTCACGCCCGGCACGCACGGCGTGGTCGGCCTCGCCGCGGCGGCTTCGGGCTCCGTCGGCGAGGCCTTGCGGATCGCCGAGACCTACTTCGCCCTCCGGACCTCGCTCGTCCGGCTGGGCATCGACGACCGGCCGGCCGTGGGTCATGTCCGCGTGACCTTCGATCCCTCGCCGAGCCTCGGCGATGCGACGGGCGTCGTGCTCGAAGCCGCGATGCTGACCGTCAAGAACTTCGTGGACAGCCTCGTCCTTCAGGAAGGGATCTGCGAGGAGGTCGCGTTCGCGCACGAGGCGCCCCCGCACGCCCCGCTCGTCCGGGACTTCTTCCGCACGCGGATCGCCTACGGGAGGGACTGGTCGGGCCTGTCGCTGAACCGGCGGATGACTGCGCGGCCGCTCGGCACCCGGGACGGCTTGGTGCTGGCCGAAGCCATCGCGATCTGCCGCCGCGAGCTGGAGCGGACCGCCGACGCCACGACCACCGCCCTGCGGCTGGAGCGGATGATGCTGGAGATCGAGGCCGGCTTCCCTTCCCTCGATGCGGCGGCGCGGCTGATGAAGATGTCGCCGAAGACGCTGCACCGGCGCCTCGCGGCGGAGGGCACGTCCTATCGCGGCGTCCTCGAGAGCGTCCGCAGCCGCCTCGCGCTCGAATACCTCCAGACCCGCCGGATCAGCGTGCAGGAGACCGCGTTCCTCCTCGGCTACTCGGACTCGGCGAACTTCCGGCGGGCCTTCAAGCGCTGGCACGGCGTGCCGCCCGGTCGCTTCGACCGCGACTGAACCTCTCGGGCCCGGCGGCGTTGGTCCCCGCGCGATTCGCGCCCACCGACGAGGAGCACACACCATGAGCGAACATGAGAACAAGCTGAAGGCCGCCGGCAACAAGGCCGCCGGCGCCGCGAAGGAAGCCTGGGGCGAGGCCACCCACAACGAGCGCCTCGAGGCCGAGGGCAAGGGCCAGCAGCTGAAGGGCAAGGCCCAGAAGGCCCTGGGCGACGTCGAGGGCAAGCTCGGCGACAAGAGCTGAGCCTCCGGGCGGGGGGCGGGCACCCGCCTGCCCCTCCGCCCGCCCCGAGGCGGCCGGCCCGCCCGCCGCGAACCTACTTGCCCCCGGAGGCCCCCCATGCGCCGCGCTGCCCCGCTCCTGCCGATCGCCCTCGCCCTCGCCCTCGGAGGCCCAGCCATGTCCGACGACGCCCCCCTCTCGCCTGCCGAATCCGATCCCGATCGGATGGGCTGGATGGAGGGGTTCCCACCCCCCGAGGACAAGGTGATCACGGGTGCCGACCCGTCCTTCAACGACTTTCCCAAGCTGCGCTGGACGGTCTGCCACTACCGCGAGCTGCAGCCGACGGTGGCCGTCCGGGACGGCGCCGGGGCCGCGCGCGATCTGGAGCGGGCGATCGATCCGGCCGTCGGCGAGGTCCGGTTCACCCCCTGGGGCGCCGAAGCGCCGATGACCTTCGACGAGGCGTTCGACGCCAACTACACGGACGGGCTGATGGTCCTGCACCGTGGCCGCGTCGTCTACGAGCGCTACGCCGGCTGCCTCGACGAGGAGGGCGCCCGCGCCCGCGGCATCCATGGCGCGATGTCGGTCACGAAGTCAGTGACCGGCCTCCTGGCGGAGATGCTGATCGCGGAAGGCGCCCTGGACGAGACGGCCGCCGTCACCGACCTGATCCCCGAGCTGGAGGGCAGCGCCTATGACGGCGCGACGGTGCGCGACGTGCTCGACATGCGCACGGCGCTCGACTACTCGGAGGACTACGCCGACCCGGACGCCGAGATCTGGGCCTACGCCCAGGCGATAGACGGCCTTCCCGCGCCGGAGGGCTATGACGGCCCGCGCGGCGCCTATGCCTACCTTCCGACGCTCACGGCGGCCGGCGCCCCTGGCGGTGCCTTCGACTACCAGACGCCCAATGCCGACGTGGCCGGCTGGCTGGTGCAGCGTGCCGCCGGCGAGCCGCTGGAGGAGTTGCTCTCGCAGCGCGTCTGGGCGCCCCTCGGCGCAACGCGCGAGGGCTACTACATCGTCGATTCGCTCGGCATCGCCTCCGCCGGGGGAGGCTTCAACGCCGCGCTGGAGGACATGGCCCGCCTCGGGCAGCTGATGCTCGACGGAGGCATGGCGGGCGGGACGCGCATCGTTCCCGCCGAGGCGGTCGAGCGGATCGCCGGCGGCGGCGACCGCGCGGCCTTCGAGCAGTCCCATTACGACGACCTCGAAGGGTGGAGCTACCGCTCGCTCTGGTGGCACACGGACACGGACGCCTACGCCGCGCGCGGCGTCCACGGCCAGACGATCTACGTCGACCCCGACGCGGAGATGGTGATCGTGCGCTTCGCCTCGCACCCCGTGGCGGCGAACTCCGCCAACGACCCGACCTCGCTTCCCGCCTACGCCGCCGTGGCCGACTACCTCCGGACGAAGGACGCGGACTGACGCCCCCGCACAGCACCGGCCCCTCGCGGCGCTACTCCCCCGGCACCTGGGAGGCGCCGCGGGCCAGGGCGAACGCGCGGCCGAAGCGGGCGAGGGCCTCCTCCCCCACGTAGAGGACGTCGCCGTCGCGCATCTGGAACTGCGCGGCGTCGAGTTGGTCGGACGGGTCCGCGAAGTCCGCGCGGATGATCACGTCCCCCGTCACGGTCCGGATGCCGCCGTCGCGCTGGCGCAGCAGGAAGCTCTCCCCCGGAGGCTGGCGGCGGAACACGAAGACGTCCTCGGGCTGCGCGCGCCGCGCCGAGAGGCCCCCGGCCTGCGCGACCGCGTCCTGCAGCGTCAGCGCGCCGGGGACGAACGGGATCGGCCCCGGCGCCACCACCGCCCCGTCCGCGAGGACGGAGGCCTCGGCCCCGCCTACGATCACCGTGTCGCCCGGCTGCAGCGGCACGTTCTGCGAGGGCACGCGCCGAAGGTCGGCGAGCAGCGCCGTCGCGCTGTGCCCGCCGCGGATCACGGTGATGGTGGTGACGGCCGGATCGCCCTCGGCGCCGCCCGACTGGGCCACGACGTCGAGCACCCGCTCGCCCCGCGCGGTAAGGGGCACGGCGCCGGGTGAGGCGACGCTTCCCTGGACCGTCACGACGTCGGTCGGCTCGCGCACCACGGTGACGGCGGCCTGCGGGTCGAGCGCCCGCTCGCGCAGACTTCGATGGTAGTCTGCCAGAATGGCACCACCCCCATCAGAGCCTCCACGCTGGACGCAGCGGCGGGAGCGATCCCTGTCGCGACGCCTGCTGTTCGCGGTGGGTTTCGACGTCATGCTCGGCTCCTACCTCATCGCCGTCGGTGCCGTGCTGTTCGACCTTTGGCATGGGAAGGCGTTCGAGTTCGCGGACCTGCTGCTGCCCTACACCGCCCTGTTCACCGTGGGCGTCTACTACATCGGCTTTCTGTATGGCCCGCTCCTGCTCGTGGCCGCCTACGCCGCCAGGGGTCGCTCGTTCCGTTCCGCGCTCGCGATTCGTCTCCTCGCCTTCGCCACGCCCGTGCTCGTGCTGGTCGCGGTCGGGGCGCACGAGGTCATGACAGGCGCCGCTACTGATGCCGCTGCGGGCTGGAGCGGCATGTCCGCCGCGCTCCACCCGCTCGCGATCCCCCTCCTTGCCGGCCTTCTCAGCACTATCACAGCGGAAGTCGCGTTACACGTCTCGCCACGCCGTGCCGCAGCCTCCGATCCTCCGGACCGCTAGCCATGCGTGCGAAACGGCTAGGCCCCCGCGCCGCTACGTTCCCGGCCGCACGAACCGTGCGCGGTCCGAACGCGGCGCGAGCGGCCACAAGACGGCGGGCCAAAACCGGACCATGCGCACGGCCTCAGCGCCCGGGGCGGCACCCTCTTCCAACACGATGGGCAGCAGCTCGTCGTCAGGTATGCGCCGTTCGGGCAGTTGGTCCCTGGTCACGAGGGGGCTGACCCAATAGGTCGCCTCGTTGCCCGAAACGGACGCCGGGATGCGGCTCGTGCCGTCGTCGCGCTCCCCCTCCAGCCGCTGCGCAATCCGCGTCTCGTCGGCCGAGCGGGTCGGATGATCGCGCAGGTGCGCCAGGCGACGGGCCATCCACGACAGCCAGCCCGCATCGTCGCGCCAGTCGGAATCGAGCGTGAACACCGCTACCAGTCCGAAGCGCGCGCCGTCGGGATAGCCCGGATGCTTGTCCTCGCGCAGAGCTTCATGCGCCTGCACGACGTGGGCCAGCGTCAGGGGAAGCGTGCGCAGCGGCCCGCTCCGGCCGATGCTGCCCCGTACCGAGCCTTGCCACATGATCCATGCGAAGCCGACGGTCAGAAAGGCGAGCAGTCCGACCAGAACCCATGCGACCGTGTCCGAGGGGATGAGCCAGAACGCGAGTTGGGACAGGCCAACCAGGGCCGCGAACGCGACGCCCAACGTGATCGCAAGATCGGTCAGGCTCGTCTGGTCGGGATGGGTCTGCCGCGGCTTGGGCAGGGTGCGCGGGGCGGGAGCCAGGGCACGGAACGCCTCTAGGTCGAGATCGCGCGAAGCGTGCGGTCCCCAAACGGGCTCGATCGCCAGGAAATGAGTGGGGAGCGAGCCCGGCCCGACCTCGACGTTCTGAGCGAACACCATGATCTCCGGACCCTCGCCGACCGCCCCGTGATCATCTGGGCCGTGATCGAGATCGTCGAGCACGCGCATGCGCAGATCGGCCTCCGCCTCGCTGTGCGCGGCCTCGTCCCAGGGCTCTGCCTTGATCTGCGCGGCCACGACGAGGCGGGCGCCGAGCCGTCGGTCGACGAACGCCATCTCCTCGATCCACAGACGCACGATCCGGCCGGCTCCGTCATCGAGGGACGCACGCAAGCTGCGCACGAGCGATGCGGGGAAGCGCTCGGGTGGCTGAAGCCGAAAGCCGGACGCGAAGCGCTCGTCATCGGCATCCTGCGCGCGCGCGTCGTTCACGGGCTCTCTCCTTGCAGCATGATGTGGGGCCGTTCTCGCGCACCTATGACAAGGGCTACCGACCATGATGCGGCAAAGCCAAACGTCTTTCCAGCAAAGGACGAAACAGGAGTATGCTGCTACGGCAACGCTGCTGATCTGTGCCCAGGCCTTCGCATGAGAGGCCTTTCCCGAAAGCAAGGCCCTGAACCGTGCGAACTCTGTGTCGACGACGATCTCCTCGTGCCACGAAGCCTGTCAGGCGGGTTCGGGTCTGTTCGCGGATGGGGGCCGCCTTTGGGCGATTGTGACCTCGCCTGCGATCACCTGGGCGAGCAACTCGGTACTCGGATCAGCGGCGACGACTTCTGGCGGATGTATCTCGTCGAGCGAAATGCCGGCACACGGGCGGAGGCGATAACGCCCTGTCTTCAAACGATGACGATGGGCCACGAGATCCACGGTCTCCCGGTTCACTGATGGGAAGCCTGATCTAGGTTCCGATTCCTCCGCCAGATTTCTGTAGCGTCCGCCCGGACGAAGGAGATGGATGGGCGAAGGCATCGAGGTTCCCCTGCCTTCGAACGACGATCCTGCGGCGCTTGGCACCTCCCTCCGGCGGCAGGCCCGACTGGACGTCGAGCGGCGGCGGCGTGCACGATAAGCGCCGACCGAGCGCCGCGATCTCCGGTTCCAGTTGAGCGCCCGCCCTCGCCGCGCCCGCCGCGTCGACGCCGTCCAGCCGCACCTCCAGCCGGTCGCCGTGGTCGATCACGCGCCAGTCGCGCACGGGCTCGGACAAGGCGGCGAGGATGCTGCGGATCGCCTCGGCCGATACCAAGCGCCGCCCGCCCTCGCCGGGCCACCACAACATGTCGTCCTCGCGCCCCTCGATCCGCGCGAGCCGGGCGCTGGCGCAGCCGCAGGGGCAGGGCCGCGGGTCGGGCAAGAGCACGTCGTCCAGGCGGTAGTTCAGGATCGGCAGGCTCTCGCGGGTGAAGTCGTGCACGACCGGGCAGAAGGCGCCCGTGTCCGGATCGACCACGTCGCGTTCGATCCGCAGCCAGCGCTCGTTGAGGTGCAGCCGCCCGGCGGGGCAGGTGAAGGCGAGCACGCCCTCGGTAGCTTGGTAGACTTCGTCCACCCGGCACTCGAAGGCGGCCGAGGCGGCGGCGCGGTCCTGGGGCGAGAGCGTCTCCGCCACCGAAATCACGCGCGCGGGCGCGAGGTCGAGCGCGCTCGCCGCCTGCGCCCCGGCCAAGAGGCCGAGCATCCGCGCGGGCGCGATCAGTACCGTGGGACGGAGCGCCGCCAGCCGCGGCAGGTGATCCTCGACGGGCGCGAGCATGTCGAAGAACTCGAATCGCAGCATCGGGTTCGCGAGCGTCCGGTAGAGCCGGTTGTCGGCGCGCATGAAGAACGCGACACGCTGCCGGCGCGCGAGGCCTGGCCAGAAGCGTCCGGCGAGGATGGCCGCCCAGAGGCGCCGCTCGCGCACGGTGGCGAGGAACAGCCCGCGCTGTCCGGAGGTGCCGGTCGACAGGCCGACCGACACCTCGCCGATGGTGGGCGAGAAGTCGCGGCTTCGCTCGGCCGCGAGCGCCACCTCGAAGGCCCGCTCGCGGTCGATGCCGCAGGTGTTGATTTCCGAGAAGTTCTCCATGAGCCGCGCCTTGGTCATCCGTGGTAGCGCCTCGAGAGGCACGGCAGACAGCGGGCGGTAGAAGGGCGAGCGGGGCATGACCGCGCGGCGGAACCGCCGGAAGCCGCGCGCGTGGTGCGCCTCGATCGCCGCGCGGCTCGCGAAGGCCGGGGCGTAGCGCGTGCGCAGGAAGGCCGCGAGGCTCATGCAGCCGTCTCCCGGCAGTGCGACGGGTCGATGCGGATCTCTGGACGCGCCTGCATCAGGGCGCGCAGGGCGTCGAAGGTACGCGCGTAGGCATCAGCGTCCCCCAGGCGACGCAGGAGCCATCGCGGCGGCATCCGCCCCGCGCGCAGCGCCGCGCGGGCATAGGCGGCGTCCGCGACGAGGAGGCGCGCCGCCTCGGGGACCCACAGGCCGGTTTGGCCCACCCCGTGACCAGGCAGCGGCACCGCGATCAGGCAGCCGTCGCCCAGCAGGTCGTGGCCCTCCGGGAAGCCCGGCAGGCCCGTCGCGACACGGGGGCACGCCTCGACCGGGCTGAGCACCCGCGCGAGCACCCCGTCGCGCAGCCCGGCCGGGCAGGCGGCGCGCGTGGCAGCCCAGTCCGCGAGGCCGCGCAGATGCGCGATGGCCGCCCGCGAGGCGAGGACGGGCACGTCCCGCGGCAGGTCCATGAGGCCCGCGACGTGGTCGCCGTGCATGTGCGTCAGCAGGACGAGGTCCGGCGGGCGCGGCAGCAGGTCGGGCAGCGGTGCGGCGGGCAGCGTGACGGGCGTCGCCCAACGGTAGAGGCGTTCGGGGAAGCGGGCGGTGGCAGACAGGAACGCCGCGCCGTATCCGGTGTCCACCAGGATGCACGCGTCCCCGGTCTCGATCAGCGTGGCGAGGGCGGGAAGTTCGATCCGACCGCGGCCGGCGAGCCCGGCCGACGCGGCGAGCACGGTGCAGTGGCCGAGCGCGAGCGTGGTCAGGCGAAGCATTCGGCCAGCCCCTCCTCCAAGCCAACGCGTGGGCGGTAGCCCAAGTCCCGCTCCGCCGCCGAGATATCGAGCGTGAGGCTGCGCCCGAGCGAGACGACGGCCTGCCGGGTCAGCGGCGGCTCGCTCGCGCCGCGCAGGCGCGCCGCAGCCTCCAGCGCTCCGGCCAGGGCCAGCGCCGCGCGGTAGGGCAGGTGGACGGGCCGGAAGTCGAGCCCCGCCCGGCGCGCGGCCTCCCGAGCGAGGTCGCGGAAGGCGAAGGTCTCGCCCGAGGCGACGTTCCAGACCCCTCCACCGGGTCCCCGCGCCGCCATGCGCATGGCGGACGCGGCGTCGCGCCGGTGCGTCAGGTCGACCAGCGCGTGCCCCCCGCCGATCAGCGGCATCCGCCCGCGCGCCAGCGCCGCGCGGAGCCGGGGCAGCAGCGCGCGGTCGTGCGCCCCGTAGATCGCCCGTGGCCGGATAGCGGTGCAGCGCATCGCCGGCCCGTCGGCGGCCAGCACCATCGCCTCGGCCCGCCGCTTGGTGTCGGCGTAGGGCGTCAGGGCGCGCGGCGGCAGGGGCGCGTCCTCGCGCAGGTTCAGCCGGTCGGTCCCGTCGGCATAGAGGCTGGGGGTCGAGGCGAACACGAAGCGCGTCGCGCCGGCCGCACGGGCCGCGTGGAGCAGGCGCCGCGTCGCCGCGACGTTGGCCGCCTCGAAGGCCGCTGGCGACCCCCAGGCGGAGCTGAGCGCGGCGCAGTGGAAGACCACGTCCATCCCCTCGACCAATGGGCCGAGATCGTCGTGGACAAGGTCGGCCGGCCGGAAGTCGGGCAGCGCCGCGGGCGCACGGGCCGTGGTGCGGACCTGCCAGCCCTCGGCCGCGAGCTCGTCCACGAGGGCGCGCCCGAGGCAGCCGCTGGCGCCGGTGACGAGGGCGCGCATCAGAACCGCAGCACCGCGCCGCCCAACGAGATGCCGGCTGAGGTGCCCATCAGCAGCGCCGTCTGCCCACGGCGCAGCCGCCCGGTGCGCACCGCATGGTCGAGCACGGTCGGGATCGAGGCGGCGATCTGGTTGCCGGTCTGCGCGAAGATGTCGACGATCCGATCGCGCCCGAGCCGCAGCGCGCGGCCGGCATGGCGCAGGGCCTGGGCGCTGGCCTGATGCGGCAGGACGCAGTCGATCGCGCCGCGATCGAGGCCGCCGCGCGCCAAGAGGCGCGCGAGGAACGCCGGCATGTACCGCGACGCTACGCGGAACGCCTGCGCGCCGTCCATGCGGAACCGGTCCTCGCCGGCCGCGATGCCGCGGGCGGGGTTCACGCGGGTGCCGCCCGCCGCGAGCACGCAGGCGCCGTGCCCCTCCGCGTAGGTCTCGAAGCCGCGCGCGAGAATCGCGCCCTCGCCGGCCTCCAGCACCGCCGCCGCCGCGCCGTCGCCGAAGATCGCGGCCGCCTCCGGGCGGTCCCAGTCGAGCCCCGCCGAGGCGATGTCCGACGAGAACACCAGCACCCGCCGCGCCTCGCCCGCGGCCAGCTTCAGCGCCGCAAGGTCGAGCGCCTGCACGAAGCTCAGGCAGGTGGCGTTCACGTCGTAGGCCGCCACCCCCGAGCCGCCGAGGCCCAGCCGGTCCGCCACGAGCACCGCCGTCGAGGGGATCGGCTGCTCCATCACCCCGCAGGCGCCGAGGATCAGGTCGAGGTCCGAAGGCGTCCACCCCGCCATGTCGAGCGCGCGGCGCGCCGCCTCGACGGCCATGAAGGACGTCGTTTCCTCGGCGCCCGCGACGTGGCGTGCGTCGATGCCGTAGCGCGCGCGGCACCGCCCTGGCGCCCAGCCCCGCATGGCGTCGACCTGCGCGGAGGTCAGGCGGGTTCGCGGCAGGTAGCTGCCGGTGCCGCGGATCGTGAGCGACGGCGAGGCGGTCGGGGATGGCATCTGAGCCTCCGTTATGGAACGCTGTTCAGGAACATTGACAACGGCGCGCCGGTCGTCAAGAACTATTTTGAACAGCGTTCAGGAACCGATCATGGCCCGACCCCGCTCCTACGACCACGACGCGCTGCGCGCGGCGACGATCCGTGTCGCGCGGCGCCTGCTCGAGGAGGGCGGGCCACCAGCGTTGACGGCGCGCGCGCTCGCGCGGGCGGTCGGCGCCACGCCGGGCACGGTCTACGCGGTGTTCGGGAACCTCAATGCCGTGCTGCTTGAGGTGAACCGCGAGACGTTCCTCGAGCTCGCCGCGGTGATCGACGCCGTCCCGGACGGGCCCGCGGCGGACTGGCTCGACCGGCTCGCCGACGCCTATGTCGCGTTCATGCTCGAACGGCGCGACGTCTGGCGGGGCCTCTTCGAGGGCCCGCGCGAGACCGAGAGCTTTCCGCCCTGGTACACCGAGCTGATCGACCGCCTCATCGGGCGGATCGCAGCGCCGCTTGCGGAGCTGGGCGCCGGGCCGCGGGCGCGCGACCTGGCCGAGCAGCTCTTCGTGTCGGTCCACGGCGTGGTCGCGCTGGCGGCGATCGGGCGGCTCGACATGGTGACGGCGCGCCCCGCGCAGGCGCTCGCGCGAGAGGCGGTCGAGACGACCGTGCGCGCGATCAAGGCCGGGCCGGCATGAGTGCCCTCGCGGGCGGGGGGCTGATCCTCGGCTCGGCCCGCTGCGGCTCGACGCTGGTGTCGCGCATCCTGCGGCTGCATCCAAGCATCCTGTCGTTGTCGGAGCTGTTCGCCACCGCAGGGCCCTATGCCTTCCGGCCGGCGCGGGTGTCGGGCGCGCGCTTCTGGGCCCGCCTCTCGACGCCCTCGCGGGCCTTTTCGGCCATCGCGAACCCGGAGACCGCGCCCGGCGAGTTCCTTTACGGCGCGGCGCCGTATTCCGCGCACGATCCCTGGCGATGCCCGCCGATCCTCGCGGTGACGCTGCCGCATCTGAGCGACGATCCCGACGCCCTCTTCGCCAAGCTCGGCGCCGAGGCGCGCGACTGGGGCGTGCGCGACCTGGGCGATCAGTACCGGGCCCTCTTCGCGGCGCTGGCACGGCACGTCGGCGGCCGGCGGATCTGGGTCGAGCGGTCGGGCGGCTCGCTGGTGGCGGCCCGCACGCTCCTCTCGACGTTTCCGGAAGCGCGGCCCGTGCTGCTGCTGCGCGACGGGGCCGAGACCGCGCTGTCGATGCGGGACTATCCGGCGGCGCGGGTCGCCATCTGGGCCTGGCGACGCCTGCGACCCATCGGGATCGACCTTCTGGGCGAGGCCGGCCATTATGGGCGCGGCGCCGCTTGGCCGCTCGTCGCCGCCCTGGGGGGCCTCGGCGCGGTCAGGCGCATCGCCGCGACGCAGCCCTCCCTGACCGATTGCGGCGCCTTCTGGTCTGCCGTCACGTCCGCCGGGCTGCGCGCTCTCGATGGGCATGCGCCTCTCGCGATCCGCTACCAGGACCTGTGCCGCGCCCCTCGACCGGAGATCGAGCGCCTGGGTCTGTACATCGCGGGCGACGCGCCGGAGGCATGGCTGGCCGCCGCCGAGCGGCTGCCCCGGCGTCGGCCAAGCCGGATCCCCGACCTGCATACCGAAGAACGTGACGAACTCATGCGCTCCTGCGCCCCGGGTGAGGACGCCGTGCGGCGGTGGCTAGGCTCCCGAACGTGTTGACCGCCGTCGATCGCGACGAGTCGGCACTGATCAGACGGTCGATGCAGGTACACCCATACGGCAGGCGACAACATCCGCTTTGCAACCCAAATGATGCGCGGATCGCCCCGACGGGCGTCTCGACGAGGCATGCCCGTCGATACGTCGAGATGTGCCGTCTGCCGTTCACGGTCTTGACCAGACCCGACGTTGGCCGGCCGGAGTGCCGATGGCATGACGATCGATCCTACAGTCGCGGCAACGTCCGCTCGGGAAACTGGGCGACGAGCACCTCGATGAAGGCGCGCAGGCGGACGGTGATCGAGTGGGGGGACGGGTAGACGAAGGACAGGGGCGTGCGGGTGCCGGAATGGTGGGGCAGGAGGCGCACGAGGGCGCCGCCCTCAAGGTCGCCCTGGACCACGAACTCGGGAAGGTAGGCGATCCCGGCTCCGGCGAGGGCTGCGTCCCGCAGCACCGTCAGCGAGCCGGCCGCGGCTCGGCCCGAAACCGGCACGTCGAACCTGCGGCCATTCGCGAAGAGCGGCCAGGTCGCCTTGAGGTCGCGCCCATGGAGGAGCGCCGGCAGGTCTGACAGGTCCGCCGGCGTCCGCGGCACGGCCCTCGCCTCGAACAGACCCGGTGCGCCCACCGGGATCGTCTCGGCCTCCGCGAACACGCGCGCGGCCCGCCCGCTATCCGCCAGGGGCCCGACATGGACGGCGCCGTCGAAGCCCTCGGCCATCAGGTCGACGGGGCGGTCGAGCAGGACGATCTCGAGGGTGATCGCGGGATGGGCCCGGCCGCAGGCGGCGATGAGCCGGCCCCCGAAGGCCTGAGCGAAGAGCGAGGGCATGCGCAGGCGCAGATGCCCCTCGGGCTCGGAGCCGCCCGCGGCGACGAGCCGCTCTGCCTCGCGCGCGTCGGCGAGGATGCGTTCCGCCCGGGGCAGCAGGGCCGTCCCTTCGGCGGTCAGGCGCGAGGCGCGCGTCGTGCGCTCGATCAGGCGCACGCCGAGCGCCGCCTCGAGATCCTGCACGCGCTTGGACACGGTCGACTTGGGCGTCCCCAGCCCCAGTGCGGCCTTCGCGAAGGAGCCCGCGCGGGCGACGGCGACGAACTCCTTCAGGGCGTTGAGATCCATGCGTCCTATTATCCAGATCTCTGGACGATGAAACCAGGATCGGCGGACTACCTCCGATTTCGGGACCATGTATTTCTTCCGCAGACGCAACCGCACGGAAAGAGCCCCGAGATGACCGACCGCACCGCAGAGACCATCGTCGCGATTCCGAAGGGTTTCGACACGCCCGCCCTGTCCACCCGCGACGTCACCCGCGGCCTCGTCGGGGCGCGGATGGACCCGTTCCTGGTCGCCAGCCATTTCGACATGCGCGGCCCGGTCTTCCCGCCGCATCCGCATGCGGGCTTCGCGGTGATGACCTACATCCTGCCCGAGAGCGAGACTGCCTTCCTGAACCAGGACAGCACCGGCTTCGTCAACACGATCGCGCCGGGCGAGCTGCACGTCACCCTGGCGGGACGCGGCCTGCAGCACGAGGAGACGAACGTCGTCGAAGGCCGGTCCGCGCTCGGTTTTCAGATCTGGATCGACCTGCCGGATGCAAACCGCCAGGACGCGCCGCGCGCCATCCATGTCACGAATGACCGGATCCCCATCTCGGAGAAGGGCGGCGCGCGCATCCGCGTGGTCGCGGGGGCGTCGAACGGGATGGAGACGCAGATCGGCCTTCCGACGCCGTTCCGGCTGGTGGACGCGACCCTCGCGCCCGGCGCGCGCTTCGCGCAGGACCTCGAGGACGGCGAGCACGCCTATCTCCACGTCCTGTCGGGCGAGGCGGCGGCGGGCGGCGGCCGGGCGCGCGCCGACGAGGCGCTGTTCACGGCGCCGGGCGGGACGCGCCTGACGGTGGAGGCGGGCGCGGAGGGCGCGCGCCTCGTCCTCTTCGCGGGTTGCCCCCTCCACCGCGAGCCGATCCTTGGCGGGCCGTTCGTCGCCTCCACGGTGGAAGAGCTCCAGGGGTTCCGGCAAGCCTTCGCCGCGGGGCTGATGGGCGCTCTGACCGCCTTCGCGGACCGGCGGGCGGGATAGGGCCGCATGGCCTCCCCCCGCGCCGCCGGCCCCGGCCCGGCGATCACCGCCATCGTGCTCGCCGTCTCGTGCCTCACGATCATGGCGAACGCGACCATCGCGCCCTCCCTCCCCGGCCTGGCGGCGGCTTTCGCGGACGTGCCGAACATCGAGACGCTGTCAGGGCTCGTCCTCAGCCTGCCTTCCCTGGCGATCGTCCTGACGGCGGGGCTGGCGGGGGCGCTGGCCGACCGGATCGAGCGCAAGTGGCTGCTCGCCGCCGCGATGGCGCTCTATGCGGCGGGCGGCGCCTCGGGACTCGTGGCGACGACGCTTCCTCAGCTCCTGGCCGGGCGGGTCCTCCTGGGGATCGGGGTGGCGGGGACGATGACGGTCGCGACGATCCTCGCCGCCGAATACTGGAGCGGCGCCGCGCGGGTCCGCCTCATGGGGCGTCAGGCGGCCGCCATGTCGGCGGGCGGGATCGCGTTCCTCCTGCTCGGGGGCCTGCTGGCGGGGCTATCCTGGCGCGGGCCATTCGCGATCTACCTCGCGGCCCTGCCGCTGGCCCTCGCTGTGATGCTGGGCCTGCTGGGGCGGGCCGCGCCCGCCGGCCCGGCGCCGGACGGGGCCGCGCCGATGCCTTGGCGCGTCGTCGCGCGGATCGGGGCGCTCGCCTTCTTCACGATGGCAATGTTCTACGTGATCCCGACCCGCCTGCCGTTCCTGCTCACGGAGATCGGCATCGACGCGCCCCTCGCCGCGGGCGCCGCGATCGCGGCGGTGACGGCGGCGAGCACCCTCTCGGCCCTCGCCTTCCCGGCGCTGCGCGCCCGCATGGGGCCGCAGGCTATCTTCGGCGCGAGCTTCCTGCTGATGGCCGCGGGCTACGCCCTCATCGCGACGGCGGGCGGGCTGCCGCAGGTGATCGCGGGCACGCTGGTCGTCGGGTTCGGCCTGGGGGCGACGATGCCGAACCAGCTCAGCTGGCTCATGGCCGAGGTGCCCGAGGCGGCCCGCGGCCGGGCCGCCGGCCTGCTCACGACCCTCGTCTTCGCCGGCCAGCTCGCCTCGCCGCTTCTGGCGGGCCTGCTGGCCACCGCCTTTCCGCTCGGCGCGGTGTTCGGCCTCTTCGCCGCAGTCCTCGCGCTTCTGGGTGCCATCCTCTTGGGACTGGAGCTACGGCAGCAACCGCGGAAAGGAGGGAGGAGGCAGGGGCCCGGTCATCCGCCGGCAGTCGCGGCACCGACGGTCGGCGAGTGACCGGCCGGCCGGGTCGGAATGGTCGACTGAACCGCGCCGGTTTTGCCGGGGGCTCCAACTCCTGAGTAGGATGGAGCATCATGAGCAAGACGACGAACGAGTGTTTCCCCGAAGTGCGCGAGCGTGCCGTTCGCATGGTTCTGGACAACGCCGGGCAACATAAGAGCCGCTGGTCGGCGATCCTGTCGATTTCATCGAAGATCGGTTGCGCGCCCCGGACGCTGAACGAGTGGGTCAAGAAGGCCGAGGTCGATCGCGGAGACCGTGCAGGTGTCACGACCGAGATGGCCGAGAGGATGAAGGCTCTGGAACGCGAGAACTGCGAGCTGAAGCAGGCCAATGGATCCTGCGGAAGGCATCGACGTTCTTTTCGCAGGCGGAGCTCGACCGCCGGTCCCGGACATGACCGCGTTCATCGAAGAACACCGAGAGGCAATCGGGTTCGAGCCGATCTGCAGGCACCTGCCGATCGCCTCATCCACGTTCTACGATCACATGGCCAGGCGGGCGAACCGCGATCCGATGTCGGATCGGTCGAAGCGGGATACGGCCCTGAAGCCCGAGATCGAGCGCGCCTGGGAACAGAACTACAAGGTCTAAGGCGTTCGCGAGGTCTGGCACCAGATGAGCCGGGAAGGCTTCGATTTGGCTAGGTGCACGGTGGCGCGGTTGATGAAGGACATGGGGATTGAGGGCGTCATTCGAGGCAGGAACCCGAAGACGACAATCCCGGACGAGTCCCAGTCGTGCCCGCTGGACAAGGTGAACCGTCAGTTCAAGGCTCGGCACCGAACATGCTGTGGGTCAGCGATTTCACCTATGTCGTCACCTGGCAGGGCTTCGTTCGCGTAGCCTTTGTCATCGATGCGTTTGCGCGCTGCATTGTGGGATGGCGGGTCAGTCGAACGGCCCATGCCAGGCTCGTTCTCGACGCCCTCCAACAGGCCGTTCATCAGCGACGACCTGGAGCGGGCCTGGCTCATCATTCGGATCGCGGATCGCAACATCTGTCCATTCGCTACACCGAGCGCTTGGCAGAAGCGGCCATTGAACCGTTCCTCGGCAGCGTCGGCGACAGCTATGACAATGCTCTGGCCGAGACGATCAACGGCCTGTTCAAAGCCGAGGTCATCCACCGGGGTGGGCCATGGCGCAGCTTCGACGCGGTGGAATTTGCCACACTCGAATGGCTCGACTGGTTCAACAACCACCGCCTGCTGGAACCTATCGGTAACATTCCGCCAGCAGAGGCCGAGGCAAACTTCTACGCGAACCCAGAAAGATCGGACATGGCCGCGTAACTAGGACCAATTAGCCTCCGGCAAAACCGGCGCGGTTCAAGGAGCTCAGCGAAGAGGGTCGGACTCCTATCGATCTCATTTTGTTCTTCGTCGGGCTCGTTAGCGACTTCGACCTGCTCGTAGGTCTATGTCGTCGAGATACTCGTGTCGGCTGTGAAGTCGATGTCATACTGACCGGCATAGTTGCGACGAACGGTGATCCTATCGCTCGCGTTCGGATCGACTCCGAAGCGCTCCGCCAGGGCACACTCATCGTCGTCCAATTCGAACTCGCAGTAGATGATCCGATGGTTCTCTGGCTGCGCGCGCATATCGGCGTAGCGGCAGAAGAAGGTCAGTCTTGCCCGCCTCATTCTCCCCGATCAGCGCGGTCACATCGGACGCTTCGGTTCATCCACTATCGGCGACCGAGCGGAAGCTAGTGACTTTGAACCGTAGGAGTTTCATCCATCCATCGTGCTTTGGTTGCGGTGTATCGACCATAATCAGGCGAACATCGCACGGGAACATCAAATGTTGTTTTGTGCGGAGAAGATGGTAGGTTCGATCCATGCCCCGCCTCTCGATCGACATTACGCCGGAAGAGCATCAGAAGCTCAAGGCGATCGCCGCCCTCAGGGGCCAGAGCATCAAGGAGTTCGTCCTCAAGCGAACCCTCGGTGACGTCCCCCTGCTCAACGATATGACCGAGCAGGAGGCGTTCGGCGCACTGACCGATTTCCTGAGGTTGCGGATCGACCAAGCCCAGCGGGGGGAGCTGTCGACGAAGTCAGCGGCTGACATCCGTCGCGAGGCTCGCGCGCAAGCGGGACGATAGCGGCACCGGATGAAGAACTACGACCTCGCCCTCGCGGCGGAAGAGGACCTGCGGGGCATCTGGGACTACACCTCCGGCCGGTGGGGGCTCGACCAGGCCGACAGGTACCTCGATCAGATCGAGGCGTGCTGCGCGGCGATCGGCGATGGGAGCGCGCGGGAGCGGGCGAACGATCCCTTGCCCGAGGACGTGCGGGTCTTTCGCTGCGAGCATCACTATATCTTCTGGATCACTAGCGACCGGCCGATCGTCATCACGGTCCTCCACGAGCGGATGGAACTCGTGAACCGGCTGAAGGACCGCCTATGACGCCGGACGAGTTCATCCGCACCTGGTCGGACAACCCGCTGTCGGAGCGGGCCTCGGCGCAGGCCCACTTCATCGCGCTCTGCGGCCTCCTCGGGGTCGAGCCGCCCTCCCCCGCCACGGCTGGGAGCTTCGAGTTCGAGAAGGGCGCGGCCAAGACCACCGGCGGGGACGGCTGGGCGGACGTCTGGCTGAGGGATGCCTTCGCCTGGGAATACAAGAAGACGAAGGCGAACCTCGACGCGGCCTATGCGCAGGTGCAGCGCTACGCCCCCGCGCTCGACAACCCGCCGCTTCTGATCGTCTCGGACACGCAGCGGATCGTCATCCGCACCGCCTTCACCGGCGCCGTGCAGGAGCGGCACGACATCGCGATCGGCGACCTGCGCGATGCCGACAAGCGCGACCTGCTCCGCCGTGCCTTTCAGGAGCCGCGTAGCTTCCGCCCGAAGAGGACCCGCGCCGACCTGACGGAGGACGCAGCCGCCACCTTCGCCGACCTAGCGCTGCGTCTACGCCAGGCCGGGCACGACGCCCCCGTCGTGGCCCATTTCGTCAACCGCCTCGTCTTCTGCATGTTCGCCGAGGACGTGCGCCTGCTGCCCGAGAAGATGTTCGAGAAGATGGTCTTCGCCTCGGACCCCGGCAGCTTCGAGGAGAACTGCCGCGCCCTCTTCGCCGCGATGGCGAGCCGGGGTGGGCGCGTGGGCTTCACCGCGATCCCCTGGTTCAACGGCGGGCTCTTCGACGACGACACCGCCCTGCCCGTCGACGCCGACGACATCGCCATGCTCCGCAAGGCCGCGAAGATGGACTGGAGCCAGATCGACGCGTCCCTCCTGGGCACGCTCTTCGAGCGCGGGCTCGACCCGGGCAAGCGCAGCCAGCTCGGCGCGCATTACACCGACGCGGCGAAGATCATGCAGATCGTGGAGCCGGTCGTTCTGCGCCCGCTCCGCGCCGAGTGGGACGCGGCCCGCGCCGCCATCGAAGCGGCGCTGGAGGAGGAGCGGGCCGCCAAGCAGGACGCCGCGACCACGCGGGCGGCAGCCAAGGCGGGGGCGGCGACGCGGCGGGCCAACCGGGCGCACGACCGCGCGATGAAGGCGCATCTCGGGTTCCTCGAGCGGCTGCGCGGCGTGCGCGTGCTGGACCCGGCCTGCGGCTCGGGCAATTTCCTGAACCTCACGCTGACGGCGCTGAAGGACCTCGAGCACCGGGCCAACCTCGACGCCGAGGCGATGGGGCTGCCCCGCCCTGCCCCGTCCGTCGGCCCCGAATGCGTGCTGGGGATCGAGCTGAGTCCCTACGCCGCCGAGCTGGCCCGCGTATCCACCTGGATCGCCGAGATCCAGTGGATGCGCCGCAACGGGTTCGAGGCGTCCAAGGATCCGATCCTGAAGCCGCTCGGCACGATCGAGTGCCGCGACGCGGTGCTGGCGGAGGACGGCACGGCGGCCGCCTGGCCAGAGGCGGAGTTCATCGTCGGAAACCCGCCCTTCCTCGGCAACAAGCGCATGATCGCGGAGCTGGGCGAGGACTATGCCAAGGCCCTGCGCGCGGCCTATCCCGACGTGCCCGGCGGCGTGGACCTCGTGGCCTACTGGGTCGCGGCGGCCTGGCGGGCGGTGGCGGCCGGGCGCGCGGCGCGCGTGGGGCTGGTGACGACCAACTCGATCCGCGGCGGGGCCAACCGCAGCGTGCTGGCCGGCCCGGCCGAGGCGGGCGCGATCTTCGAGGCGTGGTCGGACGAGCCGTGGACGGTGGCGGGCGCGGCGGTGCGGGTGTCGATGGTGATGTTCGGGGCGGAGGCGGAGGCGCCCCGGCTGGACGGCGAGGCGGTGGGGCGGATCGCGGCGGACCTGACGGCGGGGTTGGACCTGACGGGGGCGGCGCGGTTGGGGGAGAACCGGGGTGTCGCCTTTATGGGCGATACCAAAGGCGGGGCCTTTGACGTGGATGGGGAGATTGCACGTCGGTTCCTCCGCGCGCGCGGAAACCCCAACGGGAAGCCGAACAGCGACGTCGTCCGACCCTGGGCGAACGGGATGGCCTTGACTCGACGTTGGCCTGACAAGTGGATCATCGACTACGGGATGGGCCAATTCTCGTTGCAGGAGGCTTCACTATACGAGCAGCCCTTCGAGTATCTTGTCGTTCACGTCATGGACAAACGGAAGGCGATCCAATCGAAGGGCTACGCCAAGGTCTGGTATGAGCATGAACGGCCACGACCAGCACTCTTCGAAGCCTTGGGTGCACGTCTGCGATACGTTGCTACGCCTCGCGTTGCTAAACATCGACTTTTCGTTTGGACAGCAAAGTCAGTTCTGCCGGACAGTCAGCTTATTTGCGTCGCCCGCGACGACGACACCACCTTCGGCATCCTCCATTCCCGCTTCCACGAGGCGTGGTCGCTCCGCATGGGCACCTCGCTGGAGGACCGTCCCCGCTATACCCCCTCCACCACCTTCGAGACCTTCCCCTTCCCCGAAGGCCTCACCCCCGACCTCCCCGCCGCCGCCTACGCCGCCGACCCCCGCGCCCAGGCCATCGCCGCCGCCGCGCGCGAGCTGGACGACAAGCGCGAGGCCTGGCTGAACCCGCCCGACCTCGTGCGCCGCGTCCCCGAGGTGGTCGAGGGCTATCCCGACCGCCTGCTCCCCGTGGACGAGGCCGCCGCGACCGAGCTGAAGAAGCGCACCCTCACCAACCTCTACAACGCCCGGCCCGCTTGGCTCGACGGCCTCCACCGCCGCCTCGACGCCGCCGTGGCCGCCGCCTACGGCTGGCCCGAGGACATCGCAGAGGACGACGCCCTCGCCCGGCTGCTTGAACTCAACCGTGCCCGGGCGTGACCGCGATGCCGTCTACCCCTCTCTGTAGCCTCGTCGGGTCTTGCGCATCTTCCAGGCCTGCAGAGCATCGACGGCGGTGCCTTCGCTCGGGTGCAGCTCGATCCGCGCCGTCGCGCTGACCCCGATCCGCCCCCAGGGCCGGACGAGGGCGGCGCCGCCGAAGAGGTCCGGCATGACGGCGAGGGAGTAGTAGCGGAAGGCGTCCTCCTCGGGGTCGATCCGGGTGAGGTGCGCGGCGGTGGGGAAGAGGTCGAGCTGGGTCATGCGTCTTCACCGGCAGAGGCGGCGGCGGTCTCCGACGACCGGTCCCCCTGCCCGTCCGCGGTCAGCACCCGCCAGACGGTCGACCGGCTGATCCCCATCTCGGCGGCGATCTCGGTCGGGCGGCGGCCCGCCTCGCGCAACCGTCGCACGCGCTCCGCGTCCACCGACGGCTTGCGCCCCTTGTAGACCCCTCGCGCCTTGGCCTTCGCGATCCCCTCCATCTGCCGCTCGCGGCGCAGATTGGTCTCGAACTCGGCGAACACTCCCAGCATGTCGAGGAACGCCTTGCCCGCAGCGGTCGAGGTGTCGATCGGCTGCTCGGTCGCGACGAGGGCCACCTCCTTCGCGCGCAGTTCCCAAACAATGTCTTGGAGATCCCCGATGGAGCGGGCCAGTCGGTCCACCCGCGTGACGACCAGCTCATCGCCGGGGCGGAGGAACTCAAGGAGGGTCCGCAGCTCCTCCCGGCCCTGCCCCGAGGTGCCCGACACCTTCTCCTCGCGGATCACCGTACAGCCCGCCCGTTCGAGCGCCTCGCGCTGGAGGGCGAGGTCCTGGTCGGTCGTGGAGACGTGCTGCTGGGCGACGTGGCTCTGCCATGGCCTGCGCGACCGCGGGCCGCCGGCGGTCTGCATGGATGCCCGGCAAGCGCATGCAGCGCTGTCGCTGACGACGAACGAGACCGATGCGAACGACGCGCAGGGCTTGGCGCACCTGCTCCGCGCGGACCTCTATCGGGAGGTGCGCCTGAAGCCGTGGGACGACGTGCGCATGCGGACGCTGATCCACGCCCGGCGGGCGCTCTTGCGCGCGCAGATCGACGTGGGCAACGCCCTGCGCGGCGCGTTGCGGACCTTCGGGCTGATGCTGGCGGCGGGGCCAGGCAATGGCGGTGCGCGGGTCTTCGACCGCCGCGTGCGCGAGCACCTCGCGGGCCGCCCCGACCTCGGGCCGATCGCGATGCCGATGCTGGAGGCCTGGCAAGCGGTCCGCGCGCAAGTCGTGCAGCACGACCGAACCATCCGCGCGGTCGTCCGCGCCGATCCCAGATGCCAGTTCCTTATGACGAAACCGGGCGTGGGCCACCTGGCGGCCCTGAGATTCGTGGGCGCCATCGGCGATCCGACCGCGTTCCGGTCGGGCAGGACGGCGGCGGCTTGGATCGGGCTCACGCCCCGGCGCTACCAGTCCGGCACCATCGACATGCAGGGACGCACCTCGCGACACGGCGACAAGCTCCTGCGCTCGTACCTTTATGAGGCGGCTGCGCACATTCTGACGCGCTGCAAGACCGACAGCGCGATCCGCCAGTGGGGCACGGCGCTGCGCGAGCGGATCGGGTTCAAGCGCGTGAGCGTGGCGGTGGCCCGCAAGCTCGTCGTGGTGCTGCACGCCATGTGGCGCAGCGAGCGGCCCTTCGAGGCCAGTGAGGCGACAGCCTGAGCCGCTCCCACCCCGTCATTCGACCCGAACTGGAAAAGGGATAGATCACTGAGATCCGTCGCTCGCGGCGGAGCGTCCGCCGGGACGCGACCTGGTCACCGCGCTACGCCGCCCGCGGCAGCTCCGAGTGGAGAACTGCGCTCGCTAACCCTGCGGGACTTCGTTTCGGATATCATCGTGCGGCGGCCGCCCGTGCAGCGGATCCGTGCCGACCGCGAAGACAACCCCGAGCCCGGCATATGCGCCCGCCCCGATCCGGTCGGACCCTACGACGCCTCGCGACAACCATCTGTTTGCCGCGAACTGCCACGCGTCGCCCCGAGGGCACTGCCAGCGCCACCTTGCGCTCACGACAACCCCGCAGGAAACAGTGATCCGATACCGACACGCGCCGGGCGTTTGTCGTGAGATGGAGGAAGAGATCGATGGCGCTCGTAGGATATGCCCGCATCTCGACCGCCGAGGGCGGGCAGGTCATGGACCGGCAGCTCGATGCCCTGCGCGCCGCCGGATGCAAGCGCGTCTTCGAGGATCGCATCTCGGGAGCCAGGCAGGCCGACGAGCGGCCGGGCCTGAAGGATTGCCTCGACTGGCTACGCGAGGGCGACGTGCTGGTGGTGCTCGATCTCGACAGGCTCGGGCGCCTGGCCGGTGAGCTCGTGCAGCTGATCGACGACCTCGCCGCGCGCGCGATCAGCTTCCGGGCGCTCAACTCGCCCATGGACACGACCACGCCACAGGGCCGGGCCTTCCTGCAGATCCAGGCCGCCTTCGCCGAGATGGAGCGCAACGTGATCCGCCAGCGCGTGCGCGAGGGCCTCGCCGCAGCCCGCGCCCGTGGCCGCAAGGGCGGCCGCCCGCGCGTGATGACGCTCGACAAGCTGCGCTACGCGATGCACCTCATGGCGGACGCCAAGCGATCGATCCCGTCGATCTGCGAGGAACTCGGCGGCGTCAGCCCCTCGACGCTCTACCATTACCTCCACGCGGACGGGGGTCTGAAGAAGCCGGGACGGGACCTGCTGGACGGCGCCGACATGAAGACGGCAAGCGGCAGCGCAGGCGGCAAAAGGGCGGAAAGCGCTCGATCCCCAACCCGCGATTAGACAACCGCCGCACAAGGACGACCGCTCCGACCGAAAATGGCGTCAACTATGACAGTACAAACGCCCGCCGATCAACGACCAGCGCTGTCAGCGACTTCGAAAAGTGACAGCCCAGGCGTGGTTGAGCTAAAACCAACCCTCCCACAATGGATCCCTGTCGTGGAAGCCCGCCGTGCCTCGGCGAGCAGCAGCCGGACGTCTTGCACCGTCTCGTCGTCGGCCGTATTCTCTCACACTACGATTGTTCGGAGGTCTCTATGCCCACCACTCCCGTCTCCCTGCGCCTGGATGACGACACGCGAGCCCGGCTCGCGGCGGAGGCGACGCGGCTTGATCGCCCCGCGGCCCAAGTCGCCACCCGCGCCATCCGGTCCTGGCTCGACGCTCAGGACGCGTTGCGACGTCAGATCGACGCCGCCGTAGACGAGGCAGACCAAGGCAAGTTCGTGTCCTCCGAGGCTGTGGGCGCCTGGATGGACGGCTGGGACACGGAGCACGAGGCCCCTCTGCCGGAGGCTGACATACGTCCAGAGGAAGGCGTGCGCTGAGGCGCCTTCATGAGGGTCGTCTATCTTCGTTCGGCCGCGGCTGATCTGCGCTGGCTGCGATCCTACTATGGGCGGGTCTTCCCGGATGGGGTGCCCAAAGCGCGGGCGGCCGTCCGCCGAATGGAGAGTTTGCTCCTCGACAACCCGTTCATCGGGACGGCGACCCATCGCCCGGAGGTGCGCCGCCTGCGGATTGCGCGCACCCCGTTCTTCGTCCTCTACCGGCCTGCCCCTGAGCGCATCGAGATCCTACGCGTCATCGACAGCCGCAGTCTCGACAGCACGATCGAAGCGGACTGACGAGCCGGATGGTCTTAGCGGATCGAGCTTCTTCGAGTTCGCCATCTCTGTGCTACGATCGTTCAATGCACTGCCTCTGCGCTATCGTCGTCCTGCTGCTTGCCTCGACGACCCCGTCCGCCGGCGACGTCGTCCGCCACATCGACGGCGATGGCGAGGTTCACGAGTACGCGTATGACGCGGTGGGTCGGCTGGTGGAGGTCACCGATCTCGAGGGGTTCGTGAAGGCGTTCGGGTACGACGCGCGGGACAACGTCACGACGGTGACGGACGGGCGGGGGGGCACGACGCTTTTCGGCTACGACCCCTTGGACCGGATGGTTTTGCGGACGGACCCGCTCGGGCTGTTCATCGGGCGCGCCTACGACGCGAGGGGCAACCTGACGACGCTCACCCGCGAGGACGGGCTGGTCGAGACCGCCGCCTATGACGGGCTCGGGCGGCCTATAGAGGTGGTCACGCCGGACTACGTGCTGCTCTACGCCTACGACGCACGGGGCAACCTGGTGCTCGCGGCGGACGACGACAGCCGCGTGCTCTTCGCCTATGACGAGAGGAACCGGCTCGTCTCCACGACGACGGACGGCACGGTGGGCCCGCAGCCCGCGGTCACCTTGAGCTACGCCTACGACCCCGAGGACCGGCTGACGGGGCTGGTCGCGCCCTGGGGCACGGCCTTCACGTTCGGCTACGACGGGGAGGGGCGGCGGACCTCTCTGCTCTCCACCTCGGGGCGGGAGAGCGCCTACGCCTACGTGGACGGCCTCCTCGGCGAGTTGCGGCATTCCCAGTCCGGGGCGCCGCTCACGGACCTGGCCTATTTCCACGCCCCCGACGGGCAGCTTCTGGAGATCGTCGACAGCCTGGACCCCGCCCGGTCGGAGACGCTGTCCTACGATGCGCTCGACCGGCTGATCCAGGTGGCCGAGGGGATCCCGGCGGGAGAGGGCGGCGTGCCGATCCCCGTGGAGGACTACGCGTACGACGAGGAGGGCAACCGTTTGGCCTCGCACCTCTCGGCGCTGCACGTGTCCAACGATCACAACCAGCTGCTGGAGGACGAGGACTACACCTACGCCTATGACGCCCGCGGCAACCGGGAGAGCCGGTCCGCCAAGGCGGACGGGGCGGTCGAGACCTACAGCTACGACAGCCAGAACCGGCTGGTGGGCTATGCGAGCGACGCGGGGACGGCGCGCTACGCCTACGACGCGCTCGACCGAAGGATCGCGCGGGAGGTGGACGGGGCGGTGGAGAGCTACGTGCTCGACCCCTGGTCGCCGGACCCGGTGGCGAACGACGTGGCGCTGGACTTCGAGAGCGTGGGGGGCGGGACGCCCACCCTCCTGCGCCGCTGGACGTTCGGCCCCCGCGTGGACGAGCCGCTGGAGGTCGAGAGCTACGCCGGCACGGGACCGGGTGCGGGCGCGCCCGGCACGGGCCCCGGCTCGGGCACGGTGACCTCGCTCCTGGCCTCGCGGCTGGGCTCGATCCTGCTCGCGGTGAACGTGGCCACGGGCAGCGTCGCGATGGAGGCCGAGTACGACGCCTTCGGGGCGCGGACCTATCTCCAGGGGTCAGATCAAACCGCCCCCCGCTACGGCTACACCGGCCGCGAGCACGACGAAGAGAGCGGGCTCACCTACTACCGGGCCAGGCACTACGACCCACGGACGGGGACGTTCCTCCAGCGCGACCCGATCGGGTTCGCGGCAGGAGACCTCAACACGTACGCGTACGTCTGGAACGATCCATACGGATGGACCGACCCGAGCGGGTTGAATGGCGCCGCGGCAAACGCGCAGAACGCGAAGAACAGCGCGAAGATGGGGATCGGCACGGGCCTCGCCATCACAGCCGCGACGGCCATCGTGACCCAGAGCATCATCGAACTGCTCGATATCGATATCAACGCGGTCTTCAACGAAGGAGCGGATGGGGGTCAGGATGCAGGGAGTGGCGTTGGTTCCGGCGCGGAAACGCATGGGCCACGCCCCCTAACCGATGAAGAACGAGATCGCCTTTCGGCAGCTGGTAGAGAACCAGATCATGGAGGCAGGACGCGCGCTGGCCGATCCGCGGAGAAGCACGGCAGCAGACCCGATTCTCCTTACCCGCCGACCAGCGGCACACCTGATGACATTAACGACCAGGGCCAAGACATGTTGGATGATCTGCTTGGTGATCCAGGTTCCACAATCGAAGTTGACGGAGATGGACGAACGACCGTCCGAGGACCGACCGGCCGAGGTGGTCTCTGGTGGCCAGATGGCCGATTTCGGGGATTCTTGGATCGATGAGCGACGAGAAAGACCTTCATATCAGGAGTGATAGCTACAACTTCCAAGTTGGAGATGCGCCTGATTATGATGACATTTTTGTAGAGATCGAGTTTCCCGACCTTTTGGGGGTAATCATATACGCGGAGGCAGATGGTAGTGATGTTCGAGCGCTCATTTCAGTCAAATCGGACGCGTCTTGGCAAGATCATGTATGGACCCGTAAAGTGCCAGAGCGAACTGTGTCACTGAAGGACTTGATGGAAGCACTCGACCGCGCTCAGGAATTTTTTTCAAAAAATTATCCTGATTCTCAAATTGAAGGAGACTAAGGGTAGTAGCATTTCTGCCCCATGACCCCTCGGAGGGTGTCGTCCAAGAGGTAGCGTGCCACGCCCAAGTCCGTCAGCCGCTTCACCGCCGCCTCGGGGGTGCCGGTGTGGATCGTCGACAGCACCAGACGCCCGCTCAGCGCCGCTCGCACCGCGATCTCCGCCGTCTCCTCGTCCCGGATCTCGCCCACCATCACCACGTCCGGGTCCTGCCGGAGGATGGCTCGGAGTGCCTGCGCGAAGCCAAGCCCCACGTGCCCGTCCACCTGGGTCTGCGTGATGCCCGGAAGCGCGTACTCGATCGGGTCCTCGACCGTCACCACCTTCCGCCGCTCCACGTCGATCCGCGAGAGCATCGCGTAGAGCGTCGTCGTCCTCCCGCTGCCCGTGGGGCCATTCGCACCATAAGGAGAGGATAGCAGTCGTCATCGATGCGGCGCCCCTCCCCCCGTCGGCCGTCCTCGTCTTGCCGAGAGCGCCACCGACGGGAGTTGCCGAGAGGGGCATACGAGGCTCGCCGCCCATCTCCCGTGGTCATTCACTTTCGAGGGCGTCGCCGAATTGAAGGGCAGCGAGATTGCGCCGCTCGTGGATCACCGCGACGATCACGGGGCGGCCGCCGTCGATCTCGTAGAAGATAACGTAGCCCCGATGCCGTATCGACCGTAGACCTGCCCCGAACGCCTCCCTCGGTCGGCCCATCTCGGGATGGGCCTCCAGTCGTTCGATGGCCTCGATCAGCCCCTCCAGGAACTCCTTCGCCCGATCCTCGCCCCAGCGTTCCGTGCCCCAATCCCGGATCGCCAGGAGGTCGGCTCGTGCTCTCGGCCGAAGCCTCACGGCAGCAGCAGCTCGCGCAGGTCGATCTCTTCGCTGGGCTCGGCGCGGGCTGAGGCCAGATCGCGCCGCAACAGGTAGAAGGCGGCCGCGCCGTCCTCCTCCATCAGACGGCGCATGCCGGCGCGCACGACCTCGGACAGGTTGGCGTAGACGCCCGCCTCGACTTGGCGGTCGGCGTAATCCTGCATCGCGATGGGCAGCGAGACGTTCGGCATCATCGATCTCCGCATGTCGTGTTGCGCCATGATATGGCGTTTCGCGCGATAGGTGCAATGCCATCCGCTTCATCGGCCGCCGTCGTGCACGAGGCGGCCGGCCCGCCTTCCGTCCCCGCGAGAACCGGCTTCAATGAAGTGTAACGACGCGACTCGATCCCTCGGCGGCATCGATCTCCCCGACCGGGATGGTCCCGCGTTCGAGACGAAGGACCGTGCCGCTCGTCGGCGCCGCGGCGGCATCGCCCCGAAGGCCGATTGCCGCGCGTAGCGCTTCGGGAGCCGCGTCCGAATCGACACCGGGCGCACCGGAGTTCGTCGTGGACACCTGTCGCAGGAGCATCCGCCGGGGCGGATCGAGCCCGGCGAGGGCGGCGAGATCGTCCAGCCGGGCCAAGCGCGCGTTCCTGCGGAAGGCGACGTAGGTCCGTTCCGCCTCGGGTCCGAGCTCGAGCAGGTCGAACAGGATCTGTCTCAGCGCCAGGTCCGCCGCGTTCAGATCGACGAGGCCGGACACCGGCCGGACCCGATAGCCCTCCGGAAGGGCCAACTTGCCCCCGCCCTCCGCGAGCGCCCGGAGGAGGTCGACCCCCTCGGCATGCTGGCGCGCGAGCCGCAGCTCCGTCCCGCCGACGGTCGCCGTCCCGACGTTCCGCGAGGCCGTGGCGGCCAGGAGGGCCGTGAGCACCAGAAGGCGCTCCTCCGCGCGAATGGCGGCTTCGCCGAGACGCGCCTGGCCCGGGATCAGAGCGCCGAGGACGAGCGCCATGACCGCGAAGGCGATCAGGACCTCAACCAGCGAGTAGCCGGCGTCGCCCCGCCCCCATCTCATCGCGACACCAAGCGCCCCGAAGCGCCGTCGAGGCGAAGGTCCAGCCGGGCTTTCCCGAACGCGACGCAGAGGTCACCGTCGAGCGCCGTGCCGTCCGGAAAGAACCACAGGATGCTTGGCTCCTTGCAGGACAGGGCCCCGTCCACCTCGAACGGGATCGCTTCCCCGGCCCTCACCGCGTCGTCCCGCGCCGCGGCCAGGTCGCGTCCGAGCGCGGCGGCGATCCGGGCCGCCTGGCTCGCATCGGACGGCGGTCGCAGGCGGGGCGCGACCGCGGCGGCGATTGCGACTAGGATCGCAAGGGCGATCAGGGTCTCCAGGAGCGAGAAGCCCCCGGTCCGGCCCAAGCGGTCAGAGCGCGGCATCGTTGAGATCCAGGATCGCGCCGATCACCGACAGGATGAGACCGGCGACCAGGAGCTCGATCGTGAGCGTCAGGACGGGCGTCAGGAGGTCCGTCGCCGCCTTGGTCCGCGCTGCGATCCGCCCCTGCAGCATCGCTTCGGCGGAGCGGAGCATATCCGGCAGGCGGTCGGCCTCCTCGCCGGCTCGGATCATCGACAGGCTCGCCGGGTCCACGACTGCTCGGGCCTCGAGCGCGGCGGAGAGGCTGGAGCCCGCCCGCACCTCCTCGGCGATCTCGGGCGGGAGGCGATGGACTCTGCCCCCTCCCCGCCTGAAGGCGCATCGTCCGGCCCTCGGCGGTGCGGGGCCGAAGGGTCGGATAGGAACGGGCGAGGGCGGGTCGGCGCCGCCCTTCGCGGCCTGCCGGCCTAGGTCGCCCTCTCCCGCAGCCGCACCGGGACGATCGCCGGCGCCGCGTCCCTTCCCTCGATCGTGGGCCCCCTTAGGGACAGGGCGGCGCGCGCGATCTCCTCGAAGTCCTGGGCGACCGTCGTCAGGCCCGCCTCCTCGGCCATGCCGGGGAGGTCGTCGAATCCGACCAGGCCGCAGTCGCCGTCCGGGCCGATGCGGCGCCCCCGGTCCCGCAGCGCCCAGAGCGCGCCGATCGCCGCCTCGTCCGTGTCGCAGAACAGGCCGTCCACCCCGCCCGGAAGCGCCAGCGCGCTGCGGTAGCCGTCCACGGCCGCGGTCGGCGCGTGGTCCGTTTCCAGCACGGCGACGGAGAGGCCGGCCTCCCCCGCGGCCCCCACGAAGCCCTCGCGGCGCCGGGCGAGGCCGGGATCGCCGGTCTCGCGCGCGGCCGACAGCATGGCGAGCGTCCGGCGGCCCTTCGCGATCAGGTGCCGCGCAGCGATCCGCCCGCCCTCCAGGTCGTCCGGGGCGACCGACGGCGCCTCCTCCTCGGGATGCCCGATCGCGATCGCCGGGATGCCCGCCGCCCGGGCCAGCCGCAGGCGGTCGTCGCGCCGCGACACCCCGATCAGGATCACCGCCCCGACCTGCGCGAGGCCGGCGTCGAATCCGTCCGCCGGGATCAGCACGGTGCCCCACCCGCTCGACTCGAGATGGCGGACGAGGTGCTGGTGGATGATCGACGTGTATCGGTCCGTCGGCAGGACCCGCGTCGAGAGGGACAGCCCCACCAGCGCCTGCCGCCCCTCCGCCAGCAGCCGCGCGCCGACGGAGACGCGGTAGCCCAGCTCCTCGCAGGCGGCGAAGACGCGCGCCTTCGTCGCCGGGATCACAGAAGGGTCGTTGCGCAGGACGCGGCTGACCGTCGCCTGCGACAGCCCCGTGAGGCGGGCGACGTCCGACTGGCGCGGGGGGCGGGCGAGGACCATCGGGACTGCATACAGGCCCCCGCGCCGGACCGCGACCACGTTGACAGGACGGCTATGAATGCGCATTCATGCACGAGGCGTCGAGGATACGACCCAGGGAGGAACCGCATGATCGATCTACCCATCCGCCTTCTCGCAGGGGGCTTCGCCGCCCTCTCCGCCGCCGTCCCGGCCACGGCCGAGACCGTGCGCATCGCCGGCTTCGGCGGCCAGGACGCCGCCGTCGTGAACGGGCTCATCACCGAGGCCGTGGGCGACCGGATCGCCGAGGCGGGGATCGAGGTCGTCTACGAGCCGATCGAAGGGGACTTCTCGCAGTTCATCCTGAACGCGCTCTCCGCCGGCACGGCGGCCGACCTCTTCTACGTCGACATCTTCTGGGCTGACGCCGTCTTCCGCTCGGACCAGGCCGCCCCCATCGCCGACCAGTCCGTCGCGGACGCGCTGCTGCCCAACCTCGCGGCCGCGTTCACGCGGGACGGCACGCTCCTCGGGATCCCGAAGGACTTCAACTCGCTCAACGTCAACTACAACGTGGACGTGTTCGAGGAGGCCGGGGTCGACGTGCCGGACGCCGACGACACCTGGGCCGAGTTCGAGGAGAAGCTCGTCGCCGTCTCGGACGCCCTGGACGGCGAGGTCGCCGGCCTGTGCCTCGTGCCCGACTACGCCCGCTTCGGCCCCTTCGCCCTGGCCACCGGGTGGGAGCCCTTCGACGCGGACGGCCGCACCGTCCTCGACGAGGACTTCCGCCGCGCGTTCGCCTTCTACACCGGCATGGCGGACAGCGGCGCGGGCGTCGTCGCGGCCGACGTGGGCGAGGGCTGGATGGGCGGCTGCATGTCCTCCGAGAAGGCCGCCGTCGCCCTCGAGGGGGGGTGGATGATCGCGCACCTGCGGGACGCGGCCCCCTCGATGGTCTGGAACTCGACCCTGATGCCGCGCGACCCCGAGACCGGCGACCGGGGCAACCTGATCTTCACCGTCGCCTGGGCCGTGAACCCCGCCTCCGAGGTCCAGGACGCCGCGCAGGAGCTGGCGGCCATCCTCACCTCGCCCGAGGCCCAGCAATGGGTCCTGGAGGAGGGGCTCGCCATCCCCTCGCGCGCCGACCTCGCCGACAACGAATGGCTGCAGGGCGACGACGTGGCCCAGGTCGCCTCCCGCAACGCCTTCCAGGGGACCGGCGACGGACAGGTCATGCCCTACGAGTTCGGCGAATACGGCGGCGCCTGGATGGAGCCGATCAACTCGGCCCTGAACGCGGTCCTCCTGGGCGAGCGGGACGTGGACGCGGCCCTGGCCGACGCCCAAGCCGCCCTCGACCGCCTGACCGGCCACGACGGCTGAGGGGCCAGGGGACGCGGCGGGCCCCTCCCGACCCGCCGCGTCCCGCATCAGGAGGCCCCGCGATGGCCGACACCGACCCCCATGGCCCCCTCGGCGCCGCCGAGCGGCGCGCCGCCTGGCTCTTCCTCGCGCCGTTCGGGGCGCTCCTGGGGGTGTTCTTCCTCTTCGCGGCGGCGCGCACGGCGTGGTTCTCTCTGACCGACTACGACCTCTTCTCGGAGGCGCGCTTCGTCGGCCTGCGCAACTACGGCGCCCTGCTGACGGACGACCTGTTCCTCCTGGCGCTGCGCAACTCGCTGATGTTCGCGGTGATCGTGACGACGGCGCAGACGGTGCTGGCGCTGATCCTCGCGGTCTTCGTGAACGGCATCGTCCGGGGCCGGGGCGCGGCGCGCACGGCCCTCTACTTCCCCTCGATCGTCTCCTCGACGGTGATGACCTTGATCTTCATCTGGCTCTTCCAGCGGCGCGGGCTCGTCACGGACGCGGCGAACTGGGTGGCGAACGAGGGCGCGGCCATCGCCTGCTTCGCCCTCGTGCTGGTCGCCGTGCAGACGGCGCTCGTCTGGAACGCCCGGCGCCGCTACGACGGGGTCGCGCCCCTCGACCCCTACTTCCTGATCTTCGCCGTCGCGGCCGCCCTCGCCGTCACGGTCCTCCTGCGCACCGCCCAGATCCTTCCGGCGGGCGAGGCGGACGAGCCGATCTCCTGGCTCAACACCCGCCGGACCTGGCTGGGGATGCCGGTGACGCTGTGGTCGGTCGCGGCGATCAACGTCTTCACGACGATCCCCCTGATGATGCTGCTCTACCTCGCGGGGCTCCAGTCGATCCC
This sequence comes from Hasllibacter halocynthiae, assembly GCF_003003095.1. Classification (GTDB taxonomy): domain Bacteria; phylum Pseudomonadota; class Alphaproteobacteria; order Rhodobacterales; family Rhodobacteraceae; genus Hasllibacter; species Hasllibacter halocynthiae. The sequence goes on from NZ_PVTT01000003.1 coordinate 97,124, forward strand.
CCGCGACCTCTACGAGGCGGCCGAGATCGACGGCGCCTCGCGCCGGACGGCCTTCCTGCGCATCACCGTGCCCCTCCTCGCGCCCGTCACCTTCGCCGTCGTCACGCTGGGCCTGATCGGAACGCTCCAGATGTTCGACCAGGTCGCCATCCTCGGCAACGCCGCCCCGATCGAGAGCCGCGTGACCCTCGCCTACTACACCTACTACAACGCCTTCCCGCCCGGCGGCGCGCCCCGCATCGGCATGGCCTCCGCCGGGGCGATCACCCTCGCCGTCCTGACGCTGGGGATCGTCTTCCTCCAGCGCGCCCTGGGCATCTCGGACCGCGCGGCATGAACGGCGCGAACGCCCTCGCGCCCGCCGCCGCCGCCGCCGATGCCGACGTCGCGGCCCCCGGACCGCGGGGGCGGATGCCGCTGGGGGCGCTGCGCCGCCGTCAGCTCGCGGCGCTCTTCTGGGGCTGGCTCGCGCTCGTCGGGCTGGTGTGCCTCTTCCTCGGCACCTTCGTGATCGCCTTCCTCGCCTCCCTGAAGGAGGACCCGCTCGAGAGCCCGTTCCGCTTCGTCTTCCCCCAGATCCAGCCCTCGGCCTGGTTCGCGGCGGCCGACCTCGGGGCGCAGGCCGGGGGCGGCGCGTTCTGGGGGGGCTTCGGGCCGGGGGCCGACCTCCTCTTCTCGGCCACCTGGGCCGTGCCCCCCGGCGAGACCCTCGAGACCCCCGTGGTCGAGGTCCCGCGCCGCGTCCCCGGCTCGTCCATCGCGCGGGCGCTGACCACCGACTACGCCTCCGACCACGCCGCGGTCGAGGTCGTCGCGGTAGAGGAGACCACCGTGACCGGCCCGGACGGCGCCCTCTGGCCCGCCGCCCGCCACACTTGGCGCATCACCCACGCCGGGGGCGGCCCCCTCGTCGACCGCCTGCCCTTCACCGCCACCGTCCCGCGCGGGCAGGTGCTGATCGACGCGGACCTGCCCGTCAGCGCCATGGAGCGGCGCGGCCGCACCGCCTCCTGGTCCAACCTCGCCCCCGGCGCCCTCGGCCTCGTCTTCGACAACTACCGCCGCGTCTGGAACGAGACGGTCGACATCTCCTCGGGCGAGCGGCTGTTCCCCTGGTGGCTCTTGAACTCCTTCCTGATCGCCGCCGGACGGGTCGCGATGATCGTCGCGCTCGCCTCGCTCGCCGGCTACGCGCTGGCGCGGCTGCGCTTCGGGGGGGCTGGGGCGGTGTTCGCGGCCGTCATCTTCTCCATGGCCATCCCGCCCCAGGTCACCTTCGTCTCGAACTACCTCGTGATCCGCGACCTCGGGCTGCTGAACACCCCCTGGGGCGTCATCGTCGTCTTCACCTTCTCGGCGCACGTCCTCCTGATGAAGCAGTTCTTCGAGGGCTTCCCCCGCGAGATCGAGGAGGCCGCCATCGCCGACGGCGCGTCCCACTGGCAGGTCTTCCGCCACGTCGTCCTGCCGAACGCCCGGCCCGCCCTGGTCACGAACGCCATCATCGCCTTCCAGGCCGCCTGGAACGACTTCTTCTGGCCCTTCGTCCTCCTGTCCTCGCCCCCCTCATCGCTGACCGTGCAGGTCGGCCTCCTCTCGCTGCGCCAGCAGGGTGCCGGGGGCGAGAGCGACTGGGGCCTCGTCCTGGCGGGGGCCTTCATCTCCGTCGTGCCGGTCGTGATCGTCTTCCTGATCTTCCAGCGCCGGATCGTCGACAACCAGCTCTCCGAAGGCATCAAATGACCGCACGCCCCCTGCCCCTGAAATGCAACCGCTGCTTCGCCTCGCTCGGTCCAGACGCCGCCGCCCCGGCGGGCGCGCCGGGCGTGGCGGGCGTCTATCTCGACGACACCCGCCACCTCTCCCGGTGGGAGTGGGGGCTGCCCGGCTTCGCCCCCATCGCCGGCTCGGACGGCACCGCGACGGCCGAGCGGCATCTGGGCCGCTTCCGCGACCACGCGCAGGAGCTGCGCGCCCGCCGCAGCCTCACCCTGCGCCCCGACGGCCTGGACGACGTGCTCGAGCTGGTGAACGAGGACGCCCGCCCCCACGAGGTCCGCGTCCGCCTCCATGCCGATGCCGACTTCCGCGACGTGTTCGAGGCGCGCGGCCGCGACCGGCGCTCCATCGACCGCACCCCGCCCCGCCGCGACGGCTGGCGGTGGGACTACACCGCAGAGGACGGGCTGCGTTCCTCGACCGAGGTCGCCTTCGAGGGATGGACCGGCGACGACGCGATCCGCCTCGCGCCCGGCGAGCGCCGCGTCCTGCGCGTCGCGGCCCGGTTCGCGTCCGAGGCGTCGGGGACGCAGGCCACGGCCCCCTCGGCCGGCTGGACGCCAGAGGCACTCGCGGCCCGCGAGAGCGGCGGCGGGCCCCTGAGACGCGCGTTCGACGATGTCGAGATGCTGCTCCTCGCCTCGCCCGAAGGGCCCCAGATCGCCGCCGGGATCCCGAACTTCGTCACCCTCTTCGGGCGCGACGCGCTCCTGACCGCCTCCTTCCTCCTGCCCTCCGCCCCGGACCTCGCCGCCGCCGCGCTGCGCGGCCTCGCCCGCCACCAGGGCACCCGCCAGGACCCCGTCACCCGCGAGGCCCCCGGCAAGATCCCCCACGAGGTCCGCACGGGCGAGCTCTCGCGCACCGGCGACATCCCCTTTCGGCGCTACTACGGCACCTCGGACGCCAGCGCCCTCTACGTGATCCTGATGCGCGACCACGCCCGCCAGTCCGGCGACGCCGCCCTCGCCCATGAGCTTAAGGACCACTGGCGCGCCGCCCTCGAATGGTGCCGGGCCGAGCGCACGCCGGACGGCTTCCTGCGCTACCCGGCCGCCGAGCAGGGCCGCGGCCTGCTGAACAACTCCTGGAAGGACAGCGACGACTCCATGTCCGACGCCGAGGGCACGCTGGCCGAAGGCCGCCTCGCCGTGGTCGAGATCCAGGGCTACCTCGCCGCCGCCCTCGACGCGGGCGCCGACCTCGAGGAGGCGGTCGGCGGCGAGCCCGGCGCCCTCCGGCAGGAGGCGGCCGACCTGCGCGAGGCGATCGACGCGCGCTTCTGGAACACCCGCCTCGGCCTCCACGCCCTCGCCCTGACGGAGGAGGGGCGCCAGCTCGACGTCGCCTCCTCCAATCCCGGCCACCTCCTCTGGGCCGGCGTCCTCACGCCGGAGCGCGCCGCCGAGGTCGCGGGGCGGATGATGCGCCCCGACCTCTGGTCCGGCTGGGGCCTGCGGACGCTCTCGACGCAGGCGCCCCGCTACCGCCCCCTCTCCTATCACAACGGCTCGGTCTGGCCGCACGACACCGGCCTCTTCGCGGTCGGCCTCGCGCGCTACGGCCTCTGGGACGCGTTCGGCCGGGTCGCGGAGGCCCTTCGCGACCTCGCCGCCCACCTGCCTGGACGCCGCCTGCCCGAGCTGGTCGGCGGCTACCCGCGCGAGGCCTTGCCCCCCCTGCCCTACCTGGAGACCTGCAGCCCGCAGGCCTGGTCAGCGGCCGCCCTCGTCGCGGTCGAGCGCCTGTCGGAGGGGATGGCCGAGAGGCTGGCCCCCCGGTCGACACCGCCCGCTTCGCCCGCGCCGCCGCACTCGGCGCCCGGGGCCGCGCGGACCTGGCCCGGCGCGGCTACGCGCCCGACGGCCGCAAGCGCCTTCGCAGGTTCTCCCTCTGGGAGGTCACCCGCTACCTGATCCCCGTCGCCCCCGCGCACCTGCGCCGGGTGCTGAACGCCAATCCCGACCTGCCCCAGGGCCAGGCGTCGGGTGGCAACCGCTCCTTCACCCTCGAAGAGGTCCTTTCGCTGCGAAAGCACCTCGCCGCCGAGGGCTCGGCCGCCAAGGAGTACCGCCCCTGGAAGCCCGAGGGCGCGGAGGCCAAGGTCGTGGCCGTGGCCAACTTCAAGGGCGGCTCCGGCAAGACCACGACCTGCGCGCACCTCGCGATGTCCGCGGCGCTGGACGGGTACCGGGTGCTGGTGATCGACCTCGATTCCCAGGCCTCCATGACCTCGATCCTGGGCGGCACGGTCGAGGACGAGTGGGGCACCGTCTTCCCGCTGATCGCCAAGGACTACGCCCGCACGGCGGAGGCCGAGAACGCCCTGCGCCACGCCCGCGGCGCGTCCCCCCTGCCCCTCGACGAGACGCTCCAGGAGGCCGCTGGTTTCGATCCGAAACGCGTCGTGCAGCGCACCCACTGGCCCAACATCGACCTCATCGGCGCGCAGCTGAACCTCTACTGGGCCGAGTTCCAGATCCCCGTCTGGCGGATGCAGCTGCCCGGCTGGCCGCTCTGGGAGGCGGTCGGCAACTTCCTGTCGGACGAGGGGCTGCTCGCCGACTACGACATCGTCTTCCTCGACACCCCCCCGGCCCTCGGCTACCTGACGATCAACTCGCTCGCCGCCGCCGACATCCTCCTCGTCCCGCTCGGCGCGAGCTTCCTCGAGTTCGACTCGACGGGCCGGTTCTTCGACATGCTCTACGCCACCTTCGCCTCCATCGAGGAGGGGGAGAACGCCCGCCTGCGCGCCGCTGGCCTGCCGCCGATCAAGTTCGAATGGGACGCGGTTCGGGCCCTGGTCACGCGCTTCGACGCCGCCCAGCAGACCGACCTGGCCAACGTGATCCAGGCCTATTTCGGCGACTTCATGAACGCCTTCCGGCAGGAGCAGACCGCCCTCGTGGGCCAGGCGGGCGAGCAGGTGAGCGGCATCTACGAGGCCGACCCGCGCGACTTCAATCGCGACACCTACCTGCGCGGGCGCGAGATCTTCGACCGCACCTATGCCGAGTTCAAGGAAATCCTCCTGGGCACCTGGTGGCGCGACGCGCAAATGGAGGGCGGGGCGTGATTTTCGCAGCGAAAACGTTGCCCCCGAAGGGGTTGGATGCTTCTTCAGGGGTTTTGCCGATCCCGGCGCAAAGGCCGCTCACCGAACTCAAACCTCTGACAACGAAGATCTTCGCTGCGAGAACGGCGGAAGGGGGCGTCTGACGGCGAAGCGCAGGAAACTGGACACCGGACCCGGCCGACCTGGCCGCCGAGCTCCCGCCCGAGCTCCCGAGGGGCCCCGGGATCGCGCCGATCGCGCAGGTGGCCGGGGTCACCGCGCGGTCGGGCAACGCGCCCTTAACCTTCGACGGGCAGGATGCCGCGCTCTGGCGAGAGGCCGAGGGCGAGGGCGAGGGCAGGGTGGTCCGAAACGTCGACATCGACCTGATCGAGACCGGGTGGATCGCCCGCGACCGGACCGTGCTCGACCCCGGCGAGATGGCCGAGCTGGTCGCCTCGGTCCGCGCGAGGGGCGTGCGGATGCCCGTCGAGGTGGTGCCGGTCGAGGGGGGGCGGTTCGGCCTGATCTCGGGCCGTCGCCGCATCCTGGCCGCGGCGGAGGCAGGGCTGCGCGCCGTGCCCGCCCTGGTGCGGGAGAGGCCCGCCGACCTCGCCACCTCCTACGAGGGGATGGTCGAGGAGAACGAGGTCCGCGTCCAGCTGACCGCCTACGAGCGCGGGCGCATCGCGGTGATCGCGGCGGGGCTGGGGGCCTATCCGGACGTCCACGGCGCAGTGGCGGGCCTGTTCGGGGCGGCGAGCCACGCGAAGCGGTCCAAGGTGAAGGCCTTCGCCGCGATCCACGAGGAGCTCGGCGACCTCCTGCGCTTCGGCCCGGCGATCACCGAGCGGCAGGGCCTCGCCGTGGCGGCCGCGCTGAAGGCGGGGCAGGGGCCCGCGATCCGCGCCGCGCTGGAGGGGGCGGACGCCGCCACCGCCGCCGAGGAGGCCGCGGCCCTCGACGAGGGCGTGCGCGGCGCCCCGAAGAGGGAGCGGGCGGGCAGCGCCAGGGGCGAGTCCCTCGCGCCCGGCCTGCGGGTCGTGCGGACCCGGACCGAGATGCGGATCGTCCACGAGGGGATCGGGGCGCAGGGCGAGCGCGAGCTGCTCGAGCTGGTCCGCTACTGGGCCGAGCGGCGCGCCGAGCGCCGAGGCGAGAGCCCCGAGCAGCGCCCCGAGAACCCCGGCTGGGCGGGCGACGGAAAGGATTGAACGCATCGCGCGGCGTATCATATGATGCATATGGCGATGAGGGAGGCCGCGATGCGGACGACGGTGACGCTGGACGAGGGGCTGCTGGACCGGGCCGAGGCGCTGACGGGGTTGCGCCCCCGCGGGCCCTTGCTGAACGAGGCCCTGCGCGCGCTGGTCGAGCGGGAGAGCGCGCGGCGCCTCGCCCGGCTGGGCGGGTCCGATTCGGGGGCGGAGGCACCGGGGCGGCGCCGGTCGGAGGCGCCGCCGCGGTGATCCTGGCGGACACGTCCGTCTGGATCGACCACCTGCGCGGCGGGGACGCCGCCCTGGCCGAGGCGCTGGGACGGGGGCGGATCGCCGGCCATCCGGTCGTCGCCGCCGAGCTGGCGCTGGGATCGCTGAAGGACCGGGCCCTGGTGCTGGAGCTGCTGGACGGGCTGCCGCGCCTTCCCGTCGCCGCCCCGGACGAGCTGCGCGCCCTGATCGAGCGCCGGCGCCTGTGGGGCCGGGGGATCGGCCACGCCGACGCGAGCCTCCTGGCGTCGTGCCTCCTGGCGCCGGGCACGGCGCTCTGGACGCGGGACCGGCGCCTGGCGGCCTGCGCGGCCGAGGCGGGGGTCGCGGCGGAGGCCGGCCCGCCCGCGCGCTGATCCCGGACGGCGCCCCCGATGGCGTCAGACGGCGGCGGGCTCGGCCGCGATCTCGAAGGGCGAGAGGATCTCGTGCCCGGTCTCGGTAATCAGGAACATCTGCCCGATCCGGACGCCGCCGATGTCGGGGTGGTAGGCGCCCGCCTCGACCGGCTGGGTCGGGACGCGATCGACGTGGCGGGCACGGTGGCGCGGCTGGAGGGGATGGGGGTGCGGGTGCACTGCCTGGCCCTGGGCGGGGTCGACCTGACCTCGTCGGCCGGGCGGATGACGATGGGCGTGATAGGCGCGGTGGCGCAGTTCGAGCGCGACCTGCTCGTCGA
>NZ_PVTT01000004.1 GCF_003003095.1 Hasllibacter halocynthiae
GAGCGCGACCTCCTGGTCGAGCGCACGCAGTCCGGCCTCGCCCGCGCCCGGGCCGAGGGCAAGCGGATCGGGCGGCCCCCTTCGCTGAGCGCGCGCGCGCGCGCCGCCGTGCGCGAGGGGCTGGCGGCGGGCGAGAGCGTCGCCGCCCTGGCCCGCCGGCACGGCACCTCGCGGCAGACGGTCATGCGGATCAGGGACGCGGCGGGGGCCGAGGGGGCCAAGACCGGCGGCGCAGGGACGACGGCGGAGGAGGGGGAGGGGCGGCGCCCCCTTCCCTGACCGGGAAGGGGCGCCAGGGGGCACGCCGCAGTCATGGCGGGGCCGGCGCCATCCCGCGGTGCCGGAATGGATGCCGGCCCGACATGGGAGGGTCGCATTCTCATCAACTTGTCGGACCAGGACCCGCTCGATCGAGGGAAGTCCGATGCACAGTTCCACCCAGCCCGATGAAGCCCCGCCCGCCGGCCTTCTCGCCCTGCCGGGGGTCGAGACGGTGCGCCGCGCGGACGGCGCGCAATGGGGCGATCCGGCCCATTCGGCGGCCGCCGACGCCGCCGCGCGCGCGGGCCTCGCCGCCGATCACGGACTGCCGCGCGCGCGGCTGGTCCTCTCGGGGCCCCAGCGGCGGGCGCTGGTCTGCCGCCGGACGGGGACGATCCTCCTCGGGGGGGCGGGGCTGAACGTCGGTCTCGCCCAGACGGGGCTGCGCGGCCTGCCCGAGATGGTCCCGCCCGCCCCCGCGCCCGCCCCCGCGCCGCCGCGGCTGGGGGGGGCGCGCCGCACGCTCTGGGCCCTGGGCGCGCGCCTCTTCGGCGCCGAGCTGCCCCGGGTCTACCGGATCGAGGGGGACGGCGCGCCGCACCGCTTCCTCGTGGGCCGGGGGCGGGCCCTGGCGGTCGAGGGGGGCGGCCTCGGGGCGCTCGCCGCGATGGTGCGGGGCGGGGGGCGGGTCGCCATGACCATCGAGCCGGCGGACGCCCCGCCCGAGACGTCCGAGGCCCCCGCGGCCCTGCTCGGCGCGGCGGCCGCGCCCTCGGGGGGCGGGCCGGAAGGGTGGCGCCTGGACGCCGGGGGCTGGCCCCTGACCGTGCCGGAGGGGGCCTCCTTCGCGCGCATCGCGTCGGTCTCGGGGGTCGCGCTCGCCGCGCGCCTCTTCGGCGGCGCGGCCATGGTGATCGAGGAGGGCGGCGCGCGCCTCGCGCCCGTCCTCGAGGGGGCGGACGCCGCCCCCGCGGACGCGGCTTGAGAAGCGAGAGGGACTTTCCCATGGGCCTGATGGACACGGCCAGCCCCGCGCTGCGCCCCGCCGCGCCGCGCATCCCGGAGGCCGCGCGCCGCGCCGAGCGCCAGCGCGCGCGCCTGCTCGAGCTGCTGGGCGAGATCGCCGGCCTCGTGCCGCCCGAGATGGCCGCGCGCCTCGCCGCGCTGCGCGAGGAGCTGGACGGCCAGGCCGTGCGGGTGTCGATCCTGGGGCAGGTGAAGGCGGGCAAGACCGCGCTGACCAACGCGCTGATCGGCAAGCCGGGGCTGCTGCCCTCGGACGTGAACCCCTGGACCTCCGTGGTCACGCAGATCCACCTCAACACCGCCCGCCCGGACCGCCGCGCGGCCGTGTTCCGGTTCTTCACCTCCGAGGACTGGGCCGGCATGACCGAGCGCGGCGGCCGCCTGGGCGAGATGACCGAGGCCGCCGGCATGGAGTTCGAGGTCGCCGAGCTGCGCGAGCAGATCGGCGCGATGCAGCGCCGCACCGAGGCCCGGCTGGGCCGCAACTTCCAGATGCTGCTCGACGGCCAGCACAGCTTCGCCGGCTACTCGCCCGAGCTGGTCGAGAAGTACGTCTGCATGGGCGACGAGCCGGGCGGGGAGGGCGGGGAGGGCGCCGCGGACCCGGCCGGGCGCTATGCCGACGTCACCCGCCAGGCCGACCTCTTCGCCGAGAGCGCGGACTTCGTGCTGCCCACGGTGATCTGCGACACGCCCGGCGTGAACGACCGCTTCCTCGTGCGCGAGGCCGCCACGCTGGAGCGGCTGGGCGAGGCCGACATCTGCGTCCTGGTGCTCAACGCCAACCAGGCGCTCAGCGACGCCGACATGGGCCTTCTGCGGATCCTCAGGGGGATGCGCTCGGACCAGGTGGTCCTCTTCGTGAACCGGGTCGACCAGCTCGCCAGCCCCAGCGCGCAGATCCCCCGCATCGAGGCCGCGCTGCGCGAGGTGCTGGCCGGGCACGGGCTCGACGCGCGGATGCCGGTGGTCTTCGGCAGCGCCGTCTGGGCCGAGCTGGCCAGCTTCGGCGCCTGCGATTCCGTCGGATCCGGCAGCCTCGAGGTCCTCGCCGCCCTCGCCGAGGAGCGCGCCTGGCGCCTGGAGGAGGGCGAGGACGGCGGCGCGGGGACGGCGGCGGCGGGGGAGGGGCCCGCGCCCGGCGGGCCCGGCTGGAACGGCGCGAAGGCGACCGACCTGTCGGGCCTGCACGAGCTGCGCGCCCTCGTGCAGGAGCGGGGCGCCGCCGGCGCGGCCGCGCCCCGCCTGGGCCGAGCCGCACGCCGCGCCTCGCGGCTCGCGCAGCAGTCGGCCCTCCTTCTCGAGGACGCCCTGGGCGAGCGCTCGTCGCTGCGCGAGGGCCTCGACGTGGGGCGGCTGGTCGACGACCTCGACGCGCTGCTGCAGCAGGTGGACCTCGCCTGCCGCGAGACCATCGAGGACGCCTCCTCCGAGATGCTGATGCTCGTCTCGGGGGCCTATCACGACTTCGTCAGCCGCGAGGCGGCCGCCCTGGGCCGCCTGATCGACGCGGGGGGCGACCCGCGCGACTGGCAGCCCGACGCCGCCGCCCTCCACCGCGAGCTCAACAGCGCCTACTCGCGCTTCGCGCAGGCCGCGCCCGGCAAGGTCGCGGCCGTGTTCGACGCCGCCGCGACGCGCGTCGGCGCGATCTACGCGGACGTGCTGGAGGAGGGGGCGAACGTCTTCGCCGTCGCCGCCCCGCGCCCGGAGGCGCCAGGCGCGCCGACCGCCCTGATGCGCACGATGCAGGTCGACCTCTGCGGGGGCTGGGCCTCGGGCTGGCTGCGGCGGCGCCTGCGCCCCTCCAGCTTCGTGGACCGCTTCCGCGAGGTGATCGGCCGCGAGATGCAGGAGGTCGCCGAGGAGGTGCGCCGCATCCACATCGCCGACTTCGAGCGCCGGGTCCGCGCCCAGCTGCACGACTTCCTCTCCGACCACCTGGCGATGCTGGACGGGCTGCAGGCCCTCGACGGCGCGGCGCAGCGCAGCGCGATCCGCCGCAACCTCGGCCTGCGCACGGAGATCGCCGGCCGGGCGGCCCGCCTGCGCGAGGCCGCCGCCGAGCTCGAGGCGCTGCGCCGGGCGGTCGGCTCGTGACCCCTTCGCCGGCCGCGGAGGCGGTGATGGAGGGCTGGCGGGCCGGCCGTCCGGCCGCCGCCCTGATGGGCGAGTTCTCCGCCGGCAAGTCCTCGCTGCTGAACCTGGTCCTCGGCGACGAGGGGGCGCTGCCCGCCGGCGCCGTGGCCACCAACCTGCCGCCGGTCTGGATGACCTGCGGGCCGCGCCCCGCCGCCCGGGTCCTCCGGCGGGACGGGCGCCTCGCGCCCTCCTCGCTGGACGAGGTGCTGGAGGCCGCCGACCCCGAGGTGCTGGCCGTGCGCCTCGAGCATCCCGCCCCCGCGCTCGAGCGGATCGACCTGATCGACACGCCGGGCATCTCGGACCCGCGGCGCGACGCCGCCGCGCTGCGCTTCCTGACCCCCTATCTCGACTTCGTGCTCTGGTGCACCGCCGCCGAGCAGGCCTGGCGCCGCTCGGAGGCGCGGTTCTGGCAGGCGATGCCGGCGGCCCTGCGGGTGCGCAGCCATCTCGTCGTGACGCGCATGGACCTGATGGCCTCCCCGCGCGACCGCGCGAAGGTCCTGGCACGGCTGCGGGCCGAGACGGCGCGCGACTTCGCCGCCGTGCTGCCGCTCGCCACCCCGGACGCCGCCCGCGCGAGAGAGGGGGGCGACGCCGCGCTCTGGGCCAGCAGCGGGGGCGAGGCGCTGGAGGACGCCCTCGAGGCCGCCGTCGCCGCCGCCGAGGACGCCGCGCGGCGCCGCGCCGACCCGACCGGACCGGGACCGGAGGCGGGCACGGCCGGGGAAGACGGGGAGGCCGGCGGGGAAGGGCGCCCGCTCGACGTCGCTGCGCTGCTGTCGCGCCGGAAAAACGAGCAGCCTTGGGACCATTTGGAACGAATGAATGTCCAATTGACCGGACAGGAGGGGGTGTCGACGAGTCGGCGCGCCGTCCTGGCCGCCATCGCCCGCCCGGTCCCGCGCGACGCCGCGGACTGGCCCCGCGCGATGGTCCAGCTGGAGCGCGAGCTGACGGATCACGCCCGCGACGCCTGGCACGTCCTTCAGGACGGGCCCGGGCCCGCGGACCCCGAGAGACAAAACCGACGCCTGGGAGGGCGAGACCATGTCGAGCACTGACATTTCCAAACTGAACGAGATCACCGGCTTTATCGGGGCCTGCCTCGTGGACAGCGAGACCGGCCTGATGATGGCCTCCGAAGGGGGCGGGGGCCTCGACCTCGAGGCGGCCGGCGCCGCCAACACCGAGGTGGTGAAGGCCAAGCTCTCCGCGATCGAGATGCTGGGCCTGAAGGACAGCATCGACGACATCCTGATCACGCTGGGCAAGCAGTTCCACCTGATCCGCCCGCTCGAGCAGAACCCGACCGTCTTCGTCTACGTCGCGCTCGACAAGAAGGCCGCCAACCTCGGCATGGCGCGGGTGCAGGTGAAGTCGGTCGAGAAGACGCTCTCCATCTGATCCGCGCGCGCACGGCGGCGCCCGCCGCCGCCGTGCGCGCCATGCGCGAGGGGGCCCTCCATGGCCGACGACATCCCGCCGCCGATCCGCGAGCTCTTCGCCGAGAGCCAGGTCGCGCTCAGCCTGTGCGACGCGCGGGCCCCGGACGAGCCGCTCCTGCTGGTCAACGGGGCCTTCGAGCGCCTGACCGGCTACGCCGCGGGGGAGGTGGTGGGCCGGAACTGCCGCTTCCTGCAGGGCGACGTCCCGCAGGAGAAGGCGCGCCGCGCGATCCGGGCCGACTTCCTGGCGGGCCGGGACAGCCGCACGCTGCTGCGCAACCACCGCAAGTCCGGCGAGGCCTTCGACAACTTCCTCTACATCTTCTCCGTCCTCGACGCCTCGGACCGGCCGGTCTGGCGGATCGGCAGCCAGTGCGAGATCCCCCGACTGGGCCGCGCGGCGGCCTTCGAGGACCATGCCAGGGCCCTGTGCGAGGGGCTCGAGCGGGTGAACCGCATGGCCGAGGCCGTGCGGATGCGCGCCATCGACCTCGCCTCGCTCTCGGGGGTCGGGGTGCGCGACCTCCTGCAGGCCCGCCTCGAGGCGCTGCGCCTGCCCGGCTGAGGGCCCGGCTGAAGGCCCGGCCGAGGACCCGCGCAGGGGCGGAACGGAGCCGGAACGGGGCCGGAACGGGCCAGCGGGCGCCCCCTCGGACAGGGGGCCGCCGGACACGTTCCGGCAACGAAACCTCCCCCTTGCAGTCACTTTTTAGTCGAACTCGCCGCGTAGCGCGGGTCCATCGTCTCCCCCCCGGAAACGATCCCATGCCGCAGAACGCGGGGTTCCCGATGCCGGCCGCCAGACAAGTCGACCTCCAGATCGTCCCCCCCGAGACCAGGGACGAGCTGCCCGACGGCACCGAGCTGCTGCAGGGCCAGTACCGCATCCGGTCGTTCCTGAACGCCGGCGGCTTCGGCATCACCTACAGGGCGGTCGACAGCCTCGAGCGGCCGATCGTCATCAAGGAATGCTTTCCCGGCGCCTTCTGCCGGCGCGTGGGCACCATGGTGCAGCCGCGCCTGCCCTCGCACCGCGAGGACCTCGCCTCGATCGTGCGCCTCTTCGTGCAGGAGGCCCGGAGCCTCGCGAAGCTCCAGCACCCCAGCATCGTCGGCGTGCACCAGGTCTTCTCCGAGAACGACACCGCCTACATGGCGCTCGACTTCATCGAGGGGCAGGACCTGCTCGACCTGCTCGAGGAAGGCGGCAGCATGCCGCCCGAGCGCGTCGTCGAGGTCATGCGCACCATGCTGGACGCGCTCGGCTTCGTGCACGCGCAGGGCATGCTCCACCGGGACGTCAGCCCCGACAACGTCCTCGTGCGCGCCGACGGCACCCCCGTCCTGATCGACTTCGGCGCCGCCCGGCAGCGGATCGGCAAGCAGTCGCGCGTCCTCTCGGCGCTGCGCGTGGTCAAGGACGGCTACTCCCCGCAGGAGTTCTACGTCACCGGCGCCGAGCAGGGGCCCTTCTCGGACCTCTACGCGCTGGGGGCGACCCTCCACCACCTCATCGCCGGCGAGGCGCCGCCCGACAGCCAGTCCCGCCTGACCGCCGTCGCGACGGGCGCCGCCGACCCCTACGAGCCCCTGCTGGGGCGCGTGGCGGGCTACAGGGACGCCGTCCTGGCCTCCGTGGACCGCGCGCTCGCGGTGGTGCCGAAGGACCGCTGGCAGACCGCGGAGGAGTGGCGCGAGGCCATGGAGAAGCGCGGCCGCGTGCGCACCCGGGTCGTCACCCGCGTCAAGAGCCGCCCCGCCCCGCGGGCCGAGGCCGCGCCGAGGCGCGGGCGCGGCCCCCTCCTGGCGCGGGTGGCCGCGCTCGCCCTTCTGGCCGGGGGCGGGGCGTTCGCCGTGCTCTCGCCCGCCGGGAACGGCGGCGCGGAGGCGGAGGCGGAGGCCCTGGCCCTCGCGCCCCCGGCGGCGGCAGGGGCGGGGTCCGAGGCGGCAGAGGCGGGGTCCGAGGCGGCCCGCGCCGCGCCGGAAGAGGTTCCCGCCATCCTCTCCGCGGCGGTCCCGGAGGCGCCCGGGGGCGACGTCGGAACCCCCGCCGATCCTGTCGAAACCCCCGCCGGGGCCCTCTCCGGGACGGCGGCCGAAGCCCCGGAGCCGCCCGAGGCGGCGCTCCGGACGGCGCTCCGGACGGCGCCCGAGACCTCGCCCGCGCCCCGCGCGCGGCCCGGAGGCGCGCCCGCCGCCGCTCCCGCCGCCGCTCCCGACGCCCCGGCCCCGCGGGTCGTCCAGGCCGCGCCGGAGATGGCCCTCCCCGAAGGGGCCGGGCGCGCTTCCCCCGCGCCCTCCGGCGTGCCGCGCCTCTCCCCCGTGGCGTCCGCGCCGTTGCCCGTGCCCGCGCCGGCATCCGCGGCGGCATCCGCGCCCGCGCCCGGCCTCGAGGCGCCCCCCGCGCCCCTTCCCTCGGGGGTCGAGTTCGCCAGCGCCTGGACCGTGCGGCTTCCCCTGGGCGACCTGCGCGCCGACCCGGACGGGGCCATGGTGATCCGCACCGTCCAGGGCGCCCCCGTCGAGAGCCTCGCCGACTTCCGCGCCGTGCTCGCCACCGTGCCGAAGGACGACGCCCTGCGGGACGTCGCCCTCGACGTCGGCCTCGGCCGGCCCGGCGGGCCCGCCATGATCGAGCAGGTGCTGACGCTTCCCGTCATCCAGGAGACGCGCTTCGGCGGCGGCGTCGTGGTGCAGGCCACCGCCGCGCCCGGGGGCGGCTGGACGAGCCGGGTGATCGTGGCCGGCGGCCGTCCGGGGGGGCTCGCCCCCGGGGACGTGCTGGTCGCCGACCTGACCTCGGGCCAGCGGCTGGACGGGCGGCACGCCCTCGCCGCCGCGCTCGAGCGGACGGACCGGCGCGGCGACGGGACGCTGACGCTGATGGTGCGCCGCAACGGGGAGGACCTTCCGGTGACGGTCGACCTCGCCGCGCGGCGATGACCCCGCCGCGCGCGCCCGCCCACGACCCGAGAGACCAGGACGAAAGGAACGCACGATGAGCTTCTTCAGCCGCCTGTTCAGCCGCGAGACGGAAAGGGCGGGACGCGCGCGGCCCGGCCCCGCCGCGGAGACCCGGCCGAGGCCCATCCCGGGGCCCGCCGTCCACCCCGCCTCCGCGCCGCCCCCCGGCTCGGGCGCGTCGGGGCCCGTTCTGCGGGCCACGCGCCCCGGCGACGACGCCGCCCCCTCGACGAGCGACCTTCTGCGCGACATCGCCGAGCGGATGCAGCAGGACGAGGCCCGGCCGGACATCTGGGACGTCGAGGGCCCCGGGAACGAAGCCGGGGACGAGGTAGCGGACGAGGCCTGGGACGGGGCCTGGGACGGGGCCTGGGACGGGAACGGCCCGGAAGCCATGCCCGCCCCCTCGGCCCCGGCCGCGCCGGCCGCGCCGGCCGCGCCGGCCGCGACGACGGCGCCGGCGCCGGCGCGCAGGACGCGCGCCAAGACGCGCCTTCTGGGCTTCGACGATTCCGAGGGCGAGGTGCGCGACATCATGGCCGCCTTCGGCGGCGACGAGGAGGAGGAGGAAGCCGCCCCGCCCGCGGACGCGCTGCGCTTTCCCGTGGGCTGGGTGGTGGTGACCGCCGGGCCGGGCCGGGGGGCGCACTTCCCGCTGGGGCCGGGCCTCTCCTCGATCGGGCGCGGCGCGGGGCAGGCGGTGCGGCTCGACTTCGGGGACATGGCGATCTCGCGCAGCGGGCACGCGGCCATCGCCTACGACGCGGAGACGCGCGGGTTCATGCTGGGGCAGGGCGGCAAGTCCAACATCGTGCGCCTGAACGGCCGGCCGGTCATCGCCAACGAGGCGCTCGCGGACGGCGACCGCATCCGCATGGGCGAGACGGAGCTGCGGCTGGTCGCGCTCTGCGGGGCGGACTTCGAATGGTCCGAGGAAGCGGATGCCGGCGCCGGGGAGGACGGTGATGATCTGGAGATCGCCTGAGCCGCGCTACGACGTGGCCTCGGCCGTCGCGCAGGGCGGCCGCCCCTACCAGGAGGACGCGACCGTCGCGGACTTCCCCTTCGGGATGGACAGCGGGGTCGCGGTCCTGGCCGACGGGATGGGCGGGCACGCCGCCGGCGACGTGGCCTCGAAGATCGTGGTCACGCAGGTCTACGCCGCGCTCAAGTTCCGCTCGGCCGAGTTCGCCGCCGACGAGGCCGCGATCCCCGGCATCATGGCCGAGGCCGCGCGCCGCGCCAACGAGGTGATCCGCGGCCATGTCCGCCGCAACCCCGAGACGCGCGGCATGGGCGCCACCCTCGTCGGGCTCGTGGCGGTCGAGAACCGGCTCTACTGGATGTCGGTGGGCGACAGCCCGCTCTACCTCCTGCGCGACGGCAAGCTGCGCCAGCTCAACGAGGACCACTCCCTCGCGCCGCAGATCGACTTCATGGCCGAGCAGGGCCTCATCACCCCGGAGGCCGCGCGCGACCACCCGGACCGCAACTGCCTGACCTCCGTGCTGATGGGGGGCAAGATCGCCCGCGCGGACTGCCCCGACGCGCCCTACGCGATGAAGATGGGCGACGTGCTCGTGATCTCCTCGGACGGGCTGCAGTACCTCGAGGAGCCGCAGATCAGGAAGCTCCTGCACCGGCACCGGCGCCGCAAGTCCGCGGAGATCGCCGGCCACCTCCTCGCCGCGCTCGAGGAGCTGGCCGACCCCGACCAGGACAACATCAGCTTCACGGTGGTCAAGCTGAACCACATGAAGCGGGCCGAGCGGAAGATCGTCCCCAAGCCGGCCTCCTTCGTCGAGGAGGGCCGCCTGCCGACCACCCGCGTCGCGGTCCTGCCGGCCGGGCCCTCCAAGGAGGAGGGGGGAGAGGACGAGGACGCGCCCGAGGGCGGCGGGAAGGTCGCCGCCCCGGACGCCCCGGACGCCCCGGACGCCGCGGCCTTCCGCCGCGCCGGCGCGGCCGGCTGAGGCGTATGCGGCGCGACGCCGGCACCGCCGGGGACGGCATCGGGGACGGGGCCGCCACGCTGGCGGCCCTCGGGCGCGCGATCGCCTCGGGCGCGCTGGCCGCGAAGGACGCGGAGATCGCCGCGCGCCTGGCGGGGCGGCTCGGCGCGCCCGTGCGGGTGACGCTGGCGGGGCTTCCCGGATCGGGCAAGTCGGCGGCGCTGAACGTGCTGGCGGGCGGGCGGGTGCTGCCGGTGCGCGGCCCCGGCGGCGGCAGGGCCGCCATGCCGACCGTCCAGGTCGAGGCCGCGGGACCGGAGGGGCCGGGCGCGCTCCTCACGCTGGCGGGCGGCGGGCGGGAGGCGGCCTCCGGCGCGGCGGCCGCGCCCGAGGCGATCGCCGCGCGCGGCGACGTGGCCTTCGCCCGCCTGCGCCGCGACCTGCCCGCGCTGGGGCGGATCACCCTGCTGGAGCTGTCGGCCCGCAGCGAGGACGCGCTGCGCCGCGCCGGCGGCTGGGCCGCGGCGCGCACCGACCTGACGATCTGGTGCAGCCGGAACTGGACGGGGGCCGAGCAGGCCCTCTGGGCCGCGATGCCCGAGGCGCTGACCGCCGGCGCGATCCTCCTGCGCCCGCCGGCGGCCGGGCGGCCCGGGGCGGCGGCGGCGGCGGCCTTCGACCACGTCGTCAGCGTCGACCTCGGGGCGGCCCTGGGCGCGCGCGGCGCGGACGGGACGCTGGACGCGGCGATGATGCGCGCGGCGGGCGGGCCCGAGCTGATCGGCGCGGTCCGCAAGCTGGTGCGCCGGACCCGCCAGGCGCTGATCGACCGGGCCGACCTTCTCCTGGCGCGGAACGCGGAGGCGCTGGAGGCCATGCCCGAAGCCGCCCCCGGGACGGCGCCCGGGAAATCCTCTGGGAAATCCCCCGGGACGGCGCCCGGGACGGCCCCGGCCGCCATCCCCTTCCCGGCCCCGGCCCCGGCTCAGGCCCCGGCCCCGGCCCAAACCCCGGATCCTGCCGGTGCGCCCGGCGGGAAGGGGGGGATCGCCGCCCTCGCGCGCGCGGCCGCCCGGCTGCGGGAGGCGGGCGCCACGCTCGATCCGTCGGACGGGCGCGCCGTGATCGCCCGCGCCGTCGAGGAGACCGCCCGCCTCGCAGAGGAGCTCGAGGAGGTCGACGACCCGGCGGCCGATCCGCTGCGCGACCTCGCCTGGGCGGCGGCCGACATGGCGCAGCTCCTCGGGGTCGAGCGGGGCGGCGCCGCGGCGGGCGACGCCGCCGCGCTCCTGCTGCAGCTGCGGGACGCGCTTCCGCCGGAGGCCTGGGCCCGCGCCGCCTGAGGCGCACCCCCCCGAGGCGCACCCCCGAGGCGTTCCGGCGGCCGCGATCCCGCCCGGGGGGCCTCCGAAGGGGGCCGCGCCGTCAAATAGCCAGAATCGCGTGTATCCCTTTCGGATCGGGGACGTCCGCCCGCCGGGCGGGCCCGTCGAACGATTCGCCAGCGGCCGCCATTTCCAGGAGCATCCCGATGAACGTCGCCCTCACCGCCGCCGAGAGACCCGGGGGCGGGGACGCCCCCGCCGCCGCCGCCCAGGCCCCCCATGCCGCCATCCGGGCACCGGCGCGCGCCGTGCCGCGCCGCGGGCTGGAGGTGCTGGACGAGATGGCCGAGGAGCGCGACGCCCTCGGGGAGGTGCTGGGCGACATCCGCGCGGTCGGCGACGGCGAGGTGGCCGGCCAGCTCGGCCGCCTCTCGCAGCGCCTGTCCGAGTTCGCGCCCGCCGTCACGATGATCGGGCAGGTGAAGGCCGGCAAGACGATGCTGGTGAACGCGATGGCCGGCCGGCCGGGGCTGCTGCCCTCGGACGTGAACCCCTGGACCTCCGTGGTCACCTCGCTGCACCTGAACCACGCCCGCCCCGAGGGGGCGCCGCGGGCCGCCTTCCGCTTCTTCGACGAGGGCGAATGGGACCGCCTGATGCGCAACGGCGGCCGCATCGGCGAGCTGGCGCTGCGCGCCGGCGCCGAGGGCGAGGCCGAGGAGCTGCGCGCCCAGGTCGCCGAGATGCGCGAGAAGACGAAGGCCCGCCTGGGCCGCCGCTTCGAGCTGATGCTGGGCCAGACCCACGACTACGAGAGCTTCGACGACGCGCTCGTGAAGCGCTACGTCTGCATGGGCGACGACTACGACGAGCTCTCGCAGGCCGAGAAGCAGGGCCAGTTCGCCGACATCACCCGCTCGGCGGACCTCTGGCTCGGGGCGCCCTTCCTCTCCGTGCCGCTGACGATCCGCGACACGCCGGGCGTCAACGACACCTTCATGATGCGCGAGCAGATCACCATCCGGGCGCTGCGCGATTCGCGCACCTGCGTGGTGGTCCTCTCGGCGCACCAGGCGCTGAACACGACCGACATGGGGCTGATCCGCCTGATCTCGAACCTGCGCTCGCGGGACGTGATCGTCTTCGTGAACCGCGTCGACGAGCTCTCCGACCCCGAGACGCAGATCGCCGAGATCGAGGCCAGCCTCTCGGCCACGCTCGCCGACAAGGTCGACGGCCCCCTGCCCGAGATCGTGTTCGGCAGCGCGCTGTGGGCCGAGGCGGTCCTCGCCGGGACGGTGGACGCGCTCGTCGTCGACAGCGCCAGGGCCCTCGTGTCGATGGCCTCCTCGCGCAGCGGCCAGGACCTCGCGGCCCTCTCGGTCGAGGACATGGTCTGGGAGCTGTCGGGCCTGCCCGCCCTCTGGGGCGCGATCGGCCGGCGCCTCGACGAGGGGGCCTGGGCCGCGCTCGTGAAGGACCTCGCCGAGCGGGCCGCCAGCAACGTGGTCGCCCTCAAGAGCCTGACCGAGCGGGTCTCGCTGCGGGCCACGGACGGCGAGATGATGCCCCCCGAGGAGAGCGAGCGCCTCCTGTCGGGGATCGGCGAGGACGCTCTCGGCGCCCTGGAGGGGCGCCTCGGCGACATCCTCGCGCGCTTCCGGGACCGGGTCGACCAGGTCCACGAGAGCTTCCTCGACCGCGCCCTGGCCGACCTGCTCTCGCATCTCGAGGCCCATGGCGAGAAGGCGGTCTGGTCCTACAGCCCCGACGGGCTGCGCCTGCTGATCCGCTCGGCCTACCAGGTGATGCGCCGCCGCACGGAGCGCACCTGCGAGGAGATCTACTCGGACGCCGCCCGCCGGATGCTGGAGGCGCAGGCCCGGATCCTCGCCGTGGAGGTCGAGAACCAGGCCGCGAACGTGCCGGCGACGCCGGACCTGCCGCAGCCGATCGCGCTGGCGCAGACCATCGCGCTCGACCTCAAGACCTCCTGGTGGAAGTCCTGGTGGGGCCGGCGCCGCGGCTACGAAGCCTTCGCCGCCGACTTCCGCGACCTCATCGCCGCGGAGACCGCCCCCATCGTCGAGGAGCTCAAGGGCGCCCAGACCGAGGAGGTGCGCCGCCGCGCGCTCGGCGCCCTGGAGGGGTTCGTGACCGACCAGAAGCGCGTGATCGGCGCGATGCGCGCCAAGTCCGAGATCAGCATCGGCGACCTGAACGCGATGTTCGGCGTCGAGGCCCAGGAGGAGCTAGACTGCATGCTCGACATGCTCCTCGAGGAGCTGGGCGTCTCCGAGAGGGGCGAGCAGGCCGAAAGGATGAGGGCATGAACGAGATGGTCCCCGAGGCCCCCGGCGACGCCTCGCGCGCCGAGGCCGGGCCCTGGACGGCCCCCGGCGCGCCGGGGGAGGGGGCGGCGGCGCCCCGCCGCCCGCGCGTCGCCATCATGGGCGAGTTCTCGGCCGGCAAGTCGACGCTCTCGAACCTGCTCCTGGGCGACCGCGCCCTGCCCGAGAAGGTCACCGCCACCCAGCTTCCGCCGATCTGGATCGTCCGGGGGACGGGCGATCCCCTGCGCGTGGACCTTCGGGGCGGCGAGACCCCCGTCGAGCCCGCGCGCATCGGCGACGTCCCCGTCGAGGAGACGCGCGCCGTTCGCATGTTCCGCGAGGCCCCGATCCTGGACCGCTGCGACCTGATCGACTTTCCCGGCATCTCGGACCCCAACATGGACCCCGAAGTGTGGGAGCGCCTCCTGCCGGAGGCCGACGTCGTCCTCTGGTGCACCCATGCGACCCAGGCCTGGCGCCGCTCGGAGGCCGCGGCCTGGTCGCTGGTCCCCGAGGCGGTGCGCGACCGCTCGCTCCTGTTGGTGACGCGCTTCGACAAGATCGTCACCGAGCGCGATCGCGCCCGCGTGATCCGCCGCGTCGAGGCCGAGGCCGGGCCCCTCTTCGGCGGCGTCCTGCCCGTCTCCCTGGTCCGGGCCCTGGACCCCGGCACCCGCCCCGAGAGCGGCTTCGACGCCTTCCTGGAGCGGCTGGACGAGGTCCTGGACGCCTTCGCGCCGCCCCCCTCCCCGAAGGCGGAGGCGCCCGCCGAGGCGGCGCGCGTCGTGCCGCGCCGCGTGCGCCCGCGCCAGGGGCGCCAGGGGCGGACGGCCGATGCGGGCGGGACCCGCCGCGTTCCCTCCTGACCGCGCCCGCTTGCCGGCAAGGCGCCGCGTCCCCTAGGCCGGTCCCGCGGGAGCCCTCGAAGGCCCCCGCGGAAACCCCGCGGCGACGGCGCGGGGGCGGAACGGCGCGGAGCGGGGCGGAAGGCCGATGGTGACCGAAATTCTCGACGGCCTGGTCGGGGCGCATCCGATCTGCCGGGTCGCGGCCTATGCCGACCTCTCCGCCGGGATGGTCCTCGTGGCCCGCGGCGAGGGCCTGCCCCCCCGCGAGCGGCTCGACGCGCTCTGCGCCGAGGGCGCGCTGATCCTGGGCGGCGTCCCGGGCCCGGACGCCCCCGGCGGTACCCCCGGAGGCACCCCCGAGGTCGCGCTGCTGCAGGCCCCGGACGGGCTGCGCGTCGCGCTGCGCGACCCGGACGTTCCGGAGGAGGCCCTGCTCTGCCTCTGCGCGCCCGGGGCGCAGGCCGGCGGGATCGAGGCGCTGCTGGCCGCCGCGGCGCGCGGCCTCGCGCGGATCGGCGGAAGGGACGCGCCATGACGGAGGAGGACCGCGCCCGGACCGCGCTGCGGCGGCTCGCCGCCCTGCCCGAGGCGGCCCCCGCCCCGGGCGGCCCCGCCCGCCTCCTGGCGCCGGAGGGATCGGACGGGGCCGCGATGCGGCGCGCCGTGGTCGCGGAGGTCGAGGGCGCCGTCCTGCCCGTCGCGCTCGAGCTCCTGGCGCTGCCGGAGGGGGGCGGCCTGGCCCTCGCCCTGGGCGGGCGCCGGCTGCGCGGGCCCGGCGGCGCCGGCGAGGCGGCCGCCCGCCTGGCCGGGTTCCTCGCCGAGGCGGCGGCGCGGGGCGCGGGGCTGGCGGCGCGCACCGCCGCGGCGGGCGGCCCCGGCGGCCCCGAGATCGGCGGCGAGATCGGCGGCGAGGGCCTGCCCGCCCCCCGCCTCGACGAGCGCCTGGCCGCCCTCATGCCGAAGGACGGAGCCCCCCCTCCCGCCGGTGAAGGGCCCGCCGCCGAAGGACCCGGCGGGGAAGGCCCCGGGGAGGTCCTTGGGGAGGAGGAGGACCTCGAGGCGCTGCTGGCGCGCCTGGCGGCCCCTCCGGGCGCGCTGCCGCTGCCGGAGGGGGGGGCGGGCGCCCTCGGGGACGTCCCGCCCGCGAGGGCGCTCGCGGAGGCGGCGGAGGGCCTTCTCGCGGCGCGGGGCCCGGGGCCCTGGGCGGTCTGCCGCGGCCCGGCGCCAGGGGCGGGCCCAGGGGCGGGCCCAGGGGCGATGGCGGCCGCGCTCGTGGCCTGGCCGGACGCGCCGCCGCGCCTCCTGGCGCTTCGGGCGGCCGACCTGCCCGCGCTCCTCGCGGGGCTGGGACGGCTTCTTCCGCAGGACGGCTGAGCGCGCCGCGGGGGGGTGCCCCGAAACGGCCATCAAGCCGTTCGCGGAGTCCCGACAGTTTCCCCGCCTAGCCACATATTGGCCCAGAAACGTGGCAAATCCTCGCGGCCATGGCCGTCGGCCCCCGCGCCGGCCCCGCCCCCCATGGCCGCGCCGTCGCGGCCCCGCCTGCCCGGAGGACGACGATGAAGAAGACCTATCACAGAGGGACCAGCGCGCTTTGCGGGGCGGCCCTCCTTCTCGCCGGCGCGGCCCCCGCGCTGGCCGAGGAGGTGACGCTGCGCTCGGCCGACGGCACGGTCGACCTCACCGGCGAGTTCGTCGAGTTCAGCGAGAACGCCTACGTGATCCGCACCGCCCTGGGCGAGCTGCGCCTCTCGGCCGAGCGGGTGCGCTGCGAGGGCGCGGCCTGCCCCTCCTTCGACACCGGGCGGGCGGGGATCGTCTTCGCGGGCTCGGACGCGGTCGGCCTGGGGATGATGCCGCTCCTGCTGGAGGGGTATGCCGGCTTCCTCGACGCCGAGGCCACCATCTCCGCCACCGGCACCCCCAACGAGATCCTCGTCTCGCTGGTCGGCGACGGCGGCTTCGGCGACGACATGGGCGAGATGGTCGTCGGCTCGACCAGCTCGAGCGACGCGTTCCGCACGCTTCTGGGCGCCTCGGCCGACATCGGCATGGCCGCCCGGCGCATCCGCCCCGAGGAGGCGCGCGCCCTGCGCGACGCCGGCGCCGGCAACATGGTCGACCCCGCCAACGAGCACATCGTGGCCGTCGACAGCCTCGTGGTCATCGTCCACCCCGACAACCCCGTGGGCACGCTGACCGTCGCCCAGCTCTCGGACGTCTACCGCGGCGAGATCCGCAACTGGTCCGAGGTGGGCGGCCCCGACCTGCCGATCCGCGTCATCGACCGCCCCTCCAGCTCGGGCACGCGGGACGTGTTCGCCGAGACGATCTTCACCACGGAGGCGGACCCCAACGTCGCGCCCCTCGAGGTGCGGATCGCGAACGACAACAACGAGGTCGCCCGCCTGGTCAACGAGGATCCCGCCGCGATCGGCTTCGTCGGCTACGCCTTCCAGCGCGGCGCCAAGCCGGTGACGCTGGTCAACTCCTGCGGGCTGACCATGACGCCCGACGCCTTCTCGGCCCGCACCGAGGAATACGCCCTGCAGCGGCGCCTCTACCTCTACAACCGCGGCGACGAGATGCCCGAGGAGGCGGGCGCCTTCCTCGACTACGCCCTCTCGCCCGAGGCCGACAGCGTGATCCGCAAGGCCGGCTTCATCGACCTGGGGGTCGAGGCGCGCCGGCAGAACATGGACGGCGACCGGGCGCGCCAGCTCCTCGACCCGGAGGCCGACCCCTACGAGGGCGCCTTGATGCGCGAGATGCTCGGCGTGATGGTCGATTACGAGCGCCTCTCGACGACCTTCCGCTTCCGCACCGGCTCCTCGCGGCTGGACGAGCGGGCGCTCGTCGACATGCAGCGCCTCGCCACCTTCCTCCAGGAGGCGCCGGAGGGCTCGGACGTGCTCGTGGTGGGCTTCACCGACAGCGTCGGCAGCTTCGACGCCAACCGCGACCTCAGCGTCGAGCGCGCCGACCAGGTCCTGCTCGAGCTGCAGGAGCGGATCGGCGAGCTGCCGGGCGTGACCATGCGCTCGGCCGGCTTCGGCGAGATCGCGCCCTCGGGCTGCAACGACACCGACCGGGGCCGGGGCATCAACCGGCGCGTCGAGGTGTGGATGCAGCGGCCGGCCTGACCGGCCGGGGCCGGCGCCGCCCCGGCGCGCGCCCGCCCCGCCCCCATCCGGCAGGCCCGGGACGGCGCGCCCGCGGACACCGCGGGGGCCGCCCGAAGGCCCCTCCAACCGCCTCAACGCTCGAGGAGCGAGACCATGCGCTACGCAACGACCCTTGGAACCACGATCCTGGCCCTGCTGCTGGCCGGCGGCGCCCCGGCCCTCGCCCAGTCCGGCGGCGTCGTCGTCGACGAGAACGGCCGCGACCGCATCAACTACGCCAACCGCCTCGGCATGCTGGCCGAGCGCATCCCAGCGGCCGCCTGCGCCGACGGCGCGGGCATCGCCACCGAGCAGGCCGGCCCGATCCTCGCCATCGCCTCGCGCGACTTCGACCGGATCCTCGCCGCGCTCGAGGACGGGGACGGCGCCATGAACATCGTCGCCCCGGAGGAGGACCGCCGCATCCTCGAGGACATCGGCGCCCTGCGCGCGATCTGGGCCCCCCTCGCCCCTTCGGTCGAGGCCGTGCTCGCCGGCGCCTCGCGCGCGGACGCCGACCGGATCCGCGCCGCCGCGCCCGACCTGCTCGACCGGTCCGTGCGCCTGACCAGCCGCATCGCCGGGCGCTACGCCGACCCCGCGCAGCTGCTGCAGCGCGACGCGCTGGCCATCGAGATCGCCGGGCGCCAGCGGATGCTGCTGCAGCGCATGGCGCTGAACGCCTGCGTCCTCGCGCTCGACCCGGGCGACGACGCCGCGCTCGAGGCGCTGGCCGGGGACCACGCGCTCTTCGGCCTCTCGCTCGGCGCGCTGCGCGAGGGCATGGCCGAGGCCGGCGTCGTGCCCCCCCCGAACGAGCGGATCGCCGGCGACCTCGCGGTGATCGCCGAAGGCTGGGAAGGGATCGCCCCGGTGATCGCCGGCCTCGCCGCCGGCGAGGCGATCGGGCCGGACGCGCACGACCGGGTCTTCGCGGAGATGAACCGCCTCCTCGGGCTCTCGAACACCACGGTCTTCCACTACGCCCTCGCCAGCCGCCTGAACCTCTGAGAGGCCCGGGAAGGCACGCTGCAGGCGCAGGAGGGGGCCAGGGGGCCCTAAGGGGCGGAAACCCCTCCCCGAGCTCCCAGGGGCCTTCCAGCGCCCTTCCAGGGGCCTTCGCGATGTCGGGACGCGCCTCATGGGGGCCATCCTGCCCGACGGGCCTTTCGGCTTCGTGAACGCACCGCGCGGTGCGTTCACGCCCCGTTCACGCATCCCCCGCCCGCCCGGATGCCTTGAGGGCCCTTCCGATGCGGTCAGGGTTCCCGAAGGGCTTGCGGCGCAGGCCCTTCGGGAACCCTGACCGCCCGCCGCGCGAGTCACCTCGAGCCGCCGATTGCCGGCGCCACTGCGCCATCCCTTCCGCCGCCCCCTCCGCCGATCCGGGAAACCGGGTCGGTCGAGCGACCCGGTTACAGATCCGTCTGCCGGAAGGCCGTCGCGGGACCGATTCGTCCTTCTAGGAACCCGGCCGGTCCGGCCCCCCGGCCCCCGGCCTCCGCTCCTGCTCCTGCCGCGCGAGGTAGAGCGCCCAGGCCTCCTCGATCAGCACGCCCTGGGTGACGCCCCGGCGCGCGGCCTCCTCCAGGATCTCGTCGCGCACGTGCGGCAGCACCTTGGCGTGGACCTGCCCCGTGCGCGGGCTCGGCCGGCGCCCGCCGCGCCGCGGCTCGCGCGCGAGGAAGCCCTGCGCCTCCCCCGCCCTGTCGGCGGCCCTCAGCTCGGCCTCGCCGGCCGCCTTGGGACGGGCGCGCAGGGCGCCGGCGTCGATGCGGAAGGGCTCGCTCATGCCGCGGCCTCCCGTGCGACGAGCCGGTCGTAGACGGCCCTGGCGAAGCGCGCGGCCTCGTCGCGGGCCGCCTCCATGTTGCCCTGGGGCGGCAGCGTCGCGAGGTCGCCGCCGAACTCGAACAGGGCCGAGTAGGCCGCGCGCTCCATCAGGCCGGGGGCGATCACGTCCACCCCCTGCTCGCGCAGCGAGCGCTCGATCCCCTGGTGCTGCTTGGACCGGATGGCCCGCGTCATGGTGAAGACCACCGCATGCGCGATGCGCCGCCCCAGGGCCTCCTCCTCCTCCGCGACGAGCTGCAGGGCGCGAACGCCGATCGTGGCGTCCAGCGTGGTCGCCCGCATCGGCGTGATCACCAGGTCGGCCTGGCTGATCGCCCGGCTGACGAGGCGCGAGGCCACGCCCTCCAAATCCACGACCACGACGGCGCCGTCCGCCTCGGCGGAGCGGATGGCGCGCACCACCTCGCCCTCCGAGACGCCGCTTCTCAGCGTCACGCCTCCGGGCGGTGCCGCGCGCTCCGCCCAGAGCGTCAGCGAGCCGTTCGGGTCGCAGTCCATGAGCGTCACGCGCGCGCCGGCGCGCGCCAGCTCGGTTCCCAGGACGACGGCGGCGGTCGACTTGCCCGCCCCTCCCTTGGGCGAGGCGATGACGATGGTGGGCATTTCCGCGGCCCTCCTTGCTTGCTGCTCCTCTTCGCAGTCTGGATCGCCGCCCCCTTCCCTGGCCATCGGGTCCGACTCCGAACCGGGTGACCGTGACAATCCGGTTCCGTTCCGCTCTCCTCCCTCCCCGCCCTTCCCGTCTCCCCCCTTGGCTTTCCCTCTCATTCTCAGCGGCCTGTTATCCACAGAAGATGCCCGAGTTATCCACAGGCCGCCCTAGTGTTATAATTGTTATAGGTGTTACGGCTTTCCGCCCCTCCTCGTATCTCTTTGATATCGAACGAACTAATCGGGAACCGCGGCCGTTTTCGGTTCCTAGAGGGACGAATCTCGGTTCCCGGAGGGACGAATCCCGGTTCCCGGAGGGACGAATCCCGGTTCCCGGAAGGACGAACGCCGGTTAAGCCCCTCCTCATGGGAAGCCGCCTGCCCGATCGCCACCCCAACCGGGACTTCTTCATCCTCGACGTGACCGATGCCGCGCCGAAGGACGACATGGCCTCGATGGAGCATCCGGTCTTCTCGCTCTCCTCGCGCCCCGACATGCGCGAGCTCGAGTACGAGCATGGCGGCCAGCGGCTGCGCGTCGTCCCCTCGGGCAAGGGGCTCGCGACGATCCTGGACAAGGACATCCTGCTCTACTGCATCTCCAAGCTCGTGCACGACCTCAACCGCGGCGCCGACGTGGGCCCCACGATCGAGATGACCGCCCACGAGGTGATGGTCGGCACCAACTGGCGCACGACGGCCGCCTCCTACCAGCGCTTCGAGGACGCCCTGGTGCGGCTGCGCGGCACCACGATCGTCACGGACATCCGCACGGGCGAGCACGTCCAGACGCGGGGCTTCGGCCTGATCGAGGCCTTCGAGATCGACCGCCGGGACGAGCGGGGCGACCTCTCGCCCTTCGGACGGATGACCAAGGTCCGCATCACCGTCTCGGACTGGACCCTCCGGGCGGTCAAGGGGATGGAGGTCCTCTCGATCAGCGCCGACTACTTCCGCCTGCGCCGCCCGCTCGAGCGGCGGATCTACGAGCTGGCGCGCAAGCACGTGGGCGAGCAGGACCGCCCCTTTGCGATCCGCGTCGACAAGCTGCAGAAGAAGGTCGGGTCGAACTCGCCGCTCAAGAAGTTCCGCTTCTTCCTGCGCGAGATCATCGAGGACGGGCACGTGCCGGACTACGACCTCGCCCTCGACGGCGACATCGTGGTGATGAGCCGCAGGGACGCCCGCGCCCGCAGCCACCCCCGCGCCCGTGGGGGCGGGCGCAGAGGCGGGGGCGGGGACGGGGGCGGGGACGGGGGCCGCCTGCCCCTCTTCGAGGCCTCGCTTGACGTGTCCGAGGCGGCGATGGCGCGCGCGCGCGCCGCGGCGCCGGGCTACGACGTGCACGCGCTGCGCGCCGAATGGCGGGCCTTCGCGGCCGCGTCAGGCACCCTTCCCAAGGACCCGGACGCGGCCTTCGTGGGCTTCTGCCGCAGGCGCCACGAGCGCGCGCCCGTCCGCTAGGGCCCGTTCGCCAGCGCCCGTTCGCCAGCGCCCGTTCGGAGGCGAGGCGCAGGATTCCGGGCCCGAACCCGGTCGGTCCTGCAACCGGGTCGCTCCGCCGACCGGGTCACCAAGAAAATCCGGTTTTGTTCCCAATCCGGTTCCTTCTCCGACCGGGTCACCTCTCGAACCGGGTCACCTCCCCGGGCTGCTCCCTGGACCGCCCCCGGGCCGAAGAGGACGGGCTTCCCGCAGCCCAGCCCCCGTCCGTATCCGAAGGGTTTCGGACCCCCCCGCGCCGGGCGTCCGCAAGGTAGCTTGACGGGGTAGCGGACGGGCCCGATGATCCGGACGCCCGTTTCGGACGGATCCCGGATCAGGATCGCCCCCATGCCCCGCACCTTCGCCTATGTCCGCGTCAGCACCGTCGGCCAGACCGTCGAGAACCAGGTCCGCGAGATCGCCGCCGCCGGCTTCGCCGTCGAGCCCCGCCGCGTGGTGGCCGAGACGGTGTCGGGCTCCGAGGCCATCGCGCGCCGGCGGGGGTTCGGGCGCCTCCTCGACCGTCTGGAGGCGGGCGACGTGCTCGTGGTCACGCGCCTCGACCGGCTGGGTCGGGACGCGATCGACGTGGCGGGCACGGTGGCGCGGCTGGAGGGGATGGGGGTGCGGGTGCATTGCCTCGCCCTGGGCGGGGTCGACCTGACCTCGTCGGCCGGGCGGATGACGATGGGCGTGATAGGCGCGGTGGCGCAGTTCGAGCGCGACCTCCTGGTCGA